>NZ_BBRM01000010.1:1728-29473 GCF_002090155.1 Demequina sp. NBRC 110056 | reverse complement strand
GGCGAAGAACACCTAAGTCGCACCGAGTCGTTGCGGCTCCTGCGTGCGCTCCGCCCACTCCCCCATCCTTGCCCGCACCAGGGGCCTTCGCTAGGTTGGAGTGGCCATTCGCGCGTCCAGCGACCAGGGGGGGGTTCGCGTGCGACCAAGAAGCGTCATCGCGGCTCTCGCCGCGACTCTTGCCGTCGCCACCGCGAGCGCCGCGGCCTCCGCACCTCAGGAGGAGATTGACGCGTTCATCGCAACCGCGATGCCCGAGTCCAAGGTGCCGGGCCTCGCGTACTCCGTGGTCGAGGAGGGCAGCACGACCGTGGCCGCTGCGCGCGGCGTCACCCGCCAAGGCACGGACACGGCGGTCACGGCCGACACTCCGTTCGTCATCGGCTCGATCTCGAAGAGCTTCACAGCACTCGCCGTGATGCAGCTGGTCGAGGCGGGCAGCGTCGATCTCGACGGTGAGCTGGAGACGTACCTCGATAGCTTCTCCGGACAGCCGGCGGGGCCCGTCACCGTGCGCCAACTGCTCAGCCACACGAGCGGGTACTCCACCCTGCAGGGCAACACTGCGCCGGTGGAGACCACGGGCGAGGTGGACGACCTCGCGCGCGGCGTCGACGCCCTCGCCGACGTCGCGCCGGCCTATGCACCCGGCTCGCAGTGGGAGTACTCCAACACCAACTACCAGATCGCCGGCCGCCTGATCGAGGTGGTCAGCGGTGAGGAGTTCGCCACGTACGTGGAGTCGCACGTCCTCGAGCCACTCGGGATGAACAACAGCTCTGTCGCGGATGGCGAAGAGCACCCGTCCATGGCCACGGGCCACACGCCATGGTTCTGGACCAAGCGGCCCGTGCCGGACGGTCCCACCCAACCCCTGTACGCACCCCAGGGCGGAGTGATCGCGAGCGCGAACGACCTGGCGCTGTACATGGCCGCGATGATGAACGATCAGGACGACGTCCTGAGCGCCGAGGGCAAGGCGACCATGATGCGTCCCGCCAACGCCGCCTGGTCCTGGTACGGGCTCGGCTGGTTCATCGACACCGCCGCTGGCACCGTGTGGCACTCCGGATCCACGCCAGGCATCGAGACGCTGCTCACCATGGCACCAGGAGACGATGCGGGCGTCGCCGTGCTGACGAACGGCGGCAGTGGCATCGGGTTCGGCGAGACCACCGAACTGCGCGACGGCATCACGGCCCTAGCGCTGGGGCGTGACTACGACGGCGAGGGCTCGGCGCTGGCACAGCAGGCGCTGTTCGTGTCGCTCTCGCTCCTTCCTATGTTCTATCTCGCAGCCATGGCGTGGGCGTGGTTCCACCACACCGCGATCAGAGCCAAGAGGTCGGGCATCGGCGGTCTCTTCAGCCTCTGGTTCCCGCTCCTCACCACGATTGCCGCCGCCGTCGTGATCCTGTGGCTGGTGCCGCGGCTCATGGGAGCTCCCATGCCCACGCTCCGTGTCTTCCAGCCCGACATGGCTCTCGTGATGACGGCCACGGCTGTCATGGGTGTGGTGTGGTCGGTCACCCGGCTTGCGGTCGCGTACACCGGGGCGCGTCCTGTCGAGGACCAGGGCTGACGCATCGCGGCAACCACTCCGGTGGATCTACCGCGTCTACCGCGTCGAAGGTAGACTTCTACCCGTGGCCCTGAATATCAAGAACGAGGCGACCGTTGCCCTGGTGCGCGAGCTGGCCGAGAAGACAGGCCAGACCCAGACGAGCGCGATCGAGACGGCCGTGCGCGAGGCCCTCGAGCGCCTCGGTGACGACGACCACGCCCGCCGCACCCAGGAGCGCTACGACCGTGCGATGGTGATCATCAGGGAGATCCACGCAAGCATGACCGACGAGGAGCGCGAGGCGCTGCGCACAGCCGAGGACGATCTCTACGACGAGAATGGGCTGTTCAAGTGATTCTCGACAGCTCGGCCGTGGTCGCGATCATCGACGCTGAGCCGGGTTTCGAGACCCTGACGGCGCAACTCGCGCGGGAGCGCCACACGCGAATCAGTGCCGCGACCTTGGTCGAGATCCACGCGGTGATCTATCGCCGCGGGAAGGTCGAGAACCTCCGGCGAGCACAGCGACTGCTTGAACAGTTCGACGTCGAGACCGTGCCCCTCGATGCCGACCAGTCGCGCATCGCGGGCGAGGCGTATCGCGACTACGGACGAGGATCCGGCCACCTGGCCGACCTGAACCTCGGCGACTGCTTCAGCTACGCCCTGGCGATCGCTCGGGACGAGCCTCTCCTGTTCGTGGGCGACGACTTCACCCACACCGACGTCCGGGTGGCACTCAAGCGCTGACCCAGCCTGCGCATCGGCTCGCCTGCCAACCCCACGCGCACGCGGGCCACGGTGCCCGAGCCCGACCTAGTCCGTGTCGATGTCGCCGATGCGCAGCAGCTCCAGCTCCAACTCATACGCCTCGGGCGTGCTCGCCCACAGGTCGACGAGCTGACCGCTCTCGACGACGGACGCGCTGACCCCCGGCACGCCCCAGTTCCCGTAGTAGAACTCGACGCCCTCGAGACTGCTGGTAGAAAACGCACTCGAGTTCCCCACGGCCTCGATCTCGACAGTCGAACCGTCCGGGAACACCAAGGATGAGCCCTCGAGGTCGCAGCCCGGCTCGCCCATCCCGGCAAGGTCGACAACCTCGATCCGCTGGCTGTCGCACGTGTCCAAGGCGTCCGCGCCTGGCGGCACAGTGACACCCTCAGAACCGCAGGCGCCAAGGTTGAGCACTGCCACGACGAGGGCTACCCCGAGGAGCGGCGCACGCACGTTGCTCATGAGCAGCACGCTAGCGCGACTCAATGATCACGACACCGCACGATCCGGGCGGCTCAACCGCACGCTCGACTGCATGGCCCTCCCCTACACTCGGTCACAATCTCAGCGACGAGAAAGAGGACAGATGGCACCCGGCACCGCCCCCACCGGAGACACGCTCATCGTCGGCGCCGGGCCCGCGGGGCTCGCCGCCGCCCGAGCCCTGCGCGAGCACGACCTGCCCTACACCCACGTCGAGCGCCACGAAGCGATCGGCGGGCTGTGGGACATCGACAACCCCGGCTCGCCCATGTACGACTCGGCGCACTTCATCAGCTCCAAGACGCTGTCCGGGTTCACCGGCTTCCCCATGCCGGACGAGTACCCCGACTACCCGCACCACCGGCAGATCCTCGCCTACCTCCGCGCCTTCGCCGACCACTACGGCCTCACCGAGGCCGTGCGGACCGGCACCACCGTCGAGCGCATCGTCCCTACCCAGGACGGGACCTACGAGGCCACCTACGCCGACGGCACTACGTCGACCCACACCAACGTCATCGCGGCCAGCGGCGTCCAGTGGAGCCCCAACGTCGTCGACATCCCGGGCTATGACGGCGAGATCCGCCACTCCGTCACCTACCGCAGCCCCGACGAGTTCAAGGGCCGCCGCGTCCTCGTGGTCGGCGCCGGCAACTCCGGTTGCGACATCGCGTGCGACGCCGCCCGCAGCGCCGACCACGCCGCGATCTCCATGCGCCGCGGCTACTGGTTCATCCCCAAGCACATCTTCGGCATGCCCGTCGACGTCTTCGCAGAGAACGGCCCCTCCATGCCGATGGCCGTCGAGCAGGCCGTGTTCGGCCGCCTGCTGCGCGTCATCAACGGCGACGTCACC
The DNA here is from genome assembly GCF_002090155.1 of Demequina sp. NBRC 110056. Lineage (GTDB taxonomy): Bacteria > Actinomycetota > Actinomycetes > Actinomycetales > Demequinaceae > Demequina. Next base: position 25,793 of record NZ_BBRM01000010.1, on the reverse strand, counting down.
CGCCTGGGCCTGCAGGCGCCCGACCACAAGCTCTTCGAGACCCACCCCATCCTCAACGACCAGCTGCTGCACCACCTGGGCCACGGCGACATCACCGCTCGGCCCGGCATCGCGAGCGCGTCCGGAACCGAGGTGACCTTCACCGACGGCACCACCGAGGACGTGGACCTCATCCTGCTCGCCACGGGCTACCGCCACACCATCCCCTTTGCGCAGGACCTCTACGGAGACGAGCAGCACCCCGAGCTCTACCTCACGGCATTCGGTGCGATGCCGGGGCTCTTCGGCCTGGGGCTCGTCGAGACCAACTCGGGCGCGTACGGGCTGATGGAGAAGCTCGGCGCGATGGTCGCCTCCCACATCTGGGACCGCGAGCACAGGCCCGAGCAATGGGAGCGCTTTGAGCGCCACATCGCGCAGGACAAGCCCGACCTCTCAGGCGGCCTCAACATGGTCGACTCGCCCCGCCACAAGGGCTACGTCGACTCTCACGCGATGGTGAAGTACCTCGACTACGTCGCCAAGCGGATGGGCTGGGACATCCCCTAGCCCGCCACGGAGACGAGCACCCGCACGTCCCACGCACCCAGCTCGACGACCGCCCCGGCGGCGAGCGCCTCGCCGCTGACCGCATCGGCCACGTCGATCGGCGCGGTCACGCTCGCCTTGCCCCAGCCCCAGTGGTGCAGGAACCACGCGCGGCGGCCATCAACCAGCGTCGACGACGTCACCCGCACGCTGGCGGGCAGGTCGGTCCACGAGCCGGCAATCGGCGCGGCCGCAGCCGCGGCACCCACACCAGCCCTCTCCCCCACGGCCCAGGCCATCAGCGCGGCCGCGGTCTGCTGGTCCGGCACCGTCCCGACAACCGTGATCCGTCCCGCGCCCACCGCCCGCGACGTCACCGCCGCGAAGCGCGACAGGTGCGGGTGGTCGTAAGTCGCGAGCACCTCGGCGCCCTCGGGGCGCAGGTACTCGGCCCACAGCGACGCGGACCCGTCAGCGACGCCGGCGAGCGGCCCGCCCTCGGCCGCCGCGAGCGCCACCGGCGCCTCAAGCGACTGGAACTCCTGGTAGCTGACCCCGGCAACCTCGGCCAAGGTCGCCGGCTTCACCGACGACCGCGCCCGAGCCTCCTCGTCGCCATACGCCGAGCGCGGCCCGAGCACGAGGTGACCACCGGCCTCGGCGTACTCCCGCACCCAGGCGAGGAGCGCATCGGACGCCGTGAAGTCGGCCGCCATCACCAGCACCGGCCGCACCGAGGCGAACGCCGAGGGAGACCCGACGAGCGCATCGGCCCCCACGACCTGGGCCGGACGCACCAGCTGAGTCTGCAGCCCCGCGTCGAACGCGGCCCGGTAGAAGGGCATGGCGAGCTGGCGGTAGGCCTCGGGGTTGGGGTCCATGCGCGCCGAGCCCAACGGCTGGCCCAGCGTGAATGCGGACAGCGCCCACTTCGCGTCCGACGAGTACAGGAACGCGACGTCGGCGTCCGGGGTCGCACCCTCGAAGAGGTCGCCCACGGCCTCGAAGTCGCGGCCGATGCGCGCCACCTCCGCATGCACGCGCCCCGGCTGCTCGTCGTGGGGCACCACGCCGATCCAGTAGGTCTCCGCCCCGTAGTGCAGCGTGTGCCAATGCCAGTACTCGACGGCCTGCGCGCCGCGGGACACGAGCGCCCACGTGACCTGGCGCAGCTGCCCGTCGTAGGGCGGGATGTTGTACGCCGACTGGCCGATGCCGCCCGCGTTGGTCTCCGTCACCCAGAAGCCGGCCTGCTTGGACGACCACGCGAGGTCGGCGAGCCCGTAGAGCCCCCACGTGCCGTTGGCGATCCAGTCCGGCGTGAGCTCCGCCGAGGACGGGAACGCGAGGCCGTCCTGGCTCGAGTAGTAGACGTTGCAGCTCGCGACGTCGAGGCTCTTCGAGAGGGAGGCGTCCTCGACCGCGGCCTGCTCGTAGGAGATGCAGGTGGTGACGAACGGTGCTTGCTTGCCTTGCGCCTGGGCCGCGGGCACCACGAGCGACCTCACCAGGTCCGCCTGCCACGCGATGTAGTCGTCGACCAGGTGCGCCTGGAAGCGCCGCCACGCGAGGTGGTACTGCGGCTGGAAGTTGCCCTCCGGCAGCCACAGCTCAGACCAGTCGGTGAGCCGGTGCGACCAGTAGACCAGCCCCCACTCGTCGTTGAGCCGCTCGACCGTGCCGTAGCGCTCGCGCAGCCACTCGACGAACGCGGCGAAGATGCCATCGTTGTAGAGCAAGCGCAGCCCCGGCTCGTTGTCGACCTGATAGCCGACGATGCTCGGGTGACCCGCATAGCGCCCCACCACGGCGCGGATGACGCGCTCGGCGTGCTCGCGGAACGCCGGGTGCGTGAAGTCCATCTCCTGGCGCGCGCCCCAGCCGATGGGCTCGCCCGTCGCCTTGTCGCCGTTGATCTCCGGGTGCTTCTTCGCGAGCCACATGGGCAGCGCATAGGTGGGCGTGCCGAGGATCACGTCGATGCCCGCCTCGTGCGCCGCGTCGAGCACCGGCTCGAGCCAGTCGAGGTCGAACTCTCCGTCGCGCGGCTCCCACGTGGACCACACCGACTCACCCACGCGGATCAGCGTGAGGCCGGCCTCGCGCATCTGGCGCATGTCGGTCGCGAGCCGGTCGGGATGGGGCTGCTCGCCGAGCGCCGGGTACTCGTAGTAGTAGGCGGCGCCCAGGTGGAGGCGGGACTTCTGCGTCATGGTTCGATCCTGCCAGGACGGGCGGCTCGAGTTGCACTGGACGCTGTGGATAACAACCGCGCGCCCTCGGTAGCGGCCAGCATGGACGACGTGTCCGTGACCGTGCTGCTCGACTGCCCTCGCGGGCGACTCGCCTCGACGGTGTTGCGTGCTGCGCAACACGCTACGGTAGCCTCGTGATCAAGTCCTTTCGTCACAAGGGCTTGCGCACACTGTTCGAGTCCGGCAGCGCCGCGGGCGTGCAACCGCACCATGCCAAGCGCCTCCGGCTCCAACTTGGACTACTCGACGCCGCCCAGGACATCGGCGACATGGACAAACCAGGATTCAGACTTCACCAGCTCAAGGGCGACAAGGCACCGCGGTGGTCGATCACCGTGAGCGGTAACTGGCGACTGACGTTCGAGTTCCACGACGGGGACGCGCACGTCCTGGACTACGAGGACTACCACTGATGACCACGCTGAAGAAGATGCACAACCCACCACACCCGGGCGAGATCATCGCCGAGATCTACCTCGCCGAGCTCGGCATGAGCGGCCGCGAGCTCGCCCAACGCTTGAGTGTCGCTCCCTCCACGCTCGCGCGAGTGCTCAACGGTTCGAACCGCGTGAGCCCTGAGATGGCCCTGCGCCTGTCCACGGTTCTCGGCGGCACGGCCGAGAGCTGGCTCGCCATGCAGGACGCCCACGACCTGTGGGTCGCGCGGCAGACGCTCGACCTCAGCCCGCTGCGCCCGCTGGAGGCCGCGAGCGCCTAGCGGGCTGCGCGATGCCCGCCCACTAGCATCGGCTGTGTTCGTCGACGTCGAGGAGGACCGTTGGCACCGTCGCCATCCCGCACGCACCCCCGCCCGTGGCCGGGCGACGGCCAGGTCGTGGTCGTCACCGGAGGCGGCGGCGGCATCGCGCGCGAGTTCGCACGCCAAGTCGCCTCGCGCGGCGCGACGCTCGTCCTGGTTGATCTTCGCGCCCAGGCGGCCGATGCCGTCGCGGCCTCCCTCCCCGGCACCGGCCACTCGGTGGTCACCGGGGACCTCACCTCCCGCGCCGACGTGGAGCGGGTGCTCGCCACCGTCGAGGCGGAGCACGGCCGCATCGACGTCCTTGTCAATTGCATGGGGATGACCAGCGCCGAGCGGTTCGACGAGCGCTCCGTCGAGTCCATCGACCGCGAACTCACGGTGAACCTCAACGCGCCGCTGATGCTCACCCGCCTCGCGATCCCGTTGCTGCGCGCGTCCGCGGACCCGCGCGTCATCACCGTGGTGTCGCTGGGCGCGATCTTCCCGCTGGGCGAGACGCCCATCTACACCGCCTCGAAGTTCGGGCTGCGCGGCGCGATGCTGTCGATCGCGCTCGACCTGCGAGACAAGGGCATCACGGTGTCCTCCGTGCTGCCCAGCGCCACGGACACTCGCATGCTGCGCCAGGAGGCCCTCGACGGCGGCAACGCCTTCCAGTTCCAGGACCCGCCCCAGACGCCCGAGCACGTCGCCGCGACCATGGTGAAGTTGCTTGACAAGCCCAAGATCGAGGCGTTCCCCAAGCCGTCCGAGTCGTGGCTCGTGCGCGCCGCGCTGCTCATGCCGAATGCGCTACCGCGCCTGATGCCCCTGTTCCGCGGCAAGGGCGAGCGAGGCCAGGCGAAGTACATCGCGCAGCTGCGAGACCAAGGCCTCGTCGACGACGAGGGCAACCTCGTCGAATAGCCGCCCACCTCGCCGGTCCCCCGCCGTGCTCCCTCTCCGCCTTAGCGTCCAGATGGTGCGCCGCTGTCGGTTCTCGGAGTCGCGAGTCACCCGATGGTGACTCACTGTCGCCCCGCCCACATCCCCGGCAGCGCGCCGCGCCTCGCGCCCCTCCCCCGCCTTAGCGTCCAAATGGTGCACCGCTGTCGGTTCTGGGAGTCGCGCGTCACCCGATGGTGACTCACTGTCGCCCCCACCACCCAGCGAACGCATCGGCCCTCCCCATCCGCGCCCGGAATGCCCGCCACGCCCCCGCCGTTGCCCACGTGTCCCCTCGACAGGAAAGGCACCACCCATGCGCGCACTCATCCAGCACCAGTTCGGCAACCCGACCGAGGTTCTCGCCGTCGAGGAGACCGACACCCCCGAGCCCGGTCCCGGCGAGGTGCTCGTGCGCACGACCCTGTCCGCGATCCACAACCACGACCTGTGGACCGTGTCCGGCAACTACGGGTTCAAGCCCGAGATGCCAGCGAAGGCAGGCACCGAGGCCGTGGGCGTCGTCGACGCGCTCGGCGAGGGCGTCGAGGGCCTCGAGGTCGGCCAGCGGGTCGCGAGCGCCGGCACGTTCGGCGTGTGGTCCGAGTCCTTCGTCGCCAAGGCCGCCGCGCTGATCCCCGTCGCGGACGCGATCCCCGACGAGGTCGCCGCGCAGCTGGTGTCCATGCCGTTCTCCGCGATCAGTCTGCTCGACTCGCTCGACCTGAACGAGGGCGACTGGCTGGTCCAGAACGCGGCGAATGGCGCCGTCGGCCGCCTGGTCGCACAGCTCGCCAAGGGCCGCGGCATCAATGTCGTTGGGCTCGTGCGCCGCGAGGACGGCGTCGCCGAGCTCGCCGAGCAGGGCATCGGCCGTGTGGTCGCCACCGACTCCGAGGGTTGGAAGGACCGCGTCGCCGAGGTGACCGGAGGCGCCCCGATCCGCGTGGGCGTCGAGCAGGTGGGCGGCCAGGCCGCCGGCGACATGCTCGACCTGCTCGCCGAGGACGGCACGCTCGTGGTGTTCGGCGCGATGGCGTCGCCCAAGCTCGAGCTCACCTCCGGCCAGATCATCTTCAAGCAGGCCACGATCCGCGGTTTCTGGGGCTCGCGCGTGTCGGCAACCATGAGCGCCGAGGACCGCACCCGCCTCATGGGCGAGCTGTTCGCGCGCCTGTCCGACGGCACCATCACTCTGCCGGTGGACGCGACGTTCGGCCTCGACCACATCGCCGATGCGGTTGCCGCGCACTTCACCCCGGGACGCGTGGGCAAGGTCCTCCTCCGTCCCTAACCCCTGCGCCGCCCTCCACCTTGGCGTCCAGATGGTGGCTCAGCGTCGGTTCTGAGACCTCGGCGTCACCCGCTGGTGCCTGGCTGTCGCTGCCGAACCCTCAGTCCCGCGCCACCACCGCGACCTCCTCGGTGACGGGCACGACGTCGTCACCTGAACGCGCATCGGCCTCACCCAAGGACCCGTCGCGCCCGTCCCGCGGCGGCGTCGCAAACTGGCTGGCGCGCTCCTCGGCCTCGGCGCTGCCGGTGAACAGCCCGGACTCCCCGGCCTGCTCGGCGGGCCCAGCACCACGGGGACGGCGTCCCGGCTTGGCCGCCTCGGACACGAGCACGCGCTGCGCCGGCGCCGCGTCGGGCATCTCCGACTGCACGAACAGCACCATCGCCTCGCGCACGAAGCAGCGCAGGTCGAACAACGTCGGCGCATCGCCGGCCGTGACGAGCACGCGCACCCGCACCATGCCCCCGGTCGCCTCGGTGACCTGCAGCACGGACGCGCGACCGTCGTACAGCGGCGTCTCCTCGAGCACGCGGTCGAGGTGCTCGCGCATGCGCTGTGGCGACACCCTCCAGTCGAGGTCCATCTCGACCGAGCCCAACAGCTCCGACCCGCGGCGCGTCCAGTTCTCGTACGGAGTTGTCGTGAAGTACGTGCACGGCAGCACCAGCCGCCGGTCGTCCCACAGGTCGAGCACCACGTAGCTCAGCGTGATCTCGCCCACCTTGCCCCACTCGCCCTGCGCGACGATCACGTCGTCGACCCGCAGCGCATCGGAGAACACCAGCTGCAGCCCCGCGAACATGTTCGCCAGCACCGACTGCGCCGCGAGGCCCGCCACGATGGACGCGATGCCCGCAGACGCGAGGACGCTCGCCCCGACCGCCCGCACCGAGTCGAAGGTCAGCAGCGAGGCACCGATCGCGATCACCACGATCAGCGCGATCAGCAGCCGACGCACGATCATCGCCTGCGTGTGGAGCTTGCGCGCCAGCTGGTTGTCCGGCACGTCGATGCGGTTGCGCTCGAGTGTGAGATCCGTGACGAAGTGCACGAGCGCCGCCAGCAGCCACGCGAGGAAGCAGATCGTGGCGATGGTCAGCACCCGCCCCACGATGGGCCACCAGTCGCTGTCCGACAGCGTCGCGTGCAGCCCCACCCACACGCCGATGAGCAGCATCAGCGCCCAGAACGGCCTGCGGGCACGTCGCACCAGCCCGCCGGCCCACGGGTGACGCCGCGCCACCAGCCACACGACCAGCTTGACGATCAGCGCGAACGCGACCGCCGCGGCCACGGAGATCGCGACCGCGACCAGGATGTCGATGGGGTTGTCAGGCATGAGCCTCCTCCGCGCGTCGGAACCCCTCCGACGCTACGGAGCGCTCGTTTCACGCGGGTGACGCCGACGTTCCGTTTGGCGAAAACTGCACGGTGTCCCGACGTGGGAGCGCCGATGCGCCCGTCACCTCCGTGCGCCCGTCACCTTGGCGCGGTAGTGGTGCCTGGCTGTCGGTCTCGCCGGGTGCGCGTCACACGATGGTGCCTCAGCGCCGCCGCCGCAACGGAACGGGCCTCTACTCGCGCCCGTCCTCGAGCGGGATGAGCATCGTGCGGAACTCGCCGGGCTCGGCGTGGAGCTGCCAGATGCGCTCCGCGACGCCGTCGATGCCGTTCTCGATCTGCAGCTTCGGGATCGCGCCCGGGATCACCAGCTGGGCGACGTGGACGCCCGAGTCGGCGAGCGCCTCGTGCAGCATCTCTCCGTACGCGCTCTCCGCGGGGAACGCGACCGAGGTGCCGGAGAAGCCTGCCCGAGCCTTGACCGAGGTGCCGCCGTTGATGAGGAGAATAGAGCCGGAACCGGACTCGCGCATCGGCCCTACGACCGCGCGCACGGCGTGGATGAGCCCCAGAGCCGAGAACCGCAGCGCCTCGAGCGCCAGCTCGGGCGTGAGGTCGAGCACCGGCTCGAGGTACGAGCGCGCGGGCAGCGGCGAGTACTGCAGGGACGTGATGGGGCCCAGCGCCTCGGCCGCCTGGCCGAGCGCGGTCTCGAGCGAGGCGCCGTCGCGCACGTCGGCCGAGAAGCCCTGCGCGGTGACGCCGTCAGCCTCGAGCTCGGACGCGAGGGCGTCGAGCTTGGCCTGGTCGCGCGAGATGAGCGCCACGGAAAAGCCTTCGCGTCCGAACCGGCGGGCGACCGCGGCCCCCAGGTTGGGTCCAGCACCGATGATGGCCAAGGTGGGCATGCGATTCTCCTTCGAAGCGGAACGGTTCCGCCACGCTAACGCGTCCGGGCCGCGCCGGCATTCCACTTGGCGGACCATCGAGGCTTTTGCAGCCGGCGGTGGCCTAATCCAGCGGTTCGCGCGCAAGCAGCAACTCCCGCACCGGCACTGCCTCGATGCGCTCGGCGAGGGGGTAGCGCCTGTCGCCAGCATGAGCGACGACAATCCGCTCAAGCCCAAGGTCCTCGAGCGCATGGCGCATGCTCGGCGTCACCTGTGGCGCATCCGTGCGCTTGATCTCGACGCCCCACTGCCGTGCACCCAGCTCGAGAACGACGTCGATCTCGGCGCCTGCCTGGGTCCGCCAGAAGTGCAGCGGCACGCCCCACGAGGCGAGGTGCTCGACCACGAGGCCTTCCCAGCTCGCGCCGAGGATCGGATGCGAGAGCAGCTCGTTGGCGTCGCCCACGGACAGCAGTGCGTGCAGAGTGCCCGTATCGCGCAGGTAGACCTTGGGCGAACGCACCTGACGCTTGCCGATGTTCGCCAGCCACGGCGGCAGCTGACGCACGACCAGAGCGTCCGTGAGCGCGTCGAGATAGCGACGCGCAGTCGGCTCAGAGGACCCGAGCGATCGCGCCATCTCGGCGCCGCTCCACAACCCCGAGTGGCGGTGGGCGAGCATCGTCCAGAACCGTCTCATGGTCGCTGCCGGGACTCGACTGCCGAGGAGCGCCAAGTCTCGCTCGAGGAACGTGGAGATGTAGTCGTCGAGCCACGCCGTCGCGAGCGCGTCCGTCGCGGCGGTGTACGACTCGGGGAGGCCACCCCTCCACCACCACCGGGCGAGCTGATCCTGCCCGACATCCGCGAGCGAGAGTCCCGCGAGTTCGACCAGCGCGATGCGACCAGCGAGCGACTCCGACCCAAGCCCCACGAGCGCTGGCGACGCGCTGCCCAGGAGAAGGAACCGCCCGGGGCGGCGATCGGCGTCGATGAGAACCCGCAAGGCCGGGAAGAGCTCCGGGTTGCGCTGCGCCTCGTCGATCACCACCAAGCCCTGAAGTCGCTCGAGTGCGAGCATGGGATCCGCAAGACGGGCACGGTCGCGCGGGTCCTCGAGGTCAAAGTAGTGCGATGGCTCGACATCCAGGGCGTGGCGGACCAGAGAGGTCTTCCCGACCTGACGTGGACCCGTGAGCAGGACCGCGGGCGCGCGACCGAGCGCGGCGGCAAGGCGCCCTTGGTCGGCCTGTCGAGCGATCCACTTTGTGCTCACCTTGCAATCCTAACATTCCATGTTAGAAAAGCAAGGTACGCCGACGGGTCAGATCTCGATCCCCGCCGCCTCGGCGAGCGTCTCGTTTGCCACGCCGTACGGCACGTGCACCCCGGCGACGTGCTCGAGCGCGCCCGACAGGTGGCCCGACTGGTCGTCGAAGAACAGGTGGGGCCGCAGCACCTCGAGCACCTTGGCCTTCTCGATGCCGCCCAGGAAGAACGCGTCGTTGATGGTCACGCCCCACGACCGCAGCGACTGCACCGCGCGCTCGTGCGCCGGCGCAGCGCGCGCCGTGACGAGCGCGATGCGCACCCGCGGCTCGTAGTCCGGGTCGCGCTCCTGCAGCTCCGCCTCGATGCGCTGGATGCGGTTGAGGTCGGCGAGCAGGGGCTTCAGCAGCCCCGGCACGTGCGCGACGTCGCGCTTGGCGACCTCGTTCGCGACGAACCCGTCGATGCCCTCGGTCTGGAAGATCCGCTCGGACTCGTCCGTGGCGAGCACCGCGTCGAAGTCGAAAGCGATGCGCAGCGACCGGTCGGTCATGTCGTACTTCGCGGGCGATGGCAGCACGTGGCCAGCGGGGTGTCCGGCGCGCACCGCGGTGAGCACGTCCTCCTGGTTCTGCGTGAGGAACAGGCTCATCCCCAGCGCGCCGATGTACTGCAGCGGCGACCGTCCCTGCGTGAAGAAGGCGCGGGTCACGGGCAGCTGGTGGCGCTCGATCGACCGCATGACGCGCAGGCCCGTGGTCGCGGCATTGCGCGAGAGCACGATGACCTCGACGAGCGGGTCGCCGGGCCGCAGGTCGTTGAGCTGCAGCAGACGCTGGATGAAGGGGAAAGCCGGGCCGGGCTCGAGCGTGACGTCGACGTTGCGGTCCTGGTACTCCGAATACGCCGCCACCCCGTGCTCGCGGAAGTACGCGTCCGACTCCGTCAGGTCGAACAGAGCGCTCGATGCGACGCCCACCACGAGCCGGCCGGAGAGGTCGTAGGCGGGCACGCGGGACCTCCTGGCGGTTCTCGGTTCAGAGGGACGATGCGCGGGCTGGGACCGCGCGGGACCTCGACCCTATCTTGGCTCGCGGGCGGTCGTAGACTGGTGGGCATGACGCTGCACATCGAGGACGCCGCGACCGAGGCCGCGGTGCACGCTCTCGCCGCACGGCTCGGCACGGACGAGGCGTCCGTCGTCGGCGCCCTGGTGCTCGACGCCTACGAGACGCTTGAGAACGCCGGCTCCTACGCCGAGCGCCGCAACGCGCGCGTTCGCCTGCGCCGCCTGCTCGACAACGTCGAGCGCCCCCGCGCGAAGGCCACTCCGGCCGGACCCGTCGACGCGCCCACCGCGGGCTCCGAGCCCGTCGCCACCCCCGAGCCCGCCGCCTAGGACCCTCGTGGCCTCGCTCGCCGAGCTCTACCGTGCCGCGCGCACGGCGGAGGACGCCGAGCCCGCCCCGACCGCCGAGGGATGGGCCGCCGAGCCCGAGCACTCCGACGCCGCGATCCTCAAGGCGACCGGCCTGACCTGGGACGCTTGGGTCGCGCGCATCGACTCAGGGCCGGGCCGTTCCGCGAGCCACACGGAGATCGCCGCGTGGGTCGGAGCGAACTCGGACATCGGCGGCTGGTGGTCCCAGGGCGTCACGGTCGGCTACGAGCGCATCACCGGGATGCGCCTGCCGGGCCAGATGCCCGACGGGACGTTCACGGTGTCTCGCTCGCGGACGTTCCCAGCCTCACCGGACGCGGTGCGCGCGCTACTGGAGGACGACGCGGCGCGAGGACAGGCGCTCCCCCACGTCACCGCGACCCGCTCGTCCAAGCCGGGAGTGAAGGCGCCGCGATTCGCGCTCGCCGACGCCTCCGACGGCGCCTCGCTAGGCACGCTGCAGCTCGCGTTCGACCCGGCCGCGAAGGGCACCAAGGTCACCGTCACGCACGAGAAGCTGCCCTCCTTCGCGGCGACCGGGCCGTGGAAGGACTTCTGGGCCGCCTGGCTGGCGGCGGTGGAAGAGACGGTGGCGGACCAGGCGTCGCCCAAGTGATCGGGGAATGAACGGGCGTCGCTTGGCGTCCTCCCAGGCACATCCGCGTCGACCCAGGAGAACCACATGCGCGCGCTCATCATCGGCGGGACCGGCACGATCGGCCAGGCGGCGAAGGCTGCTCTCGACCCTTCCTACGAGACGGTGATCGCGGCGCGCTCGACCGACCCCGGCGTGGACATCACGGATGAGGCGTCGATCGAGGCGCTGTTCGAGGCCGTGGGCGAGGTGAACGCGGTGGTGATCGCGGCGGGAACGGTGCCGTTCAAGCGCATCACAGCGCTGACTGCTGACGACTACACCTCCGCCTTCACCAGCAAGGTGGTGTCGCAGCTCAACGTGGTGCGGATCGGCCTGCCGTACGTGAAGGACGGCGGCTCGTTCACACTGACCTCCGGTATCCTCAGCCGTGAGCCCATCGCCGCGAGCGCCGCGGCGGCCATGGCCAACGGCGCGCTCGAGTCCTACGTGATGGCGGCCGCGCCCGAGATGCCCCGTGGGATCCGCATCAACGTGGTGAGCCCCGGCGTGCTGGAGTCGTCCACGGGCCACCACGCCCTGTTCCCCGGGTTCACGCCCGTGCCGGACGCGGTCGTGGGCCAGGCGTACTTGCGCGCCGTGGCGGGCGCGCGCACGGGCCGCACCCTCGCCCTCGACTGACGGGCATCACCTGCCGCGGTCCCAAAGCAGCCGCAGCGCGACCCTTACCTTCGCCCCCTCTCTGCCTTAGCGCGGCACTGGTGCGTGGCTGTCGGTTTTCCGGGGTGCACGGCGCCGCAATGGTGGCTGCGTGTCGTCCGCGCCCCGCACGTGCCTCGCGGTCCGCGCCCGCGGACCCACTCCTGGTCCTTAGCGCGGAACTGGTGCGCGGCTGTCGGCTTTCTGGGGTGCACTGAGCCGCAGTGGTGACTCAGCGTCACCCCCGAGGGCGAGTCGCCGGTCAGCCCAGGCCGACGACCGCATCGGCGCGGTGGCGAGTCGTCGCGATGAGGTCGGCGTTCGCCTGGTCCGAGCCCAGCGCGAAGGCGCGCGCATCCTCAGCCGACCGGCCGTGGGCGACATGCCGCGCAACCAGCCGCTCGAGTCGGACGGTCTCGGGCACCTCGACGTACCAGGCGAGGTCGAGCATCGGCCGGATGGCGTCCCACGGCGGTGCGTCCGCAAGCAGGTAGTTCCCTTCCACGATCACGAGCGGGATGGCGCGCGGCACGGGGATGGCGCCGGCGATCGGCTCCTCGAGGGTGCGATCGAAGCTCGGCGCATAGGTGACGTCCTCCTCGGCGGCGCGGAGCCTCGCCAGCAGCGCGACGAACCCGTGTCCGTCGAACGTGTCGATCGCGCCCTTGCGGCTCGCACGCCCGAGCCGCTCGAGCTCGGCCTGCGCGAGGTGGAAGCCGTCCATCGGCACCACGACCGCGCGCGGCGTGCCGTCGGGCTTGGCGCCGACCGCATCGGCGAGGCGCGCGGCAAGCGTCGACTTCCCCGACCCCGGCGCCCCGGCGAGGCCGACAACGGACCGCGAGCCCGCATCGGCCATGCGTGATGCCGCAGCGACGCACTCTTCAAAACTGATCACGAGCCCAGTGTGCCGCGAGCGCGACGACAACCAGCCACCATCCTGCGACGCGCGACTTCCAGAACCGACGCTCAGCCACCATCTGCGCGCCAAGGTTGGGGAGGGCGGGACGGCGGCACGCGCCAAGGTTGGGGAGGGCGGGATAGCGGGACGCGCCAAGGTGAGGAATACGGGTTTGCGCGGCTCGCGCAGGGCGCGACGCTGGCCAGGGGTTGACAGGCTCCGCCACCGGGCGCAGACTGGAGGTGTTCGGTCGATCGACCGAACGAGGAACGGAGTCCCCACGATGACCTCACCGCACCCTCGCTCCCCCGCCGTCGTCCCGGCGCCGGACCCCTTTGCCTCGCTCGCCTACCTCGCCGCGCGCGATGTGGGCGAACGCCTGAGTCGCGAGATGACCGCCGACCATGTCCAGCACCACGACACGCCTCGCCACCGCAGCCCCCTCGATCGCCTGCGCCGTGCCGGCCAGGTCGCGCTGAACGCAGTCTCGACGCACACCCGTCGCTGGGCCGATGCGCTCGACCACGGACGGCCGTCCGCCGTATGAGCGTTCCCGCCACCGCGACCACCAAGGACGCGATCCTCAGCGCGACTCGCGGCGCCGTGCTCGAGGATGGCTACGCCGCGCTGTCGACCCGCAAGGTCGCCGAGCGCGCGGGTGTGCCGCTCAGCCAGATCCACTACCACTTCGGCTCCAAGGAGAACCTGGTCCTGAGGCTCTTCGAGGCGGAGAACGCGAGCCTCGTCGACCGGCAGGCCGCCATGTTCGCCAGCGACGAGCCGCTGTCCGCGCAATGGGCGCGCGCCTGCGACTACCTCGACGAGGATCTCGACTCCGGCTACGTGCGCATCCTCCAGGAACTGCTTGCCGCCGGCTACTCGCAGCCCGGCATCCGCGAGCCCGTCTCCGCCATGCTCGAGGGCTGGATCACCGTCCTCACCGACGCCTTCGCCCACCACGAGGCGCGCGGGCTCGACCTCGGCATGCCTCCTGCGCACCTCGCCTCGCTCGCGGGGGCGGTCTTCCTGGGCGCGGAGTCGGTCGTCCTCGCCGACCACGAGTCCGCATCGAACCCCATCCGCGACGCCCTGCGAGCCGTCGGCGGCGTCATCGAGGCGGCCGAGCGCCGCGCGGCGGCAACCGAGGAGGGCTGACCATGCACGCCGTCGAACCGACCCGCTCCGGCACCGTCGACCGCGACGGCGCCACCATCGCCTACGACGTCTACGAGCGCGATGCGCCCACCATCGTCCTCCTGCCGACATGGGAGCTCGTCGACTCCCGCAGCTGGAAGATGCAGATCCCGTACCTGTCCCGCCACTTCCGTGTGGTGGTGTTCGACGCCGCTGGCGCCGGGCGCTCGACCGGGCCTGCGCACAGCGAGCGCTATTCGCAGAGCACGCGGCTGGCCGATGCGGCCGCAGTTCTCGAGGCGACCTGCCCCGCGCGGGCGGTCGTCGCCGGCGTGTCCATGGGAGGCACCCTCGCCTACAGCCTGGCGGCCTACCGCCCGGACCTGGTGGCTGGCGCGTGCATCATCGGCGCCGATCACCCGTTCCGCGTGGACCCGCCGTGCTGGGCGGACGGCACTGTCCCGTTCGACCCGGTGACCAATCCACGGCCGCAGGGGTGGTCGAAGGTCAACCCGGAGTACCTGCGCCGCGACCAGGAGGACTTCCTGCGCTTCTTCGCCGAGCAGATCTGCACCGATGCGCACTCCACCAAAGGCGTCGACGACGTCCTGGAGTGGGGTATGTCGCAGGACGCGGACATCGGCGCGAACGCTATCGACCAGCAGGCCGACATCGACGTGGACGACTGGCACGCCAGGCTCGCAGAGTCGCGTGTGCCGATGCTGATCGTTCACGGCACGGAGGACCGCATCGCGGACGTCGCCGGGGCGCACCAGGCCGCCCAGTTCATCCCCAGCGCCCGGCTGATGGTGATGGACGGAGTGGGCCACGCGCCCCAGGGGCGCTATCCCGTGCAGATCAACCACGCCCTCCGGGCCTTCGCGCGGAAGGTGTTCGCCCCCACCGAGCCCAGTCGAGAGCGGCTCGACGCGACCGCCTACGCGGCACCCGCATCGGCCCGTCGCAGGGCTCTGTACCTGTCCTCCCCCATCGGCCTGGGCCACGCGCGCCGCGACGTCGCCATCGCCGAGGAGTTGCAGCAGGCGCACCCCGACCTCGAGATCGAGTGGCTCGCGCAGAGCCCGGTGACGACGGTGCTCGCAGCGGCGGGGCACACGATCCACCCCGCATCGTCCCTGCTCGCGAGCGAGTCCGCGCACATCGAGGCGGAGTGCGGCGAGCACGCGCTCGACGCCTTACAGGCGCTGCGCGAGATGGACGAGATCCTGTGCCACAACTTCCACGTGCTCGACGAGGTCACGGCGGAGACGCCCTACGACGCGGTCATCGCCGATGAGTCCTGGGAGCTCGACTACCACCTGTTCGAGAATCCAGCGCTCAAGCGCGCGCCGCTCGCATGGATGACCGACTTCGTGGGGCAGCTGCCGATGGCGGGCGGCGGAGAGCGGCAGGCCGAGGTGGCCGCGGACCTCAACCTCGAGATGATCGAGCACGTCGCGAACCATCCTGACCTGCGCGACGCGGCGGTGTTCGTCGGCAGCCCGGACGACATCGTGCCCGGCACGCTCGGTCCCGGGCTTCCGGGGATTCGCGAGTGGACCGAGAGCCACTTCGACTTCTCCGGGTACATCACCGGCTTCGACCCGCGATCGCTGGGCGACGGCGACAAGCTGCGCGCGTCCGTGGGCTTCGGGCCGCGCGAGAAGGTGTGCGTCGTCGCCGTGGGCGGCACGGGGGTGGGACGCGATCTGCTGTTGCGGGTCGTCTCAGCCGTCCCGGCGGCGCGCCGTTCGATCCCGGAGCTGCGCGTCGTCGTCGTGACGGGGCCGCGCATCGACCCCGCGACCATGCCGGAGGTCGAGGGCGTCGATTACCACGCATACGTCGACCGCCTCTATCGCTGGCTCGCCGCGTGCGACGTCGCCATCGTCCAGGGCGGCCTCACCACCACGATGGAGCTCACCGCCGCGAAGGTGCCGTTCATCTACGTGCCGCTGCGCGACCACTTCGAGCAGAACCACCACGTGCGCGCGCGGCTGGAGCGCTACCGCGCGGGGCGGTGCATGGAGTACGACGATCTGTCTCCCACAGCGGTGGCCGATGCGCTGGTGGACCTGCTGGGCGCGCCGGTCGACTACCTGGACGTGTCGCCGGACGGGGCCGCGCGCGCGGCGGCTCTCATCGGGCAGCTGCTGTAGGCCGACACTCACGCACCATCGCGTGACACGCGGCTTCGAGAACCGACGCTGGGGCACCATCTGCGCGCCAAGGTTGGGGAGGGCGGCAGGGCGACGCAGACGACACCGCACGCCCTCTCGCGACGTAGCCTGAGCACGTGTCCTCCCCCGCCCCCGGCGCGACGCCGGCCGGACCTTCCGCCGGCCCACCAGGCGTCTCCGACGTCCCTCGCGAGCAGCGCCTCATTCTCTGGATCGCGGTGCTCGCGTCGTTCGTGAGCTTCCTCGACGGCACCATCGTCAACGTCGCGCTGCCGGCGATCGTCGAGGAGCTCGGCGGCGGCATCGCCACCCAGCAGTGGACGGTCGACGCGTACCTCCTGACGCTCGGCGCGTTCATCCTGGTCGCGGGCTCCGTCTCCGACACCTACGGCCGGATCCGGGTCATCCGCTGGGGCCTCGTGGGCTTCGGCGTCACGAGCGTCCTCATCGCGCTCGCCCCGAGCGCGCCCGTGCTCATCGTCGCGCGCCTGCTGCAGGGCATCGCCGGCGCGATGCTCGTCCCCAGCTCGCTCGCGCTCATCACCTCGAACTTCCGCGGCGCCGCACAGGCGAAGGCCATCGGCACGTGGACCGGATTGACCAGCGCGGCGATGGTCGCGGGCCCCATCATCGGCGGCCTGTTCGTCGACCTGGCGTCGTGGCGCCTCGCCTTCCTCATCAACGTTCTGCCCATCGCGGCGACCCTGTGGCTCCTCACTCGCCTCACGCAGCGCGACGTCCGCAGGGCCGATGCGCGTGTCGACTACGTGGGCGCCGTCCTGTGCGTGGTGGGGCTGGGCGGTGTCGTGTTCGCCCTCATCGAGGAGCCGAACCTGGGGTGGGCCTCGCCGCTCGTGTGGCTCCCAGGGCTCGTCGGCGCCGCCTCGCTGGCGGGCTTTCTGTGGTGGCAGACCCGTGCACCGGCGCCGATGCTCCCGCTCGGCCTGTTCCGGGTGCGCAACTTCGCGTGGGGCAACCTCGCGACGTGGCTGATCTACGGAGCGCTATCGCTCAACGGCTTCGTCATCGTGGTCTACCTGCAGGAGCAGGCCGGGCTCTCCGCCACCGCGGCCGGGCTCACCACGCTGCCCATCACCATCCTGATGATCCTGCTGTCCCCGCGCATGGGCGCGCTCGCCGGGACGCTGGGTCCGCGCCTGTTCATGACCGCGGGCCCGCTGATCATGGCCGTCGGTTCGCTCATGATGCTGCTGGTGAGCGAGGACCTCAACCTGTGGTGGCAGCTGCTGCCGGGGGTCGTCGTGTTCGGCTTCGGGCTCACCGTGACGGTGTCGCCGCTGACCGCCGCGATCCTCGGCGCGATCGAGCCCGAGCGCTCGGGCATCGCGTCGGCCACCAACAACGCGGTGTCGCGCATCGCCGGGCTCATCGCGATCGCGGGTGTCGCGGCGATCGTCGGCGGCGAGCTGGACCTCGGCGGCTTCCACCGCGCGATGGTCGCGACGGCCGTCGCGATGGCGCTCGGTGGCCTCGTGTCCTGGCTCGGCATCCGCAACCCTGCGCCGCCGGCCGAGGCCACGACCTAGCCAGCGCCGTCTGCGACAATGGCAGACATGTGCTCCCCCATCCGCTGCGCGACCTGCGAGAAGACCACCTGGACCGGCTGCGGCCTGCACGTCGAGGAGGCGCTCGCCGGCGTCGCCGAGGCCGACCGCTGCACCTGCGCCGCCTGACCCGGCGCAGTTCCTCAGCTCACCACCGGCTCAACCGCGCCTGCGCGCCCGAGCCGGCGCGCGCATCGGCGCTACGAGCCTGACGCCGCCCCTGACCGCACCCAGAAGTTCAGCGTCAGCTGGACACCGCGAAACTCCTCCGGCCGCGTCGCCGCCAGCGTGAAGCCAGCCGCGCGGCACACTCCATTGGAGGCGGCGTTCTCGACCGGCGGGCAGGCCATGAGGTCGCGGCCGTCGCCGTGGCCGAGCGCGTCATCCACCGCGAGCCGCGCCATGGCCGACGCGACGCCGCGTCCCTGCTGCGCGGGCAGCACCACCCAACCCAGCTCGTAGACGTCGCGATCGTCGAAGGTCGACTCCCACCACCCGACCGAGCCGAGCGGCCGCCCGTCCGTGGAGACGGCGGAGAACATGCGCGGGTTGCCGACGTCCCAGCCGCGCAGGTAGCGCTCGTGGCGCCGGCGCACCTGCGCGCTCGACTCGGGGCCGCCCAGCATCCGAGTCATCTCCGGGGAGTTGGATGCGACGAGGATCGGCAGGTCGGCGTCCGTCCAACGGCGCAGGCGGACGTCGGGCGCGGGACGCGCTTCAGCCATCCCGGTCAGTCATCGAAGAGCAACTCGACGCCCCACGCGGCCTTCTCGTCGGCCGTGTACTTGGCGATCCACCCCTCGTACTCGCCGCCGTGGGTCGCGGCGATCCGCTCGGCGAGGTCGATCGTCTCGCGCAGGAAGTCCGGCACCAGCGGCTGCTCGCGACCGTAGATGAGCACCGACCACTCGTCGACGCCGTGACTCGGAGCGACGAGCTCGCCTCGCACCTTCAGCTCGCCCAGCTCCTTGCCGGCGGCGCGGGCGGCGTCCTCCTTGGTGAAGGAGACGGAGAACTCGGAGTCGCGCGGAGCGTCGATGCTCGCGCCGCGGTCGAGGAACGTCTGCAGCTGCTCGGCGTCGTCCGACCACAGCCCGTAGGGGTCGACGCGCTTGCGCTTGCCTGCGGTCAGCTTCGAGAACAGTCCCATGTGCTCACGCTAAACCCTTTCGAGGAGGCCTCCTCACGGGGTTGGCGACGCCGCCTCCCGTCTGCAGCGCCGATGCGCTCGCCGGGTTGAGCTCACGGCAACGGCTGGAGCTCGGTCCCGTCGGGCACGACGACGACGCGGTCGAGCAGGGGCGCACCGAGCTCGATGTCCACGACGTCGCAGGTCAGGGCGGCGTTGCGGGGCACGCCCGGCGGAAGGACCGTGATCGCGCGGACGTCGACGACCACACGACCGCCCTCCTCTGTGGTGCGCGCCCACGCGACCGCCTCGTCGGACCCCAGGCACGCGCTCATCCGAAGGGTCGAACCCTCCTCCACGTATCCCTCGAGGTACGCCGGGTGCAGCGAGGCTGCGAGCGCCGCGCCGATCAGGCCGAGCGTGACGATCGCCGCCGCGATACCCACAGCCGCGCCACGGCGCACTCGCCGGCGGTCCGCACTCGCGGGAGGCGGCGGCGTGTCCTCGATGGTCACGATCGAACAGTAGCGCGCTGGATTCTCGTCCTCCACGACGCGCCGTCACCACGAACCGCGCAGAGAACCTTCCTCCAGCGTGACGGGGCGGGGCCGGGCGGGGCGGGGCGGGAAGGGCGGGCGGCACGCTGGTACGTTCGCCTGAGGAGGTGCACCCCATGGACAAGACCGCGCTCGACACCGTGCCGCAGCAGTGGGGCGCCCACTCCGAGGTCGGCCGGCTGCGCTCCGTCCTCGTGTGCTCGCCGGGCCTCGCCCACAACCGCCTCACGCCGTCCAACGCGGAGGCGCTGCTGTTCGACGACGTCATGTGGGTGGAGAACGCGCGCCGCGACCACGCCGCCTTCGTCTCGCTCATGGACGACCGCGGCATCGAGGTGCTCGAGCTGCACCGGCTGCTCACGGAGACGCTCGACCTGCCGCACGCGAGGGCCTGGCTGCTGGACCGCAAGATCACGCCCAACGAGGTGGGGCTGGGCCTCGTGGCCGACGTGCGCGCGTTCCTCGACGAGCTGCCCAGCGACATCCTCGCGCGCTACGTCCTGGGCGGGCTCAGCACCAGCGACCTGCCGCGCGACTTCTCGCCGCCATCGATCGCGCTCGTGCGCGAGGAGTCGGGCATGCGCGACTACCTCATGCCTCCCCTGCCCAACACCCTCTACACGCGCGACACGACCAGCTGGGTCTACGGCGGCGTCACGCTCAACCCGCTGTACTGGCCGGCGCGCCACGCCGAGACGCTGCTCATGAAGGCGGTGTACGAGTTCCACCCGCTGTTCGAGGGAACCGTCACGCGCTGGTGGGGAGACCCCGAGCTCGACCAAGGGCTCGCGACCCTCGAGGGCGGCGACGTCATGCCGCTCGGCGGAGGCGTGGTCGTCATCGGCATGTCCGAGCGCTCCAGCCGCCAGGCGATCACCCAGCTCGCGACCGAGCTGTTCAGCGCGGGCGCCGCGCACCACGTCATCGTCGCGAAGATGCCCAAGCTGCGCGCCGCGATGCACCTCGACACCGTGTTCACGATGTGCGACCGCGACCTCGTGACGATCTTCCCCGGCATCGTCGACCAGATCGAGACGTACTCGATCTACGAGGCCGAGCCTCCCGTCATGCTCGACGTGCGCGAGGAGCACGCACCCTTCCTCGACGTCGTCGCCCGCTCGCTCGGCATCGACAGGCTTCGCGTCATCGAGACCGGAGGCGATCGCTACGCCTCCGAGCGTCAGCAGTGGGACGACGCCAACAACGTGCTCGCCCTCGAGCCGGGCGTCATCGTCGCCTACGACCGCAACACCCACACCAATGCGCTGCTGCGCGAGGCGGGCATCGAGGTCCTCGAGATCGTCGGCGCCGAGCTCGGCCGCGGCCGCGGCGGCGCGCACTGCATGACCCAGCCGCTGCGCCGCGACGCCTGACGCGACCGCGCCCGCTCGGGAACGTCGTGAGCCCCCGGTGAGCCGGAGGTGTCCCGTCCTCCGGCCCGTCCGGGGGCCCTCGACGGCGACTCTACGACCACACCCCCGATAAACGCAACACTCTCGTGTCGAAAAAGTCGCGGCCGCACCACACCCAGCGAGCGCATCGGCCCTCCGGCGGCCCCGCGCTACGCTCGCACCAGGGACCTTGGCCGCGTCGAGGGGAGGTGCGGTGACCGGCACGCCGTGGGATCGCGCGAAGCGCCGCCTCACCGAGCCGCCGCCGCCGCGCGAACGGGCGCCGGGCATCCTCGAGCCGTCGTTCTCCGCGGTCGGCCTGCTCATCGGTCTGTACTTCTTCGCGATCTCCCTCACCCCCTCACTGCTGCCGCGCGCGGGCTATGCGCAGGGCATCGGCTCGGGGGTCGCGTTCATCGTGGGCTACGGACTGGGCGTCGCGATCTTCACCGTGTGGCGGTTCCTGCGCGGGCCGACCGCGACCGGCCGCGTGCGCGTCGTGCTGGTGCTCGCCTCGCTCCTCCTCATCGGCGTGCAGGCGGGCCTCGCGATCTGGGGCTACGTCGGCTGGCAGAACGACCTGCGCCTGCTGTTCGGCATGGAGCCACTGTCCCCCATGGTCTGGCCCGTGATCATCGCCGTGGGCGCGGTGGTCGCGGCGCTGCTGCTCGCGGCGGCACGGGCGCTGCGCACGCTGTTCCGATGGGCCGACGACCTACTGGACCGGTGGCTGCCGCGCCGGCTCGCGGTGGCCGTCGCCAGCGTCGTCCTGGTCGCGGCGCTGTGGTGGGTGGCGTCGGGAGCCTTCGTCAACGCGTTCTTCACCACGTCGAACTGGATCTTCTCGGGACGGGACCTGCAGGACAAGCCCGGCGTCACGCAGCCGACCTCCTCGCTACGGTCGGGCTCGCCCGACTCCCTGGTGCCGTTCGACACCCTCGGGCGACAGGGCCGGTCCTTCGTCAGCACCGGCCCGACGGCCGCGGACATCGACGTGGTCACCGGCGGCGGGGCGCTCGAGCCCATCCGCGCGTACGTGGGGCTCCGGTCGGCGGACACGCTCGAGGAGCGTGCCGACCTCATGCTCGCCGAGCTCGACCGGATGGGAGCGTTCGACCGCGAGGTGCTCGTCGTGACCACCGTGACGGGCACCGGCCTCATCGACCCGCGCGGCATCGACCCCCTCGAGCACCTCTGGAATGGCGATACGGCGATCGCCGGCGTGCAGTACTCGTACCTGCCCAGCTGGATCTCGCTGCTCGCGGACCAGGACGTCGTCCAAGAGACGTCGCGCGAGGTTTTCCGCCTGATCCACGATCACTGGTCGACGCTGCCGGAGGACTCGCGCCCGAGCCTCTACCTCTACGGGCTGTCGCTCGGCTCGACGGGCGTCGAGGCGGTGCTGTCGAGCCCCGACATCCTCAACGAGCCCGTCGACGGCGCGCTCCTCGTCGGACCGCCGTTCCTCAACGAGATGCACTACGAGATCACGGCCGCGCGCGACGGCGGCAGCCCGGCGTGGCTGCCCGTGTTCCACGGCGGCGAGACGGTGCGCTTCGCCGACGAGCGCGGGGTCACGCCGGAGGGCGGGCTGTGGGGTCCGACACGCGTGCTCTACATGCAGCACGGGTCGGACCCGGTGGTCTGGTTCAACCAGCAGCTCGCGCTCAACGAGCCCGAGTGGCTCGTGGGCGAGCGGGCGCCCGACGTGTCGAACCAGATGACCTGGTACCCGCTCGTGACGATGTGGCAGGTGCTGCTCGACCTTCCGGCTGCCGGCTCGATCCCCCAGGGCTACGGGCACCTCTACAGCCACCGCGCGAACGCTGCGGCGTGGGCGGGCGTGACGGACGCGCCGGGGTGGTCGTCCGTGCGGCTCGACTCCCTCGCGGAGGTGCTCGACGAGCGCGAGCTGGCTCGGCTCGCGACCCTCGAGGCAGCGGCGTCGTAGGGCCGATGCGCCGGCTGGCTTTCACCCTTCAGTATCAGTTTCGCAATATCGCAACAACGAAATTGCCTTTATAGCGTTCCCGCCGCTAGTCTCCCGGGTGAGGCATGCCTTACCTGGCGTGCTCTGTGCACCGATGCACTCCCCCTTCGACCATCTGGGAGCGTCCCCCTTGTCCTTGCGCCTGCGCTCGTCGCGCCACGCCACCTCCATCGCCTTGGCGATGCTCGCCATGCTCGTCGCGAGCGTGCTCGTCACTGCGGGCCCTGCCGCCGCGGCGACGGCCCCGTCCCTCGACTGGGCCTTCAAGACCTCGTGGCGCAACTACGTGCTCGGCGTCTCGGTTCCGGGAGCGGGCACCATCACTGCGACCGCTCCCGCGGCAGATGCTGGCGCCCCCGACAGCGTGTCGACGTTCCCCGAGTCCACCGCCACCATCGGCGACGACGGACTCGGCACGGTGGCGTACGACGGTGCGGTGCGGTGGCAGAAGCCCAACCACGGCATCGACGTGACGCTCACGGACCCCTCGATCGAGATCTCGAGCGCCACGGGCGGCGTCCTCACCGCCGACCTTGGCGGCGGCCGCGTGCCGGTCGCGAACCTGACGTGGACCGCAGGTGCCGTCTCCGAGGCCGACGGCGTCGTCACGGTGAGCGGCGCGAACGCGACCCTCGCATCCGACGCGGCGGGGGCGTTCACCTACGCCGCGGGCGAGGTGCTCGCTCCGCTGACCTTCTCCTACACGGCACCCGAGCCGGAGCCGGAGCCTGAGCCGGTCGCGCCGAGCGTCACCGTTTCCAAGACGACCGACCTGGACGGTGAGGGTGAGACCGTCACCATCACCGGCACCGGATTCGTGCCCAACGCCCCAGCCACCACCGCCACCCGAGCCCCACTGTGCGAGCGCGAGGGCATGACCTGGGTCAACTGCCAGTTCGGCGGCGCCTACGTCGTGTTCGGCAACTTCCCCGACACCTGGAAGCCTTCTGCCGGCGTCCCCAGCACCGCACGCACCGTCATCGAGCAGCGCTGGGCCGTCGACGCCTCCAACGTCGACGCCCTCGGCGCAGAGGCCGTCGCCCTCAACGCCGACGGGTCCTTCGAGGTCACCCTCAACGTCTCCGACGCGCAGCCCGAGCTCACCGGCAACTACGGCATCTACACCTACCCCGGCTCCGGCGCGGTCTACGCACCCTTCGAGACCTACACCCCCATCACCTTCGCCGAGCCCGAGCCGGACTATGGCATCGAGGTG
>NZ_BBRM01000010.1:0-1289 GCF_002090155.1 Demequina sp. NBRC 110056 | reverse complement strand
GGCGACGACGGACTCGGCACGGTGGCGTACGACGGTGCGGTGCGGTGGCAGAAGCCCCAACCACGGCATCGACGTGACGCTCACGGACCCCCTCGATCGAGATCTCGAGCGCCACGGGCGGCGTCCTCACCGCCGACCTTGGCGGCGGCCGCGTGCCGGTCGCGAACCTGACGTGGACCGCAGGTGCCGTCTCCGAGGCCGACGGCGTCGTCACGGTGAGCGGCGCGAACGCGACCCTCGCATCCGACGCGGCGGGGGCGTTCACCTACGCCGCGGGCGAGGTGCTCGCTCCGCTGACCTTCTCCTACACGGCACCCGAGCCGGAGCCGGAGCCTGAGCCGGTCGCGCCGAGCGTCACCGTTTCCAAGACGACCGACCTGGACGGTGAGGGTGAGACCGTCACCATCACCGGCACCGGATTCGTGCCCAACGCCCCAGCCACCACCGCCACCCGAGCCCCACTGTGCGAGCGCGAGGGCATGACCTGGGTCAACTGCCAGTTCGGCGGCGCCTACGTCGTGTTCGGCAACTTCCCCGACACCTGGAAGCCTTCTGCCGGCGTCCCCAGCACCGCACGCACCGTCATCGAGCAGCGCTGGGCCGTCGACGCCTCCAACGTCGACGCCCTCGGCGCAGAGGCCGTCGCCCTCAACGCCGACGGGTCCTTCGAGGTCACCCTCAACGTCTCCGACGCGCAGCCCGAGCTCACCGGCAACTACGGCATCTACACCTACCCCGGCTCCGGCGCGGTCTACGCACCCTTCGAGACCTACACCCCCATCACCTTCGCCGAGCCCGCACCCGAGCCGGTCGTGCCGAGCGTCACCGTTTCCAAGACAACCGACCTGGACGGCGAGGGTGAGACCGTCACCATCACCGGCACCGGATTCGTGCCCAACGCCCCAGCCACCACCGCCACCCGAGCCCCACTGTGCGAGCGCGAGGGCATGACCTGGGTCAACTGCCAGTTCGGCGGCGCCTACGTCGTGTTCGGCAACTTCCCCGACACCTGGAAGCCTTCTGCCGGCGTCCCCAGCACCGCACGCACCGTCATCGAGCAGCGCTGGGCCGTCGACGCCTCCAACGTCGACGCCCTCGGCGCAGAGGCCGTCGCCCTCAACGCCGACGGATCCTTCGAGGTCACCCTCAACGTCTCCGACGCGCGGCCCGAGCTCACCGGCAACTACGGCATCTACACCTACCCCGGCTCCGGCGCGGTCTACGCACCCTTCGAGACCTACACCCCCATCACCTTCGCCGAGCCCGAGCCGGACTATGGCATCGAGGTG
>NZ_BBRM01000009.1 GCF_002090155.1 Demequina sp. NBRC 110056 | reverse complement strand
ACCGACGTGACCGAGACCGAGACCGGCGCCAGCGTCGAGATCTCCGGAGTGCTCCCGGCCGAGCTCATGGGCTCGGACTACTCGACCACCCCGCCGTCACCGGCACTGCGCCCCACCGCCCTCTACGGCATGTGGTGCATCGAGGGCGAAGGCCGCCTCTCGGGCGACGCCTGCGACTCCAGCCAGCAGACCCTGCTCCTGCAGACCCCCAGCTACGGCTACCCCGGTCTCGGCACCGTGACCGACGGCGTGTGGACCTTCACCACCACCATCGACGTCACCAACCAGGTCGGAGACACCGTCTGCGCCGAAGTCGGCGACACCCAGTGCGGACTGTTCTTCCGCCTCAACCACGAGTTCCCCGGCAACACCACCTACGACTCGTTCCACCCCATCACCTTCACCGCACCCGAGCCCGAGGTTCCGGTCGGCGACCTGCAGTGGGGCATCTACTCCCAGTTCACGAACTACATCACGGGACCCATCGCCAAGGGTGACGTGACGACGTCGGGCGCGACCGCATCGGCCGGCGTGTTCGGCTTCACGCAGTCCGGCGGTGACGCCAACGCGAACACCAGGACGGGCACGGCCCAGTACGCGGGCGCGGTGCGCTTCACGGGCCACGAGGGAGACCTCGACATGACGTTCGCGGACCCGTACGTGCGCTTCACGGGCACCACCACGGCAGTGCTGACCCTCAAGGTCAACGGCACCCGCGTGGACTTCGCGAACCTCGCGCTCGGCGGTGGCCTCAGCACCTCGAGCGAGGGCGCCACGACGTGGACCGGCGTCCCCGCAACGCTGCTCTCGAGCGGCGCCTCCGCCTTCAACGGGTTCTATCCCGCGGGCACGGCCATCGACCCCGTGACGTTCACCGTGGGCGCCTCGGACTCCTCCGCAGGCGGCGGCGACACCGGCACCGGTGGCACCGATGGTTCCGGCGGCAACGGAGGCAATGGCGGCACCGGCAACGGCGGCTCTGGCAACGGCAACGGTGGCGCCGGCACCGGCGGCTCGAGCTCCGGCGGCGACACCGGCACGTCCACGGACAACGGCTCCGTCGTCGGGCGCCTCACGTGGGCGATCGACACCGCGTTCCGCAACTACGTCACCGGACCGATCGCCGAGGGCACCGTGTCGGTGAGCGGTGCGAGCGCCTCGGGCGGCACGTACACGTTCCTCCAGACGGGCGGCTCGGCCGACCCGGCAACCGGGACGGGAACGGCCACCTACGGCGGCTCGGTGCTGTTCAGCGGCCACCACGGCGACCTCTCGCTGCGGTTCGCCAACCCGCAGGTGCGCCTCACCGGGACCAACAGCGCGGTGATCTCGCTCGCGGTCAACGGCTCGCGCGTCGACTTCGCGACCGTCAACCTCGGTGCGGGCAACCGCACCACGCTCGACAACGCCGTCCGCTACTCCGGCGCTCCGGCGACGCTCACCGCTGCTGGCGCTCGCGCCTTCAACGGCTTCTACAGCGCCGGCCGCGCGCTCGCCCCCGTCACCGTGACGTTCGGCGTCGCGGCACCGGCGGGATCCGGTGGCGGCGGGACGACGGTCGTCGCCTCGGCGGTGAACTCGAGCACCGACTCCGCCATCCCGGACACCCCGCCCGCCACCACGGGCATCGTCCTCGACGACGAGACCCTCGAGCGTCTGCTCGCGGGTGAGACCGTCACGATCGAGGTCGACGGCTTCCAGCCGAACGAGACCGGCATCGCCGTGGTCATCTACTCGACCCCGACGGTCCTCGCCACCGACATCCAGGCAAACGCGCAGGGCGTCGCGAGCTGGACGGGCGCCCTGCCCGCTTCGCTCGTCGGCGAGCACACCCTGACGTTCCAGGGTTCGGTCGACAAGGGCATCGTGCTGAACATCCCGGACCGCTCCGCTCTCGAGGGCATGTGCCTCGTCGAGGGCGCGACCTTGGACTGGGGCTTCAAGGAGTCCTTCCGCGCCTACATCGAGTCCTCCATCGCCAACGGCGAGTGGGTGCTCGACGGCGTCACCGAGGAGGGCGGCATCTTCTCCTGGGTCGACGGCGGCGGCGCGATCGACCCCGAGACGCTGCTCGGCACCGTGGACTACACAGGCTCGGTCCGCTTCACGGGCCACGAGGGCGCGCTCGACACCACGATCGCCAACCCGGTGATCGAGCTGTCGGCCGACGGCGCGTACCTGCTGCTCGACGTGAGCGGCACCACCCAGGGCGGCGACGCCGTGACCGAGGAGGCGGTGCGCTTCGCCGAGCTGGAGCTCGACGCGGCGACCATCTCCGCCGAGGGCGACATCGTGACCATCGCCGACGTGCCCGCGGTGCTCACCGAGGCCGGCTCGGTAGCGTTCGGCACCTACCCCGCCGGGGACGCGCTCGACGCGCTCACGGTGACTCTCGGCAGCGCCGACGGCTGCGTGCTGGCCCTCGCTGGCCAGACCGTGGAGGAGCCCGAGGAGGAGGTCTCCGAGACCCCGTCCGCCGAGCCCACTCCCGAGGCGAGCCCCGAGGTCGCCGAGGCCGTCGAGGAGTCCGACTCCTCGTCCTGGTGGATCTGGGCCGTGGTCGCCCTCGCGGTGATCGGCGCCGCGACGGCAGCCATCGTGGCGGTCCGCCGCCGCAGCTGACCCGCGCATCGGCCGCACCCGCAGGGGCCGCCCTTCCTGGCGACAGGGAGGGCGGCCCCTGCCGCATGTCACGGCGGTCGATTCCCGTGCATCGCCGGCGCTTGATGCACCAGTAGGGCCCAACTCGCGCACGAGGGGCGGGTGACGGCCGCGTGAGGGCCGATGCGGTCGCCGGGTCTGACTCTAGGCGTCAGCGGGTGCGGGCGGGCACCACGATGGGGGCACCACCCTCGGGGTCCGCCACGAGGCGCACCCCGATGCCGTAGACCCGCTCCAGCAGGGCCGGCTCGAGCACCTCGGCCGGCGTGCCGAGGGCGGCGATGGCGCCCCGCTCCATGACCGCGATCCGGTCCGCGTAGGCGGCGGCGAGCGACAGGTCGTGCAGGACCACGCCCACGGCGGTACCGCTGGCCGCGAGGCGGCGGGCGACGCCGAGCACGTCCTCCTGGTGGCGCAGATCGAGAGCCGCGGTGGGCTCGTCGAGCAGGACCGCGGGGGTGCGCTGCGCGAGGACGCGCGCGAGCGAGACCCGGGCGCGCTCGCCGCCGGAGAGCGACGTGAAGGTGCGCTCCGTCAGGTGGGTGACGTCGCACTCGGCGAGGGCCTCGGCGATCGCGGCGTCGTCGTCCGCATCGTCGGCTGAGCCCTGCCACGGCGAGCGTCCCATGGCGACCACCTCGCGGACGCGGAACGGGAACGCCACCTGGTTGTCCTGCGTGAGGACCGCGCGGCGGCGCGCGAGATCGCGCGGGCCCCAGTCCCCCGGCGCACGGCCGTCGATGGTCACCTCGCCGGCCGACGGCGCGCGGTCACCCGCGAGCACGCTCAGCAGCGTCGACTTGCCGGCACCGTTGGGTCCGACGAGCGCGACGAGCTCCCCGTGGCCGATGTCGAGCGACGCGTCCGCGACCAACGTGGCAGAGCCGATGCGCACGGTCACGCCTCGGGCGGAGAACGCGGCGGTCATGCCCAGCCCCCCTGGCGGTTGCGCGCGCGGCGCAGCAGGTAGAAGAAGAACGGTCCGCCGATGAGCGACGTGAGCAGGCCGATGGGCAGCTCCGCGCCTTGCACCGCGGTGCGGGCGAAGAGGTCGGCCCAGACGAGCAGCACGGCGCCGCCGAGCACCGAGGCGCTCAGCAGCATCCGGTGACCCGGGCCGAGCAGCATGCGGATCGCGTGCGGCACCACCAGGCCGACGAAGGCGATGATGCCCGTGAACGCCACCGCGGCGCCGGTGAGCACGGCGACGAGGACGATGGACACGATGCGCAGGCGCTCGACGCGCAGGCCCAGATGGCCGGCGGTCCGCTCCCCCAGCGCGAGCAGGTCGTAGCGACGCGCGAACGCCAGCGACAGCGCGACGCCCAAGACGGTCAACGCCGCGACCACCGCCACCTCGTGCCAGCGCGAGCCGCCGAGCGTGCCGAGCTGCCAGAAGACGATCTGCTCGCGGTCGGCGGTGTCGCCGGCGAACAGCACGAAGGCGAGGCCAGCGCCCGCGAAGGCGTTGACCGCGATGCCGGTGAGCAGCAGGGTCACCACCTCGGTGCGGCCGTTCGACCGCGCCATGACGTAGACGAGCAGCGTGGCGCCCACGCCGCCGAGGAACGCCAGCGACGCGGTGCCGAGCACGCCCGCGAGCGCGCCGCCTGAGACGATCGCGAGGGCCGCGCCGAGCGCCGCGCCGGACGACACTCCCACGACGCCGGGCTCGGCGAGGGGGTTGCCGAAGATGGCCTGCATGACGGCTCCGGCGACCGCGAGGGCGGCGCCCACGAGCAGGCTCATCGCGACGCGCGGGAAGCGGATCTGCCACAGCGCCTGGTACAGCACGTCGTCGGACGGCGCCCACGCGTTGTCGATCCCGATCCCCTTGCCGAAGGCGCCGATCACCTCCGTGATCGCGATCGGCAGCTGCCCCGCCGCCGAGCTCACGAGGACTCCGGCGACGAGTGCGACCACCAGCACGGAGATGACGGCCGATGCGCGCGCGGCGAGGTGCGAGCGCCTCACCTCGGTGGGGGCTGGGGTGGCGGTCACGGGGTGGAGCTGTCAGCCGGGGCGTAGATCGCGGCGGCGAGGGCCTCGAGGATGGGCGCGCTGCGCGGCCCGAACGCGAGGATCTGACTGTCGGCCATGTCGACGAAGCGACGCTGCTGACCCGCCTGGGTGAGGGCGATCGCGGGCTTGGCCTCAAGGAGTCCATCGACGCCCCCGACGGACTCGAGGCCCTTGGACATCACGAGGATGAGGTCGGGATCCGCGGCGAGCATCGCTTCGTCAGTTAGCGGCTTCATGCCGTCGAGCCCGATCTCGGCGGCCACGTCGACGCCGCCGAGGGCTCGCACGAGCTCGTCCGCGCCGGACTCCTCGCCGAACATGTAGTAGACGCCCGCGGTGCCGCGCAGGTACAGGAAGATCATCCGCAGGCCCTCGCCCTCGGCGGGTGCGAGAGCGCCGATGCGCTCGACGGAGGCGTCGACCTCGTCGCCGATGCGCTCGGCGAGGCGATCTCCGGCGTCCGGCACGCCGAGGGCGGCACCCACCTGCCGCGCGAGCTCCTCCGCGCCGGCGAAGGTCGAGTCGTTGGTGACGTAGACGACCGGCACCCCGGCGTCGCGCAGCTGGTCGACGGAGTCGGTCGGACCGATGGAGCCGTCCGTGATCACCAGCGTCGGCTCGAGGGCGAGGATGGCCTCGGCGTTGACCGTGTGGCTCGA
The DNA here is from genome assembly GCF_002090155.1 of Demequina sp. NBRC 110056. Taxonomy (GTDB): domain Bacteria; phylum Actinomycetota; class Actinomycetes; order Actinomycetales; family Demequinaceae; genus Demequina. Next base: position 38,737 of record NZ_BBRM01000009.1, on the reverse strand, counting down.
CCCCGTGATCACGGGAAGATCCTCGACCCCGGGGAAGTCGCTCGCGGCGTCGCGACCCACGAGCGCATCGCCCAGACCCAGGGCCCAGACGGTCGCCGAGATCGAGCCTGCGATGTCCATCGCGACGACCCGGCTCGCGTCGGTGACCGTGACGTCTCGGTCGCCGTCGCGGTGGTGGCTGGTCACAGTCGCCGGCAGCGCCGGCTGATCCACCTCGTCGAGCACGCGCACCGTGTCGTCAGCGAGCACCGCCGTGCTCTCGCCGACGAAGGCGGCCGGGTCCTCGAGCACGGTCGCGCCGTCGAGCGGCGAGACGTACTCGTGCTCCGTGACGACCGCCGCGAGGTCGTCGCCCGCGACCACCGCATCGGCGCTCGAGACCGGCTCATCCGGGGTCAGCGAGACCCCGCAGCCGGACAGGAGGACTGCCGCGGCCGCGGCGACCGCGTACCGCAGGTGACGCATGACTGCTCCGCTCAGGACGTGACGGCGAGCTGCCCGCCGAGCGCCTCGAAGATCGCGGCGTTGAAGCCGAACGCGCCCTTGGCCTCGGCGATCAGCGCGGCCTCCTGAGCCTCGTCGAAGGTCAGCGCGTCGAGCTGCTCGCGATAGGCACGCTTGTACCTGACGGCCGAGTCGATCTGCTCGAAGCGGTAGAACGCGAGCTGAGACTCGGTCGCGCCGTAGTGGCGGGCCACGAGAGCGGCGATGGCCTGGCCGCCCGACAGGTCGCCCAGGTACCGCGTGTAGTGGTGCGCGAGGTAGCGCGGCACGTCGGAGTCGGCGATCGACTCGAGATGCTCCACGTACGCGCGGGTCGCGGGCAGGGCCGGGTGGCTGACCTCCCAGTCCGCGGCGCCGAGGTGCTCGAGGTCCGAACGGATCGAGGCGAAGCGCGGCAAAGCGGGGTCGGCCAGGAAGGCCGGGTCGCCCGGCTGCGACTGACGCGCCTCGAGGGCGCGGTACACGTAGGCGTACTGAGCGAGGTACCTCACGTAGGCGTCGAGATCGAGCTCGCCGCCCATGAGGCGGGTGATGAAGCCCCGGTTCTCGGTGTCCTTGTGCTCGACGGCGGTCGCGTCTCGGAGGCGGGCGGCGAGGCCGGTCGCGGCCGTGTCGTGTGAGGTCATGGCGCGATGTTACCAATTACGAAAGAGTGCTGTCACCCAATTTCTGGGTCCCTGGTCACGGTAGCCCTCCGCCGTCATGTCACCGACACATCGGCCCCGTAGAATCTGGACATGTTGCACCACGCCCCGCTCCTCACCACGATGGCGGTGGGCCTGGTCGCCGCCTTCATCCTCGGCCTCGTCGCCCAGCGCCTGCGCATGTCGCCCATCGTCGGGTACCTCGCGGCCGGGCTGCTCATCGGCCCCTACACCCCGGGCTTCGTCGGCGACTCCGACATCGCCCTCGAGCTGTCCGAGATCGGCGTCATCCTGCTGATGTTCGGCGTGGGACTGCACTTCTCGTTCAAAGACCTCCTCGCCGTCCGCAAGGTCGCCGTTCCAGGCGCCATCGCCCAGATGGTCGCCGCGACCGCGCTCGGCACCGGCGTCGGGCTGTGGCTCGACTGGTCGCTCGGCGCCGCGCTCCTCTTCGGCCTCGCCCTGTCCGTCGCGTCGACCGTGGTCATGCTGCGCGCCCTCGAGGACAAGCAGCTGCTCGACACCCGAGCCGGGCACATCGCGGTGGGCTGGCTCATCGTCGAGGACCTCGCGATGGTCATCGCGCTCGTCGTCATCCCCGTCCTCGCCTCCGATGCCGCTGGTCCGGGAGCCATCGCCGGTGAGCTCGCCTGGACCCTCGTGCGCGTGGGCCTGTTCGTCGCGCTGATGCTCGTGGTGGGCAAGCGGGTCATCCCGTGGCTGCTCGCGAAGGTGGCCGGCACCGGCTCACGCGAGCTCTTCACGCTGTCCGTGCTCGCGATCGGCATGGGAGTGGCGGTGGGCGCCGCGTGGCTGTTCGAGGTGTCGTTCGCGCTGGGCGCCTTCTTCGCCGGCATGATCATGCGCGAGTCCGACCTCTCCCATCGCGCCGCGGACGACTCGCTGCCCCTGCGCGACGCCTTCGCCGTGCTGTTCTTCGTCTCGGTGGGCATGCTCGTCGACTGGCGCATCGTCATCGAGGCGCCCGTCGCCCTCCTCGTCACGACGCTGGTCATCGTGGTCGGCAAGTCGGTGGTCGCCTTCGGGATCGTGCGGCTGCTGCGCTACTCGAGACAGATGTCGCTCGTGGTCGCCGCCGCGCTCGCCCAGATCGGCGAGTTCTCGTTCATCCTCGTCACCCTGGGCGGCGAGTACGACATCCTCCCGCAGGACGCGCAGGACCTCGTGCTCGGCGGGGCGATCCTGTCGATCGTCCTCAACCCGCTGCTGTTCGCGTGGGCCGCGCGGGCCTACCGCGACGTCGACGCCGAGGCCGGCGACGCCGCCCCGCGCACCTACGAAGGCTCGGAGCACGTGATCGTGGTCGGGTTCGGACGCGTCGGCACCCGCGTCGCGACCACGCTGTGGCAGAAGGACGTGCCCTGCGTGGTCATCGACGACGACGAGAACCGCGTCAACGCCCTGCGCGACGACGGCCGTGAGGCGATCCTCGGCAACGCGGTCCGTTCGAAGGTGCTGCGCGCCGCCGGCCTCGACGAGGCGACCACGCTGCTCATCGCGATCCCCGACCCGCTCAACGCCGGGGCGATCGTGTCGAAGGTCAAGACGCTCGCGCCGAACGTGCGGGTGGTGGCCCGCGGTCACGAGGACGTCGACATCGACTACCTGACCGAGATGGGAGCCGACCGCGTCCTGGTGGGCGTCTACGAGGTCGCGGACCTCATGGCGACCGACGTGCTGACGGAGCCCGAGCAGGCGTAGCGTGGGCGCCATGGACGACGTCGACCGCCTCGATGCCCTCGCCCGCATGCTCGACCACGCGCTCACGCGCGGCTTCGAGTCCGCGCTCGCCGACCGGTCGACGACCAGCGCCGAGTTCGTGGTGCTGAGCGTGCTCGGAAGGGCCGATGCGCCCCTCACCTGGGAGGCCCTCGAGGCACGCCTGCCCGCCGGGTACGGTGCGGCACGCGCCACCGAGGCGTGGGAGGGGCTCGAGGCCGCCGGCTGGGCTGGCGAGGTCGACCACGAGCACGTCGCCACCGACGCCGGGCTGACGGCGCTCGAGGAGCTGCACGCGGAGATCGAGAGCCTGCACGACCGCGCGCGAGCGGGAGTCGCGGACGGGGACTACGCGATCGCGGTCGGCGTGCTCCAGGAGATGCTCGCCAACCTCGAGGACTGACTCAGCCCTTGCGGTCCTCGAGCTTGTTCTTGAGGAACACCGCGCCGACGATCCATCCGGCAAGCGCGCTGAGCAGCCACACGAGGACGGTGCCCAGCACCCATCCAAGGAGGCTCGAGATGGTGAGCCCGTCGGAGAAGATGTTCGCGAGCAGCAGCGCGACGAACGTCGACACCAGCGCGACGCCTCCCGTCAGGGCACTCGCGTAGCGCACGGACATCTTGAGGATGAACGGCGACAGGATCGCCTGGGCCAGAACGAAGATGACCAGCGCGACGATGAAGCCGCTGGCCTCCAGCTCGAAGTCATCCGGGATGATGAGGGCAGTCAGCAGCAGGCCGACAGCCGCACCGATCACGGTCACCAGCAGGTTCCACAGGAATCGCACCATGGTGCTGACGCTACTCCTGCCTGGGGCTTCACGCGCGACGGATCGCGCGAATGGGATGTCCGCGTGTCGCGCCGCGCCGATGCGCCCGTCAGCTGGCCGCGGTCGTGTCAGTCTCGGCGGTGGCCGGCTCCGAGGGCTTGGGCTTGCGGAAGGCGAGGGCCATGGCGACGATCACCGTGAGGTACAGAGGCACCCCGAGGATGCCGCCGAGCGTCGAGCCCTCCGCGCCCGAGGCGTCGAAGGTCAGCAGCGAGAAGTCGTAGAGCGCGTGCAGGCCCATGCCGAGCAGCAGCGTGCCGGACACCCGGCGGATGAGGTAGAACGCTGAGCCCAGCAGGAAGGTCACGACCATCTGCGAGGCGGTGCCGGACCACGACTGGCCCACGAGTCCGTTGATCGCGTGAAGGAGCATGAACGTCGTGGTCGACACGAGCCACACGAGGGGCTCGCGCAGCCGCGACCGCAGGCCCACGAGCATCGTGCCGCGGGTGACGAGCTCCTCGGAGAAGCCCACAGCGATCACGCCCGCGAGCAACGTCGCGAGGTGGCCGGGCGTCAGCGCGCCCCACTCGACGGTGAGCATGTTCAGGAGGGACATCACCAGGAACAGCCCGGGGATGACCCACATCCACCTCGGCACGCGCCGGGTCTCGACGAGCGCCGGACGCCACCACCCGAGGTACGTCGTGACGATCGCGACGAGCACTCCGCCCGTGCCGATTCCGATGACGAGAGCGCGCAGCGCGTTCTCGGGGGTGTCCTGCATGGTCGGGTAGTCCACGCCGAGCGCGAGCCACAGCGTCAGGACGACCGCGACGTAGACGACGAAGATCGTCAGCGCGATCCACGCGCGAGGCTGGATCCTCACGCGGCGGCCTTGACCTTCTTCTGGCCGTTCAAGTCGTAGCGGAACACGAAGAACAGGGCGACCACGGCGATGACCATGGCGACCGGGCCGAGGAAGCCTCCGAGGGAGGGCAGCGCAGCGTCAGCGCTGTCCGTCGCGGCAGCGGTGAGGGTGCCCGCGTCCCACAGGGCGTGAACGATCATGCCGAGGATGATCGTGCCGGTGGCCCGGCGCGAGATGTAGAAGATCGAGCCGAACAGGAAGGCCATGACGATCTGCAGGACGGTCTGGCCGGCACCCTGGCCGAAGAACGCGTTGATCGCGTGCAGCAGCCCGAACATGAGGCAGGTGACGAACCACACGAACACCTCGCCGCCCTTGCCTCGGGCTCCGACGACGAGCACACCGCGGTTGAGCAGCTCCTCCGCGAAGCCCACGAGCGCGACGCCGCCGAGGATCGCCAGCAGGTGGCCCGTCTCGATCGCTCCCAGGTCCGAGCCCGCCACGGTGACGAGCCCGCCCACGCCGAACAGGAGCGGGATGACGATCATCCAGCGAGGCGCGCTGCGCCGCGGCTCGGCGATGGCCGGACGCCACCAGCCGAGCACGGTGGTCGCGACGATGAGGAAGACCGAGCCGATCGCGATGGGCACCACGATGCCGTCGACCGCCTGCTGAGTCGAGTCCTGCACGCTGGCGTAGTCGACGTCGTTGATGGTCCACATCACGACGACGATCGCGCAGTAGATCACGAAGACCGCGAGAGCGACCCACAGGCTGGGCCTCACCCTCGAGGTCGGAAGCTGCTCGGTTGCCATCGGGCCGTTCCTCTCACATCACTGCGATGCGCATCGAGGCATCGCCTGGCACCAACGTAGCGGGCGGCCCGCCTGCCACCGGTGACCTAGGGCCCGTGAGGCGCGTCCACGGCCCTCGCGCGGCAGCGCGCTCGCTCGCGAGACGCTTGCTCACTTGCAATAGTGTGTAACGCACAGTATCGTGTGACGCATGCTCGATTCGGACCTCGTCGCCCAGCACCGCCAGGAGCTGCGCCGCGGCAGCACGTCGCTCGCGTGCCTCGCGCTGCTCGCGACCACGCCGGACTACGGCTACAACCTGCTGGGCCGGCTCGCCGAGCTTGGCTTCGAGATCGAGGCCAACACCCTCTACCCCCTCCTGCGTCGCCTCGACAAGCAGGGGCTTCTCACGTTCGCGTGGGACACCTCCGACGCCCGGCCGCGCAAGGTCTACTCGACCTCCCCCGAGGGAGTCGAGCTCGTCGCGCTGCTGCGCGAGGACTGGGATCGCATCTCCCAGGCACTGCACCAGATTGGACAGGACTCATGAGCCTCACCGACCTCTACGTCGCCGCGACCGTCTCGCGCACCCCCGTCAAGCAGCGCGAGGAGGTGGAGGCCGACCTCCGTGCCGCGATCGCCGATGCGATCGACGCACGCCTCGACGCCGGCGACCTCGCCGACGTCCCCGAGCGCGCATCGGCCCTCGAGACGGCGGTCCTCAACGACCTGGGAGACCCGGACCGGCTCGCCGCCGACTACGCCGACAGCCCGCTCATGCTCATCGGCCCGCGGCTCTTCCTCCAGTGGAAGCGGCTGACCATCCTGCTGCTGTGGATCGTGCTGCCGATCGTGGCCGCGCTCATCCCGTTCGGCATGTGGCTGGGCGGTGAGCCCGTGGGCGCGATCATCGGCTCGACGATCGGCGGAACGCTGACCGTCGGCGTTCACCTCGTCTTCTGGGTGACCCTCGTCTTCGCCGTCATGGAGCGCGCCGGGACCGAGCCCGAGGAGCTGTCCGAGCCGTGGACCGTCGAGCGGCTCAAGGAGTCGCCCGATGTCCGGGTCAGCGGCGTCGAGACCGGCTTCGCGCTGGCGACGCTCGCCATCACCGCGGGACTCATCGTGTGGCAGCAGATGTGGCCGTGGGCGACGAACGCCGCCGGCGAAGGCCTGCCCGTCCTGAGCCCCGAGCTATGGGCCTTCGTGCTCCCCGGCCTGCTGCTCGTCATGGCAGTCGAGGCGGTCGCGGTGATCGTCCGTCAGGTGCGAGGACGGTGGACCATGGGCGACTGGTGGCTGACCGTCGTGCTCGACGTCGTGACACTCGTGCTCGTCGCGATCCCGGTGCTGCAGCACGATCTGCTCAACCGCGAGCTGTTCGCGGAGATCGGCTGGCCCGACGCGAACACGACCATCACGCTCGAGCAGGCGGAGTGGGCCGTGCTGCTCGTCGTCGCCGCCGTGTGCGTCGCGGATGTGTGGGGCAGCTGGACGAGGGCCCGCCGCTCGGCGATCGCGTAGACCTACCGCCCGCGGCCCCTCCGTCGCGCACCTGAGCGCGGTGATGGCGACTCACCGTGACCGCCCTCCGCACGCCGCTCCCCACCTTCGCCCGCCTGAGCGCGGTGATGGTGGCTCCGTGTCGGACCTGGGAGGCGCGTGTCTCCTGATGGTGGATGAGCGTCGAAGACGCCTACTCCATCCCCCGCGTGACGCGGTTCCAGGCGTTGATCACCGCCACGGTCTCGACGATCGCGCCGAGCTGCTTCTGCGTGAAGTACTGGCCGGCCTCGTCGCGCGCCTCGACCTCGAGCCCGCGCGGGTAGTCCGTGAGGACCTCGGCGAAGCGCAGCGCCGCGGCGTCACCCTCGCTCACGAGGCCCTCGCGCATGAGCTTCACGGGGCGGGCGAGCGCTCCGATCAGCTCCGGCCGGGCGCCAAGGGAAGCGAGCTGCTCGGAGTGCAGGCGGATGCAGTACGAGCAGCCGTTGATGTGCGAGCAGCGCAGCCGCAGCATCTCGCGCAGTTGCGGCTTGAGCGCCTCGCCCACGGCAGCATCGAAGTCCTCCAACGCCTTGAGGAACTCGGGGCTCACCTTCGCCGCACTCACGTCCTGGACGGTATCAACGCCGCGCGCCGTCCGCGTGGAGGCGCGTCGCCATCCAGGACCCCTCGGCGTGCGAACCAGAGGCATGTCCGACCACGGCCCCGCCCCGATCCGCGCCGGCGTCCTGCGGCGCGGCAGTGGCGGGATGCCCATCGCGGATGCTTCCATGGAGCGGTCATGGTGACCGCGGTCGCCGTCGAGCAGTGGGGAGGCCCCGTGCCCAGACGCCACCTGCGCGCCGTCTCGAACGAGACCGCGCCGCCGGAGGCCGCGTCGCCGACCCTCGAGGAGCTCCTGCTCGCGTGCGGGCGCGGCTCCTCCGAGGCGTTCGACGCGCTCTACGCCGAGCTCGCCGCTCAGGTGATCCGCGTCGCGCGCCGCGTCGTCCACGACCCCGACATGGCCGAGGACGTGGCACAGGAGGCGCTCGTCGAGGCCTGGCGCACGTCGCCCAAGTACGACCCCGCGCGCGGCAGCGCCCGCGCCTGGGTGCTGACGATCGCCCACCGCCGGGCGATCGATCGCGTGCGCCGCGAGCAGCGGCAACGCGATCAGGTCGAGGCCGAGGCGGCCACGGCCGAGCGCGAGGCCGCGCCCGGCGCGCAGGACACCGTCGTCGAGGTCGACTTCCGTCGCTGGCAGTCGGCGCGAGTCCGGGAGGCGCTCGACGTGCTGTCCGACCTCCAGCGTGAGGCCATCGAGCTCGCCTACTACGGTGGCCGCACCCAGGCGGAGATCGCCGAGCAGCTGGGAGTCCCCCTCGGCACCACCAAGACACGCATCCGGGACGGCATGACACGACTACGAGAAGCCCTGAAGGAGGTGCCGCGATGAGCATCCACGATCTCGTGAGCGCCTACGCGCTGGACGCCCTCGACGCCGATGAGCGTCGCGACTTCGAGGCCCACCTCGCCACCTGCCCCTCCTGCCAGGAGGAGCTCGCCGGCTACGACGACGTGCTCGGGGCGCTCGCCGAGCCCTCCGACGCGACCGAGGCCGCGGCCGATGACGCCGCCGCCGCTCGACTCGCTGCCTCGCTGCGCGAGCGCATCGCCGCGACCGAGCAGGTCGCGGAGGGGCCGTCCGCACCGACGGCCGAGACCGCAGAGCCCACCCGCCCTGAGGCGAACGTCACGGACATCCGAGCGCGCGCATCGGCGCCCACGGGACCGGCCGCGGGCGCGGAGAGCGTCCCCTCGTCCATGCCCGAGCCCGTGCGACGTCAGCCGCGGCGAGGTTCCCGGCTGCTCGTCGCCGCCGCCTCGCTGCTGGGCATCGCCCTCGCCGTGACGGCAGGCCTCATGCTCGCGGACCGCGGCGACTCCAGCCAGCTCGCCGCCGACATCGAGCGCATCCGCACCGCCGAGGACGTCGTCGAGCAGCCGCTCGGCCTGGGCGAGGCCGTGGCCTACGTCTCGGCGTCCGAGGGAGTCGCCCTCGTAGGAGAGACGCCTGGACTGGACGACGAGGAGACCTACCAGGTGTGGGTGGTGCCCGCGGACGGCTCCGCTCCGGTGCCGGGACCGGTGATGGCCGACGGCGACTCGGAGGTCGTGTGGGACACGGACCTCGACGGCGCCGCGGCGATCGCCGTGTCCGTCGAGCCCGAGGGCGGCTCGACGACGCCGACCGAGGTGGTCACCGCCGTCGAGCTCTGAGGCCGGTCGAGCGCCCTCCTTTCCAGCGGGCAGCCGGCGCTGGGTCCTGACACGTCGCGTCATTGACCGGCGCAGACCGGCATCCCTAGCGTGGGCAGATGGCCACCTCCTTCGCACGCCTAGCGCTCGCCGCTCTCGGCGGCGCCTTCGCCGCGAACGCCGCGCCGCACGGGTGGCACGCCCTCCGCGGTGAGCCGTTCCCGTCTCCGTTCGCCGACCCTCCGGGAGTCGGACTGTCGCCTCCCGCACACAACTTGGCGTGGTCGGCGATCAACGCCGGAGCCGCGGGCGCGCTGCTGGCTGGAGCGCGCATCGGCCGTTCGCCCGCCGCGGCGGCGGTCGCTGTGGCGAGCGCGGCTGCCGCTGGTCTCGCCGTGAGCCGCTACTTCGCCACCGTGCCCGAACGACGTGAGGCTCTCGCACGCGCGGAGGTCTGAAAGAATGAGCGCCATGACTGCGCGCATCCCCGACAAGGCCACCGTCGACGGACTCGAGGACCGCTGGAACTCCGTCTGGGAGGAGCAGGGCACCTACCGCTTCGACGCGACCAAGACGCGCGAGCAGGTGTACTCGATCGACACCCCGCCGCCGACGGTCTCCGGATCGCTGCACGTGGGCCACGTGTTCTCCTACACGCACACGGACGTGGTCGCTCGCTACCAGCGGATGACCGGCCGCGAGGTCTTCTACCCGATGGGCTGGGACGACAACGGGCTGCCCACCGAGCGCCGCGTGCAGAACTACTTCGGGGTGCGCTGCGACCCGAGCCTGCCGTACGTCGAGGGCTTCGAGCCTCCGTTCGAGGGTGGGGACGGGAAGTCGTCCAAGGCCGCCGATCAGGTGCCGATCTCGCGCCGCAACTTCGTCGAGCTGTGCGAGCGGCTCACGGACGAGGACGAGAAGCAGTTCGAGTCCCTGTGGCGCCACCTGGGCCTGTCCGTCGACTGGTCGCGCACCTACCAGACCATCTCCCCCTCCTCGCAGGCCGTGGCCCAGCAGGCGTTCCTGCGCGGCCTCGCTCGCGGCGAGTGCTACCAGGCCGAGGCGCCCACGCTGTGGGACGTGACGTTCCGCACCGCGGTCGCGCAGGCCGAGCTCGAGGACCGCGAGCGGCCCGGCGCCTACCACCGCCTCGCCTTCGAGAAGGCGGCCGATGCGGAGGAGGCCACCGGCTCGTACGAGTCCGTGTGGATCGAGACCACCCGCCCCGAGCTGCTGCCCGCGTGCGTCGCGCTCGTGGCGCACCCGGATGACGAGCGCTACCAGCCGCTGTTCGGCAAGCACGTCCGCACGCCGCTGTTCGGCGTCGAGGTGCCCGTCGTGGCCCACCGGCTCGCCTCGCCCGACAAGGGCTCCGGCATCGCGATGATCTGCACCTTCGGCGACGTCACCGACGTCACCTGGTGGCGCGAGCTCGACCTGCCGATGCGGCCCGTGCTGGGCCGCGACGGCCGGTTCCGCACCGAGGCGCCCGCCGGGCTCGAGTCGCCCGAGGCGACCGCGGCGTACGGCGAGCTCGCGGGCCTCACCGTCTTCTCCGCGCAGAAGCGCATCGTGGAGATGCTGCAGGAGGCCGGCGTCATGGACGGCGAGCCCCGCACCATCTCGCACCCCGTGAAGTTCTTCGAGAAGGGCGACAAGCCGCTCGAGATCGTCACGTCGCGCCAGTGGTACATCGCCAACGGCGGCCGCGACGCCGAGCTGCGTGACCAGCTCATCGCGCGCGGCGAGGCCCTGGACTTCCTCCCGTCGCACATGGGCAAGCGCTACGAGAACTGGGTCAACGGCCTGACCGGCGACTGGCTGATCTCGCGCCAGCGCTTCTTCGGTGTGCCGATCCCGGTCTGGTACCCGCTCGACGCCGATGGCGAGCCCGTGTGGGACTCCCCCATCGTGCCCGCCGAGGACCAGCTGCCCGTCGACCCGTCCGCGGATGCCGCTCCCGGCTACACGGAGGACCAGCGCGACGTGCCGGGAGGCTTCACCGGCGAGAAGGACATCATGGACACGTGGGCGACCTCGTCGCTCACGCCGCAGATCGTGTGCGGATGGCGCGACGACGCGGACCTGTTCGAGCGGACGTTCCCGATGGACCTGCGGCCCCAGGGCCAGGACATCATCCGCACCTGGCTCTTCTCAAGCGTGGTGCGCTCGCACCTCGAGCACGACGTGCTGCCGTGGAAGCACGCCTCGATCTCCGGCTGGATCCTCGACCCCGACCGCAAGAAGATGTCGAAGTCGAAGGGCAACGTCGTCACGCCCATGGGGCTGCTCGAGCAGCACGGCTCCGACGCGGTGCGCTACTGGGCGGCCTCGGCTCGCCTGGGCACCGACGCGGCCTTCGACGAGGGCCAGATGAAGATCGGCCGTCGCCTCGCGAACAAGGTGCTCAACGCCGCGAAGTTCGCGCTGGGTGCGACGGGCATCGCCACGGCCGCCAACGTGTCCCTCGCCGAGGGCATGCGCGCGACCAAGCACGTCACCGGCGGCGTCATCAACGGCATCTTCGACGGCGCTGCGGCGGGCGGTTCCGTGTCCGCGGGCCACGACCTCGCCGAGCACAACGCCGCCGCGATGGACATCCCGCACGCGCTCGTGTCCGAGCCGCTCGACCGCGCCCTGCTCGCCGGCCTTGCCGACGTCGTGGACGGCGCGACGGCCGCGTTCGCCGCCTACGACCACACGCGCGCGCTCGAGCTCGCCGAGAGCTACTTCTGGACCTTCTGCGACGACTACGTCGAGCTGGTGAAGACGCGCGCCTACGACGGCGCGGCGCCGGGCGAGGACATCGACCCGTTCGCGCCGTGCTCCCCCGCGGCCGCCTCGGCGCGCGCGACGCTGACGATCGCCCTGGAGACGTTCCTGCGTCTGTTCGCACCGGTGCTGCCGTTCGCCTCCGAGGAGGTGTGGTCCTGGTTCCGTCCCGGCACCGTGCACCGTGCCGCCTGGCCCACTGCCGCTCCCCTGCGCATCCTCGCGGGCTCCGAGCCGGCGTCGCTGGTCGATGCCGCGGGCGAGGCGCTCGCGGCGCTGCGCAAGATCAAGTCCGAGGCGAAGGTGTCCCAGCGCACGGAGCTCGTGTCCGTGGATCTGCTGGTGCCGGAGTCGAAGGTCGCGGGCGTCACCGCAGCCAAGGGTGATCTCATGGCGGCCGGACGTGTCCGAGCGCTGCAGATCGTCGACGCCGTGGCGGCTCTCGAGCCCGGCGTGGACGGCGGAGCCGGGGACGGATCAGCGAGCGAGATCGCGGACCCGACGGTGATGCGCACGGAGAACGCGGTCCTCGCCGAGGCGTAGCACCCGCGGATCGCTCCGCCCGCGCCTGCTTCTCACCTTGGCGCGGCGGTGGTGGCTCAGCGTCGCTTTTTCACGGGCCGTGTCACCTGATGGTGGCTGGCTGTCGCTCTGGCGCTGCCGGCGTGACCCGATGGTGGCTGACCGTCGCCCTCGCGAGGGGCGGCGAGCGGCGCCGGTCGCAGCCACCCGAATTGGGTGACTGCTGAAGTGCGCCGCCCCGAGCACGTCCCCATGCCCGCATGCGCTGAGCGCGCTCCACAGCTCCTCTCGAGGCGGCGAGCGAGCGCGGGCCCGCATCGCCTAGACAGCAGGCATGCGATCGTTGCGTGCGCTGCCGTCGGGTGGAGACGACCCGGCTGAGCTGCTGCGCCGCGAACCCCTCGCGCTCACGCGGGCCGAGCTCATCTCGCTCACGAGCGACCGCAAGCTCCGCACCGCGGTGGAGCGTGGCGAGGTCGTCCGCATCCTGCCCAACACCTACGTGGCGGCCGAGCACCAGCACTCGTTCCAGGCACGCGCCGATGCGGCCCTCACCTGGGCGGGACCCGGTGCTGCCCTCGCCGGCCGGTCCGCGCTCTACGCGTGGTCGCTCGTCGACGAACCGGGGCCCACCATCACGATCACCGTGCCGCAGGCCGATCACCGCGAGTGCGCGGACTGGCTCAGGACGCTACGCGTGGCCTACGTCGTGGACCCGCTGCCAGCAGCCGGCCTTACGTGCGCACGTGTCGCCGTCGCCATCGCCCAGGCCTTCGGGGACCTCTCTCGCGATGAGCAGTCGGACGTGGTGTTCGGAGCCGTGGCCCGGCGGCTCACCAATGTCCGCCAGCTCCGCCAGGCGCTCGTGGACGTGCCGCGCATCCGCTTTCGGCGGCGGCTGACAAGTCGCATCGAAGCCGCGGAGCGCGGTGCAGAGAGCTGGCTCGAGGAGCACAGCCTTCGCAAGGTCTTCGCGGGCAAGGCCTTCGACCAGTTCATCCGCCAGCACGAGGTCTTCTTCGAGGGCGACCTGTTCCGGCTCGACATGTTCGATCCGTTCACGCGCACCGCGGTCGAGCTCGACGGCGCGCGGTGGCACCGGACCGACGAGCAGCGCGTACGCGACATTCGCAGGGACGCCATCCTGGCCGCGATGGGCATCCAGACCATCCGCCTCGCCTCGCGCGACCTCACCGAACGCGCTGACTGGTGCCGCGGCGTCGTGCACCGGGCGGTTGCGGCGCGCGCGGCCGCTCATGCGGAGCGCGGCGAGCGACAGCGACCCACCACTGGGAAACGCGCGCCTCGCCAAACCGACAGCCAGCCACCGACACCACGCTAGGCCCGGGCGGTGCGGGACGGAGTGCGGCGAGCGACAGCGATCCACCAACAGGAAGGGCGCGCCCCGCGAAACCGACAGCCAGCCACCAACACCGCGCCAAGGCGGGAGAAGGCGCATCGGCGCAACGGCGCGCTACGCCGCGAGCAGCGAGAACGCGACGGGCGGCGACCCGGCGGGCGCGAGGCCAGCGCGAGGACGACCGAGTCCTACGCCGCGCCCTCCTGGGGCTCCTCGCGCGCCTCGTACGCGGGCGTCACGCGGTCCATGACGACCTCGTGCGTGATGAGCACGCGGCCCACGTCCTCGCGGCCGGGCACGTCGAACATGGTGTCCTGGAGGACCTCCTCCATGATCGCTCGGAGTCCGCGTGCGCCGGTGCCGCGCTCGAGCGCCTGCGTCGCGATCGCCTCGATGGCGTCGCGATCGAACTCGAGCTCTACCCCGTCGAGCTCGAACATGCGCTGGTACTGCTTGACCAGCGCGTTCTTGGGCTCGGTGAGGATCGACACCATCGCGTCGACGTCGAGCGGCGACACGGTCGCGATGACGGGCATGCGGCCGATGAACTCGGGGATGAGGCCGAACTTGTGCAGGTCCGCGGGAGTGACCTGAGCGAAGAGGTCCGAGTTGTCGGCCTCCTTGAGCTGCGCACCGAAGCCGATGCCCTTGCGTCCCACGCGCGAGGAGATGATCTCCTCGAGTCCGGCGAACGCGCCGCCGAGGATGAAGAGCACGTCCGTCGTGTCGATCTGGATGAACTCCTGATGCGGGTGCTTGCGCCCGCCCTGCGGCGGCACGGACGCCTGCGCGCCCTCGAGGATCTTCAGCAGCGCCTGCTGCACGCCCTCGCCCGACACGTCACGCGTGATGGACGGGTTCTCCGCCTTGCGCGCGACCTTGTCGATCTCGTCGATGTAGATGATGCCGCGCTGGGCCTTCTCGACGTCGTAGTCGGCGGCCTGCAGCAGCTTGAGGAGGATGTTCTCGACGTCCTCGCCCACGTAGCCGGCCTCGGTCAGCGCGGTCGCGTCCGCGATGGCGAACGGGACGTTGAGCATCCGGGCGAGGGTCTGCGCGAGGTAGGTCTTGCCGGTGCCGGTGGGTCCGATGAACAGCACGTTGGACTTGGCGATCTCGACGCCGTCGTCGTCCTTGGGCCGCGCCTCCTGGGCACGCACGCGCTTGTAGTGGTTGTACACCGCGACGGACAGGGCCCGCTTGGCCTGGTCCTGGCCGACGATGTACTGCTCGAGGAAGTCGAAGATCTCGCGCGGCTTGGGCAGCTCCGTGAACTCGGTCTGCGCCGCCTCGGCGAACTCCTCCTCGATGATCTCGTTGCACAGCTCGATGCACTCATCGCAGATGTACACCCCACCGCCCGCGATGAGCTTGCGCACCTGCTTCTGGGTCTTGCCACAGAAGGAGCACTTCAGCAGGTCGCCGCTGTCCGCCGGTCGCGTCATCTAGGCCTCCACCTATGGTCCGCCGCCATCTTCGTCCAGGCTACCTACGGCCTCCGACACGCGCCGAGCGACGCGCCGCCTTCAGGCCCGCCGTGGCCATACCGTGACCCCGAGGACACGCGACGGACACACGAGCGTGCCTCAGGCACCTGCCGGAGGGCCGATGCGCCCTCGCCAGGTCTCACATCTCTGGTTCGCGCCGGGCGGCCCGGCGGTTGGGTGAGCGTTGACGCGCTGTGCGGCCACGTCACAGCCACGTTGCAGCCAACGCCCTCCGAACGCACGAGCGGCCGCCCCCATCGGGGACGGCCGCTCGCATCGGGCAGAGGGACTACTTGTCCTTCTTGATGTCCTTGCGGGGCGCGATCGCGGCGGCCGCGGCGCGGTCCTCGGGAGCCACGGTGTCGACGCCCTTGCGGGACTCGAGCACCTGGTCCACGAGGCCGTACTCCTTGGCCTCCTGCGCGGACAGGAAGCGGTCGCGCTCGATGTCGTCGCGCACGGTCTCCTGGTCCTGGCCGGTGTGCTTCGCGAGGGTGAACTCGAGCCACTCGCGCATCCGCACCATCTCTTCGGCGTAGATCTCGATGTCCGAGGCCTGCGCGCGGGCGCCGCCCTCGATGCGCGGCTGGTGGATCATCACCCGGGCGTTCGGCAGCGCGAGGCGCTTGCCGGGCGAGCCCGCGGCGAGCAGCACCGCGGCGGCGGAGGCCGCCTGGCCCAGGCACACGGTCTGTACCTCGGGCTTGATGTACTGCATGGTGTCGTAGATCGCGGTCAGCGCGGTCTGCGAGCCGCCGGGGCTGTTGATGTACAGCGTGATGTCGCGGTCGGGGTCCTGGGACTCGAGCACGAGCAGCTGCGCCATGACGTCGTCAGCGGAGGCGTCGTCGATCTGCACGCCGAGGAAGATGATGCGGTCCTCGAACAGCTTCGCGTAGGGGTCCTGACGCTTGAAGCCGTACGCGGTGCGCTCCTCGAACGAGGGCAGGATGTAGCGCGACGAAGGTCCGGCCGGAGCCGCCCCTCCGAAGCCCGCCGTGCGACCGGCTGCCTGCATGGCCTGGTAGATCTCGCTCACGCCTTGCCTCCCTGGGACTCGTCGCCGGCCTCGGCCGCGTGGGTGATCACCTTGTCGACGAAGCCGTACTCCTTGGCCTCGTCCGCGGTGAACCACCGGTCGCGGTCGGCGTCCTTGGTCACCTGCTCGAGCGACTTGCCGGTCTGGTCGGCCGTCAGCTGCGCGAGCGTGCGCTTCATGTGCATGATCAGCTCGGCGTTGATGCGCACGTCGGTGGTGGTGCCGTAGATGCCGCCCGAGGGCTGGTGCATCATGACGCGGGCGTGCGGCGTGGCGAAGCGCTTGCCGGGCGCACCCGACGACAGCAGGAACTGCCCCATCGAGGCGGCCATGCCCATCGCGACGGTCGCGACGTCGGGCTTGATGTACTGCATGGTGTCGTAGATCGCCATGCCCGCGGTGATCGAGCCGCCGGGGCTGTTGATGTACAGGTAGATGTCCTTGTCGGGGTCCTCCGCGGCCAGCAGCATCATCTGCGCGCAGATGGCGTTCGCGTTGTCGTCGCGCACCTCGTCGCCCAGCCAGATGATGCGCTCGCGCAGCAGGCGGTTGAAGATGGAGTCGCTCAGCCCCATCCCTCCGGCGTCGCCGCGGGCGGTGATCGTGTCGCTCACGTCAGTCCTTTCGTCCAGTGCTTCTCGCGTCAAACCTAACGGCGGCAAGGCCGCGGTCATGCCGATTCGGCCCCCATTTCGCTACGGGGTGAACAGCAGCGCCGATGCGCTCGCTGGGTTTCGCTGACAGCACCCCTAGCCGGGGCTCGGGGTGTCCCCCGAGCGATGGAGGGTCGCAAGTCGGGCGCACGGCCGATGCGCTGGCCGGGCCCTCCTCCGTAGCGTCAGTGGTGAGCGATGGCAGACGACTCACGGAGGACACCATGACCACCTCATCCGAGGACCCGAACGCCGCGCCGCAGCCCCCTCAGCCCGCGGCCGCGCCACAGCCCCAGCCTGCAGCGCCCGAGCCAGCAGCGCCCCAGTACGCCCAGCCCGGCTACGCGCAGCCGCAGTATGCCCAGCAGTACGCGCCGGCGCCGACGGGGCCACAGCCCGGCACCGAGAAGAACTGGATGGGCATCACGTCGCTCGTGCTGTCGCTGGCCGGCCTCTTCACGGGCATCAGCGTCGTCGGCGGCATCATCTTCGGGCACCTGGGCCTCAGCGCCGCCAAACGCGGCGAGGCCGACAACCGCGGCATCAGCCTCGCGGGCGTCATCACGGGCTACGTGCTGCTCGGAATGTTCATCGTCGGCGCGATCATCGCGGTGATCTTCTTCTCTGCCGTGGTCGGCGGCCTGATCTCCGAGTGCGCTGGCGACAGCCCCGCCGAGTGGTGCACGGACACCGCCGCCGCGTGGGAGTCCGCCGGAAGTCTCACCGGTCCCTGACCCCGTCACCACCCCTGCCTGACGGGAAGGCGACCGGCGCATCGGCCCTGTGTCATCTCAAGACCCTGTGTCATCTGAAGACACGTGCCATCGAACCAACGGGCCCCAGATGCGACGAAGCCCGGTCGACCGCGAGGTCGACCGGGCTTCGTGACGTGGAGCTACTTGGTGGCGTCCTCGACGGCGGCGGCGACGGCCGCCTCGTCGAAGTCGTCAGCCTTCGTCTCGTCCTCGACCGAGCCGATCACGTCGGACAGGTCCACCGCGTTGCCCGCGGTGTCCTTGATGGTGACGCGGCGCAGCGCGAAGGCGGTGGCCTTCGAGCGCGCGACCTCGGCGACGATCGCGGGGATCTGGCCGCCCTGCTCGACCTGCTGGATGAACGTGTTCGGGTCCATGTTGTACTGGCGCGAAGCGTTGAGCAGGTAGTCGAGAAGCTCGTTCTGCTGGACCTCGATCTCGAGGTCGTCCGCGAGCTGGTCGAGGAGGATCTGCGCGCGCAGCGCGTTGTGCGCCTCCTCGGTGACCTCGGCGCGGTGCTCGTCGTCCTCGAGGCGGTTCTCGTTCTCGAGGTGCGCGTGCACCTCCGCCTCGATGACCTTCTTGGGCAGCTCGAAGTCGGTCGCCTCCTTGAGGGCGTCCAGCAGCTTCTCGCGAGCCTCGACGGCCTGGTTGTTGGCCTTGATGCGGGCGGCCTGCGAGCGCAGGTCCTCCTTGAGCTCGTCGACGGTGTCGAACTCCGACGCGAGCTGCGCGAAGTCGTCGTCCACCTCGGGGAGCTCGCGCTCCTTGACCGCGGTGACCTTGACGGTGATCTGCGCGTCCTTGCCGGCGTGGTCGCCAGCGGCCAGCGGCGCCTCGAAGGTGGTCTCCTCGTCGGCGGACAGGCCGATGAGGGCGTCGTCGAGACCCTCGAGCATGTTGCCGGCGCCCACCTGGTAGGAGGTGCCCTGGACGTTGTCGACGTCCGCGCCGTCGAGCGTCGCGGCGAGGTCGATGGTCACGTAGTCGCCGTCGGCCACGGGGCGGTCGACGGTCTTGAGGGAGCCGAAGCGCTCGCGCAGGTTGCCCAGGCGCTCCTCGACGTCCTCGTCCGAGACCTCGACGGGCTCGACCTCGACGGTGATGTCCTCAGCCTTGGGCAGCGTCACCTCGGGGCGGATCTCGACGGTCGCCGTGAACTCGACGCCCTCGAAGCCGTCCTCCGAGCCGGGGATCTTCACGACCTCAACCTCGGGCTGACCGAAGGGGCGGATCTCCTGCTCCTCGACCGCGGCCGAGTACCAGCCGGGCAGTCCGTCGTTGACGGCGTGCTCGATGACGGCACCCTTGCCCACGCGCTGCTCGAGGATGCGCGGCGGCACCTTGCCCTTGCGGAAGCCGGGGATCTGGACCTGCTCGCCGATGTGCTCGTAGGCGTGGTCCATCGAGGGCTTGATGTCCTCGGCGGTCAGGGTGACCGTCAGCTTGACGGTCGTGGCGTCGATCTTCTCGAGGGCGCTGGTCACGTAGGTGCTCCTGATGGATGGGGTGTGGTGTCTGGGCCGCATGCGGGCGCGCCGCAGGCAGGCAACCCCACGAGTCTAGTCGCCGCGTACGCTCACGCCCAATCGGTTCGCTCTCAGCCGAGGCCGCACTGACGTGCGCCCGGCCGCCTCGTCGTAGCCTGACGGCATGAGCCGCGTGCGCATCGTCCCGGCGAACGAGGCCTCGGCCGACGACCTCGACCTCGTCATGCGCGAGGGCGGCGACGCCCGCTCGTGCCGCTGCCAGTGGTTCAAGCTGCCGCAGTCTCAGTGGAAGGCGACAGGGACGCAGGCGAGGGCCGATGCGCTCGTCGAGCAGGCACGGTGCGGCCAACCCGGTGAGCAGTCCACGGGGCTCGTCGCGTTCGTCGACGACGAGCCCGCGGGCTGGGTCGCGGTCGAGCCCCGCGTGGCATACCCGCGCCTGCTCACCGCCCGGGTGCCGTGGACGGGTCGCGAGGAGGACCGGACCGATCCGGACGTGTGGGCGATCACCTGCTTCGTCGTGCGCAAGGCTCACCGAGGCCGCGGCCTCGCGCGGGAGCTCGCACGAGCCGCCGTCGACCACGCCCGCGCGTCCGGCGCTCGCGCCGTGGAGGGCTACCCGGTCGTCGGCGACGCGGACGTGTCGTCGCTGTACGTCGGAGCGGTGTCGGTCTTCGCCGCGGCGGGCATGACCGAGGTGTCGCGCCCCACGCCTCGGCGCGCCGTCATGCGCCTCGACCTGCGCTGACGGGGACCGCGAAGCGGGACCACCGCGCCTACGCGGCCAAGCGAGCGAGGAAGGCCTCGGCGAGCGCGACCTGTCGGTCGCGGTAGGCGGTAGTGAGTCCGTACATCAGCGCGTCCACGGAGGCCCCGTCGACCAGCGTCAGGTACTCGTCGACCGTCCGCTCGGCGTCGACGCCGTCGCGCAGCTCGCCCGCCGCGGATGCCTCCCCGAGCACGCCATAGAGCAGGCGCCGCACCTCGGCGTGCGACTCGCGGCGCACGGCCGCCATGCGCGGATTCGTGACGGCGTGCGCGGCGAACGAGATGTCGACGTGGGCCTCGAGCAACCGCTCCTCGTCGAGGGGCAGGGACTCGAACAGCGCGTGCCGGAGGGCCGCGAGCCCCCGCTTGCCGCGGCCCGTCTCAAGGATGCGCTCGCGCGCGCGGCGGAAGCCGAGCTCGTGGGCGGAGATGAGCAGCTCGTCCTTGTCCGCGAAGTAGTGGTTGAGCGCGCCGAGCGACAGGCCAGCCTCGCGCGCGATCTCGCGCGTCGAGGCGGCGTCGAGCCCCACCCGGCCGATGACGCGCCACACAGCCTCGTGCACCGCCTCGCGGCGCGCCTCGTGGTCGACGATCTTGGGAGCCATCGCCACCTCCTCGCGTCATCTGGGGCGAGGCCAGGGTAGCCGAGCGGGCGAACGGTCACCGCGTGGCATCCGCCAGCCTCGGGCGACGAAACCTAGGTTTTACACAGGTGAAACCTTTTTAGATCACCTGCTCTATAACGTGACAGCGTCGCCACGTCCCCGGGAGGCACCATGACCACCACCGAGCTCGCCGCCCAGCGCCTGTGGGCGAGCGCCGGCTTCTTCGCGCAGGGCCTCATGATGGCCGTGGTGCTCACGAGCCTGCCGGGCATCGAGGAGCGCACCGGCATCGGCGAGGCCGAGGTGTCGCTGGTCATCCTTGGCACCGTCGTGCTCGCGGGAGTCGGGTCCGTCCTCGCCGGCGCGCTGGCGACCCGATGGGGCTCGGCGGCGCTGCTGCCGCCGGCGTTCGCGATCCAGGCGGCCGCGGTGGCTCTGGCCATGCTCGACGTGCCGCTGGCGGCGCTCTTCCCCATCTTCGCCCTGTTCGGTCTCGGCGTGGGCCTGGCCGACGCCGGCAACAACATGCAGGGGCTGACGCTCCAGCGCGCTGCGGGGCGCTCGCTCATCGCCGGCTTCTACGCGGTGCAGACGGTCGCCGCGATCGCCGGAGCGCTCGTCGTCTCCGCGGTCGCGGGCCTGGACCTCCCGTTCGAGGTCGCGTATGGCGTCGCGGCGGCGGCAGGGCTCGGCATCGCTCTCGCAGTACGCGGACGGCTGGTCCCTGACCCCGAGCGCGGCTCCGCGGACGCCGGCCCGCGCCCCCGGCTGCCGTGGTCCGGCATCGTCGTCTTCGGCGTCGTCGTCGCCGTCTCGTACGTGGGCGACTCGGTGATCGGGACCTGGAGCTCGGTCTTCCTGGACCAGGAGCTCGACGCCCTCGCCGTGGTCGTCCCCCTCGGGTATGCGGCCTATCAGGCGTGCTCGCTGATCAGCAGGCTCGCCGGAGACCGCCTCGTCATGCGCCTGGGACGGGCGCCCGTGCTCTCCGCCGCGATCGTCACGGCCTCCGGGTCGATCCTGGTCGCCTCGCTCGCTCCCGCGCCATGGGTCGCGGTCCTCGCCTTCGGCTGCGCCGGGCTCGGCATCGGCCTCATGGCGCCGCTGAGCTTCTCCGCGGCCGGCGACCTCGCACCGGAGCACCAGGACGAGGTGGTCGCTCGCCTCAACCTGTTCAACTACCTCGGGGTGCTCATCGGCTCGGGCGCCACCGGCGTCATCGCCGAGGCGATCGGCCTGCGCGCCGCGATCGTCATGCCCGCCGTCCTCGTCGCCGCGGCGCTGCTCGCGGTCCGCTCGTACCGCGTCCCGCGACCCACCGCGCCGCTCACCCCTGGAGGAGACCATGCCTGACACCCTCACCACCGACGTCCTCGTCGTCGGCGCGGGACTCTCGGGCCTGACGGCTGCCCGCGAGCTGACCGCCGCCGGGCTCGACGTGCTCGTGCTCGAGGCGACCGACCGCGTGGGCGGCCGCACGCGCTCCGCCGAGGTCGCGGGCGTCACCGTCGACCTCGGCGGCACGTTCATCGGGCCCGGACAGGACCACGTGGCCGCGCTCGCGCACGAGCTCGGGATGGCGACCTTCCCCACCTACGACGAGGGCGCGCAGGCGATGGTGCTCGGCGCGCGCCGGCGCACCTACACGGGCGCAGCCTTCCCCATCGGCCCCGTGCGGCTCGCGCAGCTCGGCGCCGTCATGGCGACCATCGACCGGCTCTCCCAGTCCGTCCCCAGCCACGCCCCCTGGACAGCTCCCCGCGCTCAGGAGTGGGACGCGCAGTCCCTCGAGGACTGGCTGCGCGCGCACGGCGGCGGAGACCTCCTCGTCACCCTCTTCGCGTTCGTGACCCGCACCTCGTGGGGGTGCGAGCCGCGGGAGATCTCGTTCCTCCACGTCCTGCACTACGCGCGCCAGGCGGGCGGGCTGTGGCCGCTGCTCGGCACCACGGACGGCCTCCAGCAGCGCCACTTCCACGACGGAGCCGCCCAGCTGAGCGTCCGCATGGCCGATGCGCTCGCTGGCTCGGTGCGCCTGTCCACCCCGGTGGACTCGCTCCAGTGGGACGACGACGGCGTCACCGCCGTCGCCGCAGACCTCACGGTCCGGGCTCGACGGGCGATCGTCGCGGTTCCTCCGGCGGCCCGCGCGCGGCTCCGCTTCGCCCCTGCTCTTCCGGAGCCGTGGGCCTCGCTGGGGGCGCACTGGCCCCAGGGCACCCTGTCCAAGGCGTACGCGATCTACGAGCGTCCCTTCTGGCGCGACGGCTCGGGGCGTGGGCAACGAGAGCCGCTGAGCGGCCAAGCGCAGTCATCGTCGGGGCCGGTGTGCGCCACCTTCGATGCGAGCCCTGCCGACGGGTCGCGCGGGGTGCTGCTGGGGTTCATCGGCGGGGACGACGCACGTGCCTGGGACGCGCTGCCCGATCCCGAGCGCCGGGCGCGCGCGCTCGGCTCCTTCGCCGAGGTCTTCGGGTCCGATGCGTTGGCCCCCGTCGACTACGCCGAGCAGCGGTGGGCACGCGAGGCCTGGATCCTCGGCGGTCCCACCGCCGTCCCCGGCCCCGGCGCCTGGACCTCGGTCGGCGCAGCCGTCGCGACCCCCGTGGGGCCGCTGCACTGGGCAGGGACCGAGACCGCGCAGACCATGACGGGCTTCATGGACGGCGCGATCCGCGCCGGCAAGCGCGCCGCGCGCGACGCGCGGCGGTCCCTCGTCCCAGCCACCGCAACTGCCGTCGCCGCGGCCGTCTGACCCAGCCCGTGCATCGGCCCTCCCCAGACCCGCATCGGCGCCACACACCACCCCCACGAACCGACCCAGGAGACCCCATGGCACTGCACCGCTCCCACACCGTCCTCACGACCGCCGCGCCCGAGGCGGTGTGGAAGCGATGGACCACACCCGCGGACTGGGTCACAGACGACCCGGGCGTGGACGCGTGCGAGTTCCCGACGCCGCCCACGGTGGGAGCACGCGGCACGCTGGTGTCCGGCGGCAAGCAGACCATCCGTTTCCTTGAGCTCAAGGAGTGCGAGGCGATGGACTTCGAGATCGTGCTGCCGCTGGGCGCGCTGCGCTTCCCGCACCACATGGCACCGTCACCCGAGGGGCTGCGCGTGCGGCACGGGGTCCGCGCGACCGGGCCGCTCGGCTGGCTGTACTGGCTCGTCGCGGGTCGCAAGATCGCTGCGGGACTGCCCGAGGTGATGGGACTCGTCGTCGACCACGCGCTCGCCGAGTCCGTCGACGCCGCGAGCTGATCGTCCGCGGCGTTCGTCGGGGTGACAGGATTTGAACCTGCGACCCTCTGCTCCCAAAGCAGATGCGCTACCAAGCTGCGCTACACCCCGTCGCCCCTCGCATCGGAGAGGCGCTGTCCCCCGGCGTGGCCGGGCTCCGCTACTCTAGTACGCGCCGCGCATGCGGCAGTGCGGGTGTAGCTCAATGGTAGAGCCTCAGTCTTCCAAACTGATTACGCGGGTTCGATTCCCGTCACCCGCTCCACGCTGACGCCGCTGGACGCCGCTCCCGACGGTCTCCCCAGACCCCCTCGGATTGGTCGCAGCCACCACCAAAATTCCCCGCGACTTCTGGCCCGATTTCGGCTAGTCTCTGTCTCAAGAGGGGCAAGGCTTCACGCGACGGGGGTGCGTCGCGGGAGCGAACGGTTGCCACGTCGCCGGGGGGGACGTCCGATGCACCAGACCTGCACGCGCTGTGACGGCCGCGCTACGCGGCCGTCGGGCTGCGCGACTCGAAGGCATACGCCTCGTCGCCACCCTCACGCCACTCGACTCGCAGGGCTCTCCTGCGCCACGACCACACACGCGCAGGGGTCCCGCGATGGCGCGGCGTCCGAGAACATCGAGCCCTGCACACGCCATCGGCACTGAGGGGTGACCGAGCAAGACATCTGAGGGGGTGTCCATGTCCTGGCTGCTGACAGGGGGAGCCGGCTACATCGGGAGCCACGTGCTCCGCGCCATGGTGGATGAAGGGCTGCAGGTCGTCGTGCTCGACGACCTCTCGAGCGGCCTCGAGTCACGGGTTCCGAACCACGTTCCGCTCATCACGGGCTCGGTGCTCGACGGCGAGCTGCTGCGCGCGACGCTGCGCAATCACGGCGTGACCGGCGTCGTGCACCTGGGCGCGAAGAAGTCCGTGCCGGTCTCGGTGGAGCAGCCGCTCCACTACTACCGCGAGAACGTCGTCGGGGTGCTCACACTGCTCGAGGCGATGGTCGCCGAGGGCGTGAGCAACCTGGTGTTCTCGTCGAGCGCCGCCGTGTACGGGACGTCCGATGCCGCGCAGGTGGCGGAGGACTCCCCCACGCTTCCCGACAGTCCCTACGGGCGCACCAAGCTCATGTGCGAGTGGATGATCAGGGACGCCGCCGCGGCGTTCGGCCTCAGCATCATGAGCCTGCGGTACTTCAACGTCGTCGGGTGCGGGGACACCGACCTCGCGGAGGTCGGCGGGACCAACCTGTTCCCGCTGGTGTTCCGGGCGCTGAGCGAAGGTCGCCAGCCGGTGGTCTTCGGCGACGACTACCCCACGCGCGACGGGAGCTGCGTGCGCGACTACATCCACGTCGAGGACCTCGCGTCGGCGCACGTCGCCGCGGTGCGACGCGTCACCGACGCGAGGGTCGACGAGACGGTCAACGTCGGGTGCGGCGTGGGCCACACCGTGCTCGAGGTCCTCGACGCCATCGGCGCGACGACCGGGCTCGACACCACGCCGGTCATCGCGCCGCGCCGCGCCGGGGATCCGGCCAGCATGGTCGCCGCCACCGGCCTGTCCGAGGAGATCCTGGGCTGGCGCGCGCGCCACGGCTTGACCGCCATGGTCGAGAGCGCTTGGCGCGGCGCACAGGCGAGCCGACCCGACTCGTCACCGGTGCCAGCGCTCGGCGGCTCGAGCGCGTCATGAAGGTCGCGCTCCTGGCCGAGGGCTCCTACCCGTTCGTGACGGGTGGCGTCAGCACGTGGTGCGACCAGCTCATCCGCGGGCTCCACGAGCACGAGTACGACGTCGTCGCGGTTGCGGGCAGCTCCCGCGAGAAGGCGGCCTTCGAGATGGCCCCGAACGTCAGCGACCTGAGGATCGTCGCGCTGTGGGATCTCGCGTCGTCGTCGCGGCGCGAGCCGACGGGCGTCGAGGAGGAGGCCTTCCTCGACCTGTACCGCCCGTTCCTCCACACCGCGCTCAGCACCCAGGCGGAACAGGGCGCCTTCACTCGCGCGCTGCGCCAGCTGTTCGACTTCGCCCAGTCCCGTGACCTGACGGCGGCCCTCCAGACGGACTCGTCCATCGCCGCGCTGTCGGAGGTGTGGGCTGATCTCCACCCGTCCGACCCGATGACGATGCTCGACGCCGTCCAGGCCACCGAGCTGATCGAGCACTTCCTGCGCCCGCTGTCGGCGCCGGTCGTGCGGGCCGACCTGTGCCACACGGTGTCCAACGGGCTCCCGATGCTCTTGGCGCTTGCGGCGAAGTGGACCTATGGCACTCCGGTCATCATGTCCGAGCACGGGGTCTACCTGCGCGAACGCTATCTCGCCTTTCGCGACATCCGGTACCGCTGGCCCGTGAAGACGGTGGTGCTGGCGCTGTTCAGGAGGCTGTGCGCCACCGGCTACGCAGCGGCGGACGCCATCGCCCCGGTCAACCTCTACAACCAGCGGTGGGAGACGCGACACGGCGCCGACCCCGACGCGATCGAGACGGCGTTCAACGGGATCCTCGCGGACGACTTCCAGCCCGCGGGCGCGGAGCCCGAGGTCCGCACCGTGGGATGGGTCGGCCGCATCGACCCGCTCAAAGACCTCGAGACCCTGATCAAGTCGTTCGCGCTCGTCCACGCCCAGGTTCCTGACGCCGTGCTCCGGCTGTTCGGGCCCACGCCCCCCGGCAACGCTCGGTACGAGCAGCGTCTGCGCGACCTCGCCGCCGATCTCGACATCGAGGCGCAGGTGCGCTTCGAGGGGCCCATCCGCCCCGTCACGCGGGCGTACGAGCAGTCGACGGTGGTCGCGTTGTCGAGCATCTCCGAGGGCCTGCCGTACACCGTGATGGAGGCGATGATGTGCGGCCGCTCGACCGTGTCGACCGACGTGGGCGGGATCCCCGAGCTCGTCGGAGACGCCGGCATGCTGGTGCCCCCGCGGGACCCCAAGGCGTTCGCCGAGGCCTGCGTGACGCTGCTGACGGACGACGCCCGCCGGCACGACATGTCGGAGCAGGCACGCGCACGCGCGCTGAACCTCTTCCAGCTCGGACAGATGCTCGAGACGTTCCGCGGCCTGTACAGCCGCGCGACCGCGGCGTCGCTGGCGCCGGCCGACACAGGGCTCGAGCTGGTCACCGCGTCATGAGCGCACCGACGGCGCTCGATGCCGGGGCGCTCATCTCGGGGCTCGCCTGGACGGTTCAGCAGCCGCTCGACGACGAGCGGCTCGAGGCGGAGACCTACAGCGGTCCGGAGCAGCGCAGCCTCACGCGGGTCGCGCAGCTCACTCGCACCCACAACGACCTGTGCACCCAGGCGGTCGACCCCTTCGAGATCACCGCGGGGCTCGAGGCGGCCGGGGTCAGCGACCGGCAGGCGCGGACCGAGTACGGAGCGGCGAGCGTGTTCGAGCTTGCCGAGGCGATGTACGACCTCGTGCCTCGGCGACCGACCGCGGCAGTGGTCCCCGTCGACCCGTGGAGGAAGCCGCTCCGGATCCACCTTCTGCGCGGGCTGCTGTACGGGCTTCCCGGACTCATCTATGCCGTCGCGCTCATCATGCTGCAAGCGGGCTTCGACGCCGCGCTGCTCATCGGCACCACGATCGTCGCGTCGGGCCTCGGACAAGGCGTCTCGGTGCTCGGACATGCGCTCACCGGACGCGGCTCGCCGAGCGCGGCCATCGCCCTGTTCCGCACGGCGATCGTCGGAGGCGCCGTCCTTGGCGGCCTCGTCGTGCTCGTCAGCGGGCTCACGGGCCCCGTCTCGCCTGCGTCGGTGCTCGCTGGCTGCCTCGTGCTGTACCTCATCGCGGCCACGGTGCTCATGGTGATGAACGCCGAGCTTCGCCTGCTGGCGGTGATCGCGCCCGGGGTGACGCTGGCCGTGATGGAGCTGTCCGGCGTGTCGCTGCTGCCCGCGCCCGCCACGCTCGCGACCTTCGCCCTGTGCGTCGCGGGTGCCGCCGTGGCCGCATGGACGCGCCTCGGAACGCGGCCGCGCGACACCGTGCGGCACCTCCGCGACGGGTTCGGGCTCGTCCGCGTCGACCGTGGCATGGGATGGTCGTACGTCTTCTACGGCATGGCGACCGCGGGCCTGGCCTCGTTCGCGGTGATCGACGTGATCGGCCACCCCGAGGTGACCGTCGCCGCGGGTCCGGTGGCGCTCATGATGCTGCCGCTGGTCGCGAGTCTGGGCATCGCGGAGTGGCTCGTGTACCGGCTGCGCAGCCGGGCGGCGGCGGACCTGCGGCGGACGACGTCCGTCGCGCAGTTCCGCATCCTCGCCCGACGCGAGTTCGCCTTCACCGCGCTGCTCTACGCGGGGGTGCTCGGCGCGCTCACCTGCGCAGTCATCGCCTTCTTCCCCCAGCAGTCCGAGCAGCCGTTCGTGCTCAGCACCGTGGCGTACAGCGTGCTCGGCATGGCCTTCCTGTGCGCGACCCTGCTGCTCTCGCTCGGCCGGCACCGGCTGGCGCTGGGCCTCACCCTGGGGGCCGTCTGCCTCGACACGGTGCTGCGACTCGCGCTGATCGGCGAGTCGCCCGAGGTGCTCGTCATCACGCACCTCACCGTCTTCACCGGCCTGCTGCTGACGCTCATGCCCGCGGCGGCGTACTACTACACGCGCGCGGGGGCCCACCGATGAACGACGCTCGCGCGGCGCTCACGCTGGCCGTCCCCGCCTACTTCCATCCGGCGGTGGCGGAGAAGAGGTGGCGCCGCCTCGTCCGCATCGCTCCGCTGCTGCGCTTCGTCATCGTCAACCCCCACAACGGCCCGGGCGAGCGGCTCGACCCCGCGTACCCTCCCGTCATCGAGGAGCTGCGCGGTGCAGGCGTCCGCATCGTCGGCTACGTCGACACGGACTACGGGCGTTGCACGCCGGCCGAGATCGGCGCCGAGGTCCGGACCTTCCGCGAGCGCTACGGCGTGCAGGGGGTCTTCATGGACCAGGTCAGCAGCGGCCTCGACGACCTCGATCACTACGCGCAGTGCGTGGCGGCGGCGCGAACCGCGGGCGCGCCGTTCGTGGTGCTCAACGCCGGCACCGAGCCGCATCGCGGCTACGTCGACCTCGCCAACGTCACGGTGACGTTCGAGGGCACCTGGGCGCAGTACACGAACCTCACGACCCCAGCGTGGGCCGAGCGGTATCCCGCGAGTCGGTTCTGCCACCTCGTGCACTCGCTCCCCCGCAGCATGTACTCGGAAGGAGTCGACCTTGCGACGCAGCATCATGTGGGCAGCGTCTTCCTCACGCATCGGCGCGGCGACAATCCGTGGAGCGATGTCCCGCAGCGGCTGCTCGGCGAGCTCCGACACCACGAGCGTGCCGCGGCCATGAGTCGTTAGCATGAGCAGATGAGGCTGTTGCGGCGGTCCGCAGCGTGGGTCATGGTCGCCATGGTCCCGCTGGTCTACGCCGGTTGCGCGACGAGCCCTCCACCGCCGTCGGACTCCCCCACGCCATCGCCGGACACGGTGTCCTCGGTGACCGCGTCCGTCCCGCCATCCGCGACGCCCTCGCCGTCGGCGACCGGCTCGCCGACCGCTGAGCCGTCAGCGTCGCCCAGCGCCAACGAGGAGACGGGTGACGGCGAGGAGGGCTCAGGCGGGTCCGGTGGATCGAGTGGCTCCGGCGGGTCAGGCGGGTCCGGCGGGTCGAGCGGTTCCGGGGGATCCAGCGGTTCCGGGGGATCCAGCGGCTCTGGCGGATCCAGCGGCTCTGGCGGATCCAGCGGCTCTGGCGGGTCCAGCGGGTCAGGTGGCTCCGGGGGGTCAGGCGGCTCAGGCGGGGACCCGGGCCGTTGGAAGCCTCCGGCGTACGTGACGTGGCAGTGGCAGCTCTCGGGACGTTTGGACACGTCTCTCGACGTGCAGGTGTACGACGTGGACCTCTACGACACCTCGGCCAACCAGGTGAAGCAGATGCAGGCCCAGGGCAAGCACGTCATCTGCTACCTGTCGGCAGGCTCGTACGAGTCGTACCGCCCCGATGCCGGGCAGTTCCCCGAGTCCGTGCTCGGGCGCACCCTGTCGGGATGGCCCGATGAGCGATGGCTGGATGTGCGCCAGCTCGACGTCCTGCTGCCGATCATGGAGGCGCGCATGGACCTGTGCGCGCAGAAGGGCTTCGATGGCGTCGAGCCGGACAACGTCGACGGCTACCAGAACAACAGCGGCTTCAACCTGACCGCCAAGGACCAGGCGACCTACAACCGGGCGATCGCGCGACTCGCGCACGAGCGCGGCCTCGCCGTGGGACTCAAGAACGACCTTGACCAGGTCGCCGCCCTCGAACCGTACTTCGACTTCGCGGTCAACGAGCAGTGCGCCGAGTACGACGAGTGCGGCATGCTCACGCCCTTCATCAAGGCGGGCAAGCCCGTCCTCCACGTCGAGTACGACCTCCCCGTGTCGTCCTTCTGCCCCACCACCACCGCGCTGGGGTTCAGCTCGATGAAGAAGAACCTCGACCTCGACGCTGCCAGGACGCCCTGCCCGCGCTAGCAGGGGGCGTCACTGGGGGCAGAGCGTCGCGAGCTCGTCCGGCGCACGGTCGTCGCCGTCGCCGCACGCGACCGTGACCTCGACGATCTCCCACGGCCCGTTCGACCGCATGAAGTAGACCTCCGACCCGCCGACGACCTCGGCCGCTGCCCACATGTAGGGAGAGCCGAGCGCGCACTGGAACGTCGCGACCTCGGAGCCTTGCGGGAGCGCGTGCAGGATCGACTCCTCGGCACAGACGCCCTCGGAGGCGACGGCGGTCTGCACGGGAGTCGATGTGGCGCTCGGAGACTCGGACGGCGAGGACGACGGATCGGCCGATGCGGTCGGCGCCTCCGACGTCTCGCCGCCTCGGGTGGGTTCCGGCTCGTCGGTCCACGAGGAGCATCCGGCGAGTGCCAGCAGCGCGGCGACGCCGACGACGGCGCCGAGCGATCGAGCTCCTCGACGTGTGCTCACGGCCCGTCTCCCCTCCCGTGTGTAGGTGATCCGATCGCGTTCCAAGTCCTGAGGGCTCACCCTCGGGCGACGATCCCGGTCATCGACCGCCCAGTCGCACCGGCGTGCGGACCGTGGCGATCAGCGATGCCCATCCCGTAGGCAGGGTCAGTCGCGTCGTGGGCGCCGCCGGCGGCGTCACCGTCGATGAGCCGCCGCTGACGCTGCCCGACGTCGACGACGAGCCGGGCCCGGTCTGGGTCGGCGCGGTGGCGGACGACGCCGCGCTGGGAGCCGGCTCCTCGACGAGAGTCGAGGTGTCCGCAGGCTGCTCGCTCGGCGCCTCTGCGGCGAGGGGCGCGTTGCGCGAGAGTGCCATGGGCGCCAGCGGAAGGACCGTCGTCACGGGTGCGGACGACGCGGACCATCCCGGCGACCAGCCCATCGCGTTGCGCGCGACGACCTGGAACACGTACTCGGTTCCGGGCGTCAGCCCCGACACCGTGAGCGAGGTCGGGGCCGGCTGGCCCATCACCCACGCGTAGCCGGGAAGCCAGGTCGTCCCGCCGTCGTTCGAGCGACGCACCTGGTACATGATGATGGTCGAGCCGCCGTTGTCCGGCGCCTCCCACGACACCCTGACCGAGGTCGCGGTGACGTTCGACGTGGTCGCTCCGGTGACCTTGGTCGGCACCATCCGCTGCGGCGTGACGGCTGCGCTCGGCGCCGACCACTCGCTGGGCCCCACGGCGCTGACCGCGACCACGCGGAACATGTACGACGTGCCGTTGGTCAGGCCCGTCACCGTGTGGCTCGTGGTGAGGACACCTGCCGAGGGCGCCAAGACGCTCGTCCACGAGCTACCGCCGTCGCTGGAGTACTCGATGCCGTAGCCGGTCAGGGGCGAGGTGCCCTCGGTCGCCGGAGCGTCCCACGTGACAGTGGCCTTCTCGCTGCGAGCCGTCGCGACGACTGACAGTGGCGCCGACGGCGGCTCCACGGCGATGGTCGAGACGGGCTCCGAGGAGGCCGACCACCCCGGGGACCACCCGAGCGAGTTCCGCGCCACCACCTGGAAGACGTACTCCGTACCTGGCGTCAGGCCGGTGACGGTCAGCGCGGTCGGTGCCGGCTGTCCCATCACCCATGCGTAGCCGGGAAGCCACGTCGACCCGCCGTCGCTGGAACGTCGCACCTGGTACATGATGATGGTCGAGCCGCCGTTGTCCGGCGCCTCCCACGACACCCTGGCGGACGTCTCCGTGACGTCGAAGGCCGTGGCACCCGTGACCTTGGTCGGCACCATCCGCTGCGGCGTGGCCGCGGCGCTGGATGCCGACCACGCGCTCGCGCCCAGAGCGTTGACCGCGACCACGCGGAACACGTAGGACGTCCCGTTGGTCAGGCCCGTCACGAGGTGACTGGTCTCCAGGTTGCCTGCCTCGGGCGCGAAGACGGACGTCCACGACCCGCCGCCGTCGGTCGAGTACTCGAGGCCGTAGCCGGTGATCGGCGAGTTGCCCGTCGTCGCCGGCGCGGACCACGTGACCGTGACCTTCTCGCTGCGCGGGGTCGCGACGACGTCCGTCGGCGCCGCCGGGACGTCATGGCCGACGTAGCCGCCGAACGGCTCGGCCGGGACGGCGACGACGGTGTCCGCGGCGGACGACGTGAACCAGCCCGACAGCGCGCCGTCGTACGAGGACAGCTCGGGCCCGTTCACGGTGGTACCAGCCGGCACGGTCAGCGGCACGAGGGCCCCGGACGGGCTCGACACGTGGACGCCGGAGCCATCGATGTAGGCCACGACGTCGTCCTGCGCGTCCTCCCACGCGTCCTGACGGTTCATCGCCACGGCGGCGCGCCGCATCTCCGTCGTGATGAGCGGCGACTTCGCTGTGTCGTAGGACGCCCGGTACTGCTCGAGGATCTCCTCGACCACCGTGAGGATCAGGCCGTCCTCAGCGAGGTTGCCCTGGTGGGAGTAGAACGGACGCGGGTCGTTCGTGACGATCGGCCGGTACGCGTTGCGCACCTCGATGGGCACGATGTAGTTCAGGAAGCTCGCCTCGGCCTCGGTGTCGTTCGCGTTGGGCAACGGCGTGATGCACGTGCTCGTCAGCGGATTGTCCTCACAGATGCCGCTGCCGCCGTTGGCCCGCGTCGTGTAGATCCAGTTGTACTCGTCGACCTCTTCGCGGTAGGTCGCGACGTTGTAGAAGATGTTCATCGGGTAGCGCGGGACGGTCACAGCACCGGAGCTGCCCACCGGTCGCGGGTCGCGTTCGCGCGACGCGTCCGAGGCGGTCAAGGTGATCCCCTGACTCGCGAGCGCCAGGCTGAAGTACGGGTTGTCGACCGGCTGCTGCGGGGTGGTCAGCAGTCCCGAGTGCTCACCTGTGACGAGAGCGAACGGGTCGAAGTTCGGGAGGTTGTGGTCGAGGCCCCAGGTGACGTTGCGGCCGATCTCCTCCTCGATGGCGTCCTGCGAGAACCACAGGATGCCGTCGCTCACCTCGTAGTCCCCGTCCGCGATGTACTCGGGGTTCTCGAAGGGAACGTTCTCGGCCTCGAGGTCGGCCTCGGTGCCGCAGCGCCAGGTCTGGCCGACCTCCGTCGGTTGCACCTGGATGCACCCCAGGAAGGGGTGCGAGTAGGTGTGGTTGCTCCAGAAGAACTGGTCCTTGACCGCCAGGAAGGCATCGGTCAGCGGATCGCTGCCGTTCTCCGCGATGGCCTGATCGCTGCCCTGAGCGTTGTAGTACATGTCGAAGGTGAAGTCGTGCTCGTTCTGCCACGACACGAGTCGGCTGACGTCATCGACCGTCATGCGCACCGCATTGTCCGACGGGTCGCCGCAGTAGTCGACGACGTCGCCGGGCGTGCAGTTGCCGTCGACGTTCCACCGGGCGGACTCCACGAAGATGTCGTCGACGTGCAGCGAGAAGTAGTTGCGGTGGTGACCAAGGTTGATGCCGCGTGTCATCCACGTGACGATGCCGTGGGCGAGCTCGTTGAACCACTGCTGGTACTGGTTGTAGTTCGCGGTGATGTAGAGCTCTTCGCGATAGCCGTGGGAGTACACCCCCATGAGCGAGCCCGTCAGCCCATTGTGGGTCGCGTCGATGAGCGAGGTGAAGGTCTCGCCATCGGGCAGGTCCTCGGCCGGTCCGACGAGGTAGCCATAGCTCTCCTGGACGGCGGGGTCGAAGTCGTCGACGGTGAGCGACCCATTGAGGTAGGTGAACGGGCCCGCGAGACCGGCGTCGGTGACGGTGAGCTCGGCTCCATCGAGTGTGCCCCCGTCGGCTGGCGGTCCCGCGTGTCCCGTAGCTGTGCCGGGGTAGACGTACGCGTTGACCCGCCGCACGCCGAAGAGCCGCTCGTAGAGAGCGAGCGCCTGGACCTCCTCGGTGGCGAGGCCCGGGTTCTGGTTCTGCATCACCACGGCCTGGAACCGGCCGCGACCGGTAGCGTTGTCGACGAGAAATGCCTCGTCGAGGACGGGGCGACCGGGGTCACCAGGGTTGACCACGGTGTATGGGACACCTTCGCGCTCCAGTTGCACCATGATCGCGTCTGCCTGGTCATGCGGCCCGTTGAAGGGGTCGCTATCGCCGAGCACCAGCACACGCAGGTCGACGCCCGCGCCTTCGACCTCGTCCGCGCCCGCTGATCGCGAACCCGCGACGGTGACCACCGTCGCAAGCAACAGCGCCAGCATGACGGCGACGATGCCCCGCTGTGCGGAGGCCAGACGGTACCCCTTGAATGCGCTCATCAGCTTCCCCTCATGAGATGAGCCAGGGGACCGAAGTCGTATTCCTCGCGATCGACCCCTCGTGTCACGCGACGCCAGTCCCCACCCCTACGGGAGCTCGCGGCTTCGCGATCTCCCAGCGACGTTCGGCGCCGCCAGAATATAGTTCCCCGCGACGGGTCCGCAAGAGTTAGCGGGAGGACCCACGGGCGCGTCTCGGTCACAGCCCGCGGCCGAACTACCTACGCGGCCGCGGTCCCCTCGCTGGCACCGGCGCCGTCGTGCGCCTCGCGACGTGGGCCCTCGCCGATGCGGGCCGCACCCGTCCACGCCGCGATCGCCACGCCAGCCACGATGAGGATGTCTCCCACGCTGAACGTGTTCGCGAGCGGCAGGGGCTCGGGCCAGGCGAACACGTCGCCGAGCCACGGCAGCACTGGGTCCTCGATCACCCCGGCGTTGACGAAGGCATGGTCGACGTCGATCCCAGCGGCCTCGACCGCCTCGGGACGCGCAGGAAGCGTGCCGCCGTTGAGCGCGATGGTCATGCCGTTGAGGAACGCGCCAACGCCGACGACGACGAGCCCGAGCGACGTGCGGTTGAGCCACACGAAGGCCAGCGCCAGCACGTAGGTCGCCACGTGAAGGATCGGCGCGAGAGCGCCCGGAGCGCCGAACTCGATGATCACGATCTGGGTCGCGAGCGCGGCCCAGATGAGCCACGGCCAGCGCCAGGTGCCCATGACGACGCCGGCGGGCCACCGGCCCGCGACCAGCGGCGAGAGCAACGCGAGCACGCAGACGGCGAGGACGAGCACTCAGCCCTGCCCTCGAGTCAGGCGCGCCGAGCCGTGGCTGGCACCTTCGAGGCGCGAGACCACCTGCTCCGCCGGCACCGGGGCCCCGAGGTGGTAGCCCTGGGCGATCACGCCGCCGAGCTCCTGGAGCGCCTGTGCCGTGTCCGCGTCCTCGACGCCCTCTGCGACCACGCGCAGGTCGAGAGCGAGAGCGAGCTCGATGGTCGACCGCACGATGATCCGGTCGTGGTCCTCGGAGCCGATGTTCGAGACGAACGAGCGGTCGACCTTGAGCTCGTCGATCTTGAGCCGCCGCAGGTAGCTGAGCGAGGCGTTGCCCGTGCCGTAGTCGTCGATCGCGATCTCGACGCCGTTGCCGCGCAGCGCGCGCAGGACGAGGTCCGCTCGCGCGGGGTCGGAGAAGATTCCAGTCTCCGTCACCTCGAGCACGAGCGCGCCAGCAGGCGTGGCGTGACGGCGCATGATCTCCGCCACCACCTGCGGCAGGCCGAGGTCGGACAGGTGACGAGCCGAGAGGTTGACGGACATCCGGATGTCGTGGCCCGCGTCGCGCCACACGCGCAGGTCCGCGAGCGCCTGGTCGAGCACGAGCTCCGTGAGCGGGAAGATCAGTCCAGAGTTCTCCGCGAGCGGGATGAACTCGTCCGGAAGCACCTGGCCCCGGTCGGAGTGGGTCCACCGCACGAGCGCTTCGAGGGCGACGATCTCTCCGGCGACCAGGTCGACCTGGGGCTGGTAGACGACGGTGAGCTCCTTGGCGTGCACCGCCGAACGGAGGTCCGCGAGCAGCTGCAGGCGCTCGAGCGTGTTGATGTCGAACTCGGGCGAGAAGGTGCTGATCCGGTCCCTCTCGACCTTCGCGTGGTACAGCGCGATGTCGGCGTTCTTCATGAGGGTGTCGCCGCGCTCGCCATGGTCGGGGGCCGCCGCCACACCGGCGCTCGCCCGCACCAGCAGCTCGAGCTTCTCGATGCCCATGGGCTGCTCGAACGAGCCGATGAGGGCCATGGCCGCGTCGTGCGCGGCGTCGAGTCCGCCCGGCACCACCACGGCGAACTCGTCGCCGCCCAGGCGATGGACGGTGGCGCCCTCAGGCGCCGCGTCCACGAGCCGCTCGCCGACCTGGCGCAGGATCACGTCCCCCACCGGGTGCCCCAGCGTGTCGTTGAAGTCCTTGAAGTGGTCGAGGTCGATCAGCACGAGTCCGACACCCGCGCCCGCACCGAGCGCCCGATCCAACTCGTGGTGCAGTTGAGTACGGTTCCCAAGGCCGGTGAGGCCATCGTGTGTCGCTTCCCATGCGTGACGCGCGGCCGTGGAGGCGAAGATGTGTGCGGCGATCACTGGTGGCGCGAGCAAGGCGAGTGGCCACACGCCGTCGGCGGCGACGTCCGCGGCGATGCCGCCCACGCTCAAGAGGACCAGGTTGGTCACGAGGAATACGCGAATGTCGCCCCGGAGAATGGGGCTCAAGGGCATGCCGCTCGACAACGAGACGACGATCGCGACGAGCACCCAGTTGACGGCGATCATCACGACGCCGCCCGCAAGGAGTGCCGCAATCCTCGGCGCATCGATCGCGACGCCGCTGCCGAGCATCGGAACACCGCTGAGCGAGGTGAAGACGAGCGCGCCCGCGCCAACGCTCAAGGCATACTGCGCGCTGTTGAAGAGCGCCTTGACAACCGATCGCCGTGACCGAATGTCATCGATCGCGCTTGCGACGAGTTGCGCCGCAAGGGCGACGCCAACTCCGGCCACAGGGATCA
The DNA here is from genome assembly GCF_002090155.1 of Demequina sp. NBRC 110056. GTDB lineage: Bacteria > Actinomycetota > Actinomycetes > Actinomycetales > Demequinaceae > Demequina. Next base: position 1,674 of record NZ_BBRM01000009.1, on the reverse strand, counting down.
ACGCGAGCACGAACGGAGCCGACGTCGTCAGCATCCTCAACTCGCCGGTCGACGAGACGAAGCGGACCGGCCGCAGTTCCCCGACAACCGCTGCGACGACGAGGAACACCACGGGGCCCAGCGCCCATGATGACGCGAGCTCAGACCAATCGGTCGCCACGGCGATCGCGACCGTGATGCCCGCTCCGAGCGCGATGACGACGCTCAGGTAGATGGAGAGACGCGAGGCCGCCCGGCGGGCGGAACGCCCCCGGGCAGCCTCGCTCGAGCGTGGGGTCAACCCCACTTCCAACCCGCGCCGACCACCGCGGCTACAGCAATGAGGGTGCCAGCGCTGGCGCCCACGCGAACGGCGGTGTTGGTGCGGAATCGTGTCCACTTGCTCATGGATCTCTCCCTTGATGCAGGGATGGCAGGGCCGTCCCCGCCCGCGATCGAGGCACCTGAGGGTTGCATCGTCATGAGCCGCAGAACCGTCGCGCCATCCGCTCTGGTTGCGGCCGCCGGCCGGCGACCACCTTCATCCTGCCGGAACAATGCGCGAAATACCAGGGTCAAAACACGGGCAATCTACAGGAACAGGCCGATGATCAGGCCAGAGATCGCGAGCGCCAACGTGTCGTGGGCGATGTCGATCCAGGTCGCGACGGGTCCGCGGATCGCAAAGCCGTCGTGAAGCAGGTGCGCGCCGCCGCGGAAGGCGAAGCCGAGCAGGGCCCCGGTGAGCGCCGCCGCGCCCCACGAGTCGATGCCCAGCGCGACCAGCAGCACCGACAGCAGCAGCAGGCCGAGCACGTTGCCGAGCACCATCTGCCCGAACGCGAGACCCATCCTCGCGTCCTTCATCTGCTCGTCGGTGAACCCGACGGCGCGCTGCCACGGCTTGAAGAAGCCCTGCGGCGAGTACCAGAACCAACCCAGCACGAACGTCGCGAGGAACGCGAGACCGACCCCGAGCCACGGGATCCCCTCGAATGTCAGCCACTCCATGGTTCTCTCCCCTCTCGCGCGGCCGTGGCCGCCTCAGTGCATGGCGCTCGTCGCGTCAACGCTTGCTGTGCTCGGCGGCCTTGGCGATGTCGTCGAGGTCCTGCACGAGCGCCTTCTCCGTCGCCTTCATGCCCATCTTGCCGAACACGGCCCACGCCAGCCGCTGGCCGAGGCTCGAGTTGCCTGTGTCGGCGGAGAAGTCGACGTGGAGGGTGGTGCCGAGCGAGCTGGGCTCGCAGCGGAAGACGGTCCGGTAGGTGGTGGAGCCCATCTCGGCCGCGACCGTCGTGGACCGCAGCTCGTCGATCGCGGCGACCCACATCTCCTCGGTCTCCTCCTTGCCGAACATGCGGCGGGTCTCGCGCCACTTGACGCCGACCTCGTAGCCCTCCCCCTCCAGGCGCTCGACCTTCACGATGTTAGCCATGACCTTGGGAGCGTTGTCGAGGTCCGTGATGACCTTCCATACGGCGGCTGGCTCCGCCAGGATCTCGCGCTTGACGTGCACAGCACTCGTCGCCATCCGCCTGCTCCCTCGCCACCGGTGATGTTGGCCTCAGAGTAGACCCGCGAGGGCCATCGCGCGTGGGGCTGGCGTCCGCAGCGCCGATGCGCGTGGGAGTTCGCGTCGAAACGTCCCGTTTGCGCCGCCGCGGCAGCGCCCACGGCTAGCTGTTCTTCCCC
>NZ_BBRM01000008.1 GCF_002090155.1 Demequina sp. NBRC 110056 | reverse complement strand
AACCTGTCGCGACCGCGATCGCCCGCGCCGAAGCAGCCCGCCTGGCCAAAACCATCCTGGCCACCGACGCCGACCTCAAAGCGAATCAGGCACACATCACCAGCCTGTTGCCCGCCACCCCCGCAGCGGCTCTCCTGACCGAGACCGGCATCGGACCGATCACCGCAGCCGCGATCTATGTGTCGTGGTCCCACGCAGGCCGACTCCGCTCCGAGGGCGCCTTCGCTGCACTAGCAGGAGTCAGCCCCCTGCCCGCATCGTCAGGCAACACCACCCGCCATCGACTCAACCGCGGCGGCGACAGACGCCTCAACGCCGCCCTGCACACCATCACCCTGACCCGCATGCGGATCGATCAAGCCACCCGCGACTACATTGCCCGCCGCCAAACCGAAGGACTCACCCTCAAGGAAATCCGCCGCATCCTCAAGCGCTACATCGCCCGACACATCCACCGCACCCTCACCCACGCCACCGCCACCATGCCCACTTGACGAACATAGAAGCGTCACTTTCGTCGTCTCGACGGTGTTCACGATGAAAGTGGGCCCACTTTCGTCGAGGGGGGGTGGGGTGGGGTGGGGTGGTGTCCGTTCCGCGCGCTTGCGGGGGCGGTCGCTGGGCGGCTGGATCACGATTGTGCAACATCTACATACCGCCCGGTCGGTTTCTGCGCTACAGTGGCGTCAACCGACACGAAGAGGTGCCGATGTCCAGCGAGCGACCCACCGCCAACCGGCAGACGCCGCGCTTGAGCGTGAACGACCTGACCGTGCGCTTCGGCGGCCTCACCGCCGTCGATGCCGTGAGCTTCGAGGTCGGCCACGGCGAGGTGGTCGCGCTCATCGGCCCCAACGGCGCCGGCAAGACCACCGTGTTCAACGCCGTCTGCGCCCTGGTGCGCGGCGAGGGAGAGATCCTCCTCGACGGAGCGCCGGCGCCACGCCGTACCGCGCAGCTCGCCGGCCGCCGCGTCGCCCGCACGCTGCAGGGCCTCGGGCTCTTCGCGGGGCTGTCGGTCCGCGAGAACGTCGCCGTCCCCGTCGCGCGGGAGGCGGACGCGGCGACCCGAGTCGCGCAGCAGCTCGAGCGCCTCGACCTCGCCGTCGTCGCTGACCGCCCGGTGGCGGCCCTCGCCTACCCCGACCGCAAGCGGGTCGCGCTCGCTCGCGCGCTCGTCACCGACCCCCGCCTGCTGCTGCTCGACGAGCCGGCCGGCGGGCTCGGCGTCGACGACATCGATGGGCTCGCGGAGACCGTCCGGGTGGTGGCCGAGGGCGGCTGCTCGGTGCTCCTCGTGGAGCATCACGTCGACTTCGTCATGGGTGTCGCCGACCGCATCGTCGTCCTCGACTTCGGCAAGGTGATCGCGAGCGGGACGCCCGCCGAGATCCAGGGCGACCCGCGGGTCGAGGAGGCCTACCTCGGCGTCCAGGTGGCGTCATGAGCCAGCGCACCGCGACCGGCGTCTCCCTCGACATCGCCGGACTGACCGTCGGCTACGGCGGCGAGCCCGTGCTGCACGGCGTGGGCCTGACGCTCCGCCCCGGCGAGGTCGTCGCCGTGCTGGGAGCCAACGGCGCCGGCAAGACCACGCTGCTGCGCACGCTCGCCGGCCTCGTGCGGCCCACGGCGGGCTCGATCGAGCTGGGCGGAGCAGACATCCTGACGCTACGCACCGAGGACCGTGCGCGACGCGGCCTCGCGCTGGTCCCGGATGGCCAGAGCGTGGTGGCCGAGCTGACCGTGGACGAGAACCTGCGGCTCGGCGCGCTGTGGCGCCACCGCGGGGCCGCCCGTGAGCGCGCCATCGCCGAGATCTACGATCTCTTCGAGCCACTCGCCCGCCGCCGCTCCAGCGCCGGGCACCAACTGTCCGGCGGCGAGCGTCAGATGCTCGCGATCGGGCGAGCGCTCGTCGCGGAGCCCGCGCTGCTCGCCGTCGACGAGCCCTCCCTGGGGCTCGCGCCGCTGATCGTCGGCGACGTCATGACCGCCCTGCGCGACGCCGCCGCGAGCCGCGGGCTGACGGTGCTGCTCGCCGAGCAGAACGTCACGAGCGCGCTGTCGATCGCCGACCGCGGCGTGGTCCTGTCGCTCGGCACCGTGGTCGCCGACGCCCCCGCGGACCTGCTCGCCTCCGACGCCGACCTCCGACACGCCTACCTGGGGTTCTGATGGATCATCTGCTCTTCCTCATCGCCACGGGCCTCGCCCGCGGCGCGATCTTCGCGCTGTTCGCGCTGTCGCTCGTGCTCATCTGGCGCGCCGCCCGCATCATCAACTTCGCGCAGGGCGCGATGGCGCTCGTCGCCACGTACGCAGCCTTCGCCGTGACCGGGATGACAGGCTCGTACTGGGCCGGCCTCGGCGCGGGCATCCTCGCCGGCGCCGCCATCGGACTCGGCGTCGAGCGCGGGCTCATGCGCTTCACCCGCGACTCGCATCCGCTCGCCGGCATCATCGTGGCGATCGGCCTCGTGATGGTGCTCCAGGCCCTGCTCGGCATCTTCTTCGGCCAGCAGCACCGGCCCATGCACACGCCGTTCTCCGACAGCCCGCTCACCGTCGGCGGGGTCCCGCTGCTGTCGCCGTACGACATCTTCGTGCTCGTCGTCGCGCTCGCGGTGATGGGCGGGCTCGCGCTGCTGTTCAACCGCACGTCGATGGGGTTGCAGCTGCGAGCCTCGGCGTTCTCCCCCGAGGTCTCGCGGGTCCTCGGCGTGCGGGTCTCCCTCATGGTGACCGTCGGGTGGATGCTGTCGGCCGCGGTGGCCGCGCTCGCCGCCATGCTGCTCGTCCCCACCGAGCTCGGCCTCAACCCGCACTCCACCGACGTGCTGTTCGTCTATGCCTTCACCGTCGCGGTGGTCGGCGGGCTCGACTCGCCCGTCGGCGCGCTGCTCGGCGGCCTGGTGGTCGGCGTCGCGATGACGCTCGTGACGGGCTACCTGGGCGCGACGTTCGCGCCCATCGGCGTGCTCGTGCTGCTGGTGGTGGTGCTGCTCGTCAAGCCCGGAGGCATCTTCTCCATGAGGGAGGCGCGCAGCGCATGAACCGCATCGCCCCCTCGCTCACCGGAGCTCCCCGCACCATCGTCATGGGAGCCGTCCTGACGGTCGTCGCGATCGCCGCGACCTTCGGGCTCGACCCCTATCGCAACTTCCAGCTCGCGACGATCGTCGCCTACTTCTGCGCCGTCGCAGGGTTGACGCTGCTCGTCGGCCTCACCGGGCAGCTCTCGCTCGGCCACGCGGCCCTCATGGCGGTGGGCGGCTACGCCTACGCGCTCACGGCCTCGCTCGCGACCGACATGGGCCTCGATGGCCTGCCGCGGTTCCTGCTGGGCATGGCGGGGGCCATCGCGGCGTCCACGCTGCACGGGCTGCTGCTCGGGCTGGCAGGCGCCCGGCTCCACGGGCCCTACCTGGCCGGCCTCACCCTCGGCATCGCGATCGCGTTGCCCGCCGTCACCGCCCAGTTCTCCGGGGTGCTCGGCGGCGACCAAGGCCTGCGGATCGACCGCGACGACGTCCCCGCGGTCCTCAGCCGCCTCATCGTGGTCGAGCAGTGGCAGGCGTGGGTCGCGATCATGATCGCCGGCGTCGTCGTGACGGGCCTCGCCGCCGTCCGCCGCTCCAGCCTCGGGCTGCGGATGCGGGCCGTGCGCGACGACGAGACCGCCGCACGCCTCAGCGGCGTCCCCGCCGGGCGCGTCAAGGTCGTCGCGTTCACCCTGAGCTCGGTCGCGGCCGGCGCGGGCGGCGCGGCGCTGTGCTTCGTCACCCAGTCCGTGAGCCCCGGCGCGTACACGCTCGCCTTCTCCCTGCTCCTCGTGGTCGCGGCCGTGGTCGGCGGCCTCGGCAGCATCGGCGGAGCGGCGCTCGGCGCCGCGCTCATCGTGATGCTTCCGTGGCTGGTCGCCACCCTGACGGACCTCGTCGACATGCCCGCCGAGCTCGAGCAGCGCCTCAGCGGCAACCTCGGCCTGCTGGTCTTCGGCGCCCTGCTCATCATCGTGATGCTCGCCCGACCCGGAGGCCTCGCCGGCCTGCGCCGCGGGCGGCGTACCCGGCGCACCAGCGCCGAGGACCCGACGCCGCCGTCGGGACCCGATGCGGTCGCCGCCACCTCCCCGACCGGCGCCACCGCCGCCGACCCGGCACCCGCATCGGCGCTGCGCGAGATGCCGGCGAACGACCAGCCGCGCACGCCCCAGACCGTCCTGCAGTCCCCCACTGAAAGAGAGAGGTGACCCATGTCACAGCAGTTCACCGCACGCCGACTCGCGGCCCTGGCCGGCGCCTCCGCCGTCCTGGTCGGGCTCGTCGGCTGCAGCACGCCGGCCTCCGAGGAGGAGGCTCCGCCCAGCGCCAGCGGGGACGCCACGACGGCGCCCGTCGAACCGGGCGACTCGACCGGTGTCACCGAGGACACCGTCACCATCGGCACGCACACCCCGCTCACGGGCCCGGCGGCCGCCGGATACTCGTCGATCTCGGCGGCAGCCACCGCCTACTTCGCGTACCTCAACGACAACGGCGGCGTGCACGGCCGCTCCATCGAGTACATCGTCAAGGACGACGGGTACAACCCCTCCACCACGCAGACAGTGGTGCGCGAGCTCGTGCAGCAGGACGAGGTGTTCGCGATCGTCAACGGGCTCGGCACGCCCACGCACACCGCGGTGCTCGACTTCCTCAACGAGAACGAGGTCCCCGACCTGTTCGTCGCGTCGGGGTCGACCTCGTGGAACCTGCCGGAGCAGTACCCGTTCACGTTCGGCTACAACGCCGACTACGTCGTGGAGGGCGCCGCGCTCGCGCAGTACGCCGCCGACGAGCACCCTGACAAGAAGGTGTGCCTGCTCGGTCAGGACGACGACTTCGGCGACGCGATGATCGAGGGCGCCGAGCTGGTGTTCGGCACCGGCGGCCTCACCCACATCGAGCGGTACTCGGTGTCCAACCAGGACGTCACCGCGCAGATCGGCGCGCTGCAGGCCGCGGGATGCGAGATCAACCTGCTCGCCACCATCAACGGCTTCACGGCCCTGGCGCTCGGGACCTCGGCGCAGTTCGGGTGGTTCCCGATGTGGTTCTCGTCGTCCTCGGGCGCCGACTACCCGACGCTCGTGACGTACCTCGGCGAGGACGTGGGACCACAGCTCCTCCAGGGCCTCGTCGGCACCAACTACCTGCCGTCGCTCGGGTCCGAGGACGAGTGGGTGACCCTGTTCCGTCAGATCAACGAGGACTACAACGACGGCGCGCCCTTCGACGGCAACACCATCTACGGCATGAGCGTCGCGTACACGTTCGCGGAGGCGCTCGCCGCCGCCGGCGAGGACCCCACGCGGGAGAGCCTGCTCGCTGCCGTCACCTCCGGCGGGCTGACGGGCAACGGCATCGTGCCGCTGTCGTTCTCCGAGGACAACCACGCCGCCTACCTCGGGGTCGGCATCACGATGGTGGACCAAGGCGTCCAGGACTACCTGGGGGCGACGTACGCGGTCGAGGGCGGCACCGTGACCGCCGTCGAGGCCGCGCCCATCCCGCTCGAGAACGACGCGCTGCCGGCTGGCTGACGCTGAGCACCACGGGAGCGGGGGATGCCGGGAGGCATCCCCCGCTTTCGTCGTCTTCGGGGGCGACCGCCGCTCCAGGTGCGCGCCCTCGGTGCACGCTCGTCGGCAGCCGGCAAGCGCATCGGCCCGCCGTCGTGGGGCGCTGACTCGTGGGCGGTGGCCGGTCACGCCGGCAAAGGGCCGATGCGCGGGCGGGGTCACGCGGCTGTGTCACCGGCGGCGCGGCACTGGGACGCGGCACGGGGATGCGGCACTGGGACGCTGCACGGTGACGCGACGCAGTGGCGCGGAGAGCGCCCTGGACACGGCGAGGCGGGGAGGCCCGATGACCTCCCCGCCTCGCCGGGCCGGTTGAGAGCCTCTCAGGCCACCGGCGTGAACTGCTCGACCAGCACCCGCTTGAGCACCTTGCCGCTCGCGCCCAACGGGAACTGCGGGAGCACGTGGATCACGCGCGGGTACTTGTAGGCCGCGATGCGGTCGCGCACGAAGCCGATGACCTCGTCGGCGTCGAGCTCGTGACCGTCAAGGGCCACCACGGCCGCGTGGACCTCCTGGCCCTTGACGGGGTCGTCGACGCCGAACACCGCGGCGCCCGCGACGTCGGGGTGGCGCATCAGCGCGGCCTCCACCTCCGTGGGGTACACGTTGTAGCCGGCGCGCACGATCATGTCCTTCTTGCGGTCCACGATGGTGAGCACGCCGTCGATGTAGGTGCCCAGGTCTCCCGTGCGGAACCAGCCGTCGACGATGGCCTCGGCGGTCGCATCGGCCCTGCCGAGGTATCCCTTGAAGAGGTTGTGCCCGCGCACGACGATCTCTCCCAGGGCGTCCGGCTCGTCGAGCAGCACGATGCGGTCGTCGACCTCGGGGTCGGCGATCGCGGCGTCCACGCCCCACAGCAGGCGCCCCACGGTTCCGGGCCGGATCGGCTCGAACAGCGGGTTCGAGGACACGATGGGCGCGGTCTCCGTGAGCCCGTAGCCCTCGTAGACGTCGCAGCCGAAGGCGTCGCGGAAGGCTTCGAGCACCGCGACCGGAAGGGAGGCACCGCCGGACACGGCGTATCGCAACGGAGGCCGCGCGTCGGCGCGCCGGGCCGCCTCGATGAGGCCCACGTACATGGTCGGGACGGCGGTGAACACGGTCGCCTCGTGCGCGACCATCAGCGCGAGCGCGTCGTCGGGGTCGAAGCGGGGCAGCAGGATGATCGAGGCGCCCACGCGGAAGCCGATGTTCATCACGGCGGTCTGGCCGAAGGTGTGGAACAGCGGGAGGCCGCCGAAGACGATGTCGTCCTTGTTGAGGTCGAAGTTGTCGACCAGCGAGCAGTGGACCTGCTCGATGATGGACAGGTGGCTGCCGACGGCGCCCTTGGGCGTGCCGGTGGTGCCGCTGGTGTAGAGGATGGTCGCGGGGTCGGTCGGTCCGGTCGGGGTGTGCCGCACGATGGGCTCCGCCGCGGCGGCCTCGGCCTCGAGGCGCGGCAGGTCGACCCCGGCGTCCTCGGGCAGCAGCACGGTGACGATCGGCACGCCGGCCTGGGCCGCGGCCGGAGCGGCCTCGGGGAGCAGCGGCGCGGCCACGACCACCAGGTCGGCACCGCTGTCGCGCAGCACGTGCTCGATCTCCTCCGCCTTCAGCAGCAGGTGGACGGGCACCACGATCGCGCCCAGCGCGAGCGCGCCGTAGTACACCCGCGGGAAGTCCGGCACGTTCGGGACGATCATCGCCACGCGGGAGCCTGGCCCGATGCCGCGGTCGCGCAGCGCGCCCGCGTACGCGCGCGTCTGGTCCCAGAGCTCGCTGTAGGTGATGGTCGAGCCGGCGAAGTGCAGCGCGGGCCGTTCCGCGTGACGACGCGCGCTCTCGGCGAGGATGCTCGCGACCGACAGCGTGGCGTTGCCGTTGCGGCTGATGGCGGGGTCGGGCTGGTGAGTCATCGCGGTCTCCTTCGACTGATGATGATGGTGAGTGTGCCGCAGGTCGCGGCGGCGAGTCACACCTTGAGCTCGGCGCGGCCGAGACTCGCCAGGTGCACCTCGTCGGGTCCGTCGGCGATCCGGAGCGACCGGATGCCGGCGTACATCTCGGCGAGCGGGGTGTCCGAGGACACCCCGGCGCCGCCGTGAAGCTGGATCGCGCGGTCGAGGATCTGCTGCACCGCCCGAGGGACGGCGATCTTGATCGCCTGGATCTCGGTCATGGCGCGGCGGTTGCCCACCGTGTCCATGAGCCACGCGGTCTTGAGGACGAGCAGGCGCAGCGCCTCGAGCTGGATGCGGCTCTCCGCGGCCCACTCCCGGATGACGCCCTGCTGCGCCAGGGCGCGCCCGAAGGTGTGGCGCTCGTTGGCCCTGGCTCGCACGAGCGCGACCGCACGCTCCGCGGTGCCGAGGGCACGCATGCAGTGGTGGATGCGCCCCGGCCCGAGACGGGCCTGGGCGATGGCGAAGCCGTCGCCCTCGCCCGCGATGAGGTTCTCCGCCGGCACTCGCACGTCATCGAACGCGATCTCGGCGTGGCCGCCATGGTCGCGATCGTCGTAGCCGAACACGCTCAGCGGGCGCACGATCCTCACGCCTGGGGTGTCCCGCGGGACGAGGATCATCGACTGCTGGCGGTGGCGATCCGCGTCGGGGTCGGTCTTGCCCATGACGATGAAGACCGCCGCGTCGGGGCTCATCGCTCCCGTCGACCACCACTTCCTTCCGGTGACGACGTAGTGGTCGCCGTCGCGCCGGATGCGCGTGCCGATGTTGGTGGCGTCCGAGGAGGCGACGTCCGGCTCGGTCATGCAGAACGCCGAGCGGATCTCCGCTCGCAGCAGCGGCGCCAACCACCGCTCCTTCTGCTCCGGGGAGCCGAAGTCGTTCAGCACCTCCATGTTGCCCGTGTCGGGGGCGGCGCAGTTCAGCGCCACCGGTGCCAGGCGGATGCTCCAGCCCGTCGCCTCGGCAAGCGGCGCGTACTGGACGTTGGTCAGCCCTGCGCCGCCTGACGCCGCGGGGTCCCCGGGAAGGAACAGGTTCCACAGGCCCTCGGCGCGCGCGTGCTCCTGCAGCTGGCGGACGATCGGCCAGGTGCCCCACGAGGTCGGCGACGCGGCGAGCTGCTGGTCGAGGACGGCCTCGGCGGGGATCGCGTGGTCCTGCACGAAGGTCGTGACCCGCTCGATCAGGTCGCGCGTGGCGTGCGTGTGCGCGAAGTCCATCAGTGCACCTCCAGGCCCTGACGGGCGAGCGGCTCGACGAGGGCACCCATGCGCTCGTAGCCCTCACCCACGGTGTCGCCGGCGCGGTAGCGGAAGTGGATGCCCTCGAGGATCACGGCGAGCTTGAACGCCGCGAAGGCGCGGTACCAGCCGAGGTCGGGCACCGGCGCGCCGGCGCGTGCGGCGTAGGCGTCGACCAGCTCGGCGAAGCTCGGGTAGCCGGCGTCGGGGTCGACGGCGCTCGGCGTCGCGGCCGCGGACTCCGCCGGCAGCGCCGCGATGTCCCAGTAGAGACCCATGATGCCGAGGTCGACGAACGGGTCGCCGAGCGTCGCCATCTCCCAGTCGAGGATGGCCGAGATGCGCGGCTCGGCACCGTCCCCCACCACCAGGGCGTTGTCGAGGCGGTAGTCGCCATGCACGATCGCGCCGCGAGGAGACGTGGGGACGTCGGCGTCGAGCCCGTGCGCGAGCTCGTCGAGCAGCGGCGTCTCGCGCGAGCGGGATGCGTCGAGCTGCCGCCTCCAGGTCGACAGCTGGCGTCCGAGGTAGCCGCGCGGCCGCCCGAAGTCGCTGAGCCCGACCGCCTCCGGCTCGATCGCGTGCAGGTCGGCGAGGTGCTCGACCAGCTCGATGCTCAGCCGCCGCAGACCCTCGCGCGTGTACGCGCCGTTCTGGCTCCGATGCGCGAGCACCGTGCCGGGGGCACGCTCCATCACGAAGAAGGGCGTGCCGGTGACGGCGGCTGCCTCGGTGTCGTCGACGATGTCGACGGCCACCGGCACCGGCACATCGGTGGCCGCGAGCGCGGAGATCACGCGGTGCTCGCGGCGCATGTCGTGCGCGCTGGAGAGGACGTGGCCGAGCGGGGGCCGTCGCAGCACGAGCGGGGAGGAGGCTCCGTCGACCGCGTAGGTGAGGTTGCTCCGCCCGCCGGCGATGACCTCGACGTGCAGCGGGCCGCTGGAGCGCTCGGGGTGCTCGCGTGCGAGCCAGGCCTCCAGGCCTGCGACGTCCACGCCGGGAACCTCGGTCATCCTCGACCCGCCTTCGCTCTCGTCATCGGGAGGTGCAACGTCAGCATACCGGATGGTCGGTTTGTGTGGAAGCCGGGATCGGCGCGGGCCCAGGCGCCTGTGCGCGGTGCCCGTCCGCGGTGCCCGTCCGAACTCCCGACTCGCAATGCACGTCCGCGATGCGCGCTGCGACTGCACGGCGATCAGAAGGGCGATTCACGACACCCCTGCGCCGCCAGGGCGCGCGGGGAGCGCGAAGAGCGCCGCGACAGCGGCTAGGCCTGGAGCGACCGCTCGATCTCCGCGCGCATCTGCTCCGGGATGGGGGTCGGCCTGCGAGTGGCCTCGTCCACGAACACGTGCACGAAGCGGCCCGTCGCGATGGGCTCGTGCTCGCCGGCGCGCAGGATCGCGGGGCTCCAGGTGATGCTCGTCGAGCCCAGCCGCTCGAGGCCGACGCCCACCTCGAGCGGCTCCGGGAAGGACGCGGAGGCGGTGAACTCGCACGACGACGCGGCGCACAGCGCGATCACGTCACCCTGGGGATCGAGGCCTCCGTGCGCGATCATCCACGCGTTCACGGCGGTGTCCATCGCCTCGTAGTAGACGGTGTTGTTGACGTGCCCGTACTGGTCGTTGTCGCGCCAGCGCGTGGGGAACGGGTGACGCGTCAGGAAGTCCACGGCTCACCCATCCACGCGCAGCAGGAGGCGGAACGCGGTCGCGGCGCGCTCCGCGCTCGGGGTGTCGCCCGAGATGAGGTCCGCGTAGGTGAACGACTCCGACATCCGCACCAGCAGGTAGCCGAGCCCCGGAGGGTCGATCGCGCCGCCGAGGGGCTCCTCGCCCAGCTCGTCGCGCACGAGCCACGTCGCGGTCGCGACGTAGCGCCGCTGGATGGGGCTTTCCTTGGTCGTGAGCAGCCGCAGGGCGCGGGCGGGCTCGCGGCGGAGGAACTCTCGGAAGTAGTCGGCCGTGATGAGGTCGTCGACGAACCTCGTGAGGATGCCCGCGATGCGCTCTCCCCCGCAGGCACCTCCGACGGCCTGGTCCGCCTGCACGAGCGTCGGCATGGCCAGCGACCACAGCACCTCGCTGAGCAGCGCGTCGCGGTTGCCCACCCAGCGGAACAGCGAGGTGCGGTCGACGCCGAGCGATGCCGCGAGCGAGCCCATGTCGATGCGGCGCCCGTCGATGAAGATCTCCCGCGCGGCATCGAACGCGCGCTTGGCGTCCGGATGGGCGCCGTCGCGGAGCCGGTCGGACAGCCACGACGGCGCGGCGTCCACGCCGACGCTGGCGATGGTGACGACGTGCTGCGGCGCTGAGGTCATAGACGGCACTCTAGCGCCCGACAGCGCTGCTGGTGCAACGTTTCTGATTTTGTCGTGCAACATTTTGGGTTTTGATGCATACTCGTGGTGACACCGATGATCGGAGAGACGATGACGTCGACGACCACCCCCACCGCGTCCCTGCTCGAGGCGGCACCGGCCGACCTGCTCGACGTGGACTTCTACGAGTTCCAGCACCAGCTGACGGACGCCGAGCAGCGCGCGCTGCGCGGCATCCGCGCCTTCCTCGAGGAGGAGGTGCGCCCCATCGCGGACGACCAGTGGGAGCGCGCGGAGAGCCCCCGACACCTGGTTCCCCGGATCGCCGAGCTTGGGCTGTACGCCAACGCCTTCCCGGAGACCGCGCACTTCCCCAACAGCAACATGTACCGCGGCTGGGTGGCTCTCGAGCTCGCCCGCGTCGACGCGTCGCTCGCCACCTTCATCGGCGTCCACTCGGGCCTCGCGATGACCTCCATCGCGGTCGGAGGCTCAGACGAGCAGAAGGCCGAGTGGCTTCCGGTGCTCGCGCGGGGTGAGCAGGTCGCGGCGTTCGGCCTCACGGAGCCCGACCACGGCTCCGACACCGCGCGCGGCCTCGAGACCACCGCGCGCCGGCGCACCGGCCCCGACGGCCGCGACGAGTGGGTGCTCAACGGCGCCAAGCGCTGGATCGGCAACGGCGCCTTCGCGGACCTTGTCGTCATCTGGGCCAAGGACGTCGAGGACGACCAGGTCAAGGGCTTCCTGGTGCGCACCCCCGCCGTGGGCTTCAGCGCGTCCAAGATCGAGCGCAAGCAGTCGCTGCGCGCGGTCGAGAACGCGGACATCGTCATGAAGGACCTCGTGATCCCCGAGAGCGATCGCCTGCAGAGGATCGACGGCTTCCGCGACGTCGCGGTGGTGCTGCGCCTGACCCGGGCGGACGTCGCTTGGCAGGCCCTCGGCGTCGCAGTCGGGGCCTACGAGGCCGCGCTCGCGTACGCCAAGCAGCGCCACCAGTTCGGCAAGCCCATCGCCTCGTACCAGCTGGTCCAGGAGAAGCTCGCGCGGTCGCTGTCCAACATCACCGCGTCGATCGCGCTGTGCATGCGCGTCTCGCAGATGCAGGACGAGGGCATCCAGCGCGACCACCACTCCGCGCTCGCGAAGGCGTTCGTCACGGCCCGCATGCGCGAGACCGTCGCGCTCGCCCGCGAGATCACGGGCGGCAACGGCATCACCCTCGACCACGGCGTGGCCCGGTTCTTCGCTGACGCGGAGGCCGTCTACACGTTCGAGGGCACCTACGACATGAACTCGCTCATCGTGGGCAGGAAGATCACGGGCCTCACGGCCTTCGTCTGACCCGCACCGAGTCACCTTTCACCCCGTCCCGCGTCGCCGACGCGGGCGTCACCCCCTGCCATCGAGGAGGATGCGCATGCCCGAGGCGTACATCGTCGCCACTGCCCGCTCACCGATCGGACGCGCCTACAAGGGCTCGCTGACCGGCATCCGAGCGGACGACCTCGCCGCGCGCATGGTCGCGGCCGCCGTCGAGAAGGTGCCGGGGCTGGACCCGGCCCGGATCGACGACCTCATGATGGGCTGCGGCCAGCCCGCAGGCGAGCAGGGGTTCAACATCGCCCGCATCGTCGCGGTCCTGCTCGGCTGGGACGGCGTCCCCGGCACGACCGTCAACCGGTACTGCTCGTCGTCGCTGCAGACCACCCGCATGGCCTTCCACGCGATCAAGGCCGGCGAGGGCGACGTCTTCGTCTCCGCCGGCGTCGAGTCGGTGAGTCGATACGCGAGCGGCGCCTCCGACCTGCCCGACGCCGTGAACCCCGTGTTCGCCGATGCGCTCGCCCGGTCCGCGTCGCGGACCGCGGCTGGGGCGGACGGCTGGGTAGACCCGCGCGAGAGCGGCTCCCTGCCCGACCCCTACATCGCGATGGGCCAGACGGCAGAGAACGTCGCCCAGCTGCACGGCATCACCCGCGACGAGCAGGACGCCTTCGCCGCGCGCTCGCAGCAGCGCGCCGGGGAGGCGATCGCCTCGGGGTTCTGGGCGCGCGACATCACGCCGGTGACGCTCGACGACGGAACGGTGGTCGCCGCGGACGACGGCCCCCGGCCGGGCACGACGGTCGAGGTGCTCGCGGGGCTCGACCCCGTGTTCCGCCCGGACGGCACGGTGACCGCGGGCAACGCGTGCCCGCTCAACGACGGCGCGGCAGCCGTGGTCGTCGTGTCCGAGCGGGTCGTGGACGAGCTGGGCCTGAGCCCCCTCGCGCGCATCGTCTCGACCGGCGTGAGCGGGGTGTCGCCGGAGGTCATGGGCCTCGGCCCCGTCGAGGCCTCGCGACGTGCGCTCGCGCACGCGGGGCTCGAGATGGACGCGATCGACCTGGTCGAGATCAACGAGGCGTTCGCCGCGCAGGTCATCCCGTCGGCGCGCGAGCTGGGGATCCCCGACGAGCGCCTCAACGTCCACGGCGGCGCCATCGCCGTCGGACACCCGTTCGGGATGACGGGTGCCCGCATCACGTCCACCCTTCTCAACGGCCTCGCCGAGACCGGCGGCCGCTACGGGCTCGAGACGATGTGCGTCGGCGGCGGGCAGGGCATGGCGTTGGTGCTCGAGCGCCTCTGACGCACCACCTCGGACACGGCTCGGGCCCCGCGCACCTGCGCGGGGCCCGAGCCGTCGTCGTGGGGCGAGCGGCGGTCCGGCGCGTTGAGCCGTCGGCTCGACCACCGCATCGGCGCTACTGCGGCAGGGGCACGAACAGACCGATCGTGTCCGCGACCAGCGCTGGGCGCTCCGAGCCCTCGAGCTCCACGGTGGTGCGGGACGCCACGCGGTAGCCCTGCGCGGTCGCGTCGACCCCGGTGATCTCGGTCGCCGCTCGGACGCGTGCGCCGGCGGGCACCGGCTGCACGAAGCGCACCTTGTCGAGGCCGTAGTTCACCGACATCGCGACCTTGTCGACCTGGAGCAGACCCAGCTGCAGGTGCGGCAGCAGCGACAGGGTGAGGTAGCCGTGCGCGATGGTGGTGCCGAACGGGCCGGACGCCGCGCGCTCGGGGTCCAGGTGGATCCACTGGTGATCCTCGGTGGCGTCCGCGAAGGCGCCGATGCGCTCCTGGGAGATCTCGAACCAGTCACCCACGGCGGTCTGTCCGACGGCTCCGGGAAGGTCAGCGGGGGAGGCGACGACGATGCTCATGCCTTGGGCCCTCCCGCCACGTACAGGACCTGGCCCGAGACGAACCCGGCCTCCTCGGAGCAGAAGTACGACGCCGCGGCGGCGATGTCCTCGGGGACGCCGGCCCTGCCCACGGCGGCCTCTTTGGCCATGTGCCCGACGAAGTCCTCGAACGTCACGCCGATCCGCTCCGCGGTGGCGCGCGTCATGTCGGTGACGATGAATCCCGGTGCGATCGCGTTCGCGGTCACCCCGTAGCGCCCGAGCTCGATCGCGAGGGTCTTGGTGAACCCCTGCATGCCGGCCTTGGCGGCCGCGTAGTTCGCCTGGCCGCGGTTGCCCAGAGCGGAGGTGCTGGAGAGGTTGACGATGCGCCCCCACCCCGCCTCGACCTGGTGCTTCTGCACGGCCCGCGTCATCAGGAACGCCCCGCGCAGGTGCACGGCCATGACCGCGTCCCAGTCGTCGTCGGTCATCTTGAACAGCAGGTTGTCGCGCAGGATGCCGGCGTTGTTCACGAGGATCGTCGGCGCGCCCAGCTCCTCCGCGACGCGGTCGACGGCCGCGCTGACGGCGGCGGAGTCCGCCACGTCGGCGCCGACGGCGAGAGCGCGGCCCCCTGCGGCCTCGATGGCGGCGACGGTCTCGGCGCAGGACTCCGCGCTGAGATCGACGGCGGCGACGGCGTACCCGTCCTGCGCGAGTCTCAGCGCGGTCGCGGCGCCGATGCCGCGGGCGGCTCCGGTGACGATGGCGGTGCGGGTCATGCGATGTCCTCTCGGTGGGTGGGGTGGTCGGTTGCGGTGAGGTCGATGAGCTGGCGCAGCTCGGCCCCCGACGCGAGGCGGTCCATCGCCTCGGGCAGGTCGGCGAGGCCGATGCGCGCCGAGACGAGCCGCTCGAGCGGCAACCGCCCCTCGCGCCACAGCGTCACATAACGCGGGATGTCCCGCGCGGGCACGGCGGAGCCGAGGTAGCTGCCGACGACCGTGCGGGCCTCCGCGGTGAGGGTCAGCGGCGAGATGGCGGCGCGCGCATCGGGCGAAGCAAGGCCGACGGTCACCGTGGTGCCGCCGGGCGCGGTGAGCGCGAAGGCGGTCTCGAAGGCGCGGGCGGACCCGGCCGCCTCGATGACGACCTGACCCCGCACCCGGCGGGACGATGCCTCCTCGGGCGAGAGCGCATCGGCCGCCCCCAAGGACCGGGCGAGGGCGAGCTTGCCCGGAACGGGGTCGACGCCGACGACGTCGTGCCCCAGGGCGACGGCGACGAGCAGCGCCGCCATGCCCACACCGCCGAGACCGACGATGACGACGCGGTCGCTCGCGGAGGCGTGTGCCGCGTTCAGCACGGCGCCGCCGCCGGTGAGGACGGCGCAGCCGAGCAGCGCGGCGATGTCGGACGGGACGTCCGCGTCGACCGGCACGACGGAGGTGCGGCTGACGACCGCGTGAGAGGCGAAGGCCGAGACCCCGAGGTGGTGGTGGACGGCCTGCGGCTCCCCGTTCGGGTCGGTGCGACTCAGCCGCCGTCCGCCCCCGACGAGCGCGCCCTCCGCGTTCGCCGCGGATCCGGGCTCGCACGGGAGCCGGCCGTCCGTGCGGCAGCCGTCGCAGGCGCCGCAGCGCGGCAGGAAGGTCATGACCACGCGGGTACCGACGGCGACGTCGTCGACGCCGTCGCCGGTCGCCTCGACGATCCCGGCAGCCTCGTGGCCGAGCAGCATCGGCGTGGGGCGGACGCGGTTGCCGTCGACCACGCTGAGGTCGGAGTGGCACACGCCCGCGCACTCGAGGCGGACCAGGAGCTCGCCCGCCCGCGGGCCGTCGAGCTCGAGCTCCTGCACGGTGAAGGGACGCGACTCCACGAAGGGCGCCGGCGCGCCGGACGCCTCCAGCACAGCTCCCGTGATGCGCATGCGCGACCTCCTCGTCGGCGGCGCTGAGCGCGCCGCACGAGCAAGCATACCGACCGGGCGGTATGGTGTCACGCCCGCGAACTCGAGTTCGACGACCTCCCACCCCCGACAGTACGAACCATCGCCGCGGCGACACGCCGGGCGACACACCGCACCGAGGCGCGACACGCTGGCGTGTCGCCTCGGATTCTGGTTCAAACTGTCGGCGGGGACCGGGTAGTCGGCGGTCGGCGATCGGCGGAGCAGTGGGCACAGCAGCGCCGATGCGGTCGCCGGGTTCTCGCCTCGCTCACCCCGAGCGCACCGAGGGTGGCGCGCGACCCGGTAGGATTTACATCGTTGCAAAGACGCCGCCGGCGAGCCCCGTGCCCGCCCCAACCCGCGCGAGGAACGATGACCGACCAGCCCCGCACCGCGCCGATGCCCGCCGCCCGGACCCCGGCAGCGGAGGACCTCGCGCCGCTGCCCCTCACCGCGGTCACCCTCGCACCCGACAGCGAGCTAGGCGCCTGGCAGCGCCTCAACCGCGAGCGCACCCTGCCCCACGTCGTCGAGCGGCTCGAGACCAGCGGCGTCATGGACAACCTGAGGCGCGTCGCGGGGACGTCCTCGGCGGACTACCGCGGCTTCAACTTCGCCGACTCGGACCTCCACAAGACCCTGGAGGCCATCGCCTGGGAGGCCGCACGGGTTCCCTCGGACCAGCCGTGGGAGGACTTCGTCGAGTCCGCGGCCGCCCTGCTGACGCAGGTGCAGCGCGAGGACGGCTACCTCTACTCCCACGTCCAGGGCCACGACGACCAGGAGGCCTGGCGCGACATGCGCTGGGGCCACGAGCTGTACGTCCTCGGCCACCTCATCCAGGCCGCCGTCGCCCGCTCGCGCGCGACGGGCAACGATGACCTGCTCGCCGTCGCGCGGCGCTTCGCCGACCTCGCGGTGCGCGAGTTCGGGCCCAACTCTGCGCGAATGGACGGGTACTGCGGTCACCCCGAGATCGAGACCGCGCTCGTCGAGCTCCACCGCCACACGGGCGAGCAGGCGTACCTCGCGACCGCGAGCGCGATGGTCGAGCGCCGCGGCACTGGAGCGCTCGGAACCGGCCCCTTCGAGTCCGCGTACCACCAGGACCACGCCCCCATCCGCGACGCCCGCGAGGCGACGGGTCACGCGGTCCGCCAGCTCTACCTGAACGCCGGGGTCGCTGACGTCGTCGCGGAGAGCGCCGATGCGGGCCTCACCGCCGCGCTCGACGCCCAGTGGCGTACGGCTCACGGCTCGAAGGAGTACGTCACCGGCGGCATGGGCTCGCGCCACAAGGACGAGTCGTTCGGCGACCCGTTCGAGCTCCCGCCGGACCGTGCATACGCGGAGACCTGCGCCGCGATCGCGTCCTTCCAGTGGAACTGGCGGATGCTGCTGGCCTCGGGGCAGGCCCGTCACGCGGATGCGATGGAGCGTGCCCTGCTCAACGGCATCGCGTCCTCGACCGGCGTCGACGGCGTGCGGTTCTTCTACTCGAACCCGCTGCAGCTGCGCTCCGGACACGACGGCGCCAGCGAGTACTCGCCCTCGGAGCGGCTCGACTGGTTCGCGTGCGCCTGCTGCCCTCCCAACCTCGCGCGCCTTGTCGCCTCTCTCGGCGGGTACGTCGCGACGGGTTCGGAGAGGTCCGCGCGCGTGCACCTGTACGGCAGCGGCGAGATCCGCATCGGCGCCACCACCCTCACCGTCGACACCCGCTACCCGTGGGACGGCACGGTGCGCATCGCCGTCGCAGGTCCGCTCGAGACGCTCACCCTGCGTGTGCCCTCGTGGAGCACGGAGGCGACGGTCGAGATCGACGGCACGAGCGCATCGGCCCTGCCCGACGCGGACGGCTACGTCCGGGTCGGCGTGCACGACGGCGCCGTCGTGACGCTCGCGCTGCCGATGCCGGTCGAGCTGCTCGCGCCGCACCCGCGGGTCGACGCGGTGCGCGGCTCCGTCGCCCTGCGCCGCGGGCCGCTCGTCTACTGCATCGAGCAGACCGACCTGCCGCCGGGCGTCGCCGTCGAGGACATCCGGCTCGACCCGTCCACGCCCGTGCGCACCGGCCCCGCACTCGCCTCGCTGCGCACCGAGGTGACGCTGCTCACGGAGGCGATCGTGCGCTCGGCCGACGGCGAGCCGCTCGCCACCTTCGCGCCGCGGTCCTCGCATCGGGCCGATGCATCTGGCATGCTTCCAGGCAGAATCAACCTGCGCGCGATCCCGTACGCCCGCTGGGCCAACCGAGCGGCCGGCGCGATGCGGGTGTGGATCCCGCTCGACGAGGAGGCCACCCGCGCGTGAGCGAGACCACCGGCAAGGCGACCGTCACGATGACCGACGTGGCGAGGCTCGCCGGCGTGTCCGTGAAGACGGTCTCGAACGTGGTCAACGACTACCCGCACATCCGTCCGGCGACCCGCGAGAAGGTCCAGAAGGCGATCGACGAGCTCGGCTACCGGATGAACCTCGCGGCGCGGAACCTGCGCCAGGGCAAGACGGGGATCATCGGGCTCGCGGTTCCTGAGCTGTCGCTGCCGTACTTCGCGGAGCTCGCCGACTCGGTGATGCGCGCCGCGGAGTCGCGCGGGATGGTCGTGCTGATCGAGCAGACCGGCGCGAGCCGCCAGCACGAGCTCGACGTGCTCACCTCGGAGCGTCGCCAGCTCACCGACGGGCTGATCTTCTCCCCGCTCGAGCTGGGCCCCGACGACGCGGACGAGCTCAAGGTGCCGTACCCGCTGGTGGTGCTGGGCGAACGCATCTTCGGCGGCGACTGGGACCACGTAACGATGAACAACGTCGACGGCGCCCGTGCCGCCACGCAGCACCTCATCGACCGTGGCCGGCGGCGAATCGCGGTCGCGGGAGCCCACGCGGGCGAGACCATGGGCTCGGCGGCTCTGCGCGTGCTCGGCTACCAGGCGGCGCTCGCCGCCAACGGCATCCCTTTCGATCCCGACCTCGTGCTCGAGGGCGGGCTGTGGCACCGGTCGACGGGCGCGGACTGCGTCTACCGGCTGCTCGACTCCGGCACCTCGTTCGACGCCGTGTTCGGCCTCAACGACGCCCTCGCGATGGGCGCGCTCCACGCGCTGCATGCGCGCCGGGTGGACGTGCCCGGCGAGGTCGCCGTCGTGGGCTTCGACGACACCGAGGACGCCGCCTACTCCGCGCCGACGCTCAGCTCGATCGCGCCGGGACGCGAGCAGATCGCGGACACGGCGGTCGACCTCCTCGCCCAGCGCATCGCCGGCTCGACCGAGCCGTACCGCCGGGTGGTCGCGGACTTCACGCTCGCCGAGCGCGAGTCGACCGCCGGCTGACCGCGCGCCTGCGCCGGACGCCGCTCGCTCGTCGACGCTTGCTCGACCGCGTCACCCGCGCACTGCGCGCGGCTGCGAGGAGGGTGCGTCAGCGCATCGGTGGGTCAGCGCACAGCGGCGGCGCCTGGCTCGTCCTCGTCGTCCTCACCATCGTGACGCGAGTCGACCTTGTCGAGGAAGCGGTCGACGAGCAGCCCGGTGAGCAGGACGGGCACCGCCAGGCCGACGAGGACCAGCAGCAGCGGGAACCGCAGCCCGATGACGAGCAGGGCCACCCCCGTCACCATGCAGCCGAGCGCCGTGAGGGGCGACACGAGCGGGCCCACGAGCACGAACCTGGCGGTCCGCAGCGCCGGGTCCGCGTAGCGGCGCAGCACCGAGGGCGCGTACGAGAGGTAGGCGATCGCGTACAGCCCCACCGCGGCCGATGCGCCCGTCAGGATCGCGGTCAACGCGCCCGACCCGTACGCCTGGAGCACAAGCAGCTCGTACCAGACGAGTCCAAGCGCGAGGATCGCGGGCGCCGTCACGAGGACCGCCCGGCGCCACTGGGAGCGGTACTCGGCCCAGAAGTCGTGCCACAGCGCATCGGAGGCGTCTCCCGACCGCAGCCGCGCGAGCAGCGCGGCACCGGACGTGAGCGCGGGGCCGAGCCCGGCCACGACGAGCCCGAGCACGGTGCCGGCCAGCATCAGGAGCTGGATGGCGACGAGTTGAGCGGCGACCCGCAGCCACACCATGATGCGGCCCGACCAGCCCGGGATCTCCTGCGCGTCCGCCGGAGCGCCCTCGAGGGGCGCGACACCCTTGCGGTCGCGTGCGGGTCTGCGCTCGGTCGCCACGGTCGTCATCATCCCACCCGCGTACCGACGATGACCGTGCCCGCGGGCCCGCGAGCGGCGAAGCTCAGCGTCGCGCGGTCGCGCACGGCGTCCCACGCGGGGAACACGACCGCGTCGACGGGCGCGTCCCCGCCGCGAGTGAAGCGGCCCTGGCCGTGGGCGACCAGGCCCGCGAGCGCATCGGCCGTCACGACGACCTCGCGCGACGAGGCGACCTCCTGCGTGGGTCCTGCCCAGTCGAGGATCTCCCAGGTGCCGATCAGTTCTGCCGCGTCGCCGGGCCACTGGCCCTCGTCGTCGACCTCGCGGTCGCCGGCCCAGGGCTGGACCGCGACGAGGGGCCAGCCACCGTGCGTCCACACGAGCCGGCGCACCTGGACCTCGTGCTGGCGAGGGTCGTCGGGGAAGCGGGTGTGGTGCACGAG
This sequence comes from Demequina sp. NBRC 110056, assembly GCF_002090155.1. GTDB lineage: Bacteria > Actinomycetota > Actinomycetes > Actinomycetales > Demequinaceae > Demequina. Next base: position 141,991 of record NZ_BBRM01000008.1, on the reverse strand, counting down.
CAGCTGGCGGCCTGGCTCGGTCAGCACGGACGCGTGTCCCGGCGCCAGCAGGCCCCGGGCGCCGTCGAGCCGGTGGCTCGCGAGCACGGTGAGGCCGGTGACCTCGGGATCGCTGTCGAGGTCCGTGAGGTCGCGACCCTCGTGGTCGCGGTAGGGGCCGTAGAGGTCATCCGCGACCGCCACGCGCACGTGGTACGTCGACGCGAGCGAGTCGTAGGAGACGACCAGCGCCCATCCGCCGCCGGGACGCGGGATCACGTAGGGGCCCTCGATCGCGGTGTCGACCGAGCGGGGCCGGCGCGCGATGAGGGTGCCGAGCGACGCCGCGGGCGTGCCAGGAGAGGGCGCGTCGAGGGCGAAGCCCGTCGCCGGGTCGATCTCGAGCGCATGCAGGCCGCCGAAGAACGAGCCGTAGATGAGGTGATGGCGCTCGCCGTCGACCACGAGCTGTGCGTCGATCGCGTTGTGCCCGTCGCGGTCGTGCTGCGTGGCGACGACGATCCCAAGGTCGGTCCACGGGCCGCGCGGGTGCGCCGCGACGGCGAGGCCGATCGCGGACGTGCGCGAACCAAAGGTCGACGCCGAGTAGTACATGCGCCACTGGTCGCCGGACTCCGTCGACACCCGCACCACGTCGGGTGCCCACAGCCCGTCGGCTCCGCTCCACTCGCGCGCCGGTCCCGGGACGCCGTCGAGCGCCCACCCGGCGAACTCCCAGTCGACCAGATCCGTCGAGCGGCGCACCTGCGTGCCGGCCCCGGGGAGGGGGCCGTCCGCGTTCGCGTCGGTCGAGAACAGCCAGTACACGCCGTCGTCGTCCCTGACCGCGGTGGGGTCGTGGGCGTTGCGCGCGCCCCAGGTGGTGACCTCGTCGGGCAAGGCCTGCCCTGGCCCCTGCGCGGTGCGCGGGGCCGGCTCGATGCTCGTCATGTCACACCTTGGATCCGGTGAGCGCGACGGACTCGATGATCTGGCGCTGGAAGATCAGGAACACCACGAGGATCGGCAGCACCGAGATGACCGATGCGGTCATGATCAGCGGGTAGTCACGCTGGGTCGCGTACTGCACGTTCATGTTCGCGATGACGACCTGGAGCGTCTGCTTCTCGGGCGAGTTCAGGTAGATGATCGGCGCGAGGTAGTCGTTCCACACCGCCATGAACCACAGGATGAACTGGGCGGCGATCGCCGGGCGGATCAGCGGCAGGATGATCGTCCAGAAGATGCGCAGGTAGCTCGCGCCGTCGATCTTCGCCGCCTCCACGAGGCCGTCCGGCACGTTGTGCAGGTACTGGCGCAGGAAGAAGATCATGATCACGTTGCCGAGGATCACCGGGACGATGAGCGGCAGCAGCGTGTCGACCCAGCCGATGTTCGCGAACATCACGAACTGCGGGATCATCAGCGTCGGGAAGGGCACCATCATCCCTGACAGCAGGACGATGAAGATGAAGTTCTTGCCCGGCAGCCGCATCTTCGCGAGCGCGAAGGCGGCGAGCGAGGAGAACACGGAGCCGACGATCGTCACCGACAGCGCGACGATGAGGGAGTTCTTGATGCCGGACAGGACGAAGGTGTCCTCGAAGACGCGCACGTAGTTGTTCCACACGAACGGATCGGGGATCCACTCGGGCGGGAGCGCGTAGACGGCCTCGGTGGTCTTGAGCGAGGTCGAGACCATCCACAGCAGCGGCGCCGCCATGAAGATCGCACCGATCGACAGGACCGCGAACAGGACCCAGTTGACGGCCTTGTTCTCCTGCGAGCCGCTGCGTGCGGCGAACGGGTTGCGGTCGAACTTCGGGATCGTCCGGTTGGTGCGGGCGAGACGAGCTGACGTGGTCGCCATCCGCGTCGTCGCGGGGTTGGAGGTGATGCTCATGATGGATCTCCTGGGCTCACTCGATCGAGAAGTCGTTGCGGCGGTTGAGGCGGAACTGGATCACCGTCACGATGAGCACCAGGATTCCCAGCACCAGGGCCATCGACGTGGCGTAGCCCATGGAGAGGTTGCGGAAAGCCTGATTCCAGATGTACCAGACGAGGGATGCCGTGCTCCACGAGGGTCCGCCGGTGGGCGTCATGATGTTGATCTCGGTGAAGATCATGGAGCCGGCGATGATGTTGGTGACCACGAGGAAGAAGGTCACGGGGCGCACCATCGGAAGCGTGATGGTGCGGAACCGCTGCCAGGCGTTCGCGCCATCGAGCGCGGCAGCCTCGTAGAGAGACCGCGGCACCGCCTGGACGGCTGCGAGGTACAGGATGGTCGAGTACCCCAGCCCCTTCCAGATCGCCATGATGATGAGCGCCGGCTTGGACCAGGTCGGGTCCATCAGCCAGTTGGGACCGTCGATCCCGAAGATCGCGAGGAACTGGTTCACCAGTCCGAAGTCACCGTTGTAGGCCCACTGCCACAGGATCGCGATCGCGGCGAGCGACGAGATGACGGGGATGTAGTAGACCGTGCGGAAGAAGGTGCGGCCCGGGATCCTGCGCGCCAGCGCGAGCGCCAGCAGGAGCGACAGGGTCAGGCCGATCGGGATGCCGATCATGTAGAAGACGGTGTTCCACAGCGCCTTCCAGAAGTACGGGTCGTTGATCAGCCTGACGTAGTTGTCGAGGCCGATCCAGCTCATCGCGCCCAGGCCGTTCCAGTTGGTGAACGAGGCGTAGACGGAGAAGCCCAGCGGGAACAGCAGGAACGCGAGCCATCCGACGATGGGCGCGGCCATGAAGATGGCTGCCCACGTGTACTCCTTGCGGTGGAGCTTGCGGTTGGCCTTGCGCGAGGCCTTCCGTCGCTCCTTGGTCCAGGAGCCTGCGGTGGTGTCGACGTCGATCGCCACGGTTCTGTCCTTCCCTGAGAGGTCGTGGGGGCCGGCGCTCAGGCACCGGCCCCCACGAGCTCAGATCACTAGCCCTGCGCCTTGGCCTGGTCGGCCGAGACCCACGACTGGTCGAGCAGCATCTGCATCTCGGTCTGCTTCGCAGCGACGTAGTCCGCGGCGGACTGGTCACCGGTGTCGACGACGCTCTCGATGCCGACCCAGAAGTTGTCGTACCACTCCGGGGTGTAGGTCCAGGTGCCCGGCAGCGGGCGACCCTTCTCCTGCGCGATCTCGACGAACGCCTTGGTGTTGGCGGGCCAGCCGGCGGCCGGCGCGTCCGTCTCGAGCCACTCGCCCGTCGCGTAGTCGATCAGGTTCGGGATCTGCACCTTGTTCTCGGCGAGGATCTTCTGCGCCTCGAGGTCGGTCGACAGGTAGGTCGCGAGCTGCGCCGCGAGCTCCTTGTTCTTGGAGTTCTCCGACACGGCGATGCCCAGCGAGCCGATCCAGGTCGCCCAGTCGTCGCCCTCGTTCGCCACGGGGTACGGGATGACGTCGTAGCCGAACACGTCGGGGTTGTCAGCGGCGACCTGGTTGTAGGTGCCGATGTCCCACGGAGCGACCGGGAAGAAGCCGATCTCGCCGGCCATCCACCGCTGGTAGGTGTCGAGGGTCTGCGCCTGCTCGGCGGACGGCGTGACGCCCTCCACGAGGCCCAGGTCAGCGAACCACTGGAGCGCCTCGGCGAACTCCGGGGTGTCGACCGTGACGGTCTTCTGGTCCTCGGAGATCCAGTCGGCGCCGGCGCCCCACACGAACGCCTGCGAGTTCCACACGACGTTGAGGCCGGTGCCCCACTGGTCGAGCTCGCCGTCGCCGTCCTTGTCGACCGTGAGCTGCTTGGCGAGCTCGGTGAACTCGTCGAACGTGAGGGGCTCGTCGGGCGACGGAGCCTCGAGACCCATCTCCTCGAACATCACGGTGTTGTAGCCGAAGCCGAACGGGCCGACGTCCTTGGGCAGCGCGTAGAACGGGTCGCCGTCCTGGCCGCGCTCGCCGCTCTCGACGTCGAAGCGGTAGGCGTCGACGCCGAAGTCCCAGATGTTGTCGATGACCGACTGGTCGACGTACTCGGTGAGGTCCGCGAGGACGTTCGCGTACACGTAGCCCTGGATGCGGCCGGGCTCGACGTAGAACACGTCGGGGACCTGGTTGCCGGCGATCGCCGCCTGGAGCTTGGTCGCGTACTGGTCGGCGTCCGTGATGATCATCGTCACGTCCGCGCCCGTCTCCTCCTCGAAGGCCGCGATCGCGGTCTCGTACGCGAGCTTGTCGTACTCGCCTCCGCGGAACATGAACGTGAGCTCGTTGGGGGCGTCGCCACCCGAGGTGTCGGGCTCCTCGCTCGCGTCGCCGCTGGAGCCGTCGGAACTGCACGCGGCGAGCAGGAGGGCTCCTGCCACCGTCACGGCCGCGGCCGCCATACCCTTCTTACGCATCTGCCTGCCTCTCTGATCATCGTTGATGAGTGAGGTCCAGTCTCTGACCGCTCCGCGGGCCCGCTCTCGCGGTCCGCCTCCCAGTCTGGTCTTCCTTGACCCCAGGCTCGTGAGGTTGACCCGGCGCCAACCTCTTTACAACGATGGAACTGTGACACAGATCTCTCGGGACGGTCAAGTCGAGAACGGTCACAAAACGGTGACGGTGCGTATCATTGCCCATCTATCAGGTATTTTGTTCTCTCGCGGCTCAGTTCCTGGGCTTCCGCCCCCGCGCGTCGCGCTCAGCCGCCGGGCGACCGTGCGTGCCAACGCGCCGCCAGGATTGCGCGAAAGTTGACGAAATGCCCCTCAACTCGGCACCATTTCGTTACAACGTTGTAGACAACGCCGCCTGAGACGATGCGGCGAAGGAGGCTGCTCGACGATGCGCGCTCTCACTCCCCCGATGGGGTGGAACAGCTGGGACTGCTACGGCACCACCGTGACCGAGGCGGAGGTGATGGCCAACGCTGCGGTCATGGCCGAGCGCCTCCTGCCCCACGGCTGGGACACGATCGTGGTGGACATCGCCTGGTACGACCCGACCGCGCGGTCCCACGGCTACAACGCAGACGCGCCGCTCGAGCTCGACGACCACGGCCGGCAGCTGCCGGCGCCCAGCCGATTCCCGAGCGCCGCTGGAGGCAACGGGTTCGGCCCGCTCGCCGAGGCGGTCCACGCGCTCGGGCTCAGGTTCGGGCTGCACGTCATGCGCGGCATCTCCCGCCTCGCGGTCGAGCGCGACCTCCCCATCCTCGGCACGGACTTCACGGCGCGCGACGTCGCCGACCTCGACCACGTCTGCGCCTGGAACCCCGACAACTACGGGCTCGACCACGACCATCCGGGCGCGCAGGCGTACTACGACTCCCAGGTGGCGCAGTTCGCGGCGTGGGGCGTGGACTTCATCAAGGCCGACGACATGCAGGCGCCCTACTTCGAGCGCGAGATCGCGGCGTACGCGCGCGCCATCGAGCGCAGCGGCCGCGACATCACCCTGTCCCTGTCGCCGGGTACCCACCTGTCCACGGAGCACCTGCCGCACCTGCGGGAGCACGCCCAGATGTGGCGCATCTCGGACGACCTGTGGGACCGCTGGGAGGACGTCGCGGCCCAGTTCGCGCGGCTCGCGCGCTGGGCGCCCTTCCAGCAGGCGGGCGGCTGGGCCGACGCCGACATGCTGCCGCTGGGGCGCATCGGCATCCGTGCCGAGCGCGGCGAGCCGCGCGACTCGCGCCTGACGCCCGACGAGCAGCGCACGCTGCTCTCGTTGTGGGTGATGGGCCGCTCGCCGCTCATGCTCGGCGGCGACCTGCCGTCCACCGACGAGGACACCCTCGAGCGCCTGACGAACCCGCATCTCGCGGCCGTGCTCGCGCACAGCGAGGACAACCGGGAGCTGCTGCGCGAGCCGCTCGACGGCGGCGAGCTCATCGTGTGGTCGGCACGCGCCACGGACCACCCGGGACGCGTCTACGCGGCCGTGTTCTGGACCGGCGACGCGAGCCACGAGGCGCGGGTCGAGCTCGCGTCGGTCCTCGGCACCGGCGTGCGCGCGGCCGCCCGCACCGATCTCTGGCCAGGCCAGAGCACCGCGGCCGCCGACGGCGTTCTCGCCGCCCAGATCCCGCCTCACGGGGTCGCGTGGGTCGCGCTCGACGTCGACACGACCACACCCTCCACTCCCGCCGCCGCAGGCACCACCGCCACCCCACCGAAGGACCACCGATGATCCACGCCTCCCTCACCCTCGATCCCGCGTTCCGCGTCGGGCCGGTGCGCCGGCGCACGTTCGGCTCGTTCGTCGAGCACCTCGGCCGCTGCGTCTACACCGGCATCCACGACCCGTCGGCGTCCACCGCCGACGAGGACGGCTTCCGCACCGACGTCATCGAGCTCACCCGCGAGCTCGGCGTCTCGACGGTGCGCTACCCGGGCGGCAACTTCGTGTCGGGCTACCGGTGGGAGGACGGCATCGGGCCCGTCGCCGACCGTCCGCGCCGGCTCGACCTCGCCTGGCACTCCACCGACCCGAACACGGTGGGCGTCGACGAGTTCATGCGCTGGTCCGCGAAGGCGGGGGTCGAGCCGATGATGGCCGTGAACCTCGGCACCCGCGGCATCCAGGAGGCGCTCGACCTCCTCGAGTACTGCAACGTCCCCGGCGGCACGCATTGGTCCGACCGGCGCCGCGCCAACGGCGCGCAGGACCCCTACCGGATCTCCATGTGGTGCCTGGGCAACGAGATGGACGGGCCGTGGCAGATCGGCGCCCGCACCGCGGACGAGTACGGCCGCCTGGCGGCGCGGACCGCGAGCGCGATGCGCATGATCGACCCGGACCTCGAGCTGGTCGCGTGCGGCTCGTCCTCGTCCGCGATGCCGACGTTCGGCGCGTGGGAGCGCACCGTGCTCGACCACACCTACGACCAGGTCGACCTCATCTCGGCCCACGCGTACTACTACGAGGACGAGGGCGACCTCACGAGCTTCCTCGCCTCGGCGGTCGACATGGACCACTTCATCGGCTCCGTGGTCGCGGCGGCGGACCAGGTCCGCGCGGCGCACAAGTCCGCCAAGCGCATCAACATTTCGTTCGACGAGTGGAACGTCTGGTACCAGCGGCGGGCCGAATCCAAGCCGCCGTCGGGCGACGACTGGCCCGTGGCCCCGGTGCTGCTCGAGGACCACTACAACGTCGCGGACGCCGTCGTCGTCGGCAACCTGCTGATCTCGCTGCTGCGCCACACCGACCGCGTGCACGCGGCATCGCTCGCCCAGCTCGTCAACGTCATCGCGCCCATCATGACCGAGCCGGGTGGTCGGTCCTGGCGCCAGACGACCTTCCACCCCTTCGCCCAGGCCTCGCAGCTCGCCAAGGGCGAGGTGCTGCGCGTCGAGGCGAGCTCGCCCACCTACGAGACCGAGCGCTTCGGCGCCGTGCCCGTCCTCGACGCCGTCGCCACGCACGACGAGGAGACCGGCGAGGTCGTCGTGTTCGCCGTCAACCGCTCGCTCGACGAGGAGCTCGGCCTCTCGGTCGACCTCCGCGGTTTCCCCGGGCTTCGCGTCCTTGCCGCGACCAGCCTGTCCAACCCGGACCACACGTGGACGGCGACGGCAGACGATGACGCGTCGGTCGCGCCCGTGGCCAACGCCTCAGCCGCCGTCGCCGACGGCACGCTGACCGCCGCTCTGCCGCCGGTGTCGTGGAACGTCGTGCGGCTGGGACGCTGATGGCGCGCGAGGATGAGGTCACGATGACGGAGGACAGCACCACGAATGGCGCCGATGCGCACGCTGGCTCGCACGCGGGCCGCTGGCTCGGCCTCGCGGCGGCGGGCCTGGGCCTGGTCGCGGTCGGGGCGGGGCTGGTGTGGTGGTCCCCCTGGGACGGCGGTGAGGCCGCCGCCACCCGCATCGGCGTCACCGGCGACATCCGCACCCACGACCCTGCGCTCGTCGTGGGCGACGAGGGCGAGGACTGGTACGTCTACTCGACCGGCGACGTACGGGTGGGCCTCGGCGCCCCGCAGATCAGGCGCTCGTCCGACGCCGGCGAGACGTGGGAGATGGTCGGCACCGCATGGGACGCCCAGACCCGCCCCGAGTGGGTCTACGAGGAGGTGCCCGGCGTGCAGAACTTCTGGGCGCCCGAGCTCTACGAGCACGACGGCACCTGGTACCTGTACTACTCGGCGTCCACGTTCGGCTCGAACCGCTCGCTCATCGGGCTCATGACCTCGCCCACCCTCGACGTCGACGACCCGGCGTACGGGTGGACCGACCAGGGCGAGGTGTGGCGCTCGACGCCCGGCGAGACCAACTACAACGCGATCGACGCCGGCATCGTCGAGGACGAGGACGGCACGCCATGGATGGCCTTCGGGTCCTTCTGGGGCGGGATCCAGATGGTCGAGCTCGAGTGGCCGTCAGGCAAGGCCGCGGCGGGCACCGAGCCCATCTCCCTCGCCACGCGCAACGACTCGCTCAACGCGATCGAGGCGCCGTACGTCTTCGAGCGCGACGGCTGGTACTACCTGTTCGTCTCGCGCGACAAGTGCTGCTCGGGCCTCGACTCGACGTACTCGATCGCCGTGGGCCGCTCCGAGTCCGTGACCGGCCCCTACCTCGACAGCCTCGGCAACGACATGCGCTACAACGGCGGCGACGTGGTGCTCAGCTCGCGCGGGGACATGGTCGGACCGGGCGGGCAGTCGCTCTCCCATGGCTACCTGGGGCTGCACTTCTACGACGCGAGCCTGGGCGGGGAGTTCCGCCTCGACATCCGCGACCTCGCGTGGACGGAGGACGGCTGGCCCGTGGCCTGGACCGCCGAGGAGCTCGAGGACAGCTGAGGCGGGCGCGGGCTGGGAAGCCAGCCCGCGCATCGGCCCTCCGGCGGCCCGGGAGTCCACGCCGTCCACCCGACAGTTCCGAACGTCGAGGAAGCGACACGCCGCGCCGTTGAGCGCGCACGCGCCCCGAACTCGGCGTGTCGGATCGCAGATGTTCGAGACTGTCGGCGGGGACGCGCCTGGGCAGCGCCGATGCGCCCGCTGGGTCCTCGGGGACCGTCACCTGCGCGCGATGGTCGACCCCCGGATGACCAGCTTCACGGGCAGCCGTTCCACTCCGGCCGGAGCGGGGTCGCCGTCGATGGCCGCGAAGATCGCACGGGCAGCCGTTCGCCCGAGCTCTTGGAGGTTCGCGTCGACGCTCGTCAGCTCGGGGCGGGAGTTGGTGGAGAGCACCTGCCAGTCGTCGTAGCCGACCACCGCGACATCCTCGGGGACCGAGCGACCGAGGTCGCGAGCGGTCTCGAGGACTCCGCGAGCGATCTGGTCCGAGCCGCAGACGATGCCGTCGACGTCGGGGTGGCGGGCGAACACCTGCGCGGCGGCGTCCCGACCCCACTGCTCGCTCCACGCGCCGAACAGGGGAGCGCCGAGCGGTGCGAGCCCCGCATCGGCGAGTGCGGCCTGAGAGCCCTCGACACGATCGGTCGCGGCCGCGTAGGAGGGATCGCCGGAGATGTGGGCGATGCGCGTCCGGCCGCAGTCGAGCAGGTGCTGCGTCACGATGCGGCCTCCCACGACGTTGTCAGGCGTGAACGACACGTCGTCGGGGTCGTCCGAGGGTGCGTAGGCGTACACGACCGGGACGGAGAGGTCCTGACCGAGTGACGGACGAGGATCCGTCTGCCGGCCGACGACGATGATCCCGTCGACGCGGCGGTTGAGGAGCGCCTTCAGGTGGTGCTGCTCGCGGATCGCGTCGCCGCGAGCGTCGCACAGGAACACGTTGACCTGGCCGGCGCCGAAGGCGTCCTCGGCTCCCATGAGGATGGGCAGCACGAAGCGCCCCTCGAGGTCGCTCGTGAGCAGGCCCACAGTCCCGGTCTTGCCTTCGAGCAGGCTGCGCGCGAGGGCGTTCGGCGTGAACGACAGGCGGTCGGCGGCGGCCTGCACGCGCGCCCGGGTGGCGGGAGCGACCTGCGCCCTCCCGTTGAGCGCCTTCGAGGCTGTCGACAGCGACACCCCGGCAGCCTCGGCCACCTCGCTGAGCGTCGTGACGCGCCCCGCGCCGTGCGTTCGTGGCACTCCGTCTCCTCCCGCAACCGTTATCGGAATGTAACAGGTGATGACCTGTGACAGGCAAATGTTAACGTGCTACAGTCCCGAAAGGGTTTTCGGTCGCTTTCGCAAGGCGGCGACCACGACCTCTGTCGGGCAGCGACGTCCGGCATGGCTGGCCTCGGCCGGCCCCGGGCACACGCCCGCTCAACGACGAGCACTAGGAGAGAGCATGACCAGCATCCTCAGGAGGCCACGCAAGGTCGCAGCGGGACTCGCCGCCGCCACCATCGCGATCGTCTCGCTTGCCGCCTGCTCCAGCAGCGGCGACGACTCCGAGCCGGGCGGCAGCGCCGGCGAAGCGCCCGAGATCTCGGCCGAAGGCGTCGACGACGGCACCACCCTGACCCTGTGGACCCGCGCGCCCATGGAGAAGCAGGCGAACCTGCTCGTCGAGGCGTACAACGCGAGCCACGAGAACCAGGTCGAGCTGACGGTCGTCCCCAACGACGACTACGTGGCGAAGGTCGGCGCCGCGGCGGGTTCGGACGGTCTGCCGGACCTGTTCGCCGCCGACATCGTCTACGTCCCGAACTGGGTGCAGCAGGGCCTGTTCCAGGACATCTCGACGAGCATCGACGCGCTGCCGTACAAGGACGAGATCAACAAGGGCCACCTGTCCGCGGGAACGTACGAGGGCTCCGAGTACGTGCTGCCCTTCGTGCTCGACCTGTCGATGCTGTTCTGGAACAAGGAGCTCTTCGAGGAGGCCGGGCTCGACCCCGAGGTCGCCCCTGCGAACCTCGCCGAATACGCCGATGCCGCCAAGGCGATCCAGGACCTCGGCAAGGACGGCGTGTACGGCACCGCGACCGGCCTCAACTGCGGCGGCTGCCTCGTCTTCACATGGTTCCCGTCGATCTGGGCCGACGGCGAGGAGGTCCTGAGCGACGACGGCATGGAGTCGCTGCTCGCATCGGACACCGCCAAGGACGTCTACGCCACGTGGCAGGACCTCTGGGCCTCGGGCGCCGTGCTCCCCGCGTCGCAGGACGAGACCGGGGCGACGTGGACCCAGCAGTTCACCGAGGGCAACATCGGCCTGATGTTCTACCCCGCGACCCTGCTGTCGTCGACTCCCTTCGACGCCGGCGTCGCCGGGATCCCCGGACCCGAGGGCGGCGCGTCGACGTTCGTCGGCGGCGACGGCATCGGCATCTCCAAGGACTCGGAGAACGCTGACCAGGCGTGGAACTTCCTCACCTGGCTCATGTCCGAGGAGGCACAGGTCGAGGTGCTCGCGAAGAACAACGACGTGGTCTCGCGTTCCGACTTCGCCAACAACGAGTACGCGGCCACCGACCCGCGCCTGGTCACGATCAACGAGGTGGCCGGCAACGGTGACACCCCAGTCGCGATCAACTTCCAGCAGGCGTTCAACGCGCCGACGAGCCCCTGGCTGGAGCTGGTGCGCAACGCGGTGCTGAACGACACCGGCACGGTGGACGCCGACAACGACGCCATCACCGACGTCCTGTCCCAGTGACGGACGCCCCGTCGGCGGCCGCCACGTCACTCTCGGCCGCCGACGGGGACCCCCGCCCCCACCCCTTCCCCTGAGAGGTCTCGCGCCATGGCCTTCGCCACCGCCGCGCGCGAGAGGCGCCGCTCGACCATGTCGAGCCGCCGCCGGTCCGCACTGACCGGTTGGCTGTACGCGTCTCCGCTCGCCGTGTTCGTCATCGTCCTGTTCATCCTCCCGCTGGGCCTCGTGCTCCAGATGTCGGTCTCCGACTGGCCGCTCCTGGGCGGGAACCAGGGAGTGAACTTCCCGGACAACTACGTCAACGCCATCGACAACCGCTTCTTCGTCGACTCCGTGATCTTCACGCTCAAGTACACGGTCGCCGCGACGGTCCTGCTGATCGGCCTCGGGCTCGGCCTCGCGATGCTCGTCCAGGAGTCGACGCGCTGGAAGGGCTTCCTGCGGTCTTCGTTCCTCATCCCGTCCGCCCTGGGCCTCGCCTCCGCTTCGCTGCTGTTCTACGTGCTCTACTCGCCGTCGGCGGGACCGTTCGCCGACTTCATGGAGCGCACCGGGATCACGTTCCTCGGCACGCCCACCGGAGCGCTGTGGTCGACGGTCTTCCTCATCGTGTGGCGCTACGCGGGCTTCTACATGCTGCTCATGCTCGTGGGCCTCCAAGGCATCCCGGACGAGGTGTACGAGGCCGCGCGCATCGACGGCGCCAGCCGCTGGCAGATCTTCCGCCGTGTCACCCTGCCGCTGCTACGGCCGACGTTCGCACTCACGGTGGTGCTGTGCGTCACCGGCTCGCTGCTCGCGTTCGAGCAGTTCTACATCCTCACCAAGGGCGGCCCCGACAACAGCACCATCACCGTCGTCCAGCTCATCTACAACATGGCCTTCCAGGGACAGAACGACCTCGGCATGGCCGCAGCGCTGTCCATCATCGTCCTGGGTGCGCTGATCGTCATCAACATCTTCCAGCTGCGTGCGTTCCGCAGCCCCGACGAGGAGTGAGAGCCATGACTGCGATCTCCGAGCGCTCCGGCACCGACGCGTCCGAGCTCCACCCCGCCGGCCAGGTCCGCCGCCGCGCGCCGCGCGCCCTCGCTCAGCGCATGCCGTTCTGGGTGTTCACCGGCGCCCTCGCGCTCATCTTCATCTACCCGCTGCTGTGGACCGGCGTGGCCTCCTTCTCGCCGCAGCCCGGCACCGCCCAGGCTGAAGGCTGGGGCGTCGGCAACTACGTGACGCTCGCGAACTACCAGGCCGGCATCTGGCAGTACCTTGCCAACTCGGCGTTCATGTCGCTGCTGACCGTGCTGCTGACCGTGGCGATCTCGCTGCTGGGCGGCTACGCCTTCGCGCGCTTCGACTTCCCCGGCAAGAACGTGCTGTTCCTCGCGACGCTCGCGATCCTCATGGTGCCGTACGCGACCCTGCTGATCCCCCTGTACGTGCTCCTCAACCAGGTGGGCCTCGCGAACTCCCTCGTCGGCGTCTCCCTGGTCCTCACGATGTTCCAGCTCCCGTTCTCGCTGTTCATGATGCGCATCTCGTTCGAGTCGGTGCCCCGAGCGCTCGACGAGGCGGCTCGGGTCGACGGCTGCAACTCGTGGAGCGTGCTGTGGCGGGTGCTGGTGCCCGCGGTCAAGCCCGGGCTCATCACCGTGGGCCTCTTCGCGTTCCTCACCGCGTGGAACGACTTCATCGCCCCGCTGATCCTCATCACCGACACCAACCGGATGACGCTGCCGCTCGCCGTCGCCAACCTCCGGGTGCAGGTGCAGGGAATCGTCGACTACGGCGCCACCGAGGCCGGCGTGGTGATCCTCGCGCTGCCGTGCATCCTCCTGTTCCTGATCCTCCAACGCCACTACGTGCGCGGGTTCATGTCCGGCGCCCTGAAGGGATGACCATGACCACGACTCACACGCCCGTCGCGCCCGTCGCACCCAGCTCCTCGCGGCTGCGCCCGCTCGGGGTCGACGAGGTCACGATCACGGGAGGGTTCTGGGGCCGTCGGCAGGACATCAACGGCTCCGCCACCCTCGCGCACATCAAGGGCTTCCTCGACTCCGAGGGGTGGCTGCGCAACTTCGATCTGGTCGCCGGCGGCGGCATCAGTGCCGGGCGGCGCGGGCGGGAGTTCTCGGACTCGGAGGCCTACAAGTATCTCGAGGCGGCGGCATGGGAGCTCGCGCGCCGACCGGATCCGCAGTTGGAGGCGACCTTCACGGAGACCGTGGCGCGCATCGGCGCCGCGCAGGACCCCGACGGCTACCTCCACACGAACTTCGGCCACGAGGACCAGCCGGCGCGCTGGACCGACCTCGAATGGGGGCACGAGCTGTACTGCATGGGCCACCTCATGCAGGCCGCCGTCGCTCGCGGTCGCACGGCGCCCGGGGCCGACGACGGGCTGGTCGCGATCGCGACGCGTGCGGCGGACCTCATCTGCGACACCTTCGGGCCTGACGGGATCCCGAGCATCTGCGGCCACGCCGAGATCGAGCTCGGGCTCACCGAGCTCGCGCGCCTCACGGGCGATGCCCGGTACGCGCGACAGGCGAAGCTGTTCGTCGACCGCCACGGTGACGGCACGCTCGCGGACATCGAGTGGGGTCGCGCGTACTTCCAGGACGACGTCGCGCTGCGGGACGCCACGGCCCTGCGCGGGCACGCGGTGCGCGCCAACTACCTTGCCGCCGGAGCGGTCGACGCGGCGGTCGAGACAGGGGACGGAGCACTGGTGGACGCGTTGCGCGCGCAGTGGGCCCGCACCGCGGAGCGCCGGACCTACGTCACCGGTGGCCAAGGGTCGCGGCACCAGGACGAGGCCTTCGGCGACGACTGGGTCTTGCCACCCGACCGCGCGTACTCGGAGACGTGTGCGGGCATCGCCTCCGCGATGTTCAGCTGGCGACTGCTGCTGGACAGCCCCGCCACGGAGTACGCGGATCTCATCGAGCGCACCTGGTACAACGTGCTCGCGACGTCACCCGCGGCTGATGGCACCGCCTTCTTCTACGCCAACACCCTTCACCAGCGTGTGCCGGGCACGGTGGCGGCGCCAGACGAGGTGTCGCCGCGCGCGCTGTCCTCTCTCCGGGCCCCGTGGTTCGAGGTCTCGTGCTGTCCTCCCAACGTGGCGCGCACGCTCGCGAGCCTCGCGTCCTACGTCGCGACAGCAGATGGCGAGGGCATCCAGGTGCACCAGTTCGCGCCGTGCCGCATCGAGACGGTCGTCGGAGCGAACCGGGTGCGCGTCGACGTCGAGACCGCCTATCCCGACGACGGCACCATCACCGTGACCGTCGTCGAGGCCCCCGCGGAAGGCGTCGCCCTCTCGCTGCGCGTCCCCGCGTGGGCCGACGGCGCCACGCTCACCACGGCCGACGGCACCGTCGCTGCGGCGCCCGGCACCTACGCCGAGCCCTCGGCACCGCTGGCGAAGGGAGCCGTCGCGGTGCTGGACCTTCCGGTGAGCCCGCGGTTCACGACGCCTGACCCGCGCATCGACGCCGTGCGCGGGACGGTCGCGATCGAGCGCGGTCCGGTCGTCTACTGCATCGAGTCCGTGGACCTCGAGGCCGCGGGCATCTCGGCTCGCGACGACGACCTGTCGCTCATCCGCATCGACCCCTCCGCTGGTGTCGCCCTCGACGATGGCGAGGTGGTCGCCTCCGTGCTTCGCGAGGCCGAGCCGGAGCACGGCTGGCCGTATCGAACGTCCGCCCCCTCAGGCGAAGCGCCTGGCGCGGCGCGGCGGGTCCGGATGACGCCCTATCACTCGTGGGCCAACAGGGGACCCTCGACGATGCGGGTGTGGATCCCCACCGCCTGACCCCGGGACGGCACGGGCAGGGCCGGTGGCCGCGCGCGACGCGGCCGCCGGCCTCGTCCGTTCACGCCCACACCCCGAGCGCGACGCGACGGGGACGCCCTGCCCAGCCCGCGCATCGGCCCTCCGCCGGTCCCGCCGTCCACGCAGTCCAGGCCGTCCACCCGACAGTTTAGAACGTCGGCGCCGCGACACGCCGTGCCGTTGGGCGCGCACACGCCACGAAGGCGGCGTGTCGGATCGCAGATGTTCGCGACTGTCGACGGGGACGCGACTGAGCAGCGCCGATGCGCCCGCTGGGTCCGCGCGGACCCTCGACTCAGCCCTCGGGCGAGGGCGACGGGCTGGGGCTGGCGGTGGCGAGCGGGTTCTCCGGCAGCGTGCGAGGCGCCGGCACGGCCACGACCAGGTTGGCCGGGCGGCACTCGCCGTCGGCGGTCAGCGGCAGGGTCGGCGACAGCTCGGGGGCGAGGGGCTCGCGAAGCTGCGGCGACTCGCCGAACTCCTCACCGAGCACCAGGTCGAGCGTGATGTCGGGGCGGTTGTCGAGGACGAGCCTGGCGTCCGTGAACTGGCGAGCGAGCGTGTACGCGTGCTGCACGCCGGCGGAGCCGAAGTAGATCTCGACGTTGCCGTCGTAGGAGCGCGGCCAGTTGGTGGTGCCGACGACGACGAAGCCTCGGCCCTCGAGCGTGTCCGCCGTGGTGCCCGCGAGGCCAGGCACGTCGGTGCTGTTGTCGACGCGCACCACGACCGCGCTCGGGTCGAGCGGGAGGCTCGCCTCCTCGCCCACCGGCGGGCAGACGAGGTCGACCTCGTCGAGGTCCGCGGCCGGCGACTTGAACTCGGAGGCGAAGGGACCCTCGACGTCGCCGTTGTAGATGGCGGACGCCATGAACACGACGGCGGCGATGGCGATGATGATGACGCCGAAGACGACGATCTGGCGCTCGCGACGGTGTCGACGCACGGCCTTGCGGCGCTTGGGGTCAGGACCCGTCTGCGACTGACTCACGAAACCCCCGACTCGAACGCGGCATAGGTCACTCTTGGCGGAGGATAGGGGATTCGAACCCCTGAGGGCTTGCACCCAACACGCTTTCCAAGCGTGCGCCATAGGCCACTAGGCGAATCCTCCAAGCCCGTAGATGGTACCCGAGCATGGGCGTCCTGGCTAAATCCGCATCGACGCTAGACTTGACGGCGACCCCCCACGTGGCGATATCTCGCCCAACTCCCCCAGGGCAGGAATGCAGCAAGGGCAAGCGGGCTCTGTCGGGTGCGTGGGGGGTCCTCTCATGCCCGCACCCTCGTCGTGGGGTCTGTGGAGGGCCGATGCGCGTGTCACCGGGCGCCGTTAGGCTCGCCCTGTGAGCACCGCCCTGTACCGCCGCTATCGCCCGGACGCCTTCGCCGATGTCGTGGGGCAGGAGCACGTCACGACGCCGCTGATGCAGGCCCTGCGCGCGGATCGTGTCAACCACGCGTACCTGTTCTCGGGCCCGCGCGGCTGCGGCAAGACGACGTCTGCGCGCATCCTCGCGCGCTGCCTGAACTGCGAGCAGGGACCCACGGACACCCCGTGCGGCACGTGCGACTCGTGCGTCGAGCTCGCGCGCGGCGGCGCCGGCTCGGTGGACGTGGTCGAGATCGACGCCGCGTCGCACAACGGCGTCGACGACGCCCGCGAGCTGCGTGAGCGCGCCGCCTTCGCCCCGGCCCGCGATCGCTACAAGATCTTCATCCTCGACGAGGCCCACATGGTCACGACGCAGGGCTTCAACGCGCTGCTGAAGCTCGTCGAGGAGCCGCCTCCGCACGTGCGCTTCATCTTCGCGACCACGGAGCCCGAGAAGGTCATCGGCACCATCCGCTCCCGCACCCACCACTACCCGTTCCGGCTCGTCCCGCCGGCGGTGCTCATCGACTATCTCGGCCAGCTGTGCGAGGCCGAGTCCGTGCAGGTCGAGGGCGGAGTGCTGCCCCTCGTCGTCCGCGCTGGCGGGGGCTCCGTGCGCGACACCCTGTCCGTGCTCGACCAGCTCATGGCGGGCTCCGACGAGGCCGGCGTCACGTACGAGCGTGCGATCGCCCTGCTCGGCTTCACCGACGCCACGCTGCTCGACGACGCCGTCGACGCGATCGCCGCCGGAGATGGCGCGTCGCTGTTCGACGTCGTGGGCCGCGTGATCGGCACCGGGCACGAGCCGCGCCGCTTCGTCGAGGACCTCCTCGAGCGTCTGCGCGACCTCATCCTGCTGTGCGCCGCGGGCGTCGACGGCCTGAAGGCGCTGGGCGAGATCCCGTCCGACCAGCTGGACTCGATGAAGGACCAGGCTCGCCGCCTGGGCCTCGCGCGCGCCTCGCAGGCGGGCGACCTCGTCAACGACGCTCTCACCCACATGGTCGGCGCCACCTCGCCGCGCCTCCACCTCGAGCTGCTGTGCGCGCGCCTGGTCGCCGCTGCGACCGGCGCCGGTGCGCCGCCCGCCGCTCCCGCGGTCGCTGCGGCTCCCCCTGCCGGCGCAGGGACGTCGGCACCCGCAGCGAGCGGCACCGGACCGGGAGGCGCCGGCGCGGACGCCGCTACGGGCGCCGCGAAGGCCCGTGCAGCGGTCGCTGCCGCGCGAGGCGAGGAGCCTCAGCCAGCAGCACCCTCACGAGCAGCCACTGAGGCCGCCAGCGTCGCGCCGCCCGCCGCGCCCGCGGCTCCCCCGACCCCATCCGCCACGGAGGCAGAGTCGACCGCGGCCGCTAAGTCGACCGCGGCCGCTGAACCCAGCGGCGACGCTGAGTCGAGCGGGGGCGCGACGGCCGCAGCCGAGCCCCCACGCGCGCCCGAGCCCACTCCTGAGCCGCAGCGGGCCGAGGAGCCAGCGGCCGCATCGGCGCCACCAGCGTCCGCTGCGCCCGCGACGCCTGCACCCCCACAGCCCGCTCCAGCCGAGCCGGAGCCCGTGCGCGCGCCCACCGGGGACGTGGCCGGGGGCGCCGAGGATGCCGAGCTGGTCCGTCGCCGGTGGCCCGAGGTGCTCGGCACGCTCGAGCGTCGCCGCGTCACGTGGTCGATGGTGAGCCAGAGCGCGCAGGTCGCCAGCGTCAGCGGAGGAGTCCTGACGCTGGCCTTCGACAACGGCGCGCTCGCCTCCCGCTTCACGGGCAGCGCCCACGCGGAGAACGTCGCGCTCGCGGTCCGCGAGACGCTCGGCCTGCACGTGCGCGTCGAGGCCATCCAGGGGCCTGGTGGCGGGCGCCCCGCCACGACACCGGCCGCGGCGCCTGCGCCGCAGCGCGCTCCTTCGGTCGCCTCCCCGCCCCGCCCGGCTTCCGCGCCTGCCGCAGTCGCCGCGAGCGGTGCGGCCGTCGCGGGCGCTGTCGCCGCGAGCGCGGCCAGCGACGAGCCACCGCCGTGGGACGAGCCGCCCCCCGAGGACGAGCCCTCCGAGGACGCGCCGTCGCGGGCCGCGGCCGGCGGTGCGAGCGACGACCACGAGGACATGTCGCCCGACGATGAGCAGGCCCCCGACGCGCAGCTGAGCGGCGCGGACGTGGTGGCGCAGCTGCTCGGCGGCACCATCATCGAGGACTGACGCATCCGCGGCTCGGCGGTGCGCGCCGGCGTCGGTGGCGCCGCCTACGCTTGAGCCCATGTACGACGGCGCAGTTCAGGATCTGATCGACGAACTCGGGCACCTGCCCGGCGTGGGCCCCAAGAGCGCCCAGCGCATCGCCTTCCACCTGCTCGCCGCCGACGCCACCGACGTCAAGCGCCTCGCGGACGCCATCACCACCGTGAAGGAGAAGGTGCGCTTCTGCGAGACCTGCGGCAACGTCGCCGAGTCCGAGCAGTGCCGCATCTGCGCGGACCCGCGCCGCGCCGAGGACCTGCTGTGCGTCGTTGAGGAGCCCAAGGACGTCGTCGTCATCGAGCGCACCCGCGAGTACCGGGGCCGCTATCACGTGCTCGGCGGCGCGATCGATCCGATGAACGGCGTCGGGCCCGACGACCTGCGCATCCGGGAGCTGCTGACGCGCCTCGGTGACGGCGCGATCCAAGAGGTCATCATCGCGACCGACCCCAACATCGAGGGCGAGGCCACCGCGACCTACCTGACGCGCATGCTCGTGCCGATGGGTGTGACGGTGTCGCGGCTCGCCTCGGGGCTGCCGGTCGGCGGCGACCTCGAGTACGCCGACGAGGTCACGCTCGGCCGCGCCTTCGAGGGTCGCCGCCAGGTCTCCTGACGCGTCCCTCGAGGCGCCGAGCGCGCATCGGCCCTCCGGCGGCCGCGCACCGCGCTCCCCGCCCCTCCCCCTCGCCTTCACCACGAAAGTGGACCCACCTTCATGCTCTACCGCGGGTAGGCGATGAAAGTGGGCCCACTTGCGGAAGGGGGGGGGCGGGCCGATGCGCTTGCCGGCTAGGCGACGCGGGTGCCGGTCCTCAGCTTCTTGTAGGGCACGCGCAGCCGGCGGATGACGATCCACATCGAGCCCACCAGCAGCACGCCGGCCACCGACAGACCCAGCCACGGAGCGCGCTCGAGGTTCGCGAGCTCCTGCTGGCGCTCGATCCAGCGGTTCTCGTCCTCGGCCCACATCGCCTCGAGCTCCTCCTCGGACATCTCGGACGCCTCGGCCTCCTGGAACAGCTGCGCGCACTCGTCGTACGCGATGTAGTCGTCGAGCTCGTCGTCGGGCCCGAGCCGCGCGTCCGAGACCATCGAGTGGATGTTCGCGAACAGCCCAGGCGCGGCGCGCCCGTCTTCCTCCCAGGTCTCGGGGTCCACGATCGGCGCCGTCTCCGTGATCATCACGGCCGGGTTGGTCAGCAGGATCCACGCGACGTGCTCCGTGTGGGCGATGGTGTACGCCCACTCGGACTCCACGCACTGGTAGTCGTCGGGGTCCAGCGCGGAGAAGTCCCCGGTCATGTACGCCTCGTTGAGCGCCTCCTCGGCCTCGGGCGCCAGGGTCTCCCAGTCGATGTAGCGGTCGCGCTGCGTGGCCTCCTCGGTGAACAGCAGCGTCGAGACGCCGAACGCGATGAGCGTGCCGATGAGGAAGAAGCCGGTCGTCAGATGGGCGAGCGCCACCGACGCGACGGCGCGCGCCGCGATCGACGACCACGCGAGGCCCACCGCGGTGAACGCGAGCACCACGAGCAGGATCGCGCCGATGGTCGTCAGCATCTCCACCACCGTCCAGCCGGAGCTGAGGAACGTGTAGATGAGGAACGGCGACAACGCGACCAGCGCGAACACCGAGACGGTCCACGACGCGAGCAGCTTGCCCATCGCGATGTCACCCGCGGTCAGGTGCGACATCTGCAGCGGCGCGAGGACTCCCTCGCCGGAGTCGCCGTTGATCGACGTCGCCGACAGCGACGGCGCGATGAGCATGCCGACGCCCAGCACCATGATGAGGACGATCTCGAAGTTGGTCGAGGACAGCTGCGGCGGCGTGAAGATGGCCGCGGCGAGGCAGATCGCGATGACGATCGCGAACAGGATGCCGTAGAGGACGTAGCCCTTGGTCGAGGGGCGCCGGCGGCGCAGCTCGATGCGGGTCATCAGCCCGACGCCGTGGAAGGACGGCAGCCAGGGGTTGCCCTTGCGCGCGGGCGGGTCGACGGGGACGTCGGCGCCGGCGGGGTGCTCGTGCAGAGTGTCCGTGGTCATCGCCGCTCCTCGTTCATCGCCATGTAGGTCTGCTCGAGCGCCGAGCCCGCGGGGCCGAAGCGGTGCACCTGCACGCCCTGGCGGATGAGCCAGGCGAGGGCCTGCGCCGCGTTGGCCTCGTCGGCGATGCGCGTGATCGCGCCCGTCGCGGTGGGCTCGAACTCGACGCCCCCGCGGCTCAGCGCCTCCTGGAGCGCGGCGGGGTCGAGGGCGTCGACCCTGTACTTGAGGCGCGCGTCGGCGACCATGGCCGCGGCGTGCTCGCCCATCGTGCGGCCCTTCGACATGAAGACCGCGTCGTCGACCATCTCGTCGAGCTCGGCGAGCACGTGACTCGACACGAGCACAGCGCGGCCCTCGGCGGCGAACTCGCGGACGAGGTCGCGCAGCTCGACGCGCGAGCGCGGGTCGAGGCCGTTGGCGGGCTCGTCGAGCAGCAGCACCGCGGGGTCGTGCACGAGCGCGCGGGCGAGCGACAGGCGCTGCTTCTGCCCGCGCGACAGCACGCGCGCGGGGCGGTCCGCGAACTCCTCGAGGTGGACGCGGTGCAGCAGCGCCATGCCCCGGGCCCGGGCGGTCGCGCGCGGGATGCGGTACGCCTCGCCCATGAGGGTCAGCGTCTGCAGGCACGTGAGGTTGTCCCACGACCCCAGCTGGTCAGGCATCCAGCCGATCTCCGCGCGCACCGCAGCGGCGTCCGTGCGGGGATCGTGACCGGCGATCGCGATCTCGCCAGCGTCGGGACGCAGCAGCCCCGACAGCATGAGCATGAGCGTGGTCTTGCCGCAGCCGTTGGGGCCGATCAGCGCGGTCACGTGGCCGCGTGGGACGGTCAGCGTCGCGTCCTCGACGGCCTTGACCGATCCGAAGGAGCGCGACACCCCCTCCACCGTGATGGCGTCCGTCCTGACGGGCGCGTCCTGAGTGAGCGTCATGCACCATTCCCTCTGCATCGAGGCGGCCTCGCCGCCGCGGTCGGGCGCAGGGACCTGCGCCGTCGCCATCGGGTTCAGTGTGGCAGGGGCGCGAGCCCCCAACCATGAGGGACATCCCTGATTCTGGGGCGTGTCGCCGTCAGGGGTCGACGCCGGCCCCGCATACTAGTGAGCGTCCTAGATACATAGTCGATGCCCTGGAGGCTCGCATGCCCCGTCCCGCCACCGACAAGCGTGAGCGCCTCACCGCCGCCGCGGCCTCCCTCGCGCACACGCGCGGCCTCGAGCGCACCACGCTGGGCGACATCGCGGCCGAGGCCGGCGTCGCGCCGGGCTCGGTCTACTACTACTTCAAGACCAAGGACGACGTCGGACTGGCCGTGGTCGAAGCGTTGCTCGAGCGCTACCGGTCCCGCTTCGAGGACTGGAACGGCGCGGAGGACCCGCGCGACAGGCTGTCCGCCTACATCGACTCGTACGTCGCGGACGAGCCAGCGATCCGAGCCTCGGGCTGCCCCGTCGGCACCCTCGCCACCGAGGCGCGCAAGCTGAGCGAGGACCTCGGTGACGCCGCGGCAAGCGTGCTGCGGATCACCATCGACTGGGCAGCAGAGCAGTTCGAGGAGCTCGGCTTCGCGCCCGAGGCCGCCCGCGCCCGCGCGCTGCACCTCGTCACCGGCATCCAGGGCGCCGCCACGCTCGCCAACGCGCTCGGCGAGGCCGAGCCGCTCGAGCGCGAGGCCGCCCACCTCAAGCGCTGGGTCGCGAACACGTCGGCGTAGACCCAGCGAGCGCATCGGCCCTCTGGACGCCGCCCTCCCCGCCCCACGGCGTGAAAGTGGGCCCACCTTCATGCTGGAGAAGGTGCGACAACGAAAGTGGGCCCATTTTCTGGAAGCCAGGGGCGGGCACTAGACTGTGTCACCGTGCCCGCGCGGGCGCGCCCACCCCGGTCGAATTCCTGGAGCTCACGCATGCCTCTCGTGGTGCAGAAGTACGGAGGGTCCTCCGTCTCGGACGCCGACGCCATCAAGCGCGTCGCCCGACGCATCGTCGAGACCAAGCGCGCGGGCAACGACGTGGTCGTGGCCGTCAGCGCGATGGGCGACACCACGGACGAGCTCATCGACCTCGCGACCGCCATCACGGACGATCCCGCCCCTCGCGAGATGGACATCCTCCTCACCGCGGGCGAGCGCATCTCGATGGCGCTGCTAGCGATGGCGATCCGCGAGCTCGGCGTCGGCGCGCAGGCGTTCACCGGTCCGCAGGCCGGCGTCATCACCACCGAGCACCACGGCCGCGCGCGCATCATCGACGTCGCGCCCGGTCGTCTCCAGAAGGCCGTCGAGGACGGCGACGTCGCCATCGTCGCCGGCTTCCAGGGGCTGCACCCCGACACCCAGGACGTCACCACCCTGGGCCGCGGCGGGTCGGACACCACGGCCGTCGCACTCGCCGCAGCGCTCGCCGCCGACGTGTGCGAGATCTACACCGACGTCGATGGCGTGTTCACCGCGGACCCGCGCATCGTGCCGTCGGCCCGCAAGCTCGACCGCGTCTCCTACGAGGAGATGCTCGACCTGGCCGCCTCCGGCGCGAAGGTCCTCATGCCGCGCTGCGTCGAGTACGCGCGCCGCTTCGACGTGCCTATCCACGTGCGCTCGTCGTTCTCCGGTCTTGAAGGGACCTGGGTGACGAGCGACACTGACGAGGGAGAAGAGATGGAAGACCCGATCATCGCCGGCGTCGCGCACGACCGCTCCGAGGCCAAGATCACGGTCATCGGCGTCCCGGACGTGCCCGGCTCCGCCGCGCGCCTGTTCGAGGCCGTCGCCACGGCCGACGTCAACATCGACATGATTGTCCAGAACGTGTCGGCGACCGTCACCGGCGTCACGGACATCTCCTTCACGCTGCCGGGCGACTCCGTGCCGCGCGCGACCGCGGCCATCGAGGCCGACCACGACGCGATCGGCTACGCCGAGCTGCGCACGGACGACACCATCGGCAAGATCTCGCTGATCGGCGCCGGCATGCGCTCGAACTCCGGAGTGTCCGCGAAGTTCTTCGCGGCGCTGCGCGACGCGGGCGTCAACATCGAGATGATCTCCACCTCGGACATCCGCATCTCGGTCGTGACCCGCTCGGAGAAGCTCGACGACGCCGTGCGCGCCGTCCACACCGCCTTCGAGCTGGACTCCACCGAGGGCGAGGCCGTCGTGTACGGAGGGACCGGACGATGACCATCACCATCGCCGTCGTGGGAGCCACCGGCCAGGTGGGCACCGTCATGCGCGAGCTCGTCGCGGACCGCTTCCCCGAGGCCAACGTGCGCTTCTTCGCCTCGTCGCGCTCCGCCGGAACCGTGCTCGAGCACCTGGGCGCGGACATCACGGTCGAGGACATCGCCTCGGGCGACTACGCCGGTATCGACATCGCGATCTTCTCCGCAGGAGGCGGCCCTTCCAAGGAGTACGCCCCGCAGTTCGCCGCCGCGGGCGCCGTGGTGGTCGACAACTCGTCCGCCTGGCGCATGGACCCCGAGGTCCCGCTCGTGGTGTCCGAGGTCAACCCGGACGCGCTCGACGAGATCCCCAAGGGCATCGTCGCGAACCCCAACTGCACCACCATGGCCGCGATGCCGACGCTGAAGGCCCTGCACGAAGAGGCCGGCCTGGTCCGGCTCATCGTGTCGACCTACCAGGCCGTGTCCGGCTCGGGCGTCGCCGGCGTCGCCGAGCTGGGCGGCCAGGTGCGCGCCGTCGCCGGTGAGGCCGATGCGCTCGCCAGGGACGGCCGTGCCGTCACCCTTCCGGACCCTCAGGTCTACGTGGAGCCCATCGCGTTCAACGTGCTGCCGTTCGCGGGCGACCTCGTCGGCGACGACTCGAACGAGACGGTCGAGGAGCGCAAGCTCATCGACGAGTCGCGCAAGATCCTCGGGCTGCCCGAGCTGCGCGTGTCCGGCACCTGCGTGCGCGTGCCGGTCTACTCGGGCCACTCGCTGTCGGTCAACGCGGAGTTCGCGTCGCCGCTGTCCCCCGCGCGCGCCTACGAGCTCCTCGCTAACGCGCCGGGCGTGGTCGTCGACGAGATCCCGACGCCCCTCAAGGGCGCCGGTCGCGACGAGACCTTCGTGGGCCGCATCCGCCAGGACCAGGGCGTCGACGACGGCCGCGGGCTCGCGCTGTTCATCGTGGGCGACAACCTGCGCAAGGGCGCGGCGCTCAACGCGGTGCAGATCGCGGAGCTGCTCGCGGCACGGATCGAGGCCCGCGTGGCCGCGACGGCGCCCCAGCTCGGCGCGTAGGCGAGGCGGGCGCGGCGCCCAGCCGGCGCATCGGCCCTCCGACCGCCTCCTGGAGCCCGTCTTCCGCTCACCACGGCCTCAGAGGACCCACCGCGGGAGCGGCTAGACGATCACCCACGTGATCGCGCCCAGGATCACCAGGCACACGGCCGCGACCGGCAGCGCCCGCGTGAGCACCTGGCCCTCGCGGCCCGACAGTCCCACCGTCGCCGCCGCGGCGACCACGTTGTGAGGGCAGATGATGTTACCGATCGCCGCCCCGGCGCCCTGGGCGCCCAGCAGGGGCAGCGGGTCGAGCTCCGCGGACAGCGCGGTCTGGTCCTGGAACTCGGTGAAGAGGATGTTCGACGCCGTCGCGGACCCCGTCATGAACGTGCCGAGCGCACCGACGAAGGGGCTCAGCACGGGCCACAGCGCGCCAGTCGCGGCCGCGGCGACGGCGAGCTGCTCGGTCATGCCTGCCTCCGACATGGTGAACGCGACGGTCACCATCGCCGCGAGCGCCGCGAACACGGGCACGACCTGCAGCGTGGCCTTCTGGAACGCGATGCCCACGTCGCGCCACGCCGCGTGCTGCCACACCGCGCCTGCCACGAAGGCGATCGCGAGGAGCGCGCCCGGGTGGTACAGCGGCTGGATCGACTCGGAGAACGTGCCATAGAGCTCCCAGCTGATGGTCCACGACTGCGTGAGCTCCTTGACCGGCGTGATGAGCCGCGTGACGAGCACGAGCACCACCAGCACGAGGTACGGAGCGGTCGCCGCGAGGAACGACATGCTGGGTGGGGCCGTGACGGCGGCCGATGCGCGCGCGGGGGACAGCGCGCCCGTCGCCTCGGTGGCGGGTGAGCGGGCGGCGGAGGCCGCCGCGCCGCCCGCGGACGGCTCGCCGACCGTCGCGCTGTAGCCGGCGACCGGGCTCGCCGCGGTCGCCCCTGGGGACGGCAGCGCGGGCGCCGTCACGTCGCTCGAGCCCGCCGGAGACCCGGGGTCGGCAGGCGTATCGGTGTCGGGCGCGGTGGTGTCGGGTGCGGTGGCGCTGAGGTCGCCAGTGGCGCTGCCGGGGCCGGGCCGTGCGCTCGCGCGCCGGTTGAGGGCCCATCTCACGACGGCGACGAACACACCGGCGCCGGCGATCGAGCCCACGAGCGACGGCAGCTCGGGACCGACGAACCGCGCGATGAGCAGGTACGGGGTGAAGAACGCGACGTAGGCGACGGCCATCCACTTCCACGGCGCCCCGGCCGTGGGCATGAGGGTGCCAACCATGCGCGCCACCATGAACGCCAGGACCAGGCCGACGGCCGCCATCAGCGGCGCGGTGGCCCACGACAGCTCGAGCGGGTCGTAGTCGACGATGGCGAGCTGCGCGAGGGTAGGCGTGCCGACCGCGGCGAAGGGCACGGCGGACGCGTGCCCGAGCATCGCGGCGACCACGGCCGTGACGGGCTTGAACCCGGCCGCGACGAGGAACGGTGCCGCGAGCGCCACAGGCGTACCGAATCCCGCCGCACCCTCGATCAGCAGGCAGAAGAACCACACGATGAGCAGGGCCGCGACGCGCGGATCGGGGGTGATGCGCGACAGCCCGGCCTCGAGGGCGGACGTCGCCCCCGTGCGCTGCTGGAGATGGTGGATGCCCAGCGCCGGGCCGATGATGAGCATCACCGTGAGGGCGACCCAGCCCGCGCGCGCAAGGACGCCGATGATCCCCTCGAGCTGGCTGAACGGATCGTCCTCGCCGCCGAACTCGAAGGCCGTGATCGCGAGCACGATCGCGCCGAGCGCCGCCGCCGTGCCCGCGAGCACCGCGGACCACTTCGCGACCACCATCAGCAGCAGGATCGCGAGGATCGGCAGCGAGGCGAGCAGCGTCAGCATGGGCGCTCACCCTCAGCGGCGCGACGGACGACGGGAACCATGACCCCAGCGTGCCATGCCTCGCCCGGGTCGCGCAGGGTCGAACGGGACGACGTGCCTGGTCAGGCGGCGGAGCCGGGGTCCGCCAGCAGCTCCTCGAAGCCCAGCTCGGCCGCTCCCACCATGAGCAGCTCGTCGCCCAGCTGCGCAGGCAGCACCTCGACGCTGTCCGCGAGCGGAGAGAACGCCATGTCCTGCAGAGTGTCCGTGAGTCGCGCCGTGCGCAGGGCGTGGAGGGCGCTGAGATAGCCGCCGAGGACGACCGCCTGGGGGTTGAAGGCGGACACGAAGGACGCCATCGCGCGGCCCAGCACGTCGACCTGGCGGTCGATCTCCTCCGCGAGCGCGCCAGAGTCCTGTGCCCGGAGGCTGGCCTCGACGTCGTCGTGGTCGATGGCCTCGGTGGCGGCGGCCTCGAGGCGCTGCAGGTTGACCTCGGTCTCGAGGCAGCCACGCCGTCCGCAGTGGCACCGCTCGCCGTCCGCGCGGATGATCGTGTGCCCGAGCTCGCCGGCGAACCCGTCCGCGCCGCGCAGGATCGCGCCGTCGGTCAGGAGCGACCCGCCGATGCCGGAGACGGAGCCGTTGAGGTACACGACGCTGCTGCGTCCCCTTGTCGCGCCGAACAGCGTCTCCGCGACGAGCGCCGCATTCGCGTCGTTGTCGACCGCGACGGCGACGCCGAGCGCTGCCGCGAGCGGCCTCGCAAGATCCTCGTCCTGCCAGCGCAGGTGCGGCGCGCGTGCGACCACGCCGGTACGGACCCTCACGAGGCCCGGCACCGCGACGCCAGCGCCCACGACGCGGCGCTCGGGCACGCCCGGGGCGCCGACGAGAGCGCGCGCATGCTCGGTGACGGCGGAGACGACCTCTGCGGCGGTCGGCACCGAGGCGAACTCGACGCGCCGGCGCGCGTGCACGACGCCGCCCAGGCCCACGACGCCCAGCACCACCGCGTCGACGTCGGGGCTCACCGCGATGGCCACCACATCGGGATTGGGCACGACCACCGGGCTGGGCCGGCCGACGCCGCTCGCCTCGGGCGCGCGCTCGCTCACCAGACCCGCCCCGACGAGGTCGGCGACCAGCAGCCCGATGGTCGAGCGGTTGAGCCCGGTCGCGCGCGTGAGGTCCGCGCGGGACATGCCGCGGCCGTGGTGCACGAGGGACAGGACCGTCGACAGGTTGTGCCGCCGGGTCGACTCGTTGCGGCTGCCGCGCCCCGGGGTGAGGGTCCGTCCCGGCGTGTGGTCGAGCATCGTCGCTGTCTCCTCTCGCTGACCTGTCGGCATATTTTGACAGGTCACCGCCACAGGCTTATGTTGTTGCCAACAACCTAACAGATGTGCCCACCCACGCATCAATGACGATCGGAGCAACACCCATGGCACCCACGCCCACCCGCGAGGACAAGTTCTCCTTCGGACTGTGGACCCTCGGCTGGCAGGCCCAGGACCCCTTCGGTTCCGCCACCCGCCCCCCGCTCGACACGGTGGAGGCCATCCACGGCCTCGCCGAGGCCGGCGCGTGGGGCATCACGTTCCACGACGACGACGTCTTCCCGTTTGGCTCCTCCGACGCGGAGCGCCAGAAGGCCATCGACGACCTCAAGGGCGCGTGCGACGCGACCGGCATCGTCGTCGAGATGGTCACCACCAACCTCTTCACGCACCCCGTGTTCAAGGACGGCGGGTTCACCTCCAACGACCGCGGCGTGCGCCGCTTCGCGCTGCGCAAGGTGCTGCGGAACATCGACCTCGCGGCCGAGCTGGGCGCCACGACGTTCGTCATGTGGGGCGGCCGCGAGGGCGCCGAGTACGACTCCGCGAAGGACATCCACGCCGCCCTCGAGCGCTACCGCGAGGCCGTCAACCTGCTCGGCGACTACGTCACCGACAAGGGCTACGACATCAAGTTCGCCATCGAGCCCAAGCCCAACGAGCCCCGCGGCGACATCCTGCTGCCGACCGTGGGCCACGCGCTCGCGTTCATCGACTCGCTCGAGCGCCCCGAGCTCGTGGGTCTCAACCCCGAGACGGGCCACGAGCAGATGGCGGGCCTGAACTTCACCGCGGGCATCGCCCAGGCGCTGTACCACGGCAAGCTCTTCCACATCGACCTCAACGGGCAGCGCGGAATCAAGTACGACCAGGACCTCGTGTTCGGTCATGGCGACCTGCACAACGCCTTCTCGCTGGTCGACCTCCTCGAGCACGGCGGCCCCAACGGCGGCCCGGCCTACGACGGCCCCCGCCACTTCGACTACAAGCCCTCGCGCACCGAGGACAGCAAGGGCGTGTGGGAGTCCGTGCGCGCGAACATGGCGACGTACCTGCTCCTCAAGGAGCGGGCACAGGCGTTCCGCGCCGACCCCGAGGTCCAGGAGGCCCTGCAGGAGGCGAAGGTCCTCGAGCTCGGCAAGCCCACGCTGAACGACGGCGAGACCTACGCGGACCTGCTCGCGGACCGCTCCGC
Organism: Demequina sp. NBRC 110056; assembly: GCF_002090155.1. GTDB lineage: Bacteria > Actinomycetota > Actinomycetes > Actinomycetales > Demequinaceae > Demequina. The sequence continues at coordinate 112,347 of NZ_BBRM01000008.1, read as the reverse complement.
GTACGAGGACTTCGACGCCGAGGCGTTCTTCGGCGGCAACGGCTTCGGCTTCGTCCGCCTCCAGCAGCTGGCCACCGAGCACCTCATGGGCGCCCGCTGACCGTCTGAGCTCTCCTCCCCCATGCGCCGCCCGTCCTCGCGTCCTCCTTCGCGCGGGACGGGCGGCGCGCTCCTTCCTCTACCTCCCCTGAACCCCACCCCCTCCAGAGAGGACGCGCGATGACGCTCGTCGCCGGGGTCGACTCCTCGACCCAGAGCTGCAAGGTGGTCGTCCGCGACCTCGACACCGGCGAGGTGGTCCGCTCGGGCCGCGCGTCCCACCCGGACGGCACCTCCGTGCCGCCCGCCGCGTGGTGGAGCGCGCTGCGCACCGCGCTCGACGAGGCCGGCGGGCTGGACGACGTCGCCGCCGTCTCGATCGGCGGCCAGCAACACGGCATGGTCGCCCTCGACGCCGACGGCCGCGTCATCCGCGACGCCCTGCTGTGGAACGACACCCGCTCGGCCGGCGCCGCGGCGGACCTCATCGCCGAGCTCGGCGCCGACGAGCTCGCCACCCGCACCGGCCTGGTGCCCGTCGCGTCCTTCACCTCCACGAAGCTGCGCTGGCTGCGCGACGCCGAGCCCGACAACGCCGCGCGGGTCGCCGCCGTCGCGCTTCCCCATGACTGGCTCACTTGGCGCCTGCGGGGCTACGGACCCGCGGACGAGGCGCCGCTCGGGCCCGTCCTCGACGAGCTCACGACGGACAGGTCCGATGCGTCGGGCACCGGCTACTGGTCGCCCACCAGCGGCGAGTACGACCGCGAGCTGCTGATCGCCGCGCTCGGCCACGACGCCGTCCTGCCACGTGTCCTCGGGCCCGGAGACAGCGCGGGCACGGGCGCCGTCGGGTACTCGGCGAGCGCATCGGCCGTCGTCGTCGGCCCTGGGGCCGGAGACAACGCCGGCGCGGCGCTCGGCCTGGGCGCGGCCGCCGGCGACGCCATCGTGTCGATCGGCACGTCGGGAACGGTGTTCGCGGTCACCGAGGTCCCCGCCCGAGACGTCACCGGGGCCGTCGCGGGCTTCGCCGACGCCTCCGGCGCCTTCCTGCCCCTCGTCGCGACGCTGAACGCCGCGCGCGTGCTCGACGCCTTCACGCGCGTGCTCGGGGTCACCCACGACGAGCTGGGCGCCCTGGCTCTCGCCGCCGAGCCCGGAGCCGGCGGCGCGGTGCTCGTGCCGTACTTCGAGGGCGAGCGCACGCCCAACCTTCCCGACGCCACTGCTTCGCTCAGCGGCCTCACGCTCGCCTCGACGACGCGGGAGAACCTCGCCCGCGCGGCGATCGAGGGCATGCTGTGCGCTCTCGCCGACGGCCTCGCCGCGGTCCGCGCGCAGGGCCTCGATCCCCAGCGCCTGCTCATCGTCGGCGGTGCGGCTCAGAACCCCGCGGTCCAGGCGATCGCGGCGCAGGTGTTCGACGCGCCGGTCGAGATCCCGGAGCCCGCGGAGTACGTCGCGCTGGGCGCGGCCGTGCAGGCCGCGTGGGCCCTCACGGGGGAGCGCCCTGCCTGGGCCGTGCAGACCGTGGCGACCCCCGCCCCCGACCACCGACCGGTGATCCTCGAGCAGTACCGAGCGGCCGCATCGGCCCACCGTCCCTGAGGCGCGCCGGCGCCGGACGGGCCTCGAGCCCGAACGCACCGGAGGCCCCGACGCATCAGCGTCGGGGCCTCCGGTGTGTCTCTCGGTCGGGGTGACAGGATTTGAACCTGCGACCTCCTCGTCCCGAACGAGGCGCGCTACCAAGCTGCGCCACACCCCGAGAAAACAGCCGTGTCAGGATACCGGACGACACGGCCTGAAACCTAACTGGCCTCAGCCCCCTGCCGGCGCAGGCGACGGCGCGTCCACCGGCAGCAGCGTGAGCAGCGTCGCCTCCGGTCGGCACGCCAGTCGGATGGGCGTGTACGGGGAGGTTCCGACGCCCGCGGAGACGTGCAGCCAGACGCTGTCGTCGCCGCCATCCTGGTCCGGGCGGGCGCCCGGCCAGCCGTGCAGACCCTTCGCCCGCGAGGTGTCCAGGTCGCAGTTGGTGACGAGCGCCCCGTAGCCGGGGACGCACACCTGGCCGCCGTGCGTGTGGCCCGCGAGGATCACCTGCGCGCCGTCGGCTCGCAGCGCCTCGAGGGAGCGCAGGTACGGGGCGTGGACGACGCCGATGCGCACGTCGCCCTGGGTGCCCGGGGCACCTGCGCCCTCGGCGACCGGGGAGAGCTCGTCGCGGCCGAGGTGCGGGTCGTCGAGCCCGGTGAAGGACACCGCGTGTCCGGCCAGGTCGAGCGCGCCGCGCGCGTTGTTGAGATCCAGCCAGCCGCGCGCCGTCAGGCCCGCCGTGAGCGCCTCGTGGTCGAGGGCCACGGCCTCACCGTGGAGGCGGGTGGGCTCGCGCAGGTACGTCAGCGGGTTCTTGGCCCGCGGTCCGAAGTAGTCGTTCGAGCCGTGCACGAAGACGCCAGGGAACGCGAGCAAGGGCTCGAGCGCCTCGAGCGCCGTGGGCACCGCATCCTCGTGCGCGAGGTTGTCGCCGGTGTCGACCACGAGGTCGGGCCGGAAGCGCGCGAGCGAGCGCACCCACGCCACCTTGCCGCGCTGGGACGGCGTGAGGTGCAGATCCGACAGGTGCAGGATCCGCAGCGGCTTGGACCCGGCGGGCAGCACGGGAGCGGCGACCTGGCGCACGACGTAGGAGCGCGCCTCGACGAGGCTCCACGCGAGCACGCCGGCGCCGGCCAGGACGGTCGCTCCCGCGACCTTGGACAGTGCTCCCACGCGAGGCTCAGTCGTCGCGACCGCGGCCGCGGTCGTCGTCGTCGCCGTTGCCGTTGCCGTTGCCGTTCCCGTTGTTGCCTTGCGGGTTGCCGTTCTCGTCGTAACCCGGGCACGGCTGGTTGGTGTCCTCGTTCCAGTTGTCGCCGTCGGCGCACTGCTGGACCCAGCCGTTGGGCGGGTTGGTCGAGAACGACGCCGGCGGCCACGTGTCGCCCCAGTAGTCCGAGGGTGCGGTGTTGCGGTCCCAGTCGGAGGGCCAGTTGTACCACCAGCTGGGCAGCTCGTCCGTGGCGAGGTAGACCGTGATGGTCGAACCGGGCGTCATGCGTCCGCCGGAGCCGGGGCTCTGCGACGCGATCGCGCCGGACTCGACGGAGTTCGAGAACACCCGCTGGTCCGAGACCCGCAGGTAGAAGCCCGCCTCCGCGGCGAGGTAGCGCGCCGTCGACTCGGAGCGGCCTACCAGGCTTGGCACCTGGACCGGAACGCCGTTGAGCATCTCGTCGGAGACGGACGGGAAGCCCACCGCCTCCACGCCCTCGAGCGAGCGCTCCATGAACTTCTCCCAGGTGGGAGCCATGAGCGTCGAGCCGTAGAAGAAGGGCTCGTAGCGGCCACCGATGCGCATCCGCTGCTGCGGGGTGTCGGTGTCGGGGTTGCCCAGCCAGAACACGGACACCAGCTGCGGCGTGTAGCCCGCGAACCAGGTGTGCATGTTCTGCTGCGACGTGCCGGTCTTGCCGGCGGAGACGCGGCCCTCGAGCTGCGTGCGACGTCCCGAGCCCTCGGTCATCACGCCCTGCAGCGCGTAGGTGACGCCGGCCGCGAGCTCGGCGGAGATCGCCTGGCGGCAGTCCTGCTGCGGCACCGGGATCTCCTCGCCCTCGGGCGTGGTGATCGACAGGATCGCGAGCGGCTCGCAGTGGACGCCCTCGTTGGCGAAGATCTGGTACATCTCGGCCATGCCCAGCGGCGACGAGTTCTGCGGGCCCAGCACCGAGGACGGCACGAGCTCGAATGGGGCGTTGTCGGCGCGCTCGAAGTAGAGGGACTCGGCCATGTCGCCGATGTCGCACAGGTCCAGCTGGCTGGCCATCGCGACGTAGGCCGTGTTGACGGAGTTCGCGGTCGCCTGCAGCACAGACTGGTTGGAGGCGCCGGTGTTGCCGACGTTGCCCGGCTTCCACGGCTTGCCGTAGAAGTTCACGGGGCCGTTGCACGAGTCCGCCCAGTCGCCGTCCTCGTACTCCTGGATGGATCCCTGGACGATCTGGCGCAGCGAGCGTCCCGAGTCGAGCCAGGCCGCGAGGATCACGGGCTTGAAGGTCGAGCCGGGGCTGAAGCCGCGGGAGCCGCCCCACTCGCGGTCGACGGAGTAGTTGATGGACGTCGAGCCCTCCGCCTCGGCGGCGGGGTCGAAGTCGCGGTTCTGCGCCATCGCGAGGATCTGACCGGTGTCAGGGTCCAGCGCGACCATCGCGGTCGCGAAGCCCGACGGGTCATCGATCGGCAGCGTCGAGCGCAGCTCCTCGTTGGCGATCTCCTGCTTCTTGACGTCGAGCGTCGTGACGATGTCCAGGCCACCGGTGTAGAGCAGGTCGTTGCCGCTCTGGGTGTCCGTGTTGAACACCTCGTGCTTCGAGATGATCTTCGTGACGTAGTCGCAGAAGAACGGCGCGATGTCCGAGGCGGAGCACGAGAACTTGGGAGCCGAGACCTTGAGGGTGTCCTCGACCGGGATCGCCTCGTAGGTGTTGAACTCCTCCTCGGTGATCATGTCCTGCTCGTACATGACGCCGAGCACGGCGTCGCGTCGGACCTCGGCCTGGTCGTAGTTGTCGACCGCGCCGTCGTCGGTGTCGAAGGTACGGGTCGGGTCCCAGCGCGAGGGGTTCTGCGTGATGCCGGCGATGGTCGCGGCCTCGAGCGCGGACAGCTCAGCGGCGGGCTTCGAGAAGTAGTACTGCGCGGCAGCCTCGACGCCGTAGATGTTGCGGCCGAACTGCGCGATGTTGAGGTACTGCTGGAGGATGTCCTCCTTGCCGCAGTTGACCGCCGGGTCGGTGCCGTCGCACTGGTCGCCGTAGCGCTCGTTGCGGCTCTCCTCGAACGCGAGGGCGAGGCGCCACTCGCGGATCTTGCGGGGGATCGTCGCCTCGGTGGCCTCCGCGATCGCCTCGGCCTGCTCCTCGGAGTCGTCGATCTCGAGGGCGTCCTGGAGGAGGGTGTTCTTGATCAGCTGCTGGGTGAGCGTGGACGCTCCCTGCTCGCCGCCCTCGGTGCGCAGGTTCTCAGCGACCGCGCGCAGCAAACCCTCGCCGTCGACGCCGTTGTGGACCCAGAAGCGCTTGTCCTCGATGGCGACCACGGCCTTCTGCATCCAGGGCGAGATCTCCTCGAGCGGGACGATCACGCGGTTCTGGCTGTAGAAGGTCGCGAGGAGGGTCTCCCCGTCGCGGGCGTAGATGTTCGACTGCTGCGGCAGCTCGACGGACTCGAGCTCGTCGGGGAGCTCCTCGAAGATCTCGACGGAGCCGTTGACGGCGCTGCCGGCGACGGTCACCGCGGGCAGGGCGATGCCTGCCAGGAGGAACCCGCCGATCACGGCGAAGGCGACGAACATGAACAGCGCGGACAGCAGCTGCACCACCGTCACGTGGCCATCACGGCGCGCGCGGCGAGAAGTGAAGAAGCCCATATACCAACCTTACGTCCCCGTCTGGACGACCTTTGCGTCCCATGCTCAACGCTCGATACCCGTGGAGGGTTCCTGCGGGCGCGCGATACTCTCGTCGCATGACGCAATGGGAATACGCGACTGTACCTCTCATCGACCACGTGACCAAGCAGATCCTCGACCAGTGGGGCGAGGACGGCTGGGAGCTCGTGCAGGTCGTGACCGGCCCGACGGGCGGCCTCGTCGCCTACCTCAAGCGCCCGAAGTCATGAGCGCCTCGTCCCGTCTGGCCGACCTCGGACTCACCCTGCCCGAGGTCGCGACGCCCGTCGGCACGTACACCCCCGCGCGCCGCCACGGCGACCTCATCTACACGTCCGGCCAGCTGCCTCTCGTCGACGGGGAGCTCGTCGCGACCGGCGTCGTCGGCGCGAGGGCGGGTGACGTGGGCCCCGAACGGGCCGTCGAGTGCGCGCGCGCCGCGGTGCTCAACGCCCTCGCGGCCGTCGCGAACGTCGCCGGCGGCATCGACTCGGTGCTCGGCATCGTCCGCATGACCGGCTACATCGCCTCGGCGCCCGGGTTCACGGGCCAGCCCGCGGTCCTCAACGGTGCGAGCGGCATCCTCGCCGACGTCTTCGGCGAGCCGGGCCGCCACGCCCGGTCCGCGGTGGGCGTCGCGTCGCTGCCGTTGGGCGCTCCCGTCGAGATCGAGCTCATCGCGGAGCTGCGCCCCTTCTGACCCGCTGGCGGTGGATTCTCGCTCATCACCCGTCCGTAGTGCACGAGTTGGGCCCCACTCGCTCATCGAGGGCGATGGATGCACGAGAATCGACCGCCAGGGCGCGGTCGGAGGGCCGATGCGCTCGCCAGCAGCGCCCGCCCCTCGCCTTCTCGACGGCGTCGGGTGGGCTAGCGGGGCGTCAACGCGAGCGCGCGCGCAGGCGCTCGGGCTCGTAGACCTCGACGGCGCCGATGTGGACGTCGATCCATCCGCGCGAGGCGAAGTCCGCGAGGGCCTTGTTGACCGTCTCGCGGGAGGCGCCCACCAGCTGCGCGAGCTCCTCCTGGGTGAGGCCGTGACGCACGGTCACGTGGCCGCGCTCCATGCGTCCGAAGCGGTGGCCGAGGTCGAGGATCGCCTTCGCGACGCGGCCGGGCACGTCCGAGAAGACGAGGTCGGCCATGGTGTTCGAGATGCGGCGGATGCGCTGCGCGAGCGCACGCATGAGGTGGCGGGACATCTCGAGGTGATCGTCGAGCCAGGTGTCGAGCACCGCCTTGGGCAGCTCGTAGATGATCGAGTCCTCGACCGCGTGGGCGCGCGACAGGCGCGGCCCCGGGTCGAACACCGACAGCTCGCCGAGCATGTCGCCCACGCCGAGCAGCCCGAGCAGGTTCTCGCGTCCGTCGCGGGCGGTGCGGGCCATCTTGATCTTGCCCTTGACGATGACGTAGAGCGCCTGGCCCTCGTCGCCCTCGTTGAACAGCACGTCGCCCTTGGCGAGCTCCATGCGCGTCATGGTCGCGATGAGGGAGCGAGCGGAGTTGCCGTCCATGCCGGCGAACAGCGGCGACGACCGGAGCAGCTGCTCCTCGCGGGGTGACTCACCCATGGTCGCCTCCTCGCGGGGGGGTGGACACTCGGCGCTGCTGTCCCAGTGCTCTCACCATCTGCCCCGTCACCATCTCCAGATTGTCGCTGACACGGTCCTCGTACGACTGTAGCCGGGCATCGAGGCTCTGGAGCGCCTCCACGCTCGCGGGAGTCGCACTCTCCGCGTCGGGCCACACGGCTCCCGACAGCTCCGCCGTGGTGGGAGCATCGGCCGCGAGCGCCTCCCAGGCGTCGTCCATCCCGAGCCGCTCGAGCTCGGCGACGTCGGCCAGCTGGGCGATCACGAGGTCCTTGCGCGCCTGCACCAGGCGGCGCCACCAGCGCACCCTCGCGAGCTCGCGGCGGATCTCGCGGCGGCGGTGCCGAAGCTCGGTGACCTGAGCCGACAGATCCGACGTGGGCACGGTCACCTCCGGGCTCGATGGACACGGGCGCGGCGCGCTCCGACGCCCTCTCTATCGGCCGGCGTGCGAGCGGCCTTGAGGCCCTCGCCTACGCTGGATCCATGGCCTCCCGCACACCCCTCACCGTCGCTGTCGAGGGCATGGACGCACCGCCCGTGGCGCTCACGCGCCGCGCGCGCGCCGTGAACCGTGCGCTCGCCGAGGTCTACCCGGACGCGCACTGCGAGCTGGACTACCAGACGCCGTTCCAGCTGCTCGTCGCGACGGTGCTCAGCGCGCAGTGCACCGACGTGCGCGTCAACCAGGTCACGCCGGGGCTGTTCGCCGTCTACCCGGACGCCCAGGAGATGGCCGGCGCGGACCGCGACCGGCTCGAGGCGCTCATCAAGCCCACCGGCTTCTACCGGGCGAAGGCGGAGTCGCTGCTGGGGCTCAGCCGCGACATCGTCGAGCGCTACGACGGCCAGGTGCCGGGCCGCCTGCACGACCTCACCACGCTGCGGGGCGTCGGCCGCAAGACCGCGAACGTGGTGCTCGGCAACGCATTCGGAGTGCCCGGGATCACGGTCGACACCCACATGGGTCGCCTCGCCCGCCGCCTGGGCCTCACCGTCAACGAGGACCCCGTCGTGGTCGAGCGCGACCTCATGGCGCTCGTCGAGCGCAGCGAGTGGACGCTGTGGTCGCACCGCGTGATCTTCCACGGGCGCCGCCGGTGCAAGGCCCGCAAGCCCGAGTGCGGCGCGTGCGAGATCGCCGCCCTGTGCCCGAGCGCACCCGGCGCGAAGGTGAGGGCGCCCGCGTCCTGACACGCGCATCGGCGCTGCGAACGCGCCGCCGGGAGCCGGAACGCTAGTGCTTGTCCGGGTTCGGGTCCTCGGCATCGGGCGCCGGCAGCTCGTCGACGTCCACGTCTTCGCGCGCGCCGAGCGCGCCGAACCGCTGGGCGACGAGGCGCGACTCCTCGAGGGGGGTCGAGCGGCGCTCGTAGATGCGCCGGTAGTGCCGGTCCCGCCACGTGAGCAGGACGGCACCGATGATCGCGGCGGTGAGCGACGCGAACAGCACGGCCATCTTGACCTCGGCGCCCACGGTGCTCTCGTCGCCGAACGCCAGGTCGCCGATGAGCAGCGACACGGTGAAGCCGATTCCGGCGACGAACCCCACCGAGCCGACGTCCCACCAGGACAGGCCTCGGTCGAGCCCTGCGCGCAGGATCTTCGCGGCCACGAAGGTGAACAGCAGGATGCCCAGCGGCTTGCCGACCACCAGACCCAGGAAGATGCCCTGCGCGATCGGGTCCGCCGCGGCGGTCGCGAGGCTCTCGGCGCTGATGGCGACGCCCGCGGCGAACAGGGCGAAGATCGGCACCGCGACGCCGGCCGAGACCGGACGCCACAGGTGCTCCCAATGCTCCGCGAGCGACGACCGCTCGCCCTTGCGCGCGACGGCAGGCACGACCATGCCGAGCGCGACGCCCGCGATGGTGGCGTGCACGCCCGAGGCGTGCATGGTCGCCCACGCGATGACGCCCAGCGGGATGAGGATCCACCAGTGGGTGATGCCCTTGCGTGCAAGGAAGCCGAACACGGCGATGGCCACGGCGGACGCGGCGAGCCACTCGAAGTGCAGGTCGGACGAGAAGAACGCGGCGATGATGATGATCGCCAGCAGGTCGTCGACCACGGCGAGCGTCAGCAGGAACGCGCGCAGGGCGTTCGGCAGCCACTTGCCGACGACGGCGAGCACGGCGATCGCGAAGGCGATGTCCGTCGCGGTGGGCACGGCCCACCCAGCCGTCGACCCGCCCTCCTGCATGAGGTTGACGGCGACGTAGATGCCCGCGGGGACCGCCATGCCGCCGATGGCGGCAACGATGGGCACGATCGCGGTGGCGGGCTTGCGCAGCTCACCGGCGACGATCTCGCGCTTGAGCTCGAGGCCGACCACGAAGAAGAAGATGGCGAGCAGGCCGTCCTTGGCCCAGCCCTCGACCGACAGGTGCAGGTGCAGCGACTCGGGCCCGAACTCGAACGCCTTGATGGTCTCGTACGACTCTGACCAGGCCGAGTTCGCCCAGATCAGCGCGATGACGGTCGCCGCGAGGAGCAGGATGCCGCCCGTACGCTCCGCGCGCAGCACATCCGCGAGGGTGCGCTCGGTGGACGGCGTCAGACGAGAGAACAGGCGGGAGTTGCTGGAGGTGGCCATCGAGTCTCCGGGTGGGGGGTCAGGGGGTGCCCCCAGCCTACCGAGCGCTCTCCTTGTCGCCGCGCTCGGCGGCGGGCTGCTTGGGCTGCGGGGGGTCGAAGCGGTAGCCGACGTTGCGCACGGTGCCGATGAGGTGCTCGTGCTCCGCGCCGAGCTTCGCGCGGAGGCGTCGCACGTGGACGTCGACGGTGCGCGTGCCGCCGTAGTAGTCGAAGCCCCACACCTCCTGCAGCAGCTGGTCGCGCGTGTACACGCGGCCCGGGTGCTGCATCAGGTACTTGAGGAGCTCGAACTCCTTGTAGGTGAGGTCGAGCGGCACGCCCTTGAGTCGGGCGGTGTAGCCGCCCACGTCGACGGTGAGGTCGCCGGAGGAGAACTCCGCGGCCTTCTCGAGCGGGTCCTCGGCGTTCGCGCGGCCGATCATCAGCCGGATGCGGGCCTCGACCTCGGCCGGCGAGGCGTCGGCGAGCACGACGTCGTCCGCGCCCCAGTCGGCGTTCACGATCGACAGGCCGCCCTCGCGCAGCACCAGCAGCAGGGGCACCGAGACGCCCGTGACGTGCACGAGCTTGCAGTTGTTACGTGCCTCGGCCAGGTCGTGGCGGCCGTCGACGATCACGACGTCGGCGTCGAGGGCGTCCAGCATGGCGGACGGCTCGGGCGGCAGCACCCGAGTCCTGTGGGAGAGCAGACCGAGGGCGGGCAGGACGTCAGGCGCACCGTCACGCGACGGTGTCAGCACCAACAGGTCGGCCATCGCCACCTCCGTTCGGCCTTAACTGTAGCGGCGTGGTGGATGAGACACTAACCCCCATGAATCCCACCACCCGGGCGACGATCACTGCTGTCGCGGCATCGGTGATCGCCACCACCGGGTTCCTGGGGACCAGGTATCTCGCTGCTGGCGTGCTGCTGGTGATGGTCGGCTTCGCCGTCGGCTGGCCGGTGCTCGCGCGGGTGTCGCGCCGGTGGGTGTCGACCTCGATCATCGGCGCGGGGTCCCTCATCGCCCTCGCGTCCGTGGTGCTCGGGCGTCAGGAGCCGTACCTGCGCTACATGGTCGTCGCGGTCGCCGCGATCGTCGTGGCCGCGCTGATCTCCGAGGTGTTCTTCGCGAGCCCGCCCGGTCGCGCCGTGACCGCCGTCGCCGCGACCGCGTCGGGCGGTGCGATCGCTGCCGCGGGCGCCGCGTGGGTGGCCTCGAGCCGGACGCCGGGCGCGGAGGACCTCGTCGTCACGGGCGCCGCCGCGCTCGCCATGGCCGCCATCGCCTCCGTGCTCACGCGCAACGCGACGGTCAACACCGTCGGCGCGCTCGTGTTGGCCGCCGCGTCAGGCGGCGCCACCGGCCTCCTGTTCGAGTCCGTGACCTGGTACGGCGGCATCCTGGTCGGCATCGCCGCGGGCGTCGCTGTGGTGCCGATCGCCGAGATGTACCGCCGCGAGCCGCGCCCCCACTCCGTGTGGGCGGGAATAGCGTCGGCCGTCACGCCTGTTCTGGTGGCCGGCGTCCTCATCTATCTCGGCGGACGCCTGCTGATCGGCTAGGACTGAGGACGGAGGGCCGATGCTGGAACGAGCGCTCGTGATCGTCGCCCTTCTCGCGGTGGCGTCGCTGGGCTACTGGTGGTGGCAGCGTCGCCAGGGACGCGTGCGCGCGCTGAGCTCAGAGGACGTGCTGACGGCCGAGCAGCTGGGCGCGCCCCGCGGCGCGCACGCGACGTTCGTGCAGTTCTCGACGCCGATGTGCTCGAAGTGCCCGGGCACGGCACGCCTCCTGCGCGGCGTCGCCGAGCAGCACGTGCACGTCACCCACCTCGAGATCGACGCCTCCGAGCGGCTCGACCTCGCCCGCGAGCTGAGCATCATGCGCACCCCGACCACGCTCGTCCTCGATGGCGACGGCGCGATCGTCGCCCGCATGGATGGCGCCCCGACGGTCGAGCAGGCCCAGCAGGCGCTCGCCGCCGTGGCCTCCCGTTCCGACGGGTACGCCATCTAGGCCGGCGCCCCCTAGAATCGACCGCCAAGGAGGACCACCGATGGCTGAGGACGTCCAGATCGACCCGCGCGGCTACCGCTTCGGCGCGACCGTGACGCTCACGGTCGCCGTGATCGCGCTCGTGCTGGGCGCCACCACTGCGGGATTCGTGGCCATGGCAGTGCTCGTCGCCCTGTTCCTGCCCGGCGCCCTGGTCGGGCCCCAGGCCACCCTCCAGTCCGCGCTGTTCAAGCGCCTCATCCGTCCGCGCATCGGCGCCCCCACGGAGACCGAGTCCTTCCGCCCGCCGCGCTTCGCCCAGCAGATGGGCCTCGGCATGTCCGCGGCCGCGCTCGTGCTCGGCCTGCTCGGGCTCGACTGGGGCTTCTGGCTCTTCGGCGCGTTCGTGACGGTCGCCTCGTTCCTCAACGCGGTCTTCGGCTTCTGCCTGGGCTGCGAGATCTACCTGCTCATCAAGCGCGCGGGAGCGCGCACCGCCTGACGACCCGGCCATAGCCGCCCGGGATAGGATCGGAGAATCATGACCGGACTCGAGATCGCCTTCACCGCCCTCGCCGTGGCGGCCTTCGGCGCCACCACGTGGATCACCGGCATCATCGGCTGGCGGATCCTCCGGAGCCCGCGCCGGTGACCTTCACCCTCCCCGAGGGCCTCGCCCCCGAGGTCTACCCGCTCGCGTGGCTCGTGGGTCGCTGGTCCGGCCACGGGGAGGTCGCCTACCCCGGCGTGCCGCGAGCGCAGATCGTCCAGGAGGTCGTCTTCGATCACGACGGCGGCCCCTATCTCACCTACTCGGCCACGACGTCCCTCATGGGGCCCGACGGCGAGCAGGGGCAGGTGTGGGCCGTCGAGTCCGGGTTCTGGCGCGTCTCGCCGGAGGCTCCCGAAGGCGTCGAGCTCCAGGACTTCCAGCACCCCGTCGAGGTCGTCCTGTCCGACGCCTCCGGGCTGCTCACCTGCTACATGGGTGCCGTGGGCAACGGCCGCATCGACCTCGCGACGCGCTTCGCCGCCGCGACCGAGTCCGGGCCGTCCGTCCGGGGCGCGACCCGCATGTACGGCAACGTCAGCGGCCAGCTCATGTGGGCGTGGGACCTCGCGGCCTTCGGCGAGGAGCTGCAGTCCTACATGAGCGCCGAGCTCTCCCGCGTCGAGGCCGAGTAGCCCGGAATCCTCCGCGGCCGCCAGACGTTCCCCCGCCATGACCTCCCCCCTGCTGACCCGACCCGGCGCCGTCGACGACACGGGCGCCGATGCCGGCGTCGCGTGGCACTACGGCGATCCCACCGCCGAGCAGCGCGCGCTCGAGGCCGGTCGCGCCGTCGCCGACCAGTCGCACCTCGGCATCGTCACCGTCACCGGGCCCGACCGGCTGTCGTGGCTCGACTCGCTGTCGACGCAGCAGGTCGGCGCCCTGGCACCCGGCCAGTCGAGCGAGCTGATGATCCTGTCCCCGCAAGGGCGCATCGAGCACGTCGCCGGCATCGTCGACGACGGCGAGACCGCGTGGCTGATCTCCGAGTCCGCCCCCGCGCTCGCACTGTTCCTGGATCGCATGCGCTTCATGCTGCGGGTCGAGGTCGCCGACGCCACTGCGGACTGGGCCGCGCTGGGCGAGGCCGTCGCCGCCCCCGCGGCCGACGGCGAGCCGGTCACGTGGGTCGACCCGTGGCCCGGCATCGTCGCGGGCGGCACCACCTACGCCGCGACCCCCGACCAGCCGCACGCCGGCGCGGAGCGCGCATGGCGACTGGTGCTCGTGCCGCGCGCCGAGCTCGAGGCCGCGATCGACGCCCGCGTCGAGGCGGGCTGGACCCTCGTCGGCACCTGGGCGACCGAGGCCGCCCGCATCGCCGCGCATCGTCCGCGCGCCGCGCGCGAGGTCGACGAGACCTCGCTGCCGCACGAGCTCGACTGGCTGCGCACCGCCGTCCACCTGCACAAGGGCTGCTACCGCGGCCAGGAGACCGTCGCGAAGGTCCACAACGTGGGCCGGCCGCCGCGCCGCCTGACGATGCTGCACCTCGACGGCTCGGGCCACGCCCTGCCGGAGCCGGGCGCTCCGGTCCTGCAGGGCGACGGCGACGACGCCCGCGAGGTGGGCCGCGTGACCTCCGTGGCGCGCCACCACGAGCTGGGACCGATCGCCCTGGCGGTGCTCAAGCGCTCCGTCGACCCGTCCTCGGTGCTCACCGTGCCGTCCGACGGCGGACCGCTCGCCGCGAGCCAGGAGCTCATCGTGAACGCGGACGGCTTCTCGGCTGACCGTCCTCCCAAGCCCGGGCCCACGATGAAGGGGCTGCTCATGGGCAAGGGGTGCGCCGCCGACGGCGGCGACCTGCCCGACTGACCCAGCGAGCGCATCGGCCCACCGTCCTCGTCTGCCGCTCCTGTAGGAACGATCTCTGCGCGCTTCTCTGCCCACGAGCGCCCTGGAGGACCGCGCGCCACCTGCCGATCACCGCCACGCGGGAGTACGGTGACAACCGTGGAGATCTCAGTGACGGAGCTGCGCAAGGGCCTCACCCAGGCGCTCGAGGCCGCCAAGGACGGCGAGGCCGTCATCATCACCGAGCGCGGCGTGCCCGTCGCGCGCCTCACCGGCGTCGAGTCAGCCGACCTTCTGACGCGCCTCGAGGCCGAAGGCCTCATCACTCCCCCCGCCGAGTCGCGGGCCGTGCCGCGACTGCCCCAGGCTGAGGCCGCCAAGGATGCGCTGTCGAGCCTGCTCGGCCGCATGCGGAGGTAGCCCGTGGCCGTCGTCTACGTCGACACGTCCGCCCTCGTGAAGTTGTGCGTGCTCGAGACCGGAACGCCGCTCGCCGTCGGGCTGTGGAAGCACGCGGACGCGCTCGTCACCTCCCGCATCGCCGACGCCGAGGTGAGGTCGGTGCTGGCGGCCGCCGAGCGCATCGGCCGCATCGACGCCGCGCCTGCCGCGCAGGCGCGCGACCGGTGGAAGGAGCTGTGGCCCTCGCTCGCCACGGTGGAGGTGACCCCAGCGATCGCCCAGCACGCCGGTGACCTCGCCGACCGCCGACCGCTCCGCGCGGGCGACGCGATCCACCTCGCGAGCGCGCTGCTGCTCGCGGAGGCCAAGCCCATCCTGGCCGCCTGGGACCGGCGTCTCGCGGACGCGGGCCGCGCCGAGGGGCTCACCGTGCTGCCGCCTAGACTGGCCTGAGCACCTCCGACCGTTACTGAAAGGCCGCACGTGTTCGGTTTCCTGCAAGCCCTCGTCATCTGGCTCATCTCCGCCGGCGCCCTCGTGGGCTCGGTGTGGGCGCTTATCGACGCGGCCAAGTACCCCACCACCGCGTTCACGAACGCGGGCAAGCAGAGCAAGACGATCTGGCTCGTCATCATGGGCGTCGCGGCGCTCATCGCGTTCGTGTCCATGCCCCCGCTGCCGTTCGGTCCCAACGTGTTCGGCTTCGGCGGCGGTGGCGCGCTCGGGCTGCTCGGCATCGCGGCGATCGCCGTGGTCATCTACTACTTCGTGGACGTGCGCCCCAAGGTGCGCCAGAACAACTACGGCTCGGGCGGACGCGGCAACCGCTCCAACGGGGGCTGGTAGACGGCCGATGCGCGCCGTGCTTCAGCGTGCCTCGCGCGCGTCGGTGACGGTCGAGGGGCGCGTCACGGCGTCGTTCGAGCGTCAAGGGATCGTGGCGCTTGTGGGGGCGACGCACGATGACGGCCCCGAGCAGGTCGCGACGATCGCCCGCAAGATCGCGGAGCTGCGGATCCTCGACGACGAGCGTTCGGCCTCCGACGTCAACGCTCCCGTCATCGTGGTGTCGCAGTTCACGCTGTACGCGGACGTCCGCAAGGGGCGCCGGCCGTCGTGGAACGGCGCCGCGCCCGGGCCGGTGGCCGAGCCGCTCGTCGAGGCGGTGGTCGAGGCGCTGCGCGCGCGGGGGCTCACGGTCGGCAGCGGGGTGTTCGGGGCGATGATGGACGTCGAGCTCGTGAACGATGGGCCGATGACGATCCTCGTCGAGGCGTAGCCGCGCGGTCGCGACGGCCCCCGTTCTCACGGGCGCATCAGCGATCGTTCCGTGAGAACGGGTCGGTTCCACGCGTT
Source organism: Demequina sp. NBRC 110056 (assembly GCF_002090155.1). GTDB lineage: Bacteria > Actinomycetota > Actinomycetes > Actinomycetales > Demequinaceae > Demequina. Next base: position 96,531 of record NZ_BBRM01000008.1, on the reverse strand, counting down.
CCCACGGACGTCTCGCCGTTCGTCCCTGGGGACCGGCGAGGGCCGCATACGACGTAGGGCCGATGCGCGGGAGGCTTCCCGCGCATCGGCCCTCTTGGCGTGGCCGGCCCGTGGTCCGGGCGGTCCGGTCAGACGTCGCGGCTGCGCAGCGAGAGCACCGCGAGCACGAACGGGATGATCGCCCACAGCAGCAGCACCAAGAGCGCGGGGCCCGAGGCGAGCCCGACCTCGCCCGCCCCGGGTGGGTCCGTGGCGATCACCTGGCTGGTGAGGGTGAAGGGCAGCAGCGCGCCCACCCAGTTGGCGATGGTGTTGCCCACCGACAGCAGGATCGGCGGCGCGATCAGCTCGATCGCGAGGATCGTGAAGATCGTGCCGACGGCGCTGCGCAGCAGCGTGCCGAGCGAGACGGACAGCACGACGACGACCACGAGGCCGAGCAGCTTGCCGCCGAACAGGCGCATCGTCTCGGTGTCGGCCAGGTCGATCGCCGCGGCATCGGCCGGCAGCGCGATCGCCCATGCGACCCCCACAGCCACGACGGTGACGACGAGGGCGAACAGGACCGCGATGGTGGTCTTCGCAGCGAGCACCGCTCCACGGGAAGGCGTGGCCGTGAACGTGTTACGCGCCGATCCGGTGGTGTACTCCGACGTGATGAGCAGCGCCGAGAAGATCGCCAGCAGGATGACGGCGAAGTCGAGCCCGTTGAACAGCAGGCTCGCGCTGGCGAAGGAGCTGTCCGTCGGGCTGGCCGCGAGCAGCGGGATGCCGATGAAGGCGAGCAGCGTGAAGCCCATGAGGATCCACGTCGAACGCAGCGATCGCGCCTTGATCCACTCGGACTTCACGGCGCGGCCGTAGGTGGCCTTGCGCACGGGGACGGCGCGCTGGGCGGCGGTGGCGGTCACTTGGAGACCTCCTCGGTCGGGGCCGATGCGGTCTCGGCGGTGCCGGGCACGCCGGCCTTGTACTCGGTCTCCTCGGCGGTGAGGCGCATGTACGCCTGCTCGAGGGTGGTGGTGTCGTCGCGCAGCTGGGAGATGAGGATCCCGTTGTCGCGAACGATGCGGCCGACACCTAGGGCGTCGAGGCCCGTCACGGTGAGGATCTCGCGCTCCTTGCCGGGCTCGACGGTGGCGCCGGCCGACGTGAGCAGCCCGGCGAGCGTCGCGGCGTCGGGCGAGGTGACGGACACGCCGCCACTCGCGTGAGCCTTGACGAACTCGTCCAGGGGCGCGTCGGCGAGGATGCGGCCGCGGCCGATGATGATGACGTGGTCCGCGGTCTGCTGGACCTCGCTCATGAGGTGGCTCGACAGGAACACGGTGCGGCCGGTCGACGCGAGGTGTCGGGCGAGTTGGCGCACCCACAGCACGCCGTCGGGGTCGAGGCCGTTGACGGGCTCGTCCATCATGACGATCTGGGGATCTGCGAGCAGCGCGCCCGCGATGCCGAGGCGCTGGCCCATGCCCAGCGAGAACTGGCCCGCCTTCTTCTTGGCCACCTCGGTGAGGCCGGTCATCTGGATGACCTCGTCGACGCGCTTGTCCGAGATCCCGTGCGTGGCCGCGAGCGCGCGCAGGTGCTGGCGGGCGCTGCGTCGGGGGTGGACGCCCTTGGCGTCGATGAGCGCGCCGATCTCCGCGAGCGGGCTGTCGAGCTTGGCGTAGGGCTTGCCGCCAAGCGTCACGGTGCCGCCGGTCGGGCGGTCGAGGCCGAGGATCATGCGCATCGTGGTCGACTTGCCGGCGCCGTTGGGGCCGAGGAAGCCGGTGACGATCCCGGGCTGCACGGTGAAGCTGGCGTGGTCGACGGCGGTCTTGCTGCCGTATCTCTTGGTGAGGTCCTTGGCCTCGATCATGGTGGGGACATCCCTTCTCGCGCCGTCGGCGCTCTCTTTCGTTGCTGCCTCGAACTTAATAGGGACGCGACCGTCGCGAACCGGTCCTTGGTCCCGTCATCCTCTCGGGGGATGCCAACCCCGATGCTTCCAGGGGTGCTGGGCACTCCGAGGCGCGACCCGCGCATCGGCGCGATGTTACGGGCATGTCGCACCTGTCACGCCGGTGGCGAACACGGGCATGAGCACGGCCTCGCCCTGGTTAGCCTGGATCCAGAAGCCACAGGTGACTGCGGCGACCCCGGCCCCGGCCGGACGGATCGAAGGAGGATGACATGTTCGAACGGTTCACCGATCGAGCCCGACGTGTGGTGGTGCTCGCGCAGGAAGAGGCGCGCATGCTCAACCACAACTACATCGGGACGGAGCACATCCTGCTCGGCCTTGTCCGCGAGGGCGAGGGCGTCGCCGCGAAGGCGCTCGAGGCCATGGACATCTCCCTCAACGGCGTGCGCGAGCAGGTCCAGGAGATCATCGGCGAGGGCTCGCACGCGCCGTCGGGCCACATCCCCTTCACCCCGCGCGCCAAGAAGGTGCTCGAGCTGTCCCTGCGCGAGGCGCTGCAGCTGGGCCACAACTACATCGGCACCGAGCACATCCTGCTCGGCCTCATCCGCGAGGGCGAGGGCGTGGCGGCACAGGTGCTCGGCAAGCTCGGCGCCGACCTCGGCGGCGTGCGCCAGCAGGTCATCCAGCTGCTCTCGGGCTACGAGGGCAAGGAGCCCGCGACCGCCGGTGGCGGCGGCCCCCAGGAGGGCCAGCCCTCGGGCTCGACCGTCCTCGACCAGTTCGGCCGCAACTACACGCAGGCCGCACGCGAGGGCAAGCTCGACCCCGTCGTGGGACGCGAGATGATCATGGAGCGCGTGATGCAGGTCCTGTCGCGCCGCACCAAGAACAACCCCGTCCTGATCGGCGAGCCCGGCGTCGGCAAGACCGCCGTCGTCGAGGGCCTCGCCCAGGCGATCGTGCGCGGCGACGTGCCGGAGACGCTGAAGGACAAGCACCTCTACACGCTCGACCTCGGCTCGCTCGTGGCCGGCTCGCGCTACCGCGGTGACTTCGAGGAGCGCCTCAAGAAGGTGCTGAAGGAGATCCGCACCCGCGGCGACATCATCCTGTTCATCGACGAGATCCACACCCTCGTCGGTGCGGGTGCCGCCGAGGGCGCGATCGATGCGGCTTCGATCCTGAAGCCGATGCTGGCCCGCGGCGAGCTGCAGACCATCGGCGCGACCACGCTCGACGAGTACCGCAAGCACGTCGAGAAGGACCCCGCGCTCGAGCGCCGCTTCCAGCCCATCCAGGTGCCGGAGCCGGAGCTGAGCCACGCGATCGAGATCCTCAAGGGCCTGCGCGACCGCTACGAGGCGTTCCACCGCGTCACCATCACGGACGACGCGATCGTGGCCGCCGCGCAGATGGCCGACCGCTACATCTCCGACCGGTTCCTGCCGGACAAGGCGATCGACCTCATCGACGAGGCGGGCGCGCGCCTGCGCATCCGCCGCATGACGAGCCCGCCCGAGCTGCGCGACCTCGACGACAAGATCGCGAACGTGCGTCGCGACAAGGAGTCGGCGATCGACGAGCAGGACTTCGAGAAGGCCGCCTCGCTTCGCGACGTCGAGCGTCGCCTCTCCGAGGAGCGCGCCTCGAAGGAGGAGGCCTGGAAGTCGGGCGACCTCGACGTGGCCGCGGTCGTGGACGAGGACCTGATCGCCGAGGTGCTCGCGATGTCCACCGGCGTGCCGGTGACCCGCGTGTCCTCGGACGAGTCCAGCCGCCTGCTCCAGATGGAGTCGGAGCTGCATAAGCGCGTCATCGGTCAGGAGCAGGCCATCAAGGTCCTCGCCCAGTCGATGCGCCGCACCCGTGCCGGCCTCAAGGACCCCAAGCGTCCCGGCGGCTCGTTCATCTTCGCCGGCCCCACGGGCGTCGGAAAGACGGAGCTCGCCAAGGCGCTCGCCGAGTTCCTGTTCGGTGACGAGGACTCGCTGATCTCGCTCGACATGTCCGAGTACGGCGAGAAGCACACCGTGGCACGCCTGTTCGGTGCGCCTCCCGGCTACGTCGGCTTCGAGGAGGGCGGCCAGCTCACCGAGAAGGTGCGCCGCAAGCCGTTCTCCGTCGTGCTCTTCGACGAGGTCGAGAAGGCCCACCCCGACATCTTCAACTCGCTGCTCCAGATCCTGGAGGACGGCAAGCTGACCGATGCCCAGGGCCGCGAGGTGAACTTCAAGAACACCATCATCATCATGACCACCAACCTCGGTGCCGACGCGATCTCGCGCCGTCAGGCGACGGGCTTCTCCGTGGTGTCGGAGACCGGCCACAGCTACGAGGACATGGTCAAGCTGGTGAACGGCAAGCTCAAGGAGCACTTCAAGCCAGAGTTCCTCAACCGCGTCGACAACGTCGTGGTCTTCCCGCAGCTCACGCAGGAGGAGATCATCGAGATCGTCGACCTCATGGTCGCCCGCCTCGACGAGCGCATGAAGGACAAGGACATGGGCATCGAGCTCACCGAGGCGGCCAAGCGGCTGCTCGCGGAGAAGGGCTACGACCCCGTGCTCGGTGCGCGTCCGCTGCGCCGCGCGCTCCAGCGCGAGATCGAGGACCCGCTGTCGGAGAAGATCCTCTTCGGCGAGGTCACCTCGGGCCAGATCGTCCGCGTGGACGCTCAGGGCGAGGGCATCCTCGGCGAGTTCACCTTCGAGGGCATCGACCGCGACGACGTGGTGGGCGAGCCCATCGCCAGCGAGGCCGAGGTCCGCGTCGGCGGCGGCGAGTCCCCCGAGGCGTCGGCCGACGACGAGGGCGAGGAGCCCACGCGGCACGCCCCGGGCGAGTAGCCCTACTCAGCTCATCCGGAGAGCCCGGTCACCGTTGGCGGTGACCGGGCTCTTCCGCGTTCCCACGCGTGAGGGCCGATGCGCGCGGCGAGGTGACCACCGCATCGGCCCTCCGGCGTCCGCGTGTCAGTAGGCTGGAGCGCATGACACACGACCCGTTTGTGGCCGACGCCGCCCGCTACGAGACCATGCAGTACCGCCGCTCCGGACGCTCCGGACTTCGCCTCCCCGGCGTGAGCCTGGGCCTATGGCACAACTTCGGTGGCGCCAACGACACCGACACGATGCGCGAGACCATCCGCACCGCCTTCGACCTCGGCGTGACGCACTACGACCTCGCGAACAACTACGGCCCGCCGCCTGGCTCCGCCGAGGAGAACTTCGGCCGCATCTTCGCGCAGGACCTTGCCCCGTACCGCGACGAGATCATCGTCTCGACCAAGGCCGGCTACTACATGTGGCCCGGCCCGTACGGCGAGTGGGGATCGCGCAAGACCCTGCTGAGCTCGCTCGACCAGTCGCTGACGCGCATGGGGCTCGACTACGTCGACATCTACTACCACCACCGCCCGGACCCGGACACGCCCATCGAGGAGTCGATGATGGCGCTCGACCAGGCCGTCCGCTCGGGCAAGGCGCTGTACGCCGGCATCTCGAACTACGGCGCGGAGGACACGCGCACCGCGATCGGCATCCTGCGCGAGCTCGGCACCCCGCTGCTGATCCACCAGTTCTCGTACTCGATGTACGAGCGCTCGCCCGAGGAGGCGCTCATCGGCACCCTCGAGGACGAGGGCGTGGGCTCCATCGTCTTCTCCCCGCTCGCGCAGGGCCTGCTCACGGACCGCTACCTCCAGGGCGTTCCCGAGGGATCGCGCATCACGCACTCGCAGTTCCTCCAGGAGAAGCAGCTCACGGAGACCTACCTGTCGCGCACGCGCGCTCTCAACGAGATCGCTCAGGGCCGCGGGCAGACGCTCGCGCAGCTCGCGATCCAGTGGGTGCTGCGCGGCGACCACGTGACGTCGGCCCTCGTGGGCGCGTCGTCGGCGGCCCAGCTGCGCACCTCCGTCGCGTCGCTCGACTTCCCCGCGCTCACCGAGGACGAGATCGCGGCGATCGAGCCCCACGCCGTCCACGGCACGCACCACAACTGGTAGGAGCCGCGCAGCGCCGATGCGCGGGCCGGGTCAGGCTCGCGCGTCGGCCCGGTCTGCACGAACTCGCGGATCAACTCACGTAGCGACGCTCGCGGTACGCACAGCCAGAGCCCGCCTCCTGAGTTCATCCGCGAGTTTGTGCACGAACAACTCGCCGGTCGGGTCAGGCTCGCGCGTCAGCCCGCGGCGCCGTCGAAGTCGGGGCACAGGTGCTCGACCTCGGCGTCGAGCTCGCGGTACGCGTCCTCGCGGTCGTGCGGCATCCCGGTCCGGGAGTCGTAGCGCGCGATCGCGAAGCCGTACGCGATCATCTCGTAGCCGTAGTCCTCGCCGTCGATCTCGACGTAGCGCAGCAGGCGGTCGTGCGTGTCCCGGTCGTCCTGCGCGCCCGGCACGAGCGTCACCGGCTGGCCCTCGAGGGTGACCTGCGCGGCCTCGCGCGCCTCGTCGGCGCCGCACTCGCCCCGCTCCGGGGTGTCGATGCCGATGACGCGCACGTCCTCCTCGACGCCGTCGCGCTCCACGACCATCGAGTCGCCATCGTAGACGTGGGTGACCGTCCAGGCGTCCGTGACGGGCGCCGATGTGCTCGCGGCCGGGTCTGCCTCGTCACCGACGAGCCGGGGCAGCAGGTAGGTCCAGCCCCAGATCATGACCGCGGCGATCGACACGATCAGCAGCGCGCGGTACACGGTGGACATCGACCTCATGGGCCCAGTGTTCCAGGGCTCTCGTGGGATCACGTTCCTCCAGCACGCGTGCCGGTGGCGATGCGCGCAGAGGACCTTCCTCCAGGGTGCCGGGGGTCGCCGCGCTCCAGGGTGACGCGGGTCGCCGCGCTACAGGGTGAAGCGGGTTCCGGCGGGGCGGATGAGCGCGTCGTCGAGCAGGGACTGCAGGCAGCGGGCGAACTGGGCGGGCTCGACGTCCGGGAAGTGCGCGGCCCTGTCGAGCGCGACCGGGCCCTCGGCGCCGCGCAGCACCGCCATGATGCGGCCGCGCACCTGACGGTCCGTCCCGTGCCAGGTCTGCGTGCGCCCCGATCCCTCACCAAGCCCGGGGCGCCCGAGCTCGAGCCACGCGCAGTCCGCCTCGAGCGGGCACGCCTCGCACTGGGGCGCACGCGCCGAGCACACCAGAGCGCCCAGCTCCATGGATCCGGCGTTCCAAGCCACGGACTCGTCGACGTCCTCCGGAACGAGCGCGCCCGCGGCCTCGCGCTCGGCACGCGCGAGGTGTGCAGCGGGGTGGGCCTCGCCGCGCCATGCGCGGCCGATGACCCGCCGGACGTTGGTGTCCAGGACCACGTCGCGCTCGCCGAACGCGAAGGCGCGCACCGCGGCCGCGGTGTAGTCACCCACGCCCGGCAGGGCGCGCAGGGCGTCGGCGTCGCTCGGCACCACGCCGCCGTGCCGGTCGACGAGGGCCTGGGCGCACTGCCACAGCCGCTGCGCGCGGCGGGGATAGCCGAGGCGATCCCAGGCGCGCACCGCCTCGGCCTGGCCCGCGGCGGCCAGGTCCGCAGGCTCCGGCCACCGCTCCATCCACGTGCGCCAGACGGGCTCGACGCGCACGACGGGCGTCTGCTGGAGCATCACCTCCGACACGAGCACGCCCCACGGCGTGCAGTCGGGGCGGCGCCACGGGAGGTCCCGCGCCTCCGCGGCGAACCAGGCGATGACGTCCTCGACCATGGCGGTGTCGGAGCGGCGCGGCATGGCTCCATTGTCCCGCGTCCCGACGGGGTTACGGTGAACGCGGAAGGGAGCGTGACGTGGACGGACTGCGCCGGCCGGTGGGCGACGAGGAGCCTCGGGTCTACTGGGTGCGCCGCGCCGTCGTCCTCGTGGCGATCGCCGTGCTCGCGGTCGTGATCTGGCTGGTCATCCGCGGCCTCACCTCGAGTGGGGATGAGGGCACGGACAGCCCCGCCCCCGACACCACCACCTCCCCCACCGTCACGCAGTCCGCCGGCGCCCAGGCCGTCGACAACGACCCCTCGCGTCCCTGCACCGCCGAGGACGTCCAGGTCACCTCGGTCGCCTCTCCCACCCAGGTCAACGTCGGCTCGATGCCCGCGTTCGAGGTGTCGGTCGAGCACGTCGGCTCGGCCGCGTGCAAGCTGTCAACGACCTCGGACGGCACCGCGATGGTGATCCGTTCGGGCGAGGACAAGTACTACGACTCGACCTGGTGCCCTGACACGCCGCTGTTCGCCGACGCCGAGTGGATCCTCCAGCCGGGCGACCGCGAGGCCGTACAGGCGACGTGGACCGGCCAGCGCTACTCCGAGTCCTGCGAGCCGCAGGGCGAGGCGGCGGCCGGCTACTACCTCTCCGCGATCTCGATCGGCGGCATCGCGGCCGCTGAGGCTCAGTTCCAGATGGTCAGCTGACCCGCGACCTCACGGACGCGGCACCGCGCGCTCGACGGCCTCTCGCAGGGTCGACACCGCGTGCACGGTCACGCCGGGCGGGGCGTCGAGGGCCGATGCGCTGGCCGGCACGAGCACCTCGGTGAACCCGAGCCGCGCGGCCTCGGCCACGCGCTGGCCGATCCCGGTCACGGGACGCACGGCGCCCGAGAGCGCCACCTCGCCGATCGCCGCGAGGCCGGGGCGCACGGGCGCATCCGCGCGAGCCGAGGCGAGCGCGAGGGCGAGGGCGACGTCCGCCGCCGGCTCCGTGACGCGGGCGCCACCGATGGTCGACACGTAGACGTCGTCGGCGGCGACCGCGACGCCCACGCGCCGCTGGAGGACCGCGAGGATCATCGCCACGCGCGAGGAGTCGATGCCCGAGGTCGCGCGGCGCGGGTTGCTCAGCGCGCTGGGCGCGACGAGGGCCTGGATCTCGGCGGGCAGGGGCCGCTTGCCGTCGATGGTGATGGTCGCGCAGGTGCCGGTGACGTGCGCGCCCTCGCGCGAGAGGAACAGCCCGGACGGGTCCGCGACGCCCTCGATGCCGGTGTCGAGCAGCTGGAAGCAGCCGACCTCGTCGACCGAGCCGAAGCGGTTCTTGATCGAGCGCAGCAGCCGCAGCTGCGAGTGCTGCTCGCCCTCGAACTGGCACACGACGTCGACGAGGTGCTCGACGATGCGCGGGCCCGCGACCGTCCCCTCGCGCGTCACGTGCCCGACGAGCACCATGGGGAAGCCCTGCCTCTTCGCGGCCTGGATCAGGGCCGACGCGACCTCACGCACCTGGCTCACGCCACCGGCAGTGCCGTCCACCGCGGCCGAGGCGATGGTCTGGATCGAGTCCACCATCAGCAGCCCGGGGTCCTCGGCCTCGATGTGGGCGAGGACCGCCCCGAGGTCGGTCTCCGCCGCGAGCAGCAGTCCCGAGTCGAGGGCGCCGATGCGCTCGGCGCGCAGTCGCACCTGTCCCGCAGACTCCTCACCCGTGACGTACAGGACCGTCCGGCCCCCGCGTGCGGACCGGGCCGCGACGTCGAGCAGCAGCGTCGACTTGCCGACGCCGGGCTCGCCGGCGAGCAGGACGACGGCACCCGGGACGAGGCCTCCGCCGAGCACCCGGTCGAACTCGTCGACGCCGGTGGGCCGACGCTCCGATGCGGTCGCCTCGATCTCACCGATGGGCCGTGCCGCGCTGGTCGCCACGGTCGCGCGGGTCGCGGGGCCGGCGGGTGCTGCGCCGGCCTCGACCACGGTCCCCCACGCCTGGCACTCGCCGCAGCGACCCACCCACTTCACGGCCGTCCATCCGCACTCGGTGCACTGATAGGCGGGCTTCGCGGCGCGGGTCGAGGTGGCCATGGGTCACACGCTAGCCGCAGCGGCTGACACCCTCGCACGCGTGGCTCCCTTCGCGATCGGACCGCCCGCGTACGCTGGGCGGCATGGCGAACGCGACGCCCCCTGACCGACCCAGCCCCTGGCACTCCGTGCACGGCGGCCCCACCACCTCCGAGGCTCCCCCGCGCGAGCCCGTGGCGCCGTCGAAGCCGCCCGCGCCGACCACGGGCTCGATCCCGGTCATCCCGCAGCCCATCGAGGCCGACGACGCCGAGCTCGTCGCGCCCGTGCCGTCCCCGCCGCGCGAGGAGATCATGCCGACCGCGGCAGGAGCGCTGTGGGACTCGGTGCCACCCCCCGCGTCCGAGCCAGCGACCGCCACGCACGACGACCCGTTCCGCACCCTCGGCGACGCCGCGGTGCGCAGCGCCTCGTTGCAGGCCTCGGGCGCCCAGGGCGGCCTCTCCACCTCCTCCGCCGGCTCCCGCGCGGCCACGGCCGCGGCACCGGGAGCCCCATCGGCACCCGCACCCGTCGCCGCGGCGACACCGCCCGACCACGAGGACCCGCCAGCACCGGTCTCGCCTGAGCCGCTCCCCGCCGGGATGCCCGAGATCGCCGACGACGGCCCCGCCTACACGCCGCCGTTCGGCGTCGCCGTCGGCGCCGTCTCCGCAGGCGACGCCGACACGGAGCCTGGCACGGGAGCCGACGACGGCGGCAGCGGCGAGTCCGCGGACACCCCTGCCGAGGAGCACGAGCCCTGGTTCCGGTCGACCGCGTTCCTCGTCATCGTGGGGCTGCTGGTGATGGGAGGGATCGGCTACGGCCTGTTCCTCCTGCTCGCACCCAAGAACGAGACCGTCGAGCTCACGCCGCCGGTGCTCGTCGAGCCCGCCGCCACCGCGACCCTCGACCCAATCGTCATCGAGGAGCCGACCGCCTTCCAGGCGGCGATGCCCGGCACCGTCGGCGCCTTCGCCATGACCGAGCTCGCCGCCGTGAACCCCCAGCAGGCGGGGCTCACCGTCCGCGCCGCCGAGGTCGACGACCTGGTGTACTCCGACGGGGTCGCGCAGATCACCCTGCGCGCTATCCAGCACTACGACGCAGAGGCCGCCACCGCGCAGTTCGAGGCGCTCGCCGCCGACGGCACGGACCGCGCCCCGGTCGAGGCCGGGGGCGCCTCCGTCGGGGAGAGGGCGACCGTCCCCGGCGAGACAGGCGACACGATCGTGTGGCGCAACGGCACGGCGGTCTTCGTGTTGGCCGGCCCCGCGGAGGAGCTCGAGGAGTTCTACTCCCTGTTCCCGCTGTGAGCCGGACGCGGGCGTCGAGCCGGCCCGCGCATCGGCGCTCCGCGGTGACGTACTAGCCTGGCGGCATGAGCGAAGACGCCACGCAGTCAGGAACCGACGCCCCCCGTGTCGCCGTGATCGGCGGCGGCGTGATGGGCGGCACGATCATCACCGCGCTGCGCGTGGGCGGCTGGCCCGCCGATCAGATCGTCGTCGCGGAGCGCGACGGCGGCCGCCGCGACGCCCTCGTCGAGACCCACGGGGTGACCGCCACGGAGTCCATCGCTGACGCGGTGGACGGCGCCGAGGCGATCGTCATCGCGGTCAAGCCCCAGGACGGTGCGGACGCGCTCGAGGCGATCGCCTCGACCTACCGCGACGGCGCGCTCGTGCTGACCGTCGCCGCCGGGCTGTCGACCTCCTTCTACGAGGAGCGGCTTCCCGAGGGCGCGCCGGTGGTGCGGTGCATGCCCAACACCCCCGCGATCGTGGCCCAGGGCGCGACCGCCATCGTCGCCGGGACGTACGCGACGCCCGCTCACCTCGGCCTCGCGGGCGCGATCCTGCGCGCGACCGGACTGGTGGTCGCGCTCGATGACGAGGCGCAGATGGACGCCGTGACGGCGGTGTCGGGCTCGGGACCGGCGTACTTCTACGCCGTGGTCGAGGCGCTCGCCGACGCCGGAGCGCGCCAGGGGCTCGACCCCGTGCTCGCGACGCAGCTGGCCGCCCAGACGTTCATCGGCGCCGCACGCCTCCTGCAGGAGTCCGGAGACACCCCGAGCGTGCTCCGTCAGCGGGTCAGCTCGCCCGGCGGCACGACCATCGCCGCGCTCGAGGCCTTCGGCGAAGCCGGGCTGTCGGACGCGATCGCCGCGGGCGCAGCGGCTGCGGCGGCGCGCTCGAAGGAGCTCGGCGAGGCGCTCGGACGCTGACAGCCGGGCGCTGACGGCCGTCCTCACGCCGGTCGACTTTGTCCCCTGCAGCACTGGCCCCTCGCTCTGCGGCCGCGCACACGGCGCAGTCCTTCACACAGCGGGCTGGCGCAGGATGGTCCGCAGGCGCTCCGGCGCCGAGCGGCGCGGATCGCTCAGGTAGATCTCGTGGTGCCGGCCCCCGAGCGACAGCCCGGCGTCGGCGATCGCCGCATGCATCGCCTCGATCACCGGTCCCTCGTCAGCGAAGGGTCCCAGATGCAGCGTCTGCGCGCAGCGGCCCTCGACGAGCGTCTCCACCCGCACGCGGCCAAGCGACGGCGCATCGACCTTCCGCGCGGCCTTGTCCATGCCGGCCTCGATGAGCGTGTCGTCGACCCACTCGGGCACCACGATCATCACGGTCGACCGCCACTGCGAGCGGTCGCGGCGCACGGTGAACGCGTCCATGTCGTCCGCCCACCACAGCGCCTCGAGCGGCGGCACCACGTAGTCGCGGCCGGCCGTGACCTTCGAGGCGAACTTGGTCGCGTAGGCGACCGGGTAGAGCGTCTCCACGGCGCTGATGAACGACGCCCCCTCGGGCGCCCCTTCGGCGTCGACCATGAGGTAACGCAGGGCGGGCACGTCGACGAGGTCGATCCGGCCCGCGCGCGCCGCGTAGGAGGGCAGATCCTTCTTCAGGTCGACCTTCTCCGCGGCGCCCACGGGTCAGCCTCCGAGCATCACCGCGCGTCGACGATGTCGACGGCGAAGACCAGCGTCGAGCCGCCCGGGATGGGGCCCATGGAGCGGTGGCCGTAGCCCTTCTCCGGCGGCACGACCAGCAGCACCTTGGAGCCCACCGGCTGCCCGACGAGGCCGTCGACCCAGCCCTCGATGAGCGAGCCGCGCGCGATGCCGAACGTGATCGTGTCGCCGCGATCCCACGACGAGTCGAACTTCGCGCCGTCCCACAGCCAACCGGTGTAGTGGACGGTGATCTGCTGGCCCTCGACGACCGCGGCGCCGTCGCCGGCCTCGAGGACCTCGGCGACGAGACCGTCCGGGCGCTCCGCCCCGGCGAAGTCGACGGAGGGCGCGCCCGAGGCGTCGCGGGTGATCTGGGGCAGGGTCATGGCGTCTCCTTGTGGGTGGGGGTCTCCCGCCAGCCTAGGTGACGGGTGGCTCGCTCACACCTCGGGCGCGGAGCCGTCGGGCGCGGCGAGCGCTGCGCGGCGCAGCTCCACCCAGCGCTCGAGGAACGCCCGCTCGTCGAGGCGCTTGCGCCGCAGCCACTGGGTCACCTCGGTGTTGCCCTTACTCGCGTTGCATGAGCGGCACGCGGGCACCACGTTGTCGGCGGTGTAGCGGCCGCCGCGCGACAGCGGGAGCACGCAGTCCTTCTGGAGCGTGCCCTCGCCACCGCCGCAGTAGGCGCACGCGCCCCACGCGTCGCGCAACTCGGCCCACTCGGCCGAGGTGAGGTCGTTGTCGGCCCGGCGCATGCGAGCCGCGCGTCGCCGTGCGTAGCGAGCACGCGCCGCCTTGCTCGTCACCACCCTCATGACGCCAGGCTAGGCGCGGGCGACGCGAGCGGGCCGATGCCCCGCCGGCCAGGCGCCCTCGACAGCCAGCCTCGTCAGATGACGCTCGTCAGGCTGACTCGCGTGCGAGCAGCGACCGCTTGACGTCAACCCCCCACGCGAAGCCCGTAAGCGCACCTGAGGCCCCGTGGACCCGGTGGCAGGGCACGAACAGTGCGATCGGGTTCGCGCCGCAGGCGCCCCCGACTGCGCGGCTCGCTCCCGGGCTGCCCAGCTCCTGCGCGACCTCGCCGTACGTCCGGGTCTCGCCGGCGGGGATCGCTCGCAGCGCCTCCCAGACCCGCTCCCGGAACGCGGTGCCGCGTGCCTCGACGGGGACGCGACCCGGCGCGGAGGCGTCGCCCGCGTAGTAGGCAGCGACCGCATCGGCGGCCTGGACCGTGCCGTCGACCGATCCGGCGAGCCCGGCTCGAGCCGCCACCTCGGCGGGGTCGGCCGACCATGCTGCGGCGACGACGTTGCCGTCGCGTTCGACGACGGTGAACGGTCCGTCGGGGGTGTCGAGGGTCTGGTGGGTGAGCATCACGGCTCCTTCCTCGCGGGCGCGGCGGCCCGCCACAGGTGCATCATCAGGTAGCTGCGCCACGGTCGGTGGCGCTCGGCATAGACGGCGAGGTCGCGCGGGGCGGACGGCAGCCCGAGGGCCGCGGCGCCCGCGCGCACCGCGCTGTCGCCCGTGAGCAGCAGGTCGGGGCGGCCGAGGACGCGCAGCGCCACGTAGTGCGAGGTCCAGGGGCCGATGCCGGGGATGGCCTCGAGGTCGCGCGTGAGGTCCGCGAGCGTCCGGCCGGCATCGAGCACGAGGGTGCCCTCCGCGACGGCCGATGCGGCGGCGGCGAGAGCGCGGCGCCGTCCCGCGGGCCCGCGCACCACGCGCTCGGCGTTCTCCGCGACGACCGTCGGGGTGGGGAACGCCCGCTCGACTCCGGTGCCCCGCGCGGCCTCGGGAAGCGGTGCGCCGAGCTCGTCGACGAGCCCTTGGACCGCGGTGCGCGCGCTGGCCACGGTGACCTGCTGCCCGAGGATCGCGCGCACGAGCATCTCGAACGGGTCCACGGTGCCGGGGACCCGCAGCCCGGGAGCGGCGGAGACCGACGGCGCGAGCGCCGGGTCCATCGCGAGCGCGACGTCCACGGTCATGGGGTCCGCGTCGAGGTCGAAGAGCCGCCGCAGCCGCGCGAGCAGCTCGGGGAGGTCGTCGAGGTGGGTGAGGCGGGCGCTCACCCCGACGTGGTCGACCGCTGGCTCGAGCGCGACGGCGGCGATGCCGTGGCTGAGAGCGATCGCGCGCGAGAAGGCGCTGGCGTCCACCCGCTCGAGGCCGCCGATCGCGCGAGCCGCGAGCCACGTCACGATCTCGCCGCCCGCGAAGGGCTCGCGAGCGCGCAGGCGCAGGGCGATCGCGCCCGCCTGCTCCGACGCCGGACCACGTGAGGCGGCGCGTCCCCGCGGCGCACCCGACGCCCGCAGCGCGGTCGGGGTCATCGCGAACACCTCCGCGATGGTGTCGTTGAACTGACGGATGCTCGAGAAGCCCGCGGCGAACGCGACGTCGGAGGCCGGCATCGTGGTCGACACCAGCAGGTGACGCGCAGTCTGCGCGCGCTGGGCGCGGGCGAGAGCGAGCGCGCCCGCGCCGAGCTCGTCGACGAGGATGCGGCCCAGCTGGCGCTCGGAGTAGCCGAGCCGCCGCGCGAGCCCTGGCACGCCCTCGCGGTCGACGGTCCCGGCGCCGATGAGCCGCATGGCGCGCGCCGCGACGTCCTCGCGAAGGTTCCACGCCGGCGAGCCGGGCACGGCCTCCGGCAGGCAGCGCTTGCACGCACGATAGCCGGCGAGGTGGGCGGCCGCGGACGTCGGGTAGAACGTGCAGTTGGCGGCCTTGGGCGTGAGCGCGGGGCAGCTGGGACGGCAGTAGATCCCCGTCGATCGCACGGCCGTGACGAACTGGCCGTCGAAGCGGCGGTCGCGGCCGGCGACGGCTGCGTAGCAGGCGTCGAAGTCGAGGGCAACGGGGCTCATGTGCACCAGCGTGCCCTCCGCGGCGCCGATGCGCTAGCGGGTTTCGGACACAGCCGTGGGTGCGGTCGTGGTCGCCTCAGTCGAGGGAGGCGAGGAAGTCCGTCATCCTCTCGTAGAGCCGATGCGACGCCTCGGCGTCGTACTCGTGCCAGCCCTCGAACGCGAACAGATGGGCGTCGCCGTCGTAGGTAACGTCCTCGAGCGCGCCGTCCGAGACCGCGACGAGAGCCGCCGCCTCGTCGGCGGTGCACCACTCGTCGCCCGTGGTGCGGTGCAGCTGCCCCGGGACGCCGGTCGGCCAGGCGGGCCCGTCGATCCACTCGGGCGTGATGAGCCCGCTGACGAGCACCGCCGCGGCCGCATCGTCCCGGTGCAGCGCCAGGAGCTGCGCGACGCACGCTCCGAAGGAGAACCCGGCATAGACCACCGGCCCGTCCATGTCGCGGATCTGGGAGGCGACCGCGTGGACGAACGCGGGAGGACCACCCTGGCCGTCGGCGAACGCCACCGCGGTGTCGAGATCGTGGAAGGTCTCGCCGCCGAACATGTCAGGGGTCTCGACCACGTGCCCGTCCTCGCGCAGCGCGTCGGCCCAGGCATGGACGTGGCTCGTGAGACCCAAGGCGGAGTGCAGCAGGACGATCGTGGCCATGGGCGCTCCTTGCGACGGCGGTGCGGGCGTTCGGCTCTCGACGCTACCCGCTCGACCGTCACGCGGCGACGGGAAGGCCTGCCCTGACGGCATCCACCGCGAGCGCGAGGTCGCGCGCGCCGTTGTAGACGTGGAAGCTGAGTCGCACGCGGCCCGCGCGGGCCGAGGCGCGTACGCCGGCGGCGGCGACCGCGCGCGCATCGGCCTCGAGCGAGACGATCGCGCTGCCCGCGCTGCGCAGGCCGACCGCGCGACGCAGCTCGTCCGCGAGCGCCGTGGTGTGCGCGAACGCGGCACGGGCGTCGGTGCGCGCGTGCAGCTCGAGGGCGAGCGCGGCGGACTCGAGCAGCTGCCACGGTGGCGAGCAGTCGAGGCGCCGAGCGGTACCGCTGAGCGCGGGAGCCGAGCCGTAGAGGTTGTCCCAGGGCGCATCGGCGCCGTACCAGCTCGCGTAGGCAGGCCGCAGCCACCGTCCGGCATCGCGCACGCCGGCCACGGCGATGCCACGCGGCGTGGTGAGCCACTTGTAGCCGGCCGCGACGACGACGTCGAGCCTGCGCGCATCGATGGGGAGCCACGGCAGCGCCTGCGTCGCGTCGACGAGCGTGCGGGCGCCCGCCGCGTGCGCCGCGTCCGCGAGCGCGTCCAGGTCGAGGACGCGGCCGTCGCGCGACTGGACCGCGCTGACCGCCACGAGGTCGACGCCCGGACGTACCTCGTCGATGAGGGAGTCCAGCGGCACGGCGCGCACCTCGAGCCGCGGGTCCGCCTGGAACGGCCAGGGCACCGAGCTGAAGTCCCCCTCGGCGACGAGCACCCGGGCGCCTGGCGGCAGCGACGCGGCCACCAGGCCGACGATCTGGGACACGGATCCCGCGATGGTGACGTCCGCGGCGCCGAGACCGATCATCGCGCCATAGGCGGCGCGGATCCGGTCGACGACGGGATCCATCGCGGCGGGGTCGAGCGTCGCGCCCGCCCAGTCGTCGGCGGCGGCGCGCAGGGCGGCGGCGGATGCCCGTGACGGCAACCCGTACGCGGCGGTGTCGAGGTAGCCGCGCGGCACGTCGAAGGCGCTGGCGATCCGGGGGTCGAGCATGCCTCCATCGTCGGGGCGCGGTTGAACAACGACAAGATCTCCCTTCTATGGTCAACACCTCGATATCATCGAGGTGTCATGATCGACGTCGAACGACTCCTCATCCTGCGCGAGGTCGCCCGCGCGGGCTCGAAGGCAGGCGCCGCCCGCGCCCTGGGCCTCGCCGAGCCGACCGTCGCCCACCACCTGGGCGCACTCGAGCGGCGCGCCGGGGTGCCGCTGACCGCCCGCCACGGTCGCGTCACCCGGCTCACACCCGCCGGTGAGGCGCTGCTCGAGCACGCGGAGGCCATCGCCACGTCGCTCGCGAGCGCGGAGCGTGCGCTCCAAGCTCATGCCGACCTGGGCACGGGCCGCTTGCGGATCGCGTCGTTCACCTCGTTCTGCGCCGTCACGCTGCCCGCACCGCTCGCGCAGTTCGCGCGACGCTACCCGGGGATCGAGGCGGGCCTCGTCGAGACGGAGACCGACGACGCGCTGGCGCTGCTCGAGGCGGGCGAGGTGGACCTGGTGATCGGGTTCGCCGACGACGTGACCCCGCCGCCCGCGCACCTGCCCATCCGATGGCTCGACCACGACGAGTACCTCGCCGTGCTGCCCGCCACGCACCCGCTCGCGCGGCGCGAGACGGTCGACATCGCGGCGCTCGCCGAGGAGACCTGGATCTCCGGGTGCCAGCGCTGCCGTGCCCACCTCCAGGCGCTCGCGCACGCGGGCGGGTTCGAGCCGCAGATCGCCTTCCAGACCGAGGACTACGTCACCGTCCAGCGTCTGGTCGCGGAGCGGCTCGGCGTGGCGATCCTGCCGCGCATGGCGCTCGCCGCCTCCCCCGAGGTCGCGGGGATCGTCACCGTCGCCACCGCACCCACCAGCTTCCGGGAGGTCTTCCTCGCGCTGCCCCGCGAGGCCACGCCGGCGGCCACGGCGTTCGCGGAGCTGCTCGCCCCCGGCGGCACCGGCAGCGTCAAGGGCAGGTAACGATCACGCCAAACCTCTGGTCACGGTGACCACGCGGCGGTTACATTCCCCCCACCCCCGACGGAGGAGGCGACATGGCCCCGTGGCATATCCGCGATGCGCGCAACGACGACTTGGACGGCGTGCTGCGCCTCTGGGAGCACTCCCGCCAGGCCGGCGTGGAGCCCGCCTACCCGCTCGCCGAGGTGCTGTCCTCGTGCCGCGAGGACATCGCCGTGGTCGCGGTCGCGGGCGACCAGGTGGTGGGCGCCGCGGTCAGCCGCGAGGCCCACAACCAGGCGTGGATCGTCTTCCACGGCATCGACGAGGCGTGGCGCGGCCGGGGCATCGGCTCCGCGATGCTGCGGGAGCTGGAGCTCCGCATGCGCGGCCACGACCCAACCACGCTGTCAGCCCTGGTCCCGGCCGACGAGACGCGCGTCGACGCGTTCCGCCACGCCGGCTTCGCGGAGAAGAAGGCGTTCCGCTACTTCGAGCGGCACGTGCCGGTGCAGCGCGAGGAGGCCAGCCACCTCGCGGAGCTCGGGGGCCGTAGCATGCCTCCCCACCTGTGGGATGCGGTCGGCGGGATGCGGCGCGAGAAGGAGCTGCTCGAGCAGCGCCTAGTGCTGCCGCTTGCGCGCCCCGACCTCGCGACCCAGTTCGGCGTCGCCCCTCCCCGCGCGGTCGTGCTGTTCGGCCCGCCCGGGACGGGGAAGACGACGTTCGCGAAGGCCATCGCCTCCCGACTCGAATGGTCGTTCGTGGAGGTGTTCCCGTCGCGACTGGCCGCCGACCCCGCCGGGCTCGCGGGCGCGCTGCGCGAGACGTTCCGGCGCATCGGCGAGCTCGAGCATGCGGTGGTGCTGATCGACGAGGTCGAGGAGATCGCGTCCCATCGCCGGGGGGATCCTCCGTCGCCGCTGCAGGGCGTCACCAACGAGCTGCTCAAGATCATCCCGGCCTTCCGCGAGCGCCCGGATCGCCTTCTCGTCTGCGCCACGAACTTCATCCGCTCGCTCGACAGCGCGTTCCTGAGGCACGGGCGCTTCGACTACGTCATCCCCATCGGCCTACCCGACGAGGAGGCGCGCGAGGCGATCTGGGAGCGCTACCTGCCGGCGACCTCGCGCGGCCGGGTCGACCTCGGCGCGCTGGTGACGGCGTCCGCCGGGTTCACGCCGGCGGACATCGAGTTCGCCGCCCGGCGTGCCTCGCAGGGGGCGCTCGAGGTTGCCGTGGGCGGCGGGGCGATCGACGGCTCGGCGGGCCCCGGCACCGACGACTACCTGCGTGGCATCGCGGCGACTCGCGCCACGGTGCCGCCGGAGATGGTCGCGGAGTTCGAGGAGGACATCGACTCGCTCGCGCGGGTCTGAGCACGGTCCGCGGTTCCGCTCGCACGTGCCTCGGACAGGCTCGCGAGCGGAACCGCTGGCCGTCAGCTGGCGGTGACGGTGCCCGCCTCGGTGCCGCCCGACACCGTGCCACCGACGACGAGCCCGTCGGTGTCCTCGCCAGAGACCGTGCCGCCGAAGACCACCGTGTAGGTGTCGCCGGCGACGAGGTCGGGGCTCGACAGCACGAGCGTCTGCGAGTCCTTGGGTGAGGTGAACGAGGCGACCACGTCGCCATCCGCGTCGACCACCGTCACGGCCTCGCCCGCGGACACGGTCTGGCCGTACGAGACGCCCACGACCGCCTGGTCGCCGCCGCTCGGGGCCTGCGCCATCCCGGCCGAGCCCGTCGCGAGGAAGGTGCCGCCGTCGATGGTGAACGAGCCGTCGTAGTCGAGCGCGCCGTTCCCGCTCGACGTCGGCCCCGCCACGACCACGGTGCCCCCGGTCATCTCGACGCTGCCGTTCGAGTCGACGCCATCGCCGTCGGCGTCGATCATCCAGGTGCCGCCGGAGATCTCGATACGGACGCCGTCGGCGCCGCTCTCGCCGCCGATCGCGGCGGTCGAGGCCTCGACGGCACTCGTCGCGGTGTCGGCGGTCTCCGTGTCCACCGACGTCACCAGGGCGGCGGAGACGGCCGATGCGCTGGTCGCGGCGACCTCGGAGGTCGCGGCCGCGGCGCTGGTCGAGTCGTCGGAGGAAGCGTCCGAGGATGCGCCCGGTCCCCCGGAGCCGCGCTCGGGACGAGAGCCGTCACCGCTGGGCATGTCACCACCGGGCATCTGACCGCCACCCATGCCGCCCATGCCCAACTCGGAGCCCGAGCCGTCGGTCGCGTTCAGGCCGTCGTCGGAGGACACGATGGTCGCCTCGCCGCCGGACAGCAGGATCACGCCGGCCTCGAGGCCCTCGTAGGACGAGGTCACCTCGACCGTGCCGCCATCGATGCGCAGGATGCCGTCCGCGTGGATGGCGTCGTCCTCGGCCGCGATCGCGACGTCGCCGCCCGTGATGGTGGCCTGCACAGCGGCGTCGATCGCATCCGAGGCTGCCGTGATGTCGAGCGAGCCTCCCTCGATCCACACCACGCCTACGGCCTTGTCCGGCTCGTCGGCGTCCGCGACGTTGTCCGACCGCAGCCCATCGCCACCGGCGTCGATCGTGAGATCCCCGCCGCGGATCACGAGGTGGTCCTTGCCGCGCAGGCCGTCGTCGGCCGCGGTGACGGACACCGTGCCGGAGTCGATCACGAGCGAGTCCTTGGACGTGATGCCGTCCGCGACGGCACCCTCCACGGCCAGCTCGCCGTCGCCGGTGATGAACAGGTCAGAGCTCGCGTAGATCGCGGCGTTGGCGCCGTCCGCGGACTCCGTCGCGTCGGCCGTCTCCGCGACGGCGTTGCTGGAGCCGCTCGCGAGGTGCAGCGCGACCTGATCCGCGGCGACCACCTCGATGGCGCCGGACTCGGAGGAGGTGATGTCGACCCCGTCCAGGACGAGGTGGACGTCCTCGCCGTCGGCGTCGACCACCACCTTGCCGTCGCTCAGGGTTCCCGACAGCACGTAGACGCCGGCTTCCGAGATCGTCACGACGTCGCCGTCGACGCTCACGCCCGAGCCGCCGCTCGAGCCGCCGTCGGCGAGGGTCACCTCGACCGCGTTGGCGGTCGACACGGCGAGGTCCAGTTCCTCGACGTCGAGGTCCGCGAACGTGGCCTCGGTGAGGCTCGCGAGGTCCACGGTCACCTCGGACTCGGTGGAGACGGTGGACGTGTCGCTGGCGTCCTCCTGGACGGTGCCCGTCGACGAGGTCGTCTCGGCGTCCTCCGAGGCGGGTGAGCAGGCGGTGAGCAGGAGCGACCCTCCGACGAGGAGAGAGGCGAACATCAGGGCTGGCTTCTTCATGGCGGTGCCTTTCTGGGTGCCGGCTCAGGCCGGCTGGGGGACGGTGACGTGGCGGCGCAGGGTGCGTGCCCAGCGGTTCGCGGGGAGCTCGGGGCGCAGCGCCGCGAGGGACGTGCAGTACTTGGACACGCGGGACGGGCGGATGCCGAGCGCCCACAGCGCGCGGTCCACGGCGCCCGCGCGGGACGCGGACTTGGTCTCGACGATCAGCGCGCTGCCGAAGTCGACGGCCTCTCCTGATGCCGCACGGCCGGTGACGTGGGAGTCCACGGTGACGCGCGCATCGGCCGTCAGCAAGGTCGTCCGCGCGTAGGAGGTGGTGAGGGTCTCCCGGAGGGCGCCCACCGCGCCCGCGGTCTCGCCGAAGCCGGCGACGAACGTGCGTGCCGCGGCCGGGAGGAACGGCCCTGCCGAGCCCTGGACGCGCGCCGGCTCGAGCCACTCGCGGTGCTTGACGGTCTCGCCGGTGCGCGAGCGCAGCTTCACCTCGATGGCGTGGGTGCCGGTCTCGATGTAGTGGCGGGTCCGGACCTTGAAGCGGGCGGGGCGCCGGTGCGCCGCCGACCGGTACGACGTGAGCTCCGGGGTGTCGTAGTACACGGACTCGTAGCGGAAGGTGCGGAGCCCGTCGATCTCGAGCACGCGAGGCGCCGGGTCGAGCGAGCCGAGGGCGACGGCCCAGTCAGCGGGCGACACGAGGTACTTGCGGTCGGTGCGGGTCTGGAGGGCCGCGGCGGCGTCGAGCTCGGCGAGGTCGACGGGCTCGAGGCGGGACGTGGCCTCCGGCCAGCCGATGCGGGAGCCGGTCATCGTCCGCTCCCCGCGAGGACCGGCTCGACGGCCGTGGCGCGCTCGGCTTCGGCCGCGCGCGTGATGGGTTTCGCACCGCCTCGCGGCACCGTGTAGCGGACGTCGACGAGGGTCGTCTCCTGCACGAGGTCGACCTTGCGGACCTGCACGCGGTGCACCGTCGCGTCGAGCAGCTGCTCCAGGTGCGCCTTGAGGCTGGCCTCATCGGTGAAGGACTGGTCGAGCACGATCTGCTGCTGTCGGGAGCGCGCGAACAGCGCGGGGTTGTCGCCCACGGCGATGACGCCGAGCAGGACGGCCATGAGGGTGAAGCTCACCGTCGGCGAGATCGACGGGAACCCGCCGAGCAGACCCAAGGCGATGGCGGTGAAGTAGTACGCGATCTCCGCGTGGTCCATCTCCGTCGACCGCAGCCGGATGATCGACAGCACGGCGAAGATCCCCAGGCCGAACCCCAGGGAGATCTCCGCGTTGGTCATGGCGTAGGTCACGCCCATGACGCCCACGTTGATCGACAGGAACGCGACGATCATGTCGCGGCGCCGGTGGCGCGGGAAGTACAGGCCGAAGACCATGACGGCGATGGCGATCAGGTCCGCGATGATGAAGGCGTAGATGGGCACGTCGGGGGCTCCGCTCGGTCGGGGCTCGTGGTCCGGGGCGGACGGCGAGCCGTTGACCTCCATGTCACCAACCGAACCTGGGAGATCCCTGGGAGCGACGGCACAGCATCCTGGGACGTCCTCCCGGCTCCCTCCGTGCGCGCTCCCAGCGTTTTCCCAGGCAGGAGTGTGAGACTGGAGACATGCCAGACCGACGCATCCTCGTGGTGGACGACGAGGACAACCTCCGCACCATGCTCGCCGCGGCCCTCAAGTACGAGGGCTACGCCGTCGCGCAGGCGAGCGACGGGGCCGAGGGCCTGCGCGCCGTGCGCGAGGGTCGCCCCGACCTCATCATCCTCGACGTGATGATGCCGAACGTGGACGGCTTCGCCATGTGCCGCCGACTGCGCGAGTCCGGCGACCGCACGCCGATCATCTTCCTCACCGCCCGCCACAGCGCCGAGGACAAGGTGCAGGGCCTCACCATCGGCGCCGACGACTACCTCGACAAGCCGTTCAACCTCGACGAGCTGGTCGCGCGCGTCGAGGCGGTGTCGCGACGGGTCGAGCGCTCGCCGTCCGCGGCGGACACGTACACCGTGGCCGACCTGGTGCTCGACGACGTCTCCCACCGCGTCACCCGCGACGGCGCCGAGGTCCACCTGTCGCCCACCGAGTACCGGCTGCTCAAGCACCTGATGCAGAACGTGGGCCGGGTGCTGTCCCGCGGGCAGCTGCTCGAGGCGGTCTGGGGCTACTCGGCGGACGACGACCCTGGCGTGGTCGAGACCTACATCGGGTACCTCCGCCGCAAGGTCGACACCGTCGACCCCCGGCTCATCCACACCGTGCGCGGCGCCGGCTACGCCCTGAGGGCGCCGTGAGCGAGCCGGCCGCGGCTCCCGACGGCGGCGCCGCTGCGCGTGCCGGGAGGCCGTCGCAGCGCGGCATGTCGCTGCGGAGCCGCCTCATCGTCGGGTTCGCCGCGATCGCTGCCGTCGCCATCGGCGTGGCGATCGTCGTGACGGCGTCGACCACGAGCTACCAGGTCGCCCAGCTCGACGAGCGACTCGCGAGCTTCGCCGGTCCGTCCTTCATCGACCAGCCGCTGCAGGACCTCCCCGGGGGCCAGCGCAGCGAGCTCACGCGCCCGTCCGACGCCTTCCGTGGGTACATCGCCTCGACGGGCGAGACCTACGTGTTCCTGCGTCCCAACGTGGAGGATGCCCCCACCTCGGTGCCTGAGATCTCGGTCGCGGACCTGGACCCCGCCGCGGCGACCTACCTCACCGTGCCGGCATCGTCGGGAGACGGCGAGTTCCGCGTCCTCGCCCGCCCCGCCGGCGAAGGCTGGGACGTCACGGCCCTGTCGATGGACGCCGTGAACTCCTCGACGCAGCGCCTCATCCTCATCGAGACCATCGGGATCGCGCTCATGCTCGCGGGCCTCGCGCTCGTGGCCTGGTGGGTGATCCGGCTGGGCGTGAACCCCATGCGCCGCATGGTCGACGCGTCGACTCGCATCGCCGACGGGGACCTGTCGGTCCGGCTCGAGGGCGCCGGCACGGGATCGGAGTCAGCCGAGCTCGCCGCTTCCCTCAACGCCATGATCGGCACGCTGACCTCGTCGCTCGAGGAGCGCGAGCGCTCCGAGTCTCGCCTCCGAGAGTTCGTCGCCGATGCGTCGCACGAGCTGCGCACGCCGTTGACGACGGTTCTGGGCTACTCCGAGCTGCACCGCAAGGGGGCGCTGCGCCTCAAGGCCGACCAGACGGACGCATGGTCGCGCACCGAGGCCGAGGCGTTGCGCATGAAGCGCCTGGTTGACGACATGCTGGAGCTCGCGAAGTACGACGCCGAGCCGACGCTCGCCCGCGAAGCGCTCGACCTCGCCGCCCTCGCCGCCGATGTCGCCGAGGGCGCCGCCACGGCGTTCCCCGACACGTCCTTCACGACGACCGGGGAGGCCGTCACGGCGACGGTCGACGCCGATCGCGTGCGCCAGGCGCTGCTCAACGTGCTCACGAACGCCGCGACGCACGGCGGATCGACCGTGGACATCGTCGCCGCCGCGACGGACGCCGGCGCGCGCCTCACCATCACCGACGACGGGCCCGGCATGCCGCCCGAGGTCGCCGCCCGCGCGACGGAGCGGTTCGTCCGCGGCGACGCGTCGCGACAACGCGCCACCGGGGGCGCGGGGCTCGGGCTGGCGATCACCGCCGCGATCGTCGAGGCGCACGGCGGCACCCTGACGGTCGAGTCGCAGCCCGGTGCCGGCACCACGGTGACGTTCACGCTGCCCTGAGCGAGCGCATCGGCCCTCCGTCCGCCCTGACCCTGGAGCGCCGCCCTCCCTCACCGGGGTGACGGCGCCTCGAGCGCGTCCCAGTCGTAGAACGGCCGTACCTCGATGGCTCCGAGACGCGCCATCGGGTGCTCGAGCGCGATCTCCACCGCCTCGTCCATCGAACGACAGTCCAGGATGTCGATGCCGGCGATCTGCTCGTGACGTTGGGTGAAGGGACCGGGCGTGACGAGGCGGCCGCTCGCCCGCCACCGCACGGTGCGCGCCTGCCGGGCCGGTGCAAGGCGATCGCCGAAGAACCGCGCGCCCGACTCGTCGTGACGGTGCACCCAGGGCTCGACGTCGTCGTCGCCGGGCAGCGGCTCCTCGATGGGCTCGGTCAGGACCAGCATGAGGTACTTCATCGTGTCTCCCCCGTCGCGGTGCCGTCCTCCCATCATGCTCCGCGGTCGCCGAGGCTTCCTGCTCAGGCGCCCGCGCACCGCACCGAGACCCCACTACAGGGGGACGTCCGTGAACCCGCCACCCTCGAGCGTCCAGGAGCGCGTCGGCCGCAGCGCCTCCACGAAGTCCGCGTCGTGACTCACCACGATGAGCGCGCCGCGGTAGTCCGCGAGCGCGTCGAGCAGGTGCTGGCGCGACGCGAAGTCGAGGTTGTTGGTCGGCTCGTCGAGGATGAGGAGCTGCGGAGCGGGCCGCGCGAGCAGCACGGAGGCGAGGGCCGCCCGGAACCGCTCGCCCCCCGACAGCGTGGACGCGACCGCCTCCGCGGCCCGGCCACGGAACAGGAACCGCGCGAGCGCCTCCCGCACCTCGTGGGGCGACGCACCCGGCGCGGCGGCACGAACGTTGTCGACCACGGTGAGCGCGGGTTCGAGGACGTCGAGGCGTTGGGGCAGCAGGCCGGGCGGCACGTGCACCGCGGCCGTGCCGGAGAGCGGGTCGACGGCGCCGAGCATCGTCTGGATGAGCGTGGTCTTGCCGGCGCCGTTCGCGCCCGACAGGACGATGCGCTCGGCGCCTTGGACGCGGGCGCTCACCTCGGCGCCGGTGCGCAGGACGCAGTGGTCGAGCGTGGCGACGTCGCGCCGCGCCGGCACCTCCGTTCCCGGCAGGTCGACACGGATCTCGCGGTCGCGGTCTGCCGCGGCCTCCGCGGTGTCGAGTCGGTCTCGCGCGGTCTCGAGCCTGTCCTCGTGGATGCCGGTCACGCGCGCGAGCGTCGCCTGCGCCTGGCGCTTCTTCGCGCTCGCGAGGATCTTGGGCATGCTCTCGGCCTTCTTCGCTCCGACCTTGCCGCGGCGTGCGGCGCCCTCGACGTAGGTGCGCAGCTCGCGATGCTGGCGTGCGACGTCGGCCTTCGCCGTCCGCACATCCTGCTCCGCCCGCTCCCGCTGCGCCGCGAGCTCTGCCTCGTAGTCGTCGAGCGCGCCGCCGAACGTCCGCACGGATCCGCGGCGCACCTCGAGGATCTGATCGACGCGGCGCAGCACCGAACGATCGTGCGTCACGACGACCGTCGCGCCGGCGCGGGCGACGATCGCGTCGATCACCTGGGCCGTCGCCCGCTCGTCGAGGTTGTTGGTGGGCTCGTCGAGCAGCAGCAGGTCGGGCTGATTGATGAGCGCGGTCGCGATCGCCAGCCGCGTCGCCTCGCCGCCCGACAGCTCGCCGACGACGCGGTCGAGGGTGCCGTCGGGCAGTCCCAGCGACCCGAGGACCGCCTCGGCGCGCGCCTCGGCGTCCCAGTCGTCGCCGATGACGTCGTAGTGCGCGGGGTCGACCGAGCCCGCCTCGACCGCGCGCAGGGCCGCGCGGATGGCGCTCAGGCCCATGACCGCATCGGCGCTCAAGGCCGGGTCGAGCGCGACGTCCTGCGGGACGTACGCGAGGGTGCCGGCGCTCGTGACCGTCCCGCGCTCGGGCTCGAGGTCGCGGGCGAGAAGGCGCAGCAGCGTCGACTTGCCGGCGCCGTTGGCGCCGACGATCCCGGTGAGGCCGGGCGGAAGGGTGCCGGACACGTCGACGAGGCACGGGGTGCCGTCAGGCCAGGACAGGGTGAGGTGGGCAAAGGACAGGGCAGGCATAGGTTCTCGCAATCGTCTGGGTGCGGGTGCGCGTGGCCAGACAGCGTCTGGCGAACCTACTTCTTCAAGGGACTGCTCCTGTCGTGTGCGGATGCGACGCTCGATGATACCGCGACCGCCCGCGGCCTATCCTGACGCCTGTGAGAGCCCGCCTTCCCCTCGCGCTCGGCGCGGCCATGCTCGCGGGCGGCATGATGTCGTTCGGCCAGACCGTGGCCCCCGACGCGATCGCCCCGCTGTTCAACTCCGCCGCCCCTGTCGTGGCGGTCGCGGCGGCCGTGTCTCTAGCAGCGCGCGGGCCGTGGAGCCACGTCACGCTCGGGGCGCTCGCGGGGCCGCTCGTGATGGTGGGCTACTACGCCACGGCGTCGCTGCGCGGGTTCGGCGTCAGCGCCTCGTGGGTGGTCCTGTGGTGTGTGGCGGGCGTGCTGTTCGGCGCCGTGATGGGGCTTGCCGTGTGGCTGC
This sequence comes from Demequina sp. NBRC 110056, assembly GCF_002090155.1. Classification (GTDB taxonomy): domain Bacteria; phylum Actinomycetota; class Actinomycetes; order Actinomycetales; family Demequinaceae; genus Demequina. The sequence continues at coordinate 68,728 of NZ_BBRM01000008.1, read as the reverse complement.
TGCGTGGCCACGGAGCGGCCTGGCTTCGGCCGCTGGCTGCGGCGGTGCTCCCCTCGGTCGCGGTGGGCGAGGCGGCGCACGGGCTGGCCCGCATCTCGGAGTCGACGCCGGTCGGGTACTGGTGGGCGCAGGCGGCGATCGGCGTCGCGGTCCTGGCGTGGACGGTGGCGACCCGCCTCACTGGGGTCGCGGCGACGCTGGTCGCCTGCGGCGCGACCGCCGCCGGGGCGGCCGCGGTGTTCGCGGCGTACGGCGCTTTCTAGGTCTCGTCGCGCCGGAGGGCCGATGCGCCCGTGGCTACCACGGCATCGGCACGTCGGTGATGGGGTGGGCGTCGTCGGGCAGGTGCGGCAGGTCGTCGCCATCGCCTCGGATGCACAGCCACGTGAGCGGCCCGTCGCTGTCGGGCAGGGCGCGCCAGGTGCGCATCACCCCCTGGCCCACCCGGATCGCCGTTCCGGGTCCGACGTCGACCACGTCGTCGTCGAGCCCCATCTGGCCGGTGCCCGTGAGGAAGATGTAGAGCTCCTCGTCGGAGCTGTGGGCGTGCCAGTAGCCCGCCTCCTCGCCCGGCACCAGGGAGTTCGCCGTCGCTCCCACGTACTGCATGGGCAGCTCGTGGTCGATGACTCGGCGGCCGTCCCGCATGCGACCCTCGCGGAACCCGCCGTGGTGGTCCCTCCACGCGTCGGTGGGGCCGAGGTCGATGCGCTGGTAGTCGCTCACTCGACCGAGTCTGACACACCGCCCCCTCGCTTGTAGGAGCGATTTCTGCGCGCTTCGCGCTCACACGGCACGCTGTAGGACGATTTTCTCTGGGTACGCGGGCACTGCCCGCGACACTCCCTCGCTCGTACGCTGGGAGCCATGGCCACACTCGACGAGGCGATGGAGCTGCTGCGCGAGCGCGCGACCGAGCAGCGCCTCGCTGACCTGTCGAAGTGGGGCATCCCCTCCCGTCATGCGATCGGGGTGCCGGTGAAGGACATCCGCGCGGTCGCCAAGCTCGTGGGCACGGACCACGCGCTCGCGGAGGAGCTGTGGTCGACGGGCATCTACGAGGCGCGGATGCTGACGTCCTTCGTGGGGGACCCTGCGACCCTCACCGCGGAGCAGATGGATTCCTGGATGGCCGATGTCGACGACTGGTCGCTGTGCGACACGCTGTGCTTCGGGTTCTTCGACCGCTCCAACCACGCCTGGGGCCGGGTCGATGCGTGGGAGTCCGACGAGCGGCTCTACGTGCGCCGCGGCGCGTTCGCCCTGTTGTGGGCCCTCGGAAGCCACGCTCGCGACGCGGCTCCGGAGGAGTTCATCGCGCGTCTGCCCGCATGCGAGCGCGCAGCGTCCGACCCGCGCCCGCACGTGCGCAAGGCCGTGGACATGGCGCTGCGGTCGATCGCTCGCCGGGGGCCGGACGTCCACGCCGCCGTCGCCGAGACGGCGGGTCGGTTGGCGGCGAGCGACGATCGCGGCGCGGCTGCCATCGGCCGCGCCGTCGCGCGGCGGATCTGACGACCGAGCAGCCTGAACGTACCCGGCGCGCGTGGCCGTCCTCCTGCATGCCGGTCTCGGGCGAACGGCGCAGAGATCCTTCCTCCAGCACGCGGCCCGCGGATGAACCGCGCAGAGAACCTTCCTACAGAAGCCAGGGCTCAGGCGAGCTTCGCCTTGACGTAGGCGACCACGGCGTTCGCGTGGCCGTGGCCCATGCCGTGCTCGTCCTTGAGGACGGACACCACCTCCATGTGCGGCTTGCCTGCCACCAGTCCGTCGGCCGCAACGTCGAGCCAGTCCTGGATGGGTCGCCCGTAGGTCTTCTCGATGCTGGGGAAGTACGACGCGGGACCCTTGACCTTGGCCCCGGGGTCGACCTCCGGCGCGACCACGCGGTGCGCGCCGGAGGCCTGCTCGGCGCTCACGCGAGCTGCCCCTCGAGCCGGGCGTAGGAGGCCTCCATGCCGTCGACCATGCCGGTGCCGATGATCATGTCGCGGACCTCGGCGTTCGGGTAGGTGATGACGAGGGTGAGCAGCGTGCCGTCGGCGTGGGGGGTGAGCGTGAGCTCGTTGACGTTGGGCTCGCCGGGCATGCCGACCATCGACTCGGTCGTCACCTCGCGGTGGGGCGGGTCGACCTCGAGCAGCTCACCGGTGAAGCCGAACGGCTCGCCCGGCGTGCCCTCGTTCGGCGCCCACTCCTGACGGAAGGTCTGGCCGACCTCCTGAGCGGGCTCGGCGACCGTCATGGTCCAGCCGTCGGGGCCCAGCAGCCACTGCTTGAGAAGCTCGGGCTCGTGGTGGGCGCGCCAGACCTGCTCCACGGTGCCGCGGATGACGCGGGACACGCGGACCTGGGTGTCGGACAGGATCTGCAGGTCGGCCACGTTGCCCGCGGCGAAGGACCTCAGGTCCGCGAGCACCGCGTCGATCTGGCCCATCGCGGACGTCATGCCCTCCTCCATGCCCATCTCGAGCAGCTGCTCGAGCTGCTCCGCGGAGCCGAACCACGTGGTGGTGGTCAGGCGCGAGCCACCCTCGTGGTCCTCGAAGAGGAACGTCATGCGCATGCTCGGCATGTCCGTGTTCTCCTCCCCGTCCTCGGTGGCGAAGCCGTCGCGCACCTCGAAGGAGTGGCCGGGGTCGACCGCGAGGAACTCCCAGAAGCCGCCCGAGTGCTCGCCGTCGGGACCGCTCATGTAGTACGAGCTGCGCCCTCCGGGGAACACGTCGTGGCGGGTGAAGGTGGCGGGCCAGCCCTCGGGCCCCCAGAACTTCTCGATCTGGCGCGGGTCGACGTACGCCTCCCAGAGGCGCTCGCGGGTCGCGGCGAAGTCCGCGACGACGGTCATCGTGAGGGACTCGGGATCCTTGGAGACGGAGGTGATGGGCATGATGGGGACCTTTCGGGAGTGCTACTCATCGTCGGCGAGCAGCGCGTCGAGACGTCCGATGCGCGATCGCCAGATCTGCTCGTAGCGGTCCAGGAGGGCTTGCGCCCGGCGGATCGCCTCGGGATTGCCGCGAACCTTGCGCTCACGACCATGGGGATGCTTGGTCACGAGACCTGCTCCCTCCAACACCGCGACGTGCTTCTGCACGGCCGCGAAGGACATCTGATACTCGCCGGCGAGCTCGGAGACGGACGCCTCGGACGCGAGGGTCCGCCGCACGATGTCGCGGCGAGTGGCATCGGCGAGGGCCCGGAAGATCCGGTCCACCTCGTCGTCGGTGAGCTCAGTTTCTACAACCATTTGGTTGTACATTACGACGCGCCGATGCGCGTGTCAACAGTTCTGTCGAGGTTCGGCTCGGTCGTTCGTCACCATGGTGACGACGAGCCCACTGCCCAAGGAGGCGGACGTGAAGTACGTGATGATGATCATCCACGGGGACACCGAGCACTCGGCGGCCGACGCCGAGGCCGCGCCCACGGCGGAGAGCTGGTTCGACGAGGCGCGCGCTCGCGGCGCGTACGACCTCGGGGTCCGCCTCGAGGAACGTGAGACGGCGCGCACGGTGCGCGTGCGTTCCGGCGAGACCCTCGTGACGGACGGTCCCTTCGCCGAGACCCGCGAGTGGGTCGCAGGGTTCGCGCTGATCGAGGCCGCGGACGAGGCCGAGGCGATCGACCTCGCGCGCCGCAATCCCGCCGCGCACTGGGGCCGGGTCGAGATCCGCCCCGTGCACAGCTTCGGCGGCCCGCTGCTCGGCGAGGAGTGACGAGCGCGCCACCTCAGCCCTCGCCGCGCGCGTAGAGGCGCTGCAGCTCCTCGAAGTGCTCGTCGCTGAAGACCTCGGCCGGCCGCTCGCCGGCCAGGTGCTGCGCGAGGCGGTCCAGATGCCAGTGCCACCCCGCCGCGAAGTCCGGGTCGCGCGGGTCGGGCGCGAGGTGATCGAACGTGAGAGCCGTTCCAGCGCCATCCGCGTCCACCATGAAGCACACGTGCCAGCGGCCACCGGGCCCGCCCCACGCGTACTCGAGGACGCGCCCCTCGTCGTAGCCGAGCACGTCGCCGCTGGCCGGCTCTCCCCCGGTGTCGAAGGTGACCGCGCCGCCCACCCGTGGCTCCAGGCTCATGCGGAACGCCCACGCGGCGGTGGCGTCCGCATCGGTGATCGCGGCCCACACGGCGTCCGGCGCCGCGTCGAGCGAGCGCTCGAACCGCAGCACCGCCACCGCGTCGACGTCGATCACCCGCCCCTCGTCGGCGGGGTCGAGCGGAGCGACGTCGTCCATGTCCGCCAGTGTGCCCCAGCCACGCGCGCGGCGCGCGGCGAGCGAGACCCGGCGAGCGCATCGGCCCTCCACGGGCGCTCTCCCGGTGCTCCTCACCCCTCCTCGCGAAAGTGGGCCCACGTTCATCGCGGAGTCCGCCGAGGCAAGGAAAGTGCGCCCATTTTCGCCACGAGTGGCGTTGGAGGTGTGCGGAGACGCGTGCGGTCTACGCTCTGTCCATGACCATCGCCGGCACCCTCGTGGTGATCCTCGCCGCAGGGCTCCTCGCGCAGCTGATCGCCGCCCGCGCGCGCATCCCCGCCATCGTCGTGCTGATCGCCGCCGGCCTCCTGCTCGGGCCCTTCACGGGAGTGGTCCAGGTGCCGGGCAACTCCGAGGAGGTCAGCGCGCTCATCGGCCTCGGCGTGGCCGTGGTGCTCTTCGAGGGCGCGATGGACCTGCGGCTGCACGAGGTCAAGGACCAGCGCATCGGCATCCGCCGGCTCACGCTCCTCGGGCCGCCCGTCGCGATGGTGCTCGGCGCGCTCGCGGCGCACTACGTCGGCGGGCTCGAGTGGCCGGTCGCCTGGGTGCTCGGCGCGCTCCTCGTCGTCACCGGTCCCACGGTGATCATCCCGCTGCTGCGCCAGGCGCGTCTCGACAAGCACTCGGCGTCGCTGCTCAAGTGGGAAGGGATCATCAACGACCCCATCGGCGTGCTGCTCGCGCTGATGACGCTGCAGTACGTGCTCATCGTCGACGCCGCGATCGACCCCGACCTCGCGAACATCGCCCAGGCCATCGGCGTCGCCTCGGTGGTCGTCACCCTCGTGGGCGCCGTGCTCACCGCCGTGGTCCTCGGCGGCGTCGCCGGGTTCGGCATCGGCATCGTGTTCCGCCGCGGCTGGGTGCCTGCCCACCTGCAGTCCCCGCTGCTGCTCGTCCTGGTGCTGGTGATCTACTCGATCTCCGACCACGTGGTCCACGAGTCCGGTCTGCTCGCCGTGACGCTCATGGGCATCGTGCTGGGCAACATGCGCCTCGCGGATCGCGAGCGCCTGCTGGACTTCAAGGAGGGCCTCAGCGTGGTCGTCCTGTCCGCGCTGTTCATCATCATCCCCGCGCAGCTCGAGCTGTCGCAGCTGACGCTCATCGACTGGCGGATCGTCGCGTTCGTGCTCGTGCTGATGTTCGTCGTCCGGCCGCTCACCATCGCGCTCGTGACGATCGGCAGCCCCATCGGCCGCAAGGATCGCGTGCTGCTGGGCTGGATCGCGCCGCGCGGCATCGTCGCCGCGGCCACCGCCGGCGTCTTCGGCCCCGAGCTCGCCGATGCGGGCTTCGAGGACGGCGACGTGTTCCTGCCCACCGTCTTCCTCGTCATCATCGTCACCGTGCTCGCGCATGGCTTCACCATCGGCTGGCTCGCGCGCCGCCTGGGACTGTCGTCCGGCGAGGCGAACGGACTGCTCATCGTGGGCGCATCCCCGTGGACCGAGTCGCTCGCGGCCGCGCTGCGCCGGCTCAAGATCGCCGTCCTCGTCGCCGACGGCTCCTACCAGCGCCTCCAGCCGCTGCGCATGAACGACGTCCCCACCTACTTTGGCGAGATCCTGTCCGAGCATGCCGAGCTCGAGCTCGACACCTCGGAGCTGTCGTACGTGCTGTGCGCGACGGAGAACGACTACTACAACGCCCTCGTCGCGCGCTCGCAGGGAGCCGAGCGGGGCTTCCACCGCACCTTCCAGATCGCCACCCACGGCGAGTCGTCGGACGAGGCCAAGCGCCTGCCGTTCGAGCGCCGCGCCTCCTTCGCGTTCGACGGCGCGTGGGACTACGACGAGCTCAACGCCCGCATCGAGCAAGGCTGGTCGATCCACACCACGAAGCTCACCAAGGACTTCGGGTGGCAGCAGTGGCGGGTCCGCCAGCGTGATCGCGGCGTCGAGTGGATGCTCGTGGGCGAGCTGACGGCCCAGGGCGAGTTCCGGCTCTACTCCGACGAGCAGCGCTTCATCCCCGACACCGGGGCGACCGTCATCTACTTCGCGCCCGACCACTCCAAGCGGGAGCGTGCGGCCGAGCGGGAGGCGTCAGCCGCGAGCGCGCCCGACCCGGCCGCGGGCATCTAGCGCCCAGCGAGGCCGGCTCGTCGACGACCACCTCGGGCACGGCGGCGACAGCCGCCCAGGGCTTCGGTCGCGCCACCGGCTCAGCCGGCGTCGGCCGCCACGCGCTCGATGATCTGCGCGTACTGCTCGGTCTCGACGCAGCCAGGGATCGCCAGCCGCCCGCCCACGACCGTGAACGGGACTCCAGTAGCGCCGAGCTCGCGGGCCTTCGCCTCGTCGGCGAGCACCGACGCGGCGTAGTCCTCACCGTCGAGCACGCGAGCCGCGAGGTCGCGGTCGAGCCCGGCGGAGACCGCCGCGGCGATGAGGTGCTCGTGGCTGGAGAGGTCGACCTCTCCGGAGAAGTGGCCGCGCTGGATCGCCTCGCGGACGGCGAGGCCCAGGCCCGCCTCCGCGGCGGCCGCGATGAGGCGATGCGCGTCGAACGTGTTCGCGGTCACGCGGTCGGACACGTAGGGCAGGCCCTCGGCGCGGGCGAGTCCCGCGACCCGCTCGTCCATCGCCTCCGCCTGCTCCGCCGATGCGCCGTACTTGCGCGACAGCATGTCGATCACCCGCTCGGGCTGATCCTGGTGGGGGTCGAGCTCGAAGGCGTGCACCACGAGCTCGATCGAGCGCCCCGTGCTGAGGGCGGCGTCGCGCAGACGCGCCTCGCCCACGTAGCACCAGGGGCAGATGATGTCCGCCCACACGTCGATGCGCAGGGGCTCGTCGGCGGGGGCGTCGGCAGGGTTCACAGTCGTCTCGGTCACGCCACCCCAACGTGCGAGCGCCCGCGGGGATTCCTCATCAGATCGCGTACCCGTCGTCGGAGCCGCCGGAGCCCACCGCGGCGTCCATGATCCGGTAGGCGTTCGCGATGATCGTGAGCACGGGGTTGACGCCGCCGTTGGTGACGTGCGCGGACCCGTCGACGACGCGCAGGTTGTCGTGCCCCCAGACGCGCCCGAGCGGGTCGAGCACGCTCGTGCCGGCGTCGACGCCCATGCGACAGGTGCCCGCCTGGTGCTGGCCCACGCTTGGCCCCTGCCCGAGGGTGCGCGCGCCGAGCGGGACCACCGTGCTCGCTCCGGCGGCGCGCAGCCATTCGAGGGCGCGGTTGGTGAGGAAGGTCTGGACGCGCAGGTCCTCGGGGTGGATGTCGCCGCTGAACCGCGCCACCGGCATGCCGAACGCGTCGGTGACGCTGCCGTCCACGGTGACCCGCGCATCGGCCCTCGTCATCTCGTGGACCGGGCCGACCACGCGCTGGAGGCGCGGGAGGAGATGCGCGAGGCCCGACAGCAGCTCCTCGCCGTGGAAGGGCAGGAGGCGTGCGTCTTGGAGCGCGGACAGCGCCGATGCCGGGGTGGGGACGAAGTCGTTCGCGAGCATGCCGCCGCCCACGAGGCCGGGGTTCGCGTGGCGGAAGTCGTGGGTCGCGATGCCGGGGCCGGGGCCTCTCCCGTCCTCGACCGGGTCGGCGAAGACGCCGATCGCGCCCGCGTAGACGTGGGCCTGGAGGTGCCTTCCCACCTGGTCGCGGTTGTTGCCGATGCCGGCGGGCTCGCGGTCGGTCGGGCTCGCGAGGAGCAGCCGCGCGGTCTCGATGGCGCCGGCGGCGAGCGCGATCTCCTCCGCCTCGACCGGCGTCTCCCACGGCCCGTGCGCGTCGTGGCCGCGCAGCACCGCGCCGGTGACGCGCCCGCCCGCGTCCGCGGTGAGCTGCACGGCCTGGGCGCCCGTGACGATGCTGAGGCGGCCGGTGCGGGCCGCGCGCCACAGCGTCGTGTTCTGCGACCCCGCCTTCGCGCCCACGGGACAGGCGAAGCCCACGCACTGCGAGCACCGGATGCACGCGGCGCGGCCGCGATAGGGCTCGGAGTTGATGAGCAGGGGCACGTGCTGCGTGGTCCAGCCCAGCCGGTCGGCGCCGCCGCGCAGTCTCTGAGCCGCGGCGTTGCGGGGCATGGGCGGCAGGGGGTACGGGCTGGACCGCCGTCCCTCGGCGACCGCGTCGCCGGTCGCGCCGCTGACGCCCCACTCGAACTCCGCGTGCGCGTAGTACGGCTCCATGTCCTCGTACGTCACGGGCCAGTCCGCGAGAGCGGATCCCTCAGGCACGCCGTACGTCGAGGCCATCCGGAAGTCCTCGGGGCAGAACCGCCACGCCTGCGCGCCGTACACCCGCGTGCCGCCGCCGAGGGTCATGGCGTTGTTGCCCCACCGGGGGTCGGACGGGTCCACCTCCTCGCCGTCGGTGCCGATGCGCGGGTTGCCGGCGAGCGGGGGCCCCGTGAGGACGTCGAGACGGGCGTCTGAGCGCGGATTGCGCAGGTGGTCCTCGGCGAGCGTCGCCGTCGAGGGGGCGTCGCCTCGCTCGACCACGAGCACGGACCGACCGGCCTCGGCGTACTCCTGGGCGGCGACGCCGCCGCCGGCGCCCGAGCCGATCACCACGACGTCGTACCGCCGGCGCAGCTCGGTCCGCGGGACGAGGCAGGCCAGCACCTCGTCGGGCAGGTCGGAGCCGTCCGGCACGTCGGCGACGGTGTCGCGCCAGCCGACGGTGCGCCGCGTGTCCGGGCGCGACACGTGGACCTGCGCGATGAGGCGCGCGATCCACTGTGCGTCGGGATCGTTCGCGAGGGCGGAGGCATCCCGGCCCTTGGCGCGCCGGTTGAGGTCGGCGAAGCGCTGCGCCCACTCCGGGTGGTCGGACTGGAGGATGTGCGCGACCTCGGCGACGGTCCCGTCCTGGCGGGCGATGCGGCTCTCGGCCGCGGGGAGGATCGCATCCGCCCACGCGGCGAGCGCGTCGTGGTCGACCCCCGTCATGACGCCAGCCTAGGCCGGTTCGGTGACGCTCTTGTTTCGTCGCCGCTGTGCCGCTCGGCTTCGGAAGGTGGCAGGCGAGCTCGAGCCAGCGAGCGCATCGGCCGTCCGCCCGCCCACGCCCTCGTCCTCCCCCTCCGCACCTGCGCCGTTGCCGCCGGGTGCGGGTGGGGCCCATCTCGTGCATCAGGTGCCGCCGATGCACATGGCGGGCCCTGCTCGCGCGAGGTGATGTAAAGAACTCTTGACATGATGTCAAGGCCGCCTTACCTTGGGCGTGTAAAGAACTCTTGACATGGGGGACGCGCATGAGCTTCGAACAGCGGCAGACGGCGATAGGGCTGGCGATCAGCCTCGTCGCGGTCCTGACCTACGCCGGCGTCGTGGCCGTCCGCGCCCTCACCGACGACCTCCCTCTGACGGAGGTCGCGTGGCAGGGACCGCTACTCGTCACCATCGGCGCGGGAGGCGCGCTCTACGCCGCCGTCTACGTCGTGGGACTCATCCGCACCCGCGGCCAGCGACGGACGGACGAGCGCGATCGCCAGATCCGCACGGTGGCCGAGTCCACGGGAGCGGGGCTCGCGGGGCTCGGCGTGCTCGCGGCGCTCGTGATGCTCGCGCTCGACGTGGACACCTTCTACGTCGCCAACGTCCTCTTGCTCATGACGTGGCTCGGCTCGGTCGCCGAGGCCGGCACCGCGCTCGCCGCCTACCGAGAGGGGCTGGACGCATGACCGAGCACGAGTTCCGCGCCGCCGAGGACGACGAGCGCAGCCCCATGACCATGGACGAGCGTGCCGTCTGGGTGTCGCTCGTCGTCTTCGTGATCACGACCGGCGCCTACCTCGCCGTCGTCGTCCCCCGTGCGCTCAGCCAGCCCGTCGACGAGGTGTCGTGGGTGACGCCCATGCTGTGGGCGATCGGCATCTCCGTCGTCGGCACCATCGTGGGGTCGATCGTCGCCGCGATCGGCTCCGCCGTGGGCCTCGCGGCCCGTGGGCGCGACCCAGAGCTCGAGCTCGGCTCGGACGAGCGGGACAAGGAGATCAACCGGCTCGGCAGCCGCGCCTCCTACGGCGTGGTCAGCGCGGGCATGCTCGCCGTCCTCGTCCTCGCGATGATCGACGCGGACACGTTCTGGATCGGCAACGCCGCGTTCCTCTTCGGCTTCCTCGGCACGGTCACGGACTGCGTCGTGAAGCTTCGCGCGTACCGGAGGGGCTTCTGATGGGCCGCTCCACCAAGGTCACCAACGCCATCCGCGCCCTGAGGTTCGCGCACGGCGAGATGACCCAGGCCGACCTGGCGGAGCGCATCGGCGTCACCCGCCAGACGGTCATCGCCATCGAGCAGGGCCGGTACTCGCCGAGCCTCGAGATGGCCTTCCAGATCGCGCGGGCGTTCGGTGTCCCGCTCGATGACGTCTTCCAGTACCCCGAGGAGGACCCGGCCTAGTCCGGATCGCGCACCGCGCGCGCCACCACCTTCACGGTCACGAGCACGTGACCTGTAGTCAGCGCACCCTCGTGGAGGGTGCGCGAGGAGACCAGCATGACCACCACGACCATCCCCGACACCATGACCGCCATCGCCCACGAGCGCTACGGCGAGGCGGACGTCCTCGCCAGCGCCGAGCTCCCGGTGCCGACACCGGCGCCCGACCAGGTCCTCATCCGCGTCGAGGCCGCGGCGCTCAATCCGGCCGACGTCTTCCTGATGCGCGGCCGCCCGCGGGTGCTCCGCCTCGCCGCCGGGCTGACGCGACCCACGATCCACGTGCGCGGCAGCGACGTCTCCGGCGAGGTCGTCGCCGTGGGGGACAAGGTCGCTCACTGGCGCCGCGGCGACCGCGTGTTCGGCGAGGCGGCCAGCGGGTCCCTGGCCCCGTTCGCGACCGCGGCCGCCGGTCGCATCGCACGGATCCCTGCCGGGGTCTCGGCCACCGACGCCGCCGCGTCCGTCATGGCCGCACTTGCCGCGCGCGACGGCCTCGATGCGGCCGGGCTGCCCGCCGGCGCTGACGGGACCGGCAAGCGCGTGCTCATCGTCGGTGCCAGCGGGGGCATCGGGTCCTTCGCCGTCCAGCTGGCCGCAGCCCAGGGCGCGCACGTCACCGGTGTGTGCTCGACCCGCAACATGGACGCGGTGCGCGCGCTGGGGGCCGATGCGGTCGTGGACTACACACGCGAGGCGGTCACGGACCTGCCTGCGTGGTTCGACGTCGTGTTCGACAACGTGGGCGCCGTCCCCATGGAGTCTCTCCACGCGCTCACGACGCCCACCGGCGTGGTGGTGCCCAACAGCGGCCTCGACGGGCCCGACGGCGGGGCGATCATGCGGGTGTTGCGCCTGCACGCGCGCAGGATCCTGCTGCGCCGGCGCTACCGGGGCTTCTACTCGGCGCCGTCGACGGCCAAGCTCGAGGCGATCGGCCGGAGCCTCGCGGACGGCGCGCTCACGCCGCTCGTCGACGAGGTCCTTCCGCTGTCGCGCGGCTCCGAGGCGATGGCCCGCGTCGCGTCCGGGCACGCCCGCGGCAAGGTGGTGGTGACGCCATGAGGGCGGTGACCTACAGCCGGTACGGCGGGCCCGAGACGCAGACCCTGACGACGGACGCGCCCACTCCCGAGCCCGGCCCCGGCGAGGCCCTGGTGCGCGTCGCCGCGGCGGGCCTCAACCCGTACGACTGGCACATCTACCGCGGCGACCCGTGGCTCGCGCGCCTCAAGTTCGGGCTGCGCGCCCCCGGCGAGCGGACCGTCGGATCCGATGTCGCTGGCGTGGTCGAGGCTCTGGGCCCCGGCACGACGCGGCTCGCCGTGGGCAACCGCGTGTGCGGCTTCGCGGGGTTCGGCGCGGCGGCCGATGCCGTCGCCGTGCCGGAGGACCGGCTCGCCGTGGTGCCGGCGACGGTCGGCGACGAGGAGGCGGCCGCGGTGCCCATCGGCGCGCTCACGGCGTTGCTCGGGCTCGAGCCGCTCGCACCGTCCGGCAAGCGCGTGCTGGTGATCGGCGCGTCAGGCGGCGTGGGCCACATGGCGGTGCAGATCGCGCGCACCCTGGGCGCCGCGCGCGTGGTCGGCGTGTGCTCGGGCCGCAACGCGGCGATGGTGCGCGAGCTGGGCGCGGATCGCGTCATCGACTACACCCGCGAGTCGGTCCTGGACTGCGACGAGACCTTCGACATCGTCTACGACACCGTCGCGACCACGCCGGTCAGGCGCCTGCGACGCATCATGACCGCCGACGCGGTCTACGCGCCGGCCGGCGCGCTCGGCGGCGGACGCCTCCTCGGTCCCGCGTGGGGCATGTACCGCGCCGTGATCGCCGGCCGGACGATCTCGCAGCGCGTCACCGCCGTCGCGGCGCGTGCGGAGGACACCGCCGAAGAAGTGGCCCGGGTGCTCGCGTGGGTCGAGTCCGGCGAGGTGCGCCCCGTCGTCGAGAGGGCCTACCCGCTCGAGGAGCACGCCGCGGCGCTGCTGCGGCTCGAGGGCCAGCACGTCGCTGGCAAGGTCGTGCTGCGCGTCGCCTAGCCTCGGCCGGGAGGGCCGATGCGCTCGGGGGCTTAGGTTGGAACCATGCCCAGCCACTGCATCGGCTCTCCCGCATGAGCCGCACGTTCGCGTCGCTGAGCTTCTTCAACTACCGCCTGTGGTTCGCCGGGGCGCTCGTGTCCAACGTCGGCACGTGGATGCAGCGCATCGCCCAGGACTGGGTGGTGCTCACCGACCTCACCGACGACTCCGGCACCGCCGTCGGCGTGGTCACCGCGCTCCAGTTCTTGCCGTTCCTGTTGCTCGGGCCCGTCGCGGGACTCGCCGCCGATCGCTTCCGCCCCCGGCGCCTGCTCATGGTCACGCAGGGGGCGTCCGCGGTGCTCGGCATCGCGCTCGGCGCGCTCATGCTGCTGGGCCACATCGAGCTGTGGCACATGTACGGCTTCGCGTTCGCCCTCGGGATCGCGAGCGCGTTCGACATGCCCGTCCGTCAGACGTTCGTGTCCTCGCTGGTGCCGCAGGACTCGCTCACCAACGCGGTGAGCCTCAACTCGGCGTCGTTCAACGCGGCCCGGCTCGTGGGCCCCGCGATCGCGGGCTTCGCCGTCGCAGCGATCGGCTCCGGCTGGGTGTTCGTCATCAACGGCTTCACCTTCGTCGCGACCATCGTCGCCCTGTGGCTCATGCGCGCCGACGAGCTGCAGCCCGTCGCCCGCGCGCGCCGAGGCAGAGGCGCCATCCGCGCAGGACTCAGGCACGTGCGCGGCAGACCCGAGGTCGTGGTCATCATGATCTGCGTCTCGGTGGTCGCGATGCTGGGCCTGAACTTCCAGATGACCTCCGCGATGATGTCGCGCGTCGAGTTCGGACGCGGCCCCGCCGACTACGGCGTGGTGGGCTCGGTGCTCGCGATCGGCTCGCTCACGGGCGCTCTGCTCGCAGCGCGGCGCACGCGGGCGCGACTGTCCGTCGTGCTGTCCTCCGCCGCGATGTTCGGCGTCACCAGCTGCGCGATGGCGCTCATGCCGACCTTCGCGCTGTACACGGCGATGGGCGTCTTCGTGGGCTTCAGCGCGCTCACCATGCTGACGAGCGCCAACGCGTTCATCCAGACCACGACCGTGCCGCAGATGCGCGGCCGCGTCATGGCGCTGTACTCCATGGTCCTCATGGGCTCGACTCCCATCGGTAGCCCGATCATCGGCGTGATCGGCGAGCACGCCGGCGCACGCTGGGCGATCATCGTGGGCGGCATCGCCTCGACCCTCGTCGCGGTCGCCGCGGCGCTGTGGTCCCTGCGCCACTGGAACGTCGAGGTGACGTACCACCGCCACCGGCCCCGCCTCGAGTTCACGTTCCCGTCCAACGTCAACGCCCGCGACGACGCCGTGCTGAGGCTGCGGGCGCAGCACATCGAGGACGCCTCGGCCCAGCCCTGACCCAGCATCTGCGCACCCGAGCCCAGCGCGACGAACATCTGCCGACATGCGAGGAGCCGCGCCCCACGACGGGGACGCGGCTCCTGGCGAGCGGCGGCGATGGCCGGTCAGACGGCCGGGCCGGTGTCCTCACGGCGCTCCGTCACCTGGCCGCCCTGCTGCGGCGCGGGAGCCTGCTGCGGGGCGCCGCGGTCGACGCGCTGCTCGGTGACGGTGGTGCGCTTGCGGTTCTGCGCGTTGACCACGAGCGAGATGATGACGGCGAGAACGCCGGCACCCATGAGGATCCACCCGACGAGGTAGAGGTTGATCGCGTCGACGCTCTCGTTGAGCGCGAAGGCGAGGATCGCTCCGACGGCGATGAGAAAGATGCCGGTACCGATGGCCATGACTGGTCTCCTCCCATGAGGCGGCGTTGCCTGGTGCCTGGTGCACCGGGGACTGTCCCCGCGGCGACGCCTGCACCTGTCCCAACCGCCCAGGTGACGCACGCATTCCCAGCCACCGCCCGCATCGGCGCTCTACCAGGGGCGACTCACTCCTCGTCGAACGGCCAGAACTCCCTCAGCTCGATCGCGCCGTGGTAGGCCATGGGATGCTCGGCCGCCACCGCGACCGCCTCCTCCCACGATCCGCACTCGAGCACGTCGAAGCCGCCGATGACCTCGTGCGCCTCCGCGAACGGGCCGTCCGTCACGAGCAGCCCGCCGCGGCGCTGACGCACCACGCGCGCCTGCGGTGCCGGACGCAGCCGCGAGCCCATGAGGTTGACCCCGGAGCCGACGTGCTTGTCGCCCCACTCGTCGATGGGCAGGCCCTCGCCCTCGGGCGCGTCCGTGCCCACGGGCTCCGTGAGCACCAGCATCAGGAACTGCATGATCCCTCCTTCTGGAGCGGCGCACCGTGCGCCCTCCATCGCCTCCACGAACGACGCCCGGCCGTCACGACATCGTGACCGAGCAGCGCCTACTGCCCGCCGATCCCGTCCGAGTCCGAACCCTCCCCGCACGCGTCGAACAGCGCCTGCAGCGCGTCGCGCACCTGGCCCTCCGCGCGGTACTCGACGGAGATCCGCTCGCCGCCCACCTCGTAGGCGGCGAGGAACACGAACGTCTTCTTGGACTCCGCGAAGGCGTGCGCATCGCACCGGGTCGCGGTGACCACGACGGGAACCTCCGCGCTGGCCTGGCCCGCCGAGAGCGTCGCCGGCAGCGCCCCCGCGACCGGGTCGAGCGAGAAGATGACGTTGCCCGTGAGGCCCACGAGCGTCGCCTCCGCCTCCGACGGGCCTCGCGTCAGCACCACGGCCGTCGCGAGCTGCCCATCCGCCGGCTCCGGCCCCACCACGAACGACGGTGCCGCCGCGTCGGTGGCGATGCGCTGACGGCACTCGACGGCGTTGATGTCCGCGAGCACCTCGTCGACCGCCGAGGCGGCACCTGTCTCGGCCAGCGCCGCGAGCTCGTCGCTGTCATGCGCCAGCGGTGGCGCGACCTCGTACTCGACCATCGTGTCCCCCTCGGCGGCCGGGCACACCGCGTCCCCCAGCCCGATCCTCATCCGTGCCGGGAAGCCCGGGGTGACGCGCACCGTGTCCTGCACGCGCATCGGCCCCTCGAAGTACGGCGACGTCACGGACGCTGCCAGGACGAACCCGTCCCCCTGCTCCGAGGCGATCCGCACCTCCACCTTGCGGTCGGCCTGCAGCGTGCGGGGGAAGGCGATCTCCGCGGTGGTCGCGATCGACGGCGCGGGCGCCCCCGGGCCAGCGGAAAGCGACGAGGTGCCGCTGGAGGCGGGCTCGTCGCTGAGCGCAGTGCAGCCCGCGAGCGCCATCGCGACGCCCGCCGCCGTCCCCGCCACCACGCCCCATGCGCGCATGCCACCAGTGTCGGGCACGCGCGTGCGCTCTGGATAGTGCCGGACTGCTCGGCTAGGTTCGAGGCATGAGCGACGCCGCGACCAGCGCCACCGAGCACTACACGATCAAGCAGCGCATCACGATGGGGGTGAACCGCTACGAGATCTCGCGCTCCGGCGCGGACTTCGTGCCCACCGAGCTCATCGCGTTCGCCCAGCAGAAGCGCATGAAGCTCAAGGAGGAGGTCTTCTTCTACGAGGACGACTCCAAGCAGAAGGTGCTGTTCTCCTTCAAGGCGCGCAACGTCATGGACATCAACTCCGTGGTCGACGTCTACGACGAGGCCCACCAGGAGCTCGGCACCTTCCAGAAGGACTTCGGCAAGTCGCTGCTCAACTCCACCTGGTACCTCACGGTCGCGGACCTGCCGAAGCTCACGGCCCGCGAGGCGAGCACGGGCAAGGCGATCGCCCGTCGCTTCGGCGTCCCGCTGGTCTACAACTTCGTGTTCACCAACGAGGAGGGCGTCGAGGTCGCGACCGTGAACCGCAAGTTCGGCGTCCGCGACCTCTACAAGGTCACCGTCGAGGACACCCGGTACGACGAGCGCGTGGTGCTCGCGATGATGGTCGCGCTCGACGCGCTGCAGGACCGGTAGGACCGTACGCAACTGGCCTCGGCACGGCTTTCGTCGAGCCGATGCGCGGGCCGAGTGGACCTAGACCCTCGCCTTGGCTCGGGCGCCGATGCCGAGCCTGTCTACCCCTGCGCCGTTGCCGTGAGCGTCGCTGCGAGGACGTGCTTGCACGGCCCCCGCTCGCCGCGGTGCTTCGCGAACCACGGGCACAGGCAGCGGTCTGCCTCCGGCGCGAGGGTGACGAGATAGCGCGTGCCCGCGGAGTCGACCAACCACTCGCCCTCTCGCGCGCCCGCAGTGACCGCGCCAGTGGCCACCAGGTCCCACGCATCGCGCAGGCGCGGCTGCGCCTCGGACAGCACTGAGCGGTCGTACGGGAGATCGCGATGGAAGTACGCGCCCGTGTGCAGGTCGTAGCCCACCCGGCCGGCCGCGCCAAGCACCGCGAAGGAAGCACGCACCCGCTCCCCCGGCATCCCGATCTCGTCCCCGAGGTCGTCGGCATGCAGTTCCGCTTGGCCCCGAAGAGCCTGCGCGACAAGCACGACATCCGACTCGCCTACGTGTGCCAAGCCCGTCAGCACCGCACCCTCGCCTGAGAAGCCACGCCACTGCTCGGGCGACACGACGAGGGTGTAGCGCGCGCCGTCGAGTTCGAGCACCCACGCCGATCCTTGGCGCGCGAGCGCGCTCTCCGTCGAGCCGGCGTGCGCGAGCCGGTTCCGCGGCGGCGGCGCGTACACCGTGAGCGAGCGAGCCCACCGGGCCAGGCGGCCTAGGGTCGCGAGGCGACGCGGCTCGACAAGACAGGGCGTCGCGTCTCCCGCCATCGAGGTCATGCGCACCGCCCCGGGCCCCAGGCTGACCCAGGGCGTCCTCGCGCCAGAGCGCAGGCGCGGCAGGTCGCGGATCGCGGCGGCCGCTCGCGCACCCCGCAGCTGAGCGACGGGGAGCATCGAAGACTGCGCGATCTGGGCCTCGGCGAACCCGCGCAGCCACCGCTCGGGCAGCGGAACCTTGCGCTCGACCGCGGAACCGCCGAGCGTTGCGACCCCCATGCTGTCCGTTCCCACCGTGAGGCGCAGCGGCTCTCCCGGGCCAACTGTCGCGAGCGCCTCCCTCACACGCTCGTTGAGGTCGACGTTCGTCGTGCCCCAGTCAAGGCGATCCGCATCGAAGCCGTCTGCGTCGATGTCGAGGCGGGCGTAGACGCCGTTGCAGCTCGAGAAGCTCTCGAAGCGCAGCACGGTGAGGTTGGACGTCACCACCGGGTCCTTCATACGCGTCGCCGCTCCCGCGTCGAAGTATCGAGTGCGCGAGACCTCGGCGACGGCGAGCAGGCCGCGGGCCGCCTGGTCCGCCCGCGCGACGAAGCCCTCGAAGAAGTACGGATGAGCCTCACGCCCACCGCTCGTGGCCAGGTCGAGCGAGGCACCATCGAGAGTCGATGGCGCCAAGTACTCAAGCGCGGCTTCCGTCGTCATCGAGTTCCCTCCGTGGCAAGGAGCGCGAGCAGTCGACGCGAGGCGTGGGCGCGTTTGCTCGATCCTGCCGATGCGTCGTCCAGGACCCGGCGCGCCGCCGCGTCGAGGGTGGCCACCGACGAGGCTCCGTCGACATCGCACGCCCGCTCCCAGACCTCGAGGAGCGCGGCCAGTTCGCGGTGACGCGGGTCGGTGGCGCCGATGACGCCGGCGCAGATCGACGCCACCAACGTCGCCCCGGCAGGGCCATCGACGGACGCCTCCAGGACGGCGGCAGCGCGCGCGAGGCCGCCGACCGACGCCGCCAACGCCGCGACCGTCACCCCGAGCCGGTGTCCGTCGACCGATGCCGCGCGTGTCGACAGCACATCGGTGACCGCCGCGCGCGCAGACGAGGATCGACCAACGAGCACCGTCGCGAGGTAGAGCGAGGCGCCGTGGCCGTCGAGGGGTGTGTGGCCGTGTAGCAGGTGAAGCGCCGGCGCGTCGTCGGCGTGCGAGGTGCGATCCGCGAGGCCCAGGCGGACCATCACCGCTGCGGCGGCGGCGAGCACCGCGTCCGCGTCGTGCGGCGCGGCGAGCAGCGCTGACTGCCACGAACGCGCCTCGAAGGGTGAGGCGATCGCGAGCATCGCGCCGTCCCACGATTCGACCCGGCGAATGTCGGACCCGCCCGGTGCGCTCCACCAGGCGATCGACCCGAGCGGGTCCCAGCGCGATGGGCCCGACACGACGGCTCGGTTCCAGTTCACCACGAGCGCCGTCCACTCGTCCTGCGGCCGCCATCCGGAGGTGCGCGAGACGATCTCCGCACCTGTCGGCCGCAGGCCTCGACTGGCGAGCGCGGGACGGAGCCACAGCGGCACCGCGTCGACGGTGCCGGCGCCCCACAGGGCGAGCGCGGCGACCGCGACGGGGTGGCGAGACTCGCGGAGCGCCGCGAGCACGTCGCCATCCGGCGCGCGCGCCGGCAGTCGCAGAATGGCCGCCACCGCGTCATAGCGCCACGGGTCGCCGGCGTTGTGGTGGGCGAGACGACTGACGAGAGACTGGGCGCTGACCGTGCCGTCCGAGGCATCGGGTGTCGCGAGCGCGGGCCGCCTCGGGCCCGACCCGATGACCGTCTCCGCCAGGCGCGCGCACAGCAGGCCCGCCGTGCCCCACCATTCGCAGTCCCGGGCGCCTTCCCAGAGGGGCCGCTCCGGCCCCGTCGTCACCGGCCCCGGGATCGGATGGTCCTCGCGGTAGATCGTGGCAGTGCGCAGCAGGCGTCTGACCTTCCGGACGGGAGCCTCATCGCGCGGGACGACGTCGCCATTCCAGATCCAGACGGCCTCGGCGACGTGAAAGCACGGCAGTGCGAGAGGTTGCATGCTGGTCCGCGCGGCCCGCGCGCGGTGCGCGATCGCCCCGCGTGCATGCTCGCCGATATCGGTCGGCGAGTACCGCGCCATGCCATCGAGGAGCAGTTCAGCGTCGAGCGCGTCGAGGCCTCCGGTGGCAGCGGCCACGGCGAGGCCGCCGAGCTCCTCCGCCGTCACGGGAACCAGGGGCGCCGGCAGTGTGGGGGCCGCGGCGGGAACGAGCTGGGGGGAGGCGGCCTCACCCGTCTTTCGCTCGCCGTCGACGCCGAGCGCGACGGCGCCCACCCCCGCCCAGGCTCGGACCCGGTCGCGCTCCGCTGGCCCAGCCGCTGTCGCAGCATCCAGGATCCGTTCGCTGGCGTCTGCCCTCACGTCGCCGATGGGCACGGTGGCGAGAGCATCCAGCGCGAGGCCGCGCTGCGACGAACGCGCGTGCGTCAGTGCAGCCGCGATGACCTCCAGGCGCAGATCGAGAGACCGTCCCGCGGCGTAGCGCAGGGCCGCTCGGGTCGTGGCAACCGAAGCCGTCGCGACCACGTCCGTGACCACGGTGTCCGCGATCTCTTGGGCTCGCGCGTCCCGCGGCGCGAGCGCCAGGAGATGCGCGAGCGCCCAGGTCCGGTCAGCCGGCGCGCCGTGCGCGGCAGCCGCGCCGAGACTCGGGACCAGGGCGGATCCGTACTCGGACATGTCGACCACCTCGTCGACCAGCCACCGATGCAGGGCGTTGCGGTCGCGGTGGGGTTCACCCGACAGGACGTTGACCGCGACCGCGACGACGTCGTCGACGCGCAGCACACCCGTCGTGACGAGCATCCGGACGCGCTCCTTGAGGTACGTGGTCTCGTTCTGGCGCGCCGCGTGCGACCGGTAGCCGCTGCGCGCGAGCTCCACGATCGCTGGATCGGCAGCGATCCAGTGCGACACGCGGGCGGCGCGCTCGGCACCGTCTTCGGGACCGTTGCCCCACAGGAGGGCCCGATACGCCCCGAGCTCGAAGGGGCCCTCCTTGGGCTCGACCTCGCCCGCCCGCACCAGGTGGCGCCACACGTCCCAGAGCTGGATGGCCCCCTCGTCGCCCTCATGCCACCACCACCGCTCCATGGCAGCGCGCACGCGCGCAGGCCGAGCACGAAACAGCGCGGTGGCCTCCTCGGGCACGGTGTCGGCATCCATCGCGATGAAGCGTGCGAGGGCGTCGTTCCTGGTGCGCGTGGGGGTCTTGGTACCGAGGTCCACGACCCGCATCACGCGAGCCCAGTGCGTCGGGGAGAACCGAGATCGGTCGGTGCGATGCTCGAGCATGACGACCTGGTGCAGCGTCGCGCCGGCGTCCACGCGATCGGCCTCCGCCATGGACAGGAGGGCAGCGGCCAGCGCCGACTCGTCGAGCACGTCGATCGCGTCCAGCGATCGCGCGCGGCGCAGATCGTGACGTCCCGCCGCGAGCTTCTTCCGCGTCCACGCCTCGTGGTCGATGCTCATGCCGATCCCTCCGCGCCGGCGTGCGCGAGCAGCCGCCGCGCGGCCTTGGCGCGCTTGCTGGAGCCGGCCGATGCGTCGGCGAGCACCGTACGCACGTCACCATCGGCCAGCGTTGCGCTCGCGGCGGCGCCGCCACGGTCGAGGGCGATCTCCCACGCTTCGAGCAGCGCACAGAGCTCGCGGTGCGCGGGGCCGGCCGCGACGACGGCACCGGCGCACCACGCTGCCGCGCCCGGTGCAGCCCCCGCCTGCGCGAGCTGCGTGACGACGGCGGCCATGCGCGCGAGCCCGGGCGCGCCGAGCGCGACGAGCCGCCCTGCAAGCTCTCCCACCTCGCGCCCGCCGAGCAGGTCCAGCGCGGCCGCGCCCACGTCGACGAGCGCCGCGCGCGGATCGGGCAGCGCGCTGAGCGCCACGGCCGCGACCAGCAGCCGGGCTCCGTCTCCGGCGGCAGCGTCTGACCAGCCGAGCGAGAGCACCGCCGCCGCCTCGTCGCGCTCGCGACGCGGCGAGTCCGGGTCCGCCACGACGTCGCACGCGACGCCTCCGAGCACAGCGTCCCGCCGGCGGGGTGCGACGGTCAGCGCCCACGATTCGAGGCTGCCGTCCCAGAAGTCGCCTCCGTGCAGGGGGTGGATCGGCGGCCGAAACAGGCCGTGAGCCGCCCGACCCAGCATCGAGCCCACCGCGAGCGAGGCAGGATCCACCACGTCCACCGTCGCGCGGTCCCGCTCAGGGGCCAGGCGCGGTGCGGAAACCTCGAGCACGCGCCCCCAAGGAGTGTCCTTCGAGGTGAGAGACCAGCCCTCGATCCGGTCGTGCTCGGCCGAGAGCTGCGACGCGAGAACGGCATCGTCGACGGCGACGTCCTCGCCGGCCAGCGCGCGGGCACTCCGGGCGACCGGGTGGTCGATCGACGCGAGCCTCGCGAGCGCATCTGCTGTCATCGCCGCGACATCGAGGCGCGCGAGCGCGTGCGCGGCCTCGTGGCGGCCCACCGCCGCGCCAAGCGCCACCACCGTCTCGAGACGCGCGGCGAGCTCACGGGGTGCGAGCCAGCCATGGGTGTCCGTGGGCAACGCAAGCGACGGGCGCGGGTGGGCGGACGCCGCGACGGCCTCCCACCAGCGCGCGAGCACGGCATTGCGTCCGCCGGGGTGCGTCCCCCAGCCGCCGGGCCACGGGTCCGCCACCCGCCACGTCGCCGCGGTGAGAGCGTCGAGCCACCGGCTCGACGCTCTCACCAGACCGTGCTGCTCCGGCGGATCAGCACCCTCGATCCACGCCAGCACCAGCGCGTCCTCGGGGTACTGGTACACGGTGACGACCGCGCCGTCGTCGGCGACCCCGCGGACGCGACGGCGGCTGATCACCGCCACCACAGGGTCGAGCAGCGCCGGCTCGAGGCCGCTCGCGTTGTGGCGCGTCAGCCCGTCGAGCACGCGTTCCAGCAGGATCGGATCCTGACGTGGCTCGGCGAGGCCGACGATGAGCGCGGTCAGCTCGGCCGCGAGCGCGGCTGGATCCGCGACGGGCTCGAGCGGGGACGCCGCTTCACGCGCCGGCACCGCAGCCGCGATCGCGGCGGCCTCGACAGGAGCGGCCCCGTCCGTCCCGATCCCCGGCGGCGACGCGGCTGCGCCGCATTCCGCCGACCCACCCGCCGGTGCAGCCTGCACGCCCCACGCGGCGAGCGCATCGTCCACCAGGCCGCGCACCGCGGGGGTGACGTGGTCACGAGACTCGGCGAGCGCATCGGCGCTCCCTGAGGCGACAGCCCTCGCGACGCCCTTGCGCTGCACGTCGGCATGACCGTGAGCCAGCAGGGCGCGCGCGATGACCACGTCGCCCGCTCCGGGAGCCAACGCGTCGGCCGCGCGCAGCACCGCGAGTGCACTCGACTTCGTGCCGGCCTCGATGGCCGCGGCCGCGGCACCGACGAGGCGATCGGGCTCGAGATCGGCGCCGCCTCCGACCGCGCGAGCGAGCCACGCACACGCCTGCGCGTGCTCGGCGGGCCGGCCCTGCTCGAGCACGGCGAGCAGCTGCGGCACGTGCGCGCCGAGCTCCGCCTCCGTCGGCTCGAGCCTCATCACGAGCCGGCGCAGCCCTCCGGCAGCGCCCGGCCGTTGGTCGAGCGCGAGGCCGCGCAACGCCGCGTCGACGAGCGTGCCACGCTCCAGCGCTCCGGAGCGCACGAGCGGCAGCAGCACCGCCTCGAACTCCTCCTCGGAGAACGCCGCGAGATGATCGGCCACGCCGGGGATCGCGAACGATCGCGCGAGTCCCTCGGCAAGCTCGGCGTCGTCCTCGAGCCGGGATGTCGCGGTCGCGACCGCGCCCTCGTCTCGCCACGACCACCGATCCGCGACGGCCGCCCACGCCGCGCGCCAGTACGCCGCGTCGCGGTCCGGGAGTCCGTCCACTCCGCCCGCGCGCTCCAGGGCGCGGATGACCCACCACCCCGGCGACCACTCGCGGTACCGACCGCTCTCGCGGATCCACGCGGCACGCACGCGTGCGGGCCGCGACGCGAGCACCTCGGCCAGCCGAGCGTGCACCGCAGGGCCGATGCGCGTGGTCGGGAGCCCGATCATCTCGCGGTTCGCCGCGCTCACCGTCCCTGCGCCCAGCAGCGCCAGCTGGCCCACGTGCGCCGCGGCGGGATCGCCGCGGGTGCCCTCGGGGTCGGCGGACCTCAAGGCTTGCGAGGCCTCGAACAGCGGCACCATCGCCGCGGCCCGCTCCTGCTCGGTCAGGGCGAGGATCGCGTCCGCGACGGCATCGGGGTCCCCGACATCCACGTGCGCTCCGAGGGCTGCGCGTGCTGCGCTTGCCAGCGCGGCCCGGTGGGCACGGGGGGGCCGGTCACTGCCAGCCCGACCGTTGAGCACCGTGCTCACGGCCCACTGAAAGAACTCGCTCATGCTCACCCCCTGCGGCCTGGCGCACACGCTAGCGACCAGGGCTGACGCGGACAAGGGAGGTGTGGCGCATCCGCTCGCACGCGCCCCTGCGCAACAATGGCCGCATGACTGAGACGGTGACGATCGAGAACGACCACTGGCGTGTGGGGCTGCTGCCGAGCCTCGGAGGGTCGGTCGGCTTCGGCCAGGTGCAGGTCGACGGCCAGTGGGCCGACGTGCTGCGTCCGGCGCCCGAGGACATCTCCGCGCCTCGCCTCGCGGCCTCGTACCCACTGGTGCCGTGGTCGAACCGCATCCGCGACGGCAAGCTACGGTGGGCCGGCAGGACGTACCAGCTGCGCGCGAACTGGCCCGACGGGGCCGCCATCCACGGCGCCGGCTGGGACTATCCGTGGGCCGTCGTGGAGCACACCGACACCCGCGTGGTGCTCGAGTTCACCTCGCGGGACGTCTACGGCGTGAACTGGCCGTGGACCTTCACGGCGCGCTACGCGTACGAGCTCGACGGCGCCGACTTTCGCTGGACCTACGGCCTCACCAACACCGACCACGAGACCTTCCCGGCGGGCTACGGGCATCACCCGTACTACCGCCGCTCGGTCGCCGGGTCTCCCGATGCCGTGATCCGGGTCGACGTCGACAAGGCCTACGACCTCGTGGGCGGCGTGCCCACGGGCGCGGCGGGCGAGATCCGGCCCGCGGCGGACTTCCGCGAGGCGCGATCGCTGGGCTCCGAGCCGGTCGATGACGTCCTCACGGGCCGGCGCGGCGAGCACCTCGCGACGCTGTCGTGGCCGGGCGCGGTGACGCTCGACGTCTCCGCCGACGCCGAGCTCGAGCACGCCGTGCTGTACATCCCGCAGGGCCGTGACTACTGGGCGTTCGAGCCCGTGTCGAACGTCTCCGACGCATTCAACCTCGACGAGGCTCACGTGCCCGGCACCGGCCTGTTCCTGGTGCAGCCCGGCGAGTCGCGCTCCTCGTCGTTCACGCTGACGGCACGCGCCGCCTGAGCGGGTCGCGGATGGCCCCGTCGCACGCATCGCCCGAGGGCAGCCGCCCGCCGAGCGTCCTCGCGCTCGTCGTCCTCACCGCCCTCGCGGGCGCCGTGGTGCTGGCGTTCGGGGTCCTCGCGATCGTCGCCGCGGCCCTGGCGGAGGGGGTCAGCGACGTCGAGAGGGCCGATGCGCTCGTCGTGGGCATCGTGTTCTCCCTCCTGGGTGCGGCGCAAGTGGGCATCGCCGTCGCGCTCGCGCGCCGCCGCAACGGCGCACGCGTGCTGCTCACGGTCGTGCTCGCCTTCAACGCGCTCTCCGCGATCTATGACGGCCTCAGCGGCGTCGACCCCGACCCCGTGGTCGCGGTGGTGCTGGTCGCCATGTCCCTCGGACTGGTCGCGCTCGCGTGGACGCCCGCCGCCCGCCGGTACTTCCAACCCGAACGCGACCGGCGCATCGGCCGCTCGGTGGCGCGGTCCACGCGCAGTCCATGGCGCCGCGCAGCCGAGATCGCCGCGCAGGTCGCGGTGCTCGCGATCACCATCGGCATCACGCCTGGCATCACCGCCGATGCCTGGTACTCGATCGTGCTCGCCGCGGCGGCGGTCGCCGTGGTGACCTGGGCGCTGCAGCCCCTCACCCTGTCCGTCGCGGGACGGTTCGGGTGGGGCGGCGCGCTGGCCATGGCGCTGTTCGCCCAGGCCATCACGCTCGGCGTCGCGCTCGCGCTGTCGCCCGGCATCGAGGTCGCGTCGGCCTGGTGGGCGCTCGTCGCCTCGTGGGTGTTCGCGATCCTCACCGCCGTGCTGGCGTGGGCGTTCTCCGTGGGCACCGACGACTACCTGCTGGTGCACGCGTCCCGCATGGCGCTCGACCCGGCGTCGCGCCCGGACGACGGCCAGCGCGGCGTCGTGTTCGTGCAGCTCGACGGCGTCCCGGCGCCGCTGCTCGAGGAGCAGATGCGCGCCGGCAACCTGCCCACGATCTCGCGGTGGATCCGCGGCGGCTCGCACGCCTGGGCCGAGTGGACCGCTCGGGTGCCGTCGACCACG
This sequence comes from Demequina sp. NBRC 110056, assembly GCF_002090155.1. Lineage (GTDB taxonomy): Bacteria > Actinomycetota > Actinomycetes > Actinomycetales > Demequinaceae > Demequina. The sequence goes on along the minus strand of NZ_BBRM01000008.1, from coordinate 42,814 downwards.
CCGGTGTCGCAGGCCGGCATCCTGCACGGCTCCAACGACAACATCCCGGCCTTCCGCTGGTGGGACCGCTCGCTCGGGCGGCTCCTGGTCGCCAACAAGCCGGCCGACGCCGCCGTCATCGAGAAGCGCGTCTCGGACGGCCGCGGTCTGCTCGCCGACGGCGGCGTCGCGATCTCGAACCTGTTCTCCGGCGACGCGCCGACCGCCCACCTGACGATGTCCTCCGAGGGCGGCGCGGGAGCAGCGCTGGGCGACTCCCGCTCCTATGCGACCTTCTTCGCGCACCCCGCCGGGTTCTCCCGGGCACTCGTCCTCACCATCGGCGAGATGGTCAAGGAGCTCGCGCAGGCCCGCCGCCAAGAGCGTCGCGACGTGCAGCCTCGCGTGCACCGGGGCGGGCCGTATGTGCTGCTGCGCGGCGTCACCAACGTCATGCTGCGCGACCTCAATACCTCGCTCGTGGTGGGCGCCATGGCTCAGGGCGCCAAGTCCATCTACGTGGACTACGTCGACTACGACGAGATCGCGCACCACGCGGGCGTGACTCGGCCCGAGTCGCTCGCGTCGCTCTACGGGCTCGACGCCGTCGTCGGCACGCTCGAGCGGTTCGCGGCTTCGGGGATCGCCGCGCGCGAGTACGACATCGTGCTGGTGTCGGATCACGGCCAGAGCCAGGGGTCGACGTTCCTGCAGCGCGCCGGGGTCTCGCTCGAGGACTTCGTGGCCGCGCACACGGGCGGACGGGCCGTCGAGGTGGGCCACGACCGCGAGGGCGCGGGCGCGCCGGCGGAGCTGCTCGTCAAGGAGCTCGCGGGCGCCGGGTCGCGAACCGCGCGCGCCGCGCAGCGAGCGATCGCGCGCGCGGACGAGGGAGAGGGTCGCGTTGAGCCCGGCGCCGACCGCACGCTCGGGGCACCGTCGCTCGCCGTCGTCGGCTCGGGGAACCTGGGCGGCATCTGGTTCACCGACCACGACCACGGTCTGGACCTCGCCGAGCTCGAGGACCTGCACCCGGGCCTGGTCGGGGCGCTCGCGGCGCACCCGGCCGTGGGCTTCGCGGTCGTGCGCACCGCCGAAGGCCCCGTCGCCATCGGCGAGCGCGGCACGCGCGACCTCCACACGGGCGTCATCACCGGCGACGACCCCCTCGCCGGCTACCCCGAGCAGACGGCGCCCGACTTCGCGCGCGCATCGGCCTTCCCCGATGCCCCCGACATCTACGTCAACTCCCTGTACGACGCGAGCCTGGACGAGGTCGCCGCGTTCGAGGAGCTCGTGGGCTGCCACGGTGGCGTGGGCGGTTGGCAGACGCGACCGCTGCTCGTCTACCCGGCCACGTGGCGCATCGGCCGCGATCTCGTCGACGCGACCGGCCGCCTGTACGGCGCGGACGCCGTGCATCGGCAGCTCGTGCGCTGGCTCGAGGAGCTCGGTCACCGTGACGCGCTGAGGGCCGATGCGGGTTCGGGGGGCGCGGTCGAGCCGGGCTAGTATGGTGGCCTGCACCGCTGGTGGGCTCACCACCTCGGGCGGTGCTCGCGGGTGTAGTTCAATGGTAGAACTTCAGCTTCCCAAGCTGATAGCGCGGGTTCGATTCCCGTCACCCGCTCCAACGGAAAGGCCCTCCCGCAGGAGGGCCTTTCGTCGTTCAGGAGCGCTTGCGCGTGAGCGGCTTGCCGCGATCCTTCTCGAGCAGCGGTGCGAACGCCCACCACATGATCGCCACGAAGGACGCGCCCGCGACGAGGCCGGCGATGGTGTCCGACAGGTAGTGCGCGTTGATGAGGGTGCGCTGCCACGCCATCCCGACGGCGAGCAGCACGCCCGCCACCCACCACAGGCGCCGGTGCGCCGCGGGGATGAGGGCGGCGACCGCGACGATGAACGCGCCCATGGTCACCGAGTGACCCGACGGGAAGGACCCGTGGTCCGTGTGGAACAGCGGCCCGAACAGGCCAGCGGCCTCATCAGCGGCGGGGCGCTCGCGGTCGACGGTGTGCTTGACCAGCTGCGACGCGACCAACGCCGAGCCCATGATCGAGGCGAGCCAGAAGAGAGCGGTGCGCCAGCGACGGACGATGAACAGCGCGATGGGCGACAGGAGCATGATGAAGATCGCACCCACGCCCTCTCCGAAGTACTGGAAGAACATCGGCAGCGGGCCGTCGACCTCGTCGACGCTCGAGGCGCCGATCGCCGCGCGCCAGGCGTCGTCCATCGCCTGGGTGAAGGGGGAGTCGCCGCCGGCGATCATGAGTGCGGCCACGGCGAGGAACGCCGTGAGACCCGCGAGCCCGAGCCACAGGGCGAGGCGGGGACGCGGCGAGGCCTGGGTGGCCGATGCGGTCGTGTCGGGAGCAGTCATCGTTGACCTTTCGTGGGGGTGGGTGGGGTGGGGTGGCGACAGCCAGTCACCATCGAGAGACGCGCGCCGCCGGAAAACGACGCTGAGCCACCATCTCCGCGCCAAGGCGGGGAAAGGGGTGGCTGAGTGAGGGGTGGTGGGGGAGGTGCTGGCCGGGGTGCGGGTGGCGCCTCGCGCCACCCGCACCCACGGCTCAGCTCATCGCGTGCGAGCCGGCGACCGTGTAGAGGATGTTGTGGACGCGGTCGCGCAGCGCGGCGCCCATGCCCACGGGGTCCTCGTCCACGGCGGACTTCATCGTGTCGACGGTGCCAGGGAACACCGCGAGCATGAGGTCGTTGCCGTAGCGGGCAGCGAGCTCGGGGTCCATCCAGCCGCCGAGGACGGCGTCGGTCGAGACGAAGCCTTCGAAGCCCCACTCGCCTCGCAGGACCTCCTCGAGCAGGTCCTCGTTGCCGCCAGCCCACGAGCCGCCGAGGTTGATGAACGAGCTCATGGCGCCCGCCGCATCGGCCTCCTTGACCGCGATCTCGAACGGCGAGAGGTACAGCTCGCGGAACGCCTGCTCGGACACGAACACATTGATGCCGGTGCGAGCGTTGACCTCCTGGTCGTTGAGCACGAAGTGCTTGATGGTGGTCGGCACGCCCTGATCCTGCGCGCCCGAGACCATCCCGGCAGCCATCTTGCCGCTGATGAGCGGGTCCTCCGAGAAGTACTCGAAGTCGCGCCCGCCCATCGCCGTGCGGTGGAGGTTCATGCCGGGGGCGTACCAGACGTCCACGCCGTAGGCGATGGCCTCGTGACCCACCGACTCGCCCACCGCGTAAGCGAGCTCGTCGTTCCAGGTGGAGGCGATGACGATCTCGGTCGGGTAGGCCGCGGCGTCGAGCGGCGAGAACAGCGAGTTCAGGCCCGCGGGGCTGTCGAGCATGATCATGGACGGGATGCCCAGGCGCTCGATCTCCGCGGTCTTGTACGCGCCGTACGAGAACAGCTCGATCTGCTCGTCCACCGACAGCTGGTCGATGAACGTCTCCCACTGCGGGTCGTCGTACTCGAGCCCGGTCATGTCAGCCAGCATGAGCCCGTTGTCGGCCTCGTACGTGGGCACGTCGCCCTCGGCCGGCGCGATCTCCGGGTCCATCAGGGCCAGCACGGCGTCCGATGCGGTCTCGGTGCCGTCGGGCGCGGTCGGGTAGGTGCCCTCCCAGTCGGCACGCGACAGGTAGGTGAGGTCGCCCTCGACGTAGTCGAAGCGGTTCTCGTACGCGACCCCGGTGTCCGGGTCCGCGTCGTACACGACGTCGGCGTCCACCGTGAGCGTCGAGGACGCGACCGGCGTGTGGACGTCCGTGCTCACCGCGATCTCGTAGTCGCCGGCGTCGAGCACATAGTGCCCGCCCGCTGCGGTGTCCCACGAGGCCATGTCCTGCATGGCGAACTCGACCGTGACGGTCTCGGACTGGCCCGGCTCGAGCAGCGAGGTCTTCGCGTAGCCGGCGAGCTCGATGCTCGACTTCTCGAGGCCGCCCTCGGTGTACGGGGCGGAGAAGTAGACCTGGACGACGTCCTTGCCAGCGACGTCACCGTCGTTGGTCACCGTGACGTCGACGGAGACGCTGTCCTCCGTCGTGACGGGCTCGGCCGTCTCCCACGTGAAGTCGGTGTAGCTGAGGCCGTAGCCGAACGGGTACTGCACGACCTCCTGGTAGGCGGCCTCGTCACCCTCGTAGCGGGTCTCGTAGTAGCGGTAGCCCACGTAGATGCCCTCCTCATAGTCGAGGAAGGAGCGCCCCACGTTGGCGTAGTCGTAGTCGCCGAAGTTGACCGTCGACGGCGCGCTCAGCACGTCGTACGCGTAGGTGTCGGTGAGGCGACCCGAGGGGTTGACCTCGCCGGACAGGATCTTCGCGAGCGACACGGCGCCCTGCGGGCCGGGGGTGCCGATCCAGATCGCGCCCGTGATCTGCGGGTACTCGTCGAGGAAGCCCAGCTCAAGCTGGTTGCCCGAGTTCACGATGACGATGACGTTGTCCTGGACCGCGGTCACCTCATCGAGGAGGGAGCGCTGCTCGTCGGTCAGGCGCAGCTGGTCGTGCGTGAAGTCGGAGCCCTCGACGCCGGAGTTGCCGACGACCACGATGGCCGTGTCCGAGAACTCCTGGGCCTGAGCAAGGACCTCGTCGGTCAGGTAGTCGGGCGCGGGCTCGCTGTCGCCGCCGCCGAGGAAGGCGCCGGCGATCTGGACGAACGCGTTGCTCGAGCCCTCGGAGTGCTTCGCACCGGCCTCCTCCATGGAGGCGTACAGCTCGGTGTTGTACTCGATGCCCTGCGCCTCGAGCGCCTCGTAGAGCGTGGGGGCACCCGCGGTGTTGGAGCCGCCGGAGCCGCCGCCCGCGAGGCTGAGGTTGAACGAGGCGAACGAGAACACGTTGACGCCACGCGCGAGCGGGAGGACGTCGCCCTCGTTCTTGAGCAGCACCATGCCCTCGTCGGACACGGCCTCGGCGACCACGAGCGCAGAGTCGCGCGCCTCCTGCGCCTCGGGGGTGTCGTCGGTGAAGCTCAGCGACGCGACGCGGGCGATCGCGCTGCCGTACGGCGCGGCGAGCGCGACGACGCCGACGACGGCCGCGGCGGTGATGCCCCAGCCGATCGCGCGGCGACGGCGGTGCGCCACCTTGCGCGTCACGCGTGCCCGGCGCCGGTCCTCGCGCCGCTCGGCGCGCGACATCGAGGCGCGCGCCTCCTTGCGGTCGGCCTTCGCCTGCGCGGCGGATGCCTTCTCGGCGTCGCGGTCGGCGGCCTTCGCCGCCTTGCGCTCGGCCGGCTCCATCGCGGCGAGCTCGGCCTTGCGCGCGCGCTTGGCCTCACGGTCCGCGCGCACGGACGCGACCGCGTCCTGCTTGATCTCCTTGCGAGTTGCCATGGTGCTCTCAGCCCTCCTTTGGTGCTGGGGACAGTGGTGTGGTGGTGATCGGGGTGGCCTCGGCCGGCGAGGCGCCGCCCGTACGCCGGGATCCGCGCGCCGCGCGACGGTGCGCGCGCCAGGCGGTGAAGGTGTGACGCGCTCCGCGCCAGAAGCGACCGTTGACCATGGTCAACAGGCCGTCGAGCATCGCGTCGTCGACGCGGCCCCCGCTCATGCGCGCGATGGACCGGAACGGCAGGTCGAGCGCGAAGCGGACGTTGTTCGAGGCGTGGGGCCGCCCCAGCGCCATCAGCGCGGCGCTCGTGGTCGTGATGAGGCCGTGCAGGAGGCTCGCGAAGCCCCCGCGCCCCTGGGTCTGCGCCACGATGTCGTCGCGGGTCAGCGGAGCGGAACGGTCCCACGTGGACGGCGGCACCTCGCGCCCGAGGAGCTCCTCGAAGTCCGCGGTGACCACCCGCTCGACGTGACCGTCGAGGTAGTGCTGCACGCGCATCGGCTCTCCGCCGACGCCGGTCTCGCCGGCGACGGTGACCGTCGCCCGGTCGCGGATGTCACGCGAGGATGCCCCCACGAGGACGCCGTAGTCGCCCGCGACGGTACGCCAGGCTCCCGCGACCGGGTCGTAGACGCCGAAGGCGTGCTCGGCGTAGGCGATGGCGACCTCGGCGCTCTCGCCCGGCGCGAGGGTCACCTGGGCGAAGCCGCGCAGCTCGCGCGCCGCGCGGAACTCGCCGCGTGCCTCGCCGGGGTTCTCGATGTAGACCTGCACGGTCTCGGTGCCCTCGCGGTCGCCGGTGTTGGTGACGGTCACGCGCACCCCGGCGTCGGTCGCGACGAGGTCGCGGTGCTCGAACGTGGTGTACGACAGGCCGTGACCGAAGGGGTAGCGCACGGGAGCGCCGACCTTGTCGTAGTAGCGATATCCCAGGTAGATCGACTCACGGTGCTCGGACGTGGCCTCGGTGCGCCCGAAGTCCTCGGACGAGGGCACGTCGGCGTACGTCAGCGGGAGCGTCTCTGCCAGGCGGCCCGCCGGGTTCGCGACGCCCGTGAGGAGCTCGGCGATCGCCGCGCCGCCGCCCTGTCCGCCCAGGTAGCCGTGCAGGATCGCGTCGACGTCCTCGGCGAAGGGCAGCTCGACGGGCGCGCCGCCGGCGAGCACCACGACGATGCGGGCGTCGAGCGCGACGAGGTCACGTACGAGCTCGAGCTGGTTGTGCGCGAGGCGCAGGTGCGCGCGGTCCACGGCCTCCGCCTCGGCGGACTCGTCGAGGCCGAGGAAGAGCACCACGGTCTGGGCGCGCCGGGCCAGGTCGACCGCCCGGCGCCGCAGCCGCGCGCTGGGCTTGTCGCGGCGGTGGAACCCCGGCTCGTAGCCGACGACGTCGAGGGCCGATGCGCGCAGGGCGCCGAGCGCATCGTCCACCCGGGTGGGGTTGACGAGCGAGCTGCCCGCACCCTGGTACCGGGGGGTGGCGGCGAAGTCGCCGATGACGGCGACGGGCCCGTGGTCGGGAGTCAGCGGCAGGGTCGCGCCCTCGTTGCGCAGCAGCACCGCGGAGCGGCGCGCGGCGTCAGTGGCGAGCGCGTGGTGCGCGTTGAGGTCGGCGGTGGCTCCCGGCTCGCGGGCGCTTCGCGTGCGCTCGATGAGCGTCAGCAGCTCCCCGACGCGCGCGTCGAGGACCGCCTCGTCGAGCTCGCCCGACTCGACAGCGGCGACGATCTCGGCGTCGGTGACGCCGTCGGTGGACGGCATCTCGAGCGCGTTGCCGGCGCGCAGGCCCGCGACGCGGTCGTTGTTGCCGCCCCAGTCGGTGACGACGAGCCCGTCGAAGCCCCAGTTCTCGAGCAGGATCGTGGTGAGCAGCGCGTGGTTCTCGTTCGCGTAGGTGCCGTTGACCTTGTTGTACGAGGACATGACCGTCCAGGGCTGTCCCTGCGTCACCGCGATGCGAAAGCCCTCGAGGTAGGTCTCGTGGAGGGCGCGCTCGTCGACCACCTCGTCGATCGACATGCGGTGCGTCTCCTGGCTGTTCACCGCGAAGTGCTTGGCGCTGGCGGCCACTCCCTGTGACTGGATGCCGCGGATCATCGCAGCGGCCATCGAGCCCGACAGCAGGGGGTCCTCGGAGAAGTACTCGAAGCTGCGGCCGCCCAGCGGATTGCGCTTGATGTTGAGCCCCGGCCCGAGCAGGACGCTGACGTCCGCTGCCGCGGCCTCGGCGCCGAGCGCGGTGCCGACCCGCTCCACGAGGGCCGGGCTCCAGCTCGACGCAAGCGTCGCGGCGGGCGGGAAGCACGTGGCGGGAAGGCTCGCGTGGAGGCCGAGGTGGTCGGCGGCGCCTCCCTGCTTGCGCAGTCCGTGCGGGCCGTCCGTGAGCATGATCGCGGGGACGCCGAGACGATCGAGCGACTTCGTGTTCCAGAAGTTCTCGCCCGACATGAGCGACGCCTTCTCGGCGAGGGTCATCTCGCTGATCAAGCGTCGTTGATTGTCTGCGTCGTGCATGGATCGGTACCCTGGTCTCAAGTTCCACCACGTGGTGGAGTGAGAAAGACGGTAACAGAAGTCCACCATGTGGTGGAAATCCGGTGACGTACGTCACGGGAAGGAGCCCGCGTGCCAGAGTCGGACGCGACCCCCCGGTCCGAGGGGTACGCCAGCGGCCGCGCCACCAAGGAGTCCATCGTCAGGAGCGCCGCGGAGGCGTTCGCGCAGCGCGGCTTCCACGGCACGTCGGTGCGGTCCATCGCGCGCGAGGCGGGCGTCGACCACTCCACGCTCATCCACCACTTCGGCAACAAGACCGCGCTCCTGCTCGCCGTGATCGAGTGGCACGACGCCCAGGCGATGCCGGCGGAGCTGCCCGAGGAGATCACCGCGCAGTTCATCGCGGACGGCATCGTGAAGACCGCGGAGATCAACCTGTCCTCACCGGGGCTGGTGCAGCTCCTCAACGTGCTCAACGCGGAGGCCGGCGCGGCGGATCACCCCGCCCGCGAGGCGCTCCAGCATCGGCACGACCTGCTCGGAGCGCTCATCGCGTGGACCATTCGACGACAGCGCACCGAGCTCGGCATCGACACGGATCCCCTGTCGCCGGAGGACCGCGCGGCGATGATCATCGCCACCTGGGACGGGATGCAGCTCTACGACGGGCTCCACCCCGGCACGCTCGACATTCCAGGGGCGCTGCGCGCGATGTTGCACGAGGCCTTCGGGCTGCCGCCTGCGTAGTCAGGCCCGCAGCAGCGGGACCATCACCTCGTCCACGAGGGCGGGGATGTCCCCGTCCTGACCGGCGCCCAAGGTGAAGAGCACCTCGTTGCGCACGAGGCCGATGATGGCGCGTACGACCACGGGCGACACCGGCCGGTCGGGGATCTCGCCCGCCACTCGCGCGCGCTCCAGGATCTCGTCGAGCCACCCGGAGAACTGCACGGTCACGAGACCCGCGACCCGGGCGACGGTGCCGTCGTCGACCTCGCCGATGACGCCGCGGAAGATCTGGACCCCCTCGGGCCCGACGCGATTCAGCACGCCGCTCACGAGCGCGATGAGGTCTTCACGCAAGGGTCCGGCGAAGTTCGCCGGAGGAGAGCCGATGCGGGAGGTGAGGAACGCGTCGATGGCCATGTCGGCGCGGCTCGAGTAGCGCCGGTACAGCACCGGCTTGCTCGTGCCGACTCTGCGCGCCACCCCCTCGTAGGTGAGGCCTTGGTACCCGCGCTCGGCCATCTCCTCGAGCACGGCCGCCTTGATCGCATCGTCCAGCTCGTGGGAGCGGCGGCGGCGCTGCTGCGGCTGAGGCGTCATGGTCGCCATCCTTCCTCATGCCGGCGCGCACTTGACAAGGCCCGCCGTGCTGAGCATACGATACGTACCGTATCTTATTAGTCGCCCGCCCCGAGGAACTGCCATGACCGAGACCCCCTCCACCACCGGCCCCGGCGCCGCACAATCCTGGCGCCCCGTCTTCGGGCTCGCGCTCGGGCTGGCGCTGCTCGTGTCCACGATGCTCGTCGCGTTCGGGCTCCCGGCCGTGAGCTCCAGCCCACATGACATCCCGCTCGCCGTGGTCGCCCCCGAGGAGGTCGCTGGCCAGATCGGCGGCGCGCTCGATGAGGCGCAGCCGGGCGCCTTCGAGGTCACCGCCGCACCCTCCGAAGAGGACGCCGTGGCCATGATCGAGGGCCGCGAGGTCTACGGCGCCTTCGTCGTCGGGCCCATGGGCCTGACGGTCGACGTCGCCTCGGCAGCCAGCCCGACGGTCGCTCAGCTCATCACCCAGGTGGGTCAGGCCGCCGGCGCGCAGCTCGGCGTGGACGTGACGGTCAACGATGTCGTGCCGACCTCTGAGGACGACCCGCGCGGCATCGGCCTGTCCGCGGGCGCGCTTCCGATCGCGCTCGGCGGCTTCATCGCCGGTGTCGCGACGACGCTCCTCATCCGCGGGACGGGACGACGCCTCGCCGCGATGGGCACATTCGCCGTCGTGGCCGGCCTGCTCATGGTGTCGATCCTCGAGTTCTGGTTCGGCACGCTGACGGGCAACTTCTGGGCCGCCTCGGCCGCCGCGATCCTGGGCATCCTCGCCACCGGCATGACAGTGCTCGGCGTCGAGAGCCTGCTCGGCAGGCCTGGCATCGCGATCGCGGCGATCCTCATCGTGTTCCTCGGCAACCCGCTGTCGGGCCTGACGTCCGCGCCGGAGATGCTCCCGGAGCCGTGGGGCGCCATCGGCCAGCTGCTGCCGCCCGGCGCGACCGGCACCCTGCTGCGCAACGTCGGCTTCTTCGACGGCGCGGCGATCGGTCAGCCGCTCCTCGTGCTCGGCGCGTGGCTCGCGCTCGGCGTGGCCCTGCTGGTGGTCGCCGGCGCCCGCTCCCGGCACGCCGTGGCGCGCGCGACCATCGCGTCGGCGTAGCGACAGCCAGCCACCATCGTGTGACACCCGACGCGGCAGACTGACGCTCACGCACCATCAGGACGCTAAGGCGGCGGAGGGGGTCGGGCGGAGAGGGTCCGGCGCGGAGGGAGTCCAGCGCGGAGGCAATCGAACCGGCGCGGGGGTCTGGCGCGGTACGGCGGGCGGGTCGGCGCCTTGGCGGACACCTGAAGTTCACGCCTGTGACCGGTCACAGTCCCGGGTCGAGCCCCCTACAGTAGAGACATGAGCGCAGAAGGACTTGCCCAGGCACAGCAGAAGATGCGCGACGGCGGAGTCTCGCCGGCCGCGATCGACGTGTTCAGCCACTACTACGCGGCCCTCGAGGCCGGCGCGACGGGGCTGATCCCCGAGGAGACCATCGAGCCGCTGCTCGACCCGGACCGCCTCGAGGACGTCGAGATCGACGACGCCGCGGCCGCTGAGGCGCTGTCGAAGACCGTCATCATCAAGCTCAACGGCGGGCTCGGCACCTCGATGGGCATGGACCGCGCGAAGTCGCTGCTGCCGGTGCGCGACGGCCAGAGCTTCCTCGACCTCATCGCAGGCCAGGTGCGCAAGGCGCGCGAGGCGACCGGCGCTCGCCTGCCGCTGGTGCTCATGAACTCGTTCCGCACGCAGGATGACTCGCTGGCGGCACTCGCGCAGCACCCCGACATCGAGGTCGACGGGCTGCCGCTGGACTTCCTCCAGAACCGCGAGCCGAAGATCCGCATCGACGACATGACGCCCGTGGACTGGCCCGCGGACCCCACGCTCGAGTGGTGCCCCCCTGGACACGGCGACATCTACACGGCGCTGCTGTCGTCGGGAGTCCTGGAGCGGCTCCTCGAAGCCGGCTTCAAGTACGCGAGCGCCTCGAACTCGGACAACCTGGGCGCAGTCCCGAACGCACGCATCGCCGGCTGGTTCGCGGCCTCAGGCGCGCCCTATGCGGCCGAGCTGTGCCGCCGCACGGCAGCCGACCGCAAGGGCGGTCACCTGGCGATCCGATCGTCCGACGGCCAGCTGATCCTGCGCGACACCGCCCAGACGCCGCCGGACCAGATGGACTACTTCACGGACGAGCACCGCCACCCGTACTTCCACACCAACAACCTGTGGTGGGACCTCGAGAAGCTGCACGCGGCGCTCACCGAGCGCGGCGCCGTCCTGGGCCTTCCCCTCATCCGCAACGAGAAGACGGTCGACCCCACCGACTCGAGCTCGCCCAAGGTGTTCCAGATCGAGACGGCTATGGGCGCCGCGATCGAGGTCTTCGAGGGTGCGACGTCCATCGTCGTGGGCCGCGACCGGTTCCTGCCCGTCAAGACCACCAACGACCTGCTGCTGCTGCGCTCGGACGCCTACCGCCTCGACGCGGACGGCGCTCTGCGCCTGGACGTCGAGTCCGCGCCTCTCGTGGACCTCGACTCGCGCTTCTACAAGACGGTGGGCGACTTCGACGCGCGGTTCCCCGCAGGGGCGCCGTCGTTGCGCGGCGCCACCTCGCTGACCGTGTCCGGCGACTGGACCTTTGGCGCCGATGTGGTGGTCACGGGCGACGCAGTGCTCAAGGACGGCGACGCCCCGGGCACCGTCGCGGACGGCGTGGCGCTCGAGGGCTGAGTCACCAACCGAGGAAGCGGCCGAGCGCGACGAAGGCTGCCAGCGCTCCGAGGACCACGTTGACCGGCAGCGACTGTCGCTCACCATGGCGGGCGTGGTCGACGAACGCGCCGACCATGATGACGACGAGCCCTGTGGCGGCGATCGGCGTGAGGACCGGTGCGATGTCGAGCGCCCACGGCAAGACCAGGCCGAGGGCAGCGGCCACCTCGGCGGCGCCGACTGCCTTGTACAGCCACACGGGCATGCGCGTCGCGTAGCTCGTCATGGGAGGACGTTGCGCCGCGTAGACCTCGCGACTGTCCTTGAGCTTGGTGAAACCGGCGCCGAAGAACGCGAGCGCCAGCAGCCCTTGCGCCACCCACAGGACGATGTCCATGGTCACTGCTCCTTGTCTCTCGCGCCGCTTGCCGCGTCCGCGAACTCGTCGAGGTCGTGTGCGAATCGGTGGATCCGTTCCGGCGTCCAGTCCGCAAGCATGGCGGCCAGCCGGTCGACGCGGAATCGCAGCGCGCGCAGATCGAGCTCGGCTCCCGCGTCCGTGACGCGGATCTTGACGCCACGGCCGTCCGTGGTCGACCGCTCGCGCTCCACCATCCCCGCGGCCACGGCACGATCCACCAGTCGCGTGGTGGTGGACGCCGTGATCCCCAGCTCTGCAGCGATCGCGCCGATGCTCACCGCGTCCTCGCCTGAGCGAACGACGACGTCGACCACACGCACGGTGGACATGTCGACGGACTCACCCGGCAGAGCACCGGACGGGGCCGGGCTGCCGATGACGAGCGCGCGCAGACGCAGCAGGCCAGCGTCGATCCGTTCGAGGTTCGGCGCGACGTCACGCGCGGCGCCGGAGCCCGTCGACGTGCCCGCGAGCACCGCCGCGCGCTCGCCAGCCTCTGGAGAGGACAGGGGGGGTCGCTCGTCGCGCGCACTCATATTTGTATGCTACAACTAAATGAACAGGCTGTCGAGAACTGCCACCCCCGCGCGCCCGGAGAGCGCCGACCTGAAGGAGATGCGCGATCGTGGACACCCCCATCCTGGTCACCGGAGCAACCGGAAACATCGGCCGCGCGATCGTAGGCTTCTTGCGAGCCGAGGGCGCGCCCGTGCGAGCGGCAGCGCGGTCCCCTCGCGATGTGACGACCGCGCTCGGCGACGAGGTCGAAGCCGTCGCGCTCGACTTCACCGACCCCACGACGTGGGACGGTGCCTTCCGAGGCGTCGAGCGCATGTTCCTCATGCGGCCGCCCCAGCTGTCGAACATCGCGCGCGACATGGTGCCCGCCCTCGAGGCAGCCAAGAGCGCGGGAGTGCGCCACATGGTGCTGCTGTCGCTGCAAGGCGCGGAGAGCAACACCGTGGTTCCGCACGCAAGGATCGAAGCCTGGCTGCGCGACTCGGGCCTCGAGTGGACCTTCGTGCGCCCAAGCTTCTTCATGGAGAACCTCACCACGACCCACCTCACCGACATCCGCGATCGGGACAGCCTCATGGTTCCGGCGGGCACAGGCGCGACGAGCTTCGTCGCGGCGAGCGACGTCGCCGCGGTGGCGTCTGCCGCACTGCTCGACCCGAGCGCACACCGGAACACTGCATGGACCCCAACGGGTACATCGGCCCTTACCTATGCCGAGGTGGCCGACACGCTGTCCCACCTGCTGGGCCGCCCGATCCGCTACGCCAAGCCGGGAGTCATCGCGTACGCGCGCCACGCACGCCGCACCCTGGGGATGCCCTGGGGCATGGTGGCCGTGACGACGGCGATCTACTCGGTGGCGCGCGCCGGCAAGGCGGACGGGATCACCGACGACGTGCTGGCCGTGACCGGACAGCCGCCGCAGTCCTTCGAGCAATGGGCCACGCAGCATGCGGGCGAGTGGTCTCGCCCGTGACGCCCGATCACTCGAGGGTCAGGCACGCCCCCTCGGCCATGCCCTCGGTCGCGGTGTAGCTGAACGCGCCGACGGTCCCGCCGTCGAAGGAGACGTCGAGGCACCAGTCGGAGGCCGTCGACCCGGTGAAGCTGAGCGTGTGCTCGGTGGTGAGCTCGGAGGCGATGGCCTCCCCTGACACGGTGTACCCGTCGCCAGCTTGCGCGACCTCCGGCACCATGCCGGTCTCGACGGCGGCCGTCGCCGCGGCGGCTCCCAGGGCGCTCACGTCCTGCTGCGCTTGGATGTCGATCTCCTCGGGCGAGGTGCGCTCGGCCAGCAGGAAGTAGGCGGAGACGCCCAGCGCGATGAGGCCGATCCAGCCGAGGATCACGCCCGCTAGCGCGAACGAGCGATGGCGCGCGCGTCCCTTCTTGGCAGCCGAGAGTCCCAGGTGGCCGAAGATGATGGCGATCGGGCTGATCAGCAGGGCTCCGGTGACGAACGCGAGGACGCCCATCCAGTCGCGGTCAGCCTCGACGGGCGCGGACGGCTCGTCGACGCTGTCCTCCGCCCCCTGGTCCCCCAGGAGAACGACAGGCGGGAGGACCTGGGTGGCCTGCTCGTCCTCGCCAGCCTCGGGCTCGGGCTCGGGCTCGGGCTCGGGCTCGGGCTCGGGCTCGGGCTCGGAGTCACCCTCCGCCCCGGTGCGCTCATCGTCGCCGCGCATGGGATCCGTCGCAGCGGTGCCGGCGAGCACCGCGGCTCCGCCGGTGACCGGGTCGAGCACGGGCGCCGGGTCGCCACCGGGCTCATCGGCGGACTGCGGCTCCTCCGAGGCGAGCGGCTCGTCGACATCCGCCGCGTCACGAGGCGTTCCCTCGGCGCTGGCCGTCTCCTGGGCACTGCTCGACTCAGGCGCCGAGGTCTCCTCGCGCACGGCGTCGGGCGTCCACGGCCGGAGGCCCGCGGCGGGCGCCGGCTCGGGCGCAGAGGCGGGGCTGACCGGAGACTCGCCCGAGAGGATCGAGGCCCAGGGCGAGTCGGCCGACGCATCCGCGGCCGGGCCGTCGGGCGCCGCGTCAGCGGTCTCGTCCTCGACGGCCGATGGCGCGGAGGCTGGCTCCTCCGGGGTGCGCGCGGAGGCAGCGCTCGCGCCGCTCACCACCCCCGCCCACGGGACGCCTCGCGGGGCGCTGTCGGGCGCGCCCTCGGGTCGGTCCTCGGTGGGCTCCTGCGGCTCGGTCATCGCACCTCCTGTCGAGGGCCTCGCCCTCGGTACTCAACGTACAGCGCGCAGCGTCGGCGCCCCTGGAGGCCGAGGGGAGTGGCCCGAAAGGGGTGTTCCCGGCCGACGGCGCGTGTCGGTGCGGCGTCGCGCTGTCCCCAGATCGTAGGTTGGGGACAACGGCCCCCCAGCGGTGGCCGGGCAAGGCGAAGGCCCCCCGCAATAGGAGTGCGGGGGGCCTTGCCATGACCGAGAAGTTCTCGCGATCTGGGGATAACTCCCTCGACCGCGACGGCCGCGATTGACGATGCGGCTACACCCCCCGAAGGGTGGTGTCCTCCTGGTCGACGCTCCGGGCCGCCAAGCCCCTGTGCCGTCACCCACAGTTCGCCGCAACCCACCCGTGAGCGGATTCCGACGACGTGGACCGACGTTGTCCGAAGCGTCCGGTTCTCCTTCCCCACCAGCCGATGTACCAGGCATGTCGGCTCGGATGACCCGAGTCGCGCAGCTGGCCCGCCGGCCCCCGATCGAGGTCTTGCGACCCCTCCGGAGCGGTGGAACCGAAGTTCCGATGGGACTAGTCGTACTCGGGTCCAGGGGGGCGCGCAACCCCGGCGAGGGACTTTTTTTCATCCACTTTTTCCCCACAGCGTTTTCCACCGGAATTGCTCCTGGTTTACCCAAACTTCACAACCCTGTGGATGAAATCTGTGGAGAGAGCGCCGCTGTGGAAAGGGCTGGGGATCACGGCTCGCGGTCGCGCTCGGCGACCTGCGCGAGCATCGCGTTGTACGCGCGCAGCTCCGCGTCGTCATCGCGCTCGGCCTGGCGGTCCTTGCGCCGAGACTCCTTCTCGTCGGCGCGCCGCCACGCGATGATGACGCCGATCGCGAGCAGCACCACAGGCAGCTCGCCGATGCCCCATGCGAGAGAACCGCCGTACTGCTGATCGGTGATGGCGTCGGGCCCCCAGTCGCGACCCATGAGGCCGAACCACCGCGGGGCGAGCAGCACCTCGGAGGACATGAGCGAGACGCCGAAGAACGCGTGGAAGGCCATGGTCGCGAAGATCATGACGATCCGCAGCGCGTAGCGCGGCCGGTTGGGCCCGGGGTCGATGCCCACGAGGGCATTGGCGAAGAAGTACCCGGCAAGCGTGAAGTGGACCAGCATCCACAGGTGGCCGACGTGGTTGGTCAGCGCG
The DNA here is from genome assembly GCF_002090155.1 of Demequina sp. NBRC 110056. Taxonomy (GTDB): domain Bacteria; phylum Actinomycetota; class Actinomycetes; order Actinomycetales; family Demequinaceae; genus Demequina. The sequence goes on along the minus strand of NZ_BBRM01000008.1, from coordinate 26,645 downwards.
AACTCGAACAGCGGCGAGTAGTAGAACACCACCAGGGAGCCGGCGAAGTTCACGGCGGCGACGATCGGGTTCGACAGGAAGCGCAACAGGCGCGAGTCGATGACGCCGCGGAGGTACTCGCGGGGCCCACGCGACCCGTCCGTGCGCGCCGGCAGCGCGCGCAGCGCGAGCGTCACCGGAGCACCGAGCGCGAGCGGCAAGGGAGCGACCATCACGAGCAGCATGTGCTCGACCATGTGACCGGAGAAGGTCACCATGCCGTAGATCATGGGCGCGCCCTGGGTGATCCACAGCATCGTCGCGATGCCCAGCAGGAACCACGCGGTGCGGTACCAGGGCCACCGGTCGCCGCGGCGGTGCAGGCGCGCGGCCCACACCACGTACATCAGGCCACCGGAGATGATCGCGAACGCGGACAGGATCTCGAGCCTCCAGAGCGCGACCCAGTTCAGCAGAGAGGGCTCGGGTGGGAGCTCGTAGCCCGTGAGGAAGTAGGCGGGCGACGGGGCGTCCACCGCCTCGATCGGCACCGGCGGCGCGGTGCCCGACAGCACGACGGCGACGAGGACCACGGCGACCAGCGCACCGACGTCGACCATCATCACGCGCCAGAACCGGTCGCGCACCTGGGCATCGGACAGGCGCGGCAGCGACACCCGCCGGTGCCACGCCGCGAGCGCGATGGCGAGGGACATGAGCAGCACCTTGAGGACGAGGAGGCGCCCGTAGGAGGTGGTCCATAGGTCGGAGACGTGCGCGAGGCGGATCCACGCGTTCGCGATGCCGGACACGACGATGCCGGCGGCTGCCCACAGCGCGATGCGCGACCCGCGCCGGACGACGGCCTTCGCGTCGGTGCCGAGCGGGCCTCGCATGAGCAGCAGGGCCGCGATGACGCCCAGCCACAGGGCCGACGCGGCGATGTGGATGAACATCGCCGATGTCGCGAGGTGGTGGTCGGCGGCGCCTGCGGCGTGTCCCGTCTGGGCCTGCCAGCCGAGCGCCCATACGACGGGCACGAGCGACCACGCGGCGGCTACCGGGGTCCTCACCAGGGCGGCGAGGACGGAGACCACGATCGCGCCGAGGGCCATCTGTGCGTAGGCCTGCCCCAGGTCGATGGTCGTGACGAACGACCAGACCTCCTCCACGAACCGCTCGGGCGCGACCGGAGAGTTGCGGATGTAGGCGTAGGACACGAAGACGTACGCGACCGCCGACACGGCCCACGCGACCGAGGACCAGCGCGCGACAGCCGCGGCGCGCGCGACGGCGCGGTGTCCAGGGGGAAGCAGGGTCGCGATGGCGATCAGACCCCCGACCGTGAGCGCCAGCGCGACGTCGCGGACCCCGCCCGCCATCGTGACGAGGGTCTCGGCTGGCATGGGGTCAAGCGTACGCGCGAGCCGAGCACGCCCCTGCCGCTCGCCAGGGCGACGACGGCGCCTCTCCCGGCCCCCGCATCGGCGCTCCCGCTGTGCCAGAGTGGGCACATGAGAACTGCTCCGCGCCTTGCCGCGCTCACGCTCGTGTGCGCCGCCGTCCTGACCGGCTGCCTGAAGGTCGAGATGTCGGTCACCCTCAACGAGGACGACACCGCCAGCGGCGAGTACGTCATGGCCGTCAGCAGGGAGGTCGCGGACCTCATGGGCGAGGACGAGCTCGAGTCCGCGTTCGAGACCGACGACATCGAGGGCGCGACCTCGGAGCCCTACGAGGACGAGGAGTTCGTCGGCACCCGCACCACGTTCGACAGCGTCGACATCGCGGAGTTCGGCGACGAGACGATGAGCATCACCCGCGACGGCGACGACTACGTCGTCACCGGCACGCCCGCGAGCCTCGACGACCAGCTGGGAGGCACGGAGATCCCCGACGGCGCGACCGCGACGCTCGCGGTCTCCTTCCCCGGCGAGGTCAGCGAGCACAACGGCACGCTCGACGGCACCACCGTCACGTGGGACCTGCTCGACCCGCCGGCCGAGATCTCCGCTCGTGGCGCCGCGAGCGAGGGCGGCGGCGGCATCCCCCTGGTGATCATCCTGATCGTCCTGGGCGTGATGGGCATCGGCATCGGCATCGCGATCGTCCTGATCACCTCGACCAAGCGCAAGGACCCGCCCTCGGAGACCTCGCTCGAGGCCGAGCGGGAGGCCGGCATCCTCACCCACGCGGACGCGGCTGAGTCGACCGACGCCCTCGGGGACGAGTCTGACCCCTCCAGCGAGAGCGCCGATGCGGTCGTCGAGTCCGACGACTCCGTCGCCGAGGCCGCGGTCGACACGGACGTCGCACCCGAGGTGGAAGCCGATGCGGTCACCGAGCCCGAGCCCGACGCCACGGAGGACGACGCGGTCGCCACGCCGGAGGCGTCCGTCGACGACGTCGCCCCGTCCGAGGACCCGCTCCCGGACGGCGTCGCGGTCGAGGCCGAGGCCGAGTTCGCGGGCGACGCCCCCACCGACTCGCCTGTCACCGAGGCGCAGGCGGCAGACGCCGCCGAGCACGCCCACAGCCCCGCCGAGGGCGTCTCCCCCGAGTCCGAGGACGTCGCCGGCGAGCCAGCCGCTGACGAGGACCCGGCAGACGACGGGGACACCAAGAGCCCGTGAGACGGCCGCTGCGCTGGGTCGCGGCGGCCGCCTTCGCCGCCGCCGCGCTGACGGGGTGCGTGCGCGTCACGTCGGACACGGCGTTCAGCTCCGACCTGACGTTCTCGCAGCACGCCGTCATCGCCTTCGACGAGTCCGCCGCCTCCCAGTTCGCCCAGCAACAAGGTCTCGACGTCGACCTTGACGGGCTCGTGAGTCAGGCGCAGGAGTCCGGCGAGCTCGCCGACCTGCAGGACCGCTACCCCGGACAGATCGAGGTCGCCGACTACGACGACGGCGAGCTCACCGGCGTCGAGATCACCATCTCCGACCTCCCCGTCGACGAGCTGGCGACGGCCGCGCAGGAGGCCGCTGGCTTGGGGGCCGAGGCCAGCGTCGAGGTGGTCGACGGCTCCTACGTCCTGGCGCTGAGCCGGCCCGACGAGCTCGACCTGTCGGGCATGGGTGTCAGCGCCTCGAGCCTCGAGCTCGCGGCCACGGCCGTCGACGTCGAGGTGACGTACACCTTCCCCGGGCGCGTGTCCGAGGCGACCGCCGGAGAGGTGCCGGGCAACACCGTCACGCTGTCGCTGGTCGACCTGGCGACCGCAGCGGAGATCCGCATCGTCGCGGCCGCGGACGACCAGATCGACTGGGGCCCGTGGCTGACGTGGGGCGGGTTCGGGCTCGGTGCCGCTCTCGTCATCGGCGGCGCCGCCGCGCTCGTGATCCAGGACCGGCGCAAGCGCCGCGAGACTCCGCTTCCGCCGCCCGTCGTCGGCACCGACGCCACCGGCCCTGGAGTGCTGTCGCCCGAGGCGAACCCCCAGGAAGCGACCCCACCCGAGGGCGACGAGGACTCGGAGCCCGAGCCACCGCATCGGCTCTCCTGACCGGTTGGAAAGTGAGAGCATGAGGGGGTGCTCGCCCCCTACCGCTCGATCCTGACCCACCCCGGCGCGAAGGCCTTCGCCTTCGCCGGGCTGCTGTCGCGCCTGCCCATGTCGATGTTCAACATCTCCTTCATCCTCATGGTGCAGATCCAGTACGACAGCTACGAGATGGCCGGCCGCGTCGCGGCGATCGGCATCGTGGTGTGGGCGCTGCAGACCGTCCCCACCTCGCGGCTCGTCGACCGCATCGGCCAGCGACGCGCCATGCTCCCGCTGCTCGCTCTCCACGTCACCGGCGCGACCGTCGGCATCCTCGTCGCCGTGAACCAGGGCGCGGAGTGGCTGCTGTGGATCGCCGTGGCGGTGGCGTCCCTGTCGGGACCGCTCGGGTCCCTCACCCGTGCCCGGTGGTCGAACATCCTGGACTCCGACGAGGACATCCACACCGCGTTCGCCCTCGAGGGCGTGCTCGACGAGGTGCTGTTCATCGGCGGACCCGCGCTCGCGACGATCCTCGCGACCGCGGTGTGGGCTCCGGCGGGCCTCGTCGTGTCGACGGTCGGCACGGTGATCGGCCTGCTGATCCTGCTCTCGCTCACCGCGACCGAGCCGCCCGCACGCGGCAGCGCCGGCGGTGCCGGGCTGGGCCTCAAGATCCCTCCCGCGGTCATCGGCGCGACGTTCATCGCGCTGGGCCTGGGCACCATGTTCGGCGCCTTCGACATCTCCGTCGTGGGCTTCGCCGAGGAGCAGGGGCACAAGACCCTCTCCGGCGTGCTGCTCGGCATCGTCTCCGCAGGCTCGTTCGCGGGCGGTCTCCTGTACGGCGCACGCCACTGGCGGATGGAGCTGTGGAAGCGCACGGTGATCGGCACCGTCGTGCTCGCCTTGGGCTTCGGCATCCTCACGCTCGCCGAAGGGATGATCGTGTTCGCGATCATCGGGTTCTTCGCCGGCGCCGCGATCGCCCCGACCCTCACGAACGCCGACACGATCGTCCAGCGCGTGGTCAAGCGCGACCAGATCACTGAGGGCATGTCGTGGCTGCGCATCGGCATGGGCGTGGGCGTGGCGCTCGGCGCGTGGATCGCGGGCTACCTCGTCGACAACGTGGGCGCGCACGCGGGGCTCTACACCTCGGCGGGCGCCGCCGTCGCGATGGTGGGCATGGCGCTCATCGCCGCGCCCGTGATCCGGCGCGGCACGTCACGCCCCGACGCCGCGGAGGCGGACGACGTCCACCCGCCGTCGCAGCGTGATGCCGACGAGTGGGTCGAGCAGCCGTACACCCCGCCGAACGTCTGAGCGCAGCCCGCTCACCAGTCGTGCATGGTCCCGTCGGCGAGGCGGTTGACCGGGAGGTAGGCCGGGTCGTAGGAGAAGCGCCGCACCGCCTCGCGGTCGAGCTCGACGCCCAGGCCGATGCGCTCGCCGGGGTGGAGGAGCCCGTCCTCGAACCGGTACGAGGTGCGGAAGACCTCGAGCGTGTCGTCCGAGTGGCGCATGAACTCCTGGATGCCGAAGTTGTGCAGCGCGAGGTCGAGGTGCAGGTGCGCGGCCTGGCCCACCGGCGACACGTCCGTGGGCCCGTGGAAGCCGGTGCGGATCCCGTAGATCGAGGCGAAGTCGGCGAGCTTCTTGAGGTGCGTGATGCCGCCCGTGTGCGTCACCGCCGAGCGCACGTAGTCCACCAGCCGCTCGGTGATGAGCGTCTGGTAGTCGTGCACCGAGTTGAACACCTCGCCGATCGCGAGCGGCGTCGTGGTGTGCTCGCGCACGTACCGCAGCGCCGCCTGGTCCTCGGCGGGCGTGCAGTCCTCGAGCCAGAACAGGTCGTAGGGCTCGAGCGAGCGGCCCAGCTGCGCGGCCTCGCGCGGCGTCATGCGGTGGTGGCCGTCGTGGAGCAGGGGCAGCTCGACGCCGAACTCGTGGCGGACCTCCTCGAAGACGGTGGGCACGTGGCGCAGGTAGGCGCGGGTGTCCCAGGTCTCCTCGACCGGCAGCGCGCGGGCGCCGGCGCCTCGCCGGGCGGGCTCGTAGTCGTAGCGGTCGCCGTCGCCGCCGGCGGACGCCGCGACGCCGTACACGGAGTCGAGTCCGGGGATGCCGGTCTGGACTCGGATCGCCTTGTAGCCCAGCTCCAGGTGCGCGCGGATCGAGTCCTTGAGCTCCTCGACGTCGCGGCCGCTCGCGTGGCCGTAGGCGAGGGCGCCCGTGCGGGACTGGCCGCCCAGGAGCTGGTAGAGCGGCAGCTCGGCGACCTTGGCCTTGATGTCCCACAGCGCCATGTCGACCGCGGCGATCGCGGCCATCGTGACGGGCCCGCGCCGCCAGTACGCGCCGCGGTAGAGGTACTGCCACGTGTCCTCGACGTTCATCGCGTCGCGTCCCTTGAGCAGCGGGATGACGTGGTCCGCGAGGTAGACCGCGACCGCGAGCTCGCGGCCGTTGAGCGTCGCATCGCCCAGCCCGATCGTGCCGTCCTCCGTCGTGATCTGAAGCGTGACGAAGTTGCGGCCCGGCGAGGTGACGATGACCTCAGCGCTCTTGATGGTGGTCATGGACGGAACTCTAGGCCGCGAGCGCGGCCCGCTCCCAGCGCTCGGGCGCCGGATGCGAGCAACGCCACACGACGGGCCGATGCGCGCGCTGGGTTGGGTGCGTCCGCGTCAGCAGCCGCACATCTCGAAGCCAGCCGAGCGGTCGGTCGCCTCGCCGAAGTACACCGGCAGGCCGAGCTCGAGCCAGTCGGGTACGAACACGTCCGCGTCAGCGAGTTCAGTGACCGCACCCGAGCCGTCGAGCGCGAACAGCGCCGGGTAGCTGGTGTACACGTTGTCGTCCGAGTCCGGGTTCTCAGGGAACTCGACCCACGCCTGTACCAGTGACCGTTCGAGCAGGTACGGGTCCGTCAGCCGCGCCTCCTCGGGCAGCCCCAAGAAGGGGTACTGCGCCACGGAATCGGAGCTGAGGTCGTACGTCACGAGGGTCAGCATCGTCGTGGCCGGTTCGCTCGACAGCGGACGGCGCAGCAGGACGCGGTCGCCATCGTCGGTGACGGTCGGCCCGTCGATGCCGATGCTGTAGCCCGCGGCGTCCGCATCAGGCACCTCGTCGACAAGCGCTGAGCCGACCCAGCCGTCCTCGTCCGCTCCCTCGCTCCACCGGTAGTACTTGAAGCCCGCCTCGGACTGAGCTCGCCAGAGCTCGTCGCCCGCGGCATTCGCCATGATGAACCGGTAGTCCGTGGCCGTCTCGCCGTACACCGCCATCCTGAGGTCGCTCACCTCGCCGGTCCGGAGGTTGACCGCGGCGGCTTGGCCGTCGTCGCGGTCCTCCGAGTGGTCGGCCCACCAGATGGTCGCGATGCCCTGGTCCTCGCGCCAGCTGGTGACGCGCGTGCTCGCCCAGGCGCGCTCGGGCAGCTCGTAGAGCTCGAAGCGCACGTCCTCGGGACTCACCAGGTAGAGCACCGCCGCGGGGAGCACCGCATTGTCGATGTAGTTGATCGTCCACTGCACCGACGCGATGTCGAGCGCCCAGCCCGCGCCTACGGCGTCCCAGACCCAGTCCTCCATCACGTGCGCCTGCGGATACGGCGTTCCGTCGGAGAAGTCGTCAGCGGGATCGAGGAAGCCGCGATCGGCCGCGAGCGCCGGCAGTGAGTCCTCGGCGATGCCGTCGAGGCTGTCGTCGAATCGAGGGTCCGCGGGATCCGCCGTCGGCTCCGCAGTAGGCGTCGGCTCCGGCGACGGATCGCCGCTCGCGGTCGGGCTGCCATCGGGCAGCGCAGGCTCCTGGGCGCGGGTGTCGCCCATGAGGCCCCACGCCCCTACGCCGACCACTCCCACCGCGACGACGGCGACCGACGCGGTGAGCATCGCCCTCACCGTGCGCCGGCGCTTGGCCCCGGCGCGGACCGCTCCGTAGACCGCGGGCCCCGACCGCGGGGCCGCGTCACGCATCGCCTCGTGCTCGCCGCGCAGACGGCGCTCGAGCTCATCCATCAGTGCCTCCCCGCATCCACGGCGACGCCTTCGACGTCATCCGTCACCGCCTCGGTCCCCAACGCGGCGTTGAGCTTGCCGATCCCGTCGTGCACGTAGCGCTTGACCGAGCCTTCCTTGAGCCCGAGCCGGTCCGCGGTCTCCGCGACGCTCAGGTGCTCGAGGTACCGCAGCACCACGCACGCGCGCTCGCGGGCCGACAGCAGGTCCAGGGCACGCGACACGTCGGTGCGGTGCTCGACGAGGACGGCCGGGCCGGCCGCAGGATCGGCATCGGTGGCGCCCACCTTGGCCAGGGCCCTGCGCTCGGCCGATCGCCGGCGCGTGCCGTCGATGAACCGCGAGCTGATGACCCGGCGCGTGTACGCCTCGGCCGCCGCCACGTGGCCGAAGCGGCGCCGCCCGCCGAACGTCTCGATGAGCGCGTCCTGGACCAGGTCCTCCGCCTGGGCGGAGTCTCCCGTCAGCATCCGCGCGTACGCCACGAGGTCCCGGTGACGTGTCGCCACCAGCTCCTCCAGCATCGGCTCCCAAGCCGCCATGTCCACCCCTCACATCACGTGCGCTGACCCTATAGCGAGCGAGCGTCCCAGAAAGTTGGGGCGGCGCCGGGACCAACGTCCCGTCGGCGCGCTCTCGGCGCCCCATACCTTGGAGGAGTCGTCAGGTGACAGAGCGGTCGCCGCCAAAGACGTGGCGCAGGCGGCCATCCGGGGACTAGGTCGCCTGCGCCGCTACCTCTTCCGGCATCGGCGCCTCATCCCTCCCCCCTCCCCCCGAGGCGCCGAGGCCGGACACTCGTGCGACGGGGCCCGCCCGCCTCTCTCCTCCCCCTGAGCGGGGGCCCCGTCGCATCATCTTCGTAGGCTGGCCCCATGGGCGTGTACCAGCTCGACGCGGTCCTCGCGGTGGCGTTCACCGTGATGCTTCTCCCTGTCGCGCTCACGCCCACCCTCGGCATCCTGGTGCGCCGTCACGGCCGGGTGCGGGCGGTGCCGCTGCTGGTCGTCGCCGGCCTCCTGGGTTCCGCGTGCTCGCTGGCCGCGTTCACCGTGTTCCCGCTGCCCGAGCCCGAGACCCTTGAGTGCTCGGGTCGCGCGCTCGAGGACTACTGGCAGCTGGATCCCAGCGCCTCGCTCGTGGACGCGGGCCGGGCCCTCGCGTCGTCTGGTCCCCTTGCCGGGCCGGTGCTGCAGGTGGTCCTCAACGTTGCGCTGTTCATGCCCTTCGGGTTCTTCGCGCTGCTGGCGAGCCAGTGGAGCTGGGCTCGTGTCACGCTCGCGTCGGCGGCCATGTCGCTGCTCATCGAGGTGACGCAGGGCACCGGGGTCTACGGGCTGTACCCGTGTCCGTACCGGCTCTTCGACACCTCCGACCTGATCGTGAACACGGCCGGCGGCGCACTGGGCGCGGCGCTGGCGGCGCTCGCGATGCGCCGGTGGCCGCGGGCGATCGACCCGCCGCGGGACGTCGAGGAGCGGCCGGGTACGCTCCGCCGCACGCTCGCGGTGGCGTTCGACCTGCTGTTCGTGCTCGTCGCGACGACGGCGGTACAGCTGGTCGTCACCCTTGCCCGAGCTGGCGCGGTGGGCATCGAGACCGCGGTCGACGAGCTCGGCTCCGGCTGGTTCCCTGCGGTCGTGGCGCTCGCGACGGCCACGATGCTGACCCTAGGAATTCCGCTGCTCCGCGGGGATCGCGCGACGCTCGGCCAATGGCTCCTCGCCGTCGCGCCGGCCCGCACGGGCATGCCGGCGTCGCGAGCCCGCCTCACCGTCCGCTTCCTCGTGCGCTGGGCGGCGTTCGCCGCCTCCCTGCCTGCGCTCGGCTTCCTCGTGATGGCCGCCGATGCGGTCGTCGCGATGATCCGGCGCGACCGGGGGACGCTGACCGGGCTGGCGTCGGGCACAACGACGGCGACCACGCTCGCGCCCGGCGAGCCCGCTGACTCCGCTTCGTAGGCTGTCCCCATGCCACAGGAGACGCCGCTGGCAGGCGGCAACATGGGGGCCGTCGTGCGCATCGGCGACCGGGTCCACCGCGCTGCCGGGCCCCAGGCCGCCACCGTGCACCGCCTCCTCGCGCACGTCCGGTCGCAGGGCGTCACGTGGGTGCCGCGGGTCCACGGCTTCGACGTTCAAGGACGCGAGGTGCTCGACTACATCCCCGGGGACGTGCACCACGACACCCCCGAGTGGATGCGGGCGGACGCGAACCTCCGCGAGGTGGGTGCGCGCCTGCGGGAGTGGCACGACGCGACCACCACCTTCGAGCGCAGCGCGGACGACGTGTGGTGGTGGCAGCCGGGGAAGCAGCCGCAGGAGGTCATCTGCCATGTCGACTTCGCGCCTTACAACCACGTCTACGACGGCCATCGCTGGGTGGGGGCGATCGACTTCGACCTCGCCTACCCGGGGCCGCGGGTGTGGGACCTCGCGTACACGGCCTACCGGTACGTGCCGCTCACCCCGCACAGGGCCGATGCGGTCGCGGACGGGGACGGCGTCGACGGCTACGTCGCGGACCGGTCCGACGCGCCCCACGAGGAGCAGCGGCGCCGCCTCGCGGTGCTGCTCGACGGCTACGGACAGCTGACGATCGGCGGCGAGGAGCGGGTCTACTCGCCTGCCGAGGTCCTCGCCCGCCTGCCCGAGCGCCTCGTCGCGATGGCCGACTGGTGCGACGACCACATCCGCACCGACCTGCGCCGGCACGGCGTCATGTACCGCGCCCACGCCGCGTGGATCGCGGGCGGCGGACTGCTCGATACGCTCGAGCCATGACCGCTCGCATCGCCATCGTCACCACCGTCGAGATGCCCGTCCCTGACGCGGACGAGGAGCTCCTCCTGCCCCACCTGCCCGAGGCCGAGCTGGTCTCGTGGGACGACCCGGCCGTGGAGTGGTCCGCCTACGAGGTGGTGATCCTGCGCAGCACCTGGAACTACACCGAGCACCTCGCGGACTTCCTCGCGTGGGCCGAGCGCGTGAGCGCCGTGACGCGCCTCGTGAACCCCCTCGAGACCGTGCGCTGGAACACGGACAAGCGCTACCTCCTCGACCTGGCCGGCCGCGGCGTGCCCACGGTGCCGACGACGTTCGTGGCTCCGGGCGAGACCGCACCGCCGGAGTCCCTCGAGGGGCACATCGTCGTCAAGCCCTCCGTCGGCGCCGGCTCCTGGGGGGCCAAGATGCTCAAGGACGACCCGGCGGGCGCATCGGCGCACGTGGCCGAGCTCCACGCCGGCGGGCGCACAGCCATGATCCAGCCGTACCTCTCGGCCGTCGACACGGCCGGCGAGACGGCGCTCATCTACCTCAATGGCGAGTTCTCGCACGCCGCGCGCAAGGCCGCGATCCTGTCCCAGGGCATGTCCTGGTCGACCGGGCTGTACGCGGACGAGAAGGTCATGGGCACCGAGGCCACACCCGCCGAGCGAGAGCTCGCGGACTTCGTCGTCGCCGGCCTCGAGGGCCTGGCCTACATCCGGGTCGACCTCCTGCCGAGCGACGACGGCCCGGTCCTCCTCGAGCTCGAGCTGACGGAGCCGAGTCTGTTCCTCGGCGTCTCCGACGGCGCTCCCGAGCGCGCCGCGGCGGCGTTCCGCGCGCTGCTGGACTGATCGCCCGGAATAGCGGTCCACGCGGACGGGTTGAGCGAGCATGCCTCGACTGACGGAGCTCGCCGGCGTCTACGACGCGGACGGCGGCGTGCGCGGCGAGGTCGCCTACGTCATCGGCCACATGCTGGGACGGGCCCACTGCGCGCTGTGCGACATCACGCACTCGCCCGTGCGCCGCAAGCCGGAGTGGGACCGGATGGCGTCCACGTTGCCGGCGCCCATGCGACTGCTGCACCGCAACGAGATCGACAGCGAGCTCGCGGCGGCGATCGCCGGGGAAGACCTCGCGCTGGTCGCGGCGCGCATCGACGGCTCGTGGGACATCGTCGTGGGGCCCGACGCGCTCGACGCGGTCGCGGGCGACGTCGAGCGGTTCCGCGCCACGCTGCTCGAGGCTCTCGCCGAGCGCGGCGCCGTCGACTAGCGCTCGACGGCCGCGCCCCCTGCGTAGGGATCGAGCAGGTACTCGGTGCCGCCGCACACGGCGACGATGCGGTCGCCGTCGAACTCGCCGCCGTGCCCACCGCCCAGCGGGTTGCAGTTCGCACCCGGCACGTCGACGACCGCCTCGGTGACCGTGTCCGTCAGCAGGTCGTGCACGAGCCACACGTGCTCCGTCACGGTGCCCAGATCCGGGTCGACGTACTGCCCGTGGTACACCGCTCGACCCGTCGACGCGTCGATCCACGCCGGCATGCCGCGATCCTCCGAGAAGCCCTGGCGCACCTGCCGGCCGATCTCGCTGTCGACGAGGCTGCCGATCCACTCCTCGCCGTCGCGCCACAGCACCCCGGTCGCGTCGCCGTTCGCGTCGAACGACACCCACAGCTCGTAGTCGTCCGGCTGGACGCCCACGACGTCGAGGTTCGCGATGCCGTTCTCCACGCGGTTCGCGGTGCTGAGCGCCGAGGCCGCGAAGTCGTACGTGTTCTTCTGGTCGCGCAGGTCGAACTCGATGACCTGCTCATAGGCTGCGCCATCGCTGCGCTTGATCCACGACGTCAGCAGCTCGGGATCCCAGTGCACGACGTCACGGTTGATGGTGGTGTCGAACTCCGCGACCTTGAAGAGATCCTCCGACGGGGACACCAGGTACAGCTCCTGGACGTCGGAGAACCACGTGTACTGGTCTCCCTCGCCCACGCGGATGACGGTCAGGCCCCAGTCCTCGTCGACCTCGTCCCACACCCACGGCTCGAGGTTGCGCGACTGCGGCATGCGGTCGTCCTCCGGAACGACGATGGCCGGCACCTGATGGTCGGTGTCCTGCAGCCACTCCGGCCGGGGGTCCTCCTCGTCCTGGCCCGCGGCTTCGACGTCCTGGGATGCCTCGGCCTCCGGCTCGCCGAGGAAGCCGTTCTCGCCCAGGAACCAGTACGCGCCGTAGCCGACGGCCGCGACGACGAGCACGGCGAGCAGCGCTCCCACCGGGAAGCGACCCTCGTCGGAGCGCCAGTCGACGCCGCTCCAGACCCCTCGTGACCGCCGCATGTCCGCCAGGCTATGCCAGCGCATCGGCCCCGCGCTCGCTCCGCGCCGATGCGCGCTCAGGGGGCCGCACTTGCGTCGCCGGGGCGCGGTTGCCACAGTGTGACGATGGCCCTTCCTGCCCCCGAACCGCTGCACCCCAATCCTCTGACCCAGCTGACGCTCGCGGACCTGCGCCGCCGCACCAGCGCGAAGTGGCGCAAGTACGACCCCGACGTGCTGCCGCTGTGGGTCGCCGAGATGGACGTGCCGCTCGCAGCGCCGATCCGCGCCGAGCTCGAGCGCGCGGTCACGGACGGGGACATGGGGTACGCCGCAGGCGACGCGTACACCGACGCGCTCGCCGAGTTCGCCGACCGCCGCTGGGGATGGTCCGTGTCCCCGGGTCAGATGACCACGGTGGCGGACGTCATCACCGGCTACACCGACGTGCTGTGCCTGCTCACCGAGCCGGGCGACCAGGTGATCGTCAACTCGCCCGTGTACCCGCCCTTCTACTCGTACCTGCGCGCGGCCGGCCGCGAGATCACCGAGGCGCCGCTCGGGGAGGACCTGCGCCTCGACTTCGCGTCGCTGGAGGAGGCGTTCGCGTCAGCCACGGCGGGCGGGCGCTCCGCTGGCTACCTGCTGTGCAGCCCCCACAACCCGACGGGAATCGCACACACCCGCGCCGAGCTGGAACGCGTCGCGGCGCTGGCCGACCAGTACGGCGTGCGCGTCGTGGTCGACGAGATCCACGCGCCGCTCGTGTACGCCGATCACGGGTTCGTCCCCTACCTCAGCGTCGACGGCGGCGAGCGTGGGTTCGCGCTGCACGCCGCGTCGAAGACCTGGAACCTCGCGGGCATCCCGGCGGCGATCGTGGTGGGCGGCGCCGCGGTGCAGACCGAGCTGGCGCGCTACGCGGGCTCGCCTCACCACGGTCCCACGCACTTCGGGGTGCTCGCGCAGACGGTCGCCTACCGGGACGGCGAGCCATGGCTCGATGCCCTGCTCGCGGGCCTCGACGAGAACCGCCGCCTGCTCGCGACGCTGGTCGACGAGCACCTCGCCGGCGCCGTCTACCGGATGCCCGAGGCGACATACCTCACGTGGCTCGACTGCCGCGGGCTCGACATCGAGGGTGACCCGTCCTCACACTTCCTGCAGCACGCGAGGGTCGCGCTCAACTCGGGGCCGACCTTCGGGACCGGCGGTGCGGGCCACGTGCGGCTCAACATCGCGACCCATCCGGACGTCATCACGGAGGCCGTGCGGCGGATGGGGGCGTCGACGCACCAGGGTTGAGCCGGCGGACGCGTCAGATGGCGCGTGGGAGAATCGCCGCGTGTCCCGGAGCCTCCGCATCGCGCGTGCAGCGCTCGCTGCCGCCGTCGCGACGTTCATCGCTCTGGGCTCCCACGTGCTCGGCGGTGGGCAGGCGCCCGCAGGCGCCGGTGTGCTGGTGCCGCTGGGGCTGTCCTTCGCGGTGTGCCTGCAGCTCGCGGGCCAGGCGCTGTCGCTCTGGCGGCTCGGCACCGCGGTCGCGGTGAGCCAGGCGCTGTTCCACACCCTCTTCGTGCTCGGCTCGGGCGGCGCGACCATGACGGTCTCCGGGCACGCGCACCACGCCGGAGCCATCACCGTCGCCGAGGGTACCGTCTCCCACGGCGCGCACGGTGGCGGAGTCATGACCTTCGCGCACGTGCTCGCCGCGATCCTCACCACCGCCGCGCTCCACCGGGCCGAGTGGCTCCTCGAGCGCGCGCGTCGCGGCCTTGCCTGGCTCGGCGGCCGACTCCTGCCTCTCGCCCCCGGACCCGTCGTCGCCCGCGAGGCGACGCCGGTACGGCACCCTGCCCGCGCATCGGCCCCGCGTCACCTCCGCGACGTCGTTCGTGGTGTCCGCCCGCTGCGCGGCCCACCCGCGCTGTCTGCCTGACCTCGAGCCCGGCCGTCCCCCTGGACGGTGGCGGGCGCATCGGCGCGTGCCGATGCCTTCCCCGGTTCGGGGCGCCTCGCGCCCCAGCAGACAGAGAGAGACACCCATGCTTCGCACCACCCTGCACTCACGCACCACGCTGCACTCACGCACCAACCTCACCTCGCGCGCGTCCGTGCGCGCCGCCGCCCTCGCCGCGCTGACCGTCGCCGCCCTCGCCGGCTGCGCCTCGGGCTCCGACGACGCGTCGGGCGAGATCACCATCACCGACCCGTGGGTCAAGTCTGTCGACGCGGGCATGACCGCCGCGTTCGGCGAGCTCACCAACGGCACGGACGAGGCCATCGTGCTGGTCTCCGCGTCGACGGCGGCGTCGCCGATGATCGAGCTGCACGAGACCGTGACCGGCAACGACGGCGCGGCCATGATGCAGCAGAAGGAGGCCGGCTTCACCATCGAGCCCGGTGAGTCGCTGGTCATGGAGCCCGGCGGCAACCACATCATGCTCATGGGCGTCGAGTCGCCCATCGAGGTGGGCGCGGACGTCGACTTCACGCTCACGTTCGAGGACGGCTCGACCTTCGAGTTCACGGCCACGGCCAAGGAGTTCTCGGGCGCGAACGAAGACTACGGCGCCGATGACGAACACGGCGATCACCAGGGCATGGATCACGACTCGATGGACATGGAGTCCGAGGACGCCGAGGGTCACGACCACGGCGACGAGGACCACGACCACTGAACCCCATGACAGACGATCAGCCCCAGGCTGGCCACTCCGGCTTCAGCCGGCGGTCGCTCCTCTTCGGAGGGGTGGCCGCCGGCGCCGGCGCGGCGGTCGCGCTCGCCGCGGACCGGACGGGCGTGCTCCCCGCGGCCCGCCAAGCTGAGCTCGACGCCGCCGGACTGAACGGCGCCCGCACCGTGCCGTTCCACGGCGCGCACCAGGCAGGCATCGACACCCCGATCACGGCGCAGGCCTCGTTCGTGGCGCTCGACCTGCTGCCGGACACCGATGCCGATGCGCTCGGACGGATGATGCGCCTGCTCACGGACGACGCGGCGCGGCTCTCGGCGGGTCACGGCGCGCTCGCGGACACGGAGCCGGAGCTCGCGGTCGCCCCCGCGGCGCTGACGGTGACGTTCGGGTTCGGCCCAGAGCTCGTGCGCCGGGCGGGCGGCGCCGCCGCGGTGCCCGCGTGGCTCGCGCCGCTGCCGGAGTTCACGATCGACGGGCTCGAGGAGCGTTGGAACGGCGGCGACCTGCTGCTCGTGGTGTCCTCGGACGATGCCGTGACGGTGGCGCATGCCGTGCGCATGCTGCTCAAGGACGCCCGTGCGTTCGCGACCGTGCGCTGGCGCCAGGACGGCTTCCGCCGCGCGTACGGCTCGGAGGCCTCCGGCACCACGATGCGCAACCTCTTCGGCCAGGTCGACGGCACCACCAACCCCGAGCCCGGCACCGCCGAGTTCGACCGGGTGGTGTGGAGCAGCGACCGCTGGCTCGCGGGCGGCACCTCGCTGGTGATCCGGCGCACGCGCCTCGACCTCGACACGTGGGACGAGGTGGATCCCGTGGCCCGCGGCTTCTCCGTGGGCCGTCGCTTCCACGACGGTGCGCCGCTGACAGGGTCCCGGGAGGCCGACGAGCCCGACTTCGAGGCGGTCAACGCCGCGGGTCTGTCGGTGATCTCGCCCGTGTCGCACATCGCTAGGGCGCGTCCGGTCGAGGACCACGAGGTCATCTTCCGTCGCTCCTACAACTACGACGCGGCTCCCACCGGGGATTCCGTGTCCGAGTCGGGCCTGGTGTTCGCGTCCTATCAGGCGGACGTCACGCGGCAGTTCGTGCCCATCCAGACCCGGCTCGCGGAGGCGGACCTGCTCAACACGTGGACGACGCCCATCGGCTCCGCGGTGTTCGCGATCCCGCCGGGGTGCGAGCCCGGGGGGTTCATCGGGGACACGCTGCTCGCGTGACCTCGGGTCTGCGCTCCAGCAGGCACTGAGTGCCGGAAAACGGCTCGATTCCGGCACTCAGTGCCTCCCAGCGCGCTGAGGTTGCTCAGCCCGCGCGGTCGTAGGCGGCCGCGAGCCAGCCAGCGACCGCATCGTCCACATCCTCGACCCCGCCGAGGTCGGCCGCGTGCGAGCACATGCCGCCCACCTTGCGCACCCGGTCGCCCGGCGGCGTGTACTCGAGGTTGAGCCCGAGCTCGACGCGCTTCGCCGATGCCGCCTTGATGACGGCGAACTGCTTCGCGCGGCGCAGGCTCACGGCGGTCTTCTGCGTCACGACGGTGACGTCCTCACCGAGCGCCGTCGCCTGCGCGACGAGCGCGTCGTGCACCGCGCGCAGATGAGCCTTGCCGCCCGCGTACTGAGCCTCGAGCAGCGCGTCTCCCGACGCGGGCCCACCCTCGAGGTGCTCCCGGATCGCATGCGCGAGCGCGTTCGCATTGCCGTGCGTGAGGCCGTGGGCCTCCTTGAGGTGCGCGAGGATCTGGCCGTGCTTGGCCAGACCCGTGGCCTGGATCTCCTGCGCGAACTGAGCGACCGTCCGGCCGGTCGCCGCCTCGATGTTGGCCAGCTGGGTGGCCTTCTGTGCCTCGGGATCCGTGATGGTGACCTCCTCGTCGATGCCCTCGCTCCACTGTCGCGCGCCACCGCCCACCGCGTCTTGCACGGATTCAACGTCGCCGGGCGTCAGCGCGGCTGCGTGAGGTCCGGCGAGAAGCCCGGCCCGGGGTTGCCGGCCTCGGCGAAGGCGCGCTGCGTCTCGAGGTAGCGGCTTGGGCTCAGCCCGGTGTGGCGCTTGAAGTCGCGCGAGAGGTGAGCCTGGTCGGACCATCCCCCCGCCGCGGCGACATCGGCCCAGGACACTTGCCCGAGCGGATCGAGACACTCGATGAGCTCCCTCAGGTGCAGGAGGCGGGCGAGCTCACGGGGCCGCAGGCCGACCACGCGCGCGAACTCGCGGTCGAGGTGCGCGTGGCTCACGCCCAGCTCGCCGGCGACGTCGCTGATGGGCCGGCGCGGCTCGGCGACCAGGGCCGCCACGGCGCGCTCGACGCGGGCGAGGCCCGGCACTCCGAGGTCCACCGACGCGGTGACGAAGCGATCGACGACATCGAGGAGCTCGCCCGCGGACGCGCCGCGGTGGGCCAACCCGCCCACCTCGTCGCGCAGCGCCGCGAGCGCGGTCCCGGCGGCCTCGAGCGGCTCGACGCGCCCTCGCAGCCCCGCTGGCCGGCACCCGAGCACGGCCTCGCATCCCACCGCGGTGGTCACGATGCCCACCGCGTACGTCTCACCCTCCGGGGCGTTCTCCACGGGCGCCGTGTGCGGGCCGATGACGAATCCCCGGTCCGTCGTCAGCGACGCTCCCGTCGACGCCGTCTCGGTGATCGGGTCCCCGAGCACGAGCACCACGACCGTCGAGCCCGTCGGCGCGATCCGCTCGCTGCGGTACGGCACGGTGCCGCGCGCGCACCACACCTGCTCGACCGCGCGCGCTGCCTCGCCGCGCATCGGCCTGCTGACGTAGTCGAAGTCGAACCCCAGCTCCACACGGCCAGGCTAGCCACCGCGGGCCCGTCGAGGCCTAGCCTGAGAGCGTGACGACGATGCGCACGCCGGAGGCGGAGGTCCACCTGGACGCCGCGCTCGTGGCCGCGCTCATCGCCGAGCAGCACCCCGACCTCGCCGAGCACGCCGTCGGCGCGCGCGTGGACGGCTGGGACAACGCAACCTTCCGGTTGGGCGAGCAGTTCGCGGTGCGACTCCCGCGCCGGGCCATCGGCGCGGACATCTCCGCGGTCGAGCTCGACTGGCTTCCCCAGATGCGCCGCGACTGGACGTTCCCGGCGCCGGTGCCGGTGCGCATCGGCCAGCCGGGCTGCGGCTACCCGTGGCGGTGGTCGGTGGTGCCGTGGCTGAACGGCGCCCGGGCCTTCGACGAGCGACTCACCGACGCCGGGGCCCGCGATCTGGGCGCGGCGCTCGCGCAGGTGCACCGGCTCGCCCCCACCGGCGCGCCGCTCAACGTCTACCGCAGCGGGACTCTCCCCGAGGTCGCCGAGGTCTTCGATGCCCGCGTGACGGCGCTCGTCGACGCCGGCACCTTCGCGGCCCGGGACGCCGATGCGCTGCGCGGCCTGTTCGAGGCCGGTGCGGCCACCGAAGACACACCACTCACCTGGACGCACCTCGACCTGCACGGCGGCAACGTCCTCACCATCAACGGCCGCCTCGCGGGCATCCTCGACTGGGGCGACGCTGCGGCGGGAGACCCGGCGACCGACCTCGGCCAGGCCTGGACCCTCGTGGGCGCCGATCACGCCGACGCGCTGCTCGAGGCCTATGGCACCGCCGAGGGAACGCTGCGGGTCGGGGCGGGCAGCCCGGGCCGGATGCGCGTCCTCGCGCGCGCGGCCGCCTACGCCGTCACGCTCGCGTCCATCGAGGACGAGCCGTACCGCACCGAGGGGCTGCGCGCGGTGGGCGAGCTGGTGGTCGCGGCCCAGGCCTGAGCGGGGGCGCTTGGTAGAGCGCCGTCCCCAAGAGGCACGTGGCCAGCCGCTCCGGCACGCGAGTGACACCGACGAGCGACGCCCCGGAGGATCTACGCGGCCGCGGCGATGCGCTTGGCTCGCCTCGCCTCGCGCCTCAGCTGGGCGTCGAGCGCCACGGGCGAGGTGGTGAGCAGCTCGATGACGGCGGTCTCGATCGCGGCCTGGATCGCGGCGTCGCGGGCTCCTGGGGCGAGGTCCTCGCCGTGCTCGCCGAG
This sequence comes from Demequina sp. NBRC 110056, assembly GCF_002090155.1. Classification (GTDB taxonomy): domain Bacteria; phylum Actinomycetota; class Actinomycetes; order Actinomycetales; family Demequinaceae; genus Demequina. The sequence goes on along the minus strand of NZ_BBRM01000008.1, from coordinate 7,334 downwards.
CGCGTCGATGACCGGCGCGATCGAGTAGCCGTCCTCCCACAGGTCGATGACCCTTGGGTCCACGTAGGACGCCCGGGCGACGGCCGGCGTGTTGCCCAGCTGCGCCGCGACGTCGCGCATCGCACCCGCCACGGCTCGGCGCCGGGCGGTCACGCTCATCTCCGAGGCGTCGCCCACGGTCGCGAGCGCGTGGGCGGCGATGACGGTGCCGTGCCACGTGCGGAAGTCCTTGGCGGTGGCGTCGGGCTGGACCACCATCTGGATGTACTCGTTGATGTCGTCGCTGGCGATGTCGTGCCACACCGCGGGGGTGCCCTTCTCTCGCCAGGCGAGCAGCTCCGGGTGATCGCCCGAGCGGCGCTTGAGGGTCGTGACCGCCGCCTCCACGGCGTCCTCGCGCACGACGACGTGCTGCTCCTTGCCCGACTTGCCCACGTAGTCGAACACCACGCCCTCGGCGGTGACACGCGCATGGTCGCGTCGCAGGGTCGCCAGACCGTACGAGCCGTTCTCGGCCGCGTAGGAGTCGCCCCCCACGCGGAACAGCCCGCGGTCCAGCAGCCGGAAGGCGATCCCGAGGACGTGCTCGCGGGACATGTCGTCGCGTGCCGCGTCCGCGTCGGCGACGATCCTGGCCGCCTGGAGACCGGACGCGACCTCGAGCACCCGTTCGTGCTTGGCACGGTCGCGGCGCTCCCGCCACGCCGGGTGGTAGAGGTACTGACGCCGCCCCGCCTCGTCGGTGCCGAGCGCCTGCAGGTGCCCGGAGGGCCACGGGCAGATCCACACGTCGGTCCACGCGGGAGGGATCGCGAGCGACCGGATGCGCTCGATCACCTCGGGATCGCCGATGCGCTCGCCGGCCTGGTCTCGATAGGTCCAGCCCTTGCCGGCGCGGCGGCGGGTGAGGCCAGGCTCGGAGGGGCGCGATCGGCGCAGACGCGGCATAGCGCGAGCGTACGTCGGCGCGGCCAGCGGCGACACCCGGCGCGGCCGCCATGGCCGGGCTAGGGTCGAGACATGGAGACGTCGTTCGAGCCGCTGGTCACCGAGCGCCTGGTGCTCCGGGCGATGACCGTGGATGACGCCGAGGACCTCGCGGAGCGCCGCTCCGACACCACGACCGCCCAGTACCAGGCATGGCGCGCGCCGTACCCCGTGGAACGGGCGCGCGAGCTGATCGAGGACATCACGAGCCGCCCGGGTCCGCAGGCGGGCCACTGGTACCAGATGGCGGTGGTGCGGCGCCGCGACGAGAAGGTGCTGGGCGACGTCGCGCTGTGGCTGTCCGAGAACGGCCGCACCGCCGAGGTGGGCTTCACGCTCCACCCGTGGGCGCGCGGTCACTACTACGCGACCGAGGCCACCGCCCGGCTCGTCGACTACGCCGTGTTCGACCTCGAGGTGCACCGCGTCGAGGCCTCGACGCACCCCCACAACGTGAGCTCGATCAAGGTGCTCGAGCGCATCGGCTTCATCCCCGAGGGGATCCGCCGCGAGCGCTACTGGGTCGAGGACGAGGTCTCCGACGACGCGATGTACGGCCTGCTCGCGCGCGAGTGGAGGGCGCGGCGCGCACAGGACTGAGCCTGCGTCCGCCGCGCCCGCGCCCTCCCACGGGGGCGGCGCTCACGTCAGCGCGATCATGACCCCGCCGACCACCGCGTACGCCGCGCTTGCGAGCACGATCGCGGTCAGTGGCCGCCACCCTTCGCGGCCCGCGCGGGCCAGCCACGCGCCGAGGGCCAGGAGGCCGCCGAGGTAGACCAGGCTGAAGACATCGTCCTCGAGAGGGCTCTCGAAGACGCCTCCGCTGGCGCGCCAGAGAGCCGCCGCGAGCGCCGCGGCGGCGGCGCAGCCCACCGTGACCGCGAGCGCGGTGCGGACCCATCCGCCAGGGCGGGTGCCCGCCGCATCGGGAGCCCCGCCCCGTGCGATCGCTCGCCCTTCGGGGTGCAGCACGAGGAAGACGAGGGCGATGATCGCGACCCACGCCGCGGAGAACACCGCCTGGCCGCCCACGCCGTCGTGACCCTGGATGAGGGCTGACAGCCACGAGAATCCGCCCGAGACCGCGAGCGCCGCTCCGGTCCACGCGGCGAGCGCTGACCGTCCGCGCGGACGCACCGCGAGGATCAGCGCCCCTGCGGACAGGGCCACCATGAAGGTGCCTGCCGCACCATCGGCGAGGCGGTGGAGCTCCGCGGTGCGCTCCCATCCGTGGTCGATGTCGTCGGGGAAGGTGACCCACGGGGCGAGCAGGCCCTTCCACGCACCGAACGCGACGAGGTACATGAGCGCGACGAGGACCATCACGACGCGAAAGGTCGCCGCGCGGGTGCGCGGCGCCCGTGGCGCACGGCGGCCACGGGCTGCGGGCTCGGCGACGGTGACTGCGGGAGCGGGTGCGCTTGCACTTTCGGGAGCGGGAGTGGTGTCGGTCATGGCAACTGCCCTTCTGATCTCACGTAGCACCTGCGGTGGTGCACACGACCGAGCCTTCGCCGCCCGGCGCGCCCGCCGCCAGGGGCGGCGGGCCCCCGTCGCGGGCTGTGGCGCCCAGCGGCTCGGGCGATCCGCCCGACGACCCGGGCCACGAGACTCTGGCGCGCCGTGAGTGCCGGCGAGCATGATGGGCCCATGACCATCCGCGTGTGGGGGGTGGCGCTCAGTGGCGCCGTGGTCCTGGCTCTGGCAGCCGTCGCCGTTGCCGGCGAGGTCGTGGTGCACACGCGCGATGGCGCGGGCATCGTCGCCACGGGTGTCGCCGTCGTGCTTGGGGTCGTCGCCACCTCCTGGTTCGCCGTGGGCGCCTACCTCGCGATCCAGCGCCCACACCATCCCCTCGGATGGCTCTTCATCGCGGTTGGCGGCACCACCCAGGTCGGCGTCACAGGCGAGGTCGCCGAGCGCGCAGGGTGGCTCTCGTGGACCTCGTCGCCAGCAGGCGTCGCCGTCGACGGCATCGCAGCGACCGGTATGTTCCTGCTGTTCGGTCTGCTGCCGCTGCTCTACCCGCATGGCACCCTCGCGTCCCGCGCATCGCGCATCGTCGCCGCCGTGACCGTCGCCGGGGCGCTCGCATCTCAGGCACAGGTCGTCCGCGCGATGATCGATCCCGCTCACACCTGGCCTTTCGGACCGCCGCCCGCGGACGGCGAGGCCACCTGGACGCTCTGGCTCCCGTGGGCCGTGTACCTCACGGGCGCCGTCGCGGGATGGGTGCTGTGCGTCGCGCGCCTCACGGGCGCGACACACCCTTTGCGCCAGCAGCTCGCCTGGCTGCTTCTCGCCGTGATCGCGGTGATGGTCACCGCGGCGCTCGGCGACTCTCTCGTGGCCATGGCGCTCCAGGCGGTGGCGCTGCTGAGCCTGCCCGCGGCGATAGCCGTCGGGATCGTCCAGTACCGCCTTCTCGACATCGACACCGCTGTCCCGCGCGCTGTGACAGCGGGGATCATGGCCACGGCGATCGCCGGCGTGTACGTCGCTGTTGCTGCCGCGACCGGCGCACGCCTCACAGGCACGACGCTGCCGTCGGTGCTCGCCGCAGCTGGAGTCGCGGTGCTGCTGCTGCCACTGCACACACGGGTGAGCCGGATCGTCGATCGCGCCATCTACGGCAAGCGCGCCGACCCGCTGCGCACTGTCGCGGACCTCAGTTCGACCGTCGAGACCGACGGCGAGGACCTCTTGGAAGCACTGTTGCGCGAGATCACGACGACATTCGGAGCGGGGCGCGCGGTGATCCGCGACCCCGACGGCGGCGTCGTCGCGAGCGCCGGGCAGCGGCCGGGACGCACGCCGGAGGACGCCCCGCGCTCCACTCCCGACGCCGGCGCACCGGGTCCTGCTCCCGTCACCGTCGACCTCACGCTCGCCGGCGTGCGCATCGGCGAACTCGAGCTCATCGGCGGCGCTGCCACCCGCCGATACACCGCGAGCGAACGAGCGCTTCTCGAGGCGATCGCCGGGATCGTCGCGCTCACCGTCCGAGCGACGGGCCTCGCCGACGAGCTCGAGGCTCAGCGCGACGCCGTCGTGGCGGCCGCCGAAGGCGAGCGCCACCGCCTGCGCCGCGACCTCCACGACGGGCTCGGCCCTTCGCTGACGGGCCTGCGACTCGGGCTCCAGGCGCTGGGCGACAGCCTCGATGACGGCGACGGCCAGCGTGCACGCCGCATCGCCGATGTGTTGCACGACGAGTCCGAGCGCGCCGTGACCGAGGTGCGACGCATCGTCGACGCGCTGCGGCCCACCGAGCTGGAGCGTGCCGACCTGGCCACTGCGCTACGAGATCGGTTCGACGCGGGCGTGCTGCCCGTGACCGTCATCGCGGCCGACGTGCCAGCCCTCGCGCCAAGCGTCGAGGTGGCTGCGTTCCGCGTCGTGGAGGAGGCGGTCGCGAACGCGCGCCGCCATGCCAACGCCACGACGGTGACGGTGGGCCTCGCGGTCACCGGCGACGCGCTCGTCGCGAGCGTGAGCGATGACGGCACCGGCATCGCGGACGGGGCTGCGCCCGGAGTGGGGCTCGCGTCGATGCGCGCCCGCGCCGAGCAGCTCGGCGGCACGCTCGAGGTCCAGTCGTCGTCCGCTGGCACCGTGGTGATCGCGGCGCTCCCACTCGCACCCACCGCCGCACCGACCGAGGTTGCCCCGTGACCGTCCGCGTCGTCCTCGCCGATGACCATCCCCTCTACCGCTACGGCCTCACCGCGGCGCTGACCGGGGTTCCCGACCTCGACCTCATCGCGGAGGCGGCCGACGGAGCCGAACTGGTCCGTCTCGTCGAGCAGCATCAGCCGGACGTCGCCCTCACGGATCTGGCGATGCCAGGGACCGATGGCATGAGCGCCATCGGCGAGATCGCGCGGCGGTCTCCGGACACGCGGGTCATCGTGCTCACGATGAACGCGAGCGACTCCAGCGTCCTGGGGGCGCTCCGCGCCGGTGCGTCCGGCTACCTGCTCAAGGACGCCGGCCGCGAGGAGATCGCCCGCGCGATCCACACGGTCGCCCAGGGCGGCACCGTGTACTCCGGCGACGTCGGCCGCCGGATCGTCGAACGCCTCGCCTCGCCGCATGAACCCCCCGCGCGCCCGTTCCCCGAGCTGACCGAGCGGGAGGACCAAATCCTCGAACGGATCGCGAGCGGCTGCTCGAACCACGAGATCGCACAGGCCCTCTTTCTCTCCGAGAAGACCGTCCGCAACAACGTCGCGGTGATCCTCGCGAAGCTGCACCTGCGCGACCGCGCCGCAGCCGTCGCCGCAGCGCGCGACCGGGGGATGGGCACTTCGGGCGCGGAGCGGGCCCTGGATTGAGCCGGAGCCGGAGGCCTAGAAGTCCCCGGGTGCCACCTGCAGGCACGTCAGGCCCAGCTCGTCGCGCCACATGTCGACCACGTGGTTGCGGTCGTCGAGCACGCACAGCACGCGGAAGTACGGCGCGATCTCGCGCTCGTAGATCTCCCGCTTCACGATCCCGTCGGGGCGGTCGTCCTCGTTGGGGCGCAGGTGCAGGCCCTCGAAGGGCACCGGCAGGTGGGTGCCGAGCCACCATTCGGTCTCGGTCCGCGAGACCTCCTTGCGGCCCGACACGATGACGATGGTGTGGCCGGCCAGGTGCAGCGCCCGCACGACCTCGATGACCGGGTTGTTGGGGGTGTCGAGGTCGTAGCCCGTGGTCGCGAAGGGGTGGCGGTCGCCCATGTGGGCGAGCGTGCCGTCGAGGTCGACGATCACGGCCGTTGCGCTCGTGTTCATGGCGACCATCCTTGCGTACGCGTGCGGGAGGGGCCGGGCAGCCGCGCCCGTGCGCGCGGCGCGCGCGCTGGCACCCGCGGGACACACCGCCATGAACGGGGCGAATCCCCCGCTACAGTGACGTCCATGCTCGCGACCGATGGCGACCGGCCGTTCTACATCTCGGATGAGATGGCACGCTCCCTCATCGACGAGCAGTTCCCCCAGCTGGCCGGGGTCGAGCTGGGCCGGCGGTACACGCTCGAGGACCAGTTCGCGATCCGCATCGGCGACGACTACGGCGCGATCTTCCCGCGCACGGCGGACAAGGACGGCGAGTACGCGCGCGTCACGGAGCTGGTCGCGGCGCAGTCGCCGCACTGGACGTTCCCGGCGAGCCTGCCGATCTCGCGCGGGGTCCCCGGCCACGGCTTCCCGTACCACTGGACGCTCGTGCGGTGGATCTCCGCGTCGTCGAGCGCCTTCGTGCCACTGCACGGCTCGTCGGTCGAGCGCCTGGGCGCCGCGATCCGCGAGATCCATCGGCCCGCCCCGCGGCGTGCGCCCGTCAACCCCGTGACCGGCGTGGGCCTCGAGGCCATGCGCCCGGAGTTCGAGCTGATGCTCGACTTCGCCGTGCGCAAGGGCGCCCCCGAGAACCGGGTGATCGACGAGGACCTGGTCCAGGCGGCATTCGCGACCGGAGCCGCGGAGCCCATCGACGCCGCCCCCACGTGGACGCACGGACGGCTCGAGCCGCGCGCTGTAATGTCGGACCGCGGCGACTTCGCGGGCATCCTGCTGTGGCACAACTTCGGCGCCGGCGATCCCGCGGGCGATCTGGGGTTCGCGGCGACCATGGTGCCCATCGACGCCCGCGACGAGTTCTGGCGCGGCTACGGCACCATCACCCCGTCGACCGCGACCCGTGCCCTCGCCTACGAGCTGTGGGCGGCCCTCAAGTACATCCACGTGGACGACCCGTTCCTGCTGCGCATCGCGTGGGAGCGGCTCATCGAGCTCGAGCTCGCCCACGAGGCCTGACCACCACCCCGAGCCGCACGCGAAGGGTGCCAGCGAGCGCATCGGCCCGCGCACACCCTCCGCGAAATGGATCCAACTCGTTGCTCTTAGGCCTTAGATGTTCTTCCCCGTGAGGTTGTGAACGCGGTCGGCGGGCGTTGATCCGTCGAGTGCGGTGTGGGCGCGATGGTGATTGTAGTGATGGAGCCAGTCGTCGTAGGTGGCTGCGCGGGCGGCGTCTGAGCGGTAGGTCTGGGCGTAGGCCCATTCGGCGGCAAGGGTCCGGTTGAACCGTTCGACCTTGCCGTTGGTTTGCGGCCGGTAGGGCCGGATACGGACATGGGTGATGTTGTCACCGAGGGCTTGAGCAAACACTCTCGAGCGGTAGCACGAGCCGTTGTCTGTCATCACGGCGGTGACGGTGATGCCATGGTCGGCGAAGAACGCGTTCGCTCGATGCCAGAACGCGGCCGCGGTCTCCTTGCGTTCGTCGGCGAGCTGTTCGGAGTAGACCAACCGGCTGCAGTCATCAACGGCGTGGTGGAGGTAGGCGTAGCCGATGCC
>NZ_BBRM01000007.1 GCF_002090155.1 Demequina sp. NBRC 110056 | reverse complement strand
GCGTTTGCCACTGTTGTGCCGGCCGGTCTTCTTGCCGACCTTGCGCCAGCCTCCACCGTCGGGGATCCGACCGAGCTTCTTGATGTCGACATGCACGAGTTCGCCCGGGGTGTCCTTGACGTAGTGGACGGGCTTGGGCTTGCGCACCGCCAGCCCGGTGGCCTGGTCCAGGTGATGCAGCAGCGGCATCCGATAGCGGGCCAGCACCCGCCCCACGGTCGAGCGGGGGATCCCCAGGTGATAGCTGATGCGGTGGGGACCCCAACGGCGGTTGAACCGCAGTGCAATGATGCGTCGCTCGCGCCTGGACGACAACCGGCCCGGACAATGGCCGGGCCGCGACGACCGGTCAATCAGTGCCAGCCCGGCACGATACCTGCCAGCCCACCGCGACGCGGTGGCCGGTGACACCTGGAACCGTTCAGCCGCTCGCCGCACCGTCCAATGGTCATCGACGATCAGTGAAGCAAGCCTGCGACGCCCCTCGGGCGTCAAGGGAGCGTTAGCGTGGGTCACGAAGGCCTCCGTGGAACGAAGTGAGTGTGGTAACCCACATCGTCCCGGAGGTCTTCGCTTACTTCACGCGTTCACAACCTCCCAGGGAAGAACACTTAGAGCAACCATTCGGATCCAATTTGCGGGGAACGAGGGGGTTCGGAGACGGGGTGGCAGACTGAGCGCATGGACATCTACGAGACCCCTCTTCCGGGCATCGGCGTCCGGTACGAGTTCCAGGCCGAGGGCGGCGACCACGTGGGCGTGGTGGTGCGCCGCGACGGCAAGCGCGACATCGCGCTGTATGACCGCGAGGATCCCGACTCGTGCACGGGCACGGTCGAGCTGTCCGAGGGCGACGCGTCGAAGGTCGCGGAGTTGCTGGGCGGCACCAACATCACCGCACGCCTCGACACCCTCCGTCACATGGTGGAGGGCCTCGCGATCGAGTGGGTCGCGATGCCCGCGGGGGGCGGCCTCACGGACCGCACCATCGCGGACGGCCGCATCCGCACGGAGACCTCGGCGAGCATCGTCGCGATCATCCGCGGCAACACCGGCATCCCCGGCCCCGAGCCGGACTTCGTGCTCAAGGCGGGCGACACGGTGCTCGTCATGGGCGGCACCGAGGCGGTGCGTCAGGCGACGACGATCCTGACCGGGTAGCCCATGCTCGCCGCCGCGCTGCCCCTCGAGGTGCTCCCCGAGCCGGAGCCAAGCCACGCCGGCTCGGTCCTCATCGAGCTCGGGATCATCCTGCTCGTCCTGGCCCTGCTGGGACGGCTCGCGCAGCGCATCGGCATCCCCTCCATCCCGCTGTACCTGCTCGCAGGCCTTCTGATGGGCGACGGCGGCTTCATCCCCGTCAGCGCGGGCGAGGAGTTCCTCGAGGTGGGCGCGGAGATCGGCGTCGTGCTGCTCCTGCTGCTGCTGGGGCTCGAGTACTCGCCGCAGGACCTCCGCAACGGCCTGAAGTCCAACTGGGTCGCCGGACTCGTGGACGGGCTGGCCAACGGCGTGCCCGGCTTCGCGGTGGGGCTCATGATGGGCTGGTCCTTCACGGCCTCGCTGCTGCTCGCGGGCGTCACCTACATCTCGTCGTCGGGCATCATCGCGCGCCTGCTGGACGACTTCGACCGCGTCGCCAACCGCGAGACGCCCGTGCTGCTCAGCCTGCTGGTCATGGAGGACATCGTCATGGCGGTGTTCCTGCCGCTCATGGCCGTGCTCCTCGTGGGCGCGACGCTCATCCAGGGCGCGATCGCCGCAGGCATCGCGCTGGGCCTGGTCGCCATCGCCTTCGTGGTCTCCATGCGGTACTCGGAGCGCGTCTCGAGCCTGGTGCACTCGCACTCGCGGGAGCTGCTGCTGCTGACGGTGCTGGGGCTCACCTTCCTGGTCGCGGGCCTCGCCGACGCGGTCCAGGTCTCTGCCGCGGTCGGCGCCTTCCTGCTGGGCCTGACGCTGTCGGGTCAGGTCGCCGACGACGTCCGCGGCCTGCTGCCGCCGTTGCGCGACGTGTTCGGCGGGCTGTTCTTCGTCTTCTTCGGCCTCACCATCGACCCGCGCGACCTGCTGCCCGTCCTGCTGCCCGCGCTCGGCCTGGCAGCCGTCACCGCGATCACGAAGATCTACACGGGCGTGTTCGCGGCCAGACGCAATGGCATCGGCCCCAAGGGTCAGTGGAGAACCGGCCTGTCGCTGGTGCCGCGCGGCGAGTTCTCGATCGTCATCGCCGGGCTGGGCGTCGCGGCCGGCGCGCAGTCGCAGCTGGGCCCGTTCGCCGCCGCCTACGTCCTCATCCTCGCCGTCGCGGGGTCCATCCTCATGCGCTTCGCGGACCGCATCCCGTCGCCGGTGAAGCTGCGGGGTCAGAGCACCTGGCAGGCCAGCCCTGCGCCGCGCGCGGTCAGGCCACCGGGTCCGCTCACGTAGGGAAGCCGGGCGTGGCGTTCGGCCTCTGAGACCGGTGCGGAGCACCTCCCTCTCCAGTGGAGCCGATGCGCGCTTCACTTGCGCTTGAACGTCGCTTTACCTGGGGGGATGGATGTGACGAAGCCGCCACGAAAAGTGGTCGCTCGCCCTCTCGGAACTGTGCGAACATCTCTGTGCCGCCCCATCTGAGAGGGCGGCGCGCCGGCTACGTCGCGCAGGTGGTGTAGCAAGCGATCGACCCTCGATCGCCAGCCCTCCGAGCAGGTCCCTCCGCAGCAGCGCTGCGGTCTGCGAGGGGGCGTCCTGAGCTTCACAAGGACTGCAGCAGTGCTCACCCAGTACGCCGAGATTCTCGCGCTCCCCGGTGCCCGCGCCTTCGCGGGCTGGGGCCTCGTCGCCCGCCTCCAGATGGGCCTCACCGGCCTCGCCACCTTCCTGCTCGTGCAGATGGAGTACGGCTCCTATGCGTGGGCGGGCCTCGTGCTCGCCGCCACGTCGGTGTCCTACGCCATCGTCGCGCCTCAGGTGGCGCGACTGGTCGACATCCACGGCCAGGCGGCGGTGCTCCGCTGGGGCTTCGCGGTCGCGATCGCGGGCCGTCTCGCGATGCTCGTCGCGGTGTTCACGGGCCAGCCGCTGTGGGTGCTGCTCGCGATCGCGCCCACCTTCGCGGCGGGCGGCTCGCAGTCGACGCTGACGCGCGCCCGCTGGGGACACCTCATCAAGGATCGGCGCCAGCTGGACACCGCGTTCGCCCTCGAGTCGTCCCTCGAGGAGGTGCTGTGGATCCTCGGCCCCGCGGTCGCCACGGTGCTCGCCGTGTCCGTCGCGTCGTGGGTCCCGTCGGTGATCGCGATCGTGTCGCTCGCGGTGGGCGGGTACGTGTTCCTGTCGCTGCGCGACACCGAGCCACCCGCCCGACCGCGCGCCGCCGCGGGCACCGCCGACGCCGGCCTCGCCGAGGCCGCTCTTGCCATCACCCCGGCGACGGCCGGCGCCGCGATCGCGCTGCCGCCCGTCACCGCCGAGGCCGCGCGCCGGGTGCGCCGTCCGCGCAACCCGTTCGCCGGGCACCTCCTCGTCTCGGCCCCCACCCTCGCCATCGCCGCCCTGATCTTCGCGACCCAGGGTGCGATGTTCGCGTCGATCGACGCGTCCGTCGTGGCGTTCTCCGAGGAGCTGCACGCGAAGGGCGCTTCAGGCCTCGTGCTCGCCGTCTGGGCCGTGGGCTCGCTCGTAGGCGGGCTCGCCTACGGCGTCATCGCGTGGCGCCGCACGCTCGCGACCCGCCTGTTCTGGGGCGTGGCCGCGACCGGCACCTTCGCCGTGCTGCTGATGTTCTCGCCGTCGCTGTTCGTGCTGGGCGGGCTGCTGTTCGGGATGGGCCTGTTCATCGCGCCGAACATGGTGATCGGCGACGGCCTGGTGCACCACTCGATCCCGCGCGCACGCCTCACCGAGGGCATGACGTGGACCCGCACGGGCATCGACATGGGAGTGGCCGCCGGTGCGTGGGCCGCAGGCGCCGCCATCGACGCGCGCGGCTCAGGCGCGGGCTTCGCCATCACCGCCGCCGCGGGCCTCGTCGGGCTCGTGGTCGTCGCGAGCGCGTGGCGGTACATCCGCACCCGTCCGGCGTATGTCGAGGCCGAGCCCCTCGCGCCCGCGCCTCTCGCGGACGCCCCGGGCCACGTGGTGCACACCCACCACGTCGAGGCGGGAGCGGTGCACGGCTCGGAGGTGCACGGCGCTGATGTCCACGGTGCTGAGCTCCCGGCGGGAGGCGGCACCGGACGCATCCCGGTGTGAGCGGGCCCTGGTGCGCCCGACCAGCCCCGGGAGGCACGGGCGCGCCGCGCGGCCCCCGTCGCCGCGCGCGACGCCACCGCGGGACGTAGCCTCGGAGCATCCGGGCTGACCCGGCGAGCCCTGCGAAGGAGCACCCATGGGTGGACTGTGCTGGTGGGAGATCCCCGTGACCGACCTCGCACGTGCCACGGCGTTCTACGCGGCCGTGTTCCGCGTGCAGCTGACCTCCGAGGACATCGGCGACGGGCAGCCCAAGTCACTGTTCCCCGCGGGCTCCGGCATCCCTGGGGCTCTCGCGTCCGGGCCGTCCTGGACGCCGTCCGCCACCGGCGTCATCCCCTACCTCGACGCCGGCGACGACATGGCTGGCGTCCTCGAGCGCGTCGTCGAGCACGGCGGATCGATCGTCGAGCCGCGCCAGGCGGTCGAGGCCACGAGCGGCTACTGGGCGCGTTTCCTCGACACCGAGGGCAACGTCGTCGGCGTGCTGTCCGCCACCTGACCCGACCCCGCGCCAGGGTGCACGCCCGCGCGTGTCCCAGCGCGCGCATCGGCCCGGCACAATGTCCTCATGATCCGCGATGCCACCCCCGACGATGCCGCCGCCATCGCCGCGCTGTACAACCCCTACGTCCGTGACACGGTCATCACGTTCGAGTACGACGAGGTGAGCGTCGAGGACATGGGTGCCCGCATCGCGAAGGTCCAGTCGCAGGGCTTCCCGTGGATCGTGTCGGAGGAAGCCGATGCCGTGGTCGGGTTCGCCTACGCGGCGCCCTACCGGCCCCGCGCCGCGTACCTTCACTCGGTCGAGACGACCATCTACCTCGCGCAGGGCGAGGGTGGCCGGGGGCTCGGTCGCGCGCTCTACGCGGAGCTGCTGGAGAGGCTCGCCGACACCGAGGCGCACTCGGCGATCTCGCTCATCGCGCTGCCCAACGACGCGTCGATCGGGCTGCATCACGCCCTCGGGTTCCGCGACGTCGGCGTGCTGACGGAGGTGGGCCGCAAGTTCGACCGATGGATCGACGTCGCCTACCTGCAGCGCCCGATTCGCTGAAGTTCTCGCCCGAATTGCCTCGTATGAGGTGACTCATTCCACTCTGTGACCCTTGCGCTGGCTCTGTGGAGTGCGCCACGCTGGGCGTGTCGCCCCGGTCGATGGCTGAGGAACTTGTGGGGCGGCCCCCGCCTCGGCGGGTGTTGAACTGAAGAGAGACAACCATGACAGTCCCCACCGTTCGGCGGGGACCCGAGGCGGGCTTCTCGATGGTGGAGCTGCTCGTCGTCATCATCATCATGGGCCTGCTCGCCGGCATCGCGATCCCCTTCCTGATCAACCATCAGCGCAAGGCTCACGATGCGGCGGCGCAGTCCGATGCGATGAACCTGGGACGACTCGTGAGGGCCACGTTCGAGGAGCCGGAGATCACGACGGTGACCGTGGAGCTGGACTCCAACGGGCACTACCTGGTGAACGGGGAGTACGCCTTCCCCGCGTCCGACGGGGTCGAGTTCACCGGCATCACGAACGAGGACGACTACGAGTCGTGGTGCATCGGCTTCACGCACCCGGACGGCGACAAGGCCAGCGATCCGGGCGTGCGATTCGATGCCCAGCAGGGCTACGTGGAGCAGGCCAGCTGCGCCACCGTCGCCACGACCTAGGGTCTCGGGGCCCCTGTCACGCACTCAGGCCCGGTCCCCGCTTGCGCGGGGGCCGGGCCTGTCGCGTGGTGCCGCAGTGATCGCTACGCGGAGCGCACCGCGCGCGTCGCCTCGAGCATGTTGGCGAGCGTCGCGTTGGTCTCCTCGTAGCCGCGGGTCTTGAGGCCGCAGTCGGGGTTGACCCACAGCTGCTTGCCGGGGATCGAGTCCTTGGCCAGCTGCAGCAGCTCGGTGACCTCCTGGGTGGAGGGCACGCGCGGCGAGTGGATGTCCCACACGCCCGGGCCGATCTGGCGCTCGTAGCCGTGGTTGCGGATCGCCGGCAGGACCTCCATGCGCGAGCGCGCGGCCTCGATCGAGGTCACGTCGGCGCCCAGGCCGTCGATCGCGTCGATGATCTCGCCGAACTCCGAGTAGCACAGGTGGGTGTGGACCTGGGTGTCGTCCTTCGCACCGGAGGTCGCGAGGCGGAACGAGTTCACCGACCAGTCGAGGTATGCGGCCTGGTCCGCCTTCTTCAGCGGCAGCAGCTCGCGCAGCGCGGGCTCGTCGACCTGGATGATGCCGATGCCGGCCTCCTCCAGGTCGGCGATCTCCTGACGCAGCGCCAGGCCCACCTGGTTGGCGGTGTCGCCCAGGGGCTGGTCGTCGCGGACGAACGACCACGCGAGGATGGTGACCGGGCCCGTGAGCATGCCCTTGACGGGCTTGTCCGACAGCGACTGCGCGTACTGCGCCCAGCGCACCGTCATGGCCTCCGGGCGAGCAACGTCGCCCCACAGGATCGACGGGCGGGTGCAGCGCGAGCCGTACGACTGGACCCAGCCGTTCTTGGTCACGTCGAAGCCCTCGAGGAGCTCTGCGAAGTACTGCACCATGTCGTTGCGCTCGGCCTCGCCGTGGACGAGGACGTCCAGGCCGAGGTCCTCCTGCAGCTTGACCACGGCGGCGATCTCGTCCTTCATCGCCTGCTCGTAGTCCGCGTCGGTGATCTGACCCTTGGCCCACGCGGCGCGGGCCTTGCGGATCTCCGGGGTCTGCGGGAACGAGCCGATGGTGGTGGTGGCGAGCTCGGGCAGGTGGAAGCGGTTCTCCTGCGCGGCCGCGCGCACGGCGTAGGGGCTGCGCTCGAAGTGCGTGGGCTCGACGCCATCGAGGGCCTCGCGCACGTCCGCACGGTTGGTGCCGGGGTGCTCCGCGCGGGCCTGGAGCGCGGCCCGAGCCTCGCCCAGGGCGCCGGCGACGGCACCCTCGCCCTCGGCGCGGGCCGTGGCGAGGGTCACGATCTCCGAGACCTTCTCGTCCGCGAACGCGAGCCAGCTCAGCAGCTCCTCGCCCAGGTGCTCCTCGCCCTGGAGGGTGTGAGGCACGTGGAAGAGGCTGGTGCTGGACGCCACGGTGACGGTCGCGCCGAGCGCGGCGACCGCGTCGGCCTTGGCCAGCGCGGCGTCGAGGTCGGTGCGCCAGATGTTGTGGCCGTCGACGACGCCAGCGACCACGGTGGTGCCGGTGAGGTCGATGTCGGTGGGGACGCCACCGCGGACCAGGTCGATGCCGATCGCGTCGACGCCGGCGTCCTTGAGGACCGGCAGCGCATCGCCGAGGCTGTTGTACGGAGCGGCGACGAAGAGAGCGGGGCGCTCGGTCGCGGCCGCGAGAGCCTCGTAGACCTTCGCCGTGTTGGCGAGGACCTCGGAGCGGTCCGCGTCGATGTCGGCGACCAGGATGGGCTCGTCGATCTGCACCCACTCGGCGCCCGCGGCCTTGAACGCGGCGAGCAGCTCGACGTACACGGCGAGCAGGTCCTCGAGACGCTCGATGGGCGCGAAGCCCGTGGGCGCGTCGTCGGACGGCTTCGACAGGTACAGGAACGTGAGCGGGCCGGTGATCACCGGGCGGGTGACGAAGCCGGCCTCCTTGGCCTCGACGAACTCGTCGACCCAGCGCGTCGAGGACAGCGCGAAGCGCGTCTCGGGGCCGATCTCGGGGACGAGGTAGTGGTAGTTCGAGTCGAACCACTTGGTCATCTCGAGCGGGGCCTTGTCGCCCACGCCGCGGGCGATGGTCGAGTAGCCGGCGAGGTCGACGGAGCCATCCTCGGCGCGCAGGTCGGAGAAGCGCGTGGGCACGGCGCCGAACGTCACCGCAGCGTCGAGCACGTGGTCGTAGAACGAGAAGTTGCTGGGGATGGACGAGTCCGTGCGGCCCAGGCCGAGGGCGGCGAGGCGGTCGCGGTTCGCGGCGCGCAGCTCCTGCGCGGTCGCCTCGAGCTCCGCCGCGGAGGCGTTGCCCTTCCAGAACTGCTCGAGTGCCCGCTTGAGCTCACGCATTCGGCCGATGCGCGGGTAACCGAGGATGGTGCCGCCGGGGAAGGCGGGCGCAGGGGCAGAGGCGTTCGTGGTGTCAGACATGGTTCCTCATGGAGGTTGGTGCGCGGCGGGCTCGCCATTGCGCTTGGTCGACGCGTGCTGTCAGCGCCGATGCGTGCGCTCGCGATTCTAGCGCCTTCCGGTGGCCGTCGCCACGCCAGTTTGAGACGCCACGTCCGCATCGTGAGACGGCGCTCCTGACACAGCCGGAGCGGTGCGACGTGGCAGGCGCGCTGGTGCGAGACTCGGGTCATGACCGCGTCGACGTCCCCGCTCACCCTGATCACCGGCGGAGGGCGCGGCATCGGCCGCGCGATCGCCGAGCGCCTCGCGTGCGAGGGCCACGGGGTCGCCGTCGGCTACGCGTCCGATGAGGCTGCCGCCGCGGCGACGGTCGACGCGATCGTCGCGGCCGGCGGAAGCGCGTTCGCCGTCCAGGTCGACGTCACCGACGCGGCGTCGGTCGCCGCATGCTTCGACGCGGTCGAGACCCGCGGCGCCCTGACCGGGGTCGTGGCCAACGCGGGCGCGGTGCGGGCGGTGGGGCGTCTCGCGGACCTGGATCCCGCCGATCTGCAGCGGGACCTCGACGTGAACCTCCTCGGAGCCGTGCTGACGTGCCGCGAGGCCGCGCGCCGGCTCTCCGACGGCGGAGCGGTGGTGCTCATCTCCTCGGTCGCCGCGGCTCTCGGCAGCCCGGGCACCTACGTCCACTACGCCGCCGCGAAGGCGGGAACCGAGGCGCTGACCGTGGGCCTGTCCAAGGAGCTGGCCGCCGCGGGAGTGCGGGTCAACGCGGTCGCGCCGGGCACCATCCGCACCGACTTCCACCTCGACCCGGGCCGGCCCGACAAGGTCGCTCCGTCCGTGCCCCTCGGCCGACCGGGCGAGCCGCACGAGATCGCCGGGGCCGTCGCGTGGCTGCTGTCCCCCGACGCCGCCTACGCCACGGGGACCGTCATCCGCGTCTCCGGCGGCCTGTGACGGAATCCCCGCGAGCGCATCGGCGTTGCCCTGGCCCATGAGGGCCACGTGCGTCCAGTCGCGCGGGCCGATGAAAGGATGTCGCCATGGCTGAGGAGATCACCAAGAAGCAGGTCACGCTCACGCGCGAGGCGGAGGGCGTCTACCTCGCCCGCAACGCCGACGGCGCCGAGTACCGGTTCGGGCACAACGTGGACGGAGCGCTGAGCTCCGTCGAGCTGCTGCTGGTCGCGATCGCGGGCTGCTCGTCGACGGACCTGGACGTGATGACCTCGCGGCGCGCGGAGCCCACGAGGTTCGACGTCACCGTGTCCGCGGACAAGGTCGGCGGGTCGTCGCCCGCGATCCTGCGCGACATCGACGTACTCTTCGACGTCGCGTTCCCCGAGGGCGAGGACGGCGACAAAGCCCGTGCCCGCGTGGGCGCCGCGCTCAAGGCCGCCGAGGAGCGCACGTGCACCGTGTCGCGCACCGTGGCCGCCGGCGTCCCGGTCGAGCTGCGGACCGAGTAGCGCGCCGCCGGCTCAGCCGCGCAGGGGCAGGTGCGACACCAGCTCCATCGCCGCCTCGTGGCGGTTGAAGGTGATGACGTGGATGCCGGGCGCGCCCGCGTCCAGCAGGTCGCGCGACAGGGTGGCCGCATGCGCGACGCCCGCGGCACGCGCGGCGTCGTCGGTCTCCGCCGCCTCGAGGTCGGCGACGAGCGCCTCGGGCGTCGGGACGCCCGTCAGCTGCGCCGCGCGCGCGGCCCGGGTCGCGGACACGAGCGGCATCACCTCGGGGATGATCGGCAGGCCGATGCCCTGGTCGGCGGCGTCGGTGACGAGCGCCGTGTACTGGTCGACCTCGTAGAACACCTGGGTGATGGCGAAGTCCGCGCCCGCGTCCTGCTTGGCGCGCAGGACGTCGAGGCCCTGCTGTCGCCACTGCGGCAGCACGTGCTGGGCCGGGAACGCGGTCACGCCGATGCTCAGGTCGTCGACGCCGTGCGCGTGGGCGACCTCTCGCAGCAGCGTCACGAGCTCGCTCGCGTAGAGCAGCCCGTCAGGGTGGGGGCGCCAGTCGGCCTGGCCCTTCGGCGGGTCGCCTCGCAGCGCCAGGAAGTCGCGCACGCCGTCCGCGAGGTAGCTCTCGATGACCTCGGTGAGGTCCGCGCGCGACTGGTCCACGCACGTGAGGTGCGCGAGTGGCGGGATGGTGTGCGACTCCGCGAGGCGGTGCACGACGCTCCGGGAGGTCGTGCGGGTGGTGCCGGAGGCGCCGTACGTGATCGAGATGAAGTCCGGATCCGTGGCCGCGAGCGTGCGCATCGTCGCCTCGACCGTCTCCTCGGCCGTGGGGGTGCGCGGCGGGAACAGCTCGTAGCTCAGCGTGGGCGCGCTCTGGCGCAGGAGGTCACGGATCGTCATGGCGGGGCCACCCTACTGGCTACGCGCCCGCGTGCGCGAGGCCCCGTCCCCAGGGTCTGCCGGGCGACGCCTTCTCCACGCCGCGACGGAGGGCCGATGCGCGCGCCGGCCCCTCTGCCACCAGACTGGGCGGCATGATCACCGAGACGAACGACCTCCTCCGCTGCTTCGGCGCGGGGGACCCGCTGTATGAGGCGTACCACGACGACGAGTGGGGCCACCCCGTGCACGGGGACGATGCGCTCTACGAGCGCATGGTGCTCGAGGGCTTCCAGTCGGGGCTGGCCTGGGTGACGATCCTGCGCAAGCGCGAGGCGTTCCGCGAGGCCTTCGCGCGCTTCTCGCCGCCGGCGGTGGCGGCGTTCACCGAGAAGGACGTCGAGCGGCTCATGGAGGACGCCGGGATCGTGCGCAACCGGCGCAAGATCGAGGCCGCGATCACCAACGCACGGGCCGTCGTCGCGCTGCAGGAGGCCGGCGGCTCGCTCGACGACGTGGTGTGGTCGCATCGCCCTGCGCCGCGCGAGTCGCGGCCCGCCGACTGGACCGAGGTGCCCGCGTCGACCGACGAGTCGAAGGCGCTCGCGAAGGAGCTCAAGTCGCTCGGATTCGTGTTCGTGGGGCCGACCACCATGTACGCGCTCATGCAGGCGTGCGGCCTCGTCGACGACCACATCGCGGGGTGCGTCGCGGTGCGGTGAGCGGCGGCCTAGCAGTAGGCGCGGCGGTGGCGGTCCTTCGCGTCCTCGAGCAGCGCCTCGACGATGCGCTTGTCCGCGGGCAGCCACGCGACGTCGCGCCAGCCGCCCGGCTCGAGCCAGCGCAGAGCATCGTGGTCCTCGAGCGGTCGCGGCTCCACCCGCGCGCCGTCGGCTCCGGGGAGCAGCCGCGCCCACCACACGCGCATGACGAGGCGCTCGACGTCGGCGTCGCCCGGGCGCAGCATCCACACCGGGTGGTCGCCGCACTGGTCCTCGATGCCTCGACCGTCGTCGGGACCCACGACCTCGTCGCCGATCTCGACCTCGACGCCCAGCTCCTCGCGCAGCTCGCGCCGCAGCGCGTGCTCGGCGCTCTCGCCGCGCTCGACCTTGCCCCCGGGGAACTCCCACAGGCCGGCGAGCTGCGACGGAGCCGAGCGCCGCGCGGCCAGCAGCGTGCGCGGGATCAGCAGATCATCCGTGATGGCCGCCGCCACCACGAGGCGCGTGGATGCGTGGCCGCCCATCGGTGCTACTCCGAGACGTCCGCGTAGCCGGCGGCGTCGAGCAGGTCGCCAGCATCATCGCTGAGCTCGACCTTGAAGATCCAGCCGGAGCCGTAGGGCTCGGCGTTGATGGACTCGGGGGCGTTCTCGAGGGAGTCGTTGACCTCGGTCACGGTGCCCGACACGGGCGAGTACAGCTCGGACACGGCCTTGGTGGACTCGAGCTCGCCGCACACCTCGCCGGCGGTGACCGACGCACCGACGGCGGGAGCCTCGACGAACACGACGTCGCCGAGCGCCTCGGCGGCGTGCTCCGTGATGCCCACCGTCACGACGGAGCCGGACGTCACGTCACCGGAGACCCACTCGTGCTCCTTGGAGTACTTCAGCTCCTCGGGGATGCTCGCCATGTCTGCCTGCCTCTCGCTGGTGGGACGTCGGTGGACCGGGGGGTGTCCGATCACGCGTCCCGCTTGTAGAACGGTAGCGCGATCACGCGCATCTCCTCGCGACGCCCGCGCACGTCGACGCCCACGACCGTGCCCGGCTCCGCGAGCGCGGGAGGCACGTAGGCCATCGCGATGGGCTGGCCGAGCGTCGGAGACGGCAGCCCGGACGTCACGATGCCCACCTGGTTGTCCTCGGCGTCGGTGACGGCGTATCCCGTGCGCGCCGCGCGACGGCCGTCGCCCACGAGCCCGACGAGGGTCTTCGCGACGCCCTCCTCGCGCACCCGCGCGAGCGCCTCGCGGCCGACGAAGTCGCCGCGGTCGGGCCCACCCGCGACGCCGAACGAGACCACGCGACCGAGGCCAGCCTCGAAGGGCGTCGAGTCGTGGCTCAGCTCGTGCCCGTACAGCGGCATGCCGGCCTCGAGCCGGAGGGAGTCACGCGACGCGAGGCCGCACGGCTGGAGCCCGTCCGCGGCTCCCTCGCGCAGGGCGAGCTCCCACACGTCCGCGGCGGTGTCGGCCGCGACGAACAGCTCGAAGCCGTCCTCGCCCGTGTAGCCCGTGCGCGCGGCGTAGGCGTGGGTGCCGCCCTCGAGCAGGATGTTCACGCCGGTGTAGTACTTCATGACGTCGACGTCGTCGGCGCCGGCCTCGCACATGCGGGCGACGATCCCCGCGGACGCCGGGCCCTGGACCGCGATGAGCGCGATGGCGTGCGTCTCGTCGTCCACCGTCGCGTCGAGCCCTGCGGCGGCGAAGCGCGCCTGGAGCTCGGCGAGCACCCGCTCGCGGTTGGCGGCGTTGGCCACGACCATGAAGTGGTCCCAGTCGCGCCGGTAGACGACCAGGTCGTCCAGCACGCCGCCGTCCGCGGCGCAGATCATCGTGTACTTCGCCCGGCCCAGGCCCATGCGGCTCATGTGGCCGACGAGCGCGTGGTCGAGCGCCGCGGCGGCGTCTGCGCCGCGCACCATGAGCTCGCCCATGTGCGACAGGTCGAACAGACCGGCGGCGTTGCGCACCGCATGATGCTCGGCCACGTCGCCGCCGTACCGCAGCGGCATCTCCCAGCCTGCGAAGTCGACGAGGGACGCGTCCAGCGCGACGTGCTGGGCGTGCAACGGGGATCGAAGGGCGCTCACGCGATCAGGGTACGCGAGCAGCGCGCGGTGCAGAGGTCGTCGCCACGGCCCTACCCGACGACGCGGCCGGCGCCGCTAGGCGCCCGTGCGCTCGACCGTCGTCGAGTCGTCGCCGTCGCCCAGGAACTCCCCCCACACGACCCACGGCTCGCCCGAGGACTCCGACGCCGTGCTCGCGTCGAGCGTGTCGACCACGACCACGGTCACGTTGTCGTTGGTGCCCTCGGCGATCGCGTGATCGACGAGCACCTGAGCCGCCTCGAGGGGACGTCCGGAGCGGCCGGCGATCTCGCCGATGCTCGCGTCGGGCACCGACTTCATGAGGCCGTCGCTCGCGAGCACGAGCCGCAGCCCCGGCCGCGCTCGCACGAGCCACCCATCGAACCCGTCGCGGCCGTCGCCGATGGCACGGGTGACGAGGTTCCGGTCGGGATGCCATTGGGCCTGCTCTGGTGTGAGCCGGCCAGCGTCGACGAGCTCCTGCACATGCGAGTGGTCCACCGTGATCTGGTGCGCTGCGACCCCGTCGATCGCGTACACGCGGGAGTCGCCCACGTTGACGATCAGCCACCATGGGTCCCCGTCGTGCTCGACCGCGAGCGCGCCGGTCAGCGTGGACCCGGAGTACCCGCCGTGCTGGAGCGCGACCTCGTCGACCAGGTCTCGGGCGCGCGCCACGGCGCCGGCGACGTCGGCGGGCGTCACCGGGTCGTGGCCGACGAGCGGTCGGAAGGCCTCGACGACCGCCTGCGCGGCCTCCGCGCCGCCGGCGTGACCGCCCATGCCGTCGGCGACCACGTGGACCCCGCCCTCACTGAGGAAGGCGTCCTGGTTCTGCGGCCGCGGGCCGATGTCGGTGTGCCCGGCGCCCGCGCTCCAGTGCGTCATCGGCGCGCGCCGTCCTCGGCCTCGACGATGCGCGCGACAAGGTCGCCCAGCAGCAGGTCGCCGTCGACGGGGCTCGGCACGTCCTGCGGCACCTGACGCTCCGAGCCGTCGACGCGCACGAAGGTGCCGTTCGTCGACCCGAGGTCGCGCGCGTGCCACTGGCCGCTGACGAGCGTCAGCTCGGCGTGCACCTTGGACATCGTGCGCGTCTCGTCCTGCACGCCCATCACGCCGGGCGTGATGCGAGCGGCCGCTCGGCCCACCGTGATCCGCTCCTCCGGCAGCACGTAGCGAACGCCGTCGGAGGTCTCGAGCACCCACGCGTCGCGATGGCGCTGGACCATCACCGTGTGGTCGTCCTCGTCGTCGCCGCCGCGAGACGCGGGTGGCGTCGGAGGTGTCATCGGCGCGGTCTGAGCGTACGGCGCTGGCGAGCTGTGAGACGCGGCGGGGCGCGGCGCCCAGGGCGACAGCGGCACCGCCGGCGCGGCGAAGTCCGCCGGCAGGTCGAGATCGTCGTCCGAGGGCGCCGCCGCCTGAGCGTCGAGCGGCACGGCCGTCTCGGGTGCGGCCTGCGTCTCGGCCTCGAACACCGGCGCAGCCAGGCCCTCTGCCTCGGCGGTCGGTGCGGACTCTGCCGCGGGCTCGTGCTCGGGCGCAGGCGGGGGCTCGGGCACGGTGGCAGCCGGCGGGGCCTGGGCCTCCGGCCGGGCTGCCGGTGCCTCGTGGATGAAGTCCCACGGGTTGGGCGGCGACGCCGGCCGCGGGGCGGGCTCGGCCTGTGCCACGGGCTGAGCCTCCGGGGCGACGTGCGGCTCGGCCACCGGGCTCGACTGCTCCACCTCGGCGGGCGTCGGAGCAGAGGGTGTCGGAGCGGATGGCGTGGGAGGCGTCGGTGCCGGCGCCATCCACGGGATCTCCTGCAGCTCAGCGGTGGCCGGGATCGGGTTGTCGAACGGGTCGGGCGCGCCACCCAGGTCGGGCGCGAGCTCGGCCGTCTGCGGCTCCTGGCTCGAGCCGAGGTACGGCGACACGGGTCCCGTGTACGGCTCGGGCTCGGCGTGACGCTCCGCGTCCAGCGCCGCCTGTGCCTCTCGCCACGCCACCGACTCGCCGCTGTGCGCGTCGTCGGCGCCGGACGAGGTCGCGGCGGCCGCCGGGCCCTCGTCTGCCGACGCGGCTCCGGGCGCCGAGGACTCGTCGAGGGTGACGGGCTCGTCGGGCCAGCTCACCTGCTGCCACAGGCCGCGCATGGGGGCCGTCACCGGATCGGGCTCGCTGACCGAGGTGGCCGCCGGTGCAGCCGGGGATTCTGTCGCGGGCGCTCCCGGCGCCGAGGCCTGGGCCCCGCGCTCGCGCGCGGCCACGCCATCCCACGTGGGCGCCGCCGCGGCGCCAGCCGCGAGCGCCTCCCAGCCACCACTCGGTGCACCGTCGCCGTCTGCCGGGCCCGGCGCCGAGGCGACCTCCGGCGAAGGCGAGGCGGGAACCTCCGCCGCGGGCGCACCGGCGCTGCTGGCGGCGAACCTGCCGGCGTCGACGGGCCGTCCGTACCGGCCCCAGCCCATCACGGAGGCCCAGATGACCGGGCTGATCGCCGCGAGCCAGGTGAGCGCTGCGGGCGCCTTGAGCCGCATCTCGATGGTGCCGGCGCCGTAGATCCACAGCGCCCAGCCCACGAGGGAGCCCAGTCCGAACGCGATGCCGCCGCCCACGAGCAGCGCGCGGGTGGTGGGGTCGACGGCCGCGTCGACCGTGGAGCCCACCGCCAGCGCGATGCCGGCGACGAGCGCGATGAGCCCCAGCAACCCGATGGTGCGGGCGATGGCCACCGGCGCGACCGGCATGCGGGCTCCGCGGGCCGCCTCGACCCAGCGGGCGACGGGGACCCACGCGAGTCCGGGACGTCCGCCGAGCCTGCGCAGCAGGGCGCCGAGCGCGAGGGCCATCCAGATCCAGACCGCGAGCGCCACGACGGCGACCGCGGAGGCGGCGATCAGCAGCGGTGCCGCTCCGAACACGATTCCTCACCTCCGTGCATGCCGGCTCCCCCGCACGGGTGCAGACTCGCCACAGGGTGCCACACGGGCGCGCAAGAGTCCCGCACCTGAGGTGTGGAACGCGTCACCCTCGCGACCTGGCGGACCGGATCAGTCCTGCTCGTACGCCTCGAGCGGCGGGCACGCGCACACGAGGTTGCGGTCGCCGGCGACGTTGTCGATGCGCGACACCGGCGGCCAGTACTTGTCCTGACGCAGGCCCTCCACAGGGAACGCGGCCTGCTCGCGCGAGTAGGCGCGGTCCCAGCCGTCGGCGACCACCGCATCGGCCGTGTGCGGCGCGTGCCGCAGGGCCGAGTCCTCAGCCGCGATCTCGCCGCGCTCGACGGCGGCGATCTCCTCGCGGATGGTCAGCATCGCCTCGATCAGCCGGTCGATCTCGCCCAGGTCCTCGGACTCCGTGGGCTCGACCATGAGCGTGCCCGCGACGGGGAAGGACATGGTCGGCGCGTGGATGCCGAAGTCGATGAGACGCTTGGCGATGTCCTCGGCGGTGATGCCGGTGGCCTTCGCGAGCGGGCGGATGTCGAGGATGCACTCGTGGGCGACCAGGCCGTTGGGGCCGCGGTACAGCACCGGGTAGGCGTCCGCGAGGCGCGCGGCGACGTAGTTCGCGGCGAGCACCGCGGTCTGCGTCGCCCGGGTCAGGCCCTCGTGACCCATGAGCGCGACGTACGCCCAGCTGATGGGCAGGATGCCCGCCGAGCCGTAGGGAGCGGCGCTCACCGGGGCGCCGCGGCGGCGCAACTCCGCGGGGCGCTGGATGGTCTGGCGTAGGGCGGGCAGGTAGGGCACGAGGTGCTCGGCCACCGCGACCGGGCCCACGCCCGGGCCGCCGCCGCCGTGCGGGATGCAGAACGTCTTGTGGAGGTTGAGGTGCGAGACGTCGCCGCCGAAGTGGCCGGGCTTCGCGAGCCCGACGAGGGCGTTGAGGTTGGCACCGTCGATGTAGACCTGGCCACCGGCGTCGTGCACTGCCGCGCAGACCTCGCCCACGTGCTCCTCGTACACACCGTGGGTCGAGGGGTAGGTGATCATCATGCAGGCGACGCGACCGTCGTGGGCCTCGAGCTTGGCGTTGAGGTCGGCGAGGTCGACCTCGCCGTTCTCGGCGGTCGCGACCACGACCACGCGCAGCCCTGCGAGGGCGGCGGAGGCGGCGTTGGTGCCGTGCGCCGATGCGGGGATGAGGCAGACGTCGCGCTCGGCGTGACCGTTGTCGCGGTGGTAGGCGCGGATCGCGAGCAGTCCCGCGTACTCGCCTTGGGCGCCCGAGTTGGGCTGGACGGACACGGCCGCGTAGCCGGTGATGTCCGCGAGCCAGCCCTCGAGCTGGGCGACCATGTCGCGGTAGCCCGCGGTCTGGTCCGACGGCGCGAACGGGTGGATGCGCGCGAAGCCCGGCCAGCTGATGGGAGCCATCTCGACGGCGGCGTTGAGCTTCATGGTGCACGAGCCCAGCGGGATCATCGTCCGGTCCAGAGCGAGGTCGCGGTCCGCGAGTCTGCGCATGTAGCGCATGAGCGAGGTCTCGGAGCGGTACATCGAGAAGATCGGGTGCGTGAGGTAGTCGCTGGTGCGGCGCTGCGACCGCGGGATCGCGACGCGCGGCGCGGTGTAGACGGAGTGGCGCTTCACGGCCGTGACGGACTCGACGAGCACGTCGAGGATGTCGAGGCTGGTGACCTCGTCGCACGCCATCGCGACGTGGTCGTCGTCGACGCGGCGCAGGTTGATGCCGTTCGCCGCGGCGCGCGCGATGACCGAGTCCGCGCCGCCGGGCACCTCGGCCACGACGGTGTCGAAGAAGTGCTCGTGCTTGATGGCCACGCCTGCGGCGGTGAGCGCGTCGGCGAGTGTCACAGCGGTGTTGTGCACCTGCTGCGCGATGGCGCGCAGGCCGTCCGGGCCGTGGTGGATCGCGTAGAAGCCGGAGATGATCGCGAGCAGCGCCTGCGCGGTGCAGATGTTCGATGTCGCGCGGTCGCGACGGATGTGCTGCTCGCGGGTCTGCAGCGCGAGGCGGTACGCGCGGCGGCCGTCGGCGTCGACGCTCACGCCCACGAGGCGACCCGGGAGCTGGCGCTCGAGGCCCTCGCGGACGGACATGAACGCGGCATGCGGGCCGCCGAAGAACAGCGGGACGCCAAAGCGCTGCGCCGAGCCGACCGCGATGTCAGCGCCCACCTCGCCGGGGGCCTTGATCATCGTGAGCGCGAGCAGGTCGCACGCGATGGTGACCTGAGCGCCGACGGCGTGAGCGGACTCGATGAAGGGCTCGGGCTCGCGCAGCACGCCGGTGACTCCCGGCTGCTGGATGACGAGGCCGACGAGGTCCTCGGGGGCCTCCCAGCCCTCGCCAAGCTCGTGGACCTCGAGCCGCAGGCCGATCGCCTCGGCGTGCGCCTCCACCACCGCGATGGTCTGGGGCAGGCACTCGGCGTCGAGCACGACGACGCCGCCCTCCTTGCCCTTGACCGCGCGGCGCATGAGCAGCACCGCCTCCGCGACGGCGGTGGCCTCGTCCAGCAGGCTCGCTCCCGCCACGGGCAGCGCCGTGAGGTCGGACACCATGGTCTGGAAGTTGAGCATCGCCTCGAGGCGGCCCTGCGAGATCTCCGCTTGGTAGGGCGTGTACGCCGTGTACCAGGCGGGGTTCTCGAGCACGTTGCGGCGGATCACCATGGGCGTGATCGTGTCGAAGTAGCCCTGGCCGATCATCTGGATGTGCACGTGGTTGCGCTGCGCGAACTTCTGCAGCGCGGCGAGCGTGCCGTTCTCGGTGAGCGGCTCCGGCAGCACCAGCACGTCGTCCTGGCGGATCGACTCGGGCACCGCCTTCTCCGTCAGGACCGCCAGGGACGGGATCCCGATCGCCTCGAGCATCGTCTCGATGGCGGGCTCGTCGGGTCCGATGTGGCGGTCTGCGAAGGAGGTCACCCGCTCATTGTTGCGCATGGGCCCTGGTCTCGATAGGTGGCCCCTGCGCGCGTCGGGCCGGACGGTGGAGCGCCGATGCGGGTTCTAGGCTGTGCCCATGGCTCAGTGGGATCCGGAGACCGGCAAGGTGCGCCCGCGCTGGGAGGTCAGCTTCAGCCCGTGGTGGGTGTTCGCGGGCAGCGCGCTCGCCGGCATCATCTGCGCGGTGCTGGTGTTCTTCACCGTGCTGCTCGGATCCGACGACCCCAACCCGACCGAGGGCACCCTCGTCTCCAGCGGCATCGCGCTGCTGGGACTGATCGTCGGTGTCTTCATCATCGTCGGCCCCGCGCTCGCGTGGGGCCTGGGCTTCCTGCTGCGCGGCAACGCGAACACCAACGTCCACATCCTCGCGTTCGCGGGGCTCGGGCTCGCGGTGGGCTTCATGCTCGGCAACCTCGTGGGCGCGGGTCCCGTCATCGCGCCCGCCGCCGGCGTGGGCGCCGGGGTGGCCCGCTGGCTCATCAACTCGCAGGCGCGCATCTGAGCCGTGCGCGCCCTCGCGGTGTGCCCCTGACCTGACGCCCAGCGCGTCTATGCCATCCTGTCGCGCAAGGAGGTGCGTCCATGGTGGAGCTGGTCTGCGTCGCGCTCGGCGCGATCCTGGGCTACGGCGTGGTCAAGACGCACCCCTCCGTGAACGGCGGCGTCATCACTGGCGTCCTCGCCGGCGCGCTCGGCGCGTGGCTGGGGATGCGCTGGTTCCACGGGCTGTTCGACACCGTGCTGTCGCAGAGCCCCGCGCTCGTCGCCGGCGCCGCGGTCGGCGCGATGGGGCTGGCCCTGCTGGCCGGCATCGGCGTCGTCCAGCTCCGTGCCTACCTGGCACGCCGGGCCTGAGCCAACCCGCGCATCGGCCACCCCCTCTCCACGAAGATGGGCCCACTTTCCCGATCTCGGGCCTATCCCGACGAAAGTGGGCCCGAATTCATCACGGAGGAGAGTGGATACGCTGAGCGCGTGAAGGTGTTCGTCCAGATCCCGTGCCTCGACGAGGAGGCGACGCTCGCCACGGTGCTGGACTCGATCCCCACCGCCATCGACGGCGTCGACGAGATCGCGATCGTGGTCATCGACGACGGCTCCTCCGACGCCACCGCGGCGATCGCCCGCGAGCGCGGCGCGCACGTCATCCACCACTCGCGCACCATGGGCCTCGCCCAATCCTTCCGCGACGGCGTCGACTACGCGCTGGCGCACGGCGCGGACATCGTCGTCAACACCGACGGCGACAACCAGTACCCGCAGGATCGCATCCCCGACCTCATCGCGCCGCTGCTGCGCGGCGAGGCGGACATCGCCATCGGCGACCGCCAGACCCACACCATCGCGCACTTCAGCCCGTTCAAGAAGACGATGCAGCGGTTCGGCTCCTGGGTGGTCAACAAGGCGGCCGGCACCCGGCTGCCCGATGCGGCCTCCGGCTTCCGCGCCTACTCCCGCTACGCGCTGTACCGGCTCAACGTCGTCACCCGCTTCAGCTACACGATGGAGACCATCATCCAGGCGGGCGACAAGCGCCTCGCGATCGTCTCGATCCCCGTCGACACCAACGCCAAGACCCGCGAGTCTCGCCTGTTCTCGAACGTGTTCGAGCACATGCTGAAGTCTGCGCAGGCGATCCTCCGGGCGTCGATCATGTACCGGCCGTGGATGGTGTTCTCCGCGCTGACCCTCGTGTTCGGGGTCATCGGGATGGTGCCGTTCGTGCGCTTCGCGATCCTGCGCGCGCTCGGCAACGACGGCAACCACATCCAGTCCCTCATCTTCGGCACGATCATGCTCGTGGGCGCGGGGCTGTCGATCGCGCTCGGCGTGCTGTCGGACCTCATGAAGACCAACCGGATCCTCACCGAGCAGATGCTCGAGCGGGTCAAGGAGCAGCAGTACGGACCGGCGCCGTCGCCCGCGACGCACGTGTCCGCGCCCAGCGCGGCCAGCCCTGCCCGGGAGGCGCCGGTGCTCGAGACCCCGGCGCGCGAGACCTCGGCACGCGAGACCAGTTCCCCGTCGCGGGGCGGCGCGGCGTAGCGAACCCGGCGCGCGCATCGGCCCTCTGTCGGCCCCCGAGCGCGAGGCCATGTTTCCGGCAGGTGAATCCGTGACGAACGGCCTGCCGCGCGGCGATGCAAGCGCCTACATTGGGCACTGTGAACGAGATGACTCCGCCCGTCGCGGCCCCCGAGCGCACCGTCGAGAGCTTCACCCGAGCCTTCCTGCGCGAGCTGAACTTCGGCCAGGGCGTGGACCTGGACCGCGCCTCCGACAACGACAAGCACCTCGCGCTCGCGCGCACCGTGCGTCACTACCTGATGACGCGCTGGCTCGAGACGCTGCGCAACCAGTACCGCGACCAGGCGAAGACCGTCGCGTACCTGTCGGCCGAGTTCCTGCTGGGCCCGCAGCTCGAGAACGCGATGCTCGCCGCCGACCTCGAGGACGTGGCCCGGGAGTCGCTCGACGGCCTGGGCGTCGACCTCGACGCGCTGCGCGGGCTCGAGATCGAGCCGGGCCTCGGCAACGGAGGCCTGGGGCGCCTCGCGGCGTGCTTCATCGACTCGCTCGCGACGCTCAACGTGCCGTCGATCGGCTACGGCATCCGCTACGAGTACGGCATCTTCCGCCAGAGCTTCGTCGACGGCAAGCAGGTCGAGAAGCCCGACCACTGGCTGCGGATGGGCTCGCCGTGGGAGCTGCCGCACCCCGAGAACGCGGTCGAGGTGTGGTTCGGCGGCAGCACCTCCGAGCCCGGTGACGACCTGGTCGCGGGCGACGCCCGAACCTGGGAGCCGGACTGGCGCGTCACCGCCGTGCCCTACAACTACATGGTGCCGGGCTACCGCAACGGGCGCGTCAACACGCTCCGCCTGTGGAGCGCCAAGGCCACCGAGGGCTTCAACCTGCAGGAGTTCAACCAGGGCGACTACGTCGAGGCGGTCCGCGCCCGCACCTTCGCGGAGAACATCTCGAAGGTGCTCTACCCCGAGGACTCGACCCCGCAGGGCAAGGAGCTGCGCCTCCAGCAGCAGTACTTCTTCGTCGCCGCCTCGCTGCGCGACTTCATCGAGAACGTCCTGCCGGCCGACTTCGACCTGCACCAGCTTCCCGAGCGCATCACGTGGCAGCTCAACGACACCCACCCCGTGATCGCGGTGCCCGAGCTCATGCGCCTCCTCATGGACGAGCGCGGCTGGAGCTGGGAGGACGCCTGGGCCGTGACCCAGAAGGTGTTCGCCTACACCTGCCACACGCTGCTGCCCGAGGCGCTCGAGGTGTGGTCCGTCGAGCTGCTGGGCCGGCTGCTGCCGCGCCACCTCGAGATCATCTACCGGATCAACGAGGAGTTCATCGAGCAGCTGCTCGCCGCCTACCCCGGCGACGAGCTGCGCGTGCGCCGCATGTCGATCATCGCGGAGAACCCCGAGCGCGCCGTGCGCATGGCACACCTCGCGACCGTCGCCGGCTTCAAGGTCAACGGCGTCGCGGAGCTGCACTCGCAGCTGCTCGCCGACAAGGTGCTGAGCGACTTCGCCGAGCTGTGGCCCGAGAAGTTCACCAACGTGACGAACGGCGTCACCCCTCGACGGTTCGTGCGGCTGTCCAACCCCGGCCTGTCCGGCCTCATCACCGAGGCCATCGGCGACGGCTGGATCACCGACCTCGAGCGGCTGCGCGAGCTCGAGCCGCTGGCCGAGGACGCCGAGTTCCGCCGCCGCTTCCGCGAGATCAAGGGCGCCAACAAGGTCGAGCTCGCCCGCGTGCTGTCCGAGCGCGACGGCATCGAGATCGCCGGCGACGCCATGGTCGACGCGATGGTCAAGCGCCTCCACGAGTACAAGCGCCAGTCGCTCAAGTTGCTGCACATCGTCTCGCTGTACGAGGGCATCCAGTCGGGCCGCGTGCCGCTGGAGTCAGTGACGCCGCGGACGTTCGTGTTCGGCGCCAAGGCAGCGCCCGGCTACGTGCGCGCCAAGGAGACCATCGAGCTCATCAACGCCGTGGGCGCGACCATCAACGCCGACGCCTCGCTCGAGGGCCGCCTCAAGGTCGCGTTCCCCGCGAACTACAACGTCACGCTCGCCGAGACGCTGATCCCGGCGGCCGACCTGTCCGAGCAGATCTCGCTCGCCGGCAAGGAGGCCTCCGGCACCGGCAACATGAAGTTCGCGCTCAACGGCGCGCTCACCATCGGCACGGACGACGGCGCCAACGTCGAGATCCGGCAGCTCGTGGGCGACGACAACTTCTTCCTGTTCGGCATGACCGAGCCCGAGGCGGCCGCGCTCCAGGACCGCGGCTACGACCCCGGCGCCGTCTACGAGTCCGACCCGCAGCTCAAGGCGGCTCTCGACCTCATCGCGTCGGGTGCCTTCACGGGCGGTGACCGCGGCGGGGCGGTGGCGTCGATCTTCGCGTCGCTCACCGAGCGCGACCGGTTCATGGCACTCGCCGACTTCCGCGCCTACGTCGACGCCCAGGAGCGAGTCGAGCAGTACTACCTCGACTACGAGGCGTGGTCGCGCTCCGCGGTGCTCAATGTCGCGCGCTCGGGCTTCTTCAGCTCGGACCGTTCGATCTCGGACTACCTCGAGCGCATCTGGGGCGCGCGGCCGGTCAAGCAGAACGCCTGACGAGCCTCACGCGAGGTACTCGCGTCAGGTTTCTCGCGTGAACGTGAGCTGAGCACGTCCTGGCGCGCTGGCAGGACATGAAGGTCATTGGCGGCTCGTTTCTGGCACTCATGTCCCGCTAGGAGCCGGCGATGCCTCACAGGGCCGATGCGCGGGCTGGCTTCCCGTCCGCGCCGCCCTGGAAGGCGCTCAGTGCCGATTTTCGCCCGGATTCGGCACTCAGTGCCTCCCAGCGCGCAGGGCCGATGCGCGGGCTGGGTTGAGCAGAACAGGGCTCGGCTCAGCGCGAGGCGCGACCCCGCAGGCGGTCGAGCTGGCGCCGCTCCCGCTTCGTCGGCCGGCCCGTGCCACGGTCGCGCACGCCGATGGCCGCGGGGCGCTCGGCCTTGGGCGGTGGCGGCGGCGAGTGATCCACGTACGCCTCGGCGGCCACCGCGGCGCCCACGCGCTTGAGCAGCAGCTGACGGACCTCGGCGATGCGCACCTGCGCCGGGCCGTTGGGGTGCACGAGCGTCACCTCGACCCGGTCGCCCACCCGCACCGGGGTCGACGGCTTGGCGCGGTCCCCGTTCACGCGCACGTGCCCCGCCTTGCACGCCGCCGTCGCCTGCGACCGGGTCTTCGACAGGCGCACCGCCCAGACCCAGACGTCGGCTCGCGCGCTCGATCGGTCCATCCCGCCAGCCTACGAGGCGGCACACCCGGGCACTGCGCTCCCAGCGGGACATGAGGGTCACGAACGGGCATCCGGGTGACGCTCAGTTCCCGCTGCGGCACACAGTGGCGCACTGACCCCGCCCGTTCGCTGCTCCGTGATCGCCACTGCCGCCCGACGCACGCATCGGACGGCCGCGCACGCGCCCACGTGCGGCGCCCGGGACCCCAGCCCGCGCATCGGCCCTGCTGAGGGGCATACCCTGAGGCCCATGGAGACTCAGGTGGTGCTCGAGGCGATCGGGTGGATCGGCTCGATCCTCATCGTGTGGTCGCTCATGCAGGCGCGGGTGCTGCGGTTCCGCTGGATGAACCTCGCGGGAGCGGCGACGGCGACCGTGTACAACGGCATCATCGGCGTGTGGCCGTTCGCGTTCATGAACCTCGCGATCACCATCATCGACATCTACTGGCTGTGGCGGCTCTACCACGAGGCGCATGACGAGCAGGTCTACAAGGTGCTCGCGGTGGACGCCGACAACGCCTTCCTGCGCCACGTCCTCGAGGAGCACTCCGCTGACATCGCCACCCACGCGCCGAGCTTCGCCATCGACGCCGATGCGGGCACCGGCGCCGGCGGCACCCGTCACACGTTCCTCGTGGTCCGCGGCGACGAGGCCGTGGGCGTGGTCGCCGTGAAGGACCTCGGCGACGGCCGCGGCCTGGTCGAGCTGGACTGGGTGAAGGAGCGCTTCCGCGACTTCACGCCGGGCGAGTTCGTCTACCGCGAGTCGCGCGAGCTGTCCCGCGCGGGCTTCAGCCGCCTCGAGGTCCCGGTGCGGGAGGAGCTCGACCGCGACTACATGCGCCGCGTGGGCTTCCGCACCGAGGGCGCGCTGTGGGTGCGCGAGGTATCCGCCTGACGCGTGGCAGACTCGTGAGGTGAGCCAGACCCGTCACTTCGCGTCCGACAACTACGCCTCCGTGCACCCCGAGGTGCTCGCCGCCATCGTCGCGGCCGACGGCGGCCACGAGACGGCCTACGGCGCCGATGCGTCCACGGCGGCCTTCGACGCGGCCGTCGCCGACGTCTTCGGGGCCGATGCGCTCGGCTTCCCCGTCTTCAACGGCACCGGGGCGAACGTGGTGTCCCTGATGGCGCTGTCGCCGCGCTGGGGCGGCGTCGTCGCCTCGGAGCACGCCCACATCAACGTGGACGAGAACGGGGCGCCCGAGCGGGTGGGCGGACTCAAGGTGCTGCCGCTGTCCGCGCCCGACGGCCGGATGTCGCCCGACTCCCTCGAGCGCTGGACGCCCGACCTGGGCGACGAGCACCGCGCGCAGCCGCTCGTGCTGTCCGTGACACAGGCCACCGAGCTGGGGACCGTGTACTCGCTCGAGGCGATGCGCGCGCTGACCGACGCGGCGCACGCCGCGGGCATGCGCGTGCACCTCGACGGCGCGCGCATCGCGAACGCGGCCGCGGCCCTGGGCGTCTCGCTCGCCGAGGCCTGCGCCGGCGCCGACGTGCTGTCGTTCGGCGGCACCAAGAACGGCGCGATGGGTGCCGAGGCCGTGATCGTTCTCAACCCCGAGCTGCGCGACGAGCTCGCCGCCTCCCTGCCGCACCTGCGCAAGGCCACCATGCAGCTGGGCTCGAAGATGCGCTACGCGTCCGCGCAGCTGACCGCGCTGCTCACCTCGACCGACGAGGCCGGCGCCCCGCTGTGGCTGCGCAACGCCAGCCACGCGAACGCGATGGCGGCAGCGCTCCGCGAGGAGCTCGCCCCCCTCGAGAGCGACGGCGCGCTGCGGTTCACCCAGGCGACCGAGGCCAACGCCGTGTTCGTGGAGATTCCGCGCACCCTCGCCGCCACCCTGCGCGAGTCGACTCGCTTCTACGACTGGCAGGCGGGCTCGACCCCCGACACCGTCGAGGTGCGCCTCATGGCGTCGTGGGACACGCAGGCCGAGGACGTCGCGAGCTTCGGAGCGCTCGCCCGTTCGAGCGCGGCGTGACCGGCCAGCCTGACTGGCGAACGCCGCACGCACGACACCAGGTCGCCCAGAGGACCCACTCGGGCGGTCGGTGATGGCGCTCGCGTGCCCGTGCGGGTCCGAGGAGACCTACCGCACCTGTTGCCGCCCGTACCTGACGGGTGAGCGCGAGGCGCCCGACGCATCGGCCCTCATGCGGTCGCGCTACACCGCGTACGTCCGCGAGGACGAGCCGTACCTGCTGCGCACCTGGCACCCCTCGACGCGGCCGGACTCGCTGAGCCTGGGCGGCCAGACGTGGTTCGGGCTTCACGTGGAGGAATTCACAGTGGACCCCCAGGATCCCGATCGGGCCACGGTGAGGTTCCTCGCGATGTGGCACACGAACGCGGGAATACCAGGAAGCATGAGGGAACGCAGCCGGTTCGTCCGCGAGCGCGGACGGTGGCTGTACGTGGACGGCGACGTGTCCTGAGCGGCCCCGGCCGTTGGTCCCGTCACATTGTGTTCATCTTTCCGTCACAATGGTCGGCGTGACCGAACCAGTCCTCCTCGGCATCGTCATCGCAACAGCCCTCGCCTTCGACTTCACCAACGGCTTCCACGACACCGGAAACGCCATGGCCACGTCCATCGCGACGCGGGCGCTCAAGCCCAAGCAGGCCGTCATCTTGTCGGCCGTGCTCAACATGGTGGGCGCGTTCCTGTCGCTGACGGTCGCCGCCACCATCGCCACCGGCATCGTCGACGCCGAGATCGTCACCCTCGAGGTGGTGCTCGCGGGACTCGCCGGCGGCATCGTGTGGAACCTCATCACGTGGCTGTTCGGCATCCCCTCCAGCTCGTCGCACGCCCTCGTCGGTGGCGTCGTGGGCGCCGTGCTCGCCGCCGCCGGCACCTCCGGCGTGCTGTGGAGCGGCCTCACGGCGAAGGTGCTGATCCCCGCGCTCGTGGCGCCCGTCGTCGCGATCATCGTCGCCTCGGTCGGCACGTCGCTCGTGACCCGCCTGACCAAGGACGTGCCGGAGAAGGACAACGACCGGATGTTCCGCTGGGGCCAGATCGGCTCCGCCTCGCTCGTCTCGCTGGCGCACGGCACCAACGACGCCCAGAAGTCGATGGGCATCATCCTGCTGGCGCTCATCGCCGCGGGCGCGGTGCCGGCCGACTCGAGCGTCCCGTTCTGGGTGATCGTCAGCTGTGCGCTCGCGATGGCGCTCGGCACCTACATGGGTGGCTGGCGCGTGATCCGCACGCTCGGCAAGGGCCTGGTCGAGCTGTCCAGCCGCCAGGGCATGGCCGCCGAGACCTCGTCCGCCGCGGTCATCCTGCTGTCGAGCCACTTCGGCTACTCGCTGTCCACCACCCACGTGGCGACCGGCTCGATCCTCGGCTCGGGCGTGGGCATGAAGGGCGCGTCGGTGCGCTGGGGGGTCGCGGGCCGCATGTTCGCCGCGTGGCTCATCACGGTGCCGTCAGCGGCCCTCGTGGGCGCCATCTGCTACTGGATCGACAGCGCCTTCGGCGGCGGCACGCTCGGCTCGTACGTCGTGTTCGGCATCCTGCTTGCGGTCTCCGCAGCGATCTACATCGCGTCGCGCCGCAAGCCCGTCAACCACAGCAACGTCAACGACGAGTGGGACCCCGTCCAGGACTCCGAGGCGTACATCGCCGAGTCCGTGTCGGTGCACCGCCCCGAGAAGATGCGGGTCAAGCGCAAGGAGCTCAAGCGCTCCAAGCGCCGCGCCGCCAAGCGCGAGGCCGAGGAGCTGGCACGCCTCGAGCGTGAGGCCCAGCTCGAGGCCGAGAGAGCGAGCCACGAGTCCCTCGAGACCGAGGATCAGCCAGCGCCGCGCAAGGGCGAGGGAAGGTAGCCGCCATGAACGAGTTCATCGAATGGGGCGCCCTCGCCAACGTGCTCATCGTCGGCACGCTCGTGGGCGCGGGCCTGCCGGCGCTGTTCGCCCTCGGGGTGCGCATCCTCGCCGCGCCGGGCGCGCGTGACGACGCCGGCGAGGTCTCGACGGTGCGCCTCGTGGGCGCCTGGGCGTGCTTCGCGATCGTCATCGCGGCCGTCATCGGCGCGATCTACTTCCTCGCCTCCGGCGGGCATTGACGCTCCTCTGCCCCGTGCCCCCAGACCCCGTGGCCCGGTGCGGTCGCCGGGTGGCCTGGAATGTCGCCACCGGCGGGGTTCGTTGACGTGGACCGGGGCCGAGACCCGGCCCTGCACCGTCGACGAGAGGAGAGCGCCATGAGCGCACTGATCATCACGACGACCTACGGCGTCGAGCAGGACGAGCTGAAGCGGCCGCTCGAGGGCCTGCGCGAGGCGGGCGTGCCCGTGACCCTCGCGGCGCCCGGCGGGGAGACCATCCAGACCCTCGTGGGCGACAAGGACCCGGGCGAGACCTTCACCCCCGACGTCGCGCTCGAGGACATCGAGGCCGCCGACCACGCGGTCCTGGTGATCCCGGGCGGCACCATCAATGCGGACACCCTCCGCACGCACGAGGCGGCGGTGTCGCTCGTGCGGCGGTTCGCCGCGGACGGCAGGACGGTCGCGGCCATCTGCCACGGCCCGTGGCTGCTCGCGGAGGCGGACGTCGCCGGCGGCAAGACCACCACCTCGTACCCGTCGCTCGCGACGGACCTGCGCAACGCGGGTGCGACCTGGGTCGACGGGGAGCTCCAGCGCTGCGAGGCGAACGGCTTCACGCTGCTGACCTCGCGCAACCCGGACGACCTGGACGCCTTCGTCCCGGCGGTGGTCGAGGCCGCGCGGTAGAGCGCTGGCGGTCGATCCTTCCCGCTCCGCCCCTTCTTGTCCACGAAAGTGGGCCCACTTTCGTCGTGGGAGGGGGTGGGGGCAGACAGCATCAACCGCCCCGAGACACAGCAACGCGGCAGGGCCCGAAGTTCGGGAGTGACCCCCGGGTCCTGCCGCGTGCCATTCCAGCGGGTGCGCCGGGGAGAGAGCCCCGGCGCACCCGGCTGGATCACTGTCCGATGGCCGCCCCAGCCTCGGACGTGAACTGCGCCGCCGCGTCGGCCGGCGACATCGTGTCGAACAGCACCTCCTGGTTGATGCGGCCCGTGATCTCCGGGACGTCCGCAGCGCCGGTGGGCGGTGCGGGCGGG
Organism: Demequina sp. NBRC 110056; assembly: GCF_002090155.1. Taxonomy (GTDB): domain Bacteria; phylum Actinomycetota; class Actinomycetes; order Actinomycetales; family Demequinaceae; genus Demequina. Next base: position 150,884 of record NZ_BBRM01000007.1, on the reverse strand, counting down.
CCGTCGACGATCTCGGACTCGAGCTCGGCCAGGAACTCCGCCGCCTGGACCTCGAGCGGGTCGAGCTGGCCGGAGACGGCCTCGCGGACGGCGGTGTTGATGTTCAGACCACGGTCGGAGAGGATGAGCGCTCCGGCCTCAGGGCTGTTCACGAGGAAGTCGACGAACTTCGCCGCGGCCTCGGGGTGCTCGGTCTCCGCGGAGATCGAGTAGAACATGGCCGGCTTGAAGTACATGCCGGTGCGCTCGTGCTCGGACTCTCCGGGCAGGCGGAGCAGGACCAGGTCACGGCCGGCAGCGCTCGAGATGGCGCCCAGCTGGTTGGTCCACCACATGCCCATCGCGCCGGTGTTGGTGCCGAGCAGCGACTGCTCCGGACCACCCTCGGCGATCTCGACGCTGCGAGCGCCGTCAGGCATGGCGCCCGACTCGCGCAGGTCGACGAGGTCCTGCCACCACTGGGCGAGGGTCTCGTCCGAGTAGCCCAGGGTGCCGTCCTCGGTGTAGAGCGACTCGCCCTGCTGGCGCGCGTAGATGTTGAAGCCGGCCTCGTTGCCGCCGTAGTCCTGCACGCCGTAGACGCCGTCACCGAGGGCGTCGGAGATCTGCGCGGCGATCTCCTTGAAGTCGTCCCAGGTCCAGGTGGTGTCGTCGGGCATCTCGACGCCCGCGTCCTCGAACATCTGCGGGTCCGCGACGATCGCGTAGGCGTTGATGCCCGTCGCGATGCCGGCGAGCTGGCCGCCGATGGTGCCGGACTGCAGCACGCTCGGGTCGATCATGCTGGTGTCGATGTCGAGGGTGGACATGTCCGCCACGACGCCGCGGTTCGCGTAGTCGGTGAGGTAGCGCTCCTCCTGCGTCATGACGTCGGGGGTGTCGCCACCGGCCACCGTGGTGGCGAGCTTGTCCCAGTAGCCACCCCAGTCGGTGAAGTCAGCCACGACCGAGATGTCGGGGTTCTCCTCCATGAAGAGGTCGATGACCTCCTGGGTGAGGGTGTGGCGCTCGTCCGAGCCCCACCAGGAGAAGCGAATCTCGACCTGCTCGCCGCTACCGCTGTCGGTGCCGCCGTCGGTGGGCTCGTCGCTGGGGTCGTCGCTTCCGGAATCGCTGCTGCACGCAGCGAGGGCGAGGGCACCGGCGGCGAGCACAGCTCCCGCGCGCCACATGGTGCGCTTCCTCATCGATGTGATCATCGGTCTGTCTCCTTCGTGTCGAACTTCGTCGTTCTTCGGTCGGATCGGCCGGCCGATTGCAGCCCTGCTACTTGAGTCCCGTCGTGGCGATGCCCTTGACGAGGTACTTCTGGCCGAACAGGAAGACCAGAAAGATCGGGATGAGCGACACGATCGACATCGCGAACAGCGAGCCCCAGGAGCTCTCTGACGTGGCGTCGATGAACGTGCGCAGGGCGACCGGCACGGTGTACATGTCCGGTCGGGTCAGGAAGATCAGCTGGCTGAAGAAGTCGTTCCACGTCCAGATGAAGGTGAAGATCGCGGTGGTCGCGAGCGCCGGCAGCGACAGCGGCAGCATGATCTTGAAGTAGATGCGTCCGTGGCCGCAGCCGTCGAGGCGGGCGGCCTCGTCGAGCTCGCGGGGGATGCCGCGGAAGAACTGCACCATCAGGAAGATGAAGAAGGCGTCCGTGGCGAGCAGCTTGGGCACGATCAACGGCAGGAACGTGTTGATCCAGTCCAGCGACGAGAACAGGATGTACTGCGGGACGATGATCACGTGGATCGGCAGCATGATCGACATCAGCATGATCGCGAACCACAGGTTGCGGCCGCGGAACTCGAGCCGCGCGAAGGCGTACGCCGCCATCGAGCACGACACCAGGTTGCCGATGAGCGACCCGAACACGATGATCGCGGAGTTCAGCAGGTAGTGGTCGAACGGGTGCAGCAGGGCGTTCCAGCCGTCCGTGTAGTTGTCCCACGTGAACTCGGTGGGGATCAGGCCCGGCTCACGGAAGATGATCGCGTCGGGCTTGAACGAGCTCGAGATCATCCACAGCAGCGGGTAGAGCATCACCAGGCCGAAGCCGATGAGCGCCGCGTGCTTGAGGATCGAGCGGGTGCGGCCGCGCCACTGCGACGGCTTGCCGCTGGGCTCGGGGTAGCGCTCGGCCACCTCGGTCAGCGTGGGCTTGGACGGGGGTGCGTCGTTGCGCACGGCGGAGTCAGTCATTGTAGAAGACCCAATACTTGGAGGCGAGGAAGTTCACGGCGGTCATGCCGGCGATGATCGCGAGCAGCAGCCACGCCATCGCCGAGGCGTAGCCCATGTCGAGCGACGCGAATCCCTTCTGGTACAGGTACAGCGTGTAGAACATGGTCGAGTCGGCCGGGCCGCCCGTTCCTCCCGAGACCACGTAGGCCTGGGTGAAGGTCTGGAACGCACCGATCAGCTGCAGGATCAGGTTGAAGAAGATGATCGGCGTCAGCAGCGGGATGGTCACCGAGCGGAACTGGCGCCACTTGCCGGCGCCGTCGATCGACGCCGCCTCGTAGTACATCTGCGGGATCTGGCGCAGGCCCGCGAGGAAGATGATCATGGGCGCGCCGAACGTCCACACGTTGAGCACCATGAGCGTGCCCAGCGCGTAGTCCGGGTGCGACACCCATCCCTCGCCCTCGATCCCGAACACGGAGAGCACCGAGTTGACCAGGCCGTCCGCGCCGAACACCTGACGCCACAGCAGCGCGATGGCCACCGAGCCGCCCAGCAGCGAGGGCAGGTAGTAGATCGAGCGGTAGATGGGCAGACCGCGCAGTCCCCGGTCGAGCACCAGCGCGAGCGCGAGCGCCATCGCCAGCTGCAGCGGCACCGAGATGAACACGTACAGGAACGTGACCTTCAGCGAGTTGATGAGGCGCGGGTCCTCGAACATGCGCGTGTAGTTGTCGAACCCGATCCACTCGGGCGGCGCCAGCAGGCTGTAGTCCGTGAAGGACAGGTACGCGGAGGCGATCATGGGGCCGGCCGTGATGAGGAACAGCCCGATGAACCACGGCGCGAGGAAGATCGCGGCGGCCTTGCCGTCGCCCTTGCGCATGGCGGAGGGCTGGCGCTTGCCGCGCTTCTTCCCGCCCATGCCTCGCAGCTCAGAGACGACCGACACGCGACACCTCCCGCATCGGAACGCCGCTGTGGCGTCGGTACCTCTCCATCACCATGGAGCCCTCCGGATCATCGTTGATCTGGTCGGTGTCTCGACGCTCTCGCCATCGAGAAACCGCTTTCCAGTTGCGAACGTAGCACACTAGGAACCGGTTCCTCAATGGTGTACGGTCACGGTAAGGACACGAAGTCTCCCGACTTCAGGACGAGCGCAACGACGCGCGACGCAGGCGGCGGGAGCACGTATGGAGGGGCCGATGCCCAAGGTGAGCCAGCGCCGAGCGAGCGTGACGATCTCTGACGTCGCGACGGCCGCCGGCGTGTCCAGGTCCACCGTCTCGCGGGTGATGAACGGCCGCGCGACCGTCGACGCCGACATCTCCGAGCGCGTCCGCGCCGCGGCCGCCCGCCTCAACTACCGGCCGTCCAACATCGCCCGCAGCCTGTCGCTCGGGCGGACCGAGACCGTCGCCTTCGTGGTGCCCGAGCTCGAGAACCCGATGTTCCAGCACGTGCTCGCGGGGCTCACCGAGGCGGCCGCCGCGAGCGGCTACCGCGTGCTCGTCGCGGACACGGGTCAGAACCCCGACGACGAGGCCGCGATCGCCCTCGAGGCGCGCCTGCGCTGCGACGCGCTTGCCCTGGTATCCCCGCGCATGCCGGAGAAGCAGCTCGCGGAGCTGCTGACCCAGGCGAGCCCCACCGTCCTCGTCAACCGCGACAGCCCCAACCCCGCCGCCCCGGCCGTGACCGTGAACTACCGGGCGGGCGCATCGGCCGTGCTCGAGCACCTCGTGGGACTCGGCCACCGGCGCATCGTCTACCTGTCCGGGCCCACGCCCAGCACCTCGGACGATCGCCGCCGCGCGGGCCTCGAGGACGTGGCCGCCGTCACGGACGGGCTCGAGCTCGTCGTCGTGCCGGGAGGCGCGACCGTGAACGCCGGCTACCGCGCCCTCGAGCCGGTGCTGGCCGCGCGCGCGACCGCGGTCGTGGCGTTCAACGACCTCGTCGCCTTCGGCCTGCTCGCCGCCCTCAACCAGGCGGGCGTGGCCGTGCCCAAGGACCTCTCCGTGACCGGCTTCGACGACATCGAGCTGGCCCAATACTCGACCCCGACCCTCACGACCGCCGCCGTGCCGCAGCACGAGCTCGGGCGGCACGCATGGCAGGAGCTTCACGCAGTGATCGACCAGCACGAAGGACACGCCTCCTCATCGACGCGCTTCGAGCCCCGGCTCGAGGTGCGCGCCTCCACCGGGCCCGTGCCGCGGTCGGTCGCCGAGGGCGGCCTCGCCCCCGTCGGCACCGGTTCGGTCTCGGCGGCCGCGCCCGAATCGACGGCGACGTCACCGTCGGCCCTCGACAGCGTTCACAGCGCCGATGCGCCCGCGCCTTCCGCTCCGCAGTGGCGTCAGGACGGGGAGGCCCTGGTGCTGGAGTGGGCTGGGGAGCGTCTGGCCCGGTACGAGTCGGGCGAGCGACTGCCCGTGGTGCACGCCCGCCGCCCCTACCTGCACCCCGTGCACACGCTCGGCGGCGCCGTCGTCACCGAGTCCGGGCCGGTGGACCACCGCCACCACTACGGCGCGTCCATCGCCGTGCCGGACGTGAACGGCACCAGCTACTGGGGCGGTCGCACCTTCGTGCGCGACGTCGGCCCCACCCTGCTGCCCAACCACGGCCGTCAGGAGAGCGCGGGCGCTCGCGTCGACTCGACCGACCATCACGTCCTCTACGACGCCGTGCGCTGGTATGACGAGGAGGACGTGCCGCAGGTCGAGGAGTCGCGCACGCTGTCCGGGCACCTGCTGCCGTCGCACGAGGCGTGGGCGCTGTCGTGGCGCACGATCCTGCGCGCGGACCACGGCGCGCTCACCATCGGCTCGCCGGCGACCAACGGCCGGCCCGGCGCCGGCTACGGCGGCTGGTTCTGGCGTCTGCCGCTCGAGGGCCGCGCGCACGTGCTGAGCGCCGCGGGTGACAGTGAGCAGCTGGCGCACGGCTCGCGCTCGCCGTGGCTCGCGTTCGTGCAGCGCCGGCCCTCGGGCACCACCACGTGGCTCGCCGTCCAACACGGCAAGCCGCAGCCGTGGTTCGTGCGCGCGGACGAATACCCCGGTGCCGGCCCCGCGCTCGCGTGGGACGAGCCCCTCAGCGTGCCCGCCGGCGGCACCGTCGAGATCGGCCTCACCACGGTGCTGCTCGATCGCGCGCTCAGCCACGACGAGGCCGCGGCGCTCGCGGCGGAGGCGGCGAGCATCCGGTGACCGCGCCACCGCAGGCCCCGCCCGTCGCCGTCGCCTTGGTGGGCATCCACGGCCACGGCGCTTCCCACCTGCGGCGCATTCAAGAACTGTGCGACTCCGGCGCGGCGCGGCTGTCCGCGCTCGTCGACCCGCGTCCGCTCGCCGACGGAGACGCCCCGGCGACCGGCGGCCCGAGCGGGCCACGCCACGGCTCGGACGCGGCCGGCACGGGCGCCCCGTGGTTCCCCACCCTCGGCGACCTGCTGTCGGCGCCCGAGCCCGAGGTCCGCCCCGACGTCGTGATCCTGTCGACACCCATCCCCACCCACCTGCCCCTCGCATCTGCCGCCATGCGCGCCGGCGTCGACGTCCTGCTCGAGAAGCCCACCGCGGCCTCGCTCGCCGAGCACACCGCGCTCGTCGCGGTCGCGGAGGAGACGGGCCGGCTGTGCCAGGTGGGCTTCCAGACCTTCGGCTCGCATGCGATCCCCGCGATCGAGCGCCTCATCGCCGACGGCGAGATCGGCGAGGTGACCGGCGTGGGCGCGGTGGGCACGTGGGTGCGCACCGCGGGCTACTGGGCCCGCGCTCCCTGGGCCGGCCGGCGCACGCTCGACGGCCGCGACGTGGTCGACGGCGTCGTGACGAACCCTCTCGCCCACGCGGTCGCGACGGCACTGAGGATCGCGGGCGCGACCCGCAGCGCGGACGTCGCGGACATCGTGGTCGACCTCTACAACGCGAACCCCATCGAGTCCGACGACACGTCCTCGGTCCGAGTGGTGACGAGCGACGGGCTTCGGTGCGGCTTCGGGCTGACGCTGTGCGCGCCCGAGCGGACGCCCGCCACGATCATCGTCCACGGCACGCGCGGCCGCATCGAACTCGCCTACGAGACGGATACCGTGCGTATCGTGACCGACGCGATCGACCTCGAGAAGACGTACGCCCGCGACTCGCTGCTCGAGAACCTCATCGAGGCGCGCCGCAGCGGCGGCGGCCCAGGCTCGCTCGTGTGCGACGTGCGGGACACGGGCGCCTTCATGCGCGTCATGGAGGCGGTGCGGACCGCGAGCGACCCGCGACCCATCGGCGCCGAGCACGTCGACTGGCTCGGCGAGGGCGACGACCGCCGCCCCGTCGTGCGCGACATCTCCGAGTGGTGCGAGCGCGTCGCCTACACGAGCCGCACCTTCGCGGAGCTGGGCGCTCCCTGGACGCACGCTTGACCGACGTCCTCGCCGCGATCGTCACGATGGGTGTCATCGTGGCGGCGGGGTGGCTCATCGAGCGGTACCGATGGCTGCCGCCGCAATCGCGCCAGGTGCTCGCGACGGTGTGCTTCGCCGTCGCGGGTCCGGCGCTGCTGCTCGGCACCGTCGCTCGCGCCGACCTGTCGCGTCTCGCCTCCTCGGGCGCCGCGGTCACGTGGGGGGTGACCCTCGCGCTCGCCGTGGTGCTCGCCGTCGTCGCGCGGTGGCTGCTGAGGCTGCCGTCGGGCCGCGCCACCATGACCGTGCTGTCCGGCTCCTACGTCAACGCCGGCAACCTGGGCATCCCGCTCGCGGTGTACCTCTTCGGGGACGCGCTCGCCGTGGTGCCGACCATGCTCGTCCAGCTGCTCGTCATGGGGCCCATCGCGTTCACGATCCTCGACCGCGCGTCCGACGCGTCGCCCGTGCGGGTGGGCGGGGGCGGCGCTGGGGCACGCTCCGAGAGCGCCGATGCGCTCGCCGGCGAAGGCGGCAACGCCGCCTCGGGGGCGCGGCGCCGGGGTCCGCTGCGCACGGCGTTCAGCAACCCGCTGACCATCGGCGCACTCGTGGGGCTGGCGCTCGCGCTCCTGCCCTGGCAGATCCCGGACGTGGCGCTCGCGCCGTTCGAGCTAGTGGGTGCCGCGGCGCCTCCGCTCGCGCTGCTCACCCTCGGCATGTCGCTCGTGGGGGCGCGCAAGGTCGGCGCGGACGCGGACCACGCCGGGCTGACGATCCCGCTCGTCGTGGCGACCGTGTCCCGCGCCGTCGTGCACCCGCTGCTGACGTTCCTCGTGGGCTCCGCCGTAGGGCTCGACTCGGGCGCGCTCGCCGTCGTCGTCGCGATGGCCGCGCTGCCGACCGCGCAGAACGTCGTGGTGTTCGCCAACCGGTACGGCTGCGCCATTGATCTGGCGTCGCGGGCGTGCCTCATCACGACGGCGCTGTGCGCGCCGGTGCTGCTCGTGGTGGCCGCGCTGCTGCTGTAGCCCCATCCTACTGACGGGCCGGCACCTACCCCAGCCCGCGCATCGGCGCTCCGTCTCTGCGCCCCGCTCTCTGTAGGAAGTCTCTCTGCGCGGTATGCGCGCGGCGAGCACCCTGGAGGACCGTTATCCCTCGTCGAGCCCGCTCATGAGCCCCGTCTGCTCGCCCGCAGAGTCGAGGTAGGCGGTGCGACGAGCGAACAGGTCCGGCACTAGCCCGCGCACGCGCGCGATGAGATCGGGCATCGACGCGGTCTGCAGCTCGCCGCCGTCGACCAGGACCTTGCCGGCGACCATCGTGAGCGAGACGTCCGAGCCCCGCACCGCGTGCACGAGGTTGTGGTGGATGTTCGCGTAGGGACCCTCGGTCAGCAGCGGCGTCATGCGCGGGGTGTCGGTGCGCACCGCGATGAGGTCAGCCTGCTTGCCGGCTTCGAGGGAGCCGAGCCTGTGGCCCTGGCCGATCGCCCGCGCGCCGCCCAGCGTGCCCATCTCGAGCACCTGCCACGAGTCCATCGCTGCGGCGTCCATCGCGCGCAGCTTGCCCAGCAGCGAGGCGGCCTTGAGCTCCTCGAACATGTCGAGGTTGTTGTTCTCCTTCTCGCCGTCGGTGCCGAGCCCCACGTCGATTCCTGCGTCGAGCATCTCCGCCACGCGCGCTATGCCGCTCGCGAGCTTCATGTTCGACACCGGGTTGTGGGACGCGGACACCCCGCGCTCGGCCATGAGCGCGATCTCGGCGTCGTCGAGCCACACCGCGTGCGCGAGCATCGCGCGCGGAACGTCGAAGAAGCCCAGCGCGTCGAGCGCCGGGATGGGGCGCTTTCCCGTGCGCTCGAGGAACAGCTCCACGTCGAGGCTCGACTCGGAGCAGTGGGTGTAGAGGCCGGTCCCGTAGCGCTGGGCCAGTGCGATGGCGCGCCGCTGCCCGGCCTCGTCCGCGTAGAACGGGTGCTCCAGCCCGACCCACGGCATGACGCGGCCGTCCGCGCCGCCGGTCCACTCCTCGAGCATCCGCTCGTTGTCGTCGAGGGTGTCGAAGTAGTCGAAGTCGGGGTGCTCGCCCACGTAGTTGACCGTCACCAGGCGATTTCCCAGCGCCGATGCGGCACGGGCCGCACCGTCCATGTACCGCCACATGTCGACAACGGTGGTGGTGCCCGACAGGAGGCCTTCGGCGTAGCAGAGCCACGCCGCGGCCTCGGCGTCCTCGGCCGTCAGGACCCGGTGCATCGGGTCGATGTGCAGGCGCAGCCACTCGTACACGGGCAGCTGCTCGGCGGTGCCGCGGAGCATCCCGGAGTGGTGGTGAGCGTTGACGAGGCCCGGCATGATGACGTGGTCGTCGAGGTGTCTCGCTGTTGCCCCTGGGTGCGCGGCCGCGAGCGCGTCCCGCGCGCCCACCTCGACGATGCGGTCGCCGTCGATCGCCACCCCGGCATCCGTGAGGATCGCCCGGTCGGGCGTCATGGGCACGACCACGTCCGCGGTCAGGATCTCGACAGGCATGGGCTCTCCTCGCTCGGAGAGGCCATCACACCAGGCCGGGGTTTCGCAGCCGTTTCGCGGAGACGACGTTCGGTGACCCACCCAACCCGGGCATCGGCGCTCCGGGCGGATTTCGTTCCTCCAGCGCGCCCGCCGAGCATGTTCCGCGCAGAGAACGTTCCTACGGGAAGGGCGGGAGGTTCGGGGAGTAGGGACTAGGCGAACCGAGTTGCGGCCGAGCGGCGTGCTTGGCGCCGCTCAGCCGGGCTACCCAAGGGCCGTCAATCCAGAGTGACAACTACCTTGTCTGTCGCCCCGGGCGTGCCGGCGAGTTCGATTGCTCTCGCTGCCTCGCTCAGAGGAACAACATCACTGACGATCAGGGCGTACTTGTCGACGTTGGCCGCGATGTCCACGATCACATCGGCCATTTCGGTCGGGTGACCCATGGAGTGAACGATGGTGAGCTCCGAGGGAATCATCATCTGCGAGTCGAACGTGATCGGCTCGCGGTGAATGCCAACGATGCCGTAGACCGCGCCTAGCTTTGGTCCAGCGAACACTGTCGCTGGCACGGCAGGGACACCGGCAGCGTCCAGGTAGATGTCGGTTCCGGGCAGCCCTTGCCGCCCGAACGCATCGGTCGCTTCACCGTGCAACCCAATCAGGCGGCCGCGCACGTCTTCCTGGCTTGAGTCGATGACGGCATCGGCGCCGAGCGCGAGCGCCTTCTTCAGCCGGTTCTCTTGAACGTCAGCGACCGCCACGTGCTTCACCCCGTGGGCCTTCAACGCAAGGAGCGCACCAAGCCCCACCGGTCCGGCGCCAAACACGATGGCTGTGTGCTCAGGCCGAGGAAGGGTGCGGTCAACAGCGCGGCGTGCGACCGCAAGCGGCTCGGCGAGCGCCGCGACGTGCCAGGGCACATGAGCCGGGAAGGGAATGATGTTGCGCCCTACATCGGCCTTCCGGACTGCGATGAACTCACTCAGGGCGCCCTGAGGTCCTCCACCGCCGATGATCGCATCGGCGACGCCCGTAGGATCGATCACCACGCGGTCACCGACCGCGAGCCCAGTGACGGCCACCCCCACCTCGACGACCTCGCCTGCCGGCTCGTGCCCGAGAGGGGTTTCCGGCGTGCCGGCGGGGATGCCACCTTCGGCAAGCGCGTGCGGGTCGGCACCGCAGATTCCGCACGCGCGGATCCGCACGAGGACGTCGTCGGCTCCGATCGTGGGGACAGGAACAGTAGAACTCTGGAGGTTGCCTGGGCCAGTGATGATGACGGACCGCATGTCGGGGCTCATGTGAACATGCCTCATTTCAGTAGTAGTAGTGAGCGGCCACTCCACGAGTGACGTCGTGCGGCGAGGTGGCGAACTCGGCGGGCTCAGCCGTCCCGCCCACCTCATCGAACAGGTTGGTCGTCTTGCGAAGGCGCCAGTCTCGGTTGAACGGCAGCTTCGCCACAGTGGCTCCTCAGTTGGTCCGCTCGGATTGCTTTGGGCTTGTCCGGAAGCCCCGTCGTGCATCGAGCCTGCCCGAGCGCGGAGCGCGCCGGCGGACTAGGAACCCGGCCGCGGGGCGCAAGCGCCGCTACCCGCGTCCTGGCTCGCGAGCACTGTCGTTCGCACGCGCGATGACCCGCTGGAGTTCTGCATGGTCAATCGCCCCACCTGCGAAGTCGAGTGCGACGCGCAGGGGTATGGACACGGCTGTCTTCTGTAGGTCCATTCCGAATGAGCCGGCATCGTCCGCCGGGTCCTCGAGCGGGGACGGCCCCGCACCGAACAGCGCCCCCATGACCTCCATGCCACCCGGGTGCATCGCGACCTCGGCGAGCGTCGACTCCAAGGAGATCGGGACGTGGAAGCTGTCTCCAGGGAGGTCGATCGTCTGAGCAGTGCGGATGTCTCGCGATGAGGCCCCGACCTCGATCTGATACGTGCCCGGCTCGAGCTTCCAGGTCGATGTCCTCTCGTGCCAGATCTTCATGTCCTCAAGCGGAATGGTGACGGTGACCTCAGACGACTCGCCCGGACTCAACTCAACGACCGCGAATCCCTTGAGCTCGCGAGGCGGCCGGACCAAGGCCGAGGCGGTGTGGCCGGTGTACACCTGGACCACCTCACGTCCCCGCACAGGTCCTGTGTTCGTGACCTCCACTGCCACCGTCAACACCTTTGGGTCGACCGAGACTCCCGCGGATGCGTACTCGAACGAGGTGTAGGACAGACCATGGCCGAAGGGGAACTCGACATCCATGGCTCGAGCGTCGTACCAGCGATAACCGACGAAGATTCCCTCGCTGTAATGGACGTGACCTCCCTCGCCGGGAAAGGTGAGGTACGACCCGGCATCCTCGAGACGCCTGGGAACGGTCTCCGCAAGCCGGCCGGAGGGGTTGACCGCTCCGAAGAGAACGTCGGCGATGGCTCCACCGCCCGCCTGGCCAAGGAGAGCACAGTCGAGTAGTGCAGGCACCCGGTCGATGAACGGTCTGACGCGCACCACCCCACCGTGGGAGAGCACGATGACCGTGCGCGGCTGAGCAGCGAGCACTGCATCAATGAGTTCGAGCTGCTCTGCCGGGAGGTCGATGTGGTCACGATCGAAGCCCTCTGACTCATCGCGATCAGCCAGTCCGACGAACAGCACGGCCACGTCCGCCGACGCCGCAGCTTGAGCGGCGGCTGCGACGCTGGAGGAATCTCCAGAGCCCTCCTCGAAGGTGACGGTCGCGTCCGGGGCCGCCGCGCGGATGGCGTCGATCGGGAGGTCGACACGAGTAGGGTTGATGTTGGAGCTGCCGCCGCCCTGGAACCGGGGCGACGAAGCGAACGTCCCGACCACGGCAACGGTGCCCGACGGCGGGAGAGGTAGTAGCCCGCCGTCGTTCTTGGCAAGGACGATCGCCTTTCCAGCGACCTCTCGCGCCAGCGCGTGGTGGGCGTCGAAGTCCACCGCCTCCCGCGGCACGGCGCGAGCGGAGGCCTTGCGCGAGAGAGCGATGATTCTTCGCGCCGCGACGTCGACAACGTCCTCGCCGAGCGAGCCGTCGCGGACCGCGTCGGCGACCTCCGCCACGTGGCGGGGGTTCGCGGGCATGTCAAGGTCAAGGCCCGCGGAGAGCGACGCAACGCGATCCCACACGGCACCCCAATCACTGACAACCACGCCATCGAATCCCCACTCGTCTCGGAGAACCTCGGTGAGCAGCCATCGGCTCTCTGTTGCAAAGACGCCGTTCACACGGTTGTACGCCGCCATCACGGTCCATGGCTCGGCGTCCCGGACCACCCGCTCGAATGCACGAAGGTAGATCTCCCTCAGCGTCCGCTCCTCGAGGTCGGAACTCATGAACATGCGGCCGAACTCCGCATTGTTCGCGGCGAAATGCTTCACGGACGCTCCGATGCCCCGCGACTGCAGGCCCTTGACCCACGCGGCGGCAAGGTACCCCGACACGATCGGATCCTCGGAGAAGTACTCGAAGTTGCGACCGGCCCTAGGGTCGCGCTTGATGTTGATCCCGGGACCGAGAAGTACGTCCACGCCGAGCTCGTGGCACTCGGCAGCGAGGGCCTCGCCCACCCGGCCGATCAGCGGGGCGTCCCACGTCTGGCTCATCCCGGGCCCCGGAGGAAAGCAGGTCGCGGGCAAGCTCGCGTTCAACCCGAGGTGGTCAGCGGCTCCTTCCTGCTTACGGACTCCGTTGGGGCCGTCAGCCAGCGACACTGCGCGCACGCCTGGGGCTGCCCGCGTCGTCCAAAAGTCGGCTCCGCTCGTGAGCCCGATGCGCGTGTCGAGGGGCAGAGATGTGGGGTCCGGCGAGTCTTGCTGGCTCATGGTGGTGTTCAGTCCTTGTTGAGGTGGGGTGGCGGTGTTTGCGCGTGCGTTACGCGGTGCGACCGTGCGTCGCAGCTGGTGGGCGGACAGGCACGTCGCGAGGCGCGACGCGAACGGGCAGGAGCGCTTCGCGGATGCGCGTGGCGGTGAGGAGGGAAGCGGTCGCATCGCGCAAGGTATGCAGCGGGTGCTCGGTTGCGCCCTTGCCGATGGCTTCAGCGACTGCAGAGATCATCGGAACGTATCCGTTGCCCTGGACCGGGTACGAGAGCGTCTCGGGGCCGAACAGCGCACTGAGCGGGTCGGTGCCGCTGTGGATCCGCAGTGCGAGCGGCGTCCAGAACGGTGCGGGGATCTCGAGCCACCCTTTCGTGCCGCTGATGGCCGCTGACGGCGCGATGTACTCGCGGTGTGACGACGCGATCTGTGCGACCACCCCGTCCTGAAACTCAAGTTGCGCGAAGACCGTGGCATCCACACCGTCCAGGACCGTTCCCACGGCGTGAACGCCGGCCGGCTCTCCGAAGAGATCGTGCGCCATCGCAATGGCGTAGATGCCTTGGTCAAGGGTGGTGCCGGGCAACGGCCGTGCCGCGCCGGCGGGTATCCCGAACGCCGCGCGGAGGCTCCGGGGCGTACCAAGACGTTCGCCTTGCACGAAGGCCATCGCCGCCCGGTAGCCGTCGGCGAACTTCATCCACATGGCCTCCATGGCGAAGAGTCCGGACTCCGACTGCGCGTGAGCGATCCGCGCAGCTTCGACCGGGTGGGCCGCCAGCGGCTTCTCGACCAGCACGTGCTTGCCCGCTCGCAGTGTCCGCACGGCGATGTCGCTGTGCGTGCTCGTCGGTGTCGCGACGTACACCAGATCGACCGCGGTGTCAGCGAGGAGGTCGTCCACCCGGTCGTAGAAGCTGGGGGCCTTCAGGGTCGCCGCGAGAGCGCGGGCGCGCGATGAGCTCCGAGATGCCACCGCAGACACCGTCACACCATCGACGAGGGCAACGTCTGCGCCAAGGGCACGGCTGATCGAGCCGGTACCGACGATCCCGATGCGCATCCTTGCCTCCCTCGGCACAGCGCCACAGTGCGCGCCGTCTCGCTAGTGTCACGTGACATGGTACGTTACCACCCGTGTCGCGTCACTGGTGACCGTCACGCGGCAGATGGACCACCTCCACCTCCTGCCCCCATTCCTCAAGCACGAAAGCGCCTCGAAGATGAGTACACAGACGGAGCCGACGACTGACGCTTCCCACACCACTGGATCAGCGATCGCACCAGTCCGATTGAAGGAGAAGCTTGCCTACGGCGTCGGCGACATGGGCCAATCGCTGGTCACCTCAACGGTTGCAGCGTTTGCCCTGTTCTACTTCACCAACGTCGCCGGGATCGGTGCTGCGATCGCCGGCACCATCCTGCTGATCGGACAGCTACTCAACGGCGTCACCGATTTCGTGATCGGCGTCCTCATCGACAAGACAAGTACGCGCTGGGGCAAGCTGCGCCCTTGGATCCTCTTCACCGCCATACCCATGGGCGCCGTCTATGTCGGGATCTTCACGGTCCCTACCGGACTGAACGACACCGGCAAGGTCGTCTGGTCGATCATCATGTACTCGCTGCTCATGGCGGTCTTCTACACCGCCGCGAACGTCGCCTACGGAGCTCTGGTCTCGGTGATCTCGGCGGACACCAAGACGCGCGTGTCCCTGAGCACATTCAGGTTCTTCGCCTCGATTCTCACGAGTCTGGTCGCGTCGACAGCGACCCTTCCGCTGGTGGAGGCCCTCGGCAACGACCAGGCGGCGTGGACGTCCACGGCGGGGATCTATGCGGTGATCGCCGTGACCACCGCCCTCGTGGTGTTCACCGGGACCCGGGAGCGTGTGGTGACGAACGACAGCTCACGCGTAGGCCCCAAGGTGCCCGCACGCACGATGCTGCGCACCCTGTTCCGCAACCGCTACTTCCTCTGGGCGACCGTGCTGTTCATCATGGTCAACGGCCTGAACGGGTTCATCGCCGCCGGGGCCGTGTACTTCGCGAACGACGTGCTCGGTGACGCCACTCTGTATGGGCTCCTCGCCATCGCAAGCCTCCTGCCGACAGTGGCCGGGATCCCACTCATGCCCACGCTCATGGGCAAGTTCGGCCGCAGGCCGGTGATGTTCGTCGGCTTTGGCCTCACGGTGTTCGGGACTGCGGTCGTCGCCATCGCGCCCGACAGCCTCCCGGTCCTCCTGGTAGGCCTCGCAATCCGCGGACTGGGGCTTGTGCCGTTTGCAGTCGGAAGCATGCCACTGCTCGCCGAGATCGCCGACTACGGAGAGTGGAAGTACGGGTTGCGCCTTGAGGGCCTCACGTTCAGCGTGTCTTCGCTCGGCTTCAAGATTGGCACCGGCCTGTCGGCGGCGGTCGTCGGCTGGCTGCTCGCTTGGGGAGGGTACGACGCGGCAGCATCGACCCAGGGTGAATCTGCGAGGCTCGCCATCACAGCGGCATACGTCTACCTGCCGCTTGTCGCGGGAGTTCTCGCGATCGTGGTGTTCCTGTTCCTCAACGTCGACCGTCACCGCCCACAGGTGGAGGCCCACCTCGAGGCCACGTCGGCTGCGAGCCCCGCGGCGCACGCCTAGAGAGCCCAGTCTCCCCGGGGCCTCCTCATCACGCCGTGTCGCCTTCGACGAGCCGGAGTTGAGGGAACCCGGCGGCAGACGGACCCGGCTCCACTCGGTCTATCGCACCTAGGAGGTTTGCTCCGAGCCCACGACCCACGTCAGCTTGATCAATGCGAAGCGTCGTGAGACGCGGGAACCACAGTTGGCCCTCTGGCGTGGCGTCGACCCCGATGATCGCCGCCTGCTCGGGCACCGACACCTTGAGCTGTCTGCACGCTGCTAGCACCGCCAGTGCCACGACATCGACCTGGCACGCAATCGCGACAGGCGGGCGCTTCTCGAGAACTGGCTCGAGGACCTCAGCTGCAGCGCCAGGCTCCAGGGGAATCTCCACGAGTTCCGGGTGCGAGAGACCCAGCTCCTGGGCCGCCCGCGAGGCGCCTCGAAACCGCCCCATTCCGCTCGAGTAGTCGGGAGCGCCGTCCGGACGAGCGAAGAGCAAGCGTCGCCGCCCAGCACGCTCCACGAGCGCCCGGACGAGCGTCGCGCCGACGTAGGCGTCGAATTCATCCACCTCGGACGCGCCGCTGTCAGGAACGACCACGGCACCCGTCTGCCTCAGCTGAGCCGCCGCGTCCGGAGCGAGCACGTTGTAGTTCACGATCGCCACCGGCGCAAGCTTGCGGAGGTCGCTGACAATCGTGTCCATGTCTGCGACTCCAAACTGCACCAGCACGTGGAATCCCCGTGCGGAGACGACGGCCTGCAGTTCGACGATGGAATCTTGGAACGCCGGGGGAAGCGTGCCCGCCGGAACGAGCACAACGACCGTCGATCCCTGTCCTGTCCTGAGTCCTCGTGCGGCTGGCGACGGCGCGTACGACAAGTCGTCGACCGCCTTGAGCACTCGGGCGCGGGTAGCCTCAGGGAACCGGTCGCCTCGACCGTTGAGGATCTCGTTGACAGTGCTCCGCGAGAAGCCCGACGCGCGCGCCACGTCCCAGCTCGTGGCGCGCTTCGGTCCGACGGGTCGAGTCATTGGAAGAGTTTGGCACAGCGCCTGAGCCCGTTGCGGCCGTGCCAGTCCGGCGCCTACAGCGCGTCACTCACCGAAGCGTCCGTGAGCGACCCCACAAGCTCGGGACGCAGCAGCTCTACCCACGCCGCGTATCCGGGGCCCGTGAGATGAAGCTCGTCGAGCGAGAACTCCTGTTTGATTGCGCCCTCGTCAGTCGCAAGCACGCGCCAGAGGTCCAGGAATGCCGCGCCGTGCTTGGCCGCCAGCTCGTGGTACCGCGCGTTCAGCGACTCGATCCGCTGCCTGAGCTCCGCCGTCCGCGGCATCACCGAGCTCACCACGATTGGCACATCCCCGGCCCGGTCGCGCACGAGCGAAAGGATCGCGTCGACGTTGGCGACGATCTCGTCCTCCGCGACCTCGGCAGTCAGGTCATTGGTACCAATGAGCAGTGATACGGCGGCTGGCGAGTTGAGCTCCCTGCCGGTGCGCTTGAGCACCTCGTCCGAGCGCTCACCTCCGACGCCGCGGTTCGCAACCGGACTGCCGGCGAACCATTCGCTCCAGAGCCCCTGCTCGGTGATGCTGTCGCCGAGGAAGAGGAGCGCGCCCGGAGGGACGTCGACCTCCTGAAGTTGGCTGTTGCGCATGGCCTTCTGCCGCTCGAGCATCGGCGCGAAGAGGTTGAGGTAGAACGCCATATCGCGCTGTTCGAATCCATGCAGCGGGATGTGCTCGTCCACAAAGGCGGTCAGTTCCCTGGCTGCCTCTCGGTCCTCCGGGGCCTGTCCGGCGAACAGGCCGTGCGGTGCCCCTTCGAAGACATGCAGTTCGGCCCGCACGCCCGCTTCGCGCAGCGCGCGATGCAGGCGCACGGTGTCCGACTGTAGGACGTCCCTAGTGCCCGTGATCAACGTGGTGGGCGGGAAGACGGAGACGTCACCGAACAACGGTGACAGGCCAGGATCGGTGACGTCGTGCCCACCCGCGTAGAGTCGTGCGCGCTCGGTGAGGCGGCCCGACGGAATCGTGTCACCCAACCGATGGGTCTCCACAGTGTCCCCTTGGCCTGTCAGATCGACCGCAGGAGAGTTCAAGAGCAGAGCGGCAGGGAGCGGCACGCCCTCAGCAGCGAGGCGTAGCATCAGCGCCGCCGCGAGATTGCCGCCAGCACTCATCCCGAAGACAGCGATGCGGCTGGCGTCGCGAGAGGTCAGCAGTTCACGGTAGGCGGCGACACAGTCGTCGAGGGCAGCAGGATACGGATGCTCGGGCGGCATCCGGTAGTCGACGACCCAGGCAGGCAGGCCGTACGTGGTGGCCACGAGACTCGCGGCCGCTCGGCTTACCTCGCCGCCGCCATCAGTCCAGCCGCCTCCGTGCAATGCGAACAGGACGCGGTCGTCGGCGGCGTCGTCGTGTGGGGACGGCGCGGTGAAGACGGTGACCTCCCCGACCGTGACCTCGCTCACCGGCAGCATCCGTTGCGTTCGCACACCGCCCACGGTTCCCATCGCCGTGCCGAGAATCTGCTCGGGGGTTGTCGGCGCGGAGTCCTTGAGCATCCGGGCCCACGCTGCGGCGTCAGTGCCCGGGGGCTCGGGAGTGCGCGGCAGCCCGTAGAGAAACTGCGACATCTGCAGGGCCTCAGCGCTGATGGTGGTCGGCCACGGGATCTTGCGCTCCGGGATGACAAGGGGTTCGGGCGTCACGTCATTGTCGGCCACTGCGGCGTCTCCTTGCTGGTGCGTGCGCCGTGAACGCCGCCAGCAGCGTGTTGAAGTGATCGCAACGGTCGAGCGGCCTCGCTCAGGTGGCCGTCATGGGCTGCACGCGACGAACCGACACAGCGTGAGTCGGCTAGGTGTATCGTGACACTAACCGCACAAGTGGTCACCGGTCAAGGTGACAGCGCCTTGTATCGCCGCTCCCCCGACGCGGACGCTTCGCCCAGACAGGAAGAGCCTCAAGGATGAGCAAGCTGAACCCCGAGATCGACGCCCGCCTCGGGTGGGCCCGCACTGTTGATCCCGCGCGCCTCATGACCGACCCCGAGCTTCGCGAGCGCCTCGCGACCACGTATATCGCCCCAGGAGACCTGGAGTCACCTACGGTCGAACCCGAACGGGTGCGCATCAACAGTGACTGGTCCCCGTATCCGGTCGAAGCCCGGCTGTACAGGCCAGCACATGGTGCGATCGCGTCCGCAGTCGTGTGTGTCCACGGCGGAGGGTTCCTCGGCGGGAGCGTCCAGGACAGGGAGTCCGACGGACTTGCACGTGAGATCGTTGCGCGCACCGGGTCTGCGGTCGTGTCGGTTGACTACCGCCTTGCGTCGGCGGACCACCACTTTCCCGCCTTGCACCGCGAGGTTCTCGCAGCCCTGGATTGGACGTGCTCGCCAGAAGGGCTAGACCTCACGCCCCGCTCCGTGGTGCTCGCGGGTGCTTCCGCCGGCGCATCGCTGTGCGCCACCGTGGCGCTCGAACTACGGGAGCGGAACGCGTCCTTGCCAGCAGGACTTGCGCTGGTCTACCCGCTCCTGTTCCGAACGAGCCCGGGCGTGGATCTTCCGGGGGACATCGACCGCGTGCCCCCCATCTTCCGCATACTTCAACCGTCGGTCGAGTTCATGTTCGACTCCTACATTGGATCAGAGCCTGTCGCGGAGGGGGGCGTCCCGGCAAGCCTTGACGACGCCGACTTCCACGGCATGCCGCCGAGCTTGGTGGTCGCCGCCGAGTACGACGATCTGGCGGGTCACGCGCATGAGTTCGTCCGCAGGACCGCGGCCGCAGGAAACGATGCTCAGCTCCTCGATGTGTCTGGCATGCCACACGGATTCCTGCAGCTGCCCCCGTCTCTCCCAGAGGTCGAGAGCACGCTGCAAGCTATCGCCGAGTTCCTGTCCGGCCACGTCGGCCCCTCAGGCCCTCGGTAGCACCCGCGTCTCCGCGAGCGCCACGTCGGGCATGCGGCGGCGCCAATGCACTCCCCCGTCTGCGGTGCCACCACTTCGCGACGGTCCGCCGCACATTGCCGTCACCACGGTGAATGACCAGGGGCCGGCTGTCGCAGGTACGCACCGCGCTCCGGCTCTCGGACCCGACGGAACTGCGCGCAGCCCCACCGCCTCGGCTTCAGGACGTCGCTTCGGCGCGTGTCCTGTCGCCTGCCGATGCACCGTATGCAAGACCGTGCCCGAAGCGGAAGAGCGGGTCGCGCGTGTCGAACGGAGCGTCCTCCCGACTCTCCAGTACCGCGTCCATGGAGCGGGGCACGTCGAGAGGCAGCGATCCGCAGGGCTCGCCATCGCCAAAGAGAACCTCGACGAAAGGACGGTCAGCGGTGCCGAAGGAAGCGATCAGCGCCGCAGCTCCGATGAGCGGCTCGAGGATCGGCGGTCGGTCGAAGAACACATCGATCACCGTCGGCACGGTGTCGATGAGGTCAAGCAGGTGGTCGCGCTGCTCCGGTGAGTACTCAAGGCTCCCCTTGTGCATGGAACCGAGGAAGCTCTTGGCCGGGTCCGCGTGGTTGGGCGCACTGACGCGCACGACGGCAAGGTCAGCTTCCGATGCACTGGCAACGACGTCCGCATAGCCCGCGAAGGCATCCGGATCGACTCCTTCTACATAGACCTTGACGCCGGCCCGCGCTGGCAGCGTGGGCGCATCGTCGGACCCATTCGTGAGAAGAGTGAGAGACGCCTTCTGCGCCGCCACTCCGGCTTCACGGAAGTCGCGTCGCCCGACGACATCGTTCGCCCGATCTGCGTCGACGAAGCGCGCGCCGTCGAAGAGGCCGAGCAAGAACTTCTCGCGCAGCAACCTCCGCACAGACTCATCGAGTCGTGCTTCCGTGACGCGTCCGCCCTTCACCGCGGACATGAGGTGCTCCGTATGGCTCTCGCCGCCGAACTGATCCACACCGGCCTCGAGGAGGCGGACCACACGGTCCTCCTCGCTCAGGTGCTCGACTCCCCACGCCTTGGCGGGGAAGTGTTCGCCGTAACCGGTGATCACACCGAAGTCGGTGCAGACGATCCCGTCGAACTTCAGGCGCTCTCGAAGGATCCCAGTGATCACCGACTTGTTGAACGCGAAGCCCACCTCCTCGTGCTCCGTGCCCACGGGCATGCCGTAGTAGGGCATCATCTGCGTCGCACCGGCCTCGATCACATCGATGAACGGCTGCAGGTGGTACTCGAAGAACCCTCCCGGATACACCTGCGCCTTGCCGTCGGAGAAGTGAGGATCAAGTCCGTCCTTCTGCGGTCCGCCACCCGGGAAGTGCTTCGGCATCGTCGCAACCGAGGAACGCGTGAGGATGTCCCCGCCATCCGGTCCTCGGAATCCACGCACGTAGGCCGCACCAAGGCGACCGGTGAGCTCAGCATCCTCCCCGAAGGTTCCGACCATCCGCGCCCACCGTGGTTCCGTCGTGAGATCAATCTGCGGGTGTGCGCCGACACGAATACCCACCGCCAGGTACTCCTGACGGGCCGTCTCAGCGAACGCCTCGACCATCTCCGTCGACCGAGTCGCCGCCAGGCCCAGTGCCTCAGGCCATGCCGAGAATGCTGCGCCCGCGGCGTTCGCCGTGAGCGGGTTGTCGGTCACCGAGTGTCGTGGATCCGTCGCAAGCGTCACCGGCACCCCTAGAGGATGCTCGAGCGCCACACGCTGAAGCGCGTTGTGGATCTCGGCGAGGTCACGAGCGGCCGGCGGCGAGCCCTGAACGAAGAAGGCGGACATGCGTCGCTCGCGGATGTGCTCGGCCGCTCCCGGTCGCCCGTACTGATCAGGCCGCTCGGGATCAGTGACGCCCATGTACTGGTGGTACAGGATGCCGACCTTGTCCTCGAGCTCCATGCGAGCAAGCAGGTCATCGATGCGACGCTCGACGTCGACCGTGGGGTCCTCGTAGGGGTGTCGCCCCGCCATGGCGGCTCAGGTCTCGCGGGTAGCAGCGAACTCGTCGAGCTTGCCGTAGAAGTCTTCAAAGAGGAGGCGCACATCGATGCTTGAGTACACGCGTATCGTGCCAGCATCTGACTGCTCGCCGTACAGCCCGTTCTCGAGCAGTGACGGTCGCGGCACGTCGGTGTAGTCGCTCGTGTACGGCTCAGGGCTGTAGGGGCCGCCAAGCGCTGTGAGAGAGACAAGGGTGTGGTCGCCGAGGCCGTAGGCCTCACCCATCTTGAGCCCTCGTGACCAAGCGTCGACGCGGTGGCCGATCTGGTCGAAGACGTGGCGCCCGAGTGCGCCTCGAGAGCGCACCCGCGACCATGCCTCGCTGCGCGACATGAGCGCCTGGCTGAAGACCCCCTGCGGCATCTGCCACAACGGCACCTGGAAGTCGTTGAAGACGACTCGCGAGGCGGTCATGTCAGTGTTGACGTTCGTCTCGCGCCACCGCACGTCCGGGGGAAGCTCGTCCGCCGTCATGTCGTACTTCTCGCCTCCGAGCCAGATCACGGTCATGCGATCCGCGATGCGCGGCTCGAGCAGAAGCGCGCTTGCGACCGTCGTGAGGCCTCCGCCGCAGGCGACGTACAACGGCAGATCCGTGTCGTCACGCATAGCCTCGCGCACGAGGGCTTCTGCGGCCGCGCTCACAGCCGGCGTCGATGCGTCGGCCATAGGCAGGTTGCTACCCTCCAGGACCACGACGTCGTCCCTATCGGCCAGCTCCGCGACCTCTCGCACCACACCCACGCCGCGCGTCACACAGTCATCGGTCCACTCAGGGTGGTGCACGCCAACAGCAGAGGACACGACGAACGGAATCTCGATGCTTCGGCACAGCAAGTGGTGCGCAATCTCGACGACGCAGTCGGGATCTCCGCAGAAGTCGTTGTCGATGACCACGCGCGAGCGCGCCTCGATGCGGTCCGAGCTCCATGGCTCAGTCGTTGTCATGCCCTGCTCCTTCCGCGGTGCGATGGCGCCGCGTCATCAGTCGACGGCGCGCTGGACACGCCGTCGGGTTCACTTGTCAGACTCGTCGCGACTGGCCCCGCAGCCGCGTTCCTCCTGAGGATCGGCTCCGGCCCACGCCATGGCAAACGGCGATGACAATCGATTGCCAAAAGGCTACGTTGAGATCGCATCGTCGTCAATCGCCATCACTGCTCGGCAGGTGGCTGCTCAGATGCAGCGCTGTCCAGGGCGTGATTCACGGCGACTTCCACGCCGCGCACCTCGGCGAGCCCCTTCATGCGCCCGATCAGTGGATAGCCGGGTGCGCTGTCGCGGCGGAGGTCGTCGAGGATCCGATGACCGTGGTCGGAGCGAAGGGAGATCCTGGGACCGGCTTCGCCACGCCGGCGCTCCTCACACACGAGTTCGCGCACCACGCCCACGATGTCGATGTCGCCGTCGATGTGCACCGCCTCGTGAAAGCTCTCTTGGTCGGCTTCGCGGCGGGTGGACCTGAGGTGGGAGAAATAGATGCGGTCCGCGAAGCGGCGGGCCATCTCGACCACATCGTTGTCGGCGCGCACGCCATAGGAGCCGACGCACAACGTGAGGCCATTCGCCGGCGACGGCACCGCGTCCAGGATCCACTGCGCATCGGCCATGGAAGAAACCACTCGCGGGATGCCGAAGAGGTCGAACGGCGGATCGTCAGGGTGGATTGCCATGCGGACGCCGACCTCCTCCGCGACGGGGATGACCCGTTCGAGAAAGTACTGGAGGTTGCCTCTCATCGAATCGTGCGTCTGGCCGTCGTACGCGGCGATGGCGTCACGGAACTCGCCGACGCTGTACGACTCCTCGGATCCTGGCAGCCCCGCGAGCAGCGTGCGCGTCACCGCCTCCACCTCATCCGAGCCGGCCGCATCGAACCAGGCTCGCGCCGTAGCGACGCGCTCGGGTGCATACGACTCTTCGGCGCCCGGCCGCTCGAGAACCCACAGGTCGAACGCCGCGACCGCGTTGGCGTCGAACCTCAGCGCCGTGCCACCGTTCGGTAGCGGCCAATCAAGGTCCGTCCGCGTCCAGTCGAGTGCGGGCATGAAGTTGTAGCAGACCATGTCGATGCCGCACTCAGCCAGGTTGCGCAGCGTCGTGCAGTAGTTGGCTATCCAACGATCGCGCGACGCGAGGCCGCGACGGATGTCCTCATGCACAGGGACCGACTCGACGATCGACCAATACAGGCCGGCGTCATCGCACTCGCGCTGACGGGTGCGGATGTCCTCGACCGACCAGACCTCACCGTTTGCGACGTGGTGCAGCGCCGTCACGACGCCGGTCGCGTCGGTCTGGCGCACATCACGAAGCGTGACGGCGTCCGAGGGCCCGTACCAGCGCCACGTCTTCTCCATTAGGGATCTCCCTCGTTGTCTCGCCCCGCCGGCACTGCAGTGCGTGGCCGATGCGGTGGCTGGATGGGTAGCCGATGCGCTCGTGGGGTCAGCGGTCGACGCGGGCGCCGCCGCCGGCGGCGAGCTTGTGGACCTCGGCCTTGGTGGCCATGGTGGTGTCGCCCGGGGTCGTCATCGCCAGGGCACCGTGTGCCGCGCCGAGGTTGACGGCACGCTCGAGGCTCTCGCCTTCGAGCAGGCCGTGGATCAGTCCTGAGGCGAAGGAGTCTCCGCCGCCGACGCGGTCCAGGATCTCCAACCCGTCGCGCTGGGTGGACCGGACCACGCCGTCGGCCTTGGACCACGCGAGGGCGCCCCAGTCGTTGACGGTGGCGGTCTTCACCCCGCGCATGGTGGTCGCGATGACCTGGAAGTTGGGGAACGCTGCCGCGGCGGACTGGATCATCTGCGCGAAGCCGGCCACATCCAGGTCCTCGAGATCCTCGTCCACGCCGGGGACCTCGAAGCCCAGCGAGGCGGTGAAGTCCTCCTCGTTGCCGATCATCACGTCCACATGCGGGGCGATGGCCCGGTTGACCTCCTGGGCCCGCTCCTTGCCACCGATGGCCTTCCACAGGCTCGGCCGATAGTTCAGGTCATACGACACGACTGTGCCGTGACGGTGGGCTGCCTCCACCGCAGCGATCACGGTCTCGGCGGCCGTGTCCGACAAGGCGGCGTAGATGCCGCCGGTGTGCAGCCAGCGCACCCCGAGCTCACCGAACAGGTGATCGAAGTCGACATCATCTGCCGTGAGCTGGCTGGCGGCGGTGTGACCACGGTCGGACACCCCGACCGCTCCGCGGACCCCGAAGCCACGCTCAGTGAAGTTCAGACCATTGCGCACCTGCCGGCCGATGCCGTCATAGTCCTTCCACACCAGATGAGAGGTGTCGACACCGCCGGCGAGGATCAGGCTCTCCACCAGGTGACCGACCTCGTTGTCCGCCAACGCCGTCACCACACCAGTGCGGTAGCCGAACGCGCGAGCCAGGCCGCGGGACACGTTGTACTCCCCGCCGCCCTCCCACGCGGTGAAGGACCTCGCGGTGCGGATGCGACCCTCACCAGGATCCAGGCGCAGCATCACCTCACCCAGCGACACCGCATCGAAACGGCACTCGCCTGCACCCTTGACGTCGATCACAGCCATGTCAGACCTCCTCGCCTCCACTGTCACTGCCTGTCAGCGCCACAGCCTCAGCCACCAGCGCCGTCACCTCATCGAACTTGCCTGCAGCGACCAGGTCCCTGGGCACCATCCACGATCCCCCCACCGCATGCACCGCAGGGATGCTCAGGTACTCGTGCAGGTTCGCCGGTCCGATCCCACCCGTGGGCACGAACCGCACCCCACCGAACGGAGCCGCGAGGGCCTTCACCGCCGCGGCACCACCAGACGTGCCCGCGGGGAAGAACTTCACCGTCGACACCCCCAGCTCCAGGGCAGCCAACACCTCCGACGCCGTCACCGCACCCGGCAGCGCGAGAACACCACGCTCGCCGCACCGCTCGACGACTGCGCGGCTCAGCCCCGGCGAGACCACATAGGCCGCACCCGCATCGGCCGCCTGATCCACCTGCTCAGCAGTCAGCACCGTGCCCGCACCCACCAGCACGTCGCCACGGGCCGCCATGATCCGGATCGACTCCGCCGCCGCAGCCGTACGGAACGTCACCTCAGCCAGCGGCAAACCACCAGCCACCAACGCCCCAGCGAGGCCGTCAGCGGCCGCCGCATCGTCCAGCACCACCACTGGCACCAACCGATGCCTGCCCAACTGGGCCAGAACGTGTGGCTCGTACTCCATGCGACTCTCTCCTCCGACACGGCGCCTGTCGCGCCCGCGGGTTGGCAACCGAATGCCCAATGTACCTCATCCGACCGAGGAAGCACCCAGCGTTCTCGCGGAGAAGCCTCGTTGCCCCGGGGAGGCGCGGCGTCGCATCTCCCGCACAGTTGGGGCCACGGGCGTCGGACCGCGGGTGCTACATGACACCCGAGTACGCTGCGCAAGAACGCCTTGGCAACCGGTATTGTGGCGGCAGGGAGGCCCACATGTCCGATGTATCCGAGCCACAGAGGCCCACGCGCAATGGGCGCAAGTCCGGCGCCGCCACGATCTACGACATTGCTCGCGTCGCCGGGGTGAACCCTTCCACCGTCTCTCGCGCACTCAACAAGCCCGGTCGCGTGAGCGCGACGACGGAGGCGCGCATCCGTGCAGCGGCAGCGGAGTTGAACTTCCAGGAGAACCCTCTGGCGCGTGCACTGCCGACGGGACGGACAAACACCATTGCCGCCGTCGTAGCCGACATGACGAACCCTGTCGTGTTCAACACAGTTCGCGGCGCGGAGAACGCAGCCGCTCGCTACGGCTTCACGCTCATCGTCGCCGAGTCGCAGGAATCGGGGAGCATCGAGGCGGCGACGGCGGACCGCGTGGCACCGTTCGTCGACGGCATCATCCTCGCCACGACACGGCTCCCCGAGGAGCACATCCTCCGGCTGGCCGAGAGGAAGCCTTTGGTGATGATCAATCGAGCGGCAGGCGAACTTGTCAACATCGCGCCAGATGTGACCCCAGGTATCGAAGAGCTGGTCGAGCACCTCGCATCGCTTGGACATCGTTCGATCGCGTACCTTGGGGGCCCCGCTCGGTCGTGGATCAACACCCGACGTTGGCAGGCGCTCTTCGACGCGGCGCGGGCGCGCGGACTGGCCGTGTTCGAGATCGGCCCCAACTCGCCCACCATCGCCGCTGGGACGTTGGCATTCGAGCGCGCGCAGGCCTCCGGGGCGAGTGCCATCGTGGCATACAACGACCTCCTGGCACTCGGCCTCATCCGCGCGGCACGCGAACAGGGCGCGAGCGTGCCCGGCGACTTCTCTGTGGCCGGCTTCGACGACATCTTCGGCGCCGACTTTGCCAACCCGTCCCTGACGACCGTTCGCGCTGACCTCTTGGAGGCCGGAACGCGCGCGGTCGAGTCGCTCATGCGTGAGATCGGAGTCGATGTGATCGAGCGGCCCGACGCGCCGCTGTCGACCGCGCTGGTCGTGCGAGAGTCGACCGCGGTGGCTCCACGCGCGCGCTAACGAAGCGCGAATCGCGGCGCTTGGCAACCGATTGACAAGCGGCACTCTCATCGGTTTCACTTGAGGCATGCCGACGCCGACGCGCGATCCAGATCGCCTGCTCCCCGTTGAACCGCACACGCGCGCGATCGCGCAGGCGCTCTACTTCTCCGTGGCCACAGCGCCGATCATCTCTCCGCACGGCCATGTGCCTGCCCAGTGGCTGCACACGGATGCGCCGTTCTCGGATCCTGCGAACCTGTTCATCACTCATGACCACTACGTGACGCGGCTCTTGCACGCGAACGGCGTCCCGCTTGACGCGCTTGGCTTGGGAAGGCAGCGCGTGGACCCTCGTGAGGTCTGGCGCACGCTCGCGAGGCACTGGCACAAGTTTGCGGGTACGGCCTCGGCGTACTGGATCACCGAGTCGCTCTCAGGGGTCTTCGGGGTCGGCTCGGAGATGAGTCCCGCGACGGCCGACAGCATCTACGACACGGTTGCTTCCGCGCTGACGACCCCGGAGATGCGGCCGCGAGCGCTCTTTGAGAGGTTCGGGATCGAGGTTCTCGCCACGACGGACGACCCGTTGGACCCTCTCAATGCGCACGCGGCGCTCGCGACCGATGCGACGTTCACGGGCCGAGTCATCCCCACCTTCAGGCCCGACGTCTACCTCGACCCGGAGAGCGCAGGCTTCGCCGGCCGCGTGGAGAAGCTTCTGGCCGCCACACGTGAACCGTCCGCGACGTTCGGTGCCTACCTCGATGCGTTGCGCGCGCGTCGCGAGCACTTCGTGGAGCACGGCGCAGTCTCCGCCGACCACGGCGTCTACGAGCCATACACCTGCGAACTGGACCGACAGACGGCGGACGACCTCTTCCAACGGGCTCTTGCCGGCACACTCGATGCCAACGGCGCCCGCGAGTTCCGAGGGCACATGCTGTGGCAGATGGCCTCGATGAGCGTGGATGACGGCCTCGTGATGACCATCCATCCCGGTGTTCGGCGCAACCACCACACCGCCACCTCCAACGCCTTCGGCCCGGACACGGGCCACGACATCCCCGTACGCGTCGAGTTCACAGAGAACCTGCGACCGCTTCTGCAGTCCTTCGGCACCGAGAAGGAGTTCCACCTCGTCCTCTTCACGATCGACGAGTCGACGTACTCACGCGAACTTGCGCCTCTCGCCGGCTTCTACCCGTCTGTGTTCGCAGGAGCGCCGTGGTGGTTCATCGACGCTCCTGACGCCATCTCCCGTTTCCGCTCGGCGGTGACGGAGTCGGCCGGCTTCTATCGCACCTCCGGCTTCATTGACGACACCCGTGCCTACCTCTCCATCCCCGCCCGGCACGACGTCGCGAGGCGCGCCGACGCGAGCTACCTCGCGCGACTCGTCGCCGAGGGCCGCGTGAGCATGAGCACCGCAGAGCGCATCATGGCCGACACCGTCGACGCGATTCCGCGGGAGGTGTTCAAACTGTGAGCGCTTCGGACGTGGTGCCACGAGCGCTGAGGAGGGACGCGACGCGACGGGCCGCGGCGCCGGTGCGCATCGTCCACATCGGTTTGGGCGCGTTCCATCGCTCGCACCAGGCCTGGTACACGGCTCACGCCTCCGACGCCAGCGAGTGGGGTATCGCGGCTTTCACCGGTCGTGCCGGCGGGAGCGGCGATGCCGTGCTCGACGTCTTCCGCGAGCAGGACTGCCTCTACACCGTGACGACCCGCGGTCCGTCAGAGGACATGGTCGAGGTGATCGACTCGATCGTCGCCGCCCACTCCATCGCGGAGGTGGACACGTTCATCAGCTACCTCGAGCGCACGTCGACCGCCGTCGTGACCACGACGGTGACTGAGGCGGGCTACCGACTTGGAGCCAACGGCGAGCCGGACTGGCACGACGCTGCGGTCGCGGCGGACATCGCGGCTCTGACCACCGGCGGCGCCGTGAGCACTCCCCTCGCACTCATCACCGTGGGACTCGAGGCGCGGCGCCGTGCCGGTGCAGGGCCCATCGCCATCGTGCCGTGCGACAACATGCCCAACAACGGAGGCACGGTGCGTCGCGCAGTGCTCGCGCTCGCATCCCGAGTCTCCGAGCAGCTCGTCGAGTGGGTCGAGACTCAGGTAGCGTTCGTCTCGACGTCCGTCGATCGCATCACGCCACGATCCGCCGAACGCGACGTCGACGGCCCCCGTCGGGTCGGCATCGACGATGCGCTGCCCGTCGTGACCGAGCCCTTCGCCAGTTGGATCTTGTGTGGCGACTTCCCAGCTGGCCGCCCCCACTGGGAGAGCGCTGGGGCACAGTTCACTGAGGACATCACCCCATTCGACACGAGAAAGCTGTGGCTGCTCAATGGCGCCCACACCGCGCTCGCGACCCTCGGCCTCGCTCGAGGTGCAGAAACCGTGGCCTCCGCCACGCGCGACGTGCACTGCCGGAGCTTGGTCGAGGGGTATTGGTCCGAGGCTGTTCGGCACCTGCCGGAGGCCGTCGAGAGCGACACGTACTGCCGCGACCTGTGGGATCGATTCGACAACCCGCGCATGGCGCATCGCTTGGCGCAGATCGCCGAGGATTCATCCACGAAGCTGGCAATTCGGATAGCACCCGTGGCGCTCGCTGAGCGCGCCGCCCACCGAACGGCAGACGGCAGCGCCGCGGTGCTCGCGAGCTGGATCAACCTCGTGCTGCGCCATGACAGGCACCGGGACGCTCGAGCCGCCGACATCGACATCGCACTTGGGGGAGAGGACCCGGTAGCCGCGCTCGTCGCACTGGTGAGCGATTCGCTTGCGCGGTCCGAAGGCTTTGTTGAACGGGTGCGCGCGCACATGCACGACGGCGAGCATTGGGCGCTGCCTGCAGTGAACGGCGCCTAGACCCTCGACTCTCGTGTGCTACGGCACAGGGTGCCCCGCCTCGGACCACGCCCGTTCGAGGAAGGTCCTGACCTGACGCACCTGGTCACGGTCCTCGGGAGCCCGGCCCATGAACAAGCCGTGCGGGGCGCCCTCCCAGACGTGGAGTTCGGCGCGGACGCCGGCGGCGAGCATCTTGCGATGGAGCCGCACGGTGTCAGAGAGCAGAAAGTCACGTGTTCCTGCCGTGAGGATCGTCGGCGGGAAGTCTGCCGTGTAATCTCCAAACAGCGGTGACACATACGGATGCGTCAGGTCGTGCCCGCCGGCGTAGCGTCGCGCCATGTTCGTGATGCCGCCCGCCGGGATGGTGAATCCGTTGGTCGCGTACGTATCGCCGGAAGACGTCAGGTCCAGGGGCGGTGACAGGAGTGCCGCTGCCGCTGGCATCGGCAGGCCCTCGTCGCGGATGCGAAGCAACATGGCTGCAGAGAGATTGGCACCACCCGATTGCCCGCCAATCGCGATCGCCGAGGGATCGGTCGACTTGAGCAACTCGCGATAGACCGTCATGCAATCGTCGAGACCGGCAGGAAACGGATGGTCGGGGAGCTCTCGGTAATCCATGCCCCAGGTCCGAACGCCAAAGTTGCCGGCGAGCAGTGACGTCGATGCCCTCGCGGACTCGCCTCCGCCGAAGGTGAATCCGCCACCGTGGATGGCGAAGAACACGCGCTGATCGCCCTCGCGACGCGCATCTGGTTCTGCCGTGAAGTAGCGAGCGCCGTCGACGGACGCACTCTGGGCTCGAGTGGTCGGCGTGCCGTCGATCACTGCACCGGTCGTCGCGAGAGCGAGACCCATGACCGTGCCTTCATCGGTGACCTGCGCGAGCGCTGCGTGCTCGCGCCACCCAGCGTCGTCGTCGTACGCCGGCTCTGGCTTCAGAGGTCGAGCAGCGGCCGCGGCGAGGACCGCTTGAGCCTCCGGGCTGATGGTGCTCGGTATCGGGATCTCGCGCGCTTCGGCCACGGTGTGCTCGCCTCCATCAGATGGGCGCCCTCCCTGGTCGCTTCGCCGAGAGTACGCTGAACGATATGATCGTACTATAAATCGTACTACCGGGCCGCGTCAGCACTCTGGCCAGCCGACCGTTCTGGGGTGTCTGGGGCGAGTCCGGCCAGCAGTAAGTCGCCGAGATCGGCAAGCACCTCGACTGGAGTGCGCCGCGCGCCCTTGCCGATGTCGCCCACCTGCACCCCCGCGATGAGGTTCGCGAGGACTTGCGCGACGAGGGTGGCGTCCACGATGCGTATCGCGCCGGACCCAACTGCGTCGTGCACGAGCTCCTCGACGTAGGCAGCGGCGTCCCGCTGTCCTTCAGCGTGAGCGCTTGCGACTGGCGCATAGCTCACCAGGTCAACGAAGAACGCGATCGAGGTGCCGTCAACCGCCTCACCTACCGCGACCAAGTATCGAGCCAGCCTCCGCGCCCGATCGGGTTCCGCCTCGACTGCCTCACGGATGCGTGCGCTCATCCGCGCGTAGAAGTGACGCACGATAGCGATCACGATCTGCTCGCGACTCCCTGCGACCAGGTAGAGGGTCGACTTGGAGCAGCGCAGTCTCCGGCACATCTCCTCCGTCGTCAATGTGGAGAAGCCCTCCTCCACGAACAGCTCAAGGAGGCGGTCCATCACGCTTCGGCGCCGCGGATCCGAGCCGTGATGCCCCCCGCTTGTGCGCAATTGCGCAAGGCCAGTGCCAGCAATCATGTGGTGATCATCTCACCGAGCGCACGTCAGACCCGAGCGACGGTGGCCTCGCCACGGCGTTCGCCGCAGCCAGGGCTCCGCCAGCCCTACGATGTTGGCTCTGCTCGCGAAGGCTTCGCCCCTCCCAGGCCAGACCACCGTCGCCGGAGGTCGTGCGCAACAGCCTTGGGTCGGCGGTCGCGGGTGAAGACGCCCTTCTTGTTGCCATCCACGCGGTGGATGCCATTCGAGGTCTGGAAGTCCGCGAAGTTCCAGATCTGCTCGCCGACGAACTGCGGGATGCTGTCGAAGACCCGATGGTTCATCTCAAGATACGCGCGCTGATACTCCTCGGACCATGGAGCCTCCCACACAGAATTGACACCAGCCAACGTGTCAGCACCGTACTCGGTCATCATCATCGGCTTGTCATACTTCTCCGCCCACTTGCCCATCTCCCCGGCCAGGTAGACCTCGGCGAGCTGTAGATCACCCACCGCGACATACCAGCCGTAGTAGCGGTTGAGGCAGAGAACATCGAAGAGCTGTGCGATGCGATCGTTGTCCGGCTGCGCGAACATCACTGCGGCGTAGCAGACCGGTCGCGTCGGGTCGAGGCTACGCGTGAGCTCGACGAGAGGCTCGAAGTACTCGAGCGCGCCGTCCTCGTTCGAGGCCGGCTCGTTCGCGATGCACCACATCACGACCGACGGATGGTTCTTGTCGCGACCAACCAGCTCGCGGATGTGCTGCGCGTGCGCGGCCTGCGTGACGTCGTTGCAGGTCTCGGCGGAGAACGTCGGTCGATTGGGCTCTCCGGTGAGACCAGAGGCGACCCCAAGATTCAGTCCCACCGCCGCCGTCTCGTCAATCACGACGATGCCATGCCTATCGGCGAAGTCGATGACTTCCTCCGCGTACGGGTAGTGCGAGGTGCGGAAGGAGTTCGCGCCGATCCAGTCGAGCAGCTGGAAGTCATGAACGAGGTACGCGTCGTCGTGGCCCTTGCCGCGGATTGCGGTGTCCTCGTGCTTGCCGAAGCCGGTGAAGTAGAACGGCTCGCCATTGATGAGGAACTCGCTCCCTCGCACCTCTACGGTGCGCACACCGAAGGTCTGGGGATAGGCGTCAACGACAGAGTCGCCCACCACTGCCTCCACCTGCAGGGTGTAGAGATACGCCGCTCCGGGCTGCCACAGGTTGACGTCGTCGATGACGACCACGCCCTCGGCGCCAGTCGCGGCGCCCACGTCGGCGCCATCCGCATCGACGATGCGAACGCGGACTGCAGCGTCACCGCTCGTGTCCACGCGGTACTCCACTCGGCCCTCGCCGTCGACGACGTCAGTCGTGACGGTGACGTCCGTGATGCTGACCTGCGGAAGGCTCACAAGCCAGACGGAACGCGCAAGTCCCGCGTAGTTGTAGAAGTCGTGGAGGTACGTCTGCTTGCGCCTGCCAAGCATGTCGACCGACACGGTGCCGGGCGGAATGGTCTCGTTGGTGAGCTCGTTGTTGACGCCGATCGTGAGTCGAAACGTGCCGCCCGCCTCCACCTTGTCCGTGACGTCGACAGCGAATGGCAGGTATCCGCCCACGTGGCCGCCGACGAAGTCGTCGTCCACGTAGACGGCACCTTCGTGGGTAGCGGCGTCGACACGTATGAGGATGCGCTCTCCATCCCAGCCCCGCGGGACCCGAACGTCCCGCTGGTACCACACCCATCCCACGTGGTCCCGAATGGTGGGGTCGATGAACTGGTCGTTGTAGCTCGCGGGCACTGCTGCCTCGAGCCCTGAACTGAGCGGGCCGGTCCAGGGTCGTTCGACGTCTGCGCGTGCGATGTCGAAATCCCAGAGCCCATCGAGTTTGATGGCCTCACGGGTGGCGGTGGCTACTGGCTTGAGCATGCTGCTCCTTATCGTTGAGAGTACGCCGTTCAGCGTGTACCGAGCTGGAGACGCCAGGTCCAGGCGTAGCTGTCCTTGTCGAGGCGGGTGGCCGGATCGGCGTCGGGACCGAGGCGAGAGGTTCCTACGCCGCGCTGCGCGATGTCGAGGTGAACGATCGCTGTGTCGCGAGTCGGCACTTCCCACCAGTGGTCGTGCGCCTCAAGGTCAGCGATGGTTCGTCGCGCGACGTTGAGGTGCAGGGCCTGCGCATGCTGCGTCCCCACCGTGCCCGCGGACCCGGAGATGCGCGCTTCCAGCACGCCGCCACGGCTGCCGGACTCCTGCGGGACGATGTACGGCGGTGCGAACTCGTCGATAGCAACCTGCCAGGATCCGAGGAGAGCGGACGCTTCGCGGTCCGGGTAGTTCTCCCATGGACCGAGCCCGACGAACTCCACCTCCTCGAAGCCCTCGATGAGCTCGAACTCGATGCCGACGCGGACACCGTCTGTCTGACCCTCGGGAAGGGCCACGCGCTCCGTGAGGACGTAGTCCCCGTCCCCGACCTGCAGCACGCGCCGCTCATGCGTCACGGGCTCATTCCAAGCAGTGAGGTAGGTCTTGGTGACAATCACCGCATCGGCATCGGTGCGAACATCCGTCTCGGACAACGTCAACTCGTGGAATCCGGTGCGCACGAAGCGCCGATCCATCGAGAAGGAGCGCTCGTTCTCCGTGAGAGCCCTCCACAGGCAGAGCTCGGGCGAGCTGCGGAGCAAGGGATGGACGAGCGCGCCGTCGACGAGGTCCGGCACCCCAGCTGCGTCCGTGGGCAACACCTGTGGCGACAGGTCGAGTAGCACCTGGTTGGCGGCGAGCGCCGTCCCCGCCGGCGCCCAGAGCGAGTCCTCCTTGGTGACGAGTCGCACGGACAGTGCAAGCGCATCGGCCCCACCCAAGGCGTCCCGCACCGACTCGGGCAGCTCCACGAGGCCTGTCTCACCGGGGTCGACCGGGGGTAGTTCGAGAGGGACGGTCGCGACTGAACCTGACCTCGTCTCGACGGTGACCTCGGCACAGTACGACGACAACGGCAGGAAAGTCCCACGATTGCGCACCGTCACTGTGCCAGTGAGGATTTCACGCGCCGACGACTCGAGCCGAAGCGGGCTGAAGATTCCAGCTGCCTCGAGCAGCGCGGGCTTGGGCGTGAGGTCGGGAAGGACGATGCCGTTGTTCAACACTGCTCCGTCATTCGGCACGTCGCCGAAGTCGCCTCCATAGCGGTAGCGGCCGTCGCCGTCGGGGTCGAGCGAGTGATCGCGCCACTCCCAGATGAATCCTCCCTGGAGGCCCGGCTGCGACTCGAAGAGGTCCCAATAGCGGCTGAGGCCGCCGGTCGAATTCCCCTGAGAGTAGGCGTACTCGCACAGGATCATCGGCCGATCCGCACGAGGATCGGCCGCCCAAAGCTCAAGGGATGGGAACGACGGATACATCGGACACACGATGTCGGTCGAGCCATGGTTCGCATGCCAGTCCATGGAGATTCCACCCTCGTACTGCACGGGTCGCGTTGCATCGACAGCGCGCGACCACGCGGCCATCGTGTCGTGCGCAACGCCATGGCCGGTCTCGTTGCCGAGGGACCACGTGATGACTGACGGGTGGTTCCGATCGCGAATGAGCATCCGTGAGAACCGGTCAATCATGCGCGTGAGGTAGCGCGGGTCGTCTGCGATCTGACCGGCGAATGCGTGGCCCTCGATATCGGCCTCGTCAACGACGTACATGCCGATCTCGTCACACAGGTCAAGGAACACAGGGTCGTTCGGGTAGTGCGATGTCCTGACCGCGTTGATGTGATGGCGCTTCATCAAGGTGAGCTCGGCAAGCATGCTCTCGCGGGTGCAGACGCGCCCGGTACGCGGATCGAAGTCGTGCCGGTTGACGCCCTGGATCCACGGACGTCGGCCGTTGACCAGAAGGTCGCGGCCCACGACCTCGACCCGTCGGAAGCCCACACGGTAGGTGGCCGTGTCGACGACGACTCCGGATGGCGCTCGCAGGCGCACGTCGACACGCTCGAGGTGCGGCGTCTCGGCAGTCCACGGCTGAACCTGCACGTCTGCGCGATGATAGGCAGCCTCACCCGCCTTGGCGTCATGCTGCGCCGTCTGCCCGAAGGCGCGAATCATCGGCATGGCGGACTCGGGCACCTCACCGCCAGCGGCGTAGATGCTGAGGATGTCCATCATGTCGGGGGGGAACCGCGGTTCAGGGCGCACAGAGCGGTCATCAACTCCACGCGGCAGCGTCTGCGCGTCCTGCCGCGCAGCGACCGGTACGACGGCGCTCTCGTCGAGCGCCTCGACCTCAACTTCCCAGCCGCTTTCGCGGAGGTGCGCCAATCCGTGCGTGGCAACCCTGACCGAGAGGCTGCCACGCGCCGTCGTGTGATCCCAGTCGGCTGTGATGTCGACGTCGGCCAGCCGCACCTCGGGGACGTCGATCAGCGAGACAGAACGGCTGATGCCGCCGTGCCACCAGTGGTCCTGGTCCTCGAGGTAGCTCTCCGCGCTGAACTTGACGACGACGAGCACGAGCTCGTTCAAGCCGTCGACAAGCGCGTCCGTGATGTCGAACTCGGCTGCGAGGTGAGAGTCGGTGCTTGAGCCTACGAGGTTTCCGTTCACCAAGGCGTGGAGCACACTCTCCGCACCACCGACCTGCAGGATCAGTCGACGGCCATCGCGGCGCTCTGCGCGGAAGCTCCGGCGGTAGAGCCCCGTCGGATTGCGCTCCGGCACAGTGGGGGGCACCTCATCGAAGGGCATGGGGACGTTGGTGTAGTGGGGCGGATCCGCCGGCTGCTGCATGGTCCACAGGCTCGGCACTTCGGTCGTGCCCCACTCGCCCCATTCCTGTGCTGGGTGGCTGAGGAGCTGAAAGTCCCACGCGCCATCCAGACTCACCGAGCCCTCACGCCGGACGGAGTGCATAGGCTCCCGCTTCACGGGCACGAACGCCTCAACCGGGAACGGTAGCGTGCTGGCCACGTCAGCCGACCTGGCCGGTGCGCGCTACCTGGCCAAGCCACTCCAGGCTCGGCTTTGGCGTACGCACAAACGTCTCGCGGTCCACGGCAATGAGTCCAAACGTAGGCTCCCAGTGGCCCCACTCGAAGTTGTCGAGGAGCGACCAGTGAAGGTAGCCACGCACGTCGACGCCGTCGCGCATCGTCTCAGCGAGGCCCTCGAGTGCCTCGGACGTGTACGCGATGCGGCGCCGATCATCGCTGACAGCGATCCCGTTCTCGGTCACGAGAATCGGGGTACCGCCTGTCACCGCTGCGGTGTGGCGCACGGCGATCGAGAGTGCGTCTGGGCGGTACGCCGTGTTGACGAGGGTGTTGTCGGGGTGCGGAGGGTGCGGCTCGACGCCGTCAGGGCCCACCCATTGGCTCGAGTAGGACTGGACGCCAACGAAGTCGTCGCCTCGTGACGCTTCCAGGTACATGTCCTCACGCACGTGCTGAACACGCTCCAACACGTCGTCGCATCCGGGCCGCGCCACCAAGGCGCCGTTCGCTACGGTCCAACCCACCTTCGCCGAGGTGAGGCGGCGCACGGCGTCTCGTGCTACCTCATGTGCGGCGATGAGCCGGCGGCCAATCTCGGGATCCGGATCCGGCAGCACGGACGGGCGCGACGGGGCAGCCTCCTCGTCGTTCTCCGCGGTTCGCTCGACTGTGGGGCTCTGCCAATCCGAAGCCTGCGCCGATGCCATGAGCTGGGCCATCGAAGCCATCATGGCCAGCATGTTCGGCTCGTTGATCGTGGCGACCCAGTTCACGTCACCGAGGATTGAGCACGCCCGTTCGACGTATGCGCCGAAGACCTCCGGCGCGTCCGCTGCGAGCCAGCCACCATCCTCCGCGAACCACCGGGGTGTCGTGAAGTGCTGGAGCGTGACCACCGGTTCGAGCCCTAGCTCCTTAGCGGTGTCGATCATCCGCCTGTAGTGCGCCAGCTCAGCATTTGAGAAGGTGCCTCGCACCGGCTCGATACGAGCCCACTCGATTCCGAAGCGGTAGCTATTGAAGCCGGCTTCGGCAAGCAGTTGCATGTCCTCGGCGAACCGATGGTAGCTGTCGCACGCATCGCCGCTGCGCTCCATCCCGGGGTGGCGTCCTTCGTTTGCCCAGAAGTCGCTGTTGACGTTGTTGCCCTCGATCTGGTGAGGCGCCGTCGAGGCACCCCAGAGGAACTGAGGAGGAAAGACCGCTGACATCGTGACTCCCTGTCGGTGCGCTCCAGCGCACATCGGTTCGATCGGACGGTGGTTGCCGCGTGCGCCCGAAGCCCCAGTCCGGCATTGGACGCGACTGCCGCAGCGCACCGCAGGTCGTGGAACCCACCCCCGGCAGAAAGCGGCCGTATGGTCGCGCCCGCGGGGTGGAAAGCCACGTCGATTCAATCACTGGACCCGACACTTGTCAATCGGTTGCCAAAAGAGGCGGAAGGAGGCCCCGCTGAGGCCCGCGGCGGCCCGCCAGTCGCCCGAATCCTCACGCTTGCGCTCGCGCTGAGACGGCGCCCCTCCTCGCAGCCGTCAGGCGTGAACCCTGACCTTGAAGACCATGCACGCGCCGCCGAGAACGGCGAGAACGGCCGCTGCGACAAACAGCGTCCCGTACCCACTCTCGCCTCCTTGGACGGAGAGGAGGCCAGCAGCGACGAGCGGCGCGCCGGCCTGCGGAAGCTTCTGCGAGAACGCGGCGACTCCGAGGTAGCGCCCCGCCTCAGCACCACCGTTTGGCAGGACGTCGAGGAGCAATGCCTGCATGGCGGCGCCGGCTGCCGCGAGACCCAGTTGATTGATCAGCGAACCAACCACGATCGCCTCGAGCGAATGCGCACCGGCGAGCACGAGCGACCCGGCCGAGAACATCGCGATGGCTGAGCCGATGAGAGGCTTTCGGCCCCACTTGTCGGCGAGGAGGCCACCGAGCGGAGCTCCAGCGGCGGCCGCGATGACGCCAACGCCGCTCGTCACGGCGACGATGCTCGCAATGCTCGTGAGTTCGATCTCCAGCCGCTGCGCGTAGAAGAGCGTGGTGTACGCCGTGGTGAGCGAGATCGCTGAGAAGAAGACGAACCGACCGAGCCAGAGCCAAGCAAAGTCCGGATACTGTCGCGGCGAGAACACGAAGCTCGCGAACAGCCGTCGCCAGGTGAGGGCGATGGCGCCCACCGAGGTCGGATCCGACACGCACATGAAGGCCCCCACGCCCAGGAGCCCTCCCAGCGCGGGGAGCACCACCATCAGCGCGGTGTTGCTGCCCGCCGTGTTCGCGAGCATCACGCCCGCGACAGCCGCGATCTGCATCGCTGCCGCGCTGACGCCCGAGACCCGCCCGCGCTGCTGGGGGGCGGCGCGATCTGCCACCAGGTTCATCACCGACGCGCCCGCCGTGCCCCAACCGATGCTCGAGAGAACCCATCCCCCGGTCAACATTGCCAGGTTGGGCGCGAGGGCCATCAACGGGATCGACACGATTCCGATGAGGGCGCCGATGACAGCGAAGGGACGGCGACGGCCCCATCGCAGTCGTGACGAGTCAGACAGCGATCCAGCAAGGGGTGCTGCGAGAACAGAGAACGCGGCGCCGACACCGACGACGACACCGACCAGGTGCGTCCGACTCGGATCGATCGCTGCGACGAGAAGTGGCAGGGTGAAGACCAACGGGGTGATGAGCGCCATGCCGGTGCCGAACGTGGCGAGTACCACAAGGATCACCTCCCGGCGGGACAGCCGATCCCGAGAGGCCAGGCGCGGGCCCTCACCGCCGACCTCCGGGAGGAGCTCTGGACCGACGAGTCTGCCGGGTTCTCCCG
Source organism: Demequina sp. NBRC 110056 (assembly GCF_002090155.1). Lineage (GTDB taxonomy): Bacteria > Actinomycetota > Actinomycetes > Actinomycetales > Demequinaceae > Demequina. The sequence continues at coordinate 111,414 of NZ_BBRM01000007.1, read as the reverse complement.
CGCCGATCGCGCTCATCCCTACGCCGCGCCGGCCTGCACGTCCTGGTTGTGCTGCACTTGGCGCAGGCGCGCGCGCTCCGCGCGCCGCTTCTCCTGAAGGAGCGGGTCCGCGATCGGGGCCGCAAGCAACAGCCGTTGCGTATAGGGATGCTCCGGCTGCTCGGTCACCTCGCGCACGGGCCCCTGCTCGACGATCTCGCCGTCGTAGACGACGCCGACGCGGTGAGAGATGTGCCGCACCACCGCAAGGTCGTGCGAGACGAACAGGTAGGCGACGCCCATGTCTCGCTGGATATCGAGCAGAAGCTCCATGACCTTCGCCTGCGTCGAGAGGTCGAGAGCCGACACCGGCTCGTCGCAGACGATGAGTCGAGGCTCGGGGGCGAGCGCACGGGCGATCGCGACGCGCTGGCGCTGTCCACCGGAGAACTCGCGCGGCAAGCGCGCCGCAGCGTTCTTGGGAAGACCGACGCGGTCGAGAAGCTCCAGAACCCGCTTGGTCGCGGCCTCCTTGCTCCAGCCCTGGACGATCAGTGGCTCCGCGAGCGTCGCACCGATCGTCAGCGACGGGTTGAGGGAGCTGTAAGGGTCCTGGAAGACGACCTGAATGTCCTTGGCAAGCGCACGCCGTGCTGCGCCCCCGAGGTGGCTGATGTCCCGACCATCGAAGGTGACGGAGCCGCCGGTCACGAGCGCGAGCCCGAGGATGGCGCGTCCGATGGTCGTCTTGCCCGAGCCGGATTCGCCGACGATGCCAAGAGTCTCGCCTGGGGCGACGGAGAAATCGACCCCGTGGACGATCTCGATCGGCTTCCTGCGGAAGCCACGCACGGGATACGAGACCTTGAGGTCTCGCCCTTCGAGAAGTGGAGTGGTCATCGTGAGGCTCCTCCAGACGTCTGGCCCACGGCGACGGGCGGATCGGTTCGAACGGTGTCCTCGTCAAGGATCGCGTTGAGAAGCATCGACGTGTACTCGTGCTGCGGGTCCGCGAAGACGTCAACGGCCTCGCCGGACTCGACGACCTCGCCCTCCTTCATGACGCAGATGCGACTGCAGATGTCTGCCACGACTCCGAAGTTGTGCGTCACCAGGATGATCCCCATCCCCATCTCCTGCTGCAGGTCCCGCAGCAGGTCGAGGATGTCTGCCTGCACGGTCACGTCGAGCGCGGTCGTCGGCTCATCGGCGATGAGGATCTTCGGCTCGGTCGCAACCGCTCCCGCGATCAGCACTCGCTGAGCCATTCCGCCCGAGATCTCATGGGGGTAGGACTTGAAGGTCCGCTGCGGGTCGGGGATGCCGACTCTCTCGAGCAGCTCAAGAGCCCGTACCTTCGCCTCGCGCTTCGAGACGCCGGTGGCGACACGGATGCCCTCGACGAGTTGGCTCCCCACCGTGTACACCGGGTCGAGATTGGACATCGGCTCCTGGGGCACGTAGGCGATGACGTCCCCTCGGAGCTTGCGGAGCGTTGACTCCGGGGCGCCGAGAATCTCGGTCCCGTCGACGCGCACCGAGCCGCGCGTCACGATCGCTTCGTTCGGAAGGACGCCGAGCACGCCGAAGGCAGTCTGGGTCTTGCCCGATCCCGATTCGCCGACGAGTCCAACAGTCTCACCGGGCTTGAGGTCGAGCGATACTCCGCGGACAACTTCGTTCAGCTCTCCCGACGGCGACGGGTAGGCGATGCCGAGGTCTCGGATCGACAGCAGCGCCGGAGCAGCGTTCGGTCCAGACTCTGCCTCGAAGCCTTCCGCGAGGTGCGCGACAGAGATCTTCTGCGGCTTGGGCTGCGCCCCCTGGAGCGTGTCGCGGAGTGCATTGCCAAAGAGGACGATGCACGCGTTCATGACGCCCAGGGTGAGCGCGGGCCACAAGTACTGGGTCGGCGCGAGGCCGATGTTGCGGAAGCCCTCGGAGATCATCGCTCCAAAGGAGGGGATGCTCAGTGACCCGACTCCGAGGAAGGCAAGTCCTGCTTGAGTCGAGATCGCCGTGCCGCAGAGGAAGGCGGTGGCGATGACGATGGGTCCCCGCACCACCGAAAGCACGTGGCGGCGAAGGATCCTCGAGCTCGTCACTCCCGAAACCTTCGCCGCGTCAACGTAGAGCTCACGGCTCACGCCGACGGTCATGTTGCGCACGATGCGGTAGATCCCGGGTGACAAGAGCACGCCGAAGATCAGCATCGTCGCGCGGTAGTCTCCGCCGGTCAGCGGCATGAGGAGGATCAGCAGAAGGATGCCCGGGAACGTCATGATCAGCGTGAATGTCCACTCGGTCATGCTGCGGAGCCGCGCGAAGTAGCCGCCCACCAGACCGAAGGCAGTGCCGATGACCAGCGCGACGCTCGCGCCGATGAGGGCGGAGACCACCGCAGTATTGATCGAGTGGAGAAGCCTTGCGAGAATGTCCCGCCCTGCCTGATCGGCGCCGAGCGGGTATCCCTCGGTTCCCGGAGGTGCGTTGACGACGTAGAGGTTCGCCTCGTTCGGATCGTGCTGGGCGATCACGTTCGCCAGCAAGCCCGCGATGATCATGAGGATCAAGATCGAGCCCGTGATCACCGCCTGGGGATCGCGCACCAGGCGCGCGATTGCGCCCTTGCGGGTCTCGGCATCAGTCTCCGACGGCACCACCGAGGTGCTGTCGCTAGGAATGGCGGTCATGCGTAGATCCTCGCCTTCGGGTTGAGCCAGCCGTTGGCAAGGTCAGTCAGCAGGTTGATGGTCACCGTCATTCCGACACCGAACACGGTCAGACCCATGAGAACGGGGAAGTCTCCTTGGAGCGCACTGTTGAAGCTGAAGGTTCCGAAGCCAGGCAAGGCGAAGACCTGTTCGATGATCAGCGCGCCGCCGAACATGTTGATGAAGGTGAGCCCGAACACCGTCAGCGCGGGCCCGGCAGCATTGCGCAGTGCGTGCTTGTACACAACAGTCCGAGCTGAGACGCCGCGCGTGCGGAGCGTGCGAACGTAATCCTTGCGGAGCTCGTCGATCATCGTTCCGCGCACCTGGTTGGCGATGTTCGCTGCCCCGCCGATGAACAGGGCGATGACCGGGATGGTGATCGACTTGAGCCAACCCGCTGGATCGTCGCCGAACCTGACGTATCCGGTGGCGGGCAGCCATCCCAGATTGATCGCGAGCACCACCGTGAGGAGGATCGCGATGAGGAGGTTCGGGACCAGGTAGCCGAAGAGCATGACGCCCTGCGCAGCCTTGTCAGCACCGCCGCCTCGCGAGGCGGCGAAGGTGCCGAGGAACACCGCGATGATGGTCGCGATGATGAGCGCCGGCACCACGATGGAGAGCGTGACGAACAGGCGCGGCGGAATCGCGTCGATCACCGGCTCTTGGGTATAGAACGACCGGCCGAGGTCCCCCTGGAACACGCCAGCGAGCCAGTCGACGTACTGGACCACCACTGGGCGGTCGAGTCCATAGTCCGCTCGCACTTCGGCGATGGTCTCGGGGGTGGCACTTGCGCCCAGTCGAGCAGCGATGACGCTGTCGAACGAGAAGCTCAGGAGCCAGTACGTGATGAACGCGACGATGACGAACAGCACGAAGCCGGCAAGGAGTCGGCGCGCGGAGTACAGGAGCATGGTGAGAGGCCTCGGCTTGTGGTGATTCCGGGGTGGGAGCGCCCGTGGGCGCTCCCACCCCCGATTTCAACAGGCTACTCAGCCACCCCGTAGAGGGCGACGGAGGGGAAGCTGTTGGTGGTCGTGCCTGTGTACGCGTAGCCCTCGTGCACACCGATGAGGCGGCTCGAGTTCAGGATGGGCGCGTCCCAGGCATTCTCGACGACCCACGCGTTGACCTCCTTGGCAAGGGGGATCTGCGCCTCGGGATCGACCGTCGTGGCCAGGTCGTTGAGCAGTGCGGTCAGCTCGTCGTCCGTGGTGTGGAACGGGTTCTGGAAGGCGTTCTCGGTGTACTGGTTGCCGAAGAGTCGCGCCGGGCCGGCGTAGCCGTCGGGCCAGATCGCCATCGGGTACTGGGCGGAGAGGATCGCCTGGCCGGTGTTCTGAGCCGGGATCGAGTCCCACGTGACGGTGATGCCGATGTCAGCGAGCGCCTGTCCCACGACCGGGTCAAGGGTCTGCGAGTAGATGATGCTCGGCATGGTCACCGCGAAGCCATCCGCGTAACCAGCCTCGGCCATCAGCTCCTTCGCCTTCTCGAGGTCGTACGGGTAGGTGTCGTTGAGCTCCTCGACGTAGACGCTGGTGTCAGGGAACGCGATCTGCGCAACCGGCTCTCCACGCCCCTGGGAGACGCCCTCGACGATCGCGTCACGGTTGATGGCGTAGTTGATCGCCTGGCGAACGCGGACATCCGCGAGAGCGGGGACGATCGTGCCCTCGCGATCGAGGATCTTGAGGTTCTGGAGTCCCGCACCCGGAACCTCGGTAGCCGTGATCCCGGACGACTCGTCGAGGGTGCCGGAGATGACGTCCCCGACGTTGATCTCACCGGACTTGAGTGCATTCTCCAGCGCGGTCGAGTCTGCGATGACCTTGACGGTGACCGTCTCGAACGGGTACGCGTCGGCGTTCCAGTAGTCCTCGCGCTTGTTGAGAACGTACTGAGACCCGGCGACGGTGGCATCGGGGTCAAGCGTGTAGGCGCCCGAGCCGACCGGGTTGGTGGGCGCGTCTTCGTTAGCGATCGTCGTGTCGTTCGCAATGGCACCGATCGCCTTGCTCAGGCTGTCGAGGAACGACGCGTCCGGCTGCGAGAAGTTGATGACGATCGTCGAGTCGTCGGGTGCCTCGACGGACGACACGGAGCCCACCTCGCCCGACAGCGGTCCCGCGGTCGAGATGAGCAGGTCGAGCGTGGCCTTGTAGTCGGCGGCGACGACCGGGTCGCCGTTGGAGAACGTCATGCCGTCGCGCAGGTGGAGCGTGAGGACGAGGCCGTCCTCCGAGTACTCCCACGACTCAGCGGCCGCCGGAACGGGCAGTCCGTCGTCGCCGGGCACGATGAGGCGGTCATAGATCGCCGACCACACGAGCGCGTCGGTACCGTTCGAGAGGTTGATGGTGTCGAATCCCTGTGGCTGTCGGGAGACAGCAACGGTCAGCGTCGTCGGTGCGTCGGACGTTGCCTCCGGCTCGGTCGAGCCGTTGGCCTCTGCGTCGTCGGATGCACCCGAGCAAGCGCTCGTCACAAGAACGGCTGCCGCGGCGACTGCAACAACTCCGGCGCGTACGCGCCGGGCTGGCGATGAGTTGATCCGCATTCGTAACTCCTTTGTCTGATCGATGCCGGATCAAGCCACACAGTCTCTGTCGCCGTGAAGTGGCCGACCTCGTAAGGATCACAATGGTCCTCGCGATCGGTCGAACCCACACAGCACGTGGCCTGACTCAGCGAGAGTAACTGACGATCGAGTGTTTTGCCAACCGCTTGCCAAGCCGCTTTTGCGCTTCCGCGAGTAACGATTTGGTCACGAGGCGCCGACGGCGAGCAACCGGTTGAAAGCCGGCGGGGCTCGCGCGCGCTTCCACGCCGCGCGTTCACGTCCCCATCGTGGTGGGTGCGAGGACCGGGGCTGGTGAGCTGCTGCGGCGCCGAGAAGTCCCGTGCACGCGAAAGGCCCCCTCCCAGTCACCTGGAAGGGGGCCTTCGCTCTTTGTGCGCGAGGGGGGATTTGAACCCCCACGCCCTTTCGGACACTGGCACCTGAAGCCAGCGCGTCTGCCGTTCCGCCACTCGCGCGCGCCGGGCAACTTTAGCACGAGAGACAGGGCCGTTACGATTCCGGGTATGGGAGTCCTCGATCGGTTCGAGAAGGGCGTGGAGAACGTGATGCAAGGCGCGTTCGCCAAGACCTTCAAGTCAGGCGTGAAGCCGGTCGAGATCGCGGGCGCGGTCAGGCGGGAGTGCGACGCGCGAGCGGCCGCTGTCGACCGGTCGCGCACCGTCGTGCCCAATGAGTACTCCGTGTCCCTGAGCACCACGGACCACGAGAGCATCGAGCAGTGGGGTGCGGACGTGCTGGCGCGCGAGCTCGAGGACGCCCTGCGCGACCACGCCGAGCGGCAGCGCTACTCGTTCGTGGGCGGCGTGAAGGTCGAGTTCAAGCTCGACGAGTCGCTGTCGACCGGCCGCCTCGCGGTGCGCAGCAAGTCCACGCGCGGGCCCGTGGCGCCCGTGACCAGCCAGGACCACAACTCCCGCTACCCGCTGCTCGACATCGACGGCGAGCGCTACTACCTCACCGGCGAGATGACGGTCATCGGCCGCGGCTCCGAGGCGGACATCGTCGTGGACGACACGGGCGTGTCCCGCCAGCACTGCCGCTTCGAGGTCACCGAGCAGGGCACCATCCTCACGGACCTGGGCTCCACCAACGGCACCCTCGTCGAGGGCCAGCGCATCACCGAGGTCACCCTCGTGGACGGCAACGCCGTCCAGGTGGGCCGCACCGCGATCATGTACTGGGACGGCCTCCCGGTGGACGAGGACCTGTAACCGCATGAGCGAGATCTCGATCACCCTGCTGCGGTTCGGGTTCCTCATCCTGCTGTGGGCGCTCGTGCTCGCCGCGATCGGGGTGCTGCGCGCCGACCTGTACGGCACGCGCGTCACGACGCGCGGCAAGGGCCGGCAGGCGCGCAAGTCCGAGGGCCGCACCGACAAGGTGGCCGCGCCGTCGCGCTCCGCGACCGGCATCCGCACCGGCTCGATCTCGACGCGCGACGAGGCGGCCGCGCACCTGGCCGTCACCACCGGCACGCTCAAGGGCACCACGATCCCGCTGGGCAGCGCACCCATCCTGGTCGGCCGGTCGCCCACGTGCACGCTCGTCATCGACGACGACTACTGCTCCGCCAAGCACTGCCGCATCTTCCCGGAGGACGGCGGCTGGAAGGTCGAGGACCTCGGCTCCACGAACGGCACCTTCCTCGACAACCAGCGGGTGGACGACCCGATGCCGTTCAAGCGAGGCGACAAACTGCGCCTCGGAGCCACGACCGTCGAGCTGAGGGGCTGACGTGTTCCTGGGATTCCACTTCGCCGCGCGCTCGGACGTGGGGCTGATCCGCGCCAACAACCAGGACTCCGCGTACGCCGGGCCCCACCTGCTGGTGGTCGCCGACGGCATGGGCGGCGCCGCGGGCGGCGACATCGCGTCGTCCATCGCGGTGGGCCGGCTGGCCGCCCTCGACGGCGAGTCGCACGGCCCCGACGAGGCGCTCGACGAGCTCAAGGCCGCGATCGCCGAGGCGCACTCCGACATCGTCGGCCGCGCCCAGAACGACCCCGAGCTGTCCGGCCTCGGCACCACGGTGACCGCGCTGCTGCGCGCGGGCTCGACGCTGTCGATGGCGCACATCGGCGACTCCCGCGCCTACCTGCTGCGCGGCGGCTCGCTCGACCAGGTCACCACCGACCACTCGTTCGTCCAGCACCTCGTCGACACCGGCCGCATCAGCGCCGCCGACGCCGAGCATCATCCTAAGCGCTCGATGCTGCTGCGCGTGCTCGGGGACGTCGATGCCGACGTCCCCGTCGACATCTCGGTGCGCGAGACCCGCCCGGGCGACCGGTGGATGCTGTGCTCCGACGGACTGTCGGGCGTCGTCAGCCGCGACACCCTCCTCGAGAGTCTCCGCGAGGTCGAGGACCCCGGCGATTGCGCCGATGCGCTCGTCGCCCTGGCATTGGCCGCGGGGGCTCCCGACAACGTCACCTGTGTGGTGGCCGACGTGGTCGACATCGACGCCTCCCCCGACGGGGTGGGGCCCGCGACCTCGTCGCAGATCGTGGGCGCCGCCGCACGCGACCGTCACCGCCCCTCCGCGGGCGGCACCAGCGCAGCCGCGAAGGCCGCCCGCCTGTCCGCCCCGGCCGAGGCCGACGACGACGAGGAGCCCTCCCGATGGGAGCGCCTGTGGCCCCGGCTTCGGCCCTGGGTGCTGCCGCTGGTCGCGCTGCTTGTCGTGGCAGGCGGCGCGTGGGGCGCGTACGCGTGGACGCAGAACCAGTACTACGTGGGCCAGGATGACGGCAACGTCGCGGTGTTCCGCGGCATCCCTCAGGAGCTGCCCGTCGTCGAGCTGCACACGCTGATCGAGCGCACCGACGTCCCGCTCGACCGCCTCCCGCCGTACCAGCAGTCGCGCATCGACGCGACGATCCGCGCGGGCAGCCTCGAGGACGCCTACAGCGTGGTCGACGCGCTCGAGGCGGACGCCTAAGTGGCCACCGTCGCAGAGCTGGAGGTCCGGGCAGGGCGTCGAGCGGAGCTCGGCCTGCTCACCGTGGCGTGGTCGATCATCGTCCTGTCGCGCGCCCTGGTCGACTATCACGCGGACTTCCTGGTGCTGTCGACGCTGGGCTGGTACGCGCTGGGAGCCGCGGTGCTCATGGTCGCGTGCCACATCATCCTGCGTCGCTACGCCCCCCAGGCAGACCCGGTGCTGCTGCCGGCGGTCTTCGCGCTCAACGGCGTGGGGCTCGCGATGATCCGTCGCATCGACTTCGCGTACGCGCAGTACCGCGGGCGCGACACCGACTTCGGCACCGCGCAGATCGGCTGGAGCATCGCGGGCGTGGTGCTCGCGATGGTCGTGATCCTCATCATCCGCGACCACCGCAAGCTGCGCCGCTTCACCTACACCGCGGGCATCGTCGGCCTCGTCCTGTACCTCCTGCCGCTGGTCCCCGGCCTCGGCGTCGAGATCAACGGCGCCCGCATCTGGATCTCCGTGCTGGGGCGCTCGCTCCAGCCGGGCGAGTTCGCGAAGATCGCCATGGTCGTGTTCTTCGCGGGCTACCTCGTCACCAACCGCGACACCCTGGCGCTGGCGGGGCCCAAGTTCCTCGGGCTGCGCTTCCCGCGCCCGCGGGACATGGGCCCGCTGCTCGTGGTGTGGGCCGCGGCGCTGCTGCTGATGGTCTACGAGCGCGACCTCGGCGCCTCGCTGCTGTTCTTCGGGATCTTCCTCGGCATGCTCTACGTCGCGACGCAGCGCATCTCGTGGGTGATCACCGGGCTCGCCCTGTTCGCGGTGGGCGCCGTCGCGGCGGGCGTCATCTTCCCGCACGTGCGCGCGCGCTACGACGGCTGGCTGCACGCCCTCGACCCTGAGGTGTACTCGTCGGGCACGTCGTACCAGCTGGTGGGCGGCCTGTTCGGCATGGCCTCGGGCGGGCTGTTCGGGACCGGCCTGGGCGAGGGACGTCCCGACCTCGTGCCGTACGCGGAGTCCGACTTCATCATCGCGTCGCTCGGAGAGGAGCTGGGCCTCACCGGTCTCATGGCGATCCTCGCGCTCTACCTCATCATCGTGCAGCGCGCGTTCCGCATGTCGATCGGCGTGCGCGACGGCTTCGGCAAGCTGCTCGCCGCCGGCCTGGGGTTCGCCCTCGCCCTGCAGGTCTTCATCGTCGTCGGCGGCGTCACCCGCGTGATCCCGCTGACCGGCCTGACGACCCCCTGGCTCGCCTACGGCGGCTCGAGCATGCTCGCCAACTGGATCGTGGTGGGCCTGCTCCTGCGCATCTCCGACCAGGCGCGGCGCTCCTCGCAGGAGGTGGGCCCATGAACGAGCCCGCGCGCCGGCTGACCGTGATCGTGCTGCTGCTGTTCCTCGCCCTCATGGGCGCGGCGTCGTGGATCCAGGTGATCAACGCCGACGACCTCAACCAGGACCCGCGCAACGTGCGCACCCTGTACCGCGAGTACGGCAACTTCCGCGGCCCCATCGTGGTCGACGGCGAGGCCGTGGTGTGGTCGACCCCGAGCGACGACAGCTTCAACTACCAGCGCACCTATGCCGACGGCCCGCTGTTCGCCTCCGCGAGCGGCTTCTACTCGATCGTCTACGGCCGCTCGGGGCTCGAGCAGACCGAGAACGAGCTCCTCAGCGGCAACGCCGACGAGCTGTTCTGGACCCGGCTGGGCAACCTGTTCTCCGGCGAGCAGCAGCAGGGCGCCGCGGTCGAGACCACGCTCAAGGGCTCGCTCCAACAGGTCGCCGCCGAGCAGCTCGGGGACCGCGCCGGCGCCGTCGTCGCCCTCGACCCAGAGACGGGCGCGATCCTCGCGATGGTCACGAGCCCCACGTACGACCCGACGGTGCTCGCGAGCCACGACACCGGCGAGGTGAACTCGGCCTACGAGGAGCTCCTCGCGCGCGAGGACGGTCCGCTCATCAACCGCGCCATCGGCGGCGACACCTACCCGCCGGGCTCGACGTTCAAGCTCGTGGTCTCCGCGGCCGCGCTCGAGGCGGGCTACACGCCGGACACCCAGCTGTACGCGCCGCAGGAGCTCGAGCTGCCGGGAACCACCGCGACCATCGGCAACTACGGCGGCGAGGCGTGCGCGGCGGACGGCCACATGTCCCTCCAGGACGCGCTGCGCATCAGCTGCAACACGGCCTTCGCGGACCTCGGCATGACCCTGGGCTGGGGTGTGCTCGAGCGCAAGGCCGAGGCCTTCGGCTGGGGCGAGCCCCTCGACATCCCGCTGCCGGTGACCGCCTCGCGCCTGCCCGAGGACCCGAACGAGTCGCAGGTCGCGATGAGCTCGATCGGTCAGTACGACGTGCGCGCCACGCCGCTGCAGATGGCGATGGTCGCCGCGGCGATCGGCAACGACGGCACGCTCATGACCCCCTACCTCGTCGACACGGTCCGCGCGCCCGACCTCAAGGTCATCTCCACCACCGAGCCCGAGGTCATGCGGGAGTCCATGACGCGCGCGGACTCCGACGACCTCCAGGACATGATGGTCGAGGTGGTGAGCAACGGCTCGGGCCGCGCGGCGGCGATCAGCGGCGTCGAGGTCGCGGGCAAGACGGGCACCGCGGAGACCGGGCGGGACACGCCGCCGCACGCATGGTTCGTGTCCTTCGCCCCAGCGGAGGACCCCGTCGTCGCCCTCGCCGTGATCGTCGAGGAGAGCGCCGGCCAGACCGGGTCCACGGGCGGCTCGCTCGCCGCGCCCATCGCGAAGGCCGTCATGCAGGAGGCGCTGCGCCTCGATGCGGAGGGCGACCTGTGAGCATCTCCTCCGGCACCACCCTCGGCGGGCGCTACGTCCTCACGAGCCTGCTCGCCGTGGGCGGCATGGGCGAGGTGTGGCGCGGCACCGACTCCGAGCTCGACCGTCCCGTCGCGGTCAAGGTCCTCAAGGAGGGCGCCGCGGCCAACGAGACGTTCCTCAAGCGCTTCCGCAACGAGGCGAAGAACGCCGCCGGCCTCGCCCACGAGAACATCGCCCAGGTCTTCGACTACGGCGACCAGGAGGGCACCGCCTATCTCGTCATGGAGCTCGTGGAGGGCGAGCCGCTGTCCACCGTCATCGAGCGCGAGCGGACCCTCGCCGAGGACCGCCTCGTGCGGATCATGGTGGGCACCACGCGGGGCCTCAGCGCCGCACATGACGCCGGCGTGATGCACCGCGACATCAAGCCGGGCAACCTGCTGATCGCCGAGGGCGACGTGGTGCGCATCACCGACTTCGGCGTCTCGCGCTCGATGGACCAGACCACCCTCACCCAGACGGGCATGGTGATGGGCACCGCCCAGTACCTCGCCCCGGAGCTCGCGCTCGGGAAGCCGGCGACGCCCGCGTCGGACCTCTACGCGCTCGGGATCATCGCGTACGAGTCGGTGGTGGGCAAGCGTCCCTTCACCGCCGCGACGGCGGTCGACATCGCGATCGCGCACGTCAACGAGCCCGTCCCGGCGCTGCCGCAGACCGTGTCGCCCGACCTCGCGCGGCTCATCGAGGACCTGCTCGAGAAGAACCCGCGCAAGCGGCCGCGCACCGCGCCCGCGCTGCTCGAGCGCCTGACCTCACTGAGGCTGCGCGAACCCGGCGCCCCCCTCACCCCACCCACGGCTGCGACGGTCGACCCGACCAGCGCATCGTCCCCCTCGGAGGGAACCCGCACCCGAGGACGCCCCGGGCGCACGATGCCACCGAGCATCGCGCCCAAGGAGTACCGCCCACGCCCGGATGCCCCGCCTCGCGGGCGCTCCGCACGATCAGTGGGACAATGACCACCGAAGACCGCCCAGAACTGGGGAGACTGAAGGACTGATGACTGACGACGCGAAGATCCTGGCCGGCCGTTATGAGGTCGGCGAGCTCATCGGCCGCGGCGGCATGGCCGAGGTGCACATCGGCTACGACACGCGCCTGGGACGCACGGTCGCCATCAAGATCCTGCGCGCCGACCTCGCGCGCGACCCCTCTTTCCAGACCCGCTTCCGCCGCGAGGCGCAGGCGGCTGCAGGCCTGAACCACCCCGCGATCGTCGCCGTGTACGACACGGGCGAGGAGACCTCGACGAGCCCCAGCGGGGCGCCGCAGGCCGTGCCGTTCATCGTCATGGAGTACGTCGAGGGCCACACGGTCCGCGACATCCTCAAGGGCGACGTCGCCGCTCCCATCGACGAGGCCATCGAGATCGCGACGGGCGTCCTCACGGCGCTCGACTACGCCCACCACGCGGGCCTGGTCCACCGCGACATCAAGCCCGCCAACGTCATGCTGACCCCCACGGGCGCCGTCAAGGTCATGGACTTCGGCATCGCCCGCGCCCTCGCGGACGCCGGCAACACCATGACCCAGACGCAGGCCGTCGTGGGCACCGCGCAGTACCTGTCCCCCGAGCAGGCCCGCGGCGAGACCGTCGATGCCCGCTCCGACCTGTACTCCGTGGGCTGCCTGCTGTTCGAGCTGCTCACCGGCCGCCCGCCGTTCGTGGGCGATTCCCCCGTCTCCGTCGCGTACCAGCACGTGCGCGAGGAGGCGCCCAAGCCGTCCTCGTTCGCGTCCGACGTGCCGCCGCAGCTCGACCAGGTCGTGCTGCGCTCGCTCGCCAAGGACCGCAACCAGCGCTACGCGACCGCACAGGAGTTCCTGGGCGACCTGCGCGCGGTCATGGGCGGCGCCCCGCTGAGCCCCTCGACCGGTGCGATCGCCGTCGGCTCGGCGGCTTTCGGCGCGGGCGCGGCCGGCGTCGCCGCCGCGGCCGCCGCGAGCGCCAACACCGGCGAGAACCCCCTCGTGGACCAGCCCACCCAGGCGATGCCGGTGACCGATGCGCCCGTCACAGGCGAGACCCAGGTGATGACGTCCGCTGGCGCCCCCTGGGCCGCCGTCGGCTCCGACGCGCCGGCCTCCGTGCCGCCGCCCCAGTCCTCGGCCGTGACCGTCACCGACGAGCACGACCTCGTGGACGACGAGGACGCCCGCCGCCGCAAGATGATCCTGTGGATCTCGCTCGGCGTCGCCGCGCTGCTCGCCATCATCCTCATCCTGTGGCTGTTCATGCGCGACTCCGGCGGGGACGAGGTCGAGACCCAGTCGGCCACCATCCCCGACGTGGTCGGGATGGAGGAGCCCGAGGCCCGAGCCGCCCTCGAGGAGCTGGGCTTCGTCGTCGAGACCCAGCAGGAGGCCAGCACGGAGCAAGAGGAGGGCCTCGTGACCCGCACCGACCCCGAGGTCGGCACGGAGCTCACGTGGACCGAGGAGGGCGAGGCCATGGCGCTCGCCATGAGCGCGGCCGCCGCCGCACCGTCCGACGGCCCGCCCACCGTGACGCTGTTCGTCTCCGCCGGGCCCGAGTCCGTCGAGGTGCCCTCCGTGCGCAGCCTCGAGCAGGAGACCGCGATCCAGCGCATCGAGGCCGCGGGCCTCACCGTCTCGCGCGTCGAGACCGAGGACGACCCCGACTTCGAGGCCGACCGCGTCACGCGGACCGACCCTGAGGAGGGCACCGAGGTTCCCGGCGGATCGTCCGTGGTGCTGTACGTGTCGAGCGGCCAGGTCGAGCTTCCGGACCTCGTCGGCATGGACGAGGATGCCGCACGCGCCGCCCTCGCTGACCTCAGCCTCATCCCCGACTTCACCGATGTGGAGGACGACTCGGTCGCCGCCGGCACGGTGCTCAGCCAGAACCCGAGCCCCGGCAAGGTCCCGCAGCGCTCGACGGTGCAGATGGAGGTCGCCACGGCGCCGTCCACGGTGGCCGTCCCCGACGTCACCGGGCTGGGCCAGTCGGAGGCCGAGCGCCAGCTCGGCACGCAGGGCCTGACCTTCACCTACGGCGCGGAGCAGTTCGACGACAACGTGCCCTCGGGCTCGGTCATCTCGCAGAACCCCAACGGCGGCACCCAGGTGGCGCCGGGGACCCAGGTGACGCTGGTCCTGTCGAAGGGTCCGCAGCCGCAACCCACCGTCGCCCCGTCGCCGTAACGCTCGATGACAGGCGTCACGCGCATCGGCGCCTGCTCAGCCGCGCACCTGCGGGTGCACGGAGAAGTTCTTCGGAACGGGTGCATCCAAACCCCTCCCTCGGACGGAAGTAGGGGTGAGGGGCGCGCAGCCAGCGCGCTCGGAACCAGGGAGAGGGACGATGCGCACGTGGACTTCAGCGACCAAGCCGGCCGGGAATGCCGACGACTTCGCGACGTGTTGACCGAGGCACCATGTCACCGGTGATGACCCCCCAGGACCTCCAGGCGTCCGTCGACGCCCGCCTCGCCCTGGTCGAGGCGGCCCTGACCGCGCACGTCGAAGGCGTGCCCACCGCGCTGCCGCAGGCCGGCGAGGAGTACGCCCGCCTGTGGCACCGCCTCGGCGAGCAGTTCACGGGCGGCAAGAACCTCCGCCCCGCGCTGACCCTCGCGGCGTACACCGGGCTTGGCGGCGAGGACACCGACGCGATCGTGCCCGTCGCCGCGGCGATGGAGATGCTCCACACGGCGATGCTCGTGCACGACGACATCCTCGACCACGACGAGGTGCGGCGCGGCCGGCCCAACGTGGCGGGCTCGCGGCGGGCCGAGCTCTCGGGCCACGGCCTGCCGGGTGCGCGAGAGGACGACCACGTCCTCACCGCCGCGCTTCTCAGCGGCGACCTCGCGCTGTCGAGCACCTACGACATGATCGCCCGGTCCCACCTGCCCGCGCACCACCGGCTGGCGTGCCTCGAGCTCGTGACGCGCGCGATCCGCGCCACCATCGCCGGCGAGCTGCTCGACATGTGCGGCGACATCACCCCGGTCGACGAGGCCGAGCCGCTGACGGTCGCGGAGCTCAAGACGGCCACGTACTCGTGCGTGGTGCCGCTGCTCGCGGGCGCGACGATCGCGGGCGCGGACCCGACGATGATCACCCACCTCGAGCGGATCGGCACCTCGCTCGGCCTCAGCTTCCAGCTGGTCGACGACGACCTCGGGGTGTTCGGCGACCCCGAGGTCACGGGCAAGTCGAACCTGTCCGACCTGCGCGCCGGCAAGCGCACGGAGCTCATGCGCCAGGCGTACGCCGCGGCGTCGCCGGCGCAGCTCGAGGTCCTCGACCGCCACGTCGGGTCCGAGGATCTCGATGAGGACGGCGCCGCTCAGGTGCGCGAGGTTCTGGAGGAGACCGGGGCCCGCGGACGGGTGCTCGCGATCGCGCGCCAGCACGCCCGCCAGGCCTCCCGCATCGCGCGGGAGCGTGTCCCGGCGCCGCTCAGCGGCTACCTGCTCGGCCTCGTCGACGCGCTGGACGGCCGCGCGTCATGAGGCGTCGCCGCGGCAGCACGGCGCCTGAGGGGACGCGTGACGCAGAGCCGACTCACACCGCGGCGCCTGACCCGGGGACACCTGACTCGGGGACACCAGAAGCCGTGGCTCACCCCGCGCAGGACACCTCCCTGGAGCTCTACGACGAGGCGGCGCAGGCCGCCGCGGCGCAGGTGATCAGCCGGTACTCGACCTCCTTCGGCCTCGGCACGCGCCTCCTGCCGCGCGCGCAGCGACGCCACATCGAATCCGTCTACGCCATGGTGCGCGTCGCCGACGAGATCGTCGACACGTACCAGGGGCCCGACGCCGCGACGCTGCTCGACGGCTTCGAGGCCGAGGTCGAACGCGCGATGGGCGGGTCGTTCTCCACGAACCTCGTGGCCCACGCCTTCGGATCTACCGCCCGGGCCGTGGGCATCGAGCGCGAGCTCGTGGACCCGTTCTTTGCGTCGATGCGGATGGACCTATTGCGTACCCAGCACGATGAGGCCTCGCTCGCCGCGTACATCCACGGCTCCGCGGAGGTCGTGGGCGAGATGTGCCTCGCGGTGTTCGTCAACACGAGCACCGGGCCGCGGCCCCTTGACCCGGAGCTGCGCGCCGGGGCGCGCAGCCTCGGATCCGCCTACCAGAAGGTCAACTTCCTGCGAGACCTGGGCGCGGACACCGCCGAGCTGGGCCGGAGCTACTTCCCTGGCGTCACGGCCTCGTCTTTGACCGACCATCGGCTCGCGGAGCTTGTCGCGGACTGCCGCGCGGACCTCGACGCCGCACGCGGCCCGCTCGCGCGGCTCCCGCGGCGCGCGCAGGTGGGCGTGCGCACCACCGTCGACATCTACGAGCGGCTGCTCGACCGCATCGCCGCCACGCCTGCCTCCGAGCTGGCGGGGCGGCGCATCCGCGTCCCGAACCAGACCAAGCTCGTGCTCGCCGCGCGCAACCTCGCGCACCGCGGAGCCGCGACGCCGGGGTCGACGACGGCGGCGACGGCATGAGCGCGCGCGCCGGCGACCGCGTGGTCGTCATCGGCGGCGGCGTGAGCGGCCTCGCGACCGCGGCGCTGCTCGCCCGCGGAGGCGCCGACGTCACCCTGCTCGAGCGACACTCGCGCGTCGGAGGTCGGGCCGGCCGCCTCGAGGTCGAGGGCTTCACCTTCGACACCGGTCCGTCCTGGTACCTCATGCCCGAGGCGTTCGAGCACTTCTTCTCCCTGCTGGGACGCAGCGTCGACACCGAGCTCGACCTCATCGACCTCGACCCCCGCTACCGGGTGTTCTTCGAGAGCGCCGATGCGCGCGCGGCCGAGGTTCTCGACGTCACCTCCTCCCCCGAGACCAACTGGGCGGCCTTCGAGGCCATGAGCCCCGGCGATGGTAGTGCGGTCGCTGACTATGCACGCCACGCGACCGAGCTGTACCGCCTCGCGCTTGACCGGTTCCTCTACACGACCTTCGAGAACCCCCTCTCGCTAGCGGACGCCTCGGTGCTCAAGCGGCTGCCGCAGCTGGCACCGCTGCTGACGCGCACGCTCGGCTCCGCCATCGCGTCCAAGGTTGCCGACCCGCGCCTGCGTCAGCTGCTCGGCTACCACGCGGTGTTCCTGGGCTCGGCGCCCGACCGCGTTCCGTCGCTGTTCCAGCTCATGAGCCACCTCGACCTGGTGGACGGCGTGCGCTACCCACGCGGCGGTCTGTATGCCGTGATCGACGCCCTCGCCACGGCCGCGCGAGACGAGGGCGTGCGCATCGTCACCGACGCCGACGTCGCCCGCATCACGGTCGAGTCTGGCCGCGCGACCGGCGTGCGCCTGCGATCCGGGGTGTCCTACGACGCCGATGCCGTGGTGTCGACCGCGGACCTCCACCACACGGAGACCCAGCTGCTCGAGGCCCCGTGGCGCACGCGTCCCTCATCCTCGTGGCGGCGGATGCGTCCCGGCGTCAGCGCGCTGCTCGTCATGGCTGGGGTCGAGGGCGAGCTGCCCGAGCTCGAGCATCACTCGCTGTTCTTCACGCGCGACTGGGAGGCGAACTTCCGCTCGATCATGACCGAGCGCACCGTGCCGCATCCGGCGTCCGTGTACGTGTCGCGCACCACCGCCACAGACCCCTCCACCGCTCCCGACGGCCACGAGAACCTCGTGATGCTCGTGCCGTTCCCCGCGGACCCCTCGCTCGGTGCCACGGCGACGTCCCGTGCCGGCCTCGAGCACCACGCGGCCCGCTACCTGGACCAGGTCGGCGCCTGGGCGGGCGTGCCGGACCTGCGCTCCCGAACCTCGGTCAAGGCGATGCTCACGCCCTCGGACTTCGCCACGTCGCTGTCGGCCTTCCAGGGCGGCGCTCTCGGCCTCGAGCACACGCTCGCGCAGTCCGCGATGTTCCGACCGAGCAACGTCTCCGCCAAGGTCGACAACCTGCTCTTCGCCGGCGCGTCCACCGCGCCCGGGATCGGCGTGCCCATCTGCCTCATCTCCGCCGAGCTGGTCGCCAAGCGCCTGCTCGGCGCCCAGGGCGTGAGCCCACTGCCGGCACCGCTGCCGCAGGGCTTCCTCGCGCGGACCCAGCGGCGCGACGGCCTCGGCGACCTGGCGCGAGCCCTCGCCGGCGCGACGTCCCAGGCGGCCCCGTGACGTCCTACCTGTACCTGACGGCGCTCGCCGTGAGCCTGCTGGGGCTCGGCATCCTCGACTGGCGCTACCGCGTCGCGCTGTTCTCCGACGCGCGCCGCACCCTCGTCACCCTGGGCCTCGCGATCGCGTTCTTCCTGGTGTGGGACCTGCTCGGGGTGAGCCTCGGGATCTTCTTCATCGGCGACGCACCGTACCTGTCGGGCTGGGTCATCGCGCCCGAGGTGCCCGTCGAGGAGGTCGCATTCCTCACGCTGCTGACGTACAACACCCTGCTGCTGTGGCTCGCGTTCTCGCGCTGGCACGCACGCCGGCGCCGAGGCCAGCGAACGGCGGTGGAGGCGCCGTGACCTACGTGATCCTCTCCGTCGCGGTGCTCGCGCTGCTCGCCCTCGCGACCGTCCCCGTCCTGCGCCGCCTGCCGTTCGCGCCGCTCGCGCTCAGCGCGCTGTGCCTGATCGTGCTCACGGTGGTGTTCGACAACGTCATCGTCGGTACCGGAATCGTCGACTACGACTCGTCGCTCATCAGCGGCGTCCGCATGCCCATCGCGCCCATCGAGGACCTCGCCTACACGCTCGGAGCGGTGATGCTCGTGCCCACCCTGTGGGAGCTGCTCGGGCGGCGGGGCGGGAAGGCCCAGCCCGCGCATCGGCCCTCCACGGGTAAGGGGAGCCAGGAGGACGCCGCATGATCGGCGCGATCGTGCGCGCCTCGCGCCCCATCTCCTGGATCAACACCGCCTACCCCTTCGCCGCGGGCTACCTCATGGCCACGCGCGAGGTCGACGCGGTACTCGTGGTCGGCACGCTGTTCTTCCTCATCCCGTACAACCTGCTGATGTACGGCGTGAACGACGTGTTCGACTACGAGTCCGACCTCGCCAACCCCCGCAAGGGCGGCGTCGAGGGCGACGTGATCCGCGACCGCGCCGCCGCGGCCCGCATCCACCGCGGCATCCTGTGGGCGAGTGCCATCACGGTGATCCCGCCCGCGGTGTGGCTCGCGACGCAGGGCGACCTGGCGGCGCTGCTCACGCTGGGGCTGGTGCTGTTCGGCGTGGTCGCCTACTCGGCGCCGGGGCTGCGGTTCAAGGAGAAGCCGTTCCTCGACTCGGTCACGTCCGCGCTGCACTTCGTCGGCCCGTTGCTCTACGCCCTCGTGCTGGCGGGGGTGTCGCTGGCCGACCCGGCCGTGTGGCCCATCTGGGCGGCCTTCGTCTTGTGGGGCATGGCCTCGCACGCCTTCGGCGCGGTGCAGGACGTGCGCGCCGACCGCGAGGGCGGGATCGGCTCGGTCGCGACCGTGATCGGCGCGCGCGCGACCACCCGGCTTGCCGTCGTCCTCTACGTCGCCGCGTCCGCCCTGCTGCTGTTCCTGCCGTGGCCCGGCGTGCTCGCGGCGGTGCTCCCACTCGCGTACGCCGCGTCGGTCGCGCGGTTCTGGAACGTCACGGACGCCACCTGCGAGGACGCCAACCGCGGCTGGCGCACGTTCCTGTGGCTCAACCAGCCGGTGGGCTTCCTCGTGACAGTGCTGCTCATCGTGGAGTGGAACGGCTGGCTGTAGGGCCCGTCCCTCCGCAACGGAATCGACGGCAAGTCCGCGAAACCCGCCTTTGCGAGTGCCGGGCCAGCGCATTCTGCGGGCGCACCTGCCCGAAGTCCCTCTACTTCGGCTCGGGCGCGCGACGGCACGCACCCGCACCCGCAGCGCCGATGCGCGTGCCGGCCTGGCAGCCCTACTGCCGCACGAGCGGGGACAGCCCCGCGGAGCGGCCCTCGGCGTCGGGCATGCCGCACACCTCGAGCCAGTTGGCGAGCAGCCGGTGCCCGCCCTCGGTGAGCACCGACTCGGGGTGGAACTGCACGCCGTGGAGCGGCAGGTCACGGTGCTTGAGGCCCATGATGATCCCGTTGGCGGTCGACGCGGTGACCTCGAGCTCGTCGGGGACCGTGGGGGTCTCGACGGCGAGCGAGTGGTACCGCGTCGCCGTGAACGGAGAGGGCAGGCCCACCAGCACCGAGCCGCCCTCGTGGGTCACCGACGAGGTCTTGCCGTGCATGAGCTCGGGCGCGTGCGAGACGACCGCGCCGTAGACCTCCGCGAGCGCCTGGTGGCCCAGGCAGATGCCGAGCATGGGCGTGCCCGTGCGCGCGCACTCGCGGATGACGTCGTTGGAGGCGCCGGCCTCGGCGGGGGTGCCAGGGCCGGGCGAGACCAGGACGCCGTCGTACTCGTCGACGTCGCCCGCATCGGCCACGGCGTCGTTGCGCACCACGACCGTCTCCGCACCCATCTGCCGCAGGTAGCCCACGATCGTGTAGACGAACGAGTCGTAGTTGTCGATCACCAGGATCCGGGTCATGACTCCTCCACGCTCTGCTCCTGCAGGGCCAGCGACTCCGACACCCAGGGGAACACGTACTCGAACAGCACCAGCACCACGGCCGCGATGACGACCAGCAGGATCAGCAGCCGCACGAGCGCGGGCCCCGGCAGCGCGTTCCAGATCCACGACGAGATCATGCCGGCACCTCCAGCAGCTCCTCGGGCACGCCGTGGCCGACGGGCGCCCAGTAGTCCATGGTCCCGTGCACGACCCAGCGCTGGGCCGCGGAGAACTTCGGGTGGCAGGTGGTCATCGTGATGTACCGCTCGGTGGGCTCGACGCCGGGCTGGTCGGGGGTGGGTGCGATGACCTCGACCTGCGTGGGCCACACGATCTCCCACGACTCGACGTGGTAGACGAACCACGCGTCCTCGGTCTGCACGATGAGCGAGTCGCCCTCCTCGAGCTCGGAGACGTCCGCGAACGGCTTGCCGTACGTGGTGCGGTGCCCCGAGATCGCGAAGTTGCCGATCTCGCCCGGCAGCGCCGTGTCCGGGTAGTGGCCGATGCCCAGAGGGTCGAGCACGTCGGCTCGCGTCACGCCCTCGGTGATGGGCTTGACGTAGTCCTCGCCCCAGCGCGGCACCATGAAGGTCGCGAAGGTCTCGACGAACTCGGGGTAGTCCATGGCCGGCGGGTCGTCGGTGCGCTTGAGCTCGTCCGGGATGGTCTCCGGGCCGCTCGCCTCGTCCGCGGTGATGCCGCTCACGACGTCGGGCTCCACCCAGTCGAGGCTCTCCACGACCTCGCGCTGCGCACGCTCGCCCTGGATGTCCGTCCAGAACAGTTGCCACACGACGAAGAGGCCCAGCAGGGCTCCGGCGAGGATGAGCAGCTCGCCCAGGATCCCGAGCACGCTCACGCGCGGGCGGGACCTGCCCGCGTGGGCGGGGGGACGCTCGTCCGCGGGCGCGGGGCTCGACGTGGGGGCGCTCATCGTGGATCCAGCGTACGCGAGCGCCTGTCGCCGCTGAACCCCTCGTGCTGAGCGGCAAGCCTGGTGATGGGTACCCTTGTCCCCAGGAAGGCCCGTTCGCCGGGCGTCAGCAGAGCATGGAGCAGCACCGTGGCCCTCAACAAGAAGCGTGACGACGACAAGCAGGTCTACAAGGCCCCTCGCAACCTCGGCAAGGCCGAGACCGAGAATCCCAAGTGGCTGCTGCCCACGGCGCTGACGCTGCTGATCATCGGCCCCGCGTGGATCGTCGTCTACTACATCTCAAAGGGCCAGTGGCCGGCGCCCATCGGCGACCTCAACCTGCTCGTCGGCTTCGCCTTCATGGCCGCGTCGATGGTGCTGCTCACCCGCTGGAAGTAGCGCCTCCGCACCGAGTTACACCCCTGTAGTTATCCCCCGTTGTGGACAGCGGTGGGGATAACTACACCCGTGTTATTCACACTGGGGATGGGGCTGGGGAGAGCCGGCGACCGCATCGGCCCGCTGTCCGTACCTCCGCAGGCCCCTCCGACAGTTCCGAACATCTGGCGCGCGACACGCGGGTGTCAGAGCCGCGATCGCGGCGACACGCCGAGCTGCGCCTCGCGAGATGTTCGGAAGTGTCGGGAGGGGCGAGGGGTGAGGGACGGGGCAGGGCGCGGCGAGCGGCGGGACGGCACCGCCGGGCCGTCCTTGCGGAGGGCCGATGCGCTCGCCGGCTAGGACGCCCGTGCCGCCTTCTCGCGGCGGTCGACGCCGCGGAACATGACGAGCATGATCGCCGCGCCGGCGATGGCGCCGCCGAGGTGACCCTGCCACGACAGGCCCGAGAAGAACCCGAAGCCCGGGATGAGGTCGGACAGCAGCGGTGCCCCGATGAAGATCGCGGCGATGACGAGCACCTGCGTGTACGGCAGACGCAGGCGCTTGAGGATGATGCCGTAGGCCGCGATGAGGCCGAAGATCGCGCCTGAGGCGCCGCCCACCGCGGTGAGGCTGCCGCCCGTGCCGATGATCTCGACGGCCGCCGAGCTGCCCATCAGCGAGCCCGCGTAGAGCCCGAGGAAGCGCCACCGGCCGAGCGCGGGCTCGAGCACCTGGCCGAGCTGCCACAGTGCGAGCATGTTCATGCCGATGTGCAGGATGCTGAAGTGGATGAAGCCCGCGGTGATCCAGCGGTACCACTCGTCGCCCACGTCGATGTAGCGCGCCACGTCCACCGGGGTCGCGTCGGGCCACAGCGCCCACGAGCCCGGGAAGGCGTCACCGAGGATCACCGGGCCCAGGAAGTAGACCGCGACGTTGATCGCGATGAGCGCGTACGTCGCGAGCGGCGGGCCGGCCGTCGCCGTGAACCCCAGCCGGGAGCGCACCGGGCGCGCCTGGGACTGCGCCTGCTTGAGGCAGTCCACGCACAGCACGCCCACGGGGGCGGGCCGCTGGCACTCGGGGCACGCGGGCCGCTCGCACCGCTGGCAGCGCACATACGACACGCGGTCAGGGTGGCGCGGGCAGGTGGGCGCGGCCTGCGCCCCCGGCTGGTCGGTCACGAAGGCCTCAGGCGATGGAGACGCCCGTGATCATGACGTCCTCGAGGGGACGGTCACGGCCGTCGACCGGGGTCGTGGCGATCTTGTCGACGACGGCCTTGGACTCGTCGTCAGCGACCTTGCCGAAGATGGTGTGGCCCTGGTTGAGGTGCGGGGTCTGCGCCACGGTGATGAAGAACTGCGAGCCGTTGGTGCCCGCGGGCTTGCCGGTGATGGGGTTGAGGCGCTTGCCGGCGTTGGCCATGGCGAGCAGGTAGGGCTCCGAGAACTGGTTGTTCGGGTGGATCTCGTCGTCGAAGGTGTAGCCGGGACCGCCGGTGCCGGTGCCCTCGGGGCAGCCGCCCTGGATCATGAAGCCGGAGATGACCCGGTGGAACACCAGGCCGTTGTAGAAGGGCTCGGTGCTCTTGTCGCCCGTCTCGGGGTCGACCCACTCCTTCTCGCCGGTGGCGAGGCCCACGAAGTTCTTCACGGTGGCCGGGGCGTCGTTGGGGAGCAGCTCGATGCGGATGTCGCCTGCGGTGGTCTCAAGGGTTGCGATCATGCGGAACATTCTCCCACGTCTCTCGCGTTCCTACCTCGTAAGTGACAAGATGAAGGATCAGGAAGACCGTGCACACGGATGGAGGCCCCCCAGTGGGACGGAAGAAGAACCTGACCAAGGACGTCGACAAGTACAGGGCGCAAGCCGAGGAGGCCGCGGCGAGCGCCAAGGCCGCGGCGCAGGACGCAGCAGTCCACGCCAAGGACGCCGCCGCCAAGGCGCAGGCCTGGGCGGGACCCCAGTACGACAAGGCCAAGGACTGGGCCGGCCCCCAGTACGACAAGGCGAAGGCATGGGCCACGCCACGCGCGAAGAAGGCGTATCACCAGGGCGCGGCCAAGGCTGAGCCGTACGTCCGCAAGGCCGGCGACAAGGCAACGCAGTGGGCGGACATCGCGCACGCGGCGATCGTCGGAGCCGCGATCCCCGCCGCCATCGGCGCCGTGGAGCACGCCGCTCAGGACGACGAGCCCAAGGGTCGCTCCGTCGGCAAGATCCTCATCCCTATCGTGCTCGCCGGTGCCGCCGCGGCGGCGCTCGTCGTGTGGGCGCGTCGCGACCCGGGCCGCGACGAGTGGGCCGGCGAGGACGACGAGTGGGAGCTCACGGGCGAGGGCGACTTCAAGCAGCAGCTCCGCGACAACGTCAACAAGGCCACCGACGCCGCCCTCGAGGCCGCGAAGAAGGCGGGCGAGGCGGCGACGGCTGCCGCCGCGGCCGTCAAGGAGCAGGCCGGCCCCACCTACGAGAAGGTGAAGGAGCAGGCCGGACCGGCGTACGACAAGGTCAAGGAGCAGGCTGGCCCCGCCTACGAGCGCGTCAAGGAGACCGCCGTGGAGCAGGGCAAGAAGCTCGCCGACCAGGCCGGTGCCTCGGCCTCGAAGGTGCGCGAGTCCGCCACCACCGAGGTCTCGAAGATCAAGGACTCCGTCGACGAGGCCCGCGACCGCGCCAACGCGGCGGCCGCGAGCACCATCGACGATGCCGAGGACGTCTGGGAGGACACCCAGGACGCGGCGAAGGAGGCGGCCAAGAAGACCACCTCCGCCGCGAAGTCCACCGCCAAGAAGACCGGCGGCACCACCAAGAAGTAGCTGCGGCGCACCCGTAGCAGCGCGAACGCCCCGGCCTCGGCCGGGGCGTTCGCGCTCTCTCGAGGCGTCCGAGAGCGCGTCAGGGCGTGCGCTGCGGCACGGGCTGCGCGACCGTCACCGCCGCGGGAGTCACGACCTCGCTGTACGCGACCGCGCCATAGGGGTCCTCGGCGCGGGCGTACCACGCGGCGGCGACCGCCTCGCCCTCGGCGCTGACCGAGCTGCCGGACGCGACGTCGCTGAACTCCGCGATCACCTCGTCGGTGAGGACGTCGACACGCACCGCATCGGCCGTCAGGACCTTGGGCGACACCGTGATGCCCGCCTGCGCGTAGGGGATCTCGAACTCCTGGTGGTGGTCCGACAGCGAGGGGTGGACCGCGGAGTAGTCCTCGAGGTGGTCGGAGTAGGTCCGCACCAGGATGCGCTGGCCGTCGTTGTCGAAGTGGAGCAGTCGCAGGTAGCCCTCGCCGCCGTTCGGCAGGTCCTGATAGTCGAACAGCATGGACGTCACCGCCCGGTCGGGCGTGCCGTCGCCGTCGTCGTCGAAGCGATCGAGCCGCGTGAAGGCGTCGTGATAGTGCCCGCTCATCACCATGCGGACGTTGGGGTTGGTCGCCACCACCTCGTCGTGGATGCGCTGCGGGATGATGCCCAGGCCGCCGGTGGTGAGCATGTACTCGTGGAGCGCGAGCACCGCGACCCTCTCGGGGTGACGCGCGAGCACCTCGTTGAGCCACGCGATCTGCTCGTCCGCGGCGCCCCAGCCCATGTAGACGAACATGAGGTCGACGCCGCCGGCGGTGACGAGGTCGTAGTGGCCGCGGTTGTCCTCGTGCGAGCCGCCGAACCAGGGCCGATGCGCGAAGCGCTGGTCGCCGAACCATCGGGAGAAGTCGGTGTAGTCGTTGGTCTGCTGGTCGACGTCGTGGTTGCCGGCGAGCACGCCGTACGGCAGGTCGGCCTCGTCGAGCGGGGCGTAGGCCTCCTCCGCGCGCAGCCACTGGGCCTCGTCCGCGGACAGGTCGACGATGTCGCCGGTGTGCACCATGTACTGGAGGTTGAGCGCCTCGCGCCGCTCGAGCAGGAAGTCGTGGATGGACAGCTGCCGGTCGAAGATGTCCGCGCGGGCGTTGTAGTACTGGGTGTCCGACTCCCACGCGATGGTGAAGTCGTACTGGTCGCGCGGGGTGTCGTCCGGGTGGTGAGGGGCCACCGCGCTCTCCCGCGTCGTAAGGTCGGCCCCGGCGTACCCGTCCGAGTGCTGGACGAGCGCGGTCACCACGCCGTCGCGCGCGTGGTCGCCCACGCTCACCACGCCGTCGAGCGCGACGTCCTGCTGGCCGTCACCCGCGGGCGTGACGACGGAGTCCGCCTCGACCCACGCCTGGCCCGCGGCGTCGAGCACCCGCAGCGTCACGCGCGCGCCGGCGTTGGCGGTGCCGTCCCACCGCAGCCGCACGCTCGCCGCCTCCGACCCGGCCGGAACCCGCGCCTCGACCAGCTGGTACGGCAGGCCGCCGTCCGCCTCGACCGCGACGACCCCGGAACCCGGTGCCGCGAGCGCCTCGAACTCCGCGGTGGATGCTGCCCGCGCCTCGGGCCGGTCCACGGCCGCAGCGTCAGGAGTGGTGCCGGAGGACACCGTCACCTCCGCGCCGAGCGCGAGCGCCCGGCCGCGCGCGAACGTCACCTCCACCGCGTCGCCCTCGACGTCGGTGGCGGTCGCGTGGAGCGACCCTTCCTCGCCGGTCGCGGAGATCGCGGGAAGCTCGTGCGGCACCGAGAACGGCACCGTCACCGACGCCGCGTTGCCCTCGCGATCGGTGGCCGTCGCAGTGAGCACGTGATCGCCGGGCTCCCCGGTCAGCGACGACGCCGTGACCGGCAGCGTGACCGCGCGGCCATCGAGCGTCGCCGCGACCTCGTCGACTCCCGAGCCGGCATCGCTCGCCACGACGTCCAGCTCCACCTCGCCGCGGATGGTGGTCCCGGCGACGATGGAGGGAGCGAGCACGGGCGCGGTGTTGTCCACCTCAAGGCCCAGCGTCGCCTCGGCGCTGCCGGCGCGCGCCGTGACCCGGTGCGGCCCATCCGCGCCGTCGCCGGTCTCCCACGAGTACGCGACCGCCGTGAACGCGGAGGCGGGGACGACGAAGGTAGCCGCGAGCGCATCGGTCGCCCGGGCGCCGTCGCCGACGGCGACCCACGCGCTCGGGTCGCGCCCCTGCACCGGTCGCACCACGCCTCCGTCGGGGAGGACCAGCCGCACGTCGCTCACGGCGAAGTCGT
Organism: Demequina sp. NBRC 110056; assembly: GCF_002090155.1. Taxonomy (GTDB): domain Bacteria; phylum Actinomycetota; class Actinomycetes; order Actinomycetales; family Demequinaceae; genus Demequina. The sequence continues at coordinate 84,410 of NZ_BBRM01000007.1, read as the reverse complement.
CGTTGCCCTCGTGGGAGTCCGGGCCGGTGGCGGCCTTGGTGCCGGACACGATCGACACCGTGAACGGCTCGCCCGGACGCACCGCCGTGAGGGGCACGCGGGTCTCGATGGTCCGCTGGTCGCCGTAGGTGCCCACATCGAAGACGCCGAGCACGCGGTCACCGAGCATCACGCCGTTGCGGAAGTAGTCGTCGGTGAGGGTCGCCTCGAACGCGAGGATCGGCTCGTGCGCGAGCGCCGGCTCGGCGGCGACGTCGGCGCCGTCGACGCTGAGAGCCAGCGGCTCGTCGAGGACCGTGGATGCCACCACCGTCGTGGTGCCGGTCACGGCCGCCCCGTCGCGCGACGCGTCCCGGATCATCACCGGCTGGATCGCCTCGGAGGCCACCCACGGCGCGGCCTCGGCGGGGGACGAGTCGACGTGGCGCAGCGTCACCGCGGGAGAGTCGGCGGCGCTCACGATGGTGTGCACCTCGGTCGCGGTCTCGGCGAAGCCGTCCGTCGCGGTGATGCGGTAGTGGATCTCCTCGCGGGCCATGGTCTCCGAGGCGCCGAGGGTGATGTGGGCGATCCCCAGCTCGTCCGTCTCGAGGCGGCGCGCGCGCACCTCGGGGTCGAGGTCGCTCCACCACTCCACGACCAGCCCGCGCAGCAGGCCGTCGTCTTCGGACCACGCCTCGAGCTCCACGGGCCTGCCCGGGACGAACGCCTGACGGGGCTCGTGAGCGAGCATCGGCGGGTCTCCCGCCGGCGGCGGCGCGACGGCGGGGCCGGTCTGCGACGGGTCCACCACCCCCGGCGACGCCGCGCTCAGCCCACGGGAGGGCTGGGGCGCGTGCGCATCGGCCGTGTGCCCGTAGTGCATGCCGCGGCCGCTCGCCGTGTCCGTGTCGCCGTCCAGGTTGTAGTACGCCCGGGAGACCGACAGCCCCGCCCGCGTGACCACCTCGATGCCGCGCATGGCGCCGTTCGCCATGCCCGGACCCTCGACCCCGACGATGCTCGCGCCGGCCACGAGCGACGTGCCATACGCGGCGTTGAAGTCGGGGACCGTGAGCGCCGCGTTCGCGGGGGTGCGCACCCACAGCACGAGCGCGTCCCCGGGTTCGAGCACGGGACTCGCGCCGACGGTCGGCCAGTGGTGGTGCGTCCGTGTCGACAGGTCGGCCAGCGGCGTCACGTAGCGCACCGCGAAGTCCGCCCAGTCGAGCGGCGCGTCCGACGCGTTGACTACCTCGATGAACTCGTAGGCATCGGTCCCGGCGATGTTCGCGCTGTCCGCCGCGATCTCCGTCACCTGGACGATCGGGTCGAAGCGTTCGGGCTCGGGGATGGGCCGCAACGGCAGCAGCGCCGATGCGCTCGCCGGGGCCCCGAGCGACGTCGCCGTCGTCGCGGCGAGGGTCGCGAGCGCCACCGCAGCGGTGCGGCGGAACAGGTGGCGGGGCGGGAGGGGGGCGAGTACGGCTCGGAAGAACATCGCGCGTCGGCTCCTTGGCGACCCCGGCGGCGTCTCCGCCGGCGCCGGACGCGCCCATGCCAGCCTCTCGGAGGGCCCTGGTCAAACTCCGCCGGGCCCGATCGCCGGAGTTTCACACGACGTTCAGCGCCGCGTCACGCGCGGGGGCCCGCGTTCACCGCGGGTTTGCCTCGCTCAGTCGCGCGGACCGCCGCACGTCGCCGTGCTCCCGAGGCGCACGCCGTGGGCGTCCTCGAGCACCGCGACGGCCCGCTCCACCTCGGCCGCCCGCTGCTCGGGCGACCAGGCGAGGGTGCCGGCAAGCGCATCGGCCGTCCTGTCGACGACCGCCGCGGTGACGCGACCCGTGAAGGCGAGGGTCGTGCGCCGCAGGAGCACGTCGTCGACGCGACGGACGTGCTCGGCTCGGGCCAGGAAGTCGACCTCGCGGGCCGTGAGCTCGGTGCCGGCGATGGGCTCGTCGGGACCCGCGGCGCAGTGCTCGGCGACCTGCTGCGCGCGCGTGCCGTAGCGGGCGAAGAGCACCTCGCGGCGCGGCTCGGGCACGCCGGCCAGGCGCTCGTCGAGCCACGCGGCGCGCCGCTCGGGGCCGCGCGGGTAGCGCTTCGCGCCGCCGATGGGCTCGCGCAGCGTGTGCCGCCGGCGCGGCAGGTCGAGGACGCCCAGGATCTCGTCCGTGACGCGCTCGCCCAGGGCGCGGAAGGTGGTCCACTTGCCGCCCACGATCGTCACCAGCTCGCGACCCGACGCGTCCTGCTCGCGCTCGACGCGATAGTCGCGCGAGACCGCGCCCGGCTTGGCGTCCCCGGCGGCGGGCAGCGGCCGGATCCCGGCGAAGCGGTAGACGATCTGCTCGCGCGTCACCGGGATGTCCGGGAACACGAGCCCCACGAGCTCGAGGAAGTAGTCCACCTCCTCGTCGGTGCACCGGGCGGGCTCGCGGGGGTCGGCGGGGATGTCGGTGGTGCCGATCATGACGCGGCCGTGCAGCGGGTACACGAGCACGATGCGCCCGTCGGGGTGCTCGAAGAAGATCTCGTGGCCGTTGGTCGCGTCGAGCAGCGCCGGGTTGTCGACGACGATGTGGGATCCCTTGGTGCCGCCCATGAACGCCGACGGGCGACCGAGGGCCGCGCCGGTGAGGTCGGCCCATGGTCCCGAGGCGTTGACGATCACGTCCGCGTCGAGGGAGGCCTCGGTGCCGGTGAGCAGGTCCCGCACCCGGACGCCGTCCGCGCCCATCGCGACCGCCTCCGTGTAGGTGAGGACCCGCGAGCGAGGGTTGGCGGCGAGTCCGTCGAGGACCAGGTCGACCGCGACCCGCTCGGGCTGGCCGACGGAGGCGTCGTAGTAGGTCGCGGTGTAGCGGATGTCGTCGGCCATCGCCGGGAAGCGCTCGTGGGTGCGGCGCGGGCCGTCGAACTCGTGGCGCGGCAGCCGGCCGGTGCGCCGCGAGTACGAGTCGTACAGGGTGAGGCCGAGCTTCGCGAGCAGCGCGCCTCGCTCCGTGCCGGCGGACGGCCGATGGCGCAGGACACGCAGCGGAGCCGCGACGATGCCCGAGAAGGTCCGGCGCAGCGGGATGGTGGTGGCCAGGGGGCGCACGTGGTGGGCGGCGGTGCGCAGCAGGGCGTTGCGCTCGCGCACCGACTCCTGGACCAGGCGCATCTCGCCATTCTCGAGGTAGCGCAGTCCTCCGTGCACCATGTGGCTCGACGCCGAGGACGCGCCCGAGGACAGGTCGCCGCGCTCGACAAGGATCGCGTCGACACCCTGCAGGCACAGGTCGCGGAAGGTCGCGATGCCGTTGATGCCGCCGCCGATGATGAGCACCGTCGTGCGGTCGTCGCCGCCGAGCCGAGGGCTGGGGCTGGGGTTGGGGCTGGGCGCGATCGTGGCGGGCGCCGCCTGGACGCCGTCGAGGTCGTTCGTCTGCTCTTCCACATGTCTATGATCAGGAGGCGTTGACCCTCGGTGCAACGCGAGTGCACGAATGTGCAAGGAGGCGACGATGCGCGATGAGAGCCCCGATGCCCGGCGGGCGCAGATCGCGCTGCGCGCCGCCCAGCTCTACTACATGCAGGACCAGACGATGGAGGCGATCGCGCGCGAGCTCGGCACCTCGCGGTCGTCGATCTCGCGCCTGCTCGCCCACGCCCGCGAGTCCGGGATCGTCGAGATCCAGGTGCACACGCCGGACCTGCACGTGGGGGAGCTCGAGCGACGCGTCTCCGACCGTCACCGGGTGCGGGCGCACATCATCCCCGTGCCGGACGTCGTGAGCGACGTCGAGCGCCTCGAGCGCGTCGCCATCCATGCCGCGCGTCTGTTCAGCGGCTTCGTGGACTCGAACATGGTCGTCGGCGTGGCGTGGGGCTCGACGCTCAGCGCGATCAGCAAGCACCTGCCGTCGCGGCCCACGCGCAACACCTCGGTCGTGCAGATGAACGGGGCCGGCAACACCCAGAGCACCGGCATCGAGTACTCGTCGGAGATCCTCGGGCGCTTCGGCCGCGCCTACCACGCACGCGTGCAGCAGTTCCCGGTCCCCGCGTTCTTCGACGATCCCGCGACGAAGGTCGCGCTATGGAAGGAGCGGTCGATCCGGCGCCTGCTCGACCTCCAGGCACGCATGGACGTCGCGATCTTCGGCATCGGCTCGCCGTTCGCGGAGGTGCCGAGCCAGGTCTACATCGGCGGCTACCTCAGCACGGCCGACTTCCGCAGCCTCAAGGACGACAAGGCGGTGGGCGACGTCGCCACCGTGTTCTACCGAGGCGACGGCTCGTCGGACGGCATCGCGCTCAACGCCCGCAGCTCGGGGCCGCGCCTGTCGACGCTGCGGCGAGTGCCGCGCCGCGTCTGCGTCGCCTCGGGGCCGCAGAAGCTCGCGGGCGTGCGCGGCGCGCTGGCCGGCGGGCTGGTGACGGACCTGGTGGTCGACGAGGCGCTCGCGCGCGGGCTCATCGCGAGCAGCTGAGCATCCGGGCGGCGCCGAGACACACGCCCGGTGCACATCGGTGCACGCCGTTGGCACGCGCACCCGGCGCCGCGTAGGTTGCCAGGTGAGTCACGCGACGAGCACGCGACGCAAGGGAGCTGATGTGACGTACATCGTGTCGATCGACCAGGGCACGACGAGCACCAGGGCGATCGTCTTCGACGCGCGCGGCACGGTGGTCGCCTCGGGACAGTTCGAGCACCGCCAGCACTTCCCCGAGCCCGGCTGGGTCGAGCACGACCCGTTGGAGATCTGGGAGAACGTCAGGGAGGCCGTGGGCTTCGCGATGGCGAAGGCGAGCGTCACGCGCCACGACGTCGCCGCCGTGGGGATCACCAACCAGCGCGAGACCGCGGTGGTGTGGGACCCCGCGACCGGCGAGCCCGCGTACAACGCCGTGGTCTGGCAGGACACCCGTACCCAGCCGGCGATCGACGAGCTCACCGAGCGCCACGGTCGGGACGCCTTCGTCCAGACCACCGGCCTGCCGCTCGACGCCTACTTCTCGGCGTCCAAGTTCCGGTGGATCCTCGACCACGTCGAGGACGGCCAGGCCCGCGCCGAGCGCGGCGAGCTGCTGTGCGGCACCATCGACAGCTGGGTGCTGTGGAACCTCACCGGCGGGCCCCAGGGCGGCGTGCACGCCACGGACGTCACCAACGCGAGCCGCACCCTGCTCATGGATCTCAGGACCCGCGACTGGTCCGACGAGATGCTCGAGGTGTTCGGGCTGCCGCGGGCGTGTCTGCCCGAGATCCGGCGGTCCTCCGACGCCTTCGGTCGCGCGGCGCAGTCGAGCCTGCTGCGCGAGGTGCCCATCACCGGGGTGCTGGGCGACCAGCAGGCGGCGACCTTCGGCCAGGCGGCGTTCCGCGAGGGCGAGTCGAAGAACACCTACGGCACGGGCAACTTCGTGCTCCTCAACACGGGCGGCGAGCCCGTGTTCTCCGACAACGGCCTCATCACGACGGTCGCCTACGAGCTCGACTCGGGCGAGCTGGCGTACGCGCTCGAGGGCTCGATCGCCGTGACCGGGTCCCTCGTGCAGTGGCTGCGCGACTCGCTGGGCATCATCGCCTCGGCGGCCGAGGTCGAGACGCTCGCACGTCGCGTCGACGACGCCGGCGGGGTGGTGCTGGTCCCGGCGTTCTCCGGACTGCTCGCGCCGCACTGGAGGCCGGACGCTCGCGGCGCGCTGCTGGGCATCACCCGCTTCACCACGCACGATCACATCGCCCGCGCGGCCCTCGAGGCCGTCGCGTGGCAGTCGCGCGAGGTGCTCGACGCGATGGTCGCGGACACCGGCGTCCCGCTGACCGAGCTCAAGGTCGACGGCGGCATGGTGGTCAACGACCTGCTCATGCAGGTGCAGGCCGACGCGTTGGGCGTTCCCGTCGTGCGACCCGAAGTGTCCGAGACCACGGCGCTGGGCGCCGCGTACGCCGCGGGCCTGGCGGTCGGGTTCTGGTCCGGGCTCGACGAGCTCCGAGAGCTGTGGCGCGAGGGCAGGCGCTGGGAGCCCGCGCTCGGCGAGGAGCAGCGCGAGGCAGAGCTGGCCCAGTGGCGCAAGGGCGTCGACCGGTCGCTCGGCTGGGTCTCCTCACCGTATCCACCCACGCCCGCGGACGTGCGCCTCAGCGCACGAACCAGTCTCCCGACGCGATCTCCGGCAGACCGTCGATGAGCGCTCCGGCGCCGGCGACGTAGAGCCAGCCCCAGCATCGGCGCCCCTCGATCGGGTCATCGAACGCGGTCGCGACCCGCTCGTAGTTGTTCACCGTGCCGCCGATGACGAAGTCCTCGAGGGCGTCGAGGTCGCGTCGCAGCCGCAGCCGCGCCGATGCGCTGGCCGGCGGCCGCACGACGTCCACGACGATCCGCTGGTCGGCGCGTCCGGGGGTGATGTACGGGTATCCGCGGGGAGAGTCGAGCATGGTGAAGCCCGTCAGCACCACACGGCCCTCGTGCGTCGCGCCGTGCCGCTCGACGCGGTGCACGTTGGAGCCGCCGGGCCGCAGGGTCCCGTAGACGAGGTAGGGAAGGTCGAGTCCCGCGTCGAGCGCGGGGGGCGGGTCGAGGCTCACACGTCAGATCGTGCCAGGCCGCCGGCTCGTCGCCCGGGAAGCGGGCTCAGTCGAAGGCGACGTCCGTGTCGCGCGGGTAGGCGCCCCGCGCGAGCTTCACGAGGTGGGCGTGCGCGTACTCGCAGACCAGCGCATGCCGGTAGACCATCTGCGGCACGTCGACGTTGGAGTCCATCCACAGGCTCATGCCGCCCATCTTCCAGTGGCGGAAGGTGGTGTCGTCGCACACCAGCGACAGGATCTCCAGGAACGAGTCGTCGAAGCGGATCGAGTGCACCGCACGGCGGTACTCCTCGACGGTGAGCGCCATCGCGAACGGGATGTTCATGAGGCACAGCGCCGTCTGGATGTCGAGACGGAACAGGCGCCGCCGGCCCCGCTCGGCGTCGAGCGCCGGGATGTCGAGCTGCGCGAAGTCGAGCTGCTCGGGCCGGGTGAGATCCACGTGGTCGAGCGCGATGAGGACGTCGTACACGTTGACGTCGTGCTCGACGACGGCCTGGTCGCCCAGGCCGGCGAGGGTGGTCGGGCGGAGCGTCACCGGCTCCATGTCGACCGGGGTGTTGCGGATGATGAAGTTGACGAGGTTGGTCTCGATCACGAAGTGCCGCAGCAACAGGTCGACCGCGTCGGGAGACACCCCGCGACGCAGGAACCACACGCACAGCCAGTCCATCATCGCCAGCGGCATCCAGCGGAAGGGCAGCACGCGCTTGACGATGGAGACCAGCGCGATCGCGACCCGCGACAGGATCCGTACCACCGGGTAGAGCCAGCGCCGCGACAGCCGGCGCTGATCGTCGATGATCTGGCTCACCACCGCGCGGTCCAGCGGGACCGACGGATCCGCGTGGACGGCGTCCCACATGCTCGGGTCGGAGCGGGGCGAGGCGCTCACGTCAGCTGTCCAACTCCTCGAGCTGGAGCACGTACAGCCGCGCGACCACCTCGGCGCAGCGGACGATCTGGTCCGCCGCCTCGTCGTCGATCATCCCGGAGGTGAGGATCGCCTCGAGGTTGCCGGTGTGCTCGCTGTCCGCCTCCTGGTGGTAGACCATGAAGTGCACCTGGTTGTCGGCCAGCCCCAGCACCTCCTGGAAGCGCCGCGCCCAGCCGGCGGCGCGCTGCGCGCCCAGCCCCTCGATGATGAACATCGCGCCCAGCAGGCCCACGGGGTTGGGCTGCGAGGCGGCGTGGAACATGTAGCCCGACAGCGCCTCGGAGCCGATGTTCTTGCGGCCGGCGCGCAGCTCCTCGAGCGTGCCGCCCACGGCCACGTAGTCCCGCTCGATCATGAGGTAGTCGCGGTGCTCCTCCTGCGCGTGGCTGATCGCCGCGGTGCGCAGCGCGAAGTGGTCGATGTCGAAGCTCGCTGCGGCCCGCGAGATCCACGGCGAGCCGTCGACCACCTGCTGGCGGAGGTTGAACAGCAGGCGCCGGTAGTCCTCGATGGTCACGGTGCCCTCGGCGAGGCGCCGCAGGATCGGCACCTCCTCCAGGCGGCGGTCGAAGGCGTCCCACACGGTGGCGAGGCGCTCGGCGAGGCTCGCGGTGGCGGGCGCTGCGGAGGTGGCGGTCATGTCAGGCTCCTTGCTCGTGGGGCGCGGTCGACGGCGTGTCGGCCGATGCGGTGACGGCCGACGCCGCGACGCCCCGGGTGGGCGCCGCCGCTGGTGCGCCCGGAGGCGCGACGACGGTCAGGTGGGCGAAGGCGAAGGAGAACCGCGCGGACTCGGGCACGGCCAGCAGCACGGTCTCGCCAGGCCGGAAGCGCCCGTCGTGCCAGGCCTCCTCCAGCGCGATGAAGATGCTCGCGGTGCCGGTGTTGCCGCGCGTCTCGAGGTTCGAGAACCAGCGGTCCGTGTCGAGGGTCGGGATCCGGCGGCGGATGCCCTCGAACGCGAGGTCCCGGAAGCGGTTGGTGCTGTAGTGGCACACCACGTGGTCGAGCCTGCGCATGTCGATGAGCCCCGTGTCGACCAGCTCCTCGAACTGGCTGATGCCCGCCTCGGCGAGCTGGTCGAGAACGCCGATGTCCTGGCGCAGGACGAACATCCCGGCCGCCTGCGCATCGGCGATGTCCACGTCCTGCCACGTGGCACCCACGACGGCCTCGAGGCCGTCCATGCCGGAGCGCATGCAGACCTCGTGGTCGTGCGCGAGCGACACGTGGCGCACCCAGTCGATCCGCAGGGAGGCCTTGGTGGGGTGGGGTTGGAACTCGACGATGGCGGCGCCAGCGCCGTCGGACAGCATCCACCGCAGGAAGTGGGAGTCCATGCGCGCGTTCACGCCGTCGAAGCGGCGCTGGCGCAGGCTGCGGCTGGGCAGCTCCGAGCCGACCACCGCGGCGACCGGGTGGTCGCCCAGGCGGATCTTCGCGGCCGCCGCGTCGAGGGCGGCGAGGCTCGAGGCGCACACGCCCTGGGCGGTCAGCACCTGCATCGGCCCTCCGCCCAGGCGGCCGTGGACCATCGACCCGAACCCCGGCACGAGGGCGTCGCCCATGGTGGTCGCGCACGCGAGCATCCGGAGGTCGCGGGCGTCGATGCCGCGGTCGTCGAGGGCGGCGCGGAGCGCCTTCACGGCGAGCTCCTCGTTCAGCTCGGTGGGCTCGCCGCGCTCGTCGAGCGCGTAGTGGCGCTGACGGATGCCGTTCTCCTCGAGCACCATGCGGCGGATGCGGTCCGTGACGCGGTCGTCGCCTCCGAGGCGACTGACGATGCCGTCGTTGTCGACAGGATCGCCCGGCAGGTACCGCCCGAACCCGGTGAGGTAGGCAGTCGCTGTCATGGTCAGACGATAGCCGGGAGGCGGGCCAGCGCCCTGTATTCCACAGGCACGGCGTCCGCGGTCAGATGGTGGAGCCTATGGGACTCGAACCCATAACCCCCTGCTTGCAAAGCAGGTGCGCTACCAATTGCGCCAAGGCCCCCAGCGAGTGGGATCAGAACTCGTGGTGAACATCATCCCAGATGTCGCGCTTCGCGTCACGGGCAAGCGACCCGTACACCAGCGCGACCGCCGCGATCACTGCGGCGAGGACGACGATCTTCTTCATTCGACCACCTCGGTGGGCCCAGGAGGACTTGAACCTCCGACCTCTTCGTTATCAGCGAAGCGCTCTAACCGCCTGAGCTATGGGCCCGTTGCGGCTAAAGCCGCGGCGACCAACGATACCCCACGCGCGGGCGCCGAACAAAACCGGCCGCCTCGCCGCGGGGTGGTGGCCGCGATCAGTCGTCGGTGAGGGTGACGTAGACGCCACCCACGACCTTCGACACGGTGTTGTACAGCAGCGCGCCGAGCGTCGACAGCGCGGTGAGCAGCACCACGTTGACGACCGCGACGAGGGTCGCGCCGGCGATCCACTTGTTGAGCTCGAAGGCCGGCAGGATGTTGACCTGGCTCTCGGTGGTGAACAGCTCCTGGACCCAGTCGTTCGCGAGCGCGAACAGCTCGAGGCTGTTCATGGTCGACCAGATCACGTAGACCGCGACGACCGTCATGATGCCGAGCGCGACCGACAGCAGGAAGCCCATCTTGAGCGCGGACCACGGGTCGATCCGCGACACGAGGACGCGGGCCTTGCGGGGGCCGCCCTTGTGCGTCGACGCGGCGATGTCGTCGCCCGCCGTCAGGTCGTCCTTGGCCTTCACGGCGAAGCCCTTGAGCTTGTCGAAGCCGGCACCGACCGTGGCGCCCACGGTCGCGCCGCCGAGGAACGAGTGCTGCTCGCCGGCGGCCTGCTCGGTCGACACCGGGTGGGAACCCGTCGTCGGCTGCGCGCCGGTCACGGGCTGCGCGCCCGTCGTGGGCTGGGTGCCCGTGGTGGGCGGCGTCGCGGTGGTGGGCTCGCTCCCGGTCGTGGGCGCCTGCGAGGGCGCCGCCGACGGCGCGGACGTGGGGGCATTCACGGGGGCGAAGGGGGAGCGAGCCGGCGCCTGCGTGCTCGCGGTCGACTGGGAGCCGGAGGCGGGCTGCTGGGCGGGTGCGGCGTACGGAGAGGTCGCCTGCTGACCCGACGTCGGCATCTCGCCGGTGATCGGACGCAACGACGAACGCTGCGGACGCCCGGCGGCCGCGCCGTCGCTCGCCGGCTGCGGCGTGAAGGTCGAGCTGGTGCCCGACGATGCGCGGTTGTCCGCGTTCATGACATCTCCTCCTCGCCCACGCGCACGCGTGGACAATGTGTCAAGGGTACTTGAGGCCTGTGCTCATGCGTCGCCGGGCATCGTCACCGGCGCTGGCCGAGGGTTCGCACCACGGTACCTGAGTCGCGCGGCATTGGCGAGAGTCCCAGGTGAGGGCCGATGCGCGCCTGTCCGTCACGCTGCCCCCTCGGCTCGGTACCTTGTCACCATGGGGAACGCACCTGCCACGCCGTCCGTCGCCGACGATGAGGCCTCCGAGCCCTCGCTCGTCGCCCGCATCTGGGCCCTCGTGCGGTCCGCACCGGGGACGCTCGCGCTGTCCGCGCTCATCCTCGTGGGGGGCATCGTCTCGGGCGCCCTGTGGACGCCCGCGGAGGACTCCGGGCTGCTCGACACGTGGGGCTGGGGACTGCCGGCCTTCGAGGAGGGCCGCTGGTGGACGATCCTCGGCGGCGTGCTCATCAGCCCCACACCGTGGATGTACCCGCTCATCATCGGGCTCTTCGTGGTCGGCGCCGGGTTCCTCGAGAGCCGCTACGGATTCCTGCGCATGGCGGCCGTCACGGTCGGATGCCACATCGTCGCGGTGCTGACCGTCGCCGGCATCCTCTGGTCGCTCCAGGGGACCTCCCTCGAGTGGGCCCAGGAGCTCGGCGACGTGCTCGACGTGGGCGCCTCCAACATGGCGTTCGGAGCGATCGGCGCGATGACGGCCGCGCTGCCGCTGCTGTGGCGCCGGCGCGTGCGCCTCATCGGCATCCTGTACTCGATCGCGATGATCCTGTGGGCGGGAGAGATCTGGGATCTCACGCACGCCGTGGCCTTCGCCGCGGGCCTGGCGGTCGGACCGTGGGCCGTGCGACGCGCCTACGAGCGCCCGCAGCTGCACTGGGGCGGGCAGGAGACGCGCGACGTCGCGGCGATCATCCTCGCGTTCAGCGCGCTGCAGTCGCTGCTGGCGCGCGTGTGGCCCGGCGAGGGCGGCCTGCTGTCGTTCGGCCACCCCGAGGTGTCGGACTACACGATGCTCGGCGAGGTCGGCTGGGCGATCATCCAGCTGCTGCTGGCCTTCGCCATCCACCGCGGCAGCCGCTTCGCGTGGTGGTTCGTCGTCGTCGGCACCGGCTTCGTCGTGCTCGCCGGCAGCGCCGCCATCCTCGTCGGCGAGACCTCGGCGAGCTTCTGGGTGGACTACGGCCTCGAGGTGGCGCTCTTCGTGGTCCTGCTCGTGGGCCGCAAGCACTTCGCGGTGCGCGGGGCGAAGGGTGCGCGGGCGCGGATCTGGCGCCGCATCGGCATCGCCGCGGCCGCCGTGATGGTCGGCACCACGGCCGCGATCATGGCGCTCGGCTCGTCGTTCGACCACCAGCCCACGTGGAGCGAGGCGCTCGCGACGTCGTTCTCCCGCATCCTCGGCGACTCGGACGACGGTCTGCAGCCGGAGACCACCGCGGCGCGCGTGCTGCTGTCCGTGATCGGCCTGCTCTGGTACGCGATCATCGCGGTGTCGATCGCCGGCCTGCTGCTGACCTCGCGCAGGCCCGAAAACGTCGCCGAGGCGCGCGACCGCTTCATCGAGCTGCAGGTGGAGCGCACCGGAATGTCGAGCATCGGCTACATGGCGCGCTGGCCCGGCATCACGCACTGGGTGAGCGAGGACGGCGAGGCGGCGTGGGGCTTCAAGCTGGTGGGCAACACGGCGGTCGTGCTCGGCGATCCGGCGGGCGGCACGGACGCCGTGGCGGCGCACGCGACCGAGTTCGCGGAGCACTGCCGCGCGCGCGGCTGGCGCGAGGCCTACTTCGCGGTCAGCCCGGGCCTGCGCGAGGCGCTCGCGCAGCAGGGCCTCAAGGCGATCCAGGTCGCCGAGGACACCGTCATCCACCTGCCCGACCTCGAGTTCAAGGGCAAGGCCTGGCAGGACGTGCGCTCCTCGCTCAACCGCGCGAACCGCGAGGGCGTCACCATGCGGGCCGTGCAGCTCGCGCAGGCGCCGCGCGGACTCAAGGACCAGCTCGAGGCCATCGAGGCGCAATGGGCCGGCGACAAGTCGCTGCCCGAGATGGAGTTCACGCTCGGCGGGCTCGACGAGGCGGCCGACCCGAACGTCGTCATGCACATCGCGGTCGACGAGGACGGCACCGTCCACGGCATGACCAGCTGGATGCCCGTGTACCGCGACGGCGACGTCGTGGGCTGGACCATCGACATCATGAAGCGTCGCCTCGACGACGGCGTCATGGGCGGAGTGATGGAGTTCCTCATCGCTCAGACCGCCCTCGACTTCAAGGAGGCGGGCTACGAGTTCATCTCGCTGTCGTGCGCCCCGCTGTCGTACTCGGGCGAGGTGGAGTCGAGCGTCGAGCGGCTGCTCGACATCCTGGCCGACCGCATGGAGCCGTACTACGGCTTCACGAGCCTCGAGCGGTTCAAGGCGAAGTTCAAGCCCGAGCACGTGCCCATGTACCTGCTGTACCGGGACGAGGCGCGCCTGCCGGCGATCACGGTCGCGATCCTGCGCGCCTACCTGCCGGACGCGACGGCGACCGACCTCATCCGGGCCGCCGCGCACCCGGGCGACTGACGGCGCGAGCCCAGCACGCGCATCGGCGCTCCTGGCGGTGGGTCAGTGGCCTGCGCCCAGGTGCCCGGTCATGCGTCCGTGGAACTGCTCGGACGCTTCGTTGAGGCCTTCGATGCGGGCCTCCTTGCCGTGCTGGGCGTACTTGAAGACCACGGAGTCCAGCGCCGCGACGGTGGAGGCGTCCCACACGTGGGAGCGGCTCATGTCGATCACCACGCGGTCGGGGTCGCCGGCGTAGTCGAACTGTGAGTACAGGTCGTTCGAGGACGCGAAGAACAGCTCGCCGGAGACCTCGTAGCGGCGTTCGCCGTCGACGGGCTCCGCGCCGGTGACGGTCGCGAGGTGCGCGACGCGGCGGGCGAACAGCACCGAGGCGAGCAGCACGCCGGCGACCACACCGTAGGCCAGGTTGTGGGTGGCGACCACGACGCCCACGGTCGTGACCATGACCGCGGTCTCCGAACGCGGCATCCGCTTCAGGGTCGACAGGCGAATCGAGTGCCAGTCGAACGTCGCCCACGACACGTAGATCATCACCGCGACCAGCGCGGCCATGGGGATCATCGCGACCACGTCACCCAGGGTCAGGATCAAGATCAGCAGGAAGATGCCCGCGGCCAGCGTCGACAGGCGGGTGCGCGCCCGGCCGGCCTTGACGTTGATCATCGTCTGGCCGATCATCGCGCAGCCACCCATGCCACCGAAGAACCCGGTGATGACGTTGGCCGCGCCCTGACCCCACGCCTCGCGGGTCTTGTCGGAGTGGGTGTCGGTGATGTCGTCGACGAGCTTGGCGGTCATGAGCGACTCCAGCAGACCCACCAGCGCCACGCCCAGCGCGTAGGGGAACACGATGCGCAGCGTCTCCATCGTCAGTGGCACATCAGGCAGGAACAGCGTCGGCAGGCCCTCGGGCAGCGCACCCTCGTCACCCACGGTCGGCACCGCGATCGCGAAGATCACCGTCACCAGCGTCACCAGCACGATCGCCACCAGCGGCGCGGGAACCACCTGCGTGAGGCGCGGCAGCAACGCGATGATCGCCAACCCCACCGCGACCAGCACGTAGACCACCCACGACACGTCCGTCAGGTGCGGCAGCTGCGCCATGAAGATCAGGATCGCCAACGCGTTGACGAAGCCGATCATCACCGACCGCGGGATGAACCGCATCAGCTTCGCGATGCCCAGCACCGCCAGCAGCACCTGCAGGATCCCGCCGAGGATTACCGCTGCGATCAGGTAGTCCAGCCCATGCTCACGGGCCAGCGGCGCCACCACCAACGCCACCGCGGCCGTCGCCGCGGAGATCATCGCCGGACGGCCACCCAGGAACGCGATCGCCACAGCCATCGTGAACGACGCGAACAGCCCCACCCGCGGATCCACGCCCGCGATGATCGAGAACGAGATCGCCTCAGGGATCAGCGCCAGCGCCACCATCAGTCCCGACACCAGCTCGGTGCGGTAGCGCGACAGCGGCATCCGCCACGACGACAACCGCCACAGCTCACCACCGTGGGTCACGTCAGGCACACCGGTCGCCGTACGGTCAGCGGTCCGGTCGGCCGATGCGCTGGCGGAGTCGTTCTCAGGAGTGGCAGTCATCATGTCCTCGGCAGGCGGGTGGAGCGGCGGATGTCCGTGCGCCAGTGCGGTCGGGGGCGGTGGGGGTTCAGCAGCGCCGATGCGCTGGCATGGCGAGAGCCCGGGCGAAGGCCCGGGCTCGTGCGTGGCGGCCGCCTGTGGCCGGGTCAAGGGTACCCGACCCCCGCATCGGCCCTCCGAACGGTCCCGCGGGACCCCGTCGCTGTCCCCCTCCGACGAAAGTGGGCCCAGTTTCATCGAGAACGGCCAGTAGTCGACGAAAGTGGGTCCATTTTCATGGAGAGGGGGCCAGGTGCGGACATGCATCGGCCGGACCGTCCTAGGGGGGTGGGGCGGCCCGGCCGATGGTCGATGACCGGTGGTGTCGCGTCAGAGCGACAGCCGGTGGCTGGTGCGATGCTCGCCGGCGCTCGCCGCCGAGATCCTGCGCATCAGTGTGCCAGGTCTCGGCGGCTCGCGCGACTACATCGCAGGGATTCTCCGTCAGACGTTCGCCGGCTCCCAGCCGGTGCCCGGCTCGCCGGCCTCGACCGGCGCGCCCTCGTCGGCCAGGTTGGCGCGCAGCGCCGCACCCAGATCCGCGTCCACGTTGGTCCAGTACTGGATCGCGCGCTCACGGATGTCGTCCGACTTCACCGCGCCCACGTGGCCGGTGATCTGCTCGAGGATGTGCGCCTTCTGCTGGTCGTTGAACACCTCGCGGTAGAGGGTTCCGGCCTGGCCGAAGTCGTCGTCCTCGGCGTGCAGCGTGGCCGCCGCCCGCACCATCGAGCCGTCCGACTCCCAGTTGCCCGCGTCACCGGCACGCTCGGCGTCGGCGTGCGCGCCGCCGCGCGAGTTGGGGGCGTACACCGGGGTGTCCGACGAGGCGAACGAGTAGCGCATCGCGCCGTCCTTCGCGTACGAGTGGCCGTGGGGGCTCGCGGCGTGCGCCGAGTTCACGGGCAGGTCGGCGTGGTTGGTGCCCACGCGGTAGCGGTGCGCGTCCGCGTAGGAGAAGATGCGCGCCATGAGCATCTTGTCGGGCGAGGGGCCGATGCCGGGGACGAAGTTCGACGGGGCGAACGTCGCCTGCTCGATCTGGGCGAAGTAGTTCTCGGGGTTCTTGTTGAGCTCCATGACGCCCACGTCGATCAGCGGGTAGTCGCCGTGCGGCCACACCTTGGTGAGGTCGAACGGGTTGAAGCGGTAGGTCTTCGCGTCCTCGTAGGGCATGATCTGCACCTTGAGGTCCCAGCGCGGGAAGTCGCCCTCGTCGATGTGCTCGTAGAGGTCGCGGATGTGGTGGTCGGCGTCCGAGCCCGCGAGCTGCGCGGCCTCGTCGATCGACAGGCCGTGCACGCCCTGCTGGCTCTTGAAGTGGTACTTCACCCAGAAGCGCTCACCCTCGGCGTTGATCCACTGGTACGTGTGCGAGCCATAGCCCTGCATCTCGCGCCACGAGCGGGGCAGGCCGCGCTCGCCCATGAGCCAGGTCACCTGGTGGGCGGACTCGGGCTGCAGGGTCCAGAAGTCCCACTGCATGTCGTTGTCGCGCAGGTGGGTGCCGGGCAGGCGCTTCTGCGAGCGGATGAAGTCGGGGAACTTGATGCCGTCGCGGATGAAGAACACCGGGGTGTTGTTGCCGACGAGGTCGTAGTTGCCCTCGGTCGTGTAGAACTTCAGCGCGAAGCCGCGGGGGTCGCGCCACGTGTCGGGCGAGCCGTTCTCGCCGGCCACCGAGGAGAAGCGCGCCAGCATCTCGGTCTCGACGCCGGGCTGGAAGAGCGCGGCGCGGGTGTAGTTCGCGATGTCGGGGTTCGTGACGGTGAACGTGCCGAACGCGCCGCCGCCCTTGGCGTGCACCACGCGCTCCGGGACGCGCTCACGGTTGAACTGGGCGAGCTTCTCGACCAGGTAGTGGTCGGTCAGCGCGGTCACGCCGTCGTTGCCGACGGTCTGCGAGTGCTGGTCCGACGCGACGGGGGCACCGGCGTTGGTGGTGGTGAACTTCTCGGTCACGATGACTCCTTTGTTGACAGAGGGGACGTGTCAGGGCGCCGCCACGACCGCGTCGACCGTGAGGGCCTTGCAGTCGGAGCAGATGCCCCAGAAGGTGACTTCGGCCTCGGCGAGGTCGAAGCCGCTGGTCTGGCTGGGCGTCAGGCAGGGCGCGTGGCCCGTGACGCAATCGACGTCGGCGACCGCACCGCATCGTTGGCACACGATGTGGTGGTGGTTGTCGCCCACGCGAAGCTCGTAGAGGCCGGGCTGGCCGGCGGGCTCGATGCGGCGGGCGAGGCCCGCGGCGGCGAGGTCGTTCAGGACGTTGTAGACGGCCTGGCGCGACGTGGTGGGGAGGGTGGCCTCGACCCGGGCGACCACCGCATCGGCTCCCGAGTGCGGCATGTCCGCGAGCGCGGCGATGACCGCCACGCGGGTGTCGGTGACCCGCAGCCCGGCCTCGCGCAGCAAGGCCGCGGCGTCGGGGGTGGTGGTCTCGATCACGGCATCCACGGTACGCGCTTGTTTTGACTGTGTCAAAACAAAGGAGGCGCGTGGTGCGCGGCCCGGTGGGGCCGATGCGCGCTCAGGCCCGCGGCCGGCGTGGGGGAGCGAGGTGGTCATCACCCGGACAACGAACGGGGCGAGCGTGCAGGCCGGGACCTGGGTCCCGGCCACCGCTCGACGCGCGTGCGGGCGCTACGCCCACTGGCCGCGCGCGATGAGGACGTCCTTGAGGATGTCCGCGCGGTCGGAGACGAGGCCGTCGACGCCGATGTCCAGGAGGTGCTCCATGTGGTCGCGGCGGTTCACGGTCCAGATGTGCACCTCGCGACCGGCGGCGTGGGCCGCCTTCACGTGGCGCCGGCCAATGAAGGGGAAGGGGCCGTTGCGCCACGGGATCTGGAGGGCGTCCACGTCGCCGAGCGACGCGTCGGCCTTGGCGCCGAACCACGTGCCGATCCACCAGGCGATGGCCTCGCGCTCGGCGGCCGGGGTGGCGACGGGCCGCGACAGCAGCTTCAGCGTCGCGCGCCTCCGGTCGGCCGAGAAGGACCCCAGGCAGACCCTGTCGTGGGCACGCGTGCGCTCGATCGCCGCGGCGACGGGCTCGATGCCCGAGACCTCCTTGACGTCGATGTTGACCCGGACGTCGGGCCACGTCCCGAGCACGTCCTCGAGCTTGGGCACGGGCTCGACCCCGCCGATGCGCGCGCTGCGCACCGTCGACCAGTCACGCTCGGAGACCGCGCCGGTCGCATCGGTGGTGCGGTCGAGCGTCTCGTCGTGCAGCGCCACCGCGACGCCGTCGCTCGTGCCGTGCGCGTCGGTCTCGAGGTAGCGATAGCCCAGGTCCACGGCGGCCTGGAACGCCTTCATCGAGTTCTCGAGGCCCTCGAGCGAGAAGCCTCGGTGGGCGAGCGCGACCGGCTTGCCGCCGTTGTCGAAGTACGGGTGGCGAGGGCTCACTCCTGCACCTTATCCACGGACGCCGCACTCGCGTCGAATGACCGCGGGCGCAGCCCGAGCCACACCAGCTCGTCGTGCAGCAGCGCCCGCCGGCCAGCGCTGTCGTACGTCGCCGGCGTGTGGCCGAGCGCGTCGTACACGACCCGGCCCTGTCCCACCTCGTGCCGCCACGCGATGGGGCGATCCGCGTGCGTCGCGATGACCTCGACGTCGCCGACGCGAAGATCCTCGTAGAACTCGTCCTCGATCTCGAAGGAGCGCGCGTCCGCACCGGACACGTCCACGACTCCGCTGCCGAAGGGAGGATGGGAGGACACGTCCCGCACCCACCGGCCGCCGAGCAGCCGCTCCCAGTCGTGCCATCCCGCGAAGGACGTCGCGACGGAGTGCAGGGCGAGCAGCCGGCCGCCGCCCTCGACGTAGTGCACGAGCGCGCCGCGCGCCTCGCGCGACGGCCCGCCGTCGGGACCGATGCCCGCGCACATCACCAGCAGCTCGGGCGCGTCGTGGTGCAGCGACACGAGTGCCCGCTCGATCTCGTCGACGACGTCGACCGAGCCGTACTGCTCGAGCGGGCGCATCACGGCAGCGGCGATCCCCGCGAAGTCGTGCCATGCGTCGGCGTAGGCGTGGCCTCCGTAGGCGACGACGATGCTCACGACAGCACCCGGATGACGAAGGCGCGGACCGCCTCGAGGTACACCGCGCGCGGTTCGTCGGCGGACAGCGCGAGGTCGTGGATGGCTCCCGGCACCACCAGCAGCTCGACGTCTTCTCCGATGCCGGGGGCGTAGGCCTCGATCGCGGAGACGTCGACCACCGTGTCCTGGCTTCCGTGACGCGGGTTGTCGAGCCGGTCGGGCCCCGTGGAGTCGGCGCTGCCCACGAGGACCGGCACACGGATGTCGAGCCCGCCGGCCACTCGCCGCCGCGCGGCGCGCGTCGCCGCGAGCCACCCCGCCGTCGCCCCCACACCCGCGGGGCTCTTCCAGCGCGTGTCGAAGTCCCAGCCCCGCTCGATGAGGCCCGTCGTGTAGGGCGAGGGCGCCGGCACGACCACCTGGCGGGGGCGCACGCGGGCGAGGCTCGGCACCATGCGCATCGCCGCCGCCTGCCACGCGGTCATGGGCAGTCCGAAGAGCGGACCGTCGAGCACGAGCCCGGCGAGGGCTGGATCCGGTGCGTCGTGCGCCCAGACCGCTGCCCCCAGAGCGCCCGTCGAGTGGGCGTGCACGACGAGGGGGAGGTCGGCCCCGGTGCGTTCGTGCGCGTCCGCCACCGCCGCGCGTGCCGCGTCGCCGATGTCCTCGCCCAGCTCGGCGATGTGATCGAGGTGGTGAGCCTGGTTGCCCTCGCGCAGCGATCGACCCGCGCGTCGCATGTCGACCGCGTAGACCGCGCAGCCCGCATCAGCGAGCGCATCGGCAAGGTGCACGCCGAAGAAGTAGTCGTTGTAGCCGTGCACCACCAACGCGACGCCGCACACCTGCTCCGGCAGGTCGACCCGGCGCACGAGCGTGCGGGCGAGCTCGCCATCGGCGCGAGCCGGGTACGCAGTCGGCGCACCCAGGTCCTTCGCCTCGTAGCCCGGCAGGACGTCCTCGACCCAGCCGAGAGGCGCGCGCGTCGCACCCTCGGAGGCCACCGCATCGGCGCTGATCGGTTCCATCCTCCGATGCTAGCCCTCACCCAAGCGTTTCCCTCGGGCGCGCCCGCCACCCACCGTTCACCGAGGTAGGGCACGCTGTGACCATGAGCGACCACGACGACGTGCTGCCCTCGGTCGCGGATGCGCCGGGACACCCCGACGCGGACCGCGCGCCGCGCAAGCAGGTGTGGGCCTGGGCCCTGTGGGACTGGGCGACGCAGCCGTTCAACTCGGTCATCATCACCTTCGTCTTCACGGCGCTGTACCTGACGTCGGACAGCTTCATCGATCCGGCCATCGCGGCGCTGGGCGAGGGCGACCCCGAGTACGACCGCGCCATCGACGGGCTGACCGCGTCGCTCGGCTGGGGCATCACCGCCGCCGGCGTGCTGGTCGCGCTGCTCGCACCCGTGCTCGGCCAGCGCGCGGACGCCGCCGGGCGACGCAAGTCCTGGCTCGGGGTCACCACGCTGCTGCTCGTCGCCTGCGTGGGCGGGCTGTACTTCGTCGAGGCGACGCCCGACGCCTTCTGGCTGGGAGCCGGCCTCATCGCGCTGGGCTCGATCATCGCGGAGATCGCCAACGTCAACTACTACGCGATGATGGTGCAGGTCTCGACGCCCTCCACCATGGGCCGCGTCTCCGGACTGGGCTGGGGCCTGGGCTACATGGGCGGCATCGTCGCCCTGGTCATCGTGGTGCTGCTCGACACGTTCGACTGGTTCGGCATGGACACCTCGAACGGGATGGCGTACCGGCTCATCGCGGTCGGCTGCGCCGTGTGGACGCTGATCTTCGCGTGGCCGCTGTTCGCCTTCGTCCCCGAGTCGCGCGGCTCCCAGCGCCCGACCGTCGGCCTGCTGCGCGGGTACGCGATCCTGTGGCGCGACCTCAAGGGCCTGTGGGCCGATGCGCGCTCGACCCTGTGGTTCTTGCTCGCCTCCGCGGTCTACCGGGACGGGCTCGCGGGGGTGTTCACCTTCGGTGCCATCATCGCGGCGGTCGCGTTCGGGTTCTCCGACCAGGAGGTCATCATCTTCGGCATCGCGGCCAACCTGATCGCGGGCGTGTCGACCATCATCTTCGGACGCTTCGACGACTCGTGGGGCCCGCGCCGCGTGATCATCCTGGCGCTGGCGGTGATCGTGGGCGCCGGCATCGTCATCGTCGTCTTCCACGGCGCCGGCACCTCCGTGTTCTGGGTGTGCGGGCTGCTGCTGTCGGGCATGGTCGGACCCGCCCAGGCGGCGTCGCGTTCGCTGCTCGCGCGGGTGTCGCCCGCGGGCCGCGAGGCCGAGATGTTCGGCCTGTACGCGACGACCGGGCGTGCGGCGTCGTTCATGGCGCCCGCGATGTGGGCGCTGACCATCACGATCTTCGGGGCGACCATCTGGGGCACGCTTGGCGTCATCTCCGTCGTGGCGCTGGGCCTGGTGCTGCTGAGCTTCGTGCGGACTCCAGCGGACAGGGGCGCGCCGGTCTCCTGATCGGCCGTGGTCCTCAGTCCGCTTCCGTCGGAGTCAGAAGGAAGATGTCCGCTTGGACGGGCCCTCCGTCGAGCCCGGGCGACGGCTCCACGATGAAGGTGGTGCCGTCGATCGCCACGATCCAGGCGTCACCGTCGACGCGGCCCTCGGGGTAGGCCTCGGACAGCTCGTCGAAGAGGCGCTCGCTACCGCCCGAGTAGCGGAAGTGCGTGGCCGAGCCGTCGTAGGCGAGCCGCTCGTGGCGCACGTCGGCCTCGAAGTAGACCGCTCTCGGTTCGAGGCCGTTGCTCTCGAGCGTGGTCCGCATGTCGGGTCCGTAGAACAGCCACGCGACCCACGCGACCGGAGCGAGCAGCAGGATCGCGCCCGTCGCGAGGATGCCGATGCCGAGCGCTCGCCGGCGGCGCACGATCAGCGTGATGCCACCCACGATCGCCGCGATGATCGCGACGACCCACAGCGCGATCACCGCAAGTCCCAGCAGGTTCCCCGCCGCCACAGCCCACCCCCTCGTTGGGCCGACCGGCGGCCTGGGATGACTCTAGGGCCGGCGCTCACCCACCATCAAGAGACGCGCGACGTGGAGGATCGACACCGATCCACCGCTGCCGCGCTCAGGCTCCGATGGTGGCCGGGGCGATGGGCTCGGGTGAGCCTGCAGCACCCCCGGGCGCGGTTCGGCGCGCCGGGGGTCGCGCGGGTCAGGACTCCGGGGTGGGCGCCGATGCGGGGGTCTCGGCGGACTCGGCCGTGGCCTCGGTCTCCGCAGCCTCCCCGGCCTCGTCCTCGTCGTCGAGCTTGCGCTCGACGTTGCGGGCGATGCCGATGATCGTGTCGCCCTTCGCCGGCTTGGCGAAGGTGACGCCCATGGTGTCCTTGCCCTTGGCGGGCACCTCGGACACCGTCGAGCGCATGACCTTGCCCGACGCCATGATCACGAGGACCTCGTCGGACTCGTCGACGAGCATCGCGCCCACGAGGTCGCCGCGCTCCTCGGTCAGCTTGGCGACCTTCACGCCAAGGCCGCCACGGTGCTTGGGCGTCCAGGCCGACACCGCCGTGCGCTTCGCGAACCCGTTGCCGGTGACGACGAAGGAGAACGGACCGCCCGCATCGGCCGCCACCTCGGCGGCGTCCTCGTCGGAGGCGTCGGAGACACCCAGCTCCTCCGCGTCCGGCACGGACGCGTCGATGACGTCGAGCGCGAGCAGCTCATCCTCGCCGCGGAAGCTCATGCCCTTGACGCCGGACGTCGCGCGGCCGGTCGCGCGGATCTCCGCGTCCGTCGCGTGGAAGCGCAGCGACTGGCCCTTGCGCGAGACCAGCATGAGGTCGTCCTCGGGCCCGACGAGACGCGCGGACACGAGCTCGTCGGGGTGGACCTCGCCGTCCTCGTCCTCCACGTCGCGCAGGTTGATCGCGATGAGGCCGCCGGTGCGGTTCGAGTCGTACGCGGTGAGGTCGGTCTTCTTCACGAGACCGCGCTTGGTCGCGAGCACCAGGTACGGCTTGTCCTCGTAGCTCTTGAGGTCCAGCACCTGGGCGATCTCCTCGCCCGGCTGGAACGCGAGCAGGTTCGCGACGTGCTGACCCTTCGAGTCGCGGCCGCCCTCGGGAAGCTCGTATCCCTTGGCGCGGTAGACGCGTCCGAGGTTGGTGAAGAACAGCAGCCAGTGGTGCGTGGTCGTGACGAAGAAGTGGTCGACCATGTCGTCGCTGCGCAGGGTCGCGCCGCGCACGCCCTTGCCGCCGCGCTTCTGCGCCCGGTACTGGTCCGAGCGAGTGCGCTTGGCGTAGCCGCCGCGGGTGATGGTGACCACCACCTCCTCCTCGGCGATGAGGTCCTCGATGTCGACGGACCCGTCGAACGGAGAGATCTCGGTGCGGCGCTCGTCGCCGAACTTGGTGACGATCGCGGCGAGCTCGTCGGACACGATGGTGCGCTGACGCGGCTCGTTGCTGAGGATGTCCTTGAGGTCCTCGATCTTCTCCATCAGCTCGGCATACTCGGCCTCGATCTTCTGACGCTCGAGGGCCGCGAGGCGGCGCAGCTGCAGGTTGAGGATCGCGTTCGCCTGGACCTCGTCGACGTCGAGGAGCTTGATGAGGCCCTCGCGAGCCTCGTCGACCGTCGGAGAGCGGCGGATGAGGGCGATGACCTCGTCGAGCTGGTCGAGAGCCTTGACGTAGCCGCGCAGGATGTGGGCCTCGCGCTCGGCCTTCGCGAGGCGGAACGCGGTGCGGCGCTGGATGACCTCGATCTGGTGGGTGATCCAGTGGCGCACGAACGAGTCGATGGGCAGGGTGCGGGGAACGCCGTCGACCAGCGCGACCATGTTCGCGCCGAAGGTGTCCTGGAGCTGCGTGTGCTTGTAGAGGTTGTTCAGCACGACCTTCGCGACGGCGTCGCGCTTGAGCACGATGACCAGGCGCTGGCCGGTGCGGCCCGACGTCTCGTCGCGGATGTCAGCGATGCCGCCGACCTTGCCGTCCTTGACGAGCTCGGCGATCTTGAGCGCGAGGTTGTCGGGGTTCACCTGGTACGGCAGCTCGGTGACCACGAGGCACTGGCGGCCCTGGATCTCCTCGACGTTGACGATCGAGCGCATGGTGATCGAGCCGCGGCCCGTGCGGTACGCGTCCTCGATGCCCTTGCGGCCCAGGATCATGGCGCCCGTGGGGAAGTCCGGTCCCTGGATGCGCTCGATGAGCGCGTCCTGGAGCTCCTCGCGGCTGGCCTCGGGGTGGTCGAGCGCCCACTGCACGCCGTCGGCGACCTCGCGGAGGTTGTGCGGCGGGATGTTCGTGGCCATGCCGACCGCGATGCCCGCGGAGCCGTTCACCAGCAGGTTGGGGAAGCGCGAGGGCAGGACCGACGGCTCCTGGGTGCGGCCGTCGTAGTTGTCCTGGAAGTCGACGGTGTCCTCGTCGATGTCGCGCACCATCTCCATGGCGATCTGCGCCATGCGCGACTCGGTGTAGCGGTGGGCGGCGGCGGGGTCGTTGCCGGGCGAGCCGAAGTTGCCCTGGCCGTCCGCGAGCGGGTAGCGCAGCGACCAGTCCTGGACCATGCGGACCAAGGTGTCGTAGACCGCGGAGTCACCGTGCGGGTGGTAGTTGCCCATCACCTCGCCGATGATGCGCGTGCACTTCGAGAACGCGCGGTCCGGGCGGTAGCCGCCGTCGTACATCGCGTAGATGACGCGGCGGTGGACCGGCTTCAGGCCGTCGCGCACATCCGGGAGCGCGCGACCGACGATGACGGACATCGCGTAGTCGAGGTACGACTGCTGCATCTCGACATTGAGGTCGACCTGGTCGATGCGGCCATGGTTGTGGATCTCAGATGTCAAGGAACCTCACGTCCTTCGCGTTGCGCTGGATGAAGCTGCGGCGGGACTCGACGTCCTCTCCCATGAGGATGGAGAAGGTCTCGTCCGCGAGGGCGGCGTCGTCCATGGTGACCTGAAGAAGGGTGCGGGTCTCGGGGTCCATGGTGGTCTCCCACAGCTCCGAGTAGTCCATCTCGCCCAGACCCTTGTAGCGCTGGATGCCGTTGTCCTTCGGGATCTTCTTGCCATTCGCGAGGCCATCCTTGAGGACGGCGTCGCGCTCCCGGTCGGTGAACACGTAGTCGTGGTCGGCGTTGGACCACTTGATCTTGTACAGCGGCGGCTGAGCAAGATAGACGTAGCCCGCCTCGATCAGGGGTCGCATGTAGCGGAACAGCACGGTGAGCAGCAGGGTGCGGATGTGCTGGCCGTCGACGTCGGCATCGGCCATCAGCACGATCTTGTGATACCTCGACTTGTCGAGGTCGAACTCGTCGCCGATGCCCGACCCGAACGCCGTGAACAGCGCCTGGATCTCGGCGTTGGCGAGGGCCTTGTCGAGGCGCGCGCGCTCGACGTTCAGCACTTTGCCGCGCAGCGGCAGGATCGCCTGCGTCGCGGGGTTGCGCCCGCGGACCGCGGAGCCGCCGGCTGAGTCGCCCTCGACGAGGAAGATCTCGGAGATGCTCGGGTCCTTCGACGAGCAGTCGCGCAGCTTGCCCGGCATGCCGCCGGACTCGAGCAGGCCCTTGCGGCGGGTGGCCTCGCGCGCCTTGCGGGCGGCGATGCGCGCCTGCGAGGCCTGCATCGCCTTGCGGATGATCTCCTTGCCCTCGTTCGGGTGCGCGTCGAACCAGTCGGTGAGCTGCTCACCCACCACCTTCTGGACGAAGGTCTTCGCCTCCGTGTTGCCCAGCTTGGTCTTGGTCTGGCCCTCAAACTGCGGCTCGCCTAGCTTCACGGAGATGACCGCCGTGAGTCCCTCGCGGACGTCGTCACCGGTGAGGTTGTCGTCCTTGTCCTTGAGGATCGACTTGTCGCGCGCGTAGCGGTTGACCAGCGAGGTCAGCGCCGCGCGGAAGCCCTCCTCGTGGGTGCCGCCCTCGGTGGTCGCGATGGTGTTCGCGTAGGTGAACACCGACTCCGAGTACGCGGACGTCCACTGCATCGCCATCTCGAGGGACACCTTCTTCTCGGTGTCCTCCGCCTCGAGCGAGATGACCTCGGGGTGCACGAGCTCGGCCTTCTTGGTCTCGTTGAGGTGCGCGACGTAGTCGACCAGGCCGCCGTCGTAGCGGTAGGTGACCGAGCGCGACGTAGGCGCATCCTCGTCGCCCTCGGCCTCGACGTCGTCGGAGACGGAGATGTGCTCGGGACGCTCGTCGGTCAGCGTGATCGACAGTCCCTTGTTGAGGAACGCCATCTGCTGGAAGCGCGCGCGCAGCGTCTCGAAGTCGTAGACCGTGGTCTCGAAGATCGCGTCGTCGGCCCAGAAGGTCTGCTGCGTGCCGGTGTCCTCGGTGGCGTCGCCCTTGATGAGCGTGCCCTGGGGCTTGCCACCGTCGGCGAAGGTCTGCGACCACACGTGGCCCTGGCGCTTCACCACTGTCTCGACCTTCTTCGACAGCGCGTTCACGACCGAGATGCCGACGCCGTGCAGGCCGCCGGAGACCGCGTAGCCACCGCCGCCGAACTTTCCGCCCGCGTGCAGGATGGTCATGACGACCTCGACGGTGGGCTTGCCCTCCGTGGGGTGGATGTCGACGGGGATGCCGCGGCCGTTGTCGGTGACGCGCACGCCGCCGTCCTGCTGCAGGGTCACGGTGATGGTGTCGCAGTGACCCGCGAGGGCCTCATCCACCGAGTTGTCGACCACCTCGTAGACCAGGTGGTGCAGGCCGCGCTCACCGGTCGAGCCGATGTACATGCCCGGACGCTTGCGGACGGCCTCGAGGCCCTCCAGAACGGTGATGTTCTCAGCGCCGTAGGCAGGCTGAGATGCCTGTGCGTCGTTCTCGGCCACAGATTTCGCCTTTCACGGGACTCTCGCGGCCTCAGACGGGACGCGGTGTACTGCGGTCCATTCTAGACGGTTCTAGGGCCGATCTGGGGCTATTGGAGGCCGTTTGGGGAGAAACCGTGGGTAGCGGTTTTTCAGCCAGCGAGCGCCGCGAGTAGAGCGGCGCGCTCTGCAGGCCCCGGCGACTCGTCAAGCCGCGCCGCCGCCAGCACTCGGTCCCAGGCGCGCGAGGCGGAAAGGATGCCTTGCCTCTGTGCCTCAGCGCGAGACGTGAGGCCCTCCAGCTCCTCGTCCAGGGCCGGCCATGCCTCAGGTGGGCCCGAGTGTCTCTCCGTCTCGAGGAGCAGCCGGCTTCTGGCGAGGTCCGCGGCCGAAGGGGCGGCCATCGCGTTGGTCCAGTCGATGATGACAGGGCCGTCGTCCCAGATGACGTTGTGCGAGTGCAGATCCATGTGGCACAGCGTGCGGTCGGCTCCGGCCGTGAGTCTCTCGAGGTCCATCAGCGCCGATGCGCGGACCGACTCAGGCATGTCCGCGCCCCGGATCTGGTGGCCGAGGAAATCCTCGGCAGGGATCGCGTCACCGGGGTCGGCAGCGTGGACCAGTTCGAGCAGCTCCGCGAGGAGTTCACCGACTGCACGGTGGCCGATCTCGCTGGCGCGGTCGACGAGGTGCTGGCCGGGCACGTGCTGAAGGGTGAGCCGCGGCGGACGCGCTTCGAGGTCGGCGTCGAGCAGCGCTGCGACGGGCAACCCTGCCTCCATGGCCGCCCGAGTACCGCGCACCTCGAGCTCGGCGACGATCTCCGGAACCGTCGAGTTCATGGTCTTGACTACGGTGCCGGGGCGCCCGCGGCGGACAACTGCGGTCGCACCACGCGCGATCTCCGTACCTTCGATCCACTCGCTCATCCGTACGTATCCCGCGGCCCGCGGCCCGGCACCCTGCGCTGGCCGCGCACCCACGACCGCGCCGTCGGCCCGAGGACCTTGAGGTCGCGCACGATCTCGCGACCGAACTCCTCGTTGATGCGGTGACGGATCTGCCCGGACATGATGCCCAGCTGCGTCGCCCACGCCGTCGAGCTCGCCTTGACCGTCAGCACGCCCTCGTCGAAGCTCAGCGGCTCGCAGTGGTCGGCGATCTGGTCGCCCACGACCTCCCGCCAGCGACCCGTGACCCCGGACACCTCGATCTGCTCGGTCCACCCCATGCGTCGGAGCAGCGCGTTCACGGCATCGGACATCGGCTCCGGGTCCCGACCCGGGCTGAACGGCTGCGAGGAGCGGCGCTTCTCGTCGCGATCCTTGCGCGCCGCCTTGGGCGCAGTCCGATACGCGCCCCGCTCGCGGGCCGATGCGCGGGCTCGCTCCATCGCCTCCCGCGCCAGGTCGGCGCCAGCCTTGGCCGCGGCCGCTGGGTCCTGCCTCCGCGTCGCCGGCTCGTCACCGCCCGTGCCGTCACGCGCCTCGGGCGAGTCAGCCATCGGACCCAGCCTCCGCATCGGCCCTGCTGACCCGGCCCTCGGCGACGGTCAGCACCTCGCCGACCATCGCCGCGGGGACGTCGGAGGCGACGGCCGCCGTGATGAGAACCTGGCTGGCGTCGGCAAGGCGCGCGGCGAGCGCGTCGCGGCGGCCCGAGTCGAGCTCGGCGAACACGTCGTCGAGGATGAGCACCGGCTCGCCGTCCTCGTCATCGTCAGGTCCGCCGTCCTCGGTCAGCAGCTCGTACGTGCCAAGTCGCAGAGCGAGCGCGCACGACCAGGACTCGCCATGGCTCGCGTACCCCTTCGCGGGGAGGTCGCCGAGGCGAACCTCCAAATCATCGCGATGGGGTCCAGCGAGGGTCACCCCGCGCTCGAGCTCCTTGGCTCGCACCTCCTGGAGCCGGGACAGCAGGGCCGATGCGAGGGTGGCGGCCGTCGCCTCTTCGTCCCAGTCGTCCTGTTCGGCGAGGGCGGTCGCGTAGGAGATCGAGCAGTCGCCGCCGCCAGGGGCGACGGCCGCGTAGGCGTCCGTGACGTGGGGAGCCAGCGCGCGCACTGCACGGAGTCGCGCGGCGAGGATGCGACCGCCGAGGTGAGCGAGCTTCTCGTCCCAGATGTCGAGCATCGTCAGGTCGCCGCGGGCATTCTTGGCCGTCTTGAGCATGCTCGACCGCTGCCGGAGCACGCGGTCGTAGTCGGCGATGTCACCGGCGAGCGCAGGCTGGAGCGCCACGCACAGCTCATCCATGAACGCGCGCCGGCCGGCGGGATCACCCTTGACGAGGGCGAGGTCCTCGGGAGCGAAGACCACCGTGCGCAGCACGCCGAGGAGGTCGCGAGGCTTGGCCGCCGCGCGGCCGATGCGAGCCGTGTTCGCCTTGCCGGGATTGAGGGACACCTCGAGCGCAAGCGACCTGCCGGACTTCTCGACGCGGGCGCGCACCACCGCGCGCTCCGCACCGGCGCGGATCAGCGGCGCATCCGCTGCCACCCGGTGGCTCGAGAGCGAGGACAGGTAACGGACGGCCTCGACCACGTTGGTCTTGCCCTGCCCGTTGCGCCCGACGAGGGTGGTGACGCGCGGCCCGAGCTCGATCTCCTGATCCGCATAGGAGCGGAAGTCGACCAGATGCAGGTGCGTGACGCGCATCGGCGCTACGACTGGATGCGGATGGGAACCAGGAGGTAGCGGAAGTCGGACTGCGTCTCGCCGCCCGGCTTGTCCAGCCCGACGAACTCGACCGGCTTGGTCTCCTGGGTGAAGCCCAGCTGCACGTACTCGGCGTTGAGCGCGCCGAGGCCGTCGAGCAGGTACTGCGGGTTGAACGCGACGGTGATCGGGTCGCCCGACAGCTCACACTCGAGCGCCTCGGACGCCTGGGCGTCATCGCTCTGGCCCGCGTCGAGGGTGACCTCACCCTCGTCGAACGCGAGTCGCACCGCGGAGTTGCGCTCGGCGACCAGCGACACGCGTCGCGTCGCCTCGATCAGCTCGGTGGTCTTGACGACGGCAGTGATGGGGCTCTCATCCGGGAACAGGCGGCGAACCTGCGGGTAGTCACCGTCCATGAGCAGCGACGTGGTGGTGAGCCCGGCAGCCTCGAACCCGACGAGGTCCACGCCCTGGCCCGAGCTCAGCGCGACGGTGACCTCGCCGGCGCCGAGCGCCTTCGCGGTGTCGCCGAGGGTGCGCGCGCGAACGAGCGCGACAGCGGAGGCGTCCGAGCTGGAGGGCTTCCAGGTGAGCTCGCGCAGCGCAAGGCGGTAGCGGTCCGTCGCGAGCAGCGAGATGTGCGAGCCCTCGATCTCCATCCGCACTCCGGTGAGGATCGGGAGGGTCTCGTCACGCGACGCGGCAACCGTCACCTGGGCAACCGCGCGCTGGAACTCGGTGCCATCGATGGTGCCCGAGTGCTCCGGGAGCTCGGGCAGCGCCGGGTACTGGTCGACGGGCATGGTCGCGAGCGTGAAGCGCGAGGCGCCGCAGGTCACCGAGACCTTCGAGCCATCGAGCGAGAAGTCCACGGGCTTGTGCGGGAGCGCGTTGGCGATCTCCTTGAGCAGACGCCCCGACACGAGCACCTCGCCGGCCTGGTCGACGTCAGCAGCGAACGTCCCTCGCGCCGACACCTCGTAGTCGAAACTTGCCAACGAGACCTCGCCCGACGAGTCCGCGGTGATGCGCACTCCAGCGAGCACCGGCACGGGCGGGCGTGCCGGCACGGCACGCGAGACCCAAGCGACGGCATCGGCCAGCACGTCGCGGTCGACAGAGAATTTCATGGACGCTCCTCAATTGCTGTCGCACAGACTACGCCAACGCTCCCACATTGGAAGTGGCCTGGGCGACAGGCCGGGGCCCGGGGCGCAATGCGTCATGAAGGTCCCATGAGCCGGATCGTGAATGACAAGAGTGAGGAGTAGTCATAGGCGACGTGGAAACTGGGGAGAACGACAAGAATTCCTGGTATTCCCGCGATCGTGGATGTGAGGACCCTGGGGACGAGCCCTGGGATCGTGTCATTCGGGACGTGGAGGAATTCTTGTCGTTCACAGCCGCCGCGAGATGTTCCACAAGTTGTTCCCTGTGGACCACGCGTGCCATCCACGGGCATTCACAGGTTTTTCCACAGGTGTGAAGTTCGTACCACACCCTTGAACCCGGGTGGGCGCGAGTGATAGGTCAGCCGCGCGACTGCTGCTTGATGCGCGCGTGGATCTCGTTGACCTGGTTGTACATCTGGCGACGCTGAGCGATCTGGTCCTCGACCTTCTTGACCGCGTACATGACCGTCGTGTGGTCCTTGCCGCCGAAGTGCTCGCCGATCTTGGGCAGCGAGAGATCCGTCAGCTGGCGGCACAGGTACATCGCGATCTGGCGCGCGGTGACGTAGACCCTGCTGCGGCTCGTGCCGGTCAGCTCCTCCATGGAGATGCCGAAGTAGTCCGCGGTGGTGCCGATGATCGCCGACGCGGTGATCTCGGAGTCGTCGTCGGAGATGAGGTCCTTGAGGACCACCTGCGCGAGGCTGAGGTCGACGGGCTGCTTGTTGAGCGCCGCGAACGCCGTCACACGGATCAACGCGCCTTCGAGCTCGCGGATGTTGCTGGTGATGTTGGAGGCGATGTACTCGAGCACGTCCGACGGTGCCTGCACGTCATCAGCGGCGGCCTTCTTGCGGAGGATCGCGATGCGGGTCTCGAGGTCGGGCGGCTGGACATCCGTCATGAGGCCCCACTCGAAGCGGGTCCTCATCCGCTCCTCGATCCCGTCGAGGTTGCGCGGGCTCACATCGGAGGTGATCACGACGTGCTTGCCCGCGTTGTGCAGAGCGTTGAAGGTGTGGAAGAACTCCTCGAGCGTCTGCTCCTTGCCCTGAAGGAACTGGATGTCGTCGATGAGGAGGACGTCGACCTCGCGGTACTGGCGCTTGAAGCTCAGCGACTGGTCGTCGCGGATCGAGTTGATGAAGTCGTTGGTGAACTCCTCCGAGTTCACGTAGCGGACGCGCGTCTGAGGCTTGAGGTGCCGGGTGTAGTGGCCGATCGCGTGGAGCAGGTGCGTCTTGCCCAGACCTGAGTCGCCGTAGATGAAGAGCGGGTTGTACGTCTTGCCCGGCGACTCGGCGACCGCGAGGGCCGCGGCGTGCGCGAAACGGTTGGACGAGCCGATGACGAACGTGTCGAAGGTGTACCGCGGGTTGAGGTGAGGATCCTCGATCGCGGCGGGAGGCGGAGCCACCTCGCGACGTGGCTGCGGAGGAGGCGGAGCGACGTCGACCTCCTCCTCGCGGGCGGTCGGCTCTGGAGGGTTCACGGAGGCGTCGACGGTGACGGCGATGCGCACCTCGCGGCCGATCGACTCGGTGAGCGCACGCGTCACCAGGTCGCGGATCGTGTTCTCGACGTAGTTCTTGGTGAACTCCTCGCGCACGGCGAGGAAGACGTTGTTCTCGACGATCGCCAGAGGCTTGATGAGGCGGATGAAGCTCCGGTGCTGCGCCGTGACGTCGGGATCCTCTCCCAGGACCGTCAGCGTTCGGGTCCACACCTCGTCCATCGACTCGGTGCCGGGCTGAACGGCCATCGACGCTCCTCTTCTGCGGCGTTGTCCACATGGTTCTGCACAGGCGGTTGAGACAGTGTCACCTGTTCGTTACCGGTCCCGCGGCGTGTCGCTCACAGGTCGCGAGCCCGTGATGGTGGAGCCTATCCTGTTCGGAGCGTGCGTCCAATGCGCGCGATGCGATTTGACCCTGAGCTCGCACGCGCGTAACGTTAGTGCGCTGTTCTGACCGTACCCAGAAGACTTTTGTGGAGTGACCCGTGAGCAAGCGGACTTTCCAGCCGAACAACCGCAAGCGCGCCAAGACGCACGGCTTCCGCCTGCGCATGCGCACCCGTGCGGGCCGCTCGATCCTCGCATCGCGCCGCCGCAAGGGCCGCGACAAGCTGTCGGCGTAAGGTGCTGCCGGCCCGTTCCCGGATGACGGCGGCCGCGGACTTCAGTGCCGCGATGCGCCAAGGATCCAGGAGCGGCCGGCCTACCGTCGTCGTCTACGTGAGCCAAACCGGCCAGGCTGAGAGCATGGCCGGTTTCGCTGTATCCAAGGCCGTGGGAGGTGCAGTGATCCGCAACCGCGTCAAGAGGCGTCTGCGAGCGATCATGCACGAGCAGCTGCCCCTGCTTCCGACGGGTGCCGCGGTCGTCATCCGCGCGCTTCCGCGTTCCGCGGACGTCGACTTCGATCGGCTCCGCCGCGACGTGGTCGACGCCCTGGCGACGGCGCAGCGCAAGGCCGCTCTGGCATGACCCCCGCGCGTCGCGTCATCGCAGCCGCCGTCGCGGTTCCACGCCTGGTAATCATAGGAATCATCCGGATCTACCAGCTCGGGGTCTCTCCCCTGCTCGGACCGCGCTGCAAGTACTACCCGTCGTGCTCGGCGTACGGTCTCGAGGCCGTGCGTCGCCACGGCGCGATCAAGGGCTTCGCTCTCGGGGTGTGGCGCGTCCTGCGCTGCAATCCCTGGAGCCACGGCGGGGTCGATGATGTCCCCGCCACTGGCGAGCCGCTGTTCCGCCGCCACCGTCACTCTTCCCCCGACGCCCACGCGTCTCTCACCACAACGTAAGGACCGCTGTGCTCGATACGATCCTCTTCCCCCTTGAGTGGGTGGTGGCGAACATCATGGTGCTGTGGCACTGGCTGTTCACCACCCTCGGCATGGATAGCGCGTCGGGCTGGGCCTGGTCGCTGTCGATCGTCGGCCTCGTGGTCACGATCCGCATCATGCTCATCCCGCTGTTCGTCAAGCAGATCAAGGCGTCGCGCGCGATGCAGGTGATCGCGCCCGAGCTCAAGGCGATCCAGAACAAGTACAAGGGCAAGAAGGACCAGGCCTCTCGCGAGGCGATGTCGCGCGAGACCATGGAGCTCTACTCCAAGCACAAGACGAATCCCTTCGCCTCGTGTCTGCCGATCCTGGTGCAGGCGCCGATCTTCTTCGCGCTGTTCCGGGTGCTCAACTACCGCATCGAGGGCACCGACCAGGCCAAGCCCATCGGTCTGCTGACCGCTGAGCTCGCCGGCGAGGCGCACGACGCCACCATCTTCGGCGCGCAGCTGTCGGAGACGTTCCTGAGCTCCGAGGGCGCCTCGGCGAAGATCGTGTCCGCCGTCCTGATCGTCGCGATGGTCGCGACCACGTTCCTCACCCAGCGCCAGCTGACGCAGAAGAACATGCCGGCCGCGGCGCTCGAGGGCCCTATGGCGCAGCAGCAGAAGATCCTCATGTACGCGCTGCCGTTCATCTTCGTCATCACCGGACCCAACTTCCCGGTGGGTGTCCTCATCTACTGGACCACCACCAACCTGTGGTCGATGGGTCAGCAGTTCTACGTCATCAGGCGCAATCCCACGCCGGGCTCCGAGGCTGAGCGCCAGCTCAAGGCTCGCCAGGCGGAGAAGGCCAAGCGCAAGGGTCAGGTCATCGAGGGCACGGGCGTCGACACGACCGTCATCGAGGCGTCCAAGACCGGCCAGCGTCAGCAGCCCAAGAAGGGTGGTTCACGAGCCCAGCGCAAGAAGGGCCCTGCACAGACTCCGGGCAACGGCGCTGCGGCCGACGCCTCAGAATCCACGGTCGACCTTCCCGAAGGCGACGACACCCCGTCAGACAAGGACAAGTCATGAGCGACACCGACAACGGCAAGGGCCTCGAGGCCGAGGGGGACGTCGCCGCTGACTTCCTCGAGGAGCTGCTCGACATCCTCGACATGGACGGCGACATCGACATCTCGGTCGAGGCAGGCCGCGCCAAGGTCGCGATCATCGCAGATGGACCGAGCCAGGACCTCAAGCGTCTGGTCGGCCCGGACGGCGAGGTGCTCGACGCGCTGCAGGACCTCGCTCGACTCGCGGTGCAGTCCGAGACCGGTGAGCTCAGCCGACTGATGCTCGACATCGCCGACTTCCGCGCGGGTCGTCGTGAGCGCCTTGCCGAGCAGGCCCGCGAGGCCATCGCCAAGGTCCAGGAGACCGGCGAATCCGTCTCCCTCTCCCCCATGAACGCCTTCGAGCGCAAGGTCGTGCACGACGTGGTGCTCGAGGCGGGCCTCTCGTCGGAGTCCGAGGGCGAGGACCCGCACCGTCACGTCGTCGTGCTGCCGGCGTCCTGACCGACGTTTCACGTGAAACAAGGGGACGCCATGGATGAGGTCGTGGGAGCAGAGGGTGGCGGCGAGACGTCGACCATCTCCGATGACCCGCTTCACGGCACCCCCGAGTTGCGTGCGTACTTCGGAGACTCCTATGAGCGCGTCGCCGCCTTCGCGGAGCTCCTAGCCGACCAGGGAGTACTGCGCGGGTTGATCGGCCCGCGTGAGGTGCCGCGCCTGTGGGAGCGGCACATCCTGAACTCGGCTGCGGTGGTTCCCTTCCTGGGCGACGGCACGATCGTCGACATCGGATCGGGCGCGGGCCTGCCGGGCGTGGTGATCGCCGCCATGCTCCCCGAGCGCCGAGTGGTGCTGGTCGAGCCGATGGAGCGACGCACCACGTGGCTGTTCGAGGCATGCGAGCGGTGCGGCATCGACAACGTGTCGGTCGTGAGGGGCCGCGCGGAGGAGGTGCGCGAGGTCGTCGAGGCGGACGTCATCACGGCGCGCGCGGTGGCCTCGATCGACAAGCTGGTGAAGTGGAGCGCTCCCCTCTTGAGCGCCCGGGGAGAGATGACGCTTCTCAAGGGTCGCTCGGCCCCCGACGAGCTTGAGCGCGCCAAGTATGTGCTGCGGCGCTTCGGTCTGACGGGGACCGTGCAGAGCGCGCCGACACTCGATGGACTCGAGCCCACCACCGTCGTGCGCCTCATCCGCAGCGCGTAGCCGGCGGGACCCGCGCCGCGCGCGGAGTTTGATGTGTCCGTTTTCTCCCCACCCTTATCCACAGCCGATTTATGCGGGAAAGGGGCGTTGTCCACCACGGTTGTCCACAGAGGGATCGACAGCGCGCGACGCGGTAGAGTCGTGCGGAGTGCCGCTCAGCGGCCGACCGTTTCACGTGAAACATGGAAGGACGATGAGTGAGCGAGACGACGGATCAGGGCCCGGCCGCAACGTCTGCCCCGGCATCGCCCGCGCCGTCTCAGCGATCTGCGGTCCCACCGATGGACGCCCTGTCGGCCCCCGTTTCACGTGAAACATCCGACGCGTACGACGGTCTCGGCGATGACGAAGGGAGCCCCTTGGCGAACGAGTTGATTGCTACCGAGCGGCTGCGTCGCGAGCTCGCCGAGTCCGACTTCCCGCGCCCCGCGGCGACGCGCGTGTTCGCCGTGTCGAACCAGAAGGGCGGCGTGGGCAAGACGACCACGACGGTGAACATCGCCGCGGCGCTTGCGAAGCGCGGAGCGAACGTCCTCGTGATCGACTCCGACCCGCAGGGCAACGCGTCGACGGCCCTCGGGGTGGACCACCGCTCGGGAACGCCCTCCATCTATGACGTG
Source organism: Demequina sp. NBRC 110056 (assembly GCF_002090155.1). GTDB lineage: Bacteria > Actinomycetota > Actinomycetes > Actinomycetales > Demequinaceae > Demequina. The sequence continues at coordinate 48,066 of NZ_BBRM01000007.1, read as the reverse complement.
CTGCTCGATGACACCCCGATGGCGAAGGTGGCGCAGAGGTGCCCCGACATCCCGACGCTCTGGTGCATCCCCGCGACGATCGATCTTGCCGGCGCGGACATCGAGATGGTCTCCGTGGTGCGCCGCGAGTTTCGCCTCCACGACGCGCTGCACGAGCTCCTGGAGGGCCCGGGCAAGCAGCTCGATTACGTCTTCATCGACTGCCCGCCCAGCCTGGGTCTCCTGACGCTCAATGCGATGGTGGTCGCCCAAGAGATCCTCATCCCGATCCAGTGCGAGTACTACGCGTTGGAGGGACTGACGCAGCTCATCAAGACGGTCGAGATGGTGCGCAAGCACCTCAACCGTGACCTCGATGTCTCGACCATCGTGCTCACGATGTTCGACGGCCGCACGAACCTCGCGCGCGAGGTGGCAAGCGAGGTGCGGGCGCATTTCCCGCAGCAGACGCTCGAGCAGACCATTCCTCGTAGCGTGAGGGTCTCCGAGGCACCGTCGCACGGCCAGACCGTCATCACCCATGATCCCCACTCGAGCGGCGCCGTGGCCTACACAGCGGTCGCTCGCGAGATCGCCGTGCGCGGCGCAGCGACAGCGGCATAAGGAGAACGCCAGTGAGCAAGCCCAAGCGAGGACTCGGCAGGGGTCTCGGAGCGCTTATCCCTAGCGAGCCCGAGGACCAGGACTCCACGGCGCCCTCGGCGATGGACGCCGGCATGGCGGTGGCCACGGCGGACCGCGCACGACCGCGGGACGTCTTCTTCGCTGGCTCAGAGCCACGCGACGACGTCGAGCTGGTGCCTGTGCCGGGAGCGCGCTTCGTCAGCATCGACCCCCACGCGGTGACGCCCAACCCTCGACAGCCCCGCGACGTCTTCGATCCCGAGGCCCTGGCCGAGCTCGTCGGCTCGATCAAGGAGATCGGTGTCCTCCAGCCCATCGTGGTCCGCCCCCACCCCGGCGGTGATGGCTACGAGCTCATCATGGGCGAGCGTCGTCTGCGCGCGTCGAAGGAGGCCGGACTCGCCCAGATCCCGGCGATCGTCCGTGACACCGACGACACGGACATGCTGCGCGATGCGCTCGTCGAGAATCTGCATCGCTCGCAGCTCAATCCTCTTGAGGAGGCCGCCGCCTACCAGCAGCTCCTCGAGGACTTCGGCATCACGCACGAGCAGCTCGCTGAGCGGATCAGCCGTTCGCGCCCCCAGATCTCGAACACCCTCCGGCTCCTCCGGCTGCCGGCACCCGTCCAGAAGCGCGTGGCCGCCGGAGTGCTCAGCGCGGGACACGCTCGCGCGCTGCTTGGCCTGGAGAACGCGGCCGACATGGAGGTGCTCGCGCAGCGCATCGTGGCCGAGGGCCTGTCCGTGCGCGCCACGGAGGAGGCCGTGACGCTCGGGGTCGACGGGCCGAAGAAGCCCACCACCGGCACCATCCGAGCGGGTGGACGGACGGCTGCGCTCGACGAGCTTGGCTCGCGCCTGGGCGACCACTTCGACACTCGGGTGAAGGTTCAGCTCGGTCGTGCGCGCGGCAAGGTGACCATCGAGTTCGCCTCCGTCGAGGACCTCAACCGCATCGTCGGGATCATCGACCCGAACGATCCGGGTGTGCTGCAGCCGTAGCCTCGCGCGAACCCCGCGCCCGCCGGACGGCCTCAGATCCGCGCGGCGCGTCGGTAGCTCTCGCCCTCGACCACGGCTCACAGAGCCACAGACCCACAGACACTCTGACCCGCAGAACGGCCGTCTACCTGGAACGATGCCCTAGCGCGTGGCGCTCTTGACGATGCGCTCGTACAGCGCGCCGAGGTCCTCTCCCCCTGCGACGGCGGCCTGCGGGAACAGGGACGTCTCGGTCAGGCCGGGGGCGATGTTGACGTCGAGGACGTATGCGTCGCCCGCGGCATCGAGGATGATGTCGATCCGCGACAGGTCGCGTAGGCCCAGGCGTCGGTGGACTCCGACGGCAGCCTCGGTCACGGCGGAGGTCGACGCCTCGTCCAAACGGGCCGGCGTGAAGTACTCGACGCGCCCGGGGTTGTAGCGAGCGTCGTAGTCGTAGGGACCGTCGCAGACGATCTCGACGGGAGCGAGCGCGTGAGCCTCGTCGCCCGTGCCGAGGACGGACACGGCCACCTCGACGCCGTCGATCGCCTTCTCGATCAGCGCGGTGTCCCCGTAGGCGAAGCAGTGCACCATCGCCCGAGCCATGTCGGCTCGCTCGGTGACGAGCGAGACGCCGAGGGCCGAGCCTCCACGCGCGGGCTTGACGACGACGGGAAGGCCGAAGCGCTCGACGATCGCGTCGAGCACCTGTTCGGCACCGACCTCACGGAACAGGGACTGCGGCAGCGTGACGTACTCGGGCGTCGCGATGCCGTCGCGGCCGTAGACGGCCTTCGCGACCGACTTCACCCACGCGACGCGCGCCTCCTTGGAGCGCGTGCCCACGTAGCGCGACCCGGCGAGCTCCAGCAGGGCCTGGAGCGAGCCATCCTCGCCCGACGCGCCGTGCAGCAAGGGCCACACCACCGCATCGGGGCTCGCGTGCAAAGCGGGAATCAAGTTCATGTCAACGTCATGAATCGAAACCTTCAAGCCGCGGTCGCGGAGCTCCTCCGCGACGCGCCGCCCAGACCGCACGGACACGTCCCGCTCGTGCGAGAGTCCGCCGGCCAGGATCATCACGTCCATGTCAGTCCTCCAAGCGTTGGTGGCGCTCCGTCACGCCAGGTCGGGAGACGGGAAGTCGACGGTGCCGCCACCGGGGCGGTACTCGCGGCCGAAGATGCTGACGGCCTCGAGCTCGGCGTCGACCACGCCGGCGAGTCGCCGTACGCCCTCGCGGATGCGCTCGGGCGTCGGGTAGCAGTACGACAACCGCATGTGGGTCGAGCCGGAGCCGTCCATGTAGAAGGCGGTGCCCGCCACGTAGGCGACGCGGGCCGTGATGGCCCGCGGGAGCATCGACTTGGAGTCGAGCCCCTCGGGCAGCCGCACCCACACGTAGAAGCCTCCCTCGGGCACGTTCCACGACGCGTCGGGGATGTGCTCCTCGAGCGCCGAGATCATGGCGTCGCGGCGCTCCCGGTACTGCTCCTGGAACTTCTTGATCTGACCCTTCCAGTCCGCGTGATCCAGGTAGGTGCGGATCGCGAGCTGCGAGGCGTTGGACGGGCACAGGATCGCCGCCTCGGACGCGAGCACCAGCTTCTCGCGCACGGCGTGAGGAGCGACGGCCCACCCCACGCGGTAGCCCGGGGCGAACGTCTTCGAGAATGATCCCAGGTAGATCACGCCTTCGGGACTGAGAGACCGCATCGCGGGCAGCGGCTCGGAGTCGAAGCCGAGCAGGCCATAGGGGTTGTCCTCGAGGATCAGAACTCCGTGACGCTGGCAGATCTCGACCACCTGCGGGCGGCGCTCGAGCGACAGCGTCACTCCCCCGGGGTTGTGGAAGTTGGGCACGGTGTAGAGGAACTTCACGCGCCGGCCCTCGGCGCGCAGGCGCGTGAGGGTGGCGTCCAGCTCGCTCGGCACCAGTCCGTCGGCATCCATGGGCACGTGCACCACCTCGGCCTCGTGCGCGCGGAAGACGCCGAGCGCGCCGACGTAGGAGGGTGCCTCGGCGACGATCACGTCGCCGGGGTCGATGAAGATCTTGGTGACCAGGTCGAGGGCCTGCTGCGAGCCGGTGGTGACGACCACATCGTCCGGATGGGCGCTGATGCCCTCGAGCGCCATCACCTGGGTGATGTGCTCGCGGAGCCCCTCGTCTCCCTGCCCTGAGCCGTACTGGAGCGCGACCTCACCCTGCTCCAGCACGAGACGCTTGGTCATCTCTGCGAGCTCTTCGAGCGGCAGGCCGCCGATGTAGGGCATGCCTCCCGCGAGAGAGACCACCTCGGGGCGGTTGGCGACCGAGAACAGGGCACGGATCTCCGAGGCGCGCATCGCGTGAGCTCGTGCGGCGTACGAGTCGAACCAGGGGTCCAGTCGCGTGCCGGGGCGCTCGGGGGTGCTCATGCGGGCCAGTCTCCCATGATCGGCGGTGCAGAAAGGCGAAGAGGCCGGTGCCACCTGTGGTGTCACCGGCCCCTTCGTGAAGCGCGAGCGTGACTAGGCGATGACCTCGTCGAACAGCGCCGCGAGGGCGGGCTTGGGCTTCGCGCCTACGACGGACTTCACGACCTCGCCGCCCTTGTAGAAGTTCATCGTCGGGATCGAGGTGACGCCGTACGCGGCGGCCAGCTGCGGGTTGGCGTCGGTGTCGACCTTCACGACCTTGAGCTTGCCGGCGTACTCCTCCGCGAGCTCGTCGAGCAGCGGAGCGACCGCGCGGCACGGGCCGCACCAGGTGGCCCAGAAGTCGACGACCACGGGGATGTCGGACTTGATGACCTCGTCCTGGAACGAGTCCTCGGTCGCGGCGACGGGCGTCGACGGGGCCGATGCGGCAGGCGCCTCCTCGACGACCGTCTCGGTCGCGACGGTGTCGGCTGCCTCCGCGTCGGCGAGCCCGTCGAGGAAGTGCTGGGCGTCGAGCGCGGCGGCACAGCCGGAGCCCGCCGCGGTGATCGCCTGGCGGTAGCGGTTGTCGACCAGGTCGCCGCAGGCGAAGACGCCGTCGACGTTGGTCGCCGTGGTGCGGCCCGAGACCAGCACGTAGCCCTCGGCGTCGGTGTCGACGACACCCGTCACGAGCTCCGACCGGGGGATGTGACCGATGGCCACGAACAGGCCCGTAGCAGGGACGACGCGCTCCTCGCCGGTGTTGACGTCCCGCAGGCGGACGCCCGCCAGCTTGTCGTCGCCGTCGAGGCCCGCGACCTCGGAGTTCCACGCGAACTCGATCTTGGGGTCGTTCTTGGCGCGGTCCGCCATGATCTTCGAGGCGCGCAGCTCGTCGCGGCGGTGGACCACGGTGACCTTCGACGCGAAGCGCGTGAGGAACGTCGCCTCCTCCATCGCGGAGTCGCCGCCGCCGACCACGACGACCTCCTGGTCGCGGAAGAAGAAGCCATCGCACGTCGCGCACCAGGACACGCCCTTGCCGGACAGGCGCTTCTCGTCCTCGAGGCCCAGCTCGCGGTACGCGGAGCCGGTCGCGAGAATGACGGCCCTCGACTCGAAGGTCTTGCCCATGCCGGTCGTCACGGTCTTGACGTCGCCCTCGAGCGACAGCTCGGTGACGTCGTCGAAGAGGATCTCGGCGCCGAAGCGCTCGGCCTGTCCCTGGAGGGTCTCCATGAGCTCGGGGCCCTGGATGCCCTCGACGAAGCCGGGGAAGTTCTCGACCTCGGTGGTGTTCATGAGCGCGCCGCCCGCGGTGATCGAGCCGGCGACCACGAGGGGCTTGAGGCCGGCGCGCGCGGCGTAGATCGCGGCGGTGTAGCCGGCCGGGCCGGAGCCCACGATGATGAGGGTGCGAGTGTCGCTCACGGTGCTTCCTTCACGTCGGTGACGGGCGCTCAGCGCGCCCGCATGCGTAACAGATGGTAGGGGGTGGATCTTCCCGAGACCAACGTGCCCTGATGAGCGTTCGGTGAACCCCTACTCCGCGGATGGGCTCGGCAGCGGCTCCGGGCTGTACGTGAAGGATGGGTAGTCCGGCACCGGGTCCTCCCGCACCTGGTCGCCCGGGTCGAACGGCGCGATGAGGTTCTCGTAGGCCACGAAGCCGATGATCACCAGTCCCGTGAGCACGAGTCCGACGAGCAGGGGACCAGAGTTGATGGGTCCGGATCGACCCGCGCGCTCACGGGCGCGCTCGACGGCAGCGTCGAGAGGCGCGTTCTCCGGGACGTGGCGCTGCGTGAACTCGAGCATCGCCTGCCACAGCGAGCGATCGTCGCCGGCGTTCTGCTCGTCGTTGATGTCCTCGAAGGTGTCGAGCCCGAGCGGCTGGTCCCGCGTGCGCTCGACGGCCTTGCGGGTGCGCTTCGAGAACTGAGCCGCCTCCTCGGGCGTCGCGTACTGCGCGCGGGGGTCGCGGCGGTGTCCCCCAGCGCTCGGCTCGGAGGGCGCGACGGTCATCGCCGTCGTGTCGATGTGATCCTCCGCGATCTCGTAGGCGACCACCGCGTCGGCGATCCCGGCGGAGACGGCGGCGGCCGCCTCGCGCTCCGCGGCCGCGAGGGTCCCCGAGCCGATGGCGACGGCGGAGGAGCGCGGCGGCTCCTCGTGCTCCACCTCGGTGAGCGCGCCCACGGTGCCGCGCAGGCGGCGCAGGCCGGCGACGTCGGCCGGCCCGAGCGCATCGGCGACCTGTCCGAGCGTGGACGGGCCGGTCCCGGCCACCGCCGCACGGGCGAGGTCCGCCATCGCGAGCGGCAATCCGGCCGGGAGGTCGCCGATCGTGACCTGGGCGGGGTCCATGCCGGTGATGAGGGCCAGCAGGATGCGGCCGAGCGCGGCCGCGTCGGCCTGCTCGGTCGAGCCGCGCCCGAGGCTCGCCTGCGTGGCGAGCTCGCCGTCGGCGTCGAGGCCCGCGACGACCACGCGGCCGGCGTCCGTCACCGTCAGGCACGCGGGCCGGAGGTAGCCGTGATGGATGCCCTGGGCCGACGCGACCTGGAGGGCGCGGGCGGCCTCGCCGACGATGCTCGCCGTCACGCCCGGAGGGACGATGCGCTCGCCGGCGAGCGCGCCGACGTCGACTCCCCGGGGGCGTTCGGTCACCACGTACGTGACGCGCTCGCCATCGACGACCTCGCGCCCCGAGGCGATCACCCGCGCGAAGCGGGCGTCGCGCACTTGGGCGGCGCGCACCGCGGCACGGCGCACCGCGCTGGGCGCGAGCGACGTGAGCACGTCGAGGTTGACCTCGACGGCGCGGCGCGCGTCCTGGGCGACCCAGCGCTCGACTCCGGGCAGGTCGTGCGCGACGGTGCGGACCACGGTGAAGCGGCGACCCAGCGTCGCTCCTGCCTGCACCTTCTACCCCTTGTCGTCGTTCCGGAGACCCATGTTAACCGCGGCCGAGGCGTCGCAGCAGGGGCCGCGCCGCGTCCTTCGCCTCCTGGACCCGCAACAGCACGAGCCCGCCGGCGTAGACGGCCGTCATGAGGATCCCGCCGATCACCACGACGACCGCTGCGGTGGCCATGCCCGAGGTTCCTGAGAGCTCGCCGACGCTGGGCGCGAAGCGCAGCCCGACCCAGCCCACGCCGCCCGCGACCAGGGCCGCGACGAGCGACTTGAGGTGGACGGTCATGACGCGCCGGCCGTCGAGCCCGTGCAGGCGGCGGCGCAGGCCGCCGGCTCGCAGGAGGAGCCCCACCCAGTTGGATGCGGCCAGTCCGAGGCCCACGCCCACGGTCCACCACTGCGGCTCGGTGAGCGCCATCGCGGCGTAGGCGATGGCGATCCACGCGATCGCCATGGGGATGTGCATGTAGAAGATCGACTTCGCATCCTCGAGCACGAAGTACATGCGTTTGAACAGCACGGTGCCGCCGAGGGGGACGAGGCCCAGCGTCATCGCGATCATCACCTGGGCGACGGAGGTGACCTCGTCGGTCGACACGCTCGGCAGCACCAGCCGCACCAGGTAGGGGGCGAGCACGATCATCGCGATGGTCGCGAACACGGTGAACACGCCGACGTTGCGCAGCCCCTTCGACAGGTCGGCGCGCAGGCCGTCCACGTCGTCCTTGGTCGCGTGGCGAGCCATGGAGGTGAACAGAGCGGTCGCGATCGACACCGTGACGAGCGAGTGCGGCACCAGGTACAGCGACATCGCGTAGAAGTAGGCGGCGTTTCCCGCGATGTCGGTGGCGGTGCCGTCCGGGTTGGCCGCCGACGCGACGCGCGTCGCGGCGATGACCGCCACCTGCTCGATCAGCACCGCGCCGAGCGCCCAGCTCGCGATGCGCCCGATGGTGGTGAGCTCGCCCTTGGGCCCGCGCCAGCGCCAGCGGTAGTGGTAGCCGCCGCGCACCATCGGGATGATGAGGATGACCGCCTGCGCGGCGACGCCGAGCGTCGCGAACCCGCCGATCATCGCGATCATCTCCGGCGTCCACTCGGACGGTCCCAGGATGTCGTTCTCGTCGAAGGGGTTGAAGATCAGCAGGTACGCGACGAGGCCCACGATCGCGACGACGTTGTTGAGCACCGGCGCCCACATGAACGGGCCGAACTGCTCACGCGCGTTGAGCACCCCGCCGAGCAGCGTGTAGAGCCCGTAGAAGAACAGCTGCGGGATGCACCAGTACGCGAACGCGGTGGCGAGCGCGATCATCTCTGGGTCCCAGTCGTGGGTGTAGAGGTTCACCCACACCTGTGCCGTGAGCGTGAACACGACCGTCGCGACGAGCGTGACCACGCCGCCGATCGTGAGGATCCGGTGCACCGTGCGCTCGCCGCCGTGGCGGTGGAACGCCTTGACGATCTGCGGCACGAGAGCCGCGTTCAGGACGCCTGCGGCGAGGATCGCGAACATCGCGTTGGGGAGCTTGTTGGCGATGTCGTACGCGTTCGCCGCCGGCGCGTTGACGCCGATCGCCGCGGCCAGCAGGGCGCCGCGGACCACGCCGAGGATGCGAGACGTCGCTGTGCCGGCCGCCATCACCGCGGTCGACCGGCCGAGCGAGCGCCGCCGCCTGCCCGCGAGCGTCCTGTCGTCGCGCGCCTCGCTCATGGCGTCCTCGCCCGCCGCGTCCTCCGGGAGGCTGGGGTCACTCATCGGCGTCCGCGCGGCGAGGTGACGGGGGCGGGGTCCCAGCGGGCGCATCGGCCTCCCGGACGGATCCGTCCTCCGAGTCCTCGCCGGGCTGTGGTTCGTCGGGCTGTGGTTCGTCGGGCCGTGGCTCGTCATCCGACCCGTCCGACCCGTCCGGCTCGTCCAGCGAGCTGGGCGCGGTCGCCGGCGCGGGCTGGGGGCTCGTGCGGGTGTCCTTGCGGCCGCGGCGCACGGTGCGGATGAGGCCGGCGATGAGCAGCAGCACCAGCAGCACGGAGAACACGGCCGTGGCCGCGGTTCCCCAGTCCGCACGGATGCGCACGTCGAAGGACTGCGCGTCGGAGACCGCGACGCCCGTCGAGGTGCGCAGGATGACGGTCACGCCGACGTTGCCCGAGGACACGGCCTCGACGGTCACCGGCGCGACGAGCTCCTGCTGCGCGGGGATGGTGACCACGGGGCGGTCCTGGACGTTGAGGCTGGGCGACAGGCTGCGCAGGTCCACCGTCACCGTCACGGGCCAGTCCAGCTCGTTGACGATCGTGACGGGGATGTCTCCCTCGTTCGCGAGCAGGTTGAGGTCTGAGCTCTCCGCGATCCGCACGCCCGCGAGGGTCTCGTCCGTCGCCGTGAGCGCCTCGCTCACGAGCTCGCCGCGGGCGGTGGGCAGGTCGCGCATCGCCTGCGGCACGGCCCGGACGACGGGGTCGGCCCAGTCGGCGAGGGCGGCATCCGGACGGTCGGTGGTGGTCGCGAGGGTCCGGAGGCTGTCGATCGCGTCGCCCAGCTGCTCGATGTCCGCCGCCGGCAGATCCTGCTCCGTGGCGCGGGTCCCCTCGAGCTCGAGCGCCTCGCCGTCGGCGCCCATGAGGTCGGCGACCGGCACGACCGTGGTCCAGGGCGCGTCGACGAGGGCCTCGAGCGGCTGGGACACCCCGCCGACACCCAGCTGCCACAGCGTTCCCGGCGCGACCAGCAGGGGCTCGCCGTCGGCCGCATCCGCCGCGAGCGCCGAGTACGCGACGAGGACGGCACGCGCGGCCGGGGTGCCGGGTCGGTAGGACTCGAGGGTCGAGCTCAGCGTGGCGTCCGCGACCAGCACGGTGGCACCGTCGACGCTGCGCACCGTGCCGCCCTCAGCGGCCTCGGCATGGCCGTCGGCGGTCGCGAGGGCGATCGAGGCCGCGGCTCCGTTGGCCGCGGCGTAGCCGACGCTCAAGGCATCGATGGCGGCGGGCGTCGCGATCCACGCGTTCCGGTCGACGCCGCCGAGCGTCGTCCCGGGCGGGGTCGCCAGGGCCTGGGCGAGGATCTGCTCGTCGGCGGCGTGCGCGAGCGACGTCACGTCGGGCGTGCCCGCCGGCACGGGCAGGACCTCGCGCTCGAGTAGGTCCTGGTCGAACACCAAGGCATTGGTCACGAGGCTCGGGTCGAGCGCGACGGCGACTCCCTCGATCGCGGACGCGCCCAGCACCGCCTCCATGCGGGCGTCCGACCCGGTGGCCTGCGCGAGAACCGCGAGCTCCAGCTCGGGCACCTCGGCGTCGGTCCACGTCACGGGCAGCGCATCCACCGGGATGATGGTGTCGCCCGCGCGCAGCTGGATCACGAGCCCGTAGACGCCCCAGGCGTCGGCCGGAAGGCCCAGGTCGGCGTCCGTCGCCGAGACGCTCACGGACAGCGAGCCACGGCCGACGATGGATGCGCCCTCGGGCTCCTCGGGCTCGACCTCCTCGTCCGCCTCCTCGTCGACCTCGACCGGCTCGGGCTGCTCCGGAACCTGCACCGCCTCCCGCAACGACGTCTCGTGAGGGTTGTCGAGGAAGTCCCCGAGCGCATCGGCGCTGCTGAGGGGCCCCGTCGTCACCCACATCTCCACCCAGATGTCGGTGGCGGGAGTGGTCGCGGCGTTCGTGATGGTGACCGCCGCGGACAGCGACTGGCCCGGGGAGAGGACCTCAGGGCCGAACCCCTCGACGGTCGCCGAGACGGGTCCGTCCTCCTCGGCGGCGAGCACGGACCATCCAGCGCCCGCGGGCGCGAGCGTCATGGCGGCGACCAGGGCGGTCGCCGCGAGCGTGCGCCTCACGTCGCGATCGCGAGCAGCTCGGCGGCGACGTAGGCCATCTTGCGCTCGTTCGGGAACGCGAGCCGCGAGCCGAGGTCGCTCACGGGGATCCACTCCGCGACCTCGGCCTCCTGGTCGGGGTCGTTCTCGGTGGTGATGGTGCCGCCCTTCGCCTCCATGAGGAAGTGATGGACCACCTTGTGCACGCGACGGTCGTCCCCCGTGAACCAGTAGTCGATGATGCCGATGGGCCGCAGGATCTCCGCATCGATCCCGGTCTCCTCGGCGACCTCGCGGATCGCCGCCTCCTCCGGGGTCTCGTCGCCCTCGATGTGACCCTTGGGCAGGCACCACTCGAGGCGGCCGGCCCTGTTGCGCCGTCCGATGCACGCCGCGAACGCGACGCCGTTCTCCACGCGGATGGCGATGCCCCCGGCCGAGGTCTCGTTCGAGACGGGAAGCTGCGCGGCGCGCCGTGCCGCTGCCTCGCGCCGTTGCCGCAGCGCGTGACCCGCGGGCGGCCGGGGGGTGGCCGACGGGCGCGGATCGGACGGACGAGACATGCGCTCACTCTAACGAGCCGGTGACGCGGGCCCGGGCAGCGGCGCCCCGCCCTCTGCCTATCCCCACCTCCTGGAGGAACGTCCTCTGCGCGCTTCGCCTCCGGAGCGCGGTGTGGAGGAGGGAGCTCGCCGTCCGGGCGGCGCGCAGGTGATCTGGGACGATGGTGGGCGTGAGTGACACCCCTCCCCCCATCGACGTGCTGCGGCAGCGTGCTGAGCTGCTGTGGAACGCGCTCCCGCCCGAGATCATCGAGCTGGCCGAGTCGTTCTCGGCCGCCGGGCACGAGATCGCGCTCGTCGGCGGCCCCGTGCGCGACGCGTTCCTGGGCCGTTCGAGCTCCGACCTCGACTTCGCGACCTCGGCCAAGCCGGACGAGACGGAGCGCCTGCTGCGGCAGTGGACGCGCTCCACCTGGGACATGGGCCGCGAGTTCGGGACCATCGGCGGGCGTCGGGGAGACCTGGTCGTCGAGATCACGACGTATCGCGCGGACGAGTACGACGGCGTGACCCGCAAGCCGGTGGTCGCGTTCGGCACCTCGCTCGACGGCGACCTCGCGCGGCGCGACTTCACCATCAACGCCATGGCGGTGCGACTGCCGGCGCGCGAGTTCGTCGACCTGCACGGCGGCCTCGCGGACCTCGCGGGCGGGCTGCTGCGCACCCCCGTCGAGCCCGAGGTGTCCTTCGGCGACGACCCGCTGCGGATGATGCGCGCGGCGCGGTTCGCCTCGCAGCTGGGCTTCGAGATCGAGCCGGCGACGTTCTCCGCGATGTCCCGGCTCGCCGACCGCATCACGATCGTGTCCGCCGAACGGGTTCGCGACGAGCTGTGCAAGCTCATGCTCGGGTCGTCGCCCCGCGTGGGCCTCGGCGCGCTGGTCGACTCCGGCATCGCCGCGCACGTGCTGCCCGAGCTGCCCGCGCTCAAGCTCGAGGTCGACGAGCACCACCACCACAAGGACGTCTACGAGCACACCCTGACCGTGGTGGAGCAGGCGATCGACCTCGAGACCGCGCCGGACGGCGCCGTGCCCGGCCCGGACCTCGTGCTGCGGCTCGCCGCGCTGCTCCACGACATCGGCAAGCCGCCCACCAAGCGCCACGAGCCGGGCGGGGGCGTCTCCTTCCATCACCACGAGGTGGTGGGGGCGAAGATGACGCGGCGCCGCATGAAGGAGCTGCGGTTCGACAAGGACACCATCGCCGCGGTCACGCACCTGGTCGAGCTGCACCTCCGCTTCCACGGCTACGTGGACGCGCGGTGGTCGGACTCCGCCGTGCGCCGCTACGTCACCGACGCGGGCGACCAGCTCGAGCGGCTCCACCGGCTCACCCGCGCGGACGTCACGACCCGCAACCGCCGCCGCGCCGACCGCCTGTCCTTCGCGTACGACGACCTCGAGCAGCGCATCGCCGAGCTGCGCGAGAAGGAGGAGATCGACGCGATCCGTCCCGACCTCGACGGCAACGAGATCATGCAGATCCTTGGGATCGGCCCCGGGCGCGAGGTCGGCATGGCGTACAAGCACATGCTCGAGCTGCGCATGGAGCACGGTCCACTGTCTCCCGAGCGCGCGCGCGAGGAGCTCGTCGCGTGGTGGGAGGGCCAAGGCGCGTAGCGTGAGCCCGTGCTCACCATCGTCGCCATCCCGGTCGTCGCCGGCATCATCGCGGCCGTGCTCGCCTGCGCCGTCGCCTTGCTGTGGGCCTTGGCGGGAGCTGCCATGCCCTCGCGGCGACACGGTGTGATCCGCGCCTACCCCGTGCTGCCCGTGACCTGGGTGGCGGCGAGCGCCGGCGCGCTCGCCGCCGGCGCCCTGATGCTCGTGGGCGTCGCGCTCACCGTGGAGGCGCTCGATGCGCCCGGTGGCGCCGAGAGCGCGCGGCTGTGGGGCGCGGTCGCGATCACGGTGGCCGGCCTCGCGGGGATCGCCTTTGCGGTCCTCCTCATCGTCAAGGCACACCGGATCATGCGGGGCGCCGCGAGCGGATCGCTCGTGGGACTCGCCGCCGTGCCCGGCGGCCTGGTGCTGCTCGCGGCCGTCCTGGCCGCGCTGCGCGGCGAGTGGGGGTTCGCCGCACTGACCGCCGTGGTCGGGCTCGGGTCGCTCGCCAACGCCGCCCTCGCCGGCCCCACGGGACGGGCGCGCGACGCCGCGCGCGCATCGGCGCCCGTGACCGCCGTGGACGGCAACCCGTCGCGCGGTTCGCGTCCCCAGGGGCTCGTCGAGGACTGATCTGCCCGACCAGGCCGCACGTATAGGCGCGGCGAGCCGCGCACCCTTCCTACCGAGAGGAGGGAGACGCGGGCGCCGGGGACGGCACGCGAGGGGCACGGGAGAACACCGCGGCCACCAGCAGGTACACGACGACGAGCGAGGCCATGAGCGGACGCGAGTAGCCGTCGTCGGGCAGCAGCAGCCCGCCGATCACGGCGCTCGAGATGAACGCCACGTTGTACGCCATGTCGTAGAGCGTGAATGCCCGGCCCCGCACGTGGTCCTCCGTGTCGCGCTGCACGATGGTGTCGACGGCGATCTTGCCGCCCTGCACGGCGAACGACACCACGACGGCGGCGCCGAGGAGCGCCCAGGGCTCGGCGGAGATCGCGAGCAGCGCCTGGCCTGCCGCGCCGACGCACAGGCACAGCACGATCCACGAGTGGCGGGAGAACCGCTCCTTGAACACCGGCGTCAGGACGGCCGCGAGGCCGAAGCCCACGGCGGCGAAGCCCACCACGATCGTGAACCGACCCAGGGCCTCCTCGGGCTTGTCCGGGTCGCCGAGCACCTCGCGCGAGATGAGGATGGAAGCGACGAACATAATCCCGTAGAGCAGCCGCTGCGCCGCCATGACGCCGAGCGCCTGGAACGGCGTGACTCGCGCGTGGAGGTAGCGCACCGCGACGGCGAGCTCGGTGCCCAGCTCGCGCACCTGCGCGACGAGCCGCAGCCGCTTGAGCGGGTTCTCCGGGCCGAGCGTGCGACGGCCGATGAGCACGGTCGCCCACGAGGACAGGCCGAAGGCGAGGCCCGAGCAGCCGAGCGCGGCGCTGGCGAGGCCTGCGTCGGAGGCGTCCGGCGCCAGGAACGTGACGACGCCGCCGATCGCGCCGCCGATCGCCGCCGCGACCGTGCCGAGCGTCGGCAGGATCGCGTTCGCGGTGAGCAAGTCCTCGGGAGCCACCACGCGCGGCAGGCCGGCCGTCATCGCGGCCAGCAGGAAGCGGTTGACCGACAGCGTCAGCAGCGCGGTGACGTACAGGGTCCACAGGGGCGCGCCGAGCGCGAGCAGGGCGAGGATCCCGCCCACGAGCACGAGCCGCACGAGGTTGCCGACGAGCAGGATGCGCTGGCGCTGCCAGCGGTCGATGAGCGGCCCGACGAACGGCCCGACGATCGTGAACGGGGCGAGCAGCACCGCGAAGCCGGCCGCGATCGCCTCCGGCGTGGTCGCCGTCGTCGGGTCGAAGAAGAACGCCGCGGCGATGCCGACCTGGAACATGCCGTCGCCGCCCTGCGACAGCAGCCGCACGTACGCCAGGTGTCGGAAGCCCTTCGCGTGCCACAGGTGGCGCAGGTCGGACGCGAAGGACATGGCGACAGCCTAGGGGTGGGGCGGGAGGGCCGATGCGGTGGTTGGCGTCCGCGAGCAGGCTCGCGCCGGATAGGGTGTCCGCAGGGAAGGGAGCAGGCATGACAGTCGGATGGTTCTTCAAGGGGATCGGGCAGTACGCGGACTTCCACCAGCGAGCGCGCCGGCGCGAGTACTGGTGGTTCATCATCACGGGCTACCTCGTGGTCTTCGCGCTGCTCGCGTTCACCGCGGTCACCCTCGGCGACGCCTACGAGGGCTGGACCTTCGATCCGGCGGACGTGCGACTGTCGGGCTGGATCATGATCGGCCTGACGTCGGCGGTGTCGCTGTTCCTGCTGATCCCCACGTGGGCCGTGACGGTGCGTCGCCTGCACGACCAGGACAAGTCGGCCTGGTGGCTACTGTTCCTGTTCTTCCTGCCGATCGTGATCTTCATCCTGTCGTTCTTCGACGGCACGGTGGGTCCCAACCGCTACGGGCCCGACCCCAAGGAGCTCGAGCGCGGACCGGAGGCCTGACATGAGCTTCGGCGCGGCGACCAAGTCCTGCTTCAGCAAGTACGCGGAGTTCTCGGGACGCGCGCGGCGCTCGGAGTTCTGGTGGTGGTACCTCTTCACCGCGCTCGTGTCGCTGCCCGTCGCGATCCTCTTCTACGTCCTGGTGTTCGCCGCCTTCGTGCCGGTCGCCGAGCAGGTCAACCCCGACGGCTCGGTCCCGTCGGACGCGGTGGGCGACATCAGCTGGGGCCTCATCATCCTGGGCGGCGTGCTGATGTTCGTCGTGTGGCTCGCCCTCGCGATCCCGACGTACGCCGTGTGGGCCCGTCGACTGCACGACATGGGCCAGACCGGCCACTGGCTGTGGCTCAACCTCGCGAGTCTCGGCATCGTGCCGCTGATCATGGCGTTCCTCGACTCGGAGCGCGGCGCCAACCGGTGGGGCGAGGACCCGAAGGCGCACGAGCGCCCGCAGGCTCCCGCGTACGGCGCACCGGGGTATGGCGCTTCCGGCTACGCGCAGCCCGGCGCGATCGCTCCCGGCTACGGCGCGCAACCCGCGCAGCCCACGAACCCGGCCCAGCCCGCGCCCCCGGCCGCACCGTCCTACCCTGCGCCTTCCTACCCTGCGCCCGGCGGCCACCCCGGCTACCAAGCGCCGGTCGCGCCGCCTGCCGATGGCTCGGCACCCGCGAGCTCCGACGACGTGTGGGCGACCCCCGGACAGCGCGAGGACCAGCCTCGACGCGACGACCCGCCCGCGCAGTAGACCCGCCCGCACAGGAGGCGCGCTCCCGCTCGACCCCTTCCCGGGACCTCGCCCACGGCTCTAGCCTGAGCGCATGATCGACTGGGACACGCTGCTCGCCTTCGCCGCGCTGTCGTTCGTCGTCATCGCCATCCCGGGACCGAGCGTCCTGTTCATCGTCGGCCGCGCCCTCCAGCACGGCCGCCGCGAGGCGCTCCTCAGCGTCGTCGGCAACGCCGGAGGCTTCGTGGTCTTCGCGGTGCTCGTCGCGGTGGGGGTCGGGGCGATCATCGCGGCCTCGGCCGTCGCGTTCACCGTCCTCAAGATGGCGGGCGGGCTGTACCTGATCTACCTGGGAGTCCAGGCGGTGCGGCACCGCCGTGAGGGACTCGACGTGCTTGCGGCCGATGCGCTCGCGGCTCCCGCGGTCTCGTCACGTCGCGTGCTGGCCGAGTCGTTCGTGGTCGGCGTGACGAACCCCAAGACGCTGGTCTTCGTGGCCGCCGTGCTGCCGCAGTTCGTGGAGCCCGCGGCGGGGCCGGCATGGGCGCAGATCCTCTTGCTCGGACTGGTGTTCACCGTCATCGCGATCGTGTGCGACGGCACCTACGCACTCGCGGCCTCGGGCGCGCGCCGGTGGTTCGCGCGTTCCCCGCGCCGCATCGCGTCGGTGCGCGCTGCCGGCGGCGCGATGATGGCCGCGCTCGGCGTCGCGCTCATCGCGAGCCGGCGCGTCGCCTGACGGCGGTGCACCGCCCGCAGCGCCGATGCGCGGGCTAGCGTGGTGACGACGACGCGCCCACGCGTCGCATCAGGGAGGATGCCGTGGAAGGCTTTCGGATCGGTCTCAGCAAGTACGCGCAGTTCTCGGGTCGCTCGCGCCGGCGCGAGTTCTGGGGCTTTCACATCACGCTGTACCTCATCGGCCTCGGCCTGGTGCTCCTGTGGGCGGCCGCCGCGGGCCTGAACGCCCAGGACGAGGGCTCGGGGTCGTGGCTCGCGATCATCGCCACGGTGCTGAGCATCGTGCTGGGCCTCGCGTTCATCATTCCGACGCTCGCGGTGAACTGGCGTCGCTACCAGGACATCAACGCCCACGGCGGCTTCTCGCTGCTGGGCCTCGTGATCCCGCTCATCACCTTCGTCGTCGGCTTCATCCCCGGTACCCAGGGCGCGAACCAGTTCGGTCCCGACCCCAAGCCCTGACTCTCAGGTGCTGACTCCCAGGTTCTGAGCGCACCGGCGCATTCCCAGTCTCGCTCGGCGCGAACGAGGATGCGCGCGGCGCCGCGGCCCGGCATGGTGGAGGGATGACGACACCACAGCGCATCGCCATCGTGGGCGGCCACGGCAAGGTCGCCCTTCAGCTCATCCCCATCCTCGTGGGCCGCGGCAAGCAGGTGGTCCCGCTCGCGCGCGGCCAGCAGCAGCTGCTGGACCTCGCCGCGATGGGCGCGGACCCCAAGGGGCTCGACATCGAGTCCGCGTCCGAGGCGGACTTCGCCGCGGTGCTCGACGGCTGCGACGCCGTCGTGTTCACGGCCGGCGGCGGCCCCGACGGCAACATCGACCGCAAGCGCACCGTCGACCTCGAGGGCTCGCTCAAGTCGATCGCCGGAGCCAAGGCCGCCGGGATCGAGCGGTTCGTGCAGGTCAGCGCCATCGGTGTCGACCAGCGCCTGCCCGACGACGTCGAGCCGGTGTGGAAGGCCTACGTCGAGGCCAAGCGCGACGCCGACGCGGCGCTGCGCGACTCGGGTCTCGCGTGGACGATCATCCGCCCGGGCGGCCTGACGGACGAGCCCGCCGCCGGCAAGGTGCGCGTCGCTCCCGAGGTCGACCGCGGCCAGATCTCGCGCGCCGACGTCGCGCACGTCATCGCCGACGTCCTCGACCGGCCCGCCACCGCGGGCCACCAGTGGGAGCTCGTCGGCGGCGACACCCCGATCCCCGCGGCCCTGGACGCGGCTGCCAGCTGACGCGAGCGGGAGGGCCGAGCGAGCGCATCGGCCGTCCGTCCGCCTCCCCCTCCGCCCGACGAGAGTGGGCCCACGTGTGTCGTGGCGTGGCCGCGACGATGAAAGTGGGCCCACTTTCGTATCTCCGCGGGGAGAGACAGCGAAGGGCCGGGTCGTCCCCCCAGCGGACGACCCGGCCCTTCGCGTGCAGCGGCGCGATGGCGCCTGCTGGTTCCCTAGCGCTCGACCTCGCCGGCGATGAACGCCTCGAGCTGAGCGCGGCCCTTGGTGTCCTCCATCTGGACGGGCGGCGACTTCATGAAGTACGTCGAGGCCGACAGGATGGGGCCGCCGACGCCGCGGTCCTTGGCGATCTTCGCCGCGCGGATCGCGTCGATGATGATGCCCGCCGAGTTGGGCGAGTCCCACACCTCGAGCTTGTACTCGAGGTTGAGAGGGACCTCGCCGAACGCGCGACCCTCGAGGCGCACGTACGCCCACTTGCGGTCGTCGAGCCAGGCGACGTAGTCCGACGGGCCGATGTGCACGTCGCGCGAGTCCTTGAGGCCGGCGAGCGGGCCCTCGAGGTTCGAGGTCACGGCCTGGGTCTTCGAGATCTTCTTGGACTCGAGGCGGTCGCGCTCGAGCATGTTCTTGAAGTCCATGTTGCCGCCGACGTTGAGCTGGTAGGTGCGGTCGAGCACCACGCCGCGGTCCTCGAACAGCTTCGCCATCACGCGGTGCGTGATGGTCGCGCCCACCTGCGACTTGATGTCGTCGCCGACGATCGGGATGCCCGCGTCCTCGAACTTCTTGGCCCAGACGGGGTCCGAGGCGATGAAGACGGGGAGGGCGTTGACGAAGGCCACGCCGGCGTCGATCGCGCACTGGGCGTAGAACTTCGCGGCCTCCTCGGAGCCCACGGGGAGGTAGCAGACGAGGACGTCAGCCTCGGTGTCCTTGAGCACCTGGACGATGTCGACGGGCGACTCGTCCGACTCGACGATGGTCTGGCGGTAGTACTTGCCGAGGCCGTCGAGGGTGTGGCCGCGCTGGACCTGCACGTCGGTCTTGGGGACGTCGCAGATCTTGATGGTGTTGTTCTCGGAGCACTCGGTCGCCTCGACCAGCTCCTTGCCCACCTTGAGGGAGTCCACGTCGAAGGCGGCCACGAACTCGATGTCCGAGATGTGGTACTCGCCGAACTGGACGTGCATGAGGCCCGGCACGGACTCGTCAGCCGCGCGGTCCTTGTAGAACTCCACGCCCTGGATGAGCGACGTGGCGCAGTTGCCGACGCCGACGATGGCGACGCGAAGTGCAGCCATGATTTCTCCTTAGTTGTTGCCCGCGGACGCGGTGCTGGGGTTGTCTCCGCGGGTCGCGGATCGTTCGTTCTCGATGAGCTTGTCGAGCCACTCGACCTCGCGCTCGACGCGCTCGAGTCCGTGGCGGTGCAGCTCGGTGGTGTAGGCGTCGTGACGCTCGCGGACGCGCGCCAGGCCCTCGTTGACCTCCTCGAGGCGCTCCGAGAGGCGCGAGCGGCGGCCCTCGAGGATGCGCAGGCGGGTCGCCGAATCGGTCTTGGTGAACAGCGAGAAGCGCACGTCGAAGGTGTCGTCGTCCCACGCCGAGGCGCCCGAGTTGGCGAGCTCCTCCGCGAGGCGGCGCTCGCCGTCCTCGGTGAGACCGTAGGCGATGCGCGAGCGCTTCGAGCCGGAGACGCGGCCCGCGTCGGACTCGTCGGCGGCGATGAGGCCGGCGCCCACCATGCGCTTGAGGCAGGGGTAGAGCGAGCCGTAGCTGAGCGCGCGGAACGGGCCGAGCTCCGTGCCCAGGCGCTTGCGGATCTGGTAGCCGTGCAGCGGCTGCTCCGCGAGCATGCCGAGGATCGCCAGCGACAGGACGTCGGTCTTGGCCACGGGCGCTCCTCTCGTCTCCTGGGTGATCAGCGCAGTCCGCAACAGTAGCAGAGCGTTGTATCGCCACGATACATCGCACGCGGCATCCCCGCAGTCCCGCCGACAGTGCGAACCAGAAAGGCGCACGACACGCCGGTGCCAGCCCGCGCATCGGCCCTCCGTCGGGGTGTCGCGGGCAGAGGTGGTTCGTACTGTCAGGGGAGACGTCGCCGATGCCGGGTGGCGGGCCGGGCGCGCGCCGTACCGCTCACCACACGGCTGGGACGCGCGTGACTGTTGTGCGTGGTGGGACGGCACACCTGTCGCAGGATCCTCACCCGTCACCGCTGTGTGTTGAGCGGTACGGCCTCCCGGCGGGCAGCGAGGCGCGCCGCAACCGCCCGGCCCGCTGACAGTGCGAACCAGAAGGGTGGACGACACGCCGGTGCCAGGCCGCGCATCGGCGCTCCGGCGGGGTGTCGCGGGCAGAATTGGTTCGTACTGTCAGGGGAGACGTCGCCGGCGGAGGGGACAAAACCCCTGCCTCGCGCGTTAGGTCGTACAGCCAGGCTCGGGCGCGCGTCACTCGCGACCGCCCGACGCCCCGGGCGGGATGCCCCCGTCCGCGTCCCAGACTTCTAGGGTGAGAGAACTGTGAGCGATTCCCGAACGACCCCGCAGCGTCGGAGCACGCGCGCCCCGGCAGGCAAGAGTCCTGCCCGCCCCACGACCGGCGTGCAGCGCACCAACGGCAAGCCGGCCAACGGCATCCCGCCGTGGAGCGCCACCGGCGCGGCGCCCAAGAAGGCCAGCGCCGCGAAGCAGCCTGCCAAGGGTGGCAACGGCGGCGGCAACGGCGGCAACGGCGGCGGCAAGAAGAGCAAGCGCGACGACTGGCCCGCCTGGCGCCGGTGGCTGTGGCGCATCGGGATCTGGGCGCTCATCGCCCTGCTCGCGGTGTCGCTGATCGGCATCATCGGCCTGGTCATCCGCTACATGCAGCTCGAGATCCCCGAGCCCGACGACTTCGCCCAGGCGCAGTCCTCGATCTTCTACTACGCGGACGGCGAGACAGAGCTGGGCCGCCTGGGCGTCGCCGACCGCGAGGTCGTGGCGTACGAGGACCTGCCCGAGCACGTCGGCAACGCGATCGTCGCTGCCGAGGACCGCAGCTTCTGGACCAACCCGGGCATCAACATCCCCGGCATGGTGAAGGCGCTGTGGGACACCGTGGTGCTCGGCAACACCCGCGGCGGATCCTCCATCACCCAGCAGTACGTCGAGCGCTACTACGTGGGCGAGACCACCACCTCCATCACCGGCAAGATCGACGAGACCCTCATGGCGCTCAAGATCGACCAGGAGCAGCCCAAGGAGGAGGTGCTCGAGAACTACATGAACACCATCTACTTCGGGCGCGGCGCCTACGGCATCCAGGCCGCGGCGGAGCAGTACTACGGCAAGGACGCGGCCGACCTCACCGTCTCCGAGTCCGCGATGATCGCCGGGCTCATCCCGGCGCCGAGCGCGTGGGACCCGCGCATCGACCACGACAAGGCGGTCGAGCGCTGGAACTACGTGCTCGACGGCATGGTCGACGGCGGCTTCCTGTCCGCCGAGGAGCGCGCCACCATCACCGAGTTCCCCGAGCCCATCGAGTACCAGAACGAGGATGTCTACGCGGGCACCGAGGGCTACCTCCTGCGCGAGGCGCTGCTCGAGGTCTCGGAGCAGACGGGGGTGTCCCAGGAGGAGATCGAGTCGCTGGGCTACCGCATCACGACCACGATCATCCCCGCGCACCAGGATGCCGCCGAGGCCGCCGTCGCGGAGATGCCGGACGACCACGCGGACAACCTGCGCGTCGCCGCGGTGACGGTCGACTCGGCCACGGGCGCGATCACGTCGATGTACGGCGGCGAGGACTACCTCGAGATCCAGCGCAACGCCGTCACCCAGGACGTCGCGCAGGCCGGCTCGACCTTCAAGCCGTTCGCGCTCATCGCGGGCCTCGAGCGCGGCATCGGCCTGGGGTCGGAGTACCTGGCGAACAACAACATGGAGTTCCCCGGCTTCGACCGCCCGGTGCGCAACTTCGGCGGCGTCTCGTACGGCGTCATCGACCTCGTGAAGGCGACCCAGAGCTCGGTCAACACCGCGTACGTGGGCCTCAACGAGGACGTCACGCCCGAGGCGACCATGGAGACCGCGATCACGGCCGGCCTGCCCGAGGACACCCTGGGCCTCGACGCCAACCCGTCGAACGTGCTCGGCTCGGCCTCGCCCCACGCGATCGACATGGCCTCCGCGTACGCGACGCTGTCCGCCGGCGGCATCAGCACCGACCCGTACATGGTGCAGACGGTGTCGGACTCGTCCGGAGAGGTCGTCTTCGAGCACGAGGACACCGCCGAGCGGGTCTTCGCCGAGGACGTCATGGCGGACACCACCTACGCGATGCAGCAGGTCGTCAAGTTCGGCTCCGGCTCGTACGCCGGCGACAACATCGACCGCCCGCTCGCGGGCAAGACCGGAACGTCCAACGAGAACCGCTCCGCGTGGTTCGTGGGCTTCTCGCCGCAGATCGTCGGCGCGGTGTCGCTGTACCAGGTGGGCGAGGACGGATCCGCCGAGCAGATCACGCCGTTCGGCGGCTTCGACCAGATCACGGGGTCGACCATCCCGACCCGCGTCTGGACGTGGATGATGGCTCCGATCCTCGAGGGCTACGAGGTGGTGGACTTCCCGCCGCGCGCGAACGTCGGCACGGCGAGCACCATCGAGCCCTCGGAGGACCCGAGCCCGACGCCGTCGCCCACGCCCGAGGAGACCACCACGGAGCCCGAGCCGGAGCCGACCGAGACCACGCCCCCGCCGGAGCCGAGCCCCGAGCCGTCCACCACGACGCCGGAGCCGCCGGTGACGACGCCCACCCCGGCGCCGACCGTCACCGTGACGGTGCCGTAGGTCGGGTCGACCTGGGCTGTCCGACCTCCGCGTCCCTCGACAGTTTCGAACATCTCGCTCGCGACACGCCGCGCTCGCGCCCTGGAGAGGGCCGATGCGCGGGGTGTCGTCCGCGCGCATGTTCGGGAGTGTCGGGACAGGCGACGGGACAGGCGACGCGTCAGGGTGGCGGGCGCCACGGACGTCGCCGCCGGCACCCCGGGCGTTCGCAGCGCCGATGCGCGCGCTTGGTTCGCCCGTCCACTCGGCACCGAGGGTGACGTGGCGTGCGGGGCGGCGCCGGCCTAGCGGCGCAGCGCGCGCTTGAGCCGCAGGGCGAGCACCAGCATCCGGTACCGCAGCGCCTTGACCGGCACGTCCCACGCGCCGTCGATCTCCACGTCGTCCCCGAACTGGTGCTTGAACTCGCCCACGCCGGCGAGCTGCGGGGCGCGGTCCGAGCCGACGCCCATGAGGTCGTACCGGGTGACGCCCTCGGCCTTGAGCGTCGTGAAGATGTGCCACTTGAGCAGGATCGCCGCGTTGGTGTCGCGCGCCTCGCGGTTGCCGCCGGCGTAGAAGTCGACGCCGCCGCCATCGTGCACCAGCGCGATGACCCACGACACGGCGCGGCCCGGCTTCAGGTCGCCCTCCGGTCCGGTGTCGTGGCGGCGCGCGACGAACACGCGGGCGTGCTCCCCGAGCGAGTCGATCATCGTCGTGTAGACGTCCATGGGGAAGATGCCGAACCCGTCGCGCTCGGCGGTCTCGCGGTAGATCTCGTAGAGCTCCGCGAACTCCTCGTGCGACATGCCCGACTCGTCGGTCACCGTCATGTCCTCGTCCTTGAGGACCTTGCGCGTCTTGTACCGCCCGCGCTTGGTGAACGACGCGAGGATGTCGTCCTCGGAGCGGGTGAGGTCGATGACCACCGTCGTGTCGTAGGTGACGGTCTGCAGCAGCTCGTGCAGGTCCGACGCCCGGTGCCAGGCGTGCATGCGCACGAACGCGGCCGACGGTGCCTCGCGGCGCACGTAGTCGACCACCGCGGAACGCACCGCCGCCTCCGCATCGGCGCTCGGGCGGGAGGGCCACATCGGCCCGTGCTTGGCCCACAGGTAGGTGAAGCCACGCCCCTCGAACTCGGACAGGGAGATGAGGGCGACGACCGCATCGGCGCTGTTCAGGACGGCGAGGCGGCGCCACGGCGAGCGCCCCTCGACGGCCCGGTCGAAGGCGTCCCAGGCGGGCGCCTGCTCGATCGGGACGGGGTGGCCCCAGCCGCGTGCGGCGTCCATGAAGCGGGCGTCGTCCCAGTGCTCGATGCGGAGGTCTGTCACGCGTACGAGGCTACCTGTGGACAGAGATGACGGGGTGAGGCCCCGCAAGGTATCCTTGTCGATGGCCTGCCGCCCCCATGGCGTGCGGGCCAGCATCAACCCTCCTGCCACGGAACGTCCGTGGCCGCATGAGTCCAGAGGAGGTGGGTATTCGATGCGTCAGTACGAAATGATGGTCATCCTCGACCCTGAGGTGGACGAGCGCACGGTTCAGCCGTCGCTCGACAAGTACCTGAACGTGGTCACGACCGACAAGGGCACTGTCGACAAGGTCGACATCTGGGGCCGCCGTCGGTTGGCCTACCCGATCAAGAAGAAGAGCGACGGCATCTACGCGGTGATCAACTTCACCTCGGAGTCCGCCACCGCCAAGGAGCTCGAGCGCCAGCTGGGCCTCAACGAGTCCATTCTTCGCACCAAGCTGCTGCGTCCCGACGCCAAGTAGCCGATCACTCCCGACTGCAACCCACACACGACACGAAACCAAGGGGAACACACATGGCAGGCGAGACTCCCATCACGATCGTCGGCAATCTGACCGGCGACCCGGAGCTGCGATTCATCCAGTCCGGAGCGGCCGTCGTCAACTTCACCGTTGCCTCGACGCCGCGCACGTTCGATCGTCAGACGAACGAGTTCAAGGATGGCGAGACCCTCTTCCTGCGGTGCTCCCTGTGGCGTGAGGCCGCGGAGAACGTGGCCGAGTCGCTCACGAAGGGCATGCGAGTCATCGTGACCGGCCGCCTCGTGTCGCGCTCGTGGGAGGCGAACGGAGAGAAGCGCTCCGTCAACGAGATCCAGGTCGACGAGGTCGGCCCTTCGCTGCGCTACGCCACCGCCAAGGTGAACCGTACGCAGCGTCAGGGCGGTTCCGGCGGCGGCCAGGGCGGTTTCGGTGGCGGCGGTTCCTCCGCGCCTGCAGGCGGCTCCTCGAACGACCCGTGGGCCTCGGCCCCCGCGTCGGACGAGCCCCCGTTCTAAACACTTTCCACTCAGGAGCTCATTCACATGGCTAAGCACGACATCCGCAAGCCGCGGAAGAAGGTGAACCCGCTCAAGGCGGCCAAGGTCGACAAGGTCGACTACAAGGACACCGCTCTTCTGCGCAAGTTCATCTCGGACCGCGGAAAGATCCGCTCGCGTCGCGTCACCGGCGTCTCGGTCCAGGAGCAGCGCGAGATCGCGCGCGCGATCAAGGTCGCCCGCGAGATGGCCCTTCTCCCCTACGCCGGCTCCGGCCGCTGATCGGGGGTTAGACGATGGCCAAGCTCATCCTGACCCACGAGGTCTCCGGCCTCGGCGTCGCCGGCGACGTGGTCGACGTCAAGGACGGCTACGCGCGCAACTACCTGGTTCCCCGCAAGCTCGCCACCCCGTGGTCGGCCGGCGCGGAGAAGCAGATCGAGGCGATGCGCAAGTCGCGCCGCGAGAAGGAGATCGCCAGCGTCGAGGAGGCCCAGGCGGCCCGCGACTCGCTGCAGGCGAACCCCGTCAAGGTCTCGGCGAAGGCGGGCGACTCCGGTCGCCTCTTCGGCGCCATCACCCCGGCGGACATCGCCGAGGCGATCGGCGACCGCGCCAAGGTCGACAAGCGCCGCATCCACATCGCTCAGCCCATCAAGGCGCTGGGCAGCTACGACGTGAAGGTCTCCCTCCACGACGACGTGACCGCGACGGTCGCCGTGCAGGTCGTCGCCGCGAAGTAGCGCTCACGCACTGGCCCCGGCCGGTGGCTCCCCCGGAGAGCCGCTGGCTGGGGCCTTTGCCGTTCCCGGGTGCGGGTGCTCGATTCGCCCGTGGCGCCCGACACTTCCGAACATCTCGCTCGCGACACGCCGCGCTCCGCGCTCGAAGCGGGCGCGCCACCGGGGTGTCGGACGCTCGGATGTTCGAGAGTGTCGCGGCGGGTCGCCGTGCGGCGACGTTCGCAAGTTCGAGAGCGTCGTGCCTGGTGGGCGCTCGGTGGGGTCTGAGGAGGGCCGATGCGCTCGCTGGCTGGGGATGGCCGACACGCCGGGGTGCGACACGCCGAGGAGTTCTTCCCGAGCTTCCTCCACAGGCTTGGTTTCCGCGAAAGGGCTGGTAAGAGCACTGCACGAGACAATCTGGATGCTTCATCCACACTTCTGTCCACATGGTGCCCCTGGGGTTGTTCACAGGTCGTCCACGCCGGGTCGCATGGTTCTCCACCGGTTGTCCACGGATGCGCTCGGGGCCGACTTGTGCGGACGCGCCCGGGGCCCTACGTTGGCGTGTCAGTCCCCGGAGAGACACTGACGTCAGCCGGGGTTCACCGGCGTGGAAGGGAGAGGGAGCGCGCATGTCAGTCGAGGAGCTCGAAGCCTCATACGGCCCAGACTCGTACGGTCCCGAGTCGAGCACCTACGATCGCCTCCCCCCGCAGAACCTCGAGGCCGAGCAGTCCGTGCTCGGATCGATGCTCCTGAGCAAGGACGCGATGGCCGACGTCATCGAGTCCGTCCGCGCCGACGACTTCTACAAGCCCGCGCACGAGACCATCTTCGACATCGCCGTCAAGCTCTACAACGCGGGCGACCCGGTGGACGCGCTGACGGTGAGCGCGGAGCTGCAGCGCACCAACCAGCTGGGCAAGATCGGCGGCGCCGAGTACCTGCACACGCTCATCGCGATCGTGCCGTCGGCGGCGTCGGCCGGCTACTACGCACGGCTCGTGCGCGAGCAGTCCATCCTCCGCCGGCTCGTCGAGGCCGGCACCCGCATCGCCGGCATGGGCTACGACTCCGACGGGCGTGAGGTCGACATGGTCGTCGACGGCGCCCAGGCGGAGATCTTCGCGGTCACCGAGCGCCGCAACTCCGCCGACTACCTGTCCATCGGCGACGTCATGGAGAGGACGCTCGAGCAGGTGGAGGCCTCGTCGAGCCGCGACGGCCAGATGCTCGGCATCCCCACCGGGTTCCGCGAGCTGGACGACCTCACGGGCGGCCTGCAGGGCGGCCAGATGATCGTCATCGCCGCACGACCCGCGATCGGCAAGTCGACGCTGGGCCTCGACATCGCGCGGGCCGCCTCCATCAAGCACGGCAAGGCCTCCGTCATCTTCTCGCTCGAGATGAGCCGCGAGGAGATCACCAAGCGCATGCTGGCGGCCGAGGCGAACGTCAAGCTGTCGCGCCTCACCAAGGGCCCCATGGGACCTAACGACTGGGAGCGCCTCGCGCAGACCGCGGCGAGCGTGTCCGCGGCGCCGCTGTTCATCGACGACTCCCCCAACATGTCGCTCATGGAGATCCGTGCGAAGTGCCGCCGCCTCAAGCAGCAGCATGACCTGCAGCTCGTGGTCGTCGACTACCTCCAGCTCATGAGCTCCGGTCGCAAGGTCGAGTCGCGCCAGCAGGAGGTCTCCGAGTTCTCCCGCGCGCTCAAGCTTCTGGCCAAGGAGATCGAGGTCCCGGTCATCGCGATCTCGCAGCTGAACCGTGGCCCCGAGCAGCGCACCGAGAAGAAGCCGATGCTGTCGGACATGCGCGAGTCGGGCGCCATCGAGCAGGATGCGGACATCGTCATCCTGCTCCACCGCGACGACGCGTACGACCGCGACAACCGCCCCGGCGAGGCGGACTTCATCGTCGCCAAGCACCGCGCGGGCCCCACGGACACCATCGCAGTGGCGTTCAAGAAGGACTACGCGCACTTCGCCGACATGGCGCCCGACCTGTAGCAGGCGGTTCTCAGCCGCGCGGTGGCAGCGCAGCTCAGTCGCGCGTCGGACGACGGCGCGGCGGCTCAGTCGTTCAGCGGCGCGGTGGCGCCGAGGAGTCGCGCACCACGAGCTCGAGCGGCACGATCGAGTCTGGCACCGAGTGCGGGTGCGTCTGGCCGATCTGTCGCAGCACCATGCGCACGAGCTCGCGGCCGATCTGCGGGAAGTCCTGACGGATGGTGGTGAGCGGCGGCACGCTGTACCGGCCGAGCGAGATGCCGTCGAAGCCCACCACGGAGATGTCCCCGGGGATGTCCTTGCCGGCCGCGTGCAGGGCGAGCATCAGGCCGAAGGCCATCTCGTCGTTGGCGCAGAAGATCGCGGTGACCGTCGGGTCCGCCGCGAAGGCGGAGCCCGCCGCATAGCCCGACTGGGGCGTCCAGTCGCCCCAGATCGGCTCGGGCGTGGCGCGACCGCGATCGGTCAGCGCGGCGCGCCAGCCGATGGTGCGCAGTCGCGCCGGCTCCGAGTCCTCGGGCCCGGCGAGGTAGTGGACAGTCTCGTGGCCCAGGTCGAGCAGGTGCTCGACGGCGCGACGCGCTCCGAGCATCTCATCGGTCGTGACGCGGGGGTAGCGTCCGTGGGCGCGCGAGTCCGACACGACCACAGGCATGGTCGCCGGCAGCGCGAGAGGGTCTCCCGCGCCGCCCTCGGCGCGCATGATGATGATGCCGTCGACGGTCTGGTTCTGCAGGCGGCGGGCCGCCGGCTCCCACTCGGCCGACGTGGTGTCATGGGCGCTCAGCAGGGTGACGGAGTAGTCCTCGGCCTCGCAGGCGCGCAGCACCGCGTCCATGGTGAGCGCCTCGCCGGTGCGGTCGAACCTGCGGGCCAGGAAGCCGATCGAGCCGTACCGGCCGTCGCGCAGGGCGCGGGCAGCCCGGTTGGGCGAGTAGCCGAGCTGCTCCATCGCGAGCAGGACCTTGGCGCGGGTCTCGGGCTTGACGGCCTCGGCGCCGGTCGACACCCGCGACACGGTCTGGGCCGAGACGCCCGCGAGGCGCGCGACATCGGCGATCGAGGGTCCCCTCTTGCGTCCGCCGCGTGCGCCTGTGCTCGCCATGCCTGGATTGTAGGGGCACTGTCGCGGATTGTCGCCGTGTTGACGTTGCCATGGCCGTCTACGAGCGGCGGAATGGTCACTTTTCCGTTACGGGATCGTGACACAAGGGGCACTTCCGCGCTCCAGACGCGGTTGCTATGTTTACCTTAACAACCCCAAGGGGAGTGCCGGACGACACAGTGGTCGCCGCGTGACCGTCAGTGCCGACGGCTCTCATCCACGGGGAAGTTCGACCCGGTGAGCGTTCGACGTGGTGCGCTCGAGGCCCGGGCCATACCCGATCAGAAGGGTGGTCACCGATGACCAAGTTCCGTACCGGAATGACGATGGCGGCAGCAGCGACCCTCGCCATCACACTGTCCGCATGCTCGAGCTCCGACGGCGGCGACAGCGCCGACCCGTCGGGTGACACCGGCGGCGGCGAGGGTGGCAACACCCTCACCGTGTGGGCGTGGGACCCCGCGTTCAACATCTACGCGATGGAGGAGGCCGAGAAGGTCTACCAGCAGGAGCACCCGGACTTCACGCTGGACATCCAGGAGGTGACGTGGGAGGACCTGCAGCCTCGCCTGACGACCCTCGCGCAGTCCCAGGAGTTCGGCGAGCTGCCCGACATCTTCCTCATGCAGAACAACGCGTTCCAGAAGAACGCGATCAACTACCCCGACCTCTTCACCGACATCACCGACCTCGGCATCGGCCTCGAGGAGTTCCCCGAGGGCGTGGTCGCCTATTCGACGGTCGACGGCGCGAACTACGGCGTGCCGTTCGACTCGGGCACGGCCATCAACGCGCTGCGCACGGACATCATCGGCGAGGCCGGCTACACGGTGGACGACTTCACCGACGTCACGTGGAGCGAGTTCATCGCGATGGGCGAGGAGGTCCTCGCGGCGACCGGCACCCCGATGCTCTCGGGCATCGCGGGCGAGCCCGACACCATCCTCATGATGCTGCAGTCGGCGGGCCAGAGCATGTTCGACGCCGAGGGCAACCCCACCATCACGGACAACGCGGCGCTCGACGCGTCGATCGAGGTCTACAACGAGATGGTCGACAAGGGCATCTACCTCGAGGTCAACTCGTGGGACGAGTACATCGGCACCATCGTCAACGGCGGCGTCGCGGGCACCATCAACGGCGTGTGGATCTCCGGATCAATCCAGACGGCCGAGGACCAGGCCGGCAACTGGGCGGTCACCAACCTCCCCGCCATCGAGGCCGTCGACGGCGCGACCCACTTCTCCGCCAACGGCGGCTCGTCGTGGGCGATCAGCTCCAACGCTGACGTGGAGCTCGCCGCGGACTTCCTCGCGACGACCTTCGCCGGCTCGACGGAGTTCTACGACACGATCCTGCCGAGCGCCGGCGCGGTCGCGAACTGGATCCCCGCGGGTGACTCCGACGTCTACAACCAGCCGGTCGACTTCTTCGGCGGCCAGCCCATCTACGCCGACGTGATCTCGTTCGGCGCAGGCGTGCCGGCGAACAACACCGGCGCGTACTACTACGAGGCTCGTGACGCCGTGGGCGTCGCGATCACGCAGATCAAGGGCGGGACCGACCCGGCCGCCGCGCTCGACGAGGCTCAGGCCACCGTCGAGTTCGCGATGAGCTAGGTCCATCTCGAGCAGGGAGGGGGCCGGTTCGCCGGCCCCCTCCCGAACCCCCCTGGAGACTCCTGTGTCAACGATGACCCCCGCGACGATGCTCAAGCGTCCCGAGCGCAACAAGGGCGGCGCCAAGCGTCAGCTGTCGCCCGCCGCCAAGCGTCGCAGCCTCACCGGCTGGGCGTTCCTCATCCCGGCCGCCGTCCTCATCGGCGTGATGATGTTCTGGCCGATGTTCCAGGCGCTGATCCTGTCCTTCCAGACGGGTCGCGGCACCAACCTGGACTGGGCCGACCCGCTGCTGTTCAACTACGACCGCATGCTGGACGACGACGTCTTCCGGCTGACGATGACCAACACGTTGCTGTACCTGGTGATCCAGGTGCCGATCATGCTGATCTCGGCGCTCGTGCTGGCGAACATCCTCAACAACCCGAGGCTGCGGTGGAAGAGCTTCTGGCGCACGGCGATCTTCGTGCCCGCGGCGATCTCGCTGGTGTCCTACTCGCTGGTGTTCCGCACGATCTTCGCCACAGACGGGTTGGTGAACGACTTCCTTCTGTGGGTGGGCTTCATCGACCTGCCGATCAACTGGCTGGGCGAGACCGGTACGGCGCGCCTGGTCATCATCCTGGGCCTGTTGTGGCGCTGGACCGGGTTCAACGTCATCTTCTACCTGGCGGCGCTCCAGAACATCGACCCGACGACCCTCGAGGCCGCCAAGATGGACGGCGCCGGCCCCATTCGAACCTTCTTCTCTGTGACGATCCCGCAGATGAAGCCCATGATCCTGCTCACCGTCATCATGTCGACCAACGGCACCATCCAGATGTTCGACGAGTCGTACAACCTGACGCGAGGCGGCCCCGCGAACACCACGATGACGATGTCGCACTACCTCTACGAGGTCTCCTTCCAGAACAACCCCAACTTCGGCTACGGCGCGGCGCTGTCGTACGTGATCCTCATCATCGTCGCCGTCCTCGCCGCCATCCAGATGAAGGTCGGTGACAAGCGTGACTGACGTGACGACCACCTCCGCACGGCCGAAGGCCGGCGAGAAGCCCCTGGGCGCGCGGCTGCGCTCGGCAGGCAAGTACGTGTTCCTCAGCATCGTCGCCCTGCTGTCGATCGGGCCGCTGTACTTCATGGTCGTCTCGGCGACCAACACGACGCAGGACGTGCTCGCCTCGAGCATGCTGCCCGGATCCAACCTCATCGCGAACTGGCAGTCGCTGACCGAGTTCCAGGACGTCGGCTCCGCCATGTACCACTCGACGCTCAACGCGGTGGCGACCACGGTGCTGGCGCTCGTCGTCTGCTCGATCGCCGGCTACGGCTTCGAGGTCTATCACTCGCCCAACAAGGACCGCCTCATGTGGGTCCTCATGCTGGCGATGATGATCCCGTTCGCGGCGACCATGATCCCGCTGTTCCAGCTGTTCGCGGACTTCGGGCTCATCAACTCCACCTGGGCGGTGGTCCTCCCGGCGATCTCGACGCCGCTGCTGATCCTGCTGTTCCGGCAGTCCGCACGCAGCTTCCCGCACGAGATCATCGAGGCTGCGCGCATCGATGGCCTCAAGGAGGTCTCGATCTTCTTCCGCATGTTCGTGCCGACCATGAAGCCCACCTACGCGGCCGCGGCGGTCATCACGTTCATGACGGCGTGGAACAACTTCCTGTGGCCCAAGGTGATCCTGGTCAACCCGGACTACCAGACCATGCCGATGCTCATCTCGAACTTCACGGGCGGCTACGTCGTCGACTACGGCGCCCTCATGCTCGCGGTGCTCATCACCTCCCTGCCCACCATCATCATCTTCTTCGTCCTGCAGCGCTCCTTCGTCGCAGGCTTCACTGGAGTGGTCAAGTGACCTTCGTTCCCACCCGTATCACCGACCCCGAGTACGTCCACGAGCACCGCGCTGCGGCGCACAGCGACCACCGCTGGTTCGCCTCGCGAGACGAGGCGCTGTCCGGGGTGAGCTCCTTCGAGCAGAGCCTCAACGGCCTGTGGAAGGTGCATCACGCCAAGAACCCGTCGATGGTCATCGCCGGCTGGGAGCAGCCCGACCACGACGTCGACGGGTGGGACGACATCCCGGTGCCGGGTCACCTGCAGATGCACGGCTACGACCGCCCTCAGTACGCCAACGTGCAGTACCCCTGGGACGGGTCGGAGGACCTCGAGCCCGGCCAGGTGCCGCAGCAATGGAACCCGGTCGCCAGCTACGTCCGGCACTTCTCCCTGGACCAGCCGTTGGCCGACGGCGAGCGCCTGTCGGTGACCTTCCACGGCGCCGAGAGTGGCGTCGCGGTCTGGCTCAACGGCGCCTACGTCGGTTGGGCGACGGACTCCTTCACGCCGTCGGAGTTCGACCTCACCGACCACCTCGTGGACGGACCCAACCGCCTCGCGGTGCAGGTGTTCCGGTGGACGGCGGCCTCGTGGCTCGAGGACCAGGACTTCTTCCGGTTCCACGGGCTGTTCCGCGACGTCACCCTCTACCGGCGTCCCGCGGTGCACGCCCAGGACGTGACGGTGGGAACCGCCGTCGCCGCGGATCGCGCGAGCGCGACCATCACTGTGGATGTGGACCTCGACGGCGAGGGCGCCGTTCGCGCGTCCCTCGGCGACGGGACCGAGCTGTCCCGCGGTGACGACGGCCGCCTCACCGCGACGCTGACGGACCCCCGGCTGTGGAGCGCCGAGGACCCCTACCTCCACGACCTGCTCATCGAGGTGCTCGACGCCCAGGGTGAGGTCGCCGAGGTGGTGCCCCAGCGCATCGGCCTGAGGCAGGTCGTCATCGAGGACGCGCAGGTCAAGGTCAACGGCGAGCGCGTGGTGTTCTACGGCACCAACCGTCACGAGTTCGGCCCCCGCGGCCGCGTCATGACGCGCGACGAGATCGCCGCGGACCTGCACCTCATGAAGCGCGCGAACATCAACGCGGTGCGCACCAGCCACTATCCGAACCAGACGGCGTTCTACGAGCTGTGCGACGAGCTCGGCCTGTACGTCATCGACGAGATGAACCTCGAGACTCACGCCATGTGGGACCGGGTCATCCAGGGCGAGCTCACGGTCGAGCAGTCGCTTCCCGGCGACCGCGTCGAGTGGCGTGCCGCCCTCATGGATCGCGCGGCGAGCATGTTCGAGCGCGACAAGAACCACGCGAGCGTCGTCATCTGGTCGCTGGGCAACGAGTCGTTCGGCGGCGGCGTGCTGCTCGAGGTGGGCGACTGGCTGCGCGGCGCGGACCCGTCGCGCCCGGTCCACTACGAGGGCGTCCACTGGGACCCGCGCCACCCGGAGACCACTGACATCACCAGCCAGATGTACACGCCGGCGGCGGACGTCGAGGAGCACCTGCGCGTGCACCGCGACAAGCCGTTCATCCTGTGCGAGTACGCGCACTCGATGGGCAACTCGTTCGGCGCGGTCGACAAGTACGTGGACCTCACGGAGCGCGAGCCGCTGTTCCAGGGCGCGTTCATCTGGGACTTCGTGGACCAGGCGCTGCCGCTCACGGACCGCTACGGCGTCGACTACATGGGCTACGGCGGCGACCACGGCGAGGCGCCGCACGACGCGGAGTTCTCCGCCAACGGCATCGTCTTCGCCGACCGCACCCCCACGCCCGCGTACCAGGAGGTGCGCTACCTGTACCAGCCGCTGCGGACCGTCATCGGCGAGGACTTCTTCGAGGTGCGCAGCCGGCGCGTGTTCGCCTCGACCGCGGACCTCGAGGCCGTCGTGACGCTCGCGCGCGAGGGCGTGACGCTGCGCGAGGAGGCGCTCGCGATCGACGTCGCCCCCGGGACGACCGAGCGCTACCCGCTGCCGTTCGCGGTGCCCGCGGCCGGCGAGCACACCGTCGAGGTCTCGTACCGGCAACGGCGATCCACGCCGTGGGCGCCGGCCGGGTACGAGGTGGGCTGGGAGCAGGCGGTGGTCGGGACGGCCGATGCGCGCTCGCGCCACGTCTCCGCCGCGCCTCCGCGCGTGGTCGAGTCCACGCACAACATCGGCGTGCACGGACCGCACTTCTCGGCGCTGTTCTCGCGCCTGCACGGCGGGCTCATCTCCTACCGGTTCGGCCGCACGTCGGACGGTGGCCGCGAGCTGCTGCGGGACATCCCGCAGCCCAGCTTCTGGCACGCGCCCACGTCGAACGAGCGTGGCTGGGGGATGCCGTTCCGCGACGGCCAGTGGCTGCTCGCGAGCCGCTACCGCAAGGCACGCGAGGGCTTCGAGCGCGCCAAGGTGGTGCGTCACGCCGACGCGGTCGACATCGTCTACGGGTACGAGCTGCCCACGGTGCCGCCGAGCGAGGTGGACGTCACCTACCGGGTCGACGGCGAGGGGCACGTCCAGGTGACCGTCGACCTGCGCGCCGGCGAGGGACTGCCCGACGCCCCCGAGGTCGGCTTCCTGCTCACCGTCGACGCCGACCTGCGACGCCTGCGCTGGTACGGCGAGGGTCCGCACGAGAGCTACGTCGACCGCCGCGGAGCCGCGCGCCTGGGCGTGTGGGACGGCGACGTGCACGAGCAGCTCACGTCGTACGTGCGTCCCCAGGAGTCCGGCAGCCACACCGGCGTGCGGTGGGCGGAGGTCACCGATGGGTCCGGGTTCGGCATCAGGGTCGACGGCGACGCGATGGAGCTGTCCGCGCTGCCGTGGACGCCCTTCGAGGTCGAGAACGCCCGTCACCCGAACGAGCTCCCGCCCATCCACCGCACGGTGCTGCGCCCCGCGCTGCAGCGGCGCGGCGTGGGCGGCGACCAGTCGTGGGGCGCCATGACCCACCCGGAGTATCAGGTGCCTCAGGGCGACCACTCGTTCACGTTCGGCTTCGTGGGCGTGCTGAGGTAGTCTCCCGGCGGCGGGTGGACCCATCCGCCCGCCGCCGGACTCCGAAGGCCTCCCATGAGCATGCTGAACACCACCCGTCTCGTCGCCCTCACCTCGCTCGCCGCGCTGTCCCTGGCCGCGTGCGCCGCCTCCTCCGAACCGGAGGACGCCTCCACCGAGCCCGAGGCCACGATGGAGTCCACGCACGACGCCATGGAGGACTCCATGGACAAGGAGCCCACGGACGAGGCGATGGAGAGGGAGCCCACCGAGGACGCGATGGCCGAGGAGGTCGCCGTCCCCGAGCAGCTCCAGTGGACCGCGCCCACGGTCGCGGGTGGCGAGTTCGACGGCGCGAGCCTCGCGGGCACCGACGCGATCCTGTGGATCTGGGCATCCTGGTGCCCCGTGTGCCAGGCCGAGGCCCCCACGGTCGCCGCGGCGAGCGCCCAGCTGCCCGAGGGCGTCGAGATCTACGGCCTGCCTGGCCGCTCCGACCAGGCCGCCGCCGAGGCGTTCGTCGAGTTCTACGAGCTCGAGGGCTTCGACCACATCATGGATGAGGAGGCGGTGCTGTGGGCGAACTTCGGCGTCTCGTACCAGCCGGCCTTCGTCCTCATCAATGACGACGGCACCATCGAGTCGATCCCCGGTTCGCTGAGCGAGCAGGGCATCCTCGACGCCGCGGAGCAGCTCGCCGCGACCTGATCGGTCTGGCGCGGCCCGCACCGCGCCACCCCACGCTGTGCCACCCCACGCTTTCACGCGAATCGGATCCATCTCGCTGTTCCCCGGCCTTGGAGCAGTGAGTTGGATCCTTTTCGCTGTTCAGGGCAGGGGTGCTGAGAAGCGGTGGAGCGTGCGCAGCGCCGATGCGCGGGCTGGCCTGGTGGCCGCCGTGGCAGTGCAACGGTCGTCGGGTAGGCCGGGCGAGTGGGCTCGCCACGTGACCGGTCTGGCGCCGCCGGGTCAGTCGGACTTGGCGGCCGCGCGCACGGCGTCGAGGGTCGCCGCCGGCGCCACCTGGATGCGGGGCGCCGCAGGCGCCTGCGAACCCTCGCCCTGCTCGGGTGACGTCGAGCGGGAGACGGCGACCGCATCGGCGCTGCTGCCGTCCTTGGTGCTGTGTCCCCCCTCCGCGCGGCGGCTGGCGACGAGGATCCACACCACAGCGGCCGCGATCACGATCACGAACACCACGAGCGCGACGGTGCCCCACGAGTCGATCCACTGCGACACCGCGCCCTGCCACTTCGCGGTGGTGGTGAGGACCGGGTTGAGCGCGGTGACGCCGTAGCGCGGCAGGACCTCGGCGAGGCCGAACACGAGGACGTAGAGGCCGGCGAGCACCATCAGCCCGCCGCCGATGCGCATGAGCAGCGGCGTCTTCGACCGCAGCGCTGAGGCGGCCGACGACCCTGCTACCGCAGCGAGGATCGACACCGCGAGGATCGACGCGCCCATGCCCGCCGCGTAGATGAGGAACGGCGCGACCGCGCCGACCGGACCGGTGGCGGCGAGCGCCTGGGCGACGATCGCGAGGAAGAGGCCGATGGTGCAGCTCATCGAGGCGAGCGCGAACGTCGCGCCGTAGCCCACCTGGGACCAGAACGCCTTGCCGGGCGCGGTGCCGCGCACGCGTAGCCCGGGGCCCTTGAGCTCGCCGCCGCGCAGCAGCACGACGCCGAGCCAGATCAGGACGACGCCGATGGCGGTCGTCACGTACGACAGGTACGGGAGGATCGAGCCCTGCAGGCCGGCGTTGACCGCCCCGAACAGCAGGCCGAACGCGGTGAAGATGGCCATGAAGCCCACGGTCATCGCGAGCCCGAACCCGACCGCGCGGCGGAGCGCGACGGCGCGGGTGACGCCCGCATCGGCGCTGCCCGTCACCAGCACGGTGATGTAGGCCGGCAGCAGGGCGAAGCCGCACGGGTTGAAGGCGGCGACGGCGCCGAGGAGCAGCGCGTAGGCGGCGGCGGTGGGGTCAATCACGAAGGTCCTCTCCTGGCAGGAGTCTAGGCGGGGGCTGATCTGCATTCGGGGCGGAGCGGTCGCCGGACGGGTTGCTTCCCTTCATGCGATTGATAACCGTTCTCGTTATCGTGTACGGTGGCGACTGCCGGGATGATCCGGCCACTCGAATCGAAAGGACGCCCCACCCCTGGGGCCAGGTAGACCACATGCTCCCCACCGCCCGACCCGCCCGCACCGCCGCCGTGGCCGCTGCAGCGGCGCTCGCGCTCGCACTGACCGCGTGCGCGACCGAGGACGAACCGCTCGACGACACGACGGCAGCTGCCGGCCACGATGAGGCCGACCATGACGAGGCCGAGCACGACCACGACGAGGCCACGGACGCCGCGTCGGAGAACGCCTCGGCGACCCCGCGCATCGTCGCGACCTACGACGGCGGGATCGTCGTGCTCGACGCGGCATCCCTCGAGACCGTCGCGGATCTTCCGCTCGACGGCTTCAACCGCCTGAGCGACGCCGGCGACGGCCGCCACGTGGCGGTGTCCACGACCGGCGGCTGGGCCGTCCTGGACGCGGGCACCTGGTCGCAGGCGCACGGCGATCACTTCCACTACTACACCGCCGAGCCGGCGCTCACGGACGTCATCGTCGAGGCCGAGGTGCCCGGGCACGTCGTGCCGCATGGCGAGCTGGCGGCGCTGTGGGACGACGGCACCGGCCACGTCACCGTGGTCGAGATCAGCGAGTGGGCGGACATGGTCGAGCACGCCCACGTGCACGCCATCGATGAGTGGACGGCCGAGTCGCCGCACCACGGCGTGGCCGTGATCGACGGGGCCGGCGTGCTCTACACGACCGTCGGCGACGACGAGTCCCGCTCGGGAGCGCAGGCGCTGCTCGACGGCGAGGTCATCGCGTCGACCGACGAGTGCCCCGGCGTCCACGGCGAGACCGCCTTCCACACCGCCGAGGACGAGGAGCTCGTGGCGTTCGGCTGCGAGGACGGCGTCGCCGTCTTCCACGGCGACCACGTCCACAAGCTGACGTCCCCCACCGACTTCGGGCGCATCGGCAACCTGTTCGCCACGGACGGCAACGACATCGTCCTGGGCGACTACAAGTCCGACCCCGAGGGCGGGCTGGGCCTGTCCGAGATCGCGCTCATCGACCCCGAGGGCGAGACCATCACGACCGTCGACCCGTTCGCGGGTGACGACGCGACCTACACCTGGCGCGGCCTGCGCCGCGGCACCGACGGCGAGGTGCTGGTGCTCGGCACCGACGGCTCGCTGCGCGTGATCGACCCGGCGACGGGCGACGTGACCTCGACGATCCCCGTCATCGACGCGTGGGAGGTGCCCGAGGAGTGGCAGACCGCCCACCCGGCGCTCGCGGTCGTCGAGGGCATGGCGTTCGTGACCGACCCGGCGACCGGGACCATCACGAGCGTCGACTACGTCGGAGGCGAGGTGTTCCGCACGGCCGATGCGGGCGTCGCCTTCAACGAGGTGGTGGGCGTCACCGGTTGACGTCCGCTTCCTTCTCTCACACGAGGGCCTCGCACCCGGGCGGATCGCCAGCCTCCCGGTGCGGGGCCCTCGGTCCTTTCGCGGGTGGGTCCGCGGGTCGAGGTGACGTTCTCGGGAACTCGCTTTCCTTCCTCTTTACGTGGTTTCGATCCCTGCGCTAGCGTCGATGCCAGCCGCCTACGAAGGAGTCCCCGGTGATCGAAGTAGCAGGCCTGACCAAGACCTACGGCCCCAAGCGCGCAGTCGACGACATCTCCTTCACCGCACCCGCGGGCTCGGTGACCGGCTTCCTCGGGCCGAACGGCGCGGGCAAGTCCACGACCATGCGCATGATCATGGGTCTCGACCGGCCCGACGCCGGGACGGCGACCATCGATGGGATGCACATCGCGGCCCACGCGGCACCCATGCACGTGGTGGGCGCGCTCCTCGAGGCGAAGTCGGTCACGCCCGGCCGGACCGCGCGCAACCACCTGCGCGTTCTTGCCGCGACCCACGGCATTGGCGAGAGGCGCGTCGACGAGGTCATCCAGATGACCGGCCTCGACTCGGTGGCGAAGAAGCGCGTCAAGGGTTTCTCACTCGGCATGGGACAGCGCCTCGGCATCGCGACCGCGATGCTCGGCGACCCCGCCACGCTCATCATGGACGAGCCGGTCAATGGACTCGACCCCGACGGCGTGCTGTGGGTGCGCAACCTCGCTCGCCACTTCGCCTCGGAGGGCCGCACCGTGCTGCTGTCGAGCCACCTCATGAGCGAGGTGCAGCTCACAGCCGATCGCGTGGTCGTCATCGGCCGGGGCAAGATCCTCGCCCAAGGCTCGGTCGCGGACTTCACCGCGGAGGCGGCCACGGGCGCCGTGACGGTGAAGACGTCGGACGACGAGGCCTTCGCGGCGCTGGTCGCGGGTGAGGGAGCCGAGGCGACCCGGACGAGCGACGCGCTGGTGGTGAACGGGCTTGAGCCGCCGCGCATCGCGCAGCTCGCCGTGGGCGCCGGGCTCGACCTGCACGAGCTGGTCAAGACCAACGCGACCCTGGAAGAGGCGTACCTGCGCCTCACGGCCGATGCGGTCGAATACCACGCCGACTCGCAGCAGGGAGCGGCCCGGTGAGCGCCACCGTCGCCAATGCGAAGCTCAGCTACGGAAGCGCCGTGCGCTCCGAGCTCCTCAAGGTCACGACGATGCGGTCCATGTGGTGGATCCTCATCGTGTCGGTGGCGATGGGCATCTTCATCCTCGCGACCTCGAGCGAGCCGCCGCCCGAGCCGGGGGTCGAGGCCGAGTGGACCGCGGTGACCAGCGCCAAGGGCATCCTCACGCCGTGGGTGATCCTCGCCGTGTACGCCGCGCTGCAGGCCACCGGCGAGTGGAGTTCGGGCATGTACCGCGTGTCGTTCGCGGTCGTGCCCCGGCGCAACCTGTGGCTCGCTGCGAAGGCGACTGCGCTCGGCATCTTCGCCGGCGCCGTTTCGATCCTGGTGATGATCACCTCAGTCGTCACCACGCTCGTGAAGTTCGGCAACGTCGGCGCGACCATCGACTTCGCCGTGGGCCACACCTGGCAGATCTTCATTGGGGTGCCCGCTGTGTGCATCATGACGGCGATCATGGCCGTGGGCATCGGAGCGCTCGTGCGCTCGAGCGGCATCGCCGTGACCGCGGTGGTGGGGCTCTTGGTGGTGCTCCCCTTCGCTGGACTCTTCGGACTCCAGTGGCTCGCGCACATCACGGCCTACCTGCCGAGCGGTGCGGGCGACTCGATCATCGGTGCCGGTTCGTTCGGCGTGACGCCGGACGACATCGGCCCGTGGCTCGGAACGGTGGTGCTGCTCGCCTGGTCGGTCGGCGCCTGCATCGCAGCGTCCGTCGCGATGAGCCGGCGCGACGCCTAGACCCCCCTGCAGCACGTCAACCCCGACGAGGAGAACCCCATGGACGTATCGATCACCTCCGGCCCCGCCTTCGCGATGGGCACCATCTCCATCCCGCCGGGCGGCTCCGTGCGCGTCGAGGCGGGCGCGATGGCCATGACGCGCGGCGACATCACCATCGAGACGTCGACTCGAGGCGGCTTCATGAGCGGCCTCAAGCGCTCGCTCGGCGGTGAGAGCTTCTTCGTCAACGACTTCCACTCGGGATCCGGCGGCCAGGTGGGCGTGGCAGCGACGCTGCCGGGCGACATGGCGGAGGTCACGCTGTCCGGCTCCGGTGCGCTGCTCGTGCAGTCCGGATCGTGGATCGCGTCCGACGCGTCCATCGAGGTCGACTCGAAGTGGGGCGGCGGCAAGAGCTTCTTCTCCGGCGAGGGCCTCATCCTCCTGCGCTGCACCGGAGCCGGCGAGCTGCTGCTCGCCTCCTACGGCGCGATCCAGTCCGTCACCCTCGAGCAGGGCGAGACGCTGACGCTCGACACCGGGCACGTGGTCGCGTTCGACGACTCGGTCCAGTACTCCGTGCGCAAGGCCGGCTCGTGGAAGTCCACGATCCTCGGCGGCGAGGGCCTCGTCACCGACTTCACCGGCCCGGGGCGCGTGTGGCTGCAGACCCGCTCGAGCAACGACCTCATCGACTGGATCAAGCGGGTCAACCCGCAGCGCAGCAGCTAGGCCGCAGCCGCGGTTGCATTCTTAGTGTCACTTGTGAGGCCCATCGCTAGTTGAGCACTTGCTCAGGTACGGCTGAGAATGTTTCGCTGTGGTCGGCGGCCTGAAGGCGCCGAGTACATGCCTCTCTATCGGGGCAGCGCTTGGCGGGTTAGGGGCGGCCCCCTCTCCTCGTAGCAGGCGACACTTGCGCTTAAGGCAATACGCTAGTTCGCGTGGCGAGCACTCTAGGTGGATTGCAGGACTACTCCCGCCTCCACGACCGGTGGGGATCGTTGCTCGGCCCCCATGTTCCGGACCTAGGGCAGATCTACTCGACCACGGCGCGCGTTTTCCCGGATCGAAACCGAGTGTTCAGGGCTTTCAGTGCCACACCATTCGGACAGGTGCGGGTGGTCCTGCTGGGCCAAGACCCATACGACACAGTCGGGCGTGCTGACGGATTGGCTTTCTCCCAGCCGGGAGGTGTCGCGAAGCGATCTGCGCTCCATAGACTCTTTCTGAACTTAGAACGCGACCCGAATATCGCGTTCTCTCGGCCGCGTTCCGGCGATCTCACGAAGTGGGCGGAGAAGGGCGTTCTCCTGTTGAATGCTGCTTTGACCGTTGCGGAAAGGGTGCCGAGGTCACATCTTGCCTTCTGGCAGCCGTTCACGCGCGAAGTCCTTCGCAGCGTGAGCTCCGCGAACTCACGAGCGGTGTTTGTGCTGCTTGGTGGAGACGCAGTGAAGCTAGCTCTCCCCGAACTCCAGGGTGTCCCAGACAGGCGCATCATCCGTGCTGCCCATCCCATGGCGGGAAACTCTGGGGGTGAACGGCCCTTCCATAGTGTCCGCGTATTCAGCGAGGTAAACAGTGTGCTCCCAGCCAATGCGACAGTCGACTGGTCGCTATGATCGACAGGCGCGTGAAGCGCGCGACACGCGCGGTCGTCTGGAGGGCCGTCGGCAACGTCGAGATCGCGGTAGTGCCGCTCTCGATCGCGCGCACCAAACGGTGATGTTCGCCGGAGCCGCCCACGGCCTCCAGGGCGCCGGACCTATCGCAGGATGAGACTGCGCGCCGTTTGGCGAGGCGACGGATTCACGGCACAGGGCGCTCATCGGCACCGCCGGACTTGGGCTCGCCAGCGGGGCGTCCCTCCCGGTCCACCAAAGCGGCAAGTGGGTGCGCAGTTCGTACCGGGACTAGTGACTACAACGCAGACCGCCAGACACCGAAGCTTTGCCGCGCGCAAAGGGAACGAACCCCGAGGCAACGTGGTAACGGCGGGATCGGAGCCTGTGGATAGTTGTCTGACACCACGGATGCAATGGTTGCCGCGTGCGCGGCAATGCCTCTTGCCGGCCTCACCACGATCACAAGTCTCGTAGTCGCGCGGGGCCATGTAGTCGAGAGGTGCGATGCCCGTCGTCACGAAGTAGGAGATTGGCTTTGGGCCGAGGGCGTCGAGGTTGCGTTCGCCTGTCGGGTGAGGCACCAGGTTCTGGAGCCGTGCTTTCGCCAACCGGAGTGCTGCCGGTCGCGGCCACGGCTCGCGACCCGCTCGTGCTTCAGCGACTGGACACGGTCCACGACGCCATTGAGCGCTGTATC
Source organism: Demequina sp. NBRC 110056 (assembly GCF_002090155.1). Classification (GTDB taxonomy): domain Bacteria; phylum Actinomycetota; class Actinomycetes; order Actinomycetales; family Demequinaceae; genus Demequina. Next base: position 4,762 of record NZ_BBRM01000007.1, on the reverse strand, counting down.
TCCTCGCGAAGTCCGATACGTGGACGATGCTCGATGAGCTTCTCGCCAAAGCGGAGCCCGTCTGCGAAGCAAGTCCCTATTAGCGTCGACGACGCCGACGCACTTGGGATCCTTGGCAGTCGACGCATGCGCATCAAGAGTGCTACGCGCAACGGTCTAGGCGTGCGATCTGCCTCGAACTGGGGCGGCGCACCCGGGCCTAGTGGCCGTTCGTTCGAGGTCGAGCGGGGTGACCTTCAAGGTAGTCCACCGCGATCTCAAGCCCTGAGAGGAATTGCAGGTTGTTGCGAGCGGCGTTGCGAGCCGCCTTAAGTGCATGGGAAAGACTGAGGCTCGCGCCGGAGAGATCCCCACGCGACGCAGCACTTCGGGCGCTGGCGAGTGATTCTTCAGCCTCACCTGTCACCCGGGTGCACTGATCTTCTGCCCAGTCCCTGCACTGTCGAGCGGCCAGAAGCGATCTCCGAACATCACGACGAACAAACATGCCGCTTCCGATGGCGGCGGCCAACTCCTCAGCGCGGGCATGGGCAACCCGGCACGCTAGAAGATTCCGGACGGCCTCATCGAGGAGAAACTGAATGTCATCCACGCCGTATGCGTCGTACTTGTGCTTGTCAAAGCTCACGGCTGCCCTCCTTTAAGTTGCTGCACGTTCGGTTCGACGATGCGCCGTCGCGAGCGATCCACTCAATCGGGTCTGTGTCGCCCAGCGTCGGGTGGCTCTACCTCATGAGCGTTTGTGTCCAGGACTACGATCGCCTGCACGCAACAAAGGCTACTGAGTTAGTTTTGGCCAGCCAGTGCGGCTCACCGTATGCCCCTTTGGGCAAGTGCACGGCTGACAGAGCATTGCGCCGGCTCGACTGGCCAGCGGCTCGACCTCGATCGGAGCCGGACCTCGTCTCCGGGGTCAAGTCCCTGCAAATGGTGTAGCGAGTACCTTCGTTAGACGGTGAGTGCGAGCGGCTCAGTCACCTCCTCGAGGTCGTCGCTGGGGACTGTGGTGAATCGGCAGCGGGAGCGGGTCGCGAGTCCGAAGTAGCGCATGGTCTCGACCCACTTGTCGGTCTGATCCATACGGGCTGCGCGAACGTGCCGGTTGATTGCCTCCCGGGTTGCGAGTCTGCCGACGACGTCCGTGCATCGGCGGATCTCTTTGTTCAGCTTCTCGGCGGGGTTGTTGGATGAGATCTGTGTCCAGACGTCATTCGGGAACGCGGTGAACGCGAGTAGGTCGGCGCGCGGCGTCGAGACGCTCGACGACACCGGGCGGTCGCTCGCTGACGTAATACAGGAGCAGGTCGCCACAAGAGCGCGCGTGGACTCCGCGTCGGGTTGGCCATGGACGCTGTCGACCAGACCGCTGGAGCTGGCGGAGTTTTGTCACCCTCGCAGACCTCACCGATCTTCGCTACAGAGGCCGGGCCTGCGGCACCGGCCAGCGCCGCGACGGGACGCGCTTGCCTTCATTGTGTGCCTGGAGCTATGTCGTAATGCCAAAGCGCTGTGAGCCTAGAGCGCGCCCACTTCTGTCGTTGAGATTCGCGGTGAAGCCACAGCTATCGTCTGCATTGCCCAGCAACCTCCGGACTAGACCGGTAGTAGCGCCCAACTCGCGTCCAGTACCAGACCGGAGCGACCACTTGCAGTCCCTACAGCTCACCCTTGCGCTGCAGCCACTGCATCGCGACGTAGCCCAGGGGGATGCGGGCCCAGTACGTGATGAGTCGGTACACGATCACGACCGACGTCGCGACGCCGACGGACAGGCCCGCGGACGTGGTCAAACCGGTGATGAGGGCGAACTCGACCGCGCCTAGACCACCAGGCGTGGGGACCACGGCACCGACGGCGTTGGACAGGAAGAACAGCACCGCGACGTCGATGATCGCGAGCTCCTGGCCGAACGCCTGGAGCGTGCAGTAGAAGGCGCCCACGTAGGCGATCGTCTGGACGAAGTTGCCGGACAGGCCGAGCAGCAGGCGTAGCGGCTGGCCGAGCACCTGCACCAGGCGCGGCCAGGTCTGCCGCAGTGGCGGCATGATCTTGGCCAGCGCCCACCGGCGGATCTTGGGCACGAGCATCGCCGCGACGACCACCGCCACGACGATGCCGATGCCGAGCAGGACCGTGCCGGAGGGAAGCGCCGCCAGCGTGCCTTCGGAACCCGTGACGAGCGTGAGCACCAGCAGGCCACCGACCGTCACCACGATCGCGCTCACCTGCACCAGCGCGACGGTGGCTACCGCGAGCGGACCGGCGACGCGCCGCTTGGTCAGCAGTCGGAGGTTCAGCGCCGCGGGGCCGATGCCCGCAGGCACTGCGAGGGCGATGTATGCCGCCGCGACCTGCACGAGCAGCACCCGCGTCCACGGCAGCTTGATGGGCGAGAAGGCGATCATCGCGAGGGCCGCGCCCACGAAGGTGAACATGGCCCACACGAGCGCCGCGAGCAGCCACCACGGGTTGGCCTCCTGCACCGCGGTGATGACGTCCTGGGTGTTGAAGCCGGCGATGATCACCGCGACCGCGATGACAGCGGCGGCGATGGTGAGCACCGTGCGCCAGCCGAAGCGGACGATGTTCTGCTGCTCGATCTCGGCGTCGGGGAGTCGCTGCACGATGCTCGAGCGCATCTTCGGCAGCAGCTTCTCCTTCTTCACCGCCTGGCGCGTCTCGCGGGGCAGCACGATGGTCTGCAGCAGCGGCGCGATCTGCTCGACGACGTCCTCGCCGAGCGCGCGGAACGCCGCCTCGACGGCGCGGTCGGAGCCCACGATCGCGGCGGTCGCACCCATGACCTGCACGGCGTCGAGGCGGCGTGACAGCGCGGGCGCCGCGACCTCGCCCATCTCCCACGTCGTGATCCACACGACGGGCTCGCCGGTGCTGTCCTCCTCGCCCACGAGGATCGTGTCCGCGCTGAGCGACCGGTGCGAGATGCCGGCCTCGTTGGCCTTGCGCACCTCCGCCCACACCGCGTCCAGCAGGCTGTCGGTGACCTCGTCGTCGGGGATGTCACTCAGTGCGCGGGTGGCGAGCGGGCGCTGGTAGACGGTGATCATCGTGTCGCGCGCCTGGCTCATGCCGAGGACCCGGGCCGTGCGCACCCCCGCGGTGCGTGACGCGTGCGACGCGAGCGCCGTGGACTCCGCGGAGTGGCGCAGGCTGACCTCCGCGCGGGCATCGATGCCCCGGAAGCGCATGGTGTTCCACAGCTTGGTGAGGAAGCCGGCCGCGTGGCGGTCGCCGTCGAGAGCGATGGTGATGAGGCGGTGGCCCTCGACGGTGGTGACGTCGTAGACGCGTCCCGACCGGGTGCGTCCGAGCGCCGCGGACACCTCGTCGATGCCCTCGGGCTCGTAGCCGTCGTGCGTGTCCGAGCGCACCACGCGGCGCGGGTCGAAGCCGGCGCGGCGGATGCCCTCGACGAGCGCGGCGCCGTACGCGCGGTCGGCGGTCGAGCCCAGCAGCCACCGCAGGAACAGGCCGGACGAGCGGCCGATCAGCACGACCGCGACCACTGCAGGAAGCGTGACGATGCCGGACACGAACGCGACCGCGGACGCGACCCACAGCAGCGTCCACGACACCGAGAGCACGCGGCGCGTGGTGCGCAGGCCCGCCGCGGTGAGCATGGCGGCGACGGCGGCGAGGTACGCGGGCAGCTGAACGATCATCTCGCCGTCCGAGCCCCGCACCGACAGGCTCGCGATGAGCTCGTCGGCGCCCCACTCGAGCGTGGTGAACGCCGCGATGACGGTGACGATGAACGCGAGGACGGCGGCGCCGAGCACCTCGAGGATGCGTCGTGGCTCGCGGCGCGAGGCCAGATCGATGATGACCGCGGCGGGCACGATGAGCGTGACGATGCCGGAGAAGATGTTGACCGGGGCGACGAGCAGGCGCTGCAGCACAGCGGCGATGCCCTCGACGTCCTCGGCGAAGCCCTCCGTGGTGGCGTGCCCGTACGCGCCGAGCAGCAGCACGAGGACCACGCCCACGACGGTGCCGATCGCCGCGATCAGGTCGGTGACGCGATGCACCCGCATCGAGGGCTGATCGATGACTGTGACGCCACGCAGCGGGTCCGGCTCCTCCGGCTCGGCGTCCTCCACGAGCGGCTCCGCGCCGAGGCCGCCGGTCGCGTCGCCGTCGAGCGGCTCGGCCACGATCGGGTCGGCCACGATGGGGTCGTCCGCAGGGGTCTCCTGCGTCGAGCGGTCCCGGGCCATGAGGTGAGTCTAGGAGGTCACGCGCTCAGAACGGGGAAGCGCAACCCAGCCCGCGCATCGGCCCTGCGGACGCCCTAGGTGTTCTTCCCCGTGAGGTTGTGAACGCGGTCGGCGGGCGTTGATCCGTCGAGTGCGGTGTGGGCGCGATGGTGATTGTAGTGATGGAGCCAGTCGTCGTAGGTGGCTGCGCGGGCGGCGTCTGAGCGGTAGGTCTGGGCGTAGGCCCATTCGGCGGCAAGGGTCCGGTTGAACCGTTCGACCTTGCCGTTGGTTTGCGGCCGGTAGGGCCGGATACGGACATGGGTGATGTTGTCACCGAGGGCTTGAGCAAACACTCTCGAGCGGTAGCACGAGCCGTTGTCTGTCATCACGGCGGTGACGGTGATGCCATGGTCGGCGAAGAACGCGTTCGCTCGATGCCAGAACGCGGCCGCGGTCTCCTTGCGTTCGTCGGCGAGCTGTTCGGAGTAGACCAACCGGCTGCAGTCATCAACGGCGTGGTGGAGGTAGGCGTAGCCGATGCC
>NZ_BBRM01000006.1:323820-356939 GCF_002090155.1 Demequina sp. NBRC 110056 | reverse complement strand
GTGAGGTTGTGAACGCGGTCGGCGGGCGTTGATCCGTCGAGTGCGGTGTGGGCGCGATGGTGATTGTAGTGATGGAGCCAGTCGTCGTAGGTGGCTGCGCGGGCGGCGTCTGAGCGGTAGGTCTGGGCGTAGGCCCATTCGGCGGCAAGGGTCCGGTTGAACCGTTCGACCTTGCCGTTGGTTTGCGGCCGGTAGGGCCGAATGCGGACATGGGTGATGTTGTCACCGAGGGCTTGAGCAAACACTCTCGAGCGGTAGCACGAGCCGTTGTCTGTCATCACGGCGGTGACGGTGATGCCATGGTCGGCGAAGAACGCGTTCGCTCGATGCCAGAACGCGGCCGCGGTCTCCTTGCGTTCGTCGGCGAGCTGTTCGGAGTAGACCAACCGGCTGCAGTCATCAACGGCGTGGTGGAGGTAGGCGTAGCCGATGCCGCGTTTGCCACTGTTGTGCCGGCCGGTCTTCTTGCCGACCTTGCGCCAGCCTCCACCGTCGGGGATCCGACCGAGCTTCTTGATGTCGACATGCACGAGTTCGCCCGGGGTGTCCTTGACGTAGTGGACGGGCTTGGGCTTGCGCACCGCCAGCCCGGTGGCCTGGTCCAGGTGATGCAGCAGCGGCATCCGATAGCGGGCCAGCACCCGCCCCACGGTCGAGCGGGGGATCCCCAGGTGATAGCTGATGCGGTGGGGACCCCAACGGCGGTTGAACCGCAGTGCAATGATGCGTCGCTCGCGCCTGAGCGACAACCGGCCCGGACAATGGCCCGGCCGCGACGACCGGTCAACCAGTGCCAGCCCGGCACGATACCTGCCAGCCCACCGCGACGCGGTGGCCGGTGACACCTGGAACCGTTCAGCCGCTCGCCGCACCGTCCAATGGTCATCAACGATCAGTGAAGCAAGCCTGCGACGCCCCTCGGGCGTCAAGGGAGCGTTAGCGTGGGTCACGAAGGCCTCCGTGGAACGAAGTGAGTGTGGTAACCCACATCGTCCCGGAGGTCTTCGCTTACTTCACGCGTTCACAACCTCCCAGGGAAGAACAGCTAGCGCGACCGGTGCGCCTCCAGCGCGGCGAGCAGCGCCTCGCGATCCCGCGCGTAGTCCGCGAGCGCCTCGGCACGGCGCGACCGCTCGGAGGCCTTGAGGGCGAGGTGCTCGACCCACGACACACGGCGGGTGACGACCTCGGTCACGTGGGTCCACTCCACGCCGGCCGCGCCTGACGAGAACGACTGCGTGCTGCGCGTCACCCCTTCGGGGAACGCGACGGAGGTGGTGTAGCTGCGGGGCCTGTCGAAGGCCTCGATGACCTGCTCGAAGGTGTGCAAGCCGCCGTCGGGCGTCCTCGCCGTCGCCACCATGCGGCACCCGGGCTCGCCCCAGACGCCTTCGATCACGTCGATGCGCTGGATCCTCGGGTCGAACTCGACCTGGGCCGCCCGGTCGTCGATGTAGCGCCACACCTCGTCGAGCGTGGCCGGCACGACCGTGAGGTGCTCGGTCCGGAACCTGTACACGGGCATGGCGCCACACCCTAGCGGCGCCGGCCGACCCGCGCACCGGGATCCTCCGCCGTCGAGTGCCGATGCGGTCTTGCCCGCGCGAGCGCATCGGCGCTAGCCTGAGCGAGTACGCCCACACGCGTGCGCGGCAGCGCGCACGCACCCCAGGGAGGCCAGCGAGATGAGCACCGAGCGACGCGCCGCAGCGCAGTCCTCGCCTGCCCCGCTGATGGGCCTCTCCGGCGCATGCATGTGCATGTGCTGCTGCTGTCTGTAGAGCGCTGACGCGCGCCCGCTGACCCGGGCAGCCCGCACGCCAGCGCTCGCCCCGGCATCGAATCCGGTGCAATCACGTTGTTCACCCTGGACACGCCCCTGTGCGGGCACCCACCCAACGAAGGAAAAGGATCCATGGCAAAGATCTACGAGGACGCGACCGCCCTCATCGGCAACACCCCGCTGGTCAAGATCAACTCCCTCACCGAGGGCGTCGACGCGACCGTTCTCGGCAAGCTCGAGTTCTACAACCCGGCCAACTCCGTCAAGGACCGCCTGGGCGTCGCGATCGTCGACGCCGCCGAGAAGGACGGCTCCCTCAAGCCCGGCGGCACCATCGTCGAGGCGACCTCGGGCAACACCGGCATCGCGCTCGCGATGGTCGGCGCCGCGCGCGGCTACAACGTCGTGCTCGCGATGCCCGAGACCATGTCGAAGGAGCGTCGCGCGCTGCTGCGGGCCTTCGGCGCCGAGCTCGTGCTGACGCCCGGACCCGAGGGCATGAAGGGCGCCGTCGACGCGGCCCTCGCCATCGCCGAGGAGCGCCCCGGCTCGATCCTGGCCCGCCAGTTCGCGAACGAGGCGAACCCCGAGATCCACCGCCGCACCACCGCGGAGGAGATCTGGAACGACACCGACGGCGAGGTCGACATCGTCGTCGCCGGCATCGGCACCGGCGGCACCATCACGGGCGTCGGCGAGATCCTCAAGGCGCGCAAGCCCGAGGTGCAGATCATCGCGGTCGAGCCCAAGGAGTCGCCCATCCTCAACGGTGGCGAGCCCGGCCCGCACAAGATCCAGGGCATCGGCGCGAACTTCGTGCCCGAGGTGCTCAACACGGAGATCTACGACGAGGTGATCGACGTCGACTCCGAGACCGCCGTCGCGACCGCCCGCGCCGCCGCCCGCAAGGAGGGCCTGCTCGTGGGCATCTCGTCGGGCGCGGCGCTGCACGCCGCCATCGAGGTCGCCAAGCGTCCCGAGAACGCCGGCAAGACCATCGTCACCATCATCCCGTCGTTCGGCGAGCGCTACCTCTCCTCGGTGCTCTACGCCGACCTGATGGACTGAGTCGGAAAGGCTGGCACGTCCCCGCATGACTGACCGGATCGGCCCGCTCGCCCTGGCGATCGAGGACATCAACACCGCGATGCGCCGCGACCCCGCGGCGCGTTCGCGGCTGGTGATCGCCCTGTCGTACCAGGGAGTCCACGCCGTGTGGCACCACCGGGTGGCGCACTGGCTGTGGACCCATGGCCTCAAGTCCTACGGACGGCTGTGGTCGCAGTACGCCAGGCGCAGCACCGGGATCGAGATCCACCCAGGAGCCACCCTCGGGCGGCGGGTGTTCATCGATCACGGCATGGGCGTGGTGGTGGGCGAGACCGCGGTCGTCGGCAACGACGTGCTGCTGTTCCACGGCGTGACGCTCGGCGGCGTCACCATGAGCCCAGGCAAGCGCCACCCGACCGTCGGCGACCGCGTCGTCATCGGCGCCGGCGCCAAGGTGCTGGGTCCGGTGCACATCGGCTGCGACGCCCGCATCGGCTCGAACGCCGTGGTCGTGAAGGACGTGCCGGACGGCGCGACCGCGGTCGGGATCCCCGCCAAGATCCGCGACCACCCGAACGATCGCGAGGCGGGCACCGCGGCGTCGTCGGTCGATGCCGGCGACTCGCACCGCCACCCGGATCCGGACGCGATCCCGACCGAGCTCGCCGAGCGCGAGCCCGCCATGTACTGGATCTGATCCACGCGCGACGAGGCCCCGGCTCCCGTGAGGGAGCCGGGGCCTCGTCATGTGCCCCTCGGCTCACGCCGGACGGACGCTGCGCAGAGGTCCAACGACGCTGTGCGAGTGTCCTGAGACGCTGTGCAAGGGTCCGGACATGAGAACGAGCCCCGGCCGGACGGATCCGACAGAGGCTCGTCGCCCCAGGGGGGTGGGGCTGGTCCCAGGGGGGTGGGACTTCTCTGGCGCCTGAGCGGCCGGGGGGACGGCGCTTCAGACGCGAACTTCAAGGATACATTCTCACGAGTGCGAAGAATGCACCGTCAGCGACGGGGGTGTGTCGCGACTATGCGGCGAACGACCGCAGCATCCAAGCGGCCTGCTCATGGGCGTCGAGACGCGCGTTGAACAGGTCGGCCGTGGCGCCATCTCCGGCGTCCTCCGCGACCTCCACGAGGGGACGGATCAGCCGTGCGACCGTCTCGTGGTCGCGACGCAGGTTGTTCACCATCTCCATCGCGTCCTCGGTCGGCTCCCGGTCCTGGATGGTCGCGAGCTCGAGGAACTCGGCGAGCGACCCGGGCGCGGTGTCCCCGAGGGCACGCAGGCGCTCGGCGAGCACGTCGGCCGCCTGGAACAACTCGTTGTACTGCTCCTCGAACATGAGGTGAAGCGAGCGGAAGTGCGGGCCGGTCACGTTCCAGTGGTAGCCGTGGGTCTTCGCGTACAGCGTGAAGGTGTCCGCGAGCACCTGCGACAGTCCGGAGTTGATCTCCTTGAGGTCGGAGTCCTTGATGCCGATCTCGGGCGTCTGCTCAGTCAACATGGTTCCTTTCTCCTCTCACCAAAGGGTGCGACGTGACGCCGAGGACAACCCTCCCGCCAGGCCCGGCATTCCCGTTTTCCGGAATAGTGGCGCTGCGGGTACGTTCCGTAGGTATGAGCGTCGAGATCCCCTTCGAGCACGCCGGCGAGGCCTGCCCCGCCCCGGCGTCCGGTCACGCGCCCGGTGACGAGGAGCTGGTGGAGCTGCTCGCCACGGCCCGCACGGTCGCGGTCGTCGGCGCGTCGCCGAGCGACCACCGCACCTCCTACGGCATCGCGACGTGGCTCATGGGTCGCACGCCCTACGAGATCTACCTCGTCAACCCGCGCGCGGGCGAGCAGGAGATCCGTGGCCATGGGTTCTACGACTCGCTCGACCAGCTTCCGGTGGTGCCTGACATCGTCGACGTCTTCCGCCGCTCGGAGCACGTGCCGCCGGTCGCCGACGAGGCGATCGCCGCGGGCGCTGGCGCGCTGTGGCTGCAGCTCGGCGTCGTCCACGACGCGTCAGCGGCGCAGGCGACCGCCGCCGGCCTCACCGTGGTGCAGAACCGTTGCATCAAGGTCGAGTACGAGCGCCTGCGGGATCGCATCGAGGCCGCGCGGGACGCCTGAAGCCGTCCGCCGCGCGCCCGCGACTGCCGGGTGACACAATCCCCTGGTGACCACTCCTGACGGCTACCGCCTCATCTCGCCTGATCGCGATCGATCGGCCGAGATGCTCCACGTCGTGGGCTTCGCCTTCGGCTTCACCGTGCCGGCCAAGGAGGCCGACTTCATCGACCGGATCATCCCGTTCGACCGGGCCCGCGCGGTCGAGATCACGGACTCGGCGCGCGGCCCCGAGGGCGCGCTGGCGGCGGTGCACGCCTCGTTCCCGTTCACCACGCGCGTGCCGGGCGGTGCCACCGTGCCGACCGCGGGGCTCACCTGGGTCGGCGTCCATCAGGGTCACCGGCGCCGCGGCCTCCTGCGCGCGATGATCGCCGACCACTTCGAGCGCTCCCTCGCCCGCGGCGAGGTCATCTCGACGCTCTACGCCGCGGAGACCGCCATCTACCAGCGCTTCGGCTACGGCCTCGCGGCGCCTGCGCTGCGCATGGAGCTCGCCCGCGGCACGGCGCTGCGCGACGTCGACGGCGCCGACGAGCTGACAGTGACGGTCGACTCCGCGGACGCCGCTCGCGACGGTGAGATCGTGCGCGACGTCCAGCGACGGCTGCAGCGCCCCGGAACCGCGACCTCGTTCCCCGATGAGTACGTCGCGGACCTGTTCCTCGACATCGAGTCCGACCGTGACGGCGCGGAGGAGCTGCGGATCGTCGTCGTCCGCGACGGCGACGTCCCCGTCGCCTTCGCGCTGTTTGCGCGCAAGGAGTCGTGGAGCGACGCCGGTCCCGACGGCAAGGTCAGGGTCCGGTGCTGGGCGGCGCTCGACGCCGCCGCCACCCACCGACTGTGGTCCGTGATGGTCGACTTCGACCTCATGGGCGCCACGCAGGTCGACAAGATCGCGCCGGGCGACCCTCTCGTGCACCTCCTGAAGGAGCCCCGCGGCGCCAAGGCCGCGCACTACGACAACCTATGGCTGCGCATCCTGGACCTCAAGGGGGCGCTCGAAGGACGCGGCTGGTCCGCCGACTGCGACGTCGTCATCGACGTCGCCGACGAGCAGCTGCCGGCCAACGCGGGCCGCTGGCGGATCCGCGCGACGTCCGGCAACGCGACGGTCGAGCGCACCGAGGACGCCGCCGACCTCACGATCGGGATGCAGGAGCTCGGCGCCGCGTATCTGGGCGGCCCGACGCTGTCGGCGCTCGCCGCCGCGGGGCTCGTCCGCGAGCACGGAGCGGGCGCGGTCACCGAGCTGTCCCGGGCCATGGCCTCCGACGTCCAGCCCGTCGCGAACCTCAACTTCTGAGCGGGCCCCAGCACGTGCATCGGCCCTATTCCCGGCCGTGGGAAAGTCCGCAAGGTTTGGGAAACGCCAAGAGATCTGAAAGCCTGGACGGATGAAGAAGGCAGAGGGTTACCAGTCCATCTCCGTTCCTGAGGACCGCCTCGACGAGCTGTTCCAGGTGGTCCAGTGGGCCTTCGTCGGCGAGTGGCTGCTCGAGGACCGGCAGGACTACGTCGACGCGATCCCCACCGACCGCGCGCGTGGCCTCGAGGTCACCGACGAGCGCCGCGGCGAGGTCGGCGAGATCGCGGCCGTCCACGCCAGCTTCGGCACCGAGATGATCACGCCGGGCGGGCGACGCGTGCCCACCGCGGGCCTGTCGTGGCTCGGCGTGCACCCCTCGCACCGCCGCCGCGGCCTCATGACCGCGATGATGCACGACCACTTCTCGCGCTGCATCGAGCGCGGCGAGGCCGTGAGCGCGCTGTACGCGATGGAGGCGGAGATCTACTCGCGCTTCGGCTACGGCATGGCCTCGCAGACCGTGAAGGCCTCGATCCCGCGCGGCTCGCGCATGTGGAAGGTCGACGGCGCTGACGAGCTCACGGTGCGCCTCGAGCGCGCCGACTTCGACAAGCACGATCAGCTGGTCGCTGACCTGCAGGCCAAGCTGACGCGCCCCGCGACGATCCTCAACCCCGTCGGTTCGGGCCGCAACGCCCGCTTCACCGACCCCGTCGGCAACCGCAAGGGCTACGAGAAGTGGCGCATCGCGATCGTCGAGGACCGCGGGGAGCCCGTCGCCTATGCGTTCTTCCGCCGCAAGGCGGACTCCGAGGTGGGCATCCACGACGGCGTCTGCCAGGTGCGCGAGCACGGTTCGCTCAGCCCCGCCGCGTCGCAGCGGCTGTGGCAGACGCTGCTCGACTTCGACCTCGTCGGCACCACCCACACCGAGAACCTCGCGACGGACGACCCGCTGCTGCACCAGCTCAAGGACGCCCGCGGCGCCCGCTCGAAGGTCATCGACAACCTGTGGGTGCGCCTGCTCGACGTGAAGACCGCGCTCGAGTCGCGCGAGTACTTCCACGACTGCGACGTGACCTTCGCGCTCACCGACAAGCACGTGCCCGACAACGCGGGCGTGTGGCGCATCGTCGTGTCCGGCCCGGACGCCGTGGTGACGAAGGTGGGCGACGACCCGACCATGCCGGCGGACCTGTCGATGGACGCGCGCCACCTGTCGACCATCTACCTGGGCGGCACCTCGGTGGAGTCGCTCGCCGCCGCCGGCCAGATCCGCGAGCACACCGCCGGGCAGGCGCGCGAGCTCGCGGTGTCGATGCTGTCGCCTGTCGCGCCGCTCGCCAACTGGGACTTCTAGGCTGCGCTTAGCCTCGGGTTTGCGTCCCGGCCTGCGCCTTGGCCTGCGCCGGCGCGCCCTGTGAGGTGCTCACGGCACGTTTCGGTACGCGAGCGTGCGCTCAGCACCTCACGGCGCGACGGCGCTGCCGGGTGAGCACGGCCGTTCCGCGCGCTGGCTCCCCGCGTCAGCGAGTGTGCTCGTAGCGCGTCATCTCGTCGATGCGGCGCTGGTGGCGCTCGTCGCCCGAGAACGGCTCGTTCACGAAGGCGTCCGCGATCGCGGCCGCCTCGTCGAGGGTGTGCATGCGCGCGCCGATCGAGCCGACCTGCGCGTCGTTGTGCTGGCGCGCCAGCCGAGCGGTCTCCTCAGACCAGATGAGCGCCGCGCGGATGCCGGTCACGCGGTTCGCGGCGAGCTGCTCGCCATTGCCGGAGCCGCCGATCACGATGCCGAGCGTGTCCGGCTGCACGCGCACCGCCTCGGCCGCCGCGATGCAGAACGACGGATAGTCGTCGAGCGCGTCGTACTCGTGAGCGCCGTGGTCGACGACCTCGTGGCCTGCCTCGCCCAGGTGGGCCTTGAGGTGCTCCTTGAGCTCGTATCCGGCGTGGTCCGCGGCGATGTGGATGCGCATGTCCCCATCCTGCCAGGACTGGCCTGGCACCGCGTCCTCGCCATCAGCGAAACCGCCCGCGGGTCGCCCGCGACCGCCCCTAGGGTGAGGACATGGCTCTTCACTCAGGGATCGACCAGTCCGAGTTCTCCCCCACCGTCCGCGCCGGCGACGACTTCTTCCGCTACGTCAGCGGGCCGTGGGAGGACGAGCACGTCATCCCCGACGATCGCGCGGCCGACGGCAGCTTCTACACGCTGCGCGACAAGGCGGAGAAGCACACCCGCAAGATCATCGAGGCGGCGGAGCCGGACTCGATCATCGGCGCGCTCTACCAGAGCTTCATGGACGTCGACCGGGTGAATACGCTCGGCACCGGACCGCTCGACGCGGATCTCGACGTCGTCGCGGGAGCCTCCGACCACGACGGACTCGCCGCCGCGATGGGCGCGCTCGAGCGCGCCGGCGTGACCGGCACCGTCGGCTACTACGTGTTCGCGGACAAGAACCGTCCCGACGACAACGTCGTGTACCTCTCGCAGTACGGCCTGGGCCTGCCGGACGAGGCGTACTACCGCGACGAGGCGCACGCCGAGACGCGCGCGAAGTACGTCGAGCACATCGACCGCATGTCGGCGCTCACGGGCATCCCGTTCGACGGCTCGTCCGTGATGGCCCTCGAGACGGCGCTCGCCTCGCACCACTGGGACGTCGTGAAGACCCGCGAGGCCGAGCTCACGCACAACCCCACGACGCTGGCGCGCCTCGCCGACGAGGCGCCCGGGTTCGAATGGGAGACCTGGGCCGAGTCCATCCGCCTGCCGGAGGCCGCTCGCGACCTGCTCATCGCCTCGGAGCCCAGCTACTTCGAGGGCTTCGCCCAGCTGTGGCAGGACACCTCCGTCGAGGCCTGGCAGGAGTACCTGCGGTGGCGCATCGTCAACTCCCGTGCCCCGTACCTGACGGAGGAGATCTCGAAGGCGAACTTCGCGTTCTACGGCACCGTCCTGTCCGGCGCGACCGAGCAGCGGAAGCGCTGGAAGCGCGGCGTGGGCTTCGTCGAGTCCGTCGCCGGCGAGCGCGTGGGCCAGGTCTACGTCGACCAGCACTTCCCGCCGGAGTACAAGGAGCAGATGGACGCGCTGGTCGCGAACCTCATCGAGGCGTACCGCGTGTCCATCACGTCGCTCGACTGGATGACGCCGGCGACCCAGCAGCGCGCCCTCGACAAGCTCGCGCAGTTCACGCCCAAGATCGGCTACCCGGAGAAGTGGCGCGACTACACGGGCCTCGAGGTCACGCCGGACGACCTGCTCGGCAACGTGCGCAGCGCGTCCGCCTTCGAGGAGGACTGGGAGTGGTCCAAGATCGGCAAGCCCGTCGACCGCACCGAGTGGCTCATGACGCCGCAGACGGTCAACGCGTACTACCTGCCGATGGCCAACGAGATCGTGTTCCCCGCGGCGATCCTGCAGCCGCCGTTCTTCCACCCCGAGGCCGACGCGGCGATCAACTACGGCGGCATCGGCTCGGTCATCGGCCACGAGATCGGCCACGGGTTCGACGACCAGGGCTCGAAGTACAACGGCACCGGCGCGCTCGAGGACTGGTGGACCGAGGACGACCGCGCCGCGTTCATGGAGCGCGCCAACGCCCTCATCGCCCAGTACGACGGCTACTCCCCCAAGCAGCTCGACGGTTCGCATCACGTGAACGGTGCGCTGACCGTGGGCGAGAACATCGGCGACCTCGCGGGCGTCGAGATCTCCCTCAAGGCCTACGAGATCGCGCTGGGCGGCTCGATCGACGACGCCCCCGAGGTCGACGGCCTCACTGCGGCGCAGCGGTTCTTCATCGGCTACGCGCTGACCGAGCGCATGAAGGTGCGCTCCGAGGCGCTCGTCACGCGCCTGTCGACGGACCCGCACTCGCCCAGCGAGTTCCGCGTCAACGGCATCGTGCGCAACATGCACGCGTGGTACGAGGCGTTCGGCGTGACCGACTCCGACGAGCTGTGGCTCGCCCCCGAGGAGCGCGTCAGCATCTGGTAGCGCCGATGCGCGTGCTTCCCGGGTGCGCGCGCTGGGGTTATCGTGGGCTCAGGCCCCGCGCTGGACGGGGCTGTCCCCGACGGAAGGAGCAGCATATGGCTGAGAAGCAGAACATCGACCTGATCGACAAGGGCGCCACCGAGGCGCCCGCCGCCGAGACCGGCGGATGCTGCGGCGGCAGCTGCGGCTGCGGCAACTAGTCGACCGCATCCTTCGAGACGGAAGGCGGGATCGGGCCCTCGGGCCCGGTCCCGCCTTTCGCATCTGCGCACAACGGCGGTGGCGCGGTTCAGCTGGCTGCGACGATCTGAGCGGAGAGCTCGTCGAGGAACGCCCCGAACTCGTCGTCGGCGTCGATCCGCGCGCGCACCTGAGCCGCCTGCTCGGCCGATGCGCGTAGCGCGTCCGCGTGCTCCGCGACGAAGGCGTCGACCTCCGCCTGCTGCAGCGCTGACTCTGCCTCGCCGAACGCGGGGCCGCACGCATCGATCGCCGCCTCGCCTGCCGCGGTCTCCTCGACGGTCTCGTAGAACCAGTCGTCCGCGGGGTCGAGGTCCGTCACCACGCCGTGGTCGGCCAGACAGGCCGAGAACGCCTCGCGCGCGTCCGCGAGCTCCGGGGCCGCTCGAAGGTCCGCGAGCTCCTCGGACATCCGCGCCGCGAGCGCCGCGCTGGGGAAGGTGACGTCGAGCTCCTGCAGCCCGACCTCGTAGCATCCACCCGGGTACGCGTCGGCGTTCCACCAATGCGTCGTCGTGCGCTCGATGTCCTCGAAGCCCATGCCCCAGTCGCGGAACCTGTCGAACAGCGCATCTCCGTAGTACGCGCGATACTCGGCGTCGGCGGCCGCCCTGCCGCGCGCCGCGAGCCGTTCGTCGTTCTGGTGGGGCGAGGTGAAGGCCGCACGCAGCTCGCCGGAGCCGTCGCCGCCGGCGCGCCCGAGATCCTCCAACGTCATCGCCGTGCCGTGGCCGAGGCCCCTCACCTCGAGCGACCATTCGAACCCCGCCTCGGCCATGCACTCCTGCGCGGCGACGGCGGCGCGCCACTGCTGCCAGAGGCGGATCGCGTACTCGGGGTCGACGGGCTCGCCGCCGAACCCCGCGAAGTGCGGCACCCGGGCGAGCTCGGCGTCGGTGAGCGGCTCGGCGGTGGTGAGCGGCTCGGCCGTGGCGTTCGCGACGCGGGACGGGGACGCCGACGGAGCGGCGGTTGCGCTCGGCGAGGCGGACGTGCCAGCGCCGGGAGGCTCCTTGTCGTACGCCACGGGCGCCGCGTCGGTCGAGCACGCCGTCAGCGCCGCCGCGGTCGCGATCACGGCCGCGGCTACGGCCCAGGGACGCCTCATGTCGGTGACCCTAGCGGCACACGACCCGTCACCGGGACTGCTGCGCCGCGAGCGTCGCGTAGAGGCCGCCTGCCGCCTCGAGCTCCGCGGCGGTGCCCGACTCGACGATCGTCCCGCCGTCGACCACATGGATGACGTCCGCCTCGGCCACGGTGGAGAGCCGATGCGCGACGACGAGGGTGGTGCGGCCCTCCGCGGCGCGGTCGAGCGCCGCCTGCACCACTCTCTCGCTCACGGTGTCGAGAGCGCTCGTCGCCTCGTCGAGCAGCAGCACCGGCGGGTCCTTGAGCAGCACGCGAGCGATGGCTATGCGCTGCTTCTCCCCGCCGGACAGGCGGTAGCCGCGCTCGCCCACGACCGTGTCGTAGCCATGCTCGAAGCGCTCGATCTGATCGTGGATGTTGGCCGCGCGGCACGCCGCGATCAGCTCTGCGTCCGTCGCGTCGGGCTTCGCGTACCGGAGGTTCTCGGCGATCGTCGCGTGGAACAGGTAGGTCTCCTGGGTGACGACGCCCACCCGCTCCACCACCGACTCGTGCGTCAGCTGCCGCACGTCCTCGCCCGCGAAGAGGACCGCGCCTCCGCTCGCCTCGTGCAGGCGCGCGGCGAGATAGACGACGGTCGTCTTGCCTGCCCCCGACGGTCCGACGAAGGCGATGGTCTGGCCGGGCTCGGCCACGAAGCTGACGCCGTCGAGCGTCGCCCGCGCCTCCGCAGGCGCGTCGGGGTAGCGGAAGGTCACGTCGCGGAACTCGACCCGGCCCATGGGTCCGGGCGCCGCGGAGGCGTCGCGCGCATCGGCGCTGTCCCGGATCGCGGGCTCGAGGTCGAGGTACTCGAAGATGCGCGCGAACAGCGCTCGGGACGTCTGCACCTCGAGGGCGACGCGCATCAGCGCCATCAGGGGGAACAGCAGGCGACCCTGGATCGCGGTGAACGCGACCACCGTGCCCGCGGTGATCGTGGGATCGAGCCCCTGGTCGTTGGCGCGCGCGATGAGGATGCCGGCGACGAGGTAGATGACGGCGGGGACCGAGCTCATGATGACGGTCACGAGGCCGAAGAACCACTGCCCGGACATCGATAGGCGCACCTGGAGGTCCACCTGGTTCGCGTTCTCGTCGGCGTACCGCCGCGACTCGAGGCGCTGACGGTTGTAGACCTTCGACAGCAGGATGCCGCTCACCGACAGCGTCTCCTGGGTGATGGCCGTCATCTCGGACAGCGACTCCTGCGTGCGCGACGCCAGGCGCGCGCGGATCTGGCCGACGCGGCGCTGGACCATCACGAGCAGCGGCATCATCACCACGGCGACGAGCGTCAGGCGCCAGTCGAGCAGGATCATCGCCACCAGCGAGGCGAGGACCGTCACGGAGTTGCCGACGATCGACGACACGAACGTGGTGAGCACGCCGGACACGCCACCCACGTCGTTCTGCAGGCGGGACTGGATGACGCCGGTCTTGGTGCGCGTGAAGAACGCGAGGTCCATCGCCTGGAGCCGGTCGAACAGCTGCATGCGCAGGTCGCCGGTGACGCGGTTGCCGACGGACGACGTGACGTACGTCTGCCACACTCCGAGCGCCGCCGTGGCGAGGAAGATGACGACAACGAGGCTCACCAGCTCTGCCAGCAGCGTCAGGTTGGGCCCCGCGGCGTCGGGCGGGAACAGCGCGTCATCGAAGATGCGCTCGATGATCAGCGGCGGGATCACTCCCGCCGAGGCGGTGATGATGACGAGCGTCGCCGTCAGGGCCAGCTGTGAGCGGTAGGGCCTGAACAGCGATCCGACCCGGCTCCACAGGTGCGGGATCTCCGGCGCCTCGGCGTTCGCCGCGCGCTGCGCGGCCTCGTCCCGCCCGGCGATCCGGCGTGTCGGTCCGGGGCCCATCGCCTGCCGGTAGGGGCCTGGCGGCGTGGGGTTCGGCATTCCGCCAGCGTAATGCTGGCGAGCACGGCCGCCGCGCGCTGGCGGCGGCTGTGAACGCTCGGTGAACGCCCCTTGATATCCTGATGGGCATGCCCAACCACGCTCCGCTGCACGACAGCGGGCACCCCGCCGACGAGACGTCGGCGACTCCGCGCCTGGGCAAGCTCGACGTGTCCGTCGAGGAGATCCGCGCCCTGGGACAACCCCAGGCGATTCGCGGCCGCGCGACCGCGGAGCACTGGAGCGCGGACCTGTACTGGCGCAAGATCTCGCCGCGCCTGACCCGCCGCTTCCTTGCCGCGGGGCTCACCGCGGACGCCGTGACGATCGGCGTCATCGCGACCGGATGGCTCGCGGCGCTGTCGCTGCTCATCCCGTCGATCGCCGGGCCGTTGCTCGCTGCCGTGTTCGCGCAGCTGCAGATGCTGGTCGACGCCTCAGACGGCGAGGTCGCGCGCGTACGCGGCACGTCGGGACCGCGCGGCGTGTTCCTCGACAAGATCGCCCACTACACGACCGAGGGCGGCATCCCGATCGCCCTGGGAGCCGCCATCGCGATCGAGCGGGGCGACGTGCTGCCGCTCGCCCTCGGCGCGCTGCTGGGCTGCATGGTGCTCATGAACAAGGCGCTGAACGACGCCGTGCACGTGTCGCGCGGGTCGGTGGGTCTGGGCAAGATGGAGGACTCGACGGAGGCTCGGCGCATCGATCACTCGGTGATCGGCCTGGCGCGCCGCGCGTTCAACGTGCTGCCGTTGCACCGCATCTATCACTCGGTCGAGATGACGCACCTCATCCTGCTCGCCGCGCTGGTCCAGATGGTCGTCGGCGCCCCCGTGACGTGGTGGCTGCTGATCGCGATGTGCGCCGTCACCCCCATCGTGCTGGCCGGCCACTTCGTCGCGATCCTGGCCTCCCCCAAGCTGCGTCCCGTGCGCTGAGGCGCGCTCGCGGCGCCCGCGCGGGCTGACAGACTGTGAGCATGCCCGCCCCCCACGTCGCGTTCTACGAGCCTCGCATCCCGGAGAACACGGGCAACGCGATCCGTATGGTGGCGTGCACCGGTGCGCACCTGCACCTGATCGAGCCGCTCGGCTTCGACCTGAGCGAGCCCAAGCTGAGGCGAGCCGGCCTCGACTACCACGACCTCGCGTCGGTCACGGTGCACGCGTCCTTCGAGCAGCTGCTGTCCGCGATGCCCGGCGCACGGGTGCTTGCCTTCACCGCGCGCGCCGAGACCGTCTACGCGGACGTGTCCTACCGGCCGGACGACGTGCTGCTGTTCGGTCCGGAGCCCACGGGGCTGCCGGAGGAGGTCATGGCGCACCCGCGCGTGAGCGACCGCGTGCGGATCCCGATGCTACCGGGGCGACGCTCGCTCAACCTGGCGAACTCCGCGGCGATCGTGACGTACGAGGCGTGGCGCCAGGCGGGCTTCGACGCCTGACGTCGCGTCACGGGACCGGGTGGCGGTCGTCGTAGTCCCGGAACGACGCGCCGATGCGCGGGTTGCGCAGTCGCGTCAGGACGGCGATGAGGCCGACGATCGCGATCCCGCCCAGGAGCGGCGGGCACCACAGGGCGGTGGCGACGGCGAGCGTTCCCGCGTACATGTCGCCCACCCGCGGCCCGCCGGTGACGACGACGATGAAGATGCCCTGCAGACGTCCCCGCAGCCCATCCGGGACGGCCTTGATGAGCATCGTCTGGCGGAAGATCGCGCTCACCTCGTCCGAGGCGCCCATGCCCACCATCGCCAACCCGCACAGGATCAGCGCCGGCCAATAGACGCCTCCCCAGCCGGGCGCCGCCTCGTGATCGATCACTCCCATCACCGCGACGGCCACGCCGAAGAGGGCGGCGAAGACTCCGAACGCGGTGATGGCTCGCGCCACGGCGACGCCGTGCCGATGCACCCGGGCGACCGGACCGGAGAAGAGGCTGACGAGGATCGTGCCGACCGCACCCGCCGCGGTGAGCGCCCCGACGGTCAGCGAGCCGCCACCCACGATGGTCGCGCCCAGCGCGGGGAACAGCACATAGGGGCGCCCGAACGTCATGGCGACGATGTCGACGATGAAGCTCATGCGGATGTTCGGCGCGCGCCTCAGGAACCCGAGCCCTTCACGCAGCACGGGCCAGCCGGCCTGCACCTTCTCCCCGAGGCGCGGCAGCGCCGGCAGCATCCACACGCCGAGGAAGCCGAACGTGAACAGGACCGCGTCGACGGCGAAGGTCCACGCCAGGCCGATGGTGGCCGCGAGCACCCCGGCCAGGGCCGGCCCGACGGTGAGCGTCGTGCCGAACGCGATGCCGTTGAGCGCCGCGGCGCGAGAGATCATGTCGGCCGGGAGGATGCGGCCCACCAGCGCGGTGCGGGTCGCGCTCGAGATGGTCGCTGCGACCGCGTTGAGGGTCGTCACGACGTAGAACGGCCACACGGGAGCGCGTCCGCCTTCCGACACCAGCACCGCGTCCCAGGTCGCGAGCGCGACGAGCGCGAGCGTGCTCGACCACGCCACGAGGCTCGACAGGATGAGGAGTCGACGCCGGTCGAAGACGTCCGCGAGCATGCCGCCCCACAGCCCCGCGACGATCATCGGCACCAGCGCGATGCCTCCGACGAGGCCGACGGCGAAGCTGGACTCCGTCATGTCATAGATCTGCAGTCCCACCGCCACGATGGACATCTGCGCGCCGATGCCCGAGACGGCGCCACCGAGCCACAGTCGCGCGAAGGCGGGGCTCGCCTTCAGGGGCGCCAGGTCGACGAGGCGCCGCTGGCGTGGGGCTGGGGAGTCGGGCACCGGAGAATCCTATGACCGGGGTGGTGGCGGGGCCGTCGTGTCGCCGACTAGCGTGCGGCCGGGGCGGGCGCGGTGGCGGACTCCGCGCTCACCGGGGCGGCATCGCGCGTGATCGCCCAGCCAGCCAGCGCGCACGCGACGCCCGGGACCACGAGGGCGAGGCCCGCCCAGGTGGGCGCGACATAGCCCCACCCGGCGGCGATCACGGCGCCTCCGAGGAAGGCTCCGAGGGAGTTGCCGAGGTTGAGGGCCGAGTGGTTGACCGCGGCCGCCATCGTCTGCGCGTCGCCCGCGACGTCCATGAGTCTCGTCTGGATCGCGGGCGAGATCGCCGCTGCCGCGAGGCCCACGAGGAAGAGTCCGGCGAGCAGGCCGGCCCACGAGGTCGGGGCGAGCAGCGCCAACGCGAGCAGGGAGGCCGCGAGCGCGCCGAAGAGGATGAAGACGGCGCGCATCGCGCCGCGGTCCGCCATCCATCCGCCGATCACGTTTCCGACGGTCGTGCCGACGCCCAGGACGATCAGCGCGATCGGCACGAGCCGCTCCGGCATGCCCGTGATCTCCGTCGCCAGCGGGGACACGTAGGTGTAGACGGCGAAGAGGCCGCCAAAGCCCAGTGCCCCGGTGAGCAGCGCGAACCACACGGCGGGTCGGGTGAACGCGCCGAGCTCGCGGCGCATGGTTGCGTGGGGGTCTCCCGGCTGTGCGGGAACCAGCGCGATGATCGCCGCCGTGCAGACTGCGAAGACCCCGGCGACGGCGAGGTAGGCGATGCGCCACGAGGTGTGCTGGCCCAGGAAGGTGATGCTCGGCACGCCGACGACGTTCGCGATCGTGAGGCCCGCGAGGACGTAGGCGACGGCTTGGCCCCGCTTGCCCGGTCCCATGAGGGTGGCCGCGACGAGGGCCGCGACGCCGAAGAACGCCCCGTGCGGCAGGCCGGAGAGGAACCGGAACAGCACGACGAGCTCGAACGTGGGCGCGAGTGCCGACGCGATGCTGCCGACCGCGAAGGCGACGGTGAGCCAGGCGAGGATCTGCTTGCGGGGGAACCGCGCGGACAGGGCGGCGATCGTGGGTGCGCCCACGACCACGCCGATGGCGTAGGCGGAGATCACGATGCCTGCGCGCGCGAGGGCGTCCTCTTGGCTCGACGCCCACGTGTCCGGCAGGAGGTCACGCGCGATGTCCGGCAGGAGCCCCATCGCGACGAACTCGGTGGTGCCGATCCCGAAGCCGCCGAGGGCGAGGGCGAGCAGCGCGAGGCGCGTGCGAGCAGGGCTGAGGTCGGTCATGGTGTCGCTCTCCGGGATCGTGGCGTGGTGGCGCTCGCCGTCGAGCGGTGTCCGCGGCAACGCGGATCGGCGCCATCGTATGCCCGCTGGGCCGCCGCCAGTCTGACCGGTCCGTCCCCAGGGCGGCGACCGCATCGGCCCTTCCTCACCGTGCGGGCGCACAGGTCGACCCCGTTCCACAGATGCTTAACGTGTGATGCATGCGAGCACTAGAGGTCGGGCATCTCGCCCGCCACGCACCGATCGTGGACGCGCTGCGCCACGGCGACCGCGACGCCCGCAGGCGCGGCCGGGCCGCGCAGGACGGGCTGGCCATG
This sequence comes from Demequina sp. NBRC 110056, assembly GCF_002090155.1. Lineage (GTDB taxonomy): Bacteria > Actinomycetota > Actinomycetes > Actinomycetales > Demequinaceae > Demequina. The sequence continues at coordinate 338,975 of NZ_BBRM01000006.1, read as the reverse complement.
ACAGCGATCCAGGCGCACTACGCCCAGTACCTCGTGTGGGCGGCCCGCGGGTTGGCCATCTCCACGCTCGCCGCGCACACCCGCACCACCCCCGCGAATGTGAGCCAGGTGCTCACCCGCATGGAGCGCGAGGGGCTCGTGCGGCGCGTCACCTCCACTATCGACGCCCGCTCGAAGATCGCCCGCATCACCGCGTACGGCGCCCATCAGTTCTGGCTGCTCGTACGACGGATGCAGCGCATCGAGGACGGCTATCGCGACGCCACGGACGCTGACGCGAGTGCCGCTGGACGGCGTCTCGACCACGTCCTGCGCCCGCTCGCCGGACCCCTTCCGCGACTGCTGCCCGACCTGCCCTGGCGGCTGCGGCGGCCACGAACGGTGGCACCGCGCGCGCCGTGACAGAATCGCCCCATGCCAGGTACCAACCTCACTCGCGCGGAGGCCCAGTCCCGCGCCGCCATCGTCTCCACCGAGACGTACGCCGTCGAGCTCGACCTCACCACCTCCGAGGAGACCTTCCGCTCGACCACCACCGTCCGCTTCTCCGCCACCCCGGGCGAGTCGACGTTCATCGACCTCATCGCGCCCACCGTCCACGCGATCACGCTCAACGGCGTCGACCTGGATCCCGCGGAGCACTTCGCCGACAGCCGCATCGCGCTGCCGGCGCTCCAGGGCAGCAACGAGCTGACCGTCGTCGCGGACTGCGCGTACATGAACACGGGCGAGGGCCTGCACCGCTTCGTCGACCCCGAGGACGGCGAGGTGTACCTCTACTCGCAGTTCGAGGTCGCCGACACCCGGCGCGTCTACGCCGTGTTCGAGCAGCCCGACCTCAAGGCGGCGTTCACGTTCACCGTGACGGCCCCGGAGCACTGGCACGTGCTGTCCAACAACCCTGGCACCAAGCACGCGGTGGCCGATGCGCAGGTCACCATCGCAGACACCGTCCGCGGCGTCGCCCGCTGGGAGTTCACCGAGACCACCCTGCTGCCGTGCTACGTCACCGCGATCGTCGCGGGCCCCTACCACCGCGTGGAGGGCACCGTCGAGTCGCGCAAGGGCACCCTGGGCGCCGACGTGTACTGCCGCAAGGCGCTCGCGCCGTACCTCGACGCCGACGTCATCCTCGACGACACCCAGAAGGGCTTCACCTTCTACGAGGAGAAGTTCGAGACCGACTACCCCTTCGAGAAGTACGACCAGATCTTCGTGCCGGAGTTCAACGCCGGCGCCATGGAGAACGCCGGCTGCGTCACCTTCCTCGAGGACTACGTGTTCCGCTCCAAGCCGCCGCAGGCCCGGGTCGAGCGCCGCACGGTCACGGTGCTGCACGAGCTCGCGCACATGTGGTTCGGCGACCTCGTCACCATGCGCTGGTGGAACGACCTGTGGCTCAACGAGTCGTTCGCGGAGTACGCGTCGACCGTCGCGACCGTCGAGACCACCAAGTGGAAGAACAACTGGGTCACGTTCAACTCGCTCGAGAAGACGTGGGCCGCGCGTCAGGACCAGCTGCCCAGCACGCACCCGATCATGGCCGACATCAAGGACCTCGAGGACGTCGAGGTCAACTTCGACGGCATCACCTACGCCAAGGGCGCGTCCGTGCTGAAGCAGCTCGCCGCGTGGGTGGGCCAGGACGAGTTCTTCGCTGGCGTCGCCGAGTACTTCCGCAAGCACCACCACTCCAACACGACGCTCAAGGACCTTCTCGTCGAGCTCGAGGCCACCTCCGGCCGCGACCTCGCCGCATGGTCCGAGGTGTGGCTCGAGAAGGCCGGCATCACCACGCTTCGGCCCGAGATCGAGGTCGACTCCAACGGCGACATCGTGTCGTTCGCGGTGCTGCAGGAGGTCCCCGACGAGTGGCCGACGCAGCGTCCGCACCGCCTCGGCATCGGTGGCTACGACGTGGTGGTCGACTCGGTGGGCAACGCGAGCCTTGAGCGGTCGATGTACGTCGAGACGGACATCTCCGGCGCGCGCACCGAGATCCCCGAGCTTCTCGGCAAGCACCGCCCTGCGCTGATCCTCGTCAACGACTCCGATCTCGCCTACGCGAAGGTGCGCCTCGACGACCAGTCCCTCGCGACCGCCGTCGAGCACGTGGGCGGGTTCTCCGACCCGCTGGCCCGCTCGATGGTGCTCACCGCCGCATGGGACATGACGCGCGACGGCGAGATGCCCGCACGCCAGTTCATCGAGCTGGTGCTGGGCACCCTCGGCCGCGAGTCCGAGTCCACCACGGTGCTGGTGCTGCTGCGCCAGCTCGCGACCACGCTGTCGCTGTACGTCCACCCGGACGCCGCGGAGGCCGCGTGCGCCGAGACGTCGGAGACGCTGTGGAAGCTGGCGATCGAGGCCGAGCCCGGCTCCGACACCCAGCTCCAGCTCGTCAAGGCGTTCGCGTCGATGGCGTGCACGGACATCCAGCTCGACAACCTCCAGGGGCTGCTGGACGACAAGCTGCACCTCGAGGGCCTGGACGTCGACGCCGACCTCGCGTGGGACCTGCTGATCGGCCTCGTGGTCGGCGGCCGGATCGACGAGATCGGCATCGAGATCCAGCTCGGCAAGGACGCCACGGCCTCGGGCCAGCGCCGCGCCGCGCACGCCCGTGCTGCCGTGCCGACGGAGAAGGGCAAGCGCGCCGCGTGGGACCTGCTCGTCAACGCCGAGAAGGACCTGCCCAACGCGCTGCAGTTCGAGGCCACCTCGGGCTTCGCCCACGTCAACGACACGACGCTGCTCGAGCCGTACGTGGACGAGTACTTCGCGTCCGTGCGCCGCATCTACGCGGACAAGACCAACGAGATGGCCACGACCCTCATCGAGGGCCTGTACCCGACGCAGCTCGCGGGCCGCGTGCCGGACTTGCAGGACAAGGCCGACGCGTGGCTCGCGGCCAACGCCGACGCGCACGATGCGCTCAAGCGCCTCATCATCGAGGGGCGCGACGGCGTCCGCCGCGCCCTCGTGAACCAGGAGCGCGACGCGCAGCAGTGATGCCGGCGGGACGCCTGTCGCGCCCCGCCTCCCGACGCCCGGGCCCCGCACGGGGCCCGGGCGTCGTCGCCTCCGCCGACCGCGCATCGGCGCTCCGCACGGCCATCGCACGACCGCCGCACGGCCACCGCGCGCGTGCGAGACTGGCGGCATGCTGACTCGTGAGGAAGCCCAGGCCCGTGCGCTCGTGATCCCGACCGCGGAGTACCGCATCAGCCTGGACTTCACCGGTGACGGCGACACGTTCCGCTCGAGCGTCGAGGTCGAGTTCGACGCTCCGCACGGCGCCGAGACCTGGATCGACCTCGTGGGGGCGCTGCGCTCGGCGACGCTCAACGGTCGCGAGCTCGATCTCGCGACGCACGCCGACGGGCGCCTGCCCCTGACCGACCTGCAGCCCGCGAACCTGCTCGTGCTCGAGGCCGACTGCGACTACCGCACCACCGGCTCGGGCATCCACCGCTACGTCGACGCCGAGGCGGGCGACACGTTCCTCTATAGCCAGTTCGCGGCGGACGACGCGCGTGCGGCGTTCGCGTGCTTCGACCAGCCCGACATCAAGGGCACGTTCCGCTTCACCGTCCTCGCCCCCGAGGAGTGGGAGGTGCTGTCGAACACCCGCGCCCCCGAGCCCGCCAGCATCCGCGGGGTGCGCACCTGGGAGTTCGCGCCCACGGTGCTGCTGCCGACCTACGCCGCGGCGGTCGTCGCGGGACCGTACGTGTACGAGGAGACCACGCTGGTGTCCGCCAAGGGCGACATCCCCGCCCGCGTGTACGGACGTCCGCAGGTGCGCGACCACCTCGCGGCCGAGCGCCTGTTCGAGGTGACCCAGGCGGGCATCGACCTGTACGAGAGGGTCTTCGCCACCGAGTACCCGTACGACTCGTACGACCAGGTCTACGTGCCGCAGTACAACTTCGGTGCCATGGAGAACGCCGGCTGCGTGACGATCTCGGAGGATCGCCTGCTGTACCGCACGCGCCCGTCGGAGGCGCAGCGGCAGTTCCGTGACGTGGTGGTGCTGCACGAGCTCGCGCACATGTGGTTCGGCGACCTCGTGACGATGCGCTGGTGGGACGACCTGTGGCTCAACGAGTCCTTCGCCGAGTTCGTGGCGACCCACGCCGCCGAGGAGATCACCGAGTGGGAGGACGCGTGGGTCACGTTCGGCTCGCGCAAGTCGACGGCGTACCGCGAGGACCAGCTGCCGACGACGCACCCCGTCGTGTCCGACGTGCCCACGGTCGACTCCGTCGCCGGCACGTTCGACATGATCACCTACGCCAAGGGCGCGTCCGCCCTGCGCCAGCTCGCGGCGACGCTCGGCGCCGACGTCTTCTTCGCGGGCGTCGCGGCCTACGTGCGCGCCCACCACCACGGCAACGCGACCCTCGCGGACCTGCTGGCGGAGCTCGAGGCCGCTGCGGATCGCGACCTGAGCGGCTGGTCGCGCGCCTGGCTGGAGACGTCCGGGGTGACGACCCTCGCCGCCGACGTCACGCTCGACGGCGACGGCCGCGTGAGCTCCCTGGCCGTGACCGAGACCGTCCCGGAGGGTGCGGTCGCCCACCCACACCGGCTCCGCGTGGGCGCCTACGCCTGGGTGGGCGAGAGTCTCGAGCGGGTGTGGTTCGCGGACGTCGACGTCGACGCGGCGCGGACCGAGGTGCCCGACGCGGTCGGCCTCGAGGCGCCGGCGCTCGTGCTCGTCAACGACGAGGACCTCACCTACGCCAAGGTCCACCTCGATGAGCGGTCGGTCGCGACCGCGCGGGAGTCGGTCGCGGCGCTGGACAGCCCGATGGCCCAGCACCTCGTGCTCGACGCCCTGTGGCACATGTGCCGCGACGGCGCGCTGCCCGCCGCCGACTATGCGGACGCCGTGATCGCGGCGCTGCCCAGCCTCACCGTGTCGCAGGTCATCGCCACCCATCTCGCGAACCTCACCACCGCGGTGCGGCTCTACGCCCCGCCGTCGCAGACGCTGGCCCTGGGCGCGAGCGTCGGCGACCGCGTCGGCGCTCTTCTTGACGGCGCGGCGCCCGGCTCGGACCTGCAGCTCGCCCTGCTGCGCGGGTACGCGGCCCTGGCCTGCACGGACGCGCATGCCGACCGCCTCGCGGCGCTGCTCGGCGGCTCGCAGGCGCTCGACGGGCTGCCCGTGGACAGCGAGCTGACCTGGGACCTGGTGACCGGCCTCGCGGTGTGCGGCAGGGTCGACGAGGCAGCCATCGACGCGCGCCTCGCGGCGGACTCCGGCGCCGCGGGCGAGCGCCGCGCCGCGGGCGCGCGCGCCTCGATCGCGAGCACCGACGCGAAGCGCCGCGCCTGGGCGTTCATCACGGGCGCGGACGGCCCGCTGCCGCCCAACTCCGTCGCCTACGAGGCCGCGGCGGGCCTCGTGCGCGCCGCGGACCCCGAGGTCCTCGCCCCGCTGGCCGGAGAGATCCTGGCGGGGCTGCGCCCCATGTTCGAGTCGATGGACGCGTTCATGGCGATGCGCACCGCGGGCTACGCGTTCCCGACGGTGCTCGCCGGCCGCGTGCCGGACCTTGCGGCACGGCTCGAGGCGTGGCTCGCCGCCAACGCCGACGCGCCCCCGGTGCTCGTCAAGATCGTCACCGACGGCCTCGACGAGGTCAGGAGGGCCGAGCGCGCGCAGCTCGCCGGCTGAGGGCCGATGCGCGGGCTGGCCTCGCCGCCCGCGTGGGGCTCAGGCTGCCGAGCCCGGCCCGTCCCGGCCGGACCGGTCGTCGGGGGTCGCCTCGCCAGCCCTGCGCTCGCTCGGCGGCACGTCCATGCCCCGGGCGGCCATCCGCTCGCGGTGCAGGCTTGCGCGCTCGGCCTTGGCGCGCTCGCGCCTGCGCCAGTCGATGACCGCCCAGGCCGCGGCGAGCGCGATCGCCACGAGCCACGTCACCTGCTTCGCGCCCTCGGGCACGAACGGCATGAGCCCGACGACGAAGGCGAGGACGAGCAGGCCGAGCGCGACGACCATGAGGCTCAGCCGCGGGCGGAGCGCACGGCCTCGAGGAGGCGGTGCAGGCGTGGCGAGTCGAAGATGTCGTCGAGGAGGATGACAGCGCCGGACTTGTCGGTGAGCGGCACGCGCCAGTTCGGGTACTCGTTGTGCGTGCCGGGGTGGTTCTGCGACCGGCGGTCGCCGACCGCGTCGGTGAGCGACACCGCCGTCAGCAGCGCCGGCGAGTGCATGGCGAGGCGGTGGACGCCCGCGACGAGGTCGTCCTCCTCCCAGTCCTCGATCATCCAGCCGCGCTCGAGGAGGTAGGCAGCCATCGCGTCGCGGTCTGCGCGGGCCGCGTCGTGCGCGTCCTGCGGGTCGCCGACGAGCAGGCCCATCTGCTCGCGCTGGGCGACGTGCTCGCCGGCGAGGAACGCCGCGGTCGGCGGGAGGTCGTGGACCGTCACCGACACGAGCGCGTCGGCGCGGTAGTTCTCCGGCGCCTGCGGGCGACCCTCGTGGTCCTTCTCGAACAGCGCGACGACCACGCCGAGCAGCCCGCGCTGGTTGAGGTAGTCGGACACCCACGGCTCGAGCGTGCCGAGGTCCTCGCCGATGACGATCGTGCCCGCGCGCTGCGCCTCGAGCGCGAGGATGCCGATGAGCGCCTCGTGGTCGAAGTTCACGTAGACGCCGTCGTCGGCCTGGTGGCCGGCCGGGATCCACCATTGGCGGAACAGCCCGAGGATGTGGTCGACGCGCAGCGCACCCGAGTGGCGCACGGCCGCCCGCACCACGTCGCGGAACGGCAGGTACGCCGCGGCCTCGAGGGCGCGCGGCTGCCACGGCGGCTGCGACCAGTTCTGGCCGTGCTGGTTGTACATGTCCGGCGGCGCGCCCACCTGCATGCCCGACGCCAGCACCCGGCCCAGAGCCCACGCGTCCGCGCCGAACGGGTGGACGCCCACCGCGAGGTCGGTCATGACGCCGATGCTCATCCCAGCCGAGCGCGCGGCGGCCTGCGCGCGGCCCAGCTGCTCGTCGGCGATCCACTGGAGCCACGCGTAGAACAGCACCCGGTCGCCGTGCTCGTCGCGCCAAGCGTCGACGGCGTGCGAGCGCGGGCTCGCGAACTCCTCCGGCCACGGCAGGCCCTTGTGCGCCTCGGAGATCGCGCACCACGTCGCGAACTCCTCGAGCGCGTCGCCCTCGCGCAGGCAGAACGCCTCGAACAGCGCCTGTCGCGCGGCGGAGCGCGGCACCTCGAAGATCTTCTCGAGCGCCGCGGACTTGGCACGCCACGAGGCGTCGCGGTCGAGCAGCTCCGCCTCGAGGTTCGCGCGGCGGGGCCGCTCGGACTCCCACTCGATCACCGCGCGATGCTGCGAGGGCACGTACGCGACCTCGGGGATGTCCTCGATGCGGATGTACAGCGGGTTGAGGAAGCGCCGCGACGTCGGCAGGTACGGCGACGGCTCGAGCGGCGGGATCGCCTCGGCGGCGTGCAGCGGGTTGATGAGCATGAAGTCCGCGCCCTCGCGGATCGCGGCGAGCGAGCACAGGTCCGCGAGGTCGCCGAAGTCGCCGATGCCCCACGACCGCTCGGAGCGCACCGAGTACAGCTGCGCCGCGAGGCCCCACGGGCGCTCGCGCCGGACCTCCTCGGCAACGTCGATGCGGGCGGGGGTCACGACGACCCAGCCACGGCCCCGACGCCCCGTGGTCGCGGCCTCGAGGCGGTGCCACCCGAGCGGCAGGTCGGCAGGGATCTGGAAGGTCGCGCGGCCGACGTCGTGGCCGTCGATCGTCCGCGGCGGCACGTACAGGTCGAGCTGGTCGAGATCGAGCGCCTCGCCGTGCTCGAGCGTCAGCGACGCGGCCGCAGGAGCGCCGTCCGCGACGTGGACGGGGACCTGGGTGCCCTGGCCCTGGATGAGGACCGTGACCGGCGGCACCAGACGTCGCCACGGCAGGTCCTCGATGTCCTCGAGCGAGCGCCGGCAGGCGTCGTCGTCGCGGGCGTCGACGCCGAGCGAGGCGAGCGCGGCGCGGATGGTGCCGACGGAGCTCGTGACGCGCTGCCCGTTGAAGGCGGTGTAGTCGACCGACAGCCCGCACGCGCGCGCCAGGCTCGACAGGGCCTCGGAGGGGGCGGCGGCTGCATCGTTCACACGTCCATCCTGCCAGGTCGCACGCCCGCGCAGAAGGCACGAGGTCCCGGTCGTCCCGGTGCGTGCACCGAGCACGGCCCGCCCCATGGTTACCCTGGGAGACGTGCTTCTCCTGACATCGACCACCGAGCCAGAGCCCACCACCTCGCCCGGTCCGCCGGAACTCGACCCTGACGCGGTCGTCGAGTGGTTCGACAACGTGTCGTCCAACGCGATCGGCTTCCTCGTCGTCGTGATCGTCGTGATCATCCTGTGGTTCATCGGCCGAGCCGTGATCAACGCCGTGACGGCCGGCATCGAACGCGGCGTGCCCATCAAGGACGTCCGCACCCGACGCGCGCTCGCCAAGGCGAAGATCAAGCTGCCGGACGTCGACACCATCGACCAGCGACTCGAGGACGAGCGCCGCCGGCAGCGCGCCGGAACGCTGCGCAAGGTCCTCAAGTCCTTCCTCGCGGTGTTCCTCATCGCGATCGTGGTGGTGACCCTGCTCGCCACCCTGGGCGTGCCCATCGGGCCGATGCTCGCGTCCGCCGGAGTCCTCGGTGTCGCGCTCGGCTTCGGCGCCCAGTCGCTCGTGAAGGACATCCTGTCGGGCATCTTCATGCTCATGGAGGACCAGTACGGCGTGGGCGACGTCGTCGACCTGGGCGAGGCCACCGGCTCCGTCGAGGAGGTGGGCCTGCGCTGCACGCGGCTGCGGTCGCTGGACGGCACCGTCTGGTACGTGCCCAACGGGCAGATCATCCGCGTGGGCAACATGACGCGCATGTGGAGCCGCGTCATGGTCGAGGTGCGCTTCGCGTACGACACCGACGTCGAGGCCGCGCGCCAGGCCATGATCGACGCCGTCGAAGCGGCCAAGGAGGACAGCGACGACATCGCCGCGGCGCTGCTCGGCGAGCCGGAGGTCGCGGGCATCGAGTCGCTCGAGTACAACGCGATCATGCTGCGCCTGCTGTGCCAGGTGAACCCCTCGGCCCAGTGGGACGTGCAGCGCGAGGTCCGCCGCGAGATGCGCCGCATCTTCGCGGAGCGGCAGATCTCGCTCGCGGTGCCGGGCGAGGCGATGGTGTTCGACACGAAGACGCCCGAGGTGCACGTGCAGCTGCATGACTCGGCGCGGCCCACGGACGACCACCCGCCGACGGACGAGATCGGCCGCCCCCTGCCGCCGCCCAACGACGCGGACGGGGACTGACATGACGACGCCTGGCATGAGCATCGGCTCCGAGGCGCCCCACGAGCAGGGCCAGAGCTTCTTCGAGGCCGTCGGCGGGCACCCGACCTTCGACCGGATCGTGCGGCGCTTCTACGCCGGTGTCGCGGAGGACCCGGTGCTGCGCCCCATGTATCCCGAGCACGACCTGGAGGGTGCGATCGAGCGCCTCACGCTGTTCCTCGAGCAGTACTGGGGCGGCCCTACGACGTACTCGGACCAGCGGGGCCACCCGCGCCTGCGGATGCGGCACGTGGCGTTCCACGTCAACCCCGACGCCCGCGACCGGTGGATCGAGCACATGCGGGACGCCGTCGCCGCGGCCGACCTCGCGCCCCTGCACGCCGTCACCCTGATGGACTACCTCGAGCGCGCCGCGTACTCGATGGTCAACACGTTCGAGCCCACACCGGGAACCGAGGAGAGCTGATGGAGCACGTCGAGGACGTCTGGGCAGACCAGGCCGTCGCATCGGGCATGGCGGTGCTGGACCTGCGGCGCCTGGGGGACAACGAGTTCGAGGGCGACTCCCTGCCCATGCCGCGTGGCCGCGTCTACGGCGGCCAGGTGCTCGCGCAGGCGCTGCTGTCCGCTGGCCTCACCGTCGACGAGGACCGCCACATGCACTCGATGCATGGCTACTTCCTGCGCCCGGGGGACGCGTCGCGGCCCATCCGTTTCGAGGTCGAGGTGCTGCGCGACGGCAAGTCGTTCTCCGCGCGGCGAACGCACGCGTTCCAGGACGAGAAGCCGATCCTGTCGATGATCGCGTCGTTCCAGCTCGACCAGGACGGCCCGGAGCACGCCGTCACCATGCCCGAGGTGCCGGGACCGGACGAGGTGCAGTCGCCCATCGACATCCTCGCGCCCCTCGAGGGCGACCCCCGCGCCGACTACTGGCTCAAGCGCACGGCATTCGACCTTCGCCCGGTCGAGGGATCCGTGCTGTTCCAGCCGGACCCGCGGCCCAAGCAGTACCAGACCACCTGGGTGCGCACGCGCCGCCCGGTCGAGGTCTCGGACCTCGTGCACCGGGCGCTGCTCGCATACGCGTGCGACCAGGTCATGCTCGAGCCCCTGCTGCGACGTCACGGCGCGTCGTGGCGCACCAAGGGCCTGAACTTCGCGAGCCTCGACCACGCCATGTGGTGGCACCGGCCGGCGCGCGCCGACGAGTGGCTGCTGTACGTCCAGGACGCTCCCACGGCGCAGGGCGGGCGCGGGCTCGGCGGCGCGTGGATCTTCTCGGAGGACGGTCGCCTGGTCGCCTCGGCGTCGCAGGAAGGCATGTTCCGGCTCCCGCAGTAGTCGAGGCGCCGCCTTTACCTAAACGTGACCCAATTCGCTAGATGACCCATCTAGCAGGGACGATGCGCGCGCTGAGTTGCGCGTTCATGCCACCTTCTCGCGGTGTTGGCTTGAATCTCGGCGACGGCCGTTGATAGCGTCGCAGGGCCGTTTCGGGGTTCGCGTCAGTCACGACCGAAGCGCCAATGACCAGCCCAGGCCTCGGCTGCACCCTTCCCGGTGTGCGCCGGATGGCGAGCGCTGGCGGCGGCCCCGAGGCTGCTGTCACGCGGGCCCGTGACTGCCGTCCGACGGCTGCGAGCTCCCTCGCCCTCCTCGAGGCCGCGAAGAAAGCCCCGGTGACGCACGGGGCGCTGAGGAATCGTGTGAACGACAGCATCGCCCTGCGAGCTGACGGCTTGTACAAGGTGTTCGGCAAGAACGCCGCCGGCGCCGTGAAGCGCCTGCGCGAGGGAGCCTCGCGCGACGACCTGGACGGCGCGACCGCTGCGGTGATCGACGCCTCGTTCGAGGTCAACCGCGGCGAGATCTTCGTCGTCATGGGCCTGTCCGGCTCGGGCAAGTCCACGCTCATCCGCATGCTCAACGGCCTGCACCCCCAGACCGCCGGCTCGGTGTCGATCGGCGACCAGTCGATCTCCGACGCGAGCCCGGCCCAACTGCGCGACATCCGCCGCAAGCGCGTGTCGATGGTGTTCCAGCACTTCGCGCTGCTGCCCCACCGCACCGTGATCGACAACGTCGCCTACGGCCTCGAGATCCAGGGCGTGGCCAAGGACGAGCGCATCGCGCGAGCCCTCAAGGTCACGGAGATCGTGGGGCTCAAGGGCTGGGAGGAGAAGCACCCCTCCGAGCTGTCCGGCGGCATGCAGCAGCGCGTCGGCCTCGCTCGCGCCCTCGCGGCCGACACCGAGGTGCTGCTGATGGACGAGGCGTTCTCCGCCCTCGACCCGCTGATCCGCCGCGAGATGCAGGATCAGCTCCTCGAGCTGCAGACCGAGCTCGGCAAGACCATCGTGTTCATCACCCACGACCTCAACGAGGCGATGTACATCGGCGACCGCATCGCGGTCATGCGCGACGGCCGGATCGTCCAGATCGGCTCGCCCGAGGACATCCTCACCAACCCCGCGAACGACTACGTCGAGCAGTTCGTCCAGGACGTCGACCGCTCGAAGGTGCTGACCGCGGAGTCCGTCATGCGTGCCCCGCGCGCCGTGATCCACGAGAACGCCGGGCCCCACGCTGCGCTGTCCGCGATGCGCGACAACGAGCTGTCCGCTCTCTACGTGACGCAGCGCGACCGCACCATCAAGGGCTGGGTGCGCGACCGTGACGTGCTCGAGCTCGTCCGCAAGGGCGGCAAGGAGCTCGCCCCCGCGATCCAGACCGACCACGGGGCCGTGTCGAAGGACACCGCCCTCGCCGACCTGTTCATCCCGTCGCTCGAGGCGGCGCTCGCGCTGGCCGTGACCGACGAGCGTGACCGCCTCGTGGGCGTCGTGCCGCGGGTGACGCTGCTGGCCGCCCTCGGCGGCGAGCCCGACGCGGCCACCTCCGCGACGCCGGTCGTCGAGCCCCTGCCCGGCGAGGTCGTCGACAAGGTCCTCGGATCGGCCGCGACGAAGGGAGGCGTGTGATGGAGTTCCGCATCCCCGTCGGCGAGTGGATCGCCGACTTCTTCGACTGGCTGGGCGACACCTTCCAGTGGTTCTTCACCGCGCTGCGTGACATCTTCATCGCGCTCGTCGACGCCGTCGACTGGGTGTTCGCCACTCCCCCGGCGTGGGCCGTCATCGCGCTGATCGCCGTGGCCGCCCTCTTCGCCCGCGGCTGGAAGTTCGCCGTCGGCGCGGTCGTGGGACTCGCGTTCATCATCGGCGTCGACCAGTGGGACAACGCCATCGACTCCCTCGCCCTCGTCATCGTCGCCGCCTTCCTGGCGGTGCTGCTCGCGGTGCCGCTGGGCATCTGGGCAGCGCGCAACGACACGGTGTCGGCGATCGTGAAGCCCGTCATGGACTTCCTGCAGACGCTGCCGGCGTTCGTCTACCTCATCCCGGCCGTGGCGCTGTTCCGCGTGGGCATCGCGCCCGGCGTGGTCGCGACGCTGATCTTCTCGATGGCGCCCGGCGTGAGGCTCACCGAGCTGGGCATCCGCGGCGTCGACAAGGAGGTGGTCGAGGCCGGCGAGGCCTTCGGCGCCACCCCGCGCCGCATCCTGCGCCAGATCCAGATCCCGCTCGCGATGCCGTCGATCATGGCTGGCATCAACCAGATCATCATGCTGTCGCTGTCGATGGTCGTCATCGCCGGCTTCGTCGGCGCCGGTGGCCTGGGAGGCGACGTCATCCAGGCGATCTCCGCGCTCAACGCGAAGCTCGGCTGGGAGGCCGGACTGTCCGTCGTGGTGCTCGCCGTGCTGCTCGACCGCTTCACCGCCTCGTTCGGCAAGGGCATGGGGCTGTACGCCCGCATCGCTCAGCGCCGGAAGTCAGCTCGGGAGGCCGACGAGCAGGCGCGGTTCGACACCCTCGGAACGCACCAGGAGGACGCGATCGAGGCCGAGAAGGCCAGCACGCGTCGCGCCACCTTCTGAGCCGACGCGCGCGTCGGCCCTGTCCACCCCAACGCAAGACTTCGCAACCCGCTGAGGGTTGCGGGCACCCCGCCCGTTCCGGACGGCGCGGTGCTTCCACGGCGTGAGGAGATCCCCATGCCGAGAAAGGAAGAAACATGTTCAAGCGCACTGCCACCGCGTTCGCGGTGACCGCTGCGGCGGGCCTCGTGCTCGCCGGCTGCTCGTCCGCCGACGAGGAGACCACCGACGCCGCGACCGACGGCGGCGAGGAGACCACCGAGGCCGGCGGCGAGCTGACCCTCGCGGTCTTCAACGGCTGGGACGAGTCGCTCGCGACGTCGCTCCTGTGGGAGAACGTCCTCGAGTCGCAGGGCTACGACGTCACCCTCGAGTACGCGGACCCCGCGATCGTGTTCCAGGGCGTCGCCGACGGTGACTACGACGTCGTCACCGACGTCTGGCTGCCGCTGACCCACGCCGAGTACATCGAGACCTACGGCGAGGACATGGAGGAGCTTGGCTCCTGGTTCGACTCGGCCGCGCTCACCATCGCCGTGAATGCCGATGCGCCCGTCGACTCGCTCGCGGACCTGCCCGACTTCGTGGACGACATGAACGGCCGCATCGTGGGCATCGAGCCCGGCGCGGGCCTCACCGCCGCCACCGAGAACGCCATCGAGGCCTACGGCCTGGGTGACTACGAGTTCCTGACCTCGTCGACCCCGGCGATGCTCGCGGAGCTCGACACCGCCACCTCGAACGGTGAGAACATCATCGTCACCCTGTGGGAGCCCCACTGGGCCTACGGCGCGTACGACCTCAAGAACCTCGAGGACCCGGAGGGCATCCTGGGCGAGGCCGAGGAGATCGTCACCTACGGCCGCACCGGCCTGACCGAGGAGTTCCCCGAGGTCGCCGAGTGGTTCGGCAACTTCGCGATGGACGCCGAGGTCCTCTACGACCTCGAGAACCAGCTCCAGGGCGCGGACTCGGGCGACTACGAGTCGATCGTGGCCGAGTGGGTCGCCGCCAACCAGGAGTGGGTGGACTCGCTCACCGCGTAAGTCCGTCCTCTGCCGCGAGCGCCGGTCGTCCTTCGGGGCGGCCGGCGTTCGTGCGTTCAGGCGCGGGCTCCACGCGCGCGCCGCGGCCGCCCGAGCGCCCCCCGACTCAACCTTGGCGCCCTAGTGGTGGCTTACCGTCGGTATGGCGAGACACGCGTACGGCGATGGTGGCTCAGCGTCGATCCCCAGTAGCGCGGGACCCAGGCTCCACCTCAGCGCCCTAGTTGTTCTTCCCTGGGAGGTTGTGAACGCGTGAAGTAAGCGAAGACCTCCGGGACGATGTGGGTTACCACACTCACTTCGTTCCACGGAGGCCTTCGTGACCCACGCTAACGCTCCCTTGACGCCCGAGGGGCGTCGCAGGCTTGCTTCACTGATCGTTGATGACCATTGGACGGTGCGGCGAGCGGCTGAACGGTTCCAGGTGTCACCGGCCACCGCGTCGCGGTGGGCTGGCAGGTATCGTGCCGGGCTGGCACTGGTTGACCGGTCGTCGCGGCCGGGCCATTGTCCGGGCCGGTTGTCGTCCAGGCGCGAGCGACGCATCATTGCACTGCGGTTCAACCGCCGTTGGGGTCCTCACCGCATCAGCTATCACCTGGGGATCCCCCGCTCGACCGTGGGGCGGGTGCTGGCCCGCTATCGGATGCCGCTGCTGCATCACCTGGACCAGGCCACCGGGCTGGCGGTGCGCAAGCCCAAGCCCGTCCACTACGTCAAGGACACTCCGGGCGAACTCGTGCATGTCGACATCAAGAAGCTCGGTCGGATCCCCGACGGTGGAGGCTGGCGCAAGGTCGGCAAGAAGACCGGCCGGCATAACAGTGGCAGACGC
>NZ_BBRM01000006.1:0-323795 GCF_002090155.1 Demequina sp. NBRC 110056 | reverse complement strand
GGGCGTCGCAAGGCTTGCTTTCAACTGATCGTTGAATGACCATTGGACGGTGCGGCGAGCGGCTGAACGGTTCCAGGTGTCACCGGCCACCGCGTCGCGGTGGGCTGGCAGGTATCGTGCCGGGCTGGCACTGGTTGACCGGTCGTCGCGGCCGGGCCATTGTCCGGGCCGGTTGTCGTCCAGGCGCGAGCGACGCATCATTGCACTGCGGTTCAACCGCCGTTGGGGTCCTCACCGCATCAGCTATCACCTGGGGATCCCCCGCTCGACCGTGGGGCGGGTGCTGGCCCGCTATCGGATGCCGCTGCTGCATCACCTGGACCAGGCCACCGGGCTGGCGGTGCGCAAGCCCAAGCCCGTCCACTACGTCAAGGACACTCCGGGCGAACTCGTGCATGTCGACATCAAGAAGCTCGGTCGGATCCCCGACGGTGGAGGCTGGCGCAAGGTCGGCAAGAAGACCGGCCGGCATAACAGTGGCAGACGCGGCATCGGCTACGCCTACCTCCACCACGCCGTTGATGACTGCAGCCGGTTGGTCTACTCCGAACAGCTCGCCGACGAACGCAAGGAGACCGCGGCCGCGTTCTGGCATCGAGCGAACGCGTTCTTCGCCGACCATGGCATCACCGTCACCGCCGTGATGACAGACAACGGCTCGTGCTACCGCTCGAGAGTGTTTGCTCAAGCCCTCGGTGACAACATCACCCATGTCCGTATCCGGCCCTACCGGCCGCAAACCAACGGCAAGGTCGAACGGTTCAACCGGACCCTTGCCGCCGAATGGGCCTACGCCCAGACCTACCGCTCAGACGCCGCCCGCGCAGCCACCTACGACGACTGGCTCCATCACTACAATCACCATCGCGCCCACACCGCACTCGACGGATCAACGCCCGCCGACCGCGTTCACAACCTCACGGGGAAGAACACCTAGTGGTGGCTTACCGTCGGTATGGCGAGACACGCGTACGGCGATGGTGGCTCAGCGTCGATCCCCAGTAGCGCGGCTCCCTAGCTCCACCTTGGCGCCCTAGGGGTGCCTCACTGTCGGTCTTGCGCGTCGCGCGTACGGCGATGGCGGCTCAGCGTCGACCGCACCCGCCGCATGCACGCGCCGATGCTCACCGGCGGCGGAAGACCAGCGGCTCGTCCAGGTGGGCGCTCCACGCCGCGCGCTCGACCTCGGTCAGCCGCCGCGGGCGCTGCGTCGCAGTGTCGATGAGGACGATCGTGGTCGCTGCTCGAGCGAAGACCACAGGCTCGTCGGATGACGTCGGCGAGCACACCTCGTAGCAGACCTCGAGGCTCGCGCCGCCGATGCGGCCGATCCACAGCTGCACGTCGAGCGCCTCCCGCAGGAACGGGATGGGCGCCAGGTAGTCGATGTGCTGGGACGCGATGAGCGTCGTCGTCGGCGCACCGGGGCCCGCGGAGATGACGGCCGTCGGCGGCGCCTCCGGCTCCGCCGAGCCTGCCCAGAACGTGCGGATGCGGGCCTCCTCGAGCAACCGCAGCAGCTGGACGTTGTTCACGTGCCCGTATGCGTCGAGGTCGGACCAGCGCAGCGAGACGGGGACGTGGATGCGGCTCATGGCGCCACCGTATCGCCAGAGCGACACCCAGCCACCACCGCCGCACACGGCACACGCCAGGGCGACAGCCATCCACCGTGTCGGAGCGAGGGCACACGCGGCGCGCACGGACGCTTCGCGGACAACCACCCACCATCACCGCACGCGGCGCGTGCGACACCGACGCTCACCCAACCCCTGGACGCTCAGGCAGACGGGGCACGTGGCCGGGCGCCTGCCCGAGCGGCTACTCGGGCGCGTCCTCCTCGCGCTTGGTGCGGCCGAAGTCCTCGCGTGTGCGCGGGTCGGACGACTCCTCGTCGGCCCATCGTCCGCCCTTGCCGAGCTTCGACAGATCCACCCACTCCTGGGGTTCGCGGGCGGCACGCTCGGCCTTGTCGTACTGGATCGACCGGCGCCACATGAACAGCAGCACCACGACCACGACGCACACGACGCCGAGGAACGACATGACCGTCGGGAAAAGCCAGCCAGGAGCCTCGGGCCATTCCGTCGGGTCGAGGAAGAACGGGTCGACCGACCCCACGGGCTGTGGGGTCGGGTCGACCGCGGAGCGCATGGCTCAGTCCCGCGTGAGCTTGCGGTACGTCTGGCGGCTCGGGCGCGCGGCCTCGGCGCCGAGGCGCTCGATCTTGTTCTTCTCGTAGGCCTCGAAGTTGCCCTCGAACCAGTACCAGTTGGCCGGGTTCTCCTCGGTGCCCTCGTAGGCGAGGATGTGGGTCGCGACGCGGTCGAGGAACCAGCGGTCGTGGCTGACGACCACGGCGCAGCCCGGGAACTCCAGCAGCGCGTTCTCGAGCGAGCCGAGGGTCTCGACGTCCAGGTCGTTGGTCGGCTCGTCGAGGAGCAGCACGTTGCCGCCCTCCTTGAGCGTCAGCGCCAGGTTGAGGCGGTTGCGCTCACCGCCCGACAGGACGCCGGCGGCCTTCTGCTGGTCGGGCCCCTTGAAGCCGAACGCGGACACGTACGCACGCGAGGGCATCTCGACCTTGCCGACGTTGATGTAGTCCAGACCGTCGGACACGACCTCCCACAGGGACTTCTTGGGGTCGATGCCGCCGCGCGACTGGTCGACGTAGGACACCTGCACGGTCTCGCCGACCTTGAGGTCGCCGCCGTCGAGCTTCTCGAGACCCACGATGGTCTTGAAGAGCGTGGTCTTGCCGACGCCGTTGGGGCCGATGACGCCGACGATGCCGTTGCGCGGCAGCGAGAACGACAGCCCGTCGATGAGGACGCGGTCGTCGAAGCCCTTCTGGAGATCCTTGGCCTCGATCACCACGTTGCCCAGGCGCGGACCCGGCGGGATCTGGATCTCCTCGAAGTCGAGCTTCCTGGTCTTCTCCGCCTCGGCGGCCATCTCCTCGTAGCGGGCGAGGCGTGCCTTGGACTTGGTCTGGCGGCCCTTCGCGTTCGAGCGGACCCAGTCGAGCTCGTCCTTGAGGCGCTTGGCGAGCTTGGCGTCCTTCTTGCCCTGGACCTGGAGGCGCTCCTGCTTCTTCTCAAGATAGGTCGAGTAGTTGCCCTCGTACGGGTACAGGCGACCGCGGTCGACCTCGCAGATCCACTCGGCGACGTGGTCGAGGAAGTAGCGGTCGTGGGTGACGGCCATGACGGCGCCGGCGTACTTCGACAGGTGCTGCTCGAGCCACAGCACCGACTCGGCGTCGAGGTGGTTGGTGGGCTCGTCGAGTAGCAGCAGGTCGGGCTTCTCGAGGAGCAGCTTGCACAGCGCGACGCGGCGGCGCTCGCCGCCGGAGAGGACCTTCACGTCGGCGTCGGCTGGCGGGCAGCGCAGCGCGTCCATCGCCTGCTCGAGCTGGGCATCGAGGTCCCACGCGTCGGCGTGATCGAGCTCCTCCTGAAGCGTGCCCATCTCCGCCAGCAGCGAGTCGTAGTCGGCGTCGGGGTTGGCCATCTCCTCGGAGATGGCGTTGAAGCGGTCGAGCTTGCCCTTGATCTCGGCGACGCCCTCCTCGACGTTGCCGAGGACGGTCTTGTCCTCGTTCAGCGGCGGCTCCTGGAGGAGGATGCCGACGGTGTAGCCGGGGCTCAGGCGCGCCTCGCCGTTGGAGGGCTGCTCGAGGCCCGCCATGATCTTCAGGATGGTCGACTTTCCTGCGCCGTTGGGTCCGACGACGCCGATCTTGGCGCCGGGGTAGAACGCCATGGTCACGTCATCGAGGATGACCTTGTCGCCGTGCGCCTTGCGCGCCTTCTGCATCGTGTAGATGAACTCAGCCACTGCTGCTCCGTCAGTCTCGTTGAGAGGCGCCGATGCGCCCGCGGACATACCTGCACCAGCCTACGCGGTCGAGGGCCGGGGCCGTCGCGGGTCGAGAGCAGTGCCGGGGCGGGTCGACGCGTCCACTCCCCGCGGCAGTGGGCGACCCGCGCGCCGGCTGAGGGGGTGGGCCGACGCGCGGGAGTCCGCCGCATCGATGTGGTCAGCGCGCCGCGGTGAGCTCCTCGTCGCTGGGCGCGTCCTCGAGCACGTCAGGCGCCTCCAGGTCGGCCGGGTCGAGACCTTCGGGCACCGACTCCTCGGCATCGGCGTCCTCGGCGCGCGAGCCATCTGCCTCATCGTCGCCCTCCGCCTCCGCTCCCGCGGGCGCCGCCGTGCGGGAGAACCGCGTCGTCCCCCACGTCAGGTCGTGGCCGACCGTCGAGGCCTCTAACTGCAGGTCCGTGCGCTCGGTGCCGTCATTGGTGACCCACACGTTGGTGCGCAGCCGCCCCTGGACGAAGACGGGGTCGCCCTTGCGGATCGACTCCGACACGTTCTGCGCTCCCGTCCGGAACATCCGGACCGAGAGCCACTGCGTGTCCATGGTCTTCCAGGTCCCGTCGGCCGTGCGGTAGCTCGGCGTGTGCCCCATCCGGAAGGACACCATCTTCTTGCCATCGGCGAGGGTGTGAAGGGTTGGGACGTTGCCCACCCACCCCGTGACGGACGTCGTCAGGTCGTTCATGTCGCCTCCTCGGCTCCTGCCGCGACTGTCGCGGCTGCAAGCCAGGCTGACGCGCGGACCCAGCCCGCGCATCGGCGCTACCCACCTCCGGTGGAGAACGCCGATGCGCTGCGAGCCTGGGGACGCTACTGACCCAATTCGCGCGCCCGCATCGCGGCGGCTCGCACACCGTCGCTGATGGCGCCGCGCACGTCGCGCTCGTCGAAGACCCCGATCGCCCGCGCGGTCGAGCCGCCAGGGCTGGTGACCTCGGCGCGCAATGCCGCCGCCTCGCGGCCGTCTGCCTGGAGATACGCCGCAGCGCCGGCGACGAGCTCCGCCACCATCGCGCTCGTGCGGTCGTCGGCGAGCCCCTGCTCGTCGAGCGCCGCCGTCAGCGCCTCCATCACGTAGTAGATGTACGCCGGGCCCGATCCGATGACCGCAGAGAAGCCGTCGATCAACGCCTCGTCCATCTCCTCGACCAAACCGGTGGGAGCGAGCAACTCGCGGACGCTCTGCGCACTACCCACGGGAGCGTCGGCGGGAACGGCGAAAGCCGTGATTCCGCGACCGACGGCGACCGGCGTGTTCGGCATCGCGCGGACCGCGACCGCGTGATCCGGTAGCGCCGCGCTCAACTGCTCCAGCGTCACCCCGGCAGCCACGCTGACCACGAGCGCGCCGGGCGCAAGGTCCGAGGCGATCTCCCGAGCCGTCGCAAGGATGTCCTTGGGCTTCACACCGAGGATGACCGCGTCCGCGTCACGGACGGCCCAGCCATTCGCGTTCGGGCCGTCGACGACTCGGCGATGGTGCACTCTCTGCTCGTCTACCCACGACGGGGTCGAGGAGTTGGTGGTGACGGCGATCGTCGGGGCGCCGTCACTCGCGAGCAACCGCCGCGCGATGGCGCCAGCCATGTTGCCGCCGCCGATCACGGCCAGTCGCGTGGTGCTCTCGGTCATCGGTGCCTCCTGACGCGGCCTACTCGAGCTCGGTGAGCTCGTCGAGGGCCCGGTAGGCCTGGTGGATGGTCTCCGTGGGCTCGATCACCGCGGGACGCAGCTCCTCGGCCACCACGAAGCGCCCGACCTCGAGAGTGCGCTTGCGAGCCGCGCTCGCGAGCCGTCCGCGCGCCACCAGCGCCTTCCACCCCTGGGCAGGCTCCACGGCGGGCCACGGCGCGTCCTCGAGCGCCTCGATGATCCGGCGAGCGAGCTCGGGTGCCGGCTCGACCGCATCGGCCACCACCTGGCGCCACGTGGGCGGCAGCCCGGCCGTCGCGGCGTCGATCCAGTCGAGGCGCTCGCGCTCGACGGTCGCCACAGCGACCGTCCACTTCCCCGGCTCCTCGACGCGCGCCCCGCGGGCCCACGCAGCCGCGGCCTCCGCGCGCGCGTCCACGCCCGCCGCTCGCGCGAGAGCCGCGACCAGCTCGTCGGGGTCCGGCAGCGACGGGTCGGCGTCCTTCGCGAGCGCACCGGCGAGCGCGCGGCCGGCGCTGACGAGGTCGGCTCGGACGGCCTCAGCGGCCACGGTGCGTGCGGAGACCGCCCCCGCGAGCTCCGCGCGCAGGATGTCGAGGCCGTGGCCAGACTTCGCGCTGACGGGCATCACAGGCACCTGGGTCATGCCGTCCACCGCGAGGAGCCTCTGCAGGTCGCGTGCGACCGCCCAGGCGTCCTCGGTCGAGAGGCGGTCGACGTGATTGAGCACGACGAGCGAGGGGCGATCGCGCTCCGACGCCGCGCGAAGGTAGAACGCGTGCAGCGCGTGATCCGCGTACTTCTGCGGGTCGACCACCCACAGCAGCAGGTCCGCCATCGGCACCACGCGGTCGACCACGGCGCGGTTGTCGGCGTTGATCGAGTCGTGGTCGGGCAGGTCGAGCAGCACCATCCCCGACAGGTCGGCCTCGTCGTCCTCGTCGAGGGGGTCGAACTCGCGGGCCAGGCGCCGGTCGACGCCGATCTCGAGCCAGTCGAGCAGTGCCTCGGCACCCCCGCCCCACACAGCGGCGCTCACCTCTGAGGTGGTGGGACGCGCCACGCCCGGCACGGCGAACTCGCGACCGACGATCGCGTTGAACAGGCTCGACTTGCCCGAGCCCGTGCCGCCCGCGAGCGCGACCACGGTGTGGTCCACGCCCATGGCGAGGCGCTCCTCGCAGCGCACGATGGTCTCCTCGACGAGACCGCGCACCGACGGCGGGATGGCCTCGGACGCCCACTCCATCGAGGCGCGCAGGCGCTCGACGCGCTCACGCAGCGCGGTCGTCTCGTCGCGGGGAGCGAGGTGCTCGAACTGGACGGTCACAGCGGCCTCCTCACATCAGGCCCCTGAGCTCGGCCCGGCGGAGGCGGATCTTGGAGGACGCGTCCGGCAGCAGGCTGGGCACGTCGGTGGGCTTCATGAGGTCGAGCGCCTCGCGGTTGATGCAGTAGCGCCGCGCGCCGGTCAGCTCGGCCTGAGCAAGGTGCACGGCGTCGCCCAGGGTGGGGTTCACGAGGACGCCGAGGACGCTGCGCGCCTCGTCGATGCCGAGCGCGGCGCATGCGAGAGCGACCGAGATGCCCTCCTCGCCGATCATCTCCGCGCCGCGCTGCGCACCGGGGAGACCCATCGCGTGCTCGGACACCTTGGTGAGCCAGGTCCGGGTCGCGTCGGCCGCGCGGCGCTCCCGCACCACGCGCGCCTCGCGTGGGTCGCGCTGGGCGGCCAGCCACGCCCCGGGCGAGTCGTCGCCGTGCGTGAGCGCCGTCACCATGGCGTCCGATGCGCGCGCGGCTGCCGCGGCCAGGCTCGCCTCGACTGCCTCGAGCAGGTCGGCACGCACCTCCGACATGAAGGCGTCGCGCACCTCGCGTGCGCTCCGGCGGCGTCCCCACGCTGAGTGACGAAGCTTGTGCAGCGGTCCGCCCTCGGCGCGGGCGGCACGCCAGCGGCCCTGCAAGGTGCCCGTGCCGATGTCGCGGTACCACTCGTCACCGCCCGCGTGCTCAGCCTGCGCAGCGCAACGGCGCACCTCCGCCCTGACCTCCTTGGCCGCCACGGCCTGGTCGTCCATCCGCTCGGCGAGCGTCTCGAGCCACTCCTTGAGCGACTCGGTCGCGCCGTGCATGGTGCGCTCGACGATGGTGCTCGCGGAGGCCGCTGCAACGCCGTCGAGCCAGCGTCCGAGCCCGCCGACGACGTCCTGCGGGAGCTGGACGCCCCCTTCGGTGTCCTCGGGGATCACGAACAGCGGCAACGTCTCGAGGTCCTCCGTGGTGAGGCGCTCCACGAGCTCGCGGCGCACCTGCGCGGCGACGTCGACGGTGACTCGGTTGAGGACCATCGCGATCGACGCGCCGCGCTCCGCACCGCGGCGCAGCGCGTCCCAGGGCACGGCGTCCCCGTAGCGCGCCGCGGTCGTGACGAAGATCCACAGGTCGGCCGCCTCGAGCAACCGCTCCGCGATCTCGCGGTTCTCGCCTCGTACGGAGTCGAGATCGGGCGAGTCGATGATCGCGAGCCCGCGCGGCACCGCCTCGGTCGCGATCACGGCCGCCTCCTGCGCGATGGTGCTCAGCACCTCCGCGTCGAGCGGGTGATGGAAGACGTGCGGGACCTTCGTCGTCGGACGCAGGACCCCGGAGGCCGTGAGCTGCTCGCCCAGCAGGGCGTTCACCACCGTCGACTTTCCCGCGCCGGTCGAGCCTGCGACCACGACGATCGCGGGCGACGCCTCCTCGCGCACGCGCGGGATGAGGTGATGGTCGAGCTGCTCGACCATGTGCGAGCGCATGCGATCGGTGTCCTCGGCATCACCCAGGGGGATGGGGAACTCGAGATCCGACACCACGGCGCGGGTCTCCACGAGCGCGTCGAGAAGCGCGCCGGGGTACGACCACGTCTTGATAGGCCGGATGGTCATCCCCCGCAGTCCTCCACTCGTCGCACGCGAAGACGCCCTTCGCCCCGCTCAGGCTACCGCGCGCGAGCGTACCGCCGCGGCCACGGGCGCCCGGCTGACGACCGTCTGCGAGGGGGAACGCGTCTCCTGAGCCGAGGGCGCATCGGCCCGCACTACCCTGGTGTCGAGCGCCGCGGCGCCCAGCCCTCGTAGCTCAATGGATAGAGCAACGGCCTTCTAATCCGTAGGTTGCAGGTTCGAGTCCTGCCGGGGGCACTGTAACGTTGCCTCAGAGCCGTGCTCCGGCTCACGCGGCAACCGGGCATGTCGGCGGGAGGAACGCGTCGGCCCAGTTCGCGCTGCCGTTGTTGTCGCCAGCAACGCTCGTGTACGGCCCCGCCCCTCGGAGCAATCCGTCGTGATAGAGCTCACCGGCGGGCGACAGCGTGTACCCGGCGCCGACGCTGACCGAACCGACCGGCACCGTCCGCTGCGGCGACCAACCCGACCCGTCCCAGTTGCGGTGGGTCGCCGTCGAACCAGTGTCGACGACGTAGAACACGTAGTTCGCTGAACCGTTGTTGAGCGCCGTCGCGCTGGTCACGCCAGTGTCGATCGCCGCGGCGCGACCGCGTTGGCGCAGCTCGCCGCCCGGCGTCAGCCAGTAGTTGGGTCCAAGCGGCTGCGTACCTGCCGGCAGGCTTCCCGTGGCCGTCCCGAATACCGCGTCGTTCCTCAGCTGCACATGCTGGCCGCCAGGGGTGACGACGCCAGCCCAGCGGGCGGCAGACCCGATCACGGCATCGGCGGCCGCAGCTGCGACGCCAGTGCCCGTGCCGCGGTAGATGACCTCGCCGCCGGGCACGTACCAATAGTCGGAGCCGAGCGCCACGCTCCCAGCGGCAACTCCCGTGATGGTTTGGTCCAAGCCGCCGTCGCGGTAGCGCCGGTACGTGCCGTCGGAACTGATGGTTCCCACCTCCGCGGCGCCTGCGGCCGGTGCGAAGAGCGCGTCTGCGGAGACGATGCCCGTGGCACCGCCGACGGGATTCGCACCGTAGTACAGCTGCCCGGCGGCATCGAGAGAGTAGCCGGCGCCGAGAACCGTCAGGGTCGTGGGCATGTCCGTGGTCGAGTATGACGGTCCGTCCCTGAACTGCTCCACGAGCGGGCTCACCGGATCAGCAGACAGCGTCGCCGTCGCCTGGAGCACCCCGGCAGTCGCCGTCAGGATCGTGGCGCCGCCCTCTGCAGGAACCACGATCGCAGGCAACGCCATGGCACCGGCCGCATCGGTCGTCCCAGCAAATGTCGTGTCGCCGCCCTCGAACGTGTAGCCGTCGCTGAGCGTCACCGCGACGGCGGCACCCGCGACAGGCTGGGATGCCTCGTCGAGAGCCAGAACGGTCACGCCGTCCACCGTGCCGCACGCCGTGCCAAGGTAGGTGGCCTCGGTGAACTCCAGCGTCGCTGTGAGAGAGCTTGCCGCAGCGGGAACTCCCGTCGCGAGCATGATCACAGGGGACGTCCATGCTGCTCCGATGAGCAGCCGCCGCCGTGTCACGCGCACCGGATCGGACGTCGACGGGCGATCGGTTGACGTCGGGTCCATGTGGCTCCTTTGCCGAAATGCCCAGATCTTCCGCCTTCACAACTATCACATTTCGGGCACATCCATCGGGATCTGCGACGGCGTCGCTGCCACCCAGCCGGCACCGTCTCAGCGGCCACCAGAAGGCGACGACACGTGCACAGCCGCGCACTGGGGCAAGCTCGATGGCTGCTCCGGGGGCACCTCAGCGCACGTCGACCGCGCGGGTCGATCGCCTCACCACCAGCTCGGTCGGCAGGGGCGTGTCCTCTGACAGCTCCTGATGCTCTTCGAGAGTGACGAGGACCTTCTGGAGCATCATCCGACCGAGCGCGTCAAAGTCCTGCCGCACGGTCGTGAGCGGCGGGTAGAGGTAGCCCGCCTCGGGGATGTCGTCGAAGCCGACGATGGAGACGTCCTCGGGGATACTCAGGCCGCGCTCGCGCAGGGCGGACATGACGCCGATCGCCATCTGGTCGTTGGCGACGAACACCGCGCCCGAGCTGCCGAGCTCAAGGTTCCGGCCGATGCGGTAGCCCGACTCCGCGGACCAGTCGCCGAAGTACGGGTCGGGCGCCTCGAGGCGGTGGGCGGACAGCTCGTCACGCCACCCTCTGAGCCTCTCCGTGGCGTCGGGGCCCGACGCGGGCCCAGCCAGGTGGACGATGCGCTCGTGGCCGAGCTCCGCCAGGTGCCGCACCGCGGCGCGGGCGCCGCGGTACTGGTCGATCGACACGAGGTGAGGACTGCGCCGCGGCGAGGACGCCGCGGCGACCAGCGGCACCGTCAGGTCGAGGCCGTGCACGAGCTCGAGCACCGACGAGTCCGCGACGACCATGACGATCGCATCGACGCGCTGACGCAGCAGCGCCTCGACGGCCGCGCGTACCGCCGCCGGATCGTCGGGAGCGGTGCTGATCGAGTCCACGGAGTACCGCGCGGCACGCGCGGCCATCGTGAAATGCATGGTGATCGACGTCGGGCCATGGGCAGAGACCGACGGCGTGATGAGGCCGATGGTGCGGGTACGTCGCGTGACGAGCGCGCGTGCCGCTGGCGACGGGCTGTAGCGGAGCTGAGCGATGGCCTTCTCGACTCGCTCGCGGGTCGCGGGGCGGACATTGGGCATGCCGTTGATCACGCGCGACACGGTCTGGTGGCTCACCCCCGCCAGACGTGCGACATCGAAGATGTTCGCCGCCTTGGGCTGCTTGTCCGCCACGTCCCGCCCCTCAGGCTTCCGGAAGGTCGGGTCGGGCGACGAGCGCCATCAGCGAGTCGACGTTGAGGTCGTCGGAGGCCGCCGTCTCGACGATCCGTCCGTCACGGAGGATCGCGACGCGGTCACCCACGCGGAGCACCTCCTCGAGCTCGGCCGAGATGAACATGACGGACAGGCCGTTGTCGGCCATCTCGCCCACGAGGTTCTGGATCTCGACCTTCGCTCCCACGTCGATCCCCCGCGTGGGCTCGTCGAGCACGAGCAGGCGCGGCGACACGGCGAGCAGGCGCGCGAGCATCACCTTCTGCTGGTTGCCTCCCGACAGCGAGCGGACCGGAGCATCGATGTCCGCAGGCCGGATGTCGAGCGCCTCGACCCAGCTCGCCGCCAGCTCGCGCACCTGTGCGGGAGGGATCCGCCGCAGCGCGCCCTTCTGCGCCTGCAGCGCGAGCGCGATGTTCTGGGCGATCGACATCTCTCCGACGAGCCCCTCCGACCGGCGGTTCTCCGACGAGTACACGACGCCGAGCGACAGCGCCGTGCGCGGCGAGTCGAGGTCGACGCCCTGCTGCTCGAGGCGGATGATGCCGGCGCTGGGGCGGTCGACACCTGTCAGGGCCCGCGCGAGGGCGGTGCGTCCCGAACCGAGCAGCCCGGCGACGCCGAGCACCTCGCCGGCTGCGAGGTCGAGGTCGGCGTCTGAGATGCCCGGCGACGTGATGCCGCGAGCGCTCATGAAGACCTGGTCGGGATCGACCTCGGACTCCTGGCGCTCGCGTGAGACGAACGATGACATCTCTCGCCCCAGCATCTTCTGCACGAGATCGATCCGCAGCAGCTCGGTGGTGAGGTACTCGCCGACGAGCTTGCCATCGCGCAGCACCGTGATCCGATCGCAGATCTCGTAGACCTGGTCGAGGAAGTGGCTGACGAACAGGATCGCGACACCGCGGTTCTTGAGGTCGCGAATGACGCGGAACAGCTCGGCGACCTCGTCGAGGTCGAGGCTCGAGGTGGGCTCGTCGAGCACGAGCACCTTGACGTCCGTGGAGATCGCACGCGCGATCGCCACGAGCTGCTGAGTCGCGAGCGAGAAGATCCCCAGCGGCGCTGCGGGATCGATCGCGAGGCCGAGGTCCGCGAGGATGCTACCTGCCTGAGCACGCATCGCCCCGTGGTCGATGAGCCCGAGTCGTCGCGGCTCGCGGCCCAGCAGCACGTTCTCCGCCACCGAGAGGTTCGGCAGCAGGTCGATCTCCTGGTAGACCGTCGAGATGCCGGCGTCCTGGGCATCGTGCGGGGAGGAGAACGCGACGCGCTCGCCCGCCAGCGTGAGGATTCCCTCGTCAGGCGACAAGACCCCCGTGATCGCCTTGATGAGCGTCGACTTGCCTGCGCCGTTCTCACCCATCAGCGAGTGCACCTCGCCAGCGAACATGCGGAAGTCCACGCCGTCGAGCGCGACCGTGGCTCCGAAGCTCACCGTCGCGTCAGTGAGCTCCACCAGCGGCCGCGCCCCGTCCACGCCGCCATGATGGCACGGACGAGGCACGTCACGATCCCCTGGGATCGGGAGGCTCAGGTCAGCTCCCGCGTTCGGAGCGCGCCACGATGGCCCGCTGCACGACGATGAACAGCAGCAGGAGCGCGCCCACGATGATGTGCGTCCACGACTGATCGGCACCCATGAACGAGATGATCGTGTTGATCGTCCCGAACACGAGGACGCCGACGAGCGAGCCCAGCACGTAGCCGCGTCCACCCGCGAGCAGCGTTCCTCCGATCACGACCGCGGCGATCACGTCGAGCTCCGTGCCGATGCCGTTGCGGGGGTAGCCGGCGCTCGAATACGCCGTCAGCACGAGCCCCGCGAGGCCGCCGCACAGCCCGGAGATCACGTAGACCATCACCTTGGTCCTCGCGACCTTGAGGCCCATGAGCCGTGCGGACTGCTCCGAGCCGCCCACGGCGTACACCGTGCGCCCGAACCGCGTCCTGTGCATGATGACGGCTCCCACGACCACCGTCAGCAGCGCGATGATGCCCGTGGGCGTGATGTACCAGCCACCCACCGAGAAGCGAGTGCGCAGCCAGTCCATGACGGGGTCCTCGATGCGGATCGAGGACAGGCTGACGACGAACGCGAGCCCGCGCGCCAGGAAGAGCCCGGCGAGCGACGCGATGAACGGCTGGACGTCGAACTGCTGGACGAGGACACCGATCAGCAGACCGATCAGCGCGCCGCCCACGAGCATCGCCGGGATGGCGATCCATACGGGGACGCCGTTCGTGAGCAGGCTGGCCCCAAGGATGCCCGTGAAGGCCATCACGGACCCGACCGAGAGGTCGATGCCCGCGGTGACGATGACGAACGTCATGCCAACCGCGAGGATCAGCAGGTGGGCGTTGTCGTACAGGAGCGCCGACATGTTGCCGGGGCTCACGAAGTTGCCGAACTGGAACTGCGCCCCGACCAGCAGCACGATCAGGATCGCGATGGCGGCGAAGGTCGGCAGCACCGACGCATGGCGCGTGCTGAACGTCACCAGCGCGGCCTTGGCGCCGCCGGTCCGAGCGGGCGTGGTCTCGACGGCGGTCATCGGACGGCCTCCTTCTGGCGGTCGGCTTGCTCGGCGGCCTGCGGCGCTGGGGCCGGGGCGCGTCCACGCACCCGGAGCGAACGACCCCAGCGGTGCACACGCGGCGATTGCACGAGCACGACGACGATCACCACCGCGGCGAAGAACACCGGTGCTTGGGCAGGCGCGACGCCGAAGAACTGCAGGGTCTTGTCGAGCGTCGTGACCGTGAGCACACCGATCACCGTGCCCGCAATCGAGAACTTGCCACCCATCAGCGAGGTGCCGCCGAGGACGACCGCGAGGATGGCGTAGAGCTCGATGAGGTAGCCGGCGGCATTGGCGTCCGCCGCCTTGATGTTCGCGGCGTAGATCAGGCCCGCGATGCCCGCGAGGACTCCGGACGCGATGTAGGCGCTCCAGACGATGCCACGCGAGCGGACGCCGGCGAGCCGGCTCGCCTCAGGGTTGATGCCGACGGCCTCGGTGAGCATGCCGAGAGCGGTCCTCCGCTCGATGAGCGCGACCACGACGACGGCGACCACCCACAGGAAGAACGCGAACGGCAGGAGGATCAGGTAGCCGTTAGCGAGGAACGCCAGCGGTTCTGAGTTCACCGTCGTGATCTTGCCGTCCGTGATGAGCAGCGCCGCTCCGCGCCCTGCGAGCATCAGCACGAGGGTGGCGATGATCGGCTGGATTCCCAGGACCGACACCAGGAAGCCGTTCCAGGCCCCCAGGACGAGCGCGACCAGGACGCCCACCACCAGGGCGATCAGCACTGCAGGCACCGAGTTCGGATCGCTCACGCCGTCGATGATGGTCAGCGAGACCGCTCCCGACACCGCCATGATGGCGCCCACTGACAGATCGATCCCGCGGGTCGCGATCACGAGCGTCATACCGAGCGCCACCAGCATCAGCGGGGTCGACTCGCGCAGGATCGTGATGGGGTTTCCGTAGAGATCGCCGTCGCGCATGGTGATCTTTGCGAAGTTCGGGTTGGCGATCACATTGACCACCACGAGGGTGATCAGCGCTGCCAGGGGCCAGAACAACCGATGCTTGACGAGCCTCACCGGGCCACGCTCCCTTCGTCCGCGTTGGCGATGTAGTCGATGAGCCCATCGAGGTCCACGTCCGACGAGTCGAGCTCGCCGATCCGCCGCCGGTCGCGCATGACGACCACGCGCTGCGCGATGCGCAGGACCTCCTCGAGCTCGGAGGAGATGAAGATCACGGACAGTCCCTGAGCCGACAGCTCGGCGACCTTGCGCTGGATGTCGGCCTTGGCGCCCACGTCGATCCCTCGGGTGGGCTCGTCGAGGATCAGCAGCTCCGGCTGCGTCGCGAGCCACCGCGCGAGCAGCACCTTCTGCTGGTTGCCGCCGGAGAGGTTGCCGATCGGCAGGGCGGGGTCCGCTGGCCTGACGCCGAGCGCTTCCATGTACTCGCCCACGATCGCGTCCCGTTCCGCCTTGGGCACCGGCCGCAGCCAGCCGCGCTGCGCCTGGACGCCGAGGATCATGTTCTCCGCGACCGTCAGGTCCGCCACCACGCCTTCGGCGCGGCGATTCTCCGAGGACAGCGCGATGCCGTGGGCCATGGCCTGGCGCGGCGAGTGGATGCGCGCCGATTCGCCGGCGATCTCGACCGTGCCGCTGTCCGCACGCTCGGCACCGTAGAGCAGGCGCACGAGCTCGGTGCGGCCCGAGCCGAGCAGTCCGGCGATGCCGACGACCTCTCCCGGGAACACGTCGAGGTCCGCGGGTTCGAGCAGTCCCTTGCGCCCGAGCCCGCTCACGCGGAGGACCGGGGCGCCGTCGCGCGGAATCTCCCGGTCGGCCACGGAGGACAGCGCCGCGAGGTCGCTCAGCTCTCGTCCAATCATCGCCGTCACCAGCGCGTCGCGAGGCAGGTCGTCGATGGGGAACTCACCCACGAGCTTGCCGTTGCGCAGCACCGTGATCCGGTCCGAGATCTCGTAGACCTGATCGAGGAAGTGGCTGACGAACAGGATCGCGACGCCCGCCTCCTTCAGGTCGCGGATCACCGCGAAGAGCTGCTCGACCTCACCACGGTCGAGGCTCGAGGTGGGCTCGTCGAGGATCAGCACCTTCGCGTCCAGGACCATCGCTCTGGCGATCGCGACGAGCTGCTGGATCGCGATCGAGTGGCTTGCCAACGCGGACCGCGTGTCGAGCTCGAGCCCGAGGCTCGTGAGGTGGCCACGGGCCTGCTCGTGAACGGCCTTCCAGTCGATGCCACCGCGGCTGCGCGGCTCGTGGCCGAGCATGACGTTCTCGCCCACGGACAGGTTGGCGCACAGGTTGACCTCCTGGTACACCGTCGAGATGCCGGCCTCCTGCGCATCGGCGGTGCTCTCGAAGCTCCGCCGCGCGCCCGCCACCGTGATCGTCCCAGCGTCGATCGCGTAGACGCCGGTCAGCGCCTTGATCAGCGTGGACTTGCCGGCTCCGTTCTCGCCCATCAGCGAGTGGACCTCGCCGGGGCGTAGGAAGAAGTCGACACCGTCGAGCGCAAGGACTCCGGGGAAGCTGATGGTGATCCCTCGCATCTCGACGAGGGCTGGGACGTCGGTGTCCGTGGTCATGCTGAAGGCCGTCTTTCGTTCGTGGATGGCCCGTCCACCGAGGGGCCGGTGATGATTCCGGCCCCTCGGAGGAGCGGTGGTTCCGCTGAGGTCAGGCTAGGGCCTGGGCTCAGTAGGCGCGCGAGTCGATGACCTCCGCCGCGGCCGCCTGGTCGAACGCCTGGTCCTCGACGTAGACCGTCTTCTCCACCTCGTTGCCGGCGAGCACGTCCTTGACCAGGCCTGCAGCCAGGTCACCCAGCAGCGGGTTGCACTCGACGATGTAGTTGATCTTGCCGTCGACGAGCGCTTGCATGCCGTCCTTCACCGCGTCGATGGTGATGATCTTGATGTCCTCGCCAGGCACGCCGCCGGCTGCCTCGATCGCCTCGATCGCGCCCAGTCCCATGTCGTCGTTGTGCGCGAAGACGAGGTCGATGCCCTCGATGCCGTACTGCGCGATGTAGCCCTCCATGACGGACTTGCCTCCGTCACGAGTGAAGTCGCCAGTCTGCGACGCGATGGTCTCGATCTGGGTGCCCTCGATCGCCGCGGAGAATCCCGCCGCGCGATCGTTCGCAGGCGCCGAGCCGGTGGTGCCCTCGAGGACGACCATGTTGGTGGGCTCGCCGCCGTACTGCTCGGCAGCCCACGCTCCAGCCATGCGGCCCTCCTCCTCGAAGTCGAGCCCGACCCAGGTGGCGTACAGGTCGTCGGACGCGGACACGGTGCGGTCCTCGAGGATCACGGGGATCCCTGCGTCGGCGGCCTCCTGGAGCACGTCATCCCAACCGTCCTCGACGACCGGGGCGATGACGATCGCGTCGACGCCTTGGTTGATGAAGCCGCGCACCGCGCTGATCTGGGCTGCCGGGTCGTTGTCCGCGGCATTGAAGACCAGCTCGAAGCCGTTCTCCTCGGAGAACGCGGTCTCCATGGACTCGGTGTTCGCGGCACGCCAGCCGGACTCGGCGCCCGTCTGAGCGAAGCCGACCGTGATCAGCTCGCCGTCGCCGCCCGAGCCCGGGTCAGCGGAGCTGTCCCCGCCGTCGTCGGAACCGGATGAGCACGCCGTGAGGGCCAGAGCCGCGGCTCCCGCCAGGGCGATCGTGGACAGAAAACTCTTCTTCATGCTTCAGAACCTCCTCGTTCTGCACCGGCCGCTCTGCCGGGTGCCTTGGGTTTCCCGTGGGACCGCCAAGCGGCCCGCGTTCGCAATATTAGCGCTCACATTTCAGGGTGACGCAAGCGCTCCACGTCACGTTTCGGTAACGGATGTGAACCTTCACTCGACCGTGAATGCGGCGTTTGACCCGATTTCGAGGGTTCTCGCGAGAGCACTCACATTCATCACATCGAGCCACGCGGCAGAGCCACAGCGGGAATCACGCCAGGTGCCCGCACGTTCGGCCAGCATGAGCACCCCCGCCCTCTTCGAGCCGCTGACGCTGCGCGGCACCACCTTCCGCAACCGCCTCTGGGTCGCGCCCATGTGCCAGTACTCCGTCGAGCGTCGGGACGGCGTGCCGACCGAGTGGCACCTCGTGCACCTCGGCGGGATGGCGCGCGGCGGCGCCGGGCTGGTCATGGCCGAGGCAACCGCCGTCCTGCCCGAGGGCCGCATCAGTCCGTGGGACACCGGGTTGTGGAACGACGACCAGCGCGACGCGTGGGCGCCCATCACCCGCTTCATCCGGGCGCAGGGCGCGGTGCCCGGCATCCAGCTTGCTCACGCGGGCCGCAAGGCCTCCACGCATCGCGGGATCGAGGGCCGCGGTGCCGTCGTGCCCGCCGACGGCGGCTGGCAGCCCCTCGGCCCCTCGTCGCTGGGATTCCCGGGCCTCGCCGAGCCGCTCGCGATGAGCCAGGAGCAGATCGCCGATGCGGTGGCCGCGTTCGGCGCGGCCGCTCGCCGCGCGGTCGAGGCCGGGTTCGAGGTGCTCGAGGTCCACGGCGCCCACGGCTACCTCATCCACGAGTTCCTCTCACCGCTCAGCAACGACCGGACCGACGACTACGGCGGCGACCGCTCTGGCCGCGCCCGCCTGCTCCTCGAGGTCGTGCGGGAGGTGCGTGCCGCCGCCGGCGACGCGGCGGCGGTCTTCGTCCGACTGTCCGCGACGGACTGGAAGGAGCCCGAGGGCTGGACGCTCGACCAGACCGTGCAGGTGTCGCGCTGGGCCCAGGAGGCCGGGGCAGACCTGGTCGACATCTCCACCGGGGGAAACGTCGCCGATGCGGCCATCCCTGTCGGGCCCGGCTACCAGGTGCCGTTCGCGGCGGCGGTGAGGGACCAGGCCGGGGTGCCGACGAGCGCCGTCGGGCTCGTCACCGATCCTGACCTGGCCGAGGAGATCGTGTCCTCAGGCCAGGCCGATGCGGTGATGGCCGGTCGCGAGTTCCTGCGCGACCCCCACTTCGCCCTGCGAGCGGCGCACGAGCTCGGCCACGACATCGAGTACTGGCCCTTCCAGTACACGCGCGGCACCTTCGCGGCTCGCCCCTAGCGGTCGGCGCCGCGGCGTCGTGTGAGATTCACGGCGTGCGGGCGTTTCTGGTCATCGGCACGGGCGGCGCCGGGCGATACTGATCGCCCCGCGTCGGCCCCGGCGCGGGTGAAGGACCCCGCACGACAAGGACCACCGCATGCCGCGTCCGGTGGGCTCGCACGCCACCTATCGCCCCGGCCTCGACGGGCTTCGAGCGCTCGCCGTCGTCGGCGTCGTGGCGTACCACCTGGGCGCCCCGTGGGCGCCGGGCGGGCTGATGGGCGTCGGCGTCTTCTTCACCCTGAGCGGCTTCCTCATCACCACGATCCTCCTGCGCACCTGGCAGGAGCGAGGCGACCTGGACCTCGGCCGCTTCTGGCTGCGGCGCGCTCGTCGCCTCGTGCCTGCGCTCGTCGCGGTCGTCGCGGTGACCTTAGGCGTGACCGCCGTCATCGCCCCGGCCGACGGCATGGCACGGCTGCGAGAGTCCCTCGCGGGCCTGCTGTACGCGAGCAACTGGACCACGATCGCTGCCGGCGAGTCGTACTTCGACCGCTTCGCCGGCCCTGGGCCGCTCGACCACCTCTGGTCGCTGGCGATCGAGGAGCAGTTCTACCTCGTGTGGCCGCTGCTGCTGCTCGGCCTGCTCGCCCTCACGCGCCGCAGGCTGTGGCGCGTCGCCGGCGCGACGCTCGGCCTCGCGGCCGTGTCGTTCCTCGCCATGTGGCTGCTGGCCGAGCCCGGCTTCGATCACACCCGCGTCTATCAGGGCACCGACACCCGCGCGGGCGGCCTGCTGATCGGCGCGGCGCTCGCGATCGCGATGGTCGCCTTCAGGACCGGCTCGTCGAAGCCCTCCCCCGAGCGCACCCCCTGGTGGCTCGACATCCTCGGGCTCGTCGCGCTGGCCGTCGTCGGCTGGCAGCTCGCGACGACCGACGCGTACGCGATGTCGCTCTACGGCGGCGGCCTTGCCCTCCTGTCGGTCGCCACCGCCGTCGTGGTCGCGGCTGCCTCACATCAGCGAGGCCTCGTCGGCTGGCTGTTGGGGCTGGCTCCGCTGCGGTGGCTCGGCGAGCGCTCCTACGGCATCTACCTCTGGCACATGCCCATCATCGCCTTCCTGCCGGCCGCGCTCGGACCGTGGACGGCAGCGCTTGCCGTCCCGCTCACGCTGGTGCTCGCCTGGGCCAGCTGGCGTTGGCTCGAGGACCCGATCCGGGTCCTCGGCCTGCGGTGGTGGCTCGACGCCGTGGCCCGGCGCCTGCGCACGTGGGCCGAGGCCGCGGGACGCCGCGTCGCACCGGAGGCGGCGTTCGGACGCAGGGTACTGGCCTCGACCGCGATCGCGGCGACCGTCGTCGTCGCCTCGACCGGCGCCGCCGTCGCCCTCACGGTGAGGGTAGAGCGAGCCGTGGCCACGGCCTCGGCCGCCCCGCAGGTCGTGGAGGCCCTGCCGGTCGCGCCCGACGCGGAGCCCGTCGTGCCACCCATCGCCGCGACTCCCAGCGCGACGGCGGGCGAGCTTCGCGAGAGCGGCGGCGTCGAGGTCACCTTCGCCGGCCCGCGGACCAGCTGTACCTCGGTCGTGCACGTGGGCGACTCGACGTCGCTCGGGCTCGTCGGCGAGGGCACGCCCGCCGATAAGCAGATCGCTGCGCAGTACGCGCGGGTGGGCGTCGACGCCGTCGACACGGACGTGCGCGGGGCACGATCCATCGTCGAGCGCTTCAAGGGTGAGCCGAACGCCCAGGACGCGGTCGAGCAGCGCGTCGACGACGGCTACCAGGGCTGCTGGGTCATCGCGATGGGCATCAACGAGGCCGCCAACCAGGCGGTCGGCGGCGCGTACCCCGTCGAGGAGCGCATCGAACGGATCCTGTCGCTGACCGGCGACGACCCGGTGCTGTGGGTCAACGCCGTCACCAGGCTCGACACCGGCGCCTACGCCGACGCGGGCATGCAGGAGTTCAACGCCGCTCTCGCGAAGGCCTGCGCGGCGCACCCGAGCCTGCGCGTCTACGACTGGCGCTCCGAGGCGAAGGCCGGCTGGTTCCAGGCGGACGGCATCCACTACACGACGGCGGGATACGTCGAGCGGGGGGCACGGATCGCCGACGCGCTCGCCGTCGCCTTCCCGGCGGGCGACGGGTCCTCCGCCGGCTGCAACGTCGGATCGCGCTGAGCCGACCCTCCCTCCCGACGCAGGCGGCCCGGCCAGCCGGCTGACGGCCGCCTCCCGCGCGGCACCCCGTCGCCGCGACTGATGAGCCGCCACAATGGGGCCACCCGACTGACCCGCCTCACCCCGGAGGGCCCATGCCTCGCCCCGTAGGAGACTCGTCCGCGTACCGCCCAGGGCTCGACGGGATCCGCGCGATCGCCGTCGTCGGCGTCATCCTGTTCCATGCAGGCATCACCTGGATGCCCGGCGGCCTCATGGGCGTGGGGGTCTTCTTCACCCTGAGCGGGTTCCTCATCACATCGATCCTGCTCGGATCGTGGGAGCGACGGGGCAACCTCGACCTCG
This sequence comes from Demequina sp. NBRC 110056, assembly GCF_002090155.1. Classification (GTDB taxonomy): domain Bacteria; phylum Actinomycetota; class Actinomycetes; order Actinomycetales; family Demequinaceae; genus Demequina. The sequence goes on along the minus strand of NZ_BBRM01000006.1, from coordinate 302,347 downwards.
CGCACTTCTGGCTGCGCCGCGCGCGCCGACTCCTGCCTGCGCTCGTGGTGATGCTCGTGGTGGTCGTCGCGGCCACGGCCCTGACACGCCCTGAGCACCTGCACGCGGCCATCCACGAGGCGTTCGCCGGGCTGCTCTACATGGCCAACTGGGACACCATCACCTCGGACCAGAGCTACTTCGACCGCTTCTCGGACCCCACCCCGTTCGACCACCTGTGGTCGCTGGCCGTCGAGGAGCAGTTCTACATCCTGTGGCCTCTCATCCTGCTGGGGCTGCTCACCCTCTTCAAGGGCGGCTACCGGCGCACCGCTGTCGCCACCGGTGCGCTCGCGGCGGGCTCCTTCCTCCTCCTGTGGGCCATCGCCGAGCCGGGCTTCGACAACACCCGCGCCTACGAGGGGACCGACACGCGCGCCGGAGGGCTGCTGATCGGCGCGATCGTGGCCATCGCCATGCGGGCTCGCGCGGGCGGTGGCGGCACGGGGGACGGCCGCCACCTGGCGCACCAGCGCGAGCGCGCGCCGTGGCCGCTCGAGGTGCTCGGGGTCGCGGGCCTCGGCGTCATCGTGTGGCTGATGGTCACCGTCGAGGAGTACGACCTCAGCCTCTACTCGTGGGGCCTGCTGGCGCTGTCGTTCGCCACCGTCGCGGTCGTCGCCACCGCCTCCTACGCGAGGTCGTGGCTGGGCTCGGTGCTGGGTTGGGAGCCGCTGCGGTGGATCGGCGAGCGCTCCTACGGCATCTACCTGTGGCACCTGCCCGTGCTCGTCGCGCTGCCGATCGAGCTGTTCGGTGGCCTGTCCTGGCTGAGGCTGGCCGTCGTCCTGGCGATCACCATCGCGCTCGCCGAGGCGAGCTGGCGCTGGCTCGAGGACCCGATCCGCCGCTACGGCTTCCGCGGCGCGTTCTCACGCGCCTTCGCACGGCCGCAGACCCGCGGGATCAGCACGGCGCACCACCGTTCCGAGGGCGACGTCGCCTCCGCCGAGCGCGGCCGTGCCGTGGTCGTGACCGGTGCGTTCGGCCTTGCGATCGGCGTCCTCGCCGTCGCCCTCGTCCCGCACCCTGGACGCGCCGCCGACCTCCCGGCGACCGAGACCGCGTCGGTGATCTCGACCTCGACGGCGCCCACTCCCGAGCCCACGGCGACACCGGAGGCCACCCCGTCCGCTGAGCCCACGACCGAGCCCTCGACCGAGCCGACCGCCGAACCGACCACGGCCTCCGACGGGATGACGTCGTGCGTCTCCGTGGTCCACGTGGGCGACTCGACCTCCTTGGGCCTGGTGGGTGAGGGCACCCCGACGGAGGACCAGATCCCGGCGCAGTATCACCGCGTCGGCGTCGAGAACGTCGACACCGACGTGCTCGGTGCGCGCTCGATCGTCGAGAGGTGGAACGGCCAGCCGAACGCTCAGGAGGCCGTCCAGAAGCGCGTGGACGCTGGCTACCACGGCTGCTGGGTCATCGCGATGGGCATCAACGAGGTCGCGAACCAGAAGGTCGGCGGTGCGTACCCGCTTCCACAGCGGATCGATCTGATCATGCAGAAGGTGGGCGACGACCCCGTGCTGTGGCCGACGGTCAAGACGCTCAAGCAGAACGGCCCCTACGCCGACGACGGCATGGTCGAGATGAACGAGGCCCTGGTCGACGCCTGCACCCGCTACCCCAACCTGCGCGTCTACGACTGGCGCGCAGAGGTCGAGGACTCGTGGTTCGGTCCCGACCGCATCCACTACACGACCGAGGGATACACGGAGCGCGGCGCCCGGATCGCGGACGCGCTCGCCGTCGCCTACCCATCGTCCGACACCCCCGCGGCGTCGTGCGTCGTGGCGTCGTCCTGACGCGCACTACTGACGTGCAGCACCGACGCACCGAACGCCCCCGCGCGCTCCGCAGGCGCGGTTGCGACCACCGCGCGCCCATGGGACAGTCGATGGACCAGGCCCGATGGCGACCGAGCGCCTGGTGGGGATCCGACCGGGGGGCACGGAGTGCGGACACCACACGCGGCACATCGCCGCGCGTCGCCGACGCAGCCCGCATCGACGACGGCTGCTGCGCGCCCTGACGGGGGTTCCTGAGCGAACACACCACGAGGGGGAACACCATGACCATCGCACGAACCACAGGCATGCTCGCAGCGGCCGCCCTTGGCGCAGCGCTGCTCGCCGGGTGCAGCTCGGGCGACGACGAGGCCGACGCCGAGAGCGCGATCGATCAGGCCGTCGCCGCGGTGGAGGACGCGGCAGAGGACGCGGCGGAGGATGCGGCGCCCGACGCCGACGAGGGCTCGACCGAGGAGGCCTCCCAGGAGGATGCGGGCGGATCCGATGGGTCGGACAGCGCGCTGAGCCTCGCGAACGCGTCCCTGCCCGAGGACTGGCCGTCGGAGGTGCCGGTGCCCGAGGGCAGCATCCTCATCGCCTCCTGGACGGCCATCACCGACGACACCGGGCTCGGGAACGCGAACATCCTGGTCGCGGACGTCGCGGCGCAGGACGCCTACCTCGAGTCCCTCACCGCAGCCGGATGGGACGTGAGCGAGAAGGACGCATCCCAGCAGCCGCCCGCCGGCGTCGCGTACTCCGCGTCGACCGACGGCTGGAGCATGACGGTGGTGCTGGACACGCTCAACGGCGACCCGTCGGTGCTGCTGTCGAACGTCTCCGCCACCTGACGCCGTCCTCGCACCATGAGCACGAGGGGCCGATGCGCGCTCACCTGAGCGTGCATCGGCCCCTCGTCGTGGGAGCGGCGCGGCTCAGCCGCGCGGGGTTGCCCGCCGCAGCAGCAGGAAGCCGACCACGCCGCACAGCGCTGTCAGGGGCAGGGTCCACAGGAACAGCTGCTCGAGCGGCGTCGAGACCAGGAAGTCGCCCACGGACGGCCACGCGTCGGCCGCGGTGATGGCCCATCCGGCGCCCACCAGCACGACGGCGAGGCCGAGGAAGAACGCGTACAGACCGTAGGCCCTCCAGCGGACCCACATGGTGGCGACGGCGGCGCCGATCGAGAAGCTCAGCAGCATCGTCGTCACGTAGCCGAGGGCGATGATGGCGAGAGACTCCTGCCACATCCCGAACGGGGCGAAGAAGTACCCGCCGACGCCCCAGCCGTCCGTCGATCGCTCGATCGCGGCCATGCCGGTGAGCCACGCGGAGTGCCCCACCGCGAGCGCGAGGAAGTACAGGCACGTGCCCAGGTAGTAGTCGCGGCGCGTGACGGACAGGCCGATCGCGTACGAGAACGTCAGGTTCATCGCCTGCACGGCGACCACCATCATGAAGACGATGATCCACGTGATGCCGCCGTTGTAGGAGAACGCGTTCGAGTCGAGGTTGTCCGCTCCCCCGGCGATGTTCACCACGAGCGCCCAGATCGCGGCGTTGAGCCCGAAGATGACGAGGGTGATGAAGACGGGGAGCACGAGCGTCGGCACGGGGTTGGCGACGTGGAGTCGTGCCACGTTGAGCATGCGCCGGGCGGCCGATGCGGTGGCCGGGCGGGTGGTGACGGTGTCGGTGGCGGTCATGCCGCGTCCTCCTCGGTCGTGGCGGCGCGGCCGCCGCCGGTGCGGTTGACGATGAGCTCCTGGAGCGAGACCCGGGTGGTCTCGAGGCCCGCGGCCGTCGCGGCCCGACGGTCCTCGTCGCTCAGCCCGAGCAACGTGACGGACGCGATGCCGCCCAGCGTCGTGCGGTCGATCACCTCGCGACCGGCGGCGAAGCCGTCGACGTCGCCCGAGCGGCCCACGAGGGTGGTGGCACTGTCGCGCAGCTCGTCGGTGGCGGCATCGATGACGATGCGGCCCTGGTCGATGACCAGCACCCGCTCGAGCAGGTCGGCCGCCTCGTCGATGAGGTGGGTCGAGAGCACCACGGTGCGCGGGTGCGCGGCGTAGTCCTCGAGCAGCAGGTCGTAGAAGCGCTGGCGCGCGACGGCGTCGAGACCGGCGTAGGGCTCGTCGAGGAACGTCAGCTCGGACCGCGAGGCGAGGCCCACGATGACGCCGATCGCGCTGCGCTGTCCTCGCGACAGCTTCTTGACCTTGCGGTCCAGCGGCACGTCGAAGGCTCGCACCAGGCGCTCGGCGAACGCGGCGTCCCAGTTGTCGAAGAACCACGGGGCGGAACGCAACACGTGCTTGCCCTTGAAGTCGTCCGGGTAGACCTGGGACTCCTTGATGAAGCACGTCCGGCGCAGCACGGCCGCGTTCTCGAGCGGACGCTCGCCGAACACGGTGGTCGTGCCCGCGGACGGGAACTCCTGGCCGGTGAGCAGCTGCATGAGAGTGGTCTTGCCCGCGCCGTTGCGGCCGAGCAGACCGTGGATCCCGCCCTCCTCGAGCGAGATGCTGACGTCGTCGACGGCGTTCACGCGGCCGTAGCGCTTGGTGAGACCGGAGGTCTCGATGATGGCGCTCATGCGTCCATCTCCTTCCTGATCATGTCCTGAACCTGCTGGGTGGTCAGGCCGAGAGCGTGCGCGCGCTCGGCCAAGGGCTTGATGTGGGACTGCGCGAAGGCCGCGCGCCGGTCCTCGAGCAGGCGCGCCCTGGCGCCCGGCGAGACGAACATCCCGATGCCGCGACGCTTGTAGAGGATCACCTGGTCGACCAGGAGATTCACCCCCTTGAGCGCCGTCGCCGGGTTGATGCGGTGGAACGCAGCGAGCTCGTTGATCGAGGGCACCTGCGACTCCTCAGGGAGGGTGCCATCGAGGATCTGCGACTCCAGCGCCTCGGCGATCTGGAGGAACAGCGGCCGACCGTCGTCCATCGGGTGGTGCTCCACTTCATCGGTTAGTTAGTCCAGTAACTAAGTAATCATGTGCCGCGGATCGTGTCAACCCCTGCGGCGCGGATCGCGGCGCACGCACGGTCGTGAGATCCTGTGGTGCACACCTGTAGGGGGGCATCATGCACACCAGGAACCGCGCCGCGATCGGCGCCCTCATGCTCGCCGGCGCCGTCGCGCTCGCGGGCTGCTCCAACCCGCTCGACGGCCTCGCCGAAGAAGGCCTCGAGCGCGTGGTCGAGGAGGCCGTCGAAGGCGAGGGCGAGCTCGACATCAACCTCGGCGGAGACGCCACCCTTCCCTCGACGTGGCCCTCGGATCTGCCCGAGCCGCCCGGGAGCCTGATGGCGTCGTTCGGCGTCGAGGGCGGCGGCACCGCGACGTTCGAGGTGCCGAGCGAGGACGAGGTCATCGCCTACGTCGCGGAGGTCGAAGCCGCAGGCTTCACGCCCGAGACCGAGGCCTCGACCGGCCTCGAGATCGTCGTGCTCCAGAGCGACGCCTGGCTCGTGTCGATTGGCTGGATCGCCGAGGAGGGCGCCGTGGTCGGCACCGTCACCTACGCGCCAGCGGAGGGCGGCGCCTCGTAGCGTGCGCCTGCACAGCAGCGGAGCCGGGCGACGGGCGACGGCGCTCGCCGCACTAGGGTGTTGGCATGTCTGACACGCCCCTGGTCTGGATCGACTGCGAGATGACGGGCCTCGACACCGAGGCCGACGCCCTCGTCGAGGTCGCGTGCCTCGTCACGGACGCGGAGCTGAACGTCCTCGGCGACGGCGTCCAGGTCGTCATCAAGCCGTCGGCCGCGGCGCTCGACCAGATGAACGACTTCGTGCGCTCGATGCACGTCGAGTCGGGCCTGCTTCCCGAGCTCGAGCACGGCACGACCATGGCCGATGCGCAGGAGCAGGTGCTCGCCTACGTCAAGGAGCACGTGCCGGTGGCCGGCAAGGTGCCCCTGGCCGGCAACACCGTGGGCATGGACCGCCGGTTCCTCGAGCGCGACATGCCTGACCTCATGAACCACCTTCACTACCGCGTCGTGGACGTCAGCTCGATCAAGGAGCTCGTGCGCCGCTGGTACCCCCGCGTGTTCTTCAACGCCCCGGCGAAGACCGGCGGCCACCGGGCCCTCGGCGACATCCAGGACTCGATTCGCGAGCTGCGCTACTACCGCGAGACCATCCTCGCCCCGCTGCCGGGCCCCGACTCCGACGCAGCGAAGGCCGCGGCGGCGAAGGTGTCCGACCCCGCCTGACAGGCACGACTCGGACTCCGCGTCCCGGCCCGGCCCGCGGACACGGTATGATCGTCGTTGGCCCGCGCGAGTGGGCCGATGGTGGCTATAGCTCAGGTGGTAGAGCATCGCGTTGTGGTCGCGAGGGTCGCGGGTTCAAGTCCCGTTAGCCACCCGTGTGCTGTCCGTCGACGACGGACGCCGAAGGGCTCTCCCGGATTCCGGGAGGGCCCTTCGCTCTTTCTCCGTCCGGGCTCGGGCTAGCGGCCCCGTGCGCGGCCGCGGATCGCGACGTAGATCGTGATGAGCAGCGCCGCCACCGCGATGCCGATGAAGAACGCGATCCAGTCGATGCCGAACGTGTCGGAGCCGCCCAGCCACCGCCACAGCCACGCCCCCGCGAGCGAGCCGGCGATGCCGAGCAGGATCGTGACGATCATGCTGATGTCCTGGCGGCCGCGCAGGAAGAGCCGCGCGAGCGCCCCCACGACGAGGCCCGCGAAGATCAGCCCGATGATGTCCCAGAAGCTCATGGCACTCCCCTTGTCCGGTCGCGCGGCGCGCTCCCTGAGGCCAGGCTAGGCCGTCGTCCCTGGGAGCGCGCGGGAAGACCGCACGCTCGGACCGTCCCCCACGCGCGACGGGCTATCGTTGAGCGTCACCCGGCGCCGCGCGCCGGCCACGCCCACCCGCCACGGAGGACTCGATGCTCGCAGCGCTCACCGGAGCCGGCCTGGCAGCCGCCGCCGGCCTCAACGCGTTCATCCCGCTCGTCATCGTCGGGATCTTCGCGCGCTTCACGGAGTTCATCGACCTGCCGACGCACCTCGAGTGGCTCCAGTCGTGGCCCGCGATCATCATCTTCACGATCCTCCTGGCCGCGGAGCTGATCCTCGACAAGATCCCGGGCGTCGACCACGTCAACGACCTCATCCAGACCGCCGTGCGCCCGCTCGTGGGCGGCGTGATCTTCGCCGCGACCGCGGCGGCCACCGTCGTCGACGAGTCCAACTTCTGGCAGGACAACCCGCTCATCGCGGGCCTCGTGGGAGCCGTCGTCGCGCTCACGATGCACGTGTCGAAGGCCGCGTCCCGCCCCGCGGTGAACGCGACGACGGGCGGCACCGGGGCGCCCCTCGCCTCCTTCGCCGAGGACGCGATCGCCGTCGCGCTGTGCCTCGTCGCGATCTTCGTGCCCATCCTCGTGATCGTGGTGTTCATCTTCATCGGCATCACCGTGTATCGCATCGTCACCACGGGCCGGCGCCGTCGCCGCCACCGCGAGATGCGACAGGCCGAGGAGCGCCTCGAGCGCGAGGCGCAGGAGGCCGAGGGCGGCATGGTCGCGTGGTGGCGCTCGAAGTGGCGCGAGCCCGGCCGCCTCAGCCGCTACCGCAACGGCGGCGAGCCGTCCGTCCCGAGCATCGGCGAGGCCGAGGAGGGACCCGACACCCCCGAGGCGCCAGGACGCTGACGCGCGGCGGGCCTAGTTGCTGAGCGCGCCGAAGTCCGCGAGGAAGTCCTCGACGAACGCGTTCGCCGGGTGGTCGCTGACCTCGTCCGGCGTTCCCAGCTGCTCGAGCACACCACCCTGGGAGAAGACCGCGATCCGGTCCGCGAGGATCACGGCCTCGCGGATGTCGTGGGTGACCATCATCACCGTGATGCCGAGGCCGCGCTGGAGGTCCTTGAACTCCTGCTGCAGGCTGCGGCGACGCTGGGGGTCGACCGCGCCGAACGGCTCGTCCATGAGCATCACGGGCGGCTCGACGGCGAGCGCTCGGGCCACTCCCACGCGCTGACGCTCGCCACCGGACAGCTCATGGGGATAGCGGCTGCCGTACTTGCCGTGCGGCAGCCCGACCAGGTCGAGCAGCTCCTCCGCCCGCGCACGGGTGCGCGCCTTGTCCCACTTGAGCAGGCCAGGCACGGTCGCCACGTTCTGCGCGACGGTCCGGTGCGGGAAGAGGCCCACGTGCTGGATGACGTAGCCGATCGACCGGCGCAGCTGCACGGCGTCCTGGCTCATCACGTCGGCACCGTCGACCGTGATGGTGCCGCTCGTGGGCTCCACGAGCCGGTTGACCATCCGCAGCGTCGTCGACTTGCCGCAGCCCGACGGACCCACGAGGCACAGGATCTCCCCCGGTGTCACCTCGAGGCTCAGATCCTCGACCGCGACGGTGCCGTCGGGGTACTCCTTGCGCACGTGGTCGAAGGCGATGCCGGCATGCTCCATCTGGCCACCGTATCGCGGCCCGGTGCGCGTGGGCCCTGCTAGCGTCGGTCAGATGGACGAGCCCGCGAACCCCTGGTTCTCGCTGGACTACCTCCAGCGCAACTGGGAGGAGGTCTCGCAGCAGCTGCTCATCCACACGACGCTGACCCTGCAGGCGCTCGCCATCGCCATCGCGATCGCGTTCCCCTTGGCCGTGCTCGCCCGCCGCGTTCCCGCCCTCGCCGGCCCGGTGCTGGGCATCAGCGGGGTGCTCTACACGATCCCGTCGTTCGCACTGTTCGGCCTGCTCGCGCCGTTCACCGGCATCGGCCGCACCACCGTGCTCATCGGCCTGGTGGCCTACGCCCTGCTGGTCCTGGTCCGCAACATCGTCGTCGGGCTCCAGTCGGTCGACCGCGACGTCACCGACGCGGCGCGCGGGCTCGGCTACGCGCCCATGCGGCTGCTGTTCCAGGTCGAGCTGCCCAACGCGCTGCCGTCGATCATCGCGGGCCTCAGGATCGCGGCGGTGAGCACCGTCGCGCTCGTGACGGTCGGCGTGGTCGTCGGATACGGCGGGCTCGGGCAGCTCATGTTCCGCGGCCTGCAGTCCGACTACCGCGCTCAGATCATGACGGCCACCCTGCTGTGCCTCGCGCTCGCGCTGGTGCTCGACCTCGCTCTGGTCCTGCTCGGGCGCATGGCGACGCCCTGGACGCGAGGGAGGGCCGCAGCATGAGCACCGTCGGCGACGCGTGGGCCTACCTCACGAACCCCGAGAGCTGGACCGGCGCGAACGGCATCACGACGCCCACCTTCGACGGCGGCTGGCGGTTCGCGCAGGACTCGATCATCGGCCTCACGCTCGAGCACCTGTGGATGAGCTTCGCCGCGGTCTCGATCGCGGTGATCGTCGCGCTACCGCTCGGCGTGTGGCTGGGGCACCGCAGGCGCGGCGGCGGCGTCACCGTCGTGATCTCGAACCTGACGCGCGCCATCCCGACGCTCGCGCTCCTGACGCTGTTCGCGGCGTCGGCCATCGGCTTCGGCAACCAGGCCGTCATCCTCGCCGCCGCGATCTTCGCCTTCCCGCCCATCCTGTCCAACACCTTCACCGGCATGGCCGAGGTCGATCCCGACGTCCGCGAGGCCGCGCTCGGTCAGGGCCTCACCCGCTTCCAGGTGGCGACGCGCGTCGAGCTGCCGCTCGCCGTGCCGCTCATCGCCGCGGGCCTGCGCACGGCGACGGTCCAGACCGTCGCGACGGTGCCCCTGGCCGCGCTCGTCGCCGGCGGCGGGCTCGGCGTCATCATCAACCGCGGGCTCGCGACCCAGCGCTATGGCGAGGTGCTCGCAGGCGCGATCCTCGTCGCCGCGCTCGCCCTCATCACGGACGCGGTGATGGCGCGGCTCCAGCGCGCGGTCACCCCGGCGCCGCTGCGCGAGGCGGCCGCCGCGTCGGCATGACGACCGACCACCCCAGCCCGCGCATCGGCCCCCACCCACCGAAAGTGGGCCCACTTTCATCGTGACGGGCTCCCGATCACGGATGTAGACCCACTTTCGGGAATGAGCGGACCGCGCGGGACGGGAAGAAACCAGGCAGGCTGGTGGTTGGCGACCGTGACAGTCCCCCAACACGAGGAGCACCGATGCGTACTCGCAACGCGACCCTGGCGGCCCTATCCGTCGCCGCCCTGACGCTGGCAGGCTGTTCCAGCTCCGACTCCGGCAGCGAGGGCTCCGAGGAGCCCACCACCGGCGCCACCGGCGGCGAGACCGCCATGGCGCAGGAGTGCCTGCCCGTCCCCGGCGAGCAGCTCGTGGTGCTCGAGGACGACCAGATGCTGCAGGCGTCCGACAACATCATCCCGGCCCTCAATGCCGACGCCGCGAGCGAGGACGTGCTCGCCGCGCTCGACGACGTGTCCGCGGCGCTCGACACCCCCACGCTGATCGAGCTCAACAAGTCCGTCGACATCGACCGCCAGACCTCGGCCGAGGTCGCGCAGGCCTGGGTCGACGAGGCCGGCCTCACGATCGACGGCGGCGACGGCGCCGGCTCGCTGACCATCGGCGCGGCGAACTTCTCCGAGAACATCACGCTCGCGGAGATCTACGCCGACGTGCTCGCGATGGCGGGCTACGACACCGAGGTGCGCGAGATCGGCAACCGCGAGACCTACCTGCCCGCGCTCACCAGCGGTGAGATCGACATCGTCCCCGAGTACGCGGCGACGTTCGCCGAGTTCCTCGACGGCGACGTGGAGACGGCCGTGGCGTCCGGCGACATCACCGAGACGGTCGCGGCCCTCGAGCCGCTCGCCGAGGAGAACGGCCTCGCCGTGGGCTCGCCCGCGGACGCCCAGGACCAGAACGCCTTCGCGGTGACGCAGGGCTTCATCGACGCGTACGGCGTGACGACCCTCAGCGAGCTCGCCGAGGCGTGCGGTGGCGTGGTGCTCGGCGGGCCCCCGGAGTGCCCCGAGCGTCCCTTCTGCCAGCCCGGGCTCGAGGGCACCTACGGCATCGAGGTGGCGGAGTTCCGCTCGCTCGACGCCGGCGGCCCGCTGACCAAGACGGCGATCACCTCGGGCGAGGTGGCCGTGGGCCTCGTGTTCTCGTCCGACGGCGCGCTGGCGACCAGCTAGTCCCTCCGTTCGCGAAGGCCCGGCTCCCCTAGGGGAGCCGGGCCTTCGTGGTGCTAGCGCGGTGCCGTGTCGAGGTCACGCGGTGTCGCCTCGAGCTCGCGCGGGGAACTCATCCCTGGAGGAGACCTCAGCTGAGGTCGAGGCCCGTGAGGGCCGAGGCCGAGCGCACGAGCGTCGCCGCGACCGCATCGGCGCCGTCGAGGTAGCCCCCCACGAGAGCGGCGTCGCGCAGCATCACCAGGCCGGCCGCGACCTCGCCGGGTTCAGCGAGCCCCGCGCCCGCGGCGACCTGCTCCAAGGTGGACCGGAACCACGCGCGGTGAGTCGCGACGATCCCGCGCACGGCGCTGGCGGGGTCGGGGTACTCCGCTGCGGCGTTGATGAAGGGGCAGCCGCGGGTGTGGCGCTCGGCGACATCCTGGGCGATCCCGTGGACCACGAGGCGCAGGAGCTCGACGCCGGTCGCGCCGGTGGCGAGCGCCGCGTCGGCGAGCGACCGCAGCCGCGCGTCCTCGCCCTCGAGGTAGGCCGCCACGAGCCCCGCCTTGCCGTCGAAGTGCCGGTACAGCGTCGCCCTCGTCACGGCCGACTCGGTCACGATGCGGTCGACGCCGACCGCCGTGATCCCCTCCGCATAGAAAAGCGCCGATGCGGTCGCGAGCAGCCGGTCCCGCGGACTGCCCGCGGTGGTCGGCGGGGCGCTCGTCGGGGTGGCTGACGTGGGCTCTGGCATGTCTCTCACGCTAGCAGAACGCTCGTTCTCCCTGGTCTATGCCCGATCGGAGGCAAGTTCGTCCTGGCGGGAATGATCGGCGGTAGAACGAACGTTCTTTCTGGCATCCGGAGCCCTCCGGACCACCACCAAGGAGAACCGCCATGACCACCACCGCCATCACCCCCATCACCGACCGCGAGGCACGCCAGATCGCTCGCGCCAACGCCTCCGGACGCCCCACCGCCCTCCTCGTGCACGGCCTGTGGCTCCTCGACTCGAGTTGGGACGCCTGGCGCGACCACCTCGAGGCCGCCGGCTACGCCGTCGTCGTCGCTCAGTGGCCCAACGAGCCGGCCGACGTGGCCGACGCCCGTCGCCGCCCCGACGCCTTCTCCGGCGTCGGCGTCCAGGAGGTCACCGACCACGTCGCCGCGATCGCGGCCGCGCTCGACCGCAAGCCGCTGCTCATCGGCCACTCGTTCGGCGGGCTGCTCGTGCAGCGCGTCGCGGACCGCGGCCTGGCTGCGGCGACCGTCGCGATCGACCCCGCGCCGTTCAAGGGAGTCTTGCCGCTGCCGGCGAGCACCCTCAAGGCCTCGTCCCCCGTCCTGGGCAACCCGGCCAACCGCACGCGGACCGTCACGCTCACCTTCGACCAGTTCCGCTACGGCTTCGCCAACGCGGTGACCGAGGACGAGGCGCGCGAGCTGTATGCGCACCACCACGTCGCGGCGCCGGGTCGTCCGCTCTTCCAGGCCGCGACCGCCAACCTCAACCCCAAGGCCGCGACCACGATCGACACGCGCAACCCCGACCGCGGGCCGCTGCTGATCATCTCGGGCGAGAAGGACACCATCGTCCCCCGCGCCATCGCGCACGCCGCCTTCCGGATGCAGTCACGCAACGCCGCCACCACGGAGTTCGTCGAGATCGCGGGACGCGGACACTCGCTCACCATCGACTCCGGGTGGCGAGAGGTCGCCGATGCCGCGCTCGCCTTCGCCGCGCAGCACGCGCCGGCGGGATCCTGACAGCACCCATCGCACACGCCCAGGCCCGGCCTGCCCGCCACATCGTTCGGGTACGCCGGGCCTCGGCGCGCTCCGAGCGCGCGGCGGCGGTCAGCCCTCGTCGGGCGGCAGCAGCGGCCGGTTCTCGTAGAAGGTCTGGAGCACCACCGTGGTGCGGGTCGTGACGTTGACCACGCGGCGAATGTCGCGGATCAGCGCCTCGAGGTCGGGCGGGGTGCCGACCCGGACGAACAGCATGTAGCTCGCGTCACCCGCGATCGAGTGGCACGCCTCGACCGCGGTGAGGTGCTCGAGCAGCTGCGGCACGTCGTCGACCTGCTCCGGATCCAGCGGCGTGATCTCCATGAAGGCAGAGAGCGGGCGGCCCAGCGCCTGGGGGTCCACGAGCGCCCGGTAGCCGCTGATGACTCCGTCCGCCTCGAGGCGCCTCAGGCGCGCCTGGACCGCTGAGGTCGACAGGCCCACATGCTCCGCGAGCTGTGCCAGCGTGGCGCGTCCGTCGCGGGAGACCTCCGCCACCAGACGCGCATCGACCGGATCGATCATGACAGGACCGTACCGCACGTGCCCGGCGCGCGCGCCGCACGAATCCGGCGGTTCGCTTGTCAGAGTCATTGCACAACGGAAGTTCTCCGGCTATACCTTGGGCATGCGGGAAATCTTCCCGCACTCGTCGGAGGGAGTCCCCATGCTCGATCCCACCTCGACCACGGCGGCGGGTGTCGCTGTCGCAGAGTCCGGCCTCACGGCCGCCACCGTCGAGCGCAGCGCCGCGTGGCTCCGCCTCAAGGCGGCTGCGACGGCACTGCAGCCTCTCCAGGTCAAGAACGGGTCGATCCCCGACACGGCGCATCACCCCGCGGCGCGCGAGCACGTCGACGCGATCGTGGCGGCGATCCGGGAGCTCGCTCCCCTGTTCCCCCACGACGCGGCGTACCTCGCGGCGCTCCCGGGCGACTTCGCCCGCTGGGTCGATGGCGGCTTCGCGGAGCCGGACTTCCTCGACTCCCTCGTCGCCTTCGAGCCCCAGCTCCATCGCGTCGACGGAGCGCGCCACCTCATCGTCTTTCCGATGTACACCCAGAACGGCTCGCCCGATCGCCACGTCGAGGCTCTCGTCGCCGAGGCGATCTGGCCGGACTTCGTGGCCGCGCTCGAGTGCGGCGACTACGGCAACAGGCTCTTCGTCTCCCTACGCCTCATCGACTTCACCCCGGGCTACGACACCAACTCTGCGGTGCTGTTCCCCGAGACCGTCGCGATGCGCGAGATCCCGACCTTCACGTGGGGCGCGATCTTCCAGGACCGGGAGGCCGCCCGCTACCGCCGTGTGGTCGCCGCGGCCGCTAAGACCACACGCCTCGCGCTGCCCGCCGACGCCGCCGCGATGCTCGAGGACCAGGACCTCACCGAGCGGACGTTCGTCATGTGGGACCTCATCCACGACCGCACCCACATGCGCGGCGACCTGCCGTTCGACCCGTTCATGATCAAGCAGCGCATGCCGTTCTTCCTCTACACGCTCGAGGAGCTGCGCTGCGACCTCACGGCCTTCCGGGAGGCGGTCGCGATCGAGCGCCGCCTCGATGCGCGCGCCGCGGGCGGCGACCAGCTCGACGCCGTGGAGCGCGACACGCTGCTCCACGCGAGGCTCGTCCAGCATGCCGTGCTGTTCGACCGCATCTTCCGGTTCCCGATCACGGGCTCGCGCGTGCGCAACTACGACGGCCTCGGCGGCCAGATCCTGTTCGCGTGGCTGCACCGCCGTCACGTGCTCGACTGGCGCGACGTCGAGCTCAGCGTGGACTGGGACGCGGTCCCCGCCGCCGTGGTGGCGCTCAGCGACGCGATCAACGAGCTGTACTGGGAGTCCATCGACCGCCCCAAGACGGCGCACTGGCTCAAGGCGTACGAGCTGGTGTCGAGCATCGTCGCGCCGCACCCGGCCTCCGTGTGGGCCCAGGGGCTGCCGCGCGAGGTGCTCGCCGGCGCACCCAAGGGCTACACCGACCTCGTGATGGACGACGAGTTCCCGCTGTCGATGTTCTACGAGGCGCTCGACAAGAAGATGCGCGCCGTCATCGAGTCCACCTGCGGCATCACCGCGGCCGCCGCCTGACGATGGCTGGCGCCGCGGGCCGCAACGTGTTGATCGCCGGCGCGACCAGCGCGATGGGCATCGCGGCGACGCGCGCGCTCCTCGGCGCGGGCGCGCTCGTGGTCGCGGTCGGCCGCGACGAGGCGCGGTTGGCGCCGCTCGCGGAGCTCGGAGCGCGGCCCGAGGCCGCCGACCTCTCGGATGAGGCCGCCGCGGCGCTGCTCGCGAGTCGGCTGCGCGCGGACGGCGTGGCCATCGACGGGGTGCTGCACCTCGTGGGCGGCTGGCGCGGCGGTGGCGGCCTGGCGGGCCAGTCCGATGCGGACTATCGAGTGCTCGAGGCGTCGCTCACGGCCCTGAGGCACGTGTCGCGCGCGTTCGACGAGGACCTCCGTCGATCCCCCGCGGGGAGGCTCGCCATCATCTCGTCGACGGCCGTCGACCACCCGCGCGCAGGCGGCGCGAACTACGCCGCCGTCAAGGCAGCCAGCGAGGCCTGGGTCCGGGCCGTCGCCGACGGGTACGCGAGATCCGATTCCGGCCGGGAACCCACCGCGGCGGCCGTGATCTTCCGGGTGGCGAGCCTCGCGGGACTCGAGGACGCGGTCGCCGACGCCTACGTGCGACTGTGGGACGCCGAGGCTCCATCGATCAACGGCACCACCATCACCGTGGACACGACGGACCCGGACTCCTGAGATCGTGTGCCGCGCATCCCGGGCCGCCGTCGGTGGTGGTGCGCCGCGGATGGGGTGCACCGGGACGGCGGTTCAGCCTTCGTACGCTCCTTACTCGTGGTCGGGCAGTCGCGGCGCCGACAACCCGGGATCGCGACCGATGAGCGCTGCGCGGGTGACGGCGGAGGCGCCGAATCGATCGCGCACCGCGTCGAGCGCGACGTCGAGCTTGGCGTCGATGCGCGAGCCATCACTCCATTCGAGGGGAAGCTCGGCCTGGACCGGACCGGGGCGAGTCAGTCGCGAGAGCGAGACGCCGATGAGGGTGATGCCGCGTTCGGCGATGTCGCGATCCGCCGCGGCGAGCAGGCGCTGGGCCGCACTGAGCAGCACCTCGGTGCGATCGGTGGGCGCAGCGAAGGTGCTCGAGCGAGTCGCCCTCGTGAAGTCGCCGTAGCGGAGCCTCAGGACGACGGTGCCGCACGACGATCCGCGATCGCGGAGGCGCTTCGCGAGTTGGTCGACGATCTGCATGAGGATCAGCTCGAGCGCACCGGCCGACGAGGAACGGTTGCCGAGTGCGCGTTGCGAGCCGATTGACCCGTGACGTCTGGTCGCCTCAACGGGTCGCGGGTCCCGGAGCCGGGCCAACGCGTGCAGCTGGGCTCCGGCTGCGCTGCCGAGCCATTGCTCGGCGGTCGCCGCTTCGATCTCTGCCAGTTGTCCGACGGTGTGGATGCCTCTGCTGTGCAGCTTCTCCGCGGTCACCGCGCCGACGCCCCAGAGCCGTTCGACCGGGAGCGGGTGCAGGAACGCCTCCTCGCGTTCAGGTTCCACCACGAGGAGCCCGTCGGGCTTGCTGACTGCGCTCGCGACCTTCGCCAGGAACTTGGTTCTCGCGACGCCAACCGACATCGGAAGTCCCACCTCAGCACCCACGCGTTCTCGCAGACGCATGGCGATCTGGACGGGGGTTCCCGCCAGTCGGCGTAGTCCCCCCACCTCGAGGAACGCCTCATCGATCGAGATCCCCTCCACGTAGGGCGTGGTGTCATGAAAGATGTCGAAGACGGCACGGCTGGCCGCGGAGTATGCCTCCATGCGGGGCGGCACGATGACTGCGGCGGGGCAGAGCGCGCGTGCCCTCTGCGTCCCCATCGTGGTGCGAACCCCGTGGGCCTTCGCTTCGTAGCTCGCGGCGACGACGACACCGCCGCCCACGATGACGGGCCGTCCGCGCAGTGCGGGATCGTCCCGTTGCTCGACCGAAGCGTAGAACGCGTCGAGGTCGGCGTGGAGCACGGTCGCTTCGCCCTTCACCCGCCACCTCCTGCCGCCACGCGTCTTCCCGGAAATGGTCTCACCCGGGCATGACATCACAGGCGCAGCTCTGGCCCGCCGTCGGTTGACACGTGCTCCCGCAGCGGCCTCCGCTCACCTTTCGCGGCTGACGGAGACAGGTATCCATGGCAGAACCGCATCGCGTCCACCGCACCTCAGCGCACGTGGCGCGGCGCCGTACACCAACAAGCCGGCTCCAGAAATGGCTCAAGGCGGCCCCGCCACCCTTGATGAGTGACCGAACCGCCTTGATCATGGCGTTCCCAACCCAATCGCGAATTCTTGCGATAGCAATCGAGAAGATGCCGCTGGTACACCCCCTGGGACTCGAACCCAGAACCCACTGATTAAGAGTCAGTTGCTCTGCCAATTGAGCTAGAGGTGCTCGCTCTCCGAACCGTTGCCACGGCGCGGTGCGAAGAACAACTTTAGCAGGCCCGGGCCAGCCTTGTGAAATCGAGACGATGCGGGAAGAGCCAGCCCGCGCATCGGCGTTAGGTTGTCATCATGACTGACACCCGACTCGCCCAGGGCGACACCGCGCCCGACTTCACCGCGACCACCGACGACGGCTCGTTCACGCTCTCGGAGCACCGCGGCAAGCACGTCATCCTCTACTTCTACCCCGCCGCGATGACGCCCGGGTGCACCACCCAGGCGTGCGACTTCCGCGACTCGCTCAGCGCCCTTGCGGCCGCCGGGTACGAGGTGGTGGGCATCTCGAAGGACTCGCCCGAGAAGCTCGCGGAGTTCCGCGAGGCAGAGGGCCTGACCTTCACGCTCGTGTCGGACCCCGAGCTCGCCGTCCAACAGGCGTACGGCGCGTGGGGCGAGAAGATGAACTACGGCAAGGTGGTCGAAGGCTCGATCCGCTCGACCGTCGTGGTCGACCCCGACGGCGACGTCGAGCTCGCGCTCTACAACGTCAAGGCCACGGGGCACGTCACCCGGCTGCGGCGCGAGCTCGGCGTCGACTGACCACCCGACCGCGGCGACCTGAACGCGGGACCCAGCCCGCGCATCGGCCCTGCACAGGGGCGCGTCCTCGCGCGCGTATCCTGGTGGCCGCGCGCGAGTGGCGGAATTGGCAGACGCGCTGGATTTAGGTTCCAGTGTCCTCGGACGTGCGGGTTCAAGTCCCGCCTCGCGCACCCCGGTCGGCCCCGTGACCGCGGCGCGGCCGCCTAGCCGAGCGGCTGCGCCAACCCCACCAAGATGCCCTCGGGGCCGCGCACGTAGCAGAGCCGGTAGGCGTCCTCGTAGCGCACCACCTCCGTGCTCACCAGGCTGGCGCCGGCGACCTCGGCAGCGGCGAGAGTCGCATCGAGGTCGTCGACCGCGAACATGACCCGGAGGTACCCCAGCGAGTTCACCGGCGCTGCGCGATGGTCCTCGACCACCGCCGGCTCGAGGAACCGCGACAGCTCGACGCGGCCGTGACCGTCGGGCGTGCGCAGCATCGCGATCTCGACGCGCTGATCGCCCAGCCCGGTCACCCGGCCAGCCCACGCACCCTCGACATGCGCGCGACCCTCCAGCTCGAGGCCGATCGCCTCGAAGAACGCGATCGCGCCGTCCAGGTCCTCGACGACGATGCCGACGTTGTCCATGCGCACCATGAGCCTCAGCCTAAGCGTGCACGCAACAGCCCCGGCCTCCCTTCGAGGGAGCCCGGGGCTGGAGTGCGTCTGAGGTGGCGCCTACTGCGCGGCCTGCTGCTCCGCGACCTGCTTGCGGACCTCGTCCATGTCGAGGCCTTCGACGGCCTTCACGAGGTTCTGCAGGTCCGGGCCGGCCATCGCGCCAGCGCGGTTGTAGACCATGATGCCGTCGCGGAACGCCATCAGAGTGGGGATCGCGGTGATCCCGAACTGGGCGCTCAGCTCCTGGTGCGCCTCGGTGTCCACCTTCGCGTGGACGATCTCGGGGTTCGCGTCCGAGGACTGGTCGTAGATGGGCGCGAACCGCTTGCAGGGTCCGCACCACTCCGCCCAGAAGTCAACCAGGACGATGCCGTCCTTGGTCACAGTCTGCTCGAAGCTGTCAGTGGTCAGGTCAACAGTGCTCATGGGGATTCCTTCCTGATCGCTTCCCCGTGCCCGCGTAACGCAGTCGGTCGCAGACGTATTCCGACCAGGGTGCCATGCCACGGCGCGCGTCCTGACCACCGCGCCGAGCCAGGGTACAAAGGAGGCATGACTGACATGGCGGAGCTGCCCCCCGAGCCGTCCGGCTGGCTGAGCGATCGCGAGCTGCAGCACGTGCGCGGCGAGCTGCCCATCCTCTACATCAACGCGGTGCCGGTGCGCACGGACGCCGCGGGCGACATCACGGAGATCGGCCTGCTGCTCAGGGCCGACGACGACGCCATCTCGCGCGCCCTCGTCGCGGGGCGTGTGCTCTATCACGAGCGGATCCGCGACGCGCTGATCCGCAACCTCGAGAAGGACCTCGGCACCGTGGCACTGCCGCGGATCCCCGTGGACCCGACGCCGTTCGCCGTCGCCGAGTACTTCCCCACCGAGGGCTTCTCGCCGCTGCACGACTCCCGCCAGCACGCGGTCGCCCTGGCATACGTGGTGCCCGTCGACGGCGACTGCGAGCCCAGCCAGAACGCGCTCGACATCGTGTGGCTCACGCCCGAGGAGGCCGCGAGCGAGGACGTCGCACGGGAGATGACCGGCGGACAGGACGTCATCCTGCGCCGCGCGCTCGCCTACTGCGGCGTGCTGCCCTGATCGCCTGAGCCGTCTCGCACGAGGCGGGCGAGCTCGGCCCACCACTCGAGCCGCGTCGCGCAGCCGTCGTAGTCGCGTCGCCCCTGGTTGCGGCCCGACGGACTGGGCAGGACGAACACGCGCGCGCCGCCGAACGGCCAGGCTTGGTGGCCGAGTCCCGGCGACCGCTGGCCCGAGTGCCGCGCCGCCGCCTTCCCGGCCTCCTTGGACGTGAAGGCCACCCAGGAGGGCCGATGCGCGCGCACCTTGGTCTCGAGCGCGGCACCGTCGTAGGGAAGGCCGCGGTCATGGGACTGGGCCATGGTCTCGACGAGGTCAGTGAGGCCGAGACCGTGGTTCAGGACCCGCACATCGTCACCTGGGGAGAGTGGCTCGGGGACGAAGCCGGCCTCGTGGAGGAATGTCCAGAACTGGTTGCCGGGACCCGCGTAGTAGTGACCGGCCGCAGCCGACTTCAGTCCAGGGGCGGTGCCGCAGAAGACCACCCGCAGCCCCGGGGCGAGGTAGTCGGGGAGGATGCTGCGGACGGGGCCGTCGGTGCGGTGCGGGCCGTCGCTCAGCCGAGCACCGCCACGAGGTGCGGCGCCATCGCCCGGAAGGCCATGCCGCGGTGCGAGATCGCGTTCTTCGCCTCGGCGTCGAGCTCGCCGTTGGTCACGTCCTGCCCGTCGGCGATGAAGATCGGGTCGTAGCCGAACCCGCCCTCGCCGCGGGCCTCGCGAATCACGCGGCCGGGCATGCGGCCCACCTCCACGAACTCGCGGCCGTCGGGCGTCACGAGCGCCGCCGCGCACACGAACGCCGCGCCGCGGTGCTCGTCCGGCACGTCGGCGATCTGGCCGAGCAGCAGCTGCAGGTTGGCGGCGTCGTCGCCGTGCGCCCCCGCCCACATCGCGGAGAACACGCCGGGCGACCCACCCAGGACGTCGACCGCGATTCCCGAGTCGTCCGCGAGCGCTGGCACGCCGGTGGACGCGGCCAGAGCCCTGGCCTTGATGAGCGCGTTCGCCTCGAACGTCACGCCGTCCTCGACGGGCGACGGTGCGCCCAGGTCCAGGGCGGACGCGACGTCCTCGCGGTGCACGTGCGGCAGCAGGGGGCTAAGGATCGCCCAGATCTCGTCGACCTTGTGGGCGTTGCGGGTGGCGATCGCGAGGCGAGGCATGGTCCTATGCCTCCAGCGCCGCAGCCTGCAGCTGGGCGAGCTCCGCGTTGCCCGCGGTCGCGAGGGCGAGCAGCTCGTCGAGCTCGGCCTTGGAGAACGGCGCCCCCTCGGCGGTGCCCTGCACCTCGACGAAGCCGCCGTCCCCGGTCATCACCACGTTCATGTCGGTCTCCGCGCGCACGTCCTCGACGTACGGAAGGTCGAGCATCGGGGTGCCGTCGATGATGCCCACCGAGATCGCGGACACCGAGCCGGTCAGCGGCTGCGCGGTGGCCTTGATCGCGCCGTTCGCCTTGCCCCACGCGATCGCGTCCGCGAGGGCGACGTAGGCGCCGGTGATCGCGGCGGTGCGGGTGCCACCGTCCGCCTGGAGCACGTCGCAGTCGAGCACGATGGTGTTCTCGCCCAGCGCCTTCACGTCGATGATGGCGCGCAGGGACCGGCCGATGAGGCGGCTGATCTCGTGCGTGCGGCCGCCGATCTTGCCGCGCACGGACTCGCGATCGTTGCGGGTGTTGGTGCTGCGCGGCAGCATCGCGTACTCGGCGGTGACCCAGCCCTCGCCGGACCCCTTCTTCCAGCGCGGCACACCCTCGGTGAACGACGCGGCGCACAGCACGCGCGTGCCGCCGAACGTCACGAGGCACGAGCCCTCGGCGGAGTCGAGCCAGGAGCGCTCGAAGGACACGGGGCGGAGCTGGTCGGGAGTGCGGCCATCGGCGCGGGTGATCGTCATGCCTCGAGCCTAACGGCGCGCGCGGGGCCGGGCAGGCGCGTGCGCTCCGGACTGACGCGTGGCCGGACGTCGGTGGCGAGCTCACCGGGGAGACGTCGCGACTGATCACCTCCCGATCGATCAGTCGCGACGGTTCGCGACCGGGTGCGCCGATGCGCTCGCTCAGAGCTCGTGGACGTCGCCCGGGCGGGCGAGCACCGCGTGGGGCGCGTGCGCCCGCACGGCGAGCAGCGTGGGCTCCGGGTCCAGCCACGAGGCGATGTGGGTGACGATGAGCCGCTCCACCCCGGCCTCGGACGCCATGCGCCCGAGCTGGTCGCCGCTCATGTGCACGCCGGGCGGGTTGACCTCGCGGTGCGCCCAGCCGGCCTCGCCCAGGATCGCGGTCGCACGGGCCGCGAACGCGTCGACCTCCGCGCAGCGGTCCGTGTCGCCGGTGAACAGCACGCGTGTGTCGCCGGCCGTCACCAGGTAGGCGAGCGCCGACACGGGGTGGAGGGCACGGGCGGCCTCGATCTCGAACGGCCCGATGCGTACCGTGTCCCCAGGGGCGAGCGCGCGGAAGTCGTAGGTGCCCGCCCCGCGGTCGGTGGGGTCGCCGCTCACATCACCGATGCGCCGGTCGATCCCCTCAGGCCCGAGCAGAGGGATCAACGGCACGTGCTCGTCGCGCGAGGGGCCGTAGCGGCGCAGCACGTCGAGCGCGCCCAGGTCCGCGCAATGGTCGGGGTGGCCGTGGGACACGAGGACGCCATCGACGCGCACGGGATCGCAGTGGCGCTGCAGGGGGCCGATCGCCCCGGAGCCGAGGTCGAGCACCAACCGCCAGGTCTGGCCGGCGTCGTCGGTGTGGGACAGCAGGTAGCACGAGGCTGCCGAGTCGGGGCCCGCGGTGGATCCCGCGCACCCGACGATGGTCAGCGCCATCGTCATGACAGCGCGGCGACCTCCGTCACCACCGGACCGAGGAACCGCTGCGCGAGGGCCTCGAAGCGGTCGCGCTCCCCCGTCGCGAAGAAGCGGTGCTCCGCCTGGCGCTCCGTCGGGCGCTCGAGACCCGCCGCGGTGAGCGAGCGGTAGACGTCGATCGCGGTCTCGGTCGCCGAGTCGACGAGCGTGACGTCGGGCCCCATGACGTAGCCGATCGCGCCCTGCAGCATCGGATAGTGGGTGCATCCCAGGATGAGGGTGTCGACCTGCGCCTCCTGCAGCGGGGCGAGGTACTCGCGTGCGACGTCGATGACCTCCGGGCCGGACGTGATCCCGGCCTCGACCAGCTCGACGAAGCGCGGGCAGGCCTGCGAGTGGACGGTGATGTCGGGCGCGGCCGCGAGCGCGTCGTCGTACGCTCCCGAGGTGATGGTGGCGGACGTGCCGATGACGCCCACCCGCCCGGACTTGGTCAGCGCGGCGGCGCGGCGCACGGCCGGCACGATCACCTCGACGACGGGGACCCCGCGCTCGCGCGAGAAGCGCTCGCGGGCGTCGCGGAGCACCGCGGCGGAGGCGGTGTTGCACGCGATGACGAGCATCTTCACACCATCCGCGACGAGCGCGTCCATGATGTCCAGCGCGTGCTGGCGCACGTCCGAGATGGGCAGCGGCCCGTACGGCCCGAACTTGGTGTCGCCCACGTAGTGGATGGACTCGTGCGGGAGCTGGTCCATGATCGCGCGCGCCACGGTCAGGCCGCCCACGCCCGAGTCGAAGACGCCGATCGGTGCATCAGACATCGGCGCCCTCCGGCCCGTCGTCGGCACCATCCCCTGCGCCGATCGCGTACTGCACGAGCGACTCCTGCAGCCACGTGAGCGCCTGGTAGAGCATGCCGAGCCAGACCCGCTCGGGGTCGACGGGCAGGGTCTCGTCGTCGTCGGTCTCGAGCGCGTGCGTCGCCAGATCGATCTCCGTGTGGAGCCGCTCCGCGTCCTCGTCGGAGTCGAGTCGCAGCCGGCTGCCGAGCACGAGGCGCAGGTCCGTCAGCGCCGCGGCGGTCGACATCGCGTCACCACTCGCGACCTCCCACTCGGGTCCGTCCTCGCTCAGCTGCTCCCACATGGTGCGCAGCCGCTCGACCTTGAGGTCGCGCAGGTCGGACTCGGTGAGGCGGCGGAACTCGTCCGCGATCTCCCGGTCCTCGCGCGACGCGGACGGCAGCAGGCGGAGCACAGCGGGGTCGTCCGGCTCGGCGAGGGCCTCCGCGAGGCCGCGCAGGTGGCGCAGGATCTCGTCGGCGTCGTCGAGGCCGGCGTCGCGGTCGACGGGAGCGTCCATGCCGAACTGCTCGCCGCCGAGCAGCAGGCCGACGTCGGCGACGATGCGCGCGATCACCATGCGCTCCTCGTCGTCGAGCTCCGCGACGGCGGAGCCCTCGCGCGCGGTGAAGCCCTTCACTCGCCGCTCCGCTGCAGGGTCGCCCAGAGCCCGTAGCCGTGCATCGCCTGCACGTCGACCTCCATCTTCTCGCGCCCGCCCGTGCTGACCACGGACCGGCCGTGCTCGTGGACCTCGCGCATGCGCGCCTCGGCCTCGTGGCGGGTGAAGCCGAAGTAGGTCTGGAAGACGTGCGTCACGTAGCTCATGAGGTTGATGGGGTCGTTCCAGACGATGGTGACCCACGCATCGGCCGTCTGCAGTGCGACGGCACCCTCGCGCTCGAGCTCCTCCTGGGTGGACACGCCTCTAGCGTAGGGCCGATGCGCTGGCTGGGCGGGGAGGCCGGGCGTCAGTCCTCGCCGTCGTCCTTGCCGAACGCCGCGTCGAGGATCTCCTTGCACGCGGGGCACACGGGGAAGCGCTTGGGGTCACGGCCGGGGATCCACACCTTGCCGCACAGCGCGATCACGGGCTCGCCGGACATCGCCGACTCCATGATCTTCTCCTTGCGCACGTAGTGCGCGAAGCGCTCGGCGTCGCCGGGCTCGACGAGCTCGCGCTGCTCGACGCGCTCGATGGTGGCGGTGCCACCCTGAGGGGCGCCGGTGTCGGGCTGCGGGTCGAGGGTCTCGCTCATGCCGGCCAGTCTACGACCGCGCGCAAGACTCGCACGGCGTCGAGCAGACCTCTGCCGACCGTCTCCTGACGAAAATGGTCCCACTTTCGTCGCCCGGGACGCGTTCGCGATGAAGGTGGGCCCACCTTCGTTGCGTGACCTGCGGTGGCTGTGGCGGAGTGGCGCTGGCGGAGCCGCCGGGGTCAGACCACCGCGGCGAGGAGCTGGCCCGAGCGCCGGTCGTACATCGCCCCGGCGGCGCGCACGCCCGCGATGCACGCGCCGATCCCCAGCCCGACGCCCGTCACGAGCGCGAGCCATCCCCAGCGCCCGTCCAGCGTGAGGGACAGGATGAACGGCACCGTGACGAGAGGCAGCACCGCGAGCATCGCGGCGCCCGAGATGAGCTGCGCGACGAGGCTCGCGCCGAGAGAGCCGACCTCGGCGCCGAACGGATTCTCCCCCGGGGCCGGCGCGCGGTAGGGCAGCACCACGGAGGACAGCGCCGACACCCCGAGCGTCGAGCCGAGCGCGCCGACGCACGCCCCGATGAGACCCGGGATCGCCACCCAGAAGCGCCCCCATGCCACGATCGCAACGGCTGACACCAGCACCGCGGGCACGCCCCAGACGAGAACCGCCTGGGCGCGCCCGGCCATCACCTGACGGCCGATGCGCCCGGCCACGACGTCCATCCACAGCGCGGTCGAGTCGTACGCGAGGTCGTTGTGGCGGCCCCACCCGATCGACGCGGCGAGCACGATGGGCGCCGCAAGCGCCCAGCGCGCGTCGAGCCCCATGACCGGCACCACGATGACGAAGATGACGAAGGGCAGCGCGACCACGCCCATCGCGTTGACGAGGTAGCGCACGTCGGTCGCCCAGTACACGAGGGCCCGCGAGCGCACCGTGCGGGTGACAATGGCCGCGCCCCCGCGAGAGCCCCACCAGCGGTCGGCGGCGCCGGCGAGGATCGCGTCGGTGCGACGCTGGGCTCCGCCGCCGCGGTGCACGGGGTGGACGAGCGCGCGGGAGACGTTGACGCCCCAGGCGCCCCACAGCGCGGCGACCGTGCCCGCCATGAGCAGCAGCCGCCACGCTGCACTCCACAGCTCGCCCTCGGCGAGGGCTCCCGGCGCCGCCATGCCCGCGCCCAGCGGCGTGCGGCCGAGCCACTCGAGGATGATGGGCAGCTCGTGCTCGGCGGCCGACTCGAGCCCGTCGCGCACGGTCAGCCAGATCGCTGGCCCGATGGCGCCAAGCGCCGCGACCAGCCCGATGAGCGACACGGTGCGCGCGCGTCGGGAGGACACCGCGCGCGCCGCCCACGCCACCGCCACGCGCGCGCCGAGCACCATGGAGGCGACGGTGAGCACCGCGCCGAGCACGGCGACGGCCATGGTCCCCGCGCCGTCGAAGCGCCAGGCGCGGGTGAGCACC
The DNA here is from genome assembly GCF_002090155.1 of Demequina sp. NBRC 110056. Lineage (GTDB taxonomy): Bacteria > Actinomycetota > Actinomycetes > Actinomycetales > Demequinaceae > Demequina. The sequence continues at coordinate 276,500 of NZ_BBRM01000006.1, read as the reverse complement.
AGGAACATCACGCCGAAGAACACCGCCGGGATGGTGAGCGTCGCCGCGACCGTGAGCCCGGGCATCAGCGTCCGGGCCGACGGCCCGAGCACGGCGAAGCGGCCCGGGTCGAGCGTGTCGTCGAGCCCGGTCACGAGCAGCGGCGCGACCACCCATCCGAGGACGCACAGCGCGCCGGCGCCGACCAGGATGTCCGCGCGCACGTCGATGGGCTGGAGCGCGAGCGCGTGCTGCGCCCACAGGACAGCCGGCACGAGCGACAGCGACCATACTCCGCCGCCGATCAGCAGCAGCGCCCTCCACCACTCGCGCTGGAGCTGATGGCGCACCACCCGGTACTTGAGGCTCAGGACTGTCGCAACCACGCCAGGTCCCGACCGTCCTCGACATCGCCGACGAGGCCCACGAAGCGGTCCTCGAGGTCCTGGCCGCCGCGTACCTCGTCGAGGGAGCCCGCGGCGAGGATCCTGCCCGACCCGACGACGGCCACGTGGTCGCACAGCCGCTCCACGAGCGCCATGACGTGCGACGACAGGACCACCGTGCCGCCCGAGCCGACGAACGAGATGAGAATGCGGCGGATCGCTCCCGCGCTCACCGGGTCGACGGCCTCGAAGGGCTCGTCGAGGACGAGCACGCGCGGGGCGTGCACGAGCGCGCAGGCGAGGCCGATCTTCTTGGTCATGCCCGCGGAGTAGTCCGTCACCAGCGTCGAGCCCGCCTGGCGCAGGTCCAGCGCCGCGAGGAGGTCGTCGCGGCGCTCGCGCACCACCTCCCGGTCGAGGCCGCGCAGGAGCCCTGCATAGGTGATGAGCTCTGCCCCGGTGAGCCGGTCGAACGTGTGCAGGCTGTCGGGAAGGACGCCGAGCATCGGCTTGGCGCTCGCCGGATCGGCCCACAGGTCGACGCCGTGGACAAGGACCGTGCCGGTGTCGGGCTCGAGGAGCCCGGTCGCCATCGACAGCGCGGTGGTCTTGCCGGCGCCGTTGGGTCCCACGACGCCGTAGAACGAGCCCGTGGGGATGTCGAGATCGATCCCGGCGACGGCGATGGTCGGACCGAAGCGCTTGGTGAGTCCTCGCAGGGACAGGGCCGATGCGCTCGCCGGGTCGGAGGGGGGCATGAGGCCAGGCTACGGCTGGGAGCGCCGGCGCGGGAGACGCGGGCGACCAAGGCCACACGCCGCGCCGCACACGACCGGTGAACGGCCCCGCTACGTCGGGTTGAGCACGAGGAACGCCGTGTACGCGAGCCACAGCGCGAGCAGCACGCCACCCTCGAGCCGGTTGATGCGTCCGTCGCGCTTCCACCGGAAGCCGAAGATCAGCACGAGAACCGTCATGAACGCGACCATGGGCAGGTCGCGGTTGAGGAGCTCGGGGCTGACCGTCGCCGGGGCGATGAGGCCCGCCAGGCCCACGACGCCGAGGGTGTTGAAGAGGTTCGAGCCGATGACGTTGCCGAGCGCCAGGTCGTTCTGCCCGTGGCGCGCTGCGGCGAGCGCCGAGGCGAGCTCGGGCGCCGACGTGCCGATGGCGACCACCGTCAGGCCGATCACGAGGTCCGACCAGCCGAGCGACTCGGCGATCTCGACCGCTCCCCACACCAGGATCCTCGAGGACACGACGAGCAGGACGAGGCCGACGAGGAGCCATACCCACGCCGCCTTGCGCGACATCGCGCGCGACGCCGCCGCCTCCTCGACGTCCTTCTCGAGCGCGTCGCCCTGGTGCTGGCGCGCGGACAGGATCTGCCACGTGAGCAGGACCACGAGCAGCAGCACGAGGACGCCCGCGTCGCCTCGCGACAGCTCCCCGTCGCTCATGACGAGCCACGCGACCGCGGTCACCACCAGCAGGAGCGGCAGCTCCTTGCGCAGGATGCCGCGCTTGACGATGATCGGCAGCACGATCGCGGTGATGCCCAGGATCAGGCCGATGTTCGCGATGTTCGAGCCGAAGGCGTTGCCGAGCGCGATCTCAGGGTCGCCCCCCGCCGCGGCGAAGGTCGACACGACGAGCTCGGGTGCCGACGTGCCGAAGCCGATGACGATCATGCCGATGAGCAGCGGCGCCATGCCGAGGTAGCGGGCGACCGCCGAGGCGCCGGCGACGAACTTGTCGGCGCTCCAGGCGAGGGCCGCGAGCCCTCCGAGCGTCGCGAGGATGGGGACCAGCATGGGCACGAGCGTACTGGGGCGGGGCGCCCCCAGCGGGGAAGGCGGGCGGAGGCGCGAACCCGGCGGGCGCATCGGCGCGGCTGGGCGGCCCGCGTCGTCTTCGTCACTTCCCCCGCGCGGGGGTGTTGCATCTAACCTACGGTCGCGTAGGGTGGGCGCAACCGCTCCTGATTGAGCCCGGCCCCTCGGCTGCGTTCGTCACACGCCCCCAACCTGGAGACGCATGACCCCGACGCCGGCCACGGCCCCCCGCTACCCGTCCAACCCGATCACCCACCGCTTCACGGAGCTCGCCGCGACCGTGCGCGACACGGGCCTGCTGCGCCGCTCGTACGGCTTCTACTCCGGCTACGGCGCGGCGCTCGCTCTCGCCTTCGGAGGCGTCGTCACAGGCTTCGTGCTGCTGGGCGACTCGTGGTTCCAGCTGCTCATGGCGGCAGCGCTCGGCATCGTGCTGACCCAGGTCGCGTTCCTGGGCCACGAGGCCTCGCACCGCACCGTCTTCGTCTCGGGCCCGGCGAACGACCGCCTGGGACGCATCCTCAGCGCCGCGGTGGTCGGCATCAGCCACCAGTGGTGGATGACCAAGCACTCCCGCCACCACGCCAACCCCAACAAGCGCGGCGCCGACCCCGACATCGAGAAGGACACGATCTCCTTCCTCGAGGAGGACGCCCGCGAGTCCCGCGGCCTCATTCGCTGGATCACGCAGCGACAGGGCTGGCTGTTCTTCCCCCTCCTCACGCTCGAGGGCCTGAACCTCCACTACCGCTCCGTCGTGTCGCTCGTGTCGGGCGGGACGCGTCGCCAGCGGTGGACCGAGCTGCCGATGATCGCAGCTCACTTCGCCGTCTACCTCGGCGCGGTGTTCTGGGTGCTGCCGCTCGGGATGGCATTCGCCTTCGTGGGCGTGCAGATGGCGGTGTTCGGCGTGTACATGGGGGCGTCCTTCGCGCCCAACCACAAGGGCATGCTCGTGGTCGACGCCGACGTGCGCATGGACTTCCTGTCCAAGCAGGTGCTCACCAGCCGCAACATCCGTGGCGGCTGGGCGATGAGCATCCTCACGGGCGGCCTCAACTACCAGATCGAGCACCACCTGTTCCCGAACATGGCGCGACCGCACCTGGGCCGTGCCCGCGAGATCGTGCGCGAGTACTGCGCCGCCCACGACGTCCCGTACACCGAGACCAGCCTCATCGAGTCGTACGGGATCGTGATCGCGTACCTCAACCGCGTCGGGCTGGCGGCCCGCGACCCGTTCGACTGCCCCGAGCGCGTCGCGATGGGGCGCTAGCCGCCCCCTACGCCGGGAACAGCGCGTCGATCTGGGCGGCCTGCTCGGGCGACGGCCGCCACTGCGCGCTCGCCGCGTTCTGCGTGACCTGCTCGGGCCGCGTCGCGCCGGCGATCACGGACGACACCACGGGGCGCGTGAGGAACCATCCGAGCGTCGCCTCGAGCATGGTGACGCCCCACTCCTCGCACAGGGCCTGGTATGCCTCCATCGCGTCCCAGTCCGCGTTCTGAGCGATATGGGGGCGCTGACGGCCGATGCGGGAGTCGGCGGGGATCTCCGTACGGGAGAACTTGCCGGTGAACAGCCCGTTCGCCAGGGGGAAGAAGGGCAGGAAGCCCGCGCCGATCTCCTCCGCCGCCGCGAGGCGGCCATCCGTCTCGACGCCGCGGGCGACGAGGCTCAGCTCGTCCTGGCTCGACGCCACCCCGGGGGCGCCGAGGCCGGTGACCACCGCATCGGCGCTGCGGAGCTGCTCCGCGGTGAACTGCGAGACGCCGTAGGCGAGGATCTTGCCCTCGTCGACCAGCTCCGCGAGCGCGCCGAGGGTCTCCTCGAGGGGCGTCGACGGGTCCGGCTGATGCTGCTGGAAGAGGTCGATGCGGTCCGTCTGCAGGCGCTCGAGGGACGCCTCGCACGCCGCACGCAGGTAGGCGCGCGAGCCCTTGGCGCCGAGCTGGTCGAGGGGCGTGGCGACCTCGGTGAAGCCGAACTTGGTGGCGAGGACCGCCTCGTCGCGGCGGCCCTTCCACGCGTGACCCATGAGCGTCTCTGACAGCCCCCACTGGCCGCCGTAGAGGTCGGCGGTGTCGAAGAACGTCACGCCCGCGTCGAGGGCAGCGGCGATGACCGCGTCGGTGCCTTCCTGCGTCTGCGAGGCGGTGCCCATGCGGCCGAAGTTGTTGCACCCCAGACCCATCGCGGAGACGGTGAAGGGGGCGGTTCCGACTGCGCGCTGCTCCATGCCCGCCACGCTACCGGCCGCGGGCGACGTGTCGCGTCCACGCGACCGAGTGCACGACTTCCAGCACGGCGGCGCGAGGTGTGCTCGAATGGTGCTCAATCGCTTCCGGGGGAGGAACCATGGCGATGCTTCCGCGCACTGCGGTGATCGTGGTCCACGGCATCGGCGAGCAGGAGCCGCTCGACACGCTGCTGTCGTTCGTCGGGCGGGGCTCCGACCCTGCGGTCGCCCGCACCGCGGCGCCCGAGCCGCTGCGCGAGGACATGGCGCCCGTCGCGGGCATCATCGACAGCGGCGACGGGGTGGTCGACGCGACGGCGGGCGACCGCCGCTTCGTCCTGCCCGACCGCCTCGCCGGGACGTCGTTCGGGCGGATCGTGAGCGTCGACATGCGCCACCGCATCCGGACCGTCCCCGGCGTCGACGACGCCGAGGCCCGCAGCTGGTCCCGCACCACGCACTTCTACGAGTACTACTGGGCGTATCGCTTCCGGGACACGGCCTGGCGGCACCTGCCGTCGTTCGTGCGCAAGCTCGTCGAGGCGGATCGTTCGGGTCTCGAGGACGGGTTCATGAAGGCCTACGGCCCCTCTCCCGATCACGCGGTGTCCGCGGGCGCGGATCGGCTCGCCCGCATCGCGGCGATCGTGCTCGCCTTGGCGACCGGGGTCGTCACGGCGCTCGTGGCCGCGGCCGCGGTGCAGGCGGGGCATCCGCTGCTGCTCGGCGGTGGTGGCCTGCTCGCCGCGCTGTTCGCCGTCCTCGCGGTCACCATCTCCCAGTTCGCGGGGGTGCTCACGACGATCAGGACCCTGCTGCTCGCGGGGCTGTCGGCGGCGGTCGGGTACGTGGTGGGCGCGGTCTTCGCCGCGCAGACCTGGCCCTCGATCCTCACCGGCGCGGCCGCTGGGGTGCTCGTGGTCGCCGCCGTCGCCGGCGCGGTCGCGTGGCGTATGCGGCTCGCGGTCACCCTGTCGCTGGTCGTGCTCGCCGTGGTTCTCGCGATCGTGGCGACCAACCTCGGCGACCCCGAGCGCGGCGAGATGTGGGGCGCGCTCGCCGGAGCGCAGACGTTCCTCGGCGCGGTCATCCCCGTGGTCACGCTCGCGGTGGGCGGGTTCGCGCTCAGCGGGCTCGGCGACGCGGCCCGGTACCTGTCGAGCAAGCCGGACAACATCTCCGAGAGGGAGTCGATTCGGGCGGGGCTCGTCGAGAGGCTGCGTCAGATCGCGGAGGACCGCGACGAGGTGACGCAGCGCTATCGGTACGACCGCATCGTGCTCGTGGGCCACAGCCTGGGCACGGTGATCGCGTGCGACGCGCTGCACGCCTACTGGAACACGGTGGCGCCGGAGGTCGAGATCCCGCTGTCGCGGGTGCCCCTCGCCGACGGCGACGACGCCGATGCGGTGACCCGCTACGAGCGTGCCGTGCGCCGGGTCGAGCGGCACGCGCTCGCGGGAGAGGTGGGCGGCGAGGCCGAGCTCGACCGCGCGGCGCTGAGCGAGGCCCTGCGGGCGCCTCACCGGCTCGAGGGCGAGGAGGTGGTCGCGTCAGGTCGATGGATCGTCACCGACCTCGTGACGCTTGCGTGCCCGCTCACCCACGCGGAGATCCTCGTGACGTCCGGCGCGGACGCGTTCGCTGAGGCGAAGCAGGACCGCTTCCTGTCGACCGCGCCGCCGCAGGCCCAGCGCACCGCGTCGGCACACGACAGCCACGCGCTGCGCTACAAGGTGTGGACCGGGGTGCGGGGCGAGGACACGTCGCGACTGCACCAGTCCGCGCAATTCGCCTCGACCACGTGGACCAACATGTTCTTCACCCACGACCTCGTGGGCGGGGAGCTCGCGTCGCGCTTCGGCGCGGGCGTCCGCGACGTCCCCGTCGGCGCCCGGCCAGCGACTCTCGGGCAGTTCATCGCGGCCTACCCCCACAGCTCCTACTGGGGCGCGGCCAGCCGCAAGAACGTCGCCGGCCGCGACCGCGTGCTCGCCGAGGTCAAGGAGCGGTGCTTCGCGCACGACCCCGTGCTCGTGGTGTTCGGCGAGGAGCCCGAGCGGGACGGGCTGGTCGCCTTCGTCCAGGAGCTCGGCGAGCTCGATCTCGCGCCGGTGAGCGCCGACAACCCGGCCGTCGAGGTGCGCGTCCTCATGCCGGTCGCGACGGACATCTCTCCCGGCGAGCCGCGCCAGGACTGGCTGTGGCTGGGGCGGCCGGCGCGGGTGCGGCGCGAGGACGTCGCCCAGGTCGCCGAGCTCGCCCGTGCGCACGGGCTCGAGATGCGCAAGGGCGTCGCGTCCGTGGCCGACGACACCGACGCCGAGGACGCGAGCGAGTAGGGGCGAGCGGGCGGGCGGACAGAGAAGGCCGCCGTCGTTGACGTGAACGACGGCGGCCTCTCGGTCACCAGACAGGGATGAAAGCGTGGAGATGGGGGGAATCGAACCCCCGTCCGCATGCACGACGACAGGTCTTCTCCGGGCGCAGTCTGAATGCTCAGTGTCTCGGACCCGCACGACCTTCAGACGAGCTGTGCGATAGCCCCAGTCGTCTAAGAGTCCCCCACCGCCCGACGACGTGACGGTGGAGCAAGTTCCCTAGATGACGCCAGGAACCAGGACGGGAACTAGCCTGGGCTGACGGACTTCGGGGCTCGCTTAGGCAGCGAGGGCGAAGTCGGTGCGCTTGGAATCGGCACCTATAGGTTTGCCACGAGCGTTAACGAGATAACGTGACGTCCTCGGCCCGCTTCCCCTGAGGAAAGCACACACGTCGAAACCGATCATCCCCTGTGCAGTTGTGCCTCCAGTGTACGCGGGGTGGCCGACACGGGACAACGGCCGGATGGCGTCAGGCCGTGGCGGGCTCGAGCGGCACCGGGGGGCCGAGCACGACGGCCATCACCCACGTCGCGACCTCCTCGGGCCGCTCGCGCGGCTCGCGCGCGAGCCACGCGCCGAGGATCCCGACCACGGAGCCAGCCACGCCAGCGGCGATGATGTCCGACGGCACCGCCACGCGCGGCGCCGGCGACGCCTCCACGACGGTGCGCACTGCGGCGAACACGTGCTCGCGCAGGCGCGCCAGCACCACGCCGTAGCCCGGCTCGAGGAAGACCCGCGCGTACAGGTCGGCGTGCGCGTCCACGTGGGCGAGGAAGTCGAGCAGAACCTGCGGCGGCTCCTCCGACCAGTGGTCGATGCACTCGAGGTTGGCACCCGCCTCGGTCGCGACGATGTCGAGAGCGTCCGCGAGCAGCGTCTCCTTGTCGGAGTAGTGCTGGTAGAACGTCGAGCGGTTGACGCCGGCGCGCTCGGCGATGTCCGCGATGGACACCTCGTCGATCCCGCGCTCGCGCGCGAGCGCGAAGAGCGCCTCCTGCAGCCGGCGGCGAGTCCGCACGATCCTGGCGTCCATGCCGCCCAGTCTGCCACCGCATCGGCGCTTCTCCAACTTTTAACCGACACGTGTTGGATAAGTGCAGGACGCCGGTTACACTGACCGCAGGCACCGTCGCCCCTCCCACCACACCACGCCCGAAAGGCAGTCCTCGTGGCACACCTGCTCTACCGGCTGGGGCGCGCGTCGTCCCTGCGCCCGCTCGTCGTCGTCCTCATCTGGGCGCTCGTCCTCGCCTCCGCTGGCGGGGCCTTCGTCGCCTTCGGCGGCAAGCTGACCGACAGCTTCTCCATCCCCGGCCTCGAGACCGAGCGCGTCACCGACGAGCTCGCGGAGGAGATCCCCGGGCTCGACGGCGGCACCGGCCGCGTGGTGCTCACCACGGAGTCCGGAGATGCCTTCACCGAGGACCAGCAGGCGGAGATCAGCGCCGCGCTGGCGGAGCTGCCTGGCAGCAACGAGGTCGAGAACGTCATCGACCCGTTCGAGCAGCAGGCCCAGCTGGAGGAGCAGGCGGCCCAGATGGAGTCCGCTCCGCAGCAGATCGAGGACGGCAAGGCCCAGCTCGAGGCCGGACAGGCGGAGCTCGACGCGGGGCTCGCGGAGCTCCAGGCCGGCCAGGACCAGCTCGACGCCGCGCGCGGCCAGCTCGACGAGGGCCAGGCGCGGCTCGACGCCGCGATCCGGCAGGCGCAGGACGCGGGCCAGTACGAGGCCGCTCAGGCGCAGTTCGACGCGCAGCAGGCGGAGCTCGACGCGTCCGCTGCCCAGCTCGACGAGCAGCAGGCGCAGATCGACGCCGGGCTCGCGGAGATCGAGGCCGGCCAGGACGAGCTCGACGCCGGCAGCGAGGAGCTCCTCGCCCAGGAGGAGCAGCTCGAGCTCGGCGCCCAGCTCGCCGAGAACGCGTCCATCCTGCGCACCGTGTCCGACGACGGCGCGACCGCCCTCGCGGCCGTGCAGTTCGGCCTGCCGGTCTTCGAGGTCCCGCAGCCCGACAAGGACGCGATCATGGAGGAGCTGCGCGCGGCTGTTCCGGACGGGGTCGAGGTCAACTTCTCTGCGGACTTCAACACCACCGTCGAGGGCATCCTGGGCGTCGGCGAGGTCGTGGGCGTGCTGCTCGCCTTCGCCGTGCTGCTCATCATGATGCGCGCGATCCTGCCCGCGCTGCAGCCCATCGTCACGTCGGTCATCGGCGTCGGTGTGGGCGTCGCCACGGCCCTGGCGTTCTCCGGCACGGTGGACATGCAGTCGGTCACGCCCGTGCTCGGCGTGATGCTCGCGCTCGCCGTCGGCATCGACTACTCGCTGTTCATCGTCAACCGCCACCGCACGCAGCTCGCGCGCGGCATGAACCTCAACGAGTCGATCGGCCTCGCGAACGGCACGTCCGGCAACGCCGTCGTGTTCGCCGGCGCGACCGTCATCGTCGCACTGCTCGCCCTCAACGTCACGGGCATCCCGTTCCTGGGCGTCATGGGCACCGTCGCGGCGTTCTGCGTGCTCGTCGCCGTCGCGGCCGCCGTCACCCTCACCCCGGCGCTGCTGGGCTGGATGGGCGACCGCGCGCTGTCGAAGAAGGCCCGCGCCAACAAGGGCGCGGCCGAGCACCACGAGCCCGAGGCCAAGCCCATGCGCACGGGCCGCGCGGTCCTCTCGGCGCTCGTCGCCGCCGCCGCGCTCGCCGTCATCGCGATCCCGTCGTTCTCGATGCGTCTGGGCCTGCCCGATGGCACCCAGGAGCCCGAGGACTCGACGCAGTACATCGCGTACACGACCATCGACGAGGAGTTCGGCGAGGGCCTCAACGGCACCCTGCTCGTCACCGCGCGCCTGCCCGAGGCGGTCGCCGAGGAGGACGTGCTCGCCGCCCAGGTCGCGCTCGAGAACGTCATCATGGAGACCGAGTCGGTCGCCGGCGTGGCGCCCGCGGGCGTCTCCGAGGATCGCGACTACTTCGCCTTCCAGGTGATCCCCACCGAGGGTCCGTCGTCCGAGTCGACGGAGCAGCTCGTCCACGACCTGCGCGACCTGTCACCCCTCGACGAGGCCTCGAGCGTCGACGGCATCACCATCGAGGGCACGACCATCGGCGTCGCCGGCGAGGCCAGCGGCAACATCGACCTGTCGGAGAAGCTCGACGAGACCCTGCCGCTCTACCTCGCGGTGGTCGTGGGCCTGTCCGTCATCATCCTCATCATCGTGTTCCGCTCGATCCTGGTGCCGCTCGTCGCGACCGCCGGCTTCGTGCTGTCGCTGTTCGCCGCCTTCGGCGCCGTGACCGCGGTGTACCAGTGGGGCTGGCTCGGCTCGATCTTCGGGGTGCACAGCCCCGGGCCGATCCTCAGCTTCCTGCCGATCATGCTCACCGGCATCCTGTTCGGCCTCGCGATGGACTACCAGCTGTTCATCACGACGGGCATGCGGGAGGCGTACGTCCACGGCAACTCGGCACGCGCATCGGTCACCATCGGCCTGCGCCACGGCCGCGCCGTCGTCACCGCGGCGGCGATCATCATGGCCTCCGTCTTCGGCGGCTTCGTGTTCTCGCACATCTCGATGATCCGGCCCATGGGCTTCGGCCTGGCCGCGGGCGTGCTGCTCGACGCCTTCGTGGTGCGTATGGTGATCATCCCGTCGATCATGCACCTGCTCGGCGAGGGCGCCTGGTGGCTGCCCAAGTGGCTCGACCGCATCCTGCCGAACGTCGACGTCGAGGGCTCCGCGCTCGAGCGTGAGCACCCGGTGCCGGACGCGGAGGACGCCTCCGAGGAGGATGCCCCCGAGGCCGAGACCGTCCGCGAGGAGGACGCCAAGGCCTGACGCGGGTGCCTAGCGTGGTCGCATGAACGCCGACCTCGCTGCCCTGCACGGACTGCTGAGCGCCCGCCACGACCGGGTCCTCATCGCCGCCTCGAGCGGCGGCGAGGCCACGTGGCGGGCGTTCGGCGTTCCCGACGGCGCCGATGCGGAGGTTGGGTCGGTCTCGAAGGGCCTCACCGGGCTGCTCTACCGGGACGCCGTGGACCGCGGAGAGGTGAGTCCGACCTCGACGCTCGGAGAGCTGCTCGGCCGCCCCGAGGCGACGTACGCGCCCCTGACTCTCGAGGCGGTCGCCTCGCACCGCTCAGGCCTTCCAAGACTGCAGTCGAACGGCGGCTCGCGCTCGCAGTGGACGCGCACGTGGCGCATGTGGCGCCGGGGCGAGAACCCCTACGGAGACACGGTCGAGGAGCTGCTCGACCTGGCGGCCGACGTGCCCGTGGGCAGGCCACGCTTCGCGTACTCGAACCTCGGCTTCGAGCTGCTCGGCGCCGCCCTGGCCCGACGCGCAGGTCGGCCCTACGCCGCGCTGCTGCGGGAGCGGGTGCTCGAGCCGATCGGCATGACGGGCGCGGCCGTGCCGGCGCGCGCCACCGATCTCGGGGCGCACGCGCTACTGGGCCGCTCACGGTCGGGGCGGCCGCACGAGCCCTGGGTGGGCGAGGCGATCGGCCCCGCCGGCGGGGTGCGGTGCACGGCGGCGGACCTCGCCGCGCTGCTCGACGGGCTGCTCGACGGCACGGCCCCGGGGCTGTCCGCCCTCGACCCCGTCGCTGACGCCCAAGGCGCGTCGCGCATCGGCGCCGCCTGGATCACGATGGACTTCCACGGCCGGGTGGTCACGTGGCACAACGGCATGACGGGCGGCTTCGCGTCGTTCGTCGGCGTCGACCGTGAGGCCGGCGTGGGAGTGGCGATCGTGTCCGCGACCGCCCAGCGGCTGGACTCCGCCGGGATCAAGGCGCTCGCTTCGCTGCGCTCAGGGAGCTAGGCGCCACTACACGGCCGGCTGGGGCTCGCGCGCGCCCGCAGGGCGCGCCGCGCGCTCCCCTGCCAGCTCACCCGCGGCGTCTGCCGCGTCTGCCGCCACGGTGACGGGCGAGCCCGACTCGACCGACGCATCGGCGCCATCCAAGGAGTCGGCGACGAGCGCATCGGCGCTGCTGCCGTCCCTGTCGCGGCGTCCCGCGATGAAGGTGTAGCCCATGGCCATCACCACCATGCCGCCCACGAGGTTGCCCAGTCCCGCCCACAGCAGGTTGTGCCCGAGGTCGAGCCAGGTGACGTCGACGCTCGCGCCGCCCAGGACGCCGATGCCGAAGATCGTCATGTTCGCCACCACGTGCTCGAAGCCCGACGCGATGAAGCCGAAGACGCCCCAGAAGATCAGGATCGCCTTCGCCGCCTCCGACCGCACGCGGCTCGCCGCCCAGATGGCGACGCACACGAGGACGTTGCAGAGGATGCCCAGGAAGAAGGTCTCGGAGGCCGTGTGGCTCATCTTCGAGGTGAGGATGCCGTCGAGCATGCCGCCCGTCGCGCCGTCGTGGAAGATGCCGGACTGGATGAGGACCCACGCGAGCAGGAGGGAGCCCAGGAAGTTGCCCACCAGCACGAATGCGAGGGTGCGCACGCCCTGGAACCAGGTGATGGTGCGGCGCATCACTCCCATGGGGAGGATCATCATCGCGGAGGTCGCGAGCTCCGCGCCGGCGAAGACCACGAGGGTCAGCGCGATCGCGAAGACGGCGCCTGACACGAGCCGGGTCGCGGGGTCGTCCGCGACGTAGAACGGGCCCGCCGCCGAGAACATCACGAACACGCCGACGCCCACCCACAGGCCCGCGAGCATCGCCGAGACCAGGAAGCGCCACGGCGTGCGCGTAGCCCGCACCTTGGTCGCGGCGGCGTCTGCCTGCAGCGCGACGGCGTCGGGGATCGAGAGCATGCTTCGACGGTAGAGGGCCGATGCGCTCGTTCCGGGGGGCTTTGGTCCGGGGAGGGCCGATGCGGGTTCAGGGGGCTGTGCGTCTGAGAATGCGCCCGTCGCCCCTCGCTCTCCTTCGCTGATAGCGGCGATCTAGCAGGGGTTTCTGTCGATGTCAGACCCTGGTGGTGTGATGAGGGTATGAGTTCGTCGTCCCCTTCGACCGTCCTGGCTGGCACGGATGTGCTGGGCTGGGTGCGGGCTGCTTTGGGGTCGGGCACGGGGCTGTCTGATGTGGATCTGGACGGTCTGGCGCAGTCGGATTTGCGGGCGTTGGGTGAGGCGTTGGGTCGTGCCCGACGCGAGCTCGATGTGATGGTGGCGAAGGTCGCTGCCGCGCAGGCACGCCGCTCAACATCTGAGGACGGTGCGGCGGGGATGGCGCGTAGGAATGGCAAGCCCAGCCCGAAGGGGTTGGTGTCGGGCCAGACAGGTGGGTCGGAGGCCGATGCGGGCAGGTTGATCGATGTGGGCGAGATCCTCGACGACGCCGCCAAGCCCGCGCCGGCGAGCCAAGACCGGTCTGGCGATGGTGCTGGTCCCGCGCCTGAGGGCGAGGAGCCGCCTGTGGGTCCGAGGTTTGTGGTGTTGCCTGCGGCGGTGGAGGCAGCCGAGGTGTCCATCGAGGCCGCCTCCACGATCTCCCGGATGCTGAAGAACGTGTTCGAGACTGCTGATCCGGTCGCGTGGGTGGCCGCCGAGCGTGAGCTGGTGGCCAAGGCGAAGCTGCTGAACCTCAAGCAGCTGTCCCGGGTGGTCCGTCAGGTCGAAGCCGATCTGGACCGTAAGAGCCTGGCTCAGCGGGAGATGATCCAGCACGCCGACAGGTATCTGCATGTCATCGAGGAAGCCTCCGGCATGGTCAAGATCATCGGACTTCTCGACGTCGAGACCGCCGCCCCCATCAAAGCCGTCCTCGATGCGATCGTCGGGAAGTCGTTGCAGGCCAAGCGTGACAAGGCCGCGCTCACGCCGGATGAGCGCACGGTGCCGCAGATGCGTGCCGACGCCCTCGCACTGGTTGCCCGCCACATGCTCGCCGCCGACGACACCGTCGTTCCCCGCGGCGCCGCGACGCTCGTGGTCCGCACCACCGCCAACGACGTTCAAGACGCGATCGATGCTGCAGGACGCGGAGAAGCATCCGATGGTGTGGCGTCGGTGGATGGGTTCGGACAGCCCATCACCGCCGCCACCGCACGCCGCCTGACCGGCGACAGCGAACTGATCCCCGTGTCGCTGACTGCGGACGGTGCGGTGTTGAACCTGGGCAGGTCCAAGCGGCCGTTCAACCGGGCACAACGCCTCGCCCTGGTCGAACGCGACGGAGGATGCGCGATGTGCGGTGCACCGCCGAGCTGGTGCGAAGCCCACCACATCCGCGAATGGGTCAAAGACAAAGGCCCGACCAACCTCGACAACGGGCTCCTGCTGTGTTCGAGGTGTCACCACGACCTGCACCGGCAAGGCTGGACAGTGCACGCCACGCCCACCGAAGTGTGGTTCACCCCACCGAAAACAATCGACCCCGAGCAACGACGCCGCCCCGGCGGACGCATGCTCCACGACCACATCCCGCTGACCCCCGAAGCACTCGAAGAACTCGAACAAGCCGGCACCGACAGTGTTGGTGCCGCCACCAGCCGACGCCACACCACCACACCCATCACCGACACCAACCCCACACCACAAGACAGCTCCGCCCAGAACCGGCAGGAGAACTCCGCCCCGGCCCAGCAGGAGAACTCCGCCCACGCTCAGCAGGAGAACTCCGGTCACAACGGGCAGGAGGGCTCCGCGCAGCCCAGCCACGACGCGACCTCCAGGCCGAGCCCGGCACAGGACGGCTTCGACCTCGACGCCCTCGCTGCCGCGCCGAGCGCCGAGCGCCCGTCGAACCACCACTCGGCCTCCTGCTCCCCCAGTGCTCAGAGCGTCGCGGCGTGGGTTGAGGGCGAGGCCGAGCCCGCAGGAGCGCGCTCAGGTACCGCCGTGACAGCGCGCTGCGTCACGTCGCCCGTCGAGCTCGCGCTTCGCCTGCGCGGCACGTGCCGCGTCGAGGGCCCGTGGGGCCACCGCCCGCCGCGGTCCACGTCCAGAGCGGCGGCGTCACGGCGTCGTCGCGCGACGGTGTGAGGGCACAACTGCTCCCCGCCGGGAGAGAGACTGGCCCATGGCGAGCCGAGCAGGTCGCCTGAGACGGCTAGGCCGGCCGCGTCAGTCGTGGCGGCGCAGGCTCATCGCCCGCTGAGCCTCGCGGTCGTCCTGCTTCTGACGCAGCGCCTGGCGCTTGTCGTAGAGCTTCTTGCCTCGACCGATGCCGATCTCGATCTTCGCGCGGCCCTTCACGAAGTACAGCCGCAGCGGCACGATCGTGAAGCCCTTCTCGCGCGTCTTGATCAGCAGCTCGTCGATCTCGGCGTGGTGCAGCAGCAGCTTGCGCTTGCGTCGGGGCGTGTGGTTGGTCCAGGTCCCCTGCACGTACTCGGGGATATGGATGTTCTCCAGCCACGCCTCGCCCGCGTCGACGTACACGTAGCCGTCGACGATCGACGCGCGACCCATGCGCAGTGCCTTGACCTCGGTGCCGCGCAGCACCATGCCCGCCTCGAACGTCTTGTCGATGAGGTAGTCGTGGCGCGCCGAGCGGTTGGTGGCGACCACCTTGAGCTCCTCAGCCATGACTCACCTCCTCGAGATCCGTTCCTTGCCGTCATGCACAGACGCGAGGTACGAGTGTAGGCGATGCGCGCATCGGCGCGGTGCGAACGTCGCGGGACGTGCCTACGGCAGGTAGCCGATGGGGTTCTTCACCACGCCGTCGATGTACACCTCGAAGTGCAGGTGGCAGGCCGTGGACGAGCCCGTGTTGCCCGAGTAGCCCAGCAAGTCACCTCGCGCCACCGTCTGGCCGGAGCGCACCGCGTACCGGGACAGGTGGTTGTAGTTCGTGATGACCGACTTGCCGCCGATGTAGCCGTGGTCGATCAGCACCTGGTTGCCGTAGCCCGGCTGCCAGGTGGCCCACTCGACCTTGCCTGCGGCGGCCGCGTAGATCGGCGTGCCGCAGTACGCACGGAAGTCGGTGCCGGCGTGCAGCTTGCGGTACCCGTAGATCGGGTGCACGCGGTAGCCGAAGCTCGACGTGATGTAGACGTTCTTGGTTGGGTAGGCGAGCGTGCCCTTGCCGAGCCGGTTCTGGGCGGCGAGGGCGGCCTGGCGCTCGCGCTCCTCCGCCGCCGACTTCTTCTTGAACAGGTCGAGCACCTTGGAGCGCAGCTGCTCCTGGAGCCGCTCGTTCTCCTCCTGCTGCTGGATGAACGACGCCCGCTGCGACTCGAGGTACGCCCGGAGGTCCTCCTGCTCGTCGAGCAGGCCCTCGACGGCGGTCTTCTTCTCCTGAGCGACATCCCGCAGGCCCTCGAGCTCGACGACGAGCGCGTCCGCCTCGGCCTTGAGCTCGGCGATGTACTCCCGCACCGCGACCTGACGCGCGCCACGGTTGCGGTTGACGGCGGCGATCTCGTCGAGCTCGGCGAGGGTGTGCGACTGCACGCGCGACGCGGAGTCCTGGGCGGTGAACTCGTCGACCACCTCGCGCGTGTCCGAGGCGCCGAAGACGATGTCGAGGCTCGAGCTGCCCTCGACTCCCTTGTAGGTCTCGCGAGCGATCGCCGCGACGAGCGCCTCGAGCTCCTCGGTGCGCGCCTCGTCGTCCTCGATCTGAGCCGTGATCGCCGCGTCCTGGGCGCTGGCGGCGGCGAGCTTGTCGGCGACGATGCCCTGCTGGACCACGGCCGCCTCGACCTTCTGGTTCGCTGCTTCGAGCTCCTGCCGGGCGGTCTCGAGGCGACCCTCGAGCTCGCGCAGCTTCGCGTCCGCCTCGACGATCTTGGCGTCCGTGTCCTCGAGCGCCGTCTGCAGCTGCTCCGAGCGGCGCTCCGCGGCCTCGCGGTCCTTCTCGGTCTCGTCGATCTGGTCCTGGTAGTCGCTCGAGGACGGATCCTTCGCGGCGACCTCGGACCCGCCGACCGCGGTCGCCGTGCCCACGGCGTAGCCGGACATCACCGCGACCACGAGGATCGCGGCGATGATGAGGCCCAGGCGACGCGTGCCGGCGATCATGCCTTCGTGTACCTCCCGAGGGTCGCGAACGACGCGACGCCCGCGAGGCCCACCGCGATGGCGATCAGCCACGGTGCCACCGTCCACACATCCTCACGACCCACGTAGTCGACCCACGCGATCGAGCCCGTCAGCCAGTCCTCGATGAGGTAGCGGGCGGCGAGCCAGAGCCCGGTGATCGCGAGCAGCGCGCCCGCCGTCGCGGCGACCGCCCCCTCGAGCACGAACGGCATCTGGATGAGGCTCTTGGAGGACCCGACCATGCGCATGATCGTCGTCTCTCGGCGGCGGCTCAGCGCGGATAGTCGGATGGTCGTGGTGATGAGCAGCACCGCCGCGATCATCATGACGCCGGCGAGGCCCGCCGCGACGAAGGTCGCCGCGTTGAGGAAGGCGAACAGCTGGTCGAACACCTCGCGTTGGTCGCGCACCTCCTCGACTCCCGAGAGCCCCGAGGTCGCGTCCGCCACCACCTGGAACTGCTCGGGATCGGCGAGCTTCACACGGAACACCGGACCCAGGTCCTCGGCCTCGAGCTGCGAGTACACGCCCGTGTCGTCGGCGGCCACGATGTTCTCGTAGACCTCCTCGCGGGTCTCGTAGTAGACCTCGTCGACCAGGTCGGCGACGGAGCCCTCCTCGAGGACCGCGCGGATCTCGTCCTCCTGAGCGACCGTCACGGCGCCGCCAGCACACTGCTCGTACAGCGAGTTCTGCGGGCACAGGAAGATCGACACCTCGACGCGCCCGTACCAGGCGTCCTTGAGCTGCTGCACCTGCATCTGGGTGAGGGCCGCTGCGCCCACGAAGGTGAGCGACACGAAGGTCACGAGCACCACGGACAGCGCCATGGTCGAGTTGCGTCGGAGGCCGTTGAAGACCTCTCCCATGATGAACCGCAGCCGCATCAGACCGTCTCCAGCCCGTACACGCCACGGTCCTGGTCGCGCACGAGGTGCCCGCCCTTGAGCTCGATGACGCGCTTGCGCATCTGGTCCACGATCTCGTCGTCGTGGGTCGCCATGAGTACCGTGGTGCCCGTGCGGTTGATGCGGTCCAGCAGGCGCATGATGCCCACCGACGTGCCCGGGTCGAGGTTTCCGGTGGGCTCGTCGCACAGCAGGATCGGCGGGCGGTTGACGAAGGCGCGCGCGATCGCGACGCGCTGCTGCTCTCCGCCGGACAGCTCGTGAGGGAGGCGACGCTCCTTGCCCGCGAGACCCACGAGCTCGAGCATCTCCGGGACGTTCTGGTCGATCTCGCGGCGGCTCTTGCCGATCACCTGGAGCGCGAAGGCGACGTTCTGGTAGACGGTCTTGTTCGGCAGCAGCCGGAAGTCCTGGAACACCGCGCCGATCTCGCGTCGCAGGTGCGGCACCCGCCAGCTCGACAGGCGGTTGAGGTGGCGGCCGGCGACGTAGACCTCGCCCACGGTCGGGCGCTCCTCGCGCAGGATGAGCTTGAGGAACGTGGACTTGCCGGACCCGGACGAGCCGACGAGGAACACGAAGTCACCGCGCTCGATCTCCACCGAGACGTTGTCGAGCGCAGGCCGTGCACCGCGGGTGTAGACCTTGCTGACGTTGTCGAGTCGAATCATGCTTTCGGGCACGGGGGGACGGACCCGTGCTCTCAGCAGAGTAGGAAGGCGCCGCGGTTATCGGCGGCAGGCGCGCCGGGCCACGCCTGCGACATGGATCACACGTCTTGGGGGGCTCCAGGAGGGCCGATGCGCTCGCCGGGTGGGCACCGCACCTCGCCGTGGTCGATGTGCCAGGGAGGACGCGTGCGCGTCCGGTCCGGACGGGCGCGGCGGCGCGCACTCGATCGTGCGGAACCGAGCTGGACGGCTCGACCGTGCGGAAGGTAGCCGGACCGCTCGAACGCGAGTTCAGCGGCGCGGGCCGGTCAGGCCTGCTCGGCCTGCTGCTGGCGGCGCCAGCGGATCCCCGCGTCGATGAAGCCGTCGAGGTCGCCGTCGAACACCACCTGCGGGTTGCCCACCTCGTAACCGGTGCGCAGGTCCTTGACCAGCTGCTGGCCGTAGAGGAAGTACGAGCGCATCTGGTCACCCCACGAGGCCTTGATGTCGCCCGCGAGCTCCTTCTTCTGGGCCGCCTCCTCCTCCTTCTTGAGGAGCAGCAGCCTGGACTGCAGGACGCGCATCGCCGCGGCGCGGTTCTGAATCTGGCTCTTCTCGTCCTGCATCGACACCACGATGCCGGTGGGCAGGTGGGTCAGGCGCACCGCCGAGTCGGTGGTGTTGACCGACTGGCCGCCGGGGCCCGAGGAGCGGAACACGTCGACCTTGATGTCGGCCTCGGCCACTTCGATGTGGTCGGTCGATTCGATCTGCGGGATCACCTCGACGGCCGCAAAGCTCGTCTGGCGCTTGTCGGCCGAGCCGAACGGGCTGATCCGCGCGAGGCGATGCGTGCCCGCCTCGACCGACAGGGTGCCGAACGCGTAGGGCGCGTTGACCTCGAACGTCGCCGACTTGATGCCGGCCCCCTCCGCGTAGGAGGTGTCGAGCACCTTGGTGCCGTGGCCGTGCCGCTCCGCCCAGCGCAGGTACATGCGCAGCAGCATCTCGGCGAAGTCAGTGGCGTCGTCGCCGCCCGCGCCCGAGCGGATCGTGACGACGGCGTTGCGCTCGTCCCACTCCCCCGTCATCAGGGTGCGGACCTCCATCGCGGACAGGTCAGCCGTGAGCTTCACGAGCTCCGCATCGGCCTCCGCGAGAGTGTCCTCGTCGTCGCCCTCGACTCCGAGCTCCACGAGCACCTCGAGGTCGTCGATCCGACCGCCCATCGCGGTGAGGCGGTCGAGCTCGGCCTTGGTGCCAGACAGCGCGCTCGTCACCTTCTGCGCGTTCTCCTGGTCGTCCCACAGGTCGGGCGCCGCGGCCTTCTGTTCGAGGTCGGCGAGCCGAGCGCGCAGCTTGTCGGGGTCGCTGACGGCCTCGATCTGGGTGAAGGTCGCGCGCAGCGCGGAGATCTCTGCAGGGAAGTCGGTGGCCACGGCGGTCAAGTCTAGTGGCCGATGCGCCCGCGGGGCATTCCGCGCACGTGCCAGCACGTTCGGGCGCCCGGGCTTCTATGCTCGACCCATGAGCGGCGAGAGCGAGAACGGTCAGCAGGCAGAGGCCATCGGCGACGAGCACGCCCGGCGCACCCGTTCGACGCAGCGCCAGCTGATCTCGCTCACGGGCCCCGCGCTCCTCATCGGCGTCATGGCGGGCGTGCTCTTGTGGGGCATCGACGAGATCGCCGAGGTGCTCGAGCACGTCCTCTGGGACCACCTCCCCGAGTGGATCGGCGTCGCCCCGGACTCCGTGTGGTGGATCATCGGCATCCTCACCGCGACCGGAGCCGCCGTGGGCCTCACGATCCGGTACGCGCCTGGACACGGCGGCCACGACCCCGCGAAGGTCGAGCTCGTCGCCCCGCCCCTGCCCTTGATCGCGCTGCCGGGTGTCGCGCTCACGCTCATCCTCGGCCTCGCCGGCGGCGTGAGCCTCGGCCCCGAGAGCCCCATCATCGCCATCGCGATCGCGGTAGCCGTGTGGTTCACCAAGCGCTTCGCCAAGCACGTCACCGTGGAGCTCGCGCTCATGATGGCCGCTGCCGGCATGCTCGGCGCGATGTTCGGCTCGCCGGTGGCGGCGGCGCTGCTGCTGACCGAGATGGTGGCCGCCGCGAAGCGCGGCGGCCTCCTGTGGGACCGCCTCTTCGCGCCCGTCGCGGCAGCAGCGGCCGCCGCGCTCACCGCCGACTGGCTGGGCGTCGCGCTCATCGCTCCCGAGTCGCCCGGGCCGGTGAGCCCGACCCTCGAGCTGCTGCTGTGGGGCATCGTCGCGGCCCTGGCCGCCGCGCTGCTCGGCATCGGGGCAGCGTGGGCCATGCCCCGGTTGTGGCGCCTGCTGCGGCGCCTCAGCAACCCCGTCCTGTACGCCACGCTCGGCGGTCTCGTGCTGGGCATCCTCGGCGCCATCGGCGGCCCGATCACCCTGTTCAAGGGAGCGACGCAGACCGCGGACCTGATCCAGCAGTCGGACACGTTCAGCACGGCAGATCTGATCTGGCTGGCCGTCATCAAGACCATCGCGCTGACCGTGGCCGCGGCCGCAGGCTTCCGCGGCGGGCGCATCTTCCCGGCGGTGTTCATCGGCGCCGCGGCGGGGCTCGCCGTCCAGTCGTTCGTTCCCGACCTGCCGCTGCAGATCGCGCTCGCCTGCGGCGTGCTCGGCGCGGTGCTCGCGATCGGCCGCGACGGCTGGCTCGCACTGTTCCTCGCGGTGGCAGTCTCGGGCGAGATCGCCCTGCTGGCCGCCCTGTGCCTCGTGATGCTTCCCGTGTGGCTCCTCGTGACCGGCGCGCCCGAGATGATCGTGCACGACGACGAGGACGAGGTCGACCCCCACAACGTCACCGCGACGTAGCCGCGTCAGCGGCGCGACTCGAGCGCGCATCGGCCCCAGCGACCGACCCGCTCACCTCACACGCGAGCGCGCCCACCTTCATCGTCAGGAGCGCTGATGCGATGAAGGTGGGCCCACTCTCGCGGTGGCGTGGCAGGCGGAGACGGCGGGCCATCACGGCCCGCCGCGGGCGGTTGCTGCCCGTTACCCCGCGATGCGGATCAGCTTCTTGTTCACGAATTCGTCCGCGGCGAGCAGCCCCATCTCACGCGAGGTTCCCGAGCGCTTGACGCCGCCGAAGGGCAGCTCGGGGCTGTCGGCGAGCACGCAGTTG
The DNA here is from genome assembly GCF_002090155.1 of Demequina sp. NBRC 110056. Classification (GTDB taxonomy): domain Bacteria; phylum Actinomycetota; class Actinomycetes; order Actinomycetales; family Demequinaceae; genus Demequina. The sequence continues at coordinate 254,966 of NZ_BBRM01000006.1, read as the reverse complement.
ACGTAGACCATGCCGGCGTCGATGGCGTCGGCGACCCGCTCCGCCTGCTCGGCGTCCGTGGTGTACACGTACGAACCCAGTCCGTACGCGGTGTCGTTCGCGAGCGCGACGGCCTCCTCCTCGCCGGAGACGCGGTAGATCACCGAGGCCGGGCCGAAGAGCTCCTGGCGGTACACGTCCATGTCGGGAGTCACGTCCGTCAGCACCGTCGGCGAGTAGAACGCTCCATCACGGGTGCCGCCCGTGACGAGCGTGGCGCCCTGCTCGACGGCCGTCGCCACCTGCGCCTCGAGGCGCTCGGCGGCCGCAAGCGACGACAGCGGGCCGATCTCGCTCGACTCGTCGAACCCGTCACCCATGACCGTGCCCGTCATGGCGGCCGTGAACTTCTCCGCGAACGCGTCGAACAGCGACTCGTCCACGATGAAGCGCTTGGGCGCGTTGCAGGACTGGCCCGAGTTGTCGAGGCGCGCCTCGACGGCCTGCTCCACGACCGCGTCGAGGTCGTCGGTCGACAGCAGGATGAACGGGTCCGATCCGCCCAGCTCGAGCGCGACCTTCTTGAGGTGCTGGCCCGCGAGCGCGGCCACTGCCGAGCCCGCGCGCTCCGATCCGGTCACGGAGACGCCCTGGATGCGAGGGTCGGCGATGATGGTCGCCGCCTGCTCGTTCGAGGCGTACACGTTGACGTAGGCGCCCTCGGGGAATCCCGCGTCGAGGCACATCTGCTGGATGGCCGCCGCCGACTCCGGGCACTGCGGCGCGTGCTTGAGGATGATGGTGTTGCCGACCACCAGATTCGGCGCCGCGAAGCGAGCCACCTGGTAGTAGGGGAAGTTCCACGGCATGATGCCCAGCAGCGGGCCGATGGGCGTCCGTCGTACCACAGCGCTTCCCTCGCCCAGGATGTCGAGCGGGGCGTCGCCGGTGATCTTCTCCCAGTTGTCCGCGTAGAACTCGATGATGTCCGCCGCGAACTCGACCTCGCCGGTCGCGTGCTCCCACGGCTTGCCCATCTCGCGCACGATGATCGCGGCCAGCTCGTCCTGGCGGTCGCGGTGGAGCTGGGCCAGGCGTCGCACGAGCTCGGCGCGCTCGGCGGGGCTGGAGGTGCGCGCCCACGTGCGGTAGGCCGTCGTGGCCGACGCGACGGCGGCCTCGACCTGCTCGTCGGTCGCGGTCGGGTACTCGGCGAGCACCTCGCCCGTCGAAGGGTTGGTCACTGCGTACATGGTGCTCCCTCTCCCCCGCCGCGGACGGCGGGAGTTCTCGTGTGGTGAGTCGATGACGGCTGTGGGACGAGCGTGGTCACAGGTACGGACTTGGCCGACGGGATCGGCTCAACGGTCGGCGGGTGGACGGCCGCATGGACCTGCCCGGTCGCTAGCACGTGGCTGGTCGCGGTCTCGAGCTCCCTCGCGAGTCCGTGCTCGGAGGCGGCACGCACGGTCGATGCGCGATGACCCCAGGACGCCCCCGACGAGGGCCGCGGGGCGATCATTCGCACGGTCGCGGCAGAGGCGCTCACGGCGCCTCCCGCAGCGCTACCGCGACGACGTCGAGCCCCTCGACCAGCAGGTGCTCGGGGATGGTCAGCGGCGGGAGGAACCGCAGCACGTTGCCGTAGGTGCCGCACGTGAGCACGATGACGCCGGCGGCGATCGCGGCCCTGGCGACCGTTCCGGCAAGTGCCGCGTCGGGCTCGCCCGTCGCCGCGTCCACCAGCTCGACCGCCATCATGGCCCCGCGGCCGCGCACCTCCCCCACCCGCGCATCGGCCGCCTGCAGTGCGCTCATCCGTTCGGTGATGACGGCGCCGATGCTCTGGGCGGCCTCCGACAGCCGCTCGCTCTCGTACACGTCCATGGCCGCGAGCGCCGCCGCGCACGCGAGCGGGTTCCCGCCGTACGTGCCTCCGAGCCCACCGACGTGGGCGGCGTCCATGACCTCGGCGCGGCCAGTGACGGCCGACAGCGGCAGCCCGCCTGCGATGCCCTTGGCGGTGACGATGAGGTCGGGCACCACGCCCTCGTGCTCGCACGCGAACATCGCGCCGGTGCGCGCGAAGCCCGTCTGGACCTCGTCGGCGATGAACACCACGCCCTGCTCCGCGCACCACGCGGCGAGCGCCGGGAGGAAGCCCTCGGCCGGGACGATGAACCCACCCTCGCCGAGGACCGGCTCGATGATCACAGCCGCAAGGTTGTCCGCGCCCACCTGCTTCTCGATCACGCCGATCGCGCGGGCCGCGGCCTGTGCCCCGTCGAGGCCGTCGCGCAGCGGGTACGACACCGGTGCGCGGTAGATCTCGGGAGAGAACGGCCCGAACCCGCTCTTGTACGGCATCGACTTGGCGGTGAGCGCCATCGTGAGGCTCGTGCGCCCGTGATAGGCGTGGTCGAAGGCGACGACGGCCTGCCTGCCCGTGTGCTTGCGGGCGATCTTCACCGCGTTCTCGACGGCCTCGGCACCCGAGTTGAACAGCGCCGAGCGCTTCTCGTGGTCGCCGGGAGTGAGCGCGTTCAGTCGCTCGGCGACCGCCACGTAGCCCTCGTACGGGGACACCATGAAGCACGTGTGGGTGAACTGGGCAGCCTGCGCGCTCACGGCCGCGACCACCGCAGGATGGGCGTTGCCCACGCCCGTGACCGCGATGCCCGAGCCGAGGTCGATGAGCGAGTTGCCGTCCGCGTCGACCACCACGCCGCCACCCGCGGCGACCGCGGCGATGGGCGCGGTGTGCCCGACTCCGCGCGCGACGGCCGCGGCCTTGCGCTCGAGCAGCTCGCGCGACCGGGGCCCGGGGATCTCGGTGACGAGGCGCCGCTCCTGCGGGAGGCCGGGGCCGCCAGCCGTGCTCACCCCGTCCTCGGGGGCCTCGCCGGCGGCGGTGTCCGTCGCGTCGATGGTCATCGCTGCTCTCCTAGTGGTTCGACGGGAAGCCGAGGTCGATCTGCGAGTCCTCAGGATCGGGCCAGCGCGTGGTCACGACCTTGGACCGCGTGTAGAAGTGGATGGACTCGGGGCCGTAGATGTGGCTGTCGCCGAACAGCGAGTCCTTCCAGCCGCCGAAGGAGTAGGCGCCGATGGGCACGGGCAGCGGCACGTTGATCCCGACCATCCCCACCTGGATGTCGTGGGTGAAGCGTCGGGCCGTGCCGCCGTCGCGCGTGAAGATCGCCGTGCCGTTCGCGTACGCGTTCGCGTTGACGAGGCGCACGGCCTCCTCGTAGGTCTCCGCGCGCACCACGGACAGCACGGGGCCGAAGATCTCGTCGGTGTAGACCTTCATCGTGGGCGCGACGCGGTCGACCAGGCTCGCGCCCAGGAAGTAGCCGCCGCCGTCGAAGGACGTCGCCGTGCCGTCGACCACCACCTCGCCGCCCTCTGAAGAAGCGCCCGTGACGTAGGACGCGACCCTCTCCCGGTGCTCCGCCGTGATCAGGGGGCCCATCTGCGAGGACTCGTCCGTGCCGTCGCCGATGACGAGCGCCCGGGCGCGCTCGGCGACCTTGGCGACCAGCGCATCGGCCGTCGCGTCGCCCACGACGACGAGCACCGAGATCGCCATGCAGCGTTCGCCGGCCGAGCCGTACGCCGCGCTCACCGCGGCGTCGGCGGCCGCGTCGAGGTCGGCGTCGGGCATGACGATCATGTGGTTCTTCGCTCCGCCGAGCGCCTGCACGCGCTTGCCGGCCGCCGCCGCCCGCGTGTAGATCGACCGCGCGATCGGGGTCGAGCCCACGAAGCTCACGGCGCCGATGCCGGGGTGCTCGAGCAGCGCGTCCACCGCCTCCTTGTCACCGTGCACGACGTTGAGGACGCCGGGCGGCACGCCCGCCTCCTCCCACAGCCGCGCGAGCAGCATCGACGCGGAGGGATCCTTCTCGCTGGGCTTGAGCACGACCGCGTTGCCCGTCGCGAGCGCCGATGCGCTCATCCACAGCGGCACCATGGCCGGGAAGTTGAAGGGGGTGATGGCGGCGACGACGCCCACCGGCTGCTTGAGCGTGTGGACGTCCACCCCGCCCGCAACCTCGGTCGAGTGCTCGCCCTTGAGGTGCTGCACGAGCCCCGCAGCGAACTCGACGTTCTCGATGCCTCGCGACACCTCGCCGAGCGCGTCGGACAGCACCTTGCCGTGCTCGGAGGTGATGATCGCGGCGAGCTCGTCGGCGTGCGCGACCAGCAGCTCGCGCATGCGGAACATCACCGAGGCGCGCTTCACGAGCCCCGTCGCCGCCCATGCCCGCTGGGCCTCGGACCCCGCGGACACCACCGCGTCCACGTCCGCGGTGCTCGCGAAGGCGACCTGGGCCGACTGCTCGCCCGTCGCGGGGTTGTGGACTGCTCCGTGGCGCGCGGCGGGGCCGACGGCCGCGCCTCCGACGTGGTGCTCGATGGTCCTCATGCAGCGTCCTCTCGGGTGAGTGCGGGGCGACGGCGCCCCTCGTGGCCAGTGTGCGGCACGTCGCGGCCGCTCACGAGTCGAACCCCAGGCCGAACCGGTCCAAGGTCCGCAGGAACGGGTCGCGGCGGCCCTCGCGGTGGTCGGCGCGGTCCAGCGATCGGCGGGTGAGGTTGATCGCGGCGGAGGCGAGCGGCTCGGGCGGGAACGGCGTGGGGCGCTCGCGCACCATGGCAAGCCGGGTCCGCGGGCTGTCGACGCCGTCGAGCAGGTCCAGCATGACGTTCGCGCCGAACCTCGTAGCGCCCACGCCCAGGCCCGTGTAGCCGAGCGCGTACGCGACCGAGCCGCCATGCGCGGTGCCGAAGAAGGCGCTGAAGCGCGTGCAGGTGTCGATCGCTCCGGCCCAGCGGTGCGCGAAGCGGATGCCGGTCAGCTGCGGGAACGTGGTGAGGAAGTGCGCGGCGAGACGCTCGTAAGACGCGGGCCGGTCCTCGTGCGCTCGCCGCACCCGGCCACCCGCGTGGTAGATCGCGTCGTAGCCGCCGAACAGGATCCGGTTGTCGCGCGTCAGCCGGTAGTAGTGGAACTGGTTGGCCATGTCGCCCACGCCCTCGCGGCCCTCCCAGCCGACGCTCGCCAGCTGCGCGTCGGTCAGCGGCTCGGTCATCAGCACGTAGTCGTAGACCGGCACCGTCATGAGGGCGTTGCGCCGCAGCAGGGAGCGGAAGGCGTTGGTCGCGAGCGCGATGCGTCCGGCACGGACGGTGACCGTGCTGGCAGCCCCTGAGCCGGACCGTGACGTCTCTGAACGTGCGGTGCTCGATCGCGCGGCGCCCGAGCGCTCGGTGAGCGGTTGCCCGGCGGGAGATCCGCCTGCGCCGGGCGCGGGCGCGACGGGACGCGGCCGGCCGCGCCGTGTGGCGCCGCCCGGGGCGTGCCGCGGCCGCGCGATCACCTCGTGAGCGCCGATGCGCTCGACCGGTGTGCGCTCGTGGATCACGACCCCCAGCTCGGTCGCCACGCGCGCGAGCTCGACGGCCAACCGGTAGGGATGGACGAGCGCGGAGTCGGGGTCGAGCTCGCCCCCGAGGTAGGTGGGCGAGTCAACCCGCGTTCGCACCTGAGCCGCGTCCAGCGCGCCCTCGCCGAGCCAGGCGAGCTGGTGGGGCTCGACGGCCACCGTCAGCGAGCCGGTGCGCTCGAAGTGCGCGTCCATGCCGTAGCGCTCGACGGTGCTCTCGATCTCGTCGAGGTTCGCGCGGCCCATGGCCTCCAGCGTCGCGATCTCGTCGGGCCAGCGCGCGAGCCCGTTCTCGTGACCGTGCGTGAGGCTCGGCTCGCAGAACCCGCCGTTGCGGCCGGACGCCGCCCAGCCGATCCGCGCCCCCTCGAGGACGACGACGCTGCGGTGGGGGTCGCGCTCCTTCGCGAGGATCGCGGTCCACAGGCCGCTGTACCCCGCGCCGACGATCACGAGATCGGCCGAGACGTCCTCGGTCAGCGGTGGGAACGACGGCGCCTCGACCCCGGCCATCCACCCGGAGCCCGGTACTGCGGGGGCGAGCGCGGCGCGGACGTCCGCCTCGGGCGGCGCGAGCCGCTCGAAGACCGTCGCGACCACGTGGCTCCCCTCTCTGGTGCAAGCGCCAACATCGCCATACTGCCACGGTTTCTGTTGTAGAAACACGGCCGAAACAGCGTTTTTCGTTGTCTAGGAGCCATACTACAGACGGATCAGTTGCGGCGCGAGGGGCCATGCGCGACAATGCCGACATGGACTATCAGGACGCGCAGCGTGCCGCCAAGGACCACCTGTGGATGCACTTCACCCAGCACCACCGCTACCGTGACCACGACGTCCCGGTGATCGTGCGCGGCGAGGGCGCGTACATCTACGACGCTCACGGCAAGCGCTACCTGGACGGCCTTGCGGGCCTGTTCGTCAACCAGCTGGGGCACGGCCGCACCGAGCTCGCCGAGGCGGCGGCCGCCCAAGCGTCGACGCTCGCCTTCCACCCCCTCTGGTCCTACGCGCACCCCACGGCGATCGAGCTCGCGGACAGGCTCGCCACCCTGGCCCCGGGATCGCTGAACCGTGTGTTCTTCACATCGGGCGGCGGCGAGGCCGTGGAGACCGCGTGGAAGCTCGCGAAGAACTACTTCAAGCTCACCGGCAAGCCCATGAAGCACAAGGTGATCTCGCGCGCCGTCGCGTACCACGGCACCACCCAGGGAGCCCTGTCGATCACGGGAATCCCCGAGCTCAAGCAGCAGTTCGAGCCGCTCGTGCCGTCCACCTTCAGGGTGCCCAACACGAACCTCTACCGCGCCTCTGAGCTCACGGGCGGGCTGCTCGACGGCTCCGACCCCGAGGCGTTCGGGCGATGGGCCGCGGACCAGATCGCGGTCGCGATCGAGAACGAGGGGCCCGACTCCGTGGCGGCCGTGTTCCTCGAGCCCGTGCAGAACGCCGGAGGATGCTTCACGCCTCCCCCGGGCTACTGGCCGCGCGTGCGGGAGATCTGCGACCAGTACGACGTGCTGCTCGTGTCGGACGAGGTCATCTGCGCGTACGGGCGCCTCGGCGAGATGTTCGGCGCCGAGCGGTACGGCTATCAGCCGGACATGATCACCTCCGCGAAGGGCCTCACCTCCGGCTACTCGCCGCTGGGCGCCGTCCTGATCGATGACCGCCTCATGGAGCCGTTCCTCGAGCAGGAGGTCGCATTCGCCCACGGCTACACCTTCGGCGGTCACCCGGTGTCCACGGCGGTCGCGCTGCGCAACCTCGCGCTGTTCGACGAGGAGGACGTGCTGGGCCACGTGAAGGACACCGAGGGCGACTTCCGTGCCGCGCTCGACACCCTGACGGACCTGCCCATCGTGGGTGACGTCCGCGGCGACGGGTACTTCTACGGGATCGAGCTGGTCAAGGACAAGGCGACCAAGGAGTCGTTCTCCGCCGAGGAGTGCGAGCGGGTCCTGTACGGGTTCCTGTCCCCCGCGCTGTTCGAGGCCGGCCTGTACTGCCGCGCCGACGACCGCGGCGACCCCGTCATCCAGCTGGCGCCGCCGCTGATCCTCGGACAGGAGCACTTCGACGAGATCGCCCGGATCCTGCGCGCGGTCCTCACGGAGGCCTACGCGAAGCTGTAGGACGCCGACCGACCCGGCGCGCGCATCGGCGCCCCGGCCCCTCTCACGCGGGTTGGGCCCTTCTCGCTCATCAAGACGCCTCCAGGCACCAGTGGGGCCCACTTCGCACACCAGGGCGTGCCGCTGCACCCGTAGGGCCCCACTCGCGCGCCAAGGCGCCCACGTGCATCAGTAGGGCCCAACTCGCACACCAACGCGCGCCGCTGCACCAGGAGGGCCCACTTCGCTCGCGGAAGCGGGCGGAGTCAGCGGCTGGCGAGGAGCTTGCGGCGCCGGCTCGCGCCCACCTCGCCGATGATGACGATCGCGAGCGCCGCGAGGAACATCACGGTGCCGATGACATTGACCTGCATCGGCACGCCGCGCTGCGCCGCACCCCACACGAACATGGGGAACGTCACCGTCTGACCCGAGTTGAGGTTGGTGATGATGAAGTCGTCGAACGACAGCGAGAAGCTCAGCAGCGCCGCGGCGAGGATGCCGGGGAACACCAGCGGGAACGTCACCCGCCAGAACGTCTGCCACTCGTTGGCGTAGAGGTCCATCGCGGCCTTCTCGAGGTTCGAGTCGAGCCCCGACAGGCGCGACCGCACCGTGACGACCACGAACGACAGGCAGAACAGGATGTGGGCGATGAGGATGGTCCCGAAGCCGAGCCGGCCGCCCATCCCAGCGGCGACGAACAGCGCCAGGAGCGACGAGCCCATGACGATCTCGGGGGTCGCCATCGGCAGGAACACCAGCAGGTTCATCGTGCTGCGACCCTCGAAGCGGTGACGCACGAGCGCGAAGGCCGCGAGCGTACCCAGCACCGTCGCGACGAGCGTCGCGATGAGGCCGATGCTGATGCTCACGCGCAGCGACTCGCACATGCCGAGGGGCTCGCACGGGTTGAGCCAGTTGTCCCACGTGAAGGACTGGAACGAGTACAGGTTGCGCGACGCGGACGCGTCGTTGAACGACATGAGCGCGACGATGAAGTTGGGGATGTACATGTACAGCAGCACGAGCGCGCCGAGCGCGAGCACCAGGTGCTTGCCGATCCAGTGGCCGAGGCGGGTCATCACAGCAGGTCCTCCGTCCCCGCGCGGCGCACGTAGACCATCACCATCACCACGATCAGCACCATGAGGATGACCGACAGCGCCGCCGCGTGCGGGTAGTCGCTGCCCGTGGTGAACAGCGACTGGATGCGGTTGCCGACCATCTGGGTGTTCGGGTTGCCCAGGAGCGAGGCGTTGATGTAGTCGCCAGAGGCCGGGATGAAGGTCAGCAGCGTGCCGCCCACGACGCCCGGCAGCGACAACGGCCACACGACGTTCCAGAAGCGCTTGAAGGGGTTCGCGTACAGGTCCGCAGCGGCCTCGTTGAGCTTGGGGTCGATCTTCTCGAGGCTCGCATACAGCGGCAAGATCATGAACGGCAGGAAGTTGTAGGTGAGGCCCGCGACGACCGCGATAGGCGTGGCCAGCAGGCGGCCGTCCTCCGGCATGAGGTGCAGCGTCTTGAGGGTCTCCACGAGCCACCCGTTGTCCGCGAGGATGAGCTTCCAGGACAGGGTGCGCACCAGGAACGACGTGAAGAACGGCGCCACCACGAGCACGAGCATGAGGGTCTTGAACCGCCCCGCCTTGAAGGCGATGGCGTAGGCGAGGGTGTAGCCGAGGATGAGGCACAGGACCGTCGCGATGCCCGCGTAGACGAACGAGCGCACCAGGTACGGCCAGTAGTCGGCGACCACGTCGACGTAGTTCTCGAAGCGCCACGTCATGCTGTAGCCGTAGATCGGCGATCCCGCGGGATCGGACAGCGACGTCGTGAGCAGCGAGATCATCGGGATCACGAAGAAGATCCCGAGCCACAGTGCCGCCGGGCCTACGAGGAGGTAGGCGGAGTTGCGGCCGAGGGCGCGCTGCAGGGCCGCCACCTCAGGTCTCCTGGATCCCGGCCTCGGCGTCCTGCGACGAGTCGAGGAGGAACGCGAACTCGGGCCTCCACGACACGTCCACGCGCGTGCCGACGGGCACGAGGCCGCCGCGGCGTCCGGTGTTCTGCTCGAAGCAGGTGATCTCCTGGCCCCACGGCATGAGCAGCTCGTACTCCGTGGAGACGCCGATGTAGCTCGAGCCGGTCACGACCGCGCCCGAGAAGTGGTCGCCGGGCGCGTCAATGGGCGTGCCCTCCGGCTGGATCAGCACCTTCTCGGGACGGATGCCCACCCAGCCCTCGGACGACTCGGTGTGCACGCGCGCCGCGCTGATCGTGACGACGGTGCCGTGCATGTCGACCTTGACGACCGCATCGGCCCCCGAGCCTTCCCTGCCCAGCACGGTGCCCTTGATGAGGTTCGAGCGGCCCAGGAAGTTCGCGACGAAGGTGGTGCGCGGGTTCGTGTAGAGCTCGTAGGGGGTGCCCATCTGCTCGATGACGCCGAGGTTCATGACGGCCACGGTGTCCGCCATCGTCATGGCCTCCTCCTGGTCGTGCGTGACGTGCACGAAGGTGAGGCCCACCTCCTCCTGGATGCGCTTGAGCTCGATCTGCATCGCGCGGCGGAGCTTGAGGTCGAGCGCCCCCAGCGGCTCGTCGAGGAGCAGCACCTCGGGCCGGTTGATGAGCGCGCGCGCGAGGGCGACGCGCTGCTGCTGCCCACCCGACAGCTGCGCCGGCTTCTTGGACGCCTGCTCGGTCAGCTCGGTGAGCTCGAGGATCTCCTTCGCCTGCGCGGAGACGTCCTTCTCGCCCCGACGACGCGGGCCGAACTCGACGTTCTCCGCGATCGTCAGGTGCGGGAACAGCGCGTAGTTCTGGAACACGGTGTTGACGGGGCGCTTGTACGGCTTCTCGTGGGTGATGTCCTGGTCACCGATGTGGATCGTGCCGGCGGTCGGCACCTCCAGCCCGGCGACCATCCGCAGCGTCGTGGTCTTGCCGCAGCCCGAGGGGCCCAGCAGCGCGAAGAACGATCCCTGCGGAATCTCGAGGTCGAGGGACTGGACCGCGGCGAAGCCGTTCGGGTACTGCTTGTGCAGCCCCGCCAGGCGGAGGTCGCGAGTGCGACCGTCAGCCAATGACATCCGAGAAGTCCTGCTCGTAGCCCTGCGCGGTGGACTCGTCGAGAGCCATGAAGCCGTGGGTCGACGCGAGGTACTCCTCCGTCGGGAAGATCAGCGGGTTGTCCACGAGCGACGGGTCGATCGACTCCATCTCCTCGCGCGCGCCCTCGACGGGGCAGACGTACCAGACGTAGGCGGCGAGCTGGGCGGCGATCTTGGGGTCGTAGTAGTGGTTGATCCACTTCTCGGCGTTCGCCTTGTGGGTGCCCTGCACCGGCACGAGCATGTTGTCCGACCAGATCATCATGCCCTCCTCCGGCGGGAGGAACACGAGGTTCTCGTCCTCGGCTGCGGCGACGTCCCCGGACCAGGCGACGCACGCCGCGATGTTGCCGGCGGCGAGATCGTTGATGTACTCGTTGCCCGTGAAGGCGCGGATCTGGCCGTCCGTGCGCGCCTTCGACAGCTTGTCGAGCGCGGCCGACCAGTCGGAGTCGGAGAAGTTCGACGGATCCGCGCCGTTGGAGAGCATGAGCAGGCCCATGGTGTCGCGCATCTCGGTGAGCATCGTCACGCGGCCCTTGAGGTCCTCGCGGGTGAGCAGCTCGTCCATGGTGCGCACCTCGCCGACGAGCGACTTGTTGTACGCGATGCCGGTGAAGCCCGACTGCCACGGCGCCGAGTAGTCGCGGTTCGGGTCCCAGCCGGGGCCCTCGAGCGACGAGATCAGGTTCGCGTCGAGGTTGGGGACGTTGGCCTTGGTGAGCTGCTGGATCCAGCCCGCCTCGATCATGCGTGCCGCCATCCAGTCGGTGAGCACGAAGAGGTCGCGGCCGGTGGGCTGGCAGGCTCCCAGCTGGTTGCGCACCTTCGTGAAGAACTCGACGTTGTCGTTGACGTCCGGCGTGTACGTGACGTCGATGCCGCTCTGCTGCATGAACAGGCTGAGCGTCGACAGCACGTCGCCGTCGTCCTCGTCGATGTACTCCGGCCAGTTCGAGACCGCAAGGCGGGCCTCGGTGTCGGACAGGTCCGTCGTGACGCAGCCCTCGAGCGTGCCGCCTGGACCGCCGTTGCCTCGCGTGAGGTAGTAGGCGGCGGCGATGCCCGCGAGTCCCGCGGCACCTCCCACGATGAACCCGCGGCGCGACACGCCCTTCTTGGTGTTCTCTCCCGGCGGCGTGACCTCAGACATGGCGGCTTCCTCGTGGCTCTCGTCGGCGACGGCGAACCTCGCGGCCCGCGCCACCTCTCGCGGATAGGTCACCCTGCGGCTGCAGGACGTGTTGGTGATACTGGCACGAAATCGTGTGCGCCGCGAGGGTTTGAGTGGTGATTCCTGCTCCAGACCACGAATCCAGCGTGAAATGTTACATCTACGTAATGAAACCGTGGCGTGTCCGCCCCGTCAGCAGTTGACCTGGCCGCGCTCGCAGACCACACTCACACGCATGAGCTCCGCCGAGACGTCCAAGAGCATCGTCCCCCTCGACGAGGTCAACAAGGTGATCGTCGAGCAGCTGCAGCAGGACGGCCGCACGTCCTACGCGGCCATCGGCAAGGTCGTCGGCCTGTCGGAGGCCGCCGTGCGCGCCCGCGTCCAGCGCCTCCTCGACGCCGGGGTGCTGCAGATCATCGGCGTGACCAACCCCATGGAGCTGGGTTTCGCACGCCAGGCGATGGTCGGGGTCAAGGTGACCGGACCGCCCGAGCCCGTCGCGGCGGCCCTCGAGGCCCTCGAGGCTGTCGACTACGTCGTCATCACGGCCGGCACCTTCGACATCCTCGTGGAGATCGTCTGCGAGTCCGACCGCCATCTTCTCGACCTCGTCAGCGGCTCCATCCGCACCATCCCCGGCGTGCTGACCACCGAGACCTTCGTCTACCTCGAGCTGCGCAAGCAGACGTACTCGTGGGGGGTGAGGTGACGGCGCCGCCACCGTCACTGTGGCTCGCGACGCTGCCCGAGTCCCTCGCCGGCCTCGAGCCGGCCGCGCCCCTGTCGCGGGACGTCACCGCGGACGTCGCTATCGTCGGCGCCGGCTACACCGGGCTGTGGACGGCCTGGTATCTCGCCCAGGCACGCCCTGACCTGAGCATCGTCGTCCTCGAGAAGGAGTTCGCGGGGTTCGGCGCCTCGGGGCGCAACGGCGGCTGGGCCTCCGCGCTGCTGCCCATGTCGCTCGCGTCCGTCGCCCACGACCACGGACCCGAGGCGGCCCTCGCCCAAGACGCCGCCATGCGGGCCTCCGTCGACGAGGTGGTCGCACGCGGCCGCGAGCTGGGCGTCGGCCACCTCATCGCCAAGGGCGGGACCGTCACGCTCGCGCGCACGCCCGTGCAGCTCGAGCGCGCACGCGCCGACGTCGCGGGAGAGCACGCGCTCGGGCTGGGCGAGGAGCAGGTCAGGCTCCTCGACGCCGACCAGGCGCGGGCGCGGCTCGCCGCCACCGACGTGCTCGGCGGCACGTACACGCCGGACTGCGCCGCCATCCATCCCGCCGCCCTCGCGCGCGCCCTCGCCCGCGGCGTCCAGGACGCGGGAGTCACGCTGTACGAGGGCACCGAGGTCACCGCCCTCGAGCCCCACCGCGTGACGACGCCGGGAGGAACCGTCACCGCCGACGTCGTCGTGCGCGCGACCGAGGGCTACACGGCCGGGCTGCCCGGCTACGAGCGCGCCGTCGCCCCGGTGTACTCGCTGATGATCGCCACCGAGCCACTGTCCGACCAGGTCTGGGAGCGCATCGGCCTCGCGGAACGCGAGACGTTCAGCGACTACCGCCACCTCATCATCTACGGCCAGCGCACCGCGGACGGGCGCATGGTCTTCGGCGGGCGCGGCGCGCCGTACCACTTCGGCTCGGCGACGCACCCGCGGTTCGACTCCGACGCCACGGTGTTCCGGCTCCTCCAGGACACCCTCGTCGAGCTCTTCCCCAGCCTCGCCGATGCGCGCATCACCCACCGCTGGGGCGGCGCCCTGGGGATCGCTCGGGACTGGGAGGCCTCGGTCGGCCTCGACAGCGACACGGGCCTCGCCTGGGCGGGCGGCTACGTGGGCGACGGCGTCACCACCACGAACCTCGCCGGCCGGACGCTGCGCGACCTCATCCTGGGGCAGGACACCGAGCTCACCGCGCTCCCGTGGGTCGGTCACCGCTCACACGCCTGGGAGCCCGAGCCGCTGCGCTGGCTCGGCGTCAACGCCGGGCTGACGACCATGCGGCTCGCCGACGGCGAGGAGCGGCTCACCCGGCGATCCTCGCTGCTCGCGCGCGCCATGGCTCCCCTCACCGGCGGGCACTGACGGCGGGAGCTGAGGCGCGGGCACGCACGGGCGCGCGCTGACCGGCGGCGACCGATCCCACCCCGTGGCGCCACGGCGCCCCTCTTGACCGGTACAGATGGCGGAGTTACTGTACCGGTATAGATCGGTTGAGGGCCCCGCGGATCCGCCGCAGGCTCGGCCGCGAGGAGGCGCCATGGACACCGTGCAGCTCGGCATCGCCGGCATCATCCCCACCCGCAGGCTGGCGCGCAGCGGGCTCAACACCCCGGAATCACACTCCACCGATCGACCCTGGCGGCTTGCCCCCTGCACCGAGGACGCCCTCCGCGCGCTCGTGCCAACGGCTCGAACGGCTGGCGCCGAGGCCGACGTCGCCACCGCCGTGCGCATCGGCGCTCCAGACATGAGGCAGGCGCCGCGACGAGCGACGCGACACCGCTCGCGGCTCGGCGCGTCGCCGCCCGTGCCGCCCCTATCCTGAGGAGGCTCGACATGGAGACCGTGACGCACCTCGTCGCGGCCGGAGCGCCGGAGGAGGCCGTGGGCATGGGTCGCGTGACGCTCAAGACCGTCGCCGAGGCGGTGGGCGTGAGCCGCATGACCGTCTCCAACGCCTTCTCCAAGCCCGACCAGCTCTCCCCCGACCTGCGCGAGCGGATCCTCGAGACGGCGGCCGAGCTCGGCTACCTCGGCCCGGATCCTGCCGCCCGTGCCCTCGCCCGTGGCAGCGTCGGAGCCGTCGGCGTGGTCCTCACCGACTCGCTCGAGGGGGCGTTCCTCGACCCCGTCTCGGCGGCCTTCTTCGGCGCCGTCGCCGACACGCTCGCCCCCACCGGCCTCGCTGTGTCCCTCATCCCCGCCGCCCGCGCCGGCGACCACCTCGCCGCCCGCGACCTGCCCATCGACGGTGCCCTGGTGTGCGCGTGCGACGTGGGCCAGGAGTCGGTCGAGTGGCTGCGCAGGCGCGGGCTGCCCCTCGTATTCGTCGACAACGAGGCGCTCCCCGGCTACGCTCGCGTCGGCCTCGATGAGCGTGAGGGTGGACGCCTCGCGGCGCAGCACCTCATCGACCTCGGGCACACGGACATCGCGATCTTCACGATCGACCCGAGCGGCGCACCCGGGTGGGTGGATGACCCGACGGCTCGTCTCGTGAACACCGTGGCCGACGAGCGGCGAGCCGGCGCGGTCGAGGCGATCAGCGCAGCCGGGCTCATGCCGCGCATGTTGACCATCGAAGACAACGACGAGGCGCACGCGTTGCCCGGCGCACGCGAGCTGCTCGGAGGCGCGGCGCCGACCGGTGTCGTGAGCTTCTCCGACGACATGGCCGCCGCCGTCATCGGCGCCGCCCGGGAGGCGTCGATCGCCGTTCCCGCGGAACTGTCCGTGGTCGGCTTCGACGACGCCCCCATCGCGCGAGCCGTCACGCCCGGCCTGACCACCATCCGCCAGGACTTCCGCGCGAAGGGCCGCGCCGCCGCCGAAGCGCTCGTGAGCGCGATCGCCGCGCAGCGAGAGTCGGACGACGGGCCCGTCCCCGCGGCCGACGGTGAGCATCGCATCGCGGTGCCGGTGGAGCTCGTCGTGCGCGACAGCACCGCAGCCGCACGCGGCACCACCTGAGGACGGTTCCCGGCTGAGCGCGGTGCCCGCGTGAGCGCACCGCGAGCCACGTCCCGCACAGGGGCCAGACCACCAGACACGGGAAAGCCCCGGCACCGAAGTACCGGGGCCCCGTTCGCGCCGGGTGTGTCCAAGGCCGGCGACGACTGGTGAGGTGCGCGCCCGGGCGGGTCGCCCGGGCCGCTGCCCTACTTCGCGGCCTTCTTGGCGCGCGAGGTCTTGGCGGCGGGCTTGGCCGCGGGGGCCTCCGCCTTCACCGCACGGTTCCTGATGTCCTCGTAGCGGACGCCGTAGTACGCGGCCTCCATCATCACCTTCATGTCGGCCAGCATCGGCAGCCGCGGGTTCGCGGGCGCGCACTGGTCCTCGTAGGCGTTCATGGCGAGGGTGTCGAGCGAGCCGATGAAGTCCGCCTCCTCGACGCCCACCTGCTGGAAGGACCGCTCGATGCCCACCTTGTCGCGCAGCTCCTCGACGGCGGACGCGTAGGCCTCGACCGCCTCGTCCGGGGTGCTGTGGGGCAGGCCCAGCATCTTCGCGATCTCCTGGTAGCGCTCGGGAGCCACGTAGGACTCCTGCTTGGGCCACGAGGTGGGCTTGGTCGGGACCTTGCCGTTGTAGCGGATCACGTGCGGCAGGTAGATGGCGTTGGTGCGACCGTGCGCGACGTGGAACGTCGAGCCGGTGACGTGGCTCATCGCGTGCACCAGGCCCAGGAAGGCGTTGCCGAAGGCCATGCCCGCGATGGTCGCCGCGTTGTGCATCTTCTCGCGCGCCTTCTCCGCCTTGCCGCCCACGGTGACCGACTCCTCGATGTTCTCGAAGACCAGGCGGATGGCCTGCAGGGCCATGCCGTCGGTGAAGTCGTTCGCGTACACGGAGACGTAGGCCTCGGTGGCGTGGGTCAGGGCGTCGAAGCCCGAGTCGGCGGCGACGCGTGCCGGCAGCTGCGCGGTCAGGACGGGGTCCGTGATCGCGACGGTCGGCGTGAGCGCGTAGTCGGCGAGCGGGTACTTGCGGCCGGTCTCGGGGTCGGAGATCACCGCGAACGGCGTCACCTCCGAGCCTGTGCCCGACGTGGTCGGGATGCAGACCAACTTGGCGAGCTCGCCCAGCTTCGGGAAGCGGAAGGCGCGCTTGCGGACGTCGAAGAACTTCTCCTTGAGGTCGGCGAAGTCCACCTCGGGGTGCTCGTACAGCAGCCACATCACCTTCGCGGCGTCCATCGGCGAGCCGCCGCCCACCGCGATCAGGGTGTCGGGCTTGAAGGCGCGCAGCACCTCGGCGCCCTTCTTGACGGTCTGGACCGACGGCTCGGGCTCGACGTTGTCGATGATCTGCACCGACACGTTGTTGCCGCGGCGGTTCAGCACGTCGAGGACCTTGTCGACGATGCCGATGCGGGTCATGGTCGCGTCGGTGATGATGGTGACGCGCTCGACGCCCTCCATGTCGCGCAGGTACTGGATCGCGTTGGGCTCGAAGTACGTCTTGGACGGCACCTTGAACCACTGCATGTTGTTGTTCCTCCGGCCGATGCGCTTGACGTTGATGAGGTTCACTGCGGTCACGTTGTTGCTCACCGAGTTGTGGCCGTAGGAGCCGCAGCCGAGCGTCAGCGACGGCAGGAAGGCGTTGTAGATGTCGCCGATCCCGCCCTGGCTCGAGGGCGAGTTGGTGATGACGCGGATCGCCTTGACGCGACGGCCGAACTCCTGGATGAGGTCCTGGTCGGTCGCGTGGATCGCGGCGGAGTGGCCCAGGCCGTGGAACTCGACCATCTGCTCGGCCATGAGCAGGCCCTGCTCGGTGGACTCGGCCTTGAGGACGGCCAGCACCGGGCACAGCTTCTCGCGGGTGAGCGGCTCGGACTCGCCCACCTCGGAGACCTCGGCCAGGATGATCGAGACCTCCTCGGGGACCTCGAAGCCCGCCTGCTCGGCGATCCACTGGGGGGACTTGCCCACGACGTTCGGGTTGAGCTTGGCGCCGGCGCAGTTCTCGCCGTCGGCCGTGACGCCGAAGATGAACTCCTCGAGCTTGGCCTTCTCCTCGGCGGTCACGCGGTAGGCGTGGAGGCGGTCGAACTCGGCGAGCGCCTCGTCGTAGATGACCTCGTCGAGGATCACGGCCTGCTCGGAGGCGCACACCATGCCGTTGTCGAACGCCTTCGAGATGACGATGTCGTTGACGGCGCGCTTGAGGTTGGCCGACTGGTGGACGTAGGCGGGCACGTTGCCCGCGCCGACGCCGAGCGCGGGCTTGCCGCAGCTGTAGGCCGCCTTCACCATCGCGTTGCCGCCGGTCGCGAGGATCAGCGCGACGCCGTCGTGGTTCATCAGGGTGTTGGTCGCCTCGATCGAGGGGTGCTCCACCCACTGGATGCAGTTCTCGGGGGCGCCCGCGGCGACCGCGGCGTCGCGCACGATGCGGGCGGCGGCGACGGACGACTGCTGGGCGCTCGGGTGGAACGCGAAGATGATCGGGTTGCGGGTCTTGAGCGCGACGAGCGACTTGAAGATCGCGGTCGAGGTCGGGTTGGTGACCGGGGTGACGCCGCAGACGACGCCGACGGGCTCCGCGATCTCGGTGATCCCGAGGATCGGGTCCTCGTTGATGACGCCCACGGTCTTCATCGGGGCCATCGAGTGGGTGACGTGCTCGCACGCGAAGATGTTCTTCACGGCCTTGTCCTCGAACACGCCGCGGCCGGTCTCCTCGACCGCCTTGACGGCGAGGTCACCGTGCTGGTTGAGGGCCGCGACGGAGGCCTTCTTGACGAGCAGGTCGACGTCATCCTGCGTGAAGGCCGAGTAGGCGTCGAGCGCCTTCTGCGCGTTCGCGACGAGGCGGTCGATCTCCTCGGCGATGGACGGCTCGGTGACGGTGGCCGGGGCGGCCTCGGTGGCGGTCATGGCAGTTCTCTCCTCTGGGTCTGGCCACTGCTGTGGCCTCTGATTCGACCGTATGCCTGGCGGCGGCACCGTTCCTGAGGCCGAGGTCCCGGGGACCTAGGGCCCACGCAGCGGCCGGGCACCTTGAGCGAGGGGTGTGCGCGGCGAGGGGTCTGCGTGGCGACGGCCCCCGCGGTGCGCGCCCGGCGCCGTGAGGGCCGATGCGCGGGCTGGCATGGCAGCGCACGTGGCAGCACCCGTGTCATCACCCGTGGCAGCGGCCCGTGGAGGGGGCAGACCCACACTGGGACCGCGCAGGGCCGCTAGAAGGCGATGAGGCCCCTGCGGGCGAACTGACGCCGCACGCGGGCGACCAGCTCGGCGCTCGGCGGCTCGGTGTTCTCGAGCGCGTAGTCCTCGCCGAGGGCGCGCCACTTGTCGCGACCCATCTGGTGGAACGGCAGCACCTCCACGCGCTGCACGGAGCGCAGCGACGCGATGTACTCCGCGGCCTTCTCGACGTTGTCCTCGTCGTCCGTGAGGTCCGGCACCACGACGAAGCGCACCCAGATCGGGATGTCCTGTGCCGCGAGCCGCCGCCCGAAGTCGAGCGTCGGGGCGAGGGAGCGACCGGTGACCGTCTTGTAGGTGTCGGGGTCGCCGCTCTTCACGTCGAGGAGCACGAGGTTCGTGTTCGACAGCAGCCGGTTGGTGGCGCGCGCCCCGAGGAATCCCGAGGTGTCGAGCGCCGTGTGGACGCCCATCTCCTGGCAGGCCGCGAAGACGTTCTCCACGAACTGCGGCTGGAGCAGCGGCTCGCCGCCGGAGATCGTCACGCCGCCGCCCGTGGTGCGCAGCACCTGCGCGTACCTGCGGATGCGGCTCACGACCTCGTCGAGGCTCTGACGCTCGCCCCGGCGCATCTGCCAGGTGTCGGGGTTGTGGCAGTACAGGCACCGCAGCGGGCAGCCCGCGAGGAAGAACGTCAGGCGCGTGCCGGGTCCGTCGACCGCCGTGACCAGCTCCCACGAGTGGACCGATGCGGACTCACCGGGCGAGCGCAGGCTCTCCCGGAGGTCGGCGTCGGCGCGATCGAGCGAGGGCGCCGCCACGCTGGGCGCCGCCGAGGCGACGGGCGCGGGAGACCCAGCACCCTCTCCGATGCACGCGCCGCCCGGGACGTCGGCGGCGTCCTGGGCGAGCGCATCGGCGCTGCTGGTCGGGGAGGAGGTGGAGACGGTGGGGACCGACATGATGGGCTCCTAGAGCGAACCGTGGAAGGTGCGGGACAGGACGTCGAGCTGCTGCTCGCGGGTGAGCCGCACGAAGTTCACGGCGTAGCCGGAGACGCGGATGGTGAGCTGCGGGTAGTTCTCCGGGTGCTCCATGGCGTCCTCGAGCGTCTCGCGGTTGAGCACGTTGACGTTCATGTGGAAGCCGTGGGACACGTCGTACGCGTCGAGCACGCCCACGAGGTTGCGGATCTGCTCGGCCTTGTCGCGGCCGAGTCCCGCGGGCACCACGGTGGTGGTGAGCGAGATGCCGTCCTGGGCCTCGTCGTAGGGCAGCTTCGCGACCGACAGCGCCGAGGCGACGATGCCGTGGGTGTCGCGTCCGTTCATCGGGTTGGCGCCGGGAGCGAAGGGCTCGCCGGAGCGGCGGCCGTCGGGGGTGTTGCCCGTGTGCTTGCCGTAGACGACGTTGGACGTGATGGTCAGCACCGACTGCGTGTGCTTCGCGTTCCGGTAGGTGGGCTGGCGGCGCACCTTGACCATGAAGCGGCGCACGAGCTCGACGGCGATGTCGTCGACGCGGTCGTCGTCGTTGCCGTAGGTCGGGTACTCGCCGGTCACCTCGTAGTCGACCGCGAGGCCGGTCTCGTCGCGCACCGGGCGGACCTCGGCGTACTTGATCGCGGACAGCGAGTCCGCCGCGACCGAGAGGCCGGCGATGCCGCACGCCATGGTGCGCAGGATGTCCTTGTCGTGCAGGGCCATCTCGAGGCGCTCGTAGGCGTACTTGTCGTGCATGAAGTGGATGCAGTTGAGCGCGTCGACGTAGGTCTCGGCGAGCCAGTCGAGCAGCACGTCGTACGACGCCAGGGTCTCCTCGAAGTCGAGCACCTCGCCCGTCAGCGGCGCGGTCACCGGGGCGACCTGCTTGCCGGAGTTCTCGTCGCGGCCGCCGTTGATCGCGTACAGCAGCGCCTTGGCGAGGTTGACGCGAGCGCCGAAGAACTGCATCTGCTTGCCCACCTCCATGGCGGACACGCAGCAGGCGATCGCGGCGTCGTCACCGCACTGCGAGCGGATCAGGTCGTCGGACTCGTACTGGATCGACGAGGTGTCGATCGACACCTGCGCGCAGAACTCCTTGAACCCGGCGGGCAGCTTCTCCGACCAGAACACGGTGAGGTTCGGCTCGGGGGCGGGGCCGAGGTTGTAGAGCGTCTGCAGGAAGCGGAAGGAGGTCTTGGTGACGAGCGGGCGGCCGTCGTCGCCCAGGCCGCCGATGGACTCGGTGACCCACGTCGGGTCGCCCGAGAACAGCGCGTCGTACTCCGGGGTGCGCAGGAAGCGCACGATGCGCAGCTTGATGACGAAGTCGTCGACGATCTCCTGGACCTCGGCCTCGGTGACCGCGCCCTCGGCGAGGTCGCGGGCGGCGTAGATGTCGAGGAAGGTCGAGGTGCGACCCAGCGACATCGCGGCGCCGTTCTGCTCCTTGACCGCGCCCAGGTACGCGAAGTAGAGCCACTGCACGGCCTCGCGGAAGTCCTTCGCGGGACCGGAGATGTCGTAGCCGTAGCTCGCCGCCATCTGCTTGAGCTCGAGGAGCGAGCGGATCTGCTCCGAGTTCTCCTCGCGGTCGCGGATGATGTCCTCGGTCGAGCGGTCCATGTCGAGCGAGCCGCGCTCGGCCTTCTTGGCGGCGATCAGCGCGTCCACGCCGTAGAGCGCGACGCGGCGGTAGTCGCCGATGATGCGGCCGCGGCCGTAGGCGTCCGGCAGGCCGGTGACGATGTGGCTCGAGCGGGCGGCACGGACGTTGGGCGGGTAGACGTCGAAGACGCCGGCGTTGTGGGTCTTGCGGTAGTCGGTGAAGATCTTCTCGAGCTGCGGGTCGACGTCGTAGCCGTAGGTCTCGAGCGACTTCGCGACCATGCGCCAGCCGCCGTTGGGCATGATGGCGCGCTTCAGCGGCGCGTCCGTCTGCAGGCCCACGACCACGTCCTCGCCCTCGAGCACGTAGCCCGGGGCGTGCGAGGTGATCGAGCTCGGGGTGGCGGGGTCGACGTCGTAGACGCCCTTCTCGCGCTCAGCCGGGAACTTGGCGGTGATGGACTCCCAGGCGCGGGTGGTGCGCTCGGTGGGGCCCTCGAGGAACGCGGCGTCGCCCTCGTAGGGCGCGTAGTTGAGCTGGATGAATCCGCGGACGTCGATCGCGTCGGCCCACGGGCCGCGCTCGAAGGTCCTCCACTCGGTCGCGTTCGCGGCCTGGTCGGCGGCCGATGCGGGAATCTCGGTGGCGGTCATGTCGGGCTCCTCCCGGGTTGGGACACGATGCCGTGGGGCCCGGGTTGGGCGACCATCGGCGTTCCTCTCGAACGTACGCCCGCGCCGGGCGCGGCCGATGGGACCTTCGGCCCTGGAACAGCGCCGATGCGCCCGACCGCCTCGCACTTACCATCCGGTAGAAAAGGTCGGGCGGGGCATGGCAGACTGGGCAACACGGAACGTTTCGACCTCACACTGGAGTGCGCATGACCGCAACGACGCTCACCGCGACCGCCGTCCACGACGGCTGGACCCTCACGCACACGGGAGGCGACGCTCCGGACGAGGTCGCGGGCGCCTCCGTGCCCGCCGAGGTCCCCGGGTCGACCCACGTCGACCTGCTGCGCGCCGGCCTCATCCCGGACCCCTACCTCGACCGCAACGAGAAGGCGCTCGAATGGATGTGGCGCTGCACGTGGCGCTACGCCACCACGCTGCGCGCCCCCGCCGCCGCCGAGGGCGAGCGCGTGGACCTGGTGTTCGACGGCCTCGACACCGTCGCCACCGTCGCGCTGGGCGGCACCGAGCTCGGCCGCACCTTCAACATGCACCGCTCCTACCGCTTCGACGTCCGCGAGGCCCTCACCGGGGAGGACGAGCTCACCGTCGACTTCGGCTCCGCGCTCGACTACGCGTACGGCCGCGAGGCCGTCCTCGGCGACCGCCCGCGCCCCCAGCCGAGCCTCGAGCTCGTCGCGGAGGCCGCGCGCCAAGGCCTCGCCGAGGGCGACCCCGACGAGATCCTCGCCGGCACCCGCAACTACCCTCACCCGTTCAACGCGATCCGCAAGATGGCGTGCTCGTTCGGCTGGGACTGGGGGCCCGACCTGCAGACCGCCGGCATCTGGAAGGCCGTGCGCCTCGAGCGGTGGCGCATCGCGCGCCTCGCGAGCGTGCGCCCCCTGGTCGACGTCGACGGCTCCACGGGCGTCGCCACCGTGCACGTCGAGGTCGAGCGGGACACCGACGCCCCGCTCACGGTGCGCGCGAGCGTCGCCGGCGCCGAGGCGACCGCTGAGGTGCCCTCTGGCGAGACGCACGCGACCCTCCGCCTCGAGGTTCCGGACGCCGCCCTGTGGTGGCCCGCGGGGTACGGCGAGGCGGCCCTCCACGACCTCGCCGTCGACCTGCTCGCGGGCGACGAGCACCTCGACTCCTTCGCCCGGCGCATCGGGTTCCGCTCCATCGACGTCGACCGCGGCGCGGACGGCCGCGGCTTCGCCCTCGTCATCAACGGCACCCGCGTGCTCGTCAAGGGCGCGAACTGGATCCCCGACGACCACCTCATGACCCGCATCACCCGCGACCGGCTGCGCACCCGCCTGGGCCAGGCGCTCGACGCGAACATGAACCTGCTGCGCATCTGGGGCGGCGGCATCTACGAGACCGAGGACTTCTACGAGCTGTGCGACGAGCTCGGGATCATGGTGTGGCAGGACTTCCTCATGGCCTGCGCCGCGTACGCCGAGGACGACGAGACGGCCGCGGAGATCGAGGCGGAGGCGCGCGAGAACGTCACCCGCCTCTCCCCGCACCCGTCCCTCGTCGTGTGGAACGGGTCCAACGAGAACGTGTGGGGCTGGTGGGCGTGGGGCTGGCAGCCCGCGATGCAGGCCGCCGGCATCACCGACTGGGGTCAGATGTACTACGAGGAGGTCTTCCCGCGCGTGCTCGCCGAGCTCGACCCTTCCCGCCCGTACACGCCGTCGAGCCCGTACTCGACCCACCCCTACGAGGACGACGTCCACCCGAACGATCCGACCGTGGGCACCGTCCACGAGTGGGAGGTGTGGAACCGCAAGGACTACTCCCACTACCGCGACACCGCGCCGCCGTTCATGTCGGAGTTCGGCTTCCAGGGTCCGGCGACGTGGGCGACGCTCACCCGCTCGATCCCCGAGGACCAGCGCCGCCAGGACTCCGAGGGCTGGCTGCTGCATCAGAAGGCGCACGACGGCAACGGCAAGCTCAACCGCGGCTTCGCCCCGCACCTGCCCGACGGCGCGGACTTCGAGGAGTGGCACTGGGTGACATCGCTCAACCAGGCGCGCGCCATCCAGTACGGCGTCGAGCACTACCGGTCATGGTGGCCACACACGGCCGGCACCATCGTCTGGCAGCTCAACGACTGCTGGCCGGTGACCTCGTGGGCCGCCGTCGACGGCGACGAGCGCCTCAAGCCGCTCTGGTACGCCCTCAAGCACGCCTACGCCGACCGCCTCCTGACGTTCCAGCCGCGCGGCGCGGACGGCGGCCTCGACCCCGACGGGACCCTGCGCCTGATCGCCGTCAACGACACCGACGCCGACTGGTCGGAGACGCTGACGTTCACGCGCATGGCGCTCGACGGCACCGAGCTCGCGGTCGCGACCGCCCACCTGAGCGTCGCAGCGCGCGGTCAGGCGGTGCTGGAGGTGCCCGGCCACGTCCTCGAGGCGGCGGACGCCGCCGCGGAGATCCTCGTGGCCGACGCCGGCTACCCCGGCGACGACGACCACGTGCGTGCCCTGCACGCCTTCGCCGAGGACAAGGACGTGACCTACGAGCGCTCCCCCCTGACCGCATCGGCCGTGCGCACCGGCGACGGGTACGAGGTGTCCGTGACCGCATCGGCCCTGGTGAGGGACCTCACGGTGCTCGCGGACAAGGTCCACCCCGACGCCGAGGCGGACGACGCCCTGGTGACGCTGCTCGCGGGCGAGTCCCACGTGTTCCGCATCGCGTGCGCCGCCGAGGTCGACCCGGAGGCGTTCCTCGGCGAGCGCGTCCTGGTGTCCGTGAACTCCCTGGTGGGCTGACCGCCGCACCGCTCGCACCGCCGCGACGGGCCCGTCGGATGCGCCTCACGGCGCGCCCGGCGGGCCCGTTTTCGCACGTCCGGTCGAAACGATCCACGCTCGCCGCGCTCGAAACGATTCGGGATCGTCACCAAATCGTAACCAGAGGCTCTGTCGAAAGGTTTCGTACCAGTCTATGGTGACAACTGCGTCCCAACGACGGGGCGCCAGATTCAAAGGGGAATTCAACATGAAGTGGACTCGATCCCGGACGGCGAGTGCGCTCGCCATCGGCGCGGCCTCGGCCATGCTGCTGACCGCGTGCTCGAGCGGCGACGGCGAGACCGAGGAGCCCACGGACGCTCCCACCGCTGAGGAGTCGGAGGCTCCCGAGGAGAAGGAGCCCGTCACCCTCAACGTGTCCTACTGGGGCACCTTCGGCCTTGAGGCTCTCGAGACGCAGTACGAGTCGGAGAACCCGCACGTCGACATCGTCCTCGACTCCGGCGAGTACGGCGCCCAGCACGACAAGCTCACCCAGGCCCTCATCGCCGGCTCCGGCGCCTCGGAGGTCTCCGCGATCGACGAGGGCTACATGGCTGGCTTCCTCGCGCAGCAGGAGAACTTCACCAACCTGCTCGACCTCGGTGCGGGCAAGTACGAGGAGAACTACCTCGACTGGAAGTGGGGCCAGGCCTCCTCCGCCGACGGCTCGTACCTCATCGGCCTCGGCTCCGACGTCGGTGGCCTCGCGATGTGCTACCGCCACGACCTGTTCGCCGACGCCGGCCTCGACTCCGAGCGCGAGGCAGTCTCGGGCGCATGGGGCGAGGACTGGCAGTCCTTCATCGACATGGGCATCGAGTACAAGGACGCGACCGGCAAGCCGTTCGTCGACAACGTGACCCAGATCCTCAACGGTGCGCAGACGCAGCTCGGCACGGGCTACGCCTACTACAACCGCAACAACGAGCTCGACATGGACGCCAGCAAGCCCGCGTTCGACGTCGCGCTCAAGGTCATCGAGGAGGGCCTGTCGGCCAACATCACCCCGTGGGGCCCCGAGTGGAACACGGGCTTCTCGAACGGTGACTTCGCGACCCTGCCCTGCCCCGCGTGGATGCAGGCCAACATCATCGACTCCGGCGCGCCTGAGGGCTCGTGGGACATCGCTGACATCCCTGGACCCGGCGGCAACTGGGGCGGCTCGTTCTACACGATCCCCGCGCAGTTCGACGAGTACACCACTCAGGAGGCCTACAACTTCATCGAGTGGCTGGTCCAGCCTGACCAGCAGATCGCGATCTTCGACGAGACGGGCAACCTGCCGTCGCAGAGCTCGCTGTACGAGAACGAGGGCATCCAGGCCCAGACCAACCCGTTCTTCAACGACGCTCCGACCGGTCAGATCTTCTCGCAGACCGCGATGGACATCCCCGGCGCCATCTACTACGCGCCGAACAACGCCGCCATCCGCACCGCGGTGGAGACGGTCCTGAACGAGGTTCAGGCCGGCAACATCGCGATCGAGGACGCGTGGGACGAGGCCGTGGCCGCCGCTGAGGCTGCCGACGCCGCGTAAAGCACCACCCGGTGAACCGGTGTGACGGGGGCGGGCTCATGCTCGCCCCCGTCGCACCGCCCGGACCTACACTCACCCCACGAGCGTTGTTCGACCAACGGAGGTACCAATGCCCGCCAGCAGCGTGACGGCTGAACCAGCCGGCGCAACCGGCACCGAGCGCGTGAAGCGCAAGGGACCCAAGAGCTCCATCTGGGCGCGCTTCGACCACGTCGTGGTCCCCTACATCCTCGTCTCGCCGTTCTTCATCCTGTTCGTCGCGTTCGGGATCTTCCCGATCGTGTACTCGGCGCTGGTGTCCTTCCAGACGTACCGCGCCGAGCAGCCGGTGTACCCGAGCGGCAGCTCGATCAACCTGTACACCGAGCGGTGGATCGGCCTCCAGAACTACGAGAAGGTGCTGACCAACTGGGAGTTCCCCCAGGCCCTGATCAACACCCTCGGCCTCTTCGTCTTCTCCGCGGTGCCGCAGCTGCTCTTCGCGCTCATCCTGGCGTCGCTGCTCAACCGCCGCCTGCGCGCGCAGTCGCTGTTCCGCATCGGCATCCTGGTGCCGTACATCACGCCCATCGTCGCGTCCTCGCTCGTGTTCGTGACGTTCTTCTCGGAGCAGTACGGCCAGGCCAACTGGCTCATGGGCATGCTGGGCTTCGAGTTCACCACCGGCGTGGGCGACGCCGCCCAGACGCTGCCGGGCATCGACTGGCGCCAGCAGCGCTGGTCCTCGTGGCTCGCGATCATCATCATGGTCAACTGGAAGTGGACCGGCTACAACGCCCTCCTCTACTTGGCGGCCATGCAGTCGATCCCCAAGGACGTCTACGAGGCGGCCGCGCTCGACGGCGCCGGCGCGTGGCGCCAGCTGTGGTCGATCACCGTGCCGATGATCCGCCCCATGGTGATCTTCACGGTGGTGCTGTCGACCATCGGCTCCCTCCAGCTGTTCGCCGAGCCGGTGCTGCTCGACGAGGATCCCAGCTCCGGTGACGGCGGCGGCCTGCGCCACCTGTGGCGCACCGTCGCGCAGCTCATCTGGTACACGGGCTGGGGCGACCCGAAGGACTTCGGCTACGCCGGCGCCATGTCGTGGGTGCTGTTCGTCGTCGTGGTCGTGATCGCCGGGATCAACGCGTTCCTGTCGAACAAGATCGGAGGCCGCAAGTGACCGCGACCGCTGAGTCCACGCCCGACCAGGCACCCGTGCCGGAGAAGCGTCCCAAGCGCCAGAAGGCGGCCCTCCTGGGCCGCAGCCCGCAGGACACCCCTGCCGGCTGGTTCAACTACCTGCTGCTGATCTTCATCCTGCTGGTGGGCGCATGGCCCATCTACTGGGCGGGCATCATGTCCTCCTGGAAGGACGACAAGATCTTCCAGGCGGGCGCCCCCCAGGTGACCCCGGGACCGTTCTTCCGGTTCAACTGGGACATCATGACGGTCGCGATCCGCGAGCGCGGCTACCCGGCCTACGACAACGTCCAGTTCGTCAACTCGTTCATCAACTCGCTCATCGTGGTCGCGGTGGTCGTGGCGGCGACGCTGTTCTTCTGCTCGCTCGCCGGGTTCGCCTTCGCGAAGCTGCGGTTCAAGGGCCGCGACCCGTTGTTCTACTTCGTGGTCCTGACCCTCACGATCCCCGCCCAGCTGGGCATCGTCGGGCTCTACCAGATCATGGACAACCTGGGCTGGGTGGACACCCTGCTCGCGGTGACGGTCCCGGCGCTGGTGTCAGCGTTCGGCGTGTTCTACATGCGGCAGTTCATCGAGGACGCGATCCCCGACGAGATCATCGAGTCCGCCCGCGTCGACGGCGCCACCACGTTCCGCGTGTTCTGGGAGATCGTGGTGCCGACCATCCGACCCGCCATGGGCGTCCTCGGCCTCATCACCGCCGTGGGCGCGTGGAACGAGTACCAGTGGGCGCTGGTCGCGGTCGGCGGCTCCGACGCCCAGACCATCGGCCCCGCGCTCCACAACCTCCGCGTGGGCAACACCCCCAAGAACTCCATCGTTCTGACGGGATCCTTCCTCGCCACCCTGCCGCTCATCGCGCTGCTGGCCGTCGCCGGCCGCCAGATCGTGCGCGGCATCATGGAGGGCGCAGTCAAGACCTGATCGAGTCCACGTTCGACAGGCGCGGCCGGTCCACCTACGGGTGGGCCGGCCGTGGTCGTCTCTGGGGGCGACGCTCGCACGCCGCAGCGCTCCCGCCGCCGATTCCCGCTGACAGTACGAACCAGAATCGTGGGCGACGCGCCGGTCGCTCAGCCCCTGGCGTGCGCTCGCCGGCGTGTCGCGCAGCTTTCTGGTTCGCACTGTCAGGAGGAGGGGCGCGCGCCGGCGCGGAAGCTGCGTGTGCGTACCGCTCAACACACACCTGGGACGCGAGAGACGGGTGAGGCTGCTGCGCATCCGCCCGCGCACCACCAGCCCCTTGGGCACCGCCCGTGTGTTGACCGGTACGGGCTCGGGCATTCCTCCCGCCGACAGTTCCGAACAGCCTGCGGGCGACACGCCGCGTCCGCGGCTCCAGCAGCGCCGATGCGCGGGGTGGCGTCAGCGCGCATGTTCGGCAGTGTCGGAGGTCTGGCAGTGAGGGTCCCCGCAGGCAGCGCGGCGACGAGGCGGAGAGGTGTGCGCCGCTCAGCTCGCGCGGGCGCTCCCGGTCGCGGTGACCGTGACGCCAGCGCCCGAGAGCCAGTCGGCGTCGGGCACGAGCGGCAGCACCGTGCGTCGCAGGACGACCTCGACGGTCGCGTCGTCCTCGCTGCCGACCTCGACCACGCGCACCTCGCGAATCCAGTCGCGGGCGTCGGCAGAGGCGAGCCGCTCGGCGACCGCGGAGGCCAACGCACGGTCATCGAGGGTGAGCCCCACGTCGCCGGCCTCCGCCGACTCGTAGGCGTCCCGAAGCGTGTCGTTCAGTGCGGCGATCGCCAGCTCGTCGGCGAGGTTGACCAGCCGGGTCCGCGCGAGGTGCACCTGCGTCGCGCCGACGAGGACGGCGATCGCGAGCAGCGCGACGACGATCCACCCCAGCGTGAAGAGCGAGACGCTCCCCGCATCGCCAGCCGGAGGCCGCCGGGTGCACCGCGCTCTCATGGCGCCCACAGCAGGCCCGCGTCCGCCTTGGACGATGCCGACACCTCGACCTCGAGCGGGATCACGCCCGACATGAAGCTCGGCATGCCCGGAAGCGGCACCGAGAACACCACGTCGACGAGCACCTCGCCGTCCTCCCCGGTGCAGCCCGCCGCGCCGCAGCGCACGAGCACGTCCCGCGCTCCGGCGACGTCGAAGTCGTCCGCCGCCAGCTCGACGACGGCGGCAGCCCGCGCCCGCGCAGTGGCGACGGCCTCGGCATCGCTCGCGCCTCCGTCGAGCTCCTCGATGATCGCGAGCGCGGCGCCACGCGCCGCCGCCGCGCTCGACCCTTCGGCGGCATACGTCGCCGCCTGGATCTGCGCGATCGCGATGGCCGCGTAGACCAGCGGCACCAGCAGGAGGACCGTCACCCCGAGAAACTCGACGAGCGCTCCCCCGGCGTCGTCTCGAAGCCCCACCCGCGCATCGGCCCTGCGCACGCCGCTCACCTCAGGACTCCTCGAACGCTCGGGCCTCGACGCGCAGGATCCCAGGACCCCACAGCCCGATGACCGGCATGGGCGCGGCGACCTCGACCACCACGACGGTCGCTCCCGCCACCGTCTCCTCGCGTGCCTGCGCGACGGCGGAGATGCCGCCGAGGGCGTCCGTCGCCAGGGACTCGGCACGGGCCTCGCCGTCGGCGAGCCCGCGATCGGCGAGCGCAGCGCTTCGGGCTCCCTCGAAGGCGCTGGACGTGAGGGTGTTGCGCACGTGCAGCGCGAGGATCAGCTGGAGGAGCGCGAGCCCGAGGAGCAGCACCAGCGTGCCGACGAGCACGAACTCGACGGCGGCGCTGCCGCGATCCCCGTCAGGAGCCCGTGACGGACTCGATCGCATCGGTGAAGACCTCGCCAAGAGCCGGCCCCGCGAGCGCCCAGATGAGGGCGACCAGGCCGGCCGTCATGAGCGTGATGAGCACCCAGCCCGGCACGTCCCCCCTCTCGGACTCGGGCCCGGTCAGCAGCGCTCGCGCGTCGTTGAGCAGTCGTGTCATTGCATCCCCCTTTGTCTCCGTACCTCGGTCTTGCGCCGGGCGGCGCTAGCCGCCCAGATCGATCGCGACCAGCCCCGGGAAGACCGCGAAGATGACGGTCACCGGCAGGATCAGGAACACGACCGGGACCATCATCGCGATCTCCCGCCGGCCGCCTTCCTCCAGGAGCTCCTGCTGGCTCGCGGCGCGGATGTCCTGCGCCTGAGCCTGGAGGACGTCGGACAGCGGTGTTCCTCGCTCGATCGCCGTGCTGACGCCATCGGCGAATCGACGCATCGCGGCGATCCCCGTGCCGTCCGCCACCGCCGAGAGCGCGTCAGGGAGGCGCTCCCCCGCTCGCACCCGCGCGAGGGTGGTCCGCAGCTCGTCGGCGACGACGCCGGAGCTCGTCGATGCGACGCGCTTGATGGCGGCCGGGGCCGACTCGCCTGCGCTCACCGCGAGGGCGAGCAGCTCGACGACGGTCGGGAGCTCCGCGAGCACCGCCCGCTGGCGACGCCGGACGGCCGCGCTGAGCGCGAGATCGCGCGCGACGATGCCGCCTGCCGTCGCGACCGCCACGAGGATGGCCGCGGCGAGAAGGCTCGTGCCACGCGTCGCCATGAGCAGCCCGCCGACCGCGCACCCGACGCCCAGGCCGGCCGCACCGCACGCGACCTGCTGGGCCCGGTACTGCTCGGGACTGGCCGCGGACCCAGCCCGCGTGAGCCGGCGCTGGACGTCGGTGGCGGTCACGCCCCATCGCTCCAGGACCCGCGCCAGGTCTCGCGCCACCGGCGCGATCAGGCGTTCGAGAGTCGGGAACGGCGTGACGGTCGCGTCCCGGGCCGCGACCTCGCTGCTCACGGAGCTTCGGACGAAGGGCGCGACGCGCGCCTCGAGCGTCGGTCGCCGCGCGCGCCACCACGCCAGGATGAGCGACGCCCCGAGACCGAGCATCGTCCCGTAGACCACGGCCGCCGCGATCATCGCAGCACCCGCCGCTCCTGCGGAAGGCGGCCCATACGCATCATCAGCCTGTAGGCCACCACCGTGCATGCGCCGCCGATGACGAGCACGGCGACGCCCGCTGCCGAGTCGTACGCCGCGGTCGTCGAGCCCTGCGTTGCGAGCAGCGCCAGCACGATCCAGGGCGCCGCCACCGCGAGGCGTGCGGCGTTGACGGTCCAGCTCTGCCGCGCCTCGAGCTCTCCGCGCAGGCGTGCGTCGTCGCGCAGGAACGCGGCGAGGGTCCGCAGCACCCTGCCCACGTCGGTGCCTCCGACCTCGCGGGTGAGGCGCAGCGTCTCGATGATGCGGTCGGCGACGGGATCGGCGAGCCGCGCCTTCAGCAGGTCGAGGCAGTCCTGGAAGCGTCCGGAGGCACGGTAGTCCTCGGCGAAGCGGAGGAACGGCTCGCGCAGCGCCTCGGGCCCGCGAACGCCGACTTGGCCGACGGCCTCCGGGAGCGAGAGGCCGGCGCGGATGCCCGAGGCGAGCGAGTCCACCACCTCGGGCCAGAGCTCCCGCGTTGCGACCGCCCGCCGCCGGGCGCGTGCCGAGACGAGCGCGAAGGGGCCTCGCGCGGCGATCACGGCGAAGCACGCGCCGATGACCGCCGATCCCGTCAGCCCCGCGATGAGGATCCACGTGACGACCGCCAGGCCGATGGAGGTGACGATCAGCGCCGCGGGCGTGACGCTCGGCGCGCCGGCGCGGACGAGCGCGTCCTGCGTCCGTGCCGTCCACCCGTCGCGCGACGCCCGCGGCTGTCCGCTGGGCACCCACAGCGACCACCACACCAGGAACAGCCCGACGCCGAGCACGATCCCCCAGAGCGCGTCCATCTCACGCTCCCGCCAGCAGCCGAGCCACGTCGTGCCCGCGGGACCGCAGGCGTTCCTCGCGGGGCGGGAACCCGGGTCCCCTTGCCAGCTCCGTCCCGCGCCGCTCGAAGATCGTGGAGGTCTCGATGACTCCGCCGTCGGCGCGGCCCATGACGCCCACCACCTCGCGCACCTGCCGGGCACCCGTGCGCAGGTCGAGGTCGAGGTGCACGACGAGATCGAGGGCCGAGGCGACGGTGGGGATCACGAAGCGGTCGGACACGTTCTCCCCGGCGAGCAGCGGCAGCGTGCACATCTTCGTGATCGCGTCTCGCGCGGAGTTGGCGTGGATCGTTCCCATCCCTGGTATTCCGGCGTTCAGTGCGATGAGCATGTCGAGCGCCTCGGCCTCCCGCACCTCGCCGATGATGATGCGACTGGGCCGCATCCTGAGCGCCTCCTTCACGAGCCGCCGGAGCGGTACCTCACCCGTGCCTTCGAGCGATGGCTGCCGGCACTGCATCGCGACCACGTCCCGGTTGCCGAGGGCGAGCTCGAACACCTCCTCGCACGTGACGATGCGCTCGCGCGGCGGCACGGATCCGGCGAGCGCTCCGAGCATCGTCGTCTTGCCCGCCTGCGTCGCGCCGGACACCAGGATGTTGAGGCCACTGTCGACGGCGGCGTCGAGGAACGCGGCGGCCTGCGCCGTGAGCGATCCGAGCCGCACGAGGTCGGTGACGGTGTGCGCCCGAGCGACGTACTTGCGGATGTTGACGGCCCAGTGCTCGCGCGTGATCTCCGGGATGACGACATGGAGGCGCTCGCCGCCGGGCAGCGTCGCATCGACGAAGGGCGAGCTGAGGTCCAGCCGGCGGCCGCTCGACCGCAGCATCTGCTCCACCAGGTCGCGCACCTCGTCGGCGGACAGCAGGGTGGTCGTCAGCTCCGGCTCCCCGCCACGAGCGACGAACACCTCGCGAGGCCCATTGATCCAGATCTCCTCGATCTCGGGGTCCTCCATGTACCGCTGGAGCGGCCCGAGGCCCGCGACGGCGTCCATCACGGCCTTCGCGGTGCCGGCGGCGTCCGCGAGCGGGGCGACGGCTCCGGTGAGAGAGCGCTTCTCCCATGACGCCAGCGCCTCGTCGACGAAGGCACGCACCTGGGCGGCGTCGCGACGGGGATCCATGCCGGTGGTGCGGATGCGCTCGCGCACCTCGCCCTCGATGTCTGCCACCGCCCCCGTGGTCATACGCCCTGACAGTAGCGACATTCCACGCGATCGGGTAGGGCCTGTGGAGAAGGGCCGATGCGCGCGCGGCCGGGCACGCCCGTCACCTCGCGGCCGTTCGGGCACCTCTTCTCTCGCCCTGACCGACACGTCACCGCTGAGGCACACTGGAGAAATGGCATCATCGCCGCCACCTGTTCTGCTCATCCCCGGCTACTGGCTTGGAGGTTGGGTATGGGATGACGTCGCGAGCGCGCTCGGCGAGCGTGGCGTGACCGCGGAGCAGATCACTCTTCCGGGGCTCGAAGGCGCGGATGTCGACCGAGCGGGGATCGACTTCGACGACCATGTCGATCACGTCCTGCGGCGAGTGCTCGTCCACGGTCGCGCGGTCCTTGCCGCGCACAGCGGTGCAGGAGCCATCGCGACTGCAGTCGCGGATCGCTTGCCCGAGGCCCTTGTGCGCATCCTGTACGTCGACTCCGGCCCCGTCACCGACGGACACGTTCCTCGACCCGATCTGACGGCCCGGATCGCGGAGCTCCCCTTTCCCGGCCTGGAAGAGCTCGCCAGCCAGGGCGTGAGCAGCGACGGCCTGTCCGACCAGGACCGCGCGCTCCTCGCGGCTCGTAGCGTCCCGCACCCGGCGGGAGCGTGCCGAGAGCCCGTGGTGCTGCGCGATCCCCGACGCCACCTCATCCCTGTGACCCTGGTGTGCTGCTCGATTCCCAGCTCTACGGTGCGGGAGATGGCCGCCTCCGGGAACCCGATGTTCGCGCCGATCCGCGATGATTCGGATGTCGCCCTCGTCGACCTCCCGACGGGGCACTGGCCGATGCTCTCCGAGCCACGCGCGCTCGCCAGCATCATCGCCCGCGAGGTCGCCGGTGAGTGACGACCTGCGGAGGATCGCCGCACTCGAGAGCCGTCTCGACGACGCACGACGCTCGGATCGCAAGGCGGGCGAGCGCATCGCGCGCGCAGCAGCCATCGAGTATCGCACCGAGCGCGGGACGATCATCGTGACGGTCGGCGCCACGCCTGAATCTGGCGGCCGTACCGTGCGTTTCCTTCTCGACGCCACGGCTCCCAGCTGGTCCTGCACCTGTACCAGCACCGAGACCTCCTGGTGCAAGCACGTCGTCGCCGCCGTCGTCGCTGCGCAGCACCCCGAGAGTCTCCGCTAGTACGCTCTCCGGCCGTGAGCAGGGCCGATGCGCGCGCGGCCGGGTGCGCCCGTCACCTCGCTGCCGCTCGAGGGCCGTGGCACCATGGCTCGTATGTGCGGCCGGTACGCGAACTTCCTCGCCGAGCAGGACCTCATCGACCACTTCGCCATCGCGACGGTGGCCGACGACGCGCGCCTGGCTCCCAACTGGAACGTCTCTCCCACCCAGCAGGTCGCGATCGTGATCCCGCCCAAGGAGGATGACCCGGGCCGCCGGCTCGAGGCGGCGCGCTGGGGACTGGTGCCGTCCTGGGCGAAGGACCCCGGCATCGGAGCGCGCATGATCAACGCACGTTCGGAGACCCTCGCGGAGAAGCCGTCCTTCCGGACGGCCTTCGCGAAGCGCCGATGCGCGGTCCCCGCCTCCGGCTACTTCGAGTGGCAGACGGGCGCGGACGGCAAGCAGCCGTTCTGGATCCACCCGGAGGACGACGCGCCCCTCGCGTTCGCGGGGCTGTACGAGTTCTGGAAGGACAAGGCCGCCGGCGAGGACGCCGCGTGGCTCGTCACCACCACCATCGTCACCACCGCCGCCCGCGGCGACATGCGCGACATCCACGACCGGCAACCGGTCATGATGGGCGCGGACGCGCTCGATGCGTGGCTCGACAGGGACGCGGATCAGGGCACGCTGCTCGACGTCATCGCGATGCCCGCCCCCGACCTCGAGTGGCATCCGGTGCGCAAGGCCGTGGGTAGCCCCAGGAACAACGGGCCGGAGAACGTCGAGCCCGTCGAGGGCTGAGCCGCTACTCGCCGCCCTCGAGCGCCGAGAACAGCTCCCACGCGACCACGGGCGCGTTGAGGTGCTCGGTGCCCCCGCCCATGATGCGCGGCGTCTGCGTCACCGGGTTCGGCACCGTGTGGCCGCCACCCTCGACCGTGAACAGAGCGACGGGAGCATCGGACGCGG
This sequence comes from Demequina sp. NBRC 110056, assembly GCF_002090155.1. Classification (GTDB taxonomy): domain Bacteria; phylum Actinomycetota; class Actinomycetes; order Actinomycetales; family Demequinaceae; genus Demequina. The sequence goes on along the minus strand of NZ_BBRM01000006.1, from coordinate 219,297 downwards.
CGCCGTAGACGGTCGCGGTGACGGCGTCCGCCTCGCCGGCGGTGCCGCCGACGACCTCCTCGGTCGCCTCGTCCTCGACGCCGTTGACCGCGGCGATCGCGAGCGCGGAGTCCTGCGCGGACAGCACCTCGCCGAGGTTCTGACCGAAGGCCCCGGCCTGACCGCCCTCGTAGGGGTTGATCGGGTCGGACGTGCCCTCGACGAGGATGGTCGGCACGGGCTCGGTGAGCGGCTCGCAGCCGTAGTTGTCGGCAGCCGGGTAGTTCGCGGCATTGGCCTGGATCCCGGCGAAGGTGCCGGGAGACTCGGCGGCCATGCGGAACAGCATGTGCGAGCCGTTCGAGTAGCCCACGCCGTAGACGCGAGCGGGGTCCGACCCGTACTCGGACGCGGCCTCGCCGATGAGCGCCTCGAGGAACGCGACGTCGTCGATGCCGTCGATGCGCGCCGGGTACGGCGTCTCGGTGCGGCAGCCGTGCCAGGACTTCTCGTAGCCGTCCGGGTAGAGCACGACAAAGCCGTGCTCGACCGCGAGCTCGTCCAGCTGGAAGCCGGTCGCGCCGCGCATGCCGTCGCCGTCCATGTTGGAGCCGTGCAGCGCCACCCACAGCGGCGCCCCGGGCTCCACGCCCTCGGGCACCACGGCGGTGTAGGTCCGCTCGAGCCCGTCGACGGTGAGCGAGGCGTGCACCACGTCAGCGTCGAGGTCGGGCTCCTCGGGAGCGGGCACCCAGACGAAGTAGAGGAACAGGCCCGCGAGCACCAGCACGAGCCCGCCGAGGATCGATGCCGTCCAGATCAGCGCGCGGCGGAGCCGGCGTCGGGGCCGCGGCGCGGCCTCGGGGGTGGCGGTCGTGGCGTCGGCGGTCATGATGCTCCTTTGCATGGCACGGCTCGAGATCGCGAGACGGCGCGCACAGGCCGCTCAGGACGACTTTTCTACCACGTGGTGGAATTTGGACCAAGCCGCGCCGGTCGTGCCTGCTAGAGGCCGTGTGGCACAGTGGCGCCGTGGCGAGGATCCCGCTGTCGAGCATGCCCCGGGCGTGGCGCACCTTCCTGCGCCCACGGGTGTTCACCCCGGCGAGCCCCGACCGCGCGAGACGCGTCCGCGCCTCCGAGCCAGTCCCGAGCTCAGCGACGTCCGCGCGAGTCGGCGTGCCCGGTTCCGCGATCGCCTCGCGCCTCGATCACCTCGCCGCGAGCGGCGCCCTCGACCGGGCCCACGCGGTCGTCATCACCCGGGACGGCGCGACCGTCGCCGAGCACTTCCGCTCCGGGGCCGATGCGCGCTGGGGCGAGCGGCTCGGCGTCGTCGAGCACGGCCCGGCGACCCTGCACGACCTGCGCTCGGTCACCAAGACCGTGACGGGGCTGCTCTACGGCATCGCCCACGAGGAAGGGCTCGTACCGCCGCCCGAGGCGAGGCTCGTCGACCACCTGCCCGCGCATCGGCGCTCCATGGAGGCCGCGGGAAGCGCGGACCTCACCGTCGCGCACGTGCTGAGCAAGACCATGGGCACCGCGTGGCGCGAGGAGCTGCCGTACGCGGACGCGCGCAACGGCGAGATCGCGATGGAGCTCGCCCGCGACCGCGACGCGTACATCCTCAGCCAGCCCCGGACGGAGCCTGCGGGCACGCGCTGGCGCTACTCCGGCGGCGCGACGGCGATTCTCGGCACCCTCCTCGAGACCGGCACGGGCGCGAGCCTGCCGCGGTTCGCTGCGGCGAGGCTGCTCGGGCCGCTCGGGATCGACACCTGGCAGTGGATGGCGGGAGGCAACGGGCACGCGTCGCCCGCGTCTGGCCTACGCCTGTCCGCCACCGGCCTCGCCCGGGTGGGGGCGCTGCTGCTCGACGGCGCGTGGAGGGGCAGGCAGGTCGTGCCCCGCGCCTGGCTCGAGCGGGCGACGACGGTCGCCGCGGAGCGGACCTGGAGCGCCGATGCGGCCTACGGCTTCCACGTCTACCTGGGCGGATCGTTCGCGCCGGGGGGCGCGGGTCCGGGGTGGCGCGGCGGCATCGGCAACGGCGGCCAGTACGTGATGGCGCTGCCCGACAGCGGGATCGTCGCCGCGGTGCTCACCGGCGCCTACGACCAGCCCGACCAGGGAGTGGAGGCACGCGCGGTGCTGAGCGAGGTGATCGCGCCGAGCCTCGCGTGAGGGCAGCGCTACGCCCGGCGCACCCGCACGTCGCCCGCGAGGACCTCGGTGACCGCGCCGTCCGCCTCGACGAGCAGGCCGCCCGTCGAGCTCAGCCCGACCGCGCGGCCGCTGACGGGGGTCCCGCCCGGCACGTCGACGGTCACGTCCCAGCCGATGGTCGCGCACACCTTCTCCACCTCGGGCCGCACGCTGTAGTCGTCCGACTCGCCCTCCCACGCGGCCACGCCGTCGCGCAGGTGCGCGGCGAGCGAGCGCAGCAGCCGCACCCGGTCGAGGTCCGTCGCGCCCAGCGTCGCGAGAGACGCGGCGTGCGGGACAGGCAGCTCGGTCGTGGCCTGCGACACGTTGATGCCGATGCCGACGACGATCGCGCTCTGACCCGGAACCCCCTCGCAGAGGATGCCCACGGACTTGCGCCAGCGGCCCCAGCCCGGGATCTCCTTCGCGCCCGCCTCGACCACCACGTCGTTGGGCCACTTGAGGAACGCGCCCACGCCGGCGTCGCGCAGCGCGCGCACCGTCGCCAGGCCAGCGACGAGCGGAGCCCACCCGAACCCGGCGGCACCGATGCCCTCGGGACGCAGCAGGATCGACACCGTCAGGGCCGCACCCTGCGGCGTGGCCCACGACCGGCCCGCGCGCCCGCGGCCCGCCGTCTGGTGGTCCGCCACGATGCCGGAGAACGCCGGCCACTCGTCGGGCGCGGCCTCCACGGCACGCAGCAGCGCGGTGTTGGTGCTGGGCGACGCGGCGACCACGTCGAGCCGCGAGAGCTGGCGGGACGGGCCCACGATGGGCTCCACGTCGAGCGCGCGCAGCGGCTCGCGCGAGCGGGCGACGGCTGCGGGCGACGGGTGATCCACGCGGCTAGGCTATCGGGCAGACAAGGGAGGAACGTGTCCGACATCACGCCGAAGAAGTCCACCGCCGGCGCGCTCGAGCAGCTGCGCGGCAAGCTCGACGAGGCAGTCGCCCAGCGCGAGGCCGTCGCCCAGGACAAGCAGCACGCGCGCGGCAAGAAGTCCGCCCGCGAGCGCGTCGAGCAGCTGCTCGACGAGGGCTCGTTCGTCGAGCTCGACGCCCTGAGCCGTCACCGCAGCCGCAACTTCGGCCTCGACGGCAACCGTCCCTACGGCGACGGCGTCATCACCGGCTACGGCACCATCGACGGCCGTCAGGTCGCGGTGTTCTCGCAGGACTTCACCGTGTTCGGCGGATCGCTGGGCGAGGTTCACGGCCAGAAGATCACGAAGGTCCAGGACTTCGCGTTGCGCACCGGGGTGCCGCTCATCGGCATCTCCGACGGCGGCGGCGCACGCATCCAGGAGGGCGTCGCGGCGCTCACCCAGTTCGCGGAGATGTTCCGGCGCAACGTCGCGGCCTCGGGCGTCATCCCGCAGATCTCGCTCATCCTCGGCCCAAGCGCCGGCGGCGCGGTGTACTCCCCCGCGCTCACCGACTTCATCGTCATGGCCGACGGCACGTCGCAGATGTTCATCACCGGCCCCGACGTCATCAAGTCGGTCACGGGCGAGAACGTCACGTTCGAGGAGCTGGGCGGCGGCCAGGCGCACAACGCCAAGTCGGGCGTCGCGCACTACCTCGCCTCCGACGAGGACGACGCGATCGAGTACGTCCAGCACCTGCTGCAGTACCTGCCGCAGAACAACCTGTCCGACCCGCCCGCGTGGGAGCACGAGGCTGATCTCGAGCCCACCGAGGACGACCTCGCCCTCGACACGATCGTGCCCGACTCGGACAACCAGCCGTACGACATGAAGGCCGTGGTGGAGACGGTCCTCGACGACGGCGAGCTGTTCGAGATCCAGCCGCTGTTCGCCCCCAACGTCCTCGTGGGCTTCGGCCACGTCGAGGGTCAGTCCGTGGGCATCGTCGCGAACCAGCCGCAGTCGATGGCCGGCACGCTCGACATCAACGCGTCGGAGAAGGCGGCGCGCTTCGTGCGCACCTGCGACGCCTTCAACATCCCGGTGCTGACGTTCGTCGACGTGCCGGGCTTCCTCCCGGGGGTCGACCAGGAGCACCAGGGCATCATCCGCCGCGGCGCGAAGCTCATCTACGCGTACGCCGAGGCGACCGTGCCGCTCGTCACCGTCATCACCCGCAAGGCGTACGGCGGCGCGTACATCGTCATGGCGTCCAAGCAGCTGGGCGCCGACGTCAACCTCGCGTGGCCGACGGCGCAGATCGCCGTGATGGGCGCGGGCGGAGCGGTCAACATCCTCCAGCGTCGCGCCCTCGCGAAGGTGGCCGAGGACGGCGGCGACGTCGAGGCCGAGCGCGCTCGCCTCACCGCGGAGTACGAGGAGCAGATCGTCAATCCCTACGACGCGGCGGACCGCGGCTACGTGGACGCTGTCATCGAGCCCTCCCAGACTCGCGCGCACATCGTCCGGTCGCTTCGAGCGCTGCGGACCAAGCGCGCGTCGCTGCCGCCCAAGAAGCACGGGAACATCCCGCTGTGAGCACCGAGGACGCCCTCGCCGCCGCGACGGGACTGCGCATCGTGCGCGGAGCGCCCGACGAGGCCGAGCTGGCCGCCCTCGTGGCGGGCGTCGTCGCCGTCGCGTCGAGCGGGCAGGACGACGACCCGCCGGGGGCGCCGACCTCGGCATGGATGGACCGCTCGCGCACCCTACGCGGCCGCCACGACGCCCTGCCGCTCGCCCGCGGCGCCTCGGCCTGGCGTCACTCGCTCGGATGAGCCGAGCGCTGCGCCTGCTCGCCGCGGCGGCCGCGGCGCCCCAGGCATACGCGCGCCTGAGCACGCGAGGCGAGCGCGCATCGGCCCTCACCGGCGACTTCCGCACGGCCGATGCGGCACTCGTCCTGGGTGCGCGGGTGTGGGAGGACGGGCGGCCCAGCCTCTTCCTCAGGCAGCGCGTCGAGGCGGGTGCCGCGCTCTACGAGCGCGGCCTGGTCTCGCGCCTCGTGCTCACGGGCGCCGGGAACAACCGCGAGGGGCTCGACGAGACCGAGGCGATGGAGCGCACCGCGCTCGAGCTCGGCGTTCCGGCCGCCGCCCTCACGCGCGACCCGTTCGGCCACGACACGCGGGCGTCGGCGCAGAACGCCCGCGACGGGCTGGGGCTGACGAGCGTCATCGTGTGCTCGCAGGAGTTCCACCTGCCGCGCGCGATGTGGCTGTGCCGCTCCGTGGGGCTCGACGTCCAGGGCGCGCACCCGCCGGTGCTGCTGCGCACCCACACGTTCACCGGCTACGTCCGGGAGCTGCCCGCGACGTGGAAGGCGGCGGTCGAGATCGGCCGCGACCGCATCGGCGCCTGACGGACGGACGCCGCCGCGGCGGCCGCGCTTCAGACGCGACCGCCGCAGCGTGGCCCGTGGTGGCAGGTCGGGGTCAGACCCAGGCGAGGAAGCCGAGCACCGCCACGATGGCCGCGACGACGCCCAGGCCCAGCGCGGGCACGAACGGCTCGTTGTGCTGGCGGTGGTTGACGACGGCGACGAGCATCGTGATCGCGAGGCCGACGGCGGCGATGGGCGCGAGGACGACCGCGACGCCCGTCAGCGGCGGCAGGATGAGGCCCAGCGCGCCCAGCACCTCGACCGCTCCGATGCCGCGCTCGGCGCCCAGCGCGCGGCGCTCGGGCAGGACGCCCGACTCGCGCAGCTTGGACTCCGGCTGGAGGAGCTTCTGGGCTCCGGCGGCGAGGAACGCGAGGGCGAGGATGCCGGCGACGATCCAGTAGGCGATGGTCATGAGGTGTCTCCTTCGGGGCGCGCTCGAACCCGAGCGCTTGGTTGATTGTTCAACCAATACGCTAGGCCACTGTCCCTTGAAGCGTCAACTTGTTAGAATCGGCCCGTGACCGCGACCACCGACACCAGCGCTCCGGAGCTCACCAGCTCCGAGGAGCTGCTGTGGCGACGGTTCTCCGCAGTGCTCGGCACCCTCCCCGGCGTCCTCGACGAGCGACTGCGCGCCGCCACGGGGCTCAACCACTTCCAGTACACCGTGCTCGACGCGCTGTCGCACCAGGCGGACCGCCGCCTGCAGCTGACCCAGATCGCGCGCACCTCGGACGCCTCGCTGTCGCGCCTGTCCCACTCGATCACACGGCTTGAGTCCGCTGGGCTCGTCACCCGCGAGTCCTGCGACCACGACCGGCGCGCGAGCTGGGCCGTCCTCACAGACAAGGGCGCCGCCGTCGTCGAGGACTCACGAGCCGCCTACACAGCCATCATCCGCTCGACCCTGCTCGACCGGGTGCCCGAGGCGCACCACGCGGCGCTCGCAGAGCTGCTGACGTCGCTGCTGCCCGGCGAGGTCGCCGAGCAGTGCAGCGCGCTCGACGCCGACCTCGCGCCCTGACCCCTACGCGGGATCGGTGTCTGCGGCGGGCTCAGCACCCGCGGCGCCACCAGTGCCGGCCGCACCACGACCCTGCGCCGCGCGCGCCACGATGAGCGTCTCGAGGATCGACGCCATCTGGCCGAGCTGCTCGTCGGTGAGCGCGCTCGCGAGGTCGAGGAAGTCGCTTCGAGCCTCCGTGACGATGCCGTCGACCGTGGCGATGCCGTCGGCCGTGAGGCCGACGCGGCGCACGCGGCCGTCGTCCGCGTCGCGCGTGCGCTCCACCCAGCCGCGATCCTCGAGGCGCTGCACCACCCCGGTGGCGATGTTGGGGCGCATCGCGAGGACGTCGGCGACCTCCGACATGGTCAGCCCCTCCTGCCCGTGGAGCAGGACCAACGCCCGGAACTGGGCCAGGGTCAGGTGCTGGTCGAGCATCTCCTTGGATTGGGCACGCATCGAGGAGCGCGCGAACTCGTCCTGCAGCTCGCCCACGCGGCCGATGAGCTCCTCGCGATCCACGCCGACCCTTCCCGTCGCCGCCGGTGCGGCGGGGCTGGGACCCAGCCCGCGCATCGGCGCTTGATACTTCGCCCAAGACGAAGTACTCTCGGAAACTACTTCGCTCGATGCGAATGATCGTACCGCGCCGCCGGACCCCGGCGGCGCCCGCTCTTCCCGGAGGCCACGTGTCCCACTCCCCCGCGTCCGCGCCCGCCACCGTCGCGGGACTCGACGACGCCCTCGCCGAGGGCATCGCGGAGTCCACCTACCGCAAGCGGTGGGCGATCCTCGCGACGCTGTGCCTCGGACTCATGACCGCGATGATCGCGAACATGAGCCTCAACCTGGCCCTGCCCGACCTGGCCGTCGAGTTCTCCCTCACGCAGCTCCAGCTCACCTGGGTGGTCGAGGCCTTCGCCCTCGTGTTCGCCGCGCTGCTGTTCATCGCCGCCGCGATCGCCGACCGCTACGGGCGCAAGCGCACCATGCTGGTCGGCCTGGTGATCTTCATCGCCGCCTCGATCTACGCGCCGTTCTTCGCGACCACCGGCGGCGAGCTCATCGCGTCGCGCGCGATCATGGGCATCGGCGGGGCGCTCGTCATGCCCACCACGCTGTCGATCGTCAACGTGGTGTTCCCGTCGAAGGAGCGCCCCAAGGCGATCGCGATCTGGTCCGCCGTGGCCGGCGTCGGCATGATGATCGGCTCGGTGCTGACCGGCGTCCTGCTGCACTTCTTCGACTGGCACTCCGCGTTCCTGCTGGGCGCCGCGTTCGGCCTGGTGTCGCTCGTCGTCACCTGGCGCATCGTCCCCGAGTCCGTGGACGAGAAGCAGACCCCCGTCGACTGGCTGGGAGGCGCCCTCATCACCGTCGCGCTCGCCGGCATCGTCTACACGATCATGGAGGCCCCGTCGCACGGCTTCGAGGACTCCGCGACCGTGATCGCCGCGGCGCTCGGCAGCCTCTCGCTCGCGGCGTTCATCTGGTGGGAGCTGCGCGCGAAGCACCCGATGCTCGACCTCACGCTGTTCCTGCGCTCGCGGTTCTCGCTGTCCGTGCTGTCCGTGACCCTCACCTTCTTCGCGATGATGGGCGCCTTCTTCGGCATGACGCAGATCTTCCAGCTGGTGATGGGCTACGACGCGCTGACCACGTCCGTCGCGTTCATCCCGTCGATGCTGCCCATGATGATCGTCGGCCCGATGGTGCCCAAGCTCGTCGAGAAGGTCGGCACCCGCTGGACCGTCGTGCCCGGCCTCGTCATCATCGCCGGCGGCTTCCTCCTCATGACCACCTGGCCCACGGTGCCGTCCTACTGGGACTTCCTGATCGCGATGAGCCTCGTCACCCTGGGCATGGCGCTCGTGATGACCCCCGCGACCAACATGCTGATGTCCTCCGTGCCGCGCAACCGCTCCGGCATGGGCTCGGCGATGAACGACACCACCCGCGAGCTGGGCGCGTCGCTCGGCATCGCGGTGCTGGGCTCGCTCATCGCCAACCAGTACGCGTCGAACATCAGCGGGGCGGCCGAGGGCCTGCCCGCCGAGGCCACTGGCGCCGTCGAGGACTCGCTCGCGGGCGCCGTCGCCGTGACCGACCAGATGGCCGAGGCCGGCGCCGGGGACGTGGCCGCGCAGATCCTGGCCTCCGCGCAGGAGGCGTTCATGAGCGCCAACCAGCACGCGATGCTGATCTCCGCGATCATCGCGGCCGGCACCGCCGTGCTGATGCTCGTGGCGCTGCCGCGCGGCGACAAGTCGCTGTCGGCAGAGCCGGCCGACGAGACGCCGGAGGCGGAGTCGCAGGCAGCGCCCGAGCCTGAGCCGCAGACCGCTCCCTAGCGCTCTCCCAAGGAAGGGGCGCCCCGCCCTCGCTGCGGCTCTGTCGTGTGGCCGACGCGAGGGCGGGAGCAACGTCAGGCGGCGAGCACACTCACCTGACGAGCACCGTCAACCGACGCGCAGCTCTACCCGACCTGCAACGACACAGCCGCCCACGACACCGCGGGCAGGGTGAGGGTCAGCACCCCTTCCTCGATGACCGCACCCTCAAGGTCCACGGGCGCGACGCGCTCGGGATCCTCGAGGGTGTTCGCGGCGTCGAGGTCGTCGTCGGCGATGAGGTGCGCCTCGGCGATCGAGGTCGAGCCTAGGGCGCTGACGTCGACGCGAACGGTCCGCGACCCATCGAGCGCCCGGTTGACCACGAACACCGCCGCGGTTCCGGCCTCCTCGTCCCACGTCGCCACGGCGTCGACGTCGGCGACCTCGCCGAGCCGCGAGGTGGCGAACGTCCCTGACGTCACGGGCACCCGCAGCGCCTGTCCCGTCGCCAACCGCGACGTGAGCGCGAAGGGGAAGAACGTGGTCTGCCGCCACGCAGGGCCGCCGGGCTCCGTCATGATGGGCGCGATGACGTTCACGAGCTGCGCGAGCGACGCGCTCGTCACCCGATCACAGTGGCGCAGGAGCGTGATGAGCAGCGAGCCGAACACGACCGCGTCCAGCACCGTGTAGCGGTCCTCGAGCAGGCGCGGCGCGAACTCGAACTCGTCGACGGCCTTCCCGTCGAACGAGCCCGGGGCGGGCCGGTTCATGTACCAGACGTTCCACTCATCGAACGAGATGTCGATGGTCTTGTCCGACCGCTTGAGCGCCTTCACGTGGTCCGCCGCGATGACGACCTCCTGGATGAAGCGCGCCATGTGCTCGCCCGAGGCGAGGAAGGCCGCGCGGTCGCCGTCGCGCTCCTCGTAGTAGGCGTGGCACGAGATGTAGTCGACGTTGTCGTAGGCGTGGCCGAGCACCGTGCGCTCCCACGCGCCAAACGTGTCCATGTCCCAGCTCGACGAGCCGCACGCGACGGTGCGGATCGACGGGTCCATGAGCTTCATCGCGTGGGCGGTGCGCGACGCGAGCCGGCCGTAGGAGTCGGCGTCGAGGTGGCCCAGCTGCCATGGCCCGTCCATCTCGTTGCCCAGGCACCACATGTCGATCGCGAACGGCTCGTCGCGTCCGTTGTCGCGGCGCAGCTCGGACATCGCGGTGCCGCCGGGCACGTTCGCGTACTCGAGCAGGTCGACCGCCTCCTCGATCCCGCGCGTGCCCAGGTTCACCGCGAGCATGAGGTCGGAGCCGACCTTGTCGAGCCATCCCGAGAACTCGTGCAGGCCCACCTCGTTGGTCTCGATGGAGTGCCACGCCAGGTCGAGCCGCGTGGGACGCTCCTCCTGCGGACCGACGCCGTCCTCCCACCGGTAGCCCGAGACGAAGTTGCCGCCCGGGTAGCGGATGGTCGAGACCCCCAGCTCGCGCACGAGCTCGATGACGTCCCGACGGAAGCCGTCCTCGTCGGCGCTCGGGTGGCTCGGCTCGTGGATGCCGTCGTAGACGTGCCGCCCGAGGTGCTCGACGAAGCCCCCGAACAGGCGTCGAGGCACAGCGCCGATGCGCGCGCTGGGGTCGAGGGAGACGGTCACGTCGGTCATGGGTTCTCCTGGGTCGGTCGAGGCTGGGTGGGTCGGGGCTGAATCGGTCGAGGCTGGGTGGATCGGGGCTGGGTCGGTCGGGCTGGGGTGCCGGGGTGGTCGCGTGAAGGGGCCGCGTCAGGGCCGATGCGCGAGCTGGGAGCCGGCGGCACGGAGCCACTCGAGGGTGCTGGCCATCGCGGCCTCGCCGCTGCCGGCGAGGTCGGTGAGCGAGACCGCCCCGGCGAAGCCGTCGGTCGGCGCGTCGATGGCGCCGGCGACGAGGGCCACGGGGACGCCGGCGGCGCCGGCGCGGCGGGCCACCTCCGATACGACCTTCCCCTGGCCCGACTGGCCGTCGTAACGACCCTCGCCGGTGATCACGAGGTCGGCGCCCGCTAGCGCGCCGTCGAGGTCGATCGCATCGGCCACCGCCGACGCGCCGTGCGCGAGGGTCGCCCCCCACAGCGCGAGCCCGTAGGCGGTGCCGCCCGCTGCGCCGGCGCCGGGCGCGGTCGGGTCGGGCGCGCGATCGGGCACCTGGGAGGTGACGACGTGGGCGAGGCGCGCGAGCGCGGCGTCCATGCGGGGCACGTCCTCGGGGCTCGCGCCCTTCTGGGGCCCATAGACCGCGGCCGCTCCGGAGGGCCCTGTAAGCGGGTTGGTGACGTCGGTGAGCACGGTCACGCCGCCGGTGGGCAGCGGCACCAGGCCGTCGAGCGAGACGCGCGCGACCGACTCGAGGCCGCGGGCGCCGAGCGGCAGGGGCGCACCCTCGACGTCTGAGAACTGGGCTCCCAGGGCTCGCAAAGCGCCGGTCCCGCCGTCGGTGGAGGCGGACCCTCCGACCGCGATGAGGAGCCGCTGCGCGCCGTCCTCGAGAGCCGCGAGCACCACCTGGCCGAGGCCGAGGGTGTGGGCGTCGAGCGCCGCCAGCGGGTCCATGAGGGTGATGCCGGAGGACTGGGCGAGCTCGATCACCGCGGTCGTGAGGCCGCCCTCGGGGAGCGTCACCCAGGCGGCCGTCACGGGCCGCCCGTCGGGGCCGCTCACCTCCGTCGCGTGGCGCGCCGCGCCGGGCGCCGCCGCGAGCGCGTCGATGGTGCCCTCTCCCCCGTCCGCCATGGCACGCACCACGACGTCGACCGTCGGATCGACCGACCGCCAGCCGGCGGCGAGCGCCGCGGCTGCGTCCTCTGCCGAGGCCGTGCCCTTGAAGGAGTCGGGCGCGAGGACGATCCTCATCGCGCGGCGTCCGGCGTCGCGGTGTCGGATGCGGCGGTGTCGACCAGCGCGTAGCCGAACGCGTCGAGGTGGACCTCGGTGACCGGCTCGCCGCGCAGGAGGTCGCGCCCCGCCACGTCGACCACCGCCGGCTCGGACCCGTGGTTGATGACCGTGACCACCGAGCCTCGCTGGGCCGCCTCGACGCCCACGGGCAGACCCTCGAGGACGGGCGCGATGCCCGCACGGTCGAGCGCCCAGCCGGCGAGCGCATCGGCGCCCTGCTCGTCGGGCACGGTGGCGAGGTACCAGCCGGTTCCCTCTCCGTGGGCGTGCTCGGTAAGCGCGGGGTCGCCGTCGCGGCGCCCGCCCGCGAACGTGGCGACCGGCGTCGCGCCCCTCAGCACGACCTCCTCGGCGAGGAGCGTGCCGGCGACGGTGCCGAACGGTCCGGCGAGCGGCGCCTCGGACTGTCCGGTGCCTCCCGGCTGCGCAAGCGCGCCGAAGTCCTCGATGGTCACCCCGAGCGCGGGCCCGAGCCGCGTGAGGAAGCCACCGTCCAGGAACGCGTCGCGCTCGTCGACCACGTCAGTGAACGGCCCGGCGAGCAGGTGGCCGCCGCCGGCGACGAAGGTCGACAGGGCCTCGGCACCGCCGGCTCGCAGCAGGTACAGCGCGGGGGCGATGGCGAGGTCGTAGGCGTCCGCCGTGACGCGCTCGGGCGGCACGATGTCGACCATCACGTGACGCCGGTGCAGGGCGCGGTACCAGCGCTGCAGCACGGCGACGTAGTCGAGCACGTTCGACGGGTGGTCGGGAGACTCGACCGCCCACCAGCTCTCCCAGTCCATCACCAGGGCGACCCGCGCATCGGCCCCACCGGAGGGGAGCTCGGGCAGCGAGCCCAGCTGCGCGCCGAGCTCGGTGACCTCGCGCCAGATCCGCGTGCCGGTCCCCGCGTGGGGCAGCATCGCCGCGTGGAACTTCTCCGCGCCGGCGCGCGACTGGCGCCACTGGAAGAACAGGACGCCGTCGGCGCCGCGGCCGACGCACTGCATGGAGAGCGCGGCCATCTGCTGCGGAGCCTTGGGCGCGTTGGTGGGCCGCCAGTTGAGCGCACCGGTCACCTGCTCCATCAGCAGCCACGGGGTGCCGGGCTTGAGCGAGCGCATGAGGTCGCGCTGGAACGCGGCGTCGCGGAAGGACTCCGGGTCGTCGGGGTCCGGGTACGCGTCATCGGTGATGACGTCCATGTGCTCGGCCCACTCCTGGTAGTTGGCCGGCTTGAAGGCGCCCATGAAGTTGGTGGTGATGGGCTGCGTCGCCCCCGCGGCGCGGATGATCTCCTTCTCCATGAGGTAGCACTCGAGGAGCATGTCCGACGTGAAGCGGCGGAAGTCGAGCAGCTGGCCCGGGTTGTGGCTGTACGGCGCCGCGCGCGGCGGCAGCACCTGGTCGAAGCTCGTGTAGCGCTGCGACCAGAAGGCCGTGCCCCACGCGTCGTTGAGGGCGTCGACGGAGCCGTACCGCTCGCGCAGCCAGGCGCGGAAGGCGTCGCGGGCGTTGTCCGAGTAGTCGGCGTGCAGGTGGCAGCCGTACTCGTTGTTGACGTGCCACATGACGATCGCCGGGTGGTCCGCGTAGCGCTCCACGAGAGCCGTCACGAGCTCCGCGGCGAGGCGCCGGTAGACCGGCGAGCTGGGCGCGTAGTGCTGGCGACTGCCCGGCCCGAGCGTCACGCCCTCGGCGGTCACCGGCAGGATCTCGGGGTAGCGCTCGTGCATCCACGGCGGCGGCGAGGCGGTGGCCGTGGCGAGGTCGACGGCGATCCCGCCCTCGTGGAGCAGGTCGATCACGCGATCGAGCCACGCGAAGTCGAACTCCCCCTCAGCCGGCTGCAGACGGCTCCACGCGAAGATGCCGAGGCTCACCATGGTGACGCCGGCCTCGCGCATCCGCGCGACGTCCTCGTGCCAGATCTCCTCGGTCCACTGCTCGGGGTTGTAGTCGCCGCCGTAGTGCATGCCTCTCCTTCGCGCGGCCGTCAGAAGCCGCGCCGTCGTGGTTCCGTGGGTGGTGCCACCCGCCCCGAGCAGCGCCGATGCGCCGGCCGGGTCAGGCCAGGTCCTCGCCGTCACGACGGCGAGGGCGGGCGGGGATCGCGACCACCGCGATGGCCGCGCAGCCGAGCGCGGGCACCAGCAGCGCCGGAAGCGCCCAGGTGCAGACTCCCACGAACGCGACCGTCGACGCGAGATACGCCGCGCCGCCGACGTCGCCCCGCAGCTGCGACAGCGCCCGCATCACGGCCGCGCGCCAGCCGGCGTGGGCGTCCCACTGCCCGGCCGCGGCCAGCAGCACGGTGCCCGCGGCGAGGAGACCAGCCCAGCTGATCGCCTCGACCACGGGGGCCGCGGGCAGCACGCCGGTGCGCGCGAGCGAGATGTCGACGGCGAGGACGGTGGCGAGCACCGCCGCAGCCGCGCCGATGCCGATGCCTCCGGGAAGCGCCGCGCGCACATCGCGCCAGAACAGCGCCCACCGAGACGACTCGGAGCGCGCGTACCGGGTCAGGTGGCGGCTGCCGGCCGCGAGCGCGGCCGGCGCCGTCACGACGCCGAGCGAGGCGATCGTCACCATGATGCCGGTGAGCAGCACCTCGCCCCAGAGGGCGAAGCCGCCCACGGCGCCGGGCCACGCGCCGATGGGCCGGTCGTGCAGGACCGGGCCGATGCCGTCGCGGTCCAGTCGCCGTGCGGCACGCTGCTCCCGTGAGATGCCCATGTCAGCCCTTGAGCCCCTGCGTCGCCACGCCCGCCACCAGGAAGCGCTGGAAGACGAGGAAGAACAGCAGGATCGGGATCAGGGCGATGAACGATGCCGTCACGGTCGCTCCGTAGTCCGAGGTGCTGGTCTGGTCGTTGTACAGGCGTAGCGCGATGGGGAGCGGGTACTTCTCCGGGCTCGTGATGTACATCAGCGGCGCGAGGAAGTCGTTCCACGTCCAGATGAAGCTGAAGATCGCGCTCGTCACCAGCGCGGGCTGGATCAGCGGGAGCATGATCGACGTGAAGGTCCTCACGTGGCCGGCGCCGTCGACCCTCGCGGCCTCGTCCATCTCGCGCGGGATGCCGCGCATGAACTGGACCATGAGGAAGACGAAGAACGCCTCGGTCGCGAGGAACTTGGGCAGGATCAGCGGCCAGTAGGTGTCGATCATGCCCAGGTTGTTGAACATGATGTACTGCGGGATGATCACGACGTGGAACGGCAGCAGCAGCGTGCCGATCATCGCCGCGAAGAAGATCCCGACGCCGCGGAAGCGGATGCGCGCGAACGCGTAGGCCGCCATCGACGAGCTCAGCAGGGTGCCGAAGGTCGCGGCGATCGCGATGATGGCGGAGTTGGTGAAGAAGCGCCACATCGGCACGCCCGCGATGCCCTCGAACACCTTGACGTAGTTGTCGAGGGTCGGGTCGTTGGGGACGAGGCCCTGGTTCTGGCCGAACTCGCTGTTGTCCTTGAACGTCGACATGAGCAGCCACAGCAGCGGGTACAGGACGATCGCGGTGAACGCCATGAGGACCACGAACCAGATCGCGGTGTTGATCTGCTTGCGGGTGAAGCGGGGCTTGTCCGCGCGGCGGCCGGGCGTGGGCTCGACGGGGGTGCGGATCTCGCGCAGGGTGCTCACTTGCTGTCTCCCTGGTAGTGCACCCACATCTTCGAGGTGCGGAACAGGACGAAGGCGAGGATCGCGACGACGATGACGAGCGCCCACGCCATCGCGGAGGCGTAGCCCATCTGGCCGTCGGTGAAGGCCCGCTTGTAGAGGTAGACCGTGTAGAAGTTGGTCATGCCGGCCGGCCCGCCGGAGCCGTTCGAGATGATGTACGCCGACGAGAACACCTGGAAGGCCCCGATGATCTCGAGCAGCAGGTTGAAGAACACCACCGCGGAGAGCATCGGCAGGGTGATCGACTTGAACTTGCGGATGGGTCCCGCGCCGTCCATGTCGGCCGCCTCGTAGAGCTCGCGTGGCACCTGCTTGAGGCCCGCGAGGAAGATCACCATGGGTGCGCCGAACTGCCACACCGCCAGCAGGATCATCATGGGCAGCACGAGCGCGACGTTGCCCACCCAGCCGCCGATCTCGAGGCCGAAGAAGCTGAGGGTGTCGTCGACGGGGCCGTCGGTGGAGAACATCGCGCGCCACACGATCGCGACGGACACCGAGGCGCCGATGAGCGACGGGGCGTAGAACGACGAGCGGAAGAAGCCCGCTCCCCGGTCGCGGTAGTTCAGCAGCATCGCGACGCCCAGGGCGGCGGCGAGCTTGATCGGAACGCCCACGAGCACGTAGATCGCCGTGATCTTGACCGAGTTGAGGTAGACCGGGTCCTCGAACATCCGGATGTAGTTGTCGAAGCCGATCCACTCGGGCGGCGAGAAGATGTTGTAGCTGGTGAAGCTGAGGTACAGCGAGTAGACCATCGGGATCAGCGTGAGGCCGAAGAACCCGACGAGCCAGGGTGTCAGGAATCCGTAGCCGGCGAGGTTCTCGCGCCAGTGGCGTGATCGTTGGGTCTCGTGGCGGGGCGATCGCGTGGCGGGGGCGTTGTCCCCTCCGCGCGACTCCGTGGCTTCTGCGGCACGGGGCACGGTGCTGGTCACTTTCTCTCCTGGGTGGGACTGAGGCTACCCCGGGGGCCCGCACGCGGCGGACCCCCAGGGCGGCACGGTCAGGAGTTGAGGACGACGTCCATCTCGGCGAAGAACTGGCTGACGGCGTCGTCGACGGAGACGGTGCCGAAGCCGAGCTCGGTGCCGAGCACGCGGAACTTCTCCTCGAGCGAGCCGTAGCCGACCAGCGGCACGGGCGGGGCGTCGCCGAGGCGGTCCGCGATGGACTCCTCGTACGCACGGATCTGCTCGTCGAGACCCTCGAAGGTGATGCCGTCGCGCATGTCAGCCGAGGCCGGCAGGCCGCGGTTGGTGCCGAAGATGGCGCCCACCTCGGGCGAGTTCACCAGGAAGTCGACCAGCATCGCGGACTCGGCCGCGTTGTCGGTGTTGGCCGCGATCGCGTGGAGCATCGACGGCTTCTGGTAGAGGTCCTTGGCACCCTCGACGGTGACCGGCGGGGCGATGAGGCCCAGCTCGGTGTAGGATTCGCCGAGCTCGCCCAGGTAGCCGCCGCCGAAGTTGTCCCACGTCAGCTCGGAGGTGGTCAGCGCCGCGCCGAAGCCGGACAGCGGGTTGATCTCCTCCAGGCGCTGCTGCGAGATGCCGCTCGCGCCGTCGCCGCGCATCGAGGCGCCCGACTCCCAGAACTCGGCGAGGCGAGCCTCGTCGAAGCCGGGGGTGCCGTCCTCGTTGAACAGGTTGTTGCCCTCGGCGCGCAGCTGCACCTCGAAGTTCTGGATGCGGCCCGTGTAGTCGGTGCCGCCCCAGATCTCGCCGCCGGAGGCCTCGGTGACCTCGGCCATCCAGGCCTGGTAGTCCTCCCACGAGCCGCCGGCGAAGTCGGCGACGCCCACTCCCTCGAGCAGCTGCGGGTTGGTGTACATGCCCCACGCGTTGGTCGAGATCGGGATGGCGGTGGTGGTGCCGCCCACGACGCCGATGCCGAGGATCTGCTCCGTGAAGCCGTCCGTGGCGATCTCGTTGCCCAGGTGCGGGCCGAGGTCGAGCAGCAGGCCGTTCTCGGAGTACTGGCGCAGGTACGAGTAGTCGAACTGCATGACGTCGGGCAGGCCGCCACCGGCCGCCTCCGTCTGGCGCTTCTCCCAGAACTCGGGGTAGCCCAGGAACGTCGAGTTCACCGTGATGTTCGGGTACTCCTCCTGGAAGAGCGCGATGGCCTGGTTGTACAGGTCGGCGCGGACGTCGTTGCCCCAGAAGGCGAAGTCGAGGGTGACCGCCTCGCCGCCGGAGCCCTCACCGCCGCCGTTGGAACCGGAGGTCTCCGGGTCCGAGCTGTCCGATGAGCAGGCCGCGAGCGTCAGGGCCCCGGCCGTGGTGAGCGCAGCCGCAGCGAGAATCCCGCGGCGCTTGTGAACGTTGAACATCACATTCCTCCCGAAAACTTCGTTGTTCTCCTAGGTGGCGGCATCGTGGGGGCGGTACCGCCGCACCCTCCTCCCTTGGAAAGCGCTATCCGTAACGTAACCCAAAGTTTGGGACCGGTCAACGGGAAACCGGAAACGTTTCAAACCGTGACCGTTTCGCAACCTCCGCGGGCGCGCTCAGGAGCCCGAAGCGGTCAGCTCAGGGCGCGCCGACCGGGCCGGCGCTCGGTCACCGGCGCTTCGAGGCTGGCCATGCGCGCGGTGTCTTCGCGCAGCGACTGGCGCGCGACCCGGGCACCGTCGTGGGCCGCCGAGGAGTACACCGCCGTGACGATCTCGAAGGACCGTGCGGGGTCCGCCGCGAGCGGCGGCAGCGGCTCGCCAGCAGCGAGCGCTCCGTAGATCTCGCGCAGCAGCGGGACGTGCCCGCTCGGCTCCTCCATGCTCGGCAGCGCCCAGCGCGCGACCTCGTCCTCCGCGACGCCGGGCGCGGGAGTGATGCGCCAGTGGTCGTGGCCGTGGCCGTAGAGGTGCTCGACGGTGACGGTCGCGCGCTCCGTGTCGATCCGGATCGCGGAGACCTCGCGTGGGGACACCGCGCTCGTCACGACCGACGCGACGGCGCCGGACTCGAAGGTGACGGTCGCCGTCGAGGAGTCCTCAGTGCCGGTCTCGCGGTCGATTCGCCAGAGGTCGGCGCGCACCGACTCCCACTCCCCCAGCAGGTACGCGAGGAGATCGATCTGGTGGATCGCGTGCCCGAGCGTCGGCCCGCCGCCCTCGGTCGCCCACTTGCCGCGCCACGGCACGTCGAAGTAGGCCTGGTCGCGGAACCACAGCGTCTGGCACACCCCGACGAGGGGTCGCCCCAGCGCGCCCGCGTCGAGCAGGTCCTTGACGTGGGCTGCCGCGGTCCCGGTGCGCTGCTGGAAGACGATCGCGAGCTCGCGCCCAGTGCGCCCGGCGGCCTCGACCATGCGGTCGAGCTCGGCGAGGGACAGCGCCGCGGGCTTCTCGCACACGACGTGCGCGCCGGCCTCCATCGCGGCGATCGCCTGCGGTGCGTGGACGCCCGGCGGCGTGCAAATGTGCACGACGTCGGGCCGCTCCACCGCGAGCAGGTCCTCGAGGGACTCATGCACCGCCCCGCCGAACCGTTCGGCGAAGGCCGCGGCGCTCGCGGGATCGCGGTCGGCCACGGCGACGAGGGTGCCGCCCGGGATCGCAGAGAGGGCCTCCGCGTGGGCGTGGGCGATGGCGCCGGTGCCGACGATCGCCGCTCGCAGGGTCGTGGTCATCGGGATCCTCCAGGGGTCAGGTCGGTCGGGTGCGTGTCGTGGGGCGGCGCCTCCTTCTGGAGCACGCCGCACATGCCGTAGGCGTGCTCCGTCGCGGGGACGGTCACCCGCGCGTCGGCGAGGGCTGCCAACTCGCCCCTCGCCAGCGCGTCGAGCCGCGCGGCGGTCTCGGCCGCGACCCGGTCGACGGTGGCCGCGGCCACCTGCCGCCAGGCGTCAATTCGCGGAGCGACCAGGGCCGCGGCGCGCGTGCGCAGCCGCGCCAACGCCTCAGGGCTCACCACGCGCCCGTGCGCGGTGTCGACGAAGAGCTCCCGGTAGCCGGCCACCGCGAGATCGCGCCGGCGCAGCGCCGCTTCGAGCCGCTCCGACGGCGCCGCCTGAGGCCCCGGCAGCGCGGCGGCCTCAGCGTAGCGCCGAGGATCCGCGAGCACGGCGTCGGGGAACGTCAGCACGGCATCTCCGGCCTCCGGCAGGCCTGCGTGCGACATCACCACCCGCACCTCGAGCCCGCCCAGGTTCACCGCTCGGTGGACCACGCCTGGCGAGAACCACACGGTGGCGCCCGCCTCGAGCGGCGTCGACCGGAAGCCGTCCGCGTCGATCGTGTGCAGCTCGCCGGCGCCGGCCGTGACGAGGTACGCCTCCGTCGCGACCGCATGCAGGTGCGGGCTGCCGCCGGCGAGCCCGTCCGGCGCCACCGTGTCGTAGACGGTGAGCGCGCTCACCGACGTCCCTCCCGGGGCGAGGGGGCCGCTCACGCTCGACCCGCATCGGCGCTCGACACGACGTCAACCGACCCCGTGCCGGAAGCGAGCGAGCGAGCGACGGCCGCGCCCGCATCGGCGCTGCTCCAGCCGCCGTCGTGGACGAGGACGAGGTAGCGCTCGTGCAGCGTCTCGCCGGGCGCGACCGGGCGCTCCTCCGAGAAGAAGGGCGCGGGGCACAGGCACGCGAAGTCCTCGGTGCGCGCGAACCACTGCGGCGGGTGCGCCACGTTGGCGGGGTGGTCGGCCATGACCACCGTGGACACGGCGCCGTCGCCGTCGTGGACGCCGCGGAACCCCATCCACGGCGCGCGCGTCCCGCGCAGCTCGTCGCCGCCCTCCGCATCGGGCGCCACGATCGTGCCTCCCGTGAAGGACCGCGGGCCGCGCCAGAACAGCCCGCCGTAGCCCGCGTTGTCGCGGCCGCGCGTGGTCGGCGAGCCGATGGACAGGACGCGGTCCGTCGTCGAGGTCATCCGGGTCTCGAATCCCAGCTCCCAGGTCTCGGCGTCGACGATCCGTGCGGTGAGCGTGCGGCGCTCGTCGAACACGTGCTCGCCGGCCTCCGTGACCCACGTGAGCGTCTCGGACAGCGTCGCGGTTCCTTCGGCGTGGTCGAGCGCGAAGGCGTCGTGGCGCTGCTCGCCGTTGTTGGGCAGCTGCACGTAGCCGTCGCCGCGGACGAAGGTGGGACCGCCCCAGAAGTTCTCGTCGCCGACGACGGGAAGCGACCACGCGATGCCCTTGTGCCACACGTGGTCGTGCGGCCGGAACAGCGAGACGAGGGACCCGCCGAGCGTGTGGATCGGGCTCAGGTACGGCCGCGGGGACTCGAGGCGGACGTCGGTCGGTCGGTAGACGTAGTGGGCGAGCTCTCTCTCGCCCGCCGTGAGGACGATGCGGTCACCGCGGTCCTCGGCGATCACGGCGCGGTCGGGGGTCACGTCGGTGTGCTCCTTGGGGGTGGTCGCGGCGCCGTCGTGGGGGCGGATGGCGCCAGCTTGCGTCATTGGAAAGCGCTATCCACACTAACCCGCGCCGGGGGAAAGCGCTATCTCCGGAACGCCGACACGCACCTCAGCCGCGTGACACCTGGTGTCCCGCGTGCCAGGCTATCTCCGGACGGCTTGCCCCACAGCGTCACCGCCGACGCTCGCGACGTGCCCTCCCCCACGAGCGCCACTCCGGCGCCCCCGACGCTAGGAGCACCGGTGACCGACCTCGAGCGGACCTCCCCCGTGACGCTGCACGATGTGGCGCGCGAGGCCGGGGTCTCGCTCGCGACGGCGTCGCGCACGCTGAACGGGTCGACGCGCAACGTCAAGGAGTCCAACCGCCAGCTCGTGCTCGCGGCGGCCGAGCGCCTGGGCTACACGGCGAACACCTCCGCGCAGGCCGTCGCGCGCGGCACGACCACCACCGTCGCGCTGCTCGTCGGCGACATCGCGGACCCGTACTTCTCCTCGATCGCCGCGGGGGTGGTCGACGCCGCGGCCAGCAACGGGCTCATCGTCACCATGGCGCAGACCTCGCGCGACACCGCCCGGGAGGTGGAGCTGGTGCGCGCGATGCGTGGCCAGCGCGCTCGGGCCATCGTGCTCGCCGCCTCGCGTCGCGCTCCCGACCCGCACACGGCCGCCCTGCACGCTGAGCTCGCCGCCTACGAGGCCGCCGGCGGCCGCGCGGTCTTCATCACCTCCACCGACGCGCCGTTCCGCGCCGTGCCGCTCGACAACCACGGCGGCGCGCGCGAGCTCGGCGAGCGCCTCCACAGACTTGGGTACCGCAACGCTGCCGTGCTGGCCGGGCCAGGGACCGACCCCGCGGCGGCTGCCGCGCGAGCGGCCGACACCACCACCGCCGGGCTGCGCACCTCGGGCGACCGCCTCGCGGGGTTCACGGCCGCCTTCGCCTCGGCGGGGAGCCCCATCCCCGCGGACCGCATCATCCCCGCAGCGTTCACGCGCGACGGCGGCTACGAGGGCATGCGCGAGCTCGCCGAGCGCGGCCTCGACGGCGTGGACCTGGTGTTCGCGGTCAACGACGTCATGGCGGTCGGTGCGATGTCCGCGATGCGGGACCTCGGGATCGAGCCGGGCACGGACATCGGCGTCGCGGGCTTCGACGACATCCCGACGCTACGCGACGTGACGCCTCGCCTCACCACGGTCCGCCTGCCGCTCGAGGAGGTGGGCGCGAAGGCGCTCGCGCTCGCGCTGGCCGACGGGGACGCGAGCGCGGAGCTCGTGAGCACGGAGGTCATCGTGCGGGAGTCGACCCCCGGCCGCTGAGCCCTCCCCCAGTCCCCGATCGCAACCGCGGGCACGATTCGCAGATCTCCCGGCACCGCGCGTTCCACGGCGCGCCGCGCCGGCACCTTCGCCAGAGTTCCCTGTGTTCGGCGACGCACGCCGCTCGGCGGGTCCAGCACCCACGCGCGGCACGCGGCTCCGCACGTGAGAACTGCGCTCACGGATCCCCGGTGCCCGACGCGCCGATGCGCGGGCCGGGCTTGCGCGCGCACTCACCTTCTGCCTACACTCGGTAAACGCTTTCCGTTCGGGGCGAGGAGCCCGCGGACGAAACACGTAGGAGCACCGCGGCAACGAGGCGGCGGGCGAGACTCAAGAAGTGAGGGCACAGTGGCCACGCGCACCATCGGCATCATCATGAACGGCGTCTCCGGACGCATGGGCTACCGCCAACACCTGGTGCGGTCCATCCTCGCGATCCGCGAGGCCGGGGGCGTAGAGCTCTCGGACGGCACGAAGGTCCAGGTCGAGCCCCTGCTCGTCGGCCGCAACGAGGACAAGCTGCGCGAGCTCGCCGAGCGCCACGGCCTCGAGCACTACACGACCAACCTCGACGAGGCCCTCGCGGACGACCGCTGGGAGATCTACGCGGACTTCCTCGTCACCAAGGCCCGCGCCAAGGCCATCAAGAAGGCCATCGCCGCGGGCAAGGCCATCTACACCGAGAAGCCCACTGCGGAGTCCTTCGACGAGGCCCTCGAGCTGTCGCGCCTCGCGACCGAGGCCGGTATCAAGAACGGCGTCGTCCACGACAAGCTGTACCTGCCCGGGCTCATCAAGCTCCGTCGCCTCGTCGACTCCGGATTCTTCGGCCGCATCCTGTCGGTGCGCGGCGAGTTCGGCTACTGGGTCTTCGAGGGCGACTGGCACCCGTCGCAGCGCCCGAGCTGGAACTACCGCTCCGAGGACGGCGGCGGCATCGTCGTCGACATGTTCCCCCACTGGAACTACGTGCTCGAGAACCTCTTCGGCCGCGTCGAGTCCGTCTACGCCCGCGCCGTCACCGAGATCGACCGTCGCGTCGATGAGAACGGCGAGACCTACGTCGCCACCGCCGACGACGCCGCGTACGGCATCTTCGAGCTCGCCGGCGGCATCACCGCCCAGATCAACTCGAGCTGGACCACGCGCGTCAACCGCGACGAGCTGGTCGAGTTCCAGGTCGACGGCACCCACGGCTCCGCGGTCGTCGGGCTGTTCGGCTGCAAGATCCAGCCGCGCAACGCGACCCCCAAGCCTGTGTGGAACCCCGACCTCAAGAACGAGATCGACTTCGACGCCACCTGGGTCGAGGTGCCCGACACGGAGGAGGCCATCAACGGCTTCCGCGCGCAGTGGGAGGAGTTCATCCGCCACGTCGCGGAGGACGGCCCGCACCCGTACGACTTCCTCGCCGGCGCCCGCGGCATGCTGCTCGCGGAGAAGGGCCTCGAGTCGCACCGCACCGGCGCGCGCACCGACCTGCCCGAGCTGAGCGTCGACGGCGTGCCCGCCTCCCCCGCCGGAGCCGAGGCGCCCACCGTCGCGGAGAGCTGACGTGACCCAGCTCACCCTGCTGTCCGATGCGGGGGCGACGTCACGCGTCGACCTCGCCCCCGCATCGGCCCTCACCCGGCCCACCGGCCCGCTCACCTCTCGCGTCGCCTACGCGGCCGCGCACGTGGTCCCGGTCGCCCACGCGGACAACACCCCTGGCATCCCGGCGCAGATCGACTGGGACGCGACGCTCGCCTACCGCCACCACCTGTACTCCTGGGGCCTGGGCGTGGCCGATGCGATGGACACCGCCCAGCGCAACATGGGCCTCGACGCCGCCGCCACGCGCGAGCTGATCGTGCGCTCGGCCGCTGAGGCGAACCGCGTCGGTGGCGCGCTCGTGGTGGGCGTCAACACCGACCACGTCGAGGACCAGGTCATCTCTCTCGACGAGGTGATCGACGCCTACAAGGAGCAGCTGTTCCACGCCGAGGACGCCGGCGCGGGCGCCGTGCTCATGGCCAGCCGTCACCTCGCCCGCGCCGCGCAGACCGCGGACGACTATCGCCGCGTCTACGACGAGGTGCTGTCCGTCGCCGGCAAGCCCGTCGTGCTGCACTGGCTCGGCACCGCCTTCGACCCGCAGCTCGCGGGCTACTTCGGGTCCGACGACTGGGCCGTCGCCTCCGACACGCTGCTCGCGATCATCGAGGCCAACCCGCAGGCCGTGCAGGGCGTCAAGATGAGCCTGCTCAACTCGGACTCCGAGATCGCCGTCCGGCGGCGCCTGCCCGACTCGGCGCGCATGCTCACCGGCGACGACTTCCACTACGTCTCCCTCATCGAGGGCGACGAGCAGGGCCACTCGGACGCGCTGCTCGGAGCGTTCGCGGCGCTCGGCCCGCACGCCTCGGGGGCCATCCAGGCGCTCGATGCGGGAGACGTCGACGGCTACCGCGCGATCCTGGGCCCCACCGAGGAGCTGTCCCGACAGATCTTCGCGGTGCCCACCTTCTACTACAAGACGGGCGTCGCGTTCATGGCCTGGCTCAACGGGCACCAGGATGCGTTCCAGATGGTCGGCGGGCTCCACTCCGCGCGCTCGCTCCCGCACCTGTCGCGCATCGTCGAGCTCGCCAACGCGTGCGGCGCCCTCGAGAAGCCCGAGCTCGCGCTCGAGCGGTGGCACGGCATGCTCTCGCTCAATGGGATCGAGGCGTGATGGCCGCGCACCCCCGCCTGTCCCTCAACCAGGCCACCGTCCGCACGGCGTCGCTCGCGGAGGCCATCGACGCCGCCGTCGGCGCCGGCTACGAGGCCCTCGGCACGTGGCGCGAGCCCGTCCAGGCCGTCGGGCTCGACACCGCGGAGTCGATGATCGAGGCGTCCGGCCTGCGGGTCTCGACGCACTGCCGCGGCGGCTTCTTCACGGTGCCCGAGGGCCCCGAGCGTCGCGCGTCCATCGCCGACAACATCGTCGCGATCGAGGAGACGGCACGGCTCGCGGCTGCCGGCGCACCCGGCTCGAAGCCTGTCCTCGTGCTGGTCGTGGGCGGGCTGCCCGACGGCTCACGAGACATCGTCGACGCCCGCGCCCGGGTGGCCGATGCGCTCGCCGAGCTGGCACCCCACGCGGCCTCCGCGGGGGTCACCCTGGCGATCGAGCCGCTGCACCCCATGTACGCCACCGACCGCGCGGTCGTGTCGACGCTCGGCCAGGCGCTCGACCTCGCCGCGCCCTTCGACCCGAGCGTCGTGGGCGTCACCGTCGACACGTTCCACGTGTTCTGGGACCCGCAGGTCCTCGAGCAGATCGCTCGCGCCGGTCGAGAGGGCCGCATCGCGACCTACCAGGTGTGCGACTTCGCGACCCCGTTGCCGGCCGACGTGCTGCTCGGCCGCCGCTACATGGGCGAGGGCGTCATCGACTTCGCCTCGCTCACTCAGGCCGTCGAGGCCACCGGCTACGACGGCGACGTCGAGGTCGAGATCTTCAATCAGGACGTCTGGTCCGCGCCGTACGACGAGGTCGCGCGCCGCACCGCGGAGACCTTCTCCTCCGCCGTCGCACCGCACCTCGCCGGGTAGTCCCGCGGCGCACCTCTCGCCGGCCCGGACCTCCTCCCCGGGCCGGCGAGAGTCCGGCGGGCGCGTGCAGGCCGCCCGCGCATCGGCGCGCTCTCCTCAGGAGCGAGAGTGGGACCAGCTGCATCGCGAGGGACGGGTCGGTGGCGACAGCCGCGTGGCCGTTAGGCTCGCGACCATGGCCGTCCCCTTTCTGCTCGCCTCTCAGTCACCTGCCCGGCTCGCGACGCTGCGCTCGGCTGGCGTCGAGCCGCGCGTCGAGGTCAGCGGCGTGGACGAGGACGCGATCCTCGCGGCCGCCCGCGCGTCCGCGAGCGCGGCGGGCGCCGTGCTGCCGCTGAGGGATCAGCCGTACCTGCTCGCGCGCGCGAAGGCCGACGACGTGGTCGCGCGCCACGACCCGGACGCGATCGTGCTCGGCTGCGACTCGATGCTCGAGTTCGACGGCGACATCCTGGGCAAGCCGCACTCCCCCGGCGTCGCACGGGAGCGCTGGCGCGCGATGCGCGGCCAGACCGGCATCCTGCACAGCGGCCATGCCCTGATCGACAACCGCCGCGACCGCCGAGGACCGACGGGTGCCGCGACCATCGCGGGCGACACCTCCTCGACCGTCGTGCACTTCGCGGACCTCAGCGACGCGGAGATCGACGCGTACGTCGCGACGGGAGAGCCTCTCAAGGTCGCGGGGGCGTTCACGGTCGACGGCCTCGGCGGCCCCTACGTCACGGCGATCGAGGGCGACTACCACGGCGTGGTGGGCGTGAGCCTGCCGCTGCTGCGCGTGCTGCTGCGGACCCTGGGAGTGGACTTCCACGAGCTGCGCGGCTGACGACGCCCGATTGTGGACGTGCCACAACCTACGCGCCCGTAGCCCAAGAAATCGCCAAGCTCGTTGTTCGGATCCCACAAACGGGTCGACCGAGCCTTATCCCGGCGACCAAAGTTCCTGCCCCGCCCGCGCCCCGTTGGGGAACGCGTTCACCGCCGCGCTACCGTAGCCGCGTGTCTGCCTTCTCCTCCGTCCTGATCGCCAACCGCGGCGAGATCGCGGTGCGCGTGATCCGTGCGTGCGCCGACGCCGGCCTGCGCTCGATCGCGGTCTACGCGGAGCCCGACCGCGACGCGCCGCACGTCCACCTCGCGGACGAGGCCTACTCCCTCGGCGGATCGACTGCCGCCGAGACCTACCTCGACATCGAGAAGATCATCGACGTCGCCCGCCGCTCGGGCGCGCAGTCGGTGCACCCGGGCTACGGCTTCCTCGCGGAGAACTCCGCGTTCGCGCAGGCCGTCATCGACGCCGGGCTCACGTGGATCGGCCCCTCTCCCGCGGCGATCGACGCGCTCGGCGACAAGGTCAGCGCGCGTCACATCGCGCAGCGCGCCGGCGCCCCGCTGGTCCCCGGCACCAAGGACCCCGTGGCCAACGCCGACGAGGTCCTCGCGTTCGCCGACGAGCACGGCCTGCCCGTCGCCATCAAGGCGGCGTTCGGCGGCGGCGGCCGCGGCCTCAAGGTCGCCCGCACCCGCGAGGAGATCCCCGAGCTGTTCGACTCCGCGACGCGCGAGGCGGTGGCCGCCTTCGGCCGCGGCGAGTGCTTCGTCGAACGCTTCCTCGACAAGCCCCGCCACGTCGAGACTCAGTGCCTCGCGGACCGCCACGGCAACGTCGTGGTGGTGTCGACGCGCGACTGCTCGCTGCAGCGCCGCCACCAGAAGCTGGTCGAGGAGGCGCCCGCGCCGTTCCTGACCGAGGACCAGAACCGTCGCCTGATCGAGGCGAGCCAGGCCATCCTCGCGGAGGCCGGCTACGAGGGCGCGGGCACCTGCGAGTACCTCGTGGGCGTCGACGGCACGATCAGCTTCCTCGAGGTCAACACCCGCCTCCAGGTCGAGCACCCCGTGACCGAGGAGGTCACCGGCGTCGACCTCGTGCGCGAGCAGTTCCGCATCGCGGCCGGCGAGCCCATCTCCGTGCTCGAGCCCGTCACGCGCGGCCACTCCTTCGAGTTCCGCATCAACGGCGAGAACCCCGCGCTGAACTTCATGCCGGCCCCCGGCACCATCCGCACGCTGCGCTTCCCCACCGGCCCCGGCGTGCGCATCGACGCCGGCGTCCGCGAGGGCGACACCGTGTCGGGCAACTTCGACTCGATGATCGCCAAGGTCATCGTCACCGGCGCGACCCGCGAGCAGGCCCTCGAGCGCTCCCGCCGCGCTCTCGCGGAGATGGAGGTCGAGGGCATCCCGACGGTGCTGCCGTTCCACCGCGCCGTGCTCGACGCCCCCGAGTTCTCCGCCTCGCACGGCCGCTTCGGCGTCTACACCACGTGGATCGAGTCCGAGTTCGCCGATGCGGTCGCCGAGCTGGGTGGCGCCGGCGCGGGTGCCGACCCCGCACCGGAGTACGAGCCCACCGAGCGCGTGGTCGTCGAGGTCGGCGGCAAGCGCCTCGAGGTCGTCCTTCCCGCGTCCTTGGCGCAGGCGGGACGCGCGAGCGCGCGACGCGGAGCGCCCACGAAGCGCGGCGCTCGCCGCGGCACCGGCGGCGCTGCTCGCGGCGCGTCGGGCACGTCGCTGACCTCCCCCATGCAGGGCACGATCGTGAAGATCGCGGTCGAGGACGGCGCGACCGTCGCCGAGGGCGACCTCATCGTCGTCCTCGAGGCCATGAAGATGGAGCAGCCGCTCGTCGCCCACAAGGCCGGGACGATCACCGGCCTCGACCACGCCGTCGGCGCGTCGGTGAGCTCGGGCACCGTCATCTGCGAGATCGCCGACCCCGCCTGAGCCCAGGTACGGTGTCGATCATGGACACGTCCGAGGGGGGAAGCGCCGCGCGGCGCGTGCTGGGACTCGTCGCCGTCGCGAGCTGGCTGCTCATCGACGCCGTGAGGGGCGCCGGCCCGCTGCTGTCGGGGCTTGCCGCCGACAGCGGACTGCTCGCCGTTCTCGCGGCGCTCGCGGCGTTCGCCGCCGGAGGCGTGCTCGCATGGCTGTGTGCGCTCGCCGGCCGCCACTTCGGCGCCGGGATGGTGCTGCTGTTCATGCTCGCCGTCGTGGGCGTGCTCCGGATCGGCCTTCCCTTCCTCGAGGGCCTGTGGCTCATCAACGCCGGCCTCTACCTGCTCGCGCTCGCCCTCACCACCGTCGTCCTCGCCGCTCGCATGGCGCTCGGCAACGGCGGCGCGGGGCCGACGGTCGCCGGCACCGCCCTGGGCGCGGCGGCCGCCGTCGCGGAGCAGACCGTCCTGCGCACCTGGGACGCGGTGTGGCGCTTCGACCTGCTTGGGTGGGTCGCGCTCGGCGTCGTCGCCGCGCTCGCGGTGCTCATGGGCTGGCTGTGCCGCGACCTCGAGCCCGTCGGCGCCTCCCGAGGCTGGTGGGCGTACGGGCTGTTCTGGGGCCTCACGGTCGCGCTCCTCGCGAACGTCGCGTGGGTCAACGCCCAGGCCGACGTGCGCATGTCCGCGGGCTCGGCGCTCGCGATCGTGTCGCTGCTGACCGGCGCGGTGCTCGCCGCGCAGGTGCACCGCACGTCTCGGACGGTGGTCGCGGTGCTCGCCGTCCTCGGCCTCGCCGCGCTCGCCGTCCTGCTGCTGCGTCCCGGCCTCGTCGCGGCCGTGTCGCTGCCGATCGTCACCGCCGTGGCGGCCCTGTCGGCCGCTGCCGTCCTGCGTCCGGCCGACAGCTCGCCGATGCGCCGGCTGGGGGCAGCGACCGTGTTCGGCCTGGCGATCGTGGCGGCACCTCTCCTGGCACACGTCGACTCGAGCCTCGGGCTGACGGGGACGACGACCGTGCCGTTCGTGCTCGCCGGCGCGGCGCTGATCGCGGGAGCCGCGTGGTTCGCGTGGACCTCGGGCGCCTCGCCTGCCGCCGCCTCCACCACGAACGCCGCGGAGAGCGCCCCCGACGAGACGGCGCGCGGCGCCGGCGACACGGGCGGTCCCACGCCCGCAGGCCAGGACGCCGCGGAAGTGAACGCACGGGACCAGGCGGCGGGCGCATCGGCCGTCTCCGCGAGCCCCTCGAGCGGGCGCGTCCCGCAGGGGTGGATCGCGCCAGGCGTGCTCGTGGGTGCGGCGACCGGCATCATCGTGGCCGTGGGTCTCGCCTTCTGGACCCACGCGACCTACGAGACCGAGCGCAACCTGTCGAAGGACTTCCTCATCGCGCCCACGGCGCTGACGTGGAACCTCCACGCTGGCGTCCAGCCGCGCGTCACGGGCGGGCCCTCGATCGCGCTCGACGAGATCGACGCGACCCTGCGGGGATCGGCCGCCGACGTCGTCATGCTGCAGGAGGTCGACCGCGGCCTCCTCATCGCCGGCGGCACCGACATGCTCGAGTACCTCGCGGGCGAGCTGCGGCTGCCCTTCGTCTATGCGGGCGCGCACGAGCCGCAGCTCGGCAACGCAATCCTCACGTCGCGCGCGTTCGGCGAGCCGCGCACGCTCGAGCTGCCCGCGAGCGAGGACGGCGTCAGCCGCAGCGCCGTCGCCGTGGACTTCATGGGCGCGACCTTCGCGACCGCGCACATCCCGTCCATCGCCGAGGATGGCGGTCAGGCCGAGGCGCTCAGCGACTGGTTGTCCGGCCCCCAACCCCTGGTCCTGGGCCTGTCGCTCGCGCCGGAGCCGTCCGACACCGTGGTCGACGCGCTCGTGGCCGCGGGCTTCGCGGACGCCCAGCAGGTGCTCGACGTGCCCGCGCCGACCTACCTCGGCAACGACCCGTCGGGGCTCGAGACGGACACCCTCGACCACCTGTTCGGCCGCGGAGTCGAGTTCACCTCGTTCGAGACGTACGGCGTGGGCTGGTCCGACCACCTACCGGTGGTGGCGCGGGTGGCGACGGGCGCATCGGCCCCCACTGACGTCGACGGGGACGTCAACGAGGTCCAGCCTGAGGCGGGTGCGAGCGTGTCGCCCTCGGCGAGCGCATCGGCTTCACCGAGCGCTTCACCCAGCGCTTCACCCAGCGCCTCACCGAGCCCTTCCGACGGCTGAGCCATTCCGACGGCTGAGCCCTTCCGAGGGTTGACCGTCAGCGCGGGTCGCGCATGCCGTGCAGGCGGCGCGCGACCTCCGACGTCGTGCCCGACAGCGACGGGTAGACGGTGAACGCGCTCGCGACCTGGTCGACCGTGAGGTGGTGGGCGACCGCGAGCGACAGCGGGAAGATGTGCTCGCCGGCACGGGAGCCGACGATCACGGCGCCGAGGATCTGCCCCGTCACGGTGTGGCCGAAGATCTTGACGAACCCGGAGTCGATGCCGAGCATCTTGGCGCGCGGGTTGCGCGCGAGGTCGAGCCGGGACACCTCGTAGAAGATGCCGCGGTCCTTGAGCTCCTGCTCCGTGGCGCCGACGGTCGCGATCTCGGGGATCGTGAAGACGTTGGACGCGACGTGGCGCAGCTCGATGGGCTGCACGGCGTCGCCGAGGGCGTGCGCCATCGCGATGCGGCCCTGGGTCGCCGCAACCGAGGCGAGCGGCAGCAGTCCGGTGCAGTCTCCTGCGGCGTAGACGCCGCGCGCCGTGGTCCGCGAGACCCGGTCGACCCGGATGTAGCCGCGCTCGTCCACCTCGACGCCCGCGGCTTCGAGGCCCATGTCCTGGGTGTTGGGCACCGAGCCCACAGCCATGAGGCAGTGCGTGCCGTGCACCACGCGCCCGTCGCCGAGCGTCACCTTCACGCCGGCGCCGGTGTTCTCCACCGCCTGCGCCCGGGCGCCCCCCACGACGTGCATCCCGCGTGACGCGAACACGTCCTGGATGAGCTCCGCCGCCTCGGGGTCCTGGGTGGACAGCACGCGCTCGCCGCTCGAGATGAGCGTCACCTCCGAGCCCAGCAGGCGGTACGCGCCCGCGAACTCTGCTCCGGTGACGCCCGAGCCGACGACGATGAGGTGCTCCGGCACCTCGGTGAGGTCGTACAGCTGCGTCCACGTGAGGATGCGCTCGCCATCGGGCACCGCCGAGGGCAGCACACGCGGCCGGGCGCCGGTCGCGATGAGGATCGCGTCCGCGTCGAGAACCTCGTCCGCCACCTCGACCTGGGTCGGGCTGAGCAGCCGAGCCTCGCCGTCGATGACGCGGATGTCGTTCTTGGCCATGCGAGTCGCGATGTCGTGCGACTGCTTGAGCACGAGCTTGCGGATCCGGGCGTTGATCGCCTGCATGTCGACCACGTGCTCGGAGAACTCCGCGGAGTCCGAGCCGTCGGTGTCGCGGATGCCCAGCTGCGGGGCGCGGTCCGCGATGGTGCGCCACTCGGCCGTCGCGATGACGGTCTTCGACGGGACCACGTCGGTGAGGACGGCGTTGCCGCCGAGGCCCTGACGCTCGATGAGCGTGACCTCGGCACCTTCCTTCACCGCGACGATCGCCGCCTCGTAGCCTCCAGGTCCGCCGCCGATGATCACGATGCGCGTCGCCATAGGACCATTGTCCCGCATCGTGGACAGCGGGGGCGACGTGAGGGCGTGGGTCCGTGGGCCGCGTGCGATGCGCACCTCGCGCTCAGGGCGCCAGGCAGCGCGTCCTGAGCCGGGGCGACGGGCCGCGCCTCAGGCGGTGAAGCAGGCATTTCGGGGCTAGGGTCGGAGCATGACCGATGCTTCCTCCACTGCCTCCACGCGTGCGGCCGAGGCCGCCGACGCGCTCCGCGCCGCCACCGGCGTCGACTCCTTCGACATCGCCCTCGTGCTGGGGTCCGGGTGGGGTGGCGCGGCCGACCTGATCGGCGAGGAGGTGGGGTCGATCGAGGCCGCCGACCTCCCGGGCTTCGACGCGCACGCGGTCGCCGGACACTCGTCGAAGATGCGCGCGCTGCGCACCGCGGACGGTCGCCACGTCCTCGTGCTCGGCTCGCGCCAGCACTTCTATCAGGTGCGCGACGCCGGCAAGGTCGCCCACGGCGTGCGCATGGCCGCCGCCGCCGGAGCGAAGCAGCTCGTCATCACCAACGGGTGCGGCTCGACCCGACCCGAGGTCGGCCCCGGCTCGGTGGTCCTGCTCGCGGACCACATCAACCTCACCGGCGCGACGCCGCTCGAGGGCGCGAGCTTCGTCGACATGACGCAGGCGTACTCGCCGCGGCTGCGCGACATCGCGCTGTCGATCGACTCGTCGCTGCCGGACGGCGTCTACGCGCAGTTCACGGGCCCGCAGTACGAGACTCCGGCCGAGGTGCGCATGGCCGCGATCCTCGGCGCCAACCTCGTGGGCATGTCGACCGCGCTCGAGGTGCTCGCGGCGCGACAGGCCGGGTTCGAGATCCTCGGCCTCTCGCTCGTCACCAACCTCGCTGCCGGCATCGGCGGCGACACCCTGGACCACTCGGAGGTGCTCGACGTGGGCGCCTCCTCGGGCCCGCGCATCTCGCGGCTGCTCGCGGACATTGTGGAGGCCATGCGATGACCTCGATCGTCGAGCAGGCTCAGGCCTGGATCGCTGACGACCCCGATCCCGCGACCCGCGAGGAGCTCGAGCGCATCATCGCCGGGCACCAGGCCGGATCGGCCGACGCCGGCGCCGAGCTCGCCGACCGCTTCCGCGGCACGCTCGAGTTCGGCACCGCTGGGTTGCGCGGCGCGATCGGCGCCGGGCCCAACCGCATGAACCGCGCGGTGGTCATTCGCGCAGCGGCCGGCCTCGCGCGCTACCTGACCGACGCGCTCGTCGAGCTCGGCATCGACGGGCCCGCGCGGGTGGCGATCGGCTACGACGCCCGTCACGGCTCGCGCCAGTTCGCGCTCGACACGGCGGCCGTCATGACCGCCGCAGGCCACGAAGCGCTGCTACTGCCCAAGACGCTGCCGACGCCCGTGCTCGCGTACGCGACGCGCGCGCTCGATGCGGACGCCGGCGTCATGGTGACCGCGTCACACAATCCGCCTCAGGACAACGGCTACAAGGTCTACCTGGGCGGACGCGTCGTCACGGACCAGGGCCAGGGCGCCCAGATCGTCCCGCCGTACGACGGCGAGATCGCCGCGCGCATCGCCGCCGTCCCCTCAGTGAGCGATGTCCCCCGCGCCGAGTCCGGGTGGACCACGCTTGGCGACGATGTCGCCGCAGACTACGTGACTGCCGTCTCCGCCGTCGCGGGATCGGGTGACGCCGATGCGCGTGCTGACGTGCGCATCGTCCTCACCCCCCTTCACGGCGTGGGCGGGGAGACGGTCGAGCAGGCGCTCGCCGCTGCGGGCTTCACCGACCTGCACACCGTGCCCGAGCAGGCCGAGCCCGACCCCGACTTCCCCACCGTCGACTTCCCCAACCCGGAGGAGGCCGGCGCGATCGACCTGTCGCTCGCGCTCGCCGAGACGGTGGGCGCTGACCTGGTGATCGCCAACGACCCCGACGCCGACCGCTGCGCCGTCGCGACCGTCATCGACGGCCGGTGGACGATGCTCCACGGCGACGTCGTCGGCTCGCTGCTGGGCGAGCGCGTCGCGTCGCGGGCGGCCGGGTCCGCACCGGAGGGCGCGACGCTCGCGAACTCCATCGTGTCCTCCCAGCAGCTGTCCGCTATCGCCGCGGCGCACGGGTTGGCCCACGCCAACACGCTGACCGGCTTCAAGTGGATCGGCCGCGAGGCGGGACTCGTCTACGGCTACGAGGAGGCGCTGGGCTACTGCGTCGCGCCCGACCTGGTGCGCGACAAGGACGGCGTCAGCGCGGCCGTCGTGGTCGCCGACCTGGTCGCCGAGCTCAAGGCCTCCGGCCGAACCCTTGCCGACGCGATCGATGACCTCGCGCGTGCCTACGGTGTGTACCTGACGCGTCAGGTGTCCGCGCGGTTCGCGGACATCGACCAGATCCCCGCGCTCATGGAGCGACTGCTCGCCTCGCCGCCCGAGTCGCTCGCCGGCTCTGCGGTGACGTCGACCGACGACATGAACGCCGGCTTCCGCGGTCTGCCCGGCACTAACGGGCTGCACCTGGCCACCGAGTCCGGCGCACGGGTGATCATTCGCCCCTCGGGCACCGAGCCCAAGGTCAAGGCGTACCTCGAGGTGGTGACCCCCGTCGACGGCGAGGTCGCGGACGCCCGCGAGGCCGCATCGGCCGCCATGGATGCCCTGGAGGCGGACGTGAAGGCGCTGCTCCCCTAGCCGCAGCCTCGCCGCGCCTTCACCCCCATCCCCGCCGTCGCCCTTCTCTGCCTGAGCGCGGAGATGGTGCCTGGCTGTCGGTTCTCGCGGGCGCGCGTCACCTGATGGTGCGTGAGCGTCGCTCAGGCCGCCGACCCGTCCGCGCGTCTACAACTCCCAGCCTGAGCGCGGAGATGGTGCGTGACTGTCGATTCTCGCAGGCGCGCGTCACCCGATGGTGCCTGGGTGTCGCTCAGGCCCGGACGTACTCCGCGAGGTGCTTCCCCGTGAGGGTCGACGCGTCGGCGACGAGTGCCTCAGGCGTGCCTTCGAACACGACGCGGCCGCCGTCGTGGCCCGCGCCGGGCCCGAGGTCGATGATCCAGTCGGCGTGCGCCATGACGGCCTGGTGGTGCTCGATGACGACGACGGTCTTTCCGGAGTCGACCAGGCGATCGAGCAGCGCGAGGAGGTTCTCGACGTCCGCGAGGTGCAGGCCGGTGGTCGGCTCGTCCAGCACGAACACGCCGCCCTTGTCGCCCATGTGCGTCGCGAGCTTGAGGCGCTGGCGCTCGCCGCCGGAGAGCGATGTGAGCGGCTGACCCAGCGCGAGGTACCCGAGTCCGACATCGACGAGGTGGCCGAGCATCCTCGCGGCGGCGGGGTTCTTGGCCTCGCCCTCCGAGAAGTAGGCGTGGGCCTCCTCCACGGGCATCTCGAGGACGTCCGCGATCGACTGTCCGGCGAGCGTGTACTCGAGGACCTCATCGTTGAACCGACGGCCCTCGCATGCCTCGCACGTCGACTCGACGGTCTCCATGACGCCAAGCTCGGTGTAGATCTTGCCCGCGCCCTTGCACACCGGGCAGGCGCCCTCGGAGTTGGCGCTGAAGAGCGCGGGCTTGACGCCGTTGGCCTTCGCGAACGCCTTCCGGATGGGCTCAAGCGCGCCGGTGTACGTCGCGGGATTCGATCGCCGGGACCCGCGGATCGGCGCCTGGTCCACCGTGACCACGCCCGCGGAAGCAGGGATCCCTCCGTGGATGAGCGAGCTCTTGCCCGAGCCCGCGACCCCCGTGACCACCGTCAGCACGCCGAGGGGAACGTCCACGTCGACGTCGTGCAGGTTGTGCTGTGAGGCGCCGCGGATCTCGATGGCCCCGGAGGCGGACCGCACGGCCGACTTGAGCGACGCACGGTACTCGAGGTGACGGCCGGTGAGCGTCTCGGACGCCCGGAGCCCCTCGACGGTGCCCTCGAAGCAGATCTCCCCGCCACCGGTTCCCGCGCCGGGCCCGAGGTCGACGACGTGGTCCGCGATCGCGATCGCCTCCGGCTTGTGCTCCACGACGAGAACTGTGTTGCCCTTGTCGCGCAGGCGCAGCAGCAACTGGTTCATGCGCTCGATGTCGTGCGGGTGCAGTCCGACGGTGGGCTCGTCGAAGACGTAGGTGATGTCGGTCAGCGCCGAGCCGAGGTGGCGGATCATCTTGGTGCGCTGCGCTTCGCCGCCGCTGAGCGTCCCCGCAGCGCGGTCGAGCGAGAGGTAGCCGAGGCCGATCTCGACGAACGAGTCGAGCGTGTCGCGCAGCGCCGTGAGCAGCGGCGCGACCGACGGCTCGTCGAGGTCGCGCATCCAGGCTGCCAGGTCGCTGATCTGCATCGCGCTCAGCTCGTGGATGCCCTTGCCCGCGACCCGAACCGAGCGAGCCAACTCACTCAGTCGAGTTCCCTCGCAGTCGGGGCACTCCGCGAACGTCACGGCGCGGTCCACGAACGCCCGGATGTGGGGCTGCATCGCGTCGGGGTCCTTCGACAGCATCGACTTGGTGATCTTGGGGATGATTCCCTCGTAGGTCATGTTGATGCCGGCGATCTTGACCTTGGTCGCCTCCTTGTAGAGCAGGTCGTCGCGCTCGCGCTTCGAGTACTTCCCCACCGGCTTGTCCGCGGCGAGGAAGCCGGACTCGGTGTACATCCGCACCGCCCAGCCGTCCGCCGTGTACCCGGGGATGGTGATCGCACCCTCGGCGAGCGACTTGGACTCGTCGACGATCTGGGTGAGGTCGAGCTCGGACACGCGCCCGGTCCCCTCGCAGCGCACGCACATGCCTCCCGTCTGGGAGTACTCGCGGTGCTCGCGGACGGTCGAGCCGTCCTTGCGGGTCACGGTCGCGGACCCCGATCCCGACGAGGAGGCCACGTTGAAGCTGAACGTGTGCGGCGGTCCCACCTGAGGGTCGCCGATGCGCGAGTACAGGATCCGCAGCATCGCGAACACGTCGGTCGCCGTGCCGACGGTGGAGCGCACGTTCGCGCCCATGGGCTCCTGGTCGACGATGATCGCGGTGGTGAGGCCTTCGAGCACGTCGACGTCGGGACGCGCCTGCGACGGCATGAAGCCCTGGATGAAGGAGCTATAGGTCTCGTTGATCATGCGCCGGGACTCCGCCGCGATGGTCTCGAACACCAGGGAGGACTTGCCTGACCCCGAGACGCCGGTGAACACCGTGAGGCGGCGCTTGGGCAGCTCGATCGAGATGTCCTTGAGGTTGTTCTCGCGGGCCCCCTCGACGCGGATGACGTCGTGGGTGTCGGCGGCGTGCTCGGCCATGGGGCTCCTTCGCGTGGGGACGTGAGGTTGATTGTGCCAGCAGGAACGATGCGCTCGCTGGGCGGGACCGTGCGCGCGGACGTTGCGCGGGGTGGGCGAGGTGCGCGGGCTCAGCGCTGCTGGATGCGCACCATCGCGCCGGCGGGGTCGCGGAACGCGCAGTCGCGCACACCGTACGGCTGGTCCTGGGGCTCCTGGACCACCTCGGCCCCCGTGGCCTCGATCGCCGCGAACGCCCCGTCGACGTCCGGGGTGGCGAGCACGATCGCGGCGTACGAGCCCTTGGCCATGAGCTCGGCGATGGTCTGGCGCTCGCCGTCGGTGATGCCCGGGTCGACGGCTGGCGGCGTGAGCACGATGGTCGTCGCCGCATCGGCCGGGCCGAGCGTGATCCAGCGCATGGCGCCCTGGCCCACGTCGTTCTTCACCTCGAAGCCCAGCGCGTCGCGGTAGAAGGCGAGCGAGGCCTCGGGGTCGGTGTGGGGGATGAAGGTGTGGTGAATCGAGATGTCCATGGCTCTGACGCTACGCGCGCAGCGGCGGCGGCGCTTCTCGATTCCTGACCGGTCGCGTCGCGTGCTTGATCACGAGCGTCGGCAGGTCCTGCGGCGCGTCCCTCACGCGCTCCCGGTACGCGGTGGGCGACATCCCCACGAGCTCTGAGAACCGGGTGGAGAACGTGCCCAGGGAGCCGAAGCCCACGGCGAAGCACGCGTCCGTCACCGACTCGCCGCGTCGCAGCAGCGCCATCGCACGCTCGACGCGGCGGGTCATGAGGTACGAGTACGGGCTCTCCCCGAACGCGGCCTTGAACCGTCGGCTCAGGTGACCGGCGGACATGTGCTCCCCTGCCGCGAGCGCTTCGACGCTGAGCGGCTGGGCGTGCTCGCGGTCGATGCGGTCGCGGACGCGTCGCAGCCGCGCCAGCTCCTCGAGCCGCGCTTGTGCGTCACGCGGGAGGGCCGATGCGGATGTCACCCCGTCATGATTTCACCGGCTCGCGGGGCTCGGCGAGGGCGGCGGCGAGCTTCTCGCGTGCCGCCGCGTAGCGACTGCGGACAGTCGACGCGGGCGCGTCGACGATCGTGGCGATCTCGGCGAGGGAGAAACCTTCCCAGTGCCTCAGGCGGACGACCTCGGCGAGGTCAGGAGGCAGGGCGCTGATAGCGTCGCGCACGTCCGCGCCGGCATCGGCGGCTGGCGCGTTCGCAGGCGCGCTGACCGCGAGCGCGCGCAGGCGATCCGCGAGCCGCGAGCGTCTCACCTGAGATCGGTGCGCGTTGGCGACCACGTTTCGAGCGATGCCGAACAGCCACATGCGGGCCTCCAGCGGCACGGCCGGGAGGTGTTGCGCTCGGCGCCACGCGACGGTCATGATCTCGGCAAGCGCGTCGGACGCGTCGTCACGGGCGAGCCGGCGTTCGCAGAAGGCGAGCAGGTCGTCGGAGTTGGCGCGCAGAGCGACCTCGAGGCGCGCTGCGGAGTCGCTCACCAGTCGCTCCGAATCTCGCGGGCCTCGAGGTCAGCCGGGACCAGCTCCGGGCACCGGTACTCGGTCTCATAGCTCAGCCGGTCGAGAACCCCGAGTTCTCTGAGGTGCTCGTAGAGGGCATCCGACGTCGCGTGGCCGACTGCCATCGCATAGTGGCGGTCCGCCGACCAGTACGGCGTTCCGGGACCGGCGTCGACCTCCGCCCCGTCGTCGAGCGTCGCGACGTAGGTGGCAGCGAGGGCACGGTCATATTCGGCCTCGACGTCGAGCCGCTCGAGCAGGCGGGGCTGCGCCATGAAGTCCTCGGCTGCCGAGACCTCGTCAGCGTTGCCACGGAAGTTCCCCAGGATCCCTTCGCACTCCGCCCCGCTCGGGAGCGTGTAGGTGATGTCGTTCACCGCGTCCTCGGCCCACCACGACGTCCACCCGAGGCTCGCTGCCGCCGTGACACCTCCGAGTCCCAGTAGCGCTGCGGCTCCCGTGGCGATCGCCGCTCCCCTGAGGCCCGCACGTCGGCGGGGGCGGGTGGAACTGATCAGCTCCTTGAGCGCGCTGTCACGCTCTGCGGTGCGGTGGCTCGTCGCGGGTGCGGACGCGTCGAGTGCGTGGTCGAGTTCGGTCATGGCGTCATCCTCCCGTGGTGGCTCTCACCCGGTACATGTCCGGCACCGTTCCGGATGACGACGGCGAACCACCATCAGGAGACGCACACCTCGCAGAACCGACAATGCGGCACCATCTGGACGCTCAGGCGGAGAGAGGGGCGCGGGAAGGGGGGAGCGGCGGCAAGTCAGTACGCGTCGGTGGACTCCGTGCCGTCCAGCACCGCCCGGGTGCCCGAGAGGCCAAGGCGCGTGGCGCCCGCGTCGATCATCGCGAGCGCCGCCTCGGCGGTGCGGATGCCGCCCGAGGCCTTGACGCCTAGGCGACCGCCCACGGTCTGAGCCATGAGGCGCACCGCCTCGACGGACGCACCTCCGGCAGGGTGAAAGCCTGTCGAGGTCTTCACGAAGTCGGCGCCCGCGGCCTCCGACGCCTGGCACGCGCCCACGATCGCCTCGTCGGTGAGCGCAGCCGACTCGATGATGACCTTGAGGATCTTGCCCTCGGGCACCGCGGCCCGAACGGCGGCGACGTCGGCCTGCACGTCGTCGAAGCGGCCCTCGTTGGCTGCGGCGATGTCGATCACCATGTCGATCTCGTCGGCGCCCTGCGCGATCGACAGCGCGGCCTCGGCGGCCTTGACCGACGAGTGGTGCTTGCCCGACGGGAACCCGCAGACCGTCGCGACCGCGAGGCCCTCGGGGGTCTCGAGCGGGAGCATCGACGGCGACACGCACACGGAGAACACGCCCAGGTCCGCGCCCTCGGCGATGAGGTCGGCGACGTCCGCCGGGGTTGACTCCGGCTTGAGCAGGGTGTGGTCGACATACTGGGCGAGCTCGGCGCGAGACAGGGTCATGGGGGTCCTCCAAGGACGAAGAAGTGGCTGGTGTCCAGCCTACGCCGGGCAGCGCGCGGTCTCGCGCCGAGCCAGCGCAGGCGCGGCGGTCCAGTGCCCCGCGCCTCACTCCGCCGCCGCGGGACACCCAGCGTGAACCCTCGGGCCCCGCTCACCCAGCCACCCCGGCCTCAGTGGTGACCTTGGTCACCACGGCTTGCCCGCGCATCGGCTCCGTGCGATCCTCGTATCAGAGCCCACCCCAGGCTCCCGGACGAGGTGACGTACCCGGCGCTTGCGACAAGACGTCTCACTGGGAGCACGTCATGGCTTGGGTCATTCTCATCATCTCCGGTGTCCTCGAGGCCGTCTGGGCGACGGCGCTGGGCAAGACCGAGGGCTTCAGTCGTCTGTGGCCGTCCGTCGTCTTCTTCGTCGCGCTCGCGGCGTCCATGGGCGGGCTCGCGTACGCGCTGAAGACGCTGCCCGTCGGCACCGCGTACGCGATCTGGGTCGGCATCGGCGCCGCCCTCACCGTCATCTACGCGATGGCCACCGGCGCGGAGGCGTTCTCCGTCGCCAAGGTGTTCCTCATCCTCGGGATCGTCGGCTGCGTCGTGGGCCTCAAGCTGACCCACTAGACGCGCCGCGCGCGGCGGGACCTACCCCTCCACCTCGCCGCGACACGACGGCGGGCGCCTCCCCAACCGGGAGGCGCCCGCCGTCACTCGCGCTACAGCTCGATGCCGTAACCCTCGAGGATCAGCTCGGCGAGGTCGCCGCGCTCCTCGTAGGGCAGGAAGGCGCCCCAGGCAGCCGCGAGGGTGGCCTCGAGAAGGTCGTCCTTGGTCCAGCCTGCCTCGACGAGGACGCCGAACTCGCCCGACATCGACACGCCCGACACGAGGCGGTTGTCGGTGTTCACGGTGACTGCGAAGCCCAGGTCGCGCAGCGTGTGGATCGGGTGGTCCTCGATGGAGGGCGCGGCCGCGGTCTGGACGTTCGAGGTGGGGCACACCTCCAGCGGGATCTGCTGGTCGAGCGCGTGGCGTGCGACGTAGCCGAGCGTCGGCTCCTCGGTGTCGAAGCCCTCGATGTCCTCGTGGATGCGCACGCCGTGACCGATGCGGCGGGCGCCGTGGAAGAGCGCGTCGCTCACGGAGTCGGCGCCGTCGGCCTCCCCGGCGTGGATGGTGACGGGCAGGTGCGCGGCGCGGAGCGCGGCGAAGGCGGCGGCGTGGTTCGAGGCCGGGAACCCGTTCTCCGGACCGGCGATGTCGAAGCCCACGCAGCAGCGGCCGCGGTTGACGATCGCGAGCGCCGCGATCTCCTCGGACCGGTCCAGGTGGCGCA
This sequence comes from Demequina sp. NBRC 110056, assembly GCF_002090155.1. Classification (GTDB taxonomy): domain Bacteria; phylum Actinomycetota; class Actinomycetes; order Actinomycetales; family Demequinaceae; genus Demequina. The sequence goes on along the minus strand of NZ_BBRM01000006.1, from coordinate 177,572 downwards.
TCGCGTCGAGCAGCGCGCCGGCGCGGATGCCCTGGCCGGACTCCGCGGCCTCGGCGATGCCCTCCTCGATGCCTGCCTGCACGGCCTCGACGACCTGCTGGAGGTCGAGCCCGCCGGCGACGTGCTGCTCGGGCGCGTAGCGAAGCTCGGCGTACACCACACCGTCCGCCGCGAGATCGACGATCGCCTCGCGCGCGACGCGGCGCAGGTTGTCCTCGGTCTGCATGACCGCGGTGGTGTGGGCGAAGGCCTCGAGGTACTTGACGAGGTCTCCCGAGTTCGCGTTCTCCGCGAAGATGCGCGCGAGCTCGTCGGGGTCTGACGAGGGCAGCTCGTGGCCGATCTCGGCGGCGAGCTCGATGAGGGTCGACGGGCGTAGGCCACCGTCGAGGTGGTCGTGCAGGACGATCTTGGGCAGGGCGACGATCTCGTCGTGGGTGAGACTCATGGACCCAGGCTAGCCGCGCGCGAGGACGCCCGCCGACCCGGGCCGCAGCTCGGCCGCCCTCAAGGGCCGCGCCGCCACAACTTGGGGTCGCGCCGTCAGGACTCGCGGCGGCGTTGGGGCAGGATCAGCCAGCAGGCCCGGCTCCACGCGCCGTAGGCCGGCTCCTTCGGGCCGCGTCCATAGAGCCGTGACTCAGCGAGCGGCAGGACCCGGCCCGTACCGGGCTCGTACACCGCGAAGCCGTGCGAGGTACGGCCCACGAGCAGGACGACGTGCCGAGGCACGACGTCGGACAGCCCGCCGCTCGAGTCGCCGCCGGTGTACAGCGGCACCGGGATGCCGTCGCGCAGCGCCGCGGAGGCGTGGGCGATCGCGGCGGCCACCGCGTGCTCGTCCGTGTCGTCGAGGATCGCGCCGCGGAAGCGCACGCCGGCGAACCGCGTCTCGTCGTCGACGCGCCACGGCGGTGTTCCCAGTGCGCGCGGCCACGGCGCGATGCCCAGGCCGCCGCGGGTGGTCCTGCGGTGCAGCACGTGCTGGAGCCCGTGCCAGCGCTCCTCGATGGTGCGCACCCCCACCTCCGCGAGCACCACGTCGAGCACCTCGGGCGGGAGGTGGTCGCCGAAGGTGCGTCCCGTCATGACCCACGCCGCGACGAGCGGGTCGCCCATCATCAGCATGATCGCCATCGACGCGGCGCCGCAGGTGGTGGGGTCGACCTGGCGCGCGCGCACGCCCCCCAGGCGCAGGGCGCCCATGCCGCTCCCGGCGGGGTTGCGGATCACGGCTCGAGCCGATGCGGGCAGGCGTCCCCAGCTCGCCGCGAGCGCGGCGACGGCGGCCACGGGGGCGCCCGACGCGGCGGCCCTCACCGCGACGGCGGAGTCCTCCCCGACCTCGGCGACGGCGGTCGCGAGGGCCTTCGCATCGGCGGCCGATGCGCGGGCCAAGCGACGCGCGTACGCGCGGGCGAACACGGTGTCGCCGCCGTCTCCGCCGCGCTGGGCGCGTCCGGCCGCGTGGGCGGCGGAGTACGGGGTCGCCCACCGGCCGCGCAGGCCGATCAGCCGGCCCGTGCGGGCCGCGACCGAGGTCAGTGTCCAGCCGTCTCCCATGAGGTCAGGCTACCGACGCCCGGGGACGGTCGACAGGACCCGGCATCGGGTCCCGCCGTGCGGACGGCTGGCAGTCGCCCACCTCACCGCCACGGTCAGACGTTGGTGCCGACGGTGTCGAGGACGATGCGACGCTCGGGAGCGCTGTCGCCGATCTCGATCGCGCCCGCGCCGTCGCACGCCTCGGCGAGCGCGGCGAGACCGCGGGGCATGCGCGACTCGGTCTCGGTGTGCAGCGTCATGATGACGTCGCCCTTCGCGACCGTCTCGCCGAGCGTCTTGCGGAGCATGACGCCGGACGAGACCTCGACGGCGTCGCCCTGGCGCGCGCGTCCGGCGCCAAGGCGCCAGGCCGCGACACCGACGCCGAGGGCGTCGAGCCGGGTGATCACGCCGTCGGCCTCCGCGCGGACCTCCTCGACGTGCGGCGCGTCGGGCATGGGCGCGTTCGGGTCGCCGCCCTGCGCCTCGATCATGCGGCGCCAGGCGTCCATCGCTCGTCCGTCGCGCAGCGCCTCGGCGGGGTCGACGCCGGTGATGCCCGCGCCGGCGAGCATCTCGCGCGCGAGCGCCACGGTGAGCTCGACCACGTCTGCCGGGCCGCCGCCGGCCAGGACCTCGACCGACTCGGCGACCTCGTTGCCGTTGCCGATCGCGAGGCCGAGCGGCGTGGACATGTCCGTCAGCAGCGCCGAGGTCCGCACGCCGGCGTCGGTGCCGAGGTCGACCATGGTGGCCGCGAGCTCGCGTGCCTGGTCGAGGTCCTTCATGAACGCTCCCGACCCGACCTTCACGTCGAGCACCAGGCACCCGGTGCCCTCGGCGATCTTCTTCGACATGATCGACGAGGCGATGAGCGGGATGCACTCGACCGTGCCGGTGACGTCGCGCAGCGCATAGAGCTTCTTGTCGGCCGGCGCGAGGCCCGAGCCCGCAGCGCAGATCACGGCGCCCATGTCCTTCAGCTGCGCGTGCATCTCCTCGTTGGACAGCGCGGCGCGCCAGCCCGGGATGGACTCGAGCTTGTCGAGCGTGCCTCCCGTGTGGCCGAGCCCGCGGCCCGACAGCTGAGGCACGGCCACCCCGTGGGCCGCGACGAGCGGGGCGAGGGGCAGCGTGATCTTGTCGCCCACGCCGCCCGTCGAGTGCTTGTCGGCCGTGGGCTTGCCGAGACCGGAGAAGTCGAGGCGCTCGCCCGTGGCGATCATCGCGGCGGTCCAGCGCGCGATCTCTTCGCGGCCCATGCCGCGCTGCAGGATCGCCATCGCGAGGGAGCTCATCTGCTCGTCCGCGACCACGCCGCGCGTATAGGCGTCGACCACCCAGTCGATCTGGTCGTCCGAGAGCGTGCCGCCGTCTCGCTTGGTGCGGATCACGTCCACCGCATCGTGCCGTTCGGTCATCACACTCTCCCCAGGTCGTCGGGCCCGAACGCGCCGGGCAGGAACTCGTTCATGGTCATCACGCCGTCCGCGGTGTCCACCAGCAGCGCTCGCCCGCCATGCTCGAAGAGCAGCTGGCGGCAGCGCCCGCACGGGGCCAGCAGGTCGCCGTTGGCGTCCACGCACGTGAAGGCGACGAGCCGTGCGCCCCCGTGGTCGACGTGCAGCTTTGACACGAGCGCGCACTCGGCGCACAGGGTGAGTCCGTAGCTGGCGTTCTCGACGTTGGCGCCCACCACCACCTCGCCGGTGTCGGTGAGGGCCGCGGCGCCCACCGGGAACGACGAGTAGGGCACGTAGGCCCGGGTGGAGACCTCCCGCGCCGACGCGCGCAGGGCCTCCCAGTCGATGTCGGGCACGTGCCCTCCTACTTCTTGTACGGCGTGCCCTCCGCGGCCGGCGGGCGGGAGTGCCCCACGAGTCCGGCGACGGCGAAGATGGTCGCGAGGTACGGGGTCATGGCGAGGAACTGGCTCGGGATGTCGGAGCCGATGATGCCCAGCTGCACGCGCAGCGCGTCAGCGAAGCCGAACAGCAGCGCCGCCGCGAGGGCACCCTTGGGGCTCCACCGGCCCAGGATCATGGCGGCGAGGGCGATGTAGCCCTTGCCTGCCGTCATCTCCTTGCCGAACGCGAGGCCCGAGGCGACGGTGAAGAACGCGCCGCCCAGGCCGGCGATGGCGCCACCGAGGACGGTGTTGCGCACGCGGGTGCGGTTGACCTTGATGCCGACCGTGTCCGCGGCCTTGGGGTGCTCGCCGACGGACCGCACGCGCAGGCCCCAGCGGGACTTGAACAGCATGATCTGCAGGATGATGACGGCCGCGTACATGATGTACACCAGCAGGTTCTGCTTGAACAGGACCGGGCCGATGACGGGGATCGACGACAGCAGCGGGATGTCGACGCGCGGCAGGCCCAGCGGCTGGTTGAGCGACGGGTTGTCGCTCATGAGCGTCGAGAAGAAGAAGCTCGTCAGACCCAGGACCAGCAGATTCAGCACCACGCCGACCACGATCTGGTTGACCCAGTACTTGGTCGCGAAGACCGCGAGCAGCCAGCCGACGAGGCCACCGGCGATGGGCGCCGCGATGAGGCCCACGTACGCGTTGCCCATCATCGAGGCGAGGAGCGCCGCGAGGAACGCGCCCGCGAGCAGCTGGCCCTCGATCGCGATGTTGATGATGCCGGAGCGCTCGCACAGCGTGCCCGCGAGGGAGCCGAACACCAGCGGCACCGCGAGGAACAGCGAGGAGGTCAGGAGTCCCGTGAGCTGGATGGTCGTACCCGACCGGTCCGCGCCGGCCCAGGCGAGCAGCGCCCCCATGACGGCCATGCCGAACACGATGGGAAGCCAGATCCCCACCTTGCGGTACTGGTTGGCGCGGAACGCCACGTACCCGGCGAGCGCGAGGGCGATGAGCGACAGCGTGACCGCCGCCGCCTTCGCCGGCACCGTGAGGCTCGGCAGGTGCACGAAGTCCGAGCTGGTCGCGATCGTGAAGGTGGTCTGCACGCCGCTCGGGGTCGTGAGCCCGAACACGAGCAGCGACACCAGAGCGGTGACGCCGAGGCCGATCGAGGCCTTCCACGACTTGGTGCGCGGCGCGGCGGGGCTGGCCCCGGGGCCCTGGGCGACGGGTGCGTCGACGACTGGCGCGCTCATGCCGCCACCTCCTTCTCGTGGGCCGGCGCGGGCAAGCGGAAGATGCTCCGGACCAGCGGCGGCGCGGCGATGAACAGCACGATGAGCGCCTGGATGACGAAGACGATGTCGACGGGCAGGCCCGCCTGCACCTGCAGCGTCGGGCCGGCGGCGCGCAGGCCGCCGAACAGGATGGCCGCCATGATGGTGCCGACCGGGCGCGAGCGTCCGAGCAGCGCCACGGTGATCGCGTCGAACCCGAGCGAGCCTGCGGTCGCGGTGGTGAGCACCTTCTCCGTGCCGAGCACCTGGGCCGAGCCGGCGAGTCCGGCGAGCGCACCGGCGATCACCATGACGAGGATGTAGCCCTTCGACACGTTCATGCCGGCGGTACGGGCGGCGTGGGGGTTGGCGCCGACGGCGCGCAGCTCGAAGCCGAGCGTCGAGCGCTCCATGAGCCACCACACGCCCCATGCGCACGCCAGCGCGAGCACGAAGCCCCAGTGGAGGTTGAAGCCCGAGCCGAGCAGCAGCGGGTACTGCGCGGTCTCGTCCACGATCGGGGTGATCGGGTTGTCGCTGCCCTCGCGCTGGAACGCCTCGAGCGTGAGCAGCCACGCGACGAGGTTGAGCGCGATGTAGTTGAGCATGATCGTGACGATCACCTCGTGCGCGCCCGTGCGCGCCTTGAGGAAGCCGGGGATGAAGCCCCAGATCGCGCCGCCGAGCGCGCAGCCCAGGATCGCGACGATGAGGTGGATGCCCCACGGCAGGTGCCACGCGAAGCCCACGTAGGCGCCGAGCGTCGCACCGATCAGCAGCTGGCCCTGGGCGCCGATGTTGAACAGGCCGGCGCGGAAGCCGATGCCGAGTCCCAGTCCAGCGAAGATCAGCGGCGTCGCCATCGTCAGCGTCTGGGTGAAGGGGCGGATCATGCCGGCGAAGGTGTCCGCGTTGAAGTTCAGCACCGCGCCCTGGAAGATCGCGGAGTACGCGCTTCCCAGGGCGTCGCCCATCGCGGAGAACGTGTCTCCGGGTCGGGCGAAGAAGTAGGTCGCGGCCTCGCGCACCTGCTCGTCGGCGAAGACGATGAGGATGCCGCCGATGGCGAGCGACGCGACGATCGCCATGATGACGACCAGTGTCGAGCTCTCGAGGATCTCGCGCAGCACGGTCTGGGACTTGGGCGCCTCCTCGACGGCGGCCGACTCGGCGTTGCCGCCGGCACCCTCGGGCTCGGGGGCCGTCGAGTCGACGGCGCTCGCGTCGGTCCTGGAGGCCGATGCGCTCGCGGAGTCCTCGTGCGCCTCACCGGCGTCGGGGGCGTCGACGCCCTCGGGCCCTGGCGTGCCCCCGGGCTTCCCCGACTTCTTCTTCCGGTCGCTCACGCGGCCTCCTCCTCGTCTCCGTGCGCGCCGGCCATCATCAGGCCGAGCGTGTCGCGATCGGTGTCGGGCTCGACGATGTCGACGATGCGCCCGTGGTACATGACCGCGATGCGGTCGGCGAGCGCGTACACCTCGTCGAGCTCGGAGCTGACGATGATGACGGCGACGCCCTTGTCGCGCTCCTCGATGATGCGCTTGTGGACGAACTCGATCGAGCCGACGTCGAGGCCACGCGTGGGCTGCGACGCGATGAGCAGCTTGAGGTCGCGCGCGAGCTCGCGCGCGAGGACCACCTTCTGCTGGTTGCCGCCCGACAGCGAGCCGGTGAGCGCCTCGATCGAGGTGGTGCGCACGTCGAAGCGCTCGACCTGCTCCTCGGCGTGCGACGTGACCACCTTGGGGTCGATCGCTCCGCGACGCGAGTAGGGGGCGCCCTGGTACAGGTCGAGGATGAGGTTGTTCGCCACGGTGAAGGTGGCGACCACGCCGTCCTCGGTGCGGTCCTCGGGGACGAAGCCGATGCCCGCCTCGAGGTTGTCGCGGATGGAACGTCCGGTCAGCTCGTCGCCGTCCAGTCGCACGCTGCCGCTCGACGCCGCGATGACTCCGAGGATGGCCTCGGCGAGCTCGGTCTGGCCGTTGCCCTGGACACCTGCGACGGCGAGGATCTCGCCGCGCTTGACCTCGAACGAGACGTTGTCGAGCACCGTGACCTGGCTGTCCTCGTCCACGACGGTGAGGTCGCTCACCTCGAGCATCGTGTCGCCCACCTGGGCCTCGTCCTTGTCGACGGTCATCGAGACGTCGCGGCCGACCATGAGCGACGCGAGCTCCTCCTGCGAGGCGCTCGGCTCGGCGGTGCCGACGACCTTGCCGCGGCGGATGACGGTGATGGTGTCCGCGACGGCCTTGACCTCGCGAAGCTTGTGGGTGATGAGCACCACGGCGGTGCCGGAGTCGCGCAGCTGGCGCACGATCTCGAGGAGCTCGTCGGTCTCCTGGGGGGTGAGCACGGCGGTGGGCTCGTCGAGGATCAGGACCTTCGCGTCGCGGGACAGCGCCTTGATGATCTCGACGCGCTGCTGCGCGCCGACGGAGAGGTTCTCCACGATGGCGTCGGGGTCGATGTCGAACCCGAACCGGTCGGACAGCTCGCGCACCTTCGCGCGCGCCGCGGCCACGTCGAGCATCTTCGCCGGGCCCTTGACCTGCTCGTGGCCGAGCATGACGTTCTCCGCGACGGTGAACACCGGGACCAGCATGAAGTGCTGGTGCACCATGCCGATGCCCGCGGCCATCGCGTCGCCGGGACCCGCGAACGTCACCGGCTCGTCGTCGAGCAGGATCTGGCCGCCGTCGGCGTCGTAGAGGCCGAAGAGGACGTTCATGAGCGTGGACTTGCCCGCGCCGTTCTCGCCGAGCAGGGCGTGAACCGTCCCGCTCTCGACCGTGATGCTGATCGCATCGTTCGCGGTGAAGTCACCGAACCGCTTGGTGATCTCACGGAGCTCAAGTTTCACGCCATCGTCCTCTCAGCACCGAGCCGCATCCGCGGCCCCTCAAGTCAAGCACGAGGGGCGTGCCGCGTCCACGCGGCACGCCCCTCGCGATGGGGTGGGGACCAGGTCCCCTGTCAGGTGTTTAGCCTGCGGTCGACGGCTCGATCTCGCCGTTCATGATCGCTGCGGCGATCGTCTCGAGCTCGGTCACGACCTCGTCGGAGACGGTGCCCTCAGCGAAGTCGGCGACGCCGACGCCGCCGTTCTCCAGGGTGCCCACGTACGGGTCGTTGGTGAACTCGGCCATCGAGGCCTCGATGGTGTCGAACACGGCGTTCGAGATCTGCTTGAGCACCGACGTGAAGACGATGTCGGCGTAGTCGGGAGCCGACTGGGTCCAGTCGGAGTCCACGCCGACGAGCCACGAGTTGCCGTCGGCCTGGATCGCCGAGGCGGCACCGAGGCCCACGGGGCCCGCGACCGGCATGACGATGTCAGCGCCCTGGTCGAGGAAGCCCTGGGTGATGTTCTGGCCCTGGGTCTGGTCCTCGAAGTCGCCCGAGAACGAGCCCTCGGCGCCGTCCCAACCGAGAACGGTGACGTCGCCACCCTTCTGCTCGTTGTAGTAGTTCGCGCCGGCGAGGAAGCCGTCCATGAAGATCGACACGGTCGGGATGTTGATGCCGCCGAAGGTGCCGATGGTGCCGGTGCCGGAGGCCGAGGCCGCCGCGTAGCCGGCGAGGAACGCGGCCTCGTCGGTCTCGAAGAACATCGGCTTGATGTTCTCGATGGGCTCGTCGTAGCCGAAGTCGACGATCGCGAAGTGCGTGTCGGGGTTCGCGGCGGCGGCGGTGGCCGTCGCGTCACCGAGGAGGAAGCCGACCGTGATGATCAGGTCGCAGCCAGCGGCAACCTGCGCGTCGAGGTTGGGGCCGTAGTCCGACTCGGCGGTCGACTCGGCCTCGGCGACCTCGACGCCGAGCTCGGCGGCGGCGCGCTGGAGGCCCTCGTAGGCCGACTGGTTGAAGGAGGCGTCGTCGAAGCCACCCTGGTCCGAGACCATGCAGGCCTTGTAGTCGACCGACTCGGCCGGCGCCTCGGTCTCGGTGCCACCCGTCGCGCTGGACGTGGGCTCCTCTTCGGGGGCGGACGAGCATGCCGCGAGGGCGAGTGCGCCGGCGGCAGCGATTGCGCCGAAGCGAATCGTGTTCTTCATCAGTGAATCCCTCACATAGATCGAGCCTGTTGGGTACGCCAGGCGGGAGCGTTGGCTCCCATGCTACGCAGGAAATGTTTCACGTACGCGCGCAGGTGTTGCGGCTAGGCAACGGTTCGGTATCGATCCAGCCTGGTAGGTGTGATGTAGCGCACATCTCGTGCGTGACGCTACAGATTGACGTCCTTCACCCGCTGGGATGCTGCGCGCCCCAGGACCAGCAGCGCCTCGTCGGTGTCGACCACCACCGCGTCCGCGATCCCCACCACGGCGACCGGCTTCGAGCCGCCCACGATGACCGCGCCCGGGGCGTCGACGAGCGACACCGCGGCGTCGCGGCCGATGCGCACGGCGCCGTCCTCGGCAGGAGTCAGCAGCGCGGCGAGCGAGTCGAAGTCGCCCACGTCGTGCCACGCGAACGAGCCGGGGACCATCGCGACCCCGCCCTCGGCCGCGACGGGCTCGGCGATCGCGTGGTCGATGGCGATCTTGGTGAGGGTCGGCCAGATCTCGGCGAGAGCATCGGCCCGACCGTCGCCGTCCCACGCGGCGGCGAGGGCGCGCACACCCGACTCGAGCGTGGGCTGCAGCCGCGCGAGGTGGCCGAGAAGGACCGAGGTGGACACCACGAACATGCCCGCGTTCCACGAGTAGCGGCCCGTCGCGAGCATCTCGCGAGCGGTGTCCTCGTCGGGCTTCTCCGTGAACGCCTCGACGGCGAACGCGCCGGGCGTCCCGTCGAGCTCGGCGCCCGCCTCGATGTAGCCGAAGGCGCTCGACGGCTCGGTGGGCTCGATGCCGATGGTGACGACCTTGCCGGTGCGGGCCGCCGCGACGGCCGTCGCGACGACCGCCCGGAAGGCCTCGGCATCGGGGATGACGTGGTCGGCAGCGAACGAGCCCATGATCTGGTCGCCGTGGCGGTGCTCGATGAGCGCCGCGGCCAGCGCGATCGCCGCCATCGAGTCGCGAGGGCTCGGCTCCGTGACGATGTCGCGCGCGCCGAGGGCCGGAAGCTGCTCGGCGACCGCGGGCGCGTGGCGCTCCCCGGTGACGACCATGAGCTCCGACCCGAGCGGCGCCAGGCGCGCCACCGTGTCCTGGATGAGGGTCGACCCGGTGTCAAGAAGGTCGATGAGGAACTTGGGCCTGTCGGGCCGCGACAGCGGCCACAGACGCGAGCCGACGCCGCCCGCGGGCACCACCGGGTAAAAATCATCGATCTTGACGGGGATCGTGGAATCTGAGGTCACGGACACCACATTAGGATGGGGCCACCGCAGACGCACCACCCTGTCGTCAATCTTCAAGGGAGAAACCCGTGTCCCCCGCACCGACGCTGTATCGAGGCCGCGAAGGCATGTGGATGTGGGTCGTGCACCGCGCGACCGGCGTCGCGATCTTCTTCTTCCTGGTGGTGCACGTGCTCGACACGTCGCTCGTGCGGATCTCCCCCGAGGCATACAACGAGGTCATCGGGTCATACAAGACCCCTATCTACGGCATCGTCGAGGCCGGTCTCGTCGCGGCGATCATCCTCCACGCCTTCAATGGCCTCCGGATCATCGCCGTCGACCGGTGGACCTGGGCCCTGCGCCACCAGCGCCTCCTGGTGTGGATCGTCTGGGGAATCTTCGCGGTGCTGATGGCAGGGTTCCTGCCGCGCCACCTGATGGTCGTGTTCGGAGGGGGCCACTGATGACCGCTCCCGAGCTGACGGCTCCCAAGAAGCCGATGAACCGCCGCACGGTGGGCGGCGCCGAGCGCTGGTCGTGGATCTTCCAGCGGGTCTCCGGCGTCATCCTCATCGTGCTGATCTTCACGCACCTGTTCATCAACCTGATGACGGGCGACGGTGTCAGCCAGATCGACTTCGCGTTCGTCGCGGGCAAGTGGGCCTCGCCGCTGTGGCAGTGGTGGGACTTCGCGATGCTCGTGCTGGCGATGGTGCACGGCACCAACGGCATGCGAATGCTCGTCAACGACTACGCGACCCGGCCGTTCCTGCGCGAGACCCTTCACTGGGCGCTGCGCATCACGATGATCGTCGTCATCGTGCTCGGCTCGCTCGTCATCTGGACCTTCGATCCCTGTCCCGTCGACGCCTCCGGTGCACTGCTGGAGGGCGTCCCGAGCTTCTGCGAGAGTGTTGTATGACCGAGCACGAGTACGACGTCGTCATCGTGGGCGCCGGCGGCGCTGGCATGCGCGCGGCGCTGGAGTCCTCCCAGCGCGCGCGCACCGCGGTGCTGACCAAGCTGTACCCGACCCGCTCCCACACGGGCGCCGCTCAGGGCGGCATGGCCGCGGCCCTCGCGAACGTCGAGGACGACAACGCCGAGTGGCACACCTTCGACACCGTCAAGGGCGGCGACTACCTCGTCGACCAGGACGCTGCGGAGATCCTCTGCAAGGAGGCCATCGACGCCGTCCTCGACCTCGAGAAGATGGGCCTGCCGTTCAACCGCACCACCGCGGGCAAGGTGGACCAGCGCCGCTTCGGCGGCCACACCCGCAACCACGGCGAGGCGGCCGTCCGCCGCGCGTGCTACGCGGCCGACCGCACGGGCCACATGATCCTGCAGACGCTCTACCAGCAGTGCATCAAGCAGGAGGTCGAGTTCTTCAACGAGTTCTACGTGCTCGACCTGATCCTCGACGGTGACCCGCAGGCGGCAGCCGACGGCGACGAGGTCGCGGTCGCCGGCGTCGTGGCGTACCAGCTGTCCACGGGCGAGATCCACACGTTCCGCGCCAAGTCCGTGGTGTTCGCCACCGGCGGCGCCGGCAAGGTCTTCAAGACCACCTCGAACGCTCACACCCTGACGGGCGACGGCATGGGCATCGCGCTGCGCGCGGGCCTGCCCCTCGAGGACATGGAGTTCTTCCAGTTCCACCCGACGGGTCTCGCTGGGCTGGGCATCCTGCTGTCCGAGGCGGCTCGCGGCGAGGGCGGCATCCTGCGCAACTCCGAGGGCGAGCGCTTCATGGAGCGCTACGCGCCCACCATCAAGGACCTCGCGCCGCGCGACATGGTCGCCCGCGCGATGGCCAACGAGGTGCGCGAGGGCCGCGGCTGCGGCCCGAACAAGGACTACGTGCTGCTCGACCTCACGCACCTCGAGCCCGCGCACATCGACGAGAAGCTCCCGGACATCACCGAGTTCGCGCGCACCTACCTGGGCGTCGAGCCGTACACGGAGCCGGTCCCGGTGTTCCCCACCGCGCACTACGCGATGGGCGGCATCCCCACCAACGTCCAGGGCGAGGTGCTGCGCAACAACACCGACGTCGTGAAGGGCCTGTACGCCGCCGGCGAGTGTGCCTGCGTGTCCGTCCACGGCGCCAACCGCCTGGGCACCAACTCGCTGCTCGACATCAACGTGTTCGGCCGCCGCGCCGGCATCGCGGCCGCCGAGTACGCCGCCTCGATCGAGTCCGGCCCGGCGCTGCCGGCCGACGCGTCGGCGCGCGTCGAGGGCATGGTCGCCACCCTGCGCGAGACCGTGGGCGGGTCCGGCACGGAGCGCGTCGCGCAGATCCGCAAGGAGCTGCAAGAGACGATGGACCTCAACGTCCAGGTGTTCCGCACGGCGGACTCGCTCGCCGAGGCCGCCGAGGTGGTCCAGGGCCTGCGCGAGCGGTACGAGTCGATCGCGATCCACGACCGCGGCACCCGCTTCAACACGGACCTGCTCGAGGCCGTGGAGCTCGGCTTCCTGCTCGAGCTGTCCGAGGTCGTCATCGCCGGCGCCGCGGGCCGCGAGGAGAGCCGCGGCGGCCACTACCGCGAGGACTTCCCCACCCGCGACGACGAGAAGTTCATGCAGCACACCATGGCGTACTCGACGCCCGATGGCCTGCGCATGGATTGGAAGCCCGTCGTGGTGACCAAGTACCAGCCCATGGAACGCAAGTACTAGGAGGGATGGCCATGACCGCGACTGCCGAGGCCCCCAGCGAGGTTGGCGTCATCCCCTCGATGACGGTGACCCTCAAGATCCTCCGCCACGACCCTGACGGCCTGGACGGGCGCGAGCCCGGGACCGAGTATTGGGAAGAGTTCCAGGTCGAGGCGCACGCGACCGACCGCGTCCTGGACGCGCTCCACAAGATCAAGTGGGAGCAGGACGGCTCGCTCGCGTTCCGCCGTTCGTGCGCGCACGGCGTGTGCGGCTCCGACGCGATGCGCATCAACGCGCGCAACCGCCTCGCCTGCAAGACGCTGCTCAAGGACCTCAACCCTGCGCGGCCCATCACCGTCGAGCCCATCAAGGGCCTACCGGTCGAGAAGGACCTCATCGTGGACATGGAGCCGTTCTTCGCCTCCTACCGCGAGATCATGCCGTTCCTCATGACGAGCGGCCCGGCGCCCGAGCGCGAGCGCCTGCAGTCGCCCGAGGACCGCGAGCGGTTCGACGACACCACCAAGTGCATCCTGTGCGCCGCGTGCACCACGAGCTGCCCGGTGTTCTGGACGGACGGCCAGTACTTCGGTCCTCAGGCCATCGTCGGCGCCCACCGGTTCATCTTCGACTCGCGCGACGAGGGCGAGTGGGACCGTCTCGAGATCCTCAACGACAAGGCCGGCGTGTGGAAGTGCCGCACGGCGTTCAACTGCACCGAGGCGTGCCCCCGCGGCATCGAGGTCACCAAGGCGATCTCCGAGGTCAAGCGCGCGCTCACCAGCGGCGAGGTCTGAGCACGGGGCCAGAGCACCCCGTCACACCTGACAGAACGCGAGGGCGGCACCCCACCCGGGGTGCCGCCCTCGCGGCGTCAGGGGCGCATCGGCGCCTAGAAGGTGCGACCCTCCTCGCACCAGAACTGGTCGGCGGGGAGGCCGCGGCCGCCGCAGCTCTCGCCGAAGGCCTCGTAGCCCGATCCGAACGGCGACTCGGCGTAGAGGTCGTCGCAGGCCGTGTCGTCGCCGGCCTCGCATGCGTCCCAGAGCCCGTCGAGGTACGCGTCCGAGCCGTAGGTCGCCTCCGAGTCCACGACCGTGTCGAGGTCGTCGAAGGCATCGATGGCGGCCGTGGCGCCCGCGATGGCCACTCCAGCGAAGATGCCCCACGCGGCGGTGCCGATGACGCCCAGCACCACGCCCGTCCACGCCATCCAGCCGCCCGAGCGCTCGCCGTTCGCAGTCCGGCGCAGACCGAACGCGCCCAGGATGACCGCGACGAATCCGAGGCCCAGCAGGCCCGTGACGAACGCCCCGATCGACACGCCGTCCGTGCCTCCCGACGCGCTGCCGGAGGTGCCGCCCGCGGGCGCCCCGTAGGCCGGGTACGTGGGCGTCGCGTAGGTCGTCTGCGCGGGTGAGGTCGAGGGCGCAGGCGCGGCGTAGTCGTAGCTGGCCGGCGTCGAGTAGCCGGCCGTGTCGCCCGCGCCGTACGAGTTCACCTGGTACTCGGGGGTCGTGGGGGTCTGCTCGGGGGTCCACCCGTTGTTCGACGGCGTGTTCTGGAACGGGTCCTGCGTGGTCACGGAGCGGGTCCTCTCTCAGCTGGCCGCGCGGCCCTCGCGCGATCCCGACCAGACAGTACCGGGCACCGCGCTCGCGCGGAAGACACGGGTGGCGGACGCCTCACCCCACGCACGCGGGCGTGCGTGCAGGCGTGATCTCCCTGGCAGTCGAAGGAGTGGGACGCTACCGGCGCAGCCACGACCGCAGGCGGTCGCCGATCCGCGCGAGGCCCGACTCTGGCTCGCCCAGGAGCGTTCCCCCGTCGGGCTCGAGGAGGGCCTGTCCCAGTTCCTCGAAGGGGGCCGCGAGGTACACGGCTGCCTCGCGGGCGTCGCTCGCCCGCGAGAAGCGCGCGAGCTCGTCGTCGTGCATCAGCAGCACGAACGGGTGCCGCGAGTCCTCGTCGTGGGACATCGTGACGTCGGGCAGCCACGCGTCCCGGGCGCTGTGCACCACGAGGCGCTGCTCGATCCCCTGGCGCTCGCGCGCGCGACCGGCCAGGCTGAACGCCGCGAAGCGCTCCGCAACCCTCAGCGAGCGCGTGCTCATCGCGCTCCACGGCGTGCCCACGGTGGGTGCGAGCGCGACGGAGACGAGGCCGTCGTCGTTGCGCTCGAGCTCGAGCGAGATGTCCTTCGGCCCGGTATCGAGGTTGACGACGCCGGCGCCCTGGTCCCTGATCGACACCTCGGCCTTGTCCCTGGCCCATGCGGCGAAGGGCTCGGACAGCTCGTCGGCCGACAGCGGCCCCTCCTTGCGGTAGGTCCCGAGGAAGGCCGCCGAGTACAGCATGATGCGCGCCGTGTAGTTGGTGAAGAGCAGCAGCGTCAGGATGCCCGCGAAGGGAGCGAGCACCGCGTTGCCCGACACCCCGGAGATGATCAGCGACATCACCTGGCGCAGGATCAGCATCGCGAAGGCCGCGACGGCGAGGGTGGTGAGCACGTAACGGCGAGGAAGTCTCACGCCGCCCAGGAAGACGAGCACGATCGCGGCGAACAGCATGTCGACCACGAACAGCACGGAGGCACCGGACAGCCGCACCGCCCACTCCTGGGGCGCGGTGTCGAACAGCAGCTCCGACACCTGGTTCGCGACGATCGACGTGGCCACCTGCAACCCCGCGCCGACGAGCACCATCAGGGCGATGCCGAGCAGGGCGGCGAAGTCGCGCAGCTTGCCCTGGAGCGGCGTGCGGTCGTCGACCTGGAGCATCGCCCACACACCCATGCGCATGCCGCTGATGTAACGAGCGGCGGTGTTGAAGAGCACGAGGAACGCGACGATGCCCACGATCCCCGTGACGGCCGTCGGGGCAAGCGCGCCTGGATCGACCAGGCCCGAGGTGCCGTCCGTGGAGACCAGGCCAGGCACCGCGTCGTTGATGAACTCGAAGATCGTCTCCGACAGCTCCTCGTCGCCGGCGATGAACCAGCTCGCGAGGGTCACCGCGATGAGCAGGCCGGCCGCGATCGAGGTCAACGAGAAGAACGCGATCCCGCCGGCGATGACGTTGCCGTTGCGCTCGGTGTAGCGCGCGAGCGTCCGCCCCGGGTGGCTCGCGTCGAAGCGCTCCTTGAGAGTCTTGGCCTGGGCTACCGCGGTCTTGCCGCGGTCGACCAGGGTCTCCTCGTCGCCTGCCACACACTCACCTCCGGAACGCCGACGGCACCAGCCCGACCCTGTCGTACAGCCGGGCGAGGGTGGCCTGGGCGATGGTGCGAGCCTTGGCCGCGCCCTCCTCTAACACCGAGTCCAACCGCGCTGGCGACTCGATCCATTCCATCGCGTTGTCGCGGATGGGGGTGAGGTAGTCGACCACGACGTCCGCGAGGTCGGTCTTGAGGTGGCCGTACATCTTGCCCTGGTAGAACTCGACGAGCTGCTCGACCGAGCGGCCGTCGATCGCCGAGTAGATGCTCAGCAGGCTCGACACGCCGGGCTTGGCGTCACGGTCGAAGCGGATCTCCGTCTCGGTGTCGGTGACAGCCGACTTGATCGCCTTGGCGACCTTCTTGGGGTCCTCGAGGATCTCGATCAGGCCCTTGCCGTTGGACGCCGACTTCGACATCTTCTTGGTGGGCTCCTGGAGGTCGTAGATCTTCGCGGTCTCCTTCACGATGTACGCCTCGGGCACCACGGCGGAGCCCTCACCCAAACGGGTGTTGAGGCGCTCCGCGAGGTCGCGGGACAGCTCGAGGTGCTGGCGCTGGTCCTCACCCACCGGCACGAGGTTCGTGTCGTACAGCAGGATGTCCGCCGCCATGAGGATCGGGTACGTGAACAGGCCGACGTTGGTGCCGGACTCGCCGACCTTCGCGGACTTGTCCTTGAACTGTGTCATCCGGCCGGCCTCGCCCATCCCGGTGAAGGTGCTCAGCAACCACGCGAGCTCAGCGTGCTCGGGGACGTGCGACTGCGCGAAGACCAGGGAGCGCTTGGGGTCGACGCCGGCGGCGAGGAACTGCGCGGCGGTGCGCCGGGTGCGGCGGTTGAGGTCCGCGGGGTCGGGTGCCACGGTGAGGGCGTGCAGGTCGACGACGCCGTAGATCGCGTCGTAGTCGTCCTGCAGCGCGACCCAGTTGACCAGCGCGCCCAGGTAGTTTCCAAGGTGCAGGGAGTCGGAGGTCGGCTGCATGGCCGAGAACACGCGGGGCTTCATGTCCCCCATCATTCCGTACTCGCGGGGACGACCCAACCCCGGCATCGTCCCGCCCTCAGGACGGAGGAGGTGGCCGACTCTCCGTCCTCAGGTGCGGGCATGGCGGAGGGCCGATGCGGTCGCCGGGCACGCGAGGGCCGTCACCTGGGTCAGGTCGCCTCACTGTCGAAGGGGGCCGGCCGCGCGGTCTCCGCTGCCGCTCCCGCCGCCGCGGCGCCGCCCGCCGCGGCGGCGGCGGCCGCGGGCTCGGCCGCCGCCGTCGGCGAGGGCTCGTAGAGCGCCTCGCGCACGATGCGACGAGGGTCGTACTGGCGCGGGTCGTACTGCTTCCAGTCGACGTCGTCGCCGATCTCGTTCTTGAGGCGGTCCTTGTTGAGGTTGACGAGGTCGCGCATCGACACGACCCACTCCCGCAGCTGACGGGCGTACTCCGGCATCCGCTCCGGCCCGATCACGATGATCGCGACCAGGATGAGGACCAGGAACTCCCAGCCGTTGATGCCGAACATGCTGCCTATTCTTGCGTGTCCTGCTGCGGGGTTCCAGTCTCGAAGTCCACCTCGGCGCTCGAGTCGAGGGTCACGACGACGTCCTGCTCCTCGCCGTCGCGCTCGATGGTGAGGGTGATGTCATCCCCCACCGCCTGGGCGCGGATCTGGACCACGAGCTCGTCGGCCTGGGTGATGGGTCGACCGTCGATCGCGGTGATGACGTCGCCGCCCTCGATGCCCGCGGCCTCGGCCGGGCCACCTGCCACGACACCCTGCTCGCCCTCGAGGACCAGGA
This sequence comes from Demequina sp. NBRC 110056, assembly GCF_002090155.1. Classification (GTDB taxonomy): domain Bacteria; phylum Actinomycetota; class Actinomycetes; order Actinomycetales; family Demequinaceae; genus Demequina. Next base: position 159,901 of record NZ_BBRM01000006.1, on the reverse strand, counting down.
CGCCCTCGCCGGTGTAGCGGGAGTCGAGCTGCACGCCGATCACGGGGTAGGTCGCGGAGCCGGTCTCGATGAGCTGCTCGGCGGTGCGCTGCGCCTGGTTCGACGGGATGGCGAAGCCCAGGCCCACGGAGCCCGTGCTCGAGGACGAGACGCCGGGCAGGGCCGCGATGGCCGAGTTGACGCCGATCACCTCGCCGTTGGCGTTGAGCAGCGGGCCGCCGGAGTTGCCGGGGTTGATCGCCGCGTCGGTCTGGATCGCGTCGATGTAGGCCGGGCCCGAGCTGTCGCCGGCGGTCACCGGGCGGTGGATCGCGGAGACGATGCCGGTGGTCACGGTGCTCTGCAGGCCGAGCGGTGAGCCCACGGCGATGGTCTCGTCGCCGACGACGACCTCGTCGGAGTCGGCGAACGTCATCGGCGTGAGGCCCGTGGCGTCGATCTGCAGGACGGCCAGGTCGTAGTCGCCGGTGGCGCCCACGAGCTCGGCGGGGTACTCGGAGCCGTCGGACATGACGACCGTGATGGCGGAGGCGTCCTCCACGACGTGGTTGTTGGTGAGGATGTAGCCGTCCTCGCGGATCACGAAGCCGGATCCGGTCGCGGCGCCGATCGCGCCCTGCGACGCCTCGATCGACACGACCGACGGCATGACCGCGGCGGACACTGCCGCGACGGAGTCGGCAGGACGGTCCACGGGCTCGCCGCCCGCGACCTGGACGGAAGGGGTCGGCTCGAGGTACTCGTCGTAGAACCAGGCGCCACCGAGTCCGGCCCCGGCGCCGAGCACGAGCGCGGCCAGCATGATGAGGGCGACGGTCGACTTGCGCACCCGACCGACCGGACGCTCGGCCTGCACGGGAGGCTGGGGCGGCTCGTAGCCGCTGCCGTCGTGCTGAGGCTCGGCGGTGTACAGGACGCCGTCCGCACCGGGCGCGAAGGGGTTCGACGGCGCGCTGCCGGAGCCCGGCGCGGGTGCCTGCGGAGGCATCGCCGGCGAGGTGACCGCCGCGCCGTGCGGCAGCGGCTGCGTCGCGTTGAGATCGGTGTGCGCGCCAGCGGCGGGCGCATCGTCACGCTGCTGCGAGGGCGCGGTGGGGGCGGCGCCCGGAGGCGCGAAGGAATGGTCAGACACGGGGATGCTCCTTACGCATCGGGGGTCACGAGGTCGGCGATCTCGCCGAGTCCGTCCGTGACGCGGTCCACAAAGTTCGGTTCGCCATGCGCCGGGAACGCCTGGGCCACGGCCTCGAGCGTGCGTGCGGTGCAGGTGCATGTCACGGAGATCACCACATCTCCGGTCTGCCATACCAGCTGACGCGGCTGCTCGCCGATGACGTACGCCGCGGCGTGACCGAGGTCAACGCTCGCGTAGTACTCGGCGAACAGCGGCGACAACCGGCCGTGCTGCTCGGTGACGAGGATGGGCTCGAGCCGAGCCAGCATCGTCGCCACAAGAATGTTCTCCCCGCTCGGGGCCCGGAGCACCTCGGCCTCGACGGGTACCAGGTCGGTGGCCTCCCAGTCGGGGTGCACCCAGCTGCGGAGCTGGTCGCCGCTACGCATGCCCTGCGCGCCCACCTGCACCACCGCGGACGACGCTGCGATGGAGGCCTCGGGCTCGGCGAACTCGAGCGTCACCTCGGACGGCTCGCCCGCGACGTAGCCAGCGGAGACGACGACGGCGAGGAGGGCCACGACTGCCGCGACGGCGAGCATCGGCCGCCGGTCCGGCGGGCGGGCTGCGCGCGCCTGCTGCTTGGACTCGCCCTGGGCGATCTGAGCCATGCGCTCGCGGTCGAGCAGCTGCTGGGCGAAGCTGAGGTCGATGCCGGCCTCGGAGGTCTTGAGCGCCTCACGTGCGGCCCGCAGGTCGTCCCACCGCTGGCGGCACTCGGCGCAGTCCTCGAGGTGATGCATGGCCTGAGCCGCCTGCGCGGGGCTGAGACGGTTGTCGAGGAGGTCGTGGACCAACTCTCCGAGATGCTGCTCGCTCACACCCCACCTCGCACCGGCGCGCGGTGAGCCAAGGACTCACGGAGCTTCGCACGGGCGCGAGAAAGTCGGGAGCGGACGGTGCCCATCTTGATGCCGAGGGTGGCGGCGATCTCCTCGTACGACAGGCCCTCGATGTCGCTCAGCACGACCGCGGCCCGGTACTCGGGCTGGAGGTCGGCGAGCGCGGCGACGATGTCGTCGCCCAGGTGGGACATGTCGAAGGCGTCCTCGGGCTGACCCGACCGCTCGTGGCGGTCGAAGCTGTCGGAGGTCGCGACCGCGGCATCGTCGTCAGCCATGAAGTCGAACCGGATGCGCTTCTTGCGGCGCACGCGGTCGAGGAACAGGTTGGTGGTGATGCGGTGCAGCCAGCCCTCGAAGGTGCCAGGCTTGTACTGGGACAGCGAGTTGAACACGCGGATGAAGACATCCTGCGTGAGGTCCTCGGCGTCGTGCTGGTTACCGGTGAGGTGATAGGCGAGCCGGTAGACCCGGCCCGAGTGCTCCTCGACGATCCGCTCCCAAGTGAGCTCGGGGGGAAGGGTCTCGGACGTGAAGGCGGACGACTCCGTCGCGTGCTGAGCGCGCGTCTGCGTCATATGCTGTGCCTCCTCCACGGTTGTCCCAACGGTTACCTACACCTCTATGTTCCCATGGCGAACCTGAGGGCGCATCGGCCAGAAGGCCTATGTGACGGATACCATTCCTCCTGAAGGAGGACCCCATGAGCACCGATGCCGCCAACTGGGCGTACTGCGAGGACTTTCTGCCCGAGGACGAGGTGATCCTCGCGGCACGCGACGTCGCGGATCAACTGGGCTGCGTGCCCGTCCTTCCCGGGGCCGCGCGCGTCCTCGAGCTGGTCGCACGCATGGCGGGCGTGCGCTCCGCCGTCGAGATCGGCACCGGCGCGGGGATCTCGACCACCTACCTTCTGCGCGGCATGGGCGACGTGGGAGTGGTGACCACCATCGACGTCGAGGCCGAGCACCACAAGGCCGCGCGCGCGACGCTCGCCTCCGCGGGCTTCGCTCCCGAGCGCGCCCGCATGATCACCGGGCGCGCGCTCGAGGTGCTGCCCCGGCTCACCGACGCCGGCTACGACCTCGTGCTCATCGACGCGCGCAAGGCCGAGTACCCCGAGTACCTCGAGCAGGCGCTGCGGCTGCTGAAGGTCGGCGGCATCGTCGCGATCGACAACGCGCTGTGGCACAGCCGCGTCCCGGACCCGGCGCAGCGCGACGAGAACACCACGGCGGTGCGGACGACCCTCAAGGCCGTGCGCGAGTCCGAGGTTCTCAAGCCGATGCTCGTGACGAGCGGCGACGGCCTGCTGGTCGCAGTGAAGACCGCCTGACGCGCCGTCGACCGCGGTCGTGAGCTTCCTCGTCGAGGGGTGACCGGGCACGAGCCCGGCCTCGGAGCAGTTGCTACTGCAGCGCGCCTGCGAGGGCGTCGCGGAGCTCCGCGACCTCGTCGGCGTTGATCTCCACGACCAGTCGGCCGCCGCCCTCGAGCGGGACGCGCATCACATAGCCACGACCCTCCTTCACGACCTCCATGGGGCCGTCACCGGTACGGGGCTTCATCGCAGCCATATGTGGTTCTCCTCCGGGAATATCGCGCCGACCGCGGATGCCGCGGGGCCGGGACCATTCTACGCTGACGCGGCACCCTCTCCCAACACGCCCCCGGACGCCCCGCCTGCCCCGCCCGCGCTCGGCGCGGGCCGTGACGCGACCGCGGCCCGCCGCCTCCCCGACGCGTGGGCGCGAAGGTCGCGCGCGCATCGGCCCTCCGGCTACATCCCCTCGTCGGTGGGGCCGCTCGCGGGCTCGATGGGCCCGGTGCCCTCTCCCCTGGCGTACTCGCTGACGATGCGCACCGCCTCCTCGATGTCGTCGGTGACGTAGAAGAGGTCGAGGTCCGTCTCGGCGATCTTGCCATCGACCGCCATGGTGTCGCGCAGCCAGGTGACGAGACCGTCCCAGTAGGCGTGACCCACGAGGACGATCGGGAAGCGGGTGATGGTGCGCGTCTGCACGAGCGTGAGCGACTCGAACAGCTCGTCGAGCGTGCCGAACCCGCCGGGAAGGACGATGAAGCCCTGCGCATACTTCACGAACATCGTCTTGCGCGCGAAGAAGTACCGGAAGTTGATGCCGAGGTTGACGTGCTCGTTGACGCCCTGCTCGAAGGGCAGCTCGATGCCGAGGCCGACCGACACGCCGCCGGCCTCGCTCGCGCCCTTGTTCGCGGCCTCCATCACGCCCGGCCCGCCCCCGGTGATGACGGCGAAGCCCTCCTCGACCAGGCGACGGCCGGCGACGATGCCCTGCTCGTAGTCCTCCGCGCCGGGCTTCGAGCGCGCCGAACCGAAGACGGAGATGGCCGGCCCAAGCTCCGCGAGCGCGCCGAAGCCCTCGACGAACTCGCTCTGGATGCGGAGCACGCGCCAGGGGTCGCCGTGCAGCCAGTCGGGTTCGTCCTGGCCTCCGAGCAGCCGCCCCGAGGTCGAGGTCTGGGGGACGTTGAGCCCGCGCAGCAGCACCGGTCCCTTGCGATAGTCCGTCATGACGTGTCCTCCGATCGGTGGGTGGATCGTGCGTGACCTGCTGTGCCCATCGTGCCCCGTGGTCAGGCCGTCAGCCAGGCCCCCAAGCCGGCGCGGCACGCGCGGATCTGGTCGACAGGGCAGCGTTCCTCGTCCGCGTGCGCGAGCTCGGGATCGCCGGGGCCGTAGTTCACGGCCGGGATGCCGAGAGCCCCGAACCGCGACACGTCGGTCCAACCCTCCTTGGCGCGAGGAGCGCCGCCTCCCGACGCGGCGACCGCCGCGGCGAACGACTGGGCGAGCGGAGCGTCGAGTCCGGGGCGGCACGCAGCAGCGAGGTCGGTCCAGGCGATCGTGTGGTCCCCGAGGCCGGTTTCGGCGACGACGGCCTCGACGTGCGCCTGCGCCTGCTCGACGGACTTGTCGGGCGCGAAGCGGTAGTTGATGGTGACGGTCGCGGCGTCGGGGATGACGTTGCCCGCGATGCCGCCGCGCACGCCCACGGCGTTGAGGCCCTCGCGGTAGTCGAGCCCGTCGACGGTGACGGTCGCGGGCTCGTAGGCGCTGAGGGCGGCGAGCAGCGGGCCGATGCCGTGGATGGCGTTGACGCCCTTCCACGCGCGAGCGCTGTGCGCCGCCCGGCCGGCGACGGTGACGTCGACGCGCAGCGTGCCGTTGCACCCGCCCTCGATGGCGGCGGAGGTCGGCTCGCACAGCACCGCGAAGTCGGCGCGCAGGAGATCGGGGTGGCGACGACTGAGGCGACCGAGGCCGTTCTTGGCCTCCTCGACCTCCTCGTGGTCGTACAGCACCCACGTCACGTCGCGGGTCGGGGCCCGCAGCTCGGCGGCGAGCGAGAGCATGACGGCGACTCCGGCCTTCATGTCGACGCTGCCGCGACCCCACAGCGTGGCGCCGTCGTCGTCCCACCGGCTGGGGACGTTGTCCTTGATCGGCACGGTGTCGAGGTGCCCGGCGACGATCACCCGCTCGGCCGCGCCCGTCTCCGCGCGCGCGATGAGCGCGTCGCCGTCGCGCGTGACCCGCAGATGCGGGGCGTACGCGGCGAGCGCCGCGGCGACCGCATCGGCGATCGCGTGCTCGCCTCCCGACACGGAGGGGATGTCGATCAGCTGTGCCGCGAGCTGCTCGACGGGCGCGGTCAGGTCGAGGTCGGCCATGGCGCCAGCCTATCCAGCCGCGGCTCGGCCGAGGACGCCCCCGAGAGGCGACTCGCGCATCGGCCCTCCGTCCTTGCCCGACTACCCTGGTGCCCATGACGCGACCCGCATACGGATTCGGCCTGGCCACCATCGACCGCGAGGGCACCGTCCTCGACACCTGGTACCCCTCGCCCGCCCTGGGGGAGGCACCCGCCGGAGGCAGCGCGCCGCAGGCGCTCATCGACGCCGAGCGCACCGACGACCTCCGCGCCGTCGAGATCAGGGCCGTGCGCACAGTGATCGACCTCGACGCAGCTCCCGCCTCCGTCGAGGACGCGTACCTGCGCCTGCACCTGCTGTCCCACCGTCTGGTCCAGCCGCACGGCCTCAGCCTCGAGGGCGTGTTCGGCGCCCTCACCAACGTGGTGTGGACGTCGGCGGGCCCGTGCGCGATCGACGGCTTCGAGGACGTGCGCCTGCGCTTCCGCGCCGCCGGCCAGCAGCTCACGGTGTACGGCATCGACAAGTTCCCCCGACTCGTCGACTACGTCGTGCCTTCCGGCGTGCGCATCGCCGACGCCGACCGCGTGCGCCTGGGCGCGCACCTCGCGGAGGGCACGACGGTCATGCACGAGGGCTTCGTGAACTTCAACGCCGGCACCCTGGGCCACTCGATGGTGGAGGGCCGCATCTCCGCCGGAGTGGTCGTCGGCGACGGCTCCGACGTGGGCGGCGGCGCGTCGATCATGGGCACCCTGTCGGGCGGCGGCAAGCAGGTGATCTCGATCGGCGAGCGGTCGCTGCTCGGCGCGAACTCGGGACTCGGCATCCCGCTCGGCGACGACTGCGTCGTCGAGGCCGGGCTCTACGTCACCGCCGGCTCGAAGGTGGTGCTCGTGGGGCAGTCCACCGACGACGGGCAGCCGGTGGTGGTCAAGGCCGCCGAGCTCGCGGGGCGCGACGGCCTGCTCTTCCGCCGCAACTCGGTCTCCGGCGCGCTCGAGGTGGTCGCGCGCCAGGGCAAGGGCGTCGAGCTCAACGCCGCGCTCCACGCGAACTGACATGGCTCGCCGTCGCGGGGGCCGCACCGCGACAGCGCTGCTGCTCATCGGGGCTGTCGGGGTCGCGGCCGTGATCTGGGGCCCCGGGTTATGGGATCGCTATGGGGACGACGTCATCCCCTCCGGTCGCTGCACGGTGACCCTCGGGGAGCGGACCGACTCGAAGACCGCCGAGCAAGCGAACAACATCGGGATCATCGTCGCGGGCTCCATCCGCAACGGGCTGCCGGCTCGCGCCGCCACGATCGCCGTCGCGACCGCCATCCAGGAGTCGTCGCTGCGCAACATCGACTACGGCGACCGCGACTCCGTCGGGCTGTTCCAGCAGCGCCCGTCGCAGGGGTGGGGCACCGTCGAGGAGATCATGGATCCCTACTACTCGACGGATCGCTTCTACGAGGCCCTCGTGAAGGTCCCCGCGTGGCAGGAGCTCGAGGTCACCGTGGCCGCTCAGGCGGTGCAGCGATCCGCGTTCCCCGACGCGTACGCGGACCACGAGGAGGAGGGCCGCCTCTGGGCATCCGCCCTCACCGGAAACGGCGGCGACGTCACCTGCGACCTCGGCGAGGCGTCGATCACGACTGCGCGCGCGTTCAGCGACCGGCTCGAGGCCGACTTCGGCGCGGGCGTGTACGACATCATGGTCGGCGACGTCGATGCCGAGGCCACCGGCCTCACCGTCGACTCGGGCGACGCGACTCTCGACGCTGCCGTGCAGCGCTGGGCGGTGGCGGTCGCCGACGTGGAGGGCGTGACGGCCTCGGCGCTCGGCGAGGTCGCCTGGTCGCGGGACGCCGATGCGGTGTCAGCCGCGGGCGAGGTCCCGGCCGTCGAGCTGCGCACCGGCTGAGCGCTCGCTGGGCGCACCTCGGGAGCGCAGGCTCGTCGAGGAGGCTCGCACCGAGAGAGGCGCGCAGAGTGCGTTCAACCCGCGGGGGCGGGCACGAGCGGCGCGGGGGCGGGCACGAGCGCGGGCGGCGGTCCGCGCCGCCAGCGCGGTGGAAGCGCGTGTCAGGGGCGAGCGCCGGCCCGTCAGGACCAGCGCGCCTTGGCGTCGCGCATGGCCCTCACCCAGCCGTCGACGGCCGGCTTGGCGTAGGCCGCGCCCGACTGCACGTGCAGGGCGGCCACGTCGTGGCTCGAGCCGTCGGCGTGCGTGATGCGCACCGTCGCGAAGCGCACGCGCCCGTCGATGGTCGTGGGATCCATGCGTCGGACGTCCGACCACGGCGTGAGGTAGGTCAGCCGGAACGGGTTGGGCTCCCAGATCCCGCGCTCGTCGAGGCGCACCTTGAGCGTCGCGAGGCGCACCGCCGAGTAGGCGCCGAACAGCGCCACCGGGGCGAGCACCAACGTCCACCAGCGGCCCGGGGCCCCCAGCCACATGACGCCGAGGATCACCACGACCACCAGCGCCGAGAACGCGCCGTAGAGCACCGCCTGCCGCGTCGCGTCCTTGTGGCGCAGGACGACGGGTCCGGCGCCGCCCGAGCCGGGCAGGTCGGGCCCGCCCGTCACGCTCAGCGCTCGGCGAGCGGCGTGTAGTCGCGCTCGACCTCGCCCGTGTAGATCTGGCGCGGACGGCCGATCTTGGTGCGCGGGTCGGCCATCATCTCGCGGTAGTGCGCGATCCAGCCGGGCATGCGACCGAGGGCGAACAGCGGGGTGAACATCTGGCGCGGGAAGCCCATCGCCGAGTACAGCAGCCCGGTGTAGAAGTCGACGTTCGGGTACAGCTTGCGCTCGATGAAGTACTCGTCGGACAGCGCGATCTCCTCGAGGCGCTGCGCCATCTGGAAGGTCTCGTCGTTGCCACCGAGCTCGCTGAGCACCTTGTTGGCGACGTCCTTCACGACCGCGCCGCGCGGGTCGTAGGACTTGTAGACGCGGTGGCCGAAGCCCATGAGGCGGGCGCCCTCGGCCTTGTCCTTGACCTTCGCGACGAACTGCTCGACCGTGTCGCCCGACTCCTTGATGCCGTCGAACATCGACAGCGCCGCCTCGTTCGCGCCGCCGTGCAGCGGGCCGGACAGGGCGCCGATGCCCGCGGACACCGAGGCGTAGATGTTCGCCTGCGACGATCCCACGATGCGCACCGTCGACGTCGAGCAGTTCTGCTCGTGGTCGGCGTGCAGGATCAGCAGCAGGTCGAGCGCCTTGCGGATGGTCGGGTCGATGTCGAGCTCGCCGTCCGGGCCGGAGAACGCGATGCGCATGAACTCGTCGACGTAGTTGCCGTCCTTGCGGGGCTCGATGAGGTCGCCGCCGGTGACGCGACGCTGCAGGTAGGCGATGACCGTCGCGGTCTTCGCGAGCAGCTGCACGGTCGCGAGCTCGGTCTCGTGCTCGCCGCGTCCCACCGACTCGGGATAGAACGTCGACAGCGCGCTGGTCGCGCCGGACAGCACGGCCATGGGGTGCGCGTCGCGCGGGAACGCGCCGAGGAACGTCTTGATGCCCTCGTGGACGTGCATGTGGCGCGCCACGCGGTTGTTGAGCGCCGCGAGCAGGTCCTCGCTGGGCAGCTCACCGTGGATGAGCAGGTAGGCGACCTCGAGGAACGTCGAGTGCTCGGCGAGCTGCTCGATGGGGTATCCGCGGTAGCGCAGGATGCCGGCGTCGCCGTCGATGTAGGTGATCGCGCTCTCGCACGATGCGGTGTTCATGAACCCCGGGTCCACGGTCACGAGGCCCGTGTCCTTCAGGAGAGTCGAGACCGACACCCCGTCGTTGCCCACGGTGGAGCGCTCGAGCGGCAGCTCTCGCGTCGTCCCATCGACCGTGAGTCGGGCGTCGACCACTCTCGTCATCTTCAGAGTCCTCCCGTGCGCTGCGCAGCGCCATTGTGCGTTCGCTTGGCAGCGAGTTTACCTGTCTTTGGAAAGCCTCCGGGACGCCTCCTGCACGCGCTCGTCCGTCGCGGTCAGCGCGATCCGGACGTGCTGGTCCCCAGCGGTGCCGTAGAAGGATCCCGGCGCAGCAACGATGCCGCGGCTCGCGAGCCACTCTATGGTCTTCCAGCAGTCTTCGTCACGCGTCGCCCACAGATAGAGACCCGCTTCTGAGGCGGAGACGGAAAAACCCGCGTTCTTGACGGCCGTCAGCAGCGTCTCGCGGCGTGCGCGGTAGGTCTCGCGCTGGGCGGTGACGTGCTCGTCGTCTCCCAGGGCGACGGTCATCGCCGCCTGCACCGGAGCGGGCACGATCATGCCGGCGTGCTTGCGCGTCTCGACCAGTCCGGCGATGAGCGCGGGGTCACCCGCGGCGAACGCGGCACGGTAGCCGGCGAGCGAGCTCTGCTTCGACAGCGAGTACACCGCGAGCAGCCCCTCGTGCGATCCGCCGCACACCTCGGGGTCGAGGATCGACGGCACCGGAGCGTCCGTCCAGGACAGGGCCGCGTAGCACTCGTCGGAGGCGACCACGGCGCCGATGCGCCGCGCGGCCTCGACGACCTGCCGCAGCTCATCGCGGCTCAGGACGGCGCCGGTCGGGTTCGAGGGCGAGTTCACCCAGACCAGGCGGACGTCGTCGCGTCCCGCCCAGGCGGCGACGTCGTCCGTCGCGAGGGCCGATGCGCCCGCCAGGGTCGCGCCGACGGCGTACGTGGGGTACGCCGCTGCGGGGTGCACGACGGTGTCACCGTCGCCCAGGCCCAGGAGCGCGGGCAGGAACGCCACCAGCTCCTTCGAGCCCACGGTGGGGAGCACCGCATCGGCGCTCAGCCCGGTCACGGAGCGGGTGCGCTCGAACCACGCGACGACGGCCTCGCGCAGGGCGAGGGTGCCGTGGGTCGTGGGGTATCCGGGGGCGTTCGCCGCGTCCCGCAGGGCGTCCTGGATCAGCGCCGGCGTCGGGTCGACGGGAGTCCCGACCGACAGGTCGACGACCCCGTCCGGGTGCTCAATGGCGAGCGCGCGGTACGGCGCGAGCGAGTCCCACGGGAAGTCGGGCAGCGCGCCCGGCTGGAGTCCCATGCCCGCCGATCAGCCGTTGGGGTTCGGCGGAAGCGACTTGATGAGGTCGTGGTCGTGCTCGATGAGGCCCATCTTGGCGGCACCGCCGGGCGAGCCGATCTCCGAGAAGAACTCGACGTTCGCGTTGTAGTAGTCCGCCCACTTGTCGGGGACGTCGTCCTCGTAGTAGATCGCCTCGACGGGGCAGACAGGCTCGCAGGCACCGCAGTCGACGCACTCGTCGGGGTGGATGTACAGCGAGCGCTCGCCCTCGTAGATGCAGTCGACGGGACACTCGTCGATGCAGGCCTTGTCCTTGACGTCGACACAAGGCAGGGCGATGACGTAGGTCACTTCATCTCCGTTTCAGGCGAGGGTGCGAACCGGACCATCATAGCCCTGAGGGTGCGGGCGGATTCACCCGTCCGCACCGCTCAGGAGTCGTCGTCCTCGCTGACGCACTTGATGGCGTCGTCGGGCTGGTAGGTCCAGGTGTCGACGTTGCGGTCGACCTCGTCGCCGTCGAGCGTCACGACGCGGGTGTTCGTGATGGTGAAGCCCGGCTGACCGGGGCCCTTGGCCTCGCAGTTGGCCGCGCGGACCTCCTTGGTGCCCGGCTGCGTCACGTTGGACTTGGGGCTCGCGGATGTCTGCACCTCGAAGTGCGGCGTCGACCAGATGTCCACGTGCAGGCGGCCGCCCGAGACGTAGCTGTTGATGGCGGCGGCGTACGGGGTGTTGTTGACGAAGCGGACGTTGATGGTCGAGCCCCACAGCGTCGACTCGCGGCCCGCCGGATAGCGCGTGAACCACACCGAGTGCGGGCGGTGCTGGAGCAGCTCGTAGCCCGCGAAGTATGCCGCGTTGTAGCTCGTCGTCGCCATCTGCGATAGGCCGCCGCCCAGCCCAGAGGTGAGGACGCCGTCCACGATCACGTGGGCGTCGCCGTACCCCTCCTCCGCGGTGATCGGCGACAGGATCTCGTGCAGGTTGAACTCGTCGCCAGGCATGAGCATGGTGCCCTCGACGTCGGCCGCCGCGGTGCGCAGGTTCTGGGTGCGGACGGGCTCCGCCGTGAGCGGGGTGTCGAACGAGGCGACGACCTCTCGGAGGTCCGGGATGCCGAGGTCCTCAGGCGAGACCTCGGCGTCAGCAGACGTGTACGGGAGCTCGCCCGTCCGGTCCGCGCTGCCCGCGGCGGAGGTGATGACCCCCGCGAGCGCCTCGCCGTCGATGGTGATGCCGGGGCGGCCCTCGTCGATGACGATCTCGTGGTCGTCGTCGAACGTGACCGACGCGTTCTCCCCCTGCGTCGCGAGGTCCGGGTCGTCGGCGACCATCTGCGCGGCGAGGCCGACGCCGTCGATCTGGAGCTCGAGGCCAGAGTCGCCCGCGACCACCGAGGAGAACTCCGCGACGGTCGCCGCGTCCACGCTCGTCTCGACGTCGTCGCCGACGAGAGTCACGGGTCCGGCGAGCAGCTCCTGGTCGAGCGCGGCGGCGAAGCCCTCGGCGGCCTCGTCGGTGATGGCGGGGTCCTCGACGGTCGCGATGAGCTCGACGGTCTGCGAGCCCGGCCAGGCGGCCGCGATGAGCTGCGCCGAGGCGGGCTGATCCACCTCGATCGCCGGGCGACCGGGCACCACCTCGATGCTCTCTCCCGCGATCGCGACGCCTGCGTCCACCGCGGGGCCGTCGATCGCGAGCGCGGCCTCGGCGACGGTCGCGTCGAGGGCGTCGTCGTCGACGGTGATCACGGGGTCGAGGTGACCTCCACCGACGATGTGCATCCACAGGCGCTGTGGCGCGAGCGTGAAGCCCGTGACCTCGTCGACGGTCGCCTCGGCGTCCACCGCCAGCCCAGCTGCCGTCGCCGTCGTCGTGTACGACTGACCCGTGGTCTCGAGCACCAGGTCCTCGGCAGCAGCCGCCTCGACGTGGTCGTCGAGCGCCCCCGTCGCCTCCGAGGTGCTCATGCCGCCGATCGAGACGCCCAGCGCCTCGGTCGCGCGCGGCACGGTCCCGGAGAGCAGCGCCTGCGCGCCCACGTACAGCACGCCGATCGCGACGATGATGAGCGGCACGATGGCCCACCGCCCGCGACGGCGCGCAGGGGCCTCGGTCCCGTCGTCGCCGGACGACGAGGGCGCCGATGCGCTCGCTGGCTCAGCGGCCGCGCCTGCGGCCGGGGCGGCGGCCCACGGCGGCGTGGTCGCGGTCTCGCTGCTCGCCTCCGGAGCGCTCGCAGCAGTGGTAGACGCGGGCGCAGGCTCGGCGACGGCGTCGGTCGCTGGAGCGCTCTCCTCGATCGCCGGCGCGCTCGACTCGGATGCGGCGGTCTCGGCGTCGCCCGAGGAGGCGGCTTGCGCCGATGCTGCGGCGCCAGCCGCCGCAGCTCCCCCGAGCAGGCTGGCGCGCGCGACGGACGGGGACTCGTCCTTCGGCTCCTCGTCGACGACGGGTGCGAGCACGGCGGTCTCCGTGACGTCGGCGTCGTCCGGTGCCGGGGAGCCGACCTCGTGCGTCTTGGCCGCGGCAGGCTCGTCTATGACGGCAGCCTCATCGACCGCCGGGAGCACCGCCGTCTCCTGCGCGTCGCTCGACTCGGGGCCACTCAGCTCGGCGTCATCCGGCTCCGTGGCCTCCGGCTCGGCATCGCTCGGCTCGGGGCCATTCAGCTCGGCGTCATCCGGCTCGGTGCCCTCCGCGTCGGCTTCCGTGCCGGCGGGCTCCTCCTTGTCCGGGTCGACGTAGTCGGGGTCGCCCGGGCGCGGAGCCGGGTCGAAGACCGGCGTGTACGGCGCCGCCTCGTCCTGCGCCCACGCGGGAGTCTCGTCGGCCGCTTCAGGCGCATCATCGGCGGGCGTCGCGTCCTCCGCGGTGAAGCCCTCGGCTGCGAGCCATGCGGGCGCGCGCAGCTCGGACGTCGGCACCCGCTCCTCGATCGCGTCGGCGGGCGGCTCGTTGCTCTCGGGCGCGTCGGCGGTCTCGGGCACGACTGCGGCGGCCTCGAGGCGCTGTGAGTTCAGCGCCGCGGCGTCCGGCGCATCGGCACCGTCGGGGGCGGCGAGATGCGCGCCCTTGCCGCGCTCGGCGCGCTTGCGCAGCGACCGGTGCGCCGCCGAGTTGCGCCTCTTGGCGAGCTGACGCTCGGCCTCGCGCCGCGCCGCATCCTTACCGCGTGCCATGTGCCCCCACCAAGACTCGGGTCGGCACCAGGGCCGACGCCACGATCATCACGGTCGCGCCCGCGAGCCAGGCGACACCCACCGCGTCCTGCACGATGAGCACCGATCCGCCGGGACCGTTGAGCGACCACACGAAGGTCGCGACCAGCCACGCGCCGGCGAACACGCCGAGCCCCGTGAAGCCCAGCCACGCGCGGGAGAACACCGCGGCGAGGCCGACCATCAGGATGCTCGCGACGAGTCCCCACGGGACGTAGCCGCGGTGCGCGACGGCACCCACGCTCGCCGTGATGATGCCGCCCGCGATGAGCACGAGGTAGGCGAGTGCGTCCTTCATGCGTCCCAGGATAGGTCCTGGTGATGACACGCTCGGCGACGCGCCGGTCTATGCACAGCCACCGAAGTCGTTCGTGACGTACACCTGGGTCGATGGCACCGTGATCGGCGTCCCGTCCGCGAATGTCGACTCCTGGGGGAGCCAGTACACGTGCAGCAGGTCGCCGTCGCGGCACAGCGCCCAGTCGCGCATCGCGGGCCCCTCATAGATCCCCTCGGCGATTCCTCCCTCGCCCGCGGTGAAGAGCTCCCAGCCGTCGTCGTAGGCGGCGTTGAGCACCTCGTTGGCGACGGAGTTGTCGCGGAAGGCGACGCCGTGCACCTCTCCGGACCCGGTGCCGGGGTCTCTCGCGTACCACGCGAGAGCGTCCGCCTCCGGAAGCGAGACGGTCGATGGCCACGCCGCCGCCGCGTCCTCCCCAGACGAGCTCGTGGCGCTCGACGAGCAGCCCGCGAGCACGAGCGCCACCGCGACCGCCCCCACCGTGACCACGTTCATGACGGCACCGTAGCCACTGCGGCCGGGCACGCGCATCGGCCGCCCGGAGGAGGTCCGAGACGACGTCAGCCCCGCCCAACTGAGGCCGGGCGGGGCTGACGGTGGAGACGGGGCTACGCGTCCTGGCGCTTGGCGCGCGCGGCGGCGCGGCCGCGCTCGGTGGCGTCGAGGATCACCTTGCGGATGCGGATGTTCTCCGGCGTCACCTCGACGCACTCGTCCTCGCGCGCGAACTCGAGGGACTCCTCGAGGGTCAGCACGCGGGGCGGCGTCAGGCGCTCGAGCTCCTCACCGGTCGCCGACCGGATGTTGTTGAGCTTCTTCTCCTTGGTGATGTTGACGTCCATGTCCTCACCGCGCGAGTTCTCGCCCACGACCATGCCCTCGTAGACCTCCTGCGTGGGCTTCACGAAGAAGGTGCCGCGGTCCTGGAGCGTCAGCAGCGCGTTGGTCGTCACGGCGCCCTGGCGGTCCGCGCACAGCGAGCCGTTGGTGCGGTACTCGATGAGTCCGGCCCACGGGGCGTAGCCGTGCGCGATGGACGAGGCGATGCCGGTGCCGCGGGTCTCGGTGAGGAACGTCGAACGGAAGCCGATGAGGCCGCGCGCCGGGACGATGAACTCCATGCGGACCCAGCCGGTGCCGTGGTTGGCCATCGACTCCATGCGGCCCTTGCGGCTCGCCATGAGCTGGGTGACGGCGCCCAGGTGCTCCTCGGGCACGTCGATGGTCATGTGCTCCATCGGCTCGTGCTTCTTGCCGTCGATCTCCTTGGTGACCACGACGGGCTTGCCGACGGTGAGCTCGAAGCCCTCGCGACGCATCTGCTCGACGAGGATCGCGAGCGCGAGCTCGCCGCGTCCCTGGACCTCCCACGCATCGGGGCGGTCCGTCGGCAGGACGCGCAGCGACACGTTGCCGATGAGCTCCTTGTCGAGGCGGTCCTTCACCTGGCGCGCCGTGACCTTGGCACCCTTGACGCGGCCCGCCAGCGGCGACGTGTTGATCCCGATGGTCATCGAGATCGCCGGGTCGTCGACCGTGATGCGCGGCAGCGGGCGCGGGTCGTTGATGTCGGTGAGGGTCTCGCCGATGGTGATGTCCTCGATGCCGGCGACGGCGACGATGTCGCCGGGGCG
Source organism: Demequina sp. NBRC 110056 (assembly GCF_002090155.1). GTDB lineage: Bacteria > Actinomycetota > Actinomycetes > Actinomycetales > Demequinaceae > Demequina. The sequence goes on along the minus strand of NZ_BBRM01000006.1, from coordinate 144,010 downwards.
GGCGACCTCGGCGGGCACGCGCTCGAGGCCCTTGGTCTCGAGCAGCTCGGTGATCTTGACGTTCTGGATCGAGCCGTCGGCTCGGGCCCAGGCGACCTGCTGGCCCTTGCGCAGCTCACCGTTGAAGATGCGCAGCAGCGCGAGGCGGCCGAGGAACGGGCTCGCGTCGAGGTTGGTGACGTGCGCCTGAAGCGGGTGGCCGTCCTCGAAGGCCGGACCGGGGATGCGCTCCATGATCGTCTGGAACAGCGGCTCGAGGTTCTCGTTGTCGGGCAGCTCGCCGTCTGCAGGCTGCTCGAGCGACGCGCGGCCGGCCTTGGCCGACGCGTACACCACGGGCACCTCGAGAAGGGCGTCGACGTCGAGGTCAGGGACCTCGTCGTGGAGGTCGGCCGCGAGGCCCAGGAGCAGGTCGTGGGTCTCGTCCACCACCGCGGAGATCCGCGAGTCGGGACGGTCGACCTTGTTGACGACGATGATGACGGGCAGCTTCGCCGCGAGCGCCTTGCGCAGCACGAAGCGGGTCTGCGGCAGCGGGCCCTCCGACGCGTCGACGAGCAGCACAACGCCGTCGACCATCGACAGGCCGCGCTCGACCTCGCCGCCGAAGTCGGCGTGACCGGGGGTGTCGATGACGTTGATCGTCACGCCCTCGGCACCGGCCGCCTCGCCGGTGTAGCGGATCGCCGTGTTCTTGGCGAGGATCGTGATGCCCTTCTCGCGCTCGAGGTCGCCGGAGTCCATGGCGCGGTCCTCGATGTGGGCGTGTTCGCCGTAGGCGCCGCCCTGGACGAGCATGCCGTCCACGAGGGTGGTCTTGCCGTGATCGACGTGAGCGACGATCGCGACGTTGCGCAGGTCTGAGCGCACGGGCATGACAGGATCTCGATTCCTTGGAGGGGAGGGGACGCGGGCGGGCCGTTGCGCGCCGCGCACGGACTAAGAGCCGGTGACATTCTAGCCGGTCGCGCGCGGCGCGGCTGTGGCGGGCCGGTCGGGCACGCATCCCCTGCGTGGGACGATGGTGGACATGGTCGTCCACCGTCTGCGCTCATCGCTCATCTGGGGCTGGATCGCCGTGGGCTTCGGCGCGGCGGTCGCCATCGTGCAGCTCGCCTCGAGCGGGTTCGCCGATGCGCACGTGGGTCTTGGTCTCGGGCTTGCCGCGGCGGGGCTCGGCTGGGCGGCGTTCCTGCGCCCGTCGGTGGTCGTGAGTCCCGACGAGATCGAGCTGCGCAACGTCGTGCAGATCGCCTCGATGCCGGTGGACCGCATCGCCGGCGTCGAGCTCAAGTGGTCGCTCGAGCTCGTGGGTGACGACGGCAAGCGCATCGGCTCGTTCGCCGCGCCCGTGTCGGGCGCCTCGCGCCGCCTGCGCGCACGCGGCCAGGAAGGCGACGAGCGCAGCACGGAGCACATCGCCGCGGAGATCGGCGCCATCGTGGAGGACTCGCGCTCCGCAGGCAGCGCCGACGCCGCGCCGAGCGGCCCCTCAGCGGTCAAGCGGGCGGACTGGGCCGGGATCGGCATCGTCGTGGCCTCCGTCGCCGCCGCGGCCATCGCGCTGCTCGGCTGACGCCCCCACGGTCGCTCGCGAACCGCCGCGCCTGTCCCCCCGGCGTCAGCTCAGGGCCGCGTCGTGCGGAACGCGCGCGTCACGTAGGGCAGGTCGATCGTGCCGTCGCGGGCGACGGCGGAGCCGATGCGCAGGACCGCCTCGTCGATGACGGCCCGCCGGTGGGCGTCGGCCTCCAGGTAGTAGCTGCGCGAGCGGACCATCGCCTGCAGGTCGCTCACAGCCATGGTCCTCACCCACGACCACGAGCGCTCCTCGAGCGCGGGGAACGGCGCACCGACGCGCGGCCCGTCCCCGGCCAGGAGGCGCTCGGCCGCGGAGCCGTGCATCGCCTTGGTCAGCTCCGCGACCCAGGGCACGGACTCGTCGCGGATGTTCCACACGAGCCCGAGCGTGCCCCCGGGACGGAGGACGCGCGCGATCTCCGCGGAGCCCTCGGCGACGTCGACCCAGTGCCACGCCTGGCCGAGCACGACCGCATCGGCGCTCTGTGCCGCCAGCGGCAGCCGCTCGGCCGTGCCCTCGACACGACCGGCCTCGGGGACGGCAGCCGCGAGCGCGGCGAGCATCTGCGGGTCGGGATCGACGGCGATCACGCCGTGACCCGCCGCGACGAGCGCACGGGTGAGCTTCCCCGTGCCGGCGCCCACGTCGGCGACCACCGCGAGAGGTGAGGCGCCCACCATCCAGGCGACCGCATCGGCCGGGTAGCCGGGCCTGCCGCGCTCGTAGTCGGCCGCGGCCGCGCCGAACGACCTCCCGGGCGCGGTCACGACTCGTCGCCGGCGTGCGCCTCGAGGAACTCGTACAGCTCGCGGTCGTCGATGCCGGGATACGTGCCGTGGGGCAGCGGCGAGAACGTGTGCTGGTGGACGCGGGCGCTCGCCCACGCCTTGCCGCGCCAGCGGGTGGCGAGGTCGTTCGTGGGCCGGCGGCAGCAGCTCGCGTCCGGGCACTTCGACTGGAAGCGCTCGGTCGACTCGCGCCCACGGAACCAGCGCGACTCCCGGTAGGGGACGCCGAGGGTGATGGAGAACTCCTGGGCGTCGGCGATGCCCGTCTGGGTCGACTCGAAGAACGTGCCGTTCACGGTGTCCGTGTACTGGTAGTACTCCGTGGTCCTGGTCGAGCGGGCGAACGCGCGCCGCGCCGACCACTCGCGGCACACGATCTCGCCGTCGCACGAGCCCGTCACGTCGAGCGGCAGCGGCAGCCGGTCGTTCTCGTAGGCCCGCACGACGGCCCCGTCGCCGGACACGCGCAGGAAGTGCAGCGGGATGCCGAGGTCGACGGTGGCGAGGTTGGTGAAGCGCAGCGCGGCCGCCTCATGCGTGACGCCGAACGCGTCGCGGAAGTCCTCGATGGCGATGTTGCGCTCGTTCTTCGCGGCCTGCAGGAACTCGACCGACGGCTCGTGCGGCATGAGGCACGCGGCCGCGAAGTAGCTCACCTCGAGACGCTGCGTGAGGAACTCCTCGTAGTCGGAGGGCTCCTCGTGATCGAGGACCGAGTGCGCGACCGCTTGAAGAGCGAGCGACCGGAGACCGTGGCCGCCGGGGATCGAGGCCGGCGGGATGTAGATCCGGCCCGACTCGTGATCCACGACGCAGCGCGCCGAGTGGGGCATGTCCGCGGTGTGGACGATCGTGAAGCCGTGGCGCGAGGCGATCTCGGCGACGGTGCGGTGGGTGAGGGCGCCGCCCGTGTGACCCACCGCCGCCGTCTCGAGGTCGGCGAGCGCCTCGATCTGGGGCAGGTAGCTGTCGACGGACCGCAGGTACTGGCGCTGTCGGGTGTTGGCCCGGCGCGCCTCCTCGGGCGTCGCGAGCGCGGCACGTGCGCGGCGCTCGAGCTCCCGGTGCATCCCGACGAGCGTCTTCAGCACGTCGTCGGGCATCGTGCGCGAGGCCCGCAGGGCCGGCAGGCCCAGCTCGCGGAAAGCATGGCCCGACTGTGCGCGCTCGAGCTCGATCTCGAGGGCGGCCCGCTCGGTGGGCGGGGCGTCCTCGAGCAGCTCCTGCACGGGTACCCCGAGCGCCTTCGCGGCGTCGGTCAGCAGCGACAGCCGCGGCTCGCGCTTGCCGTTCTCGATGAGCGACCACTGGCTCGCCGCCACCCCAGTCCGCTCCCCCAGCTGGTCGAGCGTGTAGCCCGCCTGCGTGCGGAAGTGTCGAATCCTGCGTCCCAGCGTCACTGCGTCGGCCATGGTTCTTGACGATACCGAAAGAACGGTCGAAATTTCCACCTCGATGTGCCAGGAAGTCCAGTGTGGCCTTCGTATCGTCGAAAGCGAGGTACTTCTGAATCCGGCACAGGAACCACACCCAGAAAGACAACCGAGGAGAGCCCATGACCGCCACCGCCGAGCGCACCGCCATCGCGGCCGCCGCCCCCGCTTCGGCCGACCCCAGCATCGTCGCGTGGGTCGAGCGCATCGCCGCCCTCACCGAGCCCGCCGCCGTCCACTGGTGCGACGGTTCCGCCGGCGAGCGCGCGGAGCTCACCGAGCAGCTGGTCGACGCCGGCACGCTCATCGCCCTCGATCCCGTCAAGCGTCCCGGCTCCTACCTCGCGCGCTCCCACCCCGACGACGTCGCGCGCGTCGAGTCGCGCACCTTCGTCTGCACGGAGTCGGCGTCCGACGCGGGGCCCACGAACAACTGGGAGCCTCCCGCCCGCATGCGTGAGACCCTCCGCGACGTCGTCGCGGGCTCGATGCGCGGCCGCACCATGTACGTCATGCCGTTCTGCATGGGGCCGCTCGGCAGCCCGCTCGCGCGCTACGGCGTGCAGGTCACCGACTCCCCCTACGTGGTCCTGTCGACCGGAGTGATGACCCGCATGGGCGCCGCCGCCCTCGCGCACATCGGCCCCGACACCCCGTGGGTACCCGCGGTGCACACGGTCGGCGCCCCCCTCGAGCCCGGCGAGCAGGACGTCGCGTGGCCGTGCAACGACACCAAGTACATCGTGCACTTCCCCGAGACCCGCGAGATCTGGAGCTACGGCTCGGCGTACGGCGGCAACGCGATCCTCGCGAAGAAGGCGTTCGCGCTGCGCATCGCCTCCTCGATGGGACACCGCGAGGGCTGGCTCGCCGCCCACATGCTGCTGCTCAAGGTCACCGGGCCCACCGGCCGCGTCTTCCACGTCGCCGCCGCCTTCCCGAGCGCCTGCGGCAAGACCAACTTCGCGATGCTGCAGCCGACCATCCCCGGCTGGAAGGTCGAGACCATCGGCGACGACATCGCCTGGCTCGCACCGGGCGAGGACGGCCGCCTGCGCGCCATCAACCCCGAGGCCGGGTTCTTCGGCGTCGCGCCGGGCACCGGCGAGTCGACCAACCCCGTCGCGGTGGAGACCCTCGACCGGGACGTCATCTACACGAACGTCGCCCTCACGGACGACGGCGACGTGTGGTGGGAGGGCCTCACGGACGAGGCGCCCGAGCACCTGACCGACTGGCGCGGCGAGTCCTGGACCCCGGACAGCGGCCGCCCGGCCGCCCACCCCAACTCGCGCTTCACGGTGTCCGCGGCCCAGTGCCCCACCATCGCCGACACCTGGGACGACCCGGCCGGCGTCGTCATCGACGCCGTCGTCTTCGGCGGGCGACGCGCCTCGAACGTGCCGCTCGTGGCCCAGGCCCGCACGTGGGAGCACGGCGTCTACATGGGGGCGACCCTGGCGTCGGAGCGCACGGCGGCTGCCGAGGGCACGCTCGGCGAGCTGCGCCGCGACCCGCTCGCGATGCTGCCGTTCTGCGGCATGCACATGGCCGACCACTGGCAGGACTGGATCGACACGGGCGCGCGCCTGCGCTCGACGGGCCGTCCCCCGGCCGTGTTCCAGGTGAACTGGTTCCGCAAGGGCGCCGATGGCAGCTTCCTGTGGCCCGGATTCGGCGAGAACGCGCGCGTGCTCGCGTGGATCCTCGGCCGCGTCGAGGGCACCGCGCGCGGCGCCGAGAGCCCGTTCGGCATCGTGCCCGCCGCGGGAGAGATCGACTACGCGGCGGCCGGCGTCAGCGAGGACCAGTGGCGCGGCCTGTTCGCCGTCGACCGCGACGCCCTCATGGCCGAGGCCGACGACACCGCCGAGTTCCTCTACTCGATGGGCTCGCGGGTGCCGAGCGCGATCGACGCCGAGCACGCGCTCCTGCGCCAGTCCCTGCGGGCGCTGCCGCACTCCAGCTGAGGCCGGCACGCGCATCGGAGCTGCTGGCCCGTACCGACAGTTCCGAACGTCGCCGAGGACGACACCCCGGCGCGCGCGGCGATGGCTGCCCCGCCAGCGGCGTGTCGCCGCGCGGATGTTCGAAACTGTCGGAGAGGAGCGCCGATGCGGTCGCCGGGTCAGCACGACCCGTCGCCGTGGCGTCGTTCAGGTTCGTTGCGGCCGGGGCCGGTGCGCAAGGAGGGGGTGCACCGGCCCGGCCGCACGTGTGAGACGCGCCAGGACCACGCTGTCCAGGCGCGCACGGTTCACAGCGGGATGGGCGCCTGCGGGTCGGTGAGCGCGGGCGGCTCGGCGATCGATTCGGCCACGGTCTCGGCCGGACGCTCTCCGAGCTTCACGACGACCACGCCGGCGACGACCAGCAGCGCGCCGCCCACCTGGATCGCGAGCGGCACCTGGCCGAGCAGGATCCACGCGAATAGGGTCGCCATCATCACCTCGGTGAGCGCGACGAAGGAGCCCAGGCGGGCGCCCAGGCGACGGGTCGCGGCGATGCCGGTCACGTAGGCGGTGGCCGCGGTCACGATGCCGAGGACGAGCGCGACGGCCCACCAGGGCGCGGCGAACGGCACGAACTGCACGGTCTCGGTGGACCACGCGATGGGCAGGACTCCCGTGAGCGCCGCGGCGGAGAGCACGACCAGCGCCACGATGAGGCCGCCGGCCGCGAGGGTCATGCCAGGGATGCCGTTGGACTCGTCGCCGCCGATGACGAAGTAGACCGACGCGCCGACCATGGCCGCGAGTGCCCACGCGACGCCCACGAGGTCGACGTTCGCGCCGCCGCCCAGGACGTCGAGCAGCAGCACCAGGCCAGCGGCCGCGATGAGCGCGCCGGCGACGGTGAGGCGCGTGGGGCGGTTGCCGTGGCGCACCCACATCCACAGCACCACGGCCACGGGGGCCGTGTACTCGATGAGCAGCGCGACCGACACGTCGAGGTAGCCGACCGCGAGGAAGTAGCACAGCTGCGCGCCGGCCACGGCGAAGACGCCGTAGGCGACGATGACGCCCCAGCCGCGGCGGAGCAGGTGCCAGCGCCCGCGCATGGCGAGCGCGCCCGGCACGGCGAGCACGAGCGCGGCGATCGCGACGCGTACGAGCGTCGCGGCGCCGGCGGTCCAGCCGGCGTCCATGAGCCCGCGGGCGAGCGAGCCCGACATGCCGAACGACGCGGCAGACACCATCGCGAAGACCAGCCCCGAGGCGAGGCGGCTGTCGCTGACGCGGCGCACGCCGAAGGAGCGCTTCGCAGTCACGGTGTCATGAGTCATCAGGGCCATGAGTCATGACACTACTGCCCGTTTGGTAAGGTGTCAAAATGGTTTTCGCACATGACAGCGCCGAGGCTCTGGAGTCGGCGGCGTTCCTCGCGAACTCGGAGCTCGAGCCGGACACGCTCACCACCCACGAGGAGCTCGTCGCCTTCTTCGACGAGTTCCACTACTCGGGTTCACGCCCCTCGAGCAGCGACCTCGAGGCGGTGCGAGCGATCCGTACCCGGCTCCGCGAGCTCTTCAAGTCCACGCGCGACGGCGCGGTGCCCCTGGTGAACGCGATCCTCGCGGAGGAGCGCGCCCTGCCCCGCCTCGTGCGGCACGACGGGCGCGACTGGCACATCCACGCGACGAGCGACCACCGGCCGCTCGCGGAGCGCATCCTCGTGGAGACCGCGATGGCGGTCATCGACGTCATCCGCGCCGACGAGTTCGAGCGCTTCGGCCGCTGCGAGCTCGACGACTGCGACGGCATCGTGCTCGACCTGTCGCGCAACCGCTCGCGCAAGTACTGCTCGGTCACGTGCACCAACCGCGCGGCGCAGGCCGCGTACCGCGCCCGCCAGGCCGAGGAGGCGTCGTGACCGAGATCCTCCACCTCGCCTTCCGCGCCCAGTGGGCCGATGCGCTCGCCGGGGCGCCGTACGACGTCTCCGGGCGAGGCATGACGGTGGCGGACGAGGGGTTCGTGCACTGCTCGACCCGCGCGCAGCTCCCGGGCGTCCTCGCTCGCCACTACGAGGGCGTCGACCGAGCCGACCTCGTCATCCTCGTGCTCGACACCGCGCTGATCGAGGCCGACGGCGTCGACGTCCGGTTCGAGAACACGTCGGGCGGATCCGAGCTGTTCCCCCACGTCTTCGCCTCGCTGCGGCCCTCCTGGGTGACCGGCACCGAGGCCGTACCGGCGGCCTGAGCCAGCGCGCGCATCGGCGCTGCGTCCCTGTCGCGCGATCCTCAGGGGTTCCTCAGGCGACCCCCAAGCATCGATGCGGCGCGCGGCGCACAGTGGTCTGACCAGCCGCACACACCGCGGCGCGCCTATCGCTCGGAGACCCCGATGTCCGTCCTTGCCACCCTGTCCGACCTGCCTGCGACCGGGGAGGCTCGCCTCCGCACCCGCGGTGCGCAGCGCCGCTGTTGCGGCCTCACCGGCACCACCGACCACGTCACGCTCCACGGATGCCACCTCCTGGGGCGCGAGACGCTCGGCGTCGCCGCGCACGAGGTGAGGACCACGGACCTCGCCGCGCAGCGCGACCCGCGCACGCGTCAGCGGGTCCTCGACATCGTCGAACGGCAGCTCAGCGAGCTCGCAGCGGCCGGAGTGACGCGGTCGTCGCGTCCACGCGTCGGGCCCGAGGGGCGCGCCGCGATGGCCACGCTCCACCCCGTGCTCGCGCAGTGGTGGGGCGACCAGGACGCCACCGAGCCCGACGGCTTCACGTTCCGGCACGCGCCCCGATGGCGGGACCTGGTGCCGTCGGCCGCGGCGCTGTGGGCGCTCGAGCACCCGGGCGACCCTGAGCTTCCCGGGATGCCCGCCCTGGACCTCAGCCCCGACGACTGGGCCGTGCTCACCCACACCTGGGACGCGGTGGGCATCCGCTCCCGCGCCGCCGTGGTGTCCGCGATCCTGCGCGACAGGTTCGCCGGCGCGGGCGCGACGGCGTGGCTGTCGCTCGGCAGCGGTGGGCTCTCCGCGCTCATGGCGGCCGCGCGAGATCTTGGCGCGTGCGGCTCACCCGCGATGCTCGAGGTCCGCGACGGCGACGAGCAGGCGCTGGCGCTCGCGGAGGAGCTGTCCGACCGCGGCCGGGTGCCGGTGCTCACCCAGCGCCAGGACCTGTTCGACCTGGGCGCGCTCGCGAGCGCCGCCGGCGGCTACGACCTCGTCGACCTGGTCGGGTTCCTCGAGTACCTGCCCGCCGAGCCGCTGCACACGCGCCGAGCACGCGTGCCGTCGGCCACCGAGCTCGTGCGCGCCGCCGTCGCAGCCACGCGCCCCGGCGGCATAGTGATCCTCGGCAACATGCGCACTGACAGGCCTCATCTCGAGTTCGTCGAGCGCATCATCCAGTGGCCGCACATCGTGCCGCGCTCCCTCGAGGAGCTGATCGCGGTGATCGAGGGTGCCGGGATGCCGCGCGACGCGATCACGTTGCACCTGCCGGACGACGGGGTCTACGCCGTGGCGACCATCGAGGTGGCGAACGGCTCGGTCACATCCACTTCTTCGCCTTGAACACGAAGTACAGGGCCACCGAGAACCCCACCATGGTCACCACGGCGAGCGGGTAGCCGAAGGACCAGTGCAGCTCGGGCATCGCGTCGAAGTTCATGCCGTAGATGGCGGCGATGAGGGTCGGGGCGAACAGGATCGCCGCCCACCCGGAGATCTTCTTCATGTCCTCGTTCTGGCGCTGCGCGACGAGGGTCGCGTTGACGTTGAGGATCTGGGCGAGCGCCTCGCGGTACTCGGCGATGCGCGCGCTGACCCGGTCGAGGTGATCGGCGACGTCCTGCAGGTAGGTCTGGAGCTCCTCGGGAACCTGGTGCTTGACGAAGCCGCCGCGCAGCGACGCGAGCACGTCGATGAGCCAGCTGGTCGCGTGCTGGAGGTCGATCACCTCCTGGCTGAGGCGGTAGATGCGCTCGGCCACCGCCGGGTCCGCGCTGAACACCTGCTTCTCGATCTCGTCCTTGTCGACCGCGACGCCCTGGAGGACGGGCACGTAGCCGTCGACGATGCGGTCGACGAGTCGATAGGCGACGGCCTCGGGCCCCAGCTGCGTCAGCTCTCCCTCGAGGAGCGCCGCCACCGCGCGCTCGCCGGCGGCGCTGTCCGGGTCGACGAGTGCGGAGGCCGGGGTGCCGTCGAACCACAGGCCGTCCTGGCACAGGATCGCGACGGCGCCGGGACGCACGAGGACGTGGAACTCTGCGAGGTCCACCTGCTCGCGTGCGTCGTCGTAGTGCGCGGACCGCACCACGAGGAAGAGCACGTCACCGTAGCGCTCGAGCTTGGGCCGCTGGCCGCCGTGCTCGAGGTCCTCGACGAGCACCGGGTGAAGGTCCCACGCGTCGGCGAGCTCCTGGACGGCGGTCGAGGTGGTGTCCGGATAGAGCAGCACCGCCATGCGGCCGTCGCCTCGCGCCGCGAGCTCGAGCGCTTCACCGGGGGTGGTGCCGGCCGGCGCGCAGTCCGCGTCGCCACCCTCGACCACGCGGACGAGGCATGCGCCCTCGGCGCCGTCCCGCTCCGTGGGCGCCGCGCTGCGGTGCCCCCTCGATCGCGATCGTCCGATGGCCACGCGGTGCTCCCTTCGCTCGCCTCCACAGTAGTGACGGCAACGCGGGCGGCCCAGGAGGCATGCCCGGCACCCCGGCGCGCTACACGTCGGAGCCTGCGGGCAGCTCCTCGCCGATCACCTCGCGACGGATCGCGTCGAGCTCCTCGTCGCTACGGCCGGCGCCCTCGGTGACCGCGATCCACGCCTCCGCGGTGTCGGAGCCGTAGCGATGGCCGACGCCGTCCGGCCCGGCGAGGTTCACTGCCGAGTCGAACATCGTCTGGATGCTCGTCACCACGGGGTACCACCGCATCGCCGGGTGCACGTCGGGCGACCGCTCGCCCGGCTCGAGCCACTCGGGCTGGCGCCACAGCATGTCGGGACCCACCCAGACCACGGCATCGTTGCCGTGCTGCAGGTAGATGGAGCGTGGCGCCTGCCACAGACCCGTATGCGCCGCGATGTCCGGGCCGTGCGAGAACCACCGCACGCGCGCTCCCCCGTCGACGACGGGAAGGGTCACGGGCGAGCCGTCGGCACGTGCCTGCGTCAGCTCCCGGTTCATGGCGGTGCCATAAGGGGTGCCGGCGAGCACGACGCCGTCGCCGTACGACTGGAGGTCCTCGAAGCTGTCGAACGAGTCCTGGACGCCGCGCGATCCAAGCGACAGGCCGTAGATGTACAGGTGCGGCCGGCTGGCCTCCGGCAGCGAGCCCCACCAGTCGTGCACGGCGGCCGCGAGCGCGCCCGTCGAATCTCGGTACGCTCCGGGGTCGAACACGTAGGAGTGCCAGCTCTCGGCGACCGAGTACTGCATCGCGACCATCGCGCTGTCGCCGCCGTAGAGGTACTCGACGGTGTCGATCGCCTGATCGTCGAGCCAGCCGGAGCCGGTGGTCGCGGCCACCACCACCGCGGCACGCTCGTCGGCCCCGAGTCGGTCGAGCTCCGCCACGGCCGCCGCGGCCCGTGCGTCCCAGTCGGTGGGGCCGGCGTCCGTGTCTTCGAGTCCGACGTAGACGCGCACCGGCTCCACCGCATCTGTGCCCGTCACCTGCTCGATCTGCGAGGCGGTCGGGGCGCCGGCAAGGATCGACCGCCCCTCGCGCCCGGCACGGTCCCACGACAGCGCGCTGTCGGGACCGACCGATCGATACGCTCCCGAGGGCTCGTCGAGTCCTGCCACGAAGGAGTCGTTGTACTTCTCGTAGCTGTTGCCGTACCAGACGACGAACGCCGCGAGGCCGGCGCCCACGACCACGGCGAGACCCGTGACCACCGCGACCCACGCGAGAGCCAGCGCACCGGCGCGCGAGCCCAGCCCGCGCATCGGCCCTCTGCGGGCGTCTGTCATCGCGCGGCCAAGTCGGCGCGCGAGGGCCGCGAGGCCTTTGCCGATCGCTACGAAGGCGACGGTCGCGCCCACCGCGACCCCCGCAGCGGTTGCGACCTCGGCAGTCGTCAACGGCGCCCACCCCGCGCGGGCCCGAAGATCGTCCTGGGCCGCGATCGCGGGGCTCGCGAGGAGCAGCGCCGCGACCGTCCAGGCGACGCCGAGCGCGGCCCACGCCCACCGCGTCACCGTGGGACTCGGGCGGGGGGGCCCAGCGGCCGATAGCCCAGAGCAGGATCACCGACACGAGATACCCGACCGCGAACGCGAGGGCCATGGCGAGGCCCTGGTGGAGCGGGTCACGCGGAAGCAGGGTCGGGGTCGTAGCGAGGCCTGCGAGCACGAGTCCTACGCCGGTGCCGAGCAGGCTCACGTGCCACCACGGACGGGTCGGTTCGGGTGGGGCGACGTTCGACGCCACCGCGTCCTGTCGTGTGGTGCTCACGTCCACCGCGCCCAACGCCCACCTCCCTCGGCTGGTGACACAGTAGCGGCCGAGTGTCGCGGGCTACGGTAGGCGAGACGACCCACGAGCGCGGCGCGACCCACAAACACGGAGGCGACCATGAGCGGCAGCGGCTGGAGCGACGCCGAGAAGGCGGCGATGAAGGAGCGCGCGGAGGAGTTGCGCGCAGAGAAGGGCGGCAAGAAGAAGGCCGATGCGCTGGCCGACCTCATGGCGAAGGTCGCCGAGATGCCAGACGAGGAGCGCGTGATGGCCGAGCGACTCCACTCCCTCGTGATGGAGGTCGCTCCTCAGCTCGAGCCGCGCACCTGGTACGGCATGCCGGCGTGGTCGCTCGACGGCAAGGTGCTGTGCTTCTTCCAGCCGGCGACGAAGTTCGAGTCGCGCTACTCGACGTTCGGCTTCCAGGACGTCGCCGCACTCGACGACGGGCAGATGTGGCCGGCCTCCTTCGCGCTGCTGTCCGTCGGGGCGAAGGAGGAGAAGGAGATCGCCGCGCTCGTCAAACGCGCGGTGGGCGACGCATGATCACGGGGATCGACCACGTGCAGCTCGCCATCCCCGCCGACGGCGTGGAGCGCGCGCGCCACTTCTTCGGGGTGCTGCTCGGCATGCCCGAGGTGACGGTGCCGGAAGGCCTCACAGCGTCGTGCTGGTTCGAGTCGGGCTCCGCAGCGATCCACATCGGGATCGACGAGCCGTTCACGCCGGCCGGTCGGGCGCACCCCGCGCTGCTCACCACCGATCTCGACGCGCTGCAGGCGCGGCTCGAGGACGCCGGGCACGCGTGTGTGCGGGCCGACGACATCCCCGGCGTGGTTCGCTTCCACACCCACGACCCGTTCGGCAACCGGATCGAATTCCGGCAGGCGTGATCCGGTCGAGGCTGGACGCCACTAGCCTGGCCGGATGGTCCTGACCCTCAGCATCGTCCTGCTCGTCAATGCCCTCTTCGCGTTCGCCGTGTGGCCGCGCTTCATGAAGCGGATCGCGGCGGACGAGCGGTCGACGGATGACGCCGGCGCGCGGACGCGGTTCTACACCGTGCACCTGGTGCTGATCACGACGGCGCTGGTGCTCGCCGCGGTGTCGCTCGTCGCCGGGGTCGCGGGGCTCGTGTCGCTGGGGTGAAGGCGCTGGGCTGACAGAGCTGCCGCGAGGCGACACTGTCGTCTCCTCGAGTGCGGCGCGCCCGACCGGCCGGTGAACCGCAGCGACGCCCGTGTTTCGGTGGGCGCCGCCCACCGGTCGCACACGGAGCCCGTGCGCAGCAAGGACCGCTGCGAGCGCCTTGCGCGTGCCGTCGTACGCGGCCGTGAAGGCCATGGCGACATCCTCGGTGCCTGCCAGGGTTGCCGCGGTTTCGAGGTGACGCTGCGCGGTGACCATGACGGACTGCGCATGGGCCCGGTTCACCTCGACGTGCTCGAGCTGGCGGGAGACCAGCATCTGCGCGATCACGTCAGGGACGTCAGTCATCGTGAACGCCGCTCTTCAGGTCCACTATCTGTCGACCCTTGACGGTCGCCACGAAGGGCGTCGGTTCGTCGGCCAGCCACTCGTCGCGCGAGATGCGCGAGATGTTGACGTCGACGCCGATGCGGTCGGTCGCGGCAGAAGCCACGGCTGCCAAGGACCGCCTCGAGGCCGAGCCGACCACCAGGACATCGATGTCCCGCGGAAAGTCCCCCACGTCGCCATAACGTCGAGCCGCCCACGAGCCGTAGACGTATGCCTCCTCCACGCCGCCGACGCCGGCGAGAAGGTCGCGGAGGACCGGCACTGGGCCGTAGGTGGCGGCGATGAGGTCTCGCATCAGCGCGAACAACGGATGGTCCGGGTTGGCACGCACCATCCGGTTGCGGCCGACAGTGCGGTCTCGCAGGACGCCTGCGTCGACCAGCCTGCCGATCTCCCTGTGCACGACACCTGCACCCGCGCCTGTGAGCCGGCTCAGCTCCGCCAGTGAGAACTCCTCGCCGGCACGGCCCAGCGTCTCCGCGAGCAGGGCACCGGAGACATCCGACCTCACGAACGGCGTGAGCGCCGACGGCAGAGTCTTCACAAGACGTGACGATGACTTCTCGTTAAGAGAAGAGTCAAGGGTTGCACCTACACGTTGAAGCGGAGCTCCACCACATTCCGTACCCGAATAACCTGCGACGGCTCTCGAGTGGGGACCCGGCTTCCTCGAGGGTCGCACCGCTCGAGGAAGCCGCCGGTCACGCCGGAGCCAGGATCAGCTTCCCGCCACCACTCCTCCATTCGGCGCGATCTCAGCGATGCGCACAAGGTCAGCGTCCGTGATGACGAGGCCTGCCGACGTGATGTTCTGTGCCACGCGTGCGGCGTTGCGCGAGCCAGGGATGGGGACGATGTAGTCCTTCTGGGCAAGGAGCCAGGCGATCGCTAGCTGAGCGAGCGTCGCACCCTTGGACGCGGCGAGTTCGGTGAGCTGGTCGACGATCGCAACATTCGCTGCGTAGTTCTCCGGCGCCCACCACGGGATGTGCTGACGGAAGTCGTCGGGGCCGTACTCGCTACGGGGTTTGGTCGCACCGCTGAGGAACCCGCGCGCGAGCGGCGAGTATGCGACGAAGCCGATGCCGAGCTCTTCGAGGACGGGGAAGAAGTTCTCGGACTGGCGCGCGAAGATCGAGTACTCGGTCTGCACCACGGAGATCGGGTGAACAGCATGCGCCAGGCGCACGTTGTCCGGCGTCGTGTTGGACAGTCCGAGGTACTTGACCTTGCCGGCGTCGACGTACTCCTTCATCACTCCGACGACGTCTTCGACGGGGACGGCCGGGTCGTGAACGTGCTGATAGAGCACGTCGATGTGGTCGACGCCGAGGTTGCGCAGGCTGTTGTCGACGACGCTGCGCACGTGTTCGAGCTGTGAGTTCGGGGCGAACGTCGGCGTGAAGCCGAACTTGGTGGCGATGGTGACCTGATCGCGGATCGGAGCGAGCGCGGTACCGAGCAGCTGCTCCCCGACGCCCCAGCCGTACATCTCCGCGGTATCGAAGTGAGTGACGCCGAGATCGTGCGCCGCGCGGATCGCGGCGATGGACTCGGTGTCATCGGTCGGCCCGTAGCCGACCGCGGTGCCCATCGCGCCGTAGCCGATGGCGGAGACGGTCAGGCCCTGGCGGCCGAGAGTGCGCTGTTCCATGGAGTTTCCCTTCTCGAGTGAGACGACGACAGTATACGCCCGTTCTGTCAGTCTCTGCCACTTATGGCGCGATATGATGAATCTATGAACGATGTCACCAGGCCCAGCGGCACTCGCGCGATCGCGCGCGACGCCGTCCGGGCGCGCATCTCCGAGGTCGCGGTGGAGCTCTTTGACGAACAGGGTTTCGACAGCGTCACCATCGAGCAGATCGCCGCCGCCGTCGGTGTCTCGCCACGTAGCGTGCACCGATACTTCCCCGCGAAGGAGGACACCGTGATCGGTGATCCCGCTGGCTGGGGCGAGCACGTGCGGGATCAACTCGTGGCCCGCCCCTCTGAGGAGCCCATCTGGGAAGCACTGCTCGCGTCCTACGAAGCGCTGCTCGCCGCCCCGGGAAGAAACCAGGCGCAGGGCAAGAAGGCGATGCGGGTCCTTGGCAGCGCTCCTGCACTGCGGGCAAGGAACTTCGAGAAGCACCTGCTGTGGGCCAGCATGCTCACGCCCGTGGTCGCGGAGCGCCTCGAGGGCGACCACCGGGAGTTGCGCGCCGAGACCATCGTCCAGGCCTCTCTCGCCTGCTTCGACATCGCGCTCACCGCGTGGGCAGAGGCCGATGCCGCAGACAGCGCGGTCGACCTCCTGCGCCGCAGCTTCGGCGCACTCCAGCCGACCACGTAGACGTCTCGCGTATCCGACGCTGCACTCGTATGACGCGCGAGAGATCAGCGCGCTCAGCGTTCACCTAGCAACGCGACCCGAGGATCGGCGTGGGATCAGCGGCCAGAGGTTGGACCGGAACTACACGTTAAATCTGAACTCCACCACGTTCCGTAGCCGAATAACGTCTGGATGCCTCGAAGCCGCGCCCTGCCAGTGTTCAGAGGCTGAAGCAGGTCTCAGCCGACAGCCTCACGACCAGTCGCGCGTCGAGAGGACGAGCCGGTACCCGTCGGGATCTTCGACCGTGACGCCATGTTCGTTCCAGTACGGGTTGCGCGCCTCGACAGCAGCACCGCCGGCGGCTTTGATCCGACCGATGAGAGCTTCGTCGATGGGGCCGGCCAGGTACAGCACCAGGAGATCCTCTTCCGTGGGGTTCGGCGAGACCACCGCATCCTTGACAATCTCAAGATGCCAGGCCGCTTCGGGCCATCCCACGAAGGCCAGCTCCTCATACGGCGCGCCGTCCTCGAGCTTGCGCCCCTGGAGCGTCATGCCCAAGCCGTCCACCCAGAATCGAACTGCTGCATCGATGTCGCGCGTCGGGCGCGCCAGGCGCATATGAGCACCGTCGAGATTCCACATCTTGCCTCCCCTGGCGACGATGGAGTGGCAAGGCTAGCGCAATCGCTGGACGGGAAGTCTCGCACGAAGGCGGAACTGACAGAAGCGCTCGGCACTCACCGCGTGGCGGCGACTCGAGAGTGACTTCTACACGTTGAAGCGGAACTCGACCACGTCACCGTCGTGCATGACGTAGTCCTTGCCCTCCATGCGCACCTTGCCGGCGGCCTTCGCATCGGCCATCGAGCCGTACTCCATCAGGTCTTCGAAGTGGACCACCTCGGCCTTGATGAAGCCCTTCTCGAAGTCCGTGTGGATGACTCCGGCGGCCTGCGGCGCGGTCCAGCCCTTGCGGATGGTCCACGCGCGCGCCTCCTTGGGCCCGGCGGTGAGATACGTCTGCAGGCCGAGAGTGTCGAAGCCGATGTGCGCGAGCTGGTCGAGGCCGGACTCGGTCTGGCCGGTCGACTCGAGCATCTCGCGCGCCTCCTCCTCGTCGAGCTCGATGAGCTCGGACTCGAACTTCGCGTCGAGGAAGATCGCCTTTGCCGGCGCGACGAGCGCGGACAGCGACGCCTTGCGCTCCTCGTCCATGAGACCCGCGTCGTCGGTGTTGAAGACGTAGATGAAGGGCTTGGTCGTGAGCAGGTTCAACTCGCGCAGCTCCGCGGTGTCGATCCCGGCGGCCTCCGCGCCCGCGAACAACGTCTGGCCGGCTTCGAGGACCTCCTTCGCCTGCTCGACGGCGGCGAGCTGCTCCGGCGAGCCCTTCTTGATCTTCACCTCCTTCTCGAGGCGCGGCAGCACCTTCTCGATGGTCTGGAGGTCGGCGAGGATCAGCTCGGTGGAGATCGTCTCGAGGTCGCCCGCCTCATCGGTCGAGCCCTCGACGCGCGTCACGTCCGAGTCGTCGAACGCGCGCGTCACCTGGCAGATCGCGTCGGCCTCGCGGATGTTCGCGAGGAACGCGTTGCCCAGGCCCTCGCCTTCCGAGGCGCCCTTGACGATGCCCGCGATGTCGACGAACGACACGGTCGCGGGAACCTCGCGCTCGGAGCTGAAGACTCCGGCGAGCTTGCCGAGACGCGCGTCGGGCAACGGGACCACGCCCACGTTGGGCTCGATGGTCGCGAACGGGTAGTTCGCGGCGAGCACCTCAGCGCGAGTGAGGGCGTTGAACAGGGTGGACTTGCCCACGTTGGGCAGGCCGACGATTCCGATAGTGAGTGCCACGGGCGACAAGTCTAGTTGGAGCGAAAGCCAGCGCGCGCATCGGCCCTCAGGCGGCCCCACCGCCGACAGTGCCGAACATCGCGAGGGCGACACGCCGCGCGAAGCCGCTCGACGGCCCCTGCGCGCGGGGTGTCGGACGTCATGGCGTTCGAAACTGTCGGGGTGGACAGGCCTCTACAGCGCCGATGCGCTCGCATGTTTCCCTCGCGCCGCACCTGGGCGCGGCGTAGAGTCGCGCACATGACGGAGCTCGGATCGATCTTCAACCCCGGCGAGGCCGAGATGGCCAAGGAGCTGAACTCGGAGAAGGTCCTGCCTGCCCCGACGCCCGCACCCGGCGACCGGCCGCTCGAGACCGAGGACGGCCAGCATGTCTACATCCCGCCCGCCGGCGACGCGATCCTGCCCAAGGTGCCCCGACTCAAGCACCCGGCCGAGGACTAGCTAGAACGCGCATCGGCCCGGCGTCCCCACGAAGGGAAGGCCGGGCCGACACGTCTGTTCAGCGGTGCGTCACACGCCCCAGTCGATGCCCGATCCGGGGATCGCGTCGAGCAGGCGCTGCGTGTACGGCTGCTTCGCGTTGGCGAACACCTCGTCCGTGGTGCCGGCCTCGACGATCTTGCCCTGCTCCATCACGGCCACCTCGTCGGCGACCACGCGCACGACAGCGAGGTCGTGCGTGATGAACAGGTACGTCAGGCCCAGCTCGGTCTGCAGGTCGGCGAGCAGCTGGAGGATCTGCGCCTGGACGAGCACGTCGAGGGCGGAGACCGCCTCATCGAGCACGACCACCTCGGGCTTGAGCGCGAGCGCGCGGGCGATCGCCACGCGCTGGCGCTGACCGCCGGAGAGCTCGTTCGGGTAGCGGTGCGCGAGCGCGCTCGGCAGCGCCACCTGCTCGAGCAGCTCCTCGACACGCGCCTGGCGTGACTTGGCGTTGCCCACCTTGTGGACCTTGAGCGGCTCCTGGATGATCGCGCCGATCGACCGCTGCGGGTCGAGCGAGGCGTACGGGTCCTGGAACACCGGCTGCATGCGGCGGCGCAGATCGAAGAGCTCCTTGCCCTTGGCCGCATCGAGGCGCGTGCCGCCCACGGAGATCTCTCCGCTGGTGGGCGTCTCGAGGCCGAGGATCATGCGAGCCGCGGTGGTCTTGCCCGATCCGGACTCGCCGACGAGCGCGAGCGTGGTGCCCTTGTGCACCTCGAACGACACGTTGTCGACCGCGGTCAGGTCCTCGGACTTGAAGCCGCCGCGACGGATCGAGAACACCTTGGTGAGGTCCTTGACCTCGACGACGGCCTTGCCGGCGTGGGCCTCGGCCTCCTCGTGGCGCTCCTTGGCGATCGACGCGAGCTCGATGACGCCCTCGTCGTCCCCGTCCTCCGCGACCGTGGCGCCGATGCGCTGGGAAGCGATCGACGGCGCGGCCGCGAGCAGGCGACGCGTGTACGGGTGCTGGGGGTCGGCGAGGATGGCCCGGCTCGGGCCGGCCTCCACGATCTTGCCCTTGTGCATCACGATGACCTTCGACGCGCGCTCGGCGGCGAGGCCGAGGTCGTGCGTGATGAGCAGCACCGCGGTGTTGCGCGCCCGGGTCAGCGACTCGATGCGGTCGAGGATCGTCTTCTGCACCGTGACATCGAGCGCCGAGGTGGGCTCGTCCGCGATCAGCAGCTTGGGGTTCGCTCCCAGGCCGATGCCGATGAGGACGCGCTGACGCATGCCGCCCGAGAACTGGTGCGGGAACTGCTTCATGCGACGCTCGGCGTCGGCCAGACCCGCCTGCTGGAGGACCTCGACGGCGCGCGCCTCGACCTCCTTGCGACCCGTGGCAAGCCCGTTGGCACGCACGGCCTCGCGGACCTGGAAGCCCACCGACCACACCGGGTTGAGGTTGGACATCGGGTCCTGCGGCACGTAGCCGATGACGTGGCCTCGCAGCGCCGCCATCTGCTTCTGGTTGAGCTTCGCGACGTCCTTGTCCTCGATGAGGACCTGGCCGCCCGAGATGCGGCCGTTGCCCGGCAGCAGGTTCATCAGCGCCGTGGCCGTCGTGGACTTGCCCGAGCCGGACTCGCCCACGATCGCGACGGTCTCACCCGGGTAGATCTCGAAGTTCACGCCGCGAACCGCGTGCACGTCGCCGCCCTGGGTCTTGAACGAGACCTCGAGGTCCTTGACCTGGACCAGCGGCTTGTTCGGGTCCAGGTCGTGCGGCTGGTCGTCGATGGAGGTGGTGATCACTTCGGTGGTCATCGGCGTGCCCTCGCCTTCGGGTCGAGCGCGTCACGGACCAGCTCACCGAGGATGGTGAACGCGAGCACCGTGATGATGAGTGCGAGCGACGGGTAGATGAGCGGCATGGGCGCGGTGCGCACCGTGATGCTCGCCTGGGAGATGTCGTTGCCCCACGACATGATCGTGTTGGGAAGGCCGATGCCGAG
Organism: Demequina sp. NBRC 110056; assembly: GCF_002090155.1. Taxonomy (GTDB): domain Bacteria; phylum Actinomycetota; class Actinomycetes; order Actinomycetales; family Demequinaceae; genus Demequina. The sequence goes on along the minus strand of NZ_BBRM01000006.1, from coordinate 123,621 downwards.
GAAGCTCAGCGTCGCCTCCGCGACGATCGCGGCGCCCAACGCGAGCGTGAGGTACGCGATCGCGGGCGTGATCGAGTTGGGCAGGACGTGGTTGATGAGCGTACTCATCCTCGATCTGCCGAGCGATGTCGAGGCTTGGACGTACTCCTGCTGCTTCACCTGGAGCACCTCGGCGCGGACGATGCGCGCAAGCGTCGCCCACGCGAATCCTCCGATGGCGAGCGAGATCACCCACACGTTGCGGTAGTCCGACAGCACGGTCATGACGACCACGGCCGCGAGGAAGTAGGGCAGCGAGAAGAAGATGTCGCCGATGCGTGACAGCAGCGAGTCGACCCAGCCGCCGAAGAAGCCCGCGATGGCGCCCATCGGGATGCCGAGCACGGCGGTGATCGCCACCGTGATGAGGCCCACGGACAGGGAGGTCGAGGCGCCGTAGACGATGCGGGACCAGATGTCCTCACCCTGGCGGGTGAAGCCCAGCGGGTGACCCGGCTCGGGCGGCATGTTCGACTTGGCCAGCTCCGCGTCGCGGGGCATGACGTCGGTGAACCAGGTGGGGAACAGCGCCATCAGCGTGATGAGGATGACGATGGCCAGCGCCACGTAGAACAGCGGGCGGCGGCGCAGGTCGCGCCACGCGTCGAGCCACAGCGTCGACTTGCGATCCGACAGCTTGACCTGGTCGATCTGGACCTCGTCGAGCTCCTCGTGCGGAGCGACGTAGTGCGGATTCTTGTCAGACATAGCGGATCCTCGGGTCCAGGACGGCGTAGAGCAGGTCCACCAGGATGTTCACGATGATGTACATGATGGTGAGGATCGTCACGAAGGACACGATCGTGGGGCCCTCGCCGCCGATGATGGCGTCGTAGAGGACCTTGCCGATGCCGGGGATGTTGAAGATGCCCTCGGTGACCGTCGTGCCCGCGATCAGAGCGCCGAAGCTCGCCGCGGTGTTGGTGACCACGGGGATCAGCGAGTTGCGCGCGACGTGGACGGGCACGACGCGCTTCGACGTGAGGCCCTTGGCGTACGCGGTGCGGACGTAGTCGGCGCTGCGCGCCTCGATGACCGAGCCGCGCATGAGGCGCATGCCGACGACGTAGAGCGTCAGCGCGATCGTGAGCGCTGGTAGCCACATGGTCGACCATGTCGCGTTCGCGCCTACGGTGACCGGCGCCCATCCGAGGCCCAGGGCGATGAAGTACTGGGCGAAGAACATCGCGACGAACGCCGGGATCGAGTTCAGCACCAGCGCCACCACGAGGTTGAGCTGGTCCGAGAACTTGCCGGCGCGGAGGCCGGAGATCAGGCCCAGGCCCGCAGCGAGGATGAACTCGAAGATGACGGCCATCGTCACCAGCATCAGCGTGACCGGGAACGCGTCGGCGAACACCTCGTTCACCGAGCGGCCCGAGAAGGTGACGCCCAGGTTCCCCGTGAACAGGTCCTTCATGTACAGCAGGTACTGCACCACGAAGGGCTGGTCGAGGTTGTACTGAGCGACGAGCTGGTTGTACAGCGCCTCGTTCGGGGTGCGGTCGCCGAACATGGCGAGGATCGGGTCTCCCGGCATCGAGAAGACCATGAAGTACAGCAGGAAGGTGGTCCCGAAGAAGACGGGAATGGCCTGGAGCAGGCGGCGGAGGATGTACCTCAGCATCGGGCCTCCCCGGATGCGGGATGTTTCGTAGACATTTGGAAAGTCATCCTAATGCGCCCGGGCGGGGCGACGCGCATCGACCGTCTCTTGTGAAGACGTGGCGCCGTCGCTCGACAACCCGGCACGCGCATCGGCGATCGGCCGATGCGAGGGTCATGCGGGCGACCGAAGGCCCGCCCCGCGCTGAGGCGAGGCGGGCCCTCGGTGTGAACCGCTTAGTTCTTGGTGATCTCGTAGTACAGCGGGACCGAGTGCCAGTCGAACACGACGTTCGACACGTTCTCGGAGAATCCACCGTTCACGTTCGAGTACCAGAGCGGGATGGCGGGCAGGTCCTGAAGCAGAACCTCCTGCGCCTCCTGCAGGAGCTCGTTGCGAGCCGCGGCGTCGCCGTTCGAGATGCCCTCCTCGAGGAGCGCGTCGAAGTCGGCCGACGAGTAGTCGCCGTCGTTCGAACCAGCGTTGGTCGCGTAGAGCGGGCCCAGGAAGTTGTACAGACCCGGGTAGTCCGCCTGCCAACCGGTACGGAAGGCCGACTCGATCACGTCGGTCGAGACGTCCTCACGGAGCTCGGCGAACGTGGCGTAGGGGTAGCCCTCGGCCTCGATGCTGAGCGTGTTGCGGATCGAGTTCACGGTCGCGTCGACCCAGGCCTGGTGGCCACCGTCGGCGTTGTACGCGAGCTGGAAGGTGCCGGTCCAGGGGTTGATCGCGTCGGCCTCGGCCCACAGCTCGGCTGCGCGCTCGGGGTCGTAGCCCAGGACGTCAGCGCCCTCGAGGGAGTCCGACCAGCCGTCGACCACCGGGGAGGTGAAGTCCGACGCGGGGGTGCGGGTGCCCTCGAAGATCACGTCGGTGATCTCCTGGCGGTTGATCGACAGCGACAGCGCCTGACGACGCAGCTGGCCCTCCTCGCCCGAGAAGTGCTCGAGGCGCTCCGGGATGGTGAAGGACTGGAAGATCGCGGCGGCCTGGTTGACCGCACGGTCACCGAGCTCGTCCTGGTACACGGCGAGGGCCGAGTCCGGGATGCCGTCGATCACGTCGACGTTGTTCGCGAGGAGGTCGGCGTAGGCCGCGTCCTGCGTGGCGTAGAACGTGAAGGTCAGACCGCCGTTCTGCGGGGCACGGGGGCCCGCGTAGTCGGGGTTGGTGACCAGCTCGATCTGGACGTCGTGCTGCCACGCGCCCTCACCGGCGAGCATGTACGGGCCGTTGCCGATCGGGTTCTCGCCGAACGCCTCGGGGTCGTCGTAGAACGCGGTGGGCAGCGGGTAGAACGCCGAGTAGCCGAGGCGCTGCGCGAAGTCAGCGGCGGGCTTGTTCAGGGCGATCGTGAAGGTCAGGTCGTCGACGACCGTCAGGCCGGACATGGCCTCGACGGGCTCGTCCCACGAGAAGCCCTCGATGTCCTCGAAGAAGTACGAGTTGTAGAACGCGTTGTCGAGGTTCGCGGTGTAGTTCCACGCGTCGACGAACGAGTTCGCGGTGATGGCCTCACCGTCGGTGAACGCCCAACCGTCCTGAAGGGTGACGGTGAGGTTCTGGGGGTCCTCGACCACGATGTCGGCGGCGATCTCGTTGTGCGCAGCACCCTCGCCGTCGTAGTAGACGAGACCGGCGAAGATCGAGTCGATGATCTTGCCACCACCGGTCTCGTTCGTGTTGCCGGGAACCAGCGGGTTCTGGGGCTCGGAGCCGTTCGCCAGGATGATCGCGTCGCTCGAGGACTCCGCGGGCGTGTCCGAACCGGAAGCGGTGCTCTCCGGCTCCTCCTCCGAGGAGCATCCGGCGAGGACGAGGCTCGCAGCGCTCAGCGCGGCCACACCCCCGAGGATCTTCTTGTTGATCTTCACTATTCCTCCTTGCGCCCGTGATTGACGGGCTTGGATGGCGCCGCCACGGGGTTTCGCGACGGCGACAGTGGTGCCGGCTGGTGCGCCGGACAGCCTGGACAGGATAAGTCGGTGTTTGTTTCACAGATGTATCGAGAGACCCGTGAAGACGGTCATCGTGTCCGAATCGTGACAGAACAGCGCTTTCCTGTGACATTCGTCACACTTCAGGCGTGGATCGTGCACGATGCGGGGCCCCTGCGCGTTCTCCCCCGCCGTGTCAGACCCCCGCGCGACCATGGGCGCATGACTGAAGCCATCATCGCGATCGTCGCTGTGCTGCTCGGATTGGGCGCCGGATACGTGCTCGGGGCACGCTCCGGCACGGGCGGAGCCGCCCTCGCCCAGGCACGCGCGGAGGCAGCCGCGCTCGAGGACCGGCTGCGCCGGGAGGCCGATGCGGCCGCTGGGAGGGAGACACGCCTTCAGCAGGAGCACGAGAGGTACGTGGCTCAGGTCCGCGGGGACCAGGACAGGCTGCTCGCTCAGTTCAAGGCGCTGAGCGCCGATGCCCTCGCGGCGAACCAGGAGGCCTTCCTTCAGGTGGCGAACGAACGGCTGACGCGGGCGCAGCAGTCGGGCCAGGAGGCCCTCGCGCGCCGCGAGGAGGCCGTGCGCCAGCTCGTGGAGCCGATGGCCGAGGCCCTGCAGAAGGTGCAGCTGCAGACCACCGAGGCGGACAAGGCTCGCGCCGCAGGCCAGGCGGCCATGGGAGAGCAGGTGCGCCAGATGGTCGAGGCCTCGGCCCGCCTGGACCGCAAGACCACGGACTTCATCAACACGCTGAGGCGTTCGGACGTGCGCGGCAACTGGGGCGAGGTCCAGCTGCGCCGCGTCGTCGAGCTCGCCGGCATGGTGCAGCACGTCGACTTCGAGGAGCAGGAGTCCGTCACCGACAGCGAGGGGCGCAACCTGCGGCCCGACATGACGGTGCGGCTGGCAGGCGGGCGGTCAATCGTCGTCGACTCGAAGGTCGCTCTCGCGGCGCTCCTCGAGGCGTTCGAGACGGAGGACGAGGCGGTGCGAGCGGAGCGGCTGCAGGCCCACGCCAAGCACGTGAGGCGTCACGTCGACGACCTGTCAGGCAAGCGGTACTGGGAGCAGTTCGACTCCGCGCCGGAGTTCGTCGTGATGTTCGTCCCGTCGGAGGCGTTCTACCAGTCCGCCGTCGAGCAGGACCCCTACCTCCAGGAGTACGCGTTCGGGAAGCGGGTCGTCATCGCGACGCCGACGACCCTCGTGGCGATGCTCCGCACCGTCGCGCACGCCTGGAAGGAGGACGCGCTCGCGCAGAACGCTCAGCAGGTCCTCGCGACGGGCAAGGAGCTGTACGACCGGCTGTCGACCATGGGCGCGCATCTCGCGAAGGTCGGGCGGGCGATCGACTCCGCCGGCAAGGCCTACAACGACACCGTCGCGTCGCTCGAGTCTCGGGTCCTCGTCAGCGCGCGCCGCTTCGGCGCCATGCAGCACATCGAGGACGAGCTTGCGGAGTCACGCCAGGTCGAGACCGACGTCCGGCAGCTCGCGGCGCCCGAGCTCACGGACGACCGCGCCACCTGACCCGCGGCCGCGGCCGCGCCCGACGCTCAGGCACCATCACCGCACACGACCCTCGCGAAACCGACAGCCAGCCACCATCTGGACGCTAAGGCAGGAACGGGCGACCGGCGCTCGGGTCGCGTCAGGCGCGACCGCGCAAGGCCCCGCTCTCGCGCGCAACGCCCCGCTCTCGTGCCCGGCTCGCGCGCGCTGCTCGCGCACGCGGCGCATGCGCCGCGGCTCGGCACTAGGCGCGGAGGGCGCGCTCGGCCTCCTGGGCCTTCATGTCCGCACGGATCTCACGCGGCAGCGAGAACATCAGGTCCTCGGTCGCCGTGCGGACCTCCTCAACCGTCGCGTAGCCGCGATCGGCGAGGTCAGCGATGACGTCCTTGACCAGGATCTCCGGCACCGACGCGCCGGAGGTGAGGCCCACGGTCTCGACGCCCTCGAACCACTCGTCGCGGATCTCCTTGGCACGGTCGATCCGGTAGGACGTCCGCGCACCGGCCTGCAGCGCTACCTCGACGAGGCGCACCGAGTTGGACGAGTTCGCGGAGCCCACGACGATGACGAGGTCGCACTCGGGCGCGAGCTTCTTCACAGCGACCTGACGGTTCTGGGTCGCGTAGCAGATGTCGTCGCTCGGCGGATCCTGGAGGTTCGGGAAGCGCGCGCGCAGGCGGCGCACCGTCTCCATCGTCTCGTCGACCGACAGCGTGGTCTGCGACAGCCACACGACGTTGTCGGGGTCGGCGACCTCGATCGCGTCGGCCTCCTCCGGCGAGTTCACGACGATGGTGTGCTCCGGAGCCTCACCCGCGGTGCCCTCGACCTCCTCGTGGCCGTCGTGGCCGATCAGCAGGATGGTCTGCTCGGCCTTGGCGAACCGGACCGCCTCCTTGTGCACCTTGGTGACCAGAGGGCAGGTGGCGTCGATCGTGAGGAGGTTGCGCGCATCGGCGCTCTCCCGGACCGCGGGCGAGACGCCGTGCGCGGAGAACACGACGCGCGCGCCCTCGGGCACCTCGTCGGTCTCGTTGACGAAGACTGCGCCGCGCTCGGACAGCGTCTCGACCACGTACTTGTTGTGGACGATCTCCTTGCGGACATAGATGGGCGACCCGTGCATCTCAAGGGCCTTCTCGACGGCGATGACGGCGCGGTCGACGCCCGCGCAGTAGCCGCGGGGCGCGGCAAGCAGCACGCGCTTGGCGGTGGTGTCAGGCATGTTCTCCATCCTACGTGGCACGCTAGGGGGCGTGACCGACGGCCTCTCCTCCCCCAACGCCTCGGGTGGTGGCGATGCTTCCCGGCCCGGAGAGCTTCCCTCGAAGGCTGCCGACACGAGCGCCGAGCATCCCTGGCCGGTGAGCCACCTCACCGCCAAGATCGGCGAGTACGTCCACCGCATGGGTCCGGTCTGGGTCGAGGGCCAGGTGCTGCGCCCCTCGCGCTGGAAGTCGCTGGTGTTCTTCGACCTGCGCGACGCGTCCGAGAACATGACGCTGGGGGTGTCCACCCAGGCGAGCGTGCTCGACCGCATGGGCGCGGACCTCGAGGACGGCTCGCGCGTGGTGGTGCATGCCCGGCCGCGGTGGTGGTCGCGCGGCGGGCAGCTCAAGCTGGACGCCGATCAGATCCGCCACGCTGGCGTGGGCGACCTGCTCGCCCGCATCGAGGCGCTCAAGGAGACGCTCGCGGGCGAGGGCCTGTTCGACGCCGAACGCAAGCGCCCCCTGCCGTTCATCCCGCGCACCATCGGCCTGGTGTGCGCGACGCAGGGCGATGCGGAGCACGACGTGGTGGTCAACGCCACGCGCCGCTGGCCGTCGGTGCGCTTCGAGATCCGCCGGGTCTCGGTCCAGGGCGCTCACGCCGTGCGCGAGGTGACGGCGGCCATGCGCGAACTCGACGGCGATCCCGAGGTCGACGTGATCGTCGTCGCGCGCGGCGGAGGCTCGTTCGAGGACCTCATCGCCTTCTCCGACGAGTCGCTCGTGCGCGCCGCAGCAGCCTGCGAGACGCCGCTGGTGAGCGCGATCGGCCACGAGAAGGACTCCCCCGTCCTCGACCTGGTCGCCGACTACCGGGCGAGCACGCCCACGGACGCTGGCAAGCGCATCGTCCCCGATGCCGAGGCGGAGCGGGCGGGGCTGACCCGTGCCGTGCGGGACATGCGCAGCGCGGTCGAGGATCGCCTCGACCGCGAGGCGAGCGGGCTCGAGCAGTTCCGCGGACGGCCCGTGCTCGCGCAGCCCGAGCGCATGCTCGACCCTCATGCGGACCGGCTGGGCCAACTGCGCCAGCACGCCGGCCGCGCGCTCGTGTCCGTGCTCACCGGCGCCGATGCCGTCACGCGTGAGCTGTCGGCGAGCCTGCGCGCCCTCAGCCCGCAGGGCACTCTCGACCGGGGCTACGCGATCGCGCGCGACGCGTCAGGCGCGATCGTCAGGGACGCGGCGACCCTCAGCGACGGGGATGCGCTCCACGTCCGGGTCGCGCGCGGCGAGCTCGAGGCGGCGGTCACGGCGGTGACGGCGTCGGACGACGCCTGACGGCTCCGTCCTAACACGACTCGGGACCACGACGACTCAGGACGAAGTCAGCTCTGGCAGGAGGCGGCGCGAGCGCCGGCGAGTCCGGAGGAAGGCGGGTCCCGCGACCAACCATCGCGAGCCGGACGTCCTCACGGGACGCCCAGGGCTCCAGCGCGGCACCCCTCAGTACGGCCGCGGGACCCGTCCTCCGGTCTAGTGGCTCGTGGCGATGCCGAGCCGTCCAAGGATGCGCGAGCTGCCGCCCTTGGAGGCGAGGCGTGCGCGGGCGGTGGCCGCGTACTCCTTGTGCACCTGGCGGGCGAGCTTGGCGATGATCGAGTCCGGCACCGCCGGGTTCTCGATCAGAGCGAACACCACCTCGGGGGACTTGTCCGCCGCGAGGTCGCGGCGCAGGTCCTCGGGGATGTCGGGACGCGGGTTGCGGGCGACGCCGGCGCGCACCACGGGGGACACGTCCTGCGCGAGCTTGAGCAGCGACGTGAGCGGCATGGCGGGTCGCTCGGCGACGGCGGCACGAACCTTGGCCTCCTCGGAACGGGCGAGGACGGCGAGCTCGTGGTCGGAGAGGTTGGGGTCGAGCGCCTTCTGGACGCTCGCCAGCGCGGTCTGTCGCGAGTAGTTCTCACTGAACATCGGTCATCACTCCATTGTGAAGAGGCGTACATGCTGGTGTACCCCTTGAGAGTGCCCGAGCCAGCGACGATGACGCGATAGCGTGTGGCATATGTCTCAGGCCGACATCGACACCCTCACCTACGAGCAGGCGCGCGACGAGCTGATCGCCATCGTGGCCAAGCTCGAGGCGGGCGCAGCCACCCTCGACGAGTCCCTCGGACTGTGGGAGCGCGGCGAGGCCCTCGCCGCGCGCTGCCAGGACCTTCTCGACGGAGCACGCGACCGCATCACCCAGGCGCGCGGCGAGGACGATGACGCGGATGCCGGCGTGGTCGCGGTGGTCGCCGAGGCGCAGGACACGGAGGAGGACGAGTGAGCGAGACGGCTCTGGTCATCGGCGAGGCGCTCGTCGACGTGGTGCGCCGCCAGGACGGCACCACCGACGCGCACCCGGGCGGGTCCCCCGCCAACGTCGCCATCGGGCTGGGACGGCTGGGCCGTTCCGTCGAGCTGCTGACATGGCTGGGCGCCGATGCGCACGGCGAGCAGGTGCGCGACCACGTGGAGGCCTCGGGGGTCCGTCTCGTCGCCGGGTCCGACACGGCACCGGCCACGTCGGTCGCCACGGCGACGCTCGACGCCACGGGCGCCGCGACCTACGACTTCGACCTCACCTGGGAGGTGCCCGCCGAGGCAGCTCCGACGCCCGAGCCCGTCGTCGTCCACACGGGATCCATCGCCGCGGTCATCGCACCGGGCGGCGCCGACGTCGTGAGCCTGCTCGCCGATGCGCGCAGCACATCGACCATCACCTACGACCCCAACGCGCGCCCCGCGCTCATGGGCGACGCCGCTCAGGCGCTGGCCACCATCGAGCAGGTCATCGACCTCGCCGACGTGGTGAAGGTGTCCGACGAGGACATCCACTGGCTGACCGGCGGCGAGAACGTCGACGCCGTCGCGCACGCGTGGGCCGCGCGAGGCCCCGCCTTCGTGGTCGTGACGCGCGGCGGCGACGGCGCCACCGCGTTCGTCGCCGACGGCCGCGAGGTGTCGATCGACGCTCCGTCCGTGACGGTCGCCGACACCGTCGGAGCGGGCGACTCGTTCATGGGCGGGCTCATCGACGGGTTGTGGTCGGAGGGGCTGCTGGGTGCCGACCGCCGCGCAGCGCTGCGGTCGATCGACGACCAGACGCTGGGCGCAATCCTCGACCGGTGCGCGCGCATCGCCGCGATCACGGTGTCGCGACCGGGCGCGAACCCTCCCGGCAGCGCCGAGCTCGGCGAGGGCTAGACCGCCCGAGCCTCAGGCGACGGGGACGGGAACCCGCGCGGGGCGCACGAGCGATCCCGGCACTGACGCATTCATCATGAGCGCATCCCGCACGGGACGCGACGGGTCGGTCGCGAGCCGTCGCACCGTGGTCACGGACGTCGCCACGGCGGGGTTGCCGGCGACGGCGGCGCGCACCGAGGCGTGCTCGTCGGTCGACAGGTGGATCAGCACGCCGATGGGCGTCTCGCGCGACGCCGCGAGGGTAGCCCGCACCAGCGCGTTGCGCGAGGCCGCCAGCTGCACGGCCCGCTCGTGGGACGGCTGCGCGAGCACCTCCCGCAGGTCCCTGCGGGACTGCGGTGACCACGGCTTGCGCGGCTCGTGCATCGGCTCCTCCTGGCGGGCTGCGGATCGAACGTCACCACGTGAGAGGGCCATACCCGTCCGCGATGACGCGATTTCCGTGAACGTGTCGCGAGGGCGGGACTGCCACAATGTCCCCATGACCCAGCAGAGCAACGACGCCGCCGAGTACCGCATCGAGCACGACACCATGGGAGAGGTGCGCGTCCCCGCGCACGCCCTCTACCGCGCGCAGACCCAGCGCGCCGTCGAGAACTTCCCGATCTCGGGCACCACGCTCGAGCGCCGCCACATCGAGGCGCTCGCCCGCGTGAAGAAGGCTGCGGCCCGCGCCAACGCCGAGCTCGGGGTCCTCGACCAGAGCATCGCCGATGCGGTCGTCGCCGCCGCGGACGACGTCGCCTCGGGCGCGCACGACGAGCACTTCCCGGTCGACGTGTTCCAGACCGGCTCGGGCACCAGCTCGAACATGAACACCAACGAGGTCATCGCGACGCTCGCGACGCGCACGCTGGGTGCCGACGTCCACCCCAACGACCACGTCAACTGCTCGCAGTCGAGCAACGACGTGTTCCCCACCTCCGTCCACGTGGCCGCGACCTCGACGCTGGTCAACGACCTGATCCCGGCGCTGGAGGGCCTCGCCGGATCGCTCGAGGCCAAGGCGGCCGAGTTCGCCGACGTCTACAAGTCCGGTCGCACCCACCTGATGGACGCGACCCCGGTCACGCTCGGGCAGGAGTTCGGCGGATACGCCGCGGCGGTGCGCTACGGCATCGAGCGGCTCCAGGCGGCGCTGCCGCGCGTCGCCGAGGTGCCGCTGGGCGGCACCGCGGTCGGCACGGGCATCAACACCCCGGCCGGCTTCCCCCAGCGCGTCATCGAGCTGCTCGCGGAGGACACCGGGCTGCCCATCACCGAGGCGCGCGACCACTTCGAGGCGCAGTCGGCGCGCGACGGCCTGGTCGAGGTCTCGGGCGCGCTGCGCACCATCGCCGTGTCGCTCACGAAGATCTGCAACGACCTGCGGTGGATGGGCTCCGGCCCCAACACGGGCCTTGCCGAGATCGCCCTGCCCGACCTTCAGCCCGGCTCGAGCATCATGCCCGGCAAGGTCAACCCGGTCGTGCCGGAGGCCGTGCTCATGGTCTGCGCGCGCGCGGTCGGCAACGACGCCACCGTGGCGTGGGCCGGCGCATCCGGCGCTTTCGAGCTCAACGTCCAGATCCCCGTCATGGCGCTGGGCGTCCTCGAGTCCATGCGTCTCCTGGGCAACGCGGCGACGGTGCTCGCGACGCGCACGGTGGATGGCATCACCGCCAACACCGAGCGCGCCCGCCGGTACGCCGAGGCGTCGCCGTCGATCGTCACGCCGCTCAACCGCGTGATCGGCTACGAGAACGCCGCGAAGATCGCCAAGCACGCCGTCAAGGCCGGTCTCACGGTCCGCGAGGCGACCCTCGACCTCGGCTTCGTCGAGCGCGGCGAGATCACCGTCGACGAGCTCGACCGCCTGCTCGACGTGACCACCATGGTCGGCGACCGGTAGCGGGAAGCCGGCGAGCGCATCGGCGCTCCCCACCCGCCTCCCGCTCCCCCTGCCCCGTCCTCCGCGAAAGTGGGCCCACTTTCGCGTTGGGGGGGCGGCGGTAGACTGGCCCTCGGTGGACCGGCCAGCGCGCATCACCGCGCCTGATGTCCCACGGTCTCGTCCCCGGCGAGCGCTCCCCGCGCCGCCGCGCGCATCGACGCACCCCGACATCGGAACAGTGCGACCCTCGACGCGGTTGCACTCCCAGGAGGCAACAACCATGACCACTCGAGTGCTCATCCTCGGCGGCGGCTACGTGGGCCTGTACACGGCCCTCACTCTCAAGAAGAAGGCCGGCAACCAGGTCGACATCACGATCGTGGACCGCCGTCCCTACATGACCTACCAGCCCTTCCTCCCCGAGGCGGCGGCCGGCTCGATCGAGCCCCGCCACGTCGTGGTGCCGCTCCGTCGAGAGCTGAAGGGCGTCCGCGTCATCCAGGGCAAGGTGACGGCGCTGACCCACGCCGACCGTCAGGCGCGGGTCGAGACGGACTTTGGCGACACGCTCGACCTCGACTACGACGAGGTCGTCATCGCGCTCGGCGCCGTGCCGCGCACGCTGCCGATCCCGGGCCTGGCTGAGATCGGCGTCGGGTTCAAGTGGGTCGAGGAGGCCATCAGCCTGCGCAACACCATCCTCGGGCGCATCGCGCGGGCGGCGTCCACCGAGGACCCGCACATGCGCCGACGTCTGCTGACGTTCGTGTTCGTCGGCGGCGGCTTCGCCGGCATCGAGGCGTTCGCCGAGACCGAGGACATGGCGCGCGCGGCGCTGCGCCACTACCCCGAGCTCCAGCCCGCGGACCTGCGCTTCGTGATGGTCGAGGCGATGACCAGGATCCTGCCCGAGATGGGCGAGGAGATGGGCGGGTACACCCTCGAGGTGCTGCGCAAGCGCGGCATGGAGATCTACCTCGCCACCCGCCTCGAGTCCTGCGAGGGCGGGCGGATCAAGCTCTCGGACGGCCAGGAGTTCGACGCCGACACGGTGGTGTGGACGGCGGGCGTGAAGCCCAACCCGGTGCTCGCCGACACGGACCTGCCCAAGGGCCCGCGCGGACACGTCAACGCCCTGCCCACCCTGCAGGTCGCGACCGAGGACGGCGAGGTGGTGCCCGGCGCGTGGGCCGCCGGCGACAACGCCCAGGTCCCGGATCTTGCCAAGGGCGAGGGCGCCTGGTGCGCACCCTCGGCCCAGCACGCGGTGCGCCAGGCCCGGCTGCTCGGCGCGAACCTCGCCGCCCACCTGGGCGGGCGCGAGGTCAAGGAGTACCGCCACCAGCACCTCGGCACGGTCGCCTCGCTGGGTCTGAACAAGGGCGTCGCGCAGATCATGGGCGTGAAGCTGCGCGGCTGGCCCGCGTGGTTCATGCACCGGACCTATCACATGGCCCAGATCCCGAGCTTCAACCGCAAGGCGCGCGTGGTCATGGACTGGACGACGGCGCTGTTCTTCCGGCGCGACCTCGTGTCGATGGGCCGCATCCACGAGCCGCGGCGGGCCTTCAAGGAGGCAGCCGACAGCTAAGCCCGGACAGCTAAGCCCGGACAGCTCGGTCCGGGCAGCTCGGTCCGGACCGCTCGGGCGGACCGCTCGGGCCGATGCGCGGGCCGATGCGCGGGCTGATTCTGGCGGTCGCGTCAGGCGGCTGGGTCAGGGAGTCGCGTCAGGCGGCCGGGTCAGGCGGCAGCGCTCACCGACGCGAGCAGGCTCTCCGCCTCGCACGTCGCGTAGGCGGCGATGGCCGCCTCGTCGAGGTCCTCGTCGCTCAGGGTGTCCGTCTCCATCCGCACCACCGAGACGGCGAGCATGGCGTCGAACCTCACCTGGACGCTGAGCTTGGGCTGTCCCTTGCGCGCCTCGCGCAAGGCCGCGACGGCGCGCTGGGCCCCGAGCCCTGTCGAGAACCACCGGACGGCCCCGGTCGCGAGCACCGGGCCGCGTGCCTCGGCGCCGTCGAAGTGGATCTCCTCGACGCAGGGCGCGTGGTCCGACTGCGTAGGCCAGTCCGCCATCACCTGACGGAACGCGTGGGTGCAGAGGGAGGCCTCGGGGAAATCGCCCACGATGACGGTGGCGCCGTTGTCGGTGTCGAGCGACACCGTGAGCTGAGGCACGGCACCGGCCAGGGCCGCGACGTGTGTCAGCGTCGAGACGGGCATGGTCATGCGGACCTCCTGGTGGGGTGATGGGGGCGACCTCGCTTCGCCCACGCTAGCCACCCGTCACGACTTTCGCAATCCCCATGTTTCGTAATTGCCACCGCGAGCGCGCATCGGCCCTGCTCAGGCCAGGGAGAGGAACACCTTCTCGAGGCGCTGGAGGCTCGCATCGCGCTCGTCCTCGTCGGCCGAGTCGAGGCAGTCCTTGAGGCCGGAGGAGATGAGGGCGAACCCGGCGCGGTCGAGCGCCTTCGAGACGGCCGCGAGCTGCGTCACCGTCTCCTCGCAGTCCCGGCCCTCCTCGACCATGCGGATCACGGCGTCGAGCTGACCCCGGGCGCGCTTGAGGCGGTTCACCGCCGCATGGGTCACCGCAGCCACGAGAACAGGCTCCTGCCCGCGGGCTTGTCGTGGCCCTCGCACCACTGGGACGCGGGCACCTGGGACTTCACGGAGTCCACGTGCTGACCGCAACCGGTCCAGGTGGTCTTGCCGCACAGGCGGCAGGTGATCGGTGAGCACATGGGCGCTCCTCCTTCATGGTCGAGTTGCTGCGACAATACCCCTGGGGGTATCCTGACGCAAGTCCCCCACCGCTTCAGGAGGCCGTCACCATGCCCACCACCGTCATCGTCGGCGCCGTCGCCGCCGGCATGTCCGCCGCCACGCGCCTGCGCCGTCTCGACGAGGACCACGAGATCATCGTCCTCGAGGCCGGGGAGCACGTCTCGTTCGCCAACTGCGGGCTCCCGTACTACGTGGGCGGCGTCATCCCCGAGCGGGAGTCGCTCCTGCTGCAGACCCCTCAGTCGTTGCGCGCGCGGTTCGATCTCGACGTGCGCGTGAACAGCCGCGTGGTGGCCGTCGACGCGGACGCCCACACCGTCACCGTGCGCAGCGCCGACCGTGGCCCCTACGACCTCACCTACGACCACCTCGTGCTGAGCCCCGGCGCGCGACCCATCGTCCCCGACGTGCCCGGGGCCGAGCGCGCCCTCGTGCTGCGCGACGTCGCCGACGTGGACCGCATGGCCGATGCGGTCGCTGGCGCGCGCTCGGCGGTAGTGGTGGGCGCCGGCTTCGTGGGCCTGGAGGTCGCGGAGAACCTCGCCCACCGCGGCCTGTCCGTGACCGTCGTCGAGCTCGCGCCCCAAGTGCTGGGCGCACTCGACTCCGAGCTGGCGATCCGCGTCCAGGACCGCCTCGAGGAGCACGGCGTGCGAGTGCTCACCGGCTCCACGGTGAGCGAGATCAGCGCGGCGGACGTGACCGTCGCCGGGCCGGACGGCTCTCACCGCATCGACGCGGATCTGGTGGTCGCGGCGATCGGCGTGACGCCCGACTCGACGCTCGCCGCCTCCGCCGGCGCGAGTCTCGGACCCCGCGGCGCCGTGCTCGTGGACGACGACATGCGCACCTCGGTGCCCGGCGTCTACGCCGTGGGCGACGTCGCCGCAAAGCGCGACGCGCTGGACGACGGTCCCGTCCTGATCCCCCTCGCCAACCTCGCCAACCGCCACGGGCGCCGCGTCGCCGACGTCATCGCGGGCCGCGGCGGTCGCGGTCGAGGGGCGATCGGCACCGCGGTGGTGGGCGTGTTCGGCCTCACCGCGGCCGTCGCCGGGCGCACGGAGCGGCGCCTCATCGCCGAGGGCCGCGCCTATCGCGCGATCCACACCCACCCGGCGGACCATGCCGGCTACTACCCCGGCGCGACGCAGATGGCTCTCAAGCTGCTCGTGGACCCCGACACGGACGAGATCCTCGGCGCGCAGGGCGTGGGCGAGGCCGGCGTCGACAAGCGCATCGACGTGATCGCCACGGCGATGATGGGCGGCATCACCGCCTCGGAGCTCGCCGACCTCGAGCTTACCTACGCGCCCGCCTACGGCTCCGCCAAGGACCCGGTCAACATGCTGGGGTACGTCGCGGAGAACGCCGCGACCGGCGAGACCCCGTCACTGCAATGGCACGAGCTCGCCGCGGCCGCCGACGAGCCGGTGGTGCTCGACGTGCGCACCGAGGCCGAGCACGACCGCGGCACCGTCGAGGTGCCATGGCAGTCCCCGCTGGTGATCCCCGTCGACGAGCTCCGCGAGCGCCACGGCGAGCTTCCGCGTGGCCGCCGCGTCGTGGTCCACTGCCAGGTGGGCCAGCGCGGCCACACCGCCACCCGCCTGCTGCGGCAGCTCGGCCACGACGCCGTGAACCTCGACGGCGGCTGGCTCACGTGGCGCGACGGACGGCGCACCCTGGTGCCGGCCCGGGCGTGACCCAGCGCGCGCATCGGCGCCGCTGACGGCCGCGACGTGCGCCACTCACCACACGGCTGTGACGCGTGGTGCGCGTGTGGCGTGAGTGGAACCCCAAGGCTTACACCAGCCACACGCGCCACAGCCGTGTGTTGAGCGGTACGGAGACGGCCCGGGCCGCCGGCGCGAGCCAGCCGTCAGCAGCGTCGATCAGCCTCGCGGCTCAATCCCGGCGCGGCGCGGAGTGCAGGATCGACCCCACGACCCCGATCGCGACCAGCAGCGCGATCTTCACGCCCTCGAGCGCCGCGTAGATCGCGTGCAGCGGGCTGTCTCCGGTGCTCTCGCCGGCGATGGTCGCCATCGTGCGGGCGTTCAGCGGCGGGTAGACGCCGAGCTTCTGCACGGCGAGCAGCACCACGGGCGCGGCGAGCACCCACAGCACCCGCGACCGGCGCGCGTTCCACAGGCCCACGCACCACACGGCCGCGAGCGCCCACTCGGCGTAGCCGGCCCACGTGAACTGCTCAACGCCCACCGCGAGCAGGTCCTCGCGCGGGACATCGGTGGTGAACTTCGAGCCCGCGGCGATGACGTTGCCGGCGATCGCGATCCCCGCCCACAGCATCGCCAGGGCGGGGCCGAGCATCCCAATCACCTCGGGCACGGAACGGCCTCGCAGCCGCTCCCGGAGCCGGAGCCGGCCCAGCGAGACCGGCTCGTCCGTCACGGCCGGCTCAGTCGCAGGACGCGACGGTGGGCTTCGCGGCCCGCCCCAGGCAGCAGTCCGTGGGGCACACGTCCTGCCAGGGGCCGAGCTCGGTGAGGGCCACGCGCTCGCGCGGGGCATCGCCCGCCGCGGCCACATGACGCTCCTCGACCAGGTCGATGAGCCCCGAGACGAACGCTGGGTCCACACCCACGGTCGGCACGCGCACCATCGTCAGGCCTCGCTCCTCGCAGGTCTCGAGCGCCTCGTTGTCGAGGTCCCAGGCGACCTCCATGTGGTCGGACACGAAGCCGATGGGCGAAATCACCAGGCCCGACGTGTCCGCTGGGAGGGCCTCGATCGCGAGGTTGATGTCGGGCTCGAGCCACGGCACGGACGGGTCTCCCGAGCGGGACTGGAACACAAGGGTCCAGGGCACGTCAGGGAACTCGTCGGCAACGCGGTCCATCACCAGGGCGGACACCGCGCGCTGCTGCGCGACGTACCAGCCGCCGCCGGCGTACCAGTCCTCGCCGCCGCCCGTGGGCACGGGCGTCCCGTCCGGCAGCGCCTCGCGCGGGCCCGAGACGTCCGCCGCCGCGGACGGGATGGAGTGGGTCGCGAACATCACGTGCGGGGCGGCGTCGTCGCCCGAGGCCACGAGAGCGCGCAGCCCCTCGCGGACCGCCGTCACGTTGGGCTCGACGAAGCCGGGGTGGTCGAAGTACTGGCGCACCTTGTCGAGCACGATCTCGCCCTCGAGCCCCGTCCGCGACAGGGCGGCGGCGAGGTCCTCGCGGTAGGCGCGGCAGCCGCTGTACGACGAGAAGGCGGTCGTGACGAGCACCAGCACGCGACGGTGGCCGTCGGCGTGGAGCTCCTTGAGCGCGTCGTCGAAGTAGGGCTCCCAGAAGCGGTTTCCCCAGTAGACCGGAAGGCCTAGGTCGCGCGACGAGATCTCCGCCTCGAGCGCGGCCTTGAGCTCGCGGTTCTGCTGGTTGATGGGGCTCACGCCGCCGAAGTGGCGGTAGTGATGCGAGACCTCCTCGAGGCGCTCGTCCGGCACGCCGCGGCCGGCGGTCACGTTGCGCAGGTACGGGATGACGTCATCCTGACCCTCGGGTCCGCCGAAGCCGGCGAGCAGGATGCAGTCGTACGTGGCTGGGGCGACGGTGCGGGACGCCGCGGCGAGCCGGGGCAGCGCCTCGGGGGCGGCGGTCATGACGCGAGCACCTCCACGGCCTCGGCGGTCTCGACGCGGCGGCCCGTGTAGAACGGGACCTCCTCGCGCACGTGGCGACGCGCCTCGGTGTAGCGCAGGTCACGCATCATGTCGACGAGGTCGGTGACCTCGTCGGCCTCCATCGGCAGCAGCCACTCGTAGTCGCCCAGCGCGAACGCGGCGACCGTGTTGGCGACCACACCCTTGAACTTCGAGCCCTTGATGCCGTGCTCGCGCAGCATCGTGCCGCGCTCCTCGTCGCTCAGGAGGTACCACTCGTACGAGCGCACGAACGGGTACACCGTGAGCCAGTCGCGCGCGGGCTCGCCGCGGAGGAAGCCGGGCACGTGGGCCTTGTTGAACTCGGCCGGGCGGTGGACGCCGGCGGCGGACCACGTGAGCTTGGTGTCGGCCAGCAGCTCGGTCGCGTGGAGCTCGCGCAGCGCGAGCTGGAGGTCCGCGAGGTCCGGGCCGTGGAGCCACAGCATCACGGTGCCGTCGGCGCGCAGCCCCGACACGTCGTAGATGCCGCGCAGGACCACGTCGTGCTCGGCGAGCTCCTCGACGGCGGCATCGAAGTGCTCGACGATGTCCGCGAGCTCGTCGTCGGGGGCGTCCAGAAGTCCGTCGAGGACGGAGAAGAGGGTGAAGCCGTGGGGCTGGTCGTCAGCAGGCGCATCGGTCATGGATCCATTGTCGGTGGTTCGGGGCGCCGATGCGAATCACCCAGGGCCCCTCCGGTCGCCTCAGCAGGGCCGATGCGCGCGCTGGGACCTCCGTGTGGGTCACCTCACGCGCGCGACCGGGACCTTGGTCCCACGTCCCGCCGACAGTGCCGAACATCGCAGCGGCGACACGCCGCGCGGCGGGCCTGATCTGGCGCGACGCGCCGGGCGTGAGAATCGCGCATGTTCGGAACTGTCGGGCGACGCGGGTCGGGCGGCGCGGGTCGGGCGGCGCGGGTCGGGAGCGCAGCCCCGTCAGGCGCCGAGCGTCGAGCGCGCGTCGTCCGCGACGATCGCCGCGAGGCCGCTGAGTCCCGCCGCGGATCCCACGAGATGCAGGCCCGGCACCGGATCGCGGTCCGCGACCGCCGCCGGCGCGGAGTCATGCCACTGGACGCGCGCGATGTCGCGCAGCTGCGACTCGCGGAGCGTGACGCCGAGCAGCGCGGACGCGTCAGCGAGAGCGTGCGGCCGCGCGTCGCGCGCGGTGTCGATGCCGTAGGACAGCCGCACCACTTGCCGACCCTCCGCAGCGTCGGCGAGCCACCGCCACTTGGCCGTCGCGTGCGTGAGCGCCTTGGCGCCGGACTCGAATCCGGCGGCGAGCACTCCGGTGCCGCGCGGCGCGCCGTCCAGCTCCGGGGCGTCCAGCACCAGCGTCACGAGCGCGACCTGCCGGTCCTCGGCCCACGCGACATCGGGCACGAGCGCCGCGACGATCGGCCGCGGCACGGCCAGGACCAGGTCGTCGACGTCATGCTGCGTCCCCTCGGACCACACACGCCACCCCGTGCCCCGCCGCTCGACCGCCCCGACCGGAGACTCGGTGAGGATGCGTGCCCCGGCGGCGCGCGCATCGGCCGCCAAGGCGTCCGTCAGCGTCGCGATGCCGCCCACGAGCCCCTGCACGGCTGCTCCGGCCGGAGCGGCCGCACGCCGGGCTGTCGCCGCGCGGACGAGCCCGCCCTTGGCGCGGATCTCCTCGGCGAGGCCGGGCGCGACGTCGGCCAGCGTGATGTCGTCGAGAGGTCGCGAGTAGATGCCCTGGACCACGGGAGCGACGAGTCGGTCGGCGGCGGCGTCGCCGAGCCGGTCCCGTGCCAGCTCGCCGAGGCTCGTCTGGGGCCCCACGTCGCGCACGGGCGCGAGCCGGTCTCCGGCCGCCCGTAAAGCGCCGCGCCAGCCGATCGCGCGGCGGACGTCGCGTGCGAGCGACGCGGTGGGGATGCCCAGCCATCCCGTGCGGGGCAGCGGGTAGGCGTCGTCCGGCGTGACGACCCACGCGGGGCGCGGCTCGGGCGCGACGATGCGCTCGCCCAGCCCCAGCTCGCGCACCAGCGTCGCGACGTGGCCGCCCCGGGTCGCGAAGGACTCGGCGCCGGCGTCGAGCTCGAGCCCGTCCACGTCGATCCGGGACACCCGGCCGCCGACGCGGTCCTCGGACTCGAGGACGGTGACGTCGTGTCCCGCACGGGCGAGGCGCCGCGCCGCGAGCAGGCCCGCAGGACCCGCGCCGACGATGACCCAGCGGCGCGCCTCAGCCACGCTCATGGACGAGGTCGACGATGCGCTTGACCACGTCGGGATTGGCGTGCGGCGGCATGCCGTGGCCGAGGTTGACCACGTGCCCCGGCGCCTCCGCGCCGCGCGTCAGCACGTCCATGACGTGACGGGTCAGCGGGGCGGGTGGCGCCGCGAGCATCGCCGGATCGATGTTGCCCTGCAAGGCGAAGCGTCCGCCGGTGGCCTTCGCCGCGGCGTCGAGCGGCGTGCGGTAGTCGACGCCGAGCGCCGTCGCGCCAGCCGCGCCCATCGCGTCCAAGAGGTGGCCGGCGTTCGCGGCGAAGTGGATGCGGGGGACGTCGAGGTCGGCGACCGCCGTGAGCGCGGCGCGGGAGCCGCCCTGGCAGTGAGCGACGTAGTCCGGCTCGGAAAGCGACCCCGCCCACGAGTCGAAGAGCTGGACTGCGGACGCGCCGGCGAGCACCTGGGCGCGCAGGAACAGGCCCGCCGCGCGCGACGTCCAGCGCACCAGCGCCTCCCACACGTCCGGCGCGGTGTGCATGAGCTCGCGAGCGCCGAGGTGATCGCGCGAGGGTCGTCCGTCGACCATGTACGCCGCGAGCGTGAAGGGCGCGCCGGCGAACCCGATGAGCGGCGTCGAGTCGAGCTCCTCGACCGTGAGCCGCACCGCGGAGCGCACGGCGTCGAGGCCGGTGTCGAACGCGCCGCGGTCGCCCGGCACCCCGAGCGCGGGCAGCGCCTCGATGTCCGCCATCGTGCGGATGGGCCTGCCGAACACGGGACCGACCCCGGGCTTGATGTCGACATCGACGCCCGCGATGCGCATCGGCACCACGATGTCGGAGAAGAAGATGGCCGCGTCGACCCCGTACCGGCGCACCGGCTGCAGCGTGATCTCGGAGGCGAGACCCGGCGTGAGGCACGCGTCGAGCATGCGCGTTCCGGCACGCGCCTCCATGTACTCGGGCAGCGAGCGACCGGCCTGGCGCATGAACCACACGGGCCGATGCGAGGGCTTGCCTCCGCGCAGCGCCGTGACGAGCGGGGAGTCCGCGGTGCGCCCGTCGACGAGGGGGTGGGCGGCGGGCAGGGCGGCGGAGGTCATATGTCGATTCTGCCCTGTTTCGCTGACGTGTCAGAATGGACGGGTGGTGCTCATGTCTCTCGTGGCCACTCACCGCAATCGTGACCTCGCTGTTCTCGAGCAGCTGAGCGTCGGCTCCGATGTCCTCGGGGCGACGGTCGCGGGTGGCCCCTCCGTCCGTGGTGCAGTGGTCCTGCCGACCTGCAACCGCTTCGAGGTGTACCTCGAGGCCGACGATGTGGAGGCGGGTCGCGAGGCCGTCATCGCCGAGCTGTCGCGCAGCACCGCCCTGGACCGCAGCACCATCGAGGGCGCGCTCGCGACCTACGAGGGCGACGACGCGGTCCAGCACCTGCTGTCCGTGTCCTCCGGCCTCGAGTCGATGGTCGTGGGCGAGCGCGAGATCTCCGGGCAGGTGCGGCGCGCGCACATCGACGCGCAGGCTGGCAACCACCTGAGCCCGCTGCTCGACCGCCTGTTCCAGTCCGCGCTGCGTACGTCGCGCGTCGTCGCCTCCTCGACCGGCTTGGGGACGTCCGGCCGGTCCGTGGTCTCGGTCGCCTTCGACCTCGCCTCGGCGAGCGTCCAGTGGGCCGATGCGCGGGCCGTCATCATCGGCACCGGCGCCCTGGCAGAGACGGGCGTGGGCTCGCTGCTGGCTCGCGGCGTCTCGATCGTGGGCGTCTTCTCTCCTTCCGGTCGCGGAGAGGAGTTCGGCCGCCGCCACGGGATCGCGGCCCTCGACCAGCAGCAGCTGCGCGAGGCTCTCGCCGACGTCGACCTGGTGCTCGCGTGCTCCGGCGGCGAGTCGATCGTCCTGACGCCGGCCCTCGTGGCCGCCGCGCGCCAGGACTCCGAGCGTCCCCTCACCCTTGTCGACCTCGCCCTGCACCGCGACGTCGCCCCCGGCGTCGCGCAGCTGCGCGGCGTCACCGTCGTGGACCTCGAGTCGGTGGGCGCCCACGCCCCCGACGAGTCGATCGGCTCCATCGAGGCTGCCCGCGCGATCGTCGCTCACGCCGTCGCGCGCTTCGGCGACGGAGAGTCCGCGCGTGCGCTGGACCCCGCGGTGGTCGCGCTGCGCGAGCACGTGTTCGGCCTGCTCGAGCGGGAGGTCGCTCGCGTGCGCCCCGGCTCAGGGGCCTCGGACGAGGCCGTCGCGCAGGCGGATGCCACCGAGGAGGCTCTGCGCCGCTTCGCGCGCACCCTGCTGCACACCCCCACCGTGCGCGCCCGCGAGCACGCGCAGGCCGGAGAGGCAGAGCGTTACCTCGACGCGATCCGCGCGCTCTACGGCATCGGCGTCGACGTGCCCGACGACGCCTGCCCCGCCCCCGAGATGGGTGGCGACATCGACGTGGAGCTGCCCGCCCACGCCTACCTCACCGAGCGCTGACGCCAGCCTGAGCCGGGAACCCGGCGAGCGCATCGGCGCTGTGTCGTCCCCACTCCCCCGGCCTGTCCGGCCCCGCTCACCCTCGTGTCGCGAAAGTGGGCCCACTTTCACTGGCTACAGCGTCATCGCGATGAATGTGGGCCCACATTCGTGAAGGCTGTGGGGCGCCGGATCCCGATTCTCGATCGTGAGACAACCGTGACCATTTGAGCAACCACCTCGTTGGATTAATCGGTAGCCGTGGGTTAAGTTAGGCAAGCCTCACCGCGCACCAGGACGTGTGCGCCCTGCCCCCACATTGGAGACCGATGCGCCAGCGCGCCCTGATCGCGATCGCCGCCGCCGTGGTGCTGCTGATCGCCATCGCGCTGTCGCTCGCCATCGGCTCGCGCGTCATCGAGCTGTCGACCGTGTGGGATGCCATCTTCAGCTTCGACGACACCGACCCCGAGCAGCTCATCGTGCGCGACCTGAGGGTGTCCCGCACGCTCATCGGCGTGCTCGCCGGAGCCGCGCTCGGCGTCGCCGGCGCGCTCATGCAGGCCCTCACGCGCAACCCGTTCGCGGACCCCGGCCTGCTGGGCATCAACGCCGGCGCCTCGCTCGCGGTCGTGCTGGCGCTCACCACGGGCTTCGCGACCAGCTTCGCCATGCAGGTCCCCATCGCGTTCGTCGGCGCCGGGATCGCGGCGATCATCGTCTACGCGATCGGCGCGCGCGGCGCTGCCGCCGGAGCGCCCGTGCGCCTCGCGCTCGCTGGCGTCGCGCTCACCGCGCTGATCCAGTCGCTCGTCTACGCGGTCCTGCTGGTCGACGACTCGACCCTCGACCAGTACCGGCTGTGGGTCGCCGGCTCCCTCACGGGGCGCCAGGCGGAGGACGTCATGGCGCTCATCCCGATCGTGCTCGTCGCGATCGCCGCAGCGCTCGTCGCCTCCCGCCAGCTCGAGGCCGTGGCCCTCGGCGAGGACGCGGCCCGCGCGCTCGGCGTCAAGATCGGCACCATCCGCACCGTCGTGATCCTCATCGTCACGCTGCTGGCCGCCGCCGCGACGGCCGCCGCCGGGCCCATCGTCTTCGTCGGCCTCGCCGTGCCGCACCTCGCGCGCGCGCTCGTCGGGGCGTCGCTGCCGTGGCTACTCGTCGTGAGCGCCTTCGGCGGCGGCGCGCTGGTGCTCGTGTGCGACGTGATCGGCCGCGTCGTCGCCCGCCCGGGCGAGATCGGCGTCGGCATCACCACCGCGTTCGTCGGTGGCCTCATCTTCGCGATCATGGCCCGCCGCATGAAGGTGGTGGAGCTGTGAGGATCCTGCGCATCGGCCCCCTCGGCATCACGACCCACCGCCGCACCTTCGCGGTGGGCCTGGCGCTGCTCGCAATCCTCGCGGGCCTGCTGATCCTCGCGCTGACCGCCGGCAAGGCGGACATCACGATCCTCGACTCGATCAAGGCCGCCGTCGGCATCCCCGTGGGAGCCCCGGCGGACTTCATCGTGGGCCAGGTGCGCGCGCCGCGCGCGCTCACCGCCATCCTCGTGGGCGCGATGCTGGGCCTGTCGGGCGCGATCCTGCAGTCCCTCACGCGCAACCCGCTCGCCTCGCCGGACTTCATCGGCATCACGATGGGCGCCGGCACCGGCGCCGTCCTGACCCTGTGGCTCGTGACAGCGACCTCGCTGTGGATCACCGCCGCGGGCGCGGTGGCGGGCGCACTGCTGACCGCGGCGCTGATCCTCGCCCTGTCCTGGAAGCGCCAGGGCATCGTGCCGCTGCGCCTCATCCTCGCGGGCATCGGCATCGGCTTCGTCGCGCAGGCGACCACGCAGTACATCCTCACGCGCATGGACGTGCACGACGCCCAGAACGCGCTCGGCTGGCTGGTCGGCACCACCACGGGACGCACCTGGACCCACGTCACGGTCGCCGCCGCGTGCTGCGCCGTGCTGGTGCCCGTGGTGCTGTGGAACGCTCGCGCGCTGCGCACCATGGAGATGGGCGACGACGCCGCGAAGGCGCTTGGCATCCGCGTGGGCGCGTCGCGTGGCGTGCTCGCCGTGTGCTCGGTGCTGCTCGCAGCCGCGGCCGTCGCGGTGTGCGGTCCCATCGGCTTCATCGCCCTCGTCGCGCCCGCCCTCGCCCTGCGCGTCACCCGCAACGCCGGCGCGACCCTCATCCCGTCCGCGCTCATGGGCGCGACCCTGCTGCTCGCCGCCGACCAGGTCTCCCAGCAGATGCCCGCGACGCTGCAGTTCCCCGTCGGCGTGTTCACCGCCGCGATCGGCGCCCCGTACCTGCTGTGGCTGGTGTGGCGCTCGTCCCGAGGAGGTCCCGCATGACCAGGCTCAAGACCGACCACGCCGTCATCGGCTACGGCGGCGACCCCATCGTCAGGGGAGTCGACGTCGAGGTGCCCGACGGCAAGATCACCGCGATCGTCGGCCCCAACGGCTGCGGCAAGTCCACCCTGCTCCGCGCGCTCGTGCGCCTGCTCGCGCCCACCGACGGCACGGTCCTGCTCGACGGCGGAGACATCCATCGCGTCCCCACCCGCGAGGTGGCGCGCAAGGTCGGCCTGCTGCCCCAGTCCCCCATCGCGCCCGCGGGCATCACCGTCAAGGAGCTCGTGGCCCGGGGCCGCACGCCGCACCAGAAGGTGTTGCGCCCCTGGAGCGCGACGGACGAGACCGCGGTGATGTCCGCGCTGCACTCGACCGCGCTGACCGACATCGAGGACGCGGTGGTCGATGAGCTGTCCGGCGGCCAGCGCCAGCGCGCGTGGATCGCCATGACGCTCGCGCAGGACACCCCGCTGATGCTGCTCGACGAGCCCACGACGTACCTGGACATCGCGCACCAGTACGACGTGATGGACCTCCTGCACCGCCTCAACACGCGCCAGGACCGCACGATCGTGATGGTCGTCCACGACCTGCACCAGGCGGCCCGCTACGCGCACCACGTCATCGCCATGCACGACGGCGAGGTCGCCGCGTCGGGCGAGCCGCACGAGGTGTTCACCGAAGATCTCATCCAGCGGGTGTTCGGACTCGAGGCGCGCGTCCTGCCCGACCCCGTCACCGGCACGCCCATGGTGGTGCCGGCCCACGCCCCGGGAGGGACCCGATGACCGTCACCGCTCCTCAGCTGCGCTCCGCGGCCGCGCTCGTCGCCGCGGTGCCCGGGATCGCCTGCCGCCTCACCACCGCCGACGGCGCACGCGTGGTCGCCGGCGCCGCGGACGACGCCGGGCTCTGCGGAATCGGCTTCCGTGAGCTGGTCCTCGAGATGGCCGTCAGCAGCGCCGATGCGCCCGCTGGGGCCGCGCGCACGCTCGAGGTGGACGGGGTGGACGCGGCGACCGGCCTCGCCCGCACCCCTGGCGCCCGCTACTTCGTCAGCCCGCTGCCCTCGCGCCACACCACCGACGCGCTGCGCGCGTCCGACGCCGTCCGCCCGCCGTACCTCGCGATGGTGCGCGGCGACGAGGAGCTCGGCGTCTCCGTCGTGCGCGTCACGCGCTCCGGCGCCACAGCTGTCCCGCAAGAGAAGGATCCCGACCTCGACGAGGTCGCCCTCGCGGCGTTCTCGTCCTGCCTGGTGGCGCACCTGATCGCCACCACCGACGCCGTCTAGGCACCCACCCACCAGAGAGGAACATGATGTTCACCACCACCAAGCGCCGCGCCGGCGCCGTCGGCATGGCCGCGGCAGCCGCCCTCGTGCTCGCGGCCTGCTCGTCCGGCTCGACGGACGAGGAGCCCACCGAGGGGACCTCCGCCGAGCCCACCGCCGAGGAGTCGGCCACCGAGACCGCCGCGTTCCCCGTCACGCTCGACACCGCCATGGGCGAGGTCGTCGTGGAGGAGCAGCCCGAGCGCGTCGTCACCCTCGGCTCGCACGAGCACGAGTACCTCTACGCCCTGGGCGTCGCTCCCGTGGCCGTGCCCGTGAGCTGGCAGGGCTACGACTTCGGCACGGGCCCGTGGGCCGACGGCGACCGCATCGCCGCCGGCGCGGAGCCCGAGCTCTTCGAGCCCGGCACCACCACCTACGACGCCGAGGCGATCGCGGCCTTCGAGCCCGACCTCATCGTCGCGACCTACCCGAACCACACGATGACCGAGGAGGAGTTCACCCTCCTGTCCGGCATCGCTCCCGTCGTCACGCGTCCCGCGACCGACTCCGAGGGCGCCGAGACCGTCGAGTGGGGCGTGTCCCTCGAGGACGAGCTCAACCTCCTCGCCCAGGCCACCGGCACCACCGACAAGGCCGGCGAGATCCTCGACAACATCGACGCGATGTTCACCGAGGTCCGCGACGCGCACCCCGAGTGGGAGGGCCTGACCTCGCAGGTCGGCGGCTACTACGAGGGCCAGGCGTACGTGTACGCCGCGTCCGACACCCGCAACCAGTTCCTCGCCCAGCTGGGCCTCGACGTCGCCTCGATCGAGGGCACCGAGGACGCCTGGTTCCCGATCAGCGCCGAGCAGCTCGACGTCCTCGGTGACCTCGACTCGGTCGTGTGGCAGGTCGCCACGACGCCCGACGCTCGCGGCGCGCTCGAGGACCTGCCGCTGTTCCCGTCGCTCAACGTGAGCGAGGTCGGCGGCTCGATCTGGCTGTCCGAGCCCATCCTCGAGGGCGCGTTCTTCGCGAACTCGCCGTCGTCGATCCAGTACTCGCTCGAGGCCTTCGTGCCGATGCTCGAGCAGGCGCTCGACGGCGACCCGGCGACCGAGGTCGTCGAGTTCAACGACCCGTCGAACGACTGACGCACTGAACGCCGGCGGGAGGCGCCGGGAACGCTCCCGGCGCCTCCCGCATCGGCGCTCCTCCCTCAGCCACTTCATACTGGAGGCACCATGACCGACTCGTTCATCGTCCACGTCGCGGCGACCGAGCAGATCAGCCCGAACCTGCGTCGCGTAACCCTTGCCGGCGAGGCGCTGCGCGCCTGGGAGTCGACGGGCAAGCCCGACGAGTTCGTCCACGTCCACATCCCCGGCGACCGCCCCGCCGAGGGCTGGGAGGACGACCACGACATCGCCCGCCACTACACGATCCGCCGCTGGAACCCCGAGGTGCCGAGCGTCGAGATCGACGTCGTCACCCACGGCCACGGCCTCGGCGCGAGCTGGGCGCGCGACGCCCAGGAGGGCGACGTGTGCGCGATCAGCACGGCGCACGGGTACTACGGCGCGCCCGAGGGCTCGACCCGGCGCCTGCTCGTCGCCGACGCGACGGGCCTGCCCGCGGTGGCCCGCATCCTCGAGGAGGCGAACCCCGAGGAGACGTTCGACGTCCTCATCGAGCTCATCTCGATGGACGACGCGATCGCGCTGCCCTCCCCCGCCACCGTCAACGTCGAGTGGCGCGTGTCCGGCAACGGCCGCGGACCCTCGGCGCTCGTGAGCTGCCTGCGCAGCCTCCCGGCGCCCGAGGGCGACACCTACGTCTGGGTGGCGTGCGAGTCGGCGGAGTCGCGCCGCGCCCGCACGTTCATCCGCTCCGAGTGGACGCGCCACCACACGCTCTACCGCGTCGTGGGCTACTGGCACGTCGACCAGGAGGAGCAGCTGCGCAAGTGGAACGCGCTCACGCCCGAGCAGCAGGCCAAGTACGCGGCGATCTGGGACGAGTCCCGCCCCGACGAGGTCAACTGGCTCGAGCTCGAGCCGTACCTCCAGGAGCTGGGCCTCTAGCCTCTCCCACCCCCCTCTTCCCGAAAGTGGGCCCACTTTCATGAAGTGGCGGCGGAGAGCATGAAAGACGGACCGCCAGAAATGGCGAAGGGCCGATGCGGTGGTCACCACCGCATCGGCCCTTCCTTCGTTCTGGGGCGGGCTCGGACTACAGGTCGAGCCGCTCGAGCATGTCGGTCACGAGCGCGGCCACTGCCGAGCGCTCGGAGCGCTCGAGCGTCACGTGGGCGAAGAGCGGGTGGCCCTTGAGCGCCTCGATGACCGCCGCGATGCCGTCGTGGCGGCCCACGCGCAGGTTGTCGCGCTGGGCGACGTCGTGCGTGAGGACCACGCGCGAGTCCTGGCCGATGCGGCTCAGCATCGTCAGCAGCACGTTGCGCTCGAGCGACTGCGCCTCGTCGACGATCACGAAGGCGTCGTGCAGCGAACGGCCGCGGATGTGGGTCAGCGGCAGCACCTCAAGCATGCCGCGCGCCATGACCTCCTCGACCACCTCGGAGGACACCATCGCGCCCAGGGTGTCGAAGACCGCCTGCGCCCAGGGGTTCATCTTCTCGGACTCGTTGCCGGGCAGGTAGCCCAGGTCCTGCCCGCCCACCGCGTACAGCGGGCGGAAGACCATGATCTTCTTGTGCTGGCGGCGCTCCATGACGGCCTCGAGGCCCGCGCACAGGGCGAGCGCGGACTTGCCGGTGCCGGCCCGGCCGCCCATCGACACGATGCCGACGGTCTCGTCGAGGAGCAGGTCGATCGCGATGCGCTGCTCGGCCGAGCGGCCGTGCACCCCGAACACCTCCTGGTCGCCGCGCACCAGACGGATCTGGCCGTCGTCGGTCACGCGCCCCAGAGCCCCGCCGCGCGGCGAGTGGATGACGAGTCCCGTGTGGACCGGCAGCGTCGCGAGATCCTCGCCGCAGTCCTGCGGCGTCGGGGCCGCGAGCGCCTCGGCCTCGTACAGGGAGCCCATCTGCTCGTCGGTCAGCTGGATCTCGCGCATGCCGGTCCAGCCGGAGTCGACCGCGAGCTCTGCGCGGTACTCCTCTGCCTCGATGCCGAGCGCCGAGGCCTTCACGCGCATGGGCAGGTCCTTCGAGACCACCGTGACCGCGAGGCCCTCGGCCTTGAGGTTGGCGGCGACCGCGAGGATCCGGGTGTCGTTGTCACCCAGGCGGAAGCCGCTCGGCAGCACCTCCTGGTCGGTGTGGTTGAGCTCGACGCGGAGCGTGCCGCCGGCCTCGTTGGCGGGAACGGGCTCGTCCAGCTTGCCGTGCTTGACGCGGAACTCGTCCAGCATCCTGAGGGCCGACCGTGCGAAGTAGCCCAGCTCGGGGTGGTGGCGCTTGGCCTCGAGCTCGGTGATGACGACCACCGGGAGCACGACCGCGTGCTCGGCGAACCTCTTCAGCGCACGCGGATCCGACAGCAGCACGGACGTGTCCAGCACGAACGTTCGCAGCTCGGTCGCGTTCTCGGCGTTGATCGAGGGGGTGGTGTCGGGCTGAGTGATGCTCACAGGGGCTCCCCGCAGTTCAGGCCGCAGGGCGCCGAACGCCCGACGGCGTTCGGTCTAGTCCGGGACCAAGGTGGTCCGGGTTCGGATGGGTACCACGATCCCGACGGTACGCCCGGGATTCGGGGGCACCGCGCGACACGCCGCGCGACACATGTTCGTCATGTGCCCCGCTGTCGGGTGTGTCACACCGGGTGCGGGCGGAACACGCCGGTACGACGCGCCGGTGCACAGGCGGCTTTGGAGATCCGTCCGTCAACTCACGCCATGAGAGCCGATGCGCGGGCAGGTTGCGCGATCGTGCCGTCAGTTTGGCGCGGCGAGAGGAAGGTGCAGGGCGGGGCCTGCTATCGAGCGCGCGCTCACCGGCCGTGGCGCCGCTCGCGCTGGGAGAACGCGCGCAGCGCGCGCAGGAAGTCCACGTGCCGGAAGTCCGGCCAGTACGCGTCGCAGAAGTAGAACTCCGAGTGCGCGGACTGCCACATGAGGAAGCCCGACAGCCGCTGCTCCCCCGAGGTGCGGATCACCAGGTCGGGGTCGGGCTGGCCCTTGGTGTAGAGGTGCTCGGCGATGTGCTCGACGGAGAACGTCTCAGCCATCTCCTCGACCGACTTGCCCTCCGAGGCCCCCGAGCGCAGGAAGGACCGGACCGCATCGGCGATCTCGTGGCGGCCCCCGTAGCCCACGGCGATGTTGACGTGCAGCCCCGTGTTGCCCGAGGTCCTGGCGACGGCCGCACCGAGGCGGGCGGACGCATCGGCCGGCAAGAGGTCGGCCGCTCCCACGTGCTGCAGACGCCAGCGCCCGTCGTCGGCGAGCGTCTCCACCGCCGAGCAGATGATCTCAAGCAGCGCGTCCAGCTCCGCGGCGTCGCGGCCGAGGTTGTCGGTCGACAGCATCCACAGCGTCACGACCTCGACGCCGGCCTCCTCGGACCAGCCCAGGACCTCGGAGATCTTGTCGGCGCCGCGGCGGTGGCCGTGCGCGGCGGACTCGCCCGAGGCCTTCGCCCAGCGCCGGTTGCCGTCGAGGATGACCCCGATGTGGCGGGGGATCTCGCCCTCGTCGCGGAGGGTGCGCGCCAGCTGCCTCTCGTACGGTCCGTAGAGCAGGCTGCGCAGTCCCATCGGCGTCCCTTCGGCGTCTGAAGTGCTGGATGACACGGTACTCGCGGCGCGTAACCTACGGTAACGTAGGTTCATGGCCGAGAACCTTCCTGTGCCCGGAAAGCCGCTGATGCGCGGCTGGCTGCACCTCGGTGCGGCCCCCCTCGCGCTCGTCGCCGGCATGGTGCTCGTCGTGTTCGCTCCCACGCTCGCGGGGCGCGTCTCGACCGCGATCTTCACCCTCACCGCCGTGATGCTGTTCGGCACCTCCGCCGTCTACCATCGCGGCGACTGGTCCGACCGCACCAAGGCCGTGCTGCGGCGCATGGACCACGCCAACATCTTCCTCATCATCGCGGGCACCTACACGCCCCTCACGGTGATGCTGCTCGACGGCACGACTCGTGTGGTGGTGCTGGCCGTGGTGTGGGGTGGCGCGCTCATCGGCCTGCTCCTGCGCGTCTTCTGGCTGGGCGCGCCGCGCTGGGCCTACGTGCCGCTGTACCTCGCGCTGGGCTGGGTGGCCATCGGCTTCATCGGGCCGTTCTATCAGGCGGGTGGCGCGGCCGTCGTGACCCTGATCATCGTGGGCGGCCTGTGCTACACCGTGGGCGCGATCATCTACGGCACCAAGTGGCCGCGTGGCTCCGAGCGGTACTTCGGCTTCCACGAGATCTTCCACGCGCTCACGATCGCGGGCTTCCTGTGCCACTACATCGCGATCGCGCTGGTGGTCTTCACCGTCTCCTAGGACGGCAGCACCGCCGATGCGCGGGCTCGGCCCAGCGCGCGGGCGTCAGCTGGCGGCGGGGCTGGGTTCCGAGGGGCTGGGCTCGGAGGGCGCCTCGGGCGTGTCCGCCGCGCTCTGAGCGACCGCGCCCGTCTGGGACGCCGATGCGGTCGCGGCGGGGCGCTCGCCCTCGGGCGGGTGGGTGCGCACCTTGCGCAGGTGCTTCGACAGCGAACGGAACAGGATGATCGCGCCCACGACGACCGCGAAGGTCGCCACGAAGGCACCGAATCCTGGACCACCGGTGAAGTCAGCCACGGTCACGCCCCTTTCTCTCCGTGAACTATCCTGCCTCATCATGAGCACCGCGCCGGACCCCATCGAGGACGAGGCCGCCGATGCGCGTCCGCGACTGTCGCGCAAGGGCTGGGCGTGGGTCATCGCGGGCCTCATCGCGCTGACGGGCGTGACCGCGTGGATCGGGCTCGCGATGGCGAACGACCCCGTGCGCTGGCAGGACGTGGGCTTCTCCATCGCGTCGCCCACCGAGGTGGACGTGACGTTCGAGGTGTACTTCTACGACGACGAGCCGGTCACCTGCTACCTGCACGCGATGAACGTCCAGTACGCGGAGGTGGGCGTCGCCGAGGTCGACATCGACCCGGCCGACGGCGTCCAGCAGCGCATCACGGTGCCCATCGCGACGGTCGAGCAGCCCAACACCGCACTGGTGCGCGGCTGCGGCCCGCAGCAGTGACCGACGTCACCCTTCTTTCACCAGCATCGGCCCTCTTGCTACCCTGGCGTCTTCTGTCCAGCAAGGAGGGACGACCGTGACCGAGACCACTGGCACCTGGCTCACCCAGGAGGCGTACGACCGCCTGCAGGCCGAGTACGACCACCTCGCGGGTGAGGGGCGTGCGGCGATCGCCAAGGAGATCGACGAGCGCCGCCAGGAGGGCGACCTCAAGGAGAACGGCGGCTACCACGCGGCGCGCGAGGAGCAGGCGAAGCAGGAGGCGCGCATCCAGCAGTTGCGCCACATCCTGCAGACCGCGACCGTGGGCGAGGCGTCGACCTCCAACGAGATCCAGTCGGGCACCGTCGTCACCGCCGAGGTCATGGGCCGCGAGATGAAGTTCCTCGTGGGCTCCCGCGAGGTCGCGGGCGGCACCGAGCTCGACGTGTTCAGCGCGCAGTCGCCGCTGGGCGAGGCGCTCATCGGCAAGTCCGTGGGCGACGAGACCAGCTACGTCGCACCCAACGGCAAGGAGATCCCCGTCAAGGTGATCGCCGCAGAGCCGTTCTCGGGATAGCCAGCGCCGGTCGCGGGCTGTCCTACCGCCTGAAGTACTTCTGGCCGGGCGTCATGTCGCCGAGCAGCTCGGGCACCGTCACGAGCGTGTACCCGTCGGCGAGCAGCTGATCGATGATGCCCGCGTAGGCCGCGCGGGTGGTCTCGTGGATGTCGTGCGACAGGATGATCGCGCCGTTGTGCGCGTGCGAGAGCACGCGGTCGGTGACCACGGCGGAGTTCTTGTCCTTCCAGTCCTCGGGATCGACGTCCCACAGGATCTGCGCCATGCCCAGCTCGGCGGCGATCGTCGCCACCGACCCGTTGGTCGCGCCGTAGGGCGGGCGCAGCAGCACGGGAGTCACCCCGGACGCCTCCTCGATGAGCGCATTGGTGCTGGCGATCTCGTCGCGGATCGAGGCCTCGTTGAGGCGGGTGAGCTGCTTGTGGTCCATCGTGTGGTTGCCGAGCACGTGGCCCTCGTCGTGGATGCGCTTGACGACGTCCGGGTGCGCCTTGACGTTGGTGCCCACCATGAAGAACGTCGCGTGCACGCCTCGTGAGGCGAGCACATCCAGCAGGTCGTTGGTGCCGCCCACGGGTCCGTCGTCGAAGGTCAGCGCGATGCACTTGGCCTGCGAGCAGTCCACGTCGTCGTCGCCCTGGATCATCGCCGGGGTGCCCTCGGTGTCGAGCGGTGCGGGCTCCGCGGTCGTCGGCTCCGGCACCGGGATGTCGGGGTCCGCAGGCTCGAGCGCCGCGGTGCGCGCCGTCTCGCCGAACTCCGACAGGTGGCCCTCCGCGGGCACCTCGACGCCCACGGCCCGGTTGGAGACCGACACCTGAGCGCCGTCGAACTCGACCCACAGCTCGCCGTCTGCCGTGAACGCGATCGAGTCGAAGGCGTCGAGACCGCCCGCGAGCTGCTGCTCGAGCAGCGCGGGATCGATGCGGGGGTCGCCGGTAGCCTCGTCCTCGACGGCGGCGACGAGCGAGTCGACGGCCGCCTCATCGATCAACGCGGTGCCGGGCAGCACCTCGTCGGCCTCGACGTGGTACCAGTGGGTCGACGCGTCGCCGTCGAAGCCGTGGGCGCCGAACTCGGTCGAGTTGAGCCGCACGCCGATGACCTCGGGCGACGAGCCGACGAGGTCCCACGAGATGTTGAGCTCCGCGAGCACGCCCTCCTGCGCGGGGTGCTCGGTGGCGACGAAGTCGCGGAACTGGTCCTCCCGCGAGGCCTTGAGAGCCTCGGTGAGGTCCTCGGCGCCGGGGATCAGCGGGTACGACGCGAAGGCGACGTGGGTCTCGTCCTCCGCCTCGACGTGCTCGACCTCGAGCCCCTCGACGACGGCGCCGGGGATCGACAGCAGCTCCGGCGCGGCGAAGTCGGCGAAGGGGTCGACCGCGTCCGGCGTCGCCGTGACGGTGACGGTCGGCGGGGTGGGCGCCGCCTCCTCGGTGCACCCGGCGACGGCCAGGGTCGCCACGGCCACCAGCGCCAACGCTGCTCGTCTCATCCGGTCCGCTCCCCTGCTCGGCTGGCACCAACCTAGAGGCAGCAGCGCCGATGCGCGTGCTGGGAAACGCCGCCCGCTCGTCTTTGGGCGGAGCCGGGCCCTACTGGCGGTCGAGGACGACCGCGACCTCGCTGTGGCCGGTGTGGGGGAACATGTCGAACAGCCGCGCCTCGCGGGCGGCGTACGAGGGCATCCAGGCGAGGTCGCGCGCGAGGGTGGTCGCGTGGCAGCTCGAGTACACGACGGTCGCCGCGCCCGACTCCTCCACGGTGCGCGACAGCTCCTCCCCTAGCCCACGGCGGGGCGGGTTGACCACGATGGCCTCGGGCGCATCGGCCTGGCGCGAGGCCCAGCCGACGGCGTCGTCGGCCACGAACTCCACGCCGGCCATCGCCGCGTCGCCCGCTGACAGGCGCTCGTCTCGCGTGCGGCGGGCAGACGTGATGGCCTGCTCGCTGACCTCGACGCCCACGACGGCGCGGCCCGGCGCGGCCCCGTGCAGCGCGAACCCGCCCACGCCGCAGTAGAGGTCCCACAGGCTGTCGGGCGCGGCGGCGGCGATCCAGTCCGTGGCCTGCCGGTAGAGCGCGCCGGCCACGTCCGTGTTGGTCTGGAAGAAGCTCTGAGGGCGCAGGTGCAGGTCGATGCCGTTGACGGTCATGGTGAGCGTCTCGCGCTCGGTGAGCAGGATCTCGCGCTCGCCCTCGGTGACGGCCTTGTGCTCCGGCAGGACGTTGACCGACGCGACGGCGAGGCGCGGGAGCTGCTCGCGCAGCCACGGCAGGTGCTTGCGGATCCGCGCGAGCGCCTCCGTGGAGCGCAGCACCCAACGGACCATGAGGTCACCGTTGGGTGCGACCGTGACGAGCACGTGCTTGAGCTCGCCCCGGCGCAGCGGCACCGAGTAGGGCTCGAGCCGGGCGCGCGTGATGAAGTCCGCGAGCGGCGCGAAGGCGTCACCGAGCGCCGCCGGATACAGCGGGCAATCACGGAGATCCTGCCCCGAGCCATCCGCGGCGAGGATCCCGACCGTCGGCGCGTCGACCGTCCCCGCGACGACCATCTTGGCCTTGGTGCGGAACCCCGACTCCTCGCTCGCGCGGGCGGGCAGCCACGCGAGCTCCGGCGCGACGGGGGCGAGCAGGCCGGCGATCGCCGCCTGCTTGTCCGCCACCTGGTTCTCGTAGGGCGTGTCGATACGCGTGCACGAGAAGCACAGTCCGGCGGCGTGATACTCGCACCGCATGAGGCGCCTACGTGTCGGTGCTGGAGTCGCGCGGCGGGCGCGTGCGGATCTGCTCGCTGTGCGGCTCGACGGACTCGGCGCCCGGGGCGTCGGCCGCGTCGTCGATGATGGCGTGCTCGTCGGTGGGAGCCGCCTCGTGGTGGCGAGTGCGGATCTCGCCCGTGTGGGTGACGGCGTCGCGCGCCCGCCGTAGCCGTTCGGCGACCACGGGCATCTGCGTCGAGATGGGAGGTCGGTCGACCTCCTCGATCGCGTCGCCCAGGCGCAGGCCGCGCTTGAACGCGTAGAGGGTCGCGACGATGGGCACCGCGATGATCGCGCCGATGAGGCCCATGGTGAGCGTTCCGGCGGAGATCGTCAGGAGCACCGCGAGCGGGTGAATCGAGGCCGCCTTGCCGAACAGCCACGGGTAGAGGACGTTGCCCTCGATCTGCTGGACGAGCAGCACCACGCCGAGCATGAGCAGAGCGGTGGTCCAGCCGCCGTCGACGAGCGCGACGAGCGATGCCACCGCACCCGACAGCGTCGCGCCGATGAGCGGGATGAACGAGAACAGGAAGACGATGATCGCGATCGGCAGCGCGAGCGGCACGCCGAGGATCCAGGCTCCGAGGCCGATGCCGACGGCGTCGACGAAGGCCACGAAGACCGTGGTCTGCGTGTAGCGCCGCAGCGTCACCCAGGCGTGCATCCCGGCGTGGTCGGCGCGCTCGACGGACGAGTCGGGAAGCAGACCGACGGTCCAGGTCCAGATCTGCCGGCCGTCGCGCATGAAGAAGAACAGCGCCACCAGCGCGATGATGATGCCGGCGAACATGGCGCCGATCGCGGAGCCGACGGACAGCGCGCCCGAGGCGACGCCGAGGACGTTGTCCTGGACGAAGCCCTGGATGTTGGAGACGACCTCGTCGATCTGCTCCTGGCTGATGCCCAGAGGCCCGTCGACGAGCCACGCGACGAAGGTCTCGAAGCCCTCGATCGCGGAGTCCTTGAGCTGGTCGAAGTCATTCACGAAGGACGTCGACGCGAGCGTGCCGAGGCCCAGCACGATCGAGATGAGGGCGAGGATCGCGAGGATCGACCCCAAGGCGCGCGGGATCCCGATCTGCGCCATCCGGGCGACCAGCCGCTCGAGCGGCGCGGCGATGATGAGCGCGATGATCAGCGGCACGAACAGCGCCGAGAGGTTGGTGAACCCCCACGCGGCGGCGACGAGCACGACGCCGACGATGACGATCCTCCACGACCACGCGGCCGTGACCCTGAGCGTCACGGGGACGCGGTCGATCACCGAGGGCTGCTCGGTGTAGAGCACAGACGAGGTCGGCTTGCTCTCACCAGGACTGTTGGCCATGTCGCGAGCCTAACGCCGCGCACGGACACGGTGTGGCCTGCCGCGCGGAACATGCACGGTCACGGGCGCGTTCACCGAGCAGAGTTCACCGACCCAGAGGAGCGCACATGCTCGGCACGAACAAGACGACCATGATCACCGCGGACGAGGCCCTGCCTGGCCGCGACGCCGCCATCGAGGTGGCCGACCGCCACGTGGTGCTCGGCACGCCCCTGACCGGACCCTGGCCGGAGGGCCTCCAGGTGCTCTACGTGGGCATGGGCTGCTTCTGGGGCGCGGAGCGCATCTTCTGGCAGACCCCTGGCGTGCACTCGACGGCCGCCGGCTACATGGGCGGCTGGACCGAGAACCCCACGTACCAGGAGACCTGCACCGCGCGCACGGGTCACGCCGAGGCCGTCCAGGTGGTCTACGACCCCGAGAAGGTCTCGCTCGACACCCTGCTGGGCGCGTTCTGGGAGAACCACGACCCGACGACGCTGAACCGCCAGGGCAACGACGTGGGCACCCAGTACCGCAGCGCCATCTTCACGACGTCCGAGGCCCAGCTCGCGGCTGCTGAGGCGTCGCGCGACCGCTACCAGGCGCAGCTCACCGACAAGGGCTACGGAGCGATCACGACGCAGATCGCGCGCGCCGAGGACGCCGGAGACGGCCGCTTCTACTACGCGGAGGACTACCACCAGCAGTACCTCCACAAGAACCCCGGGGGCTACTGCAACCACGGCTTCTGCCAGGTGAGCTACGCCCCGACCCCGGCCTGAGGTGAGGGCCGATGCGTGCTCGAGCGCGCATCGGCCGTCACCTGTCCGCGGTGAGCCGGGATGCGGCGACGCCGCACGTGACCACGGCGGCGGCCAGGATCCAGACCACGGCTGACGCGTCCAGGTACCCGTGCGCGAGCCACGCGGCGAGCGGCGCGACGACGCCCGCCCCGAGCAGCCAGGCCGCCCGGAGCCGAGCCGCGCGGTCGTGGCCCCTGCGCGCGAGCACCGCGTGGGTCGTCCCCGCCGCGAGAAGGTAGACCGCGAGCGCGGTGACGAGCACCGCTGCCACGTGATCGTCGATCTCCGCTCCCGGGTCGGCGACGATGGCGCCCATCACCGCCGCCATCGCGACGATGCACAGCGAGGTCACCAGGTGCGCGACCCACTGCAGGCGCACCGGGATCGCGCCCTCGGGCAGCAGCGCGAGGCCGGCGCTGCCGCGACGCACCGACAGGTTCCACAAGCCGACGATGAAGGCGAACGCGCCGAGCGCGGCCACGCCGAGCTCGCGGTTCCACTCAGCTCCCGAGGCCGACGTGATCACCTGGATCAGGCCCTCG
This sequence comes from Demequina sp. NBRC 110056, assembly GCF_002090155.1. Lineage (GTDB taxonomy): Bacteria > Actinomycetota > Actinomycetes > Actinomycetales > Demequinaceae > Demequina. The sequence goes on along the minus strand of NZ_BBRM01000006.1, from coordinate 85,244 downwards.
CCGAGCAGGATGAGCGTGAAGAGGCCGAACCGCTCGGCGAGGTGGACCGTGTCCGCGCGCAACGCGACGATCGAGGTGGGGATGTCGCGCGGTCCCCTGCCTCGGCGCGCCTGCACCTCCAGTCGACGCTGACGCCGCTCGGCGCGCCTCCTCGCCCGGGTCGCGCTTCGGGTGGGGCGCTCCTCGCGCGCGGCATGTGCCTCGAGACGCTCGCGTCTTCCGTCGATGGCGTGATCCAGCCGGGCCTGCGCGCCCGCCGCGACGCGGTCGGGCCGCGACCGCAGCAGCACGGCGAGGTCGAGCGTGAGACCGATCGCCCACCACACGTACATCGCGTCGCCGTCGAACCACAGCGACACGATCCAGGGCAGCACTCCCGTCGCGGCCTGGATGACCGGCAGGTCGACGACCACGGCCGCACCGTGCCACGGGCGGGCGGCGATCACTCGGCCCACGATGTACGCGATCGCGAACGCGTGAGCATGCTCGTCGTGGATGCCGGGCACCGCGGCCACCATCACGCCGAGCACGATCATGCCCGCGAGGAACGTCGGGAGGCGGGCGTCGTCGCCGCGGACGTTGCCGTACGCCGTGAAGCAGGTCCAGATCATCCAGAACGCGCCGAAGGCGATGGCGAACAGCGCGATGCTCCCGAGACCCTCGCTGTCCTCGATGAGGTGGCCGAGCAGTCCCGCGCCCGCGACGACGACGAGGTCGAAGAACAGCTCCGGCCACGAGGCGTGGCGCTCGGCGGCATCGGTCGTGTCGGCCTCGGAAGTCCCGGCAGAGCCCTCGGTGTCGCTCACGCGGTCCTCCCGACTGTCGCTGGTGTCAGCCTACGAGACGAGCGACGAACTCGAGCTGGCGCATCTGCTGGTGCGCCTGCCCGCCCTCGTGGCCGTTGTAGCCGTACACCTCGACCGCCTTGTCGGACTGCCCGGAGCGGTCGCCGTACCAGTTGAAGGCGGCGAAGCAGGTGGACGGCGGACAGACCTCGTCCATGAGGGCAGCGGACATCAGCAGGGGCGCGTGCGCGCGCTTCGCGTGGTTGACGCCGTCGAAGTACTGCAGCGTCGCGAGCATCTCCTCGCGAGGCTTGCGCGTGATCTTGAGGAACGTCACGAGCTCCTGGTACGGGTACGCGTCCGTGAGGTCGATGGCGCGGTCGAAGTGGCACAGGAACGGCACCTCGGCGGCGCAGCCGGCCAGGTCCGGCACGAGCCCGGCGACGGCGAGCGCGACGCCGCCGCCCTGCGACGTGCCCACGAAGAAGACCTGCGACGGGTCCACCTCTGGCAGGGAGCGCGCCGCGTCGACGCCGCGCACGGCGTCGGTGAAGAGGCGGCGGTAGTAGTACTCGTGCGGGTCGTGGATGCCGCGCGTCATCTGGCCCGGCACCGCGGGTCCGGACCCGACGGGGTCGGGCGTGTGGGCGCCCGAGCCCCAGGACAGGCCTTGGCCGCGCGAGTCGATGAAGAGGTGCGCGTAGCCCGCCGTCGCCCACAGGGTGCGCTCGATCGCGAGCCCGCGGCCGCCGCCGTAGCCGGAGATCTCGACGACGCATGGCAGCGGCCCCTCGGCGCCGCGGGGGGTGAGCAGCCAGCCCTTGATGGGGTCGCCGCCGAAGCCGGGGAACGTGACGTCCTCGATCACCACCTGCGCGAGGTCGATCGGCCCGGCGGCACGGTCCACGCGCATGGGCGTCTGGCGCGCCTCCTCGAGGGTGCGCTCCCAGAAGGCGTCGAAGTCCGCGGGCTCGCTGACCTCGGGACGGTAGGCGCGCAGCTCGGGCTCGGGCAGGTCGAACTTCGCCACGGTCACGCGCCCCCGGTGCCGAACAGGTTCGCCGCGACCGACGCGACGAACATCACGACGATGAAGCCGCCGATGATCATCACCTGCTTGGGGAACGGCCGGATCTTGTCCGCGAGCATGTAGGCCCCGAGGAAGCCGACCGCGGTCGCCGTCATCATGAAGATCGAGCCCTGCGAGCGGACGATCTCGAGGTCCTGGGCGCTCGCGAACAGCGCCTCCTGGAACAGCGTCAGCCCACCCCAGGTGAGTCCGTAGCCCACGGCGCCACCGAGCAGGACGAAGGCGATCTCGCCCACGCCGGTCGGCATGCGGCGGACGACGCGGTCCAGGAGCAGCCCGGTGGGCCACGCGACCAGCACGCCGCCGAGGATCACCGGCGCAGCCACGGCGAGGAAGAAGCCGATCTGCCCGCCGATGACTCCCAGCGGCAGCACGCACAGCAGGGTGAGACCGACGCCGATGACGAGCGCGGCGAGGCCACGCGACACGGGCTTCACCGCGCCGGCGGCGGCCACCGCCTCCCGTTCCGCGGCTCGCTGGTCCTTGGCGTCGTCGGGCCACTCGAGCTCGTACGGGTCCTCACCCGGGCGCGCCGTCAGACCGTCGTCGTCCTTCGCCATGCGTGCTGCGGGTCGCGGCTAGTCGCGGCCCTGGAGGATCGCGATGATCCGCAGGAACTCGATGTAGAGCCAGATGAGCGTGACGACGATGCCGAAGGCGGCCGTCCACTCGAAGCGCTGCGGCAGGCCGTTCTTGACGCCGTTCTCGACGAAGTCGAAGTCGCCGATGAGGGAGACGCAGCCGAGGATCACGGCGAAGGCGCCGATGAGCACGCCCAGCGGGATGCCCATGATGTCGTACTCGGTGCGCAGTCCCCACGCGGAGTCGGTGCCGCCGAAGATCATGAAGCCGATGTTGACCAGCGAGAACAGCAGGTAGGAGATGCCGCCGATCATCAGGAACTTCTGCAGCTTGGGCGTGTAGCGCACGCGGCCCGACTTGTAGAGCCACAGGCACACGGCGAAGGTGCAGGCGGTCGCGAGCAGCGCCTGGAGAGCTGCGCCCGGAACCTCGAACGCGGTCTCGATGTAGGTCGACAGGGAGCCCAGGAAGTACCCCTGGATCGCCGCGTACAGGAGCGCGAGGGCGGGGGTGGTGGTCTTCTTGAAGGCGAGCACGAGGCCCAGCACCATGCCGCCGATCGCGGACACGAACAGGCCCGCGTAGCTGAAGAACATGTAGCCGGGGACCGCGGTGAGGAAGGCCAGCAGCACCATGCCCGAGGCCTTGGCGATCACGCCCTCGTAGCTCATGCGGCCGGTGTCGACCGGGCCGGCGGACGGCATCGCGTACTGCTGCTCGAGGTCAGCCTCGGTGACGGCCTTGCCGTTCACGTCATAGGTCTGACCGGGCTTGAAGGCGCTGTTGGAGCTGAAAACGGGGCTGGCCACGGAGGTCCTCCTCGACTGGGGTTGGCGCGTTCAGCATACCTGCGGTGCCTGCGCCGGCGGCATCCCCCTCGCGAACGACTCGCACGGCCTCCTCCCCTGACGGACGCGTTCGCGGCGGCAGGCGCTCGCGCACCGGCCGCCGCGCTGCGCGGGGCTAGGCCGAGCGGCGCCGGTGCAGCGCCGTCGCGACCACGTACCCGACCACGAGGATGCCGACGCACCACGCCAGCGCGACCCAGATCGCCGAGCCGGGCGCGTTCCCTGCGAGCAGGTCGCGCAGCGCGTCCACGATCGCCGTGACGGGCTGGTTCTCCGCGAACCACCGCACCGGGCCCGGCATCGACGCGGTGGGCACGAAGGCGGAGCTCACGAACGGCAGCAGGATCAACGGGTAGGCGAACGCGCTTGCGCCATCGGGCGTGCTGGCCGTGAGGCCGGGGATCACGGCGAGCCACGTGAGCGCGAGCGTCAGCAGGCTCAGGATCCCCGCGACCGCGAGCCAGTCGAGCACGCTCGCCTGCGGCCGGAAGCCCATGAGGAGCGCGACGCCGATGACCAGGACCAGCGAGACGGCCGTGGCGACCAGCGACGTCAGCACGTGCGCCCACAGCGGCCCGGACCGGGTGATCGGCAGCGACTGGAAGCGCTCGAAGATGCCGCCCTGGAGGTCCGTGAAGAGGCGGAAGGCCGTGTACGAGACGCTCGAGGCGATGGTGATGACGAGGATCCCGGGCAGCAGGTAGGTCACGTACGAGTCCGTGCCCACGTCGATCGCGCCGCCGAGCACGTACACGAACAGCAGCAGGAACGCGACGGGCATCATCACGGTGGTGATGATCGTGTCGGGGCTGCGCAGGATGTGGCGCAGGCTGCGCCCGGTGAGGGTCGCGGTGTCGGCGATGGCGGTCATCGCTGCTCCCCTCCTTGCGGGGCCGGCGCGCCAGCGCCCGCGCCCGTCACCGCGAGGAAGATCTCCTCGAGGCTCGGCTGCTTCTCGACGTACTCGACGGTCGCGGGCGGCATGAGCGCCTTCACCTCGGCGAGCGTGCCGTCGACGATGATCCGGCCCTCGTGGAGGATCGCGATCTGGTGGGCGAGCTGCTCGGCCTCCTCGAGGTACTGCGTGGTGAGCAGCACCGTGGTGCCCCCGGCGGCGAGGGTGCGCACGGCATCCCACACCTCGTTGCGCGCCTGCGGGTCGAGGCCCGTCGTGGGCTCGTCGAGAAACACCACCGGCGGGTCGCCGATGAGGCTCATCGCGATGTCGAGCCGGCGGCGCATGCCACCGGAGTAGGTGCCGACGCGTCGGTCTGCGGCATCGGTGAGCCCGAACCGCTCGAGCAGCGCCGATGCGACGGCGGCGGGCTTGCCGAGGCCTCGCGCCTCGACGTGCCGCAGGCGTGCGACGAGCACGAGGTTCTCGCGTCCGGTGAGGACCTCGTCCACGGCCGCGAACTGGCCGGTGAGGCTGATGGCCTCCCGCACCCGAGCCGGCTCCCCTGCCACGTCCGCGCCACCCACGGTGGCGACACCCGCATCGGCCCTCAGCAGTGTCGCGAGGATCCTCACGAGTGTGGTCTTGCCGGCGCCGTTGGCGCCGAGCAGCGCGGTGATGGATCCGCGCGCCACAGCGAGGTCGACCCCGCGCAGCACCTCGAGGTCGCCATAGGACTTGGTGAGGGCCTCGACGCGGATGGCGTGCTCAGTCGCCATCGCCGTGCTCCTGCGACTGGGCGCGGACGGCGGCGGCGACGGACTCGGTGAGCCGGGCGCGCTCCTTGGCGACCCAGCGGCCGTCCTCGTAGCCGCGCAGGAAGTCCTCGACGAACTCCACCGGGTCGTCGCCCACGACTCCGCTCACGGGAGTGCCGTCGGCCGCCGCCTGCTCGAAGAGGACGATGAGGTCCTCGTACATCGCGACCAGCACGTCGCCCTTGGTGATGGCGCCCGCGTAGTTGAGGTAGCGCTCGATGGCGTCGACGGTCTGCTCGTAGGGCGCGGGCAGCGCGGCCTTGCGGGCCTTGTACTCGCGGTACTTCTTCTTGTCGTCGAGAGAGCCGGTGACGACCTCGATCCAGTTCCTGGTCATGATCCCTGTCCTTCCGTGTGGAGCTGGGAGATGCGGTCCGAGAGGAAGCTCCACGTCCTCCAGAACTCGTCGAGGTACTGCTGCCCCTCGGGCGTGATGGCGTAGACCTTGCGCGGCGGGCCCTTCTCGGACGGCACCTTCTCGACGGCCACGAACGCCTTCTTCTCGAGGCGGATGAGGAGCGCGTAGACGGTGCCCTCGGCGATGTCGGTGAAGCCCTGCTCGCGCAGGCGGGCGGTGATGTCGTAGCCATAGGCCGGGCTCGTGGCGAGCAACGCGAGGACGATGCCCTCGAGGGTCCCCTTGAGCATCTCGGTCATCTGCTTGCCCACGGCGGGCCTCCTACTACTCAGTGATGTTGACTACCAGTAGATAGTAACACTGAATAGTGGAGGCGCGAGGGGGACCTTCGCCGTGCCGATGCGCGCCAGCGCGCTGGAAGGCACTGAGTGCCGGTTTCGCGCCGAGTTCGGCACTCAGTGCCTTCCAGGGCGCGGAAGGACGGGCGCGGCTACGTCAGCGGGTGATCGTGGATCGCGCTGTCGAGGCTCGTGCCGTTCAGCTCGAGATACAGATGCCGCTCGGTCACCGACACCGTCGCGACGTTGCGCCGCTCGACGAGCGCCGCAGCGGCGCCGATGAAGCCGTCATCGAAGCTGTGGAGCACGAGCTCCTCGCGCTGATGGATGCGCTTGCCCTCCCAGCTGGCGAGCAGCTTGGCCGGATCCCGGTGCGTGTAGATCGCGGTGCGGTCCGCGGCGCGGCTGCCGCGGTGCAGGCGCTCCGCATCGGGAGCGCCGACCTCGATCCACGCGACCAGGCGGCCCGTGAGGTCGCGCACCACGACTGCCGGCTCGTCCGTGGTGGAGATGCCCTCGCTGAAGGCGATCCCCTCCTCGCGCTCGAGGCAGAACGCGAGCACGCGGGTGATCATGAAGTCCGCGGTCTCCGAGGGGTGACGTGCGACGCGCAGGCTGAGGTCCTCGTAGACGCCGCGGTCCACGTCCGCGAGGGTGAAGTCGAAGGTGTGGACGGTCGCGCCTGCTGCCATGCGCCCAGCGTACGGGCGCGCGTCGGCGCGACCCGCACGGGGCTGCCCGGCCCACCAGGCGCACCGGGTGAGGGTGGCGCCCAAGGTGGGCGCGCATCGGCCCTCCGCGGGGTCGCACCTCACCGACCGAGCTCAGCCTGCGCCCTCGTCCTCGCTGACCCTCTCGGCAGTCTCCGCCTGGGCCTCGCGCCGCTCGCGCGCGGCGTCGCGGTCGCGGGGCATCGCCGCGGACAGCACCGCGAGCACGACCGCGCTGACGGTGACGAAGATGAAGACCAGGTGCAGGCCGTCCATGAGGCCGTCGCCCTGCGGCGTGCCGTCCGGGCCGAGCTCGGCGTGCGCGTTGACGATGGCGCCGCAGATCGCGACTCCCACGGCCGAGCCGAGCGATCGCGCGAAGACGTTGACACCGGTCACGCCGCCGCGGATCTCGCGACCCACCGACGACTGCGCGGCGATCAGCGTCGGGATCGCGGTGAGCCCCATGCCGGCGCCCACGAGGAAGGTCGCGACGGCGGTGAACACGAGCGGCGTCGAGGGGCCGAGGAACAGCGTGGCCGAGGCGCCGACGATCACCACGATCGACCCGATGATCGCCGTCACCCGGAACCCATATCGCAGGTACAGCCGGCCCGAGTTGGAGGCGGTGAGCGGCCAGCCGATGGTCATCGCCGCGAGCGCGAAGCCCGCGATGAGGGGGCCATACCCGAGCACGCCTTGCGCGTAGATCGGCACGTAGGTGGACAGCCCGAGCACCACCATGCCGACGACGAGCGACACCGCCGTCGCGACGCCGATGACGTGCCGGCGCAGCAGCCGCAGGTCGACGATCGGGTGCGGCGACCGCAGCGCGTGCCGCACGAATAGCAGGGCGAGCACCACGGCCAACGACAGCACCGTCACCGACGGCGCCGACCACCACTCCCACGTCGTGCCGCCCTCGAGCAGGCCCACGAGCAGCAGCGTGCTCGCGCCCGTGAGCAGCGCCGCGCCACCGTAGTCGATGCGCTCGCGCCTGCCCTCGCGCGGCGGCTCGTGGTACCGCCGCACGACGATCCACGCCACGAGCGCGCACAGCGGGATGTTGATGAGGAAGATCCACCGCCACGACAGGAACTCCGAGAACACGCCGCCGAGGGTCGGGCCGAGCACCGCGGAGATCGCCCAGACCGACGCGAGGTAGCCCTGCGCCTTCGCGCGCTCCTCGAGCGTGTAGATGTCCGCCGCGATGGTCTGCGACACGGGCATGACCGTGCCGGCGCCGAGGCCCTGGAGCACGCGGCCCGCGATGAGCGCGCCCATCGACCACGCGGCGCCGCACAGGATCGAGCCCGCGAGGAACAGGCCCACGCCGGCGAGGATGAGGTGCTTGCGGCCCAGGATGTCGGACAGCCGGCCCGCGAGCGGGGTGCTCACCGCCTGCGCGAGCAGGTAGGCGGAGAACAGCCACGGGACCTGCTCGAAGGAGCCGAGCTCGCCCGCGATGGTCGCGGAGGCGGTGGCGATGATGGTCGCGTCGAGCGCCACCAGGGCGGTGGCGAGCATGAGCGACAGGAGGATCGGGCCGCGCTCGGAGCGCAGGCCGACCGTTGCGGAACTCGGCGGCACGCTCACATGCAACCACATCGCACACGATCCGATTCCCGTGCCCTCGGCGGGACTCGAACCCGCACTGAGCCGATTTTAAGTCGGCTGCCTCTGCCAATTGGGCTACGAGGGCGCGGCACCATCCTCCCGCATCGGCGCGGCGGTGCGGCCAGCTCAGCCACCGCATCGGCCCTCATCCCGTCCGCCCATCCCGTGCCACTCAACACACAGCCGGGGCTGGTGGGACGCCAGGGGCGCACGTGGATACCCTCGCGCCCCACGCGTCACTCGCGCCCCAGCCGTGTGTTGGCTGGTACGCGATCACGGGTGAGGGTGGGCACGGGTGAGGGTGGCCACAGGTGAAGGCGACGCAGGGCCGATGCGCTCGCCGGGGGCACGCGTGCGCGTGCGGGGCCCCGCCGGAGGTCCGATGCGCTCGCTGGGCTGGCTACAGCCGCTCGGCCGCCGAGAAGGCGATGCCGTCGAGGATGTCGTGCTCGCTCGTCACCACGGTGTCGAGGACGGCGCCGTCGGCGGCGACGTCCGCGCGCACCCGCTCCATGACCTCGCGCCACACGAGCGCTCCGGCGCCGATGACGTCCACGCGCCCGGGGTGCATGAACGGCAGCGCGGCGCGCTCCTCGCGGCTCGCGGCGAGCAGGCGGGCGGAGGCCTCCACCGCGTCGACGATCGCGAGCAGGGAGCCGTTGATCGCGTCGCGGTCGTACGCGGGCAGGTCGAGGGCCGTCGCCGTGACGGTGGTGATGGACCCCGCGAGGCCCACGAGCGTGCGCGCGGCGCCCAGAGGCACCTCGGTGGCGGCGCGGTCGAGCGCGGCGCGCACGTCGGCGCGCGCGAGCTCGATCTGCTCGACGGTCGGAGGGTCCGACTCGAGGTGGCGCTCGGTCATGCGCACGCAGCCCACGTCCATCGAGTGCGCGGCCTCGGGCGACGTCTGGCCGAGCACCAGCTCGGTCGAGCCGCCGCCGAGGTCGACCACGAGGTACGGACCCGGGCGCGAGGCGTCCAGCGCGGACAGGGCCCCGCGGAAGCTGAGCTCAGCCTCCTCGGTGCCCGAGATGACCTCGGGCGCCACGCCCAGGCGCGCGCGCACGCCCTCGATGAACTCGTCGCGGTTGCTCGCGTCACGGGTCGCGGACGTCGCGACGAAGCGGATCGCCTCGACGCCGTGCTCGCGGCACTGCGCGGCGTAGTCGTCGGTCGCCGCGAGCGTGCGCTCGAGGGCCTCGGGCGCGAACTGGCCCGTGCGGTCCACGCCCTGGCCGAGGCGCACCACCGTCATGACCCGCACGACGTCGGTGAGGGTGCCGGACGCGAGGTCGACATCGGCGATGAGCAGGCGGATCGAGTTGGTTCCGCAGTCGATGGCGGCGACGCGGGGCATCAGGCCTCCTGGGTGTAGGCGTCGGGGTCGAGGGACTCGGGCGCGTCGGGGTCGGCGTCGACGGCGGGGCACGTGCAGCGGTCGGGGCGCCAGTGGCCCCGGATCATCGCGAGCGCCTCGTCACCCAGGGGGTTCACGCCGGGTCCGGCCGCGAGCGCGTGGCCGACGAGCACGTGCAAGCACTTGACGCGGTCGGGCATGCCGCCGGCCGAGATGCCGTGGATCTCCGGCACGTCGTCGAGGGCGTAGCGCTCCTCGAGGTAGGTCTCGTGCGCGCGGGCGTAGTGCTCCGCGAGCGCCGGCTCCTCGGCCAGCCGCTCCGACAGCTCCTTCATCACGCCGCGCGCCTCGAGGGTGGACACGGCGGACACCGCCTCGGGATGCGTGAGGTAGTACTGCGTCGGGAAGGGCGTGCCGTCGGGCAGGCGGGGCGCGGTGTGGACCACGGTGGGCTTGCCGCACACGCAGCGCGCCGCGATGGCGACCACGCCGCGCGGCTCGCGCCCCAGCTGCGCCGCGAGCACCTGGAGATCGGTCTCGGTCGCGGGGGTGTCTGTCACCCTCCGAAGTCTACGTCGGTCAGCTGGTCGGCCTCGTCGGAGCCGGCGCCGGCGCCGTCCTCCGAGGTGACCTCGTCGCCCGACTCGGCGGCGGGCTCCTCGCCCTCCTCGGGCTCCACGGCGACGGGCGCCTGGGCGGGTGCGACCGCATCGGCCCCCTCGCCGGCCTCGACGACAGATCCCCACAGCCGGTCGTACCAGGTCGCGTCCTCGAGCGAGTCGGGGCTGCGCTCGGCGGCGGGGGATCCGTCCGCCGGGCCGGTCACGGAGTCGGGGTCGATGACGCGGTACGGCGTCTCGCCCGGGAACACGTAGGCGAGCCGCTCGCGCGCCTGGGCCACGAGGAAGGCCGGGTCGTCCCACCGGGCGACGTCGGCCTCGAGGTCGTCGACCTCGGTGCGCGCCGTCTCCGCCTCCGCGCGCAGCGACTCGAGCATCGCCTGCTGGTCCATGTAGGCGCGCACCGAGGGTGCGACCACCGCGAACGCGAGCGCGAGCACGCCCACCATCACCGCGGTCCGCCACGTCAGCATCCCGGTCCACGAGCCCTTGGGACGCGATGGGTCGATGCGCGGGCCGGCGTCACGGGAGGTGCGGGCCGATGCGGTGGGACCGCCCGGGCGGCTGCTCGGCTTGGCGATGGGTCCCGTCGTGGGTCCCTTGCGTGCCGCGCGGGGTGCCGCGGGCTTGCCGGCCGAGGTCCGGCCAGCCGACGAGCGGCCAGCGGACGGCTTCGCCGAGGTGCGCGAGCGCGCGTCGGAGCGCGGCGACGTCGAGGACGTCCGTGGCGTTCCGGGGCGGCTGGGCACACTCATGGCGACGATTCTCTCTGGCAGACGTGGGACTGCGGGTCAGGCGCGCGGGACGGTCCCGGACAGCACGACGGCCGCGACCCCCTCAGGTGGGAGCCGCGGCCGTCGAAGCCTGGCTTACGCCGAGTAGCGGCGCGGGAAGGCCGACGTGCCGGCGTACTTCGCGGCGTCGTCGAGCTCCTCCTCGATGCGGAGCAGCTGGTTGTACTTCGCGATGCGCTCGCCACGGGCGGGCGCGCCGGTCTTGATCTGGCCAGTATTGAGGGCCACGACCAGGTCAGCGATCGTGACGTCCTCGGTCTCGCCCGAGCGGTGCGACACCATCGAGGTGAAGCCCGCGGCCGTGGCCATCGACACGGCGTCGATGGTCTCGGTGAGCGTGCCGATCTGGTTGAGCTTCACGAGCAGCGCGTTGGCGGCCTTCTCGTCGATGCCGCGCTTGAGGCGGGTCGGGTTGGTGACGAACAGGTCGTCGCCGACGATCTGGGTCTTGTCGCCGATGGTCTCGACGAGGTGCGACCAGTCGCTCCACTCGTCCTCCGATAGCGGGTCCTCGATCGACACCAGCGGGTAGTCGGCCACGAGCTGCTCGTAGTACGCCGACATCTCCTCGCCGGACTTGGCCGCGCCCTCGAACTGGTAGGCGCCGTCCTTGAAGAACTCGGTCGCGGCGACGTCGAGCGCGAGCGCCACGTCCTCGCCGGGCTTGAGGCCGGCCTTCTCGATGGCGACCAGGATCAGGTCCAGGGCAGCACGGTTCGACTCGAGATTGGGGGCGAAGCCGCCCTCGTCGCCCAGGCCGGTGGCCAGGCCGCGCTCCTTGAGCACGGACTTCAGGGCGTGGTAGACCTCGGCGCCATAGCGGTAGGCCTCGCGGAACGACGAGGCGCCCACCGGAGCGATCATGAACTCCTGGATGTCGACGTTCGAGTCGGCGTGCGAGCCGCCGTTGAGGATGTTCATCATCGGCACGGGCAGGAGGTGCGCGTTCGGTCCGCCGATGTAGCGGAACAGCGCCAGGTCGGCCGAGTCGGCCGCGGCCTTGGCGACGGCGAGCGAGACGCCGAGGATGGCGTTCGCGCCCAGCTTGCCCTTGTTGTCGGTGCCGTCGAGGTCGAGCATCGTCTGGTCGATGATGCGCTGCTCGGTCGCGTCCAGGCCCACGATCTCCGGGGCGATGTCGTCGATGACCGCGTCCACGGCCTGCTCGACGCCCTTGCCGAGGTAGCGGGAGCCACCGTCGCGGCGCTCCACCGCCTCGAACGCGCCGGTCGAGGCGCCGGAGGGGACTGCGGCGCGGGCGAACGTGCCGTCCTCGAGCGCGACCTCGACCTCGACGGTCGGGTTGCCGCGCGAGTCCAGGATCTCGCGTGCGCCAATAGCCTCAATGCTGGCCATGATGCTCCTTCAGTTGTGGTGTTCGGGGTTTCTCTGGTCAGTCTATGGGCGCCGTCGGGGCGGTGCCGGGCGACCGAGGTCCTAGGTCGGTGAACCCTCGGTGACGGTCCGGGCCGTGGGGGCCGATGCGCTCTCGGCCTCCCGCGCGGCCGCCTCGTAGTCTCGGGTCGCGTCGCGCAGCGCCGCCTCGGCGTCGACGCCCTCGGCCTGCGCACGCGCCACCAAGGCGAGCAGCTGAGGGCCGATGCCCACGCCGGCAGGGTCGCGCACGTCGAGCCCCGCGCGGGCGGCGCGGCTGATGACCTTCTGGGCGCGTGCGAGGGCGGGCTGGGCGACGGGGATGCCGTCCATCACGGACTCGCGAGCCTTGGTCTCCTTCTTGATCCGCTCCCACCGGGCGTGGACCTCCTCGGCCGAGCCGGCATCGGCCTCGCCGAAGACGTGGGGGTGACGCTCCACGAGCTTGTCGGCGACCGCGTTCGCGACGTCGTCGATGTCGAACGGCGCCTCGGCGTGCTCCTGCGCGACGCGCGCGTGGAACACCACCTGCAGGAGCACGTCGCCGAGCTCCTCCAGCATGTCCTGGCGGGTGCCCGACTCGATCGCCTCGATGAGCTCGTAGGTCTCCTCGAGCGCGTAGGCGGTCAGCGTCTCGTGAGTCTGCTGCGCGTCCCACGGGCAGCCGCCCGGCGAGCGCAGGCGGTCCATCACCTGGATGAGTCGGTCGACTCCGTCACTCACAGACGCGTCACTCGCTCACGAGCCAGGAGGCGTCCTGGTCGACGAGTCCCACGACGTCGTTGAACTCGAGGAACCACGCGGGCTGTCCCTGCTGGGCCGCCGCGGTGGCCTTCGCCGCCGTCTCGGTGAGCGATGCCATGAAGGCGTCCGCGGAGAAGGAGCCGGTGCGGGCGTTGGTGACGGCGTCCGCCTCCACCTGCTCGGCGACGGCCTGGATCGCTGAGGTGTCCTCGGGGATCACCGTGAAGGCCGCGAGCATCAGCGCGCCCTCGACCGCGTCCACGAGCTCCTCGCTCGGCGCGCCCGAGACGCCCTGGAGCTCGAGGAGCCCCTCGGCCTGGATCTGCGCCTGCGACCGGTTGTAGGTGAGGTCGATCTCGTCCGTGGCGGCCTTGAGCGGCTCGCGCATCAGCTCCATCGTGAGGACCTGGCGGCGGTTCGCCGGGGAGCCGATGTCGTAGACCCATGCGTCGGACAGCTCGGCGACCTGCTCGTTGGTGATCGTGACGTCGTCGAGCTCGGCCGCGACGCCGGCGGCGGCGGGCTGCCCGGGCACGGAGCATCCGGTGAGGACGATGGCGGTGCCCGCGAGGGCGGCCGCGAGGGAGCGACGGCGAGGCAGAGGCATGACGCTCATCCTACTGTCGCCGGGCGGGTGGCCTTGATGACCTCGCGAGCCCAGTCCAGCACCTCGGGGCCCTCGATGGGCTTGCCGCCCACGCGGGACGTCATGGGAGCGGGCACGAGCACCTGGCGCACGGCGGGCTTGATGAGCGTGCCCGGGTACAGGCGGTTGACGCGCATGGTCGCGGAGTCGGGCAGCTCGAGCGGGCTGAAGCGCACGTAGCGGCCCTGGGCGACCACGTCCGTGATGCCCGCCTCGCGCACCTCGAGCCGCAGCCGTGCGACGGCCAGCAGGTGATCGACGGGCTCCGGCAGGTTGCCGTACCGGTCCTGGAGCTCCTCCTCGATGGCCGCGAGCGCGGCCTCGTCCGCCGCGTCGGCGATCTTCCGGTAGGCCTCGAGACGCAGCCGCTCGTGCTCGATGTACTGCGTGGGGATGTGGGCGTCGATCGGAAGGTCGATCGTCATGGGGGCGCGCTCCTCGCCGCCCTCTCCGCGGAATCCCGCCACGGCCTCGCCGACCATGCGGATGTAGAGGTCGAAGCCCACGCCCTCGATGTGGCCCGACTGCTCGGCGCCCAGCAGGTTGCCGGCGCCGCGGATCTCGAGGTCCTTCATGGCGACCGCCATGCCCGCGCCCAGGTCCGTGTTCGCGGCGATCGTCTGGAGGCGGTCGTGGGCGGTCTCGGTCAGCGTGCGGTCCGGCGGGTACAGGAAGTACGCGTACGCACGCTCGCGGGCGCGGCCCACGCGACCGCGCAGCTGGTGGAGCTGCGACAGTCCGAACTTGTCAGCCCGCTCGACGATGAGGGTGTTGGCGTTCGAGATGTCGAGGCCGGTCTCGACGATCGTGGTGCAGACCAGGACGTCGTAGCGGCGGTCGTAGTAGTCGACGATGACCTGCTCGAGCTGCTTCTCGCTCATCTGGCCGTGGGCCACGGCGATGCGCGCCTCGGGCACCAGCTCGGACAGCCGGCGAGCGGCGCTCGTGATGGTCTTGACCGAGTTGTGGATGTAGAACACCTGGCCGTCGCGCATGAGCTCGCGCCGGATGGCGGCGGCGACCTGCGGGTTCTCGTGCGGCCCCACGTAGGTGAGGATCGGGTGGCGCTCCTCGGGCGGCGTGGCGAGAGTCGACATCTCGCGGATGCCCGTCACGGCCATCTCGAGCGTGCGCGGGATGGGCGTCGCGGACATCGCGAGCACGTCCACGTCGGTGCGCAGCGCCTTGAGGGTCTCCTTGTGCTCGACGCCGAAGCGCTGCTCCTCGTCGATGATGATGAGGCCGAGCTGCTTGAAGCGCACCTGGCCGGTAACCAGGCGGTGGGTGCCGATCACCATGTCGATGGTGCCGTCGGCGAGGCCCTCGATGACCTCCTTGGCCTCCTTGTCCGTCTGGAAGCGCGATAGCGAGGCGACCTTCACGGGGAACTGCGCGAAGCGCTCGGAGAAGGTGTCGACGTGCTGCTTGACCAGCAGCGTCGTGGGGCACAGCAGCGCGACCTGCGCGCCGTCCTGGATCGCCTTGAAGGCCGCGCGCACGGCGATCTCGGTCTTTCCGAAGCCCACGTCGCCGCACACCAGGCGGTCCATCGGGACGCCCTTCTCCATGTCCTCCTTGACCTCGTCGATGGTCGACAGCTGGTCGGGCGTCTCGACGTAGGCGAACGCCTCCTCGAGCTCCCGCTGCCACGGGGTGTCGGGGCCGAACTCGCGGCCCTTGGAGGCCATGCGCGCGGAGTACAGGCGGATGAGCTCGGCGGCGATCTCCTTGACCGCCTTGCGCGCCTTGCCCTTGGTCTTGGCCCAGTCCGCGCCGCCCATCTTGTTGACGCTGGGCGCCTCGCCGCCCACGTACTTGGTGACGAGGTCGAGCTGGTCGGTCGGCACCGACAGGCGGTCCGCGGGGCCGCCGCGCTTGGAGGGCGCGTACTCGATGACGAGGTACTCGCGCTCGACGCCGCGCACCGTGCGCTTGGTGAGCTCGACGAAGCGGCCCACGCCGTGGCTCTCGTGGACGACGAAGTCTCCAGGGCGCAGCTGCAGCGGGTCGACGGCGTTGCGGCGCCGGCTGGGGACCTTCACCTTGGGGCCGGCGGCCGCGGCCGCGCGGCCGGTGAGGTCGGACTCGTGCACGACGAGCACCCGCGCCTCGGGCGCCTGGAACCCCGCGCCGGTGATGTGGGGCACGATGCTGACGACGCCGTCCGCCGGCTCCCACGTCTCGGTGACGCGCGCGGCGATCTCGAGCTCCGCGCACTGCTCGGCGATCCGGTGCGCGGAGCCCGAGCCCGCCGCGGTCACGACCACCGTCCAGCCCTCCCCCACGCGGGTGCGGATGGCCCCGAGCGCCGCCTGCAGGCGACCCCGGTGGTCCTCGACGTCAGCGAGGCCGGTGGCGACCGCATCGGCCCCACCGAAGGGGCCGATGGTCGACCAGTCGAGCGCGCGCTCCGCCGCGGACTCCTCGATCTGCTCGAGGGAGAGGAAGGAGCCCTCGGTGGGCTCGAGCGGCGCGTCCGCGCCGGCGGCGACGCCCACCCACGCGGCGGCCAGGAACTCCTGCGCGGTGCGCTGCAGGTCCTCGGCGCGGCGGGCGAGGCGCTCAGGCTCGATGGTCACGATGCGGGTGCCACGGGGCAGCGCGTCGGTCACCGGCACGAGGCGGTCGACCAGCAGCGGGATGAGGCTCTCCATCCCCTCGACGGCGACGCCCGAGGCGATGCGGCCGAGCATGTCCGCGGCGGCCGGGACCTGGTCCTGCAGGGCGGACGCGCGGACGCGGATGTCCTCGGTGAGCAGCAGCTCGCGGCACGGCGGCGCCCAGAGGTGGTCGACCGGCGCGAGCGATCGCTGGTCGGCGATGGAGAAGGACCGCAGCGAGTCCACCTCGTCGCCGAAGAACTCGATGCGCACCGGGTGCGGGTCGGTGGGCGCGAACACGTCGACGATGCCGCCGCGGACCGCGAACTCGCCGCGGCGCTCCACCATGTCGACGCGCGAGTAGGCCGCGCCGGCGAGCGCCTCGGTGAGGTCGGTGAGGTCGCGCACGTCGCCCGCGTGGAGCGAGACCGGCTCGAGGTCCGCGAGGCCGGGGATGACGGGCTGGAGGATGGCCCGCAGCGGCGCGACCACGACGTCGAGGGCGGGGAGGCCGGCCTCGGTCTCGACCAGCTCCGGGTGGACGATGCGGCGCAGCGTCGCCAGGCGCCGCGCCACCGTGTCGGAGCGGGGGCTGAGGCGCTCGTGCGGGAGCGTCTCCCACGCGGGCAGGACGGTGATCCGGGCGGGGTCGAGGTAGCCGCTGAGCGCGGCCGCGAAGGTGTCCGCGTCGCCCGAGGTCGCGGTGACGACGACGATGAGGCCGTCCTGGTCGCGGACGGTGCGCGCGACCATCGCCGGGGCCGCCGCGACGGGCGCGACGAGGTGCTCGGCGTCCACCGCGGGCGCGTCGAGGTGCTCGAGCAGCGGGGCGAGGGGGCGGGTCACGGGGCCTCCAGGGCATGCGGAAGGACCGGAATCTCCGGCGAGATCATCCTAAGCACGGGCGCCGTCCTGCCCCTCCCCGCGCCTTCTCCCCCCTGGACGAAGGTTCTCTGCGCGCTTCGTTGCTCCCGGGCGCGCTGGAGGAACGATCTCCGGCGCTCAGCGCTGTTCGAGGCGCTTGAGGTACCAGCGGTCCGCGTGGGTCTCGTCGTTGAAGCGCGGCACCTGCGCGTAGCCACGCGACTCGTACAGCGTGGTGGCGGCGACGAGCGCGGAGTTGGTGTCGAGCCCGACCTCGGTCGCGCCCGCGTCGCGGGCGATGGCCTCGAGCCGCTCGAGCATCGTGGCCGCGAGCCCGAGCCCTCGCGCGGCTGGCGAGACCCACATGCGCTTGAGGTGCGCGGGGCCCTCGGCGGGGAGCTTCACCGCGCCGCAGCCGACCGGCTGGCCGTGCAGTCGCGCGACGAGCAGTGCGCCGCGGGGCATGGTGAGGTCGTCGTCCGTGGCCTGCACGGCGGCGGCCGGGTCGTAGCCGCTCGCGAAGATCGCGTCGATCTCCGCGAAGTACTGGTCGCGACACCACCACGCGTCGGCCGAGTCGGGCGCCTCGACGTCGATCACCAGGTGCCTCCGGGCGAGCGCCGCGGTCACCGTGCGGGCGGCGCGCTCGACCTCGCGCCTCTCCTCCTCGTCGAGGTGCGCGAGCATCTGGGCAGCGGTGTCATCCGAGCGGGCATCGAGCTCGGCGGCCTCCGCGCGACCGGCCTCGGTCCGCTCGGCGACTCGGGCGCGGGCGTCGTCGGGGCTCGGGGACACCGTGACCAGCCCCTCGTCCTCGAGCGCGCGGAGCAGGCGCGAGGCGTACCCGGCGTCGAGGCCCAGGCGCTCGCGCAGCGTCGCGACCTCGACGGGGCCGTCGCCCATCTCCCACAGCAGCCGCGAGACGCCGTAGGGGCGCCCGCGGCCGAGGAAGTTCTCCTGCAGCGCGCCCACCTCACGGGTCACGGTGCGCTGGAAGACGCGGAAGGTCTGGATGAGGCGATCGTCCATATCATTGACTTTAGTCAACTACCTGCGTGATGGCTAGCGTCTGAAGGCCCCCTCCGGGTCAGGGCCGGGCGAAACCTAGACTTGAGGGCATGGATCCCCAACGCGAGGCCGAGCGGCTGCTGCGGCGCTTCGCGCGCGACACCAACCTCCTCATCGCAGGACGGCCGATGCGCGTGCAGGGGTCAGGGCCCGTCGCCGAGGCGCTGGTCTCCATGCTCGCGGGCATGGGGGCGCGCGTTGACTTGGACGGGGGCGGCGAGGACGGCGGCGGCGACGCGGTCGCCTTCGACGTCACGACCGGCGCCATCACGCTCGGCGGCCGCCCGCTGCCCGACCGTGGCGACGCCGGGGGTCGGGTCTCCTTCGCCGGCGCCCACATGCCCGTCTCGACGGCGCTCGCGCGCGAGCTCGCCGCCGAGCGCTGCGTCGCGGGCCTGCGGATCGGCGTCGCGATGACGCTCGAGCCCAAGACGGCCAACCTCGCGCTGCTGCTCCGCGACGCCGGCGCCGAGGTCGCGGTCTACGCCCACCCGGACGAGACCGACCCCGAGGTCGCCGCGGAGCTGCGCGCCCGCGGGATCGCCTGCGACGCCGACGCGACGCTCGCGCCGGAGCAGGAGCGCGCCGCCGCGAGCGCGTTCCTCGAGCGCGGCTTCGACGTGCTCGTCGACGACGGCAGCCACATCACGCGCCTGGGCCACGAGCTCGGGCTCGCGGAGCAGTGGATCGGCGCGACGGAGGAGACCACCTCGGGGCTGACCCCCCTGCGCGCGATGGGTCGCGCGCTCGCCGTGCCCGTCATCGCCGTCAACGACGCCGCCACCAAGACCGGCTTCGACAACCGGTACGGCACGGGTCAGTCGTGCGTGCTCGCGATCGCGGACCTGCTCGACGACGCGGGCGTGAGCGTGCGCGACCAGCCCGCCGTCGTCGTCGGCTACGGCCCCGTGGGCGTGGGCGTCGCCGCGCACCTGCGGGCGCTCGGCGCGCGCGTGGCGGTCGCCGAGATCGACCCCGTGCGCGCGCTCCTCGCCGCGCACGACGGCTTCGCGGTGGTGAGCAGCGACGATGCCGGCACGAGTGAGCGCTTCGGCGACGACGTGGCCGAGGGCGCCCTGGTCGTCTCGGCGACGGGGTGGCCCGCGACCGTGGGCGCGACGCAGATCCGCCGCGCGGCGGCGGTCGCGGTCGCCGGGGGCGTCCCCGGGGAGATCGACCTCGACGGCGCTCTCGAGGGCGGGGACGTGCTCGAGCCCGTCGCGCCCCACGTCGAGCGCCTGCGCGACGCCGGCACGCTGGTGCTGGACCGCGGCGGGTGCATCAACGTCACCGCTGCCGAGGGCAACCCCATCGAGATCATGGACCTGTCCTTCGCGACCCAGCTCGCGGCCGTGCGCGAGCTCGTCACGGGCCGGCGCGGACCCGGAGTCCACGCGCTCAGCCGCGACGCCGTCGACCACGTCGCCGCGGTCGCCGCCCGCGAGCGCGGCGTCCCCCTCGTCACGGGCGGATCCTCCGCCCCCGCCGCCGCGGGCGACTGGCGGTCCCCGCGCTACCGCGCGACCGGAACGCCCGACCCCGCCCCCGCGCCCGGCGCCACGGCCCCTGCCACCCCAGCGAGCGCATCGGCGCTGCAGAACGGACACCCCCACTCGTCATGACCGCCTACCCCGTCACCCTCTACTCGGCCGAGCTCGTGCTGCCGATCACTGCGCCGCCCATCCTCGACGGCGCGATCGCCGTGCGCGGCGAGCGGATCCTCCACGTGGGCGAGCGCGTGTGGGTCGAGGAGTCGCTGCGCGAGCGCGGCGTGCCCGTGACCCACGTGCACTGGCCCGGCGTGCTCACGCCCGGCCTCGTCAACGCGCACACGCACCTCCAGTACACCGGCATGGGCGAGGTCAGCCAGCGCACCTACAACGGGTTCGAGGACTGGGCGAAGGGCTTCAACCCGGTCTACGCGCGCGAGCACGACTGGGCGGCCGATGCGGCTCACGGGGCAGCGCTGATGATCGCCGCGGGCGTCACGGCGGCGGCCGACGTGGTGACCGACCCCGAGGCGGCGCACGCGCTCCACGACGCGGGGCTGTCGGGGATCGCGTACTGGGAGGTCATCGACTGGACCAACGAGGACTGGCGCGACCACGGCCGCGCGCAGGTCGAGGCCGCGCTGGACTCGCTGCCCCGCCGACCCGGCACCGGCCTCAGCCCGCACGCGCCGTACTCGCTCGAGATCGTGCCGCTGCTCGAGATCCCGGACATCGTGCGCGAGCGCGGCAGCCGCATCCATATCCACCTGGGCGAGTCCGGCATCGAGCAGGAGTTCGAGCACGAGGCCTCCGAGCCGTGGCAGACCAAGGGCGTGGGCTCGCTGGCCGAGCTCCGCCAGGCGGGCTTCGGCACCTCCGCGACGGACTACGTGGACCACCTGGGCGTGCTCGGCCCTGACTGCCACATCGCGCACGGCGTCTACATGTCCGAGCGGGACCGGGCGATCCTGCGGGCGCGCGGCACGACGGTCGCGCTGTGCCCGCGGTCGAACGCCGTGATCGGTCTCGACGCGCCTCCCGTCGCCGCGTACCTCCGCGAGGGCAGCCCCATCGCGGTGGGCACCGACTCACTGTCGTCCTCGCCGTCGCTCGACCCCATGGGCGACGTCGCGGAGCTCATGCGGATCGCGCGCTCGCAGGGGTACTCGCACGAGGACCTCGCCGAGAGGCTGTTGCGGGCGGCGACGCTCGGCGGGGCGCACGCGATGGGCATCGACGAGGGACCGGCCCGGACCGGGTACCTGGCCGTGGGCGCGCAGGCGGACCTGGCGTTCTTCGACGTTCCCGTCTCCGACGTCACGTCGACGCTGACCGCTCTCGCCGAGGGCGGGGAAGGTCGCGCGGCCGCGACCGTGATCCGCGGGCGCGTGCGCCACGCGACCGACGCGTTCGTCGCCGCCGGCGGCGACGGCTCTCTGCATCCTGGAAGGCACTGAGCGCCGTTTCTTGCCGATTCTCGGCACCCAGTGCCTGCCAGGGCGCACGAACCCCAGACCAGGGAGGACACATGACCACCCCAGCGACCGCATCGGCGCTCCGTCTGGAGCCGCACCCCGAGGGCGGATGGTTCCGGCGCACCTACACGGCGGCCACCCCCGTCGACACCCCGGGAGGCGCGCGGCCCGCCGCGACGTGCATCCACTACCTGCTGACGCCCGGCGAGGCGTCCGCGTGGCACGTGGTCACGAGCGACGAGATCTGGCTGTGGCACGGGCCCGGTGCGCTCGAGCTGAGCCTGGGTGGGTCGGGCGCGGAGCCGGGTGAGGCGACCACCGTGCGACTCGGCCCCTCGGTGAGCGCGGGAGACGCGGCGCAGGTGCTCGTCCCGGCGGGCGTGTGGCAGGCGGCGCGGCTCGCGGGCGACGAGGAGTGCCTCGTGAGCTGCGTGGTGTCGCCCGGCTTCGACTTCGCCGATTGGAGGCTCGCGAACGCGCGCGAGTAGGATGCCCTGGTACCGCGAGCGATCAGCGTCGATTCTGCTCCACACCATCTCTGGGAGAGAACCATGATCACCACCGCATCCCTGCGCCGCGTCTCCGTCGCGGCCGTCGCCGTGTCCGCGCTCGCGCTCGCCGGCTGCTCCAGCTCGTCGTCGGAGGGTGAGTCCTCCGCCGAGCCCACCGCCACGGGAGGCGCCTCCGCTCCCGCCGAGGCGACCCTCGAGACCTTCACCGAGGGCAAGCTCACCATCGCGACCGGCGAGCCCGCCTACGAGCCGTGGGTCGTGGGCGACGCCCCCGAGTCGGGCGAGGGCTTCGAGGCCGCCGTCGCGTATGCCGTCGCCGAGGAGCTCGGCTTCGCCGCCGAGGACGTCGTGTGGGTCCGCACCACGTTCGACTCCGCGATCGCGCCCGGCGCCAAGGACTGGGACTTCAACATCCAGCAGTTCTCCATCACCGACGAGCGCCGCCAGGCGGTCGACTTCTCGTCGCCGTACTACACGACCACGCAGGCCGTCGTCTCCGTCGAGGGCAACGACCTCGCGTCGGCCACGTCGATCGCGGACCTCGAGGGCGCGGCCGTGGGCGTCGCCGTCGGCACCACCTCGTACGACGTCGCCGTCGAGGCGCTCGGCGAGGACAACGTCCAGGTCTTCAACAACGTGGGCGACGTCGTGGGCGCGCTCAACGCGGGCCAGATCGACGCGTTCGTCACCGACCTGCCGGGCGCCTTCTACTCGGCGGCCGTCGAGGTCGAGGGCGGCGTCATCGTCGGCCAGTTCGCTGGCTCCGAGGGGGGTGACGAGTTCGGCCTGGTGCTGCCCATCGGCTCCGCGCTCACCGCTCCCGTGACGTCCGCCGTGGACGCGCTCGCCGCCGACGGCACCCTCGAGGCGCTCGAGACCGAGTGGCTGTCCGAGGCCGTCGACGTGCCGGTGCTGCAGTAGTCCTCACCGGTAGGACGCACAACTCATGACGACAGGCGGGGCGCCCCAGATCACCTGGCAGCCCAGCGCGCTCGAGCTCGACCGCCGGACGCACCGGCGCAAGGCCTCGGGGCGCTCCGTCCTGATCGCGCTCGTCTCGACGGTGATCTTCGCCGTCGTGGCGGGCACCCTCGTGCTGAGCTCCCCCGGGTGGGACTCGGTGCGGGAGACGTTCTTCAACCTCGAGATCGCGCGGGACTCGCTGCCCAAGATCCTCGAGGGCCTGTGGCTCAACATCCGCGTGCTGTTCTTCGCCACGATCGGCGTCGCGCTGCTCGGGACGCTGCTGGCGGTGCTGCGGTCGCTGCGTGGACCCGTGTGGTTCCCGCTGCGCGCCCTCGCCGCCGGGTACACGGACCTGTTCCGTGGCCTGCCGGTGCTGATCGTGCTGTACCTGGTCGGGTTCGGCATCCCCGCGCTCGACCCGACGCAGCGCTACCCCGCCGCCGTGCTCGGGACCATCGGCATCATGCTGTGCTACTCGGCGTACGTCGCCGAGGTGCTGCGCGCCGGCATGGAGGCCGTGCACCCGTCGCAGCGCATCGCCGCCCGGTCGCTGGGCCTGTCGCACGCCAAGACGCTGCGCCTCGTGGTCATCCCGCAGGGCCTGCGCAAGGTCATCCCCGCGCTGATGAACGACTTCGTGTCGATGCAGAAGGACGTCGGGCTGATCTCCGTTCTGGGCGCCGTGGACGCGATCCGCGCCGCGCAGATCGTCCAGGCCCAGACCTACAACTTCACGCCGTACGTGGTGGCGGGCCTGCTGTTCGTGGCGCTCTCGTTCCCCATGATCCGGCTCACCGACTACGTCTCCGCGCGGATGGCGAAGCGGGAGCAGATGGGCGGCACGGTGTGAGTGCCGGAACTGAGGGCGTGAGTGCCGACACCGACGCTGTGAAGCCCTCCAGCGCATCGGCCCCCCGTGCCGGCTCCCCTGTCCTCAAGCTCGAGGACGTCCACAAGCTCTTCGGCGACAACCACGTCCTCAAGGGCGTCGACCTGACGGTGGACGCGCACGAGGTTGTCGTCGTGATCGGCGCGTCCGGCTCGGGCAAGTCGACGCTCATGCGCACCATCAACCTCATCGAGCAGGTGGACGACGGGCGCATCCTGCTGTCCGGCGACGACATCACCGAGGTTCGCGTGGACGTGGATCGCGTGCGTGCGCGCATCGGCGTGGTGTTCCAGCACTTCAACCTGTTCCCGCACATGTCGGTGATCGACAACGTGACGCTGGCGGCGCGGCAGGTGCACAAGGTGCCCGCGGCGCAGGCGCGTGCGCGAGGCGTGGAGCTGCTGACGCGGTTCGGCCTCGGCGAGAAGGTCGACACCTACCCGGACCAGCTCTCGGGCGGGCAGCAGCAGCGCGTCGCGATCGTCCGCGCGATCCTCACCGACCCCGAGCTGCTGCTCCTCGACGAGATCACCTCCGCGCTCGATCCGATGCTCGTGGGCGAGGTCCTCGACCTGGTGCGGTCCCTCAAGGACGGCGGGTCGACCATCCTGATGGCGACGCACGAGATGCACTTCGCCCGGTCCGTCGCGGACCGCGTGGTGTTCATGCACCAGGGCCGGATCCTCGAGGAGGGGCCGCCGGAGCAGATCTTCGGCGCGCCTCGCGAGGCGGCGACGCAGGAGTTCCTCGCGCGCATCATGCAGCGCTGAGCGTCTCCTGTCGTGTGGGCGGCGTCTCTTGGCGTCGTGAGTCTGGTCGCTTGCCTCGGGCGCGAGCTGGGTCTCTCTTGGTGTTCCGGCGCGTGTGAGCGCTGGTCTTGCACCGCCTGGGCGTTCGTAGCGCCGATGCGCGGGGTGCGTCCCCAGCCCCGTGTCGGGTTTGGGTTGTCCACAGGTGGCTGCCAGGGACCTTGGAATGTCAGACCTGGCTGTTTGACTGGCCTCATGTCCACCACGACCACACCCGAGGCCTCCTTCACGGAGGTCCCTGCCGAGCTCGCTCGGGCTTTGGAGGCTGACCGGTGTGCCCGTGAGAAGGCTCGTGCTCTGATCTGTGCCTCGACGGTGCAAGACCTGTCCGAGGGCGCGTTGCTGGAGCTCCAGCACGCGACCGTGGCGGCACGCAAAGAGTGGGATCTGATGGTCGCGACCGCGGCTGCGGAGATCGGACGGCGTTCCGCACCAGAGTTCGGACGCAAAGGCTTGGCCCGTAGGAACGGGCACACGACGCCTGAGAGGTTCATCGCGGGCATGACCGGCGGGTCACGCAAGGACGCCCACGACCTGATCTCGACGGGCAAGACGATGGGTGAGGTCGAGATCCACGACAAGAAGGCGGCTGAGGCTGAGCAGGCCGGTCTACCGCTGCCCGAGCCTGAGACACCGGTGTATCCCGCAGTCGCGAAGGCGCTTGCGGCTGGTGAGTTGTCGGCTTCGGCGGCGGCGATGATCACCGACATGCTCGACTCCGTCACCGGTGACGCCACCGCCGAGCGGATCAGCAAGGCCGAGACGATGCTGGTGGACAAGGCTCACGGGCTGTCGGTCAACCAGCTCGCCCCCATCGTCCGCCGACTCCAGGACACGCTGCAAGCCTCGGCTGCTGAGGCCAGGCAAGCCGATCTTCACGCCAAGCGTCATGTGATCCTGTCCGACCGCAAAGACGGAGCCCTCCAGATCACCGCACTCCTGGATCCCATCTCCGCAGCGCCCATCCGCGCCGCCTTGGAAGGCGCCGTTAAGGACGCCTTCCGCGCCAAGCGCGACGCCGGACGCCTCAGCGACGACACTCGCTCTCCTGGACAGATCCGCGCCGACGCCCTGGTCGCGTTCGCGAAGCACATGCTTGGCTGCGACAAGGCTCCCTTGTCGCATGCGACCACCAGGATCACGATCCACGCCAACGCCACCGACCTCACTGCTGGACTCGGCATCGCCGAAGTCGACGGCGGTACCGCCATCCCCATCAGCCAACTACGTCGTCTGGCCGTCGATGCGGAGATCCTGCCCATGATCATGGGCACCGACTCCCAGCCCCTCGACGTCGGCCGTGAGGAGCGGCTCTTCACCCCCGCACAACGTGAAGCACTCCTGGTGCGTGACGGAGGCTGCGCGATGTGCGGCGCCCCGCCCAGCCACTGTGAAGCCCACCACATCGACTGGTGGACCAACGGCGGCCCCACCGACCTCAACAACGGCGTCCTCCTCTGCGTCGCCTGCCACCACACGATTCACCACGGCGGCTGGGACATCGACACCACCGCCACCGACGTCTACTTCAGACCACCCGGCACAGTCGACCCCACCAGACCCTGGAAACTCGGAGGGCGAGCCCGATTCGGACTCACCGAACACGAACGAGCCCAACTCGCCGCCACCGAAACCCCACCCAACCACCCTTACGTGGGAAGCGGGCACGACCTCGACACCGACCCCGCCCAAGACGGCGACCTCACCGACCCGCAAACCGACAGTGCTCCACCCGACCCCACCAACCCAGGGACCAGTGCGCCCAACGCCAGTCCCGCACCCACCTCAGGACACGAGGCGCTGCCCAAGCCCGGGTCGAATGGGAAGCCAGCACGCGCATCGGCCAACCGGGCCAACCAGCACCGCACCCAGCCCCGCAAGCCACGCAAGGCCAGCAAGGCCAAAGTGCCCGGGACGCCCTCGACTCGCGGCACGAGCCCAACGCCCGACACCACGCCGACCTCAGGGCCCGACTGGCTCAACCAGCCGCCACCCGACGGCCACCTGATGCTCCTCTAGTTCTCGTCCTCGGAGTAGTGGTGGACGACCTCATCGAGCTGGATCTCGTGAGTCATCGTGGACTCGTCGTTGACCGTCGTGGGAAGCGAGGGCCGGATCACAGTTCCATCGGCGCGGACCGTGCCGTGGAAGGCCGTCGCGTCGGGGGCGCCTTTGAGCCTCGGGCCCTGGTTCGACAGCGGCACCGTGAGCGGCTGCAGCTGCGTGAGCGAGAAGCGCTCGCCGCGCACCTCGACGCTGAGCCCCGGGCCCTCCTCGATGGTGAAGGTCATCTCCTCTTGGCGGACGGTCACGCGCACCCGGGTGCCGCGCTGGCTGAGCCTGAAGGTCAGCGAGTCCCAGCTCTCGGGGAGCCTCGGGTCGAAGCTCAGGACATCGCCCTGGTCGCGGAAGCCGCCGAAGCCATAGGCGAGCGCCGACCACACGCCACCCGTCGACGCGACATGCACGCCGTCCGAGGCATTCGAGTGCAGGTCGCCGAGGTCGACGTACAACGAGTCCCAGAAGTACCGCAGCGACAGCTCGTGGTAGCCCACCTCGGCCGCGATGATCGACTGCACGACCCCCGACAGCGTGGAGTCGCCGGTGGTGATCGGGTCGTAGTAGTCGAAGTCGGCCTTCTTCTGCGCCTCGGTGAACTGGTCGCCCTGCAGGAACAGCGCGAGCACCACATCGGCCTGCTTGAGCACCTGGAAGCGGTAGATGACCAGCGGATGGAAGTGCAGGAGCAGCGGCCGCTTCTCCGCGGGAGTGTTCGCCAGATCCCAGACTTCGCGCTCGTTGAACAGCGCGTCCTGAGGGTGGATGCCGAGCTGCTCGTCCCACAGGATCGCCATGCCATCAGCCGCCCGCTCCCACTCGGCGATCTCGGCGTCCGTGACCTCAAGGCGCGACGTGAGCCGGGCGTACTGGTCCGGCCAGCGATCCTGGAGCTTGCGCACGCTCTGGGCGGCGCAGCGCAGGTTGAAGCGCGCCATGACATTTGTGTACAGATTGTCGTTCACCACCGTCGTGTACTCGTCGGGGCCCGTCACACCGTGGATCCGGAACGACTCGCCGTTGCCGGGGATCTGGCGCCAGAAGCCCAGGTCCGCCCACATGCGCGCCGTCTGCACGAGGATGTCGATGCCCTCTCGCGCGAGGAAGTCGTCGTCGCCCGTGGCGCGCACGTACTTGTCGATCGCATACGCGATGTCGGCATCGATGTGATACTGCGCGGTACCAGCGGCGTAGTAGGCGGAGGCCTCCTCACCGTTGATGGTGCGCCACGGGAACAGGGCGCCGTTCTGCGCGAGCTCCGCGGCGCGCTTCTCCGCCATCCCGAGCATCCGATAGCGGTACCGCAGAGCGTTCCGCGCGATCACCGGAGACGTGTAGGTGAAGAACGGCAGGGCGTAGATCTCGGAGTCCCAGAAGTAGTGACCTCCGTACCCCGAGCCCGTGACGCCCTTGGCGGCGATGCCGTGGCCGTCGCCTCGTGCCGCCGCCTGGGCGAGCTGGAACAGGTTCCATCGCACGGCCTGCTGGATCGCGTCGTTGCCGCCGATCTCGACGTCCGACCGCTCCCAGAAGTCCTCGAGCCAAGCGCGCTGGTCCTCGAACTGCGTCGTGATGCCCTCGGAGCGGACGCGGTCGAGGGTCCGGTTGCAGCGGTCGGCGAGCTCGCGCGGCGGCACCACGCGCGACGTGTGATAACTGACGACCTTCGTCAGCGTGAACGTCTGCCCGGGCTTCGCACGCGCGCGGAAGACCTGCTTGGCGTAGTCCTCCTCGACCTCCGTGACGGTGTCGTAGTCGTCGTCGAAGTCAACGGAGTGCTCCATCGCGGCCGCGAGGGTCATGCCCGAGGCGGCGCACTGGTACCCCAGCACCACGCGGTCGTCCTGGCCGTGGTGGAGGCGCGGCTCCAGGACGCGCTTCTCGAGCTTCTCCGCCTTGCGCGGGTCGGCGATCACGTCGGGCGACGGGTTGGCACGGTACTCGTCGAGCCCGGCCTGGCGGTTGAGCAGCTGCGAGGAGATGGCGATGGGCGCCTCCTCGTCGAGCAGCGTGACCTCGAAGCACATGACGGCCAGGTGTCGCTGCGCGAAGGACACCATGCGCTTCGACCGCACACGCACCCGGTTGCCCGACGGGGTGCGCCACAGCAGGTCCCGCGACAGCACGCCCTCGCGCATGTCGAGCACGCGGGAGTAGCTCACGAGGTCGGCGATCGACAGCAGCAGCGGCTCGTCGTTGACGTAGAGCCTGATGATTTTGGGATCCGGGACGTTGACGATCGTCTGACCGGTGCGCGCGAAGCCGTAGGCCTCCTCGGCGTGCAGGATCTTCCAGGTCTCGTGGAAGCCGTTGATGAAGGTGCCGTGCGCGTGGGCGTCGTGACCGTCCTCGACGTTGCCGCGCAGCCCCAGGTAGCCGTTGCCGACCGCGAACAGCGTCTCGGTGACGCCGAGGTCCTCCTTCGAGAACTCGGTCTCGACCAGACGCCACGGGTCGACCGGGAACCTCAGCCGGTCCAGGTAGTCGGGCGCGCTCGTGTCTCCGACGGTGCGCTTGGCGGCCTTCACGCGATCAGCTCCTCAAGGTCGTCCACGACGATGTCGGCGCCGCCCGCGAGCAACGCCTCAGCACCCGCGCCGCGGTCCACGCCGACCACCAGGGCGAAGTCTCCCGCGGCACCGGCCGCGACCCCGGACAGGGCGTCCTCGACGACCACAGCATCGGTCCCAGCGACGCCGAGTCGCTGGGCCGCAAGCTCGAACATGTCGGGCGCGGGCTTGCCGTGGATGCCCTCGCTCGCCACCACGTTGCCGTCGACCACGATCTCGAAGCGGTCCGCGATGCCCGCGGCCGCGAGCACGTCGGGCGCGTTGCGGGAGCTCGAGACGACCGCCATGGCCGTGCCGAGCTCGCCGAGGCGGTCGAGCAGTCGCAGCGACCCGGGGTACGGGGCCACGCCCTCGTCGCGCAGGATCGCCGAGAACGCGTCGTTCTTGGTGTTGCCGATGCCGCACACCGTCTCGGTGCCAGCCGCGTCGGACGGATCGCCCTCGGGCAGCGTCACGCCGCGGGAGGCCAGGCACGCCCGGACCCCGTCGTACCGGGGCTTGCCGTCGACGTACGCGAAGTAGTCGTCATCCGTGTAGGCCGGGGTGATGCCGTGCGCGGTGAAGTAGTCCGTGAACATCCGATTCCACGCCTTCATGTGCACCTCGGCGGTGGGCGTGAGCACCCCGTCGAGGTCGAACAGCGCCGCCGCGTAGCGGCGATCGGGCGTCTGGGGAATCTCCCAGGTGTTCTCGGTGGTGGTCACGCGTCCTCCCTCGTACTGTCGACGTGGTGCGACGCAGGCGCTTCGGCGGGCCCGCTCCGGCACTTCGATAGTAGTGACGCGCCCCGGGGGTGTGTCCATTCCGGGATCGACACATCTGCCCACGATCTCGCAGCGCCGATGCGCGGGCCGGGTGGGCGAGCGCCCCTCACCGAGCGCAGCGGAGCCGCGTGGGCGAGGATGGGAGCGCCGGCCCGGCTCACGGATGGAGCACCCCATGGCGACGTACCTGATCTCGTTCCCCAGCACCGCGTTCGACGTGCCGCCCGAGGACTTCGACGCGGTCTCCGACGCGTCGCGGGCCGTGGTCGCCGCGGCCAAGGCTGCCGGGGCGTGGGTCTTCGGCGGGGCGATCGACGAGTCCGTGGCGACCGTCCTGGTGTCGGGCGACGGCACGGTCACCGAGGGCTCGCACCCCGAGACCGCAGGCATGGGCGGGGGCTACGCCCTTCTGGAGATCGCCACGCGCGACGAGGCGGTCGAGTGGGCGGCCCGGTTCGCCGCGGCGTGCCGGTGCCCGCAGGAGCTGCGGGTCTTCCACTTCGACCCGGAATCCTGAGGCGCGAGGTCTACAGGCGCGACGTCCTGAGGCGCGAGGCCCTGAGGCGCGGGTCCAGCGCGCAGCCTGACCGAGGCGAGGTCAGGACTTGGTGTGGAACCGCTGCTGCGCGGCCTCGAGCCCGTGGGCGAGGACGGCCTCGACCGCATCGGCCCCGTCGTCGACGAGGAAGGGCAGGTCCTTGCGCTCGGTCGCCGAGAAGGGCTTGAGCACGAAGGAGGCAGGGTCCATGCGGCCGGGCGGGCGTCCGATGCCCACCCGGATCCTGATGTAGTCGGGGGTGCCGAGCGCCTTCGTGATGTCCTTGAGGCCGTTGTGGCCGCCCGATCCGCCGCCACGCTTGAGCCGCACCTCGCCGAACGGGATGTCGAGCTCGTCGTGGACGACGATCACGTCGGCCGGCTCCACCGAGTGGTACTTCGCGAGCGAGGACACCGGGCCGCCGGAGACGTTCATGTACGACATCGGCGCGCCGAGCACGACGGCCTCGCCCGCGAGGCGCACCGTGGCCGCGCGCGTGCGCGTCTTCTTGTGGACGCTGAGGGAGCCGCCGCCTCGCGAGGCGAGCTCGTCGAGGACCATCTGGCCCACGTTGTGACGCGTGGCCGCGTACTCGTCGCCCGGGTTGCCCAGGCCGATCACCAGCGCGGTCATGGTCTCCTCCGGCTCGGGTGAGGT
This sequence comes from Demequina sp. NBRC 110056, assembly GCF_002090155.1. GTDB lineage: Bacteria > Actinomycetota > Actinomycetes > Actinomycetales > Demequinaceae > Demequina. Next base: position 54,408 of record NZ_BBRM01000006.1, on the reverse strand, counting down.
GGTCGATCCAATGCGAAGCGCCCGCCACCAGGGGTGACGGGCGCTCGGCATGGAGATGACTCTAGCTCTCGTCGCCCTCGGGCGCCGACGGGGCGGACTCGGCCTCGGCGGCCTCGCCCTCGGCGGCCGGGGTCTCCTCGTCCTCGGCGGCGGCGCGCGGCACGGTCACGTGCACGACGAGCAGCTCGCCGTCGACGGCCAGCTCGGTGCCCTTGGGGAGCTCGAGCTCGGCGGCGGTGATCTTCGCGCCCTCCTCGAGGCCCTCGATCGACACGGTGAGCGACTCGGGCAGGTGCGTCGCCTCGGCGAGGATCTGCAGCGAGGCGTTCTCGAGCACGTGGATGGTGCCGGGGGCGGTCTCGCCCTCGAGGTGCACGGGCACGTCGACGGTGATCTTCTCGCCCTTCTTGACGGTCAGGAGGTCCACGTGGACGATGACCGGCTTGATCGGGTCGCGCTGCACGTCCTTGGCGATCGCGAGCTGCTTGTCGCCATCGAGCTCGATGGTCAGCAGGGCGTTCGAGTGCTTGAGCGCCATCATGGTGTCGTGGCCCGGGAGCACGATGTGCTGGGGGTCCTCGCCGTGGCCGTAGATGACGGCAGGGATCTGGTGGTTCGCACGGATGCGGCGCGCCGCACCCTTGCCGAACTCGGTGCGCACCTCGGCGGCGAGCTTGAGCTTGTCAGACATGGGGTTCTCCTCGGTCTCGGTCAGATGGCCACGGCAAGGCAGGCTGCGCTGGGCATCTGCCGCGTCGATCACGGAGCGCCCAGTGGGCCTCCCTCGCCGAGGAACCGCACCATCATACCTGAGCCAGCGGCACGGCGCGATGCGGGGAATGACGGCCGAGCGAGTGGGCGTTGGAGAGGACATGGTGACGTCCAGCACGCCCCTGACCCCGACGACCGGCCGCGACGGCTGGGAGAAGGCCGCACGCGCCGGCTACGCCGTGTCCGGCGCCCTGCACGTGCTGCTGGGATTCCTCATCGCGCGCATCGGCTTCGGCGGCGAGGCCGAGGCTGACCAGAGCGCGGCGCTGTCCGGCGTCGCGGACGCCCCCGGCGGCGTGATCCTGCTGTGGATCGCCGTCGCCGCGTTCGTGGCGCTCGGTACGTGGCAGATCGCCGAGGTCTTCCGCCCCGGAGGCGATGCGAAGGATCGCGTGAAGGACGGCGGCAAGGCGGGTGTCTATCTCGCGCTCGCCGTGACGGCAGCGAGCATCGCCCTCAGCGGAGGCGACAGCGGCTCGGGCGACTCGTCAGCGCAAGGCTTCGCAGGAGCGCTCATGAGCGCTCCCGCCGGCCGGATCCTGGTGGGCGCGGTCGCGCTCGGCATCCTCGTCACCGGCGGCTTCCACATCTACAAGGGCGCCACCCGGAAGTTCCGCGAGGACCTCACGCGCTCCGGGACGGCCACGACCTGGCTCGGCACCGTGGGCTACATCGCCAAGGGCGTCGCGCTCGTCGTGGTGGGCGTGCTGTTCGCCTACGCCGCGATCACCGCCGACCCCGAGGAGGCCAAGGGCCTCGACGGCGCGGTCGAGAGCCTTCTCGGCGCCCCGGGCGGACCCGTCCTCGTGGTGCTCGTGGGCGTGGGTTTCGCGGCGTACGGTCTGTACTCGTTCGCTCGCGCCCGCTACGCCCGGATGCGCTAGAGGGCTTCGCCGGGCAGCGCCCCGCCTCACGGCGCGGCGGCCGCAGCCGCGGTCAGCCTAGACGCCGCCCTGGAACAGGCTCGTCACCGAGCCGTCGTCGAAGACCTCGTTGATCGCGCGGGCGAGCAGCGGCGCGATCGACAGCACCGTGAGCTTGTCGAACTGCTTGTCGTCCGAGATGGGCAGGGTGTCCGTGATGACGACCTCGGAGATCTGCGAGTCACGCAACCGCTCGACTGCGGGGCCCGACAGCAGGCCGTGGGTGGACGCGACGATGACGTCCTTGGCGCCGTTCTCGAACAGCGCCTCCGCCGCCTGGACGATGGTGCCGCCGGTGTCGATCATGTCGTCGACCAGCACACAGGTGCGGCCCTCGACCTCACCGACGAGCTCGTGGACCTTCACCTGGTTGGGGACCGAGGGGTCGCGGCGCTTGTGGATGATCGCGAGCGGCGCGCCCAGGTGGTCCGACCACTGGTCGGCGAGGCGCACACGGCCGGCATCCGGAGACACGATGGTGAGGTTGTCGGGAGCGACACGGGTGCGCACGTACTGCGCGAGCATCGGCATGGCCCACAGGTGGTCGACGGGGCCGTCGAAGAAGCCCTGGATCTGCGCCGTGTGGAGGTCGACCGACATCACGCGGTCCGCGCCCGCGGTCTTGAACATGTCAGCCATGAGCCGCGCCGAGATCGGCTCGCGGCCCTTGTGCTTCTTGTCCTGACGGGCGTAGCCGTAGCAGGGGATCACCGCGGTGATGCGCTTGGCCGAGGCGCGCTTGAGGGCATCGACCATGATGAGCTGCTCCATGATCGCCTCGTTGATGGGCGCGGCGTGCGACTGGATCACGAACGCGTCGGCGCCACGCACGGACTCACCGAAGCGCACGTAGAGCTCGCCGTTGGCGAAGGTGTAGGCCGTGGTGGGCAGCAGCTCGATCTCGAGAGCCGCGGCGACGTTCTCCGCCAGCTCGGGGTGAGCGCGACCGCCCGCCAGCACCATTCGACGTTCGCTCGCGTGCGAGATCCCTGCGCTCATGCCTCTCCCTGAGAGTTCGTGGCCGTGTCGGCCTGTGATCCTGACGATAGTGCGTCGCCGCCCTCGCGCGCCTGCTCAGCGCGCTCGGCCGCTTCCGCGGAAGGAGTGCCGGGACGGCGCCGCTGCACCCACCCGTCGACGTTCTGCTGGGGCGCGCCGCTGAGCGCGAGCGTGCCCGGCGGCACGTCGCGGCGGATGACCGCGCCCGCGCCGGTGTAGGCGCCGTCGCCGATCGTCACCGGGGCGATGAGGGCGTTGTCGGAGCCGATGCGCACGTGGTCGCCCACGGTCGAGTGACTCTTCGACACGCCGTCGTAGTTGACGAAGATGGTCGCGGCGCCGATGTTGCTGTGCTCGCCGATGGTCGCGTCGCCCACGTAGGACAGGTGCGGCACCTTCGAGTGGTCGCCGATGGTCGCGTTCTTGGTCTCGACGAACGCGCCGATCTTGCCGTCGGCGCCCAGGTGGGTGCCGGGACGCAGGTACGAGAACGGGCCCACCGTGGCACCGGCGGCGATGACCGCGCCCGAGCCGTGCGTGCGGGTCACCGTGGCGCCCGCGCCGATCGACACATCGGTGAGCGAGCTGTCCGGGCCGACGGTCGCGCCGCTCGCGACCTCCGTGGCGCCGTGCAGCTGGGTGCCGGGCAGCAGCGTGACGTCGGGGGCGAGCACGACGTCGGCGTCGATCCACGTGGTCGCGGGGTCGGTCACCGTGACGCCCTCGCGCATCCAGTGCTCGACGATGCGGTCGTTGAGTCGGCGGCCGGCCGCGGCGAGCTGGACCCGGTCGTTGACGCCCTCGACGGCGTTCGCGTCGGGAGCGACGAAGGCGTGGACCCGCCCGCCCTCACCGCGCGCGATCGCGATGACGTCCGTGAGGTACATCTCGCCCTGGGCGTTGTCCTGGCCGAGCTGGGCGAGCGCGCCGCGCAGGGTCGCGGCGTCGAAGACGTAGATGCCGGCGTTGATCTCGGCGATCGCCCGCTGGTCCTCGGAGGCGTCCTTCTCCTCGACGATCTCGATGACTTCGCCCGTGCCGGCGTCGCGCACGATGCGGCCGTACCCGGTGGGGTCGTCGACCTCGGCGGTCAGCAGCGTGACGGCTGCGCCGGTGGTCGCGTGCGCCTCGGTGAGCGCGGTCAGCAGCGCGCCGTCGACGAGGGGGACGTCGCCGCTGGTCACCACGACCGCGCCGTCGAGCTGCGCGTCGAGGACGTCGGCGCCGCGGTCGCCCTGGGCCACGCGGGCCGCGACGGCGGTCGCGTCGAGCGTCGACAGGCCGCAGTACACCGCGCGGCCGGTGCCGGGGATGTCGTCCTGGTCGGCGAGCAACGCATGCGGCGCGATCTGCTCGATGTGCGCCGCGACCCGCTCACGCTCGTGACGGACGACGACGACGATGCGCTGCGGCTCGAGCGCCCCCGCGGCCGCGAGCGCGTGGCCCACCAGGGAGCGGCCCGCGAGCGGGTGAAGCACCTTGGGGGTGGCCGACTTCATCCGGGTGCCTGCGCCGGCGGCGAGGATCATCACTGCGGCGGGTCGGATGCGGCTCACCGAGGTCCCTTCGATCGCCCTTGTGAGGCTTCGTACAGATGCACTGACCACTTTACCTGCGCGTCACCCGGCCCGGCGCCGCGAGGTGGCGACGCGCGAGCGCGAGCCAGCCCGCGCATCGGCGCTCCGCCCACAGGATTCGAACCTGTACTGCGAGGCTCCAAAGGCCTGCGTGCTGCCGTTACACCAGGGCGGAACGTGGGGGCAGGACCCCACAAGTGGTCAAGTCTGCCAGGATTCGCGGCACACTAGGGACGTGACCGACACCCCGAGGAAGGCGCCCCGCGCCCGGATGAGCGCCCGTGAGCGCCGCGAGCAGCTGCTCCGCGTCGCCCGCGCGCTGTTCGCGGAGCGCGGCTTCGAGGGCACGTCGGTCGAGGAGATCGCGGCGCGCGCGGACGTGTCGAAGCCGGTGGTCTACGAGCACTTCGGCGGCAAGGAGGGCGTCTACGCCGTCATCGTCGACCGCGAGGTGCAGGCGCTGTTGGGCGCGCTCTCGGGCGCGCTGTCCGAGCGCGGGCACCCCAAGCAGCTCGTCGAGCGCGCGGCGTTCGCGCTGCTCAGCTACATCGAGTCCTCCCCCGACGGATTCCGCATCCTCGTGCGCGACTCGCCCGTCGCGCAGGCGACCGGCACCTTCTCGTCGCTCATCGGCGACGTGGCGACCCAGGTCGAGCACCTGCTCGCCCACCAGTTCTCCAAGCGCGGCCTCGACCCGTCGGCGGCGCCCATCTACTCCCAGATGCTCGTGGGCATGGTCGCGCTCACCGGCCAGCACTGGGCCGAGGTCCGCGAGCCGTCCAAGGAGGAGGTCGCCGCGCACCTGGTGAACCTCGCGTGGAACGGGCTGAGCGACTTCGAGGCGGACCCCGTGCTGCCGTCGCGCGAGCCGCGCGACCAGTGAAGGCCGCCTGAACACCCTGTCACGGAGGGCCGATGCGCCCTACAGTGGCGATGACGGACCGTCATCTTCGGGAGGAGCAGGGCAATGATTCAGGGCTTCAAGGAGTTCATCACTCGCGGCAACGTGGTCGACCTCGCGGTCGCGGTGGTCATCGGCGGTGCGTTCGCTGCCGTCATCTCCGCGGTGGTCGAGGGCTTCATCAACCCGCTCATCGCGCTGATCTTCGGGCAGCCCAGCCTCGTGGAGATGGGCAACTTCTCGATCAACGACACGCTGTTCCCGATGGGCCTCATCCTCGACGCCCTCTTCAAGTTCATCACCGTGGCAGCGGCGATCTACTTCTTCGTGGTCGTGCCGCTGAACAAGCTCGCCGAGCGCCGGAAGAAGGACGAGCCGGCCGTCGACGAGCCCGCGAGCCCCACCGAGATCGAGCTGCTCACCGAGATCCGCGACGCCCTCAAGGCCCGCGACGCTCAGTAGGGCTCGACAGCCGGCGCTCCGTGCGCGCTGAGAGTGTCGCGCTGAGAGCGCACGAGCGTCGGCAGAGTGCCTGATCCCGCCCGGGTGCGCCCCAGAGGCGCAGGGACGCTAGGCGAGGACCACGGCGCCGGGAGCGGGGCCGCTCGCGGTGACCACCGCATCGGCCGTGCCCGACACCGTGAGGTGCGCCGCCACGGCGAGGGCGTGCTGACGCGAGCGCACGAGCGCGGCGACCGTGGGGCCCGAGCCGGACACCATCACGCCGAGCGCCTCCGCCTCGAGCGCCTGCTCCATCACGGACCGCAGGTGTGGCGCGAGCCGCAGCGCGGCCGGCTGGAGGTCGTTGATGAGGACGTCGCCGAGAGCCTCGGCGTCGCCGGCGCGCAGCGCGACCATGAGCTCGTCGCAGATGCGGGGCTCCTCGGCGGGGACGCGCCCCTCCTCGATCATGCGGTCGAACTCGCCGTAGACGGCCGGCGTCGACAGCCCCTCGGACTGCGTCGCGAGCACCCAGTGGTACTCGCCGCGGGTCATCGCGGGGGTGATCTCGTCGCCGCGGCCGAGCCCGACCGCGGTGTGGCCGTGGAGGATGAACGGCACGTCCGCGCCGAGCGTCGCGGCGACCTCATCGAGCTGCGTGCGCGAGACGCCGAGGTCCCATGCCTCGGCGCACGCGAGCAGCGCCGCGGCGGCGTCCGCGCTGCCGCCCGCCATGCCGCCCGCGACGGGGACGCCCTTGACGATCTCGAGGTCGACGCCCTCGGTGATGCCGAACTCCGCGCGCAGCGCCTCCGCGGCCCGCACGGCGATGTTGGTGTCGTCCAGGGGCACGGAGTCGACGTCGATGGACGCCCCGCGTGCGGCGCGCACGGTCACCGTGATGCGCTCGTCCTCGCGCGGCGTCGCCGTCACCGTCTCGTAGAGGTCGACGGCCTGGAAGACGGTAGCGAGGGGGTGATAGCCGTCCTCGCGAACCGGACCCACCGACAGCTGCAGGTTCACCTTGCCCGGGGCGCGCACGGTGACGGAGCGGGTCATGCCCCCACTGTGTCAGAAGTGCCTGGTTTGCGGGAGGCCAGTGCCTCCGCGATGCGCGCGAACGCGACGATGTCGAGCTGCTCGCCGCGAGTCAGGGGCTCGATGCCGACGGACCGCAGGGCCTCCTCCGCCGCGGCACCCGACCCAGCGATGCCGGACAGCGCGCCGCGCAGGCCCTTGCGCCGCTGGGCGAACGCGGCGTCGACGACGGCGAACACCTCCTCGCGGCTCGCGGTGGTCTCCGGCTGCTCACGGCGCTCCATCAGCACGAGCGCGCTGTCGACGCGCGGCACGGGCCAGAACACGGCGCGCCCCACGTCGCCTGCGCGGCGCGTGGCCGAGTACCACGCCGCCTTGGCCGAGGGGATGCCGTAGGTGCGCGAGCCCGGAGGCGCCGCGAGGCGATCCGCCACTTCCGCCTGCACCATGACGAGCACCCGCTCGATGGTCGGGAACCTCTCGAGCAGGTGCAGGATCACCGGCACCGACACGTTGTACGGCAGGTTCGCGACCAGCGCGGTCGGGTCGCTGTCGAGCGACGTCACCGTCAGCGCGTCCTGGTGGAGCACGGTGAGCCGGTCAGCCTCGCCCGATGCGCGGGCCGCCACGGTCTCGGGCAGCGCCTGCGCGAGGAGGGGGTCGATCTCGACGGCGGTCACTTCTGCGCCGGTCTCGAGCAGCGCGAGGGTCAGCGAGCCGAGGCCGGGGCCGACCTCGACGACATGGTCGTCAGGGCCGACGCCCGCGATGCGCGCGATGCGGCGGACGGTGCCCGCGTCGACGACGAAGTTCTGTCCCCACTTCTTGTGGGGCGCGGTGCCGAGCGACTCGGCGAGGGTGCGAATATCCGTTGGGCCGAAGAGGTCCGCCACGACTCAGGTCCGACCGCTCAGTACCAGCCGCGGTTCTGCGAGTGTCCCCACGCGCCGCACGGCGTGCCGTAGCGGCCCTTGATGTAGTTGAGGCCCCAGGTGATCTGGGTCGCGGGGTTGGTGCGCCAGTCCGCGCCCACCGACGCCATCTTCGTTCCGGGCAGCGACTGCGGGATGCCGTAGGCGCCCGAGGAGCGGTTCTGGGCGTTGTGACGCCAGTTCGACTCCTTGGTGAAGAGCGCGTTGAGGCACTCCCACTCGGTCCCGGTCCAGCCGCGCTGCGCGGCGAGCTCGCGGCCGAGCGCGCGGTTGGCGCCGGCGTTCGTAGTCTTGGGGATGGTGGGCTCCTTGCGGGCGCCCACGGAGACCACCTCGTCGACGGGCTCGTCGACCACGACGCGGATGCCCGCCTCGCGCTCGACCTCCTCGCCGTCCTTGAGGGTCACGGTGTAGCTCACGAGGGCGGTGCCGTCCTCGCCCTCGGTGACGACCTTCGAGCTGCCCTCGTACTCGTCGTAGTCCTTCTCCTCGACCGAGGAGTGCGCGATGGTCTCCTCCTCGGTGCGGGTGACGACCTCGATGCTCGAGGAGCCGGCGTTGACCGCGGCGACCTCGCTCGCGACGGCCAGCTGGGCGCTGTCGGACGGGCTCTCCTGCGCCCAGGCGTTGACGCCCGCGGACGCGAAGGAGCCGATGGCGAAGGCGCTCAGCGCGATCCCGCCCGCGAAGGTGCGAGTGGTGCGCGTGCGCGTGGTGGTGCGCTCGCGCGCATCCCTCCGGCCGCCGGGTGCGGCGGCCCTGCGTCGATAGCTCACTCGGTCAGGTCCTCTCCTCGGGTGCGCCCTCAGGGCATCCGTAACCGGACTGTTATCTCACACGTGACCCTCAGAAAGCCAGTCGAAACCTCACAGACGGGGCCTGAGACGACCCGCGCATCAGTCCTCTACCAGGGGCCATAGAGGTCGTGGGAGGTGTTCCACACGGTGGTGCACAGCTCGGCCAGATCGACCTCGAGGACCCGCGAGAGCTCGCGCGCCGTGAGCGCGGCCTGCGCCGGCGCGTTCGGGGCGCCGCGGCGCGGGTGCGGGGTCAGGAACGGCGCATCGGTCTCGACGAGCACGTGCGACAGCGGAGTGACCGCGGCCGCCGCGCGCAGCTGGTGGGCGTTCTTGAAGGTGACCGTGCCGGCGAAGCTGAGGTACCACCCGCGGTGCGCGGCGAGCCTGGCCATCGCGGCATCGCCGGAGAAGCAGTGGAAGACCGTCACCTCGGGGGCGCCGTCGCGGTCGAGCACGTCGATCACCTCGGCGTGGGCGTCGCGGTCGTGGATCTGCAGCGGCTTGCCCAGCTCCTTGGCGAGCGCGATGTGGTCGCGGAAGGCCGCCACCTGCGCGTCCCGCCCCTCGGGACCCGTACGGAAGAAGTCGAGGCCCGTCTCGCCCACCACGCGGATGCGCTCGCCGCGCGCGAGCCCGGCGACCTCCGCGAAGGCCGCGTCGTACTCGCCGGCTGCGGCGAGCACCGCCGCGTCGTTCGGGTGCAGCGCCACCCCGCCGAGCATCGACGGGAACCGAGCGACCGCATCGGCCGTCCAGCGTGCGGAATCGAGGTCGCAACCGATCTGCACCACGCGCGTGACCCCGGCCGCGGCCGCCTCGGCGAGCCGGTCCTCGACCGTGCGCGGCTCGTCTCCCGCGGGGTACTCGAGGTGGCAGTGGTTGTCGACGATGGGCGCGGGCAGCGCCTCGGGCGTCGCCGGCCAGGCTCCGGCACGGGTCACGGTGAGGCGACCCGCTACTCGTCGCCCGAGCGCATCCGCTCGAGCTCGGACTCGACGATGTCGTCGTCGAGCTTGACGAAGGCGGGCGTCGGCGCACCGACCGGGGTGCCCGGCACCACGGCACGGCGACCCCAGGTGCCGTGCGCGGACGAGTAGTCGCCCTGGATGACCGGGTAGTGGCGGTCCGGCAGGTCGAGGTCCTCGACCTCGTTCATCACCGGCATCGGCGCGAACGTGCCCTCGCCGCCGAGGACCTCGTGCACCTTCTGCGCGCTGTGCGGCAGGAACGGCGCGAGCATCGTGTTCGCGTCCGCGACGAGCTGCGCGGCGACGCCCAGGACGGTCTTCATGCGCTCGGGGTCCTCGTTCTTGAGCTTCCACGGCGCGGTGTCGGCGAGGTACTTGTTGGCGTCGCCCACCACGCGCATGGCCTCGGAGATCGCGGCGCGCTGGCGCTGGCCGCGGATGAGGTCGCCGACGGTGCCGAACGCCTTCTCGGAGCCCGCGAGCGCGGCCTTGTCGATGTCGTGAAGGTCGCTGAGCTCGGGGATCGAGCCCACGTTCTTGTGCAGCAGCGAGGCGGTGCGGTTGACGAGGTTGCCCCAGCCGGCGACCAGCTCGTCGTTCGTGCGGCGCTTGAACTCCGACCACGTGAAGTCCGCGTCCGAGGACTCGGGGCCGGCGACGGCGATGAAGTAGCGCAGCGCGTCGGGCTGGTAGCGGCTGAGCATGTCGCGCACGTAGATGACGTGCCCGCGGCTCGAGGAGAACTTGCTGGACTCCATGGTGAGGAACTCGCTCGACACGACCTCGGTGGGCAGCTGCAGGTCGCCGAACTCCGACAGGTTGCCGCCCTTGGCGCCGCGACCGTTCGCGGCGAGCAGCTCGCCGGGCCAGATCTGCGAGTGGAAGGTGATGTTGTCCTTGCCCATGAAGTAGTAGGACAGCGACTCGGGGTCGTTCCACCACTGGCGCCACGCGTCGGGGTCGCCCTCGCGGCGCGCCCACTCGATCGACGCGGACAGGTAGCCGATGACGGCGTCGAACCACACGTACAGGCGCTTGCTCGAGTTGCCCTCCCAGCCCTCGAGCGGCACCGGGATGCCCCAGTCGATGTCGCGCGTCATCGCGCGCGGGCGCACGTCGTTGAGGAGGTTCAGCGAGAAGTTCAGGACGTTGGGGCGCCAGCCGTGGCGCGCGCCCAGCCACTGCGACAGCGGCTCGACGAGCGCCGGCAGGTCGAGGAAGAAGTGCTCGGTCTCGATGAACTGCGGGGTCTCGCCGTTGATGCGGCTCACGGGGTTCTTGAGGTCGATCGCGTCGAGCTGGTTGCCGCAGTTGTCGCACTGGTCGCCGCGGGCGCCGTCGTAGCCGCAGATGGGACAGGTGCCCTCGATGTAGCGGTCCGGCAGGGTGCGGCCGGTCGACGGCGAGATCGCGCCGCGGGTGGTCTGCTCGATCATGTAGCCGTTGGAGTGCACGGCCTTGAACATCGCCTGGGCGACCTTGTAGTGGTTGCCGGTCGTGGTGCGGGTGAACAGGTCGTACGACAGGCCGAGCGACACGAGGTCCTCGACGATCACGCGGTTGTAGCGGTCCGCGAGCTCCTGCGGGCTCACGCCCTCCTGGTCCGCCTGGACGAGGATGGGTGTGCCGTGCTCGTCGGTGCCCGAGACCATCAGGACGTCCTCGCCCGCCATGCGCATGTACCGGCTGAAGACGTCCGAGGGCACGCCGAAACCGGCCACGTGGCCGATGTGACGGGGCCCGTTGGCATACGGCCAGGCGACAGCGGAGAGGATGCGTGACATGGCGACCATCCTAGTGACCGCGCGGGTGCGCCGATGCGGGCGCCAGGGACCGCTCGGGTCGCCCGGTGCGCGCTGACAGTGCGAACCACTCTCCCGCGCGACACGCCGGTACGGAGGGCCGATGCGGTGGCCGGCTCGGGGTGTCGCCTTCAGCTTTGGTTCGTACTGTCAGGTGGAGAGAGCGCCGGCCGCCGGTACCGCTCAACACACGGCAGTGACTCGTGGTGCTCGTGGCACGGCCGAGCGTGCGCATGCGCCACATGAGCCACTCGCGTCCCAGGCGTGTGTCGAGCGGTACGAGCACGTGCGGGGTGACGCTCCAAGGTCGCGCGGCGGTGCGCGTGACAGCGGGCCGATGCGGGCGCCGGGACGTCTCGGGTCGCCCGGTGCGCGCTGACAGTGCGAACCACTTTCCGGCGCGACGCGCCGAGACGGAGGGCCGATGCGGTGGCCGGCTCGGGGTGTCGCCTCTGGCTTTGGTTCGTACTGTCAGGTGGCGAGAGCGCCGATGCGCGGGGCGTCGGGAGGCAGTGTTACTCGTAGTCGGGCGCCGGGTCCAGTCCGAAGGCCTCCTCGAGCGTCGCGATGCCCTCGTCGTGGAGGTGCGTCGCGAGCTCGACTCCCACGTAGCGGATGTGCCAGGGCTCGTACCGGTAGCCCGTGACGTCGGTCGAGCCCTCGGGATAGCGCAGGTGAAAGCCGTACTCGTGGCCGTGCTCCGCGACCCACAGACCCGCGGCCTCGTCGCCGAAGCACGGCTTGAGGCGGCACGCCGCCGACTGGTAGATGTCCGCCGCGAGGCCCGTCTGGTGCTCGGAGTACCCCGGGCGCGCGGAGAACGTGTCAGCGCGGTCGGCCCCCCAGGTGCGGACGTAGCGCGAGTACAGCCCCTGCTGGACGCCGTAGCTGCGGAACGCGGTGCCGACCGAGAAGCCGGCGCCGGCCTCGGCCGCCGCGGCGCGCATGTCCCGGAGAGCCTGAGCCGCTTCGGGCGTCATCTGCCCACCGCCCGGAATCACCTCGAGGGCGCCGGGGCTCCACGACTGCGGGTCGACGGGACGGTGCTTGTTGACGACCGCCCAGATGGAGGCCGGGTCGTCGATCGAGTGGGCGGTCAGGTCGAACGACGGCGACACGGAGATCGCGGGCTCGGGTAGCGCCGAGCTCATGGGCGTCGCGGGCTCCGTCGACGCGGCGGTGATGGGGGCAGTCGTGCCGCCGGGCTCGGCCGTGACCGTCGCCGTCGGTGCTGGGCTCGCGCCTGAGCCGGCACCGTCGAGGCCCGTCAGGACCACGACGCTGGCGGCCACGGCCAGCGCCGCGAGCACGGCGGAGGCGACGAGCGCCGGCGTCCAGCCGTGTGCCCGCGTCGTGGCGCCGTGTGCGGGAACTCGGCCCTTCGAGCCGCGCTCATGAGCTCGGCCGCCCGTGGCTCCGGCCGCCCCGCGGACGTCGTCGCTGGCCGCTGGACTGCGACCGTCCGCAGCTTCGCCCGTCGCATGGCCGTCGGCGACTGGCTCTGGACCGCGGCCGTCCGCAGCTGCGCCCGTCACGCGCCCGCCGAGCGCGCCTCGAGCACTGCGGCGTAGAGGTCGCGACGCGACACTCCTGCGGCTTGCGCGAGGTCGGCCACCGCATCCTTGGCCCGCTCGCCGGTGGCGACGCGCTCGAGTGCCTCGGCCACGAGAGCCTCCACCGACGGCGCCTCGGCGGGGCGGCCGGCAACGCAGACGACGATCTCGCCGCGCGGCCCCGACTCGCGCGCCCAGTCGACCAGCGCGCCGAGCGCACCACGCCGGGTTTCCTCGTAGGTCTTGGTGAGCTCGCGGCTCACCGCGGCGAGCCGGTCGACGCCCCACGCCTCGGCCATCGCCTCGAGGGTGTCGACGAGGCGGTGCGGCGCCTCGAAGAACACCATGGTGCGCGGCTCTGCGGCCAGCGCCGCGAGCGCCCGCGACCGCTCCCCCACCTTGCGGGGCGGGAAGCCCTCGAAGCAGAACCGGTCCGTCGGCAGGCCCGACAGCGCGAGCGCCGTCAGCACGGCGCTCGGGCCGGGCAGGACGGTGACGTCGACGCCTGCGGCGGACGCCGCCTCGACCAGCCGGAAGCCGGGATCGGACACGGTGGGCATGCCGGCGTCCGACACGAGCACCACCGTTGCCCCACCGGCGGCGCGCTCGACGAGCCCTGCGGCGCGGTCCGCCTCGTTGTGGTCGTGCACCGCGATCAGCTCGCCGGCGATCGACACGTCGAGGCGTCGCGCGAGATCGCGCGCGCGTCGCGTATCCTCAGCAGCGACGACGTCGGCCGTCGCGAGCGCCTCGCGCAGTCGGTCCGACGCATCGGCGGCGTTGCCGATGGGCGTCGCCGCGAGCACGATGCGTCCTGTCATGGCACCAGCGTCCCACAGCGGCGCGTGCCGCCCACGCCTCCCCCACCGCGCGCCCAGGAGCGCCTATACGCAAAGATCGAGCGCGCATCGGCCCCACGACGCGAGAAAGACGCGCCGCAACCCCACACGCGTGCGCGGATTCGCTGACATCCTGGACTCGTTAGGAGGTGCCATGACCGTCCCCGCGCGCCACGCTAGTCCCCTGTCCGTCCTCATGTGCCGGCCCACCCACTTCGAGGTGACCTACTCCATCAACCCCTGGATGGACCCCGACGCCCCGTGCGACACGGCGCGCGCGATCGCGCAGTGGGACGCGCTGGTCGCCACCTACCGCTCGCTGGGCTTCTCGGTGTCCTTCATCGAGCCCGAGCCCGGCCTGCCGGACATGGTCTTCGCCGCGAACGGCGGCCTGGTGGTCGGCGGCCTCGCCTACACCGCGAGCTTCCGCCACGAGCAGCGCCAGCCCGAGGCTGCCGCCTACGCCCGCTGGTTCGCCTCCGCCGGGCTCGAGGTCGCCGAGGCCGCGTCGGTCAACGAGGGCGAGGGCGACTTCCTGGTCGTCGGCGACACGATCCTCGCCGGCACCGGCTTCCGGTCGACGCCCGGCTCGCACGACGAGCTCAGCGAGCTCGTGGACCTCGAGGTGCTGCCGCTGACCCTCGTGCGCGAGGACTACTACCACCTCGACACCGCCCTCGCGGTGCTCGATGCGCGGCCCGGCCGCGAGCAGATCGCGTTCCTGCCGAGCGCCTTCGACGAGGCCGGTCTCGCCGAGCTCCGTCGCCGCTACCCCGACGCGATCGAGGTGTCCGAGGAGGACGCCGCCGTCTTCGGCCTCAACGCGGTCTCGGACGGCCTGCACGTCGTCACCGCCGCGCAGGCGACGCGCTTCCACGCCCAGCTCGCCGCCCAGGGCTTCGTGCCCGTCGGCGTCGACCTGAGCGAGCTGCGGCTCGCCGGCGGGGGCGTGAAGTGCTGCACCCTCGAGGTGCGCCCTGCCCGAGCGGCACGCGAGGCCGTCGCCTGACCCAGCCCGCGCATCGGCCGCAACTAGGCTGACGCCTGTGATCCTCGAGACCGCGTACCGATGGCGCGTCGCCCTCATGGCCATCGGCGTCGGTGGCCTCGCGACGGTGCTGCGCTTCGCGAACCTCGGGTCGCCCCAGGCGCTCGTGTTCGACGAGGTGTTCTACGCCCGCGGCGCGTACTCCCTGCTGACGCTCGGCTTCGAGGGCGAGTGGGAGGGCGAGGATCAGGCGTTCGCGAGCGGTGACTTCTCGGGTCTGACCGACGAGGGCGACTACGTCGTCCACCCGATGATCGGCAAGCTGCTCATCGCGGTCGGCATCCAGATCTTCGGGCCCACGCCGTTCGGGTGGCGCTTCATGGGAGCGCTGCTGGGCGTCGTGACCGTGGTCATGGTGGCGTTCATCGCGCGCCACCTGCTGCGCTCGACGCTATGGGGCGGCGTGGCCGGGCTGCTGCTCGCGGTCGACGGCGAGCACATCGTGCTGTCCCGCACGGCGCTGCTCGACATCTTCCTCACCTTCTTCGTCGTCGCCGGGTTCGGGCTCCTGCTCGTGGACCGTGCACGCACGCGCGAGCTATTGAGCAGGGCCGATGCGGACCTCACCGGCCTCGGCCCCCGCACCGGGGTCAGGTGGTGGCGACTCGCGGCGATCGTGACGTTCGGCCTCGCAGTCTCGGTGAAGTGGTCCGGGCTGTGGTTCGCGGCCGCATTCCTCGTCCTGTCGGTGATCTGGGACTGGGCGGACCGTCGCGCGGTGGGCGCCGAGCGGTGGTTCGCCGGGGGCCTCGTGCGCGCCGTCCCGGCGTTCCTCGCGACGCTCGTCCTGCTGCCCCTCACGTACCTGGCGTCGTGGATCCCGTGGTTCCGCTCCGACGGCGGCTACGGGCGTCACTGGGCGGAGACGCACCCGGACGAGGGCGCCACGTGGCTGCCCGACGGCCTCAACTCGCTGCTGCACTACCACCAGACCGCGTACCAGTTCCATCGCACGCTCGACAGCCCGCACAACTACGAGTCGAACCCGTGGCTGTGGCCCCTGCAGTACCGCCCGACGGCCTTCTACTTCCAGGACGTGCCGGACGCGGATTGCGGCGCCGAGCGCTGCGTCAGCGCGATCCACGCGGTGGGCCACCCGCTCATCTGGTGGGCCGCGGCCATCGTGCTGGTCTACGCCCTGTGGCGGATCGTGGCGCGGCGGGACCTGCTCGCGCTGACCGTGACCGTCGGAGTGCTCGCGGCGTGGGTGCCGTGGCTGCCGTACGCGCACCGCACGATCTTCACCTTCTACACCGTCGCCATGGCGCCGTTCCTCGTCATCATGCTGGCCTGGGGGCTCAAGCGCCTCGCCCAGCCCGAGCGGCTGCGAGGGTCCTGGTGGCCGCCGGGCGCTATCGCCGTGGCGGTGTTCCTCGGCGCCGTGCTGGTGGTCGCCGGGTTCTTCGCCCCGGTGTGGATCGGCGACCCGATCCCGTTCCGGTACTGGCAGCTGCACATGTGGCTGCCCACCTGGGTGTAGCCCGCTCGGCGCGGCCGCGACGCCGCTTGCGGAGGTGGGGCCGCCTGCGGAGGTGGCGCGTGCGCGCGTGCCCAGCCCGCGCATCGGCGCTGCCCCTGGCACGATGACCCTATGTCCGACGCCCGGCCGCCAGCGCATCCGCCCACAGACATCGTGGAGGCGGTCCAGACCGCGCGGTCCGAGGCCGAGCCCACCGACGGACCGCCGCCGTGGCTCAACCGCTGGGTCTGGACGGCGCTGTGGAAGATCGTGGTGGTGGGCGTCGCCGTCGCGATCGCGGTCGCCGTCGTCATCGACCTGCGCCACCTGATCTCGATCCTGGTGATCTCGCTGTTCTTCGCGCTCGCGATCATTCCCGGCGTGGAGCTGCTCACCAAGCGCTTCGCGATGCGCCGCGGTGCGGCCGTGGGGATCATCTACCTCGCGGCGCTCGCCTTCCTCATCTTCATGGTCTCGGTCCTGATTCCCGCGATCGTCGAGTTCGCGGCAGCCGTGAGCGAGAACGCAGCGGGCTGGTACGAGCAGCTCGACGACTGGCTCGCCAGCCAGTTCGGCGAGGAGATCATCGACGGCGAGGCCGCGGCCGGCGGCACCGAGGCGCTGCTGCGCGCCGTGCAGGAGTGGGGCGACAACCTCTTCGGCATCCTCACGTCAGGCCTCGGCATCGTGTTCGACCTGTTCACCATCGCGATGTTCACCTTCTACTTCGCGGCCGACTTCCCGCGGCTGACCCGCTCGATCATGAGGCGTATGCCTCCCGCGCGACAGAAGGTCACCATGTGGGTGCTGCGGACCTCGATCGAGCAGACCGGCGGCTACTTCTACTCGCGACTGCTGCTGATGATCGTGTGCGGCGGGTCGGGCTTCGTGGTGATGCTGCTCGTCGGGCTGCCGCTCGTCTACGCGATGCCGCTCGGCCTCTTCATGGGCTTCGTGTCGGTGTTCATCCCGTTCATCGGCACCTACATCGGCGCCGCCATCCCGATCCTCGTCGTCATCGCCGTGCAGGGCTTCGTGCCCGGGCTCGTGCTGCTCGCGTGGGTGCTGGTCTACCAGCAGATCGAGAACTACCTGCTGAGCCCCCGGCTGTCCTCGAAGACCATGGAGCTCAACGGCGCCGTCGCGTTCGGCGGAGCGATGGCCGGTGGCGCGATCGCGGGCCCCATGGGCGCGTTCATGGCCCTGCCCGTCGCCGCGCTCATCACCGCCATCGCCAAGAACACTGGCAAGACCTACGAGGTTCTCGAGGACCTCGACGGCGACGGGATTCCCGACGACGCCGAGGCGCCCGCGGCCAAGGCGCAGGTCGCCGACGCGGGCGAGGCCGCCGAGCCCACGCGCCCCTAGCCGCGAACCTGCGCACTGCCGCGGGCCCCGGCCCACGCATCGGCGCTCAGAGCACACGCCGCACACCTCGGCCCACGCATCGGCGCTCCACACGTTCGCGCAGTCCGCGTACGCCGCGCGAGCCAGCCCGCGCATCGGCGCTCAGGGCGGGTGCCGGTACCCGCGTGCCACTCAACACACGGCTGTGGCGGGTGCGTCGCAGGTGACTGGTGGGCGCGACCACGAATCACACTCGCCTCACGCGTCCCAGCCGTGCGTTAAGCGATACGGCGCGAAGCTGGCGGCAGCGCTGGCATGCCCCCGGAACGCAGCGACGCCGGCCACCCCCTCAGGGGCGACCGGCGTCGCGGTGAATGCTCGGCGGCTACAGGGCCGCGAGGATGTCGACGACGAACACGAGCGTCGAGTCGCCAGGGATCGAGGCGTTGCCCTCGGCTCCGTAGCCCATGTCCGGCGGGATCACCAGGAGGACGCGCGAGCCGACGGTCTGGCCGGCGAGCCCCTCGGTCCAGCCGGAGATGACGCCGGTGAGCGAGAAGGCGGTCGGAGCGCCGCGGTCCCACGACGAGTCGAACTGCTCGCCGTCCCACAGCCATCCGGTGTAGTGAGCGACGACGGTGTCGGTCGCCTCGACGACGTCACCCTCGCCCTCGATGAGCGGCTGCACGATGAGCTCTTCGGAGATCTCGGCGCCGTCGAACGACACGGATGGGATGCCGTCCTCGCCGAACGTGATGGTCGGCAGGCCGGACTCGGGCTCGACCTCGGTGCCCTCCGCGGACTCGAGCGGCGTGGTCGACTCGGAGATCGTCATCGCCATGAAGACCGTGGACTCGTCGGGCGTCTCGGCCGCGGCGTCGACGCTCGCGTAGATGATCTCGCCACCGACGCCGGTCGACAGGAGCGCGTCCCACAGCTCGGGGTCGAAGGTCTCCTCGGCCAGCGTGATCGGCTCGGGCGCGCCGGCCGTGTACGTCGAGTACAGGACGGTGCCGTCGGAGCCGTTGACCATCGTGTAGTCGAGGGCGACGACGTCACCCTCCTGGACAGGCTCGCTCTCGCCAGCGTCGACCACCATGGTGGCGACGGCGCCGACCGACTCCGGGGTCTCGAACTCGAGCGTGGGGTTGCCGTCGGCGTCCTCGGTCCAGGTCAGCCCCTGGAGGACGGCGAGGTCCTCCTCGGCGCCGAAGCCGGTGCCGTCGAAGGCGGGCGTCGCGGACGCCTCGGGCTCGTCGCCGCCGCCGGAGCAGCCGGCGAGGACCAGGGCGGCCGCGGCGGAGGCCGCGACCCAGGGGAGGTGCTTGTTCACAGGAAAGGACTCCAGATGTCTGTGGGAGGTCTCGGGTCGTTCAGCGCGCGCCGAAGCGGCCGTGCAGGCCGACGGGGCACCCCGACAACCCTTGGCGCGGCCGAAAGGTTCCCGGCCCGCGCGCGTCGTTGCTGACTTGTGACCCTATCGCGGACGGCCGTCGAGCGGGTCCGCGGCGTTCGGGCCGAAGAGCCTCGACAGCACGATCGCGGACCGGGTCGAGTCGACCTGCGGCGCGAGACGCACCTTCTCCAGGGCGACCTCGAGGTGCGGCGGGCTCTGCGCGCGGATCCTGACGATCGCATCGGCGCTGCCGGTGACCGTGAACGCCTCGTCGACGTCCGGGATCTGGCTGAGGATTCGGGTGAGCTCCGCCGGGGCGACCGTGCCACGGCAGAAGAGCTCGACGTAGGCCTCGGTCGAACGGCCCTCGATCTCGGGATCGATGAGGGCCGTGAAGCCCTGGATCACGCCGTCGGCGACCATGCGGTCCACGCGGCGCTTCACGGCGGAGGGCGACAGTCCCACCTCGTCGCCGATGTGGGCGAAGCTGGCCCTGCCGTCGGCCCTCAGCATGGCCAGGATTCGACGGTCCAGGTCGTCGACGCTCATCCGCTCCCCATTTCTTGCGTCGCTCCGCATGAATCATGCGATCAGGCATGAGACTACGCAAGGAACACCCGTCCCTGTCAAGAAAGCCGCACGAACACTTTGCGAGACTGGAAGAGTCCCCGCGACGGGCGCGGAGGACGCAGACTCGGGTGGAGGCCGCACATGGTGCAGTTCGTGGGAGTGCCGCAGATGCGGCGATGGATCTCGGCGGTCGGCGCCGAGGCGATCATCGCATCGATGATGGACACCGTCGAGGAGGACCTGCGCCACTGGCGCCGGTTCGACAAGACCGCGCGCATCGCCTCGCACTCCCCCGTGGGCGTCATCGAGCTCATGCCTACCTCGGACGGCGCCCAGTACGCCTTCAAGTACGTCAACGGGCACCCGTCCAACCCCGCGCGCGGGCTGCAGACCGTGACGGCGTTCGGCATGCTCGCGGACGTCGCGAGCGGCTACCCCGTGCTGCTCGCGGAGATGACGCTGCTCACGGCCCTGCGCACCGCCGCGACGTCCGGCGTCGCCGCTCGCGCCCTCGCGCGGCCGGACTCGACGCACCTCGCGCTCATCGGCGCCGGCAGCCAGGCCGAGTTCCAGGCGCTCGGGATGCGCGCGGCGATCGGCATCGAGTCCGTCGCCGTGTGGGACACCGACCCCGCCGCCCTCGACAAGTTCGAGCGCAACATGGCCGGCAGCGGGCTGCGCGTGCGCCGCGCGACGAGCGCCGCCGACGCCGTGGCCGGCGCGGACGTCATCACCACCTGCACCGCCGACAAGACCAACGCCACCGTCCTCACCGCGGACATGATCGAGCCGGGCGTGCACATCAACGCGATCGGCGGCGACTGCCCCGGCAAGACCGAGCTCGACGCCGCGATCCTCACGCGCGCCGACCTGGTCGCGATCGAGTTCGAGGAGCAGACCCGCATCGAGGGCGAGATCCAGCAGATGCCTGCAGACTTCCCCGTCACGGCGCTGTGGGACGTGCTCAACCGCGAGGCGTTGGGCCGCACCGCCGATGAGCAGGTCACCGTGTTCGACTCCGTGGGCTTCGCGATGGAGGACTTCTCCGCGCTGCGGCACCTGCGGGAGGCCATCACGGGCACCGACTTCGTCGAGGAGATCGACATCATCGCGGACCCCGCCGACCCCAAGGACCTGTTCGGGCTCACGGTCGCGGAGCACGCGGCGATCTAGCCTCGCCCCCGCTTGGTGTCTGGGGGCCGCGCCGCCTTCGACCACCGACAGTTCCGAACATCCGCGTCGCGACGCGCCGCGCGCGAGGGGCGCGGCTCGCACGCCAGCGGGGTGTCACGAGCCGAGATGTTCGAAACTGTCGGGTGACGGCGGTGCGCGGTGCGATGGACACGGCCCGCCTCCCGCGCCTGACAGTTCGAACCAACGGCAGGGCACCACGCCGCGCTGGAGGGCCGATGCGCTGGCTGGCTCGGGGTGTCGCCGCACCCCTTGGTTCGAACTGTCAGCTTGGTTCAGGCTGTCAGGGGCGGGGTGGCAGGGTGGCGCTGGCACGCCCGATGCGGGCCGCGAGCGCGGCGACCGCCCAGAACAGGACGTCGACCGCGGCCGACCACACCCGGCTGAGCAGCACCACGAGCGCCGCGGTGGGCGCCGGCAGGATCACGAGCAGCAGCACCAGCTGGGTGGCGTCGCGCGTGCCGAGGCCGCTCGGCACCAAGGGGGTCAGGATCCCGACCACTCCCGCGAAGCCGAACGCACCGACGGCGAACAGCAGGTCGCGGCCGTCGGCCTCCGGCACGACGGCGCGCATGAGCAGCGCGTAGGCGAGGCCCGACAGGAGTGCGCCGCCACCGTACAGCAGCACGGCGTCCCGGACGACGGGCCACCCGACTGGCACAGCGGTGCCCCGGCGCAGGAGGCGGAAGCCAAGCGCGAGGATGCGGTTGAACACCGGCGGGGCCATCGCGACGAACGCGGCCACGGCGCCCACCGCGACCACGATGCGCAGCGCCGGGGAGATCTCGCCGATCCGCGGGTCGGTCGCGAGCAGCGTCAACGAGACGGCGCCGACCGCGACCACCTGCGCGGCGGCCTCGACGAGCGTCGACACCGCGAGGCGGGACTTCGAGATGCCCTGCTCCGCGGCGAGCAGGATCTTGCCGGCGATCCACGGCAGGGTCCCCGGAATGTAGCGCGCGAGCCACGCCCGCGCGTACACGTCCGCGAGCACCCGGAACCGCGGCAAGCGATGCGCGCCGAGGCGGACCAGCACCACCCGCCAGACCACGACGCCGAGGTAACGGAACGCGAGCGCGACCGCCGTCGCGGCGGCGATCCAGCCCCAGCCCAGCTCGACGCCGTCGAGGGCGTCCCAGTCGACCGTCCAGACGAACCACGCGAACGCCGCGGCGATGGCGGCGTAGAACGCCCACCGCGCGACCGTCGCCCACCGACCCGTGGTGGCGCGCGCGCCCGTCGGCGGCGAGGGGTCCGGTGTGCGGCCGGCTCCCTCGTCGCGGGTCACGCGCCGCCCTCCGCGTCGGACGCCGCGACACCCGTGCCGCCCGCGACGCCCACCCCGGCAGCGCCGAGCGCCGCGGCGAAGTCCGCGCGCAGGCGCGAGCGCATCGTCTCCAGGCGAGCGGCCGTGTCCGCCTGCGCGGCGTCGTCACCCTCGACCGCGGCGACCATCGATGCCAGGTCGGCGAGCGCATCGGCCTCCAGGAGGCGCTCGAGGGGACGCGTGACGGCATCCGCGCCTGCCTGGCTGGCGAACAGCCTGCCCTTGTCGACGTAGTAGTAGGTCACCGTCGGCACACCGACGGAGGTCGCGACGATGCCGGCGTGGAGGCGCAGCGCCACCATGACGTCGGCGCCGGCGATGACGCCGCGCAGCTGCTCGGGGCCGAGGTCGTCCGCGTCCAGGACGTGGACCGCCTCGGGGCGGGCCGCCCGCGAGCGCAGCTGCCGAGCGTAGGCGGGGTCCTCGTCCATGTGCATCGGTACCAGGACGACGGCCCCGTGGGACTCGACGAGCGCGTCGATCGCCTCGACGAGCCGCGCCGTCAGGGCGTCGGCGCGCTCGGTGCCGCCGGGGTTGCGGCGCCACCGGTGCGGCAGCCAGCCGCCGTGGCGGTAGTGGAACCACCGGCGCGGCGCGAGGACCGCGTAGCGCTCGGCCGGACGCGCGAAGTCTCCGGGGATCTCGGTCGCGTAGACCGCGCTGTCGAAGCTCGCCGTCACGGTCCCGGCCGGCACGCCCCAGTCCTCGAGGAGGTCCTTCGACTGCGTGTCGCGCGTGAGGAACGCCCGGGTCCGCCGCACGGTGGACGCGATGAGGCGCCGGCTCGACGCCGCCTCGGTGCGGCCGATGCCCTGGAAGACCCCGATGACCTGGGGGTTCGCCCAGGTGACGCAGCGCATCTTGGTCGCCCAGTACCAGACGCCCAGGCGGTTGGTGTAGTCCTTGAGCAGCTCGCCGCCGCCCCACAGGACGAGGTCCGCGGCACGTGCGGCGCGCATCAGCAGGAACAGGTCGAGCGGGCTGAGCGAGTGGATCCCCTGGTCGATCACCGTGGCGCCGAACCACGCGGCGTCCCGCTCGGCCTCCTGCGACACGATCGTGATGTCCGCGCCCGGGATCGTGTCGCGCACGAGGGCGATGAGGCCCGCGGCGATGGCGCGGTCGCCACGGTTCGCGGCGAGATCCGAGTTGATGACGAGCACGTTCACGCGGGCAACCCTGCCACAGCGCGGAGGCGTTCCAGCGTGCGCGGGGCGAGCACATCCCAGGAGACGGAGTCCGCGAGCTCACGAGCGGGGCGCGCCGACTCGGCGAGCTCGGTCGCGCCGCGCCGCATGGCATCGATGAGGGCCGATGCGAGGGCCGTGGAGTCGCCCGATCTCACCACCGCGCCGGCCGGGCTCGCGGCGAGCAGGTCCTGCGCTCCCGAGGCGTCGCTCGCGACCACGAACGCGCCGCGGGCGAGGCCCTCGAGCACCGCGACGGGCAGGCCGTCGACGTCGCCATCGGCGGCGACCACGGACGGTGCCGCGACGATGCCAGCCTCCGCCTCGAGCGCCGCCTTGGCGTCGCCGGTGACGTACCCCCTGAACTCGACCCCCGCGAGAGGCGCGGCCGCGCGCTCGAGCTGAGAGCGCATCGGCCCGTCGCCGCCGATGACGAGCCGAGCGTCGGGCACTGCTGCGCGCACCGCGGGCCAGGCATCGAGCA
The DNA here is from genome assembly GCF_002090155.1 of Demequina sp. NBRC 110056. Lineage (GTDB taxonomy): Bacteria > Actinomycetota > Actinomycetes > Actinomycetales > Demequinaceae > Demequina. The sequence goes on along the minus strand of NZ_BBRM01000006.1, from coordinate 30,855 downwards.
GGACGTGGATGCCCTTCTTCTCGACCAGCCGGGCGACGACGGCGACCGTGTGCGGGTCGCCCGCAACGGATGAGACGGCGGGGATGTTCACGCCCATCGGCGCGATCCGGATGCGCCCGCGCACGCTGCCGCGGAGGTCTGCTCGGTAGAAACCGAGCAGCCGCTCCGCCGTCTGCCGGCTCACCGCCGTGACGAATGCGGCCCGCCCAGTGACCCGCTGCACGATGCGCCTGCCGAGCGATCCGAGCCGGCGCAGCACCGCGACGTCGGCGGCGTGCGTCGTGAACCCGAAGGGGACGCCGGCCCGCCCGCAGACGCCCGCCGCGACGATCGCCTGCGGCGTGAACCAGTGGGCGTGCACCACGTCGGGACGCTGGGCGCGGAGGGCGTGGCGGAGGGCACGACGCTCGCCAAGCACGAGCAGCGGCACGACGAGCGCCATCGCGCGCCGGTCTCGAATCGCCGGCATGATGCCGCGTGCCGTGAGGGTCTCGAAGCGCCGTGGCGCGTAGGCGAACCGATCCTGGGTGACGCGACCGTCGGCGCCTTCCTCCTGCGGCCACGGCCGCGAGCGCGAGGACGGCGTGTGGGGCGCGAGGATCCGCACGGTGACGTCGGGGTCCGCTGCGGCGAGGGCGAGCGCCTCGTCGAGCACGAACCGCGGCACCGCGTCGTCGGCGTGAGCCGGCACGGTTGACGCCACCACCAGGATGTCCACGGCACCACGGTAGTGCGCGCGCACACCCGGGCCGAGGACCCGCTAGGCGAGCTGCACCGGCACCCGCACGTCGTCCGCGGGCAGCGCATCGGCCGTCGCCGTCACCTCCATCGACACCAGCTCGATGTCGGCGCCGATGGTCGTGAGGAAGGCGGTGTCCGCCGCGTCGCGGCCGGTCGCGATGCGGACCATCGACTGCCGGGGCGCGAGGCTGGTCGCGTCGACCACCCACCACTGGTTGTCGACGAGGGCCTCCGCGACGGCATGGAAGTCCATGGGCTCGAGGCCGGGCGCGTAGACGGCGACCACGCGGGCAGGGACGTCAAGAGCGCGCAGCAGCGCCACGACGAGGTGGGCGAAGTCGCGGCACACGCCGCGCCGCGACAGCAGCGTCGCCGCGGCGCCGTCGGTCGGGTCGGTGGACGCTCCGTCGTAGGTGAGCTGCGTGCCGACCCAGCTGGAGACGCCGGCGAGCAGGTCCAAGCCCGTCAGGCCCTCGAACTCGGCCGACGCGACCGGCAGCAGCGTGTCCGACTCGCAGTAGCGGCTCGGCCGCAGGAAGCGGACCTCATCGATGAGCTCGAAGGGCGCAGGGTCGGCGTGCCCCTCGACCGTGGCCCGGTAGGTCACCTCGACCCGTCCGGCGGTGACGTCGCACGAGTGCAGACGCCCGCCGTGCTCCTCGCGGAGCTCGGCCACCTCAACGGGCAGACCGTCCTGCGTGACGGTGAGCTCCTCCGAGGCGGCGCGGCCGTCGGCGACGGCGATCGCGAGCACCATGCGGACGGGGCCGGCGGCTTCGATGACCAGGTGGGAGGAGACGTCGCGGCGCATGCCGCCATGCTCTCACCCGGGTGGGGCAACGAGGAAGTGCCGCCGTTCGCCTTGGCAGGCGCGGGAGCCGCAGAAGCCGTCACGAGGCTCACGCCCCCCGACAGGGTCACGCCCTCCGATGCGAGCGGATCAGCCCTCAGGATCCGCATCTGCTGGTTCGCCCCGCCCACCTGCGCTCTCGGTGCCGTGCGACGACTGCCGCGTCAGGTGCAGGATCCGCTCGCTCAGGCGCGCCCGCACGTCCGCGGGCAACGGCGTGCCCGTGATCGCGTCGAACACCCACAGACCGTCGGCAGCAAGGTAGGCGATGAGCCTGTCGGCGTCCTCATCGGAGAGCGGCACGGCAGTCGGCACGGGAGGCGCCCAGGCGCCCATGAGCCGCGTCCAGGGAGTCGCCTGTGCCGTATCGATCGCAGCCTCGAGGACGAGCAGCAGTTCCGCCCTGGTCGCGCTCGTGGCCGCGACGCGTGCGTACGCCGCGGAGCGCTCCTGCGCTGAGGTCTCCTCAACGGCCTTGCCGGCGGCGTCGACCAGGGCGAGCTCCCACGCGTCTGCGAGGTGCTGCTGGAGAGCCACCAGCAGCGACTCTCGCGACGGGAAGTGGTAGACGAGGCCGCCCTTCGTGAGGCCGGCCTCGGCAGCCACGGACTCATAGGTCACGGCGTTGACACCATCGCGCTCCACGACGCGCAAGGCCGCCGCGATGATCTCCGATCGTTTACTGGGACGCACGGTCCACCCCCGGCTCGGAGGCCCCAGTGCGAGTCGCCTGGCGGTGGGCATCACCCCGCAGCGTTCGCGCCGTGGCGACGACCGCGACAGCCAGCACAGCGACGATCGCCAGCATGGTGACGGTGTAGGCGACGCCGTAGGCGTCGTGCGCGGCGTCGAACAGCCCTGGATGCGAGTCCGCGAGCGCAAGGCTCTCAGGCAGACCATCGCGCGCGCCCTCGGGGACACCGCTCGGAAGGTCGACCACCACTGAGTACACGAACGTCACCAGGCTGCCGAGCAGAGCAACCGCAGTGAGCGACCCGAACTCATAGGACACCTCCTCGACAGAGGACGCCATGCCTTCGCGCCCTGGCGGCGCCCCACCGACGATCGCGATCGAGGCGACGGCCATCGCCAGCCCCGTGCCGATGCCCAGCACCACCAGGCCGACGATGAGCAACGGCATGGCGCCGTGCGCGCCGAGAGCCACGAGCACGGATCCCACCAACGCGATCGCAAGCCCACCGGTGAGGATGGGCCGCAGACCCGTGCGGTGCAGCATCGCTGCGCCTGCGAGCGAGGCGGGCAACGCCCCGAGAGCGGCAGCGGCGACCAGCAGGCCTGCCTCGAGAGGGCTCATGCCTTCGAGCAGCTGGTAGCGCTGGGTCGTGATGAGCTGAACGCCCGCAACCGCGAACATCGCCAGCGACGCCGCGATCACACCCGAGGCGAACTTGGGGTCGCGGAAGATCGAGAACTCGAGGAGCGGCTCGGACAGGCGTCGCTGGCGCCGCACGAAGAGGACGAATCCGATGGCCGATGCCGTCGCGGCCACGGCGATGAGACCCCAGTCCTGAGGGAGGTGAGCAAGTTCCTTGATCACCAGGACCGCGCCGACGAGGCCGATCAGAGCCCACACCGACGAGAGCAGATCCCACCGCTTCGAGGGATGCGGGTCGTTGGCTGGGGCGAGCGCGATGGTCGCAAGGAACGCTGCGACGACGATGGGCACGTTGACGAGGAAGACCGATCCCCACCAGAAGGCCTCGAGTAGAGCGCCGCCGACGATCGGCCCCAGCGCCATGCCCACTGTCGAGATGGAGCCCCACACGCCGAAGGCCACGTTGCGTTCGCGCTCGTCCTCGAACGTGATGGCGATGAGCGCAAGGGTGGCGGGCATCATGCAAGCGGCTCCCACGGCAAGCACGGCGCGAGATCCGATCAGCACTCCCGCGGTCGGAGCGAAGGCCGCCACGAGCGAGGCGCCGCCGAAGATGGCGAGTCCGATCAGGAACATGCGTCGATGACCGACCCTGTCTCCGAGCGTGCCGCTGCCGAGCAGCAGACCCGCCATGACCACCGGATAGGCGTTGATGACCCACAGCGCCTGCGAGCCCGTTGCTCCCAGCTCTCGCGTCAGGGTCGGCAAGGCGGTGTACAGGATCGAGTTGTCGAGCACAATCATCAGGAGCCCGGCGCTCACCGTCGCGAGCACCGCCCACCGCTGAACGCGTGACGGCCCTTTCGCACGAATCTCTGTCCGCATGGCCGTAACTGTACTCTAAGTACAGTTATGGCACACGGCCGGATCGCCGCGGTCGGGACGCGGATCCGCAGCGATCGGGTCGCCCTCCCGCGGGGTGCGCAATGAGCGCGTCAGACTACGGTCCACACCCACCGGGCAGCCACGATCAGCCCCACCGTCGCGAAGCCGAGCGTGACGGCGAGCGCGGCCACCATCCCCGCGTCCTCGAGCCGGTCACGCAGCGAGGGCACGTACGGCGCCATCGGTTCGGGGTCCGGAAGGGGCCTCGCAAGCCAGGCCGCAGCATGCGCTTGGCTGCAGAAGCTCCCGACAAGGTAGTCGTGGAACGGCGCGCCGGGCGTACCCGCGCGAGCGATCTCGAGGCCGATCCATCCGTCGTCGGACACGGCACTCCCGCAGTGGTCGCAGACCTCCGCGGTGTCGTGCGCGTCGCCCATGGCGCCTCCCTCTCGCGGAGGCCCACGGTAGTCCAGGCGCACCACTGCCGCGTGGACCTCGCCCAGACAAAGAAAGAAGACCGCCTGCTCGGCAGGCGGTCTTCAGTAGTGGAGCTGAGGGGAATCGAACCCCTGACCTTCTCATTGCGAACGAGACGCGCTACCAACTGCGCCACAGCCCCAAAGTGCTCAGACAGATTACCACCTGTCGGGACCGCTTCCGCAATCCGCGCGCCTGCCATCGCTAGCATGAGCACAGACGCACCACATCGCACCCAAGGAGCAGGCATGTCGCAGCAGTACCCGCAGTTCAACATCGATGGCATCGCGATCGACGCCGACCAGATGGGCCGCAAGGCCGTGGGCTTCGCGCGCACCATGATCGGCGTGCTGGGCTTCATCGCGCTGGCGATCGGCGTCGCGCTCATCGTGTGGCCGGGCGCCACCCTCGTCGTGCTCGGCGCGCTCACCGGTGCGTTCTTCACGATCTCCGGCGTCGTCCGCATCGGCGTCGGCATCTTCATGCGCGAGAGCTCGACCGGCTTCCGCGTCCTCAACATCATCCTGGGCCTGTTCCTCCTGCTCAGCGGCATCGTGGTGCTCAAGAACCTGGCGGCGGCCACCGAGGTGCTGACGATCATCGTCATCGTGCTCATCGGCATCGGCTGGATCATCGAGGGCATCGCCACGCTGGCGCAGACCGGCCGCGGCGGCGGCTCGGCGTGGGGCTACGCCCGCGGCGCGATCGCGATCATCGCGGGCATCGTCGTCCTCGTGGTCCCCACCTGGAGCGCCGTCGCCCTGGTCATCGTCACCGGCGTCTCGCTCGTGCTGATCGGCGTCGCCGGCATGGTCCAGGCGTACCTCCTGGGCAAGGCCATCCCCAAGGAGCCCACCACGATCGACGGCTGACGTGCCCCGCACGCACCTGCCGGGGCAGCGCTCGCGGCTCTGGGTCATCGACCTGGAGACCGGCGAGCGCCGCGTGGTGCTCGAGTCGGCGGACCTGCTCATCGAGGCCCCCAACTGGAGCCCCGACGGCCGCGACCTCGTCGTCAACGGCGACGGCCGGCTGTTCCGCATCGCCGCCGACGGCTCGCAGGAGCACCTCACGGAGATCGACCTCGCGGGCGTGCCGGAGATCAACAACGACCACGTGCTGAGCCCCGACGGCGCCACCGTCTTCGTCTCGGCCGAGGACGGCCACATCTACGCGGTGCCGTACGCCGGCGGATCCCACCGGCGCGTGACGAACGACCGCGGCCCTGACTTCCACCACTACCTCCACGGGATCTCCCCCGACGGAGCGCTGCTCGCCTACATCGGCCTGTCCCGCAGCGCCGATGCGGTCGTCACCAACGTCTTCACCGTCCCCACCGAGGGTGGGCAGGACGTGCAGCTCACCGACGACGCCTTCCCCGACGACGGCGCGGAGTTCTCGCCGGACGGCGCGTGGGTCTACTTCAACTCGGAGCGCGCGGACACGGGCGCGGGGCATGCGCAGCTGTTCCGCATGCGGCCCGACGGCTCAGACGTGGAGCAGCTCACCCACGACGAGCGGGTCAACTGGTTCCCCCACGTCAGCCCCGACGGCTCGATGATGGCCTACGTCAGTTTCCCGGCCGGCACCCTGGGCCATCCCGAGAACCTCGACGTGATCCTCCGCCTCGCCCGTCCCGACGGCTCGGACGGTCGCGACCTCGTCTACCTCTTCGGCGGACAGGGCACCATCAACGTGCCGAGCTGGGCGCCCGACTCCCGCAGCCTCGCGTACGTCGACTACCCGCTCGCCTGACCCGGGACCACCCACCCACCTCGCCGAGGTGGGGCCGTGAGGCGACCCAGCACGCGCATCGGCCGTCATCAGACCGTCACATTTCCGCAATGACTGCGCAAAGCCGCCGTCGTACCGTCAGGGAACGGCGGGAGCAGCGGTGGTCCCGCTCCCGCACGGGACGGAGGCGCGCGTGATCGAAGACGTCGATCCCTTCATCGGGACGGGCGAGACGGACCTGCCCGCGCAGACGGGCCTGGCCGCGACCTGGTGGTGGCCCAAGCCGCAGGTCGGCAACACCCACCCCGGCGCCACGTACCCGCTCGGGATGGTGTCCGCGTGCGCGTACTCGGGCGGCTACCCCACCGGGTACGGCGCGTACGACCTGTCGACGGAGGGCCTGCCGCCGCGGCTGCACGACGGCGACCACGCCTCGGGCTTCACCCACTTCCAGCAGTCCGGCACGGGCGCGATCCGCAAGTACTACAACTACTTCCGCGTCAGCCCCATGCTCGAGCCGCTCGACGTGCTCGGCCGCACGTGGGAGCTCACCCACGAGACCGCGAGCCCCGGCTACTACTCGGCGACCCTCGACAGCGGCGTGCGCGCGGAGATCACGGTGGGCCCCAAGTCCGCGATCCACCGGTACACCTTCCCCGAGCACCACGACGCCCGCGTGGTGGTCGACTTCTCGATGGGCGGGCTCGCGATCCCCTACGGCGCCACCGTGCCGCTGCGCGGCCACCTCGAGTCCGTCGCGCCCGGCGTGGCCCAGGGCGAGATCGTGGTCGAGGGCGCGCCCCTCGCCGTCCACCTCGAGTGCGACGTCGAGGGCTGGCGCCAGATGCTCTGGTACGACCGTCGCCTCATGCCCGGCGGCACCCGCCTCGACCTCGACCACATCCGCCCCACCACGCTGCGGCCCTTCGGCCTCATGTGGGCGGGGCCGTCCCTCGCGGGCCAGACCGTCGAGCTGCGCATCGGCTTCTCCCTGCGCGGCGTGGACCAGGCGCGCAAGAACCTGCGCCGCGACACCGACGACGCGGCCCCCGCTTTCGACGAGCGCCGCACCCGCACCGAGGCGCAGTGGCGCGAGCGCCTGGACGCGATCCGCGTCGAGACGCCGTCGAGCGAGCGCCGCCAGGTGTTCGCCACCGCGCTCTACCACTCGCTCATCAAGCCGTCCTTCGCCGCCGACGAGAGCCCGTTCTGGCCGTCCAAGGGCCCCTGGGTGTTCGACGTGTCGACCATGTGGGACATCTACCGGACCCAGCTGCCGCTGCTCACCGCGCTGCTGCCCGACAAGGCCGTCGAGCTCGCCAACGCGCTGCTGACCATCTGCGAGGAGGAGGGCAACCTGCCCATCGGCTACCGGATGGCCCGCGGGTCGGACCGCTTCGGCCGCCAGGGCAGCGCGCTCGCGCACACGCTGCTGTCCGACATCTGCCAGCTGGGACTGCCCGGCATCGACTGGGACTGGGCGCTCGTGCACCTGTCGACGGACCTGCGCCGCACGTACGGCGAGGACTACCTGCTCCACGGGCACGCGCACCCGATCAGCCACACGCTCGACCTGTCGTTTGGCTACTGGTGCACGCGCCACATCGCCTCCGTGGTGGGGGACGATGCGCTCGCCGCCGAGTTCGAGGAGCTCGCCACCCGCTGGGTCAACGCCTACGACCCGGGTACGGGTCTGCTCAAGGACTCGACGTACTACGAGGGCACGCGCCACAACTACTCGTTCCGGCTGCAGCACGACATGGAGGGTCGCATCGCCCTGGCGGGCGGCGACGAGCGGTTCGTCGCGCAGCTCGACGAGTTCTTCGGCTACGGAGCCGATGCGGTGGTCCAGCCTGGGCTCGCCCCGTCGGCGGAGGAGATGGCGGCCGGGTACGAGCTGGGACGCTTCGAGGGACTCAACAACGAGCCCGACATGGAGGCGCCCTGGGCGTACTACTACGCGGGTCGCCCGGACCGCACGGCCGAGGTGGTGCACGCGATCGTCAGCCAGCAGTTCGGCACGGGACGCGGCGGGCTGCCGGGCAACGACGACTCGGGCGGGCTGTCCAGCTGGTATGTCTGGGCGGCGCTCGGCCTGTTCCCCGTCGCCGGCCAGAACATCTTCCTCATCCACCCGCCGTCGTTCCGCTACGCGACGCTGCCCATGGCGCACGGCTCCCTCACCATCGACACCTCCGGCTTCGTCGAGCCCGAGCCCGGCGGCCCGGTCCAGTACGTGCAGGCCGTGAGCTTCAACGGCGCCTCCCTCGAGACGCCCTGGCTGTCCGGCGCCCAGCTCCACGAGGGCGGCCGGCTTCACATCGCGCTGGGCCCTGAGCCCAGCGATTGGGGCCGCGACCAGCGGCCCCCGTCCTCCCGACCGGCTGGAGCACCGACGCCCCGGCCGACCCCGACCGCCCAGGTCGAGCCAGACCCGATCCCCGCATCGGCCCCCGAGATCATCGAGGAGACATCATGAACGTCAAGCCTGACCGCCGCCTGGTCATCGTCGTGCGCGCCGACCCGGTCATCTGCGGCCATTCGGGCGAGGCCCGCAACCTCGCGGAGGCGGCTCTCGCGCGCGGCTTCGACGACGTGCGGATCCTGTCGTGGCCCCTCGACCGGCTCGAGGAGACCGGGCTGCCGCTCAAGCCGCTCGACACGGTGATGCCGTACAGCCCGGGAATCACCGTCGAGCGTCCCGAGCCCGTGGGCGGCTACAAGATCCCCGACGGCCGCTACCTCGCGGGCCTCGTGGGCCGGCTCGTCGAGCTGTTCACCGACGGTGTCCCCACCGTGTGCATGTCGCTGTACCTGTCGCCCCACACGCTCGCCGTCGCCGACGCCGTGCGGGTGGCCCGCTCGACCGGGCTGCCGATGGACGTCACCACGATCGCGGAGGCCGTCGGCTCCGACGTCACGGCCGTGGTCCAGGAGTGCGTCGAGTCCGACCGCTTCGGCGCGGCCGCGCACGTGCTGTCGGCGTACCTCGAGCAGGACGTCTGCGTCGCGGTGTCGGAGTACACCAAGGACGTCATCGTCGAGGCGGCTGAGCAGATCGACGCCCGGCACGGGACCCACTTCGCCGCGCAGTGCCGCGACCGCATCGGCATCTCGTACCCGGCGATCGACACGTCCGCCTACCTCGACCTCGACCCTGCCGAGACCGAGCGCCACCTGGCCGCGCGCGGGCTCGTGCGCGACGGCTACATCCTGTACCTGTCGCGCCTGGGGTTCTCGAAGGGTGTCGCGGACCTCATCGACGGGTTCTCCGCCTCGATGGCGGGGCACTCGATGAACCTCGTCATCGCGGGGCGCGGGCCCGACGCGGCCGAACTGCGCGAGTACGCGGCGTCCTCGCCGGCCGCCGAGCGGATCTCCTTCCTCGACGACGTCGGCGACGAGGAGAAGCCGCACCTCATGGCGGCCTGCGCGGCGTACGCGCTGCCGTCCAAGCCCGGCAAGGAGTTCACCGAGACCTTCGGGATCGCGCTGGTCGAGGAGATGCTCGCCGGCGGCGGCCCGGTCATCACCTGCCCGACCGGCGGCATCCCCGAGGCCGTGGGCGAGACGGCGCTGATGGTGCCCATCTCGGACCCGGCCGCGATCGCGGGCGCGATCGACACCGCGGTGCTGGGGATGAGCTCCGCCGCCCGGTCGGCCCACCGGGCGCGGGCGCGGATCCACGCCATGCAGTTCGACCGCGAGCCCGTGTTCGACCGGCTCTTCGAGAAGGTCGCGGTGGTCGCGCACCACGCCTGACGCGGCCGGCGCGGGGCGTCGCTCCGGACGTTCTCGCGAATGTCCCGGCAGTTGCTGCTCGCGCGCGCGAACCAACGGCAGATCCGCAGATCCTCCCGTGTGAACGGGTGCTAGGCGGAGGCGCGGCGGCGGCGAGCGAGGATCGCGTCCAGCGCTGCCGTCGTGGGAGCGGCCTCGTCCACCTCGTAGGCCGCGGTCGAGCGCTCGGGCGCGTCGTCGGCACGCAGGTCGCCCCAGCGGGCGGCGCGCGCCTTCGCGACGTCGTAGTCGTCGTCCGAGATGGGCCGGGCCTCGCGCTGGCGCACGGTCGGCTTGAGCGTGTAGGCGGGCGCCGGCATGTCCTGCGGGACCCACGGGGTGCCGGTCTCGGCCTCCTCGACGGGCAGCTCGGGCGACGGCACGACGGCCGGGGCGGCGAGCGGCGCGAGGTCCTCGGCGGTGACGATGCGGATGGCCTGGGTGGCGACGTCGGACGGCTCGGCCTCGTGGCCTGCGGCACGCTCGCGGGACACGATGCGCAGCGCCTGTGTGGCGGTCGCCGCGGCCTCGACCTCGCGAGACACCGCGAGCAGGTCGGCGTCAGCCCTGCGCTGCGCGGAGGCCGCCCGGGAGCTCGACGTCACGACGCCCACGAGGACGGACGTGGCGATGGCTCCCAGCACGGCCGATGCGCCCGCGAAGATCACGAGCGACCACGCCAGGGTGGCGGCGAGGGTCGCGGCGAGGGCGACGTAGCCGCGGCGCTTGGCCTGGGCGGCCCGGGCAGCTCCGATGCGCGCGCGGTCGCGGCGCATCGCGTGCTGCTCGCGCTGCGCGTGCACGGCGGCGCGGTCCAGCGGGGTGGCGGGGCGCGACATGTGCTCGACGCGCGCGCTCGCGCGGGTCCCGCCGGTGCGCAGCAACGGCAGCTCGCCCGAGTCGGCGGAGGGACGGGCGACCTTGCGCTCGACGCGCTCGGCCGAGGACTTCACGACGCGCATGTCCGAGGAGTAGCGGTCGTCGACGCGAACGAGGGCGTACTCGCCGCGCTCGCGGACCCGCTGAGGCAGGACGTAGGCGATCACGAGGCCAAGAGCGATGATCGCGAGAAGTCCTGCGGGAACCATGGCACGACGGTACGGCGCCCGGCACCCTCAGCCGCGGATGGCGCGCGGCGTGTCAGGACCCATCCGACCAATATCGGCCGGTTCGGGGCTCACCTTGAGTCAGAGCGAAGACCAGATGGTCGCGCCAGGCGCCGTCGATGTAGAGGTACGAGTCCCGTAGGCCCTCCTCGCGGAAGCCCAGCTTGGTGGCGACCCGACGGCTCGCGACGTTCTCCGGACGGACGGCGATCTCGAGCCGGTGCAGGCCGCGCGAGAACGCGAACTCGCTCGCGAGCGCGACAGCCCGCGGGGTGATGCCGCGGCCGGCGTGCGACTGTGCGATCCAGTAGCCGACGGACCCGCCGCACTCAGCTCCCCACCGAATGCCCGACACGCTCACGCGACCCACGAGGTAGCCATCGTGCAGCACGACGAACGGGTAGGCGGTCTCCTCGCGCCACTGCTGGCGCTCGCGACGCACCAGCTGCGGGAACGTGACGGATGGGTCGTCACGCCCGGGAGGCGACGCGGCCTCCCACGGCGCGAGCCACGCGCGGTGGCGGCGCCGCACTGCCATCCACTCGGTCTCGTCGCGCCGGGCGAGCGAGCGCAGCGTGATCGGCCCGGCGGTGAGCTCCACGGGCTTCACCGCTAGCCGCCCCAGACGGTGCAGCGCACCTCGTCGCCCACGTCGACCACCTGGGGCTCGGGGCCCGACCAGACCACCGCATCGGCGCGTGCCAGGTCCGCGAGGGACAGGCTCTCCGCGCCGAGCGGCGTGACCGACAGGAGACCACCCGGGTCGCGGTCCACGATCACGGGCATGCCCGTCACGACGCCGGGCGAGGCGATCCACCGCTTGCGCGAGCGTGCTTGGAACGGCGCGCGCTCGACGTTGGGATGGCCGCACAGGACGCGCACGGCGCGGCGCACGTAGGCCTCGAAGCCCATCGCCGCGGCCGCGGGCGAGCCGGGCAGCGCGATCACGGGTACCTCGCGCCCGCCCGCGTCGATCATGCCGAGGCCGTGCCGGCGGCCCGGGCGCAGCTGCAGGTCCACGGCCTCGAACGTGCCGAGGCGCGCGAGGACCTCGGCGACGGTGTCCTGGGGCCCGTCGGACAGGCCACCGGTCGTGATCACCATGTCCGCGCGCACGAGCTGGTCCTCGAGCGCGCCGCGCAGCTGCAGCGCGTCGTCCGGCACGGCGCCCACCCGGTAGGGCTTCGCACCGGCCTCCTGGACCAGCGCGGCGATCATGTGGGTCGTCGCCTCCGCGACGCCGCCGCCGGGCCGCGACGCTCCCGGCTCGATGAGCTCGTCGCCCACCGCGATGACGACGACGCGGGGCACCGGGCGCACGCGCACGCGGGGCCGTCCGAGCGCGGCCGCTGCGGCAACCTGACGCGGTCCGAGGCGAGTCCCGGCGGGCACCAGCACGTCTCCGCCGCGCGCGTCGAAGCCAGCGGGGCGAACGCCGTCGCCGGCCTCGACCGGCCGGCCGATCGCGACCCGAGCCACGCCCAGGTCGGTGTCTGCGAGGGCCACCACCGCATCGGCCCCCACGGGGATGGCAGCGCCCGACGGGATGCGCGCCGCGGCGCCGCGCACGTGGCGGCGGGGGGCGCGCACGTCGAAGCTGACGTCGTGCGACACGGCGAGGGCGACGGGCGCATCGGCGCTCGCCAAGGCGGTGTCGGCGGCCATGACGGCGTAGCCGTCGCGCTCAGCGACGGGAGCCGGCGGCATGTCCGCCGGGGCGACGAGGTCCTCGGCGAGCGTCGCGCCCACCGCATCGGCGAGCAGGACGTCGAGCACCTGGCCCGGCCTCAGAGCCGCTGCCACGGCGTCGCGATGGTCGGCCAGGCTGCGAGCGGTCATGGCGCCATTGTCCCGTGGCCCGCGAAGCCCGGCAACCAAGCACGGCGCCGTGCGGCGCGCGTCATCTGCACGTCACACGGGACTGCCATGATGGAGGCATGTCGACGTCACAACGAGGCACGCGCGCACCGGCTCCCGAGGACGCCAAGGCGCAGCTGCGAACGTCGATCCGCAAGGCGCGGCTGCATCGCTCCGAGCGCCGTCGCGAGGAGCTCGCCCAGCTGCTGCGCGACCACGTCCTCGCGATGCCCGAGATCGGGGACGCCCAGTGCGTGTCCGTCTACGCGTCTCGCGCGCACGAGCCCGGGACGCTGCCGCTCATCGAGGCGCTGTACGCGCGCGGCGTGCGCATCCTCGTGCCGCGCCTCGGCGACGGGCTGCAGCGCGGCTGGTCGCCGTACCAGGGTGCCGACGACCTCATCGAGCGTGCGCCGGGCCGTCCGCCCGAGCCGTCGGGCGAGTTCCTCGGGCCCGAGGCGATCGACGACGCCGACGTGGTGATCGTGCCCGCCCTCGCGGTCGACTCTCGAGGCACCCGACTGGGCCAGGGCGGCGGCTGGTACGACCGCGCTCTCGAGGGCCTCGACCCCCGCGTGCCGATCGTCGCGCTGACCTTCGCGGCGGAGTTCCGTGGCCCCGACGAGCTGCCTCTGCCGCGCGAGTCCCACGACATCGGCGTGCACGCCGTCATCACCCCGGAGGGGATGACCGACCTGACAGCGTAGAATGCGCTCATGCCCACGTACGCCTACGCCTGTCGCGCCTGCGGACACACCTTCGATGCTGTCCAGTCGATTCACGACGATGCGCTCGAAGCCTGCCCGTCCTGCGAGGGCTCGGTGCGCCGCGTCTTCGGCAACGTCGGAGTGACGTTCAAGGGTTCGGGCTTCTACCGGACCGACTCGCGCGCTGCCGCCAAGAGCGGCTCCGACTCCTGACGCAGGGGCGCTTCGCCCTCACGGCAGCCCCGCTCACCAGTGCGGCGGGCGCTCGCGCTTGATCTCGTCGTCGCGGCTGTCGCGCTCGCGACCGCCCCAGCTCTCGTCGAGGTCCTCTCGCGCCCGCGTGGGGATCAGCGGGCGGTCGGCACCGCGCTGACGCACCGGGAGCGTCGGCGGGGCGGGTGCGGGCCCGTCGGTGTCCTCGTCGTCGTCCGTTGGCTCTGCCTCCTCCGTGGGCGAATCCTCGTCCGTGGGCGAATCCTCGTCCGTGGGCGAACCGTGGTCTGCGGGCACGTCGTCGTCCGTAGGCTCATAGCTCGGCGCCTCATCTGACTCGGCGTCCTCGGGGAGCACGTCCTCTGCCACCGCGTCCTCAAATGCAGGCTCGCTGTCCGTGGTGTCGCCGTCCGCCGGCTCCTCGTCCGTCGCCGAGTCGTCGCCTGTGGGCTCGACCCCTGCTGCCTCCGCGTCCTCCATCGCGTCGTCGCTGGCATCGTCAGCGGTGGCGACGGCATCGACCTCGGCGGCGGTCTCGGGCTCGCCGTCGGGGATGGCGACGCCGCCCTCATCGGGCGTGGCCTCGTCGTCCAGCGCCTGCTCGGCTTCCGTGACGTGCTCGCCCAAAGCTTCGGACGCGCCCGGCGCAGCGGCCGGCTCGTCGAACCCGAGATCGAGCGTTCCGGGTACGGCAAGCGCCGATGCGCCCGCACCGCCCGTACCCGCGTCGCCTCGGGAGGGTGCCGGCTGGGGCTCCGGCGCCTCGGCCGCATCGGCGCCAGGCAGCACGATCTCGAGCGAGTCCTGGACCGGGGTCGGGTCGGTGCGCTCGAGCACGTCGCGCACCTGCTCGGCGGCGGCATCGGGGTCCATGAAGACGTCGAGGGTCCACAGCGGCACGACCGTCCAACCGAGCGACTCGAGGGATGCCCGCTGCCAGCGCATGCGATCGCGCAACGACGCCGAGCCCGCGGGCGCGGCCTCGTCCGTGACGACCGCGATGCGGTACCCGCGCTCGCGCTGGCCGCCGACGGCCATGGGGACCGCGTCGGGCCCCGAGCCGTACCGCACGTGCACGCCGTAGCCCATGAGTCGCAGCCGCTGCGCGACGTCGGCCAGGAGCCAGTCGCTGGGCGCCGGCTCGGGTCGCTCGGGCGGGATGGCGCGCTCCCCTGCCGCGAGCAGGAGCTCGCGGAGGTCGTCGACGCCAGCACCCTCGGGGGACTCGGTCGGCAGCTGCGCGGGTTCGAGGGCGGAGAAGACCGTCAGGCGCTCACGGGTCGCGACGAGCGCCTGCACGAGCGCCTCGCGCCCCCACGGCTCGGACAGCGGCCCGAGCGCCGCGGGCAGCGCTCCGCGGGCGTCGCGGGCGTAGCCCAGTGCGAGCACCACCTCGTCGACGACGGGGCCGGCGACGTCGCCGAGCACCTCGACCGCGACGGCGCTCGCGAGGCGCGGCGACCTGTCGGAGAGTGCCTCCCGGATCCGCGCGGCGTGGAGGTCGTTGCCGGCCACGACGACGATGCCCCGACGAGGCAACGACGCGTGGATGCGCTCGACGTGCTCGACGACGGCGGCGACCTCGGATCGGGTGGACTCGACCTCCCGGGCTCCCGCGACGGGAGCGCCGACGCCGTCGATGATCCGCACCTCGAAGGCCCCGGCCTCGTGGGCCGCGGGCAGCGCCTCGAGGCTGCGGCCGTACGCGGCGCGACTCAGGACGGCGGTGACGCGCACGTCGCGCGCCTGGGGAGTCGCGTGCAGGGTGACGCGCGGCAGCATCGCGGCCAGCGCGGCGATCGCGGAGCGCGTCGCGGCGTGCGCGTCGCCGATGACGACCACCTGCTTGGCGCGCGCGAGGGCCGGCACCAGCTCGGCGAGCGCGAGCGACTCGCTCGCGACCACGACCACCATGTCGAACGCGCGGGACGGCGGTGCGAGTCGCGACACCTGCTCCGCCTTCGCGACGACCACCGGGCGCAGCGCGCTCGTGAGCGAGCCGTAGTCGCGCCACAGCTCCTTGACCGAGGCCTGGCCGCCCTCGACGAGGGCGGCGAAGAGGTCGCGGGCGACGTCGGGGTGACGCGCGATCGCGGTGCGGCGACGCTCGGCCGCGGCTCGCATGAGGGGGCCGATGCGTGAGGAGGCGAAGGCCGCATCGGCGCCGCGGAAGCGCTCGACGGCGTCGCCGAGAGCTCCGTACTCGGTCAGGGTCGGGTCCGAGGACACGATGGCGTCGAAGGCTGCGGCCCACCACGCGAACTCGAGGTCGCGGCGGACCTGAGCGTCGGACGCGTCCCGGGAGCGCAGGTCCTCGATCAGGGCGGAGAACCCCGTCGACTCGACGTCGATCTCGAGCGGCTCGGCGGCGGACACCTCGAGCATGCCCGGCAAGCCCTGGGCGAGCCTGTCCAGGAGGCTCACCATGTCGTCCCAGGCGAGCGCGGCGACCTCGTCCTCCGCGACCACGGATTCGACGGGGCCGCGCAGCGTCTCCCACAGCGCCACGGCCTCGGAGGCGCGCTCGGTGAAGATGTCGTAGTCGTCGGGCACGGACGGCCAGCCGCCGGCGGAGCAGTGCGAGCGCCACCGCAGCGCCAGCTCGTGGGCGCGCACCAGGTCGGCGTGCAGCGACTCCTTGCCCCGGCCGGGGCGCAGCAGTTCGACGGCGCGCCGCATGAGTGCGCGGCGCTCGCGGCGCGGCAGGTCGACGTGGCGAGGGGATCCGTGCGGAGCGGTCGCGGCGACGAGGTCGTGCAGCGAGCGGTGGAAGACCGCTGGCGAGAAGACCTCGAGGATCGCGCGCAGGTCCTCGAACATGTGGACCTGGTCGATCCACACGAGCATGGAGCCGGCCTCGTCGACGCCGGTCTCGTGCGCGGCGATGGCCGCCTCGGCACGCAGCTTCGGCACCACGCGGCCGAGGAGGGTCGCGAGCGCCTCGTTGAGGCGCACGCCCTGCTCGGGCTCGGCGACGCCCTGCCACCACGGCTCGGCGCCGTCCTCGGCGGCCGGCGCCACGGCGGCGATGACCTCGCGCGGCTGGTCCTCGCCCGTGGACGGGCGCAGGACGCCCACGAGCGCCGAGGCGACCGAGGCGAAGCCGTGCTCGGCCACGACGGCCCCCGCCTGGGTCGACAGGCGCTGCGCGGTGCCGGGGGCCGGCTCGGACGTCGTGAGCCGCACGATCGCCTGCACGGACTCGAAGGCGCTCACACCCCACGGGCGGTGCGAGCGGTGGAGCGCATCGAAGCGACGGTGCAGCTCCGCGCGGGTGCGCAGCAGCGTCTCGCCCGACGTGCGCAGCGACGCGTCGTCGACCTGAGGCGTGCCCATCGTGATCGACTCGAGCAGGCGCGAGCGGGCCTCGGCGTTCCACGACGGCACGGTCGCGTCGATCACCAGGTCGGACGCACCGAGCGCGCGCAGCCGCGACACGATCGCCGTGAGGGTCCTGTCGGCGCCGCCGATGACGCCGACGGTGCGCCCGGACGCGGCGCCATCGGCGGCGAGCGCCGCCGCCATGCCCACCGCATCGGCTCCGGGCGGGGCCTGGAGGAAGACGTCGCGGCCGGTGGCCACGAGGTCGAGGACGGCGAACTGGACGTCGTCGAGGTCTCCGACGCCGCGCTCGGCGAACGGGTCGCGGTCGCCGCGCGGGAACGCCGGTAGCGGCTCGTGGAGCTGGGCGAGGGCGTCGTGGTCGCCCGCGGCCGCCGCGAGCACGGTGGAGCCGGCGATCACCGGATCGCAGTCGTCCAGATCGTCGAGCAGGCGCTGCTCCGGGTCGTCGAAGGCGCCGAGCAGGAGCCTGTCCCGCACCTCGAGGTCGTCCCCGAGCAGGTCGGTGAGCCCGCGCACGGCCTCCCACAACGGTCGCGGATCGAAGTCAGCGCCGCCCGAGACCTGCGGCAGCGTGAGCTCGCGGCCGGCGGTCACCGCGCGCTCGCGCAAGAGCGCGTGGAACACGGGGTTGAGCTCCGTCTCCGCGCGCAGCGTCACCTGCACGTCGTCGGAACGGAAGCGGTCGAGGCCCACGGGCCGCATGAGCAGCGGCATCTCGATCGCGCGATCGCCCTCGGTCCACGCCACCGTGCCGATGACGAGCGCGGCGGTCCAGGCGCCCGTGGCGGCCCGCACGCTCTCGGCCTCGTCGAGCATGAGACGCGCCCTGTGGAGGCCGGCCTCGCGCACCTGCTGGTCGCGCAGGATCGCGGACACCGCCGTCGGTCGCGCCGCGAACAGCTGGGCAAGGCCCGAGGGGTGGCCAGCACGGATGTCGATGAGGCGTGCGCGTGCGGCGTCGATGTCGCGCAGCGGCGACACGGACGAGCGGTCATGGAGCTGCTCGCGCCACTCGCGCAGGGCGTCGGCGACCAGCGCGCGCCCGATGTAATCCACCACTCCCCTACGGTATCCGTCCAGGTCTGAGGAGCCTCGCCACCACGCCGCCGCGCGAGCCTGGACAGCAGAACAGTGCGCGCCGACTTGTGCAGCCGACACGCACTGTTACGCAGATCGTAGCGCCGGCGGGACGCGCGTCGCGCCGCGGTCAGTGACCGGTGGCGGCGTAGCAGCCGCCATCCATGATGACGCCCTGGATCTGCATCTCGACCAGGCCGTCGGAGACCGTTCCGGACACGCATCCGCCGACGGGTCCGACGGCCGAGAACGTCACCACGCCGTCCTCCTCGAACGCGCTCGCGCCGTCGAGCCCGGTCGCCGGCATGCCGGCGTCGACCAGCACCTGGATTGCCGACTCAGGCGTGAGCGTGCCGGCCGCGGCCAGGGCCTCGAGCACGGCGGTGATCGCCTCTCGCTCGGCCTCGAACGCGGCGAACGACTCGGGCGCGAGCGGCATGCGGTCGCGGTAGCGCTCGTTCGCGTCGAACAGCGCCTGCGGGTCGTAGGGGACGCACTCGGGCGGGAGCTCGACGCCCTCCTGGATGGGGCACGCGATGGACGACGGCCCGGTCGCCGTCGGCAGGATCCCGCCGACGGGCCCGCCGTCCCCGGTCGGCGTGGCGCCTCCGGCCGCCTGTGCGCATCCGCCGAGGGCGACCACACAGATGGCGACCAGGGGGAGGGCTCTCACGGGCCGACGGTAACACTGGGCCGATGCGGCCCGCGGGCCGCGACGGACCGCACGGTGGTGCGCCTGGCGCGATTCGAACGCGCGACACCCGCTTTAGGAGAGCGGTGCTCTATCCCCTGAGCTACAGGCGCCTGGGGCACCTCCGAGGGTACCGGTGCCCGCGACACAAGCGACAATCGACCGTTCGGAGCGCCGATGCGCGCGCACCGTCCGCTCGCACGTCACCACTTCGCGTGGACGTGCTCCCGGATCCGCTCGTTGTAGATGGCGGCGAGCGCCGCGAGGGTCTCGTCGTCGATGGACGGCAGCTCGGCCGCCTGGGCGTTGGCCTGCGCCTGCGCCGGCTTGGAGGCGCCGGGGATCACCGTCGCCGCGCCCACCGCGGTGATCCACGCGAGCGCGAACTGGGCCGTCGTCCAGCCCTCGGGCGTGAGCGCCGCGACCTCGCGCGCCGCCTCGACGCCCACCTCGTAGGGAACGCCCGAGAACGTCTCGCCGACGTCGAACGCCTCGCCGTGCCGGTTGAAGGCACGGTGGTCGCCCTCCCCGAAGGTGGTGTGCTCGTCGTACTTGCCCGACAGCAGACCCGAGGCGAGCGGCACGCGCGCGATGATGCCCACGCCGGCCTCGTGCGCGGCGCCGACCACCTGCTCGAGCGGCTTGCGCCGGAAGACGTTGAGGATGATCTGCACGGTGGCGACGTCGGCATCGCGCATGGCGGTGAGCGCCTCGTCGCACGTCTCGACCGAGACGCCGAAGTGCGCGATGCGGCCCTCGTCGCGCAGGGTCCGCAGGTCGTCGTAGGTCCGCGGGTCCTCGAGAACTGCCGTGGGCGGGCAGTGCAGCTGCACGAGCTCGAGGGTGTCGACGCCGAGGTTCTCGCGCGAGCGGTCCGTCCAGCGACGGTAGTTGTCGAGCGTGTACTCGCCCGCGACGTGCGGGTCCGCGCGGCGGCCCATCTTGGTCGCGACGGTGATCCCCGTCGCGCCGTGGGACGCCAGGAAGTCGCGGACGGCCCGCTCGGAGCGGCCGTCGCCGTACACGTCAGCCGTGTCGAAGAACGTCACGCCGGCGTCAGCGGCCGCGCGGAGGATGTCCTGCGCAGTGTCGTCGGCGACGTGGGACCAGTCGGCGCCGAGCTGCCAGCAGCCCTGGCCGATCACAGAGATGTCGCGGCCCAGCCGCGGTACGAAGGTCGAGCGCATGCTCACCACCCTAGGCGGCGCGGCGACCCGCCGCGAACCTGAGGAGCGCGCGGGCCCAGGCGGGCGCATCGGCCCTCCGGCGGCGGATGCCCGCTGACCGCACCCACGCTCACGATGAAAGTGGGCCCACTTTCATCGTGACGGGGGCCGTGGGGCGGGAAAGATGCACCGCTAGAACGCACGAGAGCCGCCGTCCCTTGCGGGGCGGCGGCTCTCGTGGGGCGTACCGGTCTTAGCCGGTGACGCGCACGTAGGTGGGGTTCGACTGCCAGATAGCGCGGAACTGCAGCGTCTTGCCGGGGACCGGCGCGTCGATCTGCAGGTTCGGACCGGCGTACAGGCCCACGTGGCCGGGGGTGACGATGATGTCACCGGCCTGCGGGGAGGACACGCGGGTGCCCACGTTCCAGTACGCGCCCGAGGAGCGCGGCAGCGAGATTCCGAACTGCTTGTAGACGTACGACACGAAGCCCGAGCAGTCGAAGCCGCGCGGCGACGAGCCGCCCGACACGTAGGGCGTGCCCACGTACTTGGCTGCCTCGGCGATGATCGCGGAGCCCGAGATCGCGGCCTTGACCGACGCCGACTGGGCGACGGGGCGGGCCTTGGTGCCGGAGCTGCCGGACGAGCCGGAGTTCGAGTTCGAGGTGGTGGACCGCTGGGCCGCTGCTGCCGGTGCCGGCGCGGGCGGCGGGTCCTCCTTCACGTTGATCTCGGGAGTCGCGACGTCGAAGTCGGCCTCGTCGTCGGCGGTCACCGTGGCGGTGACGGCCGCGAGATCGGCGGCGACGGCGTCGGAGGCCTCGACTGAGGCGACCTCATCGGTCACCGTCGCGATCGCGAGGGTGTCCGGGTTCACGGTGCCGTCGGTGGTCAGGTCTTGCGAGACGAGAGCCGCCGCAGCGGCTCCCGTGAGAGGTACCACGACGAGCGCTGCACCGGCCGTAGCCGCCACCGCACGCGTCCTGGCGCGCATGTATCCGTACTTCAATGCCACGTTCCTTCCGCACTGCCATCCAGTGCGTCGATGTTCCGTAGCCTCACGGACGGCTGGCCTTCCCCTGCCTCGTCCGAGAGACCCGCGAGGTGGTCTTCCTCTGGTGTCACTAGCCGCCTATGTTACCAATTTGTGATGAAACTCCAAGTCGGGGCTTCCGAAGAGGTGCCGGGCCGCCTCGCGGGACATCGACACCCCCTGCTCCCCGGTGCTCACGGCGATCCGGTCGCCGTCGACCCGCACTTGCACCGTCGCCCCTGGTACGACACCGGCCGCGACGGCCGCGTCGAGGAACCCTGAGGCCGCCTGCGGGTTCTCCCCGATCCTCACCAGGGTGACCTTGCTCACACCGTCGTCGGCGGCCTGCTCGAGCGAGATCACCGGCGTGTCGTCGGCCGTGTCGTCCTCGAGCCCCAGCTCGTGCAGCGCCGGGATGGGATTGCCGTAGGGAGACACCCGCGGCTCGTGCAGGAGCTCGAGCAGGCGGCGCTCGACGCGCTCGCTCATCACGTGCTCCCAGCGGCACGCCTCGTCGTGCACGTAGGGCAGCTCGAGGCCGATGACGTCGACGAGCAGCCGCTCGGCGAGCCGATGCTTGCGCATGACCCGGACCGCGGTCGCCTCGCCCTCGTCCGTGAGCTCGAGGTGACGGTCCTCGGTCAACTTGACGAGACCGTCGCGCTCCATGCGCGCGATGGTCTGCGACACCGTCGGACCCGAGTGGCCCAGCTGCTCGGCGATGCGCGCGCGCATCGGCACCACGCCATCCTCGATGAGCTCGTAGATGGTCCGCAGATACATCTCCGTGGTGTCGACGAGGTCGCTCATGCGCTGTGCCGCCCCATCCCTCGATACGTCCAGCCCGCGTCGATCCATGCCTGCTCGGGCAGGCAGTTGCGGGCGTCGATGATGCGCTTGTGCGACACGGCTCGTCCCACGGTCTCGGGATCGAGCTCGCGGAACTCCTTCCACTCCGTCGCGACGATGACGAGGTCCGCCTCGCGCACGGCGTCCTCCGCGGTCGGCAGAAAGTCGAGCGTGGGCCAGATCCTCGCGGCGTTGTCCATCGCCTCGGGGTCGTGGACGCGCACCTGGGCTCCGCGCAGGTGCAGGGTGCCGGCGACGTCGAGCGCGGGCGAGTCCCGCACATCGTCGCTGTCGGGCTTGAACGCCGCGCCCAGCACCGCGACGCGCGCGCCGTTGAGGCTGCCGCCCACCTCGGACGCGGCAAGGTCGACCACGTGCTGGCGGCGGCGCATGTTGACGGTGTCGACCTCACGCAGGAAGGTCAGCGCCTGGTCCACGCCGAGCTCGCCGGCGCGAGCCATGAAGGCGCGGATGTCCTTGGGAAGGCAGCCGCCGCCGAAGCCGAGCCCGGCGCCCAGGAACTTGCGTCCGATGCGGGCGTCGTGGCCGATCGCGTCGGCGAGGTCCTTGACGTCGGCGCCCGTGGCCTCGCAGACCTCGGCGACGGCGTTGATGAAGGAGATCTTGGTCGCGAGGAACGCGTTGGCGGACACCTTGACGAGCTCCGACGTCGCGAGGTCCGTGACGACGAACGGGGTGTCGCGCTCGAGGGCCTGTGCGTAGACGCGGCGCGCGATCTCCTCGATCCGTCCCGGGTTGGCCGGGTCGACGCCGAGCACGAGGCGGTCGGGTCGCAGCGTGTCCTCGACGGCGAAGCCCTCGCGCAGGAACTCGGGGTTCCAGCCGAGCTGGGCGCCGTCTCCGACGGGAGCGAGCTCCCGGACGCGCTCGGCGAGGCGCTGCGCGGTGCCGACGGGCACTGTGGACTTGCCGAGGATGACGGCGGGCCCGTCGAGCATCGGGGCGAGCGTCTCGATGACGGCGTCGACGTAGGTCATGTCCGCGCCGTACCCGTTCTTCACCTGCGGCGTCCCGACGCCGATGAAGTGGATGTCGGCGAAGGCCGCGGCCTCGGCGGCGTCGGTCGTGAAGCGCAGCCGGCCGGACTCGACGTGGCGTCGCAGCAGCTCGGGCAGCCCGGGCTCGAAGAAGGGGACCTCGCCGCGCGACAGCCGCTCGATCTTGGCGGCGTCGACGTCCACGCCGATCACCTCGTGTCCGAGCTCGGCCATCCCAGCCGCGTGGGTGGCGCCCAGGTAGCCGGTGCCGAAGACGGAGATGCGTTCTGACATGCGCCTCAGACTATCGGCTCGGACCGACGCGCCAGGCGCGGATCAGGGCACGCGAGCGACGGCCGCGACGCCGCTCGAGACCACCTCGAGGTCGCCGTCGGCGTGCGGCACGAACGCCGCCTGCCCCTGGGCGAGCGTCAGGGAGCCCGCCCCCGTCGTCACCTGGGCACCCCCGCGCACAGCAAGGACGATGCGCGGGCCGGCGGGGATGGTCGCGCTCGCCGACACGAGGGTGAGCGCGAACTCCTCGGCGGAGGTGGTGAGGTCGACCCTGCCGTCGCCGCCCTCCCGCACGGGGCGGGAGGGCAGGCCGGGCGTCGTGTCCGACAGCTCGAGCAGCAGCGGCACGTCGATCTCCTTGGGGGTGAGCCCCGCGCGCACCACGTTGTCCGAGTTCGCCATGATCTCGAGGCCCATGCCGGACTGGTAGCTGTGCAGCACGCCCGCATCGGTGAAGACCGCGTCGCCCTGCTCGAGCTCGACGACGTTGAGGGCGAGCGCCACCATCGCGCCGGCGTCTCCAGGGAAGCTGCGCAGCGCCGCCGCCGCCACGGCCAGCGAGCTGCTCGCCGGTGCGCCGTCGCCTATCTCGGCGAGCCGCGCGAGGGTCCGCTCGTCAGCCGCGCCGGCGAGCGCAGCCGGGATGTAGTCGTGCAGGTCGCCGCGCTCGAGGGTCGCGGCGAGCACCGCCGCACCCTCGGTGCCGAGGGTGTCGAGGTCGGCGCGGACCAGGTCGAGGTCGCGCACGCCCGCGAGCACCGTCATCGGGGTGATCGCGACCACCATCTCCGGTTTGTGGAACGGGTCGAGGAACTGGTGCTTGGCGCCGCCGGTGCCGCGCTGCTCGCGCTCGAAGCCCACGCGCGCCTGCTCGAGCGTCGGGTGCACCTGGATCGACAGGGGCTTGTCGATCGCGAGCACCTTGAGCAGGAACGGCAGGCGCGCTCCCCACCTCGCCGCGCCGTCGACCCCGAGGCAGTGCTCGGGCTGGTGGGCAACGATGGAGCTGAGCGGCGCGGGCCCGTCGTGCGAGTGGACGCGGGACGGGGCGCTGGCGTGCGCCCCCCACCAGGCCTCCGCCACGGGCGCACCTGTCGGGCGGATCCCCAGCAGGTCCGGGATGTCGCGCGTCGTGCCCCAGGCGTAGTCGCGGAGCACGGGCGTGAGGAAATGCATGGCGCCAGTGTGCCAGCAGGCCCGCCACTACGCTGTGGCCATGGCCGAACTCCTCACCATTCCGCGCGACCTGCTGCCCGGCGACGGGCGCTTCGGATCGGGCCCGTCGCGCGTGCGCGACGCCCAGCTGCAGGCGCTGCTCGCAGCGCAGCCCGGCGTCCTCGGAACCTCCCACCGCCAGGCGCCGGTCAAGGACGTGGTGCGCTCCGTGCGCGACGGGCTCGCGGCGTTCTACGACCTCCCCGACGGCTACGAGGTGATCCTCGGCAACGGCGGCGCGTCGAGCTTCTGGGACGCCGCCGCGTTCTCGCTCGTCGAGCGCCGCGCGCAGCACTGCTCCTTCGGCGAGTTCGGCTCGAAGTTCGCTGCCGTGACCACCGCGGCTCCCTTCCTCGAGGAATCCGTGGTGCGCACGGCGGAGCCGGGCGAGGTTGCGCTTCCCGAGGCCCAGGAGGGCGTCGACGTCTACGCGTGGCCCCACAACGAGACGTCGACGGGCGCGATGGCTCCCGTCGTCCGCGTCGCGGGTGACGACGGCGCGCTCACGGTGATCGACGGCACGTCGGCCGCGGGTGGCCTGCGGCTCGACCCGACGCAGGCCGACGTCTACTACTTCTCGCCGCAGAAGAGCTTCGGCTCGGACGGCGGGCTATGGTTCGCGCTGGTGTCCCCCGCGGCGATCGAGCGCATCGAGCGCATCGCGGCGTCGGGCCGCTGGATCCCGCCCACCCTCGACCTCGCCACCGCCCTGGCGAACTCGCGCCAGGACCAGACGCTCAACACCCCCGCGGTCGCCACCCTCGTCCTCATGGATGCGCAGGTGAGGTGGTTCAACGACAACGGCGGGATGGCCTTCGCGACGGGGCGCACGGACGAGTCCGCACGCCGCATTTATCGCTGGGCGGACGAGTCTTCATGGGCTGAGACATTCGTCACAAGCCATTCAAACCGGTCAACGGTCGTCGCTACCGTCGATCTGCGCGACCCGCTGGAGTCGGCCGAGATCCGGTCGCATCTGAAGGCGAACGGCGTGGTTGACATCGATCCGTACCGCAAGCTCGGCCGCAACCAGATCCGCGTGGGGATGTTCCCTGCCGTCGATCCGGATGACGTGTCCGCGCTCACGGGCTGCATCGACTGGCTAGTGGAGAGATTGGTGACATGACCCCTGAGCAGGACGTCCTCGAGAACGGCCGACCGAAGCGTCGGACCCTCGGCGTCCTGCTGTTGGGCATGGTCCCCCTCGCCGTCGCCGGCACGGCGGGCTTCGCGGCGTCGGAGCTCGTCCCCGAGCCCGAGCGCACCTCGGTCGCCCTGACCGAGCCCGCGCTCGTCATCGAGCCCGCCGCGACGGACATCGCACCGGTGATCGCGCCGGGCTCCGCGACCGAGGTGGACCTCGCCGCAGAGATCTCCCCCATCACGGTCACGCTCCCGCCGCCGCCGGAGCCCGAGCCGGAGCCCGTCGTCGCCAAGCGCTCCACCGCCGGCGCCGCGAAGGCCACCACCGCGCCCGCCACCAAGAAGGCGGGTTCGAGCGCCAAGAAGTCGACCACGGCGAAGTCCGGGGGCTCGAAGTCCTCGTCCTCGTCAGGGTCCAAGCAGTCCGCGCAGTCGTACTGCTCCGCCCCTTCGTCGCCCTACGGCGCCGGGGGATCCGTCAAGGGCCTGCTCACCGCCGCCAACAAGGAGCGAGCGCGCATCGGCGCCGGGGCGATGTCGTGGAGCGGCTCGCTCGCGTCCGCCGCGACCTCGTGGTCGAAGGCGATGGCGTCGAAGGACGGAGCCGGCAACGGCTCGGCCCTCGCGCACAATCCGAACCGCCCGGGCGCGGAGAACGTCGCGGTGAGCAGCTCGTCCGGCGGCGTCGGGGTCGGCACGGCCGTCAACCGCGCGCACACCAACTGGATGTACTCGAACGGCCACTGCCGCAACATCATGAACCCGGCGTACTCGCAGATGGGCGCCGGCGCCGCGGCGACCGGCAACGGCAACGCCGTCTACACCACCGCCAACTTCAGGTGACGGGGGCCGCGGGCGCGCCGCGCCTGCACCCGTGACGGACCCGCCGCCGCGCACGCGTGCGGGGGATGCCGCCGGCGGATCAGCGCGTCAGCGGTCCTCGTCGGCCGCCGCGTCGCCGGAGTCGTCCCCCGACGTCGAGGCCGATGCGGCCGCCGGCTCGGACGCGTCCGTGGCCTCAGGCTCGGCCTCCGGGGCCGCAGCGGCGGGCTCGGGCGCTTCAGCGGGCTCAGGCTCGTTCGTGTTCGTGGGCTCAGGCTCGGACTCGTCCGTGGCCTCAGGGGCCCGGTCGGCCGATGCCGTCGCTGGCTCGGACGCCTCCGTGACCTCAGGCGTGGTGTCGACGTCGGCGGTCGCCGGGGCGGCGTTCGCCTCACCCTCGGAACCTGCCTCAGCAGCTGGCGTCTCAGCCTCAGCCGAGGCAGCACCCTCAGACTCCGGCGCGGCAGGATCCCCCGCCGGCGCGGACTCCTCCGCAGGCGTGGACGCGGCGTCGGCCTTCGAGGCGGGCGCCTCGGTCTCCGCCGCGGGCGACGTCTCCTGCGTCTCGCCGGGCGCGGCAGCCTCCGACGAGGCGGCGCCGTCGTCCTCGGACGCGACGGCATCGGCCTGTGCGTCCGCCGGAGCCTCGGCGTCGCCGCGGGCCTCGGGAGCGCTCAGGTCCAGCGCCACCGAGGCATCGGTGTCGAAGACCGGGTTGTTGACGGGCCACAGCGCGGTGGACCGCTCGGGGGCGGACGGGTTCTGCCCCTCGCACGCGTGATCGACCGGCACGACCGTCCCGTCGAACGGGCACCACTTGTTCGCGCACACGCCGAAGTGCAGGCGCATCGATCCCGCCAGGGGGATCACGAACTCGCCGATGGCCTCCGTGGGGCTCGAGGCGTCACGAGACGCTGAGCCCGAGTCCTGGATGCGCTTGGTCCAGCGCTCCGCCGCCTCGTCGCGTCCGAGCGGGCCGAGCACGCGCTCGCGCCCGAGGCCGAGCTCCCAGATCGCCACGGCGTCCTCGTCCTCGACGTCCGTGACGGTGTAGCCGGGCTGCAGGCGCGGGTCCGGGTCGAACCGCGGCACTGCCATGCCGGGCTTGATGTCGCCGGGCTGGACGCGCTCCGCCCACGGCACCCACGCCGGCGCCAGCAGCGCCTCGTCCGCGGCCACGAGGTGCGCCTCGCAGACGGCCGCCTCCTTGCCGCGCGGGGCGCGCGACAGCGTGACCGACCACACCCAGCCGCGGTAGCCCGGCAGGGTGCACGCGAACACGTGGGTCACGAGCCGATCGCTCTCGGTCGAGGCGCTCAGGTGGTCGCCCACCGATCCGTCGCCGTCCGCGACCTCGACGGCGGCGGCGCGCGCCAGGTCGACGGCCTGCTCGAGCACTGCGTCCACGATGATCCCTACGCCTCCAGCTGGTCGGCGACCGCGCGGAGCACCGCAGCGACCTTCTGACCCTTGGCGTGGTCGGGGTAGCGCCCGCGGCGCAGCGAGTTCGAGACCCCGTCGAGCATCTTGATGAGGTCCTCGACGATGACGGTCATGTCCTCGGGCTTCTTGCGCAGCCCCTGCGACACCGTCTGCACCGGGTCGAGCAGGACCACGCCCATCGCGGAGGGTCCGCGGCGGCCGTCGGCGATCGAGAACTCGACGCGGGCGCCCGGCTTGAGGGTCGTGAGGCCCGCGGGGAGCGCGGAGGCGTGCAGGAAGACCTCAGCACCTTCGTCGCTCGCGATGAAGCCGAAACCCTTGTCGGTGTCGAACCACTTCACTTTGCCGCTGGGCACATCTACCTCGCGTGAGTCCTGGGCGCCGCGGATTCGACGCCGCTCCAGTCTACCGGTCATGCGCGACACGGCGTCCGGGCGCGGGCACGGGTGGACTTGCTCACGCGCCGTCGGATCGTTTTGCCCCGCGACGCTCGACAGGAGCACACTGGAGTCGTCCGCAGTCCCGATGTCCCCGAGGTGAGCATGTCCCCGACC
This sequence comes from Demequina sp. NBRC 110056, assembly GCF_002090155.1. Taxonomy (GTDB): domain Bacteria; phylum Actinomycetota; class Actinomycetes; order Actinomycetales; family Demequinaceae; genus Demequina. The sequence goes on along the minus strand of NZ_BBRM01000006.1, from coordinate 2,536 downwards.
ACGGCTCCGGCCTGGCTCGTCCCCGCGTTCTCGCGTGCGGCGACAGGTGCCGGCGCGACGGCATCGTCGTCGCAGATCGACGCCGCCGCGCATCGGCTCATCGACCGCTGGTCCGAGCCCGAGCGCCGGTACCACGACGTCGCCCACCTGGTCGATCTCCTGCAGCACGTGGACGAGCTCCACCAGGAGGCGCACAACGTCCACACGGTGCGGCTCGCGGCCTGGTACCACGGCGCGATCTTCGACGCCGGCGAGGCGACGGCGGACGCGCACCGCGGAGGCGAGGACGAGGCCGCGAGCGCGGAGGTCGCGCGCGAGGACCTGGCTCGCCTCGGCGTGCCGGAGCAGGTCGTCGACGCGGTCGCGGCCATGGTGGCCGGGCTCGCTCGTCACGCGGCACCCCGCGACAACGTGGACGCCGCGGTGCTGTCGGACGCCGACCTCGCGATCCTCGCGTCGGACCCGCAGCGCTACCGCCACTACCTCGAGCGCATCCGCGAGGAGTACGGCCACATCCCGATCCTCAAGTACCTCAAGGCGCGGCGCGCGATCGTCGACAAGCTGCTGTCCCGGGACCGGCTGTACACGAGCCCGATGGGCGCCCCGTGGGAGCGCCAGGCGCGCGAGAACCTCGCCGCGGAGCGCGCGCGGCTCGACCGCGAGATCGCCAAGGCCACAGCGGACGACGAGGCCGCCGCGCCCGCCTCTCCCGCCGAGCCGTTGTCCACAGAAGCGCCCTGACCCTTCCGGACCGCGACGGCCGCGCCTAGCGTCGTCAGGGCGCGGCGACCGTCGCGTGCGGCCCCGCCGCAGACCGGAAGGACCACCTCATGACCCGCTATCACGTCGATGCCGCCGAGGTCGCGTCGGCCTCCGCCCTCGCGTCCCGCTCGTCGGAGTCCATCCGCGCCGAGGTGGGAGCCATGATGGCCCACCTCACCGCGCTCGAGTCGACATGGCAGGGCTCCGCCGCGACGGCCTTCGCCGGCGTGCTCGAGCAGTGGCGCGGCGCCCAGGCGCAGGTCGAGTCCGCGCTCGACGCCATCACGGTCGCCCTGTCGCAGGCCGCCGCGGAGTACCAGGGAGCCGAGGACGCCGCCTCGCGGCTCTTCACGCCGCGGTAGCACCGCGCGCCGCGTCGGCACGTGAGGAGGGCCGATGCGCCCGCACGGGTGACCCTGGGTCGCGCCGCTGTTGCGCGCGCCGACTCCCGAGCGCAGCCATGCGGGGTGCGCGTGGCCGGGGTGCGCGTGACGTGCGGCTGGCCCATGCGCGTGCCGGGTTCGCGCGTACGCTCGACCGGGTGACCGTCTACATCGATCCTCCGCTGTGGCCGCGCCACGGCACGACATGGAGCCACCTGGTGTCGGACGCGTCGCTCGACGAGCTGCACGCGCTCGCACGGGCGGCCGGGATCCCCGCGCGCGCCTTCGACCTCGATCACTACGACGTGCCGGCGGAGCGCCACGCCGAGCTCGTGGCGCTCGGCGCCACGCCGGTCGGCACGCGCGAGCTCATCCGCCGCCTGCGCGCATCGGACCTGCGCGTCACCTCGGCCGCGCGGCACGGCCGCGCCTGAGGCGGGAAGCCAGCACGCGCATCGGCGCTGCGCACGGGCCACGGCGGTCGACCCTTCACCTCCCACCCCTCCGCCACGATGAAGATGGGCCCTGCAAGTGTGGGTGGTGGCTGGCCTGGGGCTGGCTGACGGGGCGACGCTGGTGTTTGCCCCTGGGTATGACTCGTTTGGGTCTGGACCGGCGACTGTGGTCACCGTGTCTTCAAAGTGGCTTGTCTGCCTGGGGGTGAACACCGGCGTCGACCCGCCCACCACGATGGCTTGATAGAAGCATGCCCAACCCGTGCAGGTTGTGGCTCATTGCAGGACTGCCTCGTAGTGACTCACCCGGGCCGACGCCGGCCAGACAGCGACGTCACTGAGAAAGGGAGATCACTGCCATGTCTATCGTCGCAAACACTTACGCCCATGTCATCGGGATCGATACCCACGCCCGCACGCACACGCTTGCGGCGATCGAACCCACCACCGGTGCGGTGACCGATGTCGCCACGTTCCCCACCACCGTCAAAGGGTTGGCGCGGGCACTGACATGGATCACCAGGCGCACCACCACCACGACCGCGACGCTGGTCGTGATCGAAGGCGTCGGCTCGTATGGAGCTGGGCTGGCCCGCATGGCCGGTGACGGCGGCTTCCATGTCGTCGAACCTCACCCCACCCCGAAAGGGTTGCGTGCTGGCCGCGGCAAGTCCGACCCCATCGATGCCGAGCTGATCGCCCGCTCCGTGCTTGGCGTCGACACGTCCCGCCTGCGCCAACCCCGCACCGATCAGGGCGAACGGGCAGCACTGCGGATCTTGCTGGCCGCTCGCGACCAGCTCACCGGACACCGCACCACCACGATCAACATGCTCACCGCGCTGATCCGCACCACGGCACTAGGCATCGAACTCGATGCTCGCGCGTCTATCACCACGACCCTGATCCGCACCATCGCCGCCTGGAGAACACGCA
>NZ_BBRM01000005.1 GCF_002090155.1 Demequina sp. NBRC 110056 | reverse complement strand
TCGAACCTCACCCCACCCCGAAAGGGTTGCGTGCTGGCCGCGGCAAGTCCGACCCCATCGATGCCGAGCTGATCGCCCGCTCCGTGCTTGGCGTCGACACGTCCCGCCTGCGCCAACCCCGCACCGATCAGGGCGAACGGGCAGCACTGCGGATCTTGCTGGCCGCTCGCGACCAGCTCACCGGACACCGCACCACCACGATCAACATGCTCACCGCGCTGATCCGCACCACGGCACTAGGCATCGAACTCGATGCTCGCGCGTCTATCACCACGACCCTGATCCGCACCATCGCCGCCTGGAGAACACGCACCGAACCTGTCGCGACCGCGATCGCCCGCGCCGAAGCAGCCCGCCTGGCCAAAACCATCCTGGCCACCGACGCCGACCTCAAAGCGAATCAGGCACACATCACCAGCCTGTTGCCCGCCACCCCCGCAGCGGCTCTCCTGACCGAGACCGGCATCGGACCGATCACCGCAGCCGCGATCTATGTGTCGTGGTCCCACGCAGGCCGACTCCGCTCCGAGGGCGCCTTCGCTGCACTAGCAGGAGTCAGCCCCCTGCCCGCATCGTCAGGCAACACCACCCGCCATCGACTCAACCGCGGCGGCGACAGACGCCTCAACGCCGCCCTGCACACCATCACCCTGACCCGCATGCGGATCGATCAAGCCACCCGCGACTACATTGCCCGCCGCCAAACCGAAGGACTCACCCTCAAGGAAATCCGCCGCATCCTCAAGCGCTACATCGCCCGACACATCCACCGCACCCTCACCCACGCCACCGCCACCATGCCCACTTGACGAACATAGAAGCGTCACTTTCATCGTGGGGAGGGGGTGGGGAGTGCAGAACGACCGCGGCGAGGCCGCGCAGGGCCGATGCGCGGGCTGGCTACAGCCTGCCGGACGCCTTGAGCGCGAGGTAGCGGTCGGCGACGGCGGGAGCGAGGTGGTCCGGTAGGGCCGTGAGCACCTCGGCGCCGAGCTCGCGCACACGGGCCGCGATCGCGTCCTGCTCGATGGCGGTGCGCGCGGCGGCGGCCGCGGCGTAGTGGTCGTGGGCATCGCCGCGCGCGGCCTCGAGCTCGGCGAGCTCCGGGTCGTCGACGGACGCGACCAGCACGGCGTGCTTGGAGGTGATCGCCGCGACGGTGTCCAGCAGGCCGCCGTCCACCGCTGAGGGGTCGAGGGTCGTGAGCAGGACCACGAGAGCGCGCTGGGACAGCCTGCTCTGGACGAGCCGGGCGACGGCAGGCCAGTCGGGCTCGACGAGCGCGGGCGTCGCCGTCGCGAGCGCGTCCGCGAGCTGGGGCATGACCGCCGGGCCGGTCGCGCCGATGGCGCGGGCCCGCTCGACGCGGTCGAAGGCGGTGACCTGGACGCGGTCGCCGGCCTTCGTGGCGAGCGCCGTCAGCAGCAGCGTCCCCTCGATCGACGCGTCGAGCCGCGGCGCGTCGCCGACGCGAGCGGCGGACAGCCGCGAGGTGTCGAGGACGATCATCACCCGCCGGTCGCGCTCGGGTCGGTAGGTCTTGACCATGACCTCGGCGCGCCGCGCGGTGGCGCGCCAGTCGATCGAGCGCACGTCGTCGCCGATGACGTAGTCGCGCAGCGAGTCGAACTCCGAGCCGGCGCCCTTGAGCTGGACCGCCGTCTGGCCATCGATCTCCCGCAGGCGGGCGAGGCGGGACGGCAGGTGCTTGCGCGAGGCGAACTCCGGCAGCACGCGCAGCGTCGCGGGCGCCTCGATGGACCGCTGGCACCCGGCGAGTCGGAGCGGCCCCTCGGAGCGCACGGTGACGAGGTCCGCGTGGAGGTCGCCGCGACGTGTCGGCACCATCACGGTGCGCAAGCGCGCCGTCTCGCCGCCGCGCAGCCGCAGGCGGTGACGGTCGGCCACTGCGCCCGTCGACGGCTGCCACGCGTCACGCACCGCTCCCCGCACCCGGCGCGAGCCGAGGTTCACGACCTCGAGGACGACGGCCGTGGACTCGGTGAGGCGGACCGAGCCTGGGGGAGTGCGGCGGACGCCGACCGCGCGTGCGCTGGGCGCGATCAGCGCATCGAGGCACGCAAGCACGAGCACGCCGAGCACCCACAGCCACGCGAACGAGCGCTCGTGGATGACCGCCGCCGGCACCGCGCCCAGCGCGGCCAGCAGGACGGTCCACCCGGTGATGTACATGCGATCAGCGCGGGACGGGAACGGAGGCGAGGACGGACTGCAGGACGGCGGCGCTCGTGACGCCTTCGAGCTCGGCCTCGGCGCGCATCTGGATGCGGTGGCCCAGGGTCCACTCGGCGAGGGCCTTGACGTCGTCGGGCGTCACGAACGTGCCGCCGCGCATCCACGCCCAGGCGCGCGCGGTGCTGAGCAGCGCGGTGGCGCCGCGCGGCGACACGCCGAGCGAGACCGACGGGGCCTCGCGCGTCGCGCGGCACAGGTCCACGACGTACTGGGCGACCTCTCGCGACACGCTGACGCGCGCGACGGCGTCACGCCCAGCGTCGAGGTCGGCCACGGCCGCGACGGTGCGCACACCGGCGGCGTCGAGGTCGCGCGGGCTGAAGCCGGCGGCATGACGGAGCACGACGTCGACCTCGGCGTCGCGCGCCGGGAGCGGCACCGGGAGCTTCATGAGGAAGCGGTCGAGCTGCGCCTCGGGGAGGGGATAGGTGCCCTCGTACTCGACGGGGTTCTGGGTGGCGATCACCATGAACGGCTCGGGCAGCTTCCGCGCCTCGCCGTCGACCGTCACCTGACGCTCCTCCATCGCCTCGAGGAGCGAGGACTGGGTCTTCGGAGGGGTGCGGTTGATCTCGTCGGCGAGCAGCAGGTTGGTGAACACGGGCCCCTCGCGGAACGAGAAGGCCGCGGTGCGGGCGTCGTAGACCAGGGAGCCGGTGACGTCGCCTGGCATGAGGTCAGGGGTGAACTGCACGCGCTTGAAGTCCAGGCCCACCGTGTGCGACAGGGTGCGCACCAGCAGGGTCTTCGCGACGCCAGGGACGCCCTCGAGCAGCACGTGGCCGCGGCACAGCAGCGCGATCACGAGCCCGGTGACGATGGCGTCCTGGCCGACGACGGCCTTGCCGACCTCGGTGCGCAGCGCGGCGAGAGATGCGCGGGCTCCCGCAGCGTCGTCGCTGCTAGGCGGCTCGTGCGCAGGAGGTGCCGGGGGCGCCGATGCGGCCTGTGGCTCGGCGGCGGGAGGCGCCGATGCGCTCGGGGTGGGCACGTGCTGCGCGGGCACGTCCTCAGAGGGCACGTCCGCGGCGGCAGGGGGCGTCGCGCCGTCGGCGGGGGCGCCCGCAGCGGCTTCGGGCTCCGCGCCATCCGCGGGCGCGGGCGCGGCGTCCGGCACGGCCGCCTCGCTACCGTCGGATGGAGCGACACCACCGTCGTGGTCCGGCAGCGGTGCCTGCGCGTCAGCGGACTCGGGCGCGTGCGGCTCCCGGGGGCTCTCGGGTGTCTCGGTCACGGTCGCTGAACCTCTCTCTCCAGGGTGTCGAGCTCGTCGATGATGGACATGAGCTGGCCGTCCGACGTGGGCGGCTCGCCGTACAGGATGCGGTCGACGTCGCGGGGGTCGCGTCGCGCGGCGTGCGCGATCGCCGCGACGGTCGCCGCGCGGTCGGAGGTGCGCGGCAGCCCCAGGCGTCGGCCCATGCGCAGGGCGGCGCGTGCACGCATGGCGGCCGCGGCACGCCCGCTGGCCCGCGCTCGGCGGTAGAGGCGCGCGCGACCGCGCGTCGCCTCGGAGGCGCGAACCTCGACGGGAAGCGGCTCGCGCACGAGGCGACCGAACCGCCGCGCGCGCCACAGCGCCGCGACGGCGACGGTGAGCCCGAGCACGAACAGCACCGGGCCGGTCCCCGGCGGCAGGAAGTCGGGGTTGGCCTCGACCTCGGACGGGGGCGTCTCCCCGTCGCCGCCCGAGCCCTCCCACGTCAGGGTCGACGCGTCGAACACGTCGCCGACGTACCAGACCACGCTCTCGTGACGGCCGAGCGTGCGCAGGCTGAGCGCCGCGTGCCCGTACGCGTCGAGGTGCTCGTTGGTGACGATCGGCCACGAGGCCAGCACGCTCACGCGTCGCTCGCCGTCGAGCACGGCGAACGCGCCCCCGCCGTCCGCGTTCGGGAAGCACACGACCGCGCCGGACCGTTCGCCGCCCACGAGCACGGAGTCGAGGGTCGCGACGGACTCCGCGGCGGTCGCGTCGGGGTCGTCGCAGCGGGCGGCCTGCGCCCCGGCGTCGAGCGAGGCGCGCACCGAGAGATCCGTGTCCAAGCCGTCCAGCAACGCCTGGCCGGGACGGATCAGGACGAGGTCGCCGGGGTAGTCCGCGATGGCCTCGATCTGGTAGTCGACCAGCATCTCGCCGTCGGCGATGACGAGCGTCGTGGAGGCAGGGTCGGCGATGCGCGCGCCGGAGAGCGTGGCGGTCTGGCGGACGTCGACGCCCTGACCGCGCAGGATCTGCGCGACGGCGCGCGTGCCGTCCTCGGTCGCGTTGTCGATCGACAGGGTCGTGTAGTCCTCGGGGCGGGCCGTCCAGATGAGCACGCCGATGAACACCACGAACAGAAGGATCGCGATGGGCCCCAGCGGACGCCTGCGCGCGCGGGTGAGCGCCCCGTCCGTTCGCGGAGCGCGGTGGAGCTGGTCGGTCGCGGTCATGCCGGAGCCTTGCTGGTCGAGCGCGACTCGACGGCCGCCAACGTCGCCTCGGCGTGCCGGGCGTCGTCCGCCGTCAGACCGCCGTCGCCGTACCGGGCGGTGTCGAAGGCGGCAGCATCCGCGCCGATGGCGTCCCGCGCGCCGGGAGCGATGGCCCCGATGCGCGCCGCCGCCTCGTGTGCCGTGACGCCGGGGGAGTCGAGGATGGCCTCGCGTGTCTGCTCGAGCCTGACCGACGCACGGAACCATTCCATGACGGCGAGGTCCCAGTCGCCAGCGGACTGTGCGGCCCGGGCGGCGTCGCGGATCTGCGCCCACGACCGACCGTCGTCGTCGAAGATGCCGCCGGAGCCGCTCGCCCGCCGGGAGCGGCGCAGCGGGCCGAGGATGAGCCAGGTGACGAGCCCGATCGCGGCCGCGGCGATGAGCCCGACGAGCACGGCGCCGGGGATGCCGACGCTGTCGCCCACACCGCCGATGCGGCTGAGCAGCTCGCCGATCCACTCCCAGAACCTGTCGAGCGACAGCCCTGAGCCCTCGCGGTACTCGGGCTTCGCGAGCTCGTCGACCGCCCACTCGCGCGCCGTGTCGGCGTCCGGGTCGACGGGCACGTCGACGCGCAGCAGGGGTGTGCTCGCGAGCGGCATCAGCACGGTGTCAGCGACCCGCCTGGGCGGCCGCGCGCGCCTCCGCGGCGCGCGCGAGGTCGAGGTCGAAGCCCTCGTGACGCATCCGCAGGTCGATGTAGAGCAGCGAGAAGACGCTGCCCATGTAGGCGTAGGTCGCGACGAGCGAGATCACCAGCGCCAGCCCGTAGACCGCGAAGAAGGAGATGGCGAGCACCGCGACGTTCTCGGGCGCGATGACTGTCGCGATGAGCGCGGCGAACTGTCCGACGTACTGCAGCGTCGACGCGACGACGTTGATGAGCAGGCCCGTGACGAACACGATGAGGATCGACCACCAGAAGCGCCGGCGGATGAGGGGGAACACGCGCTTGACGGCGGCGACGGCGCCGATGCCCTCGAGCACCACCATCGCCCGCACGATGCCCTGCAGGACCGTCACCACCATGCCCGCCGGCACCAGCACGAGCAGCGCGAGGGCGACGGTCAGCAGGACGGCGCCCACCGAGTCGTCGGACGTGAGACCGCTGACCAGCGCAGGGATGAACACGACGAACACCAGCACCCCATAGACCACTCCGGTCGCGACGTAGATCAGCAGCAGGGCGCCGAGCTTGCGTCGCATCTGTCGCCACGCCACGGCCAGAGAGATGCGCTCGCCCATGACGGCACGGGCGACCCCCGGGGCGACGATCGAGCTGCACAGCACGTCGGTGAGGAACAGCGACACGACGGCGAGCACGAGCAGCACCACCGTCTGCACGTTGATCCCGTCGAGAGACGGGGTCGCGTCGAGCAGCCCGAGCCGCGCATCGGTGAAGACCAGCCACATCGCGGTCATGGTCAGCGCCGCGGTGATGAGGGTGAACAGCAGCGGGCCGCCCAGCACCACCGCGCGGTTGAAGCGCATCGCCTTGAACGGCACGGACAGGAAGTCGCCAAAGGACAGCGGGCGCAGCGGGATGATCCCCGGCTGCCACGAGCGGTACGTGGGCGCCGCGTTGACGGCCGCCGGGCGCAGGGGAGCCGCGCCGTAGGCGGGGCCTGCCGGTGGCGGGTAGGCGGACGCGGGTGCAGGTGCGGGCGTTCCCTGGGGCGCTGGCGCATACGCACCGGGCGTGTGCGGCGCCGGTGCCTGCGAGAAGCCGGGGGGCGCCGATGCGGGCGGTGCGGGCGTCGCGCCCGTCGCCGGCGGCGTCGAGCCCGGTGCGGCCCACGCCGTGGGTGCGGCCTCGCTGGTCGGGGGCTGCTCGCCGTGCGATTCCTCGGGCGTGCCGCCGTGGGGCGGTGGGGGCGTGGTCCCGGGCGTCCAGCCCGTGCCAGCGCCGCCTGGCGCGCTCTCGCTCACTGCACCTCCTCGTCGGTGTGGCCCATCCTGCCATGCGGGGGCGACGCCGCCGAGGGTCCTCGCGGGGCTCGCGCACACCCGCGTGGCAAGATGGGCGCATGACGGCACGCATCCTGGTGGTCGACGACGATCCTGCGGTGGCGGAGATGACCGGAATCGTCCTGCGAGGGGACGGCTTCGAGCCGGTCTTCTGCGACCACGGCGATCGGGCGCTCGAGGTGTTCCGCGAGCAGGCGCCCGACGTGATCCTCCTCGACCTCATGCTCCCCGGCAAGAGCGGCATCGACATCTGCCGCGAGATCCGCGCGGAGTCCGGCGTGCCCATCATCATGCTCACCGCGAAGTCGGACACCGTCGACGTGGTGCTGGGCCTCGAATCGGGGGCGGACGACTACATCCCCAAGCCGTTCAAGCCGCGCGAGCTCATCGCGAGGGTGCGGGCGCGCCTGCGCCGCAACGACAACGCGGTGCCCGCGGTGGTGCGAATCGGCGACCTCGAGATCGATGTGACCGGACACCGCGTCATGCGCGACGGCGAGATGATCCCGCTCACGCCGCTCGAGTTCGACGTGCTCGTGACGCTGGCGCGCGCGCCGGGACAGGTCTTCACCCGCGAGGTGCTCCTCGAGGACGTCTGGGGCTACCGCCACGCCGCCGACACCCGCCTCGTCAACGTCCACATCCAGCGCCTGCGCGCGAAGATCGAGAAGGACCCCGAGAGCCCCGAGATCATCCAGACGGTGCGCGGCGTCGGCTACAAGGCAGGCGCGCACCAGACGTGAGACCCACGGCGCGCTCCGTCGGCGCCGTCCTGCTCGCGCCGCTGCAGCGAGGACTGCGACGGTGGACTCGGTCGATGTCGCTGCGCGTCGTCGTGTCGACGCTCGTCGTCGGCATCGGCACCGTGGCGCTGCTCGGCGCCTACGTGTCGACCGCGGTGCGCGACGGACTGGTTGACGAGCGCGTGGAGAGCGTGCTCGCGGAGAGCGCGCGCGACGCCGCGACGGCGCAGGAGCGCGCCGACACCACCACGGCGGCGAACCCCGCAGACCTTCAGCGCTTCGTCTACGACCTCATCACCGAGCTGAGCGGGCTCGGCGGCGAGAGCCGCGGCCTGGTCATGGTCCGCAGCCCCGACAACACGTCGACCGTCCCGCTCACCGTCGGCGAGTCGACCACGGGCCTGCGCACGGTCATCACGACGGACATGCGCGAGGCCGTGCGCGATGGCGTCCCGCAGCCCTGGCAGTTCGTCGAGCTGCCGACGTCTGGGGACCCCGGCGTGGTGGTGGGCAGCCAGCTCAACATCCCGGTCGCGGGCCCCTACGAGCTGTACTTCGTGTACCCGCTGTCCGACGAGGCGGCCACGCTCGCGCTGATCCAGCGCGTCCTCGCGATCGGTGCCGTGGTGCTCGTCGGGCTCGTCGTCGCGATGACATGGTTCGTCACCGCGCAGGCCGTGCGCCCCGTGCGCCACGCCGCGCGCGTCGCGTCGCGCCTCGCCGAGGGGCGGCTGTCGGAGCGCATGACGGTGCGCGGCCACGACGAGATGGCCACGCTCGCCCAGACCTTCAACGAGATGGCCGAGTCCCTGCAGCGTCAGATCACGCGCATGGAGCACCTCTCGCGGCTGCAGCGCCGGTTCGTGTCCGACGTGTCGCACGAGCTGCGCACCCCGCTCACGACCATCCGCATGGCCTCGGACGTGCTGCACGACGCGCGCGGCGACTTCGCGCCGCACGTGGCCCGCTCGGCCGAGCTGCTGAGCACCCAGCTCGACCGGTTCGAGGCGCTGCTGAGCGACCTGCTCGAGATCTCGCGCATCGACGCGGGCGCGGCGCAGCTCGAGTTCGAGGAGAACGACCTGGCCGACGTCGTGCGCGACGAGGTCGAGGCCGTCGCGCCGATCGCCCAGGACATGGGCGTCCAGCTGAGGCTGTACGTCGCCCCCGGTCCGCACACGGCGTCGTTCGACCGTCCGCGGGTGGGCCGCATCATCCGCAACCTGCTGTCGAACGCGATCGAGCACTGCCAGGGCACGCCCGTGGACATCGCGGTGCGGTCCAACCGGCGCGGCACCGCGGTCGTCGTCCGTGACTACGGCCTCGGGCTGACCCCGCACCAGGTCGACCGCGTCTTCGACCGGTTCTGGCGCGCGGACTCGGCGCGCGCCCGCACCATGGGTGGCACCGGCCTGGGCCTGTCGATCGCGCGCGAGGACGCCGTGCTGCACGACGGCACGCTCGAGGTGTGGGGCTCGCCCGGGCAGGGCGCGAGCTTCCGGCTGCTGCTGCCGCGCACCTCCGAGGGCCTCGGCCGCAACGCGCCGCTCGCGCTCGTGCTGCGCGAGAGGGAGTTCGAGAAGGTCGGCCCGCAGGTGACGCTGCAGCAGGGGCTGCACGCCTTCGGCGACGACCGCGACGCGGGGGTGAAGGCATGAGGCGCGCGACGGCTCTCGTGCTCGCGGCCGCGCTCGGCCTCGCGGGCTGCGCCTCGATCCCCACATCGGGCCCTGTCGAGGAGGGCAACGCGGACATCTCGCCGGTCGACCCCCTGGTGCCCATCCAGGAGGGTCCCGACCCCAGCGACGACCCGGCGGCGATCGTCACCGGCTTCCTCACCGCGTCTGCTTCCGGAGTCGCAACGGACTTCACGGTGGCGCGTGAGTTCCTCACGCCCGACGCCGCGGCGAGCTGGGACCCCGGAGCGCACACCCTGGTGTACGACTCGGGCGCGGTGACACCGGAGTGGAACGAGGCCACCCGCACCGTCAACTACGGAGTGCCGCTGTCCGCCGCGATCGACGAATCAGGACGGCGGATCGACGCCGCGGACGACGCGGTCGCGCCCATCGAGTTCACCCTCGCCCAGGACGCGCAGGGCCAGTGGCGCATCTCGGAGCTGGACGACGGCGTCGTGATCTCCGAGGCGGACTTCACGCGCTTCTTCCGTGCGGTGGACTTGGTGTTCGCGACCACCGACCGCACCACCGTCGTGCCCGAGGTGCGGTGGCTGCCCGACAACAACATCGCGACGGCCGTCTCGCGCGAGCTCATCGAGGGGCCGTCGCCGTGGCTCGCCGATGCGGTCGTCACGGGCTTCCCGGCGTCCGCCTCGCTCGCGGTGCAGTCGGTCGTGGTCGAGGACGGCCTCGCGACCGTGGACCTGTCGACGCAGTCCGCGAGCGACCCCGAGGACAGCGCGCTCGCCCTCGAGCAGATGCGCCTGTCGCTCACGGGGCTGCCCTCCGTGACGGACGTCGAGGTGCGCATCGGCGGCCTACCGCTCGCCGTGTCAGGCGACGCGGAGCTCGCCGCCGCCCCGGTGCCGGACGGCGAGGCCGCCGCCTTCGTCGATGGCCGGCTCGGCGTGTGGGACGGCGAGCAGCTGTGGACCACCCCGCTGACCGCGGGTGGCGTCGGCGACGACGCCTCGGGCCTGGCTCGCGCGTATCCCGGCGGCGCCGTCGCCTACCTCCAGGGCGGCTCCGAGGTCGTGACCACGCCCCTGCTGGGCGAGGAGGGCACGGTGCTCGTCGAGCCGACGGGCGACCTGGGTGATCCGCCGGGTCCCGTCGACACCACCCTGCTTCACTCCGGCGAGGACCTGGTCGCGCCGTCCTTCGACCGCTACGGGTACGTGTGGACCGCCGAGACCTCGGGCGACGAGGGCCTCGTGGCCATCGCGTCCTCCGGTGAGGAGACGGCGCTCCCGGTCGAGTGGCTGCAGACCCGTTCGGTGATCGCCATCGCGGTGTCGCGCGACGGCGCGCGCATCGTGGTCGTGTCGCGCGCGGGGGGCCAGCCGGTGGTGGAGGTCGCGGCGCTCGTGCGCGATCCCGGAGGCGTGCCGCTCAGCGTCGGCGAGCCGCTGGCGATCGGCGCCGGTGTGGGCACCGGCGTCGAGGTGGTGTGGGTCGACGACACCACGGTGGGCGTCCTCGGCCAGGTGGTCGACGGCTCGCCCACGCCGCTGTGGCTGGTCGAGGTGGGCGGGGCGACCACCGTCGTCGCGACCATCCGGGACGCGGTCGACGTCGCCGTGCGCTCGGGCGAGACGTCGCTCCTGGTCATCGCCGGCGACGGCCACGGTGAGGAGCGCTCGGGGTCGTCGTGGGTCCCGGTCCTCACCGGGGTGTCCGAGATCGCCTACTCGGGCTGAGCCGTCCCCAGGGCGGGCGGGCGGGCGAGCGGTCCCCAGACGAGCGCATCGGCGCTGCGCGGGCGCCGCGGCGCGGGAACCATCGTGCGCATGCCCGGACACGCACCGCTCGACGGCGTCCTGCTCGACGCGCTGGACTCTGCGGGGAGGCCGCGAGCCGTCGGCGTGCCGGACGCGGTCCGACGGCTCGCGACGGAGCTCGCCAGGCTCGCGGTACCGGTGTCGTGCCCGGGCTGCGGGCTCGCCGACGCGCGGCTGTGCCAGGACTGCGCCGCGCCGTGGTGGGAGGAGCCGATGCGCGTCGAGACGTGCGCCCCGCGCCTCCTGGTGGACGGGCAGGGCACGTTGCCGGTGTGGGCGGTCGCGCCCCTCGTCGGCGCGGTGGGCGGCACGGTGGCCGCGTGGAAGGACGGGCACCGACGCGACCTCGACCGCTGGGTGGCGGCGGCCATGACACGCGCGGCCGTCGCGATCGCGCCCGCGCTGCTCGACGATGGTCTCATCCGCGTCGCCGTCGTCCCCGCGCCCGCGCGACGCGCGAGCACGCGACGCCGCGGCGCGGACCTGCCGCTGCTGCTCGCACGCGGCGTGGCCAGAGGTCTCGCTGCGGAGGGCGTCCACGGCGACCTCGAGCCGGCGCTCAGGATCGGCGCCGGGGAGTCGCGGGGGTCCTCCGCGCGGGGTCGGTGGCGGGACGCGCAGCGCGCCGTCCGCTGCGTCCGCAGGCCGACGTCTCCCGTGCTCCTCGTCGATGACGTGTTGACGACCGGCGCGACCCTCGCCGCCTGCTGCCGGGCCCTCGAGGGCGCCGGTGGAGCGGTGGTCGGGGCGCTCGCCGCCGTGTTCGTCGACACTGGTCGCGCCGTCGCCCCGCCGGGTCTACGCTGAGGAGCAAGACGACGACTGTCGTCACCTTCGATGGGCTGGGAGGTGATGCCGCTGGCGCGACGAACGCGCCGCCACCACCTGAAGTCCTGGCCGCCTGGCCACCCCACCTGAAGAAGGAGCTTCACCATGGACATCGCGATCGTCGGACGCCACACCAAGGTCTCCGAGGACATGCGTCAGCAGATCTTCGACAAGATGGAGAAGGTCGAATCCCTTGCCCCGCGTGCCACGCGCGCCGAGGTCAACGTGGTTCACGAGCGCAACCCGAGGCTGTCCTCCGATCGCGAACGGGTGGAGATCACCGTGCACGCGCACGGCGTGATCCGAGCGGAGGCGACGGCCGACGACCGCCACGTCGCCTTCGAGCGCGCGAGCGCGCGCATCGTCGAGCAGCTGCGCCGTCAGCACGAGCGGCGCGCGAACCGCCACAAGAACAAGCCATCGCTGCACGCCGTCGTGGCGCAGGAGATGGCCGCGTCATCCGCGCCGGACCCGACGCCGGAGCCGGCCGACGACGCGGTCCAGAGCGTCGAGGCCTGGGAGGGAGCGCCCGAGGGCGCGACGGTCGAGGTGCCGGTCGACGGCACCCCCATCAGCATCCGCTCCAAGACGCACAAGGCCTCGCCCATGACCGTGTCGGAGGCCATCGACCAGATGGAGCTCGTCGGCCACGACTTCTACCTGTTCATCGACGCCGACACATCTCTGCCGTCCGCGGTGTACCGCCGCCGGGGCTGGACCTACGGCGTGATCCGCGTCGAGGAGGACGCCGAGGCGGACCGCGAGAGCGCCTGACCTTCGCGCGATCGAGCGGCGCAGGGGAGCGATCCCCTGCGCCGCTTGCGCGTGACCTGCGCGACATGTGCCGGCGCTAGCATCGGCGCGTGCGCACCCGCGACTTCTTCCTCGTCGTCACCGCCGCCTGCCTGTGGGGCACCGGCGGACTGCTGGGCGCCGTGCTCGCGGAGGGCTCGGACGTCCCGCCCGCCTCGGTCGCGATGTGGCGCATGCTCATCGCCGGCGTCGCCCTGTCCGCGTGGGTCGCGCTCCGAGGCGGCGCGCGCGGTGGCTTCGGCGGCATCGGCGCCGCCGGATGGCGGCGCGTGCTCGTCACCGCCACGCTCACCGCGATCTTCGAGGTCCTGTACTTCACGGGCATCGCGCTGGCCGGCGTCGGGCTCGCGACGCTCGTCACCATCGGCTCGGCTCCCGTGTGGGTCGCGCTGTGGGACGCGGTCGCGCTGCGGCGCGTGCCGCCGCCGCGCTCCCTCGGGGCGCTCGGCCTCGCCCTCGTGGGGCTGGTGGCGCTCAGCGCATCGTCCCTCCACGCCGGAGCCGATGCGCTGGCCGGGGTCGCCGTCGCGCTCGTCACAGGCGCCGCCTTCGCGGGGATCACGGTCGTCAACCGCGCACCTGTCCCGGGACTCGGATCGGTGCGGCTGGTCGCGCTGTCCTTCGGCATCGGCGGGCTGGTGGTGCTGCCGGTGGCGGCGCTCACGGGCTGGGGCGTGCCGGCCGGCGTCGACGGCTGGACTGTGGCGCTGGTCATGGGGCTGTTCTCGACGGGCTTGGCGTACGTGGCGTACCTCGCGGGCCTCGTCACCGTGCCGCCCTTCGTCGCGACCGTCGTGTCGCTGCTCGAGCCGCTCGTGGCGGCGGTGCTCGGAGCGATCGTGCTGGGCGAGCGGCTGGGCTGGTGGGGCGTGGCCGGCGGGGCCGCGCTCGCGGCGGCGGTGGTGCTGTTGCGCCCACAGCGAGACGCGCAGGTCGACCCGGCCTGAGCGCCTACGATGGCTGGTGGATATCCACACCTCTAGGAGTCATTCGTGTCTGTTCTCGACCGCGTCATCCGCATGGGCGAAGGGCGCGTGCTGCGCCGACTGAACAGGGTCGTCGCCCTCACCAACGCCATGGAGAGCGTGTACGAGGAGCTGAGCGACGACGAGCTCAAGGCCCTCACCGACGAGTTCAAGGAGCGGTACGAGGGCGGCGAGTCGCTCGACTCGCTGATGCCCGAGGCGTTCGCGGCGGTGCGCGAGGCCTCCCGACGCACCCTCGGCATGCGCCACTTCGACGTGCAGATCATGGGCGGCGCGGCGCTGCACGGCGGCGACATCGCGGAGATGAAGACCGGTGAGGGCAAGACCCTCGTCGCGACCCTGCCGGCGTACCTCAACGCGCTCACCGGCCGCGGCGTGCACGTCGTCACGGTCAACGACTACCTCGCGAGCTACCAGTCCGACCTCATGGGTCGCGTTTTCCGCTTCCTCGGGATGGAGACCGGCTGCATCCTGTCCGGCATGCCGGCCGAGCTGCGCCGCGAGCAGTACGCGGCTGACATCACCTACGGCACCAACAACGAGTTCGGGTTCGACCACCTGCGCGACAACATGGCGCTCGACCCCAAGCAGCTGGTGCACCGCGGCTACCACTTCGCGATCGTCGACGAGGTGGACTCGATCCTCATCGACGAGGCGCGCACGCCGCTCATCATCTCGGGCCCGGCCCAGGCCGACCACGGCAAGTGGTACCAGGAGTTCTCGCGGATCGCGAAGTCCCTCACCATCGACGAGGACTACGAGGTCGAGGAGAAGAAGCGCGCCGTCGGCATGCTCGAGCCCGGCATCGACAAGGTCGAGAAGGCGCTCGGTATCGAGAACCTGTACGACCCCGCCAACACTCCGCTCATCGGCTTCCTCAACAACGCCGTGAAGGCCAAGGAGCTCTTCAAGCGCGACCGCGACTACGTGGTCCAGGGCGGCGAGGTCGACATCGTCGACGAGCACACCGGCCGCCTGCTCAAGGGCCGCCGCTACTCCGAGGGCCTGCACCAGGCGATCGAGGCCAAGGAGGGCGTGCAGATCAAGGCGGAGAACCAGACGTACGCCTCGATCACGCTGCAGAACTACTTCCGCCAGTACGACAAGCTCTCCGGCATGACCGGCACGGCCCAGACCGAGGCCGCCGAGCTCAACGCGACCTACGGCATGGGCGTGGTGCCGATCCCCACGAACAAGCCCATGATCCGTCAGGACCAGTCCGACCTCCTGTACAAGTCGGAGGCCGCCAAGTTCTCCGCGGTCATCGAGGACATCCTCGAGCGCAACAAGAACGGCCAGCCCGTCCTCGTCGGCACGGTGTCCGTCGAGAAGTCGGAGCGCCTGTCGAAGGAGCTGCGCAAGCACGGCATCAAGCACGAGGTGCTCAACGCCAAGCAGCACGAGAAGGAGGCGTCGATCGTCGCGGAGGCGGGCCGCAAGGGCGCCGTCACCGTCGCCACCAACATGGCTGGCCGAGGCACCGACATCATGCTCGGCGGCAACCCGGAGTTCCGCGCCGTGCAGGAGATGGCCTCTCGAGGGCTCGACCCGCACGAGAGCCCGGAGGAGTACGAGAAGGTCTGGGACGGCGTCTTCGACGCCGCCAAGGCTGCCGTCGCGACGGAGCACGACGAGGTCTTGGCCGCCGGTGGACTGTACGTCCTCGGCACCGAGCGCCACGAGTCCCGCCGCATCGACAACCAGCTACGCGGCCGCTCGGGCCGTCAGGGCGACCCGGGCGAGTCCCGGTTCTACCTGAGCCTCGAGGACGACCTCATGCGCATGTTCCAGTCGGGGCTCGCCGCGACCATGATGAACTCCGGCGCGCTGCCGGACGACGTGCCGATCGAGTCCAAGGTGCTGACGCGCGGCGTGCGCTCGGCGCAGGCGCAGATCGAGGGCCGCAACGCGGAGATCCGCAAGAACATCCTCAAGTACGACGACGTGATGAGCTCGCAGCGCTCGGTCATCTACGGCGAGCGCCGCCGCGTCCTCGACGGCGAGGAGTTCCGCGAGCAGGTCGAGCAGTTCATCGACGAGGTCGTCACCGCGTACGTGAAGGCGGCGACCATCGTCGGCTCGCCCGAGGACTGGGACCTCGAGGCGATGTTCAAGGACCTGCGCACCATCTACCCGGTGTCGCTGACCGAGGACGAGCTCATCGAGGAGGCCGGCGGTCTGGACCGCGTCACGACGGCGTTCCTGACCCGCGAGCTCGTCGCCGATGCGCGCGTGCAGTACGACGCCGTCGAGGAGCGCCTCGGCTCCGACCTGCTGCGGACCGTCGAGCGTCAGGTCGTCATGCAGGTCCTCGACGCCAAGTGGCGCGAGCACCTCTACGAGATGGACTACCTCAAGGAGGGCATCGGACTGCGGGCCATGGGCCAGCGCGACCCCCTCATCGAGTACCAGCGCGAGGGCTTCCAGCTCTTCGAGGCGATGACGGACTCGATCAAGGAGCAGTCGCTCCAGGTCCTGTACCGCGTCGAGAAGAAGGCCAAGGAGCCTCAGGCGCCCGGCCTGACCGAGGCCTCGGCGGCAGCGACCGCGGCAGCCGCGCCTGGCGGCACCGTGGCCGGCGCCGGTCAGCCCCGTCGGGTGATGAGCAACACCTCGGCCACTCCCGGCACGATGATGCAGGCGTCCATGGGTGCGCTCACCTACTCGGGTCCGTCGGACGACGGCTCGGGAGAGGTGAAGAAGTCAGGTCCGAAGGCGGGCGAGAAGCCCTCCGACGACGGCGTGACGTTCCCGGGCACCGCCAAGAACGCGCAGTGCCCGTGCGGCTCGGGCAAGAAGTACAAGCTCTGCCACGGCAAGAACGAGGACTGACGCTCACCCGAGCAGCAGCTCGGTGACCTGCCACCGCCCTGCGACCTCCTCGAGGCGCAGGGCGGCGGCGCGACAGCGGCCGGCGTGCTCGATCACGACGGACACCTCTGCCGCGGTGCGCGAGACGCGGGAGGCCCGAGCGCGGCGCACCCCCACCGGTCCGGTCAGGGTGCGCCCGGCGCGGATGGCGAGCGAACGCTGGCGGGCGACGTGGGCGAACGTGGCCTCGTCGAGCCAGCGCACGTAGGGGTCGATCGCCGGGCCGCCGAGCACCGCCTCCATCGCGGCCTTCGCGACCGTGCACGCGAGCGGCGTCGGGTCGCCCAGCGCGCGCCGGACTCGTGGACGCAGCCCCGGCAGCGACGCGGTCGTGGCGACGGGCTGGGCGCTCATCGTGACCACTCCTCGGGGAGCGCGAGCCGCTGGCCCGCATGGATGAGATCGGGGTCGGCGCCCACCACCTCCCGGTTGAGCGCGTAGAGGTCCGGCCACGCGCGGGCGACGTCGGCGGCGCTCCCGCCGCGCTCGCGCGCGGTGATGGACCACAGGGAGTCGCCGGTCTCGACGGTGATGGCCGATGGGTCCGCCGGTGGATCTGTTGTCGTGGCCGCTTCCGCTGTTGGAGCTGCGGCCGCCGCCGGCAGCCACCCGGCGCCGTCACCTGCGAGGCGAGGGTCGTGCGGTGGTGGGAGACGGTCGTCCGGCGTCGTGCCCGGCGGTGCGTCGAGAGACGCCTCGGGCACTCGCGCAGGCGACGTTCCAGGGTCGCCCTCGGACGCGGCGCGGGTCCATGCCGCCGGGGCGATCGTCGTCGAGCCCGTGGCTCCGGTCGACTCCGCGGCGGGGTCGAGCCACCCGGCGCCCGGCGCCGCCACGGCCGGAATCGTGAGCCCGGCGGCGACGGCGCCGCCGAGCGCCGCGGCGACCAGCCGCCGCCAAGCGTGCGGCATCGCCCGGAGCGCAGCAGCGCGGACCCGCGATCCGGTCGGCGCCGCCACAGCGAGCACGGTCGAGCCCGTCAGCACGGCGCACGCGATCGCTCCGAGCGCAGCGGCACCCGTGACGATGGCGTCCGACAGCGTCGCAGACGGGAGGCCCAGGTCGCTCGCGGCGGTCCATGCGCTCGCAACAAGCGCGGCGGCGAGCAGCGGTGCGGTCGCGAGCGCGACGAGCGCGGCGATTCGCCCGAGGACGTAAGGCGCGGTGCGGTAGGTCACTCTTCATCTCCTTAGATAGCGTTTGATGCTGTTTGATGACACTAGATATACATCGGCGATGTGTGTGCGTCCACCGCAGAGCCTTGGCTGTGGACGGGCCCGGCCGTAGCGTGGGCGCATGCGATGGGATGCCCTCTTCCGTGACCTCGAGGCGCAGGCCGTCGAGCTCGAGGCCAGCGACTGGCGGGCGGAGGTCGCCCAGCGGACACGCGGCGAACGCGCGTCGATCGAGCTCGCGGCGCGCGTGGCGGCGGCACGCGGACGCGAGCTGTCGCTCTCGCTACGCGACGGCAGCAGGGCGCGCGGTGTCCTGACGGACTCGGGTGGCGAGTGGCTCCTCCTCGACGACTCCGGCCGCGAGCGGCTCGTCCCCGCCGCGGCGATCGCCGGCATCGTGGGGCTACCAGCGCGCGCCGAGCAGCTCTCGGCGGTCGAGGAGCGGCTCACCATCGCCTCGGCGCTGCGAGCGCTGAGCCGCGATCGCGCGCGCGTTCAGGTGCGGTGCGGCGTCGATCTCGTGGGCATGATCGAGCGAGTGGGCGCCGATCACCTCGACCTCGCCGCCGAGCCGCAAGGCTCCGTCACGACGGTGCCGTTGTCGGGCCTGCTCGAGGTGGCCTCCGGCTAGGGCCGCGCCTGCGAGGCTCGCTGCCGCGACGCCTCGTACTGCCGGGCGATGTAGTCCTCGAGCTCGCTCGCCTCGACCCGCCAGATGCCGCGGCCCCCGACCTGGATCGCGGGCAGGTCGCCGCTGCGCACCAGCGCGTAGGCCTGCTGCGAGGAGATGTTGAGGACCTCTTGCACATCCTCGAGCGTGAGGAACCGCGGACTCATGCGGTCATTGTGGCACGGTGGCGCCTGTCCCTTGCCGCTGTCCACAGGGTCTTGGCACGACGGCGCTGAGTCGGCAGGATAGGCGCCACGGGCATCGTCGCC
This sequence comes from Demequina sp. NBRC 110056, assembly GCF_002090155.1. Classification (GTDB taxonomy): domain Bacteria; phylum Actinomycetota; class Actinomycetes; order Actinomycetales; family Demequinaceae; genus Demequina. The sequence continues at coordinate 368,317 of NZ_BBRM01000005.1, read as the reverse complement.
GCGAAGGCGACGCGTGCATCGTGTCGAGTGCACTGTCGAGGGGGGCAGCGATGGACGACGGATCCGTGGCCGGTCGGCTGCGCCGGCCGAGCTGGCGCGATCCCCGCTTGCTGGCAGGCCTCGCGCTCATCTGCGTCGCCATCGTGGGCGTGACCCTCGCCTTGCGCGCCGCGGATCAGACTGACCCCTACTACGTGGCATCGTCGACGCTCGTGCCGGGCACCGTGCTCGCAGAAGGCGACCTTGAGGTCGCCCGGGTGAAGGTCGATGGCGGCACCTACCTGGCGGTGGATGCCGACGCTCCGTGGGGTCAGGTCGTCACCCGCACCGTGAGCGCCGGCGAGATCGTGCCGGTTCGCGCGCTCGCGGCCGCTGACGGCTACGACGGTCGGGTCATCGGCGTCGTCTCCAGCACGCCGCTCGCTCCGGACATCGACTCTGGAGCCGCTGTCGACCTCTGGCTCGCGGTCGGCGAGGAACCGGTGGCGGCGATGGTCGCCGAGGGCCTCGTCGTGGCCGACGTGGCCCGCGCGGACGGTGCGTTCGCCGTCGCGGGCGGCGAGACCGTCTACCTCGCGGTGCCCCGCGACGCGGTCTCTGCGGTGCTGGACGCGGCTGCCTCGGGCGGCGACATCTCCGTCGTGGGCCACGGCGGACGCTGATGGCCAGCGTCGGGGTGATCCTGGCCGTCGCGGGCCGCTCCGAGGGTGCCTACGCGGCCGCGATCGATGCCCACCCTGGCCTGACGGTCGCGCGGCGATGCGCGGACCTCGCCGAGGCCATGGCCGCCGCAGACGGGGGAGCCGGCGGCGCCATCGTGGTGTCGGACGACCCGCGCCTCACGCGCGGCGCCGTCGAGATCCTGCGCCGCACGATTCCGGTGGTCGTCGCCGTCGCCGACGAGCCCGATGCCGCGGAGACCCTCCGATCGCTCGGAGTGCCCATCGTCCTCGGCCCCGGCGCGGACCCCGCCGACCTCGCCGCGCGCATCGCCGCGGAGCTCGTCGACCCGTCTCTGCGTGTCCACCCCGAGCCGCCTCCTGCGCCGCCGTCCGATGACGACGCCAGCGAGCGCGCCCCGACCGTGGGCACAGTCGTCGCAGTCTGGGGGCCGACGGGCGCTCCGGGTCGCACGACGATCGCGCTGAACATCGCGGCGGAGGCGGCCCGCGCCGGCGCCGGCACGCTGCTGGTCGACGCGGACACCTACGGCGGGGCGGTGGCGCAGGCCGTCGGTCTCACCGACGAGGCGCCCGGCCTTGCCGGCGTCGTGCGGCTCGCGCAGCGCGGGCCTGTCGATGCGACTGCGGTGCGCCGCCACAGCCTCGCGATCGATGAGCGGCTCGCGGTGCTGACGGGGATCACGCGGCCGCAGCGCTGGAGCGAGCTGCCGGGCTCGGCCGTCGAGGCGGCGCTCGCGGCGGCCCGGTCCGCCTACGACGTCGTCGTGGTCGACTGCGGCTTCAGCCTCGAGGTTGACGAGCACCTGCAGTACGACACGCGAGCGCCGCAGCGCAACGGCGCGACCCTGGCGGCGCTCGGCGCTGCTGACCGGGTGGTGGCGGTGGGCAGCGCCGAACCGCTCGCGATGCAGCGGCTCATCCACGGCCTGAGCAGCCTTGCCGAGCGGGGTGTCACCGATCCGCTCGTCGTGGTGAACCGCGTGAGGTCCGCGGTCGCCGGTGCGCGGCCGGAGGAGACGGTCGCGGATGTCCTGGCGCGCTTCGCGGGCGTCGGCAGCGTGTTCCCGGTGCCCTTCGACCCGTCGGCGCTCGACGCGGCCGCGCTCGCGGGGCAGGTTCTCGCCGAGTGCGCGCCGCGGTCGAAGGCGCGGCGCGCGATCGCCGCAGTCGCCGTCGTCGCATGCGCCGCAGTGGAAGCGCAGGCGCCGCCGCGTCGTGCCGCCGTCGCGCCGAGCGCGGTGGGACACTGAGCGCATGCGCGTCTACGTGCCCGTCCACCCGTCCGACCTCGCCGCGGCCGTCACCGGCCAGTGGGAGCCCGCCTCCGGCTATGCGCTCACCGCCAGGCTGCTCGACATCACCGCCGTCGAGGACGAGGAGGAACTCGTCGAGCAGGTCCGCGACGCTGCCGCCGCGGACGCGGTCCTCGAGCTCGGCGCCTCGCGGCGCGCGGTTGTAGTCGTCGACTATCCGCGGCAGGACGTCACGCCGGTGACGGGAGCGCACCCCGCCGCCGTCACGCTCGAGGGGCGGGTTGATCCCGGTTCCGTCGCGTGCGCCTTCGTCGACGAGGCCGACGGGGGAGAAGACGCCGCACTTGCGGCGAAGGGCGACGCCGAGGCGCTGGCACGCCTCGAGGAGAGCGACCTGCTCTGGTACGACGCGTCGGAGCTCGCCGCGCTGGACCTGTAGGCCCTCGCGTCAGCGGGCGCGGAGCGCCTCCAGCAGTGCCGGGTGCAGCCGGCCATTCGTGGCGAGCGCGTCTCCGCCGAAAGGTCCCGGCTCGCCCGCGAGCGACGTGAACGTGCCGCCAGCCTCCTCGACGACGGGCACGAGCGCCGCCATATCGTAGAGCTCCAGCTCCGGCTCGCAGGCTGCGTCGACGACGCCCTCGGCCACGAGCACGTAGCTCCAGAAGTCCCCGTACGCCCGGGTGCGCCACACCGTACGGCTGAGGTCGAGGAAGGCGTCGAGCAGTCCGCGCTCCTCCCAGCCCGTGAGCGACGAGTACGACAGGCTCGCTCCGCCCACCTCGGCGACGTCCGAGACCGAGACGGCACGCGCATCGGCCGTGCTGAAGCCCTTCCAGGCGCCGTCCCCGGCGGCGGCGAACCAGCGCTGGCCGAGCGCGGGCGCGCTCACGACGCCCACGACGGGGCGGCCGTCGTCGACGAGCGCGATGAGCGTCGCCCACACCGGAACGCCGCGGATGTAGTTCTTGGTGCCGTCGATGGGGTCGACCACCCATTGGCGCGAGCCGCCGGACTTGTCGGCGAACTCCTCGCCGTGGAACGCGTCCGCGGGGCGGTGCTCGTCGAGGAGGCGTCGGATCAGCAGCTCGGTCTCGCGGTCGACCGCGGTCACGGGGGTGTCGTCCGCCTTGAGCTCGACGGTGAGGTCGTCGGAGGCGAAGTTGGCCAGGGTGAGCGCGTCGGCCTGGTCGGCGATCGTCATCGCGAGCGCGAGGTCCTCGGCGTACGGTCCGGTGGGCTGCATGGCACTCAGGCTAGCGGGCCGATGCGCGTGCCCGGCCGGGTGCGCCTGTGCCTTGTGCTCCTGTGCGGTGTCGTCGCGACTGACCGCCGGGCGGGATGTCCGTTGGGAGCCTGGGGAGGGGCGCTTGCGACGGACGGAGGCGGCAGGCGTCAGGCGGGATTGAACCGCCGCGAGGCATGGCACAAGGTTCGCAACCTTCACTTGACGGGCACCTTGGAATGCGCTTACCGTGGACGAGAGCCGGTGAGAAACCGGTTTCTCGGCGTTCTCGATGGGGAGGGCGCTCAGTTTTCGCATCTCAACGGGGAGATTCATGAGACTGACAGCCACCAGGCTTCGCACATCCTTGGCCGCGCTCACGGCGGCCGCCCTCGTCGCCGCGGGAGCGGTGCCGGCCGGCGCGGTAGGGCCCGCGGGCGCGCTCGACGCCAACGAGCTGCCGTTGGGGGACGTCTACGTGGAGAACGTGCAGGTGGGCGACTTCACGATCAACGCCGAGGCGGGCAAGGAGGTGGACGTGCGCGGCACCGACCGCACCTCCGACCGCGGCGACGTCTACGCGCAGCGCCTAGAGCTGAACGGCTCAGGAACGCAGTCCAACCGCTCGATCGCGTTCACCGCGGACGGACCCACGCAGGTGCTGGTCCACGCGCGCAGCGGCTCGAGCAGCGCCGACCGCGCGCTCGCCCTCTTCGATGCGAGCGGTGAGATCGCACGCGTGCCGGCCCTCGCCGACGACTCGGGCGTGCCCGTCGCGACCGAGATCCTCGACGTCCCGGCCGCGGGCGACTACTGGATCGCCTCGCCCAGCAGCGGCGTCAACGTCTTCTACCTCCAGCTCGGCCTCGATGAGCCGGTCGACCGCGCGGCGTGGGACTCCGTCGCCGCGCCGGAGATCACCGGCGTCGCCGTCGACCCGACGGACCCGAGCCGGGTCCTCGTCCAGTACGACGGCCTGCTCGGGGACGACGGCGGCGACATCGCCGCGGCCGTGCTCCGCGATGCCGACGGTGCGATCGCCGACCGCGCGTTCACCGCGACCGACGGCGCCACCGGCACCATCGGCCTCACGCCTCCGGCCTCGGGTGACTACACGGTCGAGGTGTCGCTCACTCGGTCCGGGGAGGCCGCCGCGCTCACCTCCGAGCCCGCCGCGCTCAGTGGCTTCGCGTTGCCGCTCGGCGCGCCCGAGGTCACCGGAGCCCTCACGACCGCCGTCGCGAACGGCAGCGCGACCGTGACCCTCGAGTGGGGCGCGGTCGCCGAGGCGGAGACCTACTCGGTCGAGACCATCCAGGGTGGCGCCCCCTTCGAGCCGGCCGTCGCCGATGTGGCAGGCACCGCGGCGGACCTGACGGGCCTCACCCCCGGCGCGACCTACCAGGTGCGCGTCGTCGCGCACCGCGGAGCGGACTCCACCGCTGGACCCGCGACCGTCGTCGAGGTCGCCACCGCCGTCGAGCGATGGCAGGTCGCCGAGGTCGGCTCCAACGCCTCGGGGCTCGGCGAGGAGCGCATCACCGTCGGCGACGACGGCACCATCGCGTTCGACGCGACGGGCTCCAGCACCAAGATCGCGACCTCCGAGGACGGCTTCCTCTACTTCTTCACCGAGGTCGACCCGGAGAACGAGAACTTCACGCTGCGCGCGACGTTCGAGGTCACCGACGACTCCGCGGCGGACAACCAGTCCGGCTTCGGCGTCATCGCGATCGACGACGTGGTCACCGCGTCCTCGCCGCACCGCTACTTCAACTCCGCGGGCGCGGTCGTGACCCGGTACTACGACGCCACCCCCGAGGTGGTGAACGGCACCCCGGGCGCGCGCTTCGTGACCGGCTACAGCGGCAGCACCAACGCCCCCGACGGCGTGCGCGACGACAGCGCGTCCGAGGAGTTCGACTCGACCTTCCGCACGGAGGCCGGCTCGTCTCGCAAGTTCGTGCAGGGCGACGTCTACGACTTCTCGCTGCGCCGGTCGAACACCGGCTTCCACGCCATCTGGCACCGCGAGGGATCGGACGACATCGAGGTGATCGAGTACAACCCCGACATGCTGCTGGTGCAGAACGAGGATGCGTTCTACGTGGGTCTCGCCGTCGCGCGCAAGATCGCCGTGACGGTGACGGACTGGGAGTTCACCACCATCCATCCGGATGACGACGAGGAGGCGCAGGACCCGCCCACGGAGTACGTGCCCACGTCCCTCGCGGTGGACGTCACGTCGACGTCGTCGGCGAGCGAGATCGCGATTCCGCTGGTGGCCGACTTCCACGGCACGGGCCAGATCCTGTCCTCCGCGGGCGACGTGCTGGTCGACGGCCTCGCGCTCACGCCGGGTCAGTCCGCCGAGGGCACGGTCGCCCTCGCGCCGGGAGCCAACACCTTCATCGCCCGCGCGACCCCGGGGCCCGACCAGCCGCAGCTGGGCGAGTTCGAGGAGCTCGAGTCGCTGGATCCGGTCGACGTCGAGGTCGTCATCACCGTGGACTCGTTCGGCGCGCCGGGGCAGTCGCTCTGGGTCGCGCCCGACGGCACCCCCGACGGCGACGGCACCCGCGGCAACCCGCTCGACCTGCACACCGGGGTGGCGTACGCGCAGCCCGGCCAGCAGATCGTGCTCGTGGACGGCACCTACACGCCGGACCGCGCCATCGTGGTCGGGCGCGGCCACGACGGCACCGAGGATGCGCCCATCACGCTCATGTCCGAGCCCGGCGCCCGTGCGGTGCTCGACCTGACCGACTCCGAGGGTGGTGGCATCCACCTCCGCGGAGACTGGTGGCACGTGTACAACCTGGAGATCACCGGCGCCCAGCCGGTGTCCAAGCCGATGCTCGTGCAGGGGCACCACAACGTCGTCGAGCGCGTCGAGTCCCATCACAACCAGGACACCGGCATCCAGATCTCGGGTGCGTCCACGGAGCCGCCGTCGATGTGGCCGTCGCACAATCTCGTCGTGTCCTCGGAGTCGCACCACAACGCGGACCCGAGCGGCAACGACGCGGACGGCTTCGCCGCCAAGCTCACCGTCGGCGAGGGCAACGTGTTCCGCCACAACATCGCTCACCACAACATCGACGACGGCTGGGACCTGTACGCGAGGTCCACGACCGGCCCGATCGGCACGGTGGTGATCGAGAGCTCGGTCGCGTACGAGAACGGCTTCCTCAGCGAGGACCCGTCACGCACCGGCGAGGGCAACGGGTTCAAGCTGGGCGGCGAGTCGCAGCCCGGCGATCACCTGCTCAAGGACTCGATCTCGTACGGCAACCTCGCCACGGGCGTGACGTCCAACTCGGGCCCCGACGTGCGGCTCGACGGCGTCACCACGGTCGACAACGGCCGCGGCGTGCGGCTCGAGTCCAACGCGCCCGCGACGGACTACGAGGCCAGCGGAGTCCTGTCGTGGCGCAACCCCGACAGCGATGCGCTCGGCCTCAAGCAGGCCGACACCTCGCTGCTGGCGTCGCCGACGAACTACTTCGACGGCGCCACGTCCAACCCCGCTGACGGTCGGCCGGTCGAGGTGACCGCGGAGTGGTTCGTCACGACGGACTTCGCCTCGATCACCCCGGAGATCGCGGCGGACGGCTCCGTCGAGATGCACGGCCTCTACGAGCTGACTGGCGTCGCGCCGGCCGATGTCGGCGGTCGTCTCCAGGCGGTCGAGGATCCGAACGTCATCGAGGTGCTGCCGGAGCCTGCCGGGCCTCAGGCGTGGCTGGCGACGGCCATCTACCAGCGCGGCGACGTGGTCCAGCACGACGGTCTCGTCTACGAGGCGCGGTGGTGGACCCGCGGCTGGGCGCCCTCGGACTCCCCGTGGGGCCCGTGGACCGAGCTCGGCGAGGCGCCGGCCGGGCCTGCCACCGCCGAGTGCGCTGCGCCGTGGAGTGCGGGCACCGTCTACCGCCACGGCGACGTGGTCTCTCACGACGGCGCGAACCACCGCGCGCTGTGGTGGACCCGCTCGCAGGAGCCCGGCGACTCGGTCTGGGGTCCGTGGGAGTCGCAGGGCGCCTGCGCCTGAGCGGCACCAGGCGCGCGCTGTGGGAGGCCCGAGATGGCCGGGCCTCCCACAGCGCGACCGGCGCGTGTCGTCCGGACTGGCGCACGGTCGAGCGTCAGTCCGGACGTCTCATGGGTGACGTCGCGACTGACGGGCCCGCGAAGTGTGGGTGGCGACGATACGGCCGGGAGAGCGCCGATGCGCGGGCCGGGTGGGCCTCCCACAGCGCGGCCGGCGCGTACCGCTCAACACACACCCGGTGCAGGTGCGACTCCTGAGACCGGTGTGACGGCACATAGTCACCATCTGCCCCAGGCGTCCCGGCCGTGTGTTGAGCGGTACGCGGGGCGCGTGCTCATGCGCGGGCTGGGCTCAGTACGTGTCGGCCTGCGCGCGGCTCGCGAGCAGCCGCCGGATCGAGTCCACCCGCGCGCGCTGGTCGGGCGTCGAAGCCCACGCGTCGAGCTCGCAGCCGGCCTCGGCGGACTCGTGGGTGCACCCACGTGGGCACCGCTCGGCCGCAGCCTCGGCCACGTCGGGGAACGCCGCGATGAAGTGCTCGGGGTCGACGTGTGCGAGGCCGAATGACCGGACACCAGGGGTGTCGATGATGCGCCCGCCGAACGGCAACTCGAGCGCGACCGCGGAGGTCGAGGTGTGGCGCCCGCGGCCGGTCACGTCGTTGACGACCCCGGTCGCGCGGCCGGCATCAGGCACGAGCGCGTTGACGAGAGTCGACTTGCCCACGCCCGAGTAGCCGACGAGCACGGTCGTGCGGTCGGCGAGCCGCTCGCGCACCGCCTCGAGGCCCTCGATCGTGCGCTCGTCGCCCTCCCGTCGCATCGTGGTGGCGACCACCTCCACACCCAAGGGTGCGTACGCCGCCGCCAGCGCATCGGCGCTTGCGAGGTCCGCCTTGGTGAGCACAAGCAGGGCGTCCATGCCGGCGTCGAAGGCCGCCACCAGGCACCGATCGATCATCCGCGGGTTGGGCTCGGGGTCGGCGAGCGCCGTGACGATGCCGAGCTGGTGCGCGTTCGCGACGACCACGCGCTCGGTGGGGTCGGCGTCGTCGGCGGTGCGGCGCAGCTCGGTCGCGCGCTCCTCGCGGCGCACGATGCGCGCGAGCGAGCCCTCGGCGCCCGTCACGTCGCCCACCAGCGCGACGCGGTCGCCGACGACGAGGCCGCGCCTGCCGAGCTCGCGCGCCTTGACCGCGATCACCTCGGTGCCGTCGGCTTCCAGGTGCACGGTGAGCCTGCCGCGGTCCACGCCGACGATGGTGCCGGGCACCGCGTCCTCGTGCGCGGGACGGCGCTTGGAGCGCGGCCGGGAGCCGCGCCGGTTGGGTCGCACCCGCGCGTCGGACTCGTCGTACTCGCGCCTCACGCGCCGAGCATCGCCTTCCACATGGCAGGGAAGTCCGGCATGGTCTTCGAGGTGGTGCCCACGTCGAGGATCTCGACGCCCGGCACGGCCAGGCCGATGATCGCCGCGAAGGTCGCCATCCGGTGATCGTGATAGGTCTCCATGACCGCGGCGTTCAGCCCGCCTTCGGGAAGGCCGCCGAACGTCAGCGACTCGTCGGCCGCCTCGCAGGCGCCGCCCACGCGCTCGACCTCGGCGGTGATCGCGGCGAGACGATCGGTCTCGTGTCCGCGCAGGTGGCCGATGCCGGTGAGGCTGCTCGCCCCGGTCGCCAGCGCGCACAGCGCCGCGATGGTGGGGGTGATCTCTCCGGCGGGCGACAGGTCCGCGTCGATCGCATCGATGCCGCCGTCGGCGAGGCCAGGAGCGGTCACGCTGAGCACGTCTCCGTCGAGCGCGCAGGTCGCGCCCATGCGCTCGAGGATCTCGGGGAACAGCGCGCCCGGCTGCGTCGTGCTCGCCGGCCACCCGGGGATGCGCACGGTGCCTCCCGCGACGAGGGGCGCCGCGATGAACGGGCCCGCGTTCGACAGGTCGGGCTCGACGCGCACGTCTCCCAGCGCGATGGAACCGGGGTGCACCACCCACGTCCGCTCGTCGGGCTGGTCGACCCGGACTCCGGCCTCGCGCAGCGTCTCGCAGGTCATGTCGATGTGCGGCAGGCTCGGCAGCGTCTCACCCGTGTGGCGGATGGTGAGCCCGTGCGGCAGACGCGGCGCGACCAGCAGCAGCCCGGTGACGAACTGCGAGCTCGCCGAGGAGTCGACGTCGACCTCGGCGGGGACGGCGGCCGGAGGGGTGACGGTGAAGGGCAGCGTCCCGCGGCCCTCGTCGTCGACCGTCGCGCCGAGCGCGCGCAACGCGTCGAGCAGCGGCCCCATGGGACGCACGCGTGCGCCCTCGTCTCCGTCGAACGTGACCGGACCGTCGGCGAGCAGCACGAGCGGGGGCACGAAGCGCATGACGGTGCCGGCAAGCCCGCAGTCGACGTGGGTGCCGCCGCGCACGGAGGCGGGCGTCACCTGCCAGGCCGCGCCCGCATCGTCGATCTCCACGCTCATGCCGCGCAGCGCCGCCATCATCAGGGCGCTGTCGCGAGAGCGCAGGCCTCCACGGATGGTGACGGGCGCGTCGGCCAACGCCGCGAGCACCAGGAAGCGATTGGTGAGCGACTTCGAGCCGGGGACCTCGACGGTCGCGTCGAGGGAGCCGGACGCGAGCGGTGCGGGCCAGACCTCTCCTGGGCCGGTGCCGATCGGGTGCGTCGCGGCGACGCTCAAGCGCGCTTCTTCACGGCGCGCTTGGCGTGACGGGCCTCGGACTTCACGACGGCCGCGCCCTTCTTCGCCTCGGCCTTGGCCTGCTCCTTGGCCTTGACAGCCTTGGCGCGTGCCTTGCGGCGAGGACTGTGCCCGGCGGTCGCCGCGAGCAGTGTGCCGCCCAGCAGCGAGACATTCTTGAGGAACAGCTCCATCTGCTGCTCCCGCTTCTCCTCGTCCTGCTCGAGCCAGAACGGGCGCCCGGCCGCGACCGTGGCGGCCGTGAGGCCGGCGAGCACCAGGCCCGCAGTGCGCGGCGTGCGCGACAGAGCCAGGACGGTGGCGGCGGCGACCGTGGCGACGCCGTGCGCCTTGACCAGGTCCGTCGTCTTCACGTCCTCGAGTCCCGCCTCCTTGAGCAGCGGCTCCACGACGGGAGCGGCGCGCTCGGCGCGCTTCTCGGGCTCGAGGACGGACTGGACTCCGCCGTAGACGAACCACGTGGCGAGCAGGGGCCTGGCGAGGTGTCGGAACATGCCTCCTACGCTATCAACTTGCGCACGCCTGGCACAGGGGAGAGCGCATCGGCCCTGTGCGTCCTCCTGCGCCACCCTGCGCCACCCTGCGCCATCCTCGTGCCGCCTGGAGGAAGGTCTTCTTCGCACAACGGCGAGCTCGATCGTCCTGGAGGACGAGAATCTCCGGACGCGCCTGTCCGGATCTGGGAATGCTGGCCGCGGCGACGGCGTTGTTCGCGGCATGACCGCGACTGCGACGCGCCCGACGAGCGCCTCCGCCCCTGGGGCAGGAGCCGATGCTGGAGTAGGCTCGCCCGTCATGACCGACGCTCAGCTGGACTTCGAGACCGAGGCGCTGTCCTACATGGACCAGCTCTTCGCGGCAGCGCTGAGGATGACGCGCCACCGCTCGGACGCCGAGGACCTGGTCCAGGAGACGTACGCCAAGGCGTTCGCCGCGCAGGACAAGTTCAAGCCGGGAACCAACCTCAAGGCTTGGCTGTACCGGATCCAGACCAACGCGTTCATCAACACGTACCGCAAGAAGCAGCGCCAGCCCAAGCTGTCCGACGCCGAGCAGGTCGAGGACTGGCAGATCGCGGCGGCCGCCGAGCACACCAGCTCCGGCCTCGCATCGGCCGAGCAGGAGGCGCTCGACACCATCGGGGACGACGAGGTCAAGCAGGCCCTCGCCGAGCTGCCCGACGACTTCCGCATGGCGGTCTACCTGTCCGACGTCGAGGGATTCGCCTACAAGGAGATCGCCGAGATCATGGACACCCCGGTGGGGACCGTCATGTCACGACTGCACCGGGGACGCAAGCTGCTTCGCGAGAAGCTGAGAGAGTATGCGGCCGAGCGCGGCGTCTACGACAAGCGCCCGACCGCACCGAAGGACAGTGGGGAGGTGTGCCATGCCCGGAAGGGAGTGTGAGGAGGCCCTCGATCGACTGTTCGAATACATCGACGATGAGCTGCCGCAGGACGAGCTTCGACGCATCGGCGATCACCTGAAGACGTGTCCGCCGTGCGAGGCGGAGCACAAGATCAAGGAGAAGATCAAGAACCTCACGGCGCGCACCGGTGGCGACACCGCGCCCGAGGAGCTTCGTGAACGGATCCTCGCCTCGATCCGCTCGGCGCGCGAAGGCGTCTGAGCTCTTCAGGGTGCCCGCGGTGAGACGCGGGAGACCGGATCACCCGGTGGTCGCTCGCGACCCCTGACCGGGACGACCCCGGAGACGACGAAGGCCGCATCGGAACTGATCCGATGCGGCCTCGACGTATGCGCACTCAGGCGTTGGGACGCTTGCCGTGGTTGGCTCCGCCCTTGGCACGCGCCTTGCGCTTGCGGCCTCGCTTGCTCATCGGGATCCCCCTTTCTCACGCGGGTGCTGCGACAGACGACTGTCTATCTTCCCACACTCCCTCTCCACCTGGTCGCCACGGGCATTACGCTCCCTCAAGATCGACCTGTTCTGTGCCGATGGAGGTTCCGTGAGCGACCAGCCTGTTTCCGTCATCCCGTTCCTGCACGCGCTTGCGAGCACGGGCGGCTCCGACCTTCACTGCAAGGTGGGCTCCGCGCCCCGCATCCGCGTCGACGGGCGCCTGCGCAAGCTGCAGGTGCCGCCGCTGACCCCGGCGGACACGCGCAACATGGTCGCGCAGGTCCTGCCCGAGGACCTGGTCGCGCAGTTCCGCGACACCCACGAGGCGGACTTCGCGTTCTCGCTGTCCGGCGTGGGCCGCTTCCGCGTCAACGCGTACGTCGCGCGTGGCACCGACTGCCTGGTGTTCCGCCGCGTCGCCGTCGGAGCGACGCCCATGGAGGAGCTGGGCCTGCCGCCCGTCATCGCGGACCTCGCTCTCGAGCCCCGCGGCCTCGTGCTCGTCACGGGCCCGACGGGTTCGGGAAAGACCACGACCCTCGCGTCGATGATCGACCTGATCAACACCTACCGCGAGGTCAACATCATCACCATCGAGGACCCCATCGAGGTCCTCCACGCGGACAAGAAGGCGATCATCTCGCAGCGCGAGGTGCGCTCGGACACGCTCGACTTCACCAACGCGCTGCGCGGCGCGATGCGTCAGGACCCCGACGTCATCATGGTCGGCGAGATGCGCGACATCGAGACGGTGCGCGCCGCGCTGTCCGCCGCCGAGACCGGCCACCTCGTGCTCGCGACCCTGCACACCGTGGACGCGCAGGACACGATCAACCGCATCATCGACTTCTTCACCCCGCACGAGCAGAGCCAGGTCCGCGCGACGCTGTCGCAGACTCTGCGCGGCATCGTGTCGCAGCGTCTCGTGCGTCGTGGCGACGGCTCCGGTCGTACCCTCGCGGCGGAGATCATGGTCAACCACGGCCGCATCGCGGAGGCGATCGTCGACCCTGCGAGCCAGCCTCCGATCCTCGACCTGATCGCCGAGGGCGAGTACTACAAGATGCAGACGTTCGACCAGCACCTCTTCCAGCTGGTGCAGGCGGAGACGGTGTCGGTCGACGACGCGGTCGCGATCGCGTCGCGCCCGCACGACCTGCTCGTGAGCCTGCGCAACGCGGGCGTCATCGTCTAGCCCGCTCGCCGCGGTCCTGCCGCACGGCACGCGTGCCGTGCGGTGACGTGCGCCGACGGCGAGACGCGCAGCGCGCGCTCCTTCAGGCCGCCGGCGAAGCGGTCAGTCCTGCTCGGGCAACCCGAGCCAGGAGTGCCACTGCGAGTGCAGCACGAGCCACGCCATGAGGCCGTAGCCGGCCTGGAGCGGCAGCGCGCCGCCGCCGGTGTCCATGTCCGTGGCCCACTGGTCGTGACGCACCAGCGGCCCGTACATGTCGACGTAGGGGACGTCGCGGCGGGCGGCGGCCTCCTCGCACAGCGCCGCGTACTCACCGAGTGCCCGGCGGTCCTCGACCGCGACGGGCGGGGGTCCGACGACCATGGCCTTCATCCCGAGCGCCGAGGCGCGGTCGAGCGTGTTGGCCAGGTGCAGCCGGGTCATCGTGGGGGACACCTTGCGGGCGACGTCGTGCCGGCCGATCGCGAACACGACGTGATCGGGGCCGGTCGCCTCCTCGGACGATCCGCGGCGGCGCAGCGCCTCGTCGTCCCAGCGGCTCGCGAGCTCGCCGGTGCTCTCGCCGGGCACGGCGAGGGTGTGGAAGCGCAGGTCCGGTCCCACGGGCAGGGTGCGGGCGACCACGCGGCCGGCCCAGCCCAGCGCCTTGGGGTCTCCGTGGCCGGCGACGAGCTCGTCGCCCACAAAGAACACGTTCCTCATCGCGAGAACGCCCTCGTCACCAGGTCCTCCTGCTCGTCCTTGTGACGCGAGGACAGGCCGGAGGCCGGCGAGGCCGATGCGGTGCGCGTGACGCCCACGACGTCGCGGCCGACGACCCGCGGCAGCGCGTGCGCGAGGTAGGTCCACGCGCCCTGGTTGCGCGGCTCCTCCTGCACCCACGTGAGCGGCACGTCGCCGTACGGCGCGAGGGCCTCGTTGATCGCCTCGTGGTCCAGCGGGTACAGCTGCTCGAGGCGCACGATGGCCGTCGACGTGTCGCCCGACTTGTCGCGGGCGGCGGCGAGGTCGTAGTAGACCTTGCCCGCGCACAGCAGCACGCGCTCGACGCCAGCCGGGTCCACGGAGGCGTCGCCGATCGCGGGACGGAAGGTCCCGGTCGTGAAGTCCTCCACGTCCGACTGCGCCGCGCGCAGGCGCAGCATCGACTTGGGCGTGAACACGATGAGCGGGCGGCGCGGGCGGTCGTAGGCCTGGCGGCGCAGCAGGTGGAAGTAGCTGGCCGGGGTCGACGGCATGGCCGCGATCATGTTGTCCTCGGCGCACAGCTGGAGGAAGCGCTCGACGCGTGCCGACGAGTGGTCGGGGCCCTGACCCTCGAAGCCGTGCGGCAGCAGCAGCACGACGGAGGAGGACTGGCCCCACTTCTGCTCGGCCGACGAGATGAACTCGTCGATGATGGTCTGCGCGCCGTTGACGAAGTCGCCGAACTGCGCCTCCCACAGGGTCAGCGCGTCGGGGCGCTCGACCGAGTAGCCGTACTCGAAGCCCAGCACCGCGTACTCCGACAGCGAGGAGTCGTAGATGTGCAGGGGAGCCTGGTCAGCGCTGAGGTAGCGCAGCGGCGCCCACTCGGCGCCGGTGGCGCGGTCGTGGAACACCGCGTGGCGCTGCACGAACGTGCCGCGGCGCGAGTCCTGGCCGGACATGCGGATCGGCACGCCCTCCTGGAGCAGGGTGCCGAACGCGAGCACCTCGCCGTAGCCCCAGTCGATGCCGCCGTCGCGCGTCATCGCGTCGCGCCGCTCGAGCAGCTTCTCGAGCTTGGGGTGGACGGCGAAGCCCTGCGGCGGGCGCGTGTGGGCGCGGCCCACCCGCTCGACGTGCGCCGGGGTGGCGGCCGTCTGCCAGCCCACCATGACGCCGGCGTCGGAGGACTGCGAGGACGGCAGCTCGAGGCCCGAGATCGACTCGGTGTCGGTGCCGGTGAAGCCCTCGCGGGTCTCGATGAACACGCGCTCGAGCTGGGCGAGGTAGTCCTGCGAGACGGCCTCGGCCTCGTCCTCGGTGATGTCGCCGCGGCGGATCAGCGCCTCGGTGTACAGGTGGCGGACCGAGCGCTTGGCCTCGATGAGGTCGTACATGCGCGGCTGCGTCATCGACGGGTCGTCGCCCTCGTTGTGCCCGCGGCGGCGGTAGCAGACCATGTCGACGATCACGTCGCGTCCGAAGGCCTCGCGGTACTCGAAGGCCAGGCGCGCGGCGCGCACGCAGGCCTCCGGGTCGTCGCCGTTCACGTGGAAGATCGGGATCTGGTAGCCCTTGGCGAGGTCGGTGCAGTAGCGCGTGGAGCGCGAGTCGCCGGGGCCGGTGGTGAAGCCCACCTGGTTGTTGATGATGACGTGCACGGTGCCGCCGGTCGCGTAGCCGCGCAGGCCGGCGAGGTTGAGCGTCTCCATGACGACGCCCTGGCCCGCGAAGGCGGCGTCGCCGTGGATGAGCACGGGCAGCACGGGGAAGCCGTCGGTCGCGGGGTCCGCGCCCAGCTGGTCGAGCTTGGCGCGCACGATGCCCTCGAGCACCGGGTTGACGGCCTCGAGGTGCGACGGGTTCGCGGCGAGGTAGACGTTGGTGGTCTCGCCGGTCTCCGCGGTGAAGGTGCCCTCGGTGCCGAGGTGGTACTTCACGTCGCCGGAGCCCTGGACGGAGCCGGGCACGGCGGTGCCGTCGAACTCGGAGAAGATCTGCGAGTAGGACTTGCCGGCGAGGTTCGCGAGCACGTTGAGGCGGCCGCGGTGGGCCATGCCGATGCAGACCTCCTGGATGCCGGCCACGGCGGCGGCGCCCATCATCGCGTCCATGAGCGGGATCAGCGACTCGCCGCCCTCGAGCGAGAAGCGCTTCTGGCCCACGTACTTGGTCTGCAGGAACGCCTCGAAGGCCTCGGCGGCGTTGAGGCGGCGCAGCACGCGCAGGTGCTCGTCGCGGGTGGGCTTGGTGTAGCCCTTCTCGAGCCGCTCCTGGAGCCACGCGCGCTGGGCGCGGTCCGCGATGTGCATGTACTCGACGCCCACGGTGCGGCAGTACGCGTCACGCAGGCGGCCGAGCACCTCGCGCATCTTCCAGCGGTCCTGGCCGCCGAACCCGCCGGTGGCGTAGTGACGGTCGAGGTCCCACAGGGTCAGCCCGTGGGTCTGCACGTCGAGGTCGGGGTGCTTGCGCAGGCGGGTCGACAGCGGGTCGACGTCGGCCATGAGGTGGCCGCGCGAGCGGTAGGCGTGGATGAGCTCGGCGATGCGAGCGGGCTTCGCGGCCTCGGCCTCCTCGTTGGTGGCGGAGTCCTGGACCCATCGGACGGGCTCGTAGGGCACGCGCAGGGCCACGAACACGCGGTCCCAGAATCCGTCGAGGCCCAGCAGCTTCTTGTGCACGAGCGCGAGGAACTCGCCCGACTGGGCGCCCTGGATGACGCGGTGGTCGTACGTCGAGGTGAGCGTCATGACCTTGGAGATGCCGAGCCGGGCCACGGTCTCCTCGGAGGCGCCCTGGTACTCGGCGGGGTAGTCCATCGAGCCGACGCCGATGATCGCGCCCTGGCCCTCCATCAGGCGCGGCACGGAGTGCACGGTGCCGATGGTGCCCGGGTTGGTCAGCGTGATGGTGGTGCCCTGGAAGTCGCCCGCCTGGAGCGCACCGGTGCGCGCCTTGCGGACGATGTCCTCGTAGGCCGCCCAGAACTTCGCGAAGTCCATGCGGTCCGCGTCCTTGACGTTGGGCACGAGCAGCTGGCGGACGCCGTCACCCTTGTCGAGGTCGATCGCGAGGCCGAAGTTGACGTGCTCCGGGGTGACGATCGCGGGCTTGCCCTCGTCCTGCGTGTACGCGACGTTCATCGCGGGCAGCTCGGTGAGGGACTCGACGATCGCGTAGCCGATGAGGTGCGTGAAGCTGACCTTGCCGCCGCGGGTGCGAGCGAGGTGGTTGTTGACCACCGTGCGGTTGTCCATGAGCAGCTTCGCGGGGATGGTGCGGACCGACGTCGCGGTCGGGACGGCGAGGCTGGCCTCCATGTTGGTGACCACGCGCGCCGCAGGTCCGCGCAGGCGCTCGACGCCATGCTTGACGTCCTTGGCGGACAGCATCTGGTGGTCGTGGCTCTGCAGGTACGCCGCGGTGGGCGCCTGGGCGGTCGCGATGGGCTGGGTGGCCGTGGACTCGCCGTCGGCCTCGGGCTCGACGGGCGGGGTGGGGGCCGATGCGGTCGCGGCGGGCATCGCCGGCGCGGACGGCTGGGAGGCGGCGGGCTGGCTCTCGGCGACAGGGGTCGGCGTGGGCGCGGCGGGCGCCGAGGCGGCCTGCGCGGACGCTGCCTGGGTGCTCGCTGGCTGAGCAGGCGCGGCAGGCTGGGCGGGCGATGCGGCACTGCTGGGCGCCGATGCGCTCGCGGCCGGGGTGGCAGCGCTCGGCTCGGGCGCGGGTGCGCTCGCGGCGGCGGGTGTCGCCGACGTGGGAGCGGAGTCCGCGGCTCCGTTGCCGAGGATGAGGGAGGCGACGGAGGGGGCCCCGGCGCTCTTGGAGACGGTGGTGCGGTCAGTGTCTGGCGCGCTGGTGTCGGTGGACACGTTGGGGCCGCTCGCTTTCTTGGCGCTCATGGCGTCGGGGGACAACGGTGTACTGCTAGGCATTGTCCAGCCTAAACGTCTGAGTCCGGTACCTCGTGCCCCCGACTTGGGGAAATCGTTATGAGATATCGCGTCGGAACGTCACGAGCCAGCCGATCGCGGCGGCGACGGCGGCGTAGCCGAGCAGCACGAGCAGGCCGGCCCACGGCGCGAGCAGGTCACCGCCGCCGGTGGTCGTGTAGAAGCTGCCGCCCGCCATCGCGTCGCCAGCGGCTCCCGGGAGGAACCTCGCGACCCCCTGCAGCGGCTCGACGAAGGACAGGGCGAAGCGCAGGATCGGCTCGACCAGCTGGGTCCAGCACAGCAGCGCGACGATGACGACCACCTGGTTGGTGATCGCCGAGCCGAAGCCGACGCCGACGAGCGCCCACACCACCAGCGCGAGCGTGCCCATCGCGATCGAGCCCCACACGTCGCCCGAGTCGAGCAGCGTGGGCTCCCCAGCGAGCGCCAGCGCTCCCGCACCGACGCCGATGCCGACGGCCATCCCGGTCACGGCGTAGATCGCGGCGAAGGGCAGCACGGCGAGGAACTTCGCGCCGATGACCTTGGCGCGCTGGGGCTCGAGCAGCAGCGTGGTGTCGATGGTGCGGTGACGGAACTCGCTCGTCACCATGAGCGCTCCCAGGATCACGGGGAACACGTAGCCGAACGAGACCGGAAGTCCGTAGATGGTGCGCACCGTGGTGAGCGGGTCGGGGGAGGCGGCCTGCGCATCGGCCCCACCCAGCTCGTCGGCGAACGCGACGGCGAACGCGATCGAGCCGGTCATGAAGGCCACGCCCGCGGCCATGCACAGGAGCAGGATCCACCACAGCCGGGTCGAGGTGAGCTTGCGGACCTCGGACAGCACCGCCGCGCTCATGCCGCGACCTCCTCGCCGGTGAGGCGCAGGAAGACGGACTCGAGCGTCTCGCCCCCGTCCGCCAGGCCGTGCACCTCGAGGCCGTCAGCGAACGCCGCGGCGCCCACCTGCGCGGCGCTCGCGCCGGAGATGGAGGCCTCGCCCACCCGCGTGGCGGTGTGGCTGTGGGGGAAGCGGTCGCGCAGGAAGCTCGCGAGCCCGTCGACGTTCGGGCTGCGCAGGGTGACCGCCGGCTGGGCCAGCGCCCGCAGCTCGTCGAGCGAGGACTGATGGCGCAACGCGCCCTTCGCGATGACCACCACGTCGTCGACCGTCTGCTCGACCTCGCTCAGCAGGTGCGAGCTGAGCAGCACCGTGCCGCCGTCGTCGGCGAACGACCGCAGGAACGAGCGCAGCCACTTGATGCCGGCCGGGTCGAGGCCGTTGGCCGACTCGTCGAGGACCAGCACGCTCGGGTCGCCCAGCAGCGCCGTCGCGAGGCCGAGGCGCTGGCGCATGCCCAGCGAGTAGCCGCCCACGCGGCGGTGCGCGGCGTCGGTCATGCCGACCGCGGCGAGGACGGTGTCGCAGCGGGCGTCGTCGACGCCGACGAGCGGGGCGTAGGACCGCAGGTGCTCGCGCGCGGTGCGGCCCGGGTGGAACGCGCCCTCGAAGTGCGCGCCCACCACCGCTCCGGGCCGCGGGTGGCGCGCGTACGCGGCGCCGCCGATGGTCGCGGAGCCCGCCGTGGCGGCGACGAGCCCCACGAGGATGCGCAGCGTGGTGGACTTTCCTGCGCCGTTGGGCCCGAGGAATCCGGTCACTCGGCCGGGCGCGGCCGAGAACGACAGGTCGTCGACGGCGGTCACCGTCCCGTAGGTCTTGGTGAGGGACGCGACCTCGATCGCTCGACGCTCCATGATCCTCCGTTGCTGCTGGTCGACTGCGGCGCTGTGCGCTCCCCGCGACCCTATCCAGCGCTGGGTATGCTGGCCACACCATGGACTCTGACAGTCATACGTCATGACCACCGCGTGGCTGCTGGTAGGCCTCGGAGTGCTCCTCACCGTGGGCACCGCGGTCTTCGTCGCCGCCGAGTTCTCCCTCGTCGCGCTCGACCCGGCCCACGTCGACGACTCCGACCGCAAGGGCCGCCGCGTGCGCCGCGCACTGAGCCGCCTGTCGACGCAGCTGTCGGGCGCCCAGGTCGGGATCACGCTCACGACCATCCTGCTGGGCTACACCGCGCAGCCGGCGCTGGTCGAGCTGCTCGAGATCCCGCTGTCGAGCACGCCGCTCGCGCGCGGCGCGGTGGCCGGCGTCGCGGGAGCGCTCTCGCTCGTGCTCGTCAACGCGTTCTCGATGATCATCGGCGAGCTGGTGCCCAAGAACGCGGCGCTCGCGGACCCCGAGCGCACCGCGCGGCTCGTGACGCCGTGGATGCTGAGCTTCACGACGGCGCTGCGGCCCCTCATCGCGGGCCTCAACCGCAGCGCGAACGGCATCCTGCGCGTGATGGGCATCGAGCCGCGCGAGGAGCTCGCCGGCGGGCGCTCACCCCAGGAGCTCGCCGCGCTGGTCCGCCGCAGCGCCGAGGCCGGGACCCTCGCGCCCTCGACCGCGCTGCTGCTCAAGAACACGATCGAGCTCGACGCGCTCACCGCCATCGACGTCATGACCGATCGCACCCGCATGCAGACGCTCGCGCGCGGCGCGGTCGCGACGGACGTCCTGGCGATCGCCCGGGCGTCGGGTCACTCCCGCTTCCCCGTCCTCGGCGACGGCGTCGACGACGTGGTGGGCATCGTGCACCTGCGCGCTGCGGTGGCGGTGCCGTTCCACGAGCGGGAGACCACCCCGGTGTCCGAGCTGATGGTCGAGGCACCGCGCATCCCCGAGACGATGCAGATGCGCCCGCTGCTGGTCGAGCTGCGCGCCCTGGGTCCCCAGTGCGCCATCGTCCTCGACGAGTACGGCGGCACCGCGGGGCTCGTCACGCTCGAGGACGTCGTGGAGGAGCTCGTGGGCGAGGTCGCCGACGAGCACGACCGCCGCCGCGCAGGTGTCCACCGCACGCCGGGCGGGGCCTGGGTGGTGCCCGGAGACCTGCGTCCGGACGAGGTGGACGAGGTGGCCGGGCTGACCATCCCGGAGTCGCCCGCCTACGAGACGGTCGCTGGGTTCGTCATGGCTCAGCTCGGCCGCGTCGCCCGCGTCGGCGACGAGGTCGCGTGCGCCGATGCGGTCATCAGGGTCGAGCGCATGGACGGCAGGCGCATCGACCGGGTGCGCCTCACCCCGCTGCCCGACGACGAGGGGGCCGAGCGATGAGCGCGGGCATGGTGTTCGCGGTCGTGGGCCTGCTGCTCGCGAACGCCTTCTTCGTGGGCGCTGAGTTCGCCGTCATCTCCGCGCGCCGCAGCTCGATAGAGCCGCGTGCGGAGGCGGGATCGCGCGCCGCCACGACGGTGCTGTGGGCGATGGAGAACGTGTCGCTGATGCTCGCCTGCGCCCAGCTGGGCATCACCGTGTGCTCGGTGTCGCTCGGTGTGGTCGCCGAGCCTGCGATCGCGCACGCGCTCGAGGGTCCGCTGCACGAGCTCGGGCTGCCGGAAGGCGCCTCGCACGCGGTGGCGGTCGCGATCGCGCTGATCATCGTCGTCGGCCTCCACGTCGTGGTGGGCGAGATGGTGCCCAAGAACGCCGCCGTGTCGAGCCCGGACCGGGCGGCCCTCGTGTTCGGGCCCCCGCTGGTGTGGATCGCGCGGGTGCTGCGCCCCATCATCGGCGCGCTGAACTGGATCGCGAACGGGCTGCTGCGGCTCGTGGGCATCGAGCCGCGCGACGAGGTCACGAGCGCGTTCACGGCGGACGAGGTCCACTCCATCGTCGAGCGCTCGAGCGAGGAGGGCACGCTGTCCGACCCGACCGGGCTGCTGACGGGCGCGATCGAGTTCTCCGACCACACGGCAGCAGACGTCATGGTTCCTGTCGCCGAGGTCGTCGGCGTGCCGTCCGGCATCAGCGTCGACGACTTCGAGCGCGCGGTCGTGACCTCGGGCTTCTCGCGGCTGCCGGTGGGCCAAGGCGACCGCTACGTGGGCTACCTCCACATCAAGGATGCGCTGTTCGCCCGCCCCGGCGAGCGCGAGGAGCCCATTCAGGACTGGCGGGTGCGCGACCTTCCCGTGATCGGGCCGGACGAGGAGATCGAGACGGTCCTCGCGCTCATGCGCGGCTCGGGTGCGCACCTCGCCGGCGTCGAGCGCGACGGCGTCACGCTGGGCCTCGTGTTCCTCGAGGACATCCTCGAGGAGCTCGTGGGAGAGGTGCGCGACGAGATGGCGCGCGAGTGAGACCGGTCCCACGCGGCTTTGTGGTGTTCGACACACCTCGTCGCTGCCGGGGTTGAGGCCACCGTTACCATTTGGTTACAATCGCACCCAACGTCGGGACCGAGGTCCCGATGACGATGGCAATCGAATTGGTCTTGGAGGCTCCCTGTGAGCACGGATGCTGACGCGCTCGCGCCCGCTCAGGCGCACCGCTCGCGCAAGCATCGCCGCCAGCAGAAGACCCAAGAGATCCAGATCCGCTCGACCCACCGCCGCCGCAAGGTCCTCACCCGCAGCGGCGTCCTCGCGGGCTTCGCCCTCGCGATGGTGGTCTACCCGATCATGGGCACCATCGCGCCGTACGCCGGCGCCGTCGAGCAGGTCACCGGCACCGCTTCGGCGGAGGCCCCCTCGACCGCCCGCGCGCTGCTGGGCGACGGCCCCCAGCTGCTCGAGTCGGAGCTGCCGCTGCCCGACCCAGACTCCGCATCGGCCGTGCTCGCCGCCGCGCAGACCTTCACCGTCAGCGCCAACCTCCCCGACTGCGACCCGTCGCTCGGGTGGGAGGGCCGCAACGGCCGCCTCACCAAGGACTCGCTGTGCTCGATCGGCGGAGGCGAGCAGCTGCGCAACGACGCCGCCGTCGCCTTCGCGGAGCTCAACGCCCGCTTCAAGGAGGAGTTCGGGCGCGACATCTGCCTGTCCGACACCTACCGCACCCTGTCCGGCCAGTACGCGACCAAGGCGAGCCAGGGCTGGCTCGCCGCGACGCCGGGCAAGTCCGTGCACGGCTGGGGCCTCGCGATCGACCTGTGCCGCACCGACGCACGCGGCGCCGCCAAGGCGTGGCTCGAGGAGAACGGCCGCACGTGGGGCTGGGTCAACCCCGGCTGGGCCAAGTCCTCGAAGTGGGAGCCGTGGCACTGGGAGTACCTGCCCGGCACCGATGCGATGGGCATCTACGAGTCCGGCTACTGGGGCGCGGGCGACGTCTACCGCAGCAGCAACTGACCTGAGCTGATCAGCAAGGCCCGGCCGCCGGCCGGGCCTTCGCCATGTCCGGCTCAGCCCACCCGGGTGACGCGGATGAGGATCACCTGCTCGGGGATGATGCCCGGCGCCTGGACGCCGTGCACGGCGAGCGCGCGCCCGGTCAGCTCGACACCGTCCGTCCACCAGGCCGTCGCCGCTCCGGTCGCCCCCGTGCTGGGGTCGGCCGGTCCGGTGCCGACCACGCGGTAGCGCGCGGCGGGATCGAGGCCCGGCAGCCTCAACGCGCCCACGGGATTGGTGTGGACGGAGTCGACGGACGCGAAGCCGTAGAGCGCCTCCGAGAGGTCTGTCGCGACCACGCCGTGGAGGACGCGGCCGGGCTCGGGCAGGTCCGAGTGCACGACGGTGCCCGAGTGGAGCAGGTCCCGGTGCTCCTTGTGCAGGGCGACCCACGCGGTCAGCGCCGCGCGGACGGCGGGCACGGACGCATCGGCGCTCGCGACGTTCCACTCGATGCCGAGGTGCCCCCACAGCGCCGTCCCGCCGCGGAAGTCGAGCCCGGCGGCACGGCCGGTGGAGTGCGCCTCCGGCGGGCCGATGTGCGCGCCCATCATCTCGGGGGGCACCACCAGGCTGGTCCACTGCTGGATGCGCTGGCGCTCGAGCGGGTCGTTGCAGTCGGAGGCCCAGATCCGCTGGGTGCGCGACAGCACCTCGAGGTCCACGCGGCCGCCGCCGCCGGCGCAGGTCTCGATCTCGATGCCGGGGAACGCCGCGTGGATGCCGTCGAGCAGCCGGTAGAAGGCGAGCGTCTGCTCGTGGCCGATGGCCCGGCCCGTGGCGCTCGAGCCCGCCTCGAGCAGGTCGCGGTTGTGGTCCCACTTGAGGTACGCGGGGCGAACCTCGGCGATGAGGGCGTGGAGGCGCTCCTCGATGTACGCGTACGCCTCGGGGTGCGTGAGGTCGAGCACCTGCTGCTGGCGGGCCTCGAGCGGCAGCCGGGGCTCGCCGCCGACCTCCGCGCGCCGCGAGGCGAGCTCGGGCTGGGCGATCCACTCGGGGTGCTCGCGGGCGAGGTCGGAGTCGGGGTTGATCATCTCGGGCTCGAACCACAGGCCGAACTCGAGCCCCTGCGCGCGCACGTAGTCGGCGAGGGGGGCTAGGCCGTCGGGGTAGACGCCGGCGTCGACGAACCAGTCGCCCAGGCCCGCGTTGTCGGCGCGTCGGTGGTTGAACCAGCCGTCGTCGAGCACGAATCGCTCGGCGCCCACGGCGGCGGCGGCGTCGGCGAGCGCGTACAGCTTGGCGTGGTCGTGGTCGAAGTAGACGGCCTCCCACGTGTTGACCGTCACGGGGCGCGGCGTGCTGGGGTGCGACGGCAGGGAGCGCAGGTGACGGTGGAAGCGCTCGGCGACCGAGTCGAGCCCGGCGGTGCCGTGCGCCCAGTAGGTCCACGGTCCCTCGTAGGTCTCGCCGGGGGCGAGGCGGATCTCGCCCGCAAACGGCAGCTCGCCGCCGCCCAGGAGGCCCTTGCCGTGCATGCCGCGCTCGGCGAGCCAGCGGGTGTTGCCCGACCAGGCCACATGCGTCGCCCAGACCTCGCCGGACCGGAAGCCGAAGCCCGCCGTGCCGGCCGCGACCAGGAAGGGGGTGTCGTGGCCGGGCTTGCCGCGGCGGCCCTCGCGCAGATGGGTGCCGTGCACCCACGCGTGGCGCTGGGGAGTGCGCTCGCGGATCCACCGGCCGGAGAAGTCGAGGATCTCGGTGGCCTCGGGCGCGGCGGGCAGGAGCAGGCTCAGCGCGTCCACGACGTAGGGCGCCTCGGTGTCGGAGGAGCCGTGGCCCGTGGAGGTGAGCGCGCCCCGGGCGCGCACGAGACCCGAGCCCAGGAGCTCGATGGTGAGATCGAGCGCGAGGTCGGCGAGCGCATCGGCCGCCCGGACGCTCACGCGCTGGACCCGGGCGTCCCCGTCCCCCTCGACGGACCGCGCGACCTCGGTGACCGTGAAGCGCGTCGCGTGATCGCGGCCCTCGCGGTGGCCCTCGAGGCCGGGCGTGCCGAACCAACCCCACGAGTGCTCGGGCAGGATCGCCACGCCGTACCGGTCGTCGAGCTCTCCGCCGCCGACGCGGGGCTCGTCGTCGGCGATGGCCAGCTGCTCGAGGTCGGCGGGCATGGTCTCGCCCAGGTCCGCGCCCCAGTGGACGATGCGGGGCAGGCGGCCCCCACGGGTGTCGAGGACGAGGGAGACGCCGGCGTCACGCAGGTGGATCAGATCGCTCATGCCCACCAGCCTAGGGTCGGCGCGGCAACTGTTCTACCAAGCGGTCAGTCGCCGGTGCCGTCGTCGCTCAGAGGCGGGCGTCCCAGTAGTCGCAGTACGGGTCCACGGGCGACACGCCGGTGAACGGCTGCTCGCCGGTGAGTGCCCGTGCGACGGCCGCGATCGTCGCCCCGTTGTTGGCGTAGGCATTGACGAACGTCTTGACGCGTGGCACGTCCTGGAGGTGGAAGGGGCTGCCGAGCGACACGAAGATCGTGGGGATCGAGTGCGTGTAGCGCGGCAGGTTGGCGGCCGTCCAGAAGGTCCACTCGAGCCGTGCGGTCGGGAAGTTCGACGCCGGCGGCACGTCCGCGACGTAGATCACGGCGTCGTAGCCGTCGAGCAGCTCGGCGCCCGTCACCGCGCCGGCACGGCCGACGGGCTGGAAGAGCGTCGCCTCACGCGGCAGGTCCTCGTGCAGGGTCGCCGCGAAGCCTCGCGCCGAGAGGTCGTCGACGAGCGCCTGCGCGGGATCGGTCGAGGGGAGCGCGCCTCCGCGCAGCGAGTACACGAGCACCCGCGGCGTCGCCTCGGGTCGCAGCGGAAGGAGGCCTTCCTCCTCCTTGACGAGGGTGACCGCGCGCGACGCCTGCTCGTGGGCCCAGCCTTCGTGGGTGCCCCGGTCGACGGCACCGAGAGCGTCGGGCACGAGGCCGTCGAGCGTCGCGGCATGCAGGCCGAGCGCGGCCTTCACCGCGAGCACACGGGTGACGGCCTCGTCGAGGCGCGCCGGGGTGATGGTGCCGGCGGCGACGCCCGCACGCATGTGGGCGAGGTCAGCGGCGTAGTCCTCCGTGAAGAGGAACATGTCGCAGCCGGCGGCGACCGAGGCAGGCACCGCCTGAGCGCGCGGCATCGACATCTGCATGCCGGCCATGAGCGAGGCGTCCGTGACCACGAGGCCGTTGAAGCCCAGCCGATCGCGCAGCAGGTCCGTGGTGATCTCGGGTGCGAGGCTCGCCGGAAGGATGTCCTCGTCCGCGATGCCGGGGCGCAGGGCGCGCGAGTACGACGGCAACGCGATGTGCGCCGCCATGATCGTCAGCGCGCCCGCGTCGATCGCCCGGCGGTACACCGTGCCGAAGGTGGAGTCCCAGTCCTCGGTGCTCAGCGAGTTGACGGTGGTGAGCAGGTGCTGGTCGCGGTCGTCGACGCCATCGCCGGGCCAGTGCTTGACGGAGGCGGCCATGCCGTGGTCCTGGAGGCCCCGGACGAAGGCCTCGCCCATCTCGGCGACGACGGAGGTGTCGTCGCCGAAGCCGCGGGTGAGGACGATGGGGTTGCGCCAGTTGAGCTGGATGTCGACGATCGGGGAGAAGGCCCACGTGATGCCCATGGCGCGTCCCTGGACGGCGCATACCTCTCCCATGCGGCGCGCGGCATCGGCGTCGCCGGTCGCCGCAGCCTGGAGCGGCGAGCCCACGCTCGTGGCGTCGAAGGCGACGCCGCTCGCGCCGGCCTCGAGGTTGGCGGCGATGAGAAGCGGCACCTCGGCCTTGTCCTGGACGTAGCGGTTGAAGCTCACCACGTCGTGCGACAGGGACGGGCGGCGCATGTAGCCGCCGGGCTCCACGACCGCGAAGTCGGCGTCAGCCTGCTCGGCGGTGTCGGGCTCGGCGAGCAGGCAGAACAGCTGACCGAGCTTGCGCTCAGGGCTCAGCGAGGCGAGCGTCGTCGCGACCCAGGCGCGTGCAGCGGCGTCGAGGCCGAACGGTGCGGCGGCGAGGTCGACGCCTGCCACGACCGTCGAGCCCGGTCGAAGGTCCTCCGCGAGGTCTCCCACCTCGGCGAGCGAGCCGATCACCGCATCGGCGCCGCCGACCACGGCGGCGGAGCCGATGCCGACGACCCGGGCTCCGGCCGCACGCGCGGCCTGGACTCCGGCGGGGGCGTCCTCGAAGACCACGCACTCGGCTGCGGGCACGCCGAGGCGCTGCGCCGCGAGCGCGAAGACCTGGGGGTCCGGCTTCGACGCCGTGAGATCGTTCCCGTCCACGACGACGTCGAACAGCTCGCGCACCTCGAGGCGGTCCAGCAGCCCGGTGGCGTTGCGGCTCGCGGACCCCAGCGCGATCGGGACGCCCGCGGCGCGCAGGCGCGTCAGCTCGTCCTTCGCCCCCGGAAGCAGGTGGGCGGGCGACACCGACGTCAGCGATCCCACGTAGCGGGCGTTCTTGGCGGTCGCGAGAGCCTCGGTGTCGACGCTCGACGGATCGATGCCGCCGGCCTCGAGCACGAGGTGCAGCGCGTCCAGGCGACCGACGCCGCGCAGGGAGGCCTCGTGCGACTCATCGAGGTCGAACCCGAGCTCGCGCGCGGTCTGCCGCCAGGCGTCGAAGTGCAGTGGCGCGGTGTCGACGATGACGCCGTCGAGGTCGAAGATGGCAGCGCGAGGCGAGGGCATGGTGGTCCTTTCGAGGCGGGAGGAGGAGGCGGCGCGGGCCGCGATCAGGCGGCGCCGGACTGGAGGTCGGCCTCACGCTGAGCGGCGAGGACGCGCTGGCGGTCGGCGCGGTGCTTCGCCTGGCGGACGGGGTGCGGCACGGGCGCTGCCATCAGCAGGCGCTGCGTGTAGGGGTGCTCGGGGCGCGCGGTGACCTGGTCGCAGTCGCCCCACTCGACGATCTCGCCCCGGTACAGCACGGCGACGCGGTGGCTGAGGTGACGCACCACCGCGAGGTCGTGCGAGACGAAGAGGTACGCGACTCCGGTGCGCTCCTGGATCTCGATGAAGAGGTCGAGCACGCGACGCTGGTTGCTCAGGTCGAGAGCGGAGACGGGCTCGTCGCACACGATCAGCGCGGGGTCGAGCGCGAGCGCCCTTGCGATGGCGATCCGCTGGCGCTGGCCACCCGAGAACTCGTTGGGGAACCGCGTCATCGAGTCGACGGGCATGTGGACCGCCTCGAGCAGCGAGGCCACGCGGTCGCGAGCCTCCGATCCCTTCGTGCCGTTCACGCGGAGAGGCTCCGTGAGCGTCTGCTCGATGGTGAGGTTGGGGTTCATCGACGTGTACGGGTCCTGGAACACCACCTGGATGTCGCGCGTGAGCTCGCGGCGGCGCTGGCGCGTCGGGTGCGAGATGTCCTCGCCGCGGTACGTAACAGTGCCGCCCGTGACGGGCGCGAGGCCGAGGATCGCACGTCCGAGCGTGGTCTTGCCCGAGCCCGACTCGCCCACGAGTCCTACGGTCTCGCCGGGCCGGATGTCGAGCGACACCCCATGGAGGATGCGGGTGGGCTCCGCGCGCATCCCGCGCCCGGGGTAGGCGACCTCGAGGTCGTCCACACGCAGCAGTGACTCGGTCATCGGGGGCCTCCCGTCTGCACGCCCTCGTCGAGGCTCGGGCGCACGGTGTCGTCGTCGAGGATGGCGCCCAGCAGCGCCTGCGTGTAGGGGTGCTGTGGCGCGTCGAACACGGTCTCGACATCGCCCTGCTCGACGATGCGGCCCTGTTGCATGACGGCCACCCGGTCGCAGATGTCGGCCACGACGCCGAAGTTGTGCGTCACGATGACCATGGCCATGCCGAGGTCGCGCTGCAGGTCGCGCAGCAGGTCCAGCACGTCCGCCTGCACGGTGACGTCGAGGGCGGTGGTGGGCTCGTCCGCGATGAGGACCTCGGGCTCCGTGGCGATGGCGCCGGCGATGAGCACGCGCTGGGCCATGCCGCCCGAGATCTGGTGCGGGTAGAGGCCCATGACCCGCTCGGGGTCGGGGATGCCGACTCGCTCGAGCAGGGTCAGCGCCCGGGTGCGCGCCTCGGACTTCGAGGCGCCGGCGACAGCGCGGATCGGCTCGATGAGCTGGAACCCGATGGTGAAGGTCGGGTCGAGGTTCGACATCGGCTCCTGGGGGATGTAGGCGATCGACCTTCCCCGCGCAGCGGCCCGCTGGGACTGCGTGGTGACCTTCCCGTGGAAGGCGATGGAGCCCGCGGACACGCGCCCGCCGCCGGGAAGCACGTCGAGGATGGAGAACGCGGTCTGAGTCTTGCCCGAGCCCGACTCCCCGACGAGGCCGAGCACCTCGCCGGCGCGGATGTCGAACGACACGTCGTGTACCACGACGGTGCGGTCCTTGGCGCGATCGCCGTACGAGACCTCGAGGCCCCGCACGGACAGCGCTGCCTGGCCATCGTGGTGGTCGGCCGCCGCCGTGGCGGGAGCCGTCGCCTTCGAGCGGCGAGCGGTCGACGAGCGCTCCAGCACGTCGCGCAGAGCGTTGGCGAACAGCGTCAGGGCGACGGAGATGATGACGATCGCGAGCGTGGGCCACACGAGCAGCCACGGCTGGCGGTAGATGGCCTGGAAGCCATCGTTGAGCATGCCTCCCCAGGTGATCAGCTCCCGGTCGCCGAGTCCGAGGAACTCGAGACCCGCCTGGATGCCGATGGCGACGCCTGCGATGCCCGCCGCCTGGATGATGACGGGCGCACGGACGACCGACAGGATGTGCCGTCCGATGATGCGGGCGTCCGAGAGTCCGGAGGTGCGGGCGGCGTCGACGTAGAGCTCGTGGCGCACTCCGGACACCACCGCGAAGGTCAGGCGGTAGAAGGCAGGGGACACGATCACGCCGAAGATCACCATGGACCACCAGAGACTGGGGCCGATCACGGTGCGCGCGGCGAGCAGCACGACCATCGACGGCAGCGCGAGGAACAGCGAGGCGCCGTAGGAGAAGACCGCCTCGAACCAGCCGCGGTAGTACCCGGCGATGAGGCCGCCGCTGATGCCGATCACGCCCGCGACCACCAACGCGATGCCGGCGCCTAACATGGAATAGCGGGTGGCGACCAGGAGGCGCGACAGCACGTCGCGGCCGGAGGGGTCGGTGCCGAGCAGGTGCTCGCCGCCGGGCGGCAGGAGGATGTCCTGCAGCGAGGTCTGATACGGGTCGTGCGGGGCGATCCAGGCGCCGATCACCGCGATCACGAGGTAGAGCGTGATCGTCAGCACCGCGATGAGCCCCAACGGCTGGCGCAGCACGGCGCGCGCGAGGGAGGGACGACGGGGGGTCGTGGCGTGGGTCATGACAGACGCACCTTCGGGTTGAGCCAGGCCTGGATGAGGTCGATGAGCAGGTTGACGGCGACGACGAGCATGACGGTCACGACGACGATGCCCATGATGACGGGCACGTCTCCGGTCAGCGTCGACGAGACCGTGAGCTTGCCGAGCCCCGGAATCGCGAACACCTGCTCGACCACCACCGCGCCGCCGAGCAGCGCGATGAACATCAGGGCGAGGACGTTGAGGGCCGGTGTGGCGGCGTTGCGCAGCACGTGGCGGAAGACGATGGAGCGGCGTGACAGCCCGCGGCACTCGAGGGTGCGCACGTAGTCCTTGCGCTGCTCGTCGAGCATCGATCCGCGCACCTGTTGGGTGACGGCAGCTACTCCGGCGACGGCGAGCGCGGTGATGGGAAGCACCGCCGTCTGGATCCAGCCGGAGAACGATTCTGTGGGACGGACGTAGCCCGTGGCGGCGAACCAGCCGAGGTCGATCGCGACGAACAGCACGAGCAGCATCGCGATGAGGAAGCCGGGCACGGCCGCGCCGATGAGCGAGACCACCTGGATGGTGCGATCGGACCACCCGCCACGGCTGGCGGCGAGCGTCCCGAGCACGATCGCTCCGAGCGCCGACACGATGACGGCGGCGATGACGAGGGTGAGCGTCACCGAGACACGTCCACCCAGCACCTCCGTCACGGGGGCACGCGAGGCCCACGAGGTGCCGAAGTCGCCGGTCAGGGCGCCCGTCAGCCAGTCCCAGTAGCGCGTGAGGAGCGGCTGGTCGAGGCCAAGCTCGGCGGCCTTCGCCGCGACCTGCTCATCCGTGGCCGTCGGGCCGAGCAGGTTGCGCGCGACGTCGCCGCTGCTGATGTACAGCAGCAGGTAGGCGGCGCTCGAGATGACGAACAGCAGGCTGATGCCGCTGATCACTCGCCGGGTGATGAAGCGTCCCACGTTGGGCTCCAGACGGGTCGTGCGGTGAAGAAGGGGGTTGTCACCCGGGGAGCGCCGGAAGGCGCTCCCCGGGTGGGGTCATCAGCCCTCGGTCGGGACGATGTTCCACAGGTAGGGGTAGATGTTGCCCACCTGCGGGGTGACGTCGGTCTCGGCGTCGGTGTAGAAGGTCGTGACGGTGCGGTACCAGGGGTTGAACCACGCCTCCTCGACGATGTGAGCGTTGAGCTCCGAGGCGGCGAGCGTCGCCTCCTCGGGGACGCTCGACTGCAGCAGCTCGCCGTAGCTCGCGACGGTCTCATCGAACTCGTGGAACGCGTTCCACGGCGCCGACACCGCGAGCTCGAGGTTGTACGTCTCCCAGGCCGTCGCGGGCTGCTCGAGGCGCATCGAGGCGATCGGCGTCTGCCCGCCGAGCATCACTCCGAAGTAGTCCTGCGGAGCCACCTCGTAGAAGGACGCGGTGATGCCGACGTCAGCGAGCTGCTGGCCCACCAGGTCGAACGTCGCCGGCGGCACGAAGCTCACCGTGGGGAACTCGATGGTGAAGCCGTCGCCGTAGCCCGCCTCGTCGAGCAGTTCGCGAGCCAGCTCGGGGTCGTACGGGTAGCGGCTCTCGAGCTCCTCGCTGAAGCCCTCGGTGTTCTTGCCGAAGATCTGCGTGGTGACCTCGCCGCGACCGCCGGCCAGGGCCTGCAGCAGACCCTCCTTGTCGATCGCGTGGTTGATGGCCTGACGGACGCGAACGTCGGCGAGCGGCTCGGACAGCTGGCCGCCGCGGTCGAACAGCAGCAGGCCCTCCCAGTCCTGGGCGTACTCGTGTGCGGTGTAGCCAGCGCCGACGATCTGGTCGAAGCCGTCGTAGCCCGAGTACAGGGCGGCGTCGAGCTGGTTGCCCAGCAGCGCGTTCTGCATCGATACCGGGTCCTCGAAGACGGTCATGACGATCTCGTCGTAGTGCTGGTACTCGGGAGCCCAGTAGTCCGCGTTCGCGGTGAACGTGTAGGTCGCGTCGGTGACCGTGCGCGCCTCGTCGAGGACGTACGGGCCGGTGCCGACCGGCGCCGGGTCGTCGAACGACGCCGGCGACTCCTGGTAGCCGGCGGCGCGGGACAGGTTGAGCAGCAGGGCGGGGTCCGGCGCGCTCAGCGTGATCTCGAGCGTGGTGGGGTCCGTGGCGACGGCGTCGGCGACGTTCGCCAGCCAGTTGGCGTTCTCCGCGGCGCCGTCACGGAACCGGAGGATGTTCTGAGCGGCCACGTCGGCGTCGAAGGGCGTGCCGTCGGTGAACACGACGTCGTCGCGGATCCCCAGCGAAAGGACGAGGCCGGTCTCGTCGTACTCCCACGCAGTCGCGAGGCTCGGCTCGAGCTGGTTGTCCGGAGTCGCGCGGATCAGGGTGTCGTAGACGGCCTGGCCATACGGCGCCTTGGTGGCGAAGGACATGTCCGCTGCGACGAAGCCGCCCTGTCCGGGCGCGTCGACCATGCCGAGGTTCAGTAGCGGGGCATTCGCCGCCGCGCTTGAGTCGCCGGTCGGTGAGGTCGACTCAGCGTCGGAAGGGGTGTCAGTGGAGCTGCATGCCGCCAGCGTCAGGGCGCCGATCGCGCCGAGCGCGGCTGCTCGATACGAAAACTTCATTGTTCCTCAATCTCCGTTGGTTGTGGACCGATCGAGCTGACCGGCACCGCTGCACCGTAACACAGAAACTGAATGGGTAGTTAGTTTTCGATTCGGGTCCCGCAATGCCCTGGCTTGGGGTGCTACCGTGGCGTGCCATGACGACATCGACGACGTCCCGCGGGACCTACGCCAAGACCGCCGAGCGGCGCCGAGAGATCCTCGACGCGGCGTTCGAGGTGTTCTCGACGAGCGGCTACACCAACGGCTCGCTGCGCGATGTCGCGGACCGCGTGGGGATCACGCAGGCGGGCATCCTCTTCCACTTCAAGTCCAAGACAGAGCTCCTCGCGGCCGTGCTGGAGAAGCGCGACCAGCGCAGTCGCGAGTACTTCGCGACCGTGACCGAGCCGGGGCTCGAGCAGCTGCGTGCGTTTGTCGAGGTCGTCCGGCGAAACTGTGAAGAACCAGGGATGATCGAGCTCTACACGATCCTCACGGCGGAGGCGACGGTCGAGGGCCATCCGGCCCACGAGTTCTTCCGAGGCCGCTACGACTGGATCCGTTCCGAGGCTCAGCAGTCGTTCATCACCATGCGCGAGGAGGGGACGCTGCGCGCCGGCGTCGAGCCGGCGCATGCCGCCCGTTCGATGCTCGCGATCGTCGACGGGATGCAGCTCCAGTGGCTGTATGACCGCAGCGGCATGGACCTGGTCGCGGATGTGCGCGCGCACCTGCAGTCCCTCATCACCGTGCCCCTGTGATCGGCGGCTCGACGGTGTCCTCTGGCCGCCGCATCGTGTGACATTTCTCTCGAAAACTGAAGGACTCGAAGTATGAACTCCGTCGCCGTCGACGCACTTCCGCGCGCGATCCTGACCATCGCTGGCAGTCGTGGGCGCTCCCACCTCGGTTCGGCGCGGCCCGCGCTGACGTGGCGCGTCGAGACCGACGAGGTCGGCTGGCGCCAGGCGCGAGCGGAGATTCGACTCGAGCGCGACGGCGCCGTGACGGTCGCCGCGCTCGATGGCGCTTCATCCGTGGCGGTCGCCTGGCCGTTCGAACCTCTAGCGGCGTACGACTCGGTGACGATCGCCGTTCGCGTCCAGGGAGCCTCCGCGCGGTGGGGCCCCTGGAGCGACGCGGTGGCCGTTCGCACCGGGCCGTTGTCGGGCGCTGACCTGAGGTACGAGTTCGTCACGGCTCCGGACAGTCCGGCTGCCGAGCCCGATCTCGCCGCCCCGCGCCCGACCTTCCGGGCGCGGACGACGGTGGTGGTTCGCGAGGGCCTGGTGTCGGCGTCGCTCACGACCACCGCGCTCGGCGTCTACGACGCGGTAATCGACGGGACGCCGGTGTCCGACGAGGTGCTTGCCCCGGGCTGGACGTCGTACGACGATCGTGTCCTGTTCCAGACCTCAGACGTCACGGCTGCGCTGGCGCCCGGCGTGCACGTGCTGGGCGCCGAGGTCGCCGAGGGTTGGTACGGGGAGCGCTACGGCTTCGATGGGCAGTTCGCCCGCGGCTACGACGGACCCCTCGCGGTCCTGGCGCAGCTGCGCCTCGAGTACCGCGACGGTTCGATCGAGTGGATCGGCACCGACGGCACGTGGGAGACCACGTGGGACGGACCCACCGTGTCGGCCTCGATCTACCAAGGCGAGCGGCGCGACGACCGTGCGGCGGATGAGTGGCTGACGCGCGGCGATGCGAAGGCGGTCGGGGCGGTGAGGCGTGCCGTCCAGGTGGCGCCCGGCGTGGGGTCGCTCGAGCCCGCCATCGCGCCGCCGGTGCGACGCATCGAGACGGTCGAGCCCGTCGGAATCGACTGGTCGGGCGGCAATGCCGTCGTCGACCTCGGCCAGAATCTGGTGGGGTGGGTGCGGCTGCGTGCCACCGCGGAGCCGGGCACCGAGGTCACACTGCGCCACGCGGAGGTCCTCGACGACGGAGTGCTCGCTACCCGGCCGCTGCGTCACGCCGCGGCGACGGACACCGTGATCGTCGGGGAGTCGGGCGAGGTGGAATTCGCGCCGCGCTTCACGTTCCACGGGTTCCGCTACGTCGAGATCGCGGGGCTCGCCTCCGAGAGCGACCTCGTGTCCATCGAGGCCGTCGTCGTCCACACCGACATGGAGCGCACCGGCACCTGGTCGAGCTCGAACGATCTGCTCAACCAGCTGCACTCCAACGTGGTGTGGGGCATGCGTTCGAACTTCCTGTCGATCCCGACGGACTGCCCGCAACGCGACGAACGTCTGGGGTGGACCGGTGACATCCAGGTCTTCGCGCCCACCGCCGCTTACCTGTACGACTGCGCATCGATGCTCGAGTCGTGGCTGGTCGACCTCGGTCATGAGCAGCGCCGCCTCGACGGGGTGGTCCCTCCGATCGTGCCTGCGCCTGTCGCCGCCGGACCCGCTCTGCCGGCAGCGGCATGGGGAGACGCCGCGACCCTCGTGCCTGAGGCTCTGTACCGCGCCTTCGGCGACGCCGAGGCCCTCGAGGCGCGGTACGAGCCGATGGTGGAGTGGGTCGAGGCCGTGCTGGCGGCTGCAGGTGACGGCGGCCTGTGGGAGGGCGGCTTCCAGTTCGGCGACTGGCTCGACCCCACGGCGCCGCCCTTCAATCCCGCGGACGCGAAGACGAGCCCCGACGTCGTGGCGAGCGCCTACCTGTTCCGCTCGCTCACGGCGGTGGCCGCCGCTGCGGACCTCCTGGGCCGCGAGGACGATGCGCAGCGCTACGCGGCGCTCGCCGACCGCTCGCGCGAGGCCTTCCTGGATGCCTACGTCTCGCCCGATGGGCGTATCGTCTCCGACGCCCACACGGCGTATGCGATCGCGATCACGTTCGGGCTGCTCGAGGGGGACCCGCGACGTCACGCCGCCGGCGCGCGCCTCGCGCAGCTCGTGACCGCTCACGCCTACCGCATCCGCACGGGCTTCGTCGGGACGCCTCTGATCTGCGACGCCCTCACCCTCACGGGGCACCGTGACGTCGCCTACCGCCTCCTGCTCGAGGAGGGGTGCCCGTCGTGGCTCTACCCCGTCACGATGGGTGCGACCACCATCTGGGAGCGATGGGACTCCCTGCAGCCCGACGGCTCGGTCAACCCCGGCGAGATGACCTCGTTCAACCACTACGCGCTGGGTGCCGTCGCCGACTGGATGCACCGGGAGATCGGCGGCATCGAGCCGCTCGCGCCGGCGTACTCGCGAGTTCGGATCGCCCCACGGCCTGGAGGAGGGCTCACGTCCGCTGAGGCCTCGATCGCCTCGCCGTATGGGCGGGTGTCGTGCGCGTGGCGCATCGAGAGCGGTGAGCTCACGGTCTCGGCCGAGGTCCCGCCCAACACTGTGGCCGTCATCGACCTGCCCGGTGCGGACGTCGAGGAGGTGGGCAGCGGCGTACACCAGCGGACGGTGCCGTGGAGCGCGACCGACGAGGGGCCGGCGCGCATCACCCTCGACACCCCGTTGTCCGTGCTGGTCCACGATGGCCAGGCCGTCGGAACGCTCATGGGCGTGTTCGCGCAGACCGGCTACTTCATCGGGCTCGGCTGGACCGATGGCGGCAAGTGGCGGCCGGACTTCTCGCTGCGCAACGGGCTGCCGATGCTCAAGCCGCACCAGCACGAGGCGCTCGCCGGTGCGCTGACGGGCCTCAATGCCTCGCGAGGCTTCCACGCGGTCGAGGGGGAGTGGGAGCTGCCCGGGATGTAGCGAGTTGCCAGACCTTCAGATCGTGAGCAGCACCTTGATCGCCTCGCGCTGGTCCATCGCACGGTAGCCCTCGGCGGCCTCGGAGAGCGGAAGCGAACGGTCGAAGACCTTGCCTGGCTCGATCTGCCGACGCCAGATCCGATCCAGCAGGTCTGGCAGGAAGTGCCGTACTGGTGCGGGGCCACCGTGGACGTGCACGCCTGAGAAGAACAAGGCCAGCCCATCGATCGACACGTCGTGCGTCACGCCGACGAAGCCCAGGTGGCCGCCCGCCCGGGTGGCGGAGAGCGCCTGCATCATCGACTCCTGCGTGCCCACTGCCTCGATGGTGCTGTGCGCGCCCAGCCCGTCGGTGAGGTCCTTGATGTGCGCCGCGCCGTCCCTGCCACGCTCCTCGACGATGTCGGTCGCGCCGAAGTCGCGTGCGAGCGCCTGGCGCGCGGGGTTGCGGCTCATCGCGATGATGCGCTCCGCGCCGAGCTCGCGTGCCGCGAGCACGCCCAGCAGCCCCACTGCTCCGTCGCCGACGACCGCAACCGACGCTCCGGGTCGAACCTGGGCCGCGACGGCCGCGAACCATCCCGTGCCGAGCACGTCCGACGCAGCGAGGACCGAGGGCAGAAGATCGCGCTCTGGCGGTGCCGGCGTGGCGACGAGCGTGCCATCTGCCAGCGGTACCCGCAGGAGCTCAGCCTGAGCGCCTCCCGACGCGGCGGGCTCCCGGTTGACGCAGTGCGTGTGATACCCGGAACGGCAGATCTCGCAGGTGTTGTCGGAGGCGAAGAACGATCCGACGACGAAGTCGCCAACCTTGACGGTCGTGACGTCGGCGCCGACGGCGACCACGGTTCCCGCATACTCGTGGCCCATCGGGGTCGGCGGTGACGCGAGTGGCTCGAGGCCGCGGTACGCCCACAGGTCCGAGCCGCAGATGCAAGATGCCGCCAGCTGGACGATGGCGTCCGTCGGCCGCAGGATCTGTGGTTCGTCCCGAGCCTCGACCCGGACGTCGCCGGGCCCATACATCAGCGCGCCGAGCATTCACTGACCTCCGAGGTTCTGTTGCGTGGGCTGCCGGCGAGGTGCGGGGTCGGGGGCCGCTTCCCAGCTCGCGAGGAGCCGCAAGCCATCGTCAGCGGCGGTGCCCGGCTCGGCGGTGAAGACGGTCATCTGGATCGACTCGTGGCCCACGAGGTCCAGCCCGTTGAAGTGGAGGTCCAGCTCGCCGACGACGGGGTGACGCAGCGCCTTGGTCCCGGACTCGTGCTCCCACACGTCGTGGCTTCCCCACAACGCGCGGAAGTGGTCGCTGCGGGTCGAGAGCTCGCCCACCAGGTCGTGCAGCGGCTTGCTGTGGGGATCGCGGCCAGCCTCGGTCCGCAGCTGTGCGACGTTCACCGCGGCCGCGACGTCCCACTCGCGGTAGAACTGCCGCGCGCTCGGCTCGAGGAAGATGTAGCGCGCGAAGTTGGGTGTCGGTGTCGTCGAGGACTCGATCATGTCCGAGACCAGGGCGCCGCCGAGCCGGTTCCATGCCAGCAGATCGGTGCGGCCATTGCCCACCAACGCCGCTGCGTGGTCCATCGAGTCGAGCAGCCACTGCATGCTGGGCGACGGGGACCACACGTCGCGTGCGGCGCGGCGGGTACGGGACGCCTTGCTGGAGCCGGCGCCGCGTTGGGCGAGCCGGTACAGATGATCGCGTTCCGCCGGCGCGAGCTGGAGTGCCTTGGACAAGCCGTCTAGGACGGCATCCGAAGCGCCGGCGATCGCCCCGCGTTCGAGGCGCGAGTAGTACTCGACGCTCACGCCGGCGAGCGCTGCGACCTCGCCGCGACGCAGACCCGGCACTCTCCGGTTGACGCCGCGAGGGAGGCCCACGTCCTCCGGCTCGACGCGCGCGCGGCGAGACATCAGGAACTCTCGCACCTCATCGCGGCTGTCCATGTGGTCAGGATAGGAGCGGGCGAGGGACTGTGGGGTGCCCTCTCAGGGCACGCCTCGACCGGGACTCCCGCGCTCGTGTGAGCGCCGTTGAGATAGGCGCATGGAGAACCTCGGTGGATGGATGCTGGCGCTCTCGGGCGCCTGGCTCGTGGGAAGTGGCGACGATGCGCCGGACCGCGGGCCGCGGCAGAGCGATGACTTCGCAGGGTGCCCCGCGTGGTGGGGGCGGCCATGAGCGCGGCGACGAGCAGGCTCGGTGGTCTCCGTCGCCGGCAGAGGCGGCGGAGCGAGGCTGGCGTGCTGACGGCCGTCACGCTCGGCATGCTCACCGTCTTCGGTCCGCTGTCGATGGACCTCTACCTGCCCGTCCTCCCGTCGCTCGCGAGCGATCTCGCCAGCACGGCTTCGGCCGCGCAGCTCACCATGACGGCGTGCCTCGTCGGCCTCGCCGCGGGACAGGTCATCGCGGGCCCGCTCTCGGACCGCTACGGGCGTCGGAGGCCCGTGCTGAGTGGCCTCCTCGTCTACACGCTCGCCTCGGCTCTGTGCGCCGTAAGCGTGTCGATGGAGATGCTGATCGGCATGCGGCTCGCCCAGGGGCTCGCGGGCGGCGTGGGCCTCGTCGTCGCCCAGACTGTGGGCCGTGACCTCTACGAAGGTGCCCGGCTGACGCGCTACTACGCGCGCATCGTCGTGATCTCGGGCCTCGCGGCCATCGTGGCGCCGGTGCTCGGTGGGTTCCTCGCAGACGTGGTGTCGTGGCGTGGCTTCTTCGTCATCCTCACGGGCGTCGGCGTCGTCGCGACGCTCGTCGTTCTCTTTTGGCTACCCGAGACTTTGGCGCACGATGCGCGCGTGAGCGGGGGCCTTCGGCGCACAGCGAGCCAGCTAGCGATCCTCGCGCGAGACCGGCTGTACGTCGGCGCGACGGTCTCGAGCTCGCTCACCGCGGCGGCGTACTTCGTCTACCTTGCTGGCGCACCCTTCGTGCTGCAGGAGATGCACGGACTGTCGCCCAGCTCGTATGCGCTCGTGTTCGGCGTCAACGCGGCGGCGTTCGCCGCAGCGGGCTTCGGCGCCGGGCGCGCTACCGAGCGCTGGGGTGATCGAGCGGTCTACGTTGTCGGCCTCGCCGTGCTGGTGCTTGCGGGTGGTGTCCTGCTGGCATGCGCGCTGTGGGTGGACGCGCTGGCGCCGACGGTCGTGGCGTTCGTCCTCGTCGCCGCGGGAGCCGCGATCGTGTCGCCGCCGGCAACGACGCTGGCACTGGTCGGGTACCCGCACTTCGCCGGGACCGCATCGTCGATCCTGGGTATGTCGCGCTTCGCCGCAGGTGCGGCGGCGGCGCCGCTCGCGGGCATCCTCGGCCCGACGACCATGCTGCCGCTCGCGACGACCGTGCTGGTAGCGGCTGTGCTCGCCTCGGCGGTCTACCGCATCTGGCTGGCCGAACGCCGCGCGACCGCTCAGGCTCTCGATCCCGAGGGCGCGACCTAGAGCCAGCGCGACTCGATGGAGAAGGTCGACGCGACCGTCGAGATCTCCTCGCGCGACAGCCCCTCGGCGCGCGACCCGGCGACGAGGTCCATGTACTCGTACTTGGCGCCGGTCTCGGCGTACTCGACGCGGTCCACGGCGCGATAGACGGAGATGTCCGATCGCGACATGGTGCCGTGCTTGGACCACAGCGTGATCTCGAACTCGCGTAGGCCCGCGACGTTCGCGTTCCCCATCTCGTCCGAGCCCGGGATCATGAACTCGAGCACTCCGATGCCCTGGGACAGCGACACGATGGTCTCGGGCTCCCACCGCAGGATCGCGCGGTTCATCCGCTCGGTGTCGCGGTAGGCGGGGATGTGGCTGAGGTACGTCAGGTGCGGCGGCTGAGCGTGGACGACTGCCTGGAAGTCGATGCCGCGCGCCGCGACCTGGTCCTGGTGCACAGCCAGGTGCGAGTTGAACTCCGAGGTCAGGCGCTGGAAGCGGCGGGTGTTGGAGGTGTAGAGGGTGCCGGTGGCGCCGCCCTCGTGGACCTTGACGGCGCCGATCGACGCGAGGGGATCCTTCTCGATCTGCCGAAGGCGGCGACCCGAGCCCGTGGCGAGCACGGTGCCTCCGGCGAGCGCCGGCGCGGGGACAGGGAGCTCGATCTCCTCGGCGTTGGGGAAGTGGCGGCGGACCTCGACGTCCCAGCCCATGTAGACCGAGATGTTGCCGGCGCCGGCCTCCGAGGCGTCGATGTCGCAGATGCGCGCGCCGGCCTCGCCGATCTGGTCGATGAGCTCGTCGAGCGTGGGCTTGGGGTGATCGTTCGTCATGAAACGATTCAATCAGAGCGCGCGGCGCCGATGACGGGCCAAAGGTCCTAGGCGACCGTCGCCACCCCGCGACACTTCCGAACATCCCTGATGCGACACGCCGCGACGAGCAGCCGATTCGCGTCCTGCGCCGGGGTGTCGGGAGCCGCGATGTTCGGAAGTGTCGGCGAGGGAACGAACCGTGGGGAACGGGAGCGAGGCGGAGGGAACACCGCGCGGCGTGTCGCGGGCCCTCAGCGAGCGCGCGTGGCCGCGCTGTAGCAGGCTGGAAGCACGCGGCGCGCCGATCCCGACAGCCGCGCCCACCGGACGCCCCACGGCCGCCAGCCGCGCGGGCGAGAGGAGCTGACATGCGCATCGGCGTGCCGAAGGAGATCAAGAACCGCGAGACCCGGGTGGCCCTCACCCCGGAGGGGGCGGCCCGCCTGACAGCCGCCGGCCACGAGGTGCTCGTCGAGACCGGCGCGGGTGCCGCCGCCTTCCTCGCCGACGCGGACTACGTGGCCGCCGGCGCGGCCATCGGCGACGCCGAGCAGGCCTGGGCCGCCGACCTGGTCCTCAAGGTCAAGGAGCCGCTGCCCAGCGAGTACCCGCTGCTGCGCGCCAACGTGCTCTTCACGTTCCTCCACCTCGCGGCCAACGAGCCGCTCGCCCAGGCTCTCGTGGATGCCGGCACCACCGCGATCTCGTACGACACGGTCCAGCTCGAGGACGGCTCGCTGCCGCTGCTGACGCCCATGAGCATCATCGCGGGGCGCCTCGCCGCGACCGAGGGCGCGCACCACCTGCTCAGCCCGCAGGGTGGCCGCGGCGTGCTGCTCCCGGGCGCCCCGGGGGTGCCCGGCGCGCGCGTGGTGGTCATCGGCGGGGGAGTCGCCGGCTCGGCCGCGCTCGCCCAGGTGGTCTCCATGGGGGCCGATGCGGTCGTGCTGGACCTCGACGAGGCTCGCCTGGCCGCGCTGCAGGCCGAGCACGGCGACCGGCTGCGCACGGTCGTCTCGACGCCTGAGGCCGTCGAGCGCGAGGTGCTCGAGGCGGACCTGGTGGTGGGGGCGGTGCTCGTGCCGGGCCGGCCGGCACCCAAGGTGGTGAGCCGCGCGACTGTCGAGCGGATGAAGCCCGGCTCGGTGCTCGTCGACATCGCCATCGACCAGGGCGGATGCTTCGAGGACTCGCGCCCGACGACGCACGACGACCCGGTCTATCGAGTCGCGGAGTCGTTGCTGTACTGCGTCGCGAACATGCCGGGAGCGGTGGGCGCGACGGCGACAGCGGCGCTCACCCACCTCACGCTGCCGTACGTCGTGGCGCTCGCGGACGGCGTGGGGGAGGCGCTCGCTGCGGACCCGGCGCTCGCACGCGGGGTCAATGTCGATGCAGGAACCGTGCGATACCCCGCGGTTGCTCAGGCATTTCCTCATCTTCCGGCGGCGTGATCGGCTCCGGCCGCGGCGGGCGCTCGTGCACGACCGGGTAGTCGGCGAGCGCTCTCTCCGCGGCCTGCCGGCCCAGCTCGATCATCCCCGGCAGGTCGCGGGGCATCCACTGCGACCTGTGCTCGAGGACGGGCCGGATGAGCGTGACGTCGGGGTGGATGACCCACTCGTGCACCTGGAGCGCGGTGTGCTCGACGCCCATGCCGTCCCACTCGGGGGCCAGGCGGACGGCGATGACGTGGTCCGCGCCGAGCTCGAACGCCGTCTCGACCGGAAGGTTCTGCACGACTCCGCCGTCGATGAGCATCCGCCCGTTGACCCGCACGGGTCGGAAGATGCCGGGCACGGCGATGGACGCGGCGATCGCGTCCGCCAGCGACCCCGACTTGAGCACGACTGCCTCGCGCGTCTCGACGTCGGTGGCGACGGCCGCGAACGTGACCGGGAGGTCCTCGATGACCGCGTCTCCGGCGACACGGTGCACGGTCTCGCGGAGCGCATCGGCCGTCAGCAGGCCCAGCCCGGGCTTGGCCGAGAACGAGCCGAACGTACCCCAGCCGGCGCGCACGGTGCGCTCCTCGAGGTCGTACGGGTCGAGGCCGATCGCGTAGGCGCCGCCCATGATGGATCCGGCGGACGTGCCCGCGATCACCGTGGGCGTGAGTCCGCGCTCGTGAAGCACCTGGAGCACTCCCACGTGGGCCGCTCCCAGGGCCCCGCCGCCGCCGAGGGCAAGGCCGAGCTTCGGGCTGCTGCGGAGGTCGTCCCAGGCGTCCATGTCGCCATCGTAGGCTGAGCGCATGTCTGAGGAGAGTCAGCCGCAGCGGCGCACGTGGCTGCCCATCGCCGGGGCGGGTGCCGTGGCGCTCGTGGTGGTGGGTGGCGCCGTGGTGTGGAGCGCGATCGGCGGGGGCGCGAGCCCGGTCGAGGAGTCCGCGATCGCCGCATGCGAGGCGACGCTGACGGAGGCTCAGCTGGGCGAGATCCTGGGCGGCGAGGTCTACGAGCCCGGCGAGTGGCGCGACTACTACGGCGTCGTCGAGACACACGGCGAGGCGGACGTCCCGCTCGCGGACCTCGATGACGCGTCGGTCGAGACCTGGGAGGCCGCGGCGGCGTCCTACGAGGAGACGGGCACCGGCGCACTCGCCGTCGTGTGGCGCTTCGAGGACGACAGCTACCTGCAGTGCGTCGTGCCGGTCGCGGACGGGGTGGTCGACGGCTCGGCCGCCGCCTCCGGCGACCTCGTCATCGCGTCCGAGGACTCTGGGGACTAGTCCCTCCAGCAGCGCCGATGCGCGGGCAGGTCTCGCTCGAGACTTGCGTTGACACGGGCAGCCGATACGGTCGAGGCCAGGAAGGCCGACGCGCCCGAGCGCGCGGACGGCGATCGGAAGGACGCAGGGAGAGCCATGCAGCAGCGCACGCTGGGAGACACGACGGTCAGCGCGATCGGGCTGGGCGGCATGCCCATGTCGATCGAGGGCCGGCCGGACGAGGCCCGCTCGGTCGCGACCATCCACGCCGCCCTGGACGCCGGCGTCACGCTCATCGACACGGCGGACGCGTACCACCGCGACCCCGGCGAGGTGGGCCACAACGAGCGGCTCATCGCCCGCGCCGTCGCGGCCTATCCCGACGCCGCCGTGCGCGACTCGGTGCTCATCGCGACCAAGGCGGGCTCCCTGCGGCCCGGCGACGGCACGTGGTACCAGAACGGCGACCCCGCCTACATCAAGGAGGCCGCCAAGGCATCGGCGCTGCGCCTGGGTGTGGAGGCGATCGGCCTGCATCAGCACCACCGCCCGGACCCGAAGGTCCCGTACGCGGACTCGATCGGCGCGCTCGCGGAGCTGCTCGACGAGGGCGTCATCCGGATGGCGGGCATCTCGAACGCCAACCCGGACCAGATCCGCGAGGCCAACGAGGTCCTGGGCGGCCGTCTCACGAGCGTGCAGAACCAGTTCTCGCCCAAGTTCGTCTCGTCGTACCCCGAGCTCAAGCTGTGCGCTCAGATGGGCGTCGCGTTCCTGCCGTGGAGCCCGCTGGGCGGCATCCGTTCGGCGGCTGACGTCGGCACCCTGCACGCGCCGTTCCAGGCCGTCGCCGATGCGCGCGGCGTCTCGGCGCAGCAGGTGGTGCTGGCGTGGGAGCTCGCCCTCGCGCCGGTGGTGATCCCCATCCCGGGCGCGTCCCGCCCGAGCTCGATCCTCGACTCCGCGGCGGCGGGAGAGATCGAGCTGAGCGAGGCCGAGATGGCCGCGCTCGCGGTCACGCTCGAGGGCTAGGAGCCCGTCCCGGCGGCTCCGCGCTCGCTCGCTGCCGGTGGGGCGAGGCGGTCGAGCTCGTGCAGGGCCTCGCGCGCACGAGCGAGCCGAGCGTCCTCGGCCTCGTCCCACCAGTACGGACCGCGCTCGCCCAGGCCCCGCTTGGCGAGGTCGACCCTCGCGCGCGCGGCGGCGACGGCCGCGTCGTCG
Organism: Demequina sp. NBRC 110056; assembly: GCF_002090155.1. Lineage (GTDB taxonomy): Bacteria > Actinomycetota > Actinomycetes > Actinomycetales > Demequinaceae > Demequina. Next base: position 323,720 of record NZ_BBRM01000005.1, on the reverse strand, counting down.
CCCGAGCGCTTGGCGGCGCCCACGGCCGACCGCGCTCGCCCCAGATGCGATGTGAGCGCGGCGACCACGTCGTCGGGCAGCGACGGGTCCGTGCGCCGCCACCGTCTGCCATCGATGGTGAGCCAGCGCTCGCTGTCGTCGGTCACGCGGGCCTCCTGTCGTTCGCCCATCGGGGGAGTGCGCGCCGGGGAGAAATGGCGCATGATGTGAACGCCGCAGTTGCGGCAGACCATCCACGTGCGAGGAGTTCCTCATGGCCGGTGCGCTCGTCAGGCGCGTCTCGCAGGGCGCGGGGCTCGCGCTCATCAGCGACGGCGTCGTGGGTCTCGCCGTGCCAGCGCAGCACGCCGAGCGCTGGGAGAAGCCACGAGGGCTCTGGCGCCGCGGCGTCCGGCGCGTGGTGGGGGAGTCGTACGACTCTCGCGCCTTCGCCGTCGCGGAGATCGCCGTGGGCGCCGCCATCATCTGGATCCTGCCGCGCGTCATCGGGCGTCGCTAGCCGTCCTGGCCCTGCGCTCTGCCTCGATGAGGGCAGCGCCGATGCGCGCATCGGGTTCGGTCCATCGCTTCTGAAACGTTGTGGGAAAGGGCTTTCCGTTCTAGCCTGCTGACGTGGCACGGTGACCTTCCGCCCCCGCCGTGCCGGGATGGAGCCCCGCCCCGTGTCCGGTCATCGACCTGTCCGCACCGCACCCCTGCAGCTCACCGTCGGCGTCTTCCTGACGCTCGGTCTCATCCAGGCCATCTGGCCGCTGACGATGGACCTCTACCTCCCGGCGTTCCCGGCGATCGTCGCGCAACTCGACACGTCCGCTGCGGCCGTGCAGGCCACGCTGACCGCGGCCTTCGCCGGCATGGCGGTCGGTCAGCTCATCGCCGGGCCGTGGTCCGATCGGATCGGGCGGCTGCGGCCACTGCTCGTCGCGCTCGCGCTCTACACCATCGCCTCGGTGGTGTGCGCGCTGGCGCCGAGCGCAGCCGTGCTGGTCGGCGCGCGCGCCGTCCAGGGGCTGGGTGCGGCATCGGCCGCCGTCATCACGGTGGCGGTGGTGCGCGACGCCTCCGAGGGCTCGCAGATGGTGCGCGCACTCGCACGCCTCCAGCTCGTGAACGGATCCTTCGTGGTGCTCGCGCCGTCGATGGGCGCGTACCTGCTGCACGTGATGCCCTGGCGCGGGCTGTTCTGGCTGCTTGGCGGCGTGGGCGTGCTGCTCACCGTGCTGACCGTGACCGTGCTGGGCCGCGCGGGCGCAGCATCCGCTCAGGAGGGCGCCGCCGAGGCCCCACGGGCGCGGCTGTACGGTCCGCTGCTGCGCGACCGCCGCTACGTGCTGCTCACCATCGGCGGCGGCCTGATGTTCGCCGCGATGATGTCCTACATGGCCTCCTCGGCCTTCCTGTTCCTCGATCACTACGGGCTGACCGAGTCGACCTACGCGTTGATCTTCGGCGGCCACGGGCTGCTGATGATCGCCGGCGCGCAGGTGAGCGCACGGCTCGCGACGCGCGCCCGGCCCATGGCCGTGATCGTCAGCGGCGCGAGCGTGCTGCTCGCGGCCGCCGTGAGCGCCGCGGTGCTGGAGCTCGTGCTCCCCGACTCCCTGATCGCCTTCGTCGCTCCCCTGTACGTCTTCACCGCGGCCTTCGGGGCGATCGGCCCGGCGTTGCAGGCCGTCGCGCTCCAGCCGCACGGCGAGCGTGCGGGCAGCGCCGCATCGCTCCAGGGTGCGTCGAAGATGCTCAGCGGCGCCGCCGCGGCGCCCGTCGTGGGCGCACTCGGCGTGGCCACGCCGGGACTCGTCGGCGGCGCGATGGCGATCGCGGCGACGCTCGCCTTGGCGCTCTACATCGCCGGCGCTCGCGTGCGCGTCCATGCAGATCCACGGGATGACGAACGGGTCCCGGTTCACACGGAAGGCAGGCAACGGTGACGGAGCACGGTGGGGTCATCCGACCCGGTGAGGAATGGCTGGACACCAACGGGCGGCCCATCCAGGCGCACGGAGGCTCCGTGCTGTTCGAGGATGGCACCTACTACTGGTACGGCGAGAACAAGGAGAGGACGGTGCCCGGCGGCGACGTCTGGCACTGGGGCGTGCGCTGCTACTCGTCGACCGACCTGTGCTCGTGGACCGACGAAGGCCTGATCCTGCCACCAGACCTGGACGATCCGCGATCGCCGCTGCACCCGCACCGCGAGATGGAGCGTCCTCACATCGTCCGGCACCCCTCCACCGGACGCTACGTCTGCTACGTGAAGGTGAAGGACGGCTTCACGCAGCTCACCAGCACGTTCGTTGCGGACAGGTTGCTGGGGCCGTACCGGCCGGTCCACGTCGACGTGCGCCCCCTGGGCATGGACGCCGGCGATTTCGACCTCACCGTCGATGCCGACACGGGTCGCGGGCACTACATCTTCGAGCGCGTCCACTCGGAGCTGATCGTCGCCGACCTCGACGTGGCGCTCACGGGGATCACCGGCGATCACTCGGTGCACTTCCGCCACGGGCGTCCGCCGCACGTGCGCGAGGCTCCCGCGTACTTCCGCCGCCACGGACGCCACTACCTCATCACCTCGGGCACCACCGGGTACTACCCCAATCCCTCCGAGGTCGCCGTCGCGGACGACATCCACGGACCCTGGACGGTGGTCGGCGACCCGCATCCCGGCGACGCGACAGGCACCTCGTTCGGGTCGCAGATCAGCTCGGTGCTGAAGGTCCCGGGCAAGGAAGACCTCTATGTGGCGATCGGCGACCGGTGGCTCCCGCATTACACGGAGCCCGGCCACGTCGCCGTCGACGCCTTCGAGGAGCACTTCGCGCGCCTCGAGGCCGGTGAGGACCCGGGGCCGATGCCGCGGCTGACGGTGCCGGACACCGCCAACGCTCGGTACGTCTGGCTGCCGCTGCGCTTCGAGGGGGAGCGGGTCGTCATCGACTGGCGCGACGAGTGGAGTCTTGAGGACTTCGACTAGCGGACGGGCCGTTGGCGCGCAGCCGCCACGCCCCGCAGGCGCCCCGCAGCGGCCGCGCCGGCGGCTCAGCGCACCGGCGTCGCGATGGCGAGCACGGCGAGATCGAAGAGTCGCTCGATGCGCTCCTCGCTGCCGTGGCCGGGCTGCATCTGCCAGATGGCCGCGATGAGCAGGATGAGGTCACTGCTTGTGACGTCGGGGCGCACCGAGCCCGCACGGTGGTTGGCATCGATCAGCTCGTCGATGGCGCGCACCACCTCTGCGTAGCCGGGCCGGACTGACTTCTCCGCGGGGAGGGCGTGGGTGCGCATTCCGCCGCCTACGCCGGCCTTCGACAGAGCGAACTGGCCCAGCGCGCTGAGCCAGGCCCTGAGCGCATCAACGGGCTCTTCGCTCTCGAGGAGGGTGGCGGCGCGGTCGGCGAGGGCCGTGACCTCACCTCCGTAGACGGCCCACAGCAGCGCCTCGCGGTCGGGGAAGTGACGGTAGAGCGTTCCCTGACCGACTCCCGCGCGCTTGCCGATGCTGCTCAGCGAGACGTCGGGGTCGCGCTCCAACTCAAGAACGGCAGCCTCGAGGATGCTCTCGCGATTGCGCTGCGCGTCGGAGCGCTGGCGCGGCGGCTCGATGCTGTGACTCACGACCGATTCCTTGTCCGGCTGGCGGCGCGCTCGCGATCCGAACGCGCCCCCACCCTATCTCCGGCTCTCTGACGCACTGGCGTGATGGTCGCGGGCGAGCCGGAGCGCTCGGCTCGCCCGCGACCGCGGTTCAACGGGCGGCGTCGACCGGCATCGCGTCGCCGGGCACCGATGCGGCCGGCTCCAGGTCTGCCGTCGTGCGCGAGTCACGGGCGTGCCCGACCAGAGCGAGGGCGATGCCGCCGACGAACCATGCCGCGAGCACGAGCCACGACTGCGCCATGGCGGCGTTGGGGAAGTACGACAGCTCGCGGATCAACGTGGCGGAGGCGCCCGGCGGGAACCACTGGCCGATGGTGCCCCACGCGCCCGGGAGGAACTGGGTGGGGAGCGCCGCCCCGGAGATGGGGTTGGCGAACAGCATCATCACCACCGGTCCGACGGCGATGCCGGCGCGGCCGATGAGGGCGACGCACCCGATGATCGGCGCAGCGATCGCCCCGATCGCGAGCGAGAACGCGGCCCAGTTGGTGAGGAAGTCGCCCTGGATGGCGCCGAACCAGCCCTGGAGGATCCCGGTCAGCACGAGTCCGCCGACGACGGAGTAGACGGTGACGCCGATGACGCGACGGTGGGATCCGGCGACGGCGATGGACAAGGCGATGCCGCCGATCATGCCGCCGAAGAGAATGGGGAAGAACGCCGAGGTCAGCAACGCGCCGTTCGGATCGTCGGCGGACAGCGGAACGACGTCGGTGACGGTAAGGGTGGCTTCGACACCGTCGGGCGACTCAGCGGCGAGCGCGGCTTCCAAGGGCTCGGCGAGCCCCACGATCGCCTGGTTGACGGTGCCGCTCGCCGAGGCCGTGAGCAGCTCAGGCTCGGGGCCGAGCACGATGGCGCCCGTGTAGTCGCGCTCTTCGATTCCGGTCACCGCTGCTTCGCGGTCGGCGACCACGGTGATCTCGAACGTCTCACCGGCTTGCTCGGTCAGCAGCGGCTGGACGGCCTCCACCGCGGCTTCCGGACCGACGAGCGCGAGGTCGATCCCCCGGGGTTCGGACGTCAGCGCGGGCCACGAGAACGCGAGCAGCACGATCGCGATGATCGCGGTGAGACCGGTCGACAGCGCGAGTGTGCGGCGGAGGGAGGTGGGGGACGAGGTTGCCGGCGGCTGTTGCTCGGCGGTGGTCTGAGACATGGGGATGGGTCCTTCGCAGGGGAGGTGGGGTCTAGGGCATCTGGCGCGCGGACGTGATGAGCATCCGCTTGCCGTACGTGGTCGGGTCGTCGAGCATCCGTAGCATCGCGGCCGCGACGTCGGAGCGCTGCGTTCGAGGGGCGCGAGGCATCGCGTAGTCGGGCGTCGCCTCGATGATCGTGGGCTTGGGCGTCGCAGCGCCGTCGCCCAGTGGACCTGGGTGGAGCGTGGTCCATTCGAGGCCGCTGTCCTCGAGCAGGCTCTCCCCAGCGAGGTGGTCGCGGAAGTTCCCTGCGAGGAACGTCCGGCAGCCGAAGCGATAGGGGTAGCGGGTGTTGGCGAACGTCTCGCCCACGCCGAGCGCGGAGAGCACGACGATCCGCCGCACGCCCGCGGCGCGCGCCGCCGCGATGACGGTGGGCATGGCGGTCTGCATGATCGGGGCGTGCGCCTGGCTGACCTTGGGACCGAGCGCGACCACGACGGCATCGCACCCGCTGAGGGCCGACGTCATCCCGTCGAGATCGTCGAGCTCGCCGCCGACGACGGCGAGACCTGGCTGCGGCGTGATGGCATCGGGGCGCCGCGCATAGGCGACGACATCGTGCTGCGCACCGAGCGCCAGGGTGGTGAGGCGGCTACCGGTGCGACCGGTGGCGCCGAGGACTGCGACACGCATGGCGTGCTCCCTTCGCGAGGGGTTCGGACCTCGCACGAGTCTAAACGGACAAGTGTCCGATTGACTTCAGAGTAGCGGACAGCTATCCGTTTGTGCAACAGAAGGCTCAGCGTCCAACGAGACGGGTAGCCGTTGCGCCGTGTGCGCGAGCGGCTCGGCGCTGGTGACGGGGGAGGGGTCGCGGTCCTCGGGGTGTCGAGCCTGGTGAAGGTCGCTCGGCGCCGTGTGAGGCCGCACGTGGGCGACGGCTCCACGAGCTGCGATGGGTCGCGGGAGGCGGCCGGAAACGACAGAGCCGCAGGGAGCCACGCCTTTCAGCGTGCCCTGCGGCTCATGTGTCGCGAGCATACGACGCGCCCCCGACAGGAATCGAACCTGCGACCTTCGGTACCGGAAACCGGCGCTCTATCCGCTGAGCTACGGGGGCCTGCGGGGCTGACCCCGCGACGGTCAAGGTTACCAGGGCGCGCTGGTGGAGCCTCGCACGATGAGGTGGGGCTCGAGCGTCACTTCGACCGTCTCTCCGTCGCCGTCGATGCGGTCCAGGAGCAGCCGGGTGGCCTCGCGCCCCATCGCCTCGCGAGGCTGCTCGACCGTCGTGAGCGCTGGTCGCACCTGGCGGCCCACCTCCGCGTTGTCGTAGCCGACGATGCTGAGCCGGTCGGGCACCCCGATGCCGGCGTCGAGGGCGTCGTGCAGCAGCGCCACGGCCGCGCGGTCGTTGCCGGCGAAGCACGCCGTCGGGGCCGCGGGGCCCTCGAGCGAAGCCACGAGCTCGGCCACGCCTCCCTCGCCGACCGCGAGCGTCGTCGCCTGGAGGCCGGCCTTGGTGACGGCCTCGCCGTAGGCCGCGCGCCGCGCTTGGGCGGCGGCGCGCTGGGAGGACGCGAGGTGGACGATGCGCTCGTGGCCGAGAGACAGCAGGTGCTCGACGGCGAGGGCCGCCCCGCGCTCGTCGTGGTTGCGCACGACGCTCACCTGGCGCGGCTGCTCGAAGGGGCGCCCCACCATGACGAGCGGCCGGCGCTCCGCGACCACGTCGAGCGCCTCGGGCGGCAGCATCGCCGAGGCGACGATGACGCCATCGACTCCCAAGTCGAGCATCTGGTCGAGGCGCTGGGCGAGGATTTCGGGTGAGGCCTGGCCGTGGCCGATGATGGTGCCGAATCCGGAGGCCTGCGCCGCGGTCTCGATGCCGGTGACGACGTCCGCGTGGTACGGGTTGCGCAGGTCGGAGACCACGACGCCGATGACCTGCGTGCGGCCTCGCGCGAGCCCGCGCGCGAGCGTGTTGGAGCGGTAGCCCAGGGCCGCCGCGACCGCGAGGATGCGCTCCCGCGTGGCCTCGGACACGCCGGCGTCGCCGCGGATCGCGAGCGACACCAGAGACTTCGAGACGCCGGCGGCATGCGCGACGTCGACGATGGTCGGGGCCGCGCGGTCGGGGGATGCCACGTCCTGTTTCTATCAGAACTCTCGGTGAACGATCGGGGAACTTCGGGAAACATCCGGCAACCCGACTGGAACGCTCCAGTACCGTCCAGATCGTGACCGCATCGACCGCCTCCGTCCCCTCTCCACTGCCCTCGCCGCGCGCCCTGCTGCTCGACTTCGGCGGCGTCATCATCACCACCGTCAAGCGGGACGGCGGGGTCGACGAGGCCGCGACCTACGTGCACGGGCTGCTCGAGCGCGGACTCGTCTCGGTGCCCGCCGAGGACGTCGCCCGGTCCCTGGCGTCGGGACTGACCGCGCTCACTCACTGGAAGCACGCGTCGAGCCGCCGACGCGAGCCGCGCGAGCTCTCGCCGCGCGAGATCGTGGGCGACTTCCTCGCGTCCGACCTGCCGGAGCCCGCACGCAGGCTCCTCGTGGCCGAGGCCGCCGAGCTGCTCGACGCGATCGCGACCATCACCACCGACCATCACCTGCGCCCAGGGATCATGCGCACGCTCGACGCCGCCCGCGACTCCGGCATCCCCGTCGGGATCGTCTCCAACGCGCACTCGGGCCGCAGCCACCGCCGCATCCTCAGCGCCCTCGGGATCCACGACCGCTTCGCGGTGCAGGTGTACTCCGACGAGGTCGGGATCCGCAAGCCGCACCCCGGCATGCTGCACCTCGCGGCGACCGCCGTCGGCGTGGCGGTCGAGGACTGCTGGTACGTGGGCGACACCCAGGACCGCGACGTGGTGGCCGGCCGCCGCGCGGGCGTCGGCACGGTCATCATCACCCGGGACAAGCACACGGATCGCCCGCCGTTCGAGGTGGGGGAGAGCGCCGATGCGGTCCTGGACTCCCCGGAGCAGCTCGCCGATGCGCTGGTCGCGGCCCTCCGTGACGGCGGCCACGCTGCGGCTGGGGCGGCACGCGCCGACGAGTCTGGCAGCGGCGCCCGCGGCGCCCTGCTGATCGACCACGGCGGCGTCATCTCGCTGTCGGAGCCCAACCCCGAGGAGATGCTCGCACTCGGCGAGCGACTGTCCGACCTATTGTCGACGCCGGATGCGCCGGTCGAGCCCGGCGACGCGATCGCGCTGATCCGTGCCGCCCGCGACCGCCGCGCGGCGGCGAAGGGCGACGGCCTCGCCGAGACCAGCCCGCTCGAGTTCTGGGTCGAGCACTTCGGCCACGGCATGGACGACCGCTCGCGCGCCGTGCTGCGCGCCGAGGCCGTGGACCTCATGCACCGCTACGGCCGCGCGAAGAGCCGCCGCGTGCTGCGCCCCGGCGTGGCCGACGCGCTCGCGTACTGCCGCGCGGCCGGCATGCCCGTGGTGGTCGTGTCCAACACGCTGTCGGGCCGCGCCGTGCGCGACGCGTGCGCCGAGCACGGCCTGTCCGACCTCATCGGCGCGTACGTCTGCTCCGACGAGCTGGGCCTGCGCAAGCCGCACGCGAGCATCGTCGCCGAGGCCCTTGCGATCGCCGATGCCGCTCCCGAGGCCAGCTGGTTCTACGGCGACAAGCCCCACGCCGACGCTGCCGGCGCCCAGGCCGCGGGCATCGCCCGCCGCGTCGTCGTGCGCGGCGGCGCCATCGACGACGAGGCCATCGACCGGGCGGTCGCCGACGGCCTGGCCACCCACGCCGTCGAGGACGCCCACGGTCTCCTCGCGCTCCTCCAGGGCGCATCGGCCCTGCCCACGCTGTCACCCGCAGAACCCGCCTGACCCGTCACCCATCCGCCTGAGAACCCCCACCATCAAGGAGAACTGATGTCTCAGACCACCGTCCCCGACGAGCGCGCCGGGCGCCTGCGAGGGGCAGCCGCCGGGCTGCCGCGCAACCTCACGGGCTCGCAGAAGCTCATGGTGTTCGTGCTGTCCATGGCGCTGTCCGGCGTCGCCAACCTCGTCCTCGAGATCGTTCCCGACGTCACCATCGGCCCCGTGGACGTGTCCGTCAGCTACTTCGTGTTCGTCCCGCTGACGCTCGTCGCGCTGCTCAATCCGTTCTGGGCGGCGCTCGGAGCGCCCATCGGCGAGGTCATCTTCGTCGACCTCCTCATGGGCGACTTCTCTGGGCTCGCCGAGGTCGAGGGCGTCATCCAGATGTTCCTCGCGCTGTACATCGCCGGCTCGCTGATCCGCAACCCGCGCAACAGGATCCAGATCGCGATCGCCGCCGTGACCGTCGTCGTCATCGACAAGGCCCTGTCCGCGATCGTCGACCTGTCGAAGGTGTGGATCGGGGTCGAGGACGCCGAGTACGTCGAGGGCCTGCCCGAGTCGATCCTGCTGCTTGAGGGCATCGGGTTCGGCGTCGACATCCTCATCAGCGGCGTGCTCTTCGGCGTCATCCCGGCCATCTGGCTCATCCCTGCCCTCCACGGCAGGATCGAGCCGCTGCTGGGCATGCGTCCTCGCGTGCCAGGGGAGCCGATCCAGGGCTCGGCGCCGCGCACCGGGCTTTTCGTCGCCGTCGCCCTCGCGCTCGCGGTCGCCTCGTTCCTCTTCGCCTTCCTCGAGGTGTGGGAGGTCGAGTTCGGCGTGTTCGAGCCCGAGTGGCTCGACACCTACGGCCCGGGCTTCATCTGGGTGGGCATCGGTGCCGCCGCGATCGCCTTCCTCGTGGGCGTCGCGCTCGTCCAGCTCAGCCGCCGCAGCCGCGACCGCGAGGACGCGGACACCACGCGCGACTGATCCCGTCCCCGGGTGGGCGTCGGCCGAGCCGGCGCCCACCCACCGACTCCCAGGAGCCACCACCCCATGGCCTCGCACCACCAGATCCCGCCCACCCAGCCTCCGAGTGGCGCGACCCCGATCATCGAGCTCGACCGCGTGAGCTTCCGCTACCCGGGCGCCGAGCGCGACAGCCTGCGCAACGTATGCCTGCGCATCGACGAGGGCGACTTCGTCGCCGTGATCGGCGGCAACGGCTCCGGCAAGACCACGCTGTGCAAGACCTTCAACGGACTGGTCCCGCACTTCTGGGAGGGCGAGTTCGCTGGCGAGGCCACCGTCGCCGGCATCGACACCTACGAGTCCTCGGTGGCCGCGCTGTCGGCCACCGTCGGCTACGTCTACCAGGACTTCCAGAACCAACTGGTGCGTCCCCGGGTGCGCGACGAGGTCGAGTTCGGGCCCGTGAACTTCGGCATGGCCGACTACGCGGAGCGCGCGCTCGAGGCGATGCACACTCTGGGCATCGACCACCTCGCGGACCGGTTCGTGTGGCAGCTGTCCGGCGGCCAGGCGCACCTGGTCGCCCTCGCGTCGGTGCTCGCGATGCGCCCGCGAGTGATCGTGGTGGATGAGCCGGTCGCCGAGGTGGACCCCGCCGGCGCCCACGCGTTGTACGAGCGGCTCACGGAGCTCAACGAGCGCCACGGCATCACGGTCGTGGTGATCGAGCACCACGCCGAGTTCATCGCCCAGTACGCCAAGTCCGTGGTGCTCATGGACGACGGCGCTCCCGTGTGGCATCTGCCCGCGCCGCAGGCCGCGGCCCGTGCCGCCGAGCTGGCGGCGCACGGCATCCCCGCGCCGCAGATCGTCGAGGCCTGCGAGGGCCTCGACCTCCAAGCCGCGCCTCGCACCGTCGACGAGGCCGCGGCGGTGCTGCGCACCGCCGGAGCCGAGCAGCGCACGACGTGGCCACCCATCGCATCGGCCAGCTCCGATGCGCCCGAGGGGCGCGTCGTGGCCGTCGCTCGCGGCGTCTCGCACGGCTACAAGTCCGTCTCCGGCGAGCTGCTGCCGGTGCTGGACGGGATCGACCTCACCGTGCGCGCGGGCGACCGCGTCGCGCTCGTGGGCGGCAACGGCGCCGGCAAGTCCACGCTCATGCGGCTGCTGTGCGGCCTCCAGGTGCCGAGAGCCGGGACCATCACCCTCGACGGCATCGACACTCGTCGGTCCTCGGCGACCAAGCTTGCCGACCACGCGGCCTACCTGTTCCAGCGTCCCGAGCAGATGTTCCTCAAGGACTCGATCCGCTCCGACGTGCGGATGTTCCCCGCGGGTCGCAAGCGCGCCGACGCGGACGCGCTCGTCGACCGCGTGCTCGACCGCGTGCGGCTCGCGGATCTAGCCGACCGCGACGGACGCACCCTGTCGGGCGGCCAGCAGCGCCGTGCGACCCTGGCCATCGGGCTCGCCATGACCCCGTCGCTGCTGCTCGCGGACGAGCCCACGGCGAGCCTCGACGTCGCGAGCCGGAACTCGGTGATCGACATGCTCGAGGAGCTGCGCGGCGCGATCGACGCCGCGGTCGTCGCCACCCACGACATGCACCTGGTCGCCGAGTGGGCCACCCGCGTGATCGTCCTGGGCGGGGGAGGGGTTCTCGCCGACGTCACGCCCACCGAGCTCTTTGCCTCGGACGACCTGCTCGCGGGTGCGCACGTGGTGCCTCCGCAGGTCACCGCCCTCGGGCGCGCGCTCGGCATCGTGCCCGCCCCGCTGTCGGTGGCCCAGTGGCGGGAGGCCGTGGTGCTCACCGAGACGGAGGTGCGGGCATGAGCCGCAAGCAGCGCGACGTCCTGTCGGTCGAGTGGGTGAAGCTCGAGCTGATCCGCACGGCGTATGCCACGCGTGGCGGGCTGTTCGCGCGGATGGACCCGCGCATGGTGCTCGCCTGGTACCTGCTGCTGGCGATCGTCCCGTGGTTCACGCACAACCTCGTCACCGTCATCGGGCTGTTCGTCATCACGGCGGCGTCCGCGGCGCTCGCCCGGGTGGGGCCGCTCGTGCTCGGCCTGTTCATCATCGGCTTCGTGGGCGACTTCTTTTGGGCCTTCGCCGCCGCGTGGCTCTTCGGCGGCGACGCGGGCACGGCCCTCGCGCTGGTCGAGCTGAACCTCAAGCTCGCGACGGTGTCGCTGGCGTCGATCGCGGCCTTCGTGTCGCTCGATCCGGAGAGCCTGTCGACAGGTCTGCTGGCATGGCGCGCGCCCGAGCTGCTCGCCTTCGGCGTCTCGTACGGCTACCGGATGATGCCCATCCTGTTCGAGGAGTTCGGGGTCGTGTTCACGGGGCTGCGGCTGCGCAGCGCGCCCGGGCCGCGAGGGTTCCTGGGGTGGCGGGCGCTGCTGCGGTGGGGCACCTGGGCGGTGCAGGCGTTCTATCCGATCTTCCTCAACACCGCCAAGAGCGTGCGCACCACCGTCGAGTCCCTCGAGACCCGCGGCTTCACCGCGAACCAGGGTCGCGAGCTGCGGATCTCGCAGCTGCGCATCGGTGTGCTCGACGTCGCCGTGGTGGCCGTCACCGTCGTCGCCGTGGTGGGTGCGTTCGAGCTGGGAGCCGTCGTCACGCTTGGGTGAGGGTCGAGCGGGCACGCGGCGAGCGCATCGGCCCTCCGTCCGGGCCCGTATCCTTGCCGGGCTGGCCGGCACGGAAAGGGGCGCCATGAGCACGACCACTCACCTCGCGGTGCTGACCGCGGGCGGGACCATCGACAAGGAGTACCTGCTCAGCGGCGAGCTGGGCGTGGGGGAGCCCGCCGTCGCGCGGACGCTCGCCACCGTGGTGCCGTCGATCGCGATCCGGGTGACGCGCGTGCTCGCCAAGGACAGCCTCGACATGACCGACGCGGACCGCGAGCTCCTCGCGCAGGCCGTCGCGGCGAGCCCCGAGCGCGCCATCGTCATCACGCACGGCACCGACACCATGGCGGAGACGGCCTCCTACCTGGCAGAGCGCATCCCTGACGGCGTGACCGTCGTGCTCACCGGAGCGCTGCGCCCAGAGTCCGTCAGCGGCTCGGACGCCCAGCTGAACCTCGGCTTCGCGCTCGCAGCCGCGCAGCTGGCCGCGCCTGGCGTGCACGTCGCGATGGGCGCGCGACTCTTCGCCGCGGGCACCGTCCGCAAGGACACCGCGACGGGGGAGTTCGTCGAGCTCGAGGGCTGAGCCTCAGGTCACCGTCCCCAGCTGCCACGGCACGAACTCGTCCGCGCCCAGGTCCAGCTCCTCGGACACGGTCTGCTCGCCCGAGGCGACGGACAGGATCTTCTCGAAGATCTCCCGGCCAACCTCCTCGAGGGTCGCGGTGCCGTCGACGATGCGCCCCGCGTTGAGGTCCATGTCCTCGGTCATGCGGTCGTAGGTCTCGGTGTTGGTGGCGACCTTGATCGACGGCGACGGCTTGCAGCCCAGGACGGATCCGCGGCCCGTGGTGAACACCACGACGGTCGCGCCGCCCGCCACGAGACCCGTCACGGACACCGGGTCGTAGCCCGGGGTGTCCATGAAGGTCAGGCCGGGCAGATCGATCTTCTCCGCATACTCGCGCACGGCGACGAGCTCCGACGATCCTGACTTCGCGACCGCTCCGAGGGACTTCTCGAGGATCGTCGTCAGCCCGCCGGCCTTGTTGCCGGGAGAGGGGTTGTTGTCGAGCGTGCCGCCGCCGTCCGCGGCGTACTTCTCCCACCAGCGCAGCCGGCCCAACAGCTTGTCGGCGACGTCTTGCGAGACGGCGCGGCGCAGCAGCAGATGCTCGGCGCCGTAGACCTCGGGGGTCTCCGCGAGGGCCGAGGCGCCTCCCTGCGCGATGAGCAGGTCGCCGGCGAACCCGAGGGCCGGGTTGGCGGTGATGCCGGAGTAGCCGTCCGAGCCGCCGCAGTTGGTGCCCAGCACGAGCGCGCTCGCGGGCGCCTCCTCGCGGCGAAGCGCCTCGACGCCGGGCAGCATCGACTCGATGGCCGCGACTCCTGCGCGGACGGTGGCGCGGATGCCGCCGGTGTCCTGGATGGTGAGCTCGGTGACGGGCAGGTCCTCGCGCAGCGCGAGCCCGTCGAGGATGGTCGCGGCCGGCAGCATCTCGCAGCCCAGCCCCAGGACCAAGAGCCCCGCCATGTTCGGGTGCGAGGCGTATCCCTGCAGCGTGCGCCGCGTGACCTGGGCGCCCTCGGAGGTGGGCACCAGGCCGCAGCCGGTGTCGTGCGTCAGCGCCACCACGCCGTCCACGTGCGGGTAGGCGTCCAGCACGGGGCCGCGGAACTGGTCCGCGATCATGCGTGCCGTGGACGCCGAGCAGTTCACCGAGGTCACGATGCCGATGTAGTTGCGGGTGCCCCACGAGCCATCGGAGCGGCGGTAGCCCTGCCACGTGCGGCGCTCGGACGCGGGCACGGTGGGGCGACGGTCGACGCCTACCTCGATCTCGCGGTCGCCGTCGTCCATGCCGAGGTTGTGGGCGTGCACGTGCGCGCCGGGCTTGATCGGGACCTTGGCGAGGCCGATCACCTGGCCGTACTTGCGCACCGGCGCTCCGGCCTCGACGGCGCGCAGCGCGACCTTGTGGCCGCGGCCGATGTTCGAGCCCACCGTGATGTCGCCGTCCGGCCCGCCGGTCAGCACGGTGTCGTGCGCGAGGTCGCGGGTCGCGACCGCGACGTCGTCCTGCGGCGACAGCACGAGCGCGACGTCGGACAGGGGCAGGGCCGATGCGCTCGCCGGCTCGGTCACGACGTCGCCCCCGCGAGGGCCGGGGCCCCCGCGCGCAGGTCGCGCACGGCCGCGCCGACGGCCGCGCGCCAGACCAGGTTCTCGGCGAGGTCCTCGGGGAACACGCCGGACTGGTCGAGCATGCGCGCGGCGAGGCCGTCGAGCGGGCCGCGGGCGGCCAGCGCGAGGCGGTCCGCGGCGGGGTCGTCGAGCTCGACGGTGCGGCCGGCGACCTCCAACGTGCCCTCGGAGGTCGCGTGGACGTAGAGCATCCACGAGGCGACGGCGCGGGCGATCGCGAACGGCGTGTGGCCGGAGCCGAGGCGGTCGCGCGCGGTCGCGAGCATGCGGATGGGCAGCTTCTGCGAGCCGTCCATCGCGATCTGGACCGTGGTGTGGCCGATCGCGCCGTTGGCGAAGCGCTCGAGCACCGACTCGCGGTACTCCTCGAGGTCGATGTCGCCGGTGTCCGCGAGCGAGGGGATCGCGTCCTCGTCGATGAGCGCGCGCGCGAAGTCGTTCAGCTCGGGATCCGCGACAGCCTCGGCGATGGTGGCGTAGCCGCGCAGCGCGCCGCCGTACGCCAGGGCCGAGTGCGTGCCGTTGAGGATGCGCAGCTTGACGTGCTCGTACGGCGCGACGTGGTCGGTGAGCGTGGCGCCGGCGGCCTCCCATGCCGGGCGGGGCCCGGCGAAGCGGTCCTCGATGACCCACTGGGTGAAGGGCTCGGCGACGACGAGGCCCGCGTCCGTCGCGCCGAGGACGGACTCGGCGACCCGGCGATGAGCGTCCGCCGTCGCCGGGACGATGCGGTCGACCATGGTCGCGGGGAACGTCACCGAGGTGCGGATCCAGTCGAGCAGGCTCGTCGCGCCCGCCGCGGGCGATACCTCGAGGATCCGATGCACGAGCCGCTCGACCGTGGGGCCGTTGTCCATGAGGTTGTCGCACACGAGCACCGTGAGCGGCGTGCCGCCCGCGCGGTGGCGGCGTGCGAGGCCGCGCAGCAGCAGGCCGCTCGCGCTGCGCGAGGGCTCGTTGTCGTCGCTCGGACGCCCGTCGATCTCCGCGGCGAGCACGTCGAGGTCGTAGGCGAGCGCGGGGTCAGCGAGGTTGGGTCCGCCGCCGTCGGCGCGCCGGTAGCCCTTCTCGGTCACCGTGAGCGACACGATGTGCGTGGTCGGCGCAGCGACGGTCGACAACACGCGCGCAGTCTCCTCGCCGGGGAACGCGACGTCGCGGACCGAGCCGATCAGGTCGAGCGCCGTGGCGCCCTCGGACAGTTCGAGCACCCCGTAGAGGCCGCCCTGGGGTCGCAGCTGCTCGCGCACCGTCGCGGAGCGCTGCGTCACGCCGAGGATGCCCCAGCGCTCGTCGCCCGCGTGCGCTGCGGCGCGCTCGGTGTAGACCGCCTGGTGGGCGCGGTGGAAGGCGCCGATGCCGAGGTGCACGATGCCGGGAGCCGCTGCGCGGTCAAACTCGGCAGGAAGGCTCACCTCGGCGCCGAGGCCCGGAGCGAGACGGCCGAGGGTGTCGGGGGAGAGGCGGGGCAGTGAGGTCATCGTCGTCCTTCCTGAGGTCACGCCGGGGTGGGAACGGGGCGGGTGGACTCGCGCACCAGCAGCTCGACGGGCAGCCGGACGGCGTGGCCGTCCCAGCCGTCGAGTCGCAGGCGCTCGAGCATCGTCGTCGCCTCGTGCCCGGCGCGGGTGAGCGGGATGGCGACGGTGGTCAGCAGGGGAGACACGTACGAGGCGGCGCCGATGTCGTCGAAGCCGACCACGGAGACGTCGTCGGGGACGCGCACGCCGCGCGCGCGCAAGCGGAACATGACGCCCAGCGCGATGAGGTCGTTGTAGCAGAGGAAGGCGGTGGCGCCGGTCTCGAGCGCGAGGTCCGCCGCGGCCACGCCGCCCTGATGGATGGGGCGGTGGCTGCCGACGTCCGTGACCTCGATCCCGTCGACGGACCCGAGCGCGCGGCGCCGGTGGGCGTCCGACCACGACGAGGTGGGGCCACCGATGTACGCGATGTGCCGGTGGCCGAGAGCGCGCAGGTGCTGCAAGGCCTGGGTCACGCCGCTCGCGGAGTCGAACGTCACCGATGGCAGCCCGTCGACCTCGCGGTTGACGAGCACGAGCGGGCCGGCGGCGGCGCACTCGCGGATCTGCTCCTCGGGCATACGAGGCGAGCACAGCACCAGGCCGTCCACGTTGGCCTGGAGATCGCGCACGATCGCGAGCTCGGCGCGCGGGTCCTCGTCGGTGTCTGCGACCAGCACGGAGTGGCGCGAGCCTCGTGCCTGGGCCTGGACACCTTTGGCGATGGCGGCGAAGGACGGGTTCGCAAGGTCGGGCAGGACCAGGCCGACGTGCCCTGACTGGCCCGACGCCAGAGCTTGGGCGGAACGATTGGGCTGGTATCCGAGACGCTCCGCGGCCTCGATCACGCGGTGACGCCGAGCGGTGGAGACGCTGTCCGGCGCACTGAGCGCGCGCGAGGCGGTCGCGGGGGAGACGCCGGCGGCGATCGCGACGTCGCGCAGCGTGGCCATCCGTGCCTCCTCCTGGTGATGTCCCGGACCGTGATTGCGATTTCACTGTTTCATTCTGCGCACACGTGGCCGAGACGGCTTGGCTTCCCATCATGCCACACCAAGCCTCCATCCCAACAGGGCTTGCCGTGCCGGCGGGTCCGTGGGATAGTGGAGGCATCGCGTTGAAAGCGCATTCATCTGTTTCATCTCGACGAGGACGAGGAGGTCCCCGTGGCCACGTCACCCGCGCTCACCACGGCTCTGCACGACGACAGGCTGCTGCCGACCCAGACGGAGGAGCGCGCGATCGCTCGCGAGCTCTACGGCGCCACCAAGGATCTGCCGCTGGTGTCCATGCACGGGCATGTCGACGCCTGGATGCTCGCGTCCAACGAGGCGTTCCCGAACCCCGCCCAGCTGCTCGTCATTCCCGACCACTACCTGGTCCGAATGCTGCTTTCGCAGGGTGTACCCCACGATGCGCTCGGCGTGCCGCGGCGCGACGGTGGCGCGGTCGAGACCGACCCCCGCGAGATCTGGCGTGCCTTCGCCACACGCTGGAAGCTGTTCCGCGGCACCCCCACCCGGCTGTGGATGGAGCACGTGCTCGAGGCGGTGCTGGGCGTCTCCTCGGCGCTGTCCGCCGACACCGCCGACGAGATCTACGACGCGATCGCCGAGCGCCTCGCCGAGCCCGCCTTCCGCCCGCTCGAGCTCCTCGACTCCCTCCGCATCGAGATCCTTGCGACGACCGACGCCGCCGACGACCCGCTCGACAGCCACGCACGCCTCGCGGGGATGGGCTACGGCGAGCGCGTGGTCCCCACCTTCCGCCCCGACGCGGTCGTGAATCTCGACCGCCCCGACTGGGCGGCGAACGTGCGCTCGATGGGGGAGCGTGCCGGCATCGACGTCGTCGACTACCCGAGCTACATCCGCGCCCTCGAGTCCCGCCGCCAGGCGTTCGTCGCGGCGGGCACCCGCGCGACCGACCACGGCCACCTCTACGCGGATACCGAGCCCCTCGAGCCCGCAGAGGCCGAGCGCGTCTTCCAGGCCGCGCTCAAGGGAGAGGCGACGAGCGCATCGGCGCGGGCCTTCGCCGGCCACATGCTCACCGAGATGGCGCGCATGTCCTGCGAGGACGGCCTCGTCATGCAGCTCCACCCCGGGGTGCTGCGCGACTACGACCCGCGGGTGTTCGCCGAGCGCGGTCCGGACGTCGGCTACGACATCCCCATCCCCATCGACCACGCCCGCGCCCTGCAGCCGCTGCTGACGCGCTACGGCCACGACCCTCGCCTGACGCTGGTGCTGTTCACCGTCGACGAGGACGTGTTCGGGCGGGAGCTCGCGCCCCTGGCGGGGGTGTTCCCGGCCGTCCGGCTGGGCGCTCCGTGGTGGTTCCTCGACACTCCCGACGCGATGCGCCGCTTCCGTGACACGGTCACGGACACGGCCGGCTTCTACAACACGGCCGGCTTCGTGGACGACACCCGCGCGTTCCTGTCGATTCCCGCCCGTCACGACGTCTCCCGCCGCATCGACGCCGGCCACCTCGCGCGCCTGGTCGCCGAGCATCGGCTCTCCCTCGACGAGGCGAGCGAGACCGCCGTCGACCTCGCCTACGAGATCCCCCGCGCCGTCTACCCGCCGCTGCGCTCGTCCTGAGGCAGCCGCCCGCATGAAGTGTCCGACCGCCCCCGCCCCGACCCGATGGGAAGCCCGCACGTGACCGACGTCCAGGACCAAAACCCCGTGCATGACCAGAATCCGACAGCCCCTGCGCGACGCGAGAGCGCATCGGGCCCGAGCCCGCTCGTGCTGCCCGTCTTCGACGAGCCCGCCGCCGACCGGCCCCGCACCCGCTGCGCCGTCATCGGCACGGGACACCGCGCCGGCATGTACGTCGACGCCATCAACGGTCCCCACGCGGACGTCGCCGAGGTGGTCGCGTGGCTCGACCGCAACCCCGGACGCGTCGAGTACTACGACGCGCTTGTGGGCGAGGCCCGCGGGCTCGAGGGGCCCGCCGGCCTGCCGCGCTACGACGCGGATGGGCTCGAGCAGATGATCGCCGACTGCCAGGTCGACACCGTCATCGTCACCACCATCGACGCCACCCATGCGGAGATGATCGACCGCGCGATGCGCGCCGGCGCGAACGTCGTGGTCGAGAAGCCGCTGACGACCACCGCGGCGGGCTGCCGCACCATCACCGCGGCGGTCGCGGAGACCGCACGCGACCTCGTGATGACGTTCAACTACCGTTACGCGCCGCGCAACTCGACCTTGCGCGAGGTGATCGCCTCCGGGCGCATTGGCGCCGTCACCAGCGTGCACTTCGAGTGGGCGCTCGACACCGTCCACGGCGCGGACTACTTCCGTCGCTGGCACCGCAACAAGGCCAACTCGGGCGGACTCGTGATCCACAAGTCCAGCCACCACTTCGACCTCGTGAACTGGTGGCTCGGGGACGTGCCGGAGCGCGTGTACGCGCGCGGCGGCCTGAAGTTCTACGGAGCCGACAACGCCCGCGCTCGCGGCCTCGGCGAGCGCCCCGAACGCGGCACCGGCGCCGAGGGCGACCCCTTCGCCCTGGACCTGCGTGACGACCCGCGGCTCGAGAAGCTCTACCTCAACGCCGAGCACCACGACGGCTACCTGCGCGACCGCGACGTGTTCGACGAGGGCATCGACATCGAGGACAACCTCGCGCTCGTGGTCGACTACCGCTCGGGCGCGCTGCTGACCTACTCGCTCAACGCCCACGCGCCGTGGGAGGGCTACCGGGTCACCGTGAACGGCACCGAGGGTCGCGCCGAGCTCGAGGTGATCGAGCGCGGCGCCGTCATCGCTGGCGAGGACGGCAAGGTGACCCTGGACCCGTCGGCCACGCCGGAGGGCGTCGCCGCCGACGAGCTGCGTCCCCACGGGGACCGGCTCATCGTGCAGCGCCACTGGGAGGCTCCCCAGGTGGTCGACATCCCCGAGGGGATCGGCGGGCACGGCGGCGGCGACGCGATCCTGCTCATGGAGGTCTTCCGCCGCGACCTGCTGGTGGGCGAGGATCCCTTGAAGCGAGCCGCCGGCTACCGGGACGGCCTGCGCGCCGTCGCGGTGGGCATCGCCGCGAACCAGTCGCTCGCGACCGGAGCGCCCGTCGACATCGCCGACCTCGACCTGGGGGAGGCGCTGTGAGCCCCGCCGGCGACGTCCTCGCCCAGCTCGGTGCGCATCGGTTGGTGCCCGTCGTCGTGCTTGATGATGCGGCGGCGGCGGATGGGCTTGCTGGTGCGTTGGTGGCTGGTGGTTTGCCGGTGGCTGAGGTGACGTTCCGTACGGCTGCGGCGGCGGAGTCGATCCGGATCATGGCGTCGCGTGGCGACGTGCTCGTGGGTGCGGGCACGGTGCTGACGCCCGATCAGGTCGATCAGGCGGCCGATGCGGGCGCGGCCTATGTGGTCTCGCCGGGGCTGAGCCGTGCGGTCGTGGAGCGCTGCGGTGAGCGCGGCGTCCTCGCCCTTCCCGGTGCCGTCACCGCCTCGGAGGTGATGGCTGCCCTGGAGCTGGGGGTGTCGACGGTGAAGTTCTTCCCCGCGGGCACGTCTGGTGGTGCCGCGGCGGTGAAGGCTCTCGCGGCTCCGTTCGGTGGGGTGCGGTTCGTGCCCACCGGTGGGATCGGGCCGGCGAACCTCCACGAGTACCTGAGCATCCCTGCGGTGCACGCGGTGGGTGGGTCGTGGATGGTGCCCAGGGACCTGGTCTCTGCAGGCAAGTTCGATGAGGTGACGGCGCTGGTGGCTGAGGCTGTGGCGCTGACAGGCAGTGACAGTGGAGGCAAGGAGGTCTGACATGGCTGTGATCGACGTCAAGGGTGCCGATGAGTGCCGTTTCGATGCGGTGTCGCTGGGTGAGGTGATGCTGCGCCTGGACCCTGGTGAGGGTCGCATCCGCACCGCGAGGTCCTTCACCGCGTGGGAGGGCGGCGGGGAGTACAACGTGTCCCGCGGCCTGGCCCGCGCGTTCGGCTACCGCACCGGCATTGTGACGGCGTTGGCGGACAACGAAGTCGGTCACCTGGTGGAGAACCTGATCCTCGCCGGCGGCGTCGACACCTCCAACCTTGTCTGGAAGGACTACGACGGCATCGGCCGGCAGGTGCGCAATGGCCTGAACTTCACCGAGCGTGGCTTCGGGGTCCGCGGAGCGGTCGGGGTGTCCGACCGTGGCCACACCGCCGCCAGCCAGCTCACGGCAGATGATGTCGACTTCGATCACCTGTTCGGTGAGCTCGGGGTGCGCTGGCTGCACACCGGCGGCATCTACGCCGCCTTGTCGGACACGGCCGCCGAGACCGTCATTGCTGCGGTGGAGGCAGCCCACCGGCACGGCACAGTCGTGTCGTACGACCTGAACTATCGGCCGAGCCTGTGGAAGGCCATCGGTGGCAAGGACCGTGCCCAGGAGGTCAACCGGGCCATCGCCCCGCACGTGGACGTGATGATCGGCAACGAGGAGGACTTCACCGCCTCGCTCGGCTTCGAGGTCCCCGGCGTCGATGAGGATCTCGAGGACCTGGACGTGGCCGGCTTCGCCCAGATGATCCAATCCGCCGCGGCAGCGTTCCCCAACTTCCAGGTCATCGCGACCACCATGCGAGGCGTGAAGACCGCGACCGTGAACGACTGGGGCGCCCTGGCATGGTCCAATGCCGACGGCGTGGTCCGGTCGACTCAGCGCGACGGGTTGGAGATCCTGGACCGCGTGGGCGGCGGAGACTCCTTCGCCTCCGGACTGATCCACGGCCTGGTCGAAGGCGAGAGCCTCGAGCGTGCCGTCAACCTCGGCGCGGCACACGGAGCCCTCGCGATGACGACCCCGGGCGACACCACCATGGCCACCAAGGCCGAGGTCCACAAGCTCGCCGCCGGCGGCGGCGCCCGCGTCGACCGCTAGGTCGCGAACGCGGTCAGACCCGCGCCCGGCGAGCGATTGGATGCCGCTCGCCGGGCGCGTCTGTGTCTCCTCTGCGCCCTGGGAGGCAATGAGTGCCGGAAATGGGCGGAAATCGGCACTCAGTGCCTTCTAGCGTGCGCCGGGATGAGCGTCATGGGGGGCCTGGATCAGCGGCGGTGCAGCGCGAGCACGGGGATGGTGCGCGAGGTGCGCCGCTCGTACTCGGCGAACCCGGGGCTCGACGAGGTGAACTGTGCCCAGGCGGCGTCGCGTGCGTCGCCGGTCAGCTCCTCGACACGCACCTCGACGCTGCCCTCGCGCGGCACCTCGATGGTCACCTCGGGGTGCGCCTTGAGGTTGTGATACCAGGCGGGATTGTCGGGAGCGCCGGCCTTCGACGCGGCGATGAGCCACGCGCCGTCCTCGCCGGGGAACGTCATGACGGGCGTCACGCGCTCGGTGCCGCTCTTGGCGCCGAGGTGATGCACGAGCACCAGGCGATCACCGAACTGCTGGGTGTTGCCGTCGTGGGTGCGAAACTCGTCGATGATCGCCGCGTTGAAATCCGTGTAGCCGCTCATGGGTGCCTCCTCGGTTGCCTACAGTGCCCAACCGCGCGCAGACGGGGAGCATTCCGTTCCAGTTGTTGGATCGCTCGCCAGCCTCGACTGCGAGTTGAGCGATGGCCTACGGCCTGCAGCACGCGTCCTGGCCGGCGGGAGTCGTGCTCGCGACGGTCGCGAGTGCGCGGACCGGCTCGCCGAGCGCCTCGCAGCACAGCGAGTAGACGTTCGAGCGGCCGCGCGGCGTGACGGTCACCAGGCCCTGGTCTCGCAGCGGTGCGAGGTGATGGCTCACGAGGGTCTGCGACAGTCCCGTGGCGTCGGTCAGCTCGCGCACCGTGTGGGGCTGCTGTGCGAGGAGCAGGACGAGGTGGAGTCGCGTGGGGTCGCCCAGTGCCTTGAGCAGCGGCGCGAGACGCTCGGCGTCCAGCCTCGCGGTCTCAACGGGGGAGTGCGGCAGGAGTGCGACGTCCATGGTGCGGGTCATGCGCTCCAGTATGCCACTCCTTGTTGCTATCAACAGCGATCACTGTTAATACTTCTTCCATGACCTCGAACGCATTCCCTGAGCTGCCCATCGCCGTGATCGGCGCCGGTCCTGTGGGCCTCGCCGCCGCCGCGCACCTCCTCGAGCGCGGACGCACGCCGCTCGTCCTGGAGTCGGGCGCACAGGCCGGCGCCGCCATCCTCGAATGGGCGCACGTGCCGCTGTTCTCGCCGTGGCGCTACACGGTCGATGTCGCCTCGCGCCGGCTCCTCGAAGCCGAGGGCTGGATGGAGCCGGACCTCGAGTCGATCCCCACCGGCGGCGACCTGGTGCGCGAGTACCTCGCGCCGCTGGCGGCGCATCGTGGGCTCGCGCCACACATCCGCTACGCCGCCCGCGTCATCGGCGTCGCCCGGCGCGACATGGACAAGGTGCGCTCCGTGGGGCGCGGCCGTCGGCCCCTCGTGGTGCGGGTGCAGTCCGACAGCGGTGTCGAGGACATCGAGGTCGCAGGCGTCATCGACGCCTCCGGCACCTGGCGTACACCCAATCCCGTGGGCGCAGGCGGACTGCCCGCGCAGGGCGAGGAAGGGGCGGCACACTGGTTGGCAGGGCCGCTGCCGGACGTGCTCGGCCGGGACCGCGAGGCGCACGCAGGCCGCGCAACCCTCGTGATCGGCATGGGCCACTCCGCTGCCAACACGCTGCTCGCGCTCGACGAGCTCGCGAGCGGGTCTCCGGGCACGGAGATCGTCTGGGCGATCCGCGGACGCTCGCCGCGTCGCCTCTACGGTGGCGCCGAGTCCGACGAGCTTCCCGCGCGCGGCGCCATCGGCACGCGTCTGCGAGAGGCGGTCGACGCAGGGCGCATCCGGCTGGTGACCGACTTCTCGGTGTCCCGGCTCGAGCCGACGGACGACGGGCGCCTGGCGGTACACGGCGCCCGAGACGGCCAGGTGCTGGTCGTCGACCGATTGGCGGCGGCGACGGGCTTCCGCCCCGACCTCGATATGCTGCGCGAGGTTCGCCTCGACCTCGACCCTGCGCTCGAGTGCCCTCGCGCGCTGGGCCCGCTGATCGACCCGACCGTCCACAGCTGCAGCACGGTCGAGCCGCATGGTGCCGACTTGCTCGCGCACCCGGAGTCCGAGGTGTACGTCGTGGGCATGAAGAGCTACGGCCGCGCGCCGACCTTCCTGCTGGCCACCGGGTACGAGCAGGTGCGCTCCGTGGTGGCCGCGATGACGGGCGATGCCGCCAGTGCCGCTCGCGTGGACCTGCTGCTGCCCGCGACTGGCGTGTGCTGTGCGACCGCCGGAGCCGGTGGCTGCTGAGCGTCCGCTTCCGCCCGGCTGCGCGCGCGTGGCCGTGGCCAGGTGCCTGACGACGCGCGCCGACCGGGCTCGCTACCGCAGCCCAAGCGCAGCCGCGAGTGCCTCGTTCACCTGCCGCATCGCTGCGGGTGACAGCGCTCCTGCCAGGTCGCGCGGGTCATCGTCGTACACCGCGACGATGTTGTCGCACATCACGTGGCCCGTGATGCACTCACCGTGCGGCACGGTGGCCGCGGACGCGAGGTGAGAGCGGTCCGTGGTCGTCACTGGCGCGGCGAGCGCGCTGTCGAGGCCGCGGTTGCGAGCATTCGCGGAGACGATGACGTAGGGCCGTCTTCCGGCCGCCTCGTCGAGCGTCATGCGATACACCTGGCCGCGCACGTACGCGCCCACGGGCTACAGGCCCACCGCTCCGCGTCGTGAACGGGCGACGCGTTCGTGCTCGCGCTGCTCCTCGGTCGTGGCGAGCTGCGCGTACATCGCGGCCTGCTGATCCTCGGCGATCTGGTCGAGCGCCTTGCGCACCAGCGCCTGCAGCACGCTCGCCTCGGACGCGCTCGAGGCGTCGATCCCCAGTGCGGCAGCCAACTCCGGGGAGGACCGTAGGGCGGAGAGGTCGACGTCGTCCTGGTACGTGAGCGGCAGCGACGCAC
Organism: Demequina sp. NBRC 110056; assembly: GCF_002090155.1. Classification (GTDB taxonomy): domain Bacteria; phylum Actinomycetota; class Actinomycetes; order Actinomycetales; family Demequinaceae; genus Demequina. Next base: position 298,793 of record NZ_BBRM01000005.1, on the reverse strand, counting down.
GCCGCACGGTGCGTCTGTCGGCGATGGCCATGGGGCGCCTCCTGAAATGATCCGAGCCCCAGAATACGCCCATGATGCACAAAGTGCTGCACCCTGTGCTGCATCGAGCCGTGGCAATCCGGCGGTCAAGCCTCGCGAGGAGCGCACGAGTCGAGGCAGACGCGTGAGGCCGCCGCTGCTGCACTCCCCGGGTGCAGCTCAACCGGGCGGAGCGCCGATGCGCGAGCTGGGCTCCCGCGGGCAGGCGTCAGCCCCGCGGCACGAGTCGCTGCAGCTGGGTGACGTGGCCGGGGTTCAGCTCGGCCACCGAAGCCACGCCCAGGAGCTTCATGGTGCGCACGATCTCCTTGGACAGGATCTCGATGGTGCGGTCCACGCCCTCGCGGCCGCCGGCCATGAGGCCATACAGGTAGGCGCGGCCCACGAGGGTGAAGTCGGCTCCCATGGCGAGGGCGGCGACGATGTCCGCGCCGGACATGATGCCGGTGTCGAGGATGATCTGCGCGTCCTCTCCCAGCTCGGCCCGCACCGAGGGCAGGAGGTGGAAGGGGATCGGGGCCCGATCGAGCTGGCGGCCGCCGTGATTGGACAGCACAATGCCGTCGACGCCCACGTCCATCACCGCGCGAGCGTCGGCGACGGTCTGGATGCCCTTGACGAACACCTGCCCGGGCCACTGGTCGCGGATCCAGGCGAGGTCCTCGAAGTCGACCGTGGGGTCGAACAGCGCGTCGAGGAGCTCGCCGATGGTGCCCTGCCACTCGGACAGCGAGGCGAACGTGAGCGGCTCGGTGGTGAGGAAGTTGATCCACCACTCGGGCCGCGGGATGGCGTTGAGCACCGTGGACGGCGTGAGCGCCGGCGGGATGGTGAAGCCGTTGTAGCTGTCGCGCAGGCGCGCGCCGGCGACGGGCACGTCGACCGTCACCAGCAGCGTGTCGAAGCCCGCGGCCGCCGCGCGCGACACGAGCTGCATCGACTTGTCGCGGTCCTTCTGCATGTACAGCTGGAACCAGTTGCGGCCCTCGGGGTTGGCCTCGGCCACGCCCTCTGGCGACGTGGTGCCGACCGTCGACAGGGAGAACGGGATCCCCGCGGCACCGGCGGCGGAGGCTCCGGCGCGCTCGCCCTCGGAGTGCATCATCCGGGCGAAGCCGGTGGGGGCGATGCCGAACGGCAGCGCCGAGCGTCCGCCCGCGATGGACACCGAGGTGTCGACCTGGGACACGTCGCGCAGGATGGCCGGGTGGAACTCGATGTCGAGGAACGCCTGACGGGCACGGGCCAGCGACAGCTCGGCCTCCGCGGCACCGTCGGTGTAGTCGAACGCGCCCTTGGGGGTGCGGCGCTTCGCGATCGCCCTCAGGTCCGCGATGGTGTGCGCCTTCGCGAGGCGACGCGCGCGACCGTCGGGCTCGAAGCCCTTGAACTTCATCAGCGGCGCGAGCTCGCTGGGCCGGGGGAAGTGCCGGTCCTGCTTCACGTCAGACTCCTGGTGACCTAGTGACTAGCGGGGATCGTACGTGCGGGGTGCGAAGGTCTCGCGCACGAGGGAGCGCATCGACTCCAGCGTGCCATCGATCGCCCCGAGCGCACGTCCCTGGACGAGCACGTTGCCCAGCGCCGTCGCCTCGACGGGCCCTGCGACGACCGGCACGCCGGCGCGGTCCGCGGTGCGCTGGCACAGCAGCTCGTTGAGCGCGCCGCCGCCCACCATGTGGATGGTGTCGACCGCCTGGCCCGACAGCGAGGACGCACGGGCGACCGCATCGGCGAACGCCTGGGCGAGGCTCTCGATGATGGAGCGCGCGAACTCTGCGCGCGACGACGGTGCGCGCACGCCCGCTTCCTCGCACCACTGGGCGATGCGCGCCGGCATGTCGCCCGGCGCCATGAACATCGAGTCGTTCGCGTCGAAGATCGGCACGTCGGGGCCCACGGCGTCGGCCTCGGCGAGCAGCCGCTCGAGCTCGACCGGCGACCCGTCGCGCTCCCACGTGCGGATCGACTCGCTCAGCAGCCACAGCCCCATCACGTTGTGCAGGAACCGGGTGCGGCCGTCGACGCCGCCCTCGTTCGTGAAGTTCGCCTCCCGCGCGGCGTCGGTGAGCACGGGACGCTCGGTCTCCACGCCCACCAGGCCCCACGTGCCGCACGAGATGTACGCGCCACCGGACTCGCGCATCGGCGCGGCGACCACGGCCGAGGCCGTGTCGTGGCTGCCCACGGCGACCACCTGGGCGTCGGTCAGCCCCGTGTGCTCGGCGGCGGGGGACAGCAGAGGGCCGATGCGCGTGCCAGCCTCCACGAGCTCCGGCAGGAGGGCGTGGGGAAGGTCGAGCGCGGCGAGCAGGGGCAGGTCCCACGCGCGGGTGGCGACATCGAGCAACCCGGTGGTCGACGCGTTGGTGCGCTCGGCGACCTGGCGGCCCGTGAGCCAGTAGGCGAGCAGGTCCGGCACCAGCAGCATCGCGTCCGCGGCGGCGAGCACGGCGGGATCCTCCGCGCCGAGCTGGTACACCGTGTTGAACGGCAGGAACTGCAGGCCGTTGCGGGCGTAGAGGTCGTGGAAGTCCACGCGGGTGTGGACCCGCTCGACCGCCGCCTCGTTGCGGGCATCGCGGTAGTGGAACGGCTCGCCGAGGGTGCGTCCGCCGCGCAGCAGCGCGTAGTCCACGGCCCACGAGTCGATGCCGATCGAGGCGACGTCCTTCTCCCACGTGCGGGCGTCCCGCAGTCCGTCGAGTGCCGCGCGGTACAGGCCCTGGACGTTCCAGTGCAGGCCGTCCGGCAGGGCCACGGGGCCGTTGGCGAAGCGCGCGACCTGACGGATGCGCAGCTCGCCGGGGCCCACGTGGCCCACCATGACCCGGCCGCTCGTGGCGCCCAGGTCGACGGCGGCGACCGCGGCGGTCATCGCAGGAATGCCGCCGCCACGCCCGCGTCGACCGGGACGTGCAGGCCGGTGGTGTGGGTCATGTCGGGGCCGGTGAGGACCGCGGCGGCGTTGGCGACGTGCTCGGGCAGGACCTCGCGCTTGAGGATGGTGCGCTGCGCGTAGAACTTGCCCAGGTCGTCCTCCGCGATGCCGTACGTCTTGGCGCGGTTCGCGCCCCAGCCGCCGGCGAAGATGCCGGAGCCGCGGACCACGCCGTCGGGGTTGATGCCGTTGACCTTGATGCCGTGCTCGCCGAGCTCGACGGCCAGCAGGCGCACCTGGTGGGCCTGGTCGGCCTTGGTGGCGGAGTAGGCGATGTTGTTGGGTCCGGCGAACACCGAGTTCTTGGAGGCGATGTAGAGGATGTCGCCGCCCATCTCCTGGTCGATCATGGCGCGCGCGGCGCCCTGGCTCACCAGGAACGAGCCCTTGGCCATGACGTCGTGCTGGAGGTCCCAGTCCTTCTCGGTGGTCTCCAGCAGCGGCTTGGACAGCGACAGGCCGGCGTTGTTGACGATGAGGTCCACGCCGCCGAACGCGAGCACGGCCTCGTTCAGGGCCGCCGCGACCGCATTGGCGCTGCTGACATCGATCTGCACGCCCACGGCGACGTCGGTGCTGCCCAGCTCCGCTGCCGCCGCGACGGCCTTCTCCAGGTCGAGGTCGGCGATGACGACGCAGGCGCCCTCGGCGGCCAGGCGGGTGGCGATGGCCTTGCCGATGCCGGAGGCGGCGCCGGTGACGAAGGCGACGCGGGTGGCGTGGGACTTGGGCTTGGGCATCCGCTGGAGCTTGGCCTCCTCGAGGGCCCAGTACTCGATGCGGAACTTCTCGTGGTCCGAGATGGGGGTGTAGGTCGACAGCGCCTCCGCGCCGCGCATCACGTTGATGGCGTTGATGTAGAACTCGGAGGCCACGCGGGCGGTCTGCTTGTTCGCGCCGAACGAGAACATGCCGACGCCGGGCACGAGCACGATGAGGGGGTCCGCGCCACGAATGGCGGGGGAGTCCTCGGTCGCGTGGGCGTCGTAGTAGGCCTGGTAGTCGGCGCGGTACGCCTCGTGCAGCTCCTTCAGGCGCGCCTTGGCGTCCTCGACGGGCGCGTCGGCGGGAAGGTCGAGCACCAAGGGCTTGACCTTGGTGCGCAGGAAGTGGTCGGGGCAGGACGTGCCGAGAGCGGCCAGGCGCGGGTGCTCCGCGGACGCGAGGAAGTCCAGCACCACGTCGGCGTCGGTGAAGTGGCCCACCATCGGCTTGTCGGTCGAGGCGAGCCCGCGGATGGTCGGGGCGAGCGCGGCGGCCTTGGCGCGGCGCGCGTCGGCATCGAGGGCGCCGTAGCCGGCGAGCTCGGCGCCGAAGGGGTCCGCCTTGCCGTGCTCGGCGATGTAGGCCGCGGCGGTGTCGATGATCTGCAGCGAGCGTGCCTCGCACTCCTCGGAGGTGTCGCCCCACGCGGTGATGCCGTGGCCGCCCAGGATGCAGCCGATCGCCTGCGGGTTGGCCTCCTTGATCTCGGCGATGTCGAGACCCAGCTGGAAGCCGGGGCGGCGCCAGGGAACCCACACCACGGCGTCGCCGAAGATCGCCTTGGTCAGCTCCTCGCCGTCCGCGGCGGTCGCGATCGCGATGCCGGCGTCGGGGTGGAGGTGGTCCACGTGCGCGGCGTCGACGAGGCCGTGCATCGCCGTGTCGATCGACGGCGCGGCGCCGCCCTTGCCGTGGAGACAGAAGTCGAAGGCCGCGACCATCTCGTCCTCGCGCTCGACGCCCGGGTAGACGTCGACGAGGGCGCGCATGCGGTCCAGGCGCAGCGCCGCGAGGCCGGCCTCCTTGAGGGTGCCCAGGTCGCCGCCCGAGCCCTTGACCCACACGAGCTCGGTGAGCTCGCCGGTCACCGGGTCGGTCTCGGAGCCCTTCGCGGAGGTGTTGCCGCCGGCGTAGTTGGTGTTCTTAGGGTCCGAGCCCAGGCGGTTCGAGCGCGCGATGAGGTCGGAGACGACGGGGTTCGTCATGACAGGTCCTTTCGGGAGTCGTCGTGCTCGCCGTCGGCGAGCCAGTCGAGGATGGTGGTGAGGGAGCGCTCCGCGTGGGGCTCCTCGGGTCGGTTGAGGTGGCCGTGCGTGGTGCCCGGCTCGTAGGTGCAGGTGGTGTCGATGCCGGCGGCCTCGAGCTCGCGGGCGAAGGCCTCACCCGTGGCGCGCAGATCGTCCGCCTCGGAGTTGACGATGAGCGTGGGCGGCATGCCGGTGAGGTCCTGGCCGCCGGGGAAGGCGAACGGGTGGGTGAGCAGCGCCTCGTCGCCCACGTAGTTGAGGTTCATCGCGGCGACCGCCTCCGGGCGGAAGCGCTGGGCCTCGTCGAGGCCCTGCACGGCCGATGCTGTCGCTGGGTCCAGCTCGGGCAGCGCGGCGTGGGCGACGGGGTAGGCGAGGACGAGGCGGGCCGGCGCGGCGCCCCGTGGGTCCCGCGCCGTCCGCAGCGCCACGCCCGCGGCGAGGTTGCCGCCTGCGGACGCGCCGCCGAGCGCGATCGCATTGGGATCGAAGCCCAGGCGCGCCGCGTTGGCTGCCATCCACGACAGCGCGGCACGGACGTCGTCGTGGGCCGCGGGGAAGCGGTGCTGGGCGTCGTCCGCGAAGACGCGACGGTCGATGTCGCCGCCGGTCACGAGTCGGTAGTCGACGGACAGGACGGTGTGACCCGCCGCCGAGAGGCGGCGCGCGACCCAGTCCGCCTCGGGCATGTCGAGGTCACCCCACACGAACCCACCGCCGTGAACCCACACGATGCCGCGGGAGCCAGCGCGCGCATCGGCGCTGCTCGGGCGGTACAGGCGCGCGGGGACATCGACACGCTGTGCTCCGGCGTCGAGCTCGGTGAGGCCCGAGGCCGGGACCGTGACGTCCTCGACCGTGGTCAGGTCCGTGCTCATGACTGGCTCAGGCGCCCCAGCCTGCCTGGGCGCCGCCCACGCGCTCGGCCACGATCTGCTCCTTGTAGCCGGACGCGGCGTACGCGGCCATGGGGTCGGCGGGCAGCCCCTTGGCCTCGCGGTACTCGGCGAGCGCGGGGCGCACGTCCGTGTAGAACGCGTCCATGAGGATGCCGTGGGCCTTCAGCACGTCGCCCTCGGCCTGCGCGGCGTCGAGCGCGTCGCGGTCGAGCAGCAGCGCGCGTGCCGTCATCTCCTGGACGTTCAGGACGGAGCGGATCTGACCGGGGATCTTGTCCTCGATGTTGTGGCACTGGTCGAGCATGAAGGCGGTGTCGCCGTCCTTGCCGTAGCCGCCGCCGCGGATGACCTCGACGATGATGCGGAACAGCTGGAACGGGTCCGCGGCGCCCACGATGAGGTCGTCGTCGGCGTAGTTGCGCGAGTTGAAGTCGAACGAGCCAAGCTTGCCCAGGCGCAGGAGCTGCATGACGATGAACTCGATGTTGGTGCTGGGGGCGTGGTGGCCGGTGTCGAGACACACGACGGCGCGCTCGCCCAGCGCGGCCACCTGGGCGTAGCTGGTACCCCAGTCGGGGACGTCCATGTGATAGAACGCCGGCTCGAAGATCTTGTACTCGAGGACCAGGCGCTGGTGCTCGCCGATGCGCTCGTAGATCTCCTGAAGCGCCTCGCCCATGCGGTCCTGGCGGCCGCGCATGTCGTCCTGCCCGGCGTAGTTGGTGCCGTCCGCGAGCCAGATCTTCAGGTCGCGCGAGCCCGTCGCGTCCATGATGTCGATGCACTCGAGGTGGTGGTCGATCGCCTTGCGCCGGATCCGGTCGTCGCGGTGCGCGAGCGAGCCCAGCTTGTAGTCCTCGTCCTGGAACGTGTTCGAGTTGATGGTGCCGAGGGCGACGCCGTTGTCCGCGGCGTGCTGAGCGAGCTGGCCGTAGTCGTCGACCTTGTCCCACGGGATGTGGAGCGCGACGGTGGGCGACAGGCCGGTGACCTTGTGCACCTGGGCGGCGTCCGCGATCTTCTCGAAGGGGTCGCGCGGGACGCCCGGCTGACCGAACACCCGGAAGCGGGTGCCGGAGTTGCCGAAGGCCCAGGACGGCAGCTCGATGGCCTGCTCGTCGAGGCGGGGCGCGATGTCGGCGAAGGTCGCCATGGTGCTCTCCTTTGAGTCGGATGCTCTCGGTGTCGGACGGTCTCGGTGGTGCGATCCGGGGCGATGCGGCGGTGCAGCGTCCCGAGTCGCCGTGTGCTTCTCGTTCTGTGCTTCTCGATCGTAAGTGAAACGATTCAAGAACCGGCATTCATGCTACGTCCGTCTCGCTCTCGGCGTCAACTCGGGTGGTGAGCGAGCCCGGCGGCGTCGAGCTGGTCCTCCAGGTGGAACACCTCCGTCAGCTGTGGCGCGCCCTGGTCAGGGCGGCCGTCCAGCGCGACGAAGAAGCGTGCCGACTCGCGCTCCCAGTCCGCGGTCCTGGGGTCTTCCGCGAGCCGCCGCGCCGATGCGGCATCGTCGTCGGTCTCGTAGTAGCCGACGAGCCGGCCGTCGGGCTCGAGGAAGATCGAGTAGTTGCGCCGGCCCGAGTCTCGGATCGCCTCGAGCATCTGGGGCCACACCGCCCGGTGGCGCTCGACGTACTCGTCGATCAGCTCGGGCTTGATCTGCAAGGTGAAGCACACGCGGGGCATCGTCGCCTCCATCCGGCCGTGGTGTGGGGTGCGGCGCGAGCCGGCCGGGGGACGCGCGCCGAGGCTTGACGGTGGGCGCCCGCCTGACGATGCTGGGTTCCATCGCGGGGCAAGCGCTTTCCGCTTGCCAGCCTAGCGCGGCACGGCGCGGTGCGACAGCCCCGGACGGCGCCGCGCCCGGACGGTCCGGCCGTGGGCGGCGGGCGCTGTGGCAAGATCCTGACTGAACGTTTCAAAGGAGAGTGGACATGTCGGTGAGCGTGCGCGAGGTGGCAGCGCTCGCGGGCGTGTCCGTGGGCACCGTCTCGAACGTCCTCAACAGGCCCGACGCGGTGCGGCCGACCACCGTCGAGCGCGTCCAGTCCGCGATCCGCGAGCTCGGTTACGTCCCCAACGCCGCGGCGCGCCAGCTGCGCGCCGGCCAGTCCACGACGATCGCGCTCGTGGTGCTCGACGTCGGGAACCCGTTCTTCACCGACGTCGCCCGGGGTGCCGAGGACCGCGCGGAGAAGGAGGGGCTCACGCTGCTGCTCGCCAACTCCGATGAGTCGGCCGCGCGAGAGACCGCCCACCTGGACCAGTTCGAGCGCCAGCGGGTCGCGGGTGTGCTGGTGTCGCCCGTCGGCGCCGACCTCGACCGGCTCGCCGAGCTCCGCGGCCACGGCATCCCTGTCGTGCTCGTCGACCGCGGTGCCGATCAAGCCGAGTACGCCTCGGTCTCCGTCGACGACGTCGCGGGCGGGTCGCTCGCGGCGTCGCACCTCATCGAGACCGGCAGGCGCAGGCTGGCCTTCGTGGGTGGCCCGCTGCGCATCGGGCAGGTCGCCGACCGTCACGAGGGGGCTACCTCGGCCGTCGCTTCGCATCCCGAGGCCTCGCTCGAGCTCGTCGAGACGGATGAGATGTCGCTCGAGGAGGGCCAGCGCGTCGGCCTGGCCCTGAAGGAGAGGGTTCGGGCGGGCGAGATCGACGGAATCATCGCCGCGAACGACCTTCTCGCCATCGGCGTGGAGCGCGCGCTGCTGTTCGGCGACGACCCGCTGCGCATGCCCGAGCAGGTGGGCCTCGTCGGGTACGACGACATCTCCTTCGCCGCGTCCGCCGTGGTGCCCATCAGCTCGATTCGTCAGCCCCGCGAGCTCATCGGCGCCACCGCGGTCGAGCTGTTGCTCGAGGAGCAGCGCCGGGAGGCCGATGCGCCCGCACGGCAGGTGGTCTTCGCACCGGATCTCGTGGTCAGGGAGTCGAGCGGCGCATGAGGCCTTCCGTGTTCACCACTGCGACCGCCGCGGCCGCGCTGTCAGTCGTCGCTCTCGCCGGATGCGGCGCTCCGGGCCTGCCTGACCGCGACCCGGAAGCCGTGGGCGCCGCCGCCGTCGTCATGCAAGAGGACCCGGTGACCGCCGTGGTGTTCCTGCCCGACGCCGGCTACGAGTACTTCGATCAGACGGCCTTCACGCTCGACGACTCGACTCCGCTCGAGGGGGTCGCGGACCGCCGCGACATCGCCGAAGGCGACCGGCTCGAGGTGTGGACCGGCCCGTGCGCGGAGTCGTTCCCGGTCCAGTGCGACGTCGTGGGCGTGCGGGTGCTTGACTAGCGCCATGTCGCGCGTCTCCGTCACCCTCGTCGGGGGACCCACCGTCCTGATCGAGTATGCCGGTCTGCGTCTGCTGACCGACCCGACGTTCGATCCTCCGGGACCCGTCGGCAACCTCACCAAGCTCGACGGCCCTGCTCTCTCGCGCGAGGACGTGGGACCCGTCGACGTCGTGCTGCTCAGCCACGATGAGCATGAGGACAACCTCGACGTCTCAGGCCGGGCGATGCTCGACGACGTCCGCCACGTGCTCACCACCCCGACAGGCGGGGAGCGTCTCGAGCACGCCCAGGGGATGCGTAGGTGGGATCAGGCGATCATCCCGGGCGGCGACGCGCCTGTCACCATCACCGCCGTGCCCGCGCGCCACGGGCCGTCCGTGATCAAGCAGATCACGGGGCAGGTCACGGGCTTCGTGCTCGAGGCCGAGGGCTGGCCCACGGTGTACATCTCGGGGGACAACTCGTCGGTCAAGAAGGTCACCAGGGTCGCCGAGCGGTTCCCCGACGTTGCTGTGGCGATCGTCTTCGCGGGAGGCGCCAAGGTGGAGCGCCTGGGGGAGATGCTCTTGACGGTCGACGCGGAACGCACCGCACGCATCGGCGCTCTGTGGCCGCAGGCCACGCTCGTGCCGGTGCACATCGACGACTGGGCGCACTTCTCGCAGCCGCGACAGGACCTCCTCGCGTGGTTCGACCAGGCCGGAGCGGCGGACCGGCTCACGATGATCGAGCGCGGACAGCGCCGAGAGCTCGTCTGATCAGGACGTCAGCGCGCTCGCGAGGGTGATCGGGTCGAGCCCGCGGTCCTGTGCGCCGAGCACGTTCGTGAGCAGCACGAACGCGACGTCGTGGTCGGGGTGCATCCACAGCTCCGTGCCGTCCCAGCCCGCGTGGCCGAAGCCGTCCGAGGCGGCCAGTCCGGGCACGGAGCGGCGCAGGTTCCAGGTGAACCCCCACTCGGAGCGCCGAGGCTCGGCCTCCTGGTCGAAGTCCGGGAGCCCGAGGCTGAGGGGCTCGCGCATCACGGCGAGCGCGCCGGGGGACAGGAGCCGTCCGTCGTCCGCGAGCAGCGAGCGCGCGATCGCGAGCATGTCCTCCATCGCCGCGCTGGCACCCGCACCCGGGTGGCGGATGGCGCAGAAGCGCTCCCAGTCGATGCGCGCCTGGTCGCTCATCACGGGCACATGCGACGTGTGGCCGGCGTCCATCGTGAGACCCGCCGCGCCGGCACCGTCGAGCATGGTCTCGAGCTGGTCCTCCCAGGGCCTGCCGCCGGCGTGCTCGACCAGGCGCGCGATGCCGTGGAACGCGAGAGAGCTGTACTGGACGGCCGTGCCGACCTCGAAGGTGCGTCCCGGCACGAGGAGGGCCTCGTCGAGCGGAGTCGCGTCGTCGAGCTCGGGCTCGACGATCCCCGACGAGTGGCTCCCGAGATGGCGCAGGCGCACCACGTCGTCGCGGCCCGCGCCGAAGCCCGGGACCGCGTCCGTCAGAGGAGTGTCGAGGCTGAGCCGGCCCGCATCGATGTGCCGGGCCGCGAGCATGCCGACCAGGGGCTTGGTGATCGAGAAGATGGGGTAGCGGTCCTCGGCCCGGGCGTCGCCGAACGCCTCGACCGCGATGACGCCGTCACGGCTCGCGACGCCCAGGACGGCGCCGGGAAGCAGTCCGCTGTCGACGTGCGCGGCGACCCATCGGGTGGCGGCGTCCAGGTTCGGCATGCGGGCTCCTCGGGTGTCGTGTGGCGGTGGGCGGCGGCCTTGCGGCGGCGCGGGCGGGCGCGTGCGGGTACTTCGTCGCGCTCGCATCGTATCCAGGGCTCGGCCCCTCGGTGTGCGCGCGTCAGACCCCCCGCCTAGCGTGGACGCATGCCGTACGACGTGCCCGACCTGCCCAGATGGATCGCCGATGCCGTGAGCGGCTGGCCCGGCGCGGAGGTCGTGCCGTACCCCGACTGGGGAGCGCAGACGTTCCAGGTGGGCGGCAAGCACTTCGGCCGCTTCGCGCTGCTGCCCGACGGCTCGTCGGGGCTGACGCTCAAGGGCGACCCCGAGGAGAACGCCGCGCTACGCGAGCAGTACGACGCGGTCACTCCCGGGCACTACGCGAACAAGCGGCTCTGGATCTCGATCGCTGTGGATGGCGACTGCCCGCGCGACGTACAACTCGAGTGCCTCGAGACCGCGTATGCGATCGTGCGGGCGTCGCTGCCCAAGCGGGTCCAGGCCGAGTTGGGCTGAACCGGCGGACCCGCGCACTGGCGCTGCCGTCGCCGATAGACTTTCCCGGTGACCCCCGAAGAGCTCTCTGCCCAGATTCGCGCCGCCCTCCTGCAGGGCATCGACGACAGCGACTTCCAGCTGTCGCCGTTCGATGTTCCCGACGAGGTGCGGGTGGAGCGCCCCCGTCAGCGTGAGCACGGAGACTGGGCGACCAACATCGCGATGCAGCTGGCGAAGAAGGCCGGCACGAACCCTCGTGAGTTCGCGGACACCCTCGTCGAGCGTCTCGCGAGCATCGACGGCATCGACTCGGCGGAGGTCGCGGGGCCGGGCTTCATCAACATCCGCGTCGCCGCCTCGGCTGCCGGTGAGCTCGCGCGCGGGATCCTCGAGCTCGGCGCTGACTACGGTCGCGGCGAGTCGCTCACGGGCAAGACCGTCAACGTCGAGTTCGTCTCGGCGAACCCGACCGGCCCCATCCACCTCGGCGGCACTCGGTGGGCCGCGGTCGGTGACTCGCTCGCGCGGCTGCTCGAGTTCCACGGCGCGCGCGTGATCCGTGAGTACTACTTCAACGACCACGGCAGCCAGATCGACAACTTCGCCGCGTCGCTCTACGCCGTCGTCGCGGGCGAGGACGCCCCGGAGAACGGCTACGGCGGCCAGTACATCCAGGACGTCGCCGACGAGGTCATGATCGAGGCGATGGCCGCAGGGGACAAGAACCCCATGGAGCGGCCGCGCGAGGAGGGCCTCGAGTTCTTCCGCGAGCGCGGTGTGAAGCTCATGTTCGGCGAGATCAAGCAGTCGCTCCACGACTTTGGCGTCGACTTCGACGTGTACTTCCACGAGGACTCGCTGCACGAGTCCGGCAAGGTGGGCCGCGCTCTCGACGAGCTCAAGGCGTCCGGTGCTCTCTACGAGTCCGAGGGTGCCTGGTGGCTGCGCAGCACCGATCACGGTGACGAGAAGGACCGCGTGGTCATCAAGTCGGACGGCAACGCCGCGTACATCGCGGGAGACATCGCGTACATCCGCGACAAGTACGAGCGCGGGGCCGACCTGTGCATCTACTTGCTCGGGGCCGACCACCACGGCTACATCGCGCGCCTCAAGGCTGCGGCCGCCGCGCTGGGCCACTCGCCCGAGATCATCGAGGTCATCATCGGCCAGATGGTCAACCTCGTGAAGGACGGCCAGCCGGTGCGCATGTCCAAGCGTGCTGGCACGGTCGTGACGATGGAGGACCTCGTCGACGCGGTGGGCGTGGACGCCGCGCGCTATTCGCTCGCGCGCTCCAGCGCCGATCAGTCCATCGACATCGACCTGGACCTGCTCGCATCGAAGACCAACGCCAACCCCGTCTTCTACGTCCAATACGCGCACGCGCGCTCGACCTCGGTCGCGCGCAACGCCGCCGAGTACGGTATCCGACGCGAGGACGGATTCGACGCCGCGCTGCTCGAGCACGAGTGGGAGTCCAAGCTCCTCGGCGTCCTCGGCGAGTTCCCGCGCGTCGTCACCCAGGCTGTCGAGTTCCGCGAGCAGCACCGCATCGCTCGTTACCTCGAGGAGCTCGCTTCGGTCTACCACGGCTGGTACGACCGCACCCGCGTCACCCCTCAGGGGGAGGAGGAGGTCACCGACCTCCATCGCACCCGCCTGTGGCTAAACGACGCCGCGCGCCAGGTGCTCGCGAACGGCCTCGGCCTGCTCGGCGTCTCGGCACCGGAGCGGATGTAGTCGTGGGAGCGGTCTGGCCCGTCACTCACACGCGCGGCGACGAGGGCGCGATGACGGTGGGCGGCCTCGACGTCCGCGCGCTCGCGGCCGAGTTCGGCACGCCGCTGTTCGTCGTCGACGAGGAGGACCTGCGCTCGCGGGCGCGCGCGTTCGCCACCCACTTCGCGGATGCCTTCGCAGCGCACGGCGCGACGTGTGACGTCTATTACGCGTCCAAGGCGCTGCTCGCGTCCCGCATCGCCGGTTGGATGGAGGAGGACGGCCTCGGCATCGACGTGGCGAGCGGAGGCGAGCTCGAGCTCGCGCTGCGCGGCGGGATGCCGGCCCATCGGATCACCTTGCACGGCAACAACAAGTCCGACGCCGAGCTCACCCGCGCCCTCGAGGTGGGCGTCGGGCACATCGTTGTCGACTCGACGACGGAGATCGAGGTCCTCTCGACGCTCGCCGTCTCGCTCGGCCGCGTGGCTCCCGTGCTGGTGCGGGTCACGACTGGCGTGCACGCAGGCGGCCATGAGTACATCGCGACCAGTCACGAGGACCAGAAGTTCGGTCTGTCGCTAGCGTCCGGCGCCGCGCTCGACGCGCTGCGCGCCGTCCACGCGGCCCCCGGGCTCGAGCTCCGCGGCATCCACACGCACATCGGGAGCCAGATCCTGTCGATCGACGCCTTCCGGGAGTCAGCGGAGCGCATGCTCGGCCTGCGCGCGGCGTTCGCCGCGGAGACGGGCGTCGAGGTCCCTGAGGTGGATCTCGGCGGCGGGTACGCCATCGCCTACACGGCCGACGCCGAGGCGCTCGATCCGGCGGTCGCCGCCCAGGAGATCGCCGATGCGGTCGCGGCGGCCCTCGCGACTGCAGGCGGGTCGTGGCCCGCGCTCTCGATCGAGCCGGGCCGCTCGATCGCCGGTCCCGCCGGCATCACGCTGTACACGGTGGGAGTGGTGAAGCACGTGTCGCTCGAGGATGGCGGGGAGCGGCAGTACGTCGCCGTCGACGGCGGCATGAGCGACAACCCCCGCACCATCATGTACGGCGCGGAGTACTCGGCCGAGCTCGCGGGTCGCCAGTCCCAGGCGGCCCCGGCGCTGTCGCGCGTGGTCGGCAAGCACTGCGAGTCCGGCGACATCGTCGTGCGTGACGTCGAGCTGCCGGCGGACACCGCGCGCGGCGACCTGCTCGCCGTCGCGGCGACGGGCGCCTACGGACGCTCGATGGCCTCGAACTACAACGCGGTGCTGCGCCCGCCGGTGGTCGCCGTCCGCGACGGTGCCGCGCAGGTGCTGATCCGGCGCGAGACTCTCGACGACCTCCTCAGCTGGGACGTCGCTCCCAGCTGAGCGCGCATCGGCCCTCAGCGGCGTGTCGCGGGCAGCTCCAGGTCCGGCAGGAGCTCGCCGAGGAGCCCCCGCACGCGCGCGTCGATGTCGTCGACGATGGCCTCGACCCCCGCCGCCGAGGCGACCGCCGGGTCGCCCACCTGCCAGTCCTCGTACCGCGTGCCGGGGTAGATGGGGCAGACGTCGCCACAGCCCATGGTGATGACGACGTCCGATGCGCGCACCGCGTCGTCCGTGAGCGGCTTGGGGAAGGCCGCATCGGCCGCTCCGATCGCGTCGAGGTGCGGACGGACGGCGGCGTGCACCGAAGCCGCCGGCATCGATCCGGCGGAGCGGACGGTGACGAGATCTCCCGCGTACCGGTGCAGCAGCGCAGCGGCGAGCTGCGACCGGCCGGCGTTCTGCACGCAGACGAACAGCACTTGGGGTGCGTGCTCGACGTCGGGAGAGGCGACCTTGCGCAGGTCGGCCAGGCGCTGGCGTGCGAAGTGGCGGGTGAGCGGCACGAGGTGCTGCTTGATCGCGGCGCGCCGCGACAGGGCGGCGTGCGACTCGCGCACCACCCGCTCCACGGTGCCCCGGTCGAGCTCGGGGAAGCGCCCGATGAGGTCCTTCTCGACCTTGGCGAGGGCGCGGTCCACGTTCTCGAGCTCGGGCACGCCCCGGGCATCGTCCTCGGTCGCGGCACCGCGGTGCGAGACCGCGGGGACGAGGGTCTCCATGAGCGCGCGGACTGTCGGCACGAAGTCCTCGGCGACGCGGTAGTAGACCCACGTGCCGCGACGGGCCGACGTCACGACGCCGGCGTCCTTGAGCGTCTTGAGGTGGTGGGACACGGTGGGGCCGGAGACGTCGGCGAGCTCGCTGAGGTCGCACACGCACGCCTCGCCGCCAGGGGCTGACGCTGTCAGCGCCAGCATACGCAGCCGCAGGGGATCGGCGACAGCCTTGAGGACGGCGGCCGCGGAGTCGGCCAGGGCGGGGTCGATGGTGTGGGCCTCGATGCTCGAGATGCAGGTCTCGCGGTCGGGGTGCGTGGTGGACATCGAGGGCTCCTTCGTGCGGCTTGTTTCGATCTTCATCTATTTTGACGAATCTCGAATCAAAGCGCAAGCCCCCAGCGCATCGGCCGATCGGGCCAACTGCGGAACAACCGCCGTCACCTCTCGGTTGCCCCAAGTGACGGCAAAGAGCCGTCCCAGACATGGATCCGAGACGAAGGGAGAGGGCCATGCCGAACCCCGACGACCAGACCCAGCAGGAGATCCGCGAGGGCACCGAGACCCTGCAGGCGATCGCCGACGACGTCGAGGCCGAGCGCGAGCAGGCCGGGCGGAAGATGAGCGTCCCTGACGACGACACCCCCGAGGACGACGGCGAGACCCGCGAGGACCACGAGGACGACCCGGCGGGAGAGGTGCCACCAGGCTCGTTCATCGCCACGGAGGCGACCGGTGGGGCCGCCCGGCCCTGATGGCTCGGACCACGCGGCCCTCAGACCTGTGAAGTATCTGAGAGAGGTGCGGACGTTGACGTAGGCATGCGGACGACGACCCCGTCGACCGCTCGGCTCGCCGAGAGGCGTTCCCGGTGGACGGAAGGAGACCGTCATGGCATTCGATCACGAAGGCACCGAGGCCCTGCAGCACCTCGCGGACGAGGTGGAGCAGGAGCGCAAGACGAAGGGCCACACCCCCTTCGATGACATCCCCGAGTCCGAGGGTGAGCACAGCACCCGCGAGGACGCGCAGGGGAGGGAGGCCTCGTCGGATGACGAGGTGACCCCGGCCGAGACCATCGGCTACACGGGGCAGCCTCGCACTCCCGGCTTGTAGGCCAGCGCAACGGCGGTCCGGGTCACCCCCTCAGCACCCGGGCCGCCGTTGTCGTGTCCGCACGAAAGTCCTTCGGAGGGACGATGCGCGCGCTGGCTTGGGAGCGCACACTGGGCCGAGGACGACACAGGGTCGACAGGCGGCGACGACGCCGCCGGAGCAGTGGGAGTTGCTGACCATGACCGACGACGACAAGCCCGACCTGGCCGAGATCGCCGAGGACTTCCAGCTCCCGGCGATCGCATCCGAGGACGACGAGGCCGACGAGCCGCGCAGCGCCGTCGACCGCGTGTCCCGTCTTCCCATGAGCCACACGTTCCCGCCCGCGATGGACGGGAACGGACCCGGCTTCTAGCGGGCCGCAGTTCTTAGCGAGGCGCCAGGTCCGCCCACGCGGTGAGCACCGCGATGTCCTCGACGATCTCGTCCATCACGCGGTCGTAGGTCGCCTGGTCGCGAGCCCAGGGGTCGTCGAGGCTGCGCACTGGCGCGGGGTCCTCCAGCCGTGCTGCGTGCAGCGCGGCGGCCGCCGCCGCGAGGCGAGCGGACGGCGTGTCCCCGGCGGGCGCATCGGCCCTCTGGGCGAGCTCGGCCGCCTCCTTGATGCCGAAGGCGTGCGGCGCGACGCCGCCCCACTCGCGCTCGATCCAGCGCGCGTGCTGCTGCGTGGCGACGAGCACGAGGTCGGCGCGCGACAGGATGGCGCGGTCGAGCTGCGTCGGCCGGTGGCGCGGGAAAGTGAGCCCGTGACGCGCGGCGGTCTGACGCATCTCGCGCGTGGCGTCCAAGCCGATCTCGGCGTAGATGCCAGCGCTCGTGACCTCCGCGGCGTCGCCCCACTCGCGCTGTGCGAGGTAGTGCATGGCGGGGGAGCGGCAGATGTTGCCGGTGCAGACCATGGTGACGCGGGCGGGACGGGTGTTCTCGCTGTGCTCGCTCATGGCTCGCGAGCCTACGTCAGGAGGGCTGCGCCTCGGGGTCGTCTCCTGCGCCCACGGACGGGCGGTCGCCCGGGTGGCCGTAGAAGGTGCCCTCGTACTGCTTGAGCGTCGCGATGATCACGAAGCTCAGCGTCACCAGCAGCGCCCACGACCCCAGCTTGCCCACGTGGACGGCCCGCCACAGGTCCGCCTGGTCGGGGTACTGCCACGCGCCGAGGAACGTGCCCACGTTCTCCGCTGCCCAGAGGAAGAACCCGATGAGCACGAACGCGACGGCGAGCGGCATACGCAGGCGGCGCTCGGCGACGGAGTAGTGGACGAACGTGCCCCACATCGCTGCGACGAAGGCCGCGGCGATCGCCCACCGGAGGTCCCAGATCCAGTGGTGGGTGAAGAAGTTGAGGTAGGCCGCGACGGCGAGGATCGCCATGGGCACGGTGCGGTACCGGGTGATGCGCAGGTCGAAGCGCCGCCACGCCTGGCACAGGTACGAGCCCACCGCCGCGTACATGAAACCCGAGTACAGCGGGACGCCGGCGACCATCGTGATCCCATCGTCGGGGTACGTCCACGAGCCCTGCGCGACCTTGAAGATCTCGAGCGTCAGGCCCAGGAGGTGGAACGCGGCGATGACGCCCACCTCGCGGGCCGTCTCGTACCCGGTCCACCACAGGACGGCGGTGATGGTCAGGCCCGCGATCAGCAGCAGGTCGTAGCGGCCGATGGGGGTGTCGACGACGTCGGTGACGGCCATCGCCACGAACAGCGCGATCGCGAACGCGAGGCACTTCAGCTGGGTGATGCCGAAGATCCACAGCAGCCGCGCGCCGCCGCCGATGCGAGCACCGAGGCCGGTGGTCGTGGGGGCGGTCATGGGGCCATCCTCACCCATCGCGGCGGCTCTGGTGGGGACGTCCGGGCCTGCGTGGCCCTCCGATAGAGTTGGGGCCGTGTCTGACCCCACCGACTCCGTGAAGATCGCCGTGCTCGGCTGCGGGACCGTCGGCACCCAGGTGGTGCGGCTGCTCCTCGAGCAGGCCGACGACCTCGCCGCCCGTGTGGGCGCGCCCGTCACGCTCGCCGGCGTGTACGTGCGCGACACCACGGTGCCGCGCGACGCCGTGGTGCCCGTGGAGGCCCTCACCTCGGATGCCGAGGCGCTGGTCGACAGCGCCGATGTGGTCGTCGAGCTCATGGGAGGCGTCGAGCCGGCGCGCTCGCTGATCCTGCGAGCGCTGGCGCAGGGCGCCGCCGTCGTCACCGCCAACAAGGCGCTGCTCGCGACCCACGGGGCCGAGCTCTACGAGGCGGCCGATGCCGCCGGCGCGGACCTCTACTACGAGGCCGCCGTCGCCGGCGCGATCCCGCTGGTGCGGCCGGTGCGCGAGTCGCTCGCGGGCGACCGGGTGACCCGCATCCTCGGCATCGTCAACGGCACGACCAACTACGTGCTCGACGAGATGACCACCAAGGGCCTGTCCTACGAGGACGTCGTCGCCGAGGCTCAGCGCCTCGGGTACGCCGAGGCGGACCCGACCGCGGACGTGGGCGGTCACGACGCTGCCGCGAAGGCCGCGATCCTGGCCTCGCTCGCGTTCCACCAGCGGGTCTCGCTGGACGACGTGTACTGCGAGGGCATCACGGCGATCACGCCGGATGACATCGCCGCGGCCAAGGAGACGGGACGGGTCATCAAGCTGCTCGCCGTCGCCGAGCAGGCCGATGCGGGTGTCACCGTGCGCGTGCACCCCACCTTGATCTCTGCCGACCACCCCCTCGCGGGCGTGCGGGGCGCGTTCAACGCCGTCTTCGTCGAGGCCGAGGCCGCCGGCGAGCTCATGTTCTACGGCCAGGGCGCCGGCGGCGCCCCCACCGCATCGGCCGTCCTGGGCGACGTGGTCTCCGTGGCCCGGCACAAGGCCAACGGTGGCAAGGGCCCGCTCGAGTCCAACTATGCGCGCCACGAGGTGCTGCCGATGGACGCCGCCATGACGCGCTACGCGGTGCGCATGTCCGTCCCCGACCGCCCCGGTGTCCTCGCCGCGGTGGCGTCGATCTTCGCGACGCACGAGGTGGGCATCGAGTCCGTCCGCCAGATGGCCGGACGCGGACACGCGGGCCTGATCCTGTCGACCCATCGCGCGACCGAGGCGGCGCTGCGCGCCACCGTGCAGGAGCTGCGCGAGACCGATGCTGTCAACGATGTGTGGTCCGTGCTGCGGATCGAGGGAGAGGCGTAAGGCGTGGCGCACGTGTGGCGCGGGATCATCCGCGAGTACCTGGACCGGATGCCGTTCTCGGAGGAGGACCGCATCATCTCGCTGGGCGAGGGCGGCACGCCGCTCGTGCATGCGCCCGGCATCTCGCGCGAGGTGGGCGCGAACGTCTACGTCAAGGTCGAGGGCATGAACCCGACGGGGTCCTTCAAGGACCGTGGCATGACGTCCGCGATCACGCAGGTGGTCAAGGACGGCGACCACACGGTCGTGTGCGCGTCGACCGGCAACACCTCCGCCTCGGCGGCGGCCTACGCCGCCCACGCCGGGCTGCAGTGCGTCGTCATGATCCCGCAGGGCAAGATCGCCGCCGGCAAGATGGCGCAGGCGATCGTCCACGGCGCCCGCCTGGTCCAGGTGGACGGCAACTTCGACGAGTGCCTCGACATCGTCCGCTCGCTGTCCGAGGACTACCCGGTCGCTCTCGTGAACTCGGTCAACCCGTACCGCCTGCAGGGCCAGAAGACGGCTGCCTTCGAGATCGTCGACCAGCTGGGCGACGCGCCCGACATCCACATGCTTCCCGTGGGCAACGCCGGCAACATCTCCGCGTACTGGATGGGCTTCCAGGAGGCTCTCGCCGCCGGTGATGCCACGCGCGCGCCCAGGATCTGGGGCGTCCAGGCCGCCGGCGCCGCGCCGTTCGTCGCGGGGCACCCCATCAAGGACCCCGAGACCGTCGCCACCGCCATCCGCATCGGCAAGCCCGCGTCGTGGGACCTCGCCGTCGCCGCGCGCGACGAGTCCGGCGGCTGGATCCGCGCCGTGTCCGACGTGCAGATCCTCAGCGCCCAGGCGCGCCTCGCGGCGGACGTCGGGGTGTTCGTGGAGCCGGCCTCCGCTGCGCCCATCGCGGGCCTGCTCGCAGCCGCCGCGCTCGGCGAGGTTCCTGAGGGCGCGACCATCACGTGCACCGTCACCGGCAACGGACTCAAGGACACCGCGACCGCGCTGTCCGGCCACGAGGTCGAGCCCACCGTGATCCCCGTCGACGTCGCCGCGGCGGCGAAGGTGCTGGGGCTGTAGCCATGCGACTTGCGGCCGACGCCGTCCGCGTCTCGGTCCCGGCGACCGCCGGCAACCTCGGCCCCGGCTTCGACGCGCTCGGCATGGCGTTGGGCGTCTCGGACGAGATCGAGGTGCGCGCCGTCGCGACGTCGTCCGTGACGATGGAGATCGAGGGCGAGGGTGCCGACACCCTGCCGCGCGACGAGACCCACCTCGTCGTCCGCGCGCTGCGCGAGGCGCTCGACCACGTGGGCGCCTCCCAGGTGGGACTGGCGATCCGCGCCGTGAACCGCATCCCGCACGGCCGCGGACTGGGGTCGTCGGCCGCGGCCGTGGTCGCGGGCATCTCTGCCGCGCGGGGACTGATCGCCGAGCCCGAGGCGCTGTCCGCCGAGGTGGCGCTGGACATCGCCACCCGGTTCGAGGGCCACCCCGACAACGCCGCCCCCGCGATCTACGGCGGCGCGACCGCCGCGTGGACGGACGGCTCCGGGGCTCACGCCGTGCCGCTGCAGGTGGCCGCCGAGATCGAGACGGCCGTGCTCATCCCGCGCTCGGTGCTGCCCACCCAGCAGGCGAGGTCCGTCCTGCCGGCGCTGGTGCCGCACAAGGACGCCGCCTTCAACGCTGGGCGCGCCGCGCTCCTGGTGAACGCCCTCGCGGGCCGTCCCGAGGACCTGTTCGCCGCGACCGAGGACCGGCTCCACCAGGGGTATCGAGCCGAGGTGATGGTGGCCGCGCCCGCGATGATCGCGCACTTGCGCGCGCAAGGGCTCGGCGCCGTCGTGTCCGGAGCCGGCCCGTCGGTGCTCGTGCTGGGGACCGACCTTGCGTCGCACGGACTGGGAACTGGGGCGGTGCACTGGGCCGAGGGGATCGGAGGCGAGTCGTGGCGCTGCGTCCACACCGTCGAACGCGTCCCCGGCGCCACCTCCACGCGCGTCTGAGCCCGCGTACCGCCCTGCCCTCGAGCGCCTCGCGAACCCCTCCCGCTGGGTTCGTGTAGATGGCGCCCAGTTCTCACGCTGCGTTGCTCGCTGCGTGTAACGCAGGGTTCGAGCGCGTGGCGAGCACGCGCCGCACGACGTCCCGACACCATCGACGGCGTTCGGTGATGTCGCGATAGGAGAACCTCACGGTGGCTATCCCGTGGGCGAGAAGGATCGCGTCGCGTGCGATATCGCGCTCTCGCTGACGCGGGTCCGCATGCGTCCTTCCGTCGAGCTCGACCGCGGTGCGGGTCGTGGGATGGTACATGTCGAGCCGGAACCGCTGCCCGTCGAGCCTCAGGCAGTGCTGCCGGATGAACGCATCGAAGCCGGTTCCGGTGAAGACGTCCCTGAGCCCGAGCGTTTCAAGGTGGGACTCGGACCCGGCCCGGACCGCCGCCACCAGTCGCAGGTAGCTCCTGCGGTGCCGCATGCGCGCCAAGGTCTGGGCCGGAGCCAGGAGTTCGTCGGGCGCGACGAGTCGGGTCTGCACGGCTCGGTAGACCGGCGCGTCACGCGCATCGGCCGCAAGGTCTCCGTACGCCGTCGCGATGGCCCACGGTGCGTCGACCGTGCGGACATCGTCGATGAACACCGAGCGAGGCACGCGCTCGATCCGCCGCAGCCGCAGCCACGGCGGGCACACGCGTTGGGTACCCCAAGGAACGGCGACGCAGACCGACTCGGCAGGCTCGCCCAATCCCCACTTCGCGACGGCGCTCGCGCCGATGAGCGCAGCCTCAGGATGCGCCCACGCGACGGCTGCGTGCGCGCGGACTGCGAACGAATCGATGTGCTCCGCCGCGCAATAGAAGCCGGGCAGCACGGTCGCGACGTCGCCGGCGCGGACTGCGGCCCTGAGGGCGCCACGTGACCACCGGCGGTAGATCTCGTCCACGCGAAACGACCGCGCGTCGCGCCTCATGGTGGGGACGATCCCGGTGGGGTCCATGTGCCCGTTTCTATGCCGTGGGAGCGGGTGCTGGCCAGAGGCGACGACGATCTGTGGAGAGCCGTGGAACCCTCTGGGACACACAGCAGACGCAGGCAGGTCACAAGTGGGCGACGTCTACACGAACTCGCTGGTGGAGGGCCGATGCGCCCGTATCATGGCGGTACCACCGCACCGATGCGAAGGGTTGCCCGTGTCTCGACAGTGCCTGATCGTGCGTGGCGGCTGGCCGGGTCATGACCCGGTGGGCGCCACGGAGCTCTTCATCCCGTCCTTGAGGCGCCAGGGCTTCGTCGTCGACGTCGAGGAGACCCCCGAGGTCTACTCGGACGAGTCCACCATGGCGCGGTACGACCTCATCGTGCAGTGCATCACGATGGGATCCGCGACCGTCGACGAGGTCGACGGGCTCAGGCGCGCGGTCGCCTCGGGCATCGGCTTCGCCGGCTGGCACGGCGGCATCATCGACTCCTTCCGCAACGCCACGGACTACCTGCAGATGGTCGGCGTCCAGTTCGCGGCGCACCCCCACGCGCCCCAGGACCGGGGACATCTCGACGTCGAGCCCTACCGCGACTACACCGTGCACGTTCGCCAGCCCGAGCACCCCATCATGGATGGCATCTCCGACTTCGACATCCGCACGGAGCAGTACTGGGTGCTCGCCGACGGACTCAACGAGGTGCTCGCCGACTGCGAGCTCGTCCCCGGCGACGGCGACGAGTGGGCCAAGCCGGTGACCATGCCGGTGGCGTGGACGCGCCAGTGGGGCGCCGGACGAATCTTCGCGACGTCGCTCGGGCACACGGTGGACGTCCTGCAGCGCCCCGACGTCTCTCGGCTCATCAAGCGGGGGATGGACTGGGCGGCGCGATGACGGGCGTGCCCACCTGATGGCAGTCCGTCCTGCCACCGCGGCCGATGCGCACGCCATCGAGCGCATCTGCCTCCTCACCGGCGACAACGGCACCGACGCGACAGGGCTGTTCTGCGACGATGCGGTCCTCGCCGACGTGTACGCGTTGCCCTACCTGACCGGACCGGGCGGCTTCTGCCTGGTCTGGGACGAGGGCGCGGGTGCGGTGGGCTACGTGCTGGGCACGGACGACACGCCTGCCTTCCAGCGGTGGTTCACCGGGCAGTGGTGGCCGTCGCGGCCCGGGAGGGAGCAGACCACCGAGGGCGACCGGTGGCTGCTGCCCTCGGCGGCGGATCCTGACCGCATGATCAACGCCGCCGTCGACGCCTACCCGGCGCACCTGCACATCGACCTCCTGCCGGAGGCCCAGGGCCGCGGCGCGGGCCGGGCGCTCATCGAGGCTGCATGCGCGCTGCTCGCGGAGCGCGGCAGTCCGGGCGTCCACCTTGAGGCGTCCCAGGCGAACGCCGGCGCGCAGGCGTTCTACCCGCGCGTGGGCTTCGAGGCGCTCGCCACCGAGGGTGGATCTGTGACGTTCGCGCGGCGCCTCGCACCCTGATCGACACGGTGGAGGCTGAGAGCCGCGGAAAGTGGGCGACGTCTACACGAACCCCTTGGGGGCGAGTGGGGGTGGCTGCAGGCGGGGCGGTGCGACCTCGCCCCTCCATTTGCGGAGTGAGTGCTCACTCACTTAGGGTGGCGCTGTGACCGTCAAGTCCTCCCGCGCCCGTCCGATGACACCGGACGAGCGCCGCGCGTCGATCGTCGACGCCGTCATCCCGTTGATCCTCGCGCACGGCGCCGAGGTCACGACGCGCCAGATCGCGGACGCCGCGGGCATCGCCGAGGGCACCGTGTACCGCGCGTTCGCGGACAAGACCGAGCTCATCGACGCGGCCATCGAGCGGGTCATGGACTCGACCGAGGTGCTCGACGCGCTCGCCGGGATCGACCGCTCCTTGGCGCTGGAGGAGCTGCTCGACCAGATCGTCGTGATCCTCCACGCGCGCGTCAGCGCCGTGGTCGCGTTCATGGGGGCGCTCGGCCCGCGCGACCACGCCCGACACAAGCCTGACCACGGACGCGGTCACGCGCCGCTCGGCGAGGCGACCGACCTCGTCGAGGCATTGCTCGAGCCCCACCGGGGCGCGCTGCGCATCCCGGTCTCCACGGCAGTGGACTACATCCGCGTCCTCATCTTCGGCACCGCGATGCCGTTCCTGCGCTCGGCCACCCCGACCGACGCGCATCAGCTGTCCGACTTCATCCTGCGCGGCATCGCCGCAGAAGGGGAGTGATCATGCTCTGGAAGCTGCTCGTCAGCTCGATCAAGCCCTACTGGCGCCTGCTGATCGGCGTGATCGTGTTCCAGGCCGCCCAGGCCATCGTCAACCTGTACCTGCCGACGCTCAACGCCGACATCATCGACAACGGCGTCGCGACCGGCGACACCGGCTACATCTGGAGGATGGGCGGCTGGATGCTCGTGCTGTCCTTCGTGGGCATCGCGTGCACGATCACCGCGGTCTACTTCGGCGCCAAGATCGCCATGCGCGTGGGGCGCGACCTGCGCTCGGGGATCTTCGGCCGCGTCGCGACCTTCTCCGAGGCCGAGGTGCAGAAGTTCGGGGCGCCGTCGCTCATCACCCGCACCACGAACGACGTCCAG
Organism: Demequina sp. NBRC 110056; assembly: GCF_002090155.1. Taxonomy (GTDB): domain Bacteria; phylum Actinomycetota; class Actinomycetes; order Actinomycetales; family Demequinaceae; genus Demequina. Next base: position 273,720 of record NZ_BBRM01000005.1, on the reverse strand, counting down.
CAGGTGCAGATGCTCGTGCTCATGACGTGCACCCTGCTCATCACCACGCCGTTCACGCTGATCGGAGGCGTGATCCTAGCGCTTGAGCAGGACGTCGAGCTGTCGGCGATCATGGCGGTGGCCATCCCCGTGCTCATCGTCATCGTGATGCTCATCGTGTGGCGCATGGTGCCGCACTTCCGCCGCATGCAGGTGCGCATCGACGGCATCAACCGCGTCCTCCGCGAGCAGCTCACCGGAATCCGCGTCGTGCGCGCCTTCGTGCGCGAGGGCGTCGAGGACGCGCGCTTCGGCGACGCGAACGCCCTCGTCACGGAGTCCGCGCTCAAGGCGGGTCGACTCATGTCCGCGATGTTCCCCCTGGTGCTGCTCATCGTGAACCTCAGCTCGGCCGCGGTGATCTGGTTCGGCGCGTACCGCATCGAGTCGGGCGAGATGCAGGTGGGCGCGCTCACGGCGTTCCTGGCCTACCTCATCCAGATCCTCTTCTCGGTGATGATGGCGACGTTCCTGTTCGTGCTGGTGCCCCGCGCCGCGGTCTCGGCGGACCGCATCTCCGAGGTGCTCGACACCGAGTCCACCGTCCGTCGCGAGGCCTCGTCCGTCGAGGTGCCGGGCACCGGTGAGGTGGTCTTCGACCGCGTCACGTTCACCTACCCGGGCGCGGAGCAGCCCGTCCTCGCGGAGATCAGCTTCACCGCCCGCCGCGGCACGACGACCGCGATCATCGGGTCCACGGGCGCGGGCAAGTCCACGCTGGTGAACCTCATCCCGCGCCTGTACGACGCGACCGAGGGCGAGGTTCGCGTGGGCGGCGTCGACGTGCGGGACGCGAACCCGGAGTCCCTGTGGGCGCGTATCGGCGTGGTCCCGCAGCGTCCGTACCTCTTCGCCGGCACGGTCGCCACGAACCTTCGCTACGGCCGGGAGGCCGCGACCGACGAGGAGCTGTGGGAGGCGCTGCGCATCGCGCAGGGTGAGGACTTCGTTCGCGCGATGCCGGAGCAGCTCGCCACCGCGGTCGCCCAGGGTGGCACCACGGTGTCCGGCGGGCAGCGTCAGCGCCTGTCGATTGCCCGGGCGCTGGTGCGCCAGCCCGACGTGTTGATCTTCGACGACTCGTTCAGCGCTCTCGACACCGCCACGGACGCGCGCCTGCGCGCGGCGCTCGGCCGCGAGGTCAAGGATGCGACCGTGATCGTCGTGGCCCAGCGCGTGTCGAGCATCGTCGACGCCGACCAGATCCTCGTGATGGAGGACGGGCGCATCGTGGCGCGCGGCACGCACGCGGAGCTCCTCGAGAGCTCGGACACCTACCAGGAGATCGTCAGTACCCAGCTGCGGGCCGAGGAGGTGGCGGGATGACCGAGGCGACCGAGACCCAGGAATCCACGGCGGCCGAGCAGCCGCGCCCTCCGCAGCAGCGCCAGCACGGACCGGGCGGACCCGGCATGGGCGCGCCGTCGGAGAAGGCGGACCACTTCAAGGAGTCGGGCATCCGCCTCGTCAAGCTGCTCGGGCCCGAGCGGTGGCTGGTGTGGCTCGTCGTGATCCTCGGCGCGGGGTCGGTGGCGCTGTCGGTCGTCGGTCCGAAGATCCTGGGCAACGCGACCACGGTGATCTTCGAGGGCTTCCTCGCGGGCGCGATCGACTTCCCCGAGCTGCACCGCATCCTGCTGTGGGTCGTCATCATCTACATCGGCTCCGCGGTTCTGGGGCTCGCGCAAGGCCTGATCCTCAACGGCGTCACGCAGCGGACGATCTTCCGCCTGCGCGAGAGCGTCGAGGACAAGGTCCACCGCCTGCCGCTGAGCTACTTCGACAGCCACCAGCGCGGCGACCTGCTCAGCCGCGTCACCAACGACATCGACAACATCTCGCAGACCCTCCAGCAGACGCTGAGCCAGGTCTTCATCTCGGTGCTCACCGTGATCGGCATCCTCATCATGATGTTCTCGATCTCGTGGCAGCTCGCGCTCGTCGCGCTCGTCTCGATCCCGCTGACGGCCGTGGTGGTCGCGCAGATCGCCAAGCGCTCGCAGCCCAAGTTCGTCGCGCAATGGAAGCACACGGGCGATCTCAACTCTCAGATCGAGGAGGGCTACACCGGCCACGCGCTGGTGAAGGTCTTCGGCCGCCAGGAGCAGACCGCCAAGGAGTTCGCCGCCAAGAACGAGGAGCTGTACGAGGCGAGCTTCGGCGCCCAGTTCATCTCCGGGATCATCATGCCGTCGGCGATGTTCATCGGGAACCTCGTCTACGTCGTCATCGCGATCGTGGGCGGCCTCAAGGTCGCGAGCGGCACCATGACGCTCGGCGACGTGCAGGCGTTCATCCAGTACTCGCGCCAGTTCCAGCAGCCCATCAGCCAGCTGGGCTCGATGGCCAACCTGCTGCAGTCCGGCGTCGCGTCGGCCGAGCGAGTGTTCGAGCTGCTGGACGCCGAGGACCAGGAGCCCGACGCCGAGCCCGCCCAGACGCCCGCCGACGACCACGGCCGCCTGGTGTTCGAGGACGTGTCCTTCCGGTACGTCGAGGACAAGCCCCTCATCGAGGACCTCGACCTCGCGGTCGAGCCCGGCCGCACGGTCGCGATCGTGGGCCCGACCGGAGCGGGCAAGACCACGCTCGTGAACCTCATCATGCGGTTCTACGAGCTGAACGCCGGACGCATCACGCTCGACGGGACGGACATCGCGACGATGACCCGCGCCGACCTGCGCTCGCGCACCGGCATGGTGCTTCAGGACACGTGGCTGTTCGGCGGCACCATCCGCGACAACATCGCGTACGGCCGCACGGATGCGACCGAGGACGAGATCCTCGGCGCTGCGAAGGCGGCGTACGTCGACCGCTTCGTGCACTCGTTGCCCGACGGCTACGACACCGTGCTCGACGACGATGCGACCAACATCTCCGCGGGAGAGCGCCAGCTCATCACGATCGCGCGCGCCTTCGTGGCCCAGCCCCAGGTGCTCATCCTCGACGAGGCGACCAGCTCCGTCGACACCCGTACCGAGCTGCTGGTCCAGCGCGCCATGGCCGAGCTGCGCAAGGACCGCACGGCCTTCGTCATCGCCCACCGACTGTCCACCATCCGCGACGCCGACCTCATCCTCGTGATGGAGAACGGGTCCATCGTCGAGCAGGGCAACCACAGCCAGCTGCTCGCGGCGAAGGGGGCCTACGCGCGTCTCTACGAGGCGCAGTTCGCCGCCCCGATCGACGAGGTGGACCAGCCGGAGGACCTGCACGCGCCGCCGTCCGGGGCGATCCCGGTCGTGCCGGCCGATGCGCCCGTCGCCTTGGACCCGACCGTCGCCGCCCACGACGGCCCCGACGCCCCCATCGAGGGGGACGAGCGCCGCGCCTGACCCGGCCCGCGCATCGGCGCTCCGACCGCTCGAGCCGAGCGGGCCGTCTGACCCGGCACACGCATCGGCCCCCACAACGCACCGAGGGCCGCCTTCCCCAGCGTGGGAAGGCGGCCCTCGGCGGCTCCGGGAGGAGGTCAGGTCGACGTGGTCGCCTCGCGGTTCGCGAAGCGCTGCTGCAGCATCACCGCGACCACGATGATGATGCCCTTCGCCACCAGCTGCACCGATGACGAGAGGTTGTTCTGCGTGAACACGTTGGTGAGCGTCGCGAACAGCAGCACACCCAGCACGGTGCCGCCGATCGTGCCGCGGCCACCCACCAGGAGCGTTCCACCGACGACGACCGCCGCGATCGCGTCGAGCTCGTAGAGCAGGCCGTGCGTCGAGGTGCCCGCGGTGGTGCGCGACAGCATCATCGTGCCGGCGATGCCCGCGCACGCTCCGGCGAGCATGTAGAGGTACATCGTGTGGCGCTTGACGTTCACACCGGCGAGGCGGGCGGCCGTCGCGTTGCCGCCGATCGCGACCGTGCGGCGTCCGAACGTGGTGCGGTTGAGCAGGAACCAGCCGCCGATCGCGACGAGGCCGAAGATCCACACGACCCACGAGATCCCCAGCAGGTCTCCGCGGAAGAAGTCGAGGAAGCCCTGGTTGTTGACCACCTGGGTCTGGCGCTGCGAGATCAGCTCCGCGAGACCGCGGGCGGCGACGAGCATCGCGAGCGTGGCCATGAACGCGACCACCTTGCCGTACGCGATGATCAGGCCGTTGGTGAGGCCGGCGACGATGCCAACCGCCAGGGCGACGAACACCATGAGCGGCCAGAACCCGCTCGAGGCGGTCTGGATGGCGCCGAGGCTGGCGACGACGGACGACAGCCCGAGCACGGAGCCGACGGACAGGTCGATGCCCCCCGCGGTGATGACGAACGTCACGCCGATCGCGACCACGCCGATCACGGAGGCGAGCCGGAGGATGACGAGCATGTTGTCGATGCTCGCGAAGTTGTCGCCCGCCGTGACCGTGCCGATCACGAGCAGCAGCCCGAGGGCGATCACGAGGCCGATGCTGCGGCCCGCGGGGGAGGAGAAGAACCTCCTGAGCGGGCTGGCTGCTGGGGCCGATGCGGCGGGCGCCGCTGCATCTGGCTCAGGGGCGATGTCGCCCGCCTTCGCGGTGGTGTCCTGCTCGCTCACGCGGCACTTCCCTTCATGACGAGGTCGAGCACGCCGTGCTCGTCGATCTCGGTGGCGGGCCGCTCGGCCAGGAAGCGGCCGTCGGCGATGACATGGATGCGGTCGGCGAGCCCGAGGACCTCCTCGATCTCCGAGGAGACGATGAGGATCGCGGTGCCGGCGTCCGCGAGGTTGCGGATGAGGCGGTAGATCTCCATGCGCGCGCCGACGTCGACGCCACGCGTGGGCTCGTCCAGCAGCAGCACGCGGGTGCCGTGGATGAGCCACCGCGCGAGCATGATCTTCTGCTGGTTGCCGCCCGACAGGGTGCGGGTGATCCGGTTGGGCTCCGCCGGGCGCAGCTCGAGGGCCTTCATCTGCTCCTCGGTGGCCTTGCGCTCGGCGGCCTCGTCGAGGAGCGGACCCTTGGCGAAGCGGGTGAAGGTCGCGAGGGTCGCGTTGCGGTAGATGGGCTCCTCGAGCAGCAGGCCCTGGCTCTTGCGCTCCTCGGGAGACAGGCCGACGCCCGCGTCGACCGCATCGGTCACGTGCCCGGGTCGCAGCCGCTTGCCGTCCACGGTCACCGTGCCGTTGGTGGCCTTGCGGTGGCCGTAGACCGTCTCGAGGATCTCAGAGCGGCCCGAGCCGACCAGGCCCGCGAGGCCGACGATCTCGCCGGCGCGCACCGAGAGGCTGACGTCCTGGAAGTGCTTGCCGAGCGCGAGATCGGTGACCTCGAGGACCACCGGCGCGTCGGCCGAGACCTCGCCGCGCTCAGGGAACGCGTGCTCGATGTCGGTGCCCGTCATGAGCGAGATCAGCTCGCGCGTGGGGGTGCCCTCGACGGGCAGGTTGGACGCCTGGCTGGCGCCGTCCTTGAGGACCGTGATGCGGTCGCCGATGCGCTCGATCTCCTCGAGCCGGTGCGAGATGTAGATGACGGCGATGCCCTGGCTGGTGAGCTCCTCGACGACGCGGAAGAGATTGCCCACCTCCTCCGAGTCCAGCACGGCGCTCGGCTCGTCCATGATCATCAGCTTGATGTCGTGCGAGAGGGCGCGCGCCATCGACACGATCTGCTGGTTCGCGGGGGACAGCGAGCCCACCTCGCGGCCGGGGGAGAGGTCCGGGTGGCCCAGGCGCTTCATCAGCTCGCGGGTGCGCTTGGCGGCCTCGCGCCGGCTCAGCACGCCGCCGCGGGCGAGCTCGTGTCCCAGGTAGATGTTCTCGGCGATCGACAGGCCGTCGACCACGTCGAGCTCCTGGTACATGGTCGCGATGCCCAGCTCGAGAGCCGCGACCGGGTTCTCGATGGTCACCTGCTCGCCGTTCCAGCGGATCTCGCCCTCGTCGGGCTGATGCGCGCCGGAGAGCGTCTTGATGAGGGTGGACTTGCCGGCGCCGTTCTGGCCGAGCACGCAGTGCACCTCGCCGGCGCGCACGTCCAGATCGACGCCCTTCAGTGCGCGGGCGCTGCCAAAGCTCTTCGTGAGGCCCCGGACCTCGAGTAATGACACGGGGTGGTCGTCTTCGATCACGCGATGAACATAACACACCGTCGAAAGTCGTCGAAAGGGCGGCTGGACGGGGCCGACGCGCGGCTGCACAGGGTTCTCTACGCGCGCGCGAGAGGAGCGATTTCGTTGCCAAACCGTTATGACGAGTCGCGTGCAAAAGTCGTGCGCGTATCGTCGGGTTCTGTTACGTTGACCGTGTCAGTGTGGACAACGAGCCGACTCGCAGCGCGATCCCCGGCACGGCGTGACTCAGCTCACTGGCAATGAGGACAGTGATCCATAGAGGAGGAACCCATGTACGCATTCCGGACTCGCCGACAGCGCATGCTGGCCGGCACCGGCGCAGCGCTCGCAGGCATCGCCCTGCTGGCCGGCTGCAGCTCAGACGACGGCGACAGCGACGGCGGCACCGACGAGGGCGGCGAGAGCACCGCGGCACCCGGCGACAACGGTGGCAGCGGCGAGACGGTCGTCATCGGCTTCTCGGGCCCCGCGGCCGACCACGGCTGGCTCGGCGCCATCAACTCGGCGGCGCTCGCGCAGGCCGACATGTACGACGACGTGGACCTGCGCGTGGCGGAGGGCACCAACGACGCCGCGCTGCAGATCAGCCAGGTCGAGCAGTTCGTCAACGAGGGCGTCGACGCCATCGTGCTGCTTCCCACCGACGGAGCCGCGCTCACCGAGGCGGCCATCAACGCGATGAACGCGGGCATCCCCGTGATCAACGTCGACCGTGAGTTCTCGTCCACCGAGGCCGCGCGCGTCACCATCCTGGGTGACAACTACGGCATGGGCGTGAGCGCTGGCACCTACATCTGCGAGCAGCTCGAGGGGCAGTCCGACGCGGTGGTCGCGGAGATCGCGGGCATCGACTCGCTGCCGCTCACGCAGGACCGCACTGCCGGCTTCAACGACGCGCTCGCCGAGTGCGGACTGTCGGTGTCGGCTCGTGTCGCAGCAGACTTCACCATCGCCGGCGGCCAGGAGGTCACGGCGCAGCTGCTCTCGGCCAACCCGGAGATCGACGCCATCTGGAACCACGATGACGACCAGGGCATCGGCGTCCTCGCGGCGATCGACGAGGCCGGCCGCGACGAGTTCTTCATGGTCGGAGGCGCGGGCTCGCTCAACGCGATGAACGCGATCGCCGCAGGCGACTCGGTGCTCGAGGCGACCGTCATCTACCCGTCCACGCAGGCCGCGGACGGCATCGCGCTGGCCCGTCTCGTGGCTCAGGGCGGCAACATGGGCGACCTCGCGTCGCCCGGTGTTCCCCACCGCATCGTGCTCGACGCACCGGTGGTGACGGCGGACAACGTCGACGACTACATGGACATCGGCTTCGAGTCCTGACGTCAACGGTGAGGCGGCCGTCCCCCGAGGGCGGTCGCCTCACCGACCCCGCCGCCGCGCTGGCGACAGCGCACCACCGAAAGAAAGCGAGAGCCAGATGCCCGCGCCGCTGCGCGTCGCCATGATCGGCAATGGATTCATGGGCGCCGCTCACTCCCAGGGGTGGAGGACCGCCCCCCGATTCTTCGACCTTCCCGCACCCGTCGAGATGACGGTGATGGTGGGTCGCGACCCCGTCAAGAACGCCGCGCTCGCCCAGAAGTGGGGATGGGCCGAGGCTTCCGAGGACTTCGAGGCCGTGCTCGCCCGTGACGACATCGACATCGTCGACATCGTCACCCCGGGCCACCTTCACCACGACATGGCGCTCGCCGCGCTCGCCGCAGGCAAGCACGTGCTGTGCGAGAAGCCGCTGGCGAACACCGTCGACGAGGCGCGCGCGATGGCGGACGCAGCCGCTTCCGCCCCCGGTGGTGCGCTCGCGATGGTGGGCTTCACCTACCGACGCGTTCCCGCCGCGAGCTTCGCCCGCGACCTCGTCGCCCGCGGCGCCGTCGGCACCGTGCGCCAGGTGCGCGCGCAGTACCTGCAGGACTGGCTGGCCGACCCCGAGGCGCCGCTGACCTGGCGCATGGACAAGTCCAAGGCCGGCTCGGGTGCGCTCGGCGACATCGGCGCCCACGCGATCGACATGGCGCAGTTCATCACCGGCTCGAGCCTCACCGACGTGTCCGGGGTCATGGAGACCTTCGTGAAGGACCGCCCGGTGCTCGCGGACGGCCACGGGCTGTCGGGCACCGCCGGCGCCGAGCGCGGCCCTGTCACGGTCGACGACTACGCGTCGTTCCACGGCCGCTTCGACTCCGGAGCGCTGGGCGTGTTCGAGGCCACTCGCTTCGCGACCGGCCGCAAGAACGCGCTGCGCGTCGAGGTCGCCGGCGACAAGGGCGCCGTGCTGTTCGACCTCGAGGACATGAACGCCGTCCAGTACTACGACGCCACCGACGAGGCCACCGAGCAGGGCTTCAAGCGCATCTTCGTGACCGAGGCGGGTCACCCCTACCTCGACGCGTGGTGGCCGCCGGGCCACCTGCTGGGCTACGAGCACGGCTTCTCGCACCAGGTGAAGGACCTGGTAGAGGCCGTCGTGGCCGGCGTCCAGCCGACGCCGTCGTTCGCCGACGGCTATCAGGTGCAGCGGGTGCTCGACGCGGTCGAGCGCAGCGCCGCCGGCGCGAGCGCGTGGACCTCCACCGCGGCGTGATACGACAGACGTAGACAACCGAGAGACAAGGACTGCAGCAATGGCGCGACAGATCTCGCTGTTCACCGGCCAGTGGGCCGACCTGCCGCTCGAGGAGGTCGCGGGGCACGCGGCGAGCTGGGGCTACGACGGCCTCGAGCTCGCGTGCTGGGGCGACCACCTCGACGTCAGCCGCTGGGACGACGATGAGTACGTCCAGGGCCGCCTCGACCTCATGGCCAGGCACGGCTTGGCGATCGTGGCGATCTCCAACCACCTCACCGGCCAGGCGGTGTGCGACGACCCCATCGACCGCCGCCACCAGGAGATCCTGCCGCCGGCCGTGTGGGGCGACGGCGATCCCGAGGGCGTGCGCCAGCGCGCCGCCGAGGCGATGAAGGACACCGCCCGCATGGCGGCGAAGCTGGGAGTGAGGACGGTCGTCGGCTTCACCGGCTCCGCGATCTGGAAGACCGTGGCGATGTTCCCGCCCGTTCCCGCCGACATGGTCGAGGACGGCTACCAGGACTTCGCCGACCGGTGGAACCCGATCATGGACGTCTTCGAGGAGGTGGGCGTCCGCTTCGCGCTCGAGGTCCACCCCAGCGAGATCGCCTACGACTACTGGACCGCGAAGCGCACGCTCGAGGCGATGGAGCACCGGGAGTCGTTCGGCCTCAACTGGGACCCGAGCCACATGGTCTGGCAGGACGTGGACCCGGTCGGGTTCCTGTGGGACTTCCAGGACCGGATCTACCACGTGCACTGCAAGGACACCCGGCGCCGCCTCAATGGTCGCAACGGCCGCCTGTCCTCGCACCTCGCGTGGGCGGACCCGCGACGCGGCTGGGACTTCATCTCCACCGGCCACGGCGACGTGCCGTGGGAGGACGCGTTCCGCATGCTCAACGCCATCAAGTACGACGGCCCGCTCTCTGTCGAGTGGGAGGACGCCGGGATGGACCGGCTCGTGGGAGCGGCCGAGGCCATCGGCTTCGTGCGCCGCTACGCGTTCGACGCCCCCGACGCCGCCTTCGACGCGGCGTTCAGCACCAAGGACTGACGCCCCGCCATCGGCGTCCTCGCGGCGTGGCCCCGCTCTCTCGGGGCCGCGCCGCACTTCCGTGCGCGCTGCCTGCGCTCGCGCCGGCGTCGTGCACCGGCGTGAGATGGGCCCGATTCGCTCATCGACGTGCGTGGACGCACGAGCGGGACCCATCGCGCTCGTGAGGGCAGGGCCCCGGGGTCGAGGCAGACCGCCGCGCCTCGCGGTCGACGGAGGGCCGATGCGCTCGCTGGGTTACGCGGTCGCCTCGCGCAGGAGCGCCTCGACGCCGTCGACGGACAGCACGTGCTGGATCGCCATCGACGAGGCGCCGGACACGGCCGCCTTGTCGGTGCCGCGAGAGCGGACGATCTGGAGGCTGCCGGTGGCGATGGGCGTGGACCGCGTGTAGATCACCTCGCGGGCGCCGGCGAGCAGGTGGTCACCAGCGCTCGCGATGGGCCCGCCGAGCACGATCACGGCAGGGTTCACGAGGCTCACGCACGCGGTGAGGACCTGGCCGAGCACGCGGCCGGCCTCGCGCACGGCGCGGACGGCCGCGACGTCGCCCTGGGTCACCGCGGTCGCGACGTCCTGGACGGTGTGCACGTCGAGGCCCTCGCCTCGCAGCGCCGCGGCGATCGCCGGGCCCGCCGCCACGGCCTCGAGGCAGCCGCTGTTGCCGCACCGGCACTGGACGTCCTCGCGGCCGGGCACGTAGACGTGGCCGATGTCGCCCGCGATGCCCTGGGCGCCGCGCTGCAGGCGTCCCGAGCTGATGACGCCGGCGCCGATACCGGTGGAGACCTTGACGAAGAGCAGGTCGTCGACGTCGGGCCAGTGGTCGATGCGCTCGCCGAGCGCCATCACGTTGACGTCGTTGTCGACGAGCACGGGCACGGCGAACGCGTCCGTGAGCAGGCCGGTCACGTCGAAGCGGTCCCAGCCGGGCATGATCGGCGGGTCGACCGGCCGTCCTGTCGTGTGCTCGACGGGGCCGGGGAGGCCGACGCCGACGCCGCGGAGGAACTCCCCGTTGCCGTGGTCGGCGAGGAGGCGCCGGCCCTCGTCCACCACCCACCCGAGGACCTTGTCGGGACCCTCGGAGACGGCGAGCGAGGTGGCCGTGTCCGTGAGGAGGCGGCCGCGCAGGTCGGACAGGCCGATGTGCACGTGGGTCGCGCCCACGTCCACGCCGAGGACGCCGAGGCCGCCGCCGTCGAACGCGAACTGACGGGAGGGCCGGCCGCCGGTCGATGCGGCGTCCGCGACCGGGCGCACGAGCCCCGCGCGCAGCAGCGAGTCGACGCGAGCGGCGACGGTCGAGCGGGCGAGGCCGGTGAGCGTCGCGAGCTCCGAACGGGTGCGGGGCTGACCGTCGCGCAGGATCTGGAAGACCTCGGACTGGGCGGACCCGGTCAGGGTCTCCTGTCCGCGAGGGTCGATCATGCGGCGATTCTATCGGAGATCAACGTTCGATTGGCCGTTTTTGGCGACTGTTGCCCCGACTTTCGTCGGGGGAAAGCAAAAGCCAGCCCGCGCATCGGCCCTCCGCGGCTACCGCGCCCTGGAAGGCACTCAGTGCCGGATTCACGCCGAATCCGGCACCCAGTGCCTTCCAGGGCCCGCATCGAACCCTGGCCGGACAGCCGCTAGAACGAGTCGCGCTCCCCAGCGCTGTCGAACGTATAGCTCGGCACGAACTCCACGATGACCTTGTCGGCGTCGAGGCCGGCCGCGGCCAGCCGGTCGAACGCGACGTCCATGTCGGGCAGCGGGGGAGTGCCCTTGAGGAGCACGTGGATCATCCCCTCCTCGCGCGGCGTGATGCTGACGATCGCCCACGGCGTCCCGTCGGTGACCTGCTCGACGTAGTCCGTGATGGTCGCCATCCGCGACCGGTCCTCGATGGCCTTCGCGGTCGAGTAGGCGAGCGGGCCAGACACGATGAGGATCAGCGCCGCCATGGTGATGTAGGCGCGGGCGCGGCGACGGCGCTCCGCCTCCTGATCCTCCGACTCCAGCAGCCTCAGCTTGGAGTAGCCGTAGATCGCCATGATGAGCGCACCGGTCGCGAGGATCGCGGCGACGTTGGTGACGAACAGCAGCACCGCACCGAACGCCTGCCCGGGCTCGCCCGACTCGAGCGCCAGCCCCGCGGCGCACAGCGGCGGCACCAGGGAGATGGCGATCGCGACGCCCGGCAGGGTGTCGGAGATGTCCGAGCGCACCAGCGCGATCGAGCCGACGGCGCCCGTCGCGAGAGCGGCGAACAGGTCGACCACGCCGGGGGAGACGCGGGAGGCGATCTGGTCGTTGGTCTGCGCCGTGACCTCCTGGACCACGATGAGCCCGAGCACGAAGCCCACGCCCATCGCGGCGGCGGCGCCGGCGACCATGAGGCCGATCGAGCGCAGCAGCTGGCGCCGGTCGCCGAGCACCGTCGCGAGCATCGTGCCCTGGATCGGGCGCATGAGCGGCGCGACGATCATCGCGCCGATCACGGTGGCCGTCGAGTTCGCCACGATGCCCGCCGTGGCGATCGAGGACGCGAGGATCAGCAGCAGCCAGAAGCGCGTGTACTGCGAGCGGACGGTCTCGCCCTCGAAGAGCGCGGCCGAGCGCATGTACTCGACCGTGTTGAGCTTCGCGCCGAAGCGGGTATGACGCACGAGGGCGCCATACCCGGTCATGCTCCGAGCAGCTTGGCCTTGGCCGCGGCGAACTCGCTGTCGCTCAGGATTCCTGCATTCTTCATGTCGGCGAGCTTGGACAGCTGCGCCATGAGGTCGTCGCCGGCGCTCGGCGTGACCGCCGGGGCCGCCTGCGCCGCCGCGAGCTGCGCCTGCATCGATGCCAGCTCGGCCTGGTTGGCCTGCACCTGGTAGGCCTGCTGCTGCTCGACGTACTGCTGCTCCTGCTTGGCCTGCGCGCGGCCGGCCTGGCGGCGGGCGACGTTGCCTGACACGGCGGTGGCCGTGCCAGAGATCACGGCCGTGCGGGCCATCGTGCCGATCAGGCCGGGGCGTCCCACTCGTCCACGCATGTCAGTTCTCCTCTTCCTCGGCCTGGAGCGCGTCCAGGACCTCCTGCACCACCAGTCCGGGGACCCGGATGGAGTCGATGAGCTCGCCGCCGGCGTTCGCGATCGCGTCGCGCAGGGGCTTGACCCACGTGTGCTCGAACACGAGGATCGCCGCCGACGCGCCCACGGGCAGCTGGTCGGTCAGCATCTCGACGTCCTCGTCGGTGATGAGCTCGAGCGCCTCGCCGATGAGCGCGCCCACGCGAGCGATGTCGCTGCCCTCGTCGTCCTGGCCGAACTCGACGATCTCGGTCTCGTCCTCGCTCGTGCGCTGCACGAAGACGCCGTCCGCGACGCTGATGACGCCGGCCTCGACGAGCCTCTCGAGCTCGGGGATGATCTCTCCTCGGAACTGACCGGACTCGAATCCGATCGTCACGACCTCGATGGGTCCCAGCGTCATGGCGCTCTCCTCACTCGTCGGCATGCGCGGCGGGCGCCGCGCCTCCTCAGAATCTAGGGCCGTGGGCGTGCCCCGGCAACATCTCGGAGGCCGTGTCGCGGGCTCCGGTGCCGTGACAGCGACGGCCAGCCCGCGCATCGGCGCGTTCCAGGCATCTTGCCCACGCTGTTTGGGAGCACCAGGGCCGCGGTGGTAGCCTGACAGCGCATCCCCCAGCCGGCAGCCAGCCGCGGCGGATCGCGACTCCCATGCTTTCAGGCGTCCGCGGACGATGGCGTACGCGCATACCCGAACGCCTGGGACAGCTCGCACCGTGATGGGCCCGTCGGGCCCGTGCGAAGAAAAGGACTACCCAGTGACTGACACCCCCGTGGCCGCAGCTGATAGCAGCGCGGCCCTCACCGCCATGAAGCTCCCGCAGCTGCAGGCCCTCGCCTCCGAGCTCGGAGTCTCCGGCGTCAAGAAGATGCGCAAGGGCGACCTCGTCGAGGCCATCAAGAACGGCGGCGTCGTGCCGGCCAAGGCCAAGGCCCCCGCGGCCGATGCCGCCGCCACGGACGCGCCCGACGCGCCTGCAGCGTCCGCGAAGGCCGATGCGCCCGCCGGCTCCTCCGACGACGCACCCCAGCGCGGCCGCTCGCGCCGCGCCAGCTCCGGCCAGGGCGCTCCCGCCGGGGCCGCCTCCGGCTCCGGCGCCGAGGACGCCCAGCAGGGTGAGTCCCGCTCCGGCGGCCAGCAGGACAAGGGCGACCGCCAGAACGACCGCCAGCAGGACAAGGGCGACCGCCAGAACGACCGCCAGCAGGGCGAGCGCTCGGGCCGCGGCTCGAACGACGACCGCGACGACCGCGCCCGCCGGGCCGCGGAGGCCGTGCAGTCCGCCGGCTCGAACGAGTCGAAGGACGCCGGCTCCGGCCAGGGCGACAACCGCGGCAACGGCGCGAACGATGACGACGACGAGCGCGGTGGCCGCCGCCGCCGCGGCCGTGGACGCGGTCGCAACCGTGGACGCGAGCGCGACGAGCAGCAGGGCGCCACGCAGGGCCCCAGCCAGGTCCGCCAGGACGAGGACGAGGTCCGCGACGACGAGGAGCTGAGCCCTGTCGGCGGCATCGTCGACGTGCTCGACAACTACGCCTTCATCCGCACCACCGGCTACCTGTCCGGCAAGTCCGACGTCTACGTGTCGATGAACCAGGTCCGCAAGTACGGCCTGCGCAAGGGCGACGCCATCACCGGCGCCGTGCGCCCGCCGCGACCGGGCGAGCGCGGCCAGCGCCAGAAGTTCAACGCGCTCGCGACGGTCGAGACGGTCAACGGCATGAACCCCGAGGAGGCCAAGAGCCGCAAGGAGTTCGGCGACCTCACCCCGCTGTACCCGCAGGAGCGCCTCCACCTCGAGACCGAGCCGCGCAACCTCACCAACCGGGTGATCGACATCGTCGCGCCCATCGGCAAGGGCCAGCGCGGCCTCATCGTGTCGCCTCCCAAGGCCGGCAAGACGCTCGTCATGCAGTCGATCGCCAACGCGATCACCGCCAACAACCCCGAGGTCCACCTCATGGTCGTCCTCGTCGACGAGCGTCCCGAGGAGGTCACCGACTTCCAGCGCTCCGTCAAGGGAGAGGTCATCGCGTCGACGTTCGACCGTCCGGCCGTGGACCACACCCAGGTCGCCGAGCTCGCGATCGAGCGCGCCAAGCGCCTGGTCGAGCTGGGCCAGGACGTCGTCGTGCTGCTCGACGGCATCACCCGCCTGGGCCGCGCCTACAACCTGGCCGCGCCCGCCTCGGGCCGCATCTTGTCCGGTGGCGTCGACTCGTCCGCGCTGTACCCGCCCAAGAAGTTCTTCGGAGCCGCGCGCAACATCGAGAACGGCGGCTCGCTGACCATCCTCGCGACCGCCCTGGTCGAGACCGGCTCCAAGATGGACGAGGTCATCTTCGAGGAGTTCAAGGGCACCGGCAACATGGAGCTGCGCCTGTCGCGCCAGCTCGCCGACCGCCGCATCTTCCCGGCCGTGGACGTCAACTCGTCCGGCACGCGCCGCGAGGAGATCCTGGTGTCGACCGAGGAGCTCAAGGTCATGTGGAAGCTGCGCCGGGTGCTCACTGCGCTCGAGCCGCAGGCCGCGACCGAGTTGCTCCTGGGCAAGCTGAAGGAGAACCGCTCCAACGCGGAGTTCCTCATGCAGGTCGCGAAGACCACGCCGGGCAAGGACGACGACGAGGGCTTCGCCAAGTAGTCAGTCCTCCCAGCACGCGGGCCCCGGAAGCGCAGCTTCCGGGGCCTTGCTGCGTCCTAGGGGGAACCCAGTGCGCGCATCGGCCTTCCGTCGGACTCCCATCGCGCCCGGGCGGGACATGAGGGTCAACTTTCGCTCAGAAGTGACCCCCAAGTCCCGCCAGGGTGAGCCCGGGTGTCAGGGCACCTCGCACACGGCCGATGCGAGCGCCTCCTCGAGCGTCGCCCGCGCCTTCGCGTACCGGGACCGGGCGGTCGAGGCCTTGGTGTCGACCACCGCGGCGGCATCGGCGATCGACAGGCCCTCCCAGTGCACGAGCTCGACGAGCTCGCGCTGAGGCTCCGGGAGCGCGGCGATGGCGGCGCGCACATCGAGCGCGAGCGCCTCATCCGTGTCGAGGGGGATCGGCGCGAGCGCCGCGATCCTCTCCGTGAGCCTCAGCCGGCGCGACTCGTCGCGGCGGTGGCCTCGCAGGCACATGCGCGCGATGCCGAACAACCATGGCCTGAGCTGCTCCGACTCGCCGGGGGCGTCCGCCTTGCGCCGCCAAGCGATGAGCATGGTCTCGCCGAGCAGGTCTGCGGCCGCATCGGGGGAGCGGCGCTGCAGGTAGCGCAGGACATCGGCGCCGTGCTCGCGCATGGCGTCGGCGAGGGCGTCCTCGCGACGGGCGCGACCCGCGGCGCTCACTCGCCCACCTCGCAGGCCGTCTCGGGGGTGAGGTGCGCCATCGCGTCGACGCCCTGTGCGGTCATGCCGTCGAGGACGACCCTCATCGACGAGTGCAGGAACACCTCGTTCGCCGCGCTGCCAGGGATGACGTCGAGCTCCTCCTCGGTCAGATCGCCTCGACCCGCCTCCAGGTCGATCGCGGCGACCGCCGCGTAGCCGGCATCGATCCAGGACTCCCAGGTCTCGCGATCGGCGATCTCCTGCTGTGCCTCCGACGCGTCGTAGTGGGCGAGGAACTCGGCGCGGACGGAGCCGGCGTCGAGGTCGAGCAGCACGTGGGGATCGGACAGCGCCGCCTCGACGATGGCCGTCTGCTCCGCGGTGAGGTCGAGCGCCGTGATGCGCTCGACGCATCGGGTGCCATCCGGCAGGGTCGTCTGCCACTCGAAGCGCGTCGCCGCGCTCTCGGCGTCCGCGGTCAGGCTCATCCATGCGTCGCTGGCGTCGGACAGCGTCGCCGCGCCGTATGCAGCGCCGCCGACGAGTGCCGTCGCGCCCACCACGATTCCTGCGACCGCCCACCTCCGACGCGGGCGCCGTGTCGCGGTGGCCGTGCGCGCCTCCTCCACGAGCGCGCCGATCGCGGCGTCTAGCGCGGGACCGTCGGAGGCGGACGGAGGTGCCGAACGGGCGAGCAGGCGGTCGAGTTCACTCATCTGTGATGCATTCATACCCCCACATGCCGGGAGCCAAGCGAAACGTCCACGGCGATGTCGAACCCGGCGCGCGCATCGGCTCTCCGTGGTGCCCGCGCCCTGGAAGGCACTGAGTGCCGAAATCGGCCCGAAACCGGCACTCAGTGCCTTCCAAGGCGCGCGAGGCGACCCGCGACGGTGGCCAACAGTCGCTGGCGGCACCACTCGGGACGCTGGGTGATGTCGGTCCATCCGAACCGGATCACGGTGTAGCCGGCCGCCGTGAGGTCGGTCTGGCGCTCGCGGTCGACATCGCGCGCGCTCCTCGTCGAGTGGTACGCGTCTCCGTCGAGCTCGACGGCCACCAGCGCGCGCCTGTGCAGCATGTCCAGCGTCGGCCGACGCATGGGCAGCGCGACGGGAACCTGCCACTCGAACTCGCGGAAGCGGGCATCGGCGAAGGTCTCGTGCTTGGCCCGCACCTCGAGTGGGGAGGTCGCTCCCTCGGCGAACCAGTCCAGCACCCGCTCGAGATCGCGCCGCTTGGCGACCCGAGGAGCGCGGTCAAGCTCGCGCCGCAGTTCCCGCCAGGTGCACACGCGCGCCCACAGCGCCTCCCAGAGCACGGTCCGCCGCTCGCCCGTGGACGCGTACCTCCACGAGTCGAGCAGCGCCCGCTCGGGCACTGCGCACGGGATGCCGTGAGGGCTCGCGAGGGTGCGCAGCGGGCCCGTCTGGTGGAGCCTGATCCAGGCGGGCGGGCGCACGTGGTCGCTGCTCGCGGCGACGAGGTCCACGGTTGCGGGCGCCGCCAGACGTTCGGCGTAGAGGTGAAGAGCGGCTGCCCCGGTGAGTGCTGTGCGCGGATTCCACAGCACCGCGCCCTCGGCGCGCACCAAGGCCTCCATGGCGTGGGCCGGCGCGCAGTAGACACCGGGCAGGAGCCGCAGCGCCTGACCCCGCCGCAGTGCGGCATCCAGCGCGTGGCGAGACCATGCGCCCATCAGGTCGGTGCGAGTGAAGGCGTGGGCGTTGGCGGCGAGGAATGCGGGCGGGCTGCCGCGGAGGTCAGTGAGTCCCGGGATCGGCCGCATGCGCCCAGGGAACCGGCCGTGCGATGCCCAGGGGAAGTCCAGACGACGCTTCTGTGGACAAGGGCCTCGTCCTGGAAGGCACTCAGTGTTGGAATTGGGCCGAAACCGGCACTCAGTGCCTTCCACGAGGGAAGGAGAGACGCGCCGGGCCGATGCGTGGTCTGGGAGGGCAGCCCGACTCGCCAACGAGGGGCGAATCTGGCAGAATGGACCGCTGGCCATCCGGTTCACCGCGCGCAAGATCTGCATGACGGACCCGGAGGCACCTTAAAGGGAGATCATGAAGAAGGACATCCACCCCGAGTACGTGACCACCACTGTCACGTGCACCTGCGGCAACACCTTCGAGACCAAGTCCACCGTGACCGAGGGCTCGATCCACGCCGAGGTCTGCTCCGCGTGCCACCCGTTCTACACGGGCAAGCAGAAGATCATGGACACCGGCGGTCGCGTCGCGCGCTTCCAGAAGCGCTACGGCAACCAGAAGTAAGCCGAACCCCACACTTCACGCGACGACGACGTGGCCGAAGCCTTCGCCGCCGTCCAGCCGCTGCTGGACGAGTACGCCGACATCGAGCGCCAGCTCGCCGACCCCGACGTCCACTCTGACGCCGGCCGGTCGCGACAGCTGGGCCGTCGGTTCGCGGAGCTCGGCCGCGTCGTCGCTGCGCATCGTGCCTGGGAGACCGCCCAGGACGACCTCGAGGCCGCGCGCGAGATGGCCGATGCGGACCCCGAGTTCGCGGACGAGGTGCCGGCGCTCGAGCAGGCCGCCGAGCAGGCGACCGAGGACCTGCGCCGCATCCTCATCCCGCGCGACCCCGACGACGCCCGCGACGTGATCCTCGAGATCAAGTCCGGCGAGGGCGGCGAGGAGTCCGCGCTGTTCGCCGGCGACCTGCTGAAGATGTACCTCAAGTTCGCCGAGGGCAAGGGCTGGAAGGCCGAGGTCCTCGAGGCGACGCCCACCGACATGGGCGGGTTCAAGGACATCTCCGTCGCCGTGAAGGCGAAGGGCTCCGTCGAGCCCGAGGACGGCGTCTGGGCGCACCTCAAGTACGAGGGCGGCGTCCACCGCGTCCAGCGTGTTCCCGCGACCGAGTCGCAGGGCCGCATCCACACCTCCGCGGCGGGCGTGCTCGTGTACCCCGAGGCCGAGGAGGTCGAGGACGTCGAGCTCGACATGAACGACGTCCGCGTCGACGTGTACCGCTCGTCCGGCCCCGGAGGCCAGTCCGTCAACACCACGGACTCCGCCGTCCGCCTCACGCACCTGCCCACGGGCATCGTGGTGAGCTGCCAGAACGAGAAGAGCCAGCTCCAGAACAAGGAGTCGGCCATGCGCATCCTGCGTGCGCGCCTGCTCGCGGCGCAGCGCGAGGCCGCCGCCGCAGAAGCGCAGGACCTGCGCAAGTCCCAGGTGCGCACCGTGGACCGCTCCGAGCGGATCCGCACCTACAACTTCCCCGAGAACCGGATCGCGGATCACCGCACCGGTTACAAGGCGTACAACCTCGACCACGTCCTCGCGGGCGACCTGGGTCCCGTCGTCCAGTCCGCGATCGACGCCGACGAGGCCGCCCGACTCGAAGCGCACGGCGACTAGTGCCCACCGTCGGTGCACGCCTGCGAGAGATCACCCGCAGGCTGGCTGAGGCGGGCGTCCCCTCGCCCGAGGCCGATGCGGTCGTGCTCATGGCGCACACGTTCGGCTGGGAGCCGGGCGAGGTCCGCACCGCGGCCGCCCGCGACGACCACTGGCCGGGCGATGGCGACGACCTGCACCCCCTGGACCTCGACCTGCTCGAGGCCCGCGTCGAGCGCCGCATCGGGCGCGAGCCGCTCCAACACATCACCGGCAAGGCCTACTTCCGCGAGCTCACCCTCCAGGTGGGCGACGGCGTCTTCGTGCCGCGTCCCGAGACCGAGACCGTGGCGCAGGCGGCGATCGACGCGGCCCGCGCATCGGGGCCCGGTCGCGACGGCAAGGTGCGGGTCACCGACCTGTGCGCGGGCTCGGGGGCGATCGGCCTGTCCGTCGCGAGCGAGGTCGACAACGCCGAGGTGACGCTGGTCGAGGCCAGCGAGGGCGCGCAGGTCTACCTGCGCCTCAACGCCCGGTCGTTGCCGGACGGCGTGCGTCAGCGGGTGCGCCCGGTGCTCGGCGACGCTCGTCGCTGCCTGCACCTGTTCGAGGGGTGCGCCGACGTGGTCGTCACCAACCCTCCCTACATCCCGCCGGACGGCGTGCCGCGCGACCCCGAGGTGCGCGACTACGACCCGCCGGAGGCGCTGTACGGGATGGGCGAGGACGGCCTCGCGATCCCGCGCGCGATCATCGACGAGGCGGCGCGGCTGCTGCGCGTCGGCGGCACGCTGATCATGGAGCACGCGGACAACCAGGGCCCCGCGCTGCGCGCCTTCGTCGAGCGCTCCGAGTTCTGGGCGGACGCCCGGACGGAGCAGGACCTCACCGGGCGCGATCGCATGCTGATCGTGACGCGTGTGGGCGTCTGACACACTTGTCCTCGTGATCTACCCGTGCTTCGACCCCGCCACCTGGGGCCCGAGCCTCGACGCCGCGGTCGACGCGGTGAGGCGCGGCGCCGTCGTGGTCCTGCCGACCGACACGGTCTACGGCGTGGGCGCCGATGCGTTCGATGCCAAGGCCGTCGCGGCGGTTCTCGCTGCGAAGGGCAGGGGACGTCAGATGCCTCCGCCCGTGCTCATCCCGGACATCCGCACGGTCGATGGCCTCGCGCGCGACGTGCCCGCGCCCGCGCGCGCGCTGATGGAGGAGCTGTGGCCGGGTGCGCTCACGGTGATCGTGCACGCGCAGCCGTCGCTCGCGTGGGACCTGGGCGACACCCACGGCACCGTCGCGCTGCGCATGCCCGACCACGAGGCCGCTCTCGCGCTGCTGCGCCGCACCGGCCCGCTCGCCGTCACCAGCGCGAACCTCACCGGGCAACCGGCGGCGACGACTGCCGACGGCGCGCGCGAGCAGCTCGGCGACGCCGTCGCGGTCTACCTCGACGGCGGCGACAGCCCGCTCGGCACCGCGTCCACCATCGTCGACGCGACCGACCCCGAGGGACTGCGCGTGGTGCGCGACGGGGGAGTGACCCGCGAGCGGCTGGTCGAGATCGTCGGAGCGGCCGCCTTCGCGGCCGAGCCGGGCGACATGAGCGCCGATGCGGTCGCCGGCGGGGCGGGCGACGCTCGCCCGGGCGACTCCCGCCCTGGTGACACCGGCTCCGGCGCGGCATCCGCCCCGGACGGGCCCGCCGATCCCTCCGCGGAGCCCACCGGGTGAAGGTCTATCTGACGCTGCTCGTGGTGGCCGCCCTCATGGCGTACGCCGCGACGCCAGCGATGCGCCACCTCGCGTTCCGCGCCGGCGCCGTCACCGCGGTGCGCGACCGCGACGTGCACAAGCTGCCGACGGCTCGGCTGGGCGGCATCGCGATCTTCCTGGGGATCGCGGCGGGCATCGTGATCGCGCAGAACATCCCGTTCCTCGCGCCCGTGTTCGAGGCGTCCGGCGCCGTCTGGGGTGTGCTCGGCGGCGCCGCGATCGTGTGCGCGCTCGGCATGGCCGACGACATCTGGGACCTCGACTGGATGGCCAAGCTCGCGGGCCAGGTGCTCGCCGCGCTCGTCATGGCATGGGGCGGCGTGCAGCTCGTCACCGTGCCCATCGCGGGCCTCACGATCGGCAGCTCGTACCTGTCGCTGGCCGCGACCGTCATCGTGGTCGTGGTGGCGATGAACGCCGTGAACTTCGTCGACGGCCTCGACGGCCTCGCCGCGGGCATGGTCGCGATCGGCGGCGCGGCGTTCCTCACCTACACCTACGTGCTCGCGAGATCGGCCTCGCCGGGTGACTACTCGTCGCTCGCGTCGCTCATCCTCGCGGTCCTCGTGGGCGCGTGCCTGGGGTTCCTGCCGCACAACCTCCATCCGGCGCGCATCTTCATGGGCGACTCGGGCTCGATGGTGCTGGGCCTCACGATCGCGGGAGCCGCGATCGTGGTCACCGGCCAGATCGACCCGACGGTGGTGTCCGAGCGTGAGCGAATCCCCGCCTTCATCCCCATCGTGCTGCCGCTCATGGTGGTCGCGGTGCCGCTCATCGACATGACCCTCGCGGTCGTCAGGCGCCTGCTCAAGGGCCAGTCGCCCTTCATGCCCGACGCGCACCATCTGCACCACGTGCTGCTGCGCGCGGGCCACTCGCACCGATGGGCCGTGGGCGTCCTCTACGTGTGGACCGCGGTGCTGTCGTTCGGCACGGTGTCGCTCGTGTTCCTGCCGTGGGAGCAGTCCCTCGTGCTCGTGGGCGTGGGGCTCACCATCGCGGCGCTCATCACCTTCTCGCCCGCGCTGCGCCGGCGCCTGTCGAAGAGCTGGCGCGCAGCCGGCGACAAGGCCCGCCCGCTTCAGCGCATCACTCCCGAGGGCCACCACCGCGAGCACGACGACGACGGCGCGCTCGCCGACCACGCACCCGCTGGCGCGGCCCACGAGGGGCCGGCGAGCGCATCGGCCCCCACCACCGCACTGCCCACCAAGGAGCGTCCATGACCGCCGAGTCCACCACCTACCGCAAGGCGCTGCGCGTCACCGCGATCCTGGTCATCGGGCTGGCGGTCATCGCGGTGCCGGTCGGGCTGCTCGTGGGCGGCACCGCCGGCCTGGTCGCGGCGGAGATCGGCGTGCTGGTCGCCGCCTTGTCGGGCATCACGACCCAGGTCGCGATGGTCATCGGCCACGACCGCGAGCCGCACATCATGGCGGCCATCATGGGCGGCTCCTGGCTGCTCAAGATGCTCATCATCATCGTGGCGCTGCTGGTGCTCCAGGGCGTCGACGGATTCCACAAGGGACTCTTCGCAGGCTTCGCCGTCGCAGGGGTCCTCGGAACCCTTGCGGTGGACTTCTGGGTCATCCGATCCGCACGCATTCCGTACGTCGACCCGGGCGCCCGCAAGAACGGCGAATAATTCGCCTCTCGCGGTCGTCAGACCCCCGTATCTACGTTACGATTCTGGGGCATCACGGTAACGGCGCGCCGGGCCTCTTCGCCCCGCGCCAGCTTCTACCCCTGGAGAGACTTCTGTGGCGAATCTAGCCCTGGGCGCGGCCATGACGGCCACGACCGAGCTCGCGGCCGACGACGGCGACACCACCGGCTTCTTCGGGTGGCTCTTCTACTCCGACGGCTTCCACGCCCCGACCGTCGAGGAGTTCTTCCCTCCGGCCATCTTCGGCGAGGGAACGATCTTCGAGTTCAACCGCATCATGCTGGCGCGCGTCATCGCCGCCGCGGTGCTGATCCTGATCTTCTGGCTCGTCGCCCGCAAGGCGAAGGTCGTCCCCACCCGCGGTCAGTCCGTGGTGGAGATGCTGCTCGACTTCGTGCGCACGCAGATCGTCGAGCAGGTGATGGACAAGCACAACGCCAAGCGCTTCCTGCCGTTCCTCACCACGCTGTTCCTCGCGATCCTCGCGTTCAACATCACAGGTGTGATCCCGTTCATCAACATCGCGGGTACGTCGCTGATCGGCCTGCCGATCATCATGGCGCTGTGGGTGTACGTGCTGTACCTCGGCGTCGGCGTCAAGCAGCACGGGCTGGGTGGCTACCTCAAGCTGTCGCTCTTCCCGCCGGGCGTGCCCAAGGGCATCTACGTCCTGCTGACCCCCATCGAGTTCCTGCAGGTCTTCATCCTGCGACCCGCCACGCTCGCGCTGCGACTCGCCGCGAACATGATGGCCGGCCACCTGCTGCTGGTGCTGTGCTTCGCCGCCACGCAGTACTTCTTCTTCGAGGCCGCCGGCGCCATGAAGGCGATGGGCACCGTCACCTTCGCCGCTGGCTTCGCCTTCACGCTGTTCGAGATCTTCGTCGCAGCGCTGCAGGCCTACGTCTTCGTCATGCTGTCCGCCGTGTACATCAACATGGCTATCGAGGAAGAGCACTAAACCCCACACAGATGTGCGGCGTCGAGCGACGTCGCTCCAACGGAAGGAAAACACAGTGGACACCACCACTCTCGCGGAGGTCTCCGGCAACGTCGCGACCATCGGTTACGGTCTCGCCGCCACCGGCCCCGGCATCGGCCTCGGCATCCTGATCGGCAAGACCATCGAGGGCATGTCGCGCCAGCCCGAGGTTGCGGGCCAGCTGCGCGCCACCATGTTCATCGGTGTCGCGTTCGTCGAGGTGCTCGCGCTGCTCGGTCTGGTCACCGGCTTCCTCTTCACCTAAGCCACCATGACTGCACTCAGCCAGATCGTCGTGCTGGCGGCGGACGAGCACTCGGAGTCCACTCCGAACCCGCTCATCCCCGCCAACTACGACATCCTGTGGTCGACGATCATCTTCCTGATCATCGTCGGGGTCTTCATGTGGAAGATCCTGCCGAAGCTTCAGGCAGTGCTCGACGAGCGCGCGGAGAAGATCGAGGGCGGCATCCGCAAGGCGGAGGAGGCCCAGTCCGAGGCCGCCGCGGCGCTCGAGGAGTACACCGCGCAGCTGACCGAGGCACGCGCCGAGGCCGCACGCATCCGCGAGGACGCGCGCTCCGAGGCCGGACAGATCGTCTCCGAGACCCGCGAGTCCGCGGCCGGCGACGCTCAGCGCCTGGTCGAGACCGCCCAGAAGCAGATCGACGCCGAGCGCCAGCAGGCGATCGTGTCGCTGCGCACCGAGGTGGGCGCGCTCGCATCCGAGCTCGCGTCCCGCATCGTGGGCGAGTCCCTCAAGGATGACGCGCGCCAGCAGCGGATCATCGACTCCTTCCTCGACGACCTCGAGGCCCAGGTGTCGTCTGACAAGGCGAAGGGATAGAGCCGATGCGCGGAACCAGCCAGGCATCGCGCGATGCCGCGATGCGTGAGTTCGACCCGGTCGCCACGGCGGCGGGCAAGGACGGCATCGTGATCGCCGAGCAGCTGTTCGCTGTGGTCGACGCCCTGGACTCGTCGGGATCGCTGCGGCGAGCCCTGACGGATCCGGCGCGACCGGGGACGGACAAGGCCTCGCTGGTGAAGCAGCTGTTCGGCTCGCTCGACCCGCGCACGGTCGACGCGGTGGCCGCGTTCTCCGCGGCTCGCTGGTCGGACGAGGCGGACCTCGCGGAGTCGATCGACGACGCGGGCGAGCTCGCCCTCTTCGCCCACGCGGAGAACGCCGGCACGCTCGAGTCGGTCGAGGAGGAGCTGTTCCGCGTCGAGCGGATCCTCTCGGCCGAGCGCGACCTGCTGGTCGCGATGAGCAACCGCTCGGCGTCCAAGGAGCAGCGCCTCGGCCTGCTCGAGGCGACGCTCGGCGGCAAGCTGCACCCCACCACCTACGCGCTGCTGACGCGCGTGGTCGGGATGCCGCGCGGTCGCCGGCTCATCCCCGCGATCAACACGCTGCTGGAGCTCGCCGCGGATCGCCGCGGACGCTCCGTCGCGAACGTGACCGCCGCGGTCGAGCTGAGCGCCGCCCAGCGCCAGCGCCTCGCGGGCATCCTGAAGGACGCGTACGGCCGCGACATGCAGATCAACGTCGCCGTGGACCCCGAGGTCCTGGGCGGCATCCGAGTTCAGGTCGGGTCAGAGGTGGTGGACGGCACCGTCCTCGGCCGGCTCGACGAGGCACGACGACGACTCGTCGGCTAGCGAAGACCAACACCCGCGCCTACGCGGAAGTGACAGGAGAGAAGAGACATGGCTGACCTGACGATCAGTCCCGAGGCAATCCGGGATGCGCTCGACAGCTACGTGAAGTCGTACGAGCCCTCGGGCGTCGTGCGCGAGGAGACGGGCCGCGTGGTCCTCGCTGCCGACGGCATCGCGCAGGTCGAGGGCCTGCCGGGCTGCATGGCGAACGAGCTGCTGCGCTTCGAGGACGGGACGCTCGGCCTCGCGCTGAACCTCGACGTCCGCGAGATCGGCGTCGTGGTCCTCGGTGAGTTCACCGGCATCGAGGAGGGCCAGGAGGTCCACCGCACGGGCGAGGTCCTCTCGGTCGCGGTCGGCGACGGCTACCTCGGTCGCGTCGTGGACCCGCTGGGCAACCCGGTCGACGGCCTCGGCGACATCGAGACGGAGGCGCGCCGCGCCCTCGAGCTCCAGGCCCCCGGCGTCATGCAGCGCAAGTCGGTGCACGAGCCCCTGCAGACGGGTCTCAAGTCCATCGACGCGATGATCCCGATCGGCCGCGGCCAGCGCCAGCTGATCATCGGCGACCGCCAGACGGGCAAGACCGCCATCGCGATCGACACGATCATCAACCAGAAGGCGAACTGGGAGACCGGCGACCCGACCAAGCAGGTCCGCTGCATCTACGTCGCCATCGGCCAGAAGGGCTCGACCATCGCCTCGGTGCGTGGCGCCCTCGAGGAGGCCGGTGCGCTCGAGTACACGACGATCGTCGCGGCTCCCGCCTCCGACCCCGCGGGCTTCAAGTACCTCGCCCCGTACACCGGCTCGGCCATCGGCCAGCACTGGATGTACGACGGCAAGCACGTCCTCATCATCTTCGACGACCTGTCGAAGCAGGCCGAGGCCTACCGTGCCGTGTCGCTGCTGCTGCGTCGCCCGCCGGGCCGCGAGGCGTACCCCGGCGACGTGTTCTACCTGCACTCCCGCCTGCTCGAGCGTTGCGCGAAGCTGTCGGACGAGATGGGCGCCGGCTCGATGACGGGTCTGCCGGTCATCGAGACCAAGGCGAACGACGTGTCGGCGTACATCCCGACCAACGTCATCTCCATCACGGACGGCCAGATCTTCCTGCAGTCCGACCTGTTCAACGCCAACCAGCGTCCCGCGATCGACGTCGGCATCTCGGTGTCGCGCGTCGGTGGCTCCGCGCAGGTGAAGGCGATGAAGAAGGTCTCCGGAACGCTGAAGATCGACCTCGCCCAGTACCGCTCGCTCGAGGCGTTCGCGATGTTCGCGTCCGACCTCGACGCGGCGTCGCGCCAGCAGCTGACGCGTGGTGCCCGCCTCATGGAGCTGCTCAAGCAGCCCCAGTACTCGCCGTACCCCGTGGAGGAGCAGGTCGTCTCGATCTGGGCCGGCACCAAGGGCAAGCTGGACAAGGTCCAGGTGGCCGACGTGCTGCGCTTCGAGCGCGAGCTGCTCGACCACCTGCGTCGCTCGACGTCGGTGCTGACCGACATCGCCGACTCCGGCCAGCTGTCGGACGAGACCGAGGCCGCGCTCGAGGCGGCCGTCGACGACTACCTGTCGACCTTCCTTGCCTCTGAGGGCACGGAGCTGTCGACCGACGCGGCGATCGAGGGCGGCGGCGACGCCGAGTCCGAGCAGGAGCAGATCGTCGCGAAGAAGAAGAAGTAGGGACGCATGGCAGGCCAGCAGCGCGTCTACAAGGCGCGCATCAAGTCGACACAGTCGCTGAAGAAGATCTTCCGTGCGATGGAGCTCATTGCTGCCTCACGCATCGGCAAGGCTCGCGACCGTGTGACCGCGGCGGCCCCGTACGCGAAGGCTCTCACCCGCGCGATCAGCGCAGTGGCGACGCACTCCAGCGTCGACCACCCGCTGACGAGCGAGCGCACCGACACCAACCGTGTCGCGGTGCTCGTGGTGAGCGCCGACCGCGGCATGGCGGGCGCCTACTCGGCGAACGCCATCCGCGAGGCCGAGCGCCTGCGTGAGCGTCTTCAGCGCGAGGGCAAGGAAGTGGTGCAGTACGCCGTGGGCCGTCGTGCCGTGTCGTACTTCAACTTCCGTCACCGCGAGATGGCGGGCCAGTGGACGGGCGGCTCCGACGCCCCGTCCCTCGAGACCGCGCGTGAGATCGGTGAGGCGCTGTACGAGGCCTTCATCGCTCCCGCGGACGAGGGCGGCGTCTCCGAGCTGCACATCGTCTACACGCACTTCACGTCGATGGTCTCCCAGGAGCCGCGGGTCATCCGCCTGCTGCCCCTGGAGATCGTCGAGGGCGTGGCGGAGCCGGGCGAGGACGTCGAGCCGCTGTACGAGTTCGAGCCGTCTCCTGAGGCCGTGCTCGACGCGGCACTGCCGCGCTACATCGAGGTTCGTGTCTACAACTGCCTGCTGCAGTCCGCGGCATCGGAGCTGGCCAACCGCCAGCGCGCGATGAACACCGCGGTCTCGAACGCCGAGGACATCATTCGTCAGTACACCCGGCTCGCCAACTCGGCGCGCCAGGCCGAGATCACCCAGGAAATCAGCGAGATCGTCTCGGGCGCCGATGCGCTCGCGGCCTCGTGATCGGAAGCGAGACACCCATGACCCCCACCGCGAAGACCGCGAACAAGCCCGCGGACGCGACCCCGGCCGAGGCCAAGGACGCTCCCGCCACCCCCGTGACCGGCCGCGTCGCTCGAGTGATCGGCCCCGTCGTCGACATCGAGTTCCCGGCGGACGCGATCCCCGACATCTACCACGCGCTCACGGTCGACATCGACCTGTCGGCGCAGGGTGAGGACGAGGGCATCCTGCACATGACGCTCGAGGTCGCTCAGCACCTCGGCGACAACATGGTGCGCGCCGTCGCCCTGAAGCCCACCGACGGCCTGGTGCGCGGCGCGATCGTCGCCGACACCGGCGCCCCGATCTCGGTGCCCGTCGGCGACGTCACCACCGGCCACGTGTTCAACGTGACCGGCGAGGTGCTCAACGCCAAGGAGGGCGAGACGCTCGAGATCACCGAGCGTTGGCCCATCCACCGCAAGCCCCCGGCCTTCGACCAGCTCGAGTCCAAGACCGAGATGTTCGAGACCGGCATCAAGTCGATCGACCTCCTCACGCCCTACGTGCAGGGTGGAAAGATCGGCCTCTTCGGTGGTGCGGGCGTCGGCAAGACGGTCCTCATCCAGGAGATGATCTACCGCGTCGCCAACAACCACAACGGTGTGTCGGTGTTCGCCGGCGTCGGCGAGCGCACCCGTGAGGGCAACGACCTCATCGACGAGATGACCGAGTCGGGCGTCATCAACCAGACCGCCCTGGTCTTCGGCCAGATGGACGAGCCGCCGGGCACGCGTCTGCGCGTCGCCCTGTCCGCCCTGACGATGGCGGAGTACTTCCGCGACGTGCAGAAGCAGGACGTGCTGCTGTTCATCGACAACATCTTCCGCTTCACCCAGGCGGGCTCCGAGGTGTCGACCCTGCTGGGCCGCATGCCCTCGGCGGTGGGCTACCAGCCCAACCTGGCGGACGAGATGGGTCAGCTCCAGGAGCGCATCACGTCGACGCGCGGCCACTCGATCACCTCGCTGCAGGCGATCTACGTCCCCGCGGACGACTACACCGACCCGGCGCCTGCGACGACGTTCGCGCACCTCGACGCGACCACCGAGCTGTCGCGTGAGATCGCCTCGCGTGGTCTGTACCCCGCGATCGACCCGCTGGCCTCGACCTCGCGCATCCTCGACCCGCGCTACGTGGGCCAGAAGCACTACGAGACCGCGAACGACGTGAAGTCGATCCTCCAGCGCAACAAGGAGCTGCAGGACATCATCGCGATCCTCGGTGTCGACGAGCTGTCCGAGGAGGACAAGATCATCGTCGCCCGTGCGCGCAAGATCCAGCAGTTCCTGTCGCAGAACACCTACATGGCGACGCAGTTCACCAGCGTTCCCGGTTCGACGGTTCCGCTCGACGAGACCATCGAGGGCTTCTCGGGTCTGGTCAACGGCGCCTACGACCACATCGCCGAGCAGGCGTTCTTCAACATCGGTGGTCTTGAGGACCTCGAGAAGAACTGGAACCGCATCCAGAAGGAGATCGGCTGATCATGGCCGGCCCCCTGACCGTCGACGTCGTCGCCCAGGACCGCACCCTGTGGTCCGGGACGGCGGATCGCGTGATCGCCCCCTCCGTGGAGGGGGAGATCGGTCTGCTCGCCAACCACGAGCCCGTGCTGGCGCTCCTCAAGGAGGGCACGGTGCGCGTGCGCAGCGAGGCCGAGACCCACGAGTTCGCGATCGAGCAGGGATTCCTGTCGTTCGACCACAACGTCATCACCATCGGCTGCACGCCGGCGGAGCCCCACGAGGACTGACCGCCGATGCGCGTCGTGATCGCGCGCTGCGCCGCCCGGTACTCCGGGCGGCTCAGCGCGCATCTGCCTCTTGCGACCCGGGCCATCATGGTCAAGGCCGATGGCTCGGTGCTGCTGCACTCCGACGGCGGCTCGTACAAGCCGCTCAACTGGATGAGCCCGCCGTGCACCACCCGCGAGGTCGAGCCGACCCCTGAGCAGGCCGAGTCCGGCGTGACGCAGGTGTGGACGGTCCAGCACGACAAGACGGACGACCGCCTCGAGATCGAGGTGCACGAGGTCCTGGCGGACACCGAGCACGAGCTCGGCGTCGACCCGGGTCTCATCAAGGACGGCGTCGAGGCGCACCTGCAGGAGCTGCTCGCGGATCAGATCGTCCTGCTCGGCGACGGCCACACGCTGGTGCGTCGCGAGTACATGACGGCGATCGGCCCGGTCGACATCCTCGCGAAGTCGCCCACGGGCGGCTCGGTCGCGGTGGAGATCAAGCGCCGCGGCGAGATCGACGGCGTCGAGCAGCTCACGCGCTACCTCGAGCTCATGAACCGCGACCCGCTGCTCAGCCCGGTCGAGGGCGTGTTCGCGGCGCAGGAGATCAAGCCGCAGGCGCGCGTCCTGGCACAGGATCGGGGCATCCGCTGCCTCATCCTCGACTACGACGCCATGCGCGGGGCCGACGACCCCACCACCCGCCTGTTCTAGCGGGAGCCAGCCCGCGCATCGGCCCTCCGCGGCCGTCGTCGCACATGCAGCCCTGGTGCGCGGGTACCGCCACGACTGACGCCCGGCTGAGCGTCAGTGGGGACGATGCACGCGCCGGGTGGGGTGCGTCAGCCCGGCTGGGTCAGGGGTAGCCACTCGAGGACGCGGGGGATCTGCTCGTCCCACGCGGGCCAGTCGTGCGCGCCCGCCGACTCCGAGTACTCGAGCGCCACCCCGGAGGAGGCGCACGTGTCGCGGAAGGTGCGGCTCTCCTCGAGCAGGAAGTCCTCGGTCCCGCACCATGCCCACAGGCGGGGGAGAGCGCCGGGGTCGGCGCGTCGCACGAGGTCGATGACGTCCTCCGATGCCTCGCGGGCGATCTCCGGCGAGCCGAAGGTGCGCCGCCACTCCTCGGGGTAGGAGTTGGGGCGCGCTGTCACGTCCAGCCCGCCGGACATGCTCGCGGCGGCGGCGAAGCGCTCGGGCCTGCGCAGCGCGAGCTTCATGGCGCCGTAGCCGCCCATCGAGAGCCCGGCGACGAACGTGTCCTCGCGGCGGTCCGACAGCGGGAAGAAGCCGCGCATGACGGCGGGCAGCTCCTCGGCAAGATGCTCGAAGTACCGGAACCCGTCCGCCTGGTTCGCGTAGTACGAGCGGTGCACCGCGGGCATGACCACGGCGAGCGGCATGCCGGCGACGTAGCGCTCGAGCGACGTGTGGCGGGTCCAGCTCGCGTCGTCCTGTGACAGCCCGTGGAGGAGGTACAGCGTCGGCAGGCGGTCGGGGATGGCCGATGCGCCCTCGACTCCCGCCTCATACGCGGCCTGGGGAAGGATCACGGTGGTCGTGGTCGACAGGCCGAGCACGTCGGAGAACCATCGGACGGTGATGAGCGCCATGCGGGACAGCCTAGGGGGCGGGGTTACCCTGGTCGCCATGACCCGCAAGGCCCCGAAGAGGGTGCGCCAGCCGCTGAGCCGTCACGAGGACGGCGCGCACCTGTACGCGCCGTACTGGGGCCACGTGAAGGCGGGGCTCGCGAGCCTCGTGCCGTTCGTCATCCTGTACTTCG
The DNA here is from genome assembly GCF_002090155.1 of Demequina sp. NBRC 110056. Lineage (GTDB taxonomy): Bacteria > Actinomycetota > Actinomycetes > Actinomycetales > Demequinaceae > Demequina. The sequence continues at coordinate 241,987 of NZ_BBRM01000005.1, read as the reverse complement.
TGGTCCAGCCGCTCGACGAGGCGATGGGGTCGCTCGGAGCCGGCGGCTACACCGTCGCGCCCGTGCTGATCGTGGTCTACGCGTGCGGGTGGGCGGCCGGCTCCGTCGCGCTGCTGCACCTGCTGCGGTTCAGCCAGTCCCGCCTGCGCCACTTCCTGACGTGGGCGCTCGCGGGAGCGGTGGCTCTCACCGCGCTCCTGGCCGGCATCCTCACGCTGGTGAGGCTCGGCGTCGAGGGCACAGCGGACGTGTGGAACGTCAGCTCGTTCGGCACGGTGATGCTCACGGCCCCGTTGCTCGGTGCGGCCGGTGCGGCGCTGGGGCGGTGGGCGCTCGCCCCGTCCATCCAGTGGCACCGCTGGCTCGAGCGCGAGCCGCTGCCGGACGCGCTCGTGTTCGTCGAGGGCAAGCACGACAAGGACGACTTCGAGCGGATGTGAGCGGGCCGAGCGCGGCCCGGCGCGCGCATCGGCGCTACAGCCCAGGAGGTCGACTGACCGACTGGTAGAAAATGTCGAAACGTTCGGATACCCTGGTGCGCATGACGACGACGCCTGCACGCTTCCCCGACGGCTTCCTGCTCGGTGCCGCGACCGCCTCCTACCAGATCGAGGGCGGCGCGAAGGAGGGCGGGCGCGGCCCGTCCATCTGGGACACCTTCTGCGCGACGCCGGGCAAGGTGGTCGGCGGCGACAACGGCGACGTCGCGTGCGACCACTTCCACCGCTGGTCCGAGGACGTCGACATGATGGTCGAGCTGGGCCTCGAGGCCTACCGCTTCTCGATCGCGTGGCCGCGCGTGCAGCCGGGCGGCACCGGAGAGTTCAACGCTGAGGGCATTGCCTTCTACCGCGGCCTCGTCGACCGCCTCCTCGCCGAGGGCATCAAGCCCCTCATCACCCTCTACCACTGGGACCTGCCCCAGGAGCTCGACGACGAGGGCGGCTGGCTCAGCCGCGACACGGTCGACGCTTTCGTGGTCTACGCGACCCGCATGGCGCAGGAGTTCGGCGCCGACGTCGACATGTGGACCACCTTCAACGAGCCGTGGGTGAGCTCGTTCGTGGGCTACGGCGCGGGCGCGCACGCCCCCGGCCACGCGGACGACGCCGAGGCGCTCACCGCCGCCCACCACCTCAACCTCGCCCACGCCCGCGCGTACAAGGCCATCAAGGCCGTGGCGCCGAACGCCCAGGTGGGCATGGTCAACAACTGCCACGTGCCGCGGCCGTGGGACCCGTCGAGCGAGGGCGACCGCGCCGCCGCCGCGCACATCGACGCGCTCGCGAACACGATGTTCCACCAGCCGTTCACGCTCGGCACCTACCCGGAGGTCCTGAAGCCGAACACGGCGCACATCACCGACTGGTCGTTCGTCCACGACGGCGACCTCGAGGAGATGCACGGCGCCGTCGACTGGTTCGGCATCAACTACTACGCCTCGCACGTGGTGCGCCACAACCCGAACAAGGGCGTCGAGGTCTCGGAGCTCGCGACCCTCGCGGACGGTCACAAGGCCGGCGCGAACACCTGCTGGCCCGGCGACGAGGAGATCGAGTTCATGCCGCCCACCGGCAAGGTGACGGCGATGGGCTGGAACGTCGACCCCTCGGCGTTCCACGCGCACATCCTCAAGACCCACCGAGAGACCGGCAAGCCGCTGTACGTCACCGAGAACGGCTCCGCGTGGGACGACGTCGTGGACGAGGACGGCCGCGTGCGCGACGCCGACCGCATCGACTACCTGCACGGACACCTCGACGCGGTCCTCAAGGCGATCGCCGAGGGCGCCGACGTGCGCGGCTACATGGCGTGGTCGCTCATGGACAACTTCGAGTGGGCGCAGGGCTACGCCAAGCGCTTCGGCATCGTGCGGGTCGACTACGACACGCTCGAGCGCCGCTGGAAGGACTCGGCGTACTACTACCGCGAGGTCGTGCGTCGTCGCGAGCTGGTGCCGGCCGAGGAAGCCGACGCCCTCGCCGCCACGCCGCCCCGCACCTTCTGAGCGCGGGCGGGGAGGCCGGCGAGCGCATCGGCCCTCCGAAGTCTGACGTCCACTCTGACCCTTCCGCGCCGACAGTCCCGAACGTCGCGGCAGCGACACGCGGCCGAGAACGGCTCGAAACGGGCCGCAGTCGGGGTGTCGTCGCCGCAGATGTTCGGAACTGTCGGGAGGGGAGCGGAAGCCGCCCGTAAACTGGCTCCCATGCCCTCCAAGCGCCGGTCCTCGAAGCGGCCGTACGGGCAGCCGCATCAGGAGCTGGACGTCGACCGCCTCGCGAACGCGACGGGCGGGCGGCGCGAGATGGGCCCCGGCGGCGAGGAGCACATCGTGGTGACGCCGCGGCCCTCGGAGAAGACCTACGTGTGCCCGGGCTGCGGCCAGGACATCGACGGCGCGACCCAGCACCTCGTGGCGTGGCCCGCCGACGGCCTGTTCGGCGCGGAGGCCGCCGCGGCCCAGCGCCGCCACTGGCATACGAACTGCTGGACCACGTTCGGGAGGACCCGTGGCTGAGATGACCGAGATCCGCTCGATGACGGTGCTGCCCGCCGTCCGCGAGGACATCGTGCTGACCACCGAGGATGGCCTCGAGCTCGTGGGGGAGCTCGCCCTGCCGGCCTCGGGGGAGGTGACGGCCACGCTCATCACGCTCCACCCGCTGCCGACCCACGGCGGCTTCATGGACTCGCACGTGTTCCGCAAGGCCGCGTGGCGCCTGCCGCACCTCGCCAACGTCGCGGTGATCCGCTTCAACACCCGCGGCACCACCTCGCCTCGGGGCACCTCGGAGGGCCAGTTCGAGGAGGGTGTGGGGGAGAGGGCCGATGCGCGCGCGGCCGTGGAGTTCGCCGTCGCCCGTGGGCTCCCTCACCGGTGGCTGGTGGGGTGGAGCTTCGGCACCGAGCTCGCGCTCATGCACGGCAGCGAGCTCGACGTCGAGGGAGCGATCCTGCTGTCGCCCCCGCTGCACCGCGCGCAGCCGTCCGACCTGGAGGCCTGGGCGGCGACGGGCAAGCCGGTGACGGCGCTCGTGCCCGAGCACGACGACTTCCTGAAGCCCGACGAGGCGCGGGAGCGCTTCGCGCCGCTGACGCAGCTCGAGCTGATCCCGGTCGAGGGCGCCAAGCACCTATGGGTGGGGGAGCCGTACGTGCGGATCGTGCTGGACGCGATCGTGGAGCGGGTGGCGCCGGACAGCGCTCCGCTGCCCACCGAGGTGCCTGCCGACATCGTCGACTAGGACGTGGTGCAATGGGTGGGACAGCCCGCCCCCCCTCAGCAGGGAGTCACCGTGAGCCAGACCGACGTGTCCGCCGAGACCGAACCCTCCGACGCCGACCCCGCCGTCCCCGAGCCCACCGCGACGCCCGTGGTGCTGCTCAACGCGTTCCCTGCCGACCGCGCCCAGTGGGAGCCGCTCATCGCCGCCTGGGGCGACCAGGTCGAGGGCGACGTCATCACCTTCGACATGCCGGGCATCGGCGAGATGCCGCTCACCGACGAGGAGCCCGGCCTCGAGCTCATCGCCGACGCCGCGGTGCTCGCGATGCGGGAGGCCACCGGAGCGGACGCGGCCGTCTGGATCGGGTGCTCGATGGGCGGCTACGTGGCGCTCGCGGTCGCGGAACGGTGGCCCGATGCGGTCGCCGGGCTCGGCCTGGTGTGCACCAAGGCGACGGCGGACGACGATGCGGCGCGCGACAAGCGGCTGACGCTCGCCGACTCCGTCGAGCACGCGGACGGACTGCCCGACCCGCGCGCGACCGCCGAGGGCCTCATCGGCACCCAGGGCGCCGCGCGCGAGGAGCTGGTCGAGTGGGCGACCGCGAACGTCGCGCGCCAGGGAGGGGACGGCGTCGCCTGGGGCCAGCGGGCGATGGCTGCCCGGCCGGACCGCACCGAGGTGCTCCGCGGCGTCGACGCACCGGTCGTGGTGGTCATCGGCGACCAGGACTCGATCCTGCGCCGCGAGGACGGCGCCGCGATGGCCGAGGCGGCGGGCGTCGAGGCCGTGGTGCTCGCCGGCGTCGGCCACCTGGCGGCCGTCGAGGCGCCCGTCGAGGTCGCGCGGGCGCTGCTGCCGCTGCTCGACTGAGCGCGGTTCGGGCGGTCGCGCACCGCGGCGGCCGCGACAGCACCGGCCGCAAGAGGCCCAACCTTGAGCTAGCCGGTCGTGATCGAGCCGGTCGCGCACGGACCTGGTCGCGCACGGACCTGGTCGCGAACGGACCTGGTCGCGACAGAGCCGGCCACGGCCGAGGCGAGTCTCGCGCGAGCCTGATCGGGGCCGGAGTTGCTCGCTAGCGTCCCCAGGCGTTGCCGCCCGCGAGCCGCTTCGCGAGCGCCTCGGCCATGGGCATCGACTCGCCGTCGCGGCCTCCCTTGCCGAGCTCGAGCGGCGGCTCGGCTGGCTCGAGGTGCGCCCCCGTGACGCGGGCCATGAGGCTCGGCGCGACCGACATCACGTAGAAGTGCCCGTCCGTGCCCACCCCGACGGACTGGTCCCGCTTGAGGTACCAGCCCTCGACGCCGGTCCGGTAGCGCGACCCGCCGCCGTACGGCCGGGCCGTGAAGCGCACGGGCTCGATGCCCGCCGCGACCGCATCGGCCGCGAACTGGCGCACCAGCTCCGCGGCCTGACGGCTCTCCGCCTGGCGCTGACGCTCCAGGGCGTTCGCGCGACGCAGGTGAGGGGAGACCTCGGGCTCGTCGGTGGTCATGGTGCCGTGGTGCTCGCGAAGGAGGCGGTCAGCGCTTCTCTGCGGGCTCCGCCGACGGCGCGGACTGCGCCGAGGCGGGCGACGCCGGCGCCATGCCGGCTGCGCGCTGCAGGCCGGCGACCGGGTCGGTGCCGAGCAGACCGCGCAGGTCGTCCAGGTAGCCCGTGATCGACTCGCGCTGCTGGTGCAGGTCCTCGACCTCGCGCGCGGCGTTGGTGCGCTCGCGCTCGGCGTCGGACACGGCCTCCGAGATGATCGACTCGGCGTGCTCGCGCGCGCCGGTGACGATCTCGTCCGCGTTGTTGCGGGCGTTGGACAGCAGCGTCTGCGAATGCGTCTCCGCCTCCCGGCGCACGGTCTCCGCGCGCTCGAGGGCGGCGGACAGCCGCTCCTCCGCCTCGTCGGCGCGCTTGCGGGCGTCGGCGACCATCTCGGCGGACTCGGCCTGGGCCTCCTCGTGGCGCTGGCTGAGCTCCTGCTCGGCGGCCTCGCGCTTCTGCGCGATCTCCACCTGCAGGTCCTCGCGGGTGCGGCGGGCCTCCTCGGTCGCCGCCTCGGCGTCCTCGTGGGCGGCGGTGCGCTCGGCCTCCGCCTCCTTGCGCGCGGCGGCGAGGATGGCCTTCGCCTCCTGCTGCGCGTCGGACAGCCGCTGCTCGGCGGCGTCCTCGGCCGCCTGTGCGGCGCGCGCGGCGTCACGGTCCGCGCCCTCGCGGGTCTGCGTCGCGTAGGTGTCGGCCTCGCGTCGGGTGGTCTCGACGTAGGCGGCCGTCTCGTTGCGCTGATGCGCGTCGAAGTCCTCGGCCTCGCGGCGCACGCGGGCGGCGTGGTCGTCGGCCTCCCGCTTGGTGGTCTCCGCGTGCTCGTCGGCACCGCGGCGGGTGTTCGCGTCGTACGCGTCGGCGTCCTTGCGCACCCCACGCGCGTAGCTCTCGCCGGCGGTGCGGGTCGCGCCGGCGAACTCCTCGGCGGCCTTGCGGGTCTGAGCGTCGAAGGCGCCCACCTCGGCGCGCACGGCGGCGTCGTGGTCCTCGGCGGCCTTGCGGGTCTGAGCGTCGTAGTCGTCCGCTCCGGCGCGCGTGGCGGTGTCGTACTCGTCCGCCGCGGCGCGGGTGGTCGCGTCGTAGTCGTCCGCCTGACCCTGGACCTCGGCGAGGTGCGCGGCGGCCTGCGCCTGCACCTCCGCCAGGTGGGACGCGGCCGATGCGCGCGTGGCCTCGTCGTGGGCGTCGGCGTCCGCGCGGGTGGTGGCGTCGTAGTCGTCGGCGGCCGCGCGCACCGAGGCGGCGATCTCGTCGGCCTCGGCGCGGACCGTGCGGTTGAGCTCGTTCGCCTCCATGCGGATGCGGGCGAGGTGCTCGTCCGCACCCGTACGGGTGGCCTGGTCGTACGAGTCGGCCGAGGCGCGGGTCGCGCGGTGGTACTCGTCGGCCGCGGTGCGCGTGGCGGTGTCGTACTCGTCCGCCGCGGCGCGGGTGGTCGCCGCGTAGTCGTCGGCCTCGGCGCGCGTCGTCGCCGCGTAGTCGTCGGCCGCTGCTCGGGTGGAAGCGTCGTAGTCATCCGTCTGCGCTCGCAGCTCGGACGTCTCGGAGTCCGCGGTGGCACGCGTGTCGCGGTCGTACGCGTCGGCGGACGCGCGCAGCGCTGCGGCAGCGGCCTCCGCCTCGGCGACGAGCGCAGCCGCGGCCGCGCGTCCGGCGTCCTCGGTGGACGCGCGGTACTCGTCGGCGGCGGAGCGCTCGGCGGTGGCGTAGTCGTCCGCCTCGCGGGTGGTGGCCGCGGCGTACTGCTCGGCGTCGCCGCGGGTGAGCTCGTCGTACTCGTCCGTCTCGGTGCGCAGGGCCTGCGCCTCGCGCTCGGCAGCCGCGCGCACGTCGCGGGCCTCGGTCGCGGCCTCGGCGCGCAGCGCCTCGGCGTCGCGGTTCGCCTGGGTCAGGAACGTCTGCGCCTCGTTGCGGAGGTTGGCGGCGTCCGCCTCGGCGGTCGATCGCACATCGGACGCCTCGGCGTCCGCGGCGGAGCGCGCCTCGCCCGCCTCCGCGAGGATGCCCTTGGCCTCCTCACGGGCCGCGGCGAGCGCCTGGTCCGCCTCTGCGCCGATCTGCTCGGCCTGCTCGCGAGCGGCGGCGACGGCGGCCTCGGCCTCATCACGCGCCTTCTCCGTCAGCTCGGTCGCCTCGCGCTGGGCGGCCACGCGCATCTCGGTGGTCTCGCGCTCGGCGACCGCGCGGGTCGTGTGCGCCTCGCGCTCGGCGTTCGCGCGGAGCTCCGTCGCCGAGGCCTCGATCGCTCCGGCCTCGCGCTGCGCGTCGCGGCGCGCCCGCTCGACGATCTCGGTCGCCTGGCGCTGCGCCGACTCGCGTGCGCTGCCCGCGTCGGACTCGGCAGCGGTGCGGATCTCGTCGGCCTCGCGGCGGCTCTGGGCGAGGATCTCGGCGACCTCGTTGTCCGCGCGCGCACGCAGCTGCTGGGCGGCCACGTTGGCGCGCGCCACCGTGTCCTGGGCGTGCGTGTTCGCGCGCTGGACGACGTCGGAGGACTGCTCCTCGGCGGAGCGCAGCAGCTGCTCGACGCGGGCACCCAGGCCCTTGTACGTGGGCTGCTCGGCCTCGCGCAGGGTCTTCTGCGCCTCGTCGAGCTTGCCGCGCACCTGCGTGGACTCCTCCTCGGCGCGCTGCGCCGCGGCCTTCGACGCGCGCAGCGCGTCCTCCAGCTGAGCGACGTGGGCGGCGACCGCCTCGCGGTCGTAGCCCCGCATCGCTACTGGAAACGGGAGGGTCTCTTCGGGCATGCTGTCTCCTTTGGCGGCACCTCGGGACGCCGCTCGATCCGTCCACCAGGGTAATGCGCGCGCGAGGGTCAGACAAAGCCGCCTGGTGCGGCCCTGGACCGTCATCTCCTAGAGTGGACGGTGGAAACCTGGAGGAAACGTGAGCCTAAGGACGACTGCGCTGGTCGCAGGGGTGATCGGCGTGCTGCTGCTCGCCGCCGGCCTCATCGCCGACGCTCAGCGCCCGCCCCGCGACGTGACGCCGACCGCGAGCGTCGACACCGCCGTGGTGGTGTACGAGCCCGAGATGATCGCCTTCGCCGCCGACAACCGCATCGGCTTCTCCGGAGACGGCGCCATCGTCGGCCTCACCGCGCGTCCCGCGGACGCTGAGGCCTGGCTGGCCGAGCACGACGCGACCTATGTGACGGGCGTGCCCGACTGGGAGACCCTGTCGACCGACGTCGCCGAGCCGGCGCCGTCGCCCAGCCCGACCGTGTCGCCGTCGGCGTCCGCCTCGCCCAGCGAGCCGGAGCCGTCCCCGTCTCCTTCCGCGTCGGAGGGGGAGTCCGCCGAGGAGGCGGAGCCGGTCGACCTGCTCGCCGAGGGCTCGCAGGACCACTGGCGCCAGGACTGGCGAGGCTCGGGCCGGCTCTCGATCGTCGCGTCCGAGGTTCCGGCCGGCGAGGTGCTCGTGGTCGTGAGCCAGGACGGGACGCCGCTGACGTCCGCGGACCTTGCGCTCACCCGCGACGTCCAGGACGGCTGGATCACGCCGCTCATCTGGTGGGGCGCGTTCCTCACCGCCGTTGGCGTGATCGCGCTCGTGCTGCGCTTCATCGACCTCAGGCCCGCGCAGGCGAAGGGCGAGAAGTGGATCGCCGACCGTCAGCGCGTCGGCGAGGACGACGAGCCCACTCCGGGCAGCCGGCGCGCGCGCCGCGCCGCCGGTGAGCACCTTCCCGAGGCCACCCTCGAGGATGAGGACTCCGCCCCCGCGCCGAGCGCCGAGTCCTCGCCGCGTCGCGCGGCGACCGCCGCGTCCGCTGCCTCCGTGGCCGCTGCGTCGGCTCCATCGAGTTCGGCTCCCTCGGCGTCGTCGGTGTCCTCGACGGAGGACGCCGCGAACACGGACGCCGATGCCGACGACCACCCCGGACCCGACGGAGAGGAGGAGCGCTCATGAGCCACCGGATCCTCCGCGTCGCCGGCGTCACCGGCGTCGCCGCGCTCGCCCTCGCGGGCTGCGTCGCCGACGTCCCCGCACCCGTGACCTCCGCGCCGCCGCTCGAGGCCTCGGGCTCGCTGCTCGATGCCCAGAGCTCGCGCATCATCGATGAGACCATGGCGGAGCTCGGCGCGGCCGACGACGAGCGCGACACGGGCCTCATGACGGACCGCGTGGGTGGCGACGTCATCACCATCCGCGGCGCCGAGTACACGCTCGCGAACGCCGACGACGGACCCGCGCCCACCGTCCTGCCGGACGAGATGCAGGCCGTCTACGTGTCGGCCGCCGACACCTGGCCGCGCACCATGGCGACCGTGTCCGTGCAGCCCTCCGACGACGACACCCCCATCGTGATGCTGTGGGTGCAGGAGGGCATCGACGACGACTACCAGCTGCGCGAGTGGGCGCACATGATCCCCGGCGCGACGCTGCCGGCGATGCCGGGTCCGTCCACGGGAGCCGCGCAGCTCGGGCTCGAGGACTCCTCGATCACGCCCACGGCTCAGGAGGCGATCGAGCAGTACGTCGAGCTGCTGCTCGCCGGCGAGGGTTCCGACCTCAACGACGCCTTCGCGCCGGACACCTACCGCGAGCGACTCTTCGCCGCGCGGGAGACGTACGTCGACGCGGCCAACGAGGCGGACGGCGACTACGTCGAGAAGGTCCAGCCGGACTTGGACGCCTCCTTCGCGATGGCGACGGCCGACGGAGGAGCGCTCGTGTTCGCGCCGCTGTCGATCACCTCGTCGTTCACCGTCGAGGGCGCCACGGTGTCGATCGCGGACGAGGACGAGCCCCTCCTGGACGGCGAGCTCGACGATGCCGTGACCCACACCTACCGCGACTTCATCGTCATCCACGTGCCCGCCGCCGACGGCGACGCCCTCCCTGGCGTGGTCGCGGCCGAGCACAACCTGATCAAGGTCTCCGACAGTTAGGCGAGCATGACCAGCGAGAACCCCGAGGCGCCCCTGCGTGGCTCCGTGGACCTTTCCCAGCTCCTCGGCGGGCAGCCCCAGCCGAGCGAGGCCGCGGAGGCGGCACCCGCATCGGCCCTGCCCGCACCTGTCCAGGTGACCGAGCAGTCGCTGCAGGAGCTGGCGCAGCAGTCGACCCAGGTGCCCATCCTCATCGTGTTCCTGTCGAGCGCCTCTCCGGCGTCCAAGGAGCTCGTCGAGAGGATGCGGACGATCATCGCCCGCTACGACGGCCAGTTCCTGCTCGGCACGTGCGACATCGACGTCCAGGGCGGCATCGCGCAGGCGTTCCAGGTCAACGCGGTGCCGACGGTGATGGCGCTGATCGCCGCACGCCCCGCGCCGCTGTTCCAGGGCAACGCCGACGACGAGCAGATCGCGGGCGTGCTGGACCAGGTGCTCGAGGTCGCCCGTCAGAACGGCGTGACGGGCCGCGTCGACGCCGCGCCCCAGGATGCGGCGGGGGAGCCCGAGCCCGAGCCGCTGCCGCCGCTGCACCAGGAGGCGTACGACGCGATCGAGCGCGAGGACTACGCCGCGGCGATCGACGCGTACGACCGCGCGCTGCGCGAGAACCCCAAGGACGCCGATGCCCGTGCCGGCCGCGCGCAGGTGAGCCTCATGGAGCGCTCGCGACTGGCCGACCTCGACGCGGTGCGGCGTGCCGCGGCGGACAACCCGGACGACGTCGACGCCCAGCTCGCCGTCGCGGACATGGACATCATGGGCGGCCAGGTCGAGGACGCCTTCGGGCGGCTCATCGACCTCGTGCGGCGCACCTTCGGCGACGACCGCGAGCGCATCCGCACGCGCCTCGTCGAGCTCTTCGAAGTCGTGGGCCCGGCAGACCCGCGCGTGGCGCAGGCGCGCCAGTCGCTGGCCTCGGCGCTCTTCTAGCCACCGGTCCGCGGCGCGCTACCGCTCGCGAACGCGAAAGTGGGCCCACCTTCATCGTCAGCACGCCGTCGACGACGAAAGTGGGCCCGTCTTCATCGATTCACGCGTGGCTGACCGCGTGCGTGCGGCTGACGGACGGCCGATGCGCGCGCTGGGCTCGGCCGAGCCGTGTCAGCGGTGCTGGCGGAAGACCACGGCGCCGAGCGGCGGAAGGCGCACCTGAGCGCTGAAGTCCCACGGGCCCTCCGCGCGCTTGGTCGCCTGGACCTGGCCGAGGTTGCCGACGCCGGATCCGCCGTAGGCGTGCGCGTCCGTGTTGAGCACCTCGTCCCACGCGCCGCCCGAGGGAAGCGCGAGGCGGTAGCCCTCGTGGGGCACGCCCGCGAAGTTGATGGCGACAGCCACGGCCTCGCCCTGGCTGTCCCAGCGCAGGAAGCTCAGCACGTTGCGCGCCGAGTCCTCGGCGTCGATCCAGGTGAAGCCCTGCGGGTCCGCGTCGCGCTCCCACAGCGCGGGGGTCGCCGTGTACAGCGCGTTCAGGTCGCGGACCATGTCCTTGAGACCCGCGTGGAGCGAGTCGTCGAGGTGCCACCAGTCGAGCGAGCGACCCTCGGACCACTCGGCCTCCTGGCCGATCTCGCCGCCCATGAACAACAGCTGCTTGCCGGGGTGCGTCCACTGGTACGCGAGGAGCGCGCGGACGCCGGCCACCTGCTGCCAGTGATCGCCCGGCATGCGGCTCAGCAGCGAGCCCTTGCCGTGGACCACCTCGTCGTGGCTGAGGGGCAGGATGAACTGCTCAGAGAAGGCGTACATCAGCGAGAACGTCACCGTGTGGTGGTGGTGGGAGCGGTTGACGGGCTCCTCGCCCAGGTAGCGCAGGGTGTCGTTCATCCAGCCCATGTTCCACTTGAGCCCGAAGCCGAGCCCGCCGCCGTTGGTCGGAGCCGTGACTCCAGGCCACGCGGTCGACTCCTCGGCGACCATGACGATGCCGGGGCAGTTGCGGTACGCCGTGGCGTTGGCCTCCTGGAGGAACGCGATCGCGTCGAGGTTCTCGCGGCCGCCGTGGATGTTGGGGCGCCACTGGCCCGCCTGACGCGAATAGTCGAGGTAGAGCATCGACGCGACGGCGTCGACGCGCAGGCCGTCAGCGTGGAACTCCTTGAGCCAGTAGACCGCGTTGGCGACCAGGAAGTTGCGCACCTCTCGGCGACCGAAGTCGAAGATGAACGTGCCCCAGTCCGGCTGCTCGCCGCGCAGCGGGTCCGGGTGCTCGTACAGCGGCGTGCCGTCGAAGCGTCCGAGCGCCCACTCGTCCTTGGGGAAGTGGCCCGGCACCCAGTCGAGCAGGACCCCGATGCCGGCCTGGTGCAGCTCGTCGATGAGGTACCGCAGGTCGTCGGGGGAGCCGAAGCGCGAGGTAGGCGCGTAGTACGAGGTCACCTGGTAGCCCCACGAACCGCCGAAGGGGTGCTCCATGACGGGCATGAGCTCGACGTGGGTGAAGCCCAGCTCGGTCACGTACGCGACGAGCTCCTTCGCGAGCTCGCGGTAGGACAGGCCCTGCTTCCACGAGCCCAGGTGAACCTCGTAGACGGACATGGGGGAGCGGTGCGGCTCGGCGCTCTCGCGGCGCGTCATCCACTCGCCGTCGCGCCACTCGTAGGCGGTCTCGGTGACGATCGACGCCGTCTGCGGCGGGACCTCGGTGCGGCGCGCCATCGGGTCGGCCTTCTGCTTCCAGTGGCCGTCCTTGCCGAGGATCTCGAACTTGTACGCGGAGCCATCGCCGACCCCGGGAACGAACAGCTCCCACACGCCGGACGAGCCCAGCGACCGCATCGCGTGCGTGGCGCCCTGCCAGTGGTTGAAGTCGCCGACCACGCGGACCGCGCGGGCGTTGGGCGCCCAGACGGCGAACGCGGTGCCCGTGACGTCGCCCAGCACCGACGGGTAGTGCCTCACGTTCGCGCCGAGCGCCTCCCACAGCTTCTCGTGGCGGCCCTCACGGATCAGGTGAAGGTCGAGCTCGCCGAGCGAGGGAAGGAAGCGGTAGGGGTCGTCCTGCACCTGCGCGTCGCCCTCGTAGGTGACGTGGACGCGGTAGTCGGGCGCCTCGTCGCCGGGAACGATCGCGCGCCAGATGCCCGCGTGCTCGTGCTCGGCGTCGAAGGTCCCCTCGAGGGTCTCGATGCTGACGGCCGCGGCCATCGGCCGCAGGACCCGGACGGTGACCGCGCCGGCCTCGACGTGCGGTCCGAGGACCGCGTGGGGCTCGTGGTGCGTTCCCGCCGCCACGTCCGCGAGGACGCTCGCGTCGAACTCCCTGGGTGCCACCGTTCACCGCCTGCCTGTCGGGCCGGATGGCGCGTGCGCGGCCGAATCCGATCGGTCGAGCGCGCCATAGGACGTCGTATTCTCCGACCCTAGCGTGCGGTGCACGGTCACAGTCCACCCGGGAGTCCCGAGGTGCTCAGCGGCGTGTCCGGGACGGACGCGGGAACCAGCCCGCGCATCGGCGCTCCTGGTTCCTCTGCGGCCCCTCACAGCGCCCGCACGCCCGCCACGTGAGCCATGGTCACGGCGGGATCGAAGCGCACGTAGAACTCCTTGCCCCACGTGTACGTCGCGTCCGTGAGCGCGTCGTCGACGACCAGACGGGCGTCGTCCGCCAGGCCGATCGCCTCCATGTCGAGCGTGATGATCGCGTCGTGCACGACGTGGGGGTCGAAGCTGACCGCGACGATCACGGTGTCGGCGCGGCCCGTCGGCGACTCCTCGGCCGGCACGTGGCGGGAGAAGCACAGGATCTTGGGGTTCGAGCTCCGGTGCACCGTCAGGCCTCGCAGGCGCCTCAGCGCCACGTGGCGAGCGCGTGCGGCGTTGAGGCGCTCGAGCACATCCTTGACTCCGAGCTCGGCGGCGCGGGTCCAGTCGCGCTGCTTGTACTCGTACTTCTCGTTGTCGATGTGCTCCTCGACGCCGGGGCGCGGGACGCTCTCGACCAGCTCGTACCCGGTGTAGATCCCGTACGAGGGCGACCCGGTGGCCGCCATGACCGCCCGCGCCTGGTGCAGGGGAGCCCCGCCGGCCTGGACGTCGGGCGTGAGGATGTCGTGCGTGGTGGGCCAGAAGTTGGGGCGCATGTAGTACGAGGACTCGCCCGCGAGCTCCTCGAGGTACTCCGCCATCTCCTTGGCGTTCTGGCGCCACGTGAAGTATGTGTACGACTGGTGGAAGCCGATGCGCGCGAGGGTGTGCATCATCGCGGGCCGCGTGAAGGCCTCGGCGAGGAAGATCACATCCGGGTGCGTGCGCGCCACGTCCGCGAGCAGCCGCTCCCAGAAGGTGAGCGGCTTGGTGTGCGGGTTGTCGACACGGAACAGCGTCACGCCGGCATCGATCCACACCTGCAGCATGTCGCGGATGGCTTGGTAGATGCCCTCGGGATCGTTGTCGAAGTTGAGCGGGTAGATGTCCTGGTACTTCTTGGGAGGATTCTCCGCGTACGCGATCGTGCCGTCCGCGCGCTGCGTGAACCACTCGGGGTGCTCGGTCACCCACGGGTGGTCGGGGGAGCACTGGAGCGCGATGTCGAGCGCGACCTCGAGGCCTTCGTCGCGTGCGTGCCCCACGAAGTTCTTGAACTGGCGGAGCGTGCCGAGCTCGGGGTGGATCGCGTCGTGGCCGCCGTCGGCGCCGCCGATCGCGTACGGGCTGCCGGGGTCGCCCGCCTCGGCCTTCAGCGAGTTGTTGCGGCCCTTGCGGTGGGTGAGGCCGATGGGGTGGATGGGCGTGAGGTAGACGACGTCGAAGCCCATCGCGGCGATCTCGGGCAGACGCTTGGAGGCGGTGGTGAAGGTGCCGGGCCGCCACTCGCCGGTGCGCTTGTTGAAGCGCGCGCCCTCCGACCGTGGGAAGATCTCGTACCACGCCGATACCAGGGCCTTCTCGCGCTGGATGAGCAGCGGATACTCGCGCGACGGGCTCACCCACTCCCGCAGGGGACGCTCGGTGAGCTCGTCGCGGACCGCGGTCGAGATCGCCGGGGCGAGACGGGCTTCGGGGGTGAGGTCGGTGTCCTGCAGCGCGGCGATCGCGTCCTCGAGCAGTTCCTTGCGGGCCGCCTTGCGTCGCACCGCCTTGACGGCGCGGCGCAGTACCGTGACCCCCTCGTCGAGCATGAGCTGGACGTCCACGCCCGCCTTGACCTTGACCTCGGCGGCGTGCGCCCAGGTCCCGTAGGGGTCCGACCACGCCTCGACGCGGAACGTGTGCTGGCCTTCGAGCTTGGGGATGTAGATGGCCTCGTAGAGCGAGTTGCCCCAGTCCTTGCAGGGCATCGGGAGCACGTCGTGCTTGCCGTCGGGGCGCGTCACCACCACGGTGGCGCCCTCCGCGTCGTGGCCCTCGCGGAAGATCGTGGCCCAGATGGGGACCGCCTCGCCCACCACCGCGCGGGCCGCCCAGCGACCCTCCTCGAGCGATGGCCCTACGCCCACGACGGGGATGCGACCGACGGACAGCTCACCTGGGAACGCCATGCCTCGAACCTACCCGGATTCGCTGCCGTGCCACACCCGACCCGCGCATCGGCCGCTGCAGGCCGAGCCGACCTTCGAGCGGGCGAGCGGGGTCCGGCCGCGCACGAACGGAGGGAGGCGCAGGGGAGTCGACCGCCGCAGGGCCGATGCGCTCGCTAGGTGGACTCGCGCCGCACCAGGGTGGCGGGGAGGGTGCTGGAGGCAGCCTCCTTGCCCGCGGCGAGCCGGGTGACCAGCTCCACCATCTGCTCGCTGATCTCGTCGAAGGGCTGGCGCATGGTCGTCAGCGGGGGATCGATGCGCTCCGCGAACCCTGCGTCGTCGAAGCCGACCACAGCCACGTCCGTCGGGACGGCCTTGCCGCGGCGGCGCAGCGTCTGGATCGCGCCGGCCGCCATGCGGTCGGAGGCGGCGAAGACGGCGTCGACGTCAGGCTCGCGCTCGAGGATGCGCTCCATCGCGGCGGCGCCGGAGGCTGCTGAGTAGTCGCCCTCGTCGACGAGGTCCGTGTCGTACGCGTCGCCGAGCTCCTCCTGGTACCCGACGAGGCGATACTTGCCTCCGGGGGTGTCGGACGGGCCGGAGATCATCGCGATTCGCGAGCGTCCCGTCTCGGTCAGGTGGCGCACCGCGGCGCGCGCGGCGCCGATCTCGTCGATGGACACGGTGACGACGTCGTCCTGATGGCCGAGCGGGAGGCCGCACGCCACGGTGGGGACGCCGGCGGCGATCAAGTCCTCGATCATGGGGTCGCGCTCGTGCGAGGAGATCAGCAGGACGCCGTCGACGTGGCGGGCCCCGACGAAGTGCGCGACGTTCGCGCGCTCCTCGGCCGTGCCCGCTAGTAGGAGCACGAGGGTCTTGTGGCGCTTCGCTGCAGCCTCGGCGGCCCCGCGCAGGAGGATCGAGAACGTCGGGTCGTCGAACAGCAGCTGGGTGGGCTCGGTGAGGAGGAACGCGATCGAGTCGGTGCGCCCGGTCGCGAGCGATCGGGCGTGGTGGTTGGCGTAGTAGCCGGTGCTCTCGATGGCTCGCTCGACGGCCTCGCGCGCCGTGGGGGAGACCCAGTGGCCACCGTTGATCACGCGCGACACGGTGCCGCGAGACACGCCGGCGGCTGCGGCGACGTCGCGGATCGTGGGCTTGCGGGTGCCTTCGATGGTCACGGAGCAGAGCCTAGCCCTCGACACGCTCGCTCCCGTTCAACGGCGATGCAAGCGGTAACAATTCGGTGACGAAACGGCGCGGGATTTGCCAACTCTGCAACGGGAAGCCACTATGTAAGCGCTTCCACTCGGACAACGGAGACCGGTCACAGTTTGGTAACAAGAGCCCGCTCGATTTGCATCGGAATGTTTCCATCACGTAAAACTGTGACCGGTCACAGTCCCCACCTCCCGGTGACCCGAAGCCGCGGCTCACACGCCGCCCGACTCGACGGAGTGTCATGACGGCAGATGCCTTTCCCGCGCTGAGCGGTCTGGCCTATGGCGGGGACTACAACCCCGAGCAGTGGCCGCGCGAGGTCTGGGACGAGGACGTGCGCCTCATGCGCGAGGCAGGGGTCAACCTCGTCTCGGTCGGGATCTTCTCGTGGGCCCTGCTGGAGCCCAAGGAGGGGCTGTACGACTTCGCCTGGCTCGACGACCTCCTCGACCTCCTTCACGCGAACGGGATCGCCGCCGACCTGGGCACGCCCTCGGTTTCGCCGCCCGCCTGGTTCTTCCACCAGTACCCGGAGTCGCGCGTCACGCTGAAGGACGGCACCGTCATGGGATTCGGCTCGCGCGGCATGGCCTCGCACGCCTCCACCGAGTACCGCGGCGCGATCGAGCGCATGGCCACCGAGCTCGCGAAGCGCTACGCCTCGCACCCGGCCGTCGTGCTGTGGCACGTCCACAACGAGTACGGCGTGCCCGTCGCGGAGGACTTCGGACCGCGCGCCGTCGCGTCGTGGCAGCGGTGGCTGCAGAACCGCTACGAGACCCTCGACGGCCTCAACTCCGCCTGGGGCACCGCGTTCTGGGGTCAGCGCTACGACGACTGGGAGCACGTCGTCGCTCCGGCCGCGACGCCCACCATCGTGAACCCCGCGATGAAGCTCGACTGGCAGCGCTTCACCGACGATCAGCTCCGCGAGTGCTTCCGCATCGAGCGCGACGCGATCCGCGCGCACGCCCCGCAGCCGATCACCACCAACTTCATGGCCCACCAGTCGTGGAACACCGACCTGTGGAAGTGGGCTCAGGAGGTCGACGTCGTCGCCGACGACCACTACCTGTGGTCTCCCGACGAGGACGCGCACATCGGCCTGGCCCTGTCCGCCGACCTCACCCGCTCGGTCGCGCGCGGCAACCCCTGGATGCTGCTCGAGCACTCGACGTCCGCCGTCAACTGGCAGGGACGCAACACCGCGAAGCGCCCGGGGGAGATGCGCCGCAACGCGCTGTCACACCTCGGCCGGGGCGCCGACGCGATCATGTTCTTCCAGTGGCGCGCCTCTCGCTCAGGCGCCGAGAAGTTCCACTCCGCGATGGTGCCTCACGCCGGCACCGAGTCGCGCGTGTTCCGCGAGGTCGTCCAGCTGGGCGCACATCTCAAGGACGCGGCCGAGGTCAAGGGCTCACGTGTGGTCGCCGACGTCGCGGTCCTCTACGACTGGGAGTCGCTGTGGGCGCACGACCTCGAGTGGCGCCCCTCGGACGACCTGCAGTTCCGTGAGCGGATGCGCGCCTACTACGAGCGGCTGTGGCGCGACAACGTCACCGTCGACTTCGCGCACCCCGAGGACGACCTGTCGGGCTACCGTCTCGTGGTCGCGCCGACCTCCTACCTGCTCACCGCCGCGGCGGGCGAGAACCTCGGACGCTACGTCGAGGGTGGCGGCACGCTGCTCGTCGGCTGCTTCTCGGGGATCGTGGATGAGAACGACGCCGTCCACGCGGGTGGCTTCGGCGCCCCTCTCAAGGACGCCCTCGGTCTCACGATCGAGGAGTTCCTGCCGCTGCGCGAGGGACGGACCATGTCCGTCGAGCTCGACGGCGAGCAGCTGGGCGCCGACGTCTGGGCCGAGCAGATCACCCTCGCGGGTGCTCACGTGCGCGGCACGTTCGTCGACGGACCCGGCGCGGGCCTGCCGGCGATCACCCGCCACGAGCACGGTGCGGGCACGGGCTGGTACGTCGGCACGCGCCTGAGCGCGGCCGAGCTGTCGGCCGTCATGACCGGCGTGTACGCCGACGCGGGGATCGCCCCCGTCGCGCACGCCGAGGGCCTCGAGGTGGTCACTCGCCGCGGGGACGCACACGACTTCGTCATCGCCGTCAACCATGGCGACGGTGACGCGGAGCTGGAGATCACGGGAACCGATCTGCTGACCGGTGCCGCGATCGACGGAACGCTCGGGCTGGCGGGAGGCGACGTCGCCGTCGTTCGCACCGCCTCCGCCCGGCAGGGAGGCGACCGCAGCTGATCGCCGCCCGAACGGCTGAGGCCGTGCAGGCAACGAATTCATCACAACTCCACACAAGACTTTCCCGCCACCTAGGCTGGAAGGAACACACGGTCGCACCGACGCGATCTCGCCTCGAGAGGCGTGGTGCGGCCCATCTCTGGAAGGAAGAGAAGATGCGCAAGCAGATTGGCATGGGAGCCGCATTCGTGGCGACCGCCGCACTCCTCGCAGCGTGCAGCAGCGACCCGGAGCCGGCAGCGACGACGTCGTCGAGCCCCGAGGAGACCACCGAGGCCCCCGCAGGCGAGGGCGTCACCCTGACCGTCTGGACCGACGCTGAGCGCGAGGGCGCCCTCGCGACCGCGGCCGAGCAGTTCGAGGCCGACACCGGCGCGACCGTCGAGCTCGTCCAGAAGAACTTCGAGGACCTGCGCAACGACTTCATCGCGCAGGTGCCGACCGGCGAGGGCCCCGACATCACCGTCGGCGCGCACGACTGGCTGGGCGCTCTCGTCACCGCCGGTGTCGTGAACACCCTCGACCTCGGCGACAAGGCCGCTGACTTCCAGCAGGTCGCCGTCGACGCCATGACCTACGACGGTCAGCTCTACGGCCTGCCCTACTCGACCGAGGCGATCGCCCTCATCCAGAACGTGGACCTCGTGGGCGACACCGCCCCCACCACGTGGGACGAGATGATCCAGATGTCGAACGACGCTGGCTTCGAGGACCGCCCCTTCATCCTGTTCACCAACGGCACCGCCGGTGACGGCTACAGCGCCTACCCGCTGCAGACCTCCTTCGGCGCGCCGGTGTTCGTCCAGGACGACACGGGCTCGTACACCTCCGAGGTCGGCATGGGCGGCGAGGCCGGCGAGGCCTTCGCGCAGTTCCTGTACGACAACGGCCAGGCCGGCTCGGGGATCTTCTCCGACACGATCGACTACGACACCTCGAACGAGCTGTTCTCGACCGGTGAGTCGCCCTTCATCCTCCAGGGCCCCTGGATGCCGTTCTTCGACGGTGGCGAGATGAACCTCAAGGTCTCGGCCTTCCCGTCGGCCGGCGGCGAGCCGGGCGCTCCGTTCGTGGGCGTGCAGGGCTTCTACCTGTCCTCGCAGTCGGAGAACACCCTCCTCGCGAACGAGTTCCTCGTGAACTACATGGCCACCGAGGACGCGCAGCGCACCCTGTACGAGGCGGACCCCCGCCTCCCCGCGCTGTCGGCTCTGGCCGAGGAGTTCTCCTCCGACCCGATCACGGCCGGCTTCGTCGAGTCCGCCTCGCAGGGCGTCCCGATGCCGTCGATCCCCGAGATGGGCGACGTGTGGGACCTCTGGAACGCCGCTGAGATCCAGATCATCACCGGCGCGACCGACGACCCGGTCGGCACCTGGAACACCATGGTGACCGAGCTCGAGGGCCGCATCGGCGGCTGACGCCACCCCTGAGGGAGGTCCGTGGGGGCGGCAGACCCCGCCCCCACGGACCCACCCCTCACCCCTTCGCTTCACCCCCCTCAACCCCGTGTCCGCCGAACAGGAGCACAGATGACCGTCGAGACGGGCGCCCCGCGCCAGGACCCGCAGCAGCCCGGGTCGCAGCGAGCGGAGTCGCACGCGCGATCGTGGCGCGGACTGGGCTGGGGCTTCATCGCCAAGCTCCTGCTGATGGCCCTCGTCAACGCGCTGGGCCTGTCCATCATCCTGTCGGCGATCAACGCCGAGGCGTGGGGCATCCTCGCCGCGTCGACCGCGCTGCTGGTCATCGCGGACGTCGTGTACTTCATGAAGCGCACGCTTCCGCTGAAGTACATCTACCCCGGACTGGTCTTCCTGGCCGTGTTCCAGGTCTTCACCCTCGCCTACACGGGCTACGTGGCGTTCACCAACTACGGCACGGGCCACGCGGGCTCGATGGAGCAGGCGGTCGATGCCGCCATGATCCAGGACGAGCGCCGCGTCGAGGACTCGCCGAGCTACCCGCTCGCGATCGTGCAGAACGGCGACGAGCTCGGCTTCGCGATCGTCGACGAGGAGGGCTTCGTCGAGGTCGGCACCGCCGAGGACCCGCTCGAGCCCGTCGACGGAGGAGCCGTCGGCGAGAACGGCGCCCCTTCGGAGGTGCCCGGCTGGGAGATCGTCAGCCGCGCGCAGCTCTTCAGCGACCCTGACCTTCAGCAGGACGTCATCGACATCCGCGTCCCCGTCTCCGACGACGCCGAGGACGGCTCCCTGCGCACTCGCGACGGCTCGACCGCGGCCATCTACACCTCGTCCCTCGAGTGGGACCCCGAGGCGCAGACGCTGACCGACACCGAGACCGGCGTGGTCTACGAGGCGTCCGACACGGGCAACTTCGTCGCCGAGGACGGCTCGCAGCTGCCCACCGGCTGGGTCGTGACCGTCGGCTTCGACAACTTCGTCCGCGCGGTGACCGACACGACGCTGTCGGGCCCGCTGCTGAAGGTCACGCTGTGGACCTTCGCGTTCGCGATCCTCACCGTGCTCACGAGCTTCGGCCTGGGTCTGCTGTTCGCGATCATCTACAACGACCCGCGCATCCGCGCCAGGAGGACGCTGCGCACGCTCTTCATCCTCCCGTACGCGTTCCCGGCGTTCATGTCCGCCCTGCTGTGGCGAGGCATGTTCAACCGCGAGTTCGGCATCATCAACGACTGGTTCTTCTTCGGCGCCGACATCAACTGGCTGGGCGACCCGTGGCTCGCGAAGTTCGCGGTGCTGTGGGTGAACCTCTGGCTGAGCTACCCGTACTGGTTCCTGGTCTGCACGGGCGCCCTCCAGGCGCTGCCGGGGGAGACCATGGAGGCGGCGAAGGTCGACGGCGCCGGGCGCTGGCGCCAGTTCCGCTCGATCACGCTGCCGATGCTCATGGTCTCGACGGCGCCGCTCGCGATCGCGTCCTTCGCCTTCAACTTCAACAACTTCACGATCATCTACATGCTCACCGAGGGTGGTCCACCGTTCCCAGGCACCAGTGGGCTCGGATCCACGGACATCCTCATCTCCGCGATCTACAACATCTCGGGCGTCGCGGGCGGCACGGCTGACTACGGCCTCGCCTCCGCACTGTCCATCGTCGTCTTCGTCGTGGTCGGCGTGATCTCCGCGATCGCGTTCCGCCAGACACGGAAGCTGGAGGAGATCTAGCGATGACCGAGCAGACTGCCACGCGCACCACCGTCCGCAAGTCGCCCACGCGCCGCACCCGCTGGTGGGGCGAGGTCGGCTGGAAGTATCCCGTCGCCGCGGTGATCATCTTCTACTCGATCTTCCCGCTCGTGTACGTGTTCTCGGCGTCGCTGTCGGACACCGGAACCCTGTCGAGCGCCGGCTCGCTGTTCTCGAGCCTGTCCACGGCGAACTACGAGGCGCTGGGAGACACCAAGTACTGGACCTGGGTCGCCAACACCCTCATCGTGGGCATCGCGTCGTCGTTCGGCGCCGTGCTCATGGGTGCGGCCGCGGCGTACGCGTTCTCCCGCTTCCGCTTCAAGGGCCGCCGGCCCGGCCTGACGGCGCTGCTCATCATCCAGATGTTCCCCCAGACCGTCGCGTTCATCTCGGTGTTCCTGCTGCTCACGGCGCTCGGCAACGTCGCGCCAGCGCTCGGCATCAACTCGAAGCTCGCGCTCATCTGCGTGTACCTGGGCGGCGCGCTCGGAGCAAACACGTTCCTCATGTACGGCTTCTTCAACTCGATCCCCACGGAGATCGACGAGGCGGCCAAGATCGACGGGGCGACGCACGCGCAGATCTACTGGCGGCTCATCATGCCGCTCGTGACGCCCATCCTCGCGGTGGTGGGTCTGCTCGCCTTCATCTCGGCGTTCGGCGACTTCATCCTCGCCAAGATCGTGCTCGTCTCGGACGATCAGTGGACTCTTGCCGTCGGCATGTATCAGTGGGTGTCCAACCAGCTCAGCGCCAACTGGGGCCTGTTCGCCGCCGGAGCGGTGATCGCGGCCATCCCAGTGCTGATCCTGTTCCTGTCCCTGCAGAAGTACATCGTGGGCGGCCTGTCGGCCGGCTCCGTGAAGGGCTAGGCGACACCTCGCATGCTGCGTCGACGTCGACGGAATCTCGCGCTCGTTGCGCTGGGAGCGGTCACAGTGTCCGCGATCGCCGCGTGCTCGAGCGATCCCGCGGTTCCGGAGGACGCCGCTGTCGTCGTCGAGGCCGTGGACGGCCTCGACGAGGACTTCCAGCTGGGCGCGGACGTCTCCTCCGTGCTGTCGCTCGAGGCTTCGGGCGTGGTGTTCCGCGACGCGACGGGGGAGCCGGGCGACCTGTTCGAGATCCTTGCCGGTGCGGGCGTCACCGACGTGCGCGTGCGGGTGTGGAACGACCCCTATGACTCCGCGGGCGAGGGATACGGCGGCGGCACCGTCGACCCCGAGCGCGCGGTCGAGATCGGGCGCCGAGCCACGGACGCCGGCATGGGGGTCCTCGTCGACCTCCACTACTCGGACTTCTGGGCCGACCCTGCCAAGCAGCAGGCTCCCAAGGGTTGGGAGGAGCTCTCCGACGAGGACCGTGCCGCCGCGGCAGGCGACTTCACCCGCGAGACGCTGACCGCCTACGCCGACGCGAACGTCGACGTCGTGGGCGTGCAGGTGGGCAACGAGACCAACAACGGCGTCGCTGGCGTGACCGCGTGGCCGTCCATGGCCGCGATCTTCTCGGCGGGCGCATCGGCCGTGCGGGAGGTGCTTCCCGACGCCTACGTGGCCGTCCACTTCACAGACCCGCAGCGCGCGGAGGAGTACGAGCGCTACGCCCAGATCCTCGACAACTATGAGGTCGACTACGACGTCTTCGCGAGCTCGTACTACCCGTTCTGGCACGGGTCCCTCGAGAACCTCACGACGGTGCTGACCGGGATCGCCACGACCTACGACAAGCAGGTCATGGTCGCGGAGACGTCCTGGGCATACACGCTCGAGGACCTCGACGGATCCGCGAACGTCATCGCCGAGCCCGGGGATGCGACCGCCTACCCGGTGAGCGCGCAGGGCCAGGCGCTCGCCTTCCGCGACGTCGTGCAGGCCGTGACCGAGGTGCCGGACGGCGCCGGCATCGGCGTCTACTACTGGGAGCCCGCGTGGCTGCCCGTGGGGCCAGCCGATGCGGTCGACGCCAACACTCAGCTGTGGGAGCGCGACGGCTCCGGCTGGGCCACCAGCTACGCGGGGGAGTATGACCCCGAGGACGCCGGTCAGTTCTGGGGCGGCTCGGGCTGGGACAACCAGGCGCTCTTCGCCGCCGACGGCACGCCGCTCGACTCGCTGTGGATGTTCACCTACGTGAGCACGGGAGCTGACGCGCCGCTGGCCGTGCTCGAGATCGCCTCGCCGCAGGTCGACGCCCAGGCCGGAGCCGAGCTCGACATGCCGACGCAGGTCGCCGTGCGGTACAACGACGGCTCCGAGGAGTCCGTGGACGTGACGTGGGACACCACGGTGATCCCGGACGGCGAGCTCGGCACGTTCGAGGTGCCCGGCGAGACGGCCGATGGCGACGCGGTGCTCGCGTTCGTCACCGTGCGGCCGCTCAACGACCTGGTCAACGGCTCGTTCGAGGACGATGACCTGTCGATGTGGGCGCTCGACTCCGATGCCGCCACCTTCGCGGTCGTCTCGGACAACCCGCAGGCGGCCGTCGGTGAGCGCGTGCTCAACTTCTGGTCGGACGCCGACTATGCGCTGACGGCCTCGCAGGTCGCCACCGGGCTCGATGCGGGCGCGTACACGGCCCAGGTCGCTGTGCACGGAGAGGACTTCGGCGGGGACGGCTACGAGCTCGCCCTGGTCGTGACGACCTCCGAGGGCGAGTGGTCGACGCCGCTCGAGCTGAACGGCTGGCAAGCCTGGTTCACGGGCAGCATCGCCGATGCGGTGGTGGGCTCGGACGGCCAGGCGACGGTCTCCGTCGTGGGCGCCATGGGCGCCGAGGACTGGGGCTTCATCGACGACGTCGCTCTCATCCCGGAGGGCGACGCATGAGGCGTCTGAGGGACACCCGTTCGCGTGCCGGGCAGATGGCGCACGCGGGCTCGGGGCCGTTGCGGACCTGAGCGGACGGGGCGTCGCACCCGGCGGCGTGCCGAGAGATCAACGAGGATCGAGAAGGAGCATCACATGATGGTTCGACGGAGACTGGGAGCGGTCACGGCCGCCTCGGCGATGGCCGCGCTCGGCGCGGGCCTCACGACGTCCGCCGCTGCAGCGGACGAGCCTGTCGAGGCGGGCATCACCGTTCCCGTGGTGGACGGCCTGGCAGAGGACTTCATGAACGGGGTCGACGCCTCGTCGATCCTGTCGCTCGAGGAGTCGGGCGTCACGTTCCGTGACTTCGACGGCGAAGAGGCTGACGTGTTCGATGTCATGGCTGAGGCCGGCGTCAACTACTCGCGCATCCGCGTGTGGAACGACCCGTACGACGCGGAAGGCAACGGCTACGGCGGCGGCACCGTCGACGCCGAGCGTGCGACCGAGATCGGCCTGCGCTCCACCGCGGCAGGCATGCGCGTGTTCGTCGACTTCCACTACGCCGACTTCTGGGCACACCCCGGCCAGCAGCCGCTGCCCAAGGCGTGGGAGGGCATGACGCTCGCCGAGCGTGCCGACGCGATGTACGAGTACACGGTCGACACTCTGACGATGATGGATGAGGCTGGCGTCGACGTCGGCATGGTCCAGATCGGCAACGAGAACTCCGGCCTGCTGCTCGCCGAGACCACATGGCCCAACTCGGGTCAGCTGTTCGACGCGGCGTCCCGGGGCGTGCGTGACGCGCTTGGCGACGACGTCAAGATCGCGATCCACTTCACCAACCCCGAGCGCGGCAACTACACGTCGCTCGCGAACAGCCTCGCGACGTACGACACCGACCCCGCGACCGACGGTGTCCAGGTCATCGACTACGACGTCTTCGCGTCGTCGTACTACGCCTACTGGCACGGCGAGCTCGACTACCTCACCGAGCAGCTCGCCGAGGTCGCTCGGGTCTACGGCAAGGACGTCATCGTGGCGGAGACCTCGTGGGCGTACACGCTCGAGGACGGCGACGGCTACCCCAACAACATCCGCACCAGCTACGACCAGTACTCCACCTCGGTCCAGGGCCAGGCGCTCGCGGTGCGCGACGTGATCGAGGCCGTGGCCAACGTCGGCGACGCCGGGCTCGGCGTCTTCTACTGGGAGCCGGCCTGGCTGCCGGTGGGCCCGCCCGAGGAGCTGGCGACCAACGAGCTCCTGTGGGAGGAGTTCGGTTCGGGCTGGGCATCGTCGCACGCCGCGGAGTACAGCGCGGATGCGGCCGCCAACTACGGCGGCTCCGGCTGGGACAACCAGGCGCTGTTCGACTTCGAGGGCAACCCGCTCGAGTCGCTGCGGGTATGGGACTACGTGCGCTACGGCACGGTGGGCCCGCGCGACGTCGACGCCGTCGGCTCGCCGCAGGTCACCGTCGTCGACGGCGAGACCTGGACGCTTCCGAGCACGGTCGCCGTGTCCTACACCGACGGCACCACGGAGCAGCAGTCCGTGACGTGGCAGGCGCAGCCCGCGTGGATCGTGGGTGCCGGCACCTACGAGATCCCTGGCACGACCGAGAGCGGGCTTGAGGCGCAGGCCACCGTCACCATCATCGACTCCGCGACCTCCGGCCAGAACTGGGTGGCCAACGGCAGCTTCGAGGACGGCGTCGCTCCGTGGACCGGAACGGGCACGGGCTACACCATCTCCGCGTCGGACGACCCGTACGGAGACGGCTCCCGATCGACCCACTGGTACCGCGCGGGTGATGCGTTCTCGTTCACGATCTCGCAGGAGATCAGCGGGGTCCCGGCCGGTGACTACCGCCTCTCCGCGCAGGCGCAGGGGCGCGCGGCCGTCGCAGGGGAGTCGACCTCGATCTCGCTTGCCTCCGGCATCGAGAGCGCGTCCGCGCCGTTCACGCTCGCGGGGTACGAAGGGTGGCAGAACCCTCGCACGCCCATCGTGACCGTGGCCGAGGGTCAGACCGTGACCGTCTCTGCGACCTTCTCGCTCACCAGCGAGGCTTGGGGCACCATCGACGAGTTCGAGCTCCTCGAGGTGGTCCCGGTGGTCGAGGCCGACACGGCCGCTCTCGAGGCCATCCACGCCGAGGGCAGCGCCGTCGATCGCGACGGGTGGACCGCCGTGTCGCTGCTGGCATTCGACCGCGCGATGACCCGTGCCGAGGTCATCCTCGGTGCGTCGGCGCCGAGCCAGGCGTCCGTCGACGCTGCCGAGGCTGCGCTGCGCGCGGCCATCGACGGCCTCGAGGAGGGCGACGGAACCATCCCCGACCCCACCGTGCGGACCGTCGAGCTCACGGTCGTCGACGGCGACCCGATCGAGCTGCCCAGCGAGGTCACGGTCGTCGCCTACGACGACTCGACCACGACCGAGGCGGTCGCCTGGAACGACGTCCTCGACGCCATCGCCGGGCCCGGCTCGTACACCGTGACGGGAGTCACCGAGAACGGGTGGGCCGCGACGGCGAGCATCACCGTCGTCGAGCGCAACTGGATCGACAACGGCGGCTTCGAGAACGGTGTCGACGCAGTCGCGCCGTGGTCGCTCGAGGCAAGCCCGTGGCCGACGGACGACGGCAGCTACTGGGTGACGGCCGCGCCCGGGTCGGACGGCGACGAGGGCGACTTCGCGCTGAACTACTACGTCCAGGCGCAGCCGTACTCGTTTACGGCGCTCCAGGAGGTCGAGGTGCCGTCGGGCACCTACGTCCTCACCGGGGCGGCGATGGGCGGCAGCGACTCATCCGACCCCGCCGTGATCGACCTCGTCGCGAGCGTCGGCGGAGTCGAGCGGACGGAGCGCTTCGCGCTCACGGGCTGGCAGACGTGGGACGCACCCACGATCGAGCTTGACCTCGACGAGGCCGCGACCATCACGGTCGGAGCGCGCGGCAGCGCGGACGACGGAGACTGGGGCTTCCTCGACGCGTTCTCGCTCGTGGCCGCCGACGACGTCGACGCCGATCTCGCCGGGCTCGAGGCCGCGATCCAGCGAGCCGAGGCCGTGGACCGCGCGCCGTACACCGAGGAGTCGCTCGCGGCCCTTGACCTCTCCGTCGAGCGGGGACGTGTGGTCGCCGCAGGGTCGCTCTCGACGCAGGGCTCGGTCGACGCCGCGGCCGCGGACATCGACGCCGCGATCGCGGCGCTCGAGGAGATCCCGGAGCCGATCTGCGAGATCGACTCCTTCGTCAACGGCCAGTGGCCCGGAGGCTTCATCTCCCAGGTGTGGATCTCCAACATCTCCGACGAGGCGATCGACGGCTGGGAGCTGTCGTGGACCTTCGCCGGTGACGAGCAGATCACGCAGCTGTGGAGTGGAGACCTCACCCAGGAGGGTGCCGACGTGACGGTCGAGAACCTCGCATGGAACGCGCAGATCAAGCCGGGCAAGCGCATCACGTTCGGCTACCTGGGCTCGACGGCGGACGGGGCGCTGCCGATCGACGCCTTCACGATGAACGGTCAGCCCTGCGTGCTCGCTGACTGACCGCAGCCGTCCGCGGCACGGTGCTCTCTTGCGCAGGCGCCGTGCCGCGGATACCCCACGGGGAGGGCTGATGTGCGCTGCCTCAGCCCGCGCATCGGCCCTCCCTCCACCTTCGCGGCCCGACCTGGACCGCCGCGGCACGACGCGGCCCCGACAGTTCGAACCAGAACCGACGGCGACTCGCCGAGGAGGGCGCCCTCACGCGCGCCGCGACGGCGCGTCGCGCCCGGAGTTGGTTCAGACTGTCAGCGAGAGGGCCGATGCGCGCTCGGCTCGGGCGACTCAGGTCAGGTAGAGCTGGATCGAGGTCGGCTCGATGGTGGTGGTCTCGCCGGGCCGCAGGATCTCTTCGTCGACCCCTTCGGGCGTCTCCCAAGACGAGTCCCACGCGAGCCGCCAAGGCGGGCCGTCGTCCGTGGGAAGCGAGATCTCGACCTCGTTGCGGGAGCCGTTGATCACCACGAGAGCATCGGCCTCGTCCTCGTCGCCCAGCGAGCGCATGAACTGCACCACGCGCGTGCCGGGGTCCTCCCACCAGTCCTCGGACTCCGGGGCGCCCGAGGCCGTGAACCACGCCGAGTCGGCGCGCGGATTGCCGTCGTGGAGGTTGTGGTCCTGGCCGTCGTAGAACTCGGCGGGGCGCAGCACCCGGTGCGCCCGACGGATGTGGACCAGGTGGGCGACGGTGGCCCGCAGCTGGTCCTTCCACTCGGCCTGCGACCAGTCCACCCAGCCGATCTCGTTGTCCTGGCAGTACGCGTTGTTGTTGCCGCCCTGGCTGTTGCCGTACTCGTCGCCGGACAGCAGCATCGGGGTGCCCGCGGCGAGCAGGGTGGTGCCCAGCAGGTTGCGGATCGAGCGGCGCCGGAGCGCGAGGATCTCCGGCTCGTCCGTGTCGCCCTCGTAGCCGTGGTTCCACGACCGGTTGTTGTCCGTGCCGTCGCGGTTGTCCTCGCCGTTGGCCTCGTTGTGCTTGCCGTTGTACGCCGTGAGGTCGTGCGCGGTGAAGCCGTCGTGCGCCGTGACGAAGTTGACCGATGCGATCGGACCACGCATGAGCGGCGGCTCCGTGTGCCCGAAGAGGTCGGACGATCCTGCCAGGCGCGTCGCGAGCTCGGGCGCGGTGGGGTGGTGGCGCCCGCCTCGGGCCGTGTCGGTCAGCCAGTACGAGCGGATGCGGTCGCGGAACCGGTCGTTCCACTCGGCCATGGGGGCGGGGAAGTTGCCCACCTGCCAGCCGCCGAGCCCGACGTCCCACGGCTCCGCGATGAGCTTCACTCCGCCCAGCAGCGGGTCCATGGTGAGCCCGACGAGGAACGGGTGGCGGATCGAGTAGCCGTGGCCGGTGCGGCCCAGGGTGACGGCGAGGTCGAAGCGGAAGCCGTCGACGCCCACCTCCTCGGTCCAGTACCGCAGCGAGTCGAGCGCGAGCTGCACCACCCGCGGGTGGGCGAAGTCCATGGTGTTGCCGGTGCCCGTGCTGTCGTCGTAGTGGCCCGGGTTGGACGGCTGGTGCCGGTAGTACGAGTGGTTGTCGAGGCCGCGGAAGTTCAGCACGCGGTCACCCCAGCCGGCCTCGGCGGTGTGGTTGTAGACCACGTCGAGGATGACCTCGAGGCCTGCCTGGTGGAGCAGGTCCACCATGCCCACGAACTCGTCGAGCACGCCCTGCGCACCCTTGGCCTGGGCGGCCTCGGTCGCGTAGGGGGCGTGCGGCGCGAAGAAGCCCATGGTCGAGTAGCCCCAGTAGTTCGACAGGCCGCCGTGGTCGAGGTGGGGCTCGGACGCGAACGCGTGGACGGGCAGCAGCTCGACGGTGGTGACGCCGAGCGAGGTGAGGTACTCGATGGCCGCTGGGTGCGCGAGTCCCGCATAGGTGCCGCGCAACTCCGCGGGCACGGCCTCCATCTGCTGCGTGAAGCCCTTGACGTGCATCTCGTAGACGACAGTGTCCTCCCACGGGATGCGCGGGTGGGGCGTCTGCCACGAGCCGCCGGGCTCCGCCGTCACCACGGACCGCGGCATCATGGGCGCCGTGTCGGTGCCGTCGCGGTTGGACAGCAGCGCGCTGGAGCCCTCGGCGTTCATGGGCGTCACATCGCCGACGATGCCTCGCGCGTAGGGGTCCATGAGGAGCTTCGCGGGATTGTAGCGGTGCCCCTTCTTGGGCTGCCACGGCCCCGCGGCGCGGAAGCCGTAGCGCTGTCCCTCGCCGATGCCCGGGACGAACGCATGCCACACGCCGGCCTTGGGCCCGAACAGTGGCACTCGCGTCTCGACGTCGGCGTCGTCGAACAGGCACAGGTCGACGGCCGTGGCGTGGCCCGCGTACACGCCGACCACCGCTCCGCCGTCGACGAGGTGGACGCCCAGACGGTGGGGCGTGAGGGAAGGGGTGACGCCATCCAAGGACATGCTCCTATCTTGCCGCGCGCGTGTGTCCGCGCCATGTCAACCGCGTGTCGGCGGCGAACGTTCCCGTGCGCTCCCGGTCAGCCGACGCGCGACGACGCCGACGCGACCCCGAGCCACGTGTGGGGCACGCCCTGGAAGCACCATCCGAGCTTGGGGGCCTTCTGGGAGATCCAGATCGCCGGCACGCGCTTGTCGCCGCGCGACGAGCCGGCGAGCATGAAGCAGTGGTTCTTGACCAGGAGCTCGGGGTACACCGCCATGAGCGACAGGCCTTCGGCGATCGTGAGGGGCGTACGGGAGCGCTCCGCGATGACGGGAAGCGCGTCGCGCGGCGCGACGTCGCGGAACTCGTCCCCGCGGTCGATGCCGACGAGCAGGTACACGGGAGCCGCCGGCACCTCCAGCTCGGGGGTCGGTCGGTAGGGTGCGAGGCCCTCGTCCCCGTGGTTGCGGTCGAGGATGCCCTCGCGGGTCGAGCCCGGGAGCCGCATCCCGGTCACCCGTGAGGCCGGGTCGACGAGCGCATCGGACACGACGGCGAGGTACGGCACGAGTCCCGTGTCGGCGGCGTGCTCCTGGGGGAGGGCCGATGCGCTCTCGCGGAGGGGCTCGAACAGCGCGCGGAACTCGGGCTCGGGGAGCCCGGCGGGGGTGGGGAGACCGGCGGCGACGTAGGCGTCGATCTGGTGGTCGAGGGCGAGAGCGGTCATGGGCTTCCTTCCGTCGAGGCTCGGGATGAACGCCTCAGCCGGCGGCGGAGTTCCCCCTACGCTGGCGTCATGCGAAGTCGGCAGTTCCTGCGCATGCGGCGCGAGGTGGTGGGCTTCGCGGTGGGCTCGCTGTTCTTCTTCCTGGGCCCGTGGCCCTGGTACGCCGATGCGGTCGGCGTGGTCGCCGCCAACGCCACCTTCTTCGTGGGCTCGCTGTTCTTCACCACTGCGGCGACGCTGCAGCTGCTCCTCGACGGCCGGCGCCCGCCGCGCCACGCGGCCTCGCGAGGCGACGTGCTCGACTGGTGGTCCGCCGCGGTGCAGCTCGGGGGAACGCTCCTGTTCAACGTGAGCACCGCGGTCGCGCTCGTCGCGGCGATGCGGGATCCCGCGGAGGTCGGTGCGGGGTGGACGTCCGACGCCTGGGGCTCCCTCGCGTTCCTCGTCTCTTCCGGCCTCGCTCTTGGCGCGCTGCGGCGCCGCCACGAGCTGTGGGACGTCTTCGCTCGCACGCCGGGCGCCGTGTGGCTCAACGTGGCGGGCTCGGTCGCGTTCGCCGGCTCAGCCGTGGGGGCCTTTGTGGTGCCGAGCACCGATGAGCTGCTCAGCCTGTGGTGGGTGAACGCCGGCACCATCGTGGGCGCGGCGTGCTTCTTCGTGGCCGCGGTCGTCTCGAGGCCAGCGATGACGCTCGAGGGCGCGCGTTCGGGGTCCTAGTGCGTGAACCCCGGCGCGTCGTGCTCCGCCGGAAGGGGCATCTCGAACTGGTCGAGCCACCGGACGCAGTCCTCGATGTCCTTCAGGAGGTCCCGCGCGAGGTTGAAGCCCATCCCGTTGCGCACCACGATGCGCTGCACCACCGTCTCCTGGAGGTCCTCGGGCATGGGGTAGGCGGGGATCAGCCACCCCTTGCCGCGCAGGCGATCGGACAGGTTGTACAGCGTCCAGCCGTTGCGCGTGGGCTCCTTGAGGCGCCACGCGAACACCGGGATGTCCGAGCCGTCCGAGACCAGCTCGAACGGATCCATCGCGCCGATGTGCGAGGACAGATACAGAGCGACATCGCGGGTCGCCGACTGCACCGCCGTGTACCCCTGACGTCCGAGCCGCATGAACAGGTAGTACTGCAGGAGCACCTGGGCACCGGGGCGCGAGAAGTTGAGCGCCAGCGTCGGCATGTCCCCGCCGAGGTACGAGACTCGGAAGATCATGTCCTCCGGCAGCACGTCGCGATCGCGCCACACCGCCCAGCCGAGCCCGGGGTAGACGAGCCCGTACTTGTGGCCGGACGTGTTGATCGACGCCACCCGCTCGAGCCGGAAGTCCCACGCCAGATCAGGCTGGACGAACGGCGCGATCATGCCGCCCGACGCGCCGTCGACGTGGACGGGCACGTCGGGCCCGCCGTCTGCGGCGAGGCCGTCCAGCGCCTCGCAGATCTCCTCGACGGGCTCGTAGAGGCCGGTGTAGGTCACGCCCATGATCGCGACCACCCCGATGGTGCTGTCGTCGACGGCGGTGAGCACCGTCTCGCCGTCGAGCACGGGGTGCTCCACCGACACCGGCACCAGCCGCATCTCGATGTCCCAGTAGTTGCAGAACTTCTCCCAGCACACCTGGACAGCGGAGCTCATGACGAGGTTGGGTCGATCGGTGGGCAGCCCGGCCTCGCGCCGCGCTGTGCGCCACCGACGGAGCAGGGCGAGGCCCGCGAGCATCGCGGCCTCGGACGAGCCCACCGTCGAGGTGCCGATCGCCCGCTCGGGGTCGGGGGCGTTCCACAGGTCCGCGAGGATGCGCCAGCAGCGCTCCTCGATCTCCGCGGTCTTGGGGTACTCGTCCTTGTCGATCATGTTCTTGTCGACGGTCTCGGCGTAGAGCTTCTGTGCACGCTCGTCCATCCAGGTCGTGACGAACGTGGCGAGGTTGAGCCGCGCGTTGCCGTCGAGCATCGCCTCGTCGTGCACCAGCTGGTACGCCTCGTCCGGGAGCAGCTCGCCGTCGGGCAGCTCGTACAGCGGGATCTCGGTGCGCTCGCCCGGGCGAGCGAACATGGGGTTGAGATCGACGTTCTGCGGCTCGCGATCGCGCGGCGTCGGTGCGGAGCTCATGGGGCGTTTCCTCTCAGCTGGGGGGACCTGCACCGAACGTACCAATGGCACATGCCGCGCGCGGGAGCGAGGTCGGCGGAGGGCCTCCCACCGCTAGGCTGGGCCTATGCGCATCCTGGTCACCGTCAAGCACACGCCTGACCTCCAGTCCCAGCGCTCGTTCACCGACGGCACCGTCACCCGCACCGCGGACGACGGCACCATGAACGAGCTCGACGAGAACGCCGTCGAGGCGGCGCTGCAGATCGTCGAGGCCGCTGGCGAGGGAGAGGTCGTCGCCCTCACCGTCGGCGGGCCCGACGCCGTCGCCGCGGTCCGCAAGGCGCTCCAGCTGGGAGCCCACAAGGGCGTCCACGTGAGCGACGAGGCGATCGCTGGCTCCGATGTCTTCGGCACTGCCACCGTCATCGCCGCGGCGGTCCGCAAGGTGGCTGAGGAGCAGCAGGTCGACCTCGTGATCACCGGCATGGCAGCGCTCGACGGGCTCACGTCGATGCTGCCGACCGCGCTCGCGGCCGAGCTGGACTGGTCGCAGCTGACGCTCGCCTCGGCGCTCACCGTCGGGGATGGTGAGGCGACCATCGAGCGTCACCTGCCCGATGCCCACGAGACCGTCTCCGCGCCGCTGCCCGCGGTCGTCTCGGTGACGGACGAGGCGAACAAGCCTCGCTACCCCAACTTCAAGCTCATCATGGCCGCGCGCAAGGCCGAGATCCCTGTGTGGACCCTCGCTGACCTGGGCGTCGACGCCTCGGCGGTGGGCGCATCGGCCTCCCGCACGACCGTGGTCGACGCCTCCGAGCGGCCGCCGCGCGAGAACCGCGTCACGGTCACCGACACCGGGGACGCGGGCACGCAGCTCGCGGACTTCCTCATCGAGAAGGGACTCGCATGAGCGTCGCCGTTCTGATCGACCACCGTTCCGGCGACGTCACGCGCCCGTCGCTCGAGGCGCTCACGCTCGCCCGTGGGCTCGGGTCGCCCGTCGCCGTCTGGCTCGGCGACGCTCCCAGCGCCGATGCGGTCGCGCAGCTCGGGGAGTACGGCGCGGCTGAGGTGCGGGTCGCCGAGGTCGGCGACGAAGCTCGTCACCCTGCGAAGGCCGCCGCGGCCATCGCCACGGCCACCGAGGACTCCTCGGTCGTCATCGTGATCTCGACGTTCGTCACCAAGGAGATCGTCACGCGTCTCGCGGTGCTCACCGGAGCCGGAGTGGTGGTCGACGCGGCCGGCGCCGAGCTCGTGGATGGCAAGGTCGAGACCTTCCAGACCGTGTTCGCCGCGACCTGGAACGTCCGCACGCGGATCGACGCCGAGCGTGCGATCGTCGGCGTGCGCCCCAACACCACCCAGGCCTCGCCGGCCGAGGCGCCCGGCGCCGCGACCGTCGTCGCGGTGGCGGTCGAGCTTCCCGAGGCGCGCGAGCGCATCGTCTCCGTCGAGCCCGTCCCTCAGGAGGATGGCGTGCCGCTGTCCGAGGCGCCGGTCGTCGTGTCCGGAGGCCGCGGCACCGGAGGTGACTACACGCTCGTGGCCGAGTTCGCCGAGCTGCTGGGCGGCGCCGTCGGCGCGTCTCGCGACGCCACCGACGAGGGTTGGATCAGCCACGAGCACATGGTGGGACAGACCGGCACGACGGTGACGCCTGCGCTCTACGTCGCGTGCGGCATCTCCGGCGCGGTCCACCATCGCGGCGGCATGCAGGCCTCGGGCACGATCGTGTGCATCAACATGGACCCGGACGCGCCGATCTTCGAGATCAGCGACTTCGGCGTCGTGGGCTCGCTGTTCGACGTGATCCCGCAGGCGATCGAGCGCATCAAGGCGCGCCGCGCGGGCTGACCCCGCTGCTACGAGGCGGCGCGGGTGTCGATCGACAGCCCGAGCTCCTCCCACTGCTCGATCTCCGCAGACAGGGCCTCCGCCTTCGCTCGGCCCTGGGTGATCGCGTGGCGTCCGGCGAGCAGGTGCAGCGGCGGGTGCTCCATGGCGGCGACCTCGAGCATCGCGCGCGCGAGGGCATCGGGATCGCCCGGCTGCTTGCCCGGCAGCCCGTCGATGCGCTCCCAGTACGGCTCCATCACCTCGGCGTAGTCCGGCTGGATGTCGTGCACCTTGCCGCCGGAGGGGATCCACTGCGACAGCACTGGCCCCGGCTCGACGGTGGTCACCTGGATCCCCAGGTGGCCCACCTCCTTGCACAGCGCCTCCATGAACCCGGAGGCCGCCCACTTCGAGGCGCAGTAGTAGCCGAGCCCGGCCGAGCCCCGCACGCCCGCGATCGAGGACACCGTGATGATGTGCCCGGCGCGGCGCTCGCGCAGGTGGGGCAGGAAGGCCGTCGTGACGTCCGCGACCCCCCAGAAGTTCGCGTCCATCATCGAACGAACGTCTCCGGGGTCGGAGTCCTCGATGGTGGCGAAGTAGCCCACGCCCGCGTTGTTCACGACCACGTCGACGCCGCCCGTGAGCCTCTCCGCGAGTTCCACGGCTGACGCGATCTGCGCGCGATCGGTGACGTCCAGCGCGAGCGCGGTGACGCGCTGCGGGTGCTCGGCGACGAGGTCCTCGAGCGTCTCGGGCCGGCGCGCCGTCGCGATCACGGTATGCCCGGCGCTCGCGGCTGCCGCGGCCGTCGCCCGCCCGATGCCGGTCGAGCATCCGGTGATGAACCAGGTCGCCATGGGTCCTCCTTCGCCTCTGCCGTCACGGTAACCCGTCGAAGCGTTGCGTCGGGGGTCTCAGGTCCCGTGCAACATCGCTGTCACACAGGTTTCACCCAGAGTTTTCCTGCCCGGAGTGCGGTCTCAGACAAGAGTCCATAGCGTGGTGATGAACCGGACAACCAGGGAGAATCCATGCATCGTCGCGTCACCGCCTCCGCCGTAGCTCTTGCCTTGGGGGTGACCGCGGCTTCAGCGTTGCCGGTCGCCGCCGAGACCCCCACCGACCTGTTCTTCTCCGAGTACGTGGAGGGCGGTACGGGCAACAACAAGGCTCTCGAGATCTACAACGGGACGGGCGCAACGGTCGATCTGTCCGCGTACAGCGTCCAGCTCTATTCGAACGCGAACACCACGCCGAACAGCACCGTCACCCTCTCGGGCGAGCTGGCCGACGGCGACGTCTTCGTCATCGGAAACTCGCAGGCGAACGACGCGATCACCGACGTGTCCGACATCACCAGCGGGGTGACGAGCTTCAACGGCAACGACGCGTTGGTGCTGCTGCACGACGGCTCGCGCATCGACGTCCTCGGCGAGCCGGGCGCCGGCGTGAACTTCGGTGTCGACGTGTCGCTGCGCCGCAACGCGGACGTGTGCTCCGGCGTGACGACGTACGACGCCTCCGAGTGGACCGATGCGGGAGACATGGTGCACGACGGTCTCGGGTCCCACGAGGCTTCGTGCGACGGCGGGCCCGTGGTCGACGTCGCGCCCACCGTGTCCTCGATCGCGCCCGCCGACGGCGCGGTGGACGTGAGCGCCGATGCGGCGGTCACCGTCACCTTCTCGGAGGACGTCGATCTCGGCGAGGGCGCGATCACCCTCGAGTGCTCCGAGACGGGCGCGGTCGACGCTGCGCTCGCGGGAGGTCCGGCCTCCTACACCCTGACCCCGGCCGCACCCCTCGCCGAGGGCGAGGAGTGCACGGTGACCGTGACCGCATCGGCCGTCACGGACGTCGACGCGACCCCTGACACGATGGCCGCCGACGTGGTCTCCACGTTCTCCGTGTTCGAAGAGATCGCCGAGCCCATCGGCGTGATCCAAGGAGCGGGCGCTGAGTCTGAGTACGTCTCTCGGACCGTGACGGTTGAGGGCATCGTGGTCGGCGACTACGAGGGCCCGGCGCCCGCCCTGCGCGGCTTCGCGATCCAGTCCCCGGATGGCGAGACCGACGGCGACCCGGCGACCTCCGACGGCATCTTCGTCTTCAACGGCTCGAACGACTCCGTGTCGCTGGGAGATCGCGTCGTGGTGACCGCAGAGGTCGCGGAGCGCTTCGGCCAGACGCAGCTCGGCTACCCCGCCTCGCTCGAGGTCATAGCGACCGGAGAGTCCGTCACGCCGGCGGAGGTCGAGCTGCCGCTGTCCAGCCAGTCGGACCTCGAGCGCTACGAGAGCATGCTCGTGACGTTCCCGCAGGAGCTGTTCGTCACCGAGTTCTACGAGCTCGGCCGCTTCGGCGAGATCTCGCTGTCGGTCGACGGGAAGCTCGACCAGCCCACCGCGGTCGTGGAGCCGGGGGCGGAGGCGAACGCGCTGCAGGCCGCGAACGACCTCGCGCGCATCCAGCTCGACGACGCGACGTACGCCCAGAACCCCGACCCGATCGTCTACGGCGGCGGGACGGAGCCCCTCACGGCGGACAACCCGCTGCGCGGCGGCGACTCGATCACCGGGATGACCGGCGTCCTGACGTGGACGTATGACGGCTACTACAGCGACTCGAACATGTGGCGCGTGCGGCCCACGAGCCCGGAGACGCACCCGGGTGAGTTCGTGTCGAACAACCCTCGTCCCGCATCGGCCCCCGGGGTCGGAGGCGACCTCAAGGTCGCGAGCTTCAACGTCCTCAACTACTTCCTGTCGATCCAGTACACCGACGACGTGTGCGGCCCGGTCGGGTTCGAGCAGGACTGCCGCGGCGCGGACGCGCCGTTCGAGGACCAGGGTCTCCCCGTCGACATCGAGGTGACGCGCCAGACCGACAAGCTCGTCGACGCGCTGCTCGAGCTCGACGCCGACGTGATCGGCATCATGGAGATGGAGAACACCCCCGGCGTCGAGCCGCTCGCGCGCCTCGCCGAGGAGCTCAACGCCGCCGAGGGCACGGACACGTGGACCTTCGTCGACACGGGCGTCGTCGGCACCGACGTGATCCGGGTGGGGATGCTCTACGACTCCGCCGCGGTGACCGAGGCTGGTGACATCGCGATCCTCGACTCGAGCGTCGACGAGCGCTTCGACGACGAGCGCAACCGGCCGTCGATCGCCCAGACCTTCGAGGAGGCCGGCACAGGCGAGACCTTCACGGTGGTCGTCAACCACTGGAAGTCGAAGGGATCGTGCGCCTCGACGGGCCCGGAAAGCGACCAGGGCGACGGCGCGAGCTGCTGGAACGCCACCCGCACGCTCGGCGCCGAGGCGCTCGTCGACTGGGTCGGCACGTACCCGACCGGCGTCGAGGACGACGATGTGATGATCATCGGCGACCTCAACTCGTACGCGCAGGAGGACCCGATCGACGTCCTGCGCGACGCCGGCTACGTCGACCTCGCGGAGGACTACTCGTACGTGTTCGACGGGCAGTGGGGATCGCTGGACTACGTCTTCGCGTCCGCATCGCTCGCCGAGCAGGTCACAGACTCCGCGCACCTGCACATCAACGCCGACGAGGTGTCCGTGCTGGACTACAACATCGACTACAAGTCGGTCGCCCAGCTCGACTACCTCTATTCGCCGGACATGTACCGGACCTCGGACCACGACCCCGTGCTCGTGGGCCTGGACCTGTTCACGCCTCAGCCGATCTGCGAGGTCGAGTACACCGTGAACGGGCAGTGGCCCGGTGGCTTCATCTCCCAGGTGTGGATCACCAACACCTCCGATGAGCCGATCAACGGCTGGGAGCTGGCGTGGGAGTTCGCGGGCGACGAGGAGATCACGCAGTTGTGGAGCGGCCAGGCGTCCCAGGCCGGATCCACGGTCACCGTCAGCAACATGCCGTGGAACGCGACCATCCAGCCCGGGCGCTCCCTCACGTTCGGCTTCCTCGGCTCGACCGCCGAGGGTGCCGGCGATGTCGACCAGTTCACCCTCGACGGCGCTGCGTGCACGGTGTCGTAGCAGCGGAACTGCCCCGTCACGTCCGATGACCGTGGGCCCACCTTCCCTCGCTCGCTCAGCGCGACGATGAAGGTGGGCCCACGTTCGCGTTGGAGGGGTCCCTAGACTGACCTCATGGCCACGCACTACCTCGACCACGCCGCGACGACGCCGATGCTGGACAGCGCGCGCATGGCGTACGTCGAGGAGCTCGCGAGGGTCGGCAACCCGTCTGCGCTGCACAAGTCGGGCCGGCTGGCGCGGTCCGTGGTCGAGGACGCCCGCGAGCGGATGGCACGGGCGCTCGGCGCCCACCCGACCGAGGTGATCTGGACGTCGGGCGGCACCGAGGCGGACAACATCGCGCTCAAGGGCTTGTTCTGGGCGCGGCACAAGGCGGACCCTCGGCGCACGCGCATCGTCACCACCGCGATCGAGCACCACGCGGGCCTGGATCCGGCGCACTGGCTCGAGGCGGAGCACGGCGCGACGGCGGTCGTGCTGCCCGTGGACGAGGAGGGGCTCGTCGACCTCGACGCTCTACGCGCGGAGGTGGCGGCGAACTTCGACCAGATCGCGCTCATCTCCGTCATGTGGGCGAACAACGAGGTCGGGGCGATCCAGCCGCTGCGCGACATCGTCAACATCGCGACCGAGCACGACATCCCCGTGCACGCCGACGCGGTTCAGGCGGTCGGTCACGTCCCGGTCGACTTCAAGGGATCAGGGCTGGCGACCATGGCCGTCAGTGCTCACAAGTTCGGCGGCCCCGTGGGCGTGGGAGCGCTGGTCGCGAGGCGCGACCTGCGCATCACGCCGCTCACCCACGGCGGGGGACAGGAGCGCAAGGTGCGCTCGGGCACCCTCAACGCCGCGGGCTTCCACGCCGCCTCCGTCGCCGCCGAGGAGGCGGTCGCGACCCTCGACGCCGAGGCCGAGCGGCTCGGAGCGCTGCAGCGCCAGCTCATCGACCGGATCCGCCACGCGATCCCCGACGCACGGCTGTCGGGGCCCGAGCCCGGCCCGTCCCGGCTGCCGGGCAACGTGCACTTCGTCTTCCCCGGCTGCGCCGCGGAGGCGATGATGTTCGTGCTCGACTCTCACGGCGTCGAGGCGTCGAACGGGTCCGCATGCTCCGCCGGCGTCGCTCAGGCGAGTCACGTGCTCATCGCGATGGGGCGCAGCGAGCGCGACGCGGCGTCGACCATGCGCTTCTCCCTAGGCCACACCACGACCCAGGACGATCTCGACGCTCTCGTCGCGGTGCTTCCGGAGGCCGTGCAACGCGCGCGCATGGTGGCAGGCACCTTCGACTCCGCGGTCTTCGGCTGAGCCGATGCGCATCGTCCTCGCAGGCGCGACGGGCGTCATCGGTGCAAGGCTCGTGCCCCTGCTGCTCGCGGACGGGCACGACGTCGTCGGGCTGACACGGACGCCTTCGAACGTCGCCGCCATCGAGGCGGCGGGCGCCATGGGCGTCGCGGTGGACATCCTCGACCCGACGGCGACCCGAGACGCGATCATGGCCGCGGGGCCGGATCTCGTGATGCATCAGGTGACCGACCTGCCCGACCGGCAGGCGGGACTGCTGTTCAAGGTGCGCGCGCTCGGGCGCGTGCGGACGCTCGGCACGGACAGCCTGATCGCAGCGGCGAGTGCCGCGGGCGCCCGCGTCCTCGCCCAATCGGTCGCGTTCGCGACTCCTGGCCCGGCGCGTCGACCCCTCGAGTACCTCGAGCACGCCGTCCTGGACGCGGACGGTCTCGTGCTGCGCTACGGCAGGTTCTACGGGCCGGGCACGTGGAGCGAGGAGCCGCCGAAGGCGGGCCAGGCCCTGCACGTGGACGCGGCCGCCCGCATGACCGTGGACGCGATGGTCGAGCCCAGCGGGATCCTCGAGGTCCTCGACTCCGGCGTGACCCGCGTCGCGTGAACCGCATCCTCCGGATCGTGTAGCCATGGTGCGAGCTTCACGCACGACCGCGTCCGCCGTGTGGATGCGAGTGCGCCACGCCCTCGCGTGGGCGCCGTTCGTCTGGAAGCATCGGGTCATGCGCCCGCCCCTCGACCGCCTCGCCAACCTGCGCGACCTCGCCGACGCCGCTCCCGGAGTGAGGTCGGGCATCGCCTATCGATCCGACGCTCCCATCGCGGGCGATGCGGCCCCCACGACGGTAGCCGCGTGGCCGCCCGCGACGCTCGTGGACCTGCGGGGGCCGGGGGAGAAGGACGGCTCTCATCCGTTGGGCGAGGGCGTGCGGGTGGTGGAGATCGACATCCTCGCCGCTGCCGACCCCACGGGCGCCGAGATGGCGCGGATCCGCTCGCTCGCGGACCTCTACGCGCTGATGATCGCCCCGGGAGCCGCGCCGGGCCTCACCCAGGTCGTGCGCGAGGTCGCGCGCGAAGACGCCCCCGTGCTCTTCCACTGCTCGGCCGGCAAGGACCGCACCGGGGTGTCCGCGGCACTCATCCTGAGCCTGCTGGGCGTCGACCGCGACCTCATCGTCGCCGACTACCACGCCACCCAGGGGCACATGCCGGACGTCATCGGCCGCATGCTCGCCGGAGCGCCCAAGCACGTGGGCGACACGCCGCTCGCCTCGGTCCCGCGCGAGGTGCTCGAGGCCCCGGCCGCGGCGATCGAGACCGTCCTGGACGTCTGGGACGCCTTCGACGGCGGCGTCGAGGGCTGGTACCTCGCGCACGGCGGCGACGCCGAGACGCTCGCCGCGCTGCGCGGCCGACTCCTGACCTAGCCGCACGGGCGCGCGTGCCGAGCGCGCGCATCGGGCCTCGGCGGGCGAGTGCCGAGCGCCGCGTACCATGGTCGGGTCCTAGCGAGAGGTGACACATGCGCGTCCTGGCAGCCCTGTCCGGCGGAGTCGACTCCGCCGTCGCGGCCGCGCGCGCCCTCGAGGCAGGTCACGATGTCGTGGGCGTGCACATGGCGCTCAGCCGCAACCGCGACGAGTTCCGCTCCGGCTCGCGCGGCTGCTGCTCCATCGAGGACAGCAACGACGCCCGCCGCGCCGCCGACAAGCTCGGCATCCCGTACTACGTCTGGGACCTGTCCGACGAGTTCCACGACACCGTCGTGAAGGACTTCCTCGACGAGTACGCCGCCGGCAGGACGCCCAACCCGTGCGTGCGCTGCAACGAGCACATCAAGTTCGACACGTTGCTCGAGCGCGCGCAGGCGCTCGGCTTCGACGCCGTCGTGACGGGCCACTACGCCCGCATCGAGATCCGGGAGGACGGCGTGCGCGAGCTGCACCGTGCCGCCGACTCCGACAAGGACCAGTCGTACGTCCTGGCCGTGATGGGGCCGGACAAGCTCGCGCGGTCCATGTTCCCGCTCGGCACCGCGCCATCGAAGTCGCACGTGCGTGCCGAGGCCGCCGCCCGCGGGCTCGGAGTGTCCAACAAGCCGGACTCGTACGACATCTGCTTCGTCGCGGATGGTGACACCAAGGGCTTCCTGCAGCGCTCGCTCGGTGAGCGCACCGGCGAGATCGTCGACGAGTCGGGCGCCGTCGTGGGCGAGCACCAGGGCGCCTATGCGTACACCGTGGGTCAGCGGCGCGGCCTCGGGATCGGCCGTCCCGCCGCGGACGGCGCCCCGCGCTACGTCACCGGCGTCGACACCGCCCGCAACATCGTCACCGTCGGCCCCGAGACCCTGCTGTCCGTCTCGACCCTCACTGGCGAGGACGTCGTCTGGCTCGCGCCCGACGTCTCGGCCGACGCTCCCGTGCGCTGCGAGGCGCAGGTGCGCGCCCACGGCACCCCGGTGCAGGGCACCGTGGTGAGGGCCGATGCGCGCCTCACCGTCGTGCTCGACGAGCCGATGCGTGGGGTCGCGGCCGGCCAGTCGCTCGTGGTCTACGACGGCACCCGGGTGCTGGGGCAGGCGACGATCGCCTCTCGCGCCCT
Source organism: Demequina sp. NBRC 110056 (assembly GCF_002090155.1). GTDB lineage: Bacteria > Actinomycetota > Actinomycetes > Actinomycetales > Demequinaceae > Demequina. The sequence continues at coordinate 198,809 of NZ_BBRM01000005.1, read as the reverse complement.
CTAGCCGCGCCTGTGGCGCTGGCCGTCTCGTCGCGCCTACGGCGCGAGGTCCGTGTCCTGGACGAGGAAGACTTCGCCGTACTCGCCGAGGTCGCACGCCGTCGGGATCGACAGCCCTTCGATGTCGTCCGAGGGCTGGATGAAGCCGCCGCCCGCGGCGATGGGCGAGCCGATCGCGTAGGGGGTCTCGTCGAAGAAGAGCGTCTGTGCGTCGGCGTCCCAGCGCGTGAGCGAGCGGGGGAACGCGGCCACGACCTCGCCCGTGTCGCTCGCGACGTAGATGCACTGGTCGTGAAGCGTCAGAGTGCCCTCAAGCAGGGCCGACATGCCGCTGGTCGCGTCCCAGTCGTAGCGTGCCAGCGGGCTGTCGACGCTCTCGAGGTCGCCGGTCTGCGAGGTGCACCCCGCGAGAGCGAGGCCCGCGGCTCCCAGCAGCGCGACCACGGCGCGGCCGGTGGAGGCTCGGAGATCCATGACCCCACGATAGGTGAGGGCGAGGCGCCGCGCAGTCAGCCGGCGTCGATGCGCCCGAGCCCCGGACCGAGCAGCGCCCACGCGCGTTCGGCCACCGCGTGACGCTGGTCGCGAGGGGCGTGGCTGATGCTCGCCGAGACCATGCCGACCGCGAGCATGAGGTCGTCAGCCGTGGTTCCGGGCCGTACCGCGCCGGAGGCCTCCGCCTCCGTCCACTTGGATGCCAACACTGCGCGGAGGCGAGCGTCGAACTGGCTGACGCGCGCATCTGCGCGTGCGACCGCGATGGTCTCGATGAAGGCGGCAGCGGCCTCCGCCTGGTAGGTCACCAGATCGACGACGTCTCGCAGGGTGGATCCAGGGCGCGAGGCGAGGGCCTCGATCTCGGCGAGGTTCTCCTCGAACACGGCGACGGCGAGCGAGATCCGGTCGGGGAAGTGGCGGTAGAGGCTTCCCTGGCCCACTCCGGCGCGCTTGGCGACGGCGGACAGCGGGGCGTCGATGCCGCGCTCCTCGAAGACGGTGCGCGCAGCCGCGATGAGGGCGGCCCGGTTCTCGGGTCCGGCGCTCGGCCCGCGGTTGGTCCTGGCGCGCGTGCTCATGGTCATAGACTAGAGACCGGACAAGGTTGTCCGGTATCGAGTGCAACAGGGAGGCGCACAGATGGCACAGCAGAAGTGGGACGAGGAAGTCGACCTTCTGGTCGTCGGCACGGGAGCGGCGGCGATGAGTGCCGCGATCGCTGGAGCGGATGAGGGGCTGAGCGTGCTCGTCGTCGAGGGCTCCGACAAGTGGGGCGGCTCGACCGGCATGAGCGGCGGTGGCTGCTGGCTGCCAACGCACCCCGGAATGAAGGAGATCGGAGTTCCCGACTCCGAGCAAGACGTGCTCACGTACCTCGACCAGTGCGTCGGCACTCCTGAGGAGGTGGGTCCCGCCTCGTCGCTCGAGCGGCGCCAGGCCTTCGTGCGCACCGCACCGGTCGTGCACTCGTGGCTCGAGGGTCACGGCATGGTGTGGAAGACCGCCAAGAAGTACCCCGACTACTACCCGGACCTCCCCGGCGCGCGCTCCGGTGGCCGGACGGTCGAGCCCGCCCCGTTCAACGCCAAGAAGTTCGGAGACTTCTACAAGAGCGCTCGCTACTCCATGCCTCCGGGTGTCCCGCTCTTCGCTGGTGACACCTACCTCTTGGCGCGCGCATGGTCGACGCCGTCCGGCATGGTCGGCGGTGCGCGCTTCGTGTTCCGCGCGCTCGGCGGCGCTGTCAGCGGCCGGCGCCTCACCGGGTTGGGAGCCTCGCTGTCTGCGCGCCTCATGTGGATCGCCAAGGAGGAGCAGGGCACCGAGGTCCGGCTCAGCACGCCCCTCACGGACCTCGTCGTCGAGGACGGCGTCTGCGTCGGGGCGGTCGTGGACGGCCCGCACGGAGAGCGTCGCATCCGCATCCGCCACGGCGTCCACCTGGGTGCCGGTGGCTTCGACCACAACCTCGAGTGGCGCGAGAAGTACCAGGGGCTTGACGTCGAGTACTCGTCCGGCAACCCGTACAACACCGGCAGCGTCATCGAGATCGGCCGGCGTCACGGCGCCGACGTCGCCCTCATGGACGACGCGTGGTGGGGCCCCTCCGTGGCTCCTACCTCGAAGACGCCCACGACGTTCATCGTGTCGGAGCGCTCGATGCCGCATTCGATCATCGTCGACCAGGAGGGCAACCGCTACGTCGACGAGTCGACGTCCTATGTCGACTTCGGCCACGCGATGCTCGAGCATGGCCTCGAGCGCACCAATCACTCGTGGATGATCCTCGACGCGCGGTTCGGGCGGAAGTACCTCAACAACGCGTTCCTCGCGGGCAAGAAGGCTCTGCTTGCGGAGGGCGTCGCCGTCCAGGCGGACACGCTCAAGGAGCTGGCGGAGAAGATCGGAGTCGATCAGGACGCCTTCAAGGCGACCATCCAGCGGTTCAACGGCTTCGCCCGCTCGGGCAAGGACGAGGACTTCGACCGCGGTCACGACGCGTACGACAACTACTACGGGGACCCCGGCGTGAAGCCCAACCCCAACTTGGGCGAGATCGCCAAGGGGCCCTTCACCGCGATGAAGATCGTGCTGGGCGACCTCGGCACCAAGGGCGGCCTGCTCACCGACGAGAACGCGCGTGTGCTCGACACCGACGGTCAGGTCATCGAGGGTCTGTATGCCGCGGGCAACTGCTCGGCGGCCGTGGCCGGGCGCACCTACCCTGGAGCGGGCGCCACGCTCGGACCCGCGCTGGTGTTCGGCTACCTCGCGGGCAAGCACGCCGCGACTCGAGTGCAGAAGGATGCGGCCGTCGCGGCCGCCTAGAAGGAGGAGACACGACCGTGTTCGGCAAGAAGAAGGACCAGGAAGCACCCGCGACCGAGGCGGCCACCGCATCGGCCGTGCCCGGAGGGCCCGGATCGACCGGCTTGTCCGGCGACACCAAGATGAAGGACTGGCTCGCCCACCCGCAGGGCGGACCCGTCCTGCGCCAGATGCTCGCCGAGGCGGGCCAAGACCCGTCGCGACTCAAGCCCGTGATGAACTTCTCGATGAAGAGGCTCATCCCCATGTCGAAGGGTCAGTTCACCGAGGAGAAGATCGCCGAGCTGGTCGCCAAGGCCGAGGCGTACGACCCCTCGACCGCCGCGGAAGGTGACGCCTCGGCTGCGCCCGCCGCCGCATCGGCGCCCGAGGACGACGAGATCGAGCTTCCTGAGTTCGTCGAGAAGGTCACCGACGGCCGCTTCGCGGGCAAGACCGTCATCGTCACCGGAGCGGGCTCGGGCATCGGCCGGGCCACCGCCTCGCGCATCGTGCGTGAGGGCGGACGCGTGGTCGCGGTCGACATCAACGAGACCGGCCTCGACGAGTTCATCGGTGAGCACGCGGGCGGCGACATCGTGAAGGTCGTCGCCAACGTGACGAAGCAGGAGGACGTGGACGCCGTGGTCGCCGCCGCCGGCGACCGCATCGACGGGCTCGCCAACATCGCCGGGATCATGGACAACATGACCCCGCTGCACGAGGTCACGGACGAGATCTGGGACCGCGTCATGGCGGTCAACGCGACGGGACTGTTCAAGCTCTCGCGTGCGGTGATCCCGAAGATGCTCGACGTCAACGCCGGCGCGATCGTCAACATCACGTCGGAGGCGGGCATCCGCGGCTCGGCCGCGGGTCTCGCGTACACGGCGTCCAAGCACGCGGTCGTCGGCATCACGAAGTCGAGCGCCTTCATGTACGGCCCGCAGGGGCTGCGCATCAACGCCGTCGCACCCGGCCCGGTCATCACGGGCATCGAGGCCAGCTTCGACTCGCCCATGGCGGCGGCCCGTATCCAGAAGGCCATGGCGGTGCTTCCCACGCCCGTGGGGCCGGAGTCGCTCGCGGCGTCGATCACGTTCCTGCTGTCCGACGACGGGCACAACGTCAACGGCGTGATCCTTCCGTCCGACGGAGGCTGGTCCGCGGTCTGACCGCCCCGAGAGCTGAGACGGCCGGGCGCTCCCACGGGAGCGCCCGGCCGTCGCCGTCCTCAGCCCTCGAACGTCGCGGCGTCAGCCCAGCGAGCGATCTTGCACGAAGAACACGCCGTCGCCCGGTGCCAGGCCGCAGCCTTCCGGCACCGTCATCTCCTCGGTGATGGAGCCGCCGCCCCCGCCAGCGGACACGGCGTCGCCCGGCGCGTATGTGACATCGCCGTAGACGAGCTGCACGGTCGACGCGTCCCACGTGCCGAGGTCGCGCGGCAACGCGATGGGCTGACCGTCGATGGTCAGGCACCCATCGTCGAGCACGAGCGTGCCGGAGATGAGCGCGAGCATCGCGGGCCCGTTGGGGTCCCAGTCGTACCAGATCACCGGGTCCACGCCACCCTCGCCTCCGCCGTCCTCCGACGAGCTGGCGCACCCAGCCGTCACCAGCGCCATGGCGGCGAGCGCCGCGCCGAGCCGTCTCATGCGACCCATCATGCTGGAGCGGGCGCATGCGCGCGCGGCGTGGGCTTGCGCGGCCGCGGCTCGCGGGACGCGCGTGGGAGCTGAGGTCGGGGCGGCGCGCACGGCCGGAGGGCCGTTGCGCGGGCGCGAGCCGGGCGCGCCGCCCCCGACCCGCTCAGTGCGGGATGACGACGTGCCCGCCGATGGGCGACAGGACGTCGTGGACGGGCGCCAGGATCTGGCCCTCGTCGGGAAGGGCAGCCGAGACGGTCGCCGCGCCGGCGGCGGCCACGACGGCGAGCGCGAGGGCGAGCCATGCGCGCGTGCGGGTCGAGAGAGTCATGATTCCTCCTGAGGGTGGGGTGTCGACCTGGGCAGAGCCGACGCGGGCGCTGGGGCCCGCGGTGACGTGCCGACCTTGGCGACGGCAAGGCGGGCGAAGCCCGTCCCGCTGTGCACGATCGGGGGCAGCATCAGCCTCCAGATGACCCCGATGGCGGGTCGCTGCCCCTGACGGCCGTCCCGGTGCGTGGCTACAGTGGTGCCACTGGCAGTTCCACGCGGCGGGTTGAGGTCGCTGGTGGTCATCGTCGCCTCCGGTTGCTTCGGTCCCGTGGAGTGTCTCCGGGGGGAGTCGACCGGTGGTCAACGCGCAGTCAACGGGTGTCCCGCACGCCGGACCGGGAGTGCGGGTCTTCGGCGAGGTCGCGGTGGTGCTCGACGGCGTGCCGACGGGTGTTCCTGGGAGCGGGCGTCGCGCGCTCCTCGCGCTGCTCGTCGCCCGACGTGGCTCCACGGTGGGCCTGCAGGAGCTGCACGACGCGCTGTGGGACGACGCCGGCCCGCCGTCGGCGCCCAAGGTGATCCAGACCTACGTCTCTCAGCTGCGCCGCATGCTCGAGCCTGAGCGCGCCCACGATGGCGCGTGGGCCGTGCTCCGCACGACGGGCACGGGATACGTGCTCGACCTGCCGGTCGACGCGATCGACGTGCATGCCTTCGAGCGGGACGCGGCGGCTCTCGGAGCCGTGGACGACGAAGCACAGTGGCGCCGCGCCCGCGACGTGCTCGCTCGGTGGGACAGGGAGCCGTACGCCGGCATCGACCGGCCGTTCGCGCGCGACGAGGTGGCACGACTCGAGGTGGTGCGCGACGAGCTGCGGCTGCGGGCCTTCGCAGGGGAGGCCGCGCGGGACCGGCGCGCCGAGTTCGTCGGCGAGCTCGTTGCGTGGTGCGAACGCGACCTGTGCGACGAGAGGGTGGCGGCGCTCGCGATCGAGGCGCTCTGGGACACGGGAGCGCGTGCTGCGGCCCTGCGGTTGCATGCACGCGTGCGCGAGCAGCTCGCCGACGAGCTCGGTGTCGACCCGGGAGCGGCGCTCGCGGCGCTCCTGGAGTACATGCTGCGCGACGAGGGTGGGCACCGCGACGGCCCACCTTCCAAGGTCACGTCCGTGGTGGAGGCGACGCCAGCGGCGACTGCCGGAGGCGGCGCAGATGGCTCGGCGCGGCTGCCATCCGCGGGTCTCGAAGGAGCGGCGCGTGGCCCAAACGGCTCGGCGCTGCCCGTGGAGCGCACGCGCCTGGTCGGACGGGAGGGGGAGACCGCGGACCTCAGGTCGCTTGTCGAGCGCGAGCGCCTCGTGGTGGTCACGGGCGCCGGCGGCGCCGGCAAGACGCGGCTCGCGCTCCGTGTCGCGTGGTCGATGAGCGGTGAGATGCCCGTGCGCTGGGTGCCCCTACAGGGGTTCACGGACGGCGGAGCGCTCGCGGCGCACTGCCTGCGCGCGATGGGCGGGATGGACCAGATCAGCCGCTCGGAGCTCGAGGCGCTCGTCGCGCGGCTCGGCGACAGGGAGTCGCTGCTCGTCCTCGACAACGGCGAGCACCTCGTGGGCGACGTCGCGACGCTCGTGGAGACGCTGCTCGACCGCTGTCCGCAGCTGCGCACCCTCGTCACCAGTCGCTTGCCTCTGCGCGTCGCGCGGGAGCAGCGGTGGCGCATCCCGCCGCTGGGCGTCCCCGTCGAGCACACGTGGGACGCCGTGATCGCGAGCGACGCCGGTGCGCTGTTCGTCGAGCGCGCGGGCCAGGTTGCGCCGTGGCTCGCGTGGGGCGACGCCGACGCCGCGACCATCGCACGGATCTGCACGCGATTGGACGGCATGCCGCTCGCGCTCGAGCTCGCGGCGGGCCGCGCGGGGTCGCTGAGCCTGGACGACATCGATGACGGCTTGTCCGCGCGCTTCGACCTGCTCGCCGCCCCGAGCCGCGACGAGGACCCGCGCCACCGAACCCTCCGGGCGACGACTGCCTGGAGCTTCTCGCTGCTGACCGCACCGCAACGTGCTCTCCTCGAGCGCGTCGCCGTCTTCGCGGGAGCGTTCAGGGTGGCCGATGCTCAGGAGGTGTGCGCGGGCGCGCCGCTCACCGACGCCAGCATCGCGGCCACGCTGGGCGACCTCGTCGACCACTCGGTCCTCGAGCACGAGGGCGACGGGTGGTACCGGCTCCTCGAGACCGTGAGGGACTTCGCGCGCGAGTCGCTCGCGGACAGCGCCCCCGCCGTCGAGGAGCGCCACACGGCGTGGATCTGCGGCGTCATCGAGCGCATCGGCGCCAACCACGACCGTGACACTGCGCGCTGGTACCGCGAGCTGACCGGGCGGGTGCTCGACTCCCAGGCGGCTTTCGACTGCGCCCGGGCTGCGGGAGACGTCACGACCCTGCTGCGCGTCGCCGGTGGGGCCGGCTGGGCGCCGATCAACGCCGGGCGGTACGCGCTGCAGGCAGGCTGGCTCGACGAGGCCCTCGCTCGCGCGGCCACGTCGCCGCCCAGCGTCACGAAGTCACGCGCGCTCATCATGGCGGGGGCATTCGCCGGCATGGATCACCGTGTGGCCGATGCGCTCGACGCGCTCGATCAGGCACGCGGGCCTTTCGAGGCGGCCGGCGACGCCGACGGCGCGCTGATGTGCGACTACTGGTCCGCGGGGGCGCTCGCCGACGCGGGCGAGCACGACGCGGCCGTGTCGAGGCTCCAGGTAGCGCTGTCCACCGAGGCCGGCGGACCCGCGACCCGGGCGGGCCTCCAGACGATGCTCGGCGAGGTGCTCATCGCCTCCCACGTCGACGGCGGGGCTCCCTGGCCGGCCGTGGAGGCGGCTGCGATCGCGGCCGAGCGCGACGCCGCGCGCATCGCCGCCGAGCACGGGCTCGAGGAGCTGCTCGCGCGCGCGGAGACAACCGAGGCCGTGCTCGTCGCGCTCGGCGGAGACGTCGCGGGAGGGCACGACGCGTGCGAGCGTCAACTCCGGCGCTGGCGCGCCATCGGCCGAGGCGCGCGGCTCGCGCTTGGGGTGGTGGTGACCGCCCGCATCGCGCTCGCCGCAGAGCGTCCTGACGTCGCCCGGGCGCACGCGCTCGAAGGCATCGCCGCCTGCAGCGCGCTCGGCTGGAAGGGCGCGCTCGGGTCCGCCATCGAGGTGCTCCTCGTCACGGACGGCGAGCGCGACCCGGCCTCCGCGCAGGCCCTCATCGGGGCGCTGCCGACCGTGCCACCGACGCATCGCTGGCGCTTCCCGTGTGCCATCGACGGCGTGGCGGCACGCACCGCCGCGGCGCTCGGCCCCGGGGAGGCGGACGCCGCTCGCGGTCGCGGCGCGCTGCTGACGTTCGCCGCCGCTGCCCAACTCGCGACGGACGTGGGCATGCCGGCGGACATCGCTGCCGGAGGGCGAGGAGCGAGCGCCGCCGACGCGTGGAGCTAGCGTAGCCAGGTGCCCGGGGTTCGCTCCGCGTCACGTGCCTGCCCGTACCAGGGACGCTTCGACCTTCCGCGCGACGATGTGCGGGCGTACCCTGAGAACGACCCAGGGTGGAGGTCCTCGAGGATCCTCCCCGGGCACGGGCGGCGGAGGGGTCGGCACGTGGACGGTCGGGAAGGCGGCGCGCGCGACGTCGCCGTGCGCCTGTTCGGCGACGTGGCCGTGGTGCGCGGGGACCTCGCGGAGCCCGTGACGTCACCGGGCCAGCGACTGGTGCTCGCGCTGCTGGCGGTGACTCCCGGCCGCGTCACCTCGGTCGACGCGATCCACGCCGCGCTGTGGCCGGCCACGCGTCCCGCTCGCTACGCCAAGGTCGCGCAGATGCACATCTCGCGGCTGCGCCGGATCCTCGAGCCGGGCGTCGATGCTGGGTGGAGCGTGCTCCGCTCCACGCCATCGGGCTACGTCCTCGACCTGCCGCCGGAAGCGATCGACGTGCTCGCCTTCGAGGCGGCCGCGACGCTCGCCTGTCGCGCCGACGGCGGTGAGGGCGACGATGCGCTCGACGGCGCGCTCGCCGGCGCGCTCGGATTGTGGGGCGGCGACCCGCTCACAGGGATCGACCGGGAGTTCGCGGCGGCCGTGGTGCGTCGCCTCGAGGTCGCGCACGCCGAGACGCGACTGCGGCGGCTGACGTCGACGGCAGCTCACGGCGACGCGAGCACCGTCGTCCTTGAGCTTGAGGCCCTGCATGCCTCCGACCCGTGCGACGAGCGCGTCGCGTGCGCGCTCGTCGACGCCTACCGCCGGACCGACCGCACCGCGGACGCGCTCCGCGTGCACGCCGCGACCCGGCGCGCGCTCGCGGACGACCTCGGCGTCGACCCCGGTGAGGCGCTCGGCGAGGCGCTGCTGAGAGTCCTGAGGCCGGCGCAGGCGTCCCGTCCGGCGCCGCCGCCACGCGAGCAGGATCGCCTCATCGGCCGGGCGCGCGAGGTGGCCGCGGTGCGCGCGGCGGTGGTTCCGGGGGCACGCATCACCGTCGTCGGCGCGGCCGGCGTCGGCAAGACGCGAGTCGCCCTCGCCGCGGCACGAGCGGAGGCGGCCCTGAGTCGTGTGAGATGGGTGCGGGTCTCGGGCTCAGCGCCGGGCCCAAGCCTCGAGACCTCCGTGCTGCGCGCGCTCGGCGGGCAGGACCAGGTGGATCGCTCGTCGGCCGACGGCATCGTCGATGCCCTCGTGGGCGTCGACCTGCTCGTGCTCGACGGCTGCGACCTGCACCTGGACGCGGCGGTTCGCATCTGCGCGCTCCTCGCGGAGAGGGCCCCGATGCTCGCCGTCATCGTCACCTGTCGTTCGAGGTTGCGACTGGCTGGAGAGCTCGCGGTGCAGGTCGGGCCGCTCGACCGCGATGCGTCCGTGGGGTCGGTGCCGGACGCCGTCGCCCTCTTCGAGCGGCACCTCGGCGCCGCGGAGCTCGACGACGCCGAGCGGGAGCGCGCGCGCCGGGTCTGTGCGCTTCTCGACGGCAACCCCCTGGCGATCACCCTCGCGGCCGCGCGGGCCTCCGCCCTCGGGGTCGACGTGGTCGAGCGGGGGCTCGAGTCTCGCTTCGACATCCTCACCACGGGACGTGCTGACGTCGAGCCTCAGCACCGCAGCCTGCGCGCCGCGCTCGAGTGGAGCCACGCGCTGCTGCCCGCGCCCGTGCGCGACGACCTCGAGAGCCTCGCCGCGTTCGCGGCGACGTTCGGTGTCGAGGATGCAGCTGCGGTGGCCGCGCCGCGGGCCGGTGGCGCAGGGGCGATGGCCGCGACGCTCGCCGACCTCGTCGACGCGTCGCTGGTCGAGCGGGTCGCGCCCGATCGCTTCCGGCTGTCGACGACGATGCGCGCCTTCGCCGGGGGACCCGACGCGAGCGGTGAGGTCGCCGCGCGCCACGCCGCTTGGGTGATCGACCGCGTGCGCGCCGCCGGTCGCCTCGCGTTCGCGGATCCGGCACGGTGCCGCGACGCGCTCGTCCCTGTCCTGCTGGACGCCGAGGCGGCAGGGGAGTCCGCCCACGCGCGCGGGGACGCGGCGACGGTTCTCGCGCTCGCCGCAGGGCCCGCGTGGGACGTGATCTCAGCCGGCCGGATGCGCTTGCAACGACGGTGGAGCCAGTGGGCGGTCGAGATCGTCGGCGACAGGGAGCCGGAGAGCGACCTGGAGGCGCAGGCGCTGCTCACCGCGGGCGCTCTCGCGGGGCTCGACCGCGACGACGGGAAGGCCACGGCGCTGCTCTCTCGCGTGCGCGAGCACTACGAGCGCACCGAACGGCTCGCGGGAGCGTGGTGGTGCGACTACTGGTGGATGGCCACGGACACCGAGGCCGGACGGCCCTCGCGTGCGGTCGCTCGTGGCCGCCGAGCCCTCGCTGCGGCGGGCAGGCGAGCCCGGGAGTCGGCGGACCCCACGGACCTGATCGTCGTCGCCGCCTTGCAGGCCGCCCTCGCGGAGTCGCTCGCCGCTCTGGCCATCGGGGGCCGACCGCCCGCCGACGCCCGCGGGGCGGCGGCCAGCGAGGCACGGCTCGCGCAGGCGCAGGCGCACTCGCAGGAGTCCGCGGCGCTGGGCGAGGCGGCCGGACTCGCGGAGCTCGTCGCGCGAGCCCGGTCCGTGGAGGTGGTGGTCCGTGCCGCGCGCGGAGACGTGAGCGGCGCCCACGCCGCCATCGACCCCGTCGTCGCGGCATGGCGCGACGCCGGACGGACGCTACGGCTGGGCCTCGCACTCGTGCTCGCCGCGAGGGTCGCGGCGGCCGACGGCGACCGCGACCGCGCCCGCTCCTTCGCGCTCGAGGCGCTCGGGATCGCCGACGGCCTGGGCTGGTGGGTCCCGATGCGCGGCGTCGCGGAGGTGGCGGCGTGGCTGGCAGCGGACGAGAGCCAGACGCGCGAGCTGGCCGCCGTGGCAGGGCGCCTCCCGTCGACGCATCGATGGGCGTTCCGCGCGTCCCACCTCGAGGGCGCGGCCCCGAGGCCGCGAGGCGAGCAGGTGGCGTGGCCCGGCGAGCTCTCCGACGTCGTCGCCCGGCTGCGCGACGCGTTGGGAGCGCTCTGACGCGAGCGAGCGGCGCGGCGCGACCCTACAGCCCGGTCGCCTCGACGAGGTCAGGTTGGGGCCGCGAGTGGTGGCCCACGATCGTCACCGCCACGGTGATCGCCGCGCTCAGCAGCATCCCGGCGGCGATGTGCACCTGCAGCAGCAGCGCTCCCGCGCAGGCTCCCGCGCCGATGAGCAGGATCGCGCCCATGCGGCGACGCCAGAAGTTGAGGCCCTCGCCGCCCGCGGCGGAGTCCGCCGCGAGGCCCGTGATCGTGGAGGTGACCACCACGGTCGTGACGTCCTTGACCGCGATGTGGCGGGCGACGGCGGCCTGCAGGCCCATCGCGGCTCCCAGCGCCGTGGTGATCGCCAGCGCGAGCGGGTGCGGCGGCTCGGTCTCGAACAGGGCGATGATGGCCGACGCGATCAGCACGGCCGCGACCACCGAGAACAGCACGGTCGTCTTGTGGGACCAGCCCGCGTCGAAGGTCCGCAGGGTGCGGCCCCCGACGGCGGCGCCGGCCATGAAGCCGACGAGCGCGAGGATGGGCCCCAGCACCGGCAGCCCGTCGACGCCCGTGAGTCCCATGCCGAGGATCACGACGTTGCCGGTCATGTTGCCCGTGAAGACGCGGTCGAGACCGAGGTAGCCGACGGCGTCGATGACGCCGGTCGAGAACGTCAGGGCGAGCATCAGGCCCAGATGGGTACGGCCTACGTCCCGTCGCAGTCGCTCGCGCACGCGTCCTCCTGGCGGCCTCGGCTCCGACGGCGGGGTCCGCCGGTAGTCTCGACTCAGAGTAGGGCACACACCAGGGAGGTCGAGGCTGCATGGGCGAGTACGGCGGGATCCTGCGTCGCGGCGAGCGCGTCCCGGAGGGCGTCGACTACCTTCCCGTCGAGGACCGCACCGTGCTGTGGGGCAGGCTTCCCTGCAGCGCCGATGCGCCCGTCCTGACCGTCGCGTCCGGCACCTCGGTCGTGGTGGACACGCTCTCGCACGAGGGCATCCTGCCGGACCAGGGCAGCGACCCTGTCGCGTTCTTCTCGGGGCACGGGGTGAGCGCCGATGCGGTGCTCACCGAGGCCGCGGAGCTCGCCTCCGCGGGGGCGCGAGACCCTGAGTCCGATGGTCCGCACGTGGTCACCGGCCCGATCGCCGTGACCGGCGCGCGACCGGGCGACCTGCTCGCCGTCGACGTGCTCGACCTGACCCCACGCGTCCCGTACGGCGTGATCTCGAACCGGCACGGCAGGGGAGCGCTGCCGGGGGAGATGCCCGCCGGTCCCGACAACGTCAGCGTGTTCTGCGGCATCGGCCGCGACGCGGAAGGAGCTTGGCGCGGATGGCTCCCCACGCGCGAGGGCGGCCCGGCCTCGGTGGGATTCCACCTCGCCCCGTTCCTCGGGATCATGGGCGTCGCGACCGCCACCGACGAGCGCGCCCACTCCGTGCCGCCGGGTCCCCACGGCGGCAACATCGACATCAAGGAGCTCGTCGCGGGGACGCGCCTCTACCTGCCGGTGCAGGTGCCCGACGCGCTGTTCTACGCCGGCGACCCGCACTTCGCCCAGGGCGACGGCGAGGTCGCGCTCACCGCTCTCGAGGCATCGCTGCGCGCCACCCTGCGGCTCACCGTGGTTCCCGAACGCGAGGTGATCCGCGCCTTCGGCGAGCTCGCCGGACCGCTCGGCGAGACGGCTGACCATCTGATCCCGACGGGCATGGACGAGGACCTCGACGAGGCGATGCGGGCGTGCGTCCGCCAGGCGGTCGCGATCCTCGCCGCGCGCTACGGGATGGATGCCCACCTCGCCTACGCGTACCTGTCCGCGGCGACCGACTTCCGCATCTCGCAGGTGGTGGACCTCGTCCAAGGCGTCCACGCCACCATCCGTACCTCCGACTTCGAGGCGGTGCCGCATGACCGTGCCTGACCAGCCCGACCTCGCCGAGGACCCCGCGTCCGACACCGCGCGCGACCTGCAGGCGTTCCTCCAGCTGCCCGAGGGCGTCGAGCCGCCGCCGCAGCTCCTCGACGCCTTCTGGGCGTACGAGGCCGCGCTGATGTCCGACGACCTCGCGGCGCTCGGCGCCTTCTTCGCCGAGGGCCCCGACGTCATGCGTGGCGACGCGAACGGCCTGCTGGTGGGCCGCGACAGGATCGACCGCTTCCGCACGGGCCGCGGCGGAGCGCCCGCGCGCACCGTCACGGAGATCCAGGTGCGCCCCCTCACGGAGACGCACGCGTACGTGACGAGCGTCAACGCGCCCGACAAGGGCGGCCGCGGCCTCGTCACCCAGCTGTGGGAGCGCGCGGGAGACTCCGAGGCGACGCCAGGCGGATGGGTCATCGTCGCCGCCCATGTGTCCGCGCCGCCGCCTGCGATGGACACGCGCATCTGGCGAGCGCTGGGCTCGCCGCTCGTCGCGGGCGCGGCCGCCGGGCCCCTCGCCGGGGCGACCGTCGCCGTCAAGGACGTGTTCGCCGTCCCCGGCCACCGCATCGGCGCCGGCGTCCCCGCCTACCTCGCCGAGTCTCGGTCCTCGCGCCTGCCGGCCGACGCGTTGGCGCTGCTGCTCGGTGCCGGCGCGAGCGTCGCGGGCATCGCCCAGACGGACCAGTTCGCGTACTCGATCGCCGGCCGCAACGGCGCGTACGGCACCCCGCCCAACGTCGCGGCGCCTGGCGCGATCCCCGGCGGCTCGAGCTCGGGCCCCGCGAGCGCCGTCGCGAGCGGCCAGGCCACGCTCGGCCTCGGCACCGACACCGCGGGCTCCATCCGCGTCCCCGCGTCCTACCAGGGGCTCTGGGGGCTCCGGCCGACCCACGGCGCCGTCTCGCTCGAGGGCGCGCTGCCGCTCGCTCCCGCGTACGACACCCCCGGCTGGCTGGCCCGCGATGGCCGCACCCTGCTCGAGGCAGCACGCGCCTCGCTGCGCGAGAGCGATCAGCGCGGCGTCGACCCGCGTCACGCGGTCGTCAGCGCTCGGCTGTTCGAGGCCGCCGACGCGGACGTGAGGACCGGCCTGGCCGGCGTGGTCGACGCGCTCGCGGACCGCGGCGTGTTCGACTCGCTCGAGCCCATCGACGTGCCGGCACCGGCAGACCTGTTCCGCATCTTCCGTTACACGCAGTCGGCCGAGGCCGCGCGGCATTGGTCCGAGTGGATCGCCGCGCATCCGGACGCGCTGAGCGACGACATCGCCGAACGCTTCGCCTGGGCGGCGTCCGTCACGGCCGAGGACGAGCAGCGCGCGCTCGCCGACAAGGCGATCGCGAGGGAGGCGATCGACGAGGCGCTCGGCGACCGGATCCTGCTGCTGCCGTCCGCGAGCTCGGTGGCGCCGCCGCTCGACGCGAGCGGCTACCGCCTCCAGTCGGTGCGCGAGGCGACGCTCGGTCTGACCGCCGTCGCCGGCATCACCGGACGCCCCGCGCTGTCGGTGCCCCTGCTCGAGCTCGACGGCGGGCCTGCGGGACTGTGCCTGGTCGGGCCGCGCGGAAGCGACGTCGCCCTCGTCGAGACCGCCCTGACCTGGGTGGACGCGCTGTCCTGACGGGCGCATCGGCCCTCCGGACCGACGCGGCGACATGCCCGCGAAACACGGGCACGGCATGATGTGAACGTGACCGTTCCCGGACCAGTGAACCCTCCGCCGCGGCTCCTCATGGGCCCGGGGCCCATCACGGCTGACCCGCGCGTGCTGCGCGCGATGTCCGCGCAGCTGGTCGGCCAGTACGACCCGTGGATGACTGGCACCATGAACGAGGTCATGGGGCTGTACCGCGAGGTGTTCATCACCGAGAACCAACAGACCATGCTGGTGGACGGCACGTCGCGCGCCGGCATCGAGGCGGCGCTGGTGTCGCTCCTCGCGCCTGGCGACCGGGTGCTGGTGCCCATCTTCGGGCGCTTCGGCCACCTGCTTGCCGAGATCTGCCGCCGCGCGGGCGCCGACGTCCACACCATCGAGACCGAGTGGGGTCAGGTCTTCACCGAGGACGCGATCGAGGCGGCGCTGAGCGACGTGCAGCCCAAGGTCCTCGCCGTCGTCCACGGCGACACCTCGACCACCGTCGCGCAGCCGCTCGAGGGTCTGGGCGAGCTGTGCGAGCGCCACGGCGCCCTGCTGTACGTCGACGCGACCGCGACGCTCGGCGGCAACGAGTTCCGCACCGACGAGTGGCGCATCGACGTCGCGACGGCCGGGCTGCAGAAGTGTCTCGGCGGGCCGTCGGGCTCCGCCCCCGTGACCTTCTCCGAGCGCGCCGTCGCCGTGATCGAGGCAAGGAAGTCCGTCGAGGAGGGAATCCGCGACGAGGGCGACCCCGTCGCCGCCGAGCCCATCCGCTCGAACTACCTCGACATGGGCCAGATCTTCGACTACTGGTCCGAGCGCCGGCTCAACCACCACACCGAGGCCACGACGATGCTGTTCGGGGCGCGCGAGTGCGCGCGGATCCTCCTCGAGGAGGGGCTCGCCGAGTCCTGGTCACGCCACCAGCTGCACGGTCGCGCGATGCTCGCGGGCGCCTCGGCGCTGGGCCTGCCACCCTTCGGTGCGCTCGCGTACAAGATGACCAACGTGGTGGGCGTCGAGATCCCTGACGGCGTGAACGGGGACGCGGTGCGCGGCGCCATGCTCGAGGACTTCGGCATCGAGATCGGCACGTCCTTCGGGCCGCTGCACGGGCGCATCTGGCGCATCGGCACCATGGGCTACAACGCTCGCACGGACGCCGTGCTGACGACGCTCGCGGCGCTCGAGGCGGTCCTGCGTCGCGCGGGCCACCCCTGCTCGCCTGGAGCGGGCGTCGACGCCGCGTACGAGGTCTACGGGGCGGCCGCGTGACGCCGTTCTCCGCCGGCGAGGTGCTGGCGCGATGTGACGTGCTCGCGACCATCACGGCCGCGACGGACGGCATCGAGCGCTCGTACCTCACGCCCGAGCACGCCCGCGCCAACTGGACCGTGGGCGAGTGGATGGACGAGGCGGGCCTGACGGCCTGGCAGGACGCCGCCGGCAACCAGCGGGGATCTCTTAAGGGACCCAGCCCCGAGGCCCCCGTGTTGATCCTCGGGTCGCACCTCGACACTGTGCCCGGCGCCGGACGGTACGACGGGATCCTCGGCACGCTCATGGCCATCGCCGTCGTCGGGCGCCTGCGCGCGCGCGGCGCCGCGCTGCCGTTCGGCATCGAGGTGATCGGCTTCGCCGACGAGGAGGGCACGCGCTTCGGCCGCACGCTTTTGGGCTCGTGCGCTGTCGCGGGGACCTGGCAGGAGTCGTGGTGGTCCCTGCGCGACCCGCACGGCGTCACGCTCCGCGACGCGTTCGTCGCCTTCGGGCTCGACCCCGAGCGCGTGGGCGACGCCGCCCTCGATCCGTCCCGCGTCGTCGGCTATCTCGAGGCGCACATCGAGCAGGGCCCCCTGCTGCAGGATGCGGGACGCGCACTCGGCGTCGTCGAGGGGATCATGGGGGCGCGGCGGTTCGAGCTCGAGATGATCGGCGAGGCGGGCCACGCGGGCGGCATGCCGTACGGCCGCCGACGCGACGCGCTGCTGGGCGCGTCCGAGGTGGTGGGCGCCGTGGAGGAGCTCGCGCGCGGCGCGGGCGCCATCGGCACCGTAGGCCGCCTGCGCGCGTTCCCCGGGGCCATGAACGTCATCCCCGGTCGCGTCGAGTTCTCGCTCGACCTGCGCGCCGAGACGGACCAGCTGCGCGACCAGGTCTGGGACGAGATCGAGGAGACGGCGCTCAAGGCGGCCGCCGCCCGCAACCTCGCCTTCGAGGTGAGCGAGCTGCACGCCGCGCGCGCCACGGCGGTCGCGCCCACGCTCGCCTCCGCGGTCGAGGCGGGCATCCGCGCGACGGGCGACCCGGCGCCGATGCGACTCATGTCGAAGGCCGGCCACGACGCGATGGCGATCGCCGACCTCTGCGACTACGCGATGCTGTTCATCCGCTGCAAGGACGGCATCTCGCACCACCGCGACGAGGACGTGCGCGCGGACGACGTCGAGCTCGCGCTGGACGCGTTCGAGGCGGCGGTGCTCGCCGTGGCCGACGCCCACGGCTGACCTGCCGCTGCGTCCCAGCAGGACATGAGTGCTGCTTTTCGTCGTTTTCCGGCACTCATGTCCTCACAGGAGACACAGGCGCCGGTCGCCGCCGGACTGGACCCGCGCATCGGCGCTACGGTCGAATCATGACCGCTCGAGACTTCCGCCAGGTCGACGTGTTCGGCACCGATCCCTACACCGGCAACCCCGTCGCCGTGGTGCTCGGCGCTGATGGCCTCACCGCCGAGCAGATGGCCCGCATCTCCGACTGGACCAACCTGTCCGAGTGCACCTTCGTGCTCGAGCCGACGACCCCCGAAGCCGACTACCGCGTGCGGATCTTCTCGCTCACCAACGAGCTGCCGTTCGCTGGTCACCCCACGCTCGGCACGGCGCGCGCGTGGCTCGACGCCGGCGGCGTGTCGCGCGAGCCCGGAGTCGTGGTGCAGGAGTGCGGCGCCGGCCTGGTGCCGGTGCGCGTCGACGGCGACGAGCTCGCCTTCGCCGCACCCGAACGTCGACGGTTGGGGCCGGTGGACGCGGCGGACGTCGAGGCGGCGTGCCGGGTGCTGCGCGTCGGCCCCAGCGACGTCGTGGACGCCGCCTGGTGCGACAACGGGCCGGGTTGGGTGGGGTTGCTCCTGGGCAGCGCCGATGCGGTCCTCGCCGTGGACCCCGACCTGTCGCCTCAGCGCGGGCTCGTCATGGTGGGGGTGGCCGGGCTCGGCGGTGAGGGCGCCGACGTCGAGGTGCGGACCTTCTTCAACGACACGGACGGGCCGCTGCGCGAGGACCCCATCACGGGCAGCTTCAACGCCGCGCTCGCGCAGTGGCTGACGGAGTCTGGCCGGCTCGCTGAGCCGTACGTCGCGCGTCAGGGCACGGCGCTCGGACGGCAGGGTCGCGTGGTCGTCACCGCGGGCGACGGCGAGCTCTGGATCGGCGGCCGCACCCACGTCGCGGTCACGGGGACCATCGACGCCTGAGCGCCGACCCGCGCGGGCACGGGGTCGGGACGTCGCGGTCGTTGACCGACGGGTCCGCGCGAGCGACGATGAGCCCACGACCATCGATCGAAGGAGGCACCGGGTGGGCTCGAACCACGTGGCGATCGTCTGGAACCCGTCCAAGACCAGCAAGGATGATCTGGAGGCCGCTCTCGCCGACGGAGTCGGTGACGGCGAGCTCCCCGCAGTGTCGTGGTTCGAGACCAGCGTCGACGACCCGGGTCGCGGCCAGGCGCGCGAGGCACTCGATGCCGGCGCGGATCTGGTGATCGCAGCGGGCGGCGACGGAACCGTGCGGGCGGTGGCGGAGTGCCTGGCGGACGCCGACACGGAGGCCGCACTCGGCGTCGTGCCCATGGGTACGGGCAACCTGCTCGCTCGCAACCTCGGCCTCCCCCTGCGCAGCAAAGGCGCCGCGTTCGAGGTGGCGCTCGGCGGCGACACGCGCACCATCGACCTTGGGTGGGCCGACGCGGAGGTCGAGTCCGGCCGCTGCCGGTTCGCGTTCACCGTGATGGCAGGTGTCGGCATCGACGCCCACATGATCACGGAGACGGATGAGGACCTCAAGGGCAAGGTCGGATGGCTCGCGTACGTCGAGTCCTTGGGCCGTGCCGTCTCGGCGAGCGACATCATCCACATGGACCTCACGGTCGATGGCGAGGAGGTCCAGCGGCGCGAGGCGCACACGCTCATCGTCGGCAACTGCGGCATCCTCACCGGCGGCGTCACCCTGCTGCCCGACGCGGACCCCGCGGATGGCGAGCTCGACATGCTCGTGCTCAGCGCCGAGGACGTGGGCGGATGGCTCGATACCCTGCGCTCGATGGTCTGGGACAACGGGCTCAAGCGGATGGTGGGCGCGTCCGATGAGGCCGCCAGCAGCGACTCGGTCGAGCACCGGCGGGCGACGGCGGTGGCGCTCGATCTCGAGGAGCCTCGCGTGCTCGAGCTGGACGGCGACGAGGTGGGGGAGTCCGATCACGTCGAGTTCTCCCTTCAGCCGGGCGCCCTCCAGGTGCGGGTGCCGCGCGACTGAGGCGCAGGCGTCACGACGTCGCGCGACTCAGGGCTACACGCAGCGCGCACCGAACCCGCGTGTGTGGACGATGTCTACACGAACCCGGTGGGGGCGGGACGGGGAACCCGCCGGGCTAGTGGTCGCCGTCCGCGCCGCCGCCGAGGTCCGAGCAGTCGACCTCGAAGACCAGGTGGCTGCGCAGGTAGTCCCGGGCGCCTCGGTCGCCCGTGGCGGACTCGGCGATCTCGGCCCAGTGGTCGCGCCCCAGCAGGACCGGGTGCCCGGGGGCGTCGTCGTAGTGGGCGCGCGCCAGCGAGCCGCGCGGGTCGTCGCTGCCGGCGTCGATGACCCGGCGCCCGGCGGCCGCGGTCTGGCCCGGCAGGTCGACGAGCGTCAGCAGGACGGCGTCGGCGCTCGAGGTCGCCGCCGCGGCGAGGCCAACCTTGAGCGAGGCGGACTGGCCCTCGTGCCAGTCCGTCGCCACCACCGGCAGGACCCCGCGGGGCACCAGCGCGAGGGCGTCCTCGGCCTCCGCGCCTAGCACCGCGATCACCTCGCGGCACCCGGCGTCGCGCAGCGCCTCGCTCGCGATCGCGAGCCACGGCGTCCCGTCCGGGGCGCTCCGGAGGGCCTTCGCCCCGCCCGAACGCGAGCCCGCGCCGGCCGCGAGCACCACTCCCGTGACATCCATGCGCCTCACCCTACGATGGGCGCATGAGGTTCGAGCGAGAGCAGCTTCTCGAGTGTCTGCGGGTCGAGCGAGTGGCCGATGCGCTGGCCGCTCAGGACTTCGGCAGCGCCGATGCGCTCGTCGCCGCGGCGACGGACGTCGCGACCCCCTTGAGCGAGGCCGAGGTGGACGAGGCGCTGGCCGCCCACCCGCGCATCGGCGAACGCGCTGCCGGCGAGGGCGCGGAGGCTCGATTCTCACGTGCCGAGCAGTCCTCGAGCCAGGACCCGGACGAGCAGCTCGCCGAGCGCCTGCACGAGGGAAACGAGCGCTACGAGGCGCAGTTCGGGCGCGTGTTCCTCATCCGCGCGGCGGGCCGTACGCGCGCGGACATCCTCGAGGAGCTCGACCGCAGGCTGCTCAACGATCCGGCGGTCGAGACCGATGAGGTGGGGGAGCAGCTGCGGCAGATCGCCGGGCTGAGGCTGCGCCAGATCTGGGAGGACGCATGAGCCACGTCACCACGCACGTGCTGGACGCCGTGAGCGGCACGCCCGCGGCCGGCATCGCCGTCACGCTCTCCGAGCGGGGAGGAGAGGGGTGGGAGCCGCTCGCCTCGGGCGTCACCAATGCGGACGGCCGCATCCCCGAGCTCGGCCCCGATCACCTCGACGACGGGGTGTATCAGGTGCGCTTCGACACGGGCATGTACTTCTCGACGCGCGACGTCGCGACGTTCTATCCCGAGGTCGTCATCACGTTCGAGGTGGCCGGAGGCGATCACTATCACGTGCCCCTGCTCCTCAGCCCCTTCGCGTACTCGACGTACAGGGGAAGCTGAGCGCGCATCGGCTGGAATGGCCCGACTGCCGCGACGGTTCGCCTCACCATGATCCCCACGGTCACGCTCAACGATGGGACCGCCATCCCGCAGCTCGGCTTCGGGACCGGCGGCGTGCCTCAGGAGGATGCGGCGGCGGTCGTCTCCCGCGCGCTCGATGCCGGCTACCGGCACATCGACACGGCGCAGCGGTACGGCAACGAGGCCGGGGTCGGCGAGGCGATCGCACGCTCGGGCGTGCCGCGCGAGGAGCTGTACGTGGCGTCGAAGCTCGCCGACGGCCATCACGCGCGCGATGACGTGCTGCGGTCGTTCGACCAGTCTCTCGCCCAGCTCCGGTTCGAGCGCCTCGACCTGTTCCTCATCCACTGGCCCCTGCCGACGCGGCACGGAGGCGACTTCGTGTCGACGTGGACGGCGCTCCTTGAGCTGGTGGCCGATGGTCGGCTGACGTCCGCTGGCGTGTCCAACTTCGAACCCGAGCACCTGAGCCGCATCATCGGCGAGACCGGGGTCGCGCCCGTCGTGAACCAGATCGAGGTGCATCCCTTCTTCCCGAATGAGGAGGCGCGCGCGGCATCGCGCGCGCACGGGATCGCCGTCGAGGCGTGGGCGCCGCTCGCGAAGGGGCGCGCCGTGCGCAACGACGTGGTCCGGGAGATCGCTGCCGAGGCGGGCCGTGAGCCCTCCCAGGTCGTGCTGCGCTGGCACCTGCAGCGCGGCGACATCGTCTTCCCCAAGTCCATGAGCGGCGATCGGATCGTCGAGAACCTGCAGGTCTTCGACTTCGAGCTCGCTGGCGGGCAGATGGCGCGTATCGACGGGATCTCGATGGGCGAGGCGGGGCGCGGCGGCCCGCACCCGGTCACCTACGCCGGGCTGTGACTCGCTGGCGGCAACCGCCGCCTCCTCGACCGCAGGGTCACTCGACCGCCAGGTCGCGGCGGCGGAAGCCTGCGAAGCCGATCACGGTGAAGCCGAGCGTGAACAGCGACACCCACATGAGGCCCGTCCAGTCGGGGTCGGGCAACAGGATGTCCGGCACGTGCCACACGGGGCTGATGCCGAGCGCCCAGTCCGGCAGGCCGAACGACGGGCCCAGGAGCGTGAGGATGAACGATGCGGCCACGCCGGCCCACGCGGCGACGGCGACCTTCGGCCTCGCGCCGACCACGAACACCGACACCGCGACGATGGTCCAGGTCGCCGGCACGATGGTCAGCGCCTGGAGCCACACCTCCCCGAACTCGACGCCCAGATCCGAGCGCGACGCGAGGAAGGCGACGATGGCGCCCGCGACGGCCATGTAGAGGACGGGCAGGGCGAAGGCGAGCAGCACGTTCGCCCCGTAGTAGCGCGGTCGGGCCACGGCGGTCGCCATGATCGGTTCGACGCGGTCCTCCATCTCCTCGGAGCGCACCCGCAGCATCACCTGGACGCTGGGGATCGCCGCGAAGATGCCGATCATCGACAGGATCATGACGAGGAAGGACGCGACCAGGGCGTCGGCGGAGGCCGCGCCTCCCGCGAGCGCTGCGGCCATGGGGCTGTCGGGATCGATGAGGTCGACGATCGAGGTCGCGAAGTAGCCGAACACGAAGCCGAGCAGCACGAATGCCACGGTCCACGTCAGGGCCGAGCCCTTCGACAGACGCCACGCGAGCCCCCACGGGCTGCGGGCGCGGCCGCGGTCGGGACCGGGGCCGGGCTTGACGAGGCCCTGGCCGAAGTCGCGCGATCCCTCGAGCCTGAATGCGACGGCCAGAAGGATCCCGGTCAGCGCGACGCCCAGGGCGAGGGGCCACCATAGGTTGTCGCCGGCCGGCTGCGTCTCCTGCATCCATCCGAGGGGGTTGATCCAGATGGTCCACTCCGGCGCCTCGATCGAGTACGCGAAGCCGCGCAGGATGAACAGGGTGCCGAGGGCCGAGATCGAGATGGCGGTCGAGGTGCGCGCGTCGGCGCCGATTTGGGCCGTGACCGCCGCCACTCCGGCGAACATCCAGCCTGTGACCGTCCACGTGCACGCCAGCAGCCACGAAGCCTCGGCGCCTCCGCCACACAGCACCGTGAGGCCGCCAGCGATCACGCCGGTCGCGATGCCCGCGATGAGCGCCATCGCCACGCCGGTGAGCAGGCGCGACGAGCGCCCCAGCACGCCGGAGGCGAGCAGCTCCGCCTGGCCGGAGTCCTCCTGACCGCGGGTCGCACGGGTGACCGTGAAGATCGCGCCCATCGCGGCGAGGAACCCGCCGAGAGCGAGCGTGCGCCACGCGTTGAAGCCGTCCGTGGTGAGGAGGTCGGTGGGCGGGCCGAAGATCAGCCCGATGGCCGGGTTCGCCTCCACGGCCTGCTGCAGGCCCTCGCGGTCGGCCTGGTCGGGGAACACCCACGGGTACACGAGCACCGACGACACCGACAGCACGGTGATGAGCAGGATCCACGGCGCCATCAGGCGTCCGTCGTGCTTGAGGGACGTGCGCAGCAGCAGGCGCGTCCCGGTGGTCGCGCTCTCGCGGCGACCTGTACGAGGGGCCGATGCGGTGGCCGGGGCCGTCGTCACGCGCGCGTCTCCTCGTAGAGCTTGAGGAAGAGGCTCTCGAGGCTTGCGGGTTCGACGGAGAGCTTGGACATGCCGTAGGGAGCGAGCGTCGCCATCGCCTCGCCCACCTTGTCGGGGTCGACGGTCGCGGTCAGATGGTGGCCGTTGATCGAGATGCTCTCGAGCGGCGCGAGGTCAGTCGTGTCGGGGACGCGCTCCAGCACCACGTCGATCGAGGTCTGGGTGTCCGTGCGCAGGTCGTCGAGCGTCCCGGTCTGCACGATGACTCCGTCGCGGATGATGCTGAGGCGATCGGTCAGAGTCTCGACCTCCGACATGATGTGGCTGCTGAGCAGCACGGAGACGCCGCGCTCCTTCGCCTCGCGGACCGTCTCCTGGAACACCTGCTCCATGAGCGGGTCGAGTCCCGAGGTGGGCTCATCGAGGATCAGCAGCTCCGCGTCGGAGGCGAGGGCGGCGACCAGCGCGACCTTCTGACGGTTGCCCTTGGAGTACTGGCGGCCGCGCTTGGAGGTGTCGAGCTCGAACCGCTCGACCAGGTCCTTGCGGCGTCCCTCGTCGAGGCTGCCGCGCAGGTTGCCGAGCAGGTCGATGGCCTCGCCTCCGGTCATGCCCGGCCACAGCGACACGTCGCCCGGGACGTAGGCCAGGCGCCGGTGGAGCTCCACGACGTCCTTCCAGGGGTCGCCGCCGAGCAGCGAGACTGTGCCGCGGTCCGCCTTGAGCAGCCCCAGCAGCACGCGGATGGTCGTCGACTTGCCTGCGCCGTTGGGGCCCAGGAAGCCGTGCACCTCGCCCTTCGCGACCGTGAGGTCCACACCGTCGAGGGCCTTGAACTTGCCGTAGGACTTGGTCAGTCCCTCGACGTCGATGACGGCGGGCTGCTCGGTCATGGGGTGGCCTCTCCTGGCGGGACGGTGCGACGAGTCCCAGTTAACTCCACACCTGTGGAAATATGCAACCGCTACGGCTAGCATGCCGGAATGGACACGTCGTCGCAGGAGCAGCCGCCAGCGCGACGCGGGCGCCGTCCTGGTGACGCCGATACGCGCGATGCGGTCCTGGATGCGGCGCGTGCGGCGTTCGCCGAGCGCGGCTATGACGGCGCGTCCATGCGGTCGATCGCCCAATCTGCCGGGGTCGACACGGGAATGATCCGTCACTGGTTCGGTGACAAGCAGGGGTTGTTCGCGGCGACGGTGCTGGACCGGACGCCGGTCGTGAGTCGCCTGTCCGGCGTGCTGGCGGACCGGTCGCCCGGACGCGGGCTCCGCCTCGCGTCCGCGTACCTCGACCTCTGGGAGGACCCCGAGTCGGGGCCCATCCTCCGTGCGCTCGTGCGCTCGAGCATCAGCGACTCCGCCGTGCCGGCTGCCGTGCGTCGCGCGATCGGCGGGGGAGTGATGGACCGCGAGTTCTCCGGGGACCCCAACGACACCGGGCTGGCGCTCGTGGGCTCGCACATGCTTGGCGTCGCCGTGGCGCGGTACATCGTGGAGCTCCCGGCCCTCGCGACCATGCCCCGCGACGTGCTGATCGCCCACCTCGGCCCCACGCTCGACCGGTACCTCGACCGAGACTGAGCGAGCGCATCGGCCCTCTGGAATGAACCCGCCCGCAGGCGGGTTGGCCTGACCATGACGGCAACAGTGACGCTCAACGACGGCACCACCATCCCCCAGCTGGGCTTCGGCACCTTCCAGGTGCCGCCCGAGGAGACCGCGGCCACGGTCGCGACCGCGCTCGACGTGGGCTACCGCCACATCGACACCGCGCAGGGCTACCACAACGAGGAGGGAGTGGGTCAGGCGATCGCGGCCTCGGGGCTGCCTCGCGACGAGGTGTACGTGACCTCGAAGCTCACCAACTCGATGCACGAGCGCGACGATGCGCTGCGGTCGTTCGACGAGACCATGGCGAAGCTGGGCCTGGACCGTCTGGACCTGTTCCTCATCCACTGGCCCCTGCCCACCAGGTACGACGGCGACTTCGTGTCGACCTGGAAGGTGATGCTCGAGCTCCTTGAGGCGGGCCGCGTCACCTCGGTAGGCGTCTCGAACTTCCAGCCCGACCACCTCGAGAGGATCATCGACGAGACGGGCGTGGCTCCCGTGGTCAACCAGATCGAGGCGCACCCGTTCTTCCGCAACGAGGCCGCCCGGGCGGCCTCGCACGAGCACGCCATCGCGGTCGAGGCGTGGGGCCCGCTGGCCAAGGGCGAGGCCGTGAAGGACTCGGAGATCCAGGCGATCGCGGCGGACCTGGGACGCGAGCCCTCGCAGGTGGTGCTGCGCTGGCACGTGCAGCGCGGGGACATCATCTTCCCCAAGTCCATGCACCGCGAGCGCATGGAGCAGAACTTCCAGATCTTCGACTTCGGGCTGTCGGACGAGCACATGGCGCGCATCGACGCGCTCGACCGGGGCGAGGCGGGACGCCAGGGCCCCAACCCGGACACGTTCGACGCCGTCTGATCCCGGACGGCTACGCTCGGGCGCATGCCCACACCGCACATCTCCGCGCCAGACGGCGCCTTCGCTGCTGACATCCTGCTGCCCGGCGACCCTCGGCGTGCGAAGCTGATCGCCGAGACGTTCCTCGACGATGCGTCGCTGGTCACCGACGTGCGCGGCATCCTCGGCTACACGGGAACGGTCGACGGTCGCCCGCTGTCGGTCATGGCGACCGGCATGGGGATGCCGTCCGCGACCATCTACGCGACGGAGCTCATCCGCCACTACGGCGCCAAGCGCCTGGTGCGCGTGGGCACCGCCGGCGGCATCCACCCCGAGCTGCAGCTCGGGGACGTGATCGCCGCGTCGGCGGCGCACACCGACTCGTCCATGACCGCGCATCGGCTGCCCGGGGTGCACTACTCGCACGCGCCGTCCTTCGCGCTGGTGCGCGCCGCGGCGGACCACGCTGACGCCGTCGGCGCGCCGCTCACCGTGGGCCCGGTGCTCACCTCTGACGCGTTCTACCACCCGGACCCGACGCTCGTGCCGCGCCTGGCGGCCTACGGCACGCTCGCCGTCGAGATGGAGGCCGCTGGCCTGTACGCCGTCGCCGCGGCCGAGGGCGTCGAGGCGCTCATGATCGCGACCATCTCCGATCACGTCGTGCGCGGCGACTCGCTCAGCTCCGACATGCGCGAGACGACCTTCCAGGCGATGGTGTCGGTGGCGCTGGGGGCGTTGGCGCGCTGATCAGGACGCACGCCCCTCACCTCCGACAGTTCCGAACATCTGGAGCGCGACACGCCGGCGCCTGGCGCTCCGGGCGGCACGACACGCGGAACGCCCGTCGCGCAATGTTCGGAAGTGTCGGGCGGCGACACGGCACGGCGACGGCACGGCGGCAACACGCACGAGGGGCGCCGCGGCCGTCACGACCGGGCGCCCCTCGTGGCGTGCGAGCGCGCGCTACGTGCGGTTGGCCCGGTAGTAGGCGATGAGCGCCTGCGTCGAGGCGTCCTGGGCCTCCAGCGCCGCGTCGTCTCCCTCGATCGCCGGCGCGATCTCGAGCGCGAGCTTCTTGCCGAGCTCGACGCCCCACTGGTCGAACGAGTTGATGCCC
The DNA here is from genome assembly GCF_002090155.1 of Demequina sp. NBRC 110056. Lineage (GTDB taxonomy): Bacteria > Actinomycetota > Actinomycetes > Actinomycetales > Demequinaceae > Demequina. Next base: position 171,763 of record NZ_BBRM01000005.1, on the reverse strand, counting down.
CAGATCACACCCTGCGTGAAGGTGATGTGCTCGTACAGCGCGATGAGCTGACCGAGCACGGACGGGGTGAGCGCGGGGGCGAAGATCGACGTCGTGGGCCTGTTGCCGGCGAACGTGCGCGCGGCCACCAGCGCGCCGGTGGTGCCTTCGGCCTCGACCTCCTCCGCAGTCTTGCCGAACGCGAGGGCCTTGGTCTGCGCGAGGAAGTTCGCGAGGAACAGCGCGTGGACGTCCTGGTCTCCGTCCTTGAGGCCGTACGCGGGGTTCACGACGGCGATGAAGTCCGCCGGGATCAGCTTGGTGCCCTGGTGGATGAGCTGGTAGAAGGCGTGCTGGCCGTTGGTGCCGGGCTCGCCCCAGAAGATCTCGCCGGTCTCGGTCGCCACGGGCGACCCATCCCAGCGCACGGACTTGCCGTTGGACTCCATGGTGAGCTGCTGGAGGTACGCGGCGAACCGGTGCAGCTGCTGGGCGTACGGCAGCACGGCGTGCGACTGCGAGCCCAGGAAGTTGACGTACCAGACGTTGAGCAGGCCCATGAGGACGGGCACGTTCTGTTCGATCGGGGTCTCGGCGACGTGCTGGTCGACGGTGTGGAAGCCCTCGAGGAGCTCGCCGAACACGTCCGGACCGAGCGCGATCGCGAGAGACAGCCCGATGGCGCTGTCGACCGAGTACCGGCCGCCCACCCAGTCCCAGAAGCCGAACGCGTTGGTCGGGTCGATGCCGAAGGCCTCGACCTTGTCGAGCGCGGTGGAGACGGCCACGAAGTGGTGAGCGACCGCATCGGCCCTCTGCTCGTCGGTGCCGACGGAGACGCCGGCCTCGGCGAGCGCGTCCCACAGCCAGGCGCGCGCGAGGCGGGCGTTGGTGAGCGTCTCGAGCGTCGTGAACGTCTTGGAGGCGACGATGAACAGCGTGGTCTCGGGGTCGAGGCCCTTGACCTTCTGCGCCATGTCCGTCGGGTCGATGTTGGAGACGAAGCGCGCCGAGATGCCGGCGTTGGCGTACGGCTCGAGCGCCTCGTAGACCATGACGGGGCCCAGGTCCGAGCCGCCGATGCCGATGTTGACGACCGTCTGCACGGCCTTGCCGGTGACGCCCTTCCACTCGCCGGAGCGGACACGCTCCGAGAACTCGGCGATGCGGCCCAGCACCTCCTGGACGTCGCCGTCGACGTCCTGGCCGTCGACCTCGAGAGCGGGCTCGGCGCCTGCGGGACGGCGCAGCGCGGTGTGCAGGACGGCGCGGTCCTCGGTGGTGTTGATGTGATCGCCGGCGAGCATCGCCTGGTAGCGCTCGGCGACGCCGGTCTGCTCGGCGAGCTTCACGAGGCTCGCGAGGATCTCGTCGGTGACGAGGTTCTTCGACAGGTCGACGTGGAGGTCGCCCAGCGGCAGGCTGAGGCGGTCGACGCGGCCCGGATCGGCGGCGAACCAGCCGCGCAGATCGGGGGAGAAGGAGCTCTGGTGGGCCTCGAGCTCGGCCCAGGCGGACGTGGCGGTGCAGTCGATGGGTGCGTTCACGTCCCCCAGGCTAGCCGGGTGGGGCCGGTCCGTCACCGGGACCTTGCGCGGCGCCAGGCGCAGCGCCGATGCGCGGGCTGGCTCCGGCGCCGTGTCGCCTTCACGCGGCTCGGCTCTCGGAAGGCACTGAGTGCCGAGAATCGCCCGGAAACGGCACTCAGTGCCTGCTGGAGCGATCGGCGCCGGGGCGGCGTGGCCTAGAGGCCGAAGTGGTCGCGGACGCGCTCGGGCCAGTCGCTGTCCGCCAGCCCCGCGCGATCGAGCAGGTCGCGCCAGTCCTCGGCGGCGTGCTCCGCGGCATCGTCGAACAGGCCGATGCTGCCGCGCGCCGACATCACGACCGCGGCGTGGACGCGCTCCGGGTCGACGCCCGAGGCGATGGGGAGCTTCTCGAGGGTGCTCAGCACGCGCGTCGAGGCGGTGCCGAAGTCCTCCACGGCGCGCTCGCGGACGCGGTCGGTGACGAGGGCCATGGCCGGAATCCTCTCACGCTGGAGTGCCCTCGGATCGCGCGGGGCGCGTCCCTGGAGGAGCCTGCCGAAGGGGCTCAGGCCGCGCGGTCGTGGTCCTCGTCCTCTTGCGCCGACGCCACGACGGGTCGGGGCGCGAGGGTCTGGACGATGATGGTCGCGGTGACGAGACCCGCGGCGAGGGGCAGGGCGAAGCTGCGGATGATCTGCATGACGACGTAGAAGATCGAGCTGCCGACCTCCGCGTTGGCTCCGAGGAGCTCGTCGAACCACCAGACGACGTTGGGTCCGTAGACGATGGCCAGCACGCCGACGACGACCAGCACGATCGCCCAGGTCAAGCAGCGCTTGGCGACGGGATGCATGGCGGGTCTCCTTCGATCGGCTGCTCTCACGCTATCGGGGCCCGCGACACTCAGCCACCAACTGGAGACGCGCGCCCCGCAGAAGCGACAGCCGCGCACCATCTGGACGCCAAGGCGCGGGAGAGCGGGAGATTGGGACGGGGACGGGGAGTAGGGCTAGGACTTGGTGGGGACGAGCGTCACAGCGGCGGGGCCGCGGCCTTCGCTCCCTGCACGTACACGCCGGCGATCGCCGGTTGGCGCAGGCCCATGAGCAGCGTGAACAGCTCCTCGAGGGTCGACTGCTCCTCGTCGTCCGAGCGGATTCCCATCGCCAGCATGCCGTCGAGCGGCTCCCACAGCGACGTGTCGATCAGCAGGAAGTCCGCGTCCTTGCCCACGTCGAGGTTGCCGAACGCGTGCTCCATGTCGAGCGCCCGCGCGCCCGCGAGCGTCGCGGCGAACAAGAGCTCGGCCGGGTGCAGCGCCGTGCCGGAGTCGCCCTCCTCGGAGATGTGCACCTTGTAGCAGTCGCCCGCCACGCGCGAGATGAGCCACTCGTCGCCCGCGCCGATGTCCGTCCCGAGCGCGATGTTCACGCCCGCGGCGACGGTCGCTCGCCACGGCATGGTGCCCGAGCCGAGGAACAGCTGCGACGTGGGGCAGTGGGCGATCGAGGTGCCGGTCTCCGCCATGCGCGCGAGCTCACCCGGCTGGGAGTGCACCGCGTGCGCGAGCGTCGAGCGCCGCCCGAGCAGCGAGTGCCCGCCCGTGCGAGAGCCTTCGAGGAAGCGGCCGTCGTAGGTGTCGAGGTAGGAGTCCACGCCGTACGTGCCGAGCACGGCGGCGATCTCGCCGTCGCCCTTGCGGTTGTTCTCGTTGAGGTGGCTGTGGAAGTACACGCCGCGCATGCGGGCGTCCTCGTACAGCTCGCCCATCGCGTGCAACGTCTCGCGGGTCACGGACAGCGAGAACCGCGGCACCACGGCGACCTGCACCTTCGCGGTCCGCGGGTCGCCCGTGTCCACCGCGTGCCACCTGTCGATCTCGTCGGCCACCAGGTCGATCGCCTCGCGCTCGCCGGTGATGAGGGCCGATGCGGCCGCCGGGCCGACCGTCTGCACGCCCCTCCCGGACACGACCCGCAGGCCCGCGGCGAGGGTCTCGCGGTAGAGCGCGTCCTGGGCAACCGGGAACGCGGACCCGAACACCATCGCGGCCGTCGTGCCGGCGGCGATGCGGCGGCGGGTGAAGTACCGCGCCGCGCTCGCGGCGAACTCCGGATCCGCGTACTGGGCCTCTGTGGGGAAGATGCAGTGGTCGAGCCACTCGAGCAGCTGGCCGCCGCCGTGCGCCGCGGTGGCGTAGGCCTGCGGGTAGTGCACGTGGCTGTCGACGAAGCCCGGGAGCAGGTAGTCGGCGTCCGCGACGGGCGCGTCGCCGTACTCCGCGGGCAGCGCCGAGTGGTCGCCGATCCACGCGATCCGACCCTCGTCGTCGACGGCCATCGCGCCGTCCGGCAGCGACACCAGGTGCGCCGCGACGTCCGTCTGCTCGGGGGAGCCGGCGATGTGGAAGATGTGCGCGCGATAGACCCGCGTCATGGACGCCTCACACGAGTCCCGTGTACTGCTCCCACGCCGGACCGGCGGCGGGGCCCTCGTCGCGGATGACGGAGGCCTGGATCAGCCCGTACGGGCGGTCGTCGGCGTGGAAGACCTCGCCGTTGTTCTCGAGGCCGAAGCGGCCCAGGTCGTACAGGAAGTGATGCTTGTTGGGGGCCGACAGGCGCACCTCGACCAGCTCGGGAACGGCCTCGAGCACCGCGGTGCCCATCTCGTAGAGGGTCTGCTGGAGCGCGAGCGAGTGGTGGTTCGCGAACGTCGAGACGAGGATCGCCTTGACCCGTGCGTAGACCTCGTCGAAGTCGAGGGCCTCAGCGTCGACGTCGCCGAAGCGCCAGCGCGCCACCAGCGACGTCGCCATGATGCGGTCCGAGGTGGGCTCGAGCACGGTGTACTCGTCCTTGAGGAAGCCGTGGAACTCGGAGCCGGTCGACTTGAGGACGGTGAGGTCCTTGAGGCCGCCCGTGATCCACACGTGCCCGTCCTCGACCGTGACCGAGGCGATCCGCACCTCCTGGCCCGACCTCACCCAGGTGTGGTTGTGCTCCACCTCGGCGACCGCATCGGCGCTGCTAGCACCGGGGGCGGGGACGGTGACGCGCACCCACGGGTACTCCTCGACCTCGACGCGGGCGCTCGCGACCGGCTCGACGTCGGTGACGAAGTGCGTCGCGAGCGCGAGCGCGTACCGCTCGATCGAGGCGAGCCCCACCTTCTTGGCGTAGGCGTACGCCGTCTGCTTCTGGGTGTCGGTGGGCAGCACGGCGCCCTGATCGCCGGTGAGGTGGGCGTCGTCGAACGCGCCGCGCAGGCACGTCGACACGTTGAGGTCGCGAATCTCGTGGCGCGCGGTGTCGCGCACGATGCGCACGATCCGGTTCTCGGCCTTGCCGTACTGGTGGTCTCCCAGCCTGATGCCCATGGCGTCCTCTTCCTTGGATCGAGCGCCCGCTGGCTCCATCGTGGACCAGCGGGCAGGGTCGGTGCTACGTGAGCGCGGGGTGCTCGGGCGCCACCGTGCTGCGTCGCAGCAGCGTGCCGGGCGGCGGCTCCTCGTCGATGTGCGGATGGGCCTGCTTGCCACCCACCCAGGTGTGGACCGCCTGCCCCGTGAGGGTGCGGCCGCCGAAGGCCGACACCGGGTTGCGGTGCTCGAGCGCGCTCGGGTCGACGGTCCACGCACGGTCGGGGGCGAAGGCGACGAGATCGGCGCGCGCGCCTTCGCGGATCGTGCCCTTGTTCTCAAGCCCGGCGAAGGCCGCCGGCTTCTCGGTCAGCCACGACAGCGCCGTGGCGAGCGGGATCTCGCGCTCTCGGGCACCGTTGGCGATCGCGGCCAGCATGACCTGCAGCCCGGAGATGCCGCCCCACGCGCGCCCGAAGTCGCCGTCGAGCTTGAGCTCGGCCGTTGCGGGGGAGTGGTCGGAGGCGACGAAGTCGATGGTCCCGTCGAGCAGCGCGTCCCACAGGGCCTCGCGGTTGGCGCTGTCGCGTACCGGCGGGCAGCACTTGAACTGCGTCGCGCCGTCGTCGATGGTGCCGGCGTCGAGGACCAGGTAGTGCGGGCAGGTCTCGACCGTGAGGTGGAGCCCCTCGGCCTTCGCGCCGCGGATGGCGTTGAGCGCCTTCGCGGAGCTGAGGTGGAGGATGTGCGCCCGGCCGCCGGTCGCACGCAGCGCGGAGATGATCGTGGCGATCGCGCTCGTCTCCGAGGCGTCGGGACGCGAGGCGAGGAAGTCCTCGTAGTAGCGCCCGCCGCTGAACGGCTCGAGGCGGTCGGGGTCCTCGGCGTGGATGATGACCACGCCGCCGAACTGCCCAGTCTCGGCGAGGGCCTCACGCAGCTGGGCGGCGCTGAGGTGCGGGAACTCGTCGACGCCGGACGGCGACAGGAAGGCTTTGAAGCCGAAGACGCCCTCGTCGTGGAGCGGGCGCAGCGCGCCCAGGCTCGCGGGGATCGCGCCGCCCCAGAAGCCCACGTCCACGCTGGCCTGGCTCGCCGCCACGGACCGCTTCGCCTCGAGCGCCTCCACGGTGGTGGTGGGCGGGATCGAGTTGAGGGGCATGTCGATGATCGTCGTGACGCCACCTGCGGCGGCGGCCCGGGTCGCGCTCGCGAACCCCTCCCACGAGGTGCGGCCGGGCTCGTTGACGTGCACGTGGGTGTCGACCACGCCGGGGATCAGCACCTGATCGCTGGGGATCGAGACGATCTCGCGCGCGCTCCACTCGGCGTGACGGGGGCCGATGCGGGTGATCACGCCGTCCTTCACACCGATCGCGTGACCGCGCCACCGGCCGCCGATCAGCACGCGATCCGCGCGGATCACCAGGTCGAAGTCGCTCATGCGGCGAGGGTACGGCGCGGATGTTGCGCGCGCGTGTCGGGCCCGTGACGTGCTGGGACACCAGGCGCAACGCAGGAGAAACAGCACGCTCGTACACTGCGAGGATGCTGGACATCGCCGCCGAGCTCGAGCGAGCGCTCGAGGCCGGACACCGCGTCGGCGTCGTGACGGTCGCGGCCGTGCACGGCTCCGCGCCGCGCGCCGTGGGCTCCGCGATGGCTGTGATCGACGACGGCCGGGTGATCGGCGCGATCTCGGGTGGCTGCGTCGAGTCCGAGGCCCACGAGCTCGCCCTCGCCGCATTGCGCGGCGACGGCACGCGCGCGACCACCCTGGGCCTGTCCGACGAGGACGCGCTGCTCGCGGGCCTCGCGTGCGGCGGCCACCTGACGGTGGTCGCCACGGTCGTGCAACCGGCCGATGCGCCCGTGCGCGAGCAGCTGAGGCTCGCCTCCGAGGGGCGCGCCGCCGCGCTCGACGTGGTGGTCGCCGATGGCTCGCTGTCCGCGCCGCCGCGCGCGGCGGCCGCCCCTGCGGCGACGGAGCTCGACGGCGACGTTCTTCGCCTGCGCCGGGCGCCGGCCCCGCGCCTCGTCATCGTCGGCGCCGTCGACTTCTCCGCCGCGCTCGCCACGGCTGCGAGGCCGCTCGGCTACCGCGTCACGGTGGTCGACGCCCGCCCCGCGTTCGCGACGGCCGAGCGCCACCCCGACGCACACGAGGTGATCCGCGCGTGGCCGGGGGAGTACCTCGCCGCGACCACGATCGGCCCGCGCGACGCCATCTGCGTGCTCACGCACGAGGAACGCTTCGACATCCCGGCGATCGTCGCGGCTCTCTCGACGGAAGCCGCATACGTGGGGGCGATGGGCTCGCGCCGCACGGACGCGCGGCGCCGCGAGCTGCTGCGCGAGGCGGGCGTGGGCGAGCAGGCGCTGGCACGGTTGCGCAGCCCCATCGGCATCGACGTGGGGGCGGTGACGCCAGCGGAGACGGCGATCTCGATCGTCGCCGAGATCGTCGCGGACGCCCGCGCAGCCCAGGCGCCGCCGCGCCTCAGCGAGACGGCGGGCCCCCTCCACGCCCGTGATGGCGCACGGACCAGCTAGACCCGGCACCCGCATCGGCCCGGCGGCCGATCCTCATGCGCCCGAGACCCTCGATGCGCCAGTTGGGCCCACGTCGCGCGTCAACAGGCGTAGATGCACCAGTGGGGCCCAACTCGCGCATGAGTAGGCGTCGATGCACCAATGGGGCCCCACTGGTCCAGGTGGACGATCGGATCAGAGGTCAGGCGAGGAGGCGCCAGACTCTGTCGCGGGACATCGGCAGCTCGTGGGGCCGCACGCCGGTCGCGCGCCGGATCGCGTTCGCGAGCGCCGGCGCGACGGGGTTGTAGGGGGACTCGGACATCGACTTCGCGCCCAGCGGCCCCAGCTCGTCCGAGGTGTCCGCGAACATCACGTGGGTGAGCGGCACGTCGGCCATCTGCGGGACTCGGTACTGGCGGAACGCGGGGTTCAGCACCTCGCCGGACTCGCCGATGAGGACCTCCTCGTACAGCGACGAGCCGATGCCCTGCGCGACGCCGCCCTCGATCTGACCCCGGCACTGCTCGGGGTTCATCACCACGCCTGCGTCCGCCGCGTGCACCGAGCGCAGGATGCGCACCTCCCCGGTCTCCGCGCGTACGGCCACGCGGAAGGCCTGGACGTTGAAGGCGACGGAGCGGACGCGCTGGTCGAGGCCGCTGTCCGCCCACGCGGCGTCGCCGCGCCGATGCGCGGGGTCGAGCAGGTCGATCACGGTCGCCCACGGCGCGGCGTCCTTGGTGGACGCCACTCCCTCGGGGGTGAGGGCGCACCCGCTGGCGTCGACGCCGAGCGCCCGCGCACCTGCGGCGAGCAGCGCGTCGCGCAGCGTCTCGCAGGCGGCGTGGACGGCCTTGCCCGCGACCGTGATGCCGGTCGACCCGAAGGCGCCGGTGTCGTAGGAGGTGGCGTCGGTGTCGCCGTGCGCGACGGTCACGCGCGAGCGCGCCACCCCGAGCACGGTCGCGACGATCTGGGCGTGGACGGTCACGGACCCGTTGCCGAACTCCGCGGTGCCGACCCCGACCGACACGCTCCCGTCCGGGTGCAGCGCCACGGAGGCGCTCGCCTGGTGGCCGCGCGGCGGCACGGTGGCGATCATCGACGTCGCCATGCCCTCGCCGACGGCCCATCCGGCGGGCGCGGGCACGTCGTCCGGACCCGCGAGCGCATCCTGGGCGAGGTCGAGGCACTGGTCCAGGCCGTACGAGCCGAAGATGAGGTCGTCCTCGGTGTGGCCGGCGACCACGAGGGGGTCGCCGGGGCGCACGGCGTTGAGCCGGCGCATCTCGAACGGGTCCATGTCGAGCTGCAGCGCGAGGTCGTCGAGCGCGGACTCGATGGCGAAGATCACCTGGCCCAGCCCGTAGCCGCGGAACGCGCCCGAGGGAACGGTGGTCGTGTAGACCGCCTCCGCGTCGAGGCGCTTGACGGGGGCGCGGTACACGGCCATCGACTCGGAGCAGCCGTGGAACATCACGCCGATCGCGTGGTTGCCGTACGCGCCGGTGTCGCTCAGCACGTCGACGCCAAGCGCCGTGAGGCGGCCGTCGGCGTCGGCCCCGGCACGCACGGAGACCCGGAACGGGTGGCGCACGGAGGTGCGCACGAACTCCTCCTCGCGCGTCATCTCGTACACGACGGGCCTGCCGACCGCGAGCGTCGCGAGCGCGGTGACGTCCTCGGTGAACATCTCCTGCTTGCCGCCGAAGCCGCCGCCGACGCGCGCGGTGAGCACCCGGACCGAGTCGCGCGGCCGGCCGAGGATCCGTGCGAGCTCGTCGCGCACGAGGAACGGCACCTGCGAGCTGGTCCGGACGGTGAGCCGCCCGTCCTCGGCGACCCATGCCATGGACGCGTGAGTCTCGAGCTGGGCGTGCGTGACGCGCGCGGTGCGCCACGTTCCGGACGTGGTGACGGCCGATGCGGCGAGGGCCTCGTCGACGTCCCCGCCCTCGTGGGTGGCGGCGACCACGTTCCGGCTCGCGTCCGCGACGCGGTCCTCGACGGTGCGATCGGGGTGGATCACCGTCGCGCCGGGGGAGCGCGCCAGCTCCGGATCGAGCACCGCGGGCAGCACCTCGTACTCGACGGCGACCAACGCCGCCGCGCGGTCCGCGATGCGCTGGTTCTCTGCGACGACGACGGCGACCCGCTGTCCCACGAAGCGCATCACGGAGTCGATGACGCGGGTGTCGTCGGGATCGTCCTCGCGGTGCTCGTGCCGGGCCGTGGAGAAGAGCGCGTCGGGCACGTCCTCGTGCGTGAGGACCGCGAGGACGCCGTCGAGCGCGAGCGCCGCCGTCGCGTCGACCCCGAGCACTCGCGCATGCGGGTGCGGCGAGCCGACGACGGCCAGGTACGCGAGATCCGTGGGCGGCTCGTCGAGGGTGAACGGCTCGCGGCCCTGCACCACGCGTCGCGCCGGGGCCGGTGAGGCGGAGGACCCCACCCCCTCCGCGCCGGCCTCAGCCGCTGGCGACGCGTCGGCAGCGCGCGCGAGCCCGCGAACGCACCCGCCGCAGCCGCCGTCGGAGCCGCAGATGCCGTGGCGGATCGCCTGCTCGACCGGCCGGTACCCGGTGCAGCGGCACAGGTTGCCGCGCATGGCACGCGGGAGGTCGGCGAGCTGCTCGGGCGTGAGGGCCGACGCCGTGACGGCCATGCCGGGCGTGCAGAACCCGCACTGGAAGCCGAAGTGGTCGACGAGCGCCTCCTGCACCGGGTGCAGACCCTCGCCGTCCGCGAGGCCGGCGGCCGTCGTCACCTCGCGGCCGACGGCCCGCTGCGCGGGGGTGATGCACGAGTGCACGGGGCTGCCGTCCACGAGCACGGAGCACGCGCCGCAGTCGCCCGAGTCGCACCCCTTCTTGACCTCGGTCGCGCCCGCCTCGCGCAGGAAGGTGCGCAGGCACTGGCCGGCCCCGGGGGAGCCGGCGACGTCGCGGCCGTCGACCCTCATGCGCCATCTCCCGAGGCGAGCTCCTCGGCCACCTCGCGCGCGAGCACGCTCGACACGTGGCGGCGCCAGTCCTCCGAGCCCAGGGGATCCGTGTAGTGCCCCGGCGCCGCGAGCGCGTCGGCGACCACCGCATCGGCGCTCGGCGCGTCTGCGTAACGGAGCACCACGGGGGTGAGCGTCGCGGCGGTGATGACGATGACGTGCGTGCCGTCCTCGTCGCGCCGGCCGGTGACGAGCGCGCCGGAGCGGCCGTGCTCGGCGAGCGCGATGCGCCGGTGGGCGGTGCGGGCGGCGAGCGCCCGGGCCGGCACGACTACCTCGCGCAGCGCGTCCCCGGGGGCCAGGGACGTCGAGCCGTTGCCCGTCGGCAGCGCCGCCACGGGGACGCTGTCGTCGGTGCCGTCCGCGCGCCAGATCAGGGCCTCGCCGTCGAGGGTCGCGGCGAGCGCGATCATCGCGCCCGCGGCGTAGCCCTTCGCGATGTTGCCGCCCACCGTCGCCGACGCGCGGACCTTGAAGCTCGCGAGCAGCGAGTCCGCGCACTGGGCGAGCAGCGCCGATGCGCGGAACGGCTCGGTGCGCCCGTACGCCTCGAGCGCGGCGATCGGGGTCAGGGCGCCGATGCGCAGGTCGCCGTCGGCGGTGACCTCCAGCTCGTCCCAGCCGAGCGAGGACAGGTCGACGAGCCCCGTGACGTCGGGCTGCGCCTCGGAGTACAGCCAGGTGCCGCCCGCGAGGAAGGTCTCGCCCGGCGCGAGGGCGAGGTCGGCGCGCGAGCGCGCCACGCGCATCGTCTCCACCGCCGTGAGGTCCACGTCTCCACTCTCCCTGTCCGTGTCGAACCCGGCCAGCGCATCGGCCATCCCCACGAATCTGCCACGCCCTCACACGTGCACTGCACCAACCGTGAAGAAATTAACGCCGTGGAAACACCAGGGGCGACGTGGGCGAAACACGGTGCTCATAGTGTCCAGCGGGTGACGCCCCGCTGAGGGGTGAGCTCGGCGAGGACGACGAGCGCGTTCGCGGCGCTCCGGGATGGCCGGTGCGTGCACATCCACGGGAGGAGAACCCATGTCCCTGCTTGCTGAGGTCTTCGGGACGAAGACCAGGACCGTCGTGGCTGCCGCCGCGGCCACCGCCGCCGCGCTGACGCTCGCGGCATGCTCGTCCGGCACCTCCGACGAGGAGCCCTCGGCCGAGGAGAGCTCGACGGAGACGATGGAGGAGGCCTCGTACGGCGACCTCACCGTCCAGCTGTCGTGGATCAAGAACGAGGAGTTCGCGGGCGAGTTCTTCGCGGACTCGAAGGGCTACTACACCGAGGCCGGCTTCGACACCGTCAACCTGGTGCCAGGACCGTCGACCGGCGTCGCCGAGCTCGTCTCGGGCCAGGTCGACGTCGCGCTGTCGGATGCCGTGTCCATCGGCTCGGGCGTCGGCAACGAGGGCGCGCCGCTGAAGATCATCGGCGCCACCTACCAGAAGAACCCCTTCACGGTGCTGTCGCTGGCTGACGGCGGCAACATCGCGACGGTCGACGACATGGTCGGCAAGCGCATCGGCGTCCAGGACTCCAACACGGCCCTGTTCACCGCGCTGCTCGCGGCCAACGGGCTCACCTCGGACGACGTCGAGATCGTGCCGGTGCAGTACGACCCCGCGCCGCTGGTCGCCGGCGAGGTCGACGGCTTCATCGCCTACCTCACCAACGAGTCGCTGATCCTCGAGCACGAGGGCTACGACACCGTGAACCTGCCGTTCGCGGACAACGGCCTGCCGTTCGTGGCGGAGACCTTCACGGTCACCGACGACGCGATCGCCAACGACCGCGAGATGCTCAAGGCGTTCCTCGTGGCCGAGATCAAGGGCTGGACCGACGCGGTGCTGGACCCGGCCGAGGGCTCGCGCCTCGCGGTCGAGGAGTACGGCGTGGACCTGGGTCTCAACCCGGAGGTGTCGGCGCTCGGCTCGACCACCCAGTCCGAGGAGCTCGTCGTGTCCGACGAGACCGCGGAGAACGGCCTATTCACCATCTCCGAGGCGCTGCAGGCGGAGACCATCACCTCGCTTGAGGGCGCTGGCATCACCGTGACCGCGGAGGACCTGTTCGACATGTCGCTGCTGGCCGAGGTGTACGAGATGTACCCCGAGCTCGTGGACTACGCGGGCTGATCCAGGACGGATCTAGCGCGTGACTGCTGTGACCGAGGCCGGTGCCCAGGGCGAGACCCTGGGCACCGGCCTCCACATCGAGAACCTGTCCAAGGTCTTCTCCACCCGCTCCGGCTCGGTGGTGGCGCTGCAGGACGCGTCCATCCAGACCGAGCAGGGTTCGCTGCTGGCGCTGCTGGGCCCGTCGGGCTGCGGAAAGTCGACCATCCTGCGCATCCTCGCGGGCCTCGAGGAGCCCACCAGCGGCACCATCCGCGTCGACGGCCGCACCCCTGAGGACCTGCGCGCGTACAACGAGCTGGGCATCGCGTTCCAGGACTCCGCGCTGCTGCCGTGGCGCTCCGTCTACAAGAACATCAAGCTGCCGTTCGAGGTCGCCGGCGTGCCCGTCGACGACGACTACGTCAAGGAGCTCATCGAGCTCGTCGGACTGGGCGGCTTCGAGAAGGCCAAGCCCGCGCAGCTGTCGGGCGGCATGCGCCAGCGCGTGTCGATCGCACGCTCGCTGGTGCTCAAGCCCTCGGTGCTGCTCCTCGACGAGCCCTTCGGCGCTCTCGACGACATGACCCGCCAGAAGCTCAACATGGAGCTGATGCGCATCCTCGCGGCCAAGCCCGCCACCACGCTGCTGGTGACGCACGGCATCACCGAAGCGATCTTCCTCGCCGACCAGGTGGCCGTGATGAGCCCGCGCCCCGGTCGGGTCAAGGAGATCATCGACATCGACCTGCCGCGTCCGCGCACTCCCGACATCCAGCGCACGCCGGAGTTCCACGCGTACGTCGACCACGCCTCCGACCTGCTCTTCGGCGCGGGTGGCGCCGCCGCCGAGGACGACTGATGCCGCGGCCCCTTCCCACCTGGGCGTCGGCGCTCGCGGGCGCCATCGCCCTCATCGCGCTGTGGTGGCTCGCCGCCGTCGTCGCGCAGGCGAGCAACGGCGCCGCGGCGGGCATCCCGACGCCCGCTCAAGTCGTCGCGAGCTACGGCGAGTCCGGCTTCGCGTTCTACTGGAACAACTTCTCGGTCACGCTCGCGGAGGCCGCCCAGGGCTACCTATGGGGCAACGGGCTCGCGCTCGCGCTGTCCGCGCTGGTGCTCGTCGTGCCGCGCCTGGAGGGCGTGGTCATGCAGCTCGCGGTCGTGTCCTACTGCATCCCGATCGTGGCGATCGGGCCGCTGCTGCTGCTGATCCTCGGCATCCCGACGCCTGGCGAGCCGTCCTCGACCGCGGCCTTCCTCGCGGCGATCTGCGTGTTCTTCACCACCGTCGTGGGCTCGCTGCTGGGCCTGAAGTCCGCCGACAAGGCGGCGCTCGACGTCGTCAGCGTCTACGGCGGCGGACGCTTCACGCAGCTGCGCAAGGTGCGCATCGTGTCGGCCCTCCCGGCCGTGCTGACGGCGCTGCAGATCGCGGTGCCCGCGGCGTTCCTGGGCGCGATCCTGGGCGAGTACCTCGGCAAGGTCGAGGTGGGCGTCGGACCCGCGATGGTCATCGCGCAGCAGTCGCTCAACGCGCCGCGCCTGTGGGCGCTGGCGATCGCCTCGGGCGTGGTCGCGCTCGTGGCCTACCTGCTCGTGGGGCTGCTGACGCGGCTCAGCGCGCCCTGGGCTCGAGGGGTGGCCGCGTGATGGAGACCGTACCTGCGATGGCGACCGATCCTCGCCAGACCACCGACCTCGCCGCCGCCATGCGCAAGGAGTCGCGGCGCGCGACCCGGCGCGCGCTGCTGACATCGCTCGGCACGTTCCTGGGCACGCTCGTCACCGTCCTGGTGATCTGGCAGGGCGCGATCATCGTGTTCGACCTGTCCCCGTACGTGGCCAAGGGCCCCGTCGACGTGTGGCGCTTCCTCGTGTCCGACCCGGAGGCCGCGGCGCACCGGTCGGAGCTCGGCGAGAACCTCGCGGTCACCATGCGCGACGCGACCGTCGGCTTCGTCGCCGGCCTGGTCGCCGCGGTGCTCATCGCGGTCGTGTTCCAACTGTCCAAGGGCGTCGAGGCGGCGCTCATGCCCATCGCCCTGCTGCTGCGCACCGTGCCGCTCATCGCGTTCGCGCCGGTGATCATCCTCATCTTCGGCCGCGGGTTCTGGACCACGGCCGTCATGGGCGGGATCGTGGTGCTGTTCCCGGCGCTGGTGAACATCGCGTACGGGCTGAAATCGGCGTCCCCGCAGATGCTCGACGTCGTGAAGGTCTACGGCGGCGGCAACGTCACGGCGCTGAGGAAGGTCTCGTTCCCGGCCTCCCTGCCCGCGTTCTTCGCGGCGGTCCGCATCTCCGTGCCGGGCGCCATCACCGGCGCGCTGCTCGCGGAGTGGCTGGCGACCGGCGGCGGCATCGGCGGCGTCATCAACGGCTACTACGCGCAGGCGCGGTTCAACGACATGTGGGCGTCCGTCGTGGTCGTCACGGCGGTGTCGCTGATCCTCTACAACGTGGTCGCGATCGTCGAGAACACGGTGCTCGCGCGGATGGGCATGCATCCCGAGCGTCGGATGTAGCGTGGCCCCGTCCCCCGTGTGAGGAGAGTGCCAGCCGTGGATGCCGAGTTCTGGGAGCGCGTCGACGCGCACGTGATCCGCTATGGGTCCCCGTTCACGCCGCGCGTGATCGAGCGTGCCGAGGGCGCGTACGTCCACGACGCCGAGGGCAACGCCATCCTCGACTTCACCTCGGGGCAGATGAGCGCGATCCTCGGCCACTCGCACCCGGACGTGGTCGCGACGGTGACCCGGCAGGTGTCGGAGCTCGACCACCTGTTCAGCGGGATGCTGAGCCGCCCGGTGGTGGACGCGTGCGCGCGCATCGCCGGGACCCTGCCGGACGGGCTCGACACGGTCATGCTGCTGAGCACGGGCGCCGAGGCGAACGAGGCCGCCATCAAGATGGCCAAGCTCGTGACGGGAGGCCACGAGATCGTGTCCTTCGACGTGTCGTGGCACGGCATGACGTCGGGCGCCGCGTCGGCGACGTACTCCGCCGGCCGGCGCGGCTACGGTCCCGCGATGCCCGGCAGCCTCACCCTGCCCACGCCGAACGCCTACCGGTCGCCGTTCCGCACGCCTGACGGAGGGCACGACTGGGAGGCGGAGCTCGAGTTCGGCTTCGACCTCGTCGATCGCCAGTCGTCGGGCGCCCTCGCCGCGTGCCTGGTCGAGCCGATCCTGTCGTCGGGAGGCATCATCGAGCTGCCGCCCGGATACCTCGCGCGGCTGCGCGACAAGTGCCGCGAGCGCGGCATGCTGCTGATCCTCGACGAGGCGCAGACCGGCGTGGGTCGTACCGGCCTCATGTACGCGTTCGAGCGGGACGGCGTGGCGCCCGACATGATCACGCTGTCGAAGACGCTCGGCGCCGGCCTGCCCGTGAGCGCCCTCGTCACCAGCCGCGAGATCGAGGCCGAGGCGCACGAGCGCGGCTTCCTGTTCTTCACCACCCACGTCTCCGACCCGCTGCCCGCCGCCGTCGCGGTCACCGTCCTCGACGTGATCGAGCGCGACGGCCTGGTCGAGCGCGCAGCGGCGCTCGGCTCGGTCCTCACGGCGCGGCTCACGGGCCTGCGCGACAGCATCGAGCAAGTGGGCGACGTCCGCGGGCGCGGGCTGCTGCAGGGCATCGAGCTCGTCGCGTCCAAGGCGTCCAAGGAGCCGGCGGACGGACTGGGCCGGGCGGTGACGGCCGCGTGCCTCGAGCGCGGCCTGCACATGAACATCGTCCAGATCCCCGGCATGGGAGGGATCTTCCGCATCGCTCCGCCGCTCACGATCAGCGAGGGCGAGCTGCACCGCGGGCTGGACATCCTCGAGGACGCCCTGCTCGCGTCCGTCTAGCCCGGTCCGGCGTCCTCAGAGACGCTCGGCCAGCGCGGCCGATGCGCGCGCGACCCGACGCGCGACGTCGCCGGAGTCGGCGCGCGTCAGCTCGCCGTCGTCGACGACCGTCTCACCCTGGACGATGAGGCGCGCGAGCGGCGGCATGGCGCCCAGCGCGAGGGCCGCGACCGGGTCCGCGATGCCCGCATGCTCGACCCCGTCGACCCGCCACAGCGCAAGGTCGGCCAACTTGCCGGGCTCGACCGAGCCGATCTCGTCCTGGCGACCCAGCACCCGAGCCCCGCCCATCGTGGCGACGCGCAGCGCGTCCCGCCCGCTCAGCGCATCGGCGCCGTCCCGGAGCCGTGCGGCGAGCACGGCCGCGCGCACCTCGGTCCCCAGCTGGCCCGACTCGTTGGACGCGGCGCCGTCGACGCCGAGCCCGACGGGCACGCCAGCGCGCAGCATGTCGCGCACCGGGGCGATGCCGGCGGCGAGGCGGGCGTTGGAGGAGGGGCAGTGCGCGACCCCGGTGCCGGAGGCCGCGAACCGCGCGATGTCGCCGGCGGACAGGTGCACGCAGTGCGCCATCCACACGTCGTCGCCGATCCAGCCCACCGACTCGAGGTAGTCGGTGGGGCTCATGCCGAAGCGCTCGCGGCAGAAGGCCTCCTCCTCGACGGTCTCGGCGCCGTGGGTGTGCAGGCGCACCCCCAGGTCGCGGGCGAGCGCGGCGGACTCGCGCAGGAGGTCGGCGGTGACGGAGAAGGGCGAGCACGGCGCGATCGCGACGCGCACCATCGAGTCGAAGGACGGGTCGTCGTAGCGGTGGACGGCCGCGGCGCTCGCCTCCAGGGCGGCGGCGGTGGTCTCGACGGCGAAGTCCGGCGGCAGCCCGCCGTCCGACGCCCCCAGGTCCATCGAGCCGCGGGTCGCGTGCAGGCGCACGCCGAGCGTCTGGGCGGCGTCGACGATCGAGCCGACGATGTCCCCGCCTCCCTGGGGGAAGACGTAGTGGTGATCGCCCACGGTCGAGCATCCGGAGCGCGCGAGCACCGCCATCGCGCCCAGGGCGCCGTCGCCCACGAGGTCCGCGTCGATCCGGGACCACGCGGGGTACAGGGACACCAGCCAGTCGAAGAGGATCGAGTCCTGCGCGTACCCGCGGGTGAGCCACTGGTACAGGTGGTGGTGGGTGTTCACCAGGCCCGGCGTGACGAGCAGGCCCTCGCCGGGGATCACCTCGCGCGCGCCGTCGATCACCTCGCTCGGGGCCCGACCGGCGCCCACCGCCTCGATGCGCGCGTCGCGGATCACCACGTAGCCCGACGCGAGCTCCGTGCCCTCGCCGTCCACGGTCGCCACGTACGCGCCGTCGATCACCGTTCGCGTCACCGCGTCACCTCCTGTGTCATGAGAGGCGCCGCAGCGCGCCGAGTCCCATCGTAGGTGCGCCCCTCCGCGGGACCCAGCCCGCGCATCGGCGCTGCTCGAGGCGGGTCAGCCGCCGGTGACCGAGAAGTGCATCCAGTCCTCGCGGCCCGTCCAGTGGCCTCCCCAGCCCCAGCCGATGTCCGCGAAGGCGGAGTAGACGGCGGACGCCTCGTCGATCATGCCGCGACGGATCCAGTCGCGGTCGAGGTACGCCTCCGACAGCTCGGGGAACAGCTCGTCGCCACGGTAGAACGGGTTGTGGAACGGGTTGATGTCGATGGCCTTGCCGTAGGCGTGCTGGGACCAGACCTCGACGGCCCCCACGATCTGCCGGCACGTGAACGCCGAGGTGATGTTGTGGTCGCCGGTCGGGGGAGAGTCCCGGTCCTCGCGGGAGATCACGCGCATCTCCTCGATGGGGAACTGGGCGGCGAAGATCTTCTCGAACACGCCCGCGATCTCCTCGGCGTGGTCGTCGTGGACGATCATCTCGCCGGTGTGGACCTGCTGGTCGAAGCCCCAGTACGGCATCTGGATGTAGGCGAGGTCGTCGATGTGCACCGGGCAGCCGGGCTCCCAGGACGAGCGCTCGGCGACGTCGGCGGGGATGTCGAGCTCGACGGTCGCGAACCAGTCGTCGGTCGCGGGATCGGGCAGCCACGGCGCGGGCTCGAGCTGGCGGTCCTCGAGCTCCGGCGGCGTGGGACCGCGCTCGCCGAGGTTGTCCTCCTGCACCTCGAGGGGGATCTGCCCGAGCCACAGCGGCCGGTCGTACGTCGGGTCGTCCTCGGGCTCCGCCTCCACCGTCACCGTGGGACCCGGCTGCGGCTGGGCGGTCTCGGTCGTGGTCGCCGTGACCGTCACGGTCGGGGAGGCGTCGGACGAGATGAGGGAGCAGCCGGCGAGCAGCGCGGCGCTCGCGACGGCGACGACAGGCAGGGAGCGCATCGGACAAGGATAGGGGGCCGCGTCGGGCCTGGGTAGGGCCGATGCGCTCGCTGGGTTCGGCACGGGACGTGTCGGTCCCGCGTGGTGAGATAGGGGGGTGAGCGAGACTTCCGCATCCCCGTCGCCGTCGGCCGACCCGCGCGCCCGCCACCAGGACCTCGTCCAGCAGGTCGAGGAGCATCGCGCGCGCTACTACGGCGACGACGCCCCCACCATCTCGGACGCCGCGTACGACGCGCTCGAGCGGGAGCTGCGCGACCTCGAGGAGGCCCACCCCGAGCTCGTCGAGCCCGACTCGCCCACGCAGCTCGTGGGCTCCGCGCGAGGGGAGACCGGCTTCGCGTCCGTGCAGCACCGCGAGCGGATGATGAGCCTCGACAACGCCTTCTCCCTCGAGGATGTTGCCGCATGGCTCGCACGCATCGGGCGCGAGGCGGGCGACCACCAGATCGTGTGCGAGCCCAAGATCGACGGGCTGTCGATCTCCCTGACCTACGAGCGCGGCGAGCTCGTGCGCGGCGTGACCCGCGGGGACGGCACCACGGGCGAGGACGTCACCGACAACGTGCGGACCATCGCCGGGCTGCCCTTCACGCTCGCGGGCGACCACGTGCCCGAGCTCGTGGAGATCCGCGGCGAGGTGTACCTGCCCGTGGAGGCCTTCGAGCGCCTCAACGAGGCGCTGCTCGCGGAGGGCAAGGCGCCGTACGCGAACCCGCGCAACACGGCGGCCGGCTCGCTCAGGCAGAAGGACCCGTCCGTGACGGCGACGCGGCCGCTCGCCGTGACCACCTACGCGCTGGGCGCCCTCGAGTGGGGAGACCGGGAGCCGCACCCGCGCATCGGGTCGCAGTCGGGCATCTACGAGGTGCTTGCCGAGTGGGGCCTGCCGGTGAGCGCGTTCTCGACGGTGCTCCGGGGTCTCGAGCCCATCGAGGAGTACCTGTCCGACCTCGAGGCCAAGCGCCACGACCTCGTCCACGAGATCGACGGCGCGGTGCTCAAGGTGGACGACCGCGCGGTGCAGGCCGAGCTGGGCTCGACCTCGCGTGCCCCGCGCTGGGCGATCGCCTACAAGTTCCCACCCGAGGAGGTTCACACGATCCTCGAGGACATCCGCGTCGACGTGGGCCGCACGGGCCGCGTGACGCCCTATGGCGTCATGACGCCGGTGCTCGTCGCGGGCTCCACCGTCACGTACGCGACGCTGCACAACCGTCACGAGGTCAAGCGCAAGGGCGTGCGCATCGGCGACACCGTCGTGCTGCGCAAGGCGGGCGACGTCATCCCGGAGATCGTGGGGCCCGTGGTCGCGGCGCGCACCGGCGACGAGCGCGAGTGGGAGATGCCCGAGGCCTGCCCCTCGTGCGGGACTCCCCTCGTGGAGCAGAAGGAGGGGGACAAGGACCTGCGCTGCCCCAACGCGCAGGCGTGCCCCGCGCAGATCGTGGACCGCATCGCGTTCATCGGATCGCGCGGCGCGCTCGACGTCGAGGTGCTCGGCGAGAAGGCCGCCGCGGCGCTGGTGGAGTCCGGCGTGCTCGTGAACGAGGCGCGGCTGTTCGACCTCACCGAGGAGGACCTGCGGCGCGTGCCGATGCTCGTCTACGAGGTGGACGAGAAGCTCACCAAGAAGCAGGTCGGGGAGGGCGTCGTCGGGCGCAAGGCCGGCGATGTCGCCGAGAACGGCCGCAAGCTGATCGCCAACCTTGACGCGGCGAAGGCGCAGCCTTTGTGGCGCGTGCTCGTGTCGCTGTCGATCCGTCACGTGGGGCCCACGGCCTCACGCGCCCTCGCGACGGCGTTCGAGTCGATGGACGCGATCCGCGCCGCCTCCGAGGAGGAGCTGGCCGCGGTCGAGGGCGTCGGCCCCGTCATCGCCGAGTCGGTCCTGCGGTGGTTCGAGGAGGACTGGCACGTCGAGATCGTCGACACCTGGGCGGCCGCGGGCGTGCGCATGGCCGACGAGCGCGACGAGACCGTCGAGCGCACCCTCGAGGGTCTCACGGTCGTCGCGACAGGATCCCTCGAGGGGTTCACCCGCGACTCGGTCAAGGAGGCGATCATCTCGCGCGGCGGCAAGGCAGCGTCGTCCGTGTCGAAGAACACGGACTACGTCGTCGTGGGCGCCAACGCCGGATCCAAGGCCGCCAAGGCCGAGTCGCTCGGCGTGCCCATGCTGACCGAGGAGCAGTTCGAGGCGCTGCTGGCGGGTGGGCCGGCGGCGGTCGACGGCTGACCCGGCGCGGCGCGAGCCGCCTGGGTTAGATTGGAACGCACCTGCGACCGTGGGAACCCTAAGGAGAGCCATGGCCGAGACCATCCGCATCGTCGATCCGAGTGAGGGCAGCCGCCTCACGGAGATCGGCCAGCTCACCGCGCTGGCGTACCTGGCCGACGGCCTGGTGGACCAGGCGCACCCGTACATCCCCCAGCTCAAGGACGCGCACGCCCGCGCCCAGGACGCCGACCTGCTGATGATGGTCGACGGCGAGGACGGCAGCGGGCCCGTCGTCGGCACCATCACGCTGGTCCCGCCGGGCTCCAGCTTCGTCGAGCTCGCCCGCGACGACGAGTACGAGTTGCGCATGCTCGCCGTGTCGCCCATCGAGCGCGGCCGCGGCATCGGCGCGAAGCTGACCCAGACGGCAATGGACATGGCCGTCGAGCGGGGCGCCTCGCGCATCGTGCTGTCGACCATGGAGTCGATGCACGTCGCCCACCGCCTCTATGAGCGGATGGGCTTCACGCGCCGCGAGGACCTCGACTGGACGGTCGTGGACAACGCGGACGGATCCGTCTCACGGCTGTCGCGAGCCGACGCGGAGCAGGCCGAGAGGGCCGGCACGGCCATCCACCTGCTGGGCTACTCCTGGGAGCCCTGACCGGGACCGGCGGTCCCGGTCCTCCCCCTCGCCCCCTGCGGTTCGTGTAGACGTCGCCCACATCCGCGAGTCCAGTGAGCGCTGCGTGTCGCTGAGGGTTCTGAGGCACCCGCGGCGACCTCGGCAGCGAACCCTGAGGGACGCGCTGGAGGCGTGGACTCCGTCAGAGTGGGCGAGATCGACACGAACCGGCGGGGTGTGGCCGCCACTAGACTTCTGCCCATGTCTTCCCTTGAACGCGCAGACGTGGCGCGCCTCGCGGCGCTCGCCCGCATCGACATGACCGACGAGGATCTGGACCGGCTGTCCGGCCAGCTCGCGGCGATCGTGGACTCGGTCGCCAAGGTGGCCGAGGTCGCCGGGCAGGACGTGCCCGCGACGAGCCACCCGATCCCGATGAGCAACGTGCACCGCGCGGACGAGGTCCGCCCCTCGCTGGCGCAGGACGCCGCGCTGTCCGGCGCCCCCGAGGCGGAGGACGGCCGCTTCCGCGTCCCCCAAATCCTGGGGGAGGAGGCCTGATGACTGACTGGACCCGTGCCTCGGCCGCTCAGATGGCCGCCGCCATGAAGGCCGGCGAGGTGACCTCCGTCGAGCTCACCCAGGCCCACCTCGACCGCATCGCCGCAGTCGACGCCGACGTCCACGCCTTCCTGCACGTCGACGCCGAGGGCGCGCTCGCGACCGCCCGAGAGGTCGACGAGGCCCGCGCCGCGGGCGAGGAGCTGCCGGCGCTGGCCGGAGTCCCGATCGCGGTCAAGGACATCCTCGTGACCCAGGGTATGCCCACCACGGCCGGCTCGCGCATCCTCGAGGGCTGGGAGCCGCCGTACGACGCGACCGTGACTCGCAAGATCCGCGAGGCGCGCATGCCGATCCTCGGCAAGACCAACATGGACGAGTTCGCGATGGGCTCCTCGACCGAGCACTCGGGCTACGGCCCGACGCGCAACCCCTGGGACCTCGACCGCATCCCCGGCGGCTCGGGCGGCGGCTCCGCCGCTTCGCTCGCCGCGTGGGAGGCGCCGCTCGCGATCGGCTCCGACACGGGTGGCTCGATCCGCCAGCCCGCGTCGGTCACCGGCACCGTGGGCGTCAAGCCCACCTACGGCGGGGTGAGCCGCTACGGCGCGATCGCCCTCGCCTCGTCCCTCGACCAGCTCGGGCCGTGCGCGCGCACCGTCGAGGACGCCGCCTACCTCCACGAGGTCATGGGCGGACACGACCCGATGGACGCCACGAGCCTCGACGAGCCCGTGCCGTCCTGCGTCGATGCCGCCCGCCAGGGCCGCGAGGAGGACCTCGCCGGCGTGCGCATCGGCGTCATCAAGGAGCTTTCGGGCGAGGGCTACCAGGCCGGCGTCGAGCAGCGCTTCGAGGAGAGCCTCGAGCTGCTGAAGGCGCGCGGCGCCGAGGTGGTCGAGGTGTCCTGCCCGTCGTTCGAGTACGCGCTTGCCGCGTACTACCTGATCCTTCCGTCCGAGGCGTCGAGCAACCTCGCGAAGTTCGACTCCGTGCGCTTCGGCCTGCGCGTCGAGAAGGCCACGGTCGAGAAGACCATGGGCGCGACCCGCGCGGAGGGCTTCGGCGACGAGGTCAAGCGCCGTATCATCCTCGGCACGTACGCGCTCAGCGCTGGTTACTACGACGCCTACTACGGCTCCGCGCAGAAGGTGCGCACGCTGATCCAGCGCGACTTCGCCGCCGCCTTCGAGCAGGCGGACGTGCTCGTGAGCCCCACGACGCCCACCACGCCGTTCAAGCTCGGCGAGCGCCTGGACGACCCGCTGGCGATGTACCTCAACGACGTCGCCACCATCCCGGCCAACCTCGCCGGCATCCCCGGGATGTCGCTGCCGTCCGGCACCGCACCCGAGGACGGGCTTCCCACGGGCTTCCAGATCCTCGCCCCGGCGCACGAGGACGCCCGGATGTACCGCATCGGCGCGGCTCTCGAGAAGGCGCTCGCCGAGCAGTGGGGCGGCCACTTGACTGCGCAGGCCCCCGAGCTGGAGGTGGCGAAGTGAAGGCGCTGACGTACGAGCAGGCCATGGAGCAGTTCGACCCGGTCTTCGGCATCGAGGTGCACGTCGAGCTCAACACCGCGACCAAGATGTTCTGCGGCTGCGCCAACGAGTTCGGCGCCGAGCCCAACACGCAGGTGTGCCCGGTGTGCCTGGGACTGCCGGGCGCGATGCCCGTGACCAACGAGAAGGCCGTCGAGTCCGCGATCCGCCTGGGCCTGTCGCTCGGCTGCGAGATCCGCGAGTCGTCGCGCTTCGCCAGGAAGAACTACTTCTACCCGGACCTCGCGAAGGACTACCAGATCTCGCAGTACGACGAGCCCACCTGCTTCGAGGGCTCGCTGGACGTCGTGCTCGACGACGGCGAGGTCTTCACCGTGGGCATCGAGCGCGCGCACATGGAGGAGGACGCCGGCAAGAACACCCACAAGGGTGGCACCGGCGGCATCCAGGGCGCGGACTACTCGCTCGTGGACTACAACCGCGGCGGCGTGCCGCTGGTCGAGATCGTCACCAAGCCCATCACCGGCGCCGGTGCCCGCACCGCCGAGGTGGCACGGGCGTATGTGGCGACCATCCGCGACATCGTCAAGGCGCTGGACATCTCCGACGGCCGCATGGAGCAGGGCTCCGTGCGCGCCGACGTCAACCTGTCGCTGCGGCCCAAGGCCGCCGCGGGCGAGGACCAGGACGCGGTGCCCTTCGGCAAGCGCTCGGAGACCAAGAACGTGAACTCGTTGCGCGCGATCGAGCGGGCCATCCACCACGAGGCGTCCCGCCAGGCCGGACTGCTGCTCGCGGGCAAGCCCGTGGTGCAGGAGACGCGCCACTGGCACGAGGACACCGGCTCGACCACGCCGGGCCGCTCCAAGGAGGAGGCGGAGGACTACCGCTACTTCCCGGAGCCGGACCTGCTGCCCGTCGAGCCCAGCCGCGAGTGGGTCGAGGAGCTGCGCGGCACGCTGCCCGAGCACCCCGCCAAGATGCGCGCGCGCCTCAAGGAGGAGTGGGGGTTCAGCGACACCGACATGCGCGACGCGGTCAACGCCGATGCGCTGTCCCTGATCGCCGACACCGTCGCCGCCGGCGCGGCACCCCAGTCCGCGCGCAAGTGGTGGATGGGCGAGCTGGCCCGCACGGCCAACGACCGCGAGGTCGCGCTTGCCGAGCTGCCCGTCACGCCGGCCGACGTCGCGGAGCTGCAGGGCCTCGTCGACGCGGGGACCATCAACGACAAGCTCGCTCGCCAGGCGCTCGAGGGCGTGCTCGCGGGCGAGGGCTCGCCGCGCGAGGTGGTCGAGAGCCGCGGTCTCGAGGTCGTGTCGGACGACTCCGCGCTCGAGGCCGCCGTGGACGAGGCGCTCGCCGCGCAGCCCGACGTGCTCGCGAAGATCCAGGACGGCAAGGTCCAGGCCGCGGGCGCGATCGTGGGTGCGGTCATGAAGGCCACGCGCGGTCAGGCCGACGCGGGTCGCGTGCGCGAGATCATCCTCCAGCGCGCTGGAGTTGAGGGGTAGGTCGAGGGCTAGCCTCACCCGCGCTCGGCGCGAGGGCCCCTGTCTCCATGCGGGACAGGGGCCCTCGCGCGTCCGGGTCGATCAGGTGAGGACGCTGCGCCCACCGCCGCCGCGCCGCCTGTCGCCGGCCCGCCCGCCCCGCCGCCCGACACTCCCGAACGTCGCCGAGCGCGACACCCCGAGCCAGCGCGCGCATCGGCCCTCCTGGGCGGCGTGTCGCCGCGCAGATGTTCGTGACTGTCGGGAGGTTTGGGGTGGCGCGAGGCTCGAAGTAGGGCCATTCTGGGAACCGGGACGGCATCGTGGTCGCCCGCTGAGCAGGCATGACGAGCAGGGGAGCGGACGTGGATAGCTTTTGGGACGTGCTGTGGTGGTCGCTGTGGATCTTCATCTGGGTCACGGCGGTCGTCATCTGGTTCCGATGCGTGTGGGACCTCTTCAGCGACCACTCGCTGGGCGGCTGGGCGAAGGCCGGGTGGATCATCTTCCTGATCTTCATCCCGTGGCTCGGCGCGATCATCTACATCATCGCGCGCGGCAAGTCGATGGCCATCCGCGCCTCGCGCGGTGGGGTCGTCCCCGAGCGTGACGTGCACGCGGAGTACATGGCAGGTCTGTCCGCGAGCGCCATGCCTGACCCCGTGGGCCAGGTCGCGAAGGCGAAGGAGCTGCTCGACTCCGGCGCCATCACCCAGGCGGAGTTCGAGCAGCTCAAGGCCAAGGCGCTGTCCTGACAGGAGGGCCGCGCCCACCGCGGGCGAAGAGGTCACCGGAGGTGGCCCATGGTGGATCCCGGAGCGGAGCAAGCCCTGCCGGTCGATGCGGGGGCCGGTGCGCTCACACGTGACCAGGTGCTCGGCGTCCTCGCGCACCTCCCGCTGGCCGACTCCGTCGAGCTGAAGGCGACGGTGCCGTCTCCCTCGCGCCGGTCCGTCGTCGAGGCGCTCGACCTGGACGTGATGAGGGCGGAGCTGCGCCAGGTGACGTTCTTCGACACGCCGGCGCTCGCGGCGTATGCCGCGGGCGTCGTGGTCAGAGTGCGACGACGGCAGGGGCGGGGCGGCGACAGCGTGGTGAAGCTGCGCCCGCTCCCGCCTTCCGCGCTCGTGGATCCCGCTCGGAAGCTCCGGGGCTTCGGGATCGAGGTCGATGCGATGCCGGGAGGGTTCGTGTGCTCGGCGAGCCTCAAGGCGGATGTGGCAGACGCGAGGGCGCGCAGCGTGTGCCGCGGCAAGCGCCCGCCGCGCCGGGCCTTCAGCCGTGACCAGCGCGACCTCTACGCACGCTACGGGCCACAAGGCGTCGGCCTCGATGACCTCGTCCCTCTCGGCCCGGTGACCGTGCTGAAGCTGAAGTTCTCTCCGCGCGCTCTGTCGCGCTCCTTGGTCGCCGAGCTGTGGGCCTATCCGTCGGGAGAGCAGGTCCTGGAGCTGTCCGCGAAGTGCGACCCGGGCGAAGCGTTCGTGGTCGCGGACGAGCTGCGATCGTTCCTGTCGGCGCGCGGAGTGGACCTCGGCGCGCCCCAGGCGACCAAGACGCGCACGGCGCTGGAGCACTTCGCTCGCGCGGCCGACGGTGCGAACGGGCCCTGAGCGCGCCACCCCGAGCCGGCAAGCGCATCGGCCCTCCGGCGCGGCGCGGCGCGCCCAGGCTCCGCCGTCCGTGCCGCTCAACACACACCTGGGACAGGTGGGGCGCAAGCGTATGGTGCGCATGCTCCTGCGTCACTCCAGTCGCACCAGCACCAGCCGTGTGTTGAGCGGTACGGCAGCGGCGTCGGGCGCGCGCGTCAGCCGCGCGCCGCGAGCCTCTCGAGCAGCAGCGCCTGCGCGAGCACCATCCGCTCGATCTCAGCGGCGTCCACGGACTCGTCGGACGCGTGGATGCGCGCGAGGTCCATGTCCTCCGGGCCCCACAGGACGAACTCCGCGGACGGGCACGCCTCGTGGAGGGTCTGCAGCAGCGGGATCGACCCGCCCGAGCCGACCTCCGACGGCTCGGACCCGAAGGCCTCGGCGAGCGCCGCCCGGGCGGCCGTGTCGCCGGGCCCGCCGGTCGGGACGTGGAACGCCGGCGCCGACTTGATCCGCTCGACCGAGACCTGCGCTCCCCACGGGGCGTGCGACTCGAGGTGCGCGACCAGCGCGTCGAGCTCGGCCGCGGGGGATGTGCCAGGGACGATGCGCATCGAGATCTTCGCTCGCGCTGACGGCAGGATGACGTTCGACGAGCCGGCGATCGACGTGGTGTCAAGGCCGATCGCGTTGATCGACGGCTTCGCCCAGAGGCGGTCGGCGATGGTGCCGGTCCCCAGCAGGGAGACGCCGGGCAGCAGCTCCGCACCGGCGAGGAACTCCTCCTCCGACTGGGTCGCGCCCTCCCACGACCCGCCGGTGACGCCCTCGACGGCCACGTCGCCCGCATCGTCCACGAGCGACGACAGCAGCCTCGCGAGCGACATCAGGGCGTCGGGAGCCGCGCCGCCGAAGACGCCCGAGTGCAGGGGATGGTCGAGCGTCGACACGGTGACGATGCAGGACACATCGCCGCGCAGCGCCGTCGTGACCACGGGCTCGCCCACGCGCAGGTTGCCCATGTCGCAGATGACGAACATGTCGCACTCGAACAGCTCGGAATGCGCCTCGACGAACTCCTCGAGGTTCGACTCGGTCTCCTCCATGCCCTCGACGATCACGCGCACCGTGCAGGGCGGCTCGCCGTCGAACGCGCGCAGCGTGCCGAGGTGGGTGACGAGCCCACCCTTGTCGTCGGACGCGCCGCGACCGAAGATGCGACCGTCCCGATGGGTGGGGGTGAACGGGTCCGAGCTCCAGCCCTGAGACTCCGGCGCGGGCTGCACGTCGTAGTGGGCGTAGAGCACGACGGTGGGGGAGCCGGGCGGGCCGGGGATCTCGCCGTAGATGGGCGGGTAGCCCCACGGCACGTCCATCGCTCGGGCGTTGGCGACGCCCGCGGCCTGCAGCAGCTCGACGGTCCGGGCCGCCATCGCGTTCACGGGCTCGGCGGGGTAGCCGGGGAACGCGATCGAGGGGATGGCGACGAGCTCCTTGAGGTCGGCGATCACGCCGGGCATGAGGCGAGCGACCTTCTGGGAGAGGGACGATGCGGTCATGGGTATGCCTTTCGAGTGCGGCCGGGTGACGGCGCTGGACGGGTCTGCCTACCAGGCTAGAAGAAGGCGCCGATGGCGGCGCCCACGACGACGGTGGTGACCGACATGATGAGCATGGGTACGAAGAAGCTGTGGTCGAGCAGCTTGGTGCCGAGCTTGGTGGTGCCGGTGAGGTCGAAGTTTGCCGCCGCGATCTGCGGGCCGTTCGCGGGCAGCGTGTAGACGCCGCCGAGGGCGCCAGCCCACATGCCCGTCGCGACGCCCGCCGGCAGCCCCGCGGCGAGGCCGATCGGCACGATGGTGCGCGTCGCGGTCGACTGGCTGGTCGTCATCGCCGCGACCAGGAACACCGCGATCGCGAACACGAAGGTGAACGAGTCGACCCAGCTGCCGACCGTCGACACGATGAGCTCCTCGTGCGCGGCGATGAACGTCGCGGTGAGCCACGCGATGCCGAACAGCGCGATCGCGGAGATCATGCCGGCCTTGAACACCGACTGCGACGGCACCTCGCCCACCTTCGGACGGCCCACGGCGATGATGATGGCGCCGACCACGAACATCACCAGGATGATGGTCGTGGTCATGTCGACCTGCGAGGTCTCGCCGTCGAGCGTGAAGGAGGGCCGCAGGTCGGGGAAGAGGCCGAAGGCGACGATCGCGAGCACCCCCAGCAGGAACGTGAGCGCGGAGTTGCGGCCGCGAGAGGTGTAGGTGAGCGCCGCGGAGGCGGCGGCCCCGCCGGTGCGCGGCGCGGCGAGCTCGCCGGAGGCGATCCGCGCCTGGACCTCCGGGTCGTCGGCGAGCTCGCGGCCCACGCGGTTCATGATGACGGCGGTGACGACGATGCCGATCACGCACGCGGGGATCGTGATCGCCAGGATCTGCGCGAGGCCGAGGTCGTAGGGGGCGACGTCCGTGAGGGTCAGCATCGCGGCCATCGCCGCGGACACCGGCGACGCGGCGAGCGCGATGCCCGACTGCACCACGGTGACCGTCAGCGGCCGCGATGGCCGGATCCCGTTGCGATAGCTCACGTCGTAGATCACCGGCAGCAGGGGATAGACGATGTTGCCGGTCCCGGCGCCGGCGCAGAAGGCGAACGCCGTGAGGGGCGCGATCACGGTGATCTGCCGCGGCCGTCGCTCGATCACCTTGGCCGCCATCGCGACCATCCAGTCGATGCCGCCCGCGGCCTGCATGAGCGCGGCGGCGGTCACGACGCCGAGGATGATGCCGATGGCCGCGACCGGTGGCTCGCCAGGCGCCTCGCCGAACACGAAGACGAGGATGAACACGCCGACGCCGCCCCACACGCCCACGCCGGCGCCGCTCGAGCGCGTGCCCATGACGATGGCACCGAGCACGACGGCCGCCTCGAGCACGAAGATGAGGTCCATGCGAGCCCCCCGTCGGGGCGCCCTCGGCCCTCATGCTGACAGTACGCCGGGCCCTGCGCCGGCGCGCGGGAAGCGTGGGGAGCCTTGGTGAGGCGTCCCGTGGGGGCGTGAGCCGCCCTGAGAGCACATGGATGGAAAGGGTGTTCGGCTGGCCTCGCCACCCATGTGCTCACAGCGCGTCTCAGTCCGAGTCGGGCACCTCCGGGGAGGTGGTCGGGACGGCCGATGCGCGCGCCGGGTCGAGCGTCACCGTCGCCGAGCAGCCGCGCACCGCGGGCAGCGTCAGGGCCGCCGTCGCGGCACCGGCAGACACGCGGTACTCGCCGGCGAAGCCGTGCAGCTCGAACGAACCCGAGGCGTCGGTGCGGACCTCGGTGGGCGCGAGCCACCACTCATCCTTGATCAGCCGGTGAAGCGCGCGATAGGCCGGCTTGAGGCTGCCGTCCGCACGCACGAGGCCGGAGGGGGCCCCGAGCCACGCGTCGGCGTCCGACAGGCCCCACAGGGTGATGGACTCGACGGCGGGTTCGGCGAGCATCTGCCGGTGGAATCGCTCGAGCTCGTCGGCCTGGCGCGCCTCGCCCTCGGGTGTCGTCGGCCACTCCTCGACCTGGTGGTCGTTGAGATCGACGACGTGGCCGGGCATGAGCTCGCCCGACACCAGGCTCACCTCCGTGAGCTGCAGGGGCAGGCCGAACCGCGAGAAGCGCTCGACGATCCCCGCGAGCTCGTCCTCGCCGCGGAACCCTTGGTGCATGTGGGTCTGGAGGCCGATGGCGTCCAGGGTGATACCCGCGTCCAGGCACTCCTCGATGAGGTGCTCGTACGCGGGGCTCAGGTCGAAGTCGTTGAGGACCAGTCCCGCGCCAGGATCGCCCTCGCGGGCAGCGTCGAAGGCTAGCCGCACCATCTCGACCCGCCCCTTGCGCCGAGCGAGGCGAGTGACGGCGTTGTCCTCCGCGGTGAACACGGGAAGGATGACGGCCTCGTTGATCGCGTCCCACTGGTCCACCAGCCCCGCGAAGGCGCTGGTCTCGCGGGCGATGCGCGCGCGCATGGCGGCCTCGGCGCTCGTGTCGTCGAGGTCGAGCAGCCAGGCCGGCGCGAGCGTGTGCCACAGCAGCGGGTGGCCCTTGAGGCGCACGCCGCGGTCCGCGAACCACCGTGCGGCGTCGCGCAGGCGCGCGGTGTGGGGCTCGCCCGCCACCGGCTCGAACTCGCGCCAGTAGAACGGCAGGGTCGCGGCGTTGAACAGGTCGAGGAACAGGCCCTCAAGGCGCGGGTCCGACGTGCCGTGGGCGCGGGCGAACCCCAGGTTGCCGAACCCGAAGGCGTGCCGCACCTGCTCCACGCTGACGACCGCATCGGCGACAGGGGCGCCGTCCGGCCGCTGCACGCGCACGCTCGCGCGGCCCC
This sequence comes from Demequina sp. NBRC 110056, assembly GCF_002090155.1. Lineage (GTDB taxonomy): Bacteria > Actinomycetota > Actinomycetes > Actinomycetales > Demequinaceae > Demequina. Next base: position 140,647 of record NZ_BBRM01000005.1, on the reverse strand, counting down.
GTCGGTGGTCGAGGGAGTCGACCGCCGAGGAGCTCGCGGGAGCGGCCCCGATCACGTGGCTGCCGGCGCCGAGGTCGAGGCCGTCGCCGCGAGGGCGGAGGTCGCGACGTGCGTCGTGGTGAGGCGCGCCGATGCCGACGTCACCGGGTGCGTCGGTCCGGTGAGCTCGATCGAGGTCTCGCTCAGGCGGGCGGCGGACGTGCCGGTCCACAGCTCCACCGTTCCCGGCTCCACGATGCGCGTGAGGCTGCGGTCGGTGAACGCGAGGCGCGCGGTGGGCACCGTCAGCTCGACGGTGGCGGTGGCGCCCGGCTCGAGGTGCAGGCGCCGGTAGCCGAGCAGCTGGGCGACGGGACGGGTGACGGATCCGACGAGGTCGCGGCCGTAGAGCTGCACCACCTCCTCGCCGGCGAGATCGCCCGTGTTGGTGACCGTGACGGAGACGGTGAGCGCTCCGTCGGTGGGCGCATCGGCCGCGCTGAGCGAGCCGTGCTCGAAGGACGTGTACGACAGGCCGTGGCCGAACTCTGCGGCGGGGCGAGAGGACAGGTTGGTCACCTCGCCGTCGCCGCCGAGCGCGGGGTGCAGGTACGTGTACGGCTGCGCGCCGGCCGGCCGCGGCAACGACACCGGGAGGCGCCCGGAAGGGTTGACGCGGCCCGACAGCACGCCGGCGATCGCCGGTGCGCCCTCCTCGCCGGGGAAGAACGTCTGCACGACGGCGGCACAGCGCTCGAGTGCCCAGGACACGGCATACGGGCGTCCGGTCACGAGCACGAGGACGACGGGCGTGCCGGTGTCGAGGATCGCCTCGACGAGCGCGCGCTGGACCCCGGGAAGCTCGAGGTCGTCCCGGTCGCATCCCTCGCCGGACGTCCCCCGGCCGAACAGCCCGGCGTGGTCGCCGACCACCACGACGGCGGTGTCGGCCGCGGCCGCGGTGGCCACGGCCTCGTCGAAGCCGCTGCGGTCGTCGTCGTCGACGGCGCTGCCGCGGGCGTACGTCACCGATCCGGCCAGCTCTCCGCGCAGGGCGTCCAGCACGGTCGGAGCCTCGAAGCCGAGCTCGACGCCCGGACGCTGCGCGAGCACGTGGTTGGCGAACGAGTAGCAGCCGAACAGCGCGGCGACGCGGTCCGCGTTGGGGCCGATGACCGCCGTGGTGCGCGACGAGTCCGCAGCCGCGAGGGGCAGCGTGCCGTCGTTGGAGACCAGCACGATCGACTCCTCGGCGATGCGGCGCGCGACGTCCCGGTGGGCGGGGGAGTCGAGGTCGACGCCGGTCGGCGGCGCCTCCTCGAACGTCGCGTCGAGGAGTCCGTGCCGTTCCTTCTGAGCGAGGATGCGCGCCGCGGCCCTGTCCACGAGCGCGACGTCGACCGTGCCGGCCTCGATGGCGGCCTTGAGCGGCGCGAGGTACGCGTCGCCGGTGGGCAGCTCGACGTCCACGCCGGCGGCGAGCGCCTGGGCTGCGGCCTCGCCGTGGTCGGCGGCGACGTGGTGCAGCAGATGCAGGAACGCGACCCCGAAGTAGTCGGCGACGACGGTGCCGTCGAAGCCCCACTCGCCGCGCAGCAGGTCCGTGAGCAGCGTGGGGTCGGCGGCGACGGGGACCCCGTCGATCTCCGCATAGGAGTGCATCACGGAGCTCACCTGGCCGTCGATGACGGCCATCTCGAACGGGATCAGCATGACGTCGCGCAGCTCACGCGGGCCCATGTGCACGGGTCCGAAGTTGCGGCCCGACTGCGAGGCGGAGTAGCCGACGAAGTGCTTGAGGGTGGCGTCCACGCCGCGCGACTGCAGCCCGCGCACGTACGCGGTGCCGACCGCACCGACCAGGTACGGGTCCTCGGCGATGCACTCCTCGACGCGGCCCCAGCGAGGGTCGCGGACGACGTCGAGGACGGGGGCGAGTCCCTGGTGGATGCCGAGCGCCGACATCGACTCGCCGATGAGCGCGCCCATCTCCTCGACCAGGCAGTGGTCGAACGTCGCGCCCCACGCCAGGGGAGCGGGGAACGTCGCGGCCTTCCAGGCGGACAGGCCCGTGAGGCACTCCTCGTGCACGAGGGCGGGGATGCCGGCGCGGGTGCCCGTGATGAGGGCGCGCTGGCGCCGCCACAGGTACTCGGCGCGCTCGTCGGGGTCGTGAGGGTTGGTGCCGTAGACCCGGGTGAGGTGGCCGAGGCCGTGCTCCATCGCATCGTCCAGGCGGCCGGTGCTCGAGAGCTCGCCCTGGAGAGGCGCGACGGAGTCGCCCTCCTCTCCCTCCCAGAAGCCGACGATCTGCGCGAGCTTCTCGTCGAGCGAGAGGTCAGCGAGGATGGCCCGGACGCGCGGGCTGATGGTCTCGTCGATCATCGCCTACCCCTTCACCGCTCCGGACAGGCCGTCGACGATGCGACGCTCCATCATGAGGAAGAACACGAGCGCAGGGATCATCGCCAGGAACGTGTACGCCATGATGCCGGCGAAGTCCGAGGCGTTCTGGCCCTGGAACTCCGTCACGCCCAGGGGCAGCGTCTTCGGGGCGTCGCGGCCGGTGAGGATCACGAGCGGCAGCAGGTACGCGTTCCACGAGCCGAGGAACGCGAGCACGCCCACGGTGACCATGCCGGGCTTGGCGAGCGGCAGGATCATGCGGAAGAAGAAGCCGACGCGGGTGAGGCCGTCCATGAAGGCCGCCTCCTCGAGCTCGTCAGGCAGCGCCGCGAGGAAGGGCCGCATGATGATCACGGTCACGGGCAGCGCGAACGCCACCTGCGGGACCACGAGTCCCCACATGCCCTTGAGCCCCAGGTCCTGCAGCAGCAGGAACAGCGGGAAGATCGCCACGGTCAGGGGGAACATGAGCCCGGCGGTGAAGATGATGAACACGCCCTCGCGGCCGCGGAACTGGTAGCGGGCGAGCGGGTAGGCGGCCATGGTGCCGAACACGACGACCCCGAGCGTCGTGGCGCCGGCCACGATGAGGGAGTTGAGCGTGTAGCGCCAGAAGGTCGAGTTGGTGAGGATGTTCCAGTAGTTCTGCCACACCCACGGGTCGGGCAGGCCGGTGGGGTCGGCGGCGATCTGGCCGTTCGAGCGGAAGCCGCCGAGGCCAAGGTAGATGATCGGGCCGAGCGTGAGGGCGACGGCGACGAGCGCGACGAAGATCGTGATATAGATCGACGAGTCGCCCGTGAGCTGTGCGCGGGCGCGCGACGCGCCCTTGCGGGTGGGGGAGACGGTCGCCCCGGTGGTGGTCGCGGTGGTCATGCCTTGACCCCCTTCTTGGCCTTGCGCGTGCGGCCGTTCGCGGTGTCGCGGCGCATGATGAGCGCCATGTAGGCGAGGGCGGCGGACATCGAGAAGATGAACATGATGATCGCGAGCGCCGAGGCGTAGCCGCCGTCGTTGCGCTGCGTGCCGATGTCGACCATCAGCGTCGCGATGGTGGAGTACTGGCCCGTCGAGCCGCCCTTGTTGAGCACCCAGGCCATGTCGAACAGTTGGATGGATCCGATGATCGACAGGAACGCCCACACACGCACCGTGGGGCCGATGAGCGGGATGTTGATGCGCCACTGGACCTGCCACCAGCTCGCGCCGTCGATCGACGCCGCCTCCTGGAGCTCCTGCGGGACGCCCGCGAGGCCAGCGAGGAACAGGATGATCGCGAGGCCGATGTACTTCCACGACACGATGAAGAAGAAGGTCCAGAAGCCCCACGTCGGGTCCTCGAGCCAGCCTTGCGAGGGCGTCGGCAGCCCCAGCCCTTGGATCATCTGCGTCACCGGGCCGCGCGGGTCCAGGAGCATCATCCACATGAGGCCGGCGGTGACCTCGGCGAGGACGTAGGGCGCGAAGATGATGAGGCGCACGGACGAGCGCCCCGCGAACTTGCGGTTGAGCACCAGCGCCACGATCATCGCGACCGGCAGCTGGATCAGCATCGACAGGACGATGATCTGGCCGTTGTTGCCCACGGCGTTCCAGAACGGCTCCGCGTACGCCTTCCAGAAGATCTCCTGGGTCTCGGGGTCGGTGCCGCCGATGAGGGCTCGCGTGTAGTTGTCCAGGCCGATGAACTCGGCCAGCTCGAACGGCTGGCGAGAGTCCCACTTGTAGAGGCTGTAGCGCGCCGCCATCACCATGGGGAAGACGACGAACGTGAAGAAGATCAGGAGCGCCGGACCGACGAAGATCGCGATCTCGAGGCGCTTGCGCCGCGCATCGCGGCGGGGGTTGCTCGTGGCGGGCGTGACCGGGTGGTCCCCCGCCGCCGACGCCTTCGCGTCGACGGCGGGGGCCTTGCCCGTACCCGAGGCCTCCAGTGCAGTCACCAGGGAGCCTCGCTTTCTGTGAATCAGGGGGACGGGCGGGTGATTACTGCGTGAGCGCTGCGGCCGTCATCAGGTCGACGACGTCCTGGGCGTCACCGGTGCCGGCGAAGATGCCGACGATGCCGTCGTTCATCGCGCCACCGACGTTGGTGCCGAAGGTGGTGTCGAGCCACAGCTGCACGTAGGCGGCGTTTCCGGCCACCTGCGACAGCTCGACCAGCACGGGGTTGGTGACGGCCTCCGCTGCCGCGGGAGCGACGGGCAGGATGCCCGCAGCCTCGGCTGCACCGGCCTGGTTCTCATCGCTCACGATGAAGGCGAGGAAGTCCGCGCACTCCGGCGGGGCGTCCACGTAGCACGCGAATCCGTCGCCGCCGCCGAGGGCAGCGGTGGGGTCGCCGGCTCCGCCGTCGGTGGCGGGCATCGGGAACCAGCCGAGGTCGTCGTGAAGCGCGTCGATCGCCTCCTCCGAGCCGTCGGTGAAGCCCTCGTAGACGAACACGTTCCAGTGGCCCATGAGCTCCATCGCAGCCTCACCGGTGGCCACGAGGCCCGCGGACGAGGTTGCGCCGGTCTGCGCGACCGTGGAGATGAACTGGTCCTGGAAGGGCTCGGTGCCGAGGAACTCCTCGAGCTGCTCGCCCGCGTCGATCCAGCACTGGTCGGAGAAGTCCAGCGAGGTGCCGGCCGACTGGATCACGTCCTGCGAGCAGGAGCGGAGGGCGAAGTTGTACCACCAGTGCGCCGCGGGCCAGCCGTCGGCAGCGCCCACCGCGATGGGGGTGATGCCGGCGTCCTTGAGCTTCTGCACCGCGTCGCCCAGGTCAGCCATGGTGGCCGGCTCCTCGGTGATGCCCGCCTCCTCGAACAGCGACTCGCGGTACCACACGCCCTCGACGCCGAACTGGAAGGGGAGGCCGTAGGTGGAGCCCTCGTACTGCCACGGAGCCACGCCGCCGCCCAGGCGGGAGATGTCGTCCGCGAGGGTGTCGGTGAGGTCCATGAGGTAGCCCGACTCGACCTGGGTGGCGAGCTCGCCGCCGCCCCACGCCTGGAACAGGTCGGGCGCGTCGCCCGACTGCAGCGCGAGCGGGATGCGCGTGCGCTGCAGGTCCTCGTTCTGGATCTGCTCGATCTCGATGGTGACGTTGGGGTTCTCAGCCGTGTACGCGTCGGCCAGGCTCTGCCAGTAGTCGCCCAGGTCGTTCTGTCCGTTGTCTCCCGCGACGGCGTTGTGCCACCACGTGAGGGTCACCGGCTCGCCGCCCGCATCCGAGGTCTCGCCGCCGGTGGCGGACTCGGTGGGGTCGGTCTCGGTTCCGTCGCTGCTGCACGCCGCGAGCAGCAGAGCGGCGGACGCCGCGAATGCCACTGCGGCACTCGTCTTGCGCATGGATGCCATGTTCAGGTCCTTTCAGTCCTCGTTGACCAGCCGAACACCGGCAGTCTGTCAGCGGCCGCGACACGGTGTCAAACGTTTTCGATAACGATTTCGTCACGTGGGGGTGCGGCTGTAGCATGGCCGTCATGGAACCAGCTCCAAGGGTGAAGATGGCCGACGTCGCCGCCAAGGCGGGCGTCTCTGTCGCGACCGTCTCGAAGGTCGTCAACGGCCGCTACGGCGTTGCCAAGGAGACCGTCGAGCTGGTCCAGGGCGTCATCGAGGAGATGGGCTACGCAGGCAACCTCAGCGCCTCGAGCCTGCGCATGCAGCAGACCAACGTGCTGGGCATCCTGGTGGCGAGCTTCGAGCCCTTCAGCGCCGAGCTGATCAAGGGTGCCGCCGCCGCGGCAGAAGGCTCGGGGTACGAGCTGCTCGCGCACTCCGGCGGCGACACCCACGGGTGGGAGCGCCGGTCCCTCGCGCGACTCGGCGGCACGCTCATCGCAGGCGCCGTGATCGTCACTCCCACCGTGCTCGACGCCCGCACCGTGGTGCCGGTGGTCGCGGTCGATCCCCACTACGGCCCCAACCGGCTGCCGACCATCGACGCGGACAGCTTCACCGGCGCGGAGCAGGCGACCGATCACCTCATCTCGCTCGGCCACACGCGCATCGCCTTCCTGGGCGGCCGTTCGGAGCTCGACTCGGCTCACCTGCGCGAGGCCGGCTTCCGCAACGCCATGGCGGAGGCGGGCATCCCGGTCGATCCCGCGCTGGTGCGCGAGACCCGCTACGTCCCCGACCGCGCCTCCGCCGTCGCGCGCGAGCTGCTGTCGCTGGAGGACCGCCCCACAGCGATCTTCGCCGCGAACGACGTGACCGCGATCCGCGCCGTCGAGGTCGCGCACGAGTTCGGCCTGCGCGTTCCCGAGGACCTGTCGGTGGTCGGCTTCGACGACGTGCCTGACGCGGCGCTCGCCTCGCCCGCCCTCACCACCGTGCGCCAGCCCATGCAGGCCATGGGTGCCGCGGCCATGACGATGCTGCTCGACCTCATCAACGGGGTCGAGCGCGAGCACCACGTGCGCATGTCGACCGAGCTCGTTGTGCGCGGCACGTCGGCCGCGCCTCCCACGGTCCTGCGCCGGGCCACGCCTCCCGCGGTCGAGGCGTCCGCCCCGGCCGACGCCTGACGGTCGCGGCCGTGCACGGCGTCACCCCGGGCAGCGCCGATGCGCCCTCGGGCGGCCACCCCGACCCTCGCCCCGAGCCGGTCGAGCGGGCACAGGGCGAGGGCCTGGTCTGCGCGCTCACCTTCGACGACGGGCCCAACGGCGCGGACACGTTGCGACTGCTGGACGCGCTTTCTGCGCGCGGCGTTCGTGCCGTGTTCTGCGTGGTCGGGCAGGAGATCCAGAGGCCGGGCGGCGCAGAGGTGCTGCGCCGCGTCGCCGACGACGGGCATGTCCTGGCCAACCACTCGACGTCCTTCGCGGACATGGGCGAGTGGGACGCCGAGCGGGTGCGCTCCGACCTCGCCGAGAACCTCGCGATCATCCGCGGCGTCCTGGGCGATCGTCATCCGGTCCCGTACTGGCGCGCGCCCAACGGGTCCTGGGGCGTCACGCGCGAGGTCGCCGTCGAGCTGGGCATGCAGCCCCTCGGTGTCGAGGGCCACATCGGCGACTGGGCCGAGCAGGATCCCGACGTGCTGGCCGAGCGCCTGCGGGCCGTGATGACGCCCGGCTCCATGGCGCTCGCCCACGATGGAGGCGGCGACCGGGCGGGCGCCGTCGAGGCGGTCGTTCGGGTCGTGGACGAGCGGCTCGCGCAGGGGTGGTCGTTTGTCCTGCCGGAGCGCTGAGCACTGCCCGCCAAGTCCTGCCCGTTGAGCCCTGCGCACGCGCGGCGAGGCGTACCCAGGTGGTGGGGACGCACGAGCCGGCGCGCGCATCGGCGCTCCGTCCGGGCGGGGCGTCAGCCCTGCTCGTCGTGCCTGCGGATGAAGGTCGCCATGCCCGGCACCGTGAAGCCGATGCGGCCGCGCGCCGGGGCGTAGATGATCCCCTTGTCGATGAGGCGGGTGCGGATCGCGCTGAGCGCGGAGGCGGGCTTGCCGAGGCGTTCGGCGACGTCGCCCGAACGGCTCGGCCCGTCGCCGTCGACGGCCATGGCGCGGAGGTACGACCGCTCGGCGCCGGTGGCGCGCTCCCAGCGGATGTGGAAGAAGCCCTGGTCCAGCTCCGCGTACCCGAGGCGGCGGGCCGCGACGGCGTCATTCGCGGAGATCGGGGAGTAGGCGGCCACGTTCCACGCCGCGCGCCCGAAGTGCTGGAGGAAGTACGGGTAGCCGCCCGCGGCGGTGAGGATGACGTCGAGCCCATCCTCGGTCCACGACTCGCCGAGCGCCTCGACGGGCGCGACCAGGGCACGGCGCGCATCGGCCTTGTCGAGCCAGGTGACCGCGCGGAACTCGAAGAATCGCTCGGCGTAGGTGCGGGCCTCGGACAGGAGGCGCGGCAGGGCGGGCAGGCCCGCGCCGCACAGCAGCAGCGGCGCGAGCGACTCGTTCGCCTCTTGGCCGACGGCGAGCAGGGCGCGCAGGTCGGGGCGCGACAGGTCGTGCATCTCGTCGACCGCGATGAGCACGCCCGTGCGCTCCTCGGCGCACGCCTCCGCAAGGGTGCGCAGCATGTCGGGCAGCGAGTGCTCGATCGAGGTTCCGTAGCTGAGCAGGTGGCGGGGGTCGACCTCGATGCCGGCGGACACGTCCTGCAGGCCCACGGAGATCGAGAACGACTTGAAGGCGCCGAGCGCGCGCTTGACGCGGTCGCCCGCGCTGGGGCGGTCCAGGCGCAGCATGTGCGGCGTGAGGCGCGTCACGAGTTGCTCGGCGAAGGTCGCGCTGGTGGACGCGGCCGCCTCGACCCGCACGGCGATCCAGCCGCGGTCGGACGCGATCTCGCAGAACCGGCCGAGCAGCACGGTCTTGCCGGTGCCGCGCAGGCCGTGCAGCACGATGCCGTTCGCGCCGCGCCGGAGCTCCGAGCGCTCGATCGCTGTGGTGATGGCGGCGACCTCGGCGTCGCGGCCGGCGAGCGTGTGCGGGGGAGTGCCGGCGCCGGGGTTGAACGGGTTCGCATTGGGGTGCATGGCTCAACGTATACGCGATTATGCGCTTTCCCGCATACTCTGATGCCCCTCCCTCAGCGAAAGTGGGCCCAGTTTCATCTCGAACCGGGCCCGGAGGAGGAAAGAGGGCCCACTTTCGTGGTGGGTGGTGAGGGGTGACAGACTGGCCCGGTGATCACCGTCTCCGTGCCCCATCCGAAGATCGCCGATGCGCTGGGAGACCTGGGGGAGGACGCGCGAGTGATCGTGTGGGACCCCCGGGAGGGCTCCGCACCTGAGGACGAGCGCGAGCGCATCACCATCGCGTGCGTCCCCCACGCGAGTGGCGGACGCGAGGTGTACGGGCGGCTCGCCGAGTGCCCCGACCTGCGCGTGATCCAGATCCCGTCGGCCGGGTACGAGCACGCGGCGCCCTTCGTGCCCGCAGGCAAGAAGCTCGCGAACGCCCGTGGCGTGCACGACTCCCGGACCGCGGAGATGGCGCTCGCCCTCGCTCTCGCGAGCCAGCGGCGGTTGCCGTTCTACTGGGACGCACAGCGCCGCGAGACGTGGGATGCGTCCCAGTTCTCGCCCTCGCTCGCCGACCGGCGGTGCCTCGTGGTCGGGTACGGATCGATCGGCTCCGCGCTCGGGGAGCGCCTGCGGGCCTGCGAGGCCGAGGTGGTGGGCGTCGCCCGCTCGGCGCGCACGGACCCCGACGGCACCGAGGTCCACGCGATGTCCTCCCTGCCGTCGCTCCTGCCCGACGCCGAGGTAGTCTTCCTGGTCACCCCGCTCACGGACGAGACCGAGGGCCTCGTCGACGCCGCGTTCCTCGCGGCGCTGCCCGACGACGCCCTGCTCATCAACGTGTCACGCGGCAGGGTGGTCGACGCGGACGCGCTGCTCGCGGAGCTTCAGGCGGGCCGCATCCGCGCGGCGCTCGACGTGACAGACCCGGAACCGCTGCCGGACGGGCACCCACTGTGGTCCGCTCCTGGCTGCATCGTGGTCCCGCACATCGCCGGCAACGCGAAGATGACCGACAGGCGCTACGTCGACCTTGTCCGGAAGCAGGTCGAGGCGGTTCGCCACGGCGACGACCCCGTCAACTTCGTGATGATGGGTGCCTTCCCCGCCTGAGCGATCAGGGGTGGCGTGTGGCCGCCGTCAGGCCTTCGCAGCGTCCCGCCACGCGATCCACGCCTGCACGATCGCGTTGAGCTCGTCGCGACGCTCCTCGGCCTCCGCGATCGAGACGATGCGCATCACGCGGCCCTCCTTGCCGGAGCCCTCGAGGTGCTTGAAGGTGCCGGGGATCTGCGCGCCGTGGTGGAACATCAACGTCGCGTGGTGCGTCGACTTGGGGAAGAAGCTGGCGAGGTTGCCCTCATAGGTGAAGGTCGGAGTGGCCCACTTGATGCACTCGCCGATCCGGTCGTCGCTGGCCAGGATGATCTGCCGGATGCGCTGCACGACATCCTTCATGGGGTTGTCGTAGTGACTCATCCACCGGTCGACCTCGTCACTGGCCATGACCCCGACCGTACCGCTACCTGCGGGCTTTCGCCTGCTTGTGCAGTCGGAGGGTCGTCTCTCGTTCAGCCTTGTGGTCGAGCATCGGCTCGGGATACTCCGGGGTGTCGAGCTCGGGGATCCAGCGCTGGACGTATCGCTGATGCGGGTCGAATCGCTCGAGCTGCGCGTGAGGGTTGAAGATGCGGAAGAACGGCGAGGCGTCGCGGCCTGTGCCGGCGACCCATTGCCAGTTCAGCTGATTCTGCGCGTGGTCGTAGTCCACGAGCGTGCGCCGGAAGTGGTCCGCACCGCGCTGCCACGGCAGGCGCAGATCCTTGACGAGGAAGCTCGCGACGACCATCCGCACGCGGTTGTGCATCCAGCCGGTCTGCGCCAGCTGCCTCATCCCGGCGTCCACGAGCGGGAAGCCGGTGCGCCCGTCCCGCCACGCCTTGAAGGCGTCGTCGGCGTCGCGACCGGTCTCCCAGTCCTTCTCGTCGAGCACGGGAGTGAGGGACTCCCGTCGCGCCTGTGGGGCGTTCCACAGCGTGTCGGCGTGGAACTCGCGCCATGCGAGCTCGGCCTGGAACACGCGCGAGCCGTCGGAGCGCAGCGGCGCGAGGAGCGCGAGGACCGTCCGCGCATGGATCTGGCCGAACGCGAGCGCCGTCGACAGGTGGGAGGTGGCGTCGAGATCGGGCCGGTCCCTGTCCTCGGCGTACGAGCCGACGTCGCCGTCGATGAAGTCCTCAAGCGCCGCGATCAGGCGCTCCTCGCGGAACTCGTGGCGCGGCTCGATCGCGTCCTCGGCGTCGCCGTGGGCGGCGATCTGGTCAAGATCGACGGCTACGTCGTCCTTCGAGTCAAGCGCCGTGAACCCCGCAGGGTCGGCGGGATCGGCAGGCCGGCGCCACCCGTGCTGGCGCCAGGCGTCGAGGAACGGCGTGTAGACCTTGTACGGGGTGCCGTCGCCCTTGACGACGCGCCCGGGCGCCACGGCGTACGGGGACCCGTGCAGCCGCAGCTCGCGGCCGTCGTCCTCGAGCGCCGCGGCCACCGCGTCCTGCTCGGCGACCCCGGACGGGCTGAACTCCCGGGTTGCCCAGACGACCCGCGCATCGGCCTCCCGGGCGGCGCCCACGACCACGTCCGCCGCGTCCCCGCGGCGCACGGCGAGCGCGCCACCGGTGTCCTCGCGGAGCGACCACAGCGAGCGCGCCAGGTGCGCTCGCCGGCGCCCTGACCAGAAGTGCAGCGGCGGCGTCCAGGCGGCCACGGCCGCGAACGGTCCGTCGGCCTGCGCCTCGAGCAGCGCGGGGTTGTCGTGCAGGCGCAGGTCGCGCCGGGCCCACCACAGGTGCGTCATGCCAGGCACAACGCGAGACGGCCGCCCGCCTGTTCCCGTGGGGGACAGCCGGGCGGCCGGTCAGGCGTCAGCGGTCACGACGGTGACATGGCTGGCGGACGCGATGCGAATCTCGTCCGGAGGGCACACCGGCCCGGGGACGGAGACCACCGTGTCGTCAGAGAACGTAAGCGTCACGTCGCCAGGGGTGCAGCCGTAGTCGAAGAGCGCCACCCCGCCGTAGGGGTCGATGGGCAACCGCTCGTCGCCTGTGGACACGTCCACTGCCAGTCCACTGTCGTTGGTGATGGAGAGGACGCCCGCGCTGCTGCACCCGGCCAGGGCGGCGGGAACGGCGAGGGCGGCGATGGTGACGGCTCGGTTCAACGGGGGCCTCCCGGCAAGTTCGGGCCGCGGAGCCGAGGGCTGTGAGAGCGGTCGGGATCGGGGCGGGGTAGGCATCCATTGTGCACGGCCCCAGGGCGCGGAGCCGTGCATGCGGAGCCGTCCCGCACACGACGAGGGCCCCGCCCGGCGACGTGCCGGACGGGGCCCTGGGAGCTCTCGGTGCGTCAGGCGACCGACACCGGGGCGTTGTGCTCGATGTGCGCGATCGCGGCCTCGAGGAAGCCGGTCAGCTGGGCGACCTGCGCCTCGTCCTGCAGCGAGCCGTCCGAGCCGAACGAGTCCGCGCGGAAGTGGAAGAAGGTCTCGGGCTGGCCCAGGGTGGGGGCGTTGAAGTGCGCGAGGATGTTGCGCAGGTGCTGCTGCGCCATCGCGGTGCCGACGGGCGAGATCGAGGCGCCCATGACGGCGACCGGCTTGCCGTTGAAGGAGTTCTGGCCCCACGGACGCGACGCCCAGTCGAGGGCGTTCTTGAGCGCGCCGGGGATCGAGCGCGAGTACTCGGGGGTCACGATGATGATGCCGTCGACGGACTCGACCGCGTTCTTGAAGTCGGTGGCGACCTCGGGCCAGTTGCCGTCGAGGCTGTAGTCGTACAGCGGCAGCTGGGCGATGTCGATGGTCACGAACTCGGTGTCGTTCGCGAGCGAGGGCAGGATGCTGGCGACCTTGCGGTTGATGGACGCCTGGGCGACCGAGCCGACGATGATGCCGATGCGGGGCATGGTGATTCCTTCCGAGTGGGAGTGGGGGTGTCGCGTCGACCGCGCTGCCGACTGCACGGGCAACAATACGTGACGCGTCAACTATTCCCAATTCAACGAATCTGGTGCTCGGGACGCCGATGCGCCGGCTGGGTGTCCGCATCCTGCCCGCCTGCCGGACTTCAGCGTCCGCTCCCGGCGCGAGCCCGCCCCGCCCGCTCTTCAGCGCTCCCGCCCCGCGCTGGAAGGCACTGAGTGCCGAATCCGGGCGATTCTCGGCACTCAGTGCCTTCCAGGGCGCAGTCGCTAGAGCTGGGACTCCGCGTAGAGGTCCGCCGCGTCGCGCAGCAGGGCCGCGGCGCCGGGGGCGACCTCGTCGTAGTTGCGGCGGAAGCGCTCGTCGTCCACGTACATCTGCGTGAGGCCGCGGTAGGTCTCCGCGTTCGGCGTCCAGAACAGCGACACCCAGGCGTAGTGCTTGGCGACGATCTCCTGCACCTCGGCACTGTCGGGTGCGAAGCCTACGCGGATCGCGGCGCCCAGCGCCTCGACGATCTCACGGTGGGTGTCGAGGTGCCGCTGCTGGCCCTCCTTGCCCAGGCTCGCCCAGCGCTCGTTGGAGGTGTCGACCGCCTGGTCGCCCCAGCGCTCGCGAGCCTCGGGCTCGTACTTGGTGTGCTCGAAGCCGTCGAGGATCTCCTCGTTGGTCATGGTTCTTCCCTTCTCGAGTGAGTCGATGGTGCGGGCCACGGTCGCCGCGAGCCGCGCGTAGCGGTCGCGCTCGGCCGTGAGGCCCGTGAGGTGGTCGCGGAGGTGCGCGACGGTCACGGCGGGGTCCTCGGCGTCGACGATCGCGCCGATCGTGTCGAGCGACGCCCCCAGCTCGCGCAGCACGAGGATGTGCTGCAGTCGGAGCAGCTCGGGGCGGCCGTAGTGCCGGCGCCCGTCGTCCCCGGTCCAGGCGGGGGAGAGCAGGCCCACCTGGTCGTAGTGGCGCAGGGTCCGGCTGCTCACCCCGGCGAGGCGCGCCGCGCGGGCGATGTCGACGGTGTCGCCGAGTGATGTCGTGTCCATGTCTTCGATGGTAGAAGTTGACGCCGCGTCAACGTCAAGCCGCGATTTCGCGCGGATGCCGCCGGGGCGCATCGGCCCGTCCTAGACTCCCGACTATGACGTCGACGCCCGATATCAAGCCCCGCTCCCGCCAGGTCACCGACGGACTGGAGGCGACCGCCGCGCGCGGCATGCTCCGCGCCGTCGGGCTGGGCGACGAGGACTTCGCCAAGCCGCAGATCGGCATCGCGAGCTCGTGGAACGAGATCACGCCGTGCAACCTGTCGCTGCAGCGCCTCGCTCAGGGCGCCAAGGAGGGCGTGCACGCCGGCGGCGGCTACCCGCTCGAGTTCGGCACCATCTCGGTGTCGGACGGCATCTCGATGGGCCACGAGGGCATGCACTTCTCGCTCGTCTCGCGCGACGTCATCGCGGACTCGGTCGAGACCGTGATGTGCGCCGAGCGCCTCGACGGCTCGGTGCTGCTCGCCGGCTGCGACAAGTCGCTGCCGGGCATGCTCATGGCCGCGGCCCGTCTCGACCTCGCGAGCGTCTTCCTCTACGCGGGCTCGATCATGCCGGGTCACGTCACGCTGACCGACGGCACGTCCAAGGACGTCACCATCATCGACGCGTTCGAGGCCGTGGGCGCGTGCGCTCGTGGGCTGATGAGCGAGGAGGACCGCCTCCGCATCGAGAAGGCGATCTGCCCCGGCGAGGGCGCGTGCGGCGGCATGTACACCGCGAACACGATGGCGTCCGTGGGCGAGGCCCTCGGCATGTCGATCCCCGGCTCGGCCTCCCCGCCCAGCCCCGACCGCCGCCGCGACTACTACGCCCACAAGTCCGGCGAGGCGGTCGTCAAAATGCTGCGCCAGGGCATCACGGCGCGCGACATCATGACCAAGGAGGCGTTCGAGAACGCCATCGCCGTCGTCATGGCGTTCGGCGGCTCGACCAACGCGGTGCTGCACCTGCTCGCGATCGCCCACGAGGCCGAGGTCGACCTCACCCTCGACGACTTCGCCCGCGTCGCCGCGAACGTGCCGCACCTGGGCGACCTGAAGCCCTTCGGCCAGTTCGTCATGAACGACGTCGACCGTGTGGGCGGCGTGCCGGCCGTGATGAACACGCTGCTCGAGGCGGGCCTCATGCACGGCGACTGCCTCACCGTGACCGGCAAGACGCTTGCCGAGAACATGGCCGAGCTCAAGCCGGCCACCATCGACGGCCGCGTGGTGCGCGCGCTCAACAACCCGATCCACAAGTCCGGCGGCATCACGATCCTCAAGGGCTCGCTCGCGCCCGACGGCGCCGTCGTGAAGTCCGCTGGCTTCGACGACGACGTGTTCGAGGCGACCGCGCGGGTCTTCGACCGCGAGCGTGCGGCCCTGGACGCCCTCGCCGATGGCACCATCCAGGCCGGCGACTGCGTGGTGATCCGCTACGAGGGCCCCAAGGGCGGGCCCGGCATGCGTGAGATGCTCGCCATCACCGCGGCGATCAAGGGTGCGGGGCTCGGCAAGGATGTGCTGCTCGTCACGGACGGCCGGTTCTCTGGCGGCACGACGGGACTGTGCGTGGGCCACATCGCCCCCGAGGCCGTCGACGGCGGCCCCATCGCCTACGTCCAGGACGGCGACAAGATCACGCTCGACGTCGCGAACGGCACGCTCGACGTGCACGTCTCCGCCGACGAGATGGAGGCGCGCAAGACCGGCTGGAAGCCGCTGCCTCCCGTCTACACGCGCGGCGTGCTCGCGAAGTACACCAAGCTCGTCGGCTCCGCGTCGAAGGGCGCGGTCCTCGGCTGATCGTCGCCTGGCCGGCCGTCGTGCGGCCGCCGCTGGTGCTCGAGCGCGCCGCCCTTCGCGTGCCGCCGAGAGTTCGCCCGATCGTTACCTGAACGTCGGCCGCATCCCTCCGCACGGTTGCTACGTTGAATCGCAACCAGGCGGAGGGGATGACCGATGTGGGCGACGCTGAGGGGCGCCGTGGCTGCGTGGCCGACATGGCTCAAGGGGCTTGTCGCCGTCACCGCGGTGCTCGTCGTGATCGGCGGCGGCTTCGGTGTCGCCGCGATCGCGGCGACGGATCCGGCGGCAGAAGCCTCCGCCGAGCCCGCCGCGAGCCCAACCCCCGAGCCGCCGTTGACGGCATCGGCCTCGCCGAGCGAGATCCCCACGGCAGCGCCGAGCGCTTCGTCGGAGCCGTCGCCGACCCCACAACCCACCTCTTCGCAGGTCGAGGACGAGCCCACCGAGCTCGACACGAGCGGTGACCCCTTCCTGGCGCTGAGCAGGACGGAGTCCGTCGAGTGCACGGCCGGCGGCGACGGGAGCTACACCGACATCGCGTCGCCGTACCTGCGGGGCGCCTCGAACCACGCAGGCGACGCGGACCACATCCGCATCGCGGGAGACCTGGGCCGCATCCCGGCATACGAGGTGCTCGACGTCGCGTGGTCGCCGGACTCGTCCACGGCCGCAGTCGTGACCCGGCAGCGGGAGACGAAGGTCTGGCTCGTCGAACCGGACGGGACCGCGGTCCACGTCTCGGAGGGGCTGGCGGTCGAGGAACTGAGTCCCGTTCGTTGGGCGCCCGACGGCAGCGGGATGCTCTTCGTCGCCGTGACCGACGGCGGCGACCATGCGCTGCAGTGGGTCGACACCGGCGAGGGGACAGCGTTCGAGATCGCGCGCGGCAACCGTGCCGCGGGCTACGACATCGCGCCGAATGGTGACATCTACGTCGCGTGGGCGACCGGTCGGCACCGGATGGCCGCCGAGCCCGCGTCGCTGATGCGGATCGACTCACCGAACGGCGCGGAGTCGTTCGTCGCGGGTGCGGCCTTTCCCTCGGTGTCGCCGGATGGCGCGACGCTCGCGGTTTTCGGGGACGCGGACCGGGACGGTGCGGTGGGTGCGACGCTGATCGATCTCGAGACGGGCACGCTCACGCCTGTGGGCCCCGACGTTCCGTACGACGGCTACCTCACCAGCTACTTCGACCGGCACACAGCCTCGTGGTCGCCGGACGGAAGCCGCGTGGCGGGGGTGACGGGCATCGAGGCGAACCGCAAGCACACGCAGGTCGTGCTCGCCGCGGCGAACGGCGACGTGCTGGCCGTCGAAGGAGTGACTGCGCTCTACCGCCCGGCGTGGACAGCGAACTCGGCCGCGGTCGCAGCGACGGACGGCTTCACGAGCGCCGCGATCGACCGTGACGGTCGAGTCACCCGCACAGTGCCGCCCGCCGCGCGTGGGCCGATCGCGGCGGAGGGATCGACGTTCGTGTGGCGTGCCGCGCTGTGCGGCGAGAGCGTCGAGCGGTCGTTGTCGTTCTCGGCGGACCTGGCCAGCGTGGGCGCCGTCCCGACCGCCGCGGGCTGGGTCGACGCGGGCCTGCCGCACACGGCGCCGGACGGCTCGGCGACGCTGCGCGCCCTCGCGCACGTCGACGGTTCCGGTACCGCGCTGTACCTCACGCGCCCCTGACCGCGCGTGCTCATCCCGCGCGACGTGGATCGGCCGAGAAGTCGACGGAGGGCCGATGCGCGCGCCGGCGTCGGCGCCGCCGTGCGCCCGGGCGGCGGGGCTGGCACAGTGGCTTAGGTGAGCCACGACATCGGACCCCTCGACCACACGTTCGTCGCGCCCATCGGTGTTGATGTCAAGGGAGAGCGGTGGCCCTGCGTCGAGATGCCGGGCTCTGCCGACTTCTTCGGGACCGGCAAGGCGGTGCGCGTCGACGCGACCGTCGACGGTGTCCCACTCGAGAACGTCGGGCTCATGGTGACCGGCACCGGAGGGCACATGCTGTCGCTGAACGCCAAGCTCCGTAAGCAGCTGGGCAAGGACCTGGGTGACACGGTCGAGGTGCGCCTCACACGACGGCGGACGTAGCGACGCTCAGCCACCATCTCGTGACAGCGGACTCCGGGAACCGGCCGCCATCCACCATCTGGATGCTAAGGCGGAGAGGTGGGGGCGAGGGGTGCGGCGGCGGGGTGGTGAAGAGAGCGGTCCGGGTGGCAGGGCGGAGGAGCTCAGCGGCATGACTCGCGCGTCTCATTATTCAAGATGGTGAACCACAATGTGAGATTGTTTGTCCAGATGGTGACACGTGCGCCAGAGCGGGCGTAGAGTCCTACTCATGCAGGCGATTCTCGTAGTTACCGGGCGCGCGGACATCTAGTCCCAGCCAGGCAACGTCCGCGCGCACACCCCGACAGCCACCAGGCCGAGGGGTTTTCTCATGTGAGGCGGATGCGAGAGCCGCCGAGCAACCTTCAACTCAACGGGAGAGACGATGGGACAGGTGAGGGCTCCGAAGCCTTCGGCTCTGATGAGCCCGGCTCCGGCGAGCACCCGCGCGACCGCCACCTCGGCGGCCGCCCTGCACGCGGGTCAGACGATGACGGGCGCGCAGTCGCTCATCCGTTCGCTCGAGTCGGCTGGCGTCACGGACATCTTCGGCCTTCCCGGCGGGGCGATCCTGCCGGCGTACGACCCGCTGTTCGACTCGACGCAGCTGCGCCACATCCTCGTGCGCCACGAGCAGGGCGCAGGCCACGCGGCCCAGGGCTATGCCCACGCGACCGGCAAGCCGGGCGTGTGCATCGCCACCTCGGGCCCGGGTGCGACCAACCTCGTCACGCCCATCGCTGACGCGAACATGGACTCGATCCCCATGGTCGCGATCACGGGCCAGGTGGCCGCGGGCATGATCGGCACGGACGCCTTCCAGGAGGCGGACATCGTGGGCATCACGCAGCCCATCACCAAGCACAACGTGCTCGTGACGGACCCCGCGGAGATCCCCAAGGCTGTCGCCGAGGCGTTCTACATCGCCACCCACGGCCGTCCCGGTCCGGTGCTGGTGGACGTCGCGAAGTCCGCGCTCCAGTCGCAGACCACGTTCCACTGGCCCGAGCGCATCGAGCTGCCCGGCTTCAACTCGGGCGCGCGCCCGCACGCGAAGACCATCCAGGAGGCCGCGCGCCTGCTGGCGACGGCTCGGCGCCCCGTGCTGTACGTGGGCGGCGGCGTGATCCGCTCCGGCGCGAGCGCGGGCCTGCGCAAGCTCACCGACCTGTCCGGCGCGGCGGTGGTGACCACCCTCATGGCCCGCGGCGCCCTGCCCGACTCGCACCCGCAGCACGTGGGCATGCCCGGCATGCACGGCACCGTGTCCGCGGTCGCGGCGCTCCAGAAGGCGGACCTGATCGTCGCCCTGGGCGCTCGCTTCGACGACCGTGTGACGGGCAAGCTCGAGTCCTTCGCGCCGCACGCGACCATCGTGCACGCGGACATCGACCCCGCGGAGATCGGCAAGAACCGCGCGGTGGACGTGCCGATCGTGGGCGACCTCAAGGACGTCTTCGCCGCGCTGGTGCCCGCCCTCGAGGCCGAGCACGAGCGCCACGGCAAGCCGGACCTCGAGGCCTGGTGGGCACAGCTCGACGACTGGCGCTCGACCTACGGCCTGGGCTACACGCCCACCGACGACGGCCACTCGAGCCCGCAGCACGTCATCCAGCGCCTGGGCGAGATCGCCGGCCCCGACACCATCTACACCGCCGGCGTGGGCCAGCACCAGATGTGGGCCAGCCAGTTCATCAAGTACGAGCGTCCCAACACGTGGATCAACTCGGGTGGCCTCGGCACCATGGGCTTCTCGGTGCCCGCCGCGATGGGCGCCAAGGTGGGCGAGCCCGACCGCACCGTGTGGGCGATCGACGGCGACGGCTGCTTCCAGATGACCAACCAGGAGCTCGTCACCTGCGCGATCAACGAGATCCCCATCAAGGTCGCGATCATCAACAACTCGTCCCTCGGCATGGTGCGCCAGTGGCAGACGCTGTTCTACAACGAGCGCTACTCGAACACCGACCTGCACACCGGCCACGGCACCCGCCGCATCCCTGACTTCGTGAAGCTCGCGGAGGCCATGGGCTGCGCCGGCCTGCGATGCGAGACCGACGCGGACGTGGACGCCACCATCAAGCGCGCGATGGAGATCGACGACCAGCCCGTGGTCGTGGACTTCACCGTGTCGCGCGACGCGATGGTGTGGCCCATGGTGGCGGCAGGCACGAGCAACGACGAGATCCAGTACGCCCGCGGCATCGCCCCCGAGTGGGACCGCGGCGAGGAGGAGTAAGAGATGACCACCCACACCCTCTCGGTGCTCGTCGAGAACAAGCCCGGCGTGCTCGCGCGCGTCGCGGGCCTGTTCAGCCGCCGCGCCTTCAACATCCACTCGCTCGCGGTGGGCCAGACCGAGCACCCCGAGATCTCGCGCATCACGGTGGTCGTCGACGTCGACGAGCTGCCGCTCGAGCAGGTCACCAAGCAGCTCAACAAGCTGGTGCACGTGCTCAAGATCGTCGAGCTCGAGCGTGACAAGTCGGTCCAGCGCGACCTCATCCTCGTCAAGGTCAGGGCCGATGCGCGCCAGCGCACCGACGTCCTGCAGATCGTGGACCTGTTCCGCGCCCACGTGGTCGACGTCGCGACGGACTCGCTCGTCATCGAGGCCGTCGGCACCCCCGACAAGCTCGAGGCGCTCCTCGCGGCGCTTCAGCCTCACGACGTCCGCGAGATCGTCCAGTCCGGCACCGTCGCGATCGGCCGCGGCGCCCGCTCCATCACCGAGCGAGCCTTCGAGCGCGTCAGCGCCTGACCTCGCCGAGCGCCCGCGGCCAGCCCAGCGAGCGCATCGGCCCTGCGCGGGCTCAGCCCGCGAACCCGAACTTCACCAGCACGTCCATCTGAAGGAGATCAAGGAACCATGGCAGAGATGTACTACGACCAGGACGCCGACCTCTCGCTCATCCAGGGCAAGAAGGTCGCGATCGTCGGCTACGGCTCGCAGGGCCACGCCCACGCGCAGAACCTGCGCGACTCCGGCGTCGAGGTCCGCGTCGCGCTGCGTGACGGCTCGCGCTCGACCGCCAAGGCCGAGGACGACGGCTTCACCGTCCAGTCCGTCGCCGACGCCGCGGCCTGGGCCGACGTCATCATGATCCTCGCGCCCGACCAGCACCAGCGCGGCATCTACAACGACGAGATCAAGCCGAACCTGACCGAGGGCAAGACCCTCGCCTTCGCGCACGGCTTCAACATCCGCTTCGGCTACATCGAGGCGCCCGAGGGCGTCGACGTCATCCTCGTCGCCCCCAAGGCACCCGGCCACACCGTGCGCCGCGAGTACGTCGCGGGCCGCGGGATCCCGGACATCATCGCCGTGGAGAAGGACGCCTCGGGCCAGGCCTGGGACCTCGCGAAGTCGTACGCGAAGGGCATCGGCGGCACCCGCGCCGGCGTCATCAAGACCACCTTCACCGAGGAGACCGAGACCGACCTGTTCGGCGAGCAGACCGTCCTGTGCGGCGGCACCAGCCAGCTGATCCAGTACGGCTTCGAGACCCTCACCGAGGCCGGCTACCAGCCCGAGATCGCCTACTTCGAGGTGCTGCACGAGCTCAAGCTCATCGTCGACCTCATGTGGGAGGGCGGCATCACCAAGCAGCGTTGGTCGGTGTCCGACACCGCCGAGTACGGCGACTACGTGTCCGGCCCCCGCGTCATCACGCCCGACGTCAAGGAGAACATGAAGGCCGTGCTCGCTGACATCCAGTCCGGCGCGTTCGCCGAGCGCTTCATCGGCGACCAGGACAACGGCGGCACCGAGTTCGCCGAGCTCCGCGCCAAGGGCGAGGGCCACCCGATCGAGGCCACCGGTCGCGAGCTGCGCAAGCTGTTCGCCTGGAAGGACGACGTGGACGCCGACTACGTGGACGGCCAGACCGCGCGATGACCGAGGGCGCCACCTACAAGCTCGCGGTCGTCGCGGGCGACGGCATCGGTCCCGAGGTCGTCGCGGAGGGGCTCAAGTGCCTCGCCGCCGCGACCGCGGGCACCGGCATCGCGTTCGAGACCACCGAGTTCAACCTGGGTGCGCAGCGCTGGCACGCCACGGGCGACACGCTCACCGAGGACGACCTCGCGGCCATCAAGGGCCACGACGTCATCCTGCTGGGCGCGATCGGCGACCCGTCGGTGCCGTCCGGCGTGCTCGAGCGCGGCGTGCTGCTGCCGCTGCGCTTCGCGCTCGACCAGTACGTCAACCTGCGCCCGTCCCGGCTGTACCCGGGCGAGGTCTCGCCGCTGCGCGACGTCGACGAGGTCGACTTCGTGGTGGTGCGCGAGGGCACCGAGGGCCCGTACGTGGGCAACGGCGGCGCGCTGCGCGTCGACACGCCTCACGAGATCGCGACCGAGGTGTCGGTCAACACCCGTCACGGCGTGGAGCGCGTGGTCCGCTACGCGTTCGAGGTGGCGTCGAAGCGCGAGCGCAAGCAGCTCACGCTGGTGCACAAGCACAACGTGCTGGTGCACGCGGGGCACCTGTGGCGCCGTACGGTCGAGGCCGTCGCGCCCGAGTTCCCGGACGTGACGTGGGACTACCTGCACATCGACGCCGCGACCATCGTGATGACGACCAACCCGCAGCGGTTCGACGTCATCGTGACGGACAACCTGTTCGGTGACATCCTCACGGACCAGGCGGCGGCGATCTCCGGAGGCATCGGCCTCGCGGCGAGCGGCAACGTCAACCCTGACAAGACCGCTCCGTCGATGTTCGAGCCCGTGCACGGCTCGGCGCCCGACATCGCCGGCCAGGGGATCGCGGACCCGTCCGCGACCGTCCTGTCGGTGGGCCTCATGCTCGACTTCCTGGGATACCCGGAGCTCGCGGCGAAGGTCGAGGGCGCCGTCGCGGCCGATGCGGCAGCCAAGTCCGCCGAGGGCTGGGGCCAGCGCTCCACGTCCGAGGTGGGCGACGCCCTCGCGGCTCGCATCAAGAACTAGCACGCTGGAAGGCACTGAGTGCCGAATCCGCCCGGATTCCGACACTCAGTGCCTTCCAGGAAGCACACACAGAAGGAACTGACGTGACGGACACCACCGCACCGGCCAGCGACGCCCCCTCCAACGCCGCCGCGTTCGAGGTGCGCCCCAATCAGGCGCCGCTGAGCGTCGAGGCGCGCGACGAGGCCCTCGCGGACCTCAAGTTCGGCACGCAGTTCACGGATCACATGGCCCGCGCCCAGTGGGTGAGCGGCGAGGGCTGGGGTGACCGCCGCGTCGAAGCGTACGGCCCGCTGCAGTTGGACCCCGCGGCCGCGGTGCTCCACTACGCGCAGGAGATCTTCGAGGGGCTCAAGGCCTACCGCTGGGCCGACGGCTCGGTGCACCTGTTCCGCCCGCAGGCCAACGCCGAGCGCTTCAACCGCTCCGCGCACCGGCTCGCGCTGCCGCAGCTGCCGGTCGAGGACTTCATCGGCTCGATCGAGGCGCTCGTCGCGGTCGACGAGGCGTGGGTGCCGGGCGTCGAGGAGTCGAGCCTGTACCTGCGCCCCTACATGTTCGCCTCCGAGGCGTTCCTGGGCGTGCGACCGGCCCACGTCATCGACTACCTGCTCATCGCCTCGCCGGTGGGCCCGTACTTCGCGGGCGGCGTCAAGCCGGTGAGCATCTGGGTCGCGCAGGGCTACCACCGGTCCGGACCGGGCGGCACCGGCGACGCGAAGTGCGGCGGCAACTACGCCGCGAGCCTCCTGCCGCAGCAGCAGGCGTACGAGAACGGCTGCCAACAGGTGCTGTTCCTCGACGCCAAGGACGACCGATACCTCGAGGAGCTCGGCGGCATGAACGTGTTCGTCGTGCGCGCCGACGGCACCATCGAGACCCCGCGCCTCACCGGCACCATCCTCGAGGGCATCACGCGCTACAGCGTCATCCAGCTGCTCGAGGACGACGGCCGCAAGGTGGTCGAGAAGGACATCACCCTCGACGAGGTGCGCACCGGCATCGAGTCCGGCGACATCGCCGAGGTCTTCGCGTGCGGCACCGCCGCCGTCGTCACGCCGGTGGGCCGCCTCGCCTCGCCCAGCTTCGACGTCACCATCAACGGCGGCGAGCCCGGAGACGTCACGATGGGCATCCGCACGCGCCTCACCGACATCCAGTACGGCCGCGCCGAGGACGTCTACGGCTGGATGCGCCGCATCGCCTGAGCAGGCGTCCGCAGCGCCGATGCGCGGGCCGGGTGGCGCTCGCATGTCGCCCGCGCGACGATGGTGGGGATCCCGTCCCATCGTCGATCAGGAGCGCTCATGGCCGTCAAGGACCTCACTCTCACGAGCCCCGACCTCGCCGATGGCGAGCGCATCGCCGATGTGTTCGCCGGGCAACACGGGGCTTCCACGCCGGAGCTCGCCGTGACCGGCGTACCGCCCGAGGCGGTCGAGCTTGCGCTCGTGTGCCACGACCCGGACGCGCCCCTTCCGCACGGCTTCACCCACTGGACCCTCTACGGACTGGATGCGACGGACGGGCCGGTGACCGCATCGGCCGGCCGTCCGGGCCCCAACGACGATGGCGGCGTGGGGTACGTGGGGCCGTTCCCGCCGCACGGCCACGGCGACCACCGGTACTACTTCTGGGTCTACGCCCTGTCGCGCCCGGTCGAGGGTGAGCCGAGCCGCGCGGACTTCCTCGCCCGCTACGCCGATGCGGTGGTCGCGCAGGCGCGGCTGGTGGCCACGTTCTCGAGGTAGCGATGGCGAGGGGCTCACGCACGGACGCGGCGCGCTACCGCCCCGCGGAGGCGGCGCTGTGGGAGCACTTCGGGGTGGAGCCCGCGGAGCGCTGGGCGGAGGTGCCGGGGAATGGCATGCGTGTCCGGGCGCAGGTCGTGGGAGAGGCCGATGCGCCTGCCGTGGTGCTCGTGCACGGCACGCCGACCGCCGGGGGAGCGTGGGCGCCCCTCGTGGCGCGGCTCCGCGGAGTGCGCGTGATCGTCGTCGACCGCCCGGGCTGCGGGCTGAGCGATCCGCTCGACCTTGGCGGGTTCACGCCGGAGTCGATGCGCGAGGTCAATGCGGCGTGGCTCGGCGCTGTCGCCGAGCAGATTGGCGGAGGCCCGGTCGACCTCGTGGGCAACTCAGCAGGAGGGATGGCGTCGATCATGATGGCTGCCAGGCGGCCCGAGCTGGTCCGCAGCCTCACGCTCGATGGCGTGCCGGCCGTCAGCGGCATGCGCCTGCCGGCGTCGATGCGCGCTGCCACCACGCGTGTCGTCGCCAGCGCCGCCGCGCGCCGCACCGTCACCGCGTCCGACATGCGGCGGTCCCTGCGCGCGATGGGCCACACCAGCCTGCTGGCCGCCGGCGGCCTGTCACAGCCCGAGCTCGCGTGGCGTGCGGCGCTCACCGCGCACACCGACACCGTGCGCAACGACCTCGCGCTGCTGCGCCTCGCCGCGAGCTGGCGCGGGCTCAAGCGCACGTGGGTTCCCGGCCCCAGCGAGGTGGGATCGCTGGCGGTGCGGTCCTTGTGGGTCGTGGGGGACAGGGACCCCTTCGCTGCGCCCGAGCGCGTGCGCCGGTGGGCGCGGCACGCGCCCGGCTCCCGGGTGCACGTGATCGAGGGCGCCGGCCACCAGCCGTGGCTCGACGGCCCGGAGCAGCACGCTCGGTTGCTCGAGGCGTTCTGGGACGAGCCGCGAAGAACTCTCAGCGAGTCCTCGCACGACTCTCAGCCAGTTCCCAGGTAGCGGCCGCACAGTAGGAGGTACTCGGCGCCACACCACGGGCGCCGGACAACTGAAGAGCCGATGCACCACGAGGGGTTCCCTCGCACCGCATCACGGGCGGCCGGTGGCTGATGTCCTCTCCAATCCCATCAACCGGTGCCACAGGTCGCCCCTGTCTCCGGCCCGCGACACCTGCCATGTCGCGGGCCGGCGCACGTTCGCGGGGTCTTCGGGGCCTCGCCGGGGCTCACGGTGAACTCGGGGGCCGGTCCCAGGGTTCTCTTAGCACGGCCGACGAGGGTGGAGACATCGAGGCGGCCCGCACCGGGTGGCCGTGAATGGGAGAAGCATGGACGTCATCGCCCGCGGCCCCGGCGCCGACACGTCAGCATCGATCTGGACCGGAGTGTTCTGGCTCGCCGCAATCATCGCGCTCGCGGCCTTTGCCTACCTCATCGCCCGCCAGATCCTCGACCGCCGCGACGCTCACCGTGTCCCGGCCGCCGAGCCCGTCGCACCGGCACGAACCATCCTTGACGAGCGTCTCGCACGCGGCGAGATCGAGATCGACGAGTACCGCGAGCGCCTGACGGCGCTCGAGACCTAGACGTCCCTGACGAAGACATCGGCCGTTCGCATCCCCGGTTCCCCCTCCGGCCGGGTGCGGGCGGCCGATGCGCGTGCTGGGTCAGTCGCTGCAGCGCGCCTTGGCGTGGCGAGCGTGGTCAGCGCAGGTCGTACGTGAGCAGCACCTGGCCGGTCTCGAGCCGGAGGTTCTCGACGAGCTGGGCGGCGCGAGGCTCGAACCGGCCCGACCACAGCGGCAGTCCGGCGCCAATCATCACGGGCGCGACCCGCAGCCGGACCTGATCCACGCAACCGCCGTCCAGGAGCGCCGAGGCTAGCGTCAGGCTGCCCCACACGATGACGTCGCCGTCGTACATCGCGGCGAGCCTGTCCGCGGTCTCGCACGCGTCTCCGGGTTCGAGGGTCGCCGGTTCGTGTGCGCCCCACGGCGCCATCGACAGCGTGGTGCTCACCACGTGGCGGGGGAACGAGTTGATGGGCGCCGCCAGCGGGTCCGCAGAGGCCGTCGGCCAGTAGCCGATGAACAGCTCGTACGTCACCCGGCCGAGCAGGATCGCGCTCGCCTCCTCGAACTCGGCGAGCATGCGGCTGACCATCGGCTCCGAGTCCGTTATCGACCCGTCGACCCAGTCGAGCTCGCCGCCCGGCCCGGCGGCGAACCCGTCAGCGGTGACATGTTGCTCCACGACGATGCGGCCCATGAGGCGACGCTACGGCGTTCGGCGCGGATGCGCGCGGCGAGCGCGAACGGTGCGGATGATGGTGTCTGCGACGTCGCGCGGGTCCTCGTGCTCCCAGAAGCGCAGAACCGTCCAGCCGGCCCGTTCGAGAAGGTGGTTGGTCTCTGCGTCTCGCGCGACGTTTCGTGCGAGCTTTGGGATCCAATACTCGCTGTTCGCCCTCGGACTCGATGCATGCTCGGGACACGAGTGCCAGAAGCAGCCGTCGATGGGCACCGCTACCCTGGCCGGACGAAACAGCAGGTCCGCGGTCCTCCTCAGTCCGGGTATTGGCGCAGCCGCGACACGGTAGCGCAGGCCTGCTGCGTGGACCATCCTCCGGACGGCGAGCTCGGGTGACGTGTCACGCTTCCGGTTGCCGCGCATGACGGCGCGCGCCGCGGGGGAGCTTGCCCAGGAACGTGGTTGCCGCACTCCGTGACCATATCCGCGAAACGTCCGTCGGGATCGTGTGGGGTGAAGCACACCCGGTCGCGTTGGGCGGCTGGTGTGCACGGCTGCCGGTAGCCTCGGAACGACGGATCAGACGACTGCGGAGAACGACCTTCGTGGCGAGAGGGGGCACCTGTTGGTGCAGTACGCCAGCGCGGCGAGCAAGCCTGAGGCAGTCGCGCGCATGTATCGGCTAGGCGGCGTCACGCCTGAACCGCTGGGCCCGGGCAGCAAGGAGAAGCGCTCGGCGCTCGAGTCGCTCGCCAGTGCGATCGCGATGGACTTGACTGCGACCAAGGGAAAGGTCGAGTGCGCCCGGTCGCTGGCGGAGGCGGTACGTGTCCCCTGGGATTCGACGTGCTTCAGTGCAGGAGACACGATCACCCTCGTCGGCATGAACCGTCTCGTCGACGGTGTGGTCGATGTCCTCGTCTCTCGGAACCCTTCGGGTGAGCGTGAGCTGATCGTCGATCTGATGGGTCTCGAGCCTGCACCGCGTCACGATAGTGAGAGAAGGAAGGACCTCCGCATGGAGATGATCGCCCCTGATGTTCAGAAGAGCATCGCCGAGCTGCTCGCGGCACTGAGCCAGTCGGGAGAGGCTCCGCAGGGCGTCGAGTTCGCTGCGGCGTCGCTTGATGCAAGCGAGGTCCGATTCGACGACGGCACTTGGCGCGACGACCTCGGCGGAGTGCAAGGCTGGCTCAACTTCGCAGAGGACCTCGACACAAGTGCTCCCGATGCGTTCGATCGAAGTCTCGTCGTGGCTCTAGGCCTCGGGCCGTCGACCACAGACGTCGAGACGGTCTCGGCGCGACTGCTCGAACGACTCGAGAAGGCCACGGCGTTGCGCGCGAAGTTCGAGGAGTCTCTCGAAGCGGAATCCGAGGGTGCCGCCACGCTCGGCTCAGCCACGCAAGTGTGGCAAGACGCCTGGCAGGACATCGAGGATGAGGACGGGAGCGAAAGCGGGGGACCGATCAAGGCGATGGCCGATACTTGGCCGATCGCCGAGTTCGTCCAGCTCGCGAAGGATGACGATCTCGAGCTCAGTCCTTCCTACCAGCGTGCAGATGTCTGGCCGACGGCCGACGCACAGCAACTCATCGAGTCCGTCCTTCGCGGCATCCCATTGCCCTCCGTGATCCTCCTGCAGAACGCGGACGACGAAGGAACCACTTACGAGGTCGTCGATGGAAAGCAACGTCTCACGTCGGTGCTCCGCTTCACCGGCAACCACCCGGTCGCGCTCGCGACCGTGCGCGCGAAGGCCGAGGAGTGGGGCGAGCGCTACCTCGAGCACACGTTCCGCGAGGACTATCCTGAATTCCGCAGACTCTGGAAGAAGTACGAGCCGGATAGTCTCACCGCTCAGGTGGAGCGACTGCACTACTTCCCGTTCGCTCTTCGCAAGGGCGACGTCCCGTCCTTGAGTGGTGATCTGGAAGCGCTCAGAGGGAAGTACTACTCGCAGATTCGCAAGAGCACCATCACGGTCGTGGGAGAGAGGAAGAAGGTCGACTCTCTCTTCGAGCAGCAGTCGAAGTACAAGTTGCCCGTGATCGTCTACGAGTCCGTCACGCCAGCGCAGGTCCACGAGGTCTTCAGCCTCTACAACAAGCAGGGCAAGCACCTCAATGCCGAGGAGATCAGGAACGCGCTCTATCACCACCTCGCGCTGATGCGCGGGCTGCTGGTGACGGCTGGCGACAGTGCGAGCGTCCACCAAGTAGCACCGTTCTTGGCGGCCCATTGGGACGACCTGAGCTCGACGCCAGAGGTCCTCGATGGGTATGGCTTCGGAAAGGCTGGGTACAAGCGCACCAAGTTGCTGTCGTGGGTCCTCGCGGGGCTCGTGGTCGAGGACGAGGCGCCAGAGATCACGCGGTCGACTGCCGCGCACATCAGTGGCATGTTGAAGGGGGTCGCCGAGAACAGGTCGCACGCGTTGCGTGAGGAGCAGACAGTCCTCGACGCCATGCTGCTCCTCGATCACGCCGTAGACGCCCACGCCGAGATTCCCGAGGAGACATGGTCTCTCTCGTTCAAGCAGCAAGCCAAGTGGCAGGAGCTGCAGTTGGTTGGCTCGTTGATCGCGCTCGCTGCAGCACGTGCGATCTACGAGGAGTCGCTCAGCGATGTTGTAGAGGCCAAGTTGGACGAGATCGCGCAAACCAGCGGTTCCGCTGCGTGGATGCGTCCGAAGAAGACGCAATCGAAGGAGCAGTGGAAGCACACTGGACGGGTCGTCGCGTCGTTCCTCCGAATACTCGATGTCGAACCCGAGCACGCGGATCGAGCGATCAAGGCGCGGTTCGGATCCTCCGGCATCGCGCGTCTCGTGCGCATGGCGGAGGCCGACGAGCCATCGTGACCGATCCGCGCGCATCGGGTGCGCCGACGGAGATCATCAAGCCGCTGCCGCACTCGACGTGGTGGGCGGCGTACTCGGAGCGCTTGGCAGAGTCTGGCATCGGTGAGACGAGCCGCGTCGTCATCGAGGCTGATGCTCGATTCATCGTGGAGAGATGCGTCCTTGGCGCGGGCGCTGCAGGCTCTGACGACTGGGCTGGCTCGCGCCAACGAACTGGTGTCGTCATGGGTGCCGTCCAATCCGGCAAGACTGCCTCGATGATGGCGGTGACGGCTCTCTCGCTCGACCAGCAAGTTGATGCCGTCGTGATCTTGGCTGGCACCCGTCGATCACTCTGGCTCCAGACCCTCGAGCGATTCATCGCGCAGGTCGATGCGCTCCCGCACAGACTCAAGCGTCGGACTCTGCTGCCCAACCCGGGAGTGCTCGGAAGCGACCAAGACCTTCCGAGCCCTGCGGGGCTCTACTCGTTGACGCGACCCGGCGCGCGATCGATGTTGAAGGCGAAGAGGCCCCTCGTCGTCGTGGCGATGAAGAATCCTGCGCACCTCGAGCAAGTGGGCCGGCTCATGCGCACGACGATCGCGCCGGAGGTCCTTGCGCTTGGCCGGCCGTTTCACCTTCTGGTGATCGATGATGAGGCTGACGACTCGTCGATCGACAACGTCGTGCAGGTGCCGGGTGCCGATGAGGCGACGCTCGACGTCAAGCAGGTGCCACGCCGGATCCTTGATCTGTGGGAGCCGCGTCACGGCTCTCCTGGCACCTTCAACCAGCACTTCCACGCGACCTACATGGCGTATACAGCCACACCACAGGCCAACTTCCTCCAGGACGCTGGGAACCCACTGGCGCCGAGAGACTTCATCGTCGGGCTGCGATCGCCAGGAGAGACGGGCTCGATCGAACCTCGGAGCAGCAGCTACCGCGTCCCGGAAGGTCTCGCCGGTTGGTACACCGGAGGGGACGTCTACTACCGGGCCCTTTCCAACGTCCCGCTTTGCGTCCCCAACGGCGCGCGTGACGACGACCTGATCGACTCCGTGCGCGCTCACCTGGTGGCCGCTGCGATCAGGCGCTTGCGCAAGCCGGGACGCCTTGCCCCTGCTGCCGCGCGCGGGGCCGAGTTCAGAACCAAGGCCGAGGCGCTGGAGCAGCTGCCGCCGATCACGTCGATGTTGGTGAATCCATCGGCGGCGCTCGGCGATCACTTCGAAGTCGCGGGCCAGATCTATGACTGGGCGGCTGGACATGCCCAGGGGCAGCCGCACGCGCCTTTCGAGAGCCTGAGCGACCGGTGGCTACGTGCCGATGGGGTTGCGCAGGACATGGATAGCCAGTCTGATCGGTGGCTTCACTGGCTCGAGAGCTACCAGAGGTCCGCAGTCATGGTCCCATCACAGATGGGAGGGCCCCCGCGCCCAGTCCCAAGTGTCGATGAGTGGGACGACCTACGGTCGGTGATCCTCGGCGAGATCGTTCCGGGCACTTCTGTCGCAGTGATCAACAGTGATCTCAACGCCGACGAGCGACCCGAGTTCGCACCTGTCGCCCGGAGCGCGGGCTGGGTCGCACCCGCGAACTTGTCCACGATCTTCGTGTCCGGCAACGTCATGTCGCGCGGTCTGACCCTTGAAGGCTTGGTCACGACCGTGTTCACGCGCGCCGCGTCCAACCCGCTGGCTGACACGCAGATGCAGATGCAACGGTGGTTCGGCTACCGCGGTTCCTACATCGACCTTTGTCGAGTGTTCATGCGGGAGGAGCAGATCGAGCTCTTCACGCACTACCACGAGAACGATGAGCTGCTGCGAGGCGACATCTTGGCCGCCATGGACGGTGCTGAGCTCCCCAGCCCCGCAATCCTGCAGGGCCGGAACTTCGTCGCAACCGGCAAGTTCTCGAACGTATCGGGCATCAGCTTGGCCCCCGGGCACCGGCCTTTCTTCGGCCACATGAACGGTCCTGCGGACGACGTAGCGAACCGGGAGCTTCTAGGCCGGCTGCTCACCGAGCCACACGTCATCGTGGGCGACCGGGACGATCCGAGAGGTGTGCTCCTCGATCGGCAGCTGTCTCTCGAGGAGTCTGCCGGGCTCCTAGATGAGCTCGTCTACGCGAATCACGGATCGGATCCCGACGGCTTCCTTGTCAGCCGCTGGCGCTCAGCCGAGACCGCGGCGAACTTGACTGAGGGCGACGCTGCGACGCCGCTCTATCGTGCGCCTGAGGTGTCCGATGGCTTCGTCGACCTCCACAGCTCTCCGTACTCTGTCGCGGCGTATCTGCGCTTTTGGGCCGCCTGCCTCAACCGAAGCGTTCCGGGCCTCTACACGACCGATGTGAGGCCGCGACCCTGGAGGCTGCTCGACGCCACCGCCCGGTCGATCCGCCGACCGAGCTTCTCGGTCGGCGTCCGCTTCGGGTCGGGGCCGCCAGTCTCTGACGGTCCCCTGGCCAGTTCTCCGTTCCGCGTTCGCCCGATGCAACGGACGATCCGAGACATGCACAGGATCGACGGTATCTGGGGTTCGCAGAACGGCCCCACGCGGGGGGATGACTTCTTCGACTATGAGGCACGCGGACTAGAACCCAAGGCCACAGACGACCGCACTCGACCTCCCGGCGAGGACGGCATGATCCTCTTCCACCTCGTCCATCGTGAGGGGCAATCGCCGACGGTCGCGGTCGCATACGCGATACCTCGGGGCGGTCCAGACTTTGTCCAGGCGACCCGAGGGGTACGGCATGACGACGCTTGAGGGGTACAACCTCGGAGGGGAGTACGAGTGGCTTCGAGAGCGCATCGGCTCTCTCCGGGCCGGAGGCCATGGCGAGGCCCGCGCCGTCGACTGGCTTGGGGAGGGGCGAGTGCTCGGAGCCGCGCGGGACGAGACGGGCCGGGTGGAGCTGTTCATCACCGGGCCGGAAGTCGTCGCGTCCAAGGCCGAGGTGCGCGCTGCCATGGATCACGGGAACTGGTCCGACGCGTCTGGCATGACGGTGTCCGCCACGCGACTGCGGCTCCCCGGCGCCCCGTACTTCGACCAGGTGGCCGCATTCATCTGCGCAGAGCTCTTGCGCAACGGCGTCGTTGACGATCACGCGGCCGCATTCAGCCGGACCGAGTCGATCATCGCCCTCGCGTTCCGGCGCGCCCGCCAGGGAGACTCGTTCACGCTGGGCCTAGCGGGGGAGCTGTTGCTGCTCAGGGCTTTGCTCGGCAGTGCCCAACCGAGTCAGAGGCCCGACATCCTCCAGTCCTGGAAGGGGGCTGGGCGCACGACTCGAGACTTCCAGCTGGGCCCAGTCGGAGTGGAGGTCAAGACGACGACGGGATCCGCGTCGGAGCACCACATCCACGGGCTGGCTCAGATCGAGCTCGGACAATCTGTCGACGGCGAGCCCGAGACGGATCTCTTCCTGTTCAGCGCTGGCGTTCAGTGGTTGGATGTCGGTCTCACGTATGGGGAATCGGTCGCAGGCCTCGTGGACCAGATCTCGGCGATCCTCGCAGAACCTTCTCGCGCTGAGTTCGCCGAAGCAGTGGAGTCCTACGGCTCCGCCTCGGCCGCTGACAATGGACTTCGTTCCTCGCCGCACTTCGAGAGGCCGTTCTCGATCACGTTCGTTCGGCTGTACGACATGAGCGACCCTGCGATCAAGCTGCCTGGGACGGAGGACTTCGCTGCGCACGAGCACCTCGTCAAGGACTCGCTTGCGTTCCGAGTCCTGCTCCCGTCACGGATCGATGGAGATGTGAACCCCTCGGTGGGGCTCGCTCCGAGTGTCGATCGTCTCTTGGTCCGCGCTCGGTATGCGGGTCACTGATGGAGGAGCGCCGTGGGAGAGTCCACGGCGACAGGAGGAGTCTGGGGAGCGGCGAGCACAGCGTTGACCAGTGACGACGGAAGGTCCGAGCGGTCGCGAAGCACGTGCTCACGGAAGACGTGCCACGCGGCGCCCACCGCGACACCATTGCCGACCTGCTTGTAGGACGCCGCGTCTCTCTGATCGCCAAAGCTGAAGCTCTTGGGTAGGCCTTGGAGTCGAGCCGCCTCGTGCGGTGTGAGTCTCCGCCGGCGCGGTCCGTGGATCGAGGTCTGTGTGATGGCAACGAGTGCGGGCAGGTAGGTCGGAGCCTTGGCGCGGATCCCGGAGGGGCGGAAGTGCATCACGGTGTCCCAGAGCGACTCCAGCTCCCGCGCTTGCCACTCAAGCTTGCGGCGCGATGCCGGGAAGCTCGCGAACTCCGGGTGGTCGCGCAGCCACCCATCGATCAGCGCGTGATGATGCTCGAAGAACTTCACGTTCTTCACGACCAGCTCTAGCTTCCACGCTGGAAGGCCATCGAGCGCTCGTTCGTCCATCTCCGACTCCCGGCGCCACTCGTCGGCCCACAGTGGGAAGCCGGGCAGCTTGGTACCGACGTTGGCGCGGAACCTGCGCACGAGATCGTCCCAGGCATCGACCCAGGACACCTCCGTCGGAGACAGCGAATACTGCTCGAGGTTGGGGATCTTCTCGTCGTCGTCGAGAATCCACTCTGCTCTCCACATGTCGGGTGTCCAGTCATCGACTGCTGAGCGCCGCACGACGGGGCCCGGGTCTTCGCCCCGTGCGAGCTCGGCTTCGACACGCTCCGCGCCGATGTAGGTCCCGAGGATGAACACCCGATCGCGGATCTGCGGCGTTCCGCCTCTCGATGGCGGCAGCAGGTGCGGCGAGAAGACCGTTGGCTTGTCGGAGACCCTGTATCCCAGCTCGCGAAGCGTGCGGATGATGACGTCCCACTCATTGCGGTGGCGTGGACCCGCGATGTTGCGCACGTTCTCGAGCAGCACGACTGCGGGTCGGCGCGCCTCCAGGATCCGTGCGATGTTCCAGAAGAGCGTCCCGCGCGCTTCATCCATCCCTCGTTGAAGGCCAGACTTCGAGAACGGCTGGCACGGGAAGCCCGCAGCGAGCACGTCGTGACTGGGGACATCCACGTCGCCGAACTCCGGCGTCGCAGTCGTGATGTCCTCGTTGATCTGAGGGCGTTCCTCGACGGGGAGCGTGTCGACCCAGTTGCGAACGTAGGTGTCGCGCGCTTCGCGATCGATCTCAGAGACGAATCGGCACTCGCCGCCTGCATGATCGAGCATCGCGTGGAATCCGCCGATGCCTGCGAACAAGTCGATGTAGCCGAATGGACCTGGAGCGCTCGAAGGCATATCGCACAGCTTAGTTGATCGCGGCGCCTTCTTGGTTCGATCGCGCGCGCGTGCTGTGGAGTTGTTCTTGAGCGCGAGGTGGGTGTGCATGGTGAGATCTCACCAGGTCCGTGTGACATCGGTGCGTTTGGCTTTGCGCGACCCGGAATACCCACCCGGACCCCTACGTTCCGCCGAACATGACCACCATCGGCATCATCGGCTCCGGCAACATCGGCTCGAACGTGGCCCGCGCGGCCATCGCCCACGAATACGAGGTGGTGATCGCCAACTCGCGTGGACCCGA
Organism: Demequina sp. NBRC 110056; assembly: GCF_002090155.1. GTDB lineage: Bacteria > Actinomycetota > Actinomycetes > Actinomycetales > Demequinaceae > Demequina. The sequence goes on along the minus strand of NZ_BBRM01000005.1, from coordinate 105,556 downwards.
GAGCCTCTCGGACCTCGTCAAGGAGCTCGGCGACGCAGCGTCCGCCGGCACCGTGGACGAGGCGGTGCATGCCGGCGAGCTGGTGCTCGTGGCCATCCCGCTGAAGGCGATCGGTGACCTGCCCGTCGCGCCGTTCGAGGACAAGGTCGTCATGGACGCCAACAATTACTACCCGCAGCGCGACGGGCGCATCCCCGCGCTCGACACCAATGCGTCGACGACGTCCGAGCTGCTGCAGGAGCACCTGCCGCACAGTCACGTCGTGAAGGCGTTCAACAACATCCCCGCCAAGGACATCCCGCGCGACGGGCAGCCGTCCGGCGACGACGACCGACGCGCCCTGCCGATCGCCGGCAACGACCACGCCGCCAAGGTCCGCGTGGCCGAGTTCCTCGACACCCTCGGCTACGACGCCCTCGACCTGGGCGACCTGTCCGAGTCGTGGAAGGTCGAGCGTGACACCCCGTCCTACGTCAAGCGGACCACGCTTGACGAGCTCAAGGAGCTCACCGCCGACGTCGAGCGCGTGCAGCAGGCCTGATCCACTCCGCACTGAGACACCGAGAAGGAGATACCCCCATGAAGGCGATTCTCAACGGCAAGGTGCTCGCCGAGGCGAGCAAGGACGACATGGTGTTCATTGACGGCGCCTGGTACTTCCCGCCGGAGGCGGTGCACGCGCAGGAGATCGAGCGCAGCGACACCCAGTACCACTGCTCGTGGCGCGGCGATGCGCAGTACTACCAGACCAACGACGGCTCGCAGCAGGACGTCGCGTGGTCCTACCCCGAGATGTCCGACCAGGCCAAGGAGCGGGTGGGCAGGGACGTGTCTCAGTACGTCGCGTTCGATCGAGCGGTCGAGCTCTCCGACTAGTCCCTCAGAGCCCCTCGGCGATCTCCCTGATCGTCGCCAGGCGGCGCTCCCACGCGGCGCCCACGGCGGCCAGCGCATCGGCCGTCTGGGACAGCCGCGACCCCAGCGCCCGATACCGGACCTCGCGGCCCACGCGCACCGGCTCGACGAGCCCCACCTCGTGGAGCACCGCGAGGTGCCGGGCGATCGCCTGCCGCGACACCGGCAACCTCTCGGAGAGCGCCGATGCGCTCGCTGGCTCCTCGCCCAGCGTCACCAGGATCTCCCACCGGGTGGGGTCTCCCAGGGCGGCGAACGTGGGCACGAGGGCGGCGCTCATGCGCCGCCCTCGAGGTAGGCGACGAGCTTGTCGAGCTGACCGGTCCAGCCCTCCTGGTTGTTCTTGAGGCCCTGCGACGGGTTGGCCAGCACCTCGAATCCTGTCTCGACGACGGTCAGCCGCGTGCCGGAGTCCGTCGGCTCCAGCGTGAACGTGAAGACCGTCGACGTGGAGGGAGAGATCTCCGTCTCCCCATCGCTGCCCCAGCGGTAGGTGACCGAGCGCATCGGGTCGACCGCCTCGATGAGGATGGGCGCGGTGCCGTAGCCCTCGAACGTCCACGTGCCGGTCCCGCCGGGCTCGAGTGCGCTGAGGGTCGCAGCTGACGTGTGCCAGCGCTCGATGTGTTGGGGTTCGGTGACCGCTGCCCAGACCTTCTCGACGGGCGCGGCGATCTCGATCGTGCGCGAGACGCTGAAGGCCTCCTCGTCGATGACCGCGGGTGGATTGTGCGTGGTGCTCATCACTGCCTCCTGAACGGTGGATCTGCAATCGCAGTGTTGCACTTCACGGCCAGTGGTGCAACACGAAAGTTGCAGTTCAGCCTGTCGGCGTCACACGAAACATCACACGCCCTCTCACACGGGCCGTCACACGCAGGGGGCCGAGTCTGGCCGTGTCACCACAGAAAGGGACACGATCATGGAACTCAAGCTCACCTTCGACCACCTGGCAGACGTCATCATCTCCCGCGGCACCGCTGCGGTCCGCGACGAGCTCGAAGCGCTCGCCGCCCGGGTTCGCCCCGCTCAGCCCGGAGCCGCCGAGGCGCTCACCGACTGGGAGGGTGAGGAGATCGCCCGCGAGCGCGCGTTCGCCGTCATCCGGAACGAGCAACTGCGTGCCGAGGCTCTGGAGCAGCTCCACGCCACCCAGGCCGCGTCCGCGGCACGAGGCGTAGCCTTGTTCCACTGAGTCCGGTCGCGCTCGCCCAGGGGAGGTGCGCCGATGCTGACCGTTCGACTGCTTGGCCGCCCACGCCTGGAGCGTGAGGGGGTGCCCGTCGCGGGCCCGCGCGGGCACAAGGCGTGGGCGCTCCTCGCGCGGCTCGTCCGCTCGCCTGATCCGGTCTCGCGGCAGACGCTCGTCGACGAGCTCTTCTCCCAGGCCGACGACCCCATGGCCGCGCTGCGGTGGACGCTCGCGGAGCTCCGGCGCAGGCTGGGCGCGCCCGAGGCATTCCAGGGCGACCCGTTGACCGGCGACCTCGGGCCCGGCATCGAGGTCGACGTCACCGTCGCGGCGCTCGGGCGCTTCTCAGGGCCGCCGCCGGACGGGCGATTCCTCGAGCGCGTCGAGGTCCGCGACAGCGCCACCTTCGAGACCTGGCTGCTGGTCGAGCGCGAGCGCGTCGACGCGGAGATCCTGTCCGGCATCCGTGAGGCGACGCTGCGCTCCCTCGCCCGCGGTGAGCCCGACGCAGCGATCGACCTGGCCCGCGTGATGGTCGCGCGGGACCCGCTGGTCGAGGGGCCACACGTGCTGCTCGTGTCCGCGCTCGCGGCGGCGGGCCGGGCGGATGCCGCAGCGCGCCAGGCCGAGTCGAGCATCGCGATGCTGCGACGCGAGCTCGGCATGACCCCGAGCTCCGCCATCCGCGACGCTGCGGCGCCGCGACCGGCGCCCGGCCGGGCGGGCGTGTCGCCGCTCGCCACCGCGAAGGCGCTGCGCGCGTCCGGGCTCGACGCCGTGTCCGCCGGAGTCGCCGCCGAAGGCGCCTCGCGTCTGCGCGCCGCCGCGGCCGCGGCCGAGCAGGCCGGCGATCAGGCGCTCATGGCGGAGTGCCTGCTCGATCTGGGCACCGCGCTCGTGCACGCCGACCACAACCACGACGACGAGGGCTCCGTGGTGCTCGGCAGCGCCATCGCCGCGGCGTCCGACGCAGGGCTCGACTCCGTCGCGTCTCAGGCGCTGTCCGAGCTCGCGTACGTCGACGTCCTGTCGGGCCGCCGGGTGACCGCGTCCATCCATCTCGAGTGGTCCCGCGAACTCGCCGGCGAGGACCCCGTGCTGCTGGCCCACGTCGCCTCGATCGAGGCGACCGACCTGCACGACCGCGGTCTGCTTCACGAGGCGCGCGAGCGCTACCTGGCCGCCATCGCCGACTCTCAGCGGGCGGGGGAGGCGCGCCGCGAGGCGTGGGCGCTCGGCGTGGGAGCGCGGACCTTGTACTGGCTGGGCGACATGGCCGAGGCGCGCAGCTGGGTGGACCGCTCGCTCGCGATCATCGCTCGCGAGCGGTGGTCCGCATTCCGCCCGTGGGTCGAGGCGTGGGGAGCGCACGTCGACCTCGCGCTGGGGGCGGACCCGAGCGAGGTGATCGAACGGCTCGAGTCCACCTTCGCCCTCGCATGCGAGCTCAACGACGCGTGCTGGCAGGGCATGTCCGCGAAGGCGATGGCGCTCGCGCACGAGGCGACGGGCGAGAGCGACGGTGCCCGGGAGTGGATCGTCACCGCAGCCGTCGCGTGCTCGCGCGAGACCGATGCCTACGACTGGGTGCGCGCCGACGTCGCGCTGGCGCACGCCGAGCTCGCGCTCGGCTGGGGCGACCTGACCGTCGCCGCGGAGCGCGCCGACGACCTCCGCGTGCTCGCCGCACGCTGCGGCTTCACGACGATGCTCGAGCGGGCCGCCGTGGTGCTCGCGCGGGCGGCGGGGGAGGCGGCCGCGACGGGAACCGGCTCTACGCGCGCAGCCCCGCGATGATCGCCTCCACGACCCGGCGGCCCAGCGCTGCGAGGGCCGCGGGATCCTGACCGACCAGCGGGCCGCGCGTCGCGATGTCCGCGAAGCCGTGCACGGCGGACCAGCACGGCCACTCGGCGTGCTCGCGCTGCTGCGGCGTCAGCACGCCGGCGGCCACGCACCCGTCGAGCGCGTCCAGGAGCAGCAGGAAGGGTGCCGGAACCTCGCTGTCGACCATCACGGCCGGCCCGCCGCCGGGACGGGGGTCAAAGGTGAGCAGGGCGAGCTCGAACCACCCCGGCTCCGCGAGCGCGAAGTCGATGTAGCCCAACCCGACCCCGCGCAGACGTGCCACCGCGAGCTCGCTGGTGAGCGCATCGGCGCTACTGGTGGCTCCGTCGGGCGACGTGCCCTCCTCCTCGAGGAGAGAGCCGATCTCGTCGACCAGCGAGGCTGCGTCGTCCACCAGAGCGGACGCCTCGTCGACAAGGGTGCCGATGCGCTCGACCATGGCCTCAGCGAGGCGGTCCTGCGCCGCGAGGGCGACGGCGACCACCAGGGCGCGGTGGTCGTCGAAGTGCCGGTACACGGAGGCGGGGGAGACTCCCGCCTGGCGCGTGACCTCTCGCACGCCCACCGCGTCGACGCCGCCCACACGGGCGAGCTCGAGCCCTGCGTCCACGAGCGCGACGCGCAGGTCGCCGTGGTGATAGCTGCGGGTGGTCTGCGGCATCTCTTGCGCCTCCTGCGGTCCGCGCCTACAGTTGTCGAAGTCGATGTGAACACTGTGAACATATCGCGGAACCGAGCATCGGCGCCACCGTGGGTGCCATCACGTGCATCGCAGGATCTGGGGAGGATTCATGGCTGAGCTGGCCATCGAGACGCATGGGCTGACGAAGGTCTACGGCGACACGCGCGCGGTCGACGGGATCGACCTGAGCATCACGCGCGGGGGAGTGCACGGCTTCCTTGGCCCCAACGGCGCGGGCAAGACGACGGCGATCCGCATGCTCGCGACCCTGATCCGCCCGGACGCCGGCTCCGCCACCGTGCTCGGGTACGACATCGCGAAGCACGCCGACGAGGTCCGCTCGCGCGTGAGCCTGACCGGCCAGTTCGCGTCGGTCGACGAGGACCTCACCGGCAAGGAGAACCTGCGACTGCTCGGCAAGCTCTACGGCTACACCGGACCGGGCGCGAGCAAGCGCGCCGACGAGCTCCTGGAGGCCTTCGGGCTGGCCGAGGCGGGTGACCGCCAGGTGAAGAAGTACTCCGGCGGCATGCGCCGACGCATCGACATCGCGGCGTCCATCGTGGTCACGCCCGAGCTCCTGTTCCTCGACGAGCCGACCACGGGCCTCGACCCCCGCGCCCGCAACGAGGTCTGGGACATCATCCGGGCGATGGTCAGCTTCGGCACCACCGTCATGCTCACGACGCAGTACCTCGACGAGGCCGATCAGCTCGCTGACCGGATCTCCGTGATCGACACCGGCAAGATCATCGCCGAGGGGACCTCGAGCGAGCTCAAGGCGTCCGTGGGCGCCGCCTCGCTGCAGGTGCGCGTGATGCGCCGCGACGACCGCGACGCCGCCCGCGACCTGCTGACCCGCGAGCTCGGCGTCGACGTGACCACCACGAACGACCCGCAGGCGCTCACCGCGGCGATCGACGACCGCGCACGCGTGACGCGGGCGCTCACCGCTCTCGAGGAGTCGGGCCTCGAGCTCGCGCAGTTCTCGCTGGGCCAGCCCAGCCTCGACGAGGTGTTCCTTGCCCTCACCGGGCACGCGGCGGAGGCCGCCGACAACGAGGAGGCCGCGGCATGACCGACGACGCCACCACCGACGTGACCACCCAGACTCCGCCCTCGGCGGCGTCGCCGACCGGGGCATCCTCCGGCGCGGCGAGCGCGCCGCAGGCCCAGGCGATCGCCTCGGCCCTCGCCAGTGCCACCAAGCCCAAGCCGCCGAGCGCCGTGAGCACCTCGATGACCTTCGGCTGGCGTGCGCTGCTCAAGATCAAGCACGTGCCGGAGCAGCTGTTCGACGTCACGCTGTTCCCGATCATCATGACGCTGCTGTTCACGTACCTCTTCGGCGGCGCGATCGCGGGCTCCGTGAACGAGTACATCGCGTACATCGCGCCCGGCGTGCTCGTGCAGTCGGTCCTCTTCATCACCATGTACACCGGCACGACGCTGCGCACCGACATCGACAAGGGCGTCTTCGATCGCTTCCGGTCGCTGCCCATCTGGCGCCCGTCGCCCCTGGTCGGCATGCTGCTGGGCGACGCCGTGCGCTTCGTGGTCGCCGCGATCATGACGTCGCTGGTGTGCCTGCTCATCGGGTGGCGGCCCGAGGGCGGGTTCATCGGCGTGGTGCTCGGCACGCTGCTGCTGCTGGTCTTCGCGTTCTCGCTGGGCTGGATCTGGACGTTCCTGTCGCTGATCCTGCGTACGCCCGGCGCGATCATGGGCGTCGCGTCCTTCGTGCTCATGCCGCTGCTGTTCGGCTCCAACATCTTCGTGGACCCCTCGACGATGCCGGGATGGCTGCAGGCGTGGGTCAACGTCAATCCGGTGTCCGACCTGGTGACGGCGGTGCGCGCGCTGATGAACGGCACGGAGCTGGGCTCCGAGCTCGTCACGACGCTGCTGTGGTCGGCCGGACTTGTGGCCGTCTTCGGGTCGCTGACGATGTGGAAGTACAGGGATCCCCGATAAGCGCTGACCCGCGGTAGCGCAGAGGCAACGGCGAGTTCCCGACGACACGTCGACGTGAGTCTTCTCTCACCGTGAGCACGGGGTGGTCTGGGGGCGCGCTCGGACAGGGAAGAATCTTCCGGTGACCTTTGCCGCAGACCTCGACGACCGCACCTACTTCCGCACCCTCGACGCCGCGCTCGCGGACCTCGGACTGCCGCTCGGAGCGGTCGACAAGGTCCGCGCCGCCGTCGTGAAGGTCGACTACGAGCACGTCTCGATCCCGAGCTCGCGAGAGCACATCACGCTCGAGCTGCCGGGGGAGACCACGCCGGTGGGCTACATCACGCCGACCTTCGTCGCGCTGCACCCCCGTGAGGGAGCCAGTGAGTTCATCGAGATCGCCACGCCGGCCGTAGCGGCCGCGGCGGCGCCGGCGCCGGCGCGCGTCAAGCCCGCGAAGTCGAAGCTGGTCGAGCCCGCCGTGAAGCCGTGCCCCACGTGCTTCACCGGTCTGCCGCTGTCGGGCATCTGCGACTGGTGCGGCTGACCCCGTCGCCAGGCGTCACGCGCGCGTGATCCGCTCCACGGCGATCTCGACCTCGCGCGGGTCGCGAGCCTGGTCGTCGAGCGCCCGATGGATGCTGAGGCCCTCGATCAGCGCGTCGAGCATCCGCGCAGTCTCGGGGTCGAAGTGGCGCTCCAGCGCGTCGCGGCTGCGGGCCATCCATGCGGTGGTGAGGGCCCGGTAGGCGGGCTCACGGGCGGCGAGCGTGTAGAGCTCGTGCGACAGCACCAGCGCACGGTCGTCGCCGAACACGTCCTCGAGGATGAGCGTGACGACGGCCTGGCGCGCCTCCTGGGCGTCGGACGCCGCCTCCATGCGCCGGGCGAACACGTCGCTCACCCCCGTGGCGAAGCGCGTGAACGCCTCGCGCAGGAGCTCATCCATGCCGTCGAAGTAGTAGGTCATCGCGCCCAGCGGGACGTCTGCCTGCGCCGCGACCTTGCGGTGCGTCGTTCCGGACACTCCGTGGCGCGAGATGACGTCGAGGCACGCGTCGATGATGCGGTCGCGCCGGTCGGGGTCGTTGCGACGACCCAGGCGAGTGCCTCCTCGATGCTGCTGGTCGGCCATCGCGTTAGGGGATCTCGCGCAGGACGCGGGCGGGATTGCCGGCGGCGACCACGCGCGGCGGGATGTCCTTGGTGACGACGGAGCCGGCGCCGACGACGGAATCCTTGCCGATGGTCACGCCGGGGCACACGATCACGCCTCCGCCGAGCCACACGTTGTCCTCGATCACGATGGGCCGCGCGGCCTCGACCTTCGCGCGCCGAGGCTCGGGGTCGATCGGGTGCGTGGGCGTGAGGAGCTGGACGTTGGGGCCGATCTGGCAGTCCTCGCCGATGGTGATGGCCGCCACGTCGAGCGCCGTGAGGTGGTAGTTGACGAAGGTCCGGGCGCCGATGCGGATGTTGTCGCCGTAGTCGACCACCAGCGGGGGCTGGACGTAGGCGCCGTCGCCGAGCTCGCCCAGGAGGCTCTCGAGGAGGCCTCGCGCCCCGGGCTCGCCTGCGACCTCCGCCCGGTGGTAGGCCTCGGCGAGCTGGACGCCACGGCGATGCATCTCGCCCAGCTCCGGGTCGTCCGCGACGTACCAGTCGCCGGCGAGCATGCGTTCGCGCGCAGTGCGCGAGTCGTCAAGGGGCGTACTGTCGCTCATGGGTCAAGGCTAGTCGCATCTGTGTACGAACGTCCACATACTGTGTACGATCGTACGCATACGGCGCCGCGCGCGCCCCGACCCATCCCCTGGTGAAAGGCTGACGGCACCGTCATGTACGCCCTCCTCCTCGCGATCATCTACGTCGCTTTCGTGAGCCTTGGCCTGCCCGACTCGTTGATCGGCGCCGGCTGGCCGGCGATGCACGAGGACCTGGGCGTCCCGGTGGCGTTCGCCGGCATCGTGACGATGATCATCGCGGGCGGCACCATCGTGTCGAGCCTCGCGTCGGAGCGCCTCACCCGTCGGTTCGGAGCGGGGCTCGTGACCGCCGTGAGCGTGGCCATGACGGCAGCGGCGCTGGGCGGGTTCGCGTTCGCGGACTCGTTCTGGCTGCTGTGCCTGTGGGCGATCCCGTACGGTCTGGGAGCCGGGGCCGTGGACGCCGCGCTCAACAACTACGTCGCCCTGCACTACGCAGCGAAGCACATGAACTGGCTGCACAGCTTCTGGGGAGTCGGTGCCTCGATCAGCCCGTTCATCATGAGCTACGCGCTGACGTCGAACCTCGGATGGTCCGCCGCCTATGGCATCGTCGGGATCATCCAGGTGGTCCTCGTGGTCGCCCTGTTCGCGAGCATCCCACTGTGGGCTCGCGTGAACGCGGTGGTGCCCGACGACCACGACGGAGAAGACGTCGAGGCCCCCGAGGCGGGCAAGGGCGCCACGCACGTCCCGCTCGCACAGGCGCTCCGGATCCCCGGCGTGATCCTCATCCTCATCGCCTTCTTCGCCTACTGCGCGCTCGAGTCGACGTCGATCCTGTGGGCCTCGACCTACCTCGTCGACGACCGAGGCGTCGCGGCGGCGACAGCCGCGGCGTTCGCGTCGCTGTTCCTGTTGGGCATCACCGGCGGCCGGTTCCTCGCCGGGTTCTTCGCGGACAAGGTCGGCGACCGCGCGCTCATTCGCGGCGGCTTCGTGACGGTCGGCATCGGCGCGGTGATGCTCGCGCTGCCGCTCGGGACGGACGTGGTCGCGCTCGCCGGACTGGTGATCGCCGGTCTGGGCTGCGCGCCCATCTACCCGGCGATCATCCACTCGACCCCGGTGAACTTCGGGCGCCGCAACTCGCAGGCGATCATCGGCATCCAGATGGCCGCGGCCTACACGGGCTCGACCGTCGCGCCGCCCGTCTTCGGCGTGCTCGCCACCTGGCTCGGCATGTGGACGCTGCCGTTCTTCCTCGCGGTGCTCGCTGTGCTGGGGCTCGTGATGGCAGAGCGCCTCAACGGCCTGGTCGATCGTCGCCAGCTCGCGCGCTCCGCGCCGCAGGCCTGAGCGAGCCGCGCGGGCCGACCGCCGGGCCGGCTAGGGCAGGACCGCGATCGCCTCGATCTCGACCAGTGCCTCTGGCCGCGCGAGACCGGCGACCATGAGCACCGTGATGGGCACGGCGTGGTTGCCCCACACCTCCTGCGAGGCCGCGAACCCCTCCTGAACGTCGGCGCCGTCCTTGAGGTAGACCGCTAGGCGCACCACGTCCTCCTGATACGCGCCGCCTTCGGCAAGCACGGTCAGCACGTTGCGCAGCGCCTGCTCCGTCTGCTCCACCACGTCGCCCGTGATGGCGCCGTGCGCGTCGGTGCCGTTCTGGCCTCCGACGTAGAGCGTACGGGTGCCGCTCGCGAGGGCACCCGCCGCGAACGCTGGCGACCCGTGCATCGACTCGGGGTTGAGATACGTCACTGCCATGGCGACCACCTCCATCGCTGATCACTGCCGCCCTCCCTCGACCGTAAGCCCGGCGCGCTCGGCGCGCCTCTTGAGCGCCGCGAGAGCGCCGCGCGAACCCGGCGGTGAGGTCTCCAGACCGACCCAGCTCGCGCATCGGCGCTGCTGTCCGCGCAGGTACAGTGGCGGGATGGAGCAGTCCTCGCCCGGAGCCCCGCTGTCCTACGCCGTGACGCGCAACCCCGCGCCGGCGTCCGACGCCGAGCGCGCTCGACGCATGGACTCCCAGCCGTTCGGCACGGTGTGGTCGGACCACCTGGCGAAGGCGACCTGGACCGCCGAGGACGGCTGGGGCGACCGGCGCATCGAGCCGTTCGCGGACCTCGTGCTGCACCCCGGCGCGACGGTCCTCCACTACGGCCAGCAGGTGTTCGAGGGCCTGAAGGCCTACCGCTGGGCCGACGGCGGCATCCACCTGTTCCGCCCCGAGGCCAACGCCGCCCGCCTGGCTGCGTCGGCGACCAGGATGGCGCTGCCGCCGCTGCCCCAGGAGGACTTCCTCGCGTCGATCGAGGCGCTGCTGAGCGTCGATGCTGCCTGGGTGCCCGCCGAGGACGAGACGTCGCTGTACCTGCGCCCGCTGCTCATCGGCACCGAGGCGTGCCTGGGCGTGCGGCCGTCGCAGACCGTCGAGTACCTGCTCATGGCCTCGCCCGTGGGCGCGTACTTCCCGCACGGCGTGAAGCCGGTGTCGATCTGGGTGGCGCAGGGCTTCCACCGCGCCGGAGCCGGCGGGACCGGCCAGGCCAAGACCGCGGGCAACTACGCCGCGTCGATGCTGCCGCAGCAGCAGGCCGCCGATCACGGCTGCGACCAGGTGCTGTTCCTGGACGCGATCCACGACGCCTACGTCGAGGAGCTGGGCGGCATGAACGTGTTCGCGGTGCGCCGCGACGGATCGGTGTGGACGCCGCGCGTGACCGGCACCATCCTCGAGGGCGTGACGCGCGACTCCGTGCTCGAGCTGCTGCGCGGCGACGGTCGCGACGTCATCGAGCGCGACATCCCGCTCGCCGAGCTGCGCGACGGGATCGAGTCCGGCGCGGTCACCGAGCTCTTCGCGTGCGGAACCGCGGCGGTGGTCACGCCGATCGGCCGACTCGTCGCTCCTGAGATGGACCTCGTCGTGGGCGATGGCGGCGCGGGTGCCCTCACGCAGAACATCCGCGGCCGGCTCACCGACATCCAGTACGGCCGCGCGCCCGACGCCCACGGCTGGATGCAGCGGGTCGTCTGACCCGCCTGGTGTTCCTGTGAACGACGACGTTCCTGCCCGCCCGCGCGTGCTGGTCAACCAGCACGGCTACCTCCTCGGAGGGCCGATGCGCGCGACCGTGATCTCGGACAGCGCCGATGCGCTCGCCTGGGAGGTGTGCGACGGCGCCGATGCGGTGGTCGCCGCGGGGGCGACCACGCCCGTGGGGGCGGAGGTCACGTCGGCGGAGAGCGTGCACGTGGCGGACCTGTCGGGGCTTGCGCCCGGCTCGGGCTACGTCCTGGTCGTGGACGGCTCGCGGAGCCGTCCGTTCTCCGTGGGGGAGTCGCTCTACGAGCCGCTGCTGATCGACGGTCTGAACTACTTCTACCTGGCGCGCTCGGGCACGCCGATCTCCGCTGAGATCGTGGGCGACGAGTACGCGCGGGAGGCGGGGCACGTGAGCGCTGCCGGAGGCGCGGACGTGAACCAGGGAGACCTGTCGGTCGCATGCCAGCCGGTCGAGGAGACCGAGGCGATCTACGGGACCCCGTGGGCCGCCGACTACCGGCTCGACGTCGTCGGCGGCTGGTACGACGCGGGTGATCACGGCAAGTACGTGGTCAACGGTGGCATCGCGGTGGCCCAGCTGCTGGGGGTTTGGGAGCGCGCCCTGCGCGCCGGCGGCACTGCCGCGGCGGCCCTTGGCGACGGCTCGCTGCGCCTGCCCGAGCACGGAGATGGCGTCCCGGACGTGCTGAACGAGGCGCGCTGGGAGTTGGACTTCATGATGTCGATGATCGTGCCCGACGGCGACGCGCTCGCGGGCATGGTGCACCACAAGGTCCACGACCACGGGTGGACCGGGCTGCCGATGCTGCCCGCGGAGGACCCGAGGCCCCGGTACCTGCACCGGCCCTCGACCGCGGCGACGCTGAACCTCGCCGCCACCGCCGCCCAGGGCGCGCGCCTGTGGCGCCCGTACGACGAGCCGTACGCGCATCGGCTCCTCACGGACGCGCGCACCGCGTGGCAGGCCGCGCTCGCTCACCCCGACCTCTACGCGCCCGTCGCGGACGGATCGTACGGCGGCGGTCCCTACGACGACGAGGACGTCAGCGACGAGTTCTACTGGGCGGCCGTCGAGCTGTTCGTGACGACCGGGGAATCCACGTTCGCAGAGTTCATCGCCTCGTCTCCTGTGCACGACGCGGACTCGTTCCCGGCGGGCGGGTTCCGTTGGGACGCGTTGGGCGCGATCGCGAAGATGAACCTCGCGACGGTCGGCAACGCGCACCCGTCGCGCGCGCTCGTGGCCGAGCAGGTCGTCGCGGGAGCTCGGCGACTTGCCGCTGTCCAGGGTGCGCAACCGTGGGGCATGGCGCTGCCCGACGACGGCTTCATCTGGGGCTCGAACAGCCAGCTCCTCAACAACATCCAGGTGCTCGGTGCGGGCTACGACCTCAGCGGAGACCCGGCCCTGCTCTCGGCCGCCCAGGAGTCGATGGACTACCTGCTGGGACGCAACGTCCTCGGGCTGTCGTACATCACCGGCTACGGCACCGACTTCGTCCGCAATCAGCACTCGCGCTGGTTCGACCACCAGGAGGACCCGTCGCTGCCGCACCCGCCGCGCGGTTCGGTCGCGGGAGGGCCCAACGCGCTGACGGAGACGTGGGACCCCGTCATCCGCGGGCTCCACCCCGACGGCGACTGCCCGCCTCAGGCCGCGTACGTGGACGACATCCAGTCGTGGGCCACCAACGAGATCACGGTGAACTGGAACTCGGCCCTCGCGGCGGCAGCGGCCTTCCTCGCTTTCCCCGACGCGCCCATCACGCTCGAGAGCTGAGAAGCGTCCCCAGGGCCGATGCGCCGGCCGGGTGTCCTCCGCCGTGCGGCTCGTTGGGGGCGCACGGGGTGAGTGACGCATACTGTCGTGCGACATGACGAACCACGACAGCGCCGAGCTCGCCCCGGCTTCCGTGCCCGCCTATGTGCTGACGCGCAAACGCATGCGGAGCATCCGGATGCGCGTCGACTCGCGCACGTTCGAGGTGCGCGTCTCTGCCCCGATGACGATGCCGCAGTGGCGCATCGACGCGTTCGTGGCCTCGCGCAGCGAGTGGATCACGGACCGGATCGCAGCGCTCGCGGCGGTGCCTGAGCCCCTCGAGCACGGACCCGAGGCCGAGCGGGCGCGGGCGACCCTCGAGGAGTGGCTCGACATCCTGATGCCGCTGTGGTGCGCGGAGTTCGACGTGGTGCCGCCGCACGTGAGCCTGCGCATCATGCGCTCGCGGTGGGGCAGCTGCCGAGCCGCCACGCGCCGGATCTCGCTCAACCTCGAGCTCGCGCGCCGAGGCTACGAGATGACGGAGTACGTGCTGGTCCACGAGCTCGCCCATCTCTTCGAGCTCAACCATGGGCCGCGCTTCTACGCGCTCATGGACCGCCACCTGCCCGACTGGCGCGAGCGCAAGGCCAGGCTCGGGCCCCTGTAGCGCGTGATACCACGGTGATACCGTGAAGGAATGGCGATGACGGTGCGGATGACCGAGGAGCAGGACGCGCGCTTGACGGAGCTCGCGCAGCGGTGGGGCGTCTCCAAGAACGAGGCGATCGCGCGTGCCGTCGAAGAGGCGAGTCGCGCCGAGTCCACCGAGGCGGAGCCAGACGTGAGCGCTGTCTCGCGCGAGATGCTGGACCGCTGGGGGCCGGTGCTGGACCGGCTCGGGACGGTATGACGACCCGGTTCCTCACCCTCGAGCACCTGCTCGACCTGTGCCGCGACCTGGGCGTGGGCCCGGTGCGCGACGTTGGCCAACTGGATGCTTGCGCGCAACGGCCACAGACGACTCTGATGGGAGTCGACGCGTACCCCGCGGTCGAGCAGAAGGCTGCGGCACTGCTCCATTCGGTGGTCGCGAACCATCCGCTCGGAGACGGCAACAAGCGGTTGGGGTGGCACTCGCTCACTGTCTTCCTTGCGATCAATGGGCTCGACGTGGCATTGACGCACGATGAGGCGTTCGAGCTCACGATGGCCGTCGCCGATGGCTCCCTCCGCGACGTCGACGCGATCGCGGCGCGGCTGCGGACCGAGCCTCGCCTTTAGGTGCGGTTCGCCCTCGAGGCGACGAGCGCATCGTCCCTGGTGGCCCTTGACGCGTGTGCCATACTGACTCCGATGCACACGGCGATCATCATTCCGTAGCGCGTCGGCGAGACCCTCCCGACGCGCAGCCTCCCGCACCCTGGGAGGCTTTTTTGTTGGGACGGCGAGCCGGAGCCGCGGGCGATGCCCAGACACGAGGAGCACACGATGACGGATCTCACGGTCGAGGTCTACGACACCACCCTGCGCGATGGCGCGCAGCAGGAGGGCATGAACCTGTCCGTCGCGGACAAGATGGCCATCGCGCCGCTGCTGGACGAGCTGGGAGTCGGCGTCATCGAGGGCGGCTGGCCCGGCGCGGTGCCCAAGGACACGGAGTTCTTCTCGCTGCTGGCCAAGGAGTCCACGCTCAAGAACGCGCAGCTCGCCGCGTTCGGCATGACCCGGCGGGCTGGCTCCACCGCCGCCGCGGACCCGCAGGTGCGCGCGCTGCTCGACTCGGAGGCGCCCATCATCACGCTCGTGTGCAAGGCGGACATCCGGCACGCTGAGCGCGCGCTGCGCGTGTCGCCGGACGAGAACCTGCGCATGATCGAGGAGACGTTCGCCTTCCTCACGGGCGAGGGCCGCCGCGTCATCATGGACGCCGAGCACTTCTTCGATGGCTACCGCTACGACGCCGACTACTCGGTGCGCGCGCTCGAGGCCGCGGTCGCGGGAGGCGCGGACACCCTGTGCCTGTGTGACACCAACGGCGGCATGCTGCCCGAGGACGTCACCGCCATCGTCGGCGCCGTCGCCGGCAAGGTGTCGACCCCGCTCGGCATGCACGCGCACAACGACTCCGGCTGCGCGGTCGCGAACTCGATGGCCGCGGTGGCCGCCGGTGCGACGCACGTCCAGGGCTGCGTCAACGGGTACGGCGAGCGCACCGGCAACGCCGACCTCATCGCCGTCGTCGCGAACCTCGAGATCAAGAAGGGTCTGAAGGTCCTCGCGGGCGATGGGCTCGCGGAGTCGACCCGCATCGCGCACGCGATCTCCGAGATCACCAACATTGCGCCGTTCGCCCGCCAGCCCTACGTGGGCGCGAGCGCCTTCGCCCACAAGGCCGGACTGCACGCCTCGGCCATCCGCGTCGACGCCGACCTCTACCAGCACACGCAGCCCGAGAAGGTGGGCAACGGGCTGCGCATGCTCGTGTCCGACATGGCTGGCCGCGCGTCGATCGAGCTCAAGGGCAAGGAGCTGGGCTTCGACCTCGCGGGCCAGAACGAGCTGCTCGGCCGCGTCACCGACCGTGTGAAGCACGCCGAGGCGGCCGGCTACACGTTCGATGCGGCGGACGCGTCATTCGAGCTGCTTCTGCGTTCCGAGATGGGGGAGAGCCCCGCCTTCTGGGACGTCGAGACCTGGCGCGTGCGCGTGTCGTCCAAGCCGGGCGACCCCACCGACGCCGACGCCGAGTCCGTCATCAAGCTCCACGCGGGCGGCGAGCGCATCGTCGCCGTCGGCGAGGGCAACGGCCCGGTCAACGCGCTCGACCACGCGCTGCGCTCCGCTCTCACGAGCGCGTACCCCGAGATCGAGGAGTTCGAGCTCACCGACTTCAAGGTCCGGATCATGGAGGCCTCGCACGGCACCGACGCCGTGACCCGCGTGCTCATCACCACCGTGCACCGCGAGTCTGGCGAGATGTGGCGCACCGTCGGCGTGGGCCCCAACGTCATCGAGGCTGCCTGGGAGGCGCTGTCGGACTCGCTGGTCTACGGGCTGCTCAAGGAGGGCGTCGAGCCGCGCTGACCTCCCGGCCCGCGCATCGGCGCTCCTCCAGGGCGAGACAATGGTGACCATGCACGGTGAGTACAAGGTTCCTGGCGGCAAGCTCGTCGTCGCAGACATCGAGGCCGCCGACGGCACCCTGACCGAGGCCGTCGTCTCGGGCGACTTCTTCCTCGAGCCGGCGGAGGCGATCCTCGACATCCGCGCGGCGCTCGTGGGCATGCCCGAGGGAGCCTCGGTCGCCGAGCTGGCCGCGGCCGTCCAACGTGCGGCGGGGCCGGACGCGCACTTCGTCGGCTTCAGCCCGGAGGCCGTCGCGATCGCCGTGCGCCGCGCCCTGGGGCACGCCACGGGCTGGCACGACCACACCTTCGAGGTGCTGCACGACGAGCCGCGCGAGCCGCACCTGCAGATGGCCCTGGACGACGTCCTGTCGCGCGCTGTGGCTGAGGGGCGCCGCGGCCCGACGCTCCGCATCTGGGAGTGGGCGTCCTCCGCCGTGGTGATCGGGTCGTTCCAGTCGCTGCGCAACGAGGTCGACCCCGAGGGGGCGCAGCGCCATGACATCACCGTGACGCGTCGCGTCTCGGGCGGCGGCGCCATGTTCATTCAGCCCGGCAACACCATCACCTACTCGCTCTCCGTGCCGCCGTCGCTCGTCGAGGGACTGAGCTTCGAGCAGTCGTACGCGTTCCTCGACGACTGGGTGCTCGGTGCTCTGGCGGACGTCGGGATCCGTGCGCGGTACGTGCCGCTCAACGACATCGCCTCGGACGCGGGCAAGATCGCGGGCGCGGCGCAGAAGCGCTACGCCTCGGGCGCGGTGCTGCATCACGTCACCATGGCGTACGACATCGACGCCGACGCGATGATGGAGACCCTGCGCATCGGGCGCGAGAAGATGAGCGACAAGGGCACGAAGAGCGCGAACAAGCGAGTGGACCCGCTACGTAGCCAGACGGGTATGGCGCGGGAGGCGATCATCGACGCGTTCCTCGCACACTTCACGTCGCGGTACTCGACGGTCGCCGGCTCCGTCTCGCCCGACGAGTTCGCGGAGGCTCAGGCCCTGGTCGCTTCGAAGTTCGCGACGCCCGAGTGGATCGGCCTGGTGCCGTAGGTCGGTCGCTGCTCCTTAGACGGCGACGCCCACGAGGTGGCCCACGCCGTAGGTGATCGCCATCGCCAGCGACCCGCCGACGACGTTGCGCACGACGGCGCGCCGGACCGAGGCGTGCACGATCCTCGCGGAGACGAACCCGGTGAGCGCCAGCGCGAGCACGACCGCGACGAACGTCACCGGCACCTGCAGCGCGGGCGTCGCCAGCAGGATGAGGCCCAGCGGCAGGATCCCGCCGAGCGTGAACGCGAGCAGCGAGGCGATGCCCGCGTGCCACGGATTGGTGAGCTCGTCCGGGTCGATGCCCAGGTGCATGAGCGCGTGGATCGCCACCGGGTCGTGCGCGGTCTGCTCGATCGCGGCGGCGCGCGCGGTCTCCTCGGACATGCCAGTGTCCATGTTGAGCTGCACCAGCTGCTCGAGCTCCCAGTCGGGGCGGGTCCGGTGCCAGCCCTTCTCGCGACGCAGCTGCGCGCGCTCGGCGTCGCGTTGGGAGGACACCGACACGTACTCGCCGACGCCCATCGACAGCGCCCCTGCGGTGAGGCCCGCGACGCCGGCGGCGAGGATCGCGCCATGGTTGGTGGGCGCGGCCGCCGCGACGCCGATGACGAGTCCGGCGATCGACACGATGCCGTCGTTGGCGCCGAGCACGCCGGCGCGCAGCGCGTTGAGGCGGCCGGAGACGGCCTCCTCGTCGATGTGCTCGGGTTCGCGGCGACGGAACATGGCACCAGGGTAGGAGCGTGCGGCGGCTCGCGCTAGCAAGGCTTACCTGTGTTCGGAGGACCGAAATCCCTGGTAAGGGGCGCAGTCGATCGGTCCGTTGGAGGGCCGATGCGCGCCGGTGCGGGTCGCGATCCGGCTATTGCGGGCCCACGTGCAGCAGCTCGAGCACGGGCGCGCCCGCCTCATCGGAGGCGTCGAGATCGACAGCCGCGATGATCGCCCAGTCGTGGTCCCCGTCGCGGTCGTCCAGGACCTGGCGCACCACCCACGTGCCCTCGGGCAGCGCGGCATCCGGGGTCGCCGCAAGCGCCGCGCGGGCGACGCCGCCGGAGTGGTCGCCGCCTGGCTCCACGAACGCCACCAGCGCCGCCGAACGGGCATCCGGGCCGATGCCGATCGCGCCGTCGCCCTGCGCCACGAACAGCGGGTCGAGCGCGTCTCGCCACGCGTCGGCGCCCCAGCCCGCGCCACCGTCGAGAGCGCCCAGCGCCGCGTAGTCCTCGCGCGCCGCGAGCTCGACGCGCTGGAACATCGCGTTGCGGACCAGGCGCCGCAGCACGCGCGGGTTGCCCGTCATCGGGCGCGCGGGGCCGACGAGGGGCGCCGATGCGGCCGCCGGGTCGGCGTCATCCGCGACCACGGCATCGGGATTCATGAGGCGCTCCCACTCGTCCAGCAGCGACGAGTCGGTCGCACGCACCAGCGCGCCCAGCCACTCCGTGATGGCGACCACGTCGTCCGTGCGGTGCTCGGCGGGCACGGTCTGACGCAGCGCGCGATACGCCTCGGCGAGGTAGCGCAGCACCACGCCCTCGGTGCGCTCGAGGCCGTAGGCGGACACCAGGTCGCCGAACGACATCGCCTTGTCGAGCATGTCGCGCACGACGGACTTGGGCGAGAGCTCGGCATCGAGGATCCACGGGTTCGACTGCCGGTACATGACGAACGCAGGCTCGAGCAGGTCCGCGAGCGGCTTGGGCCACGTGACCTCCTCGAGCAGCTCGACGCGCTCCTCGTACTCGATGCCGTCCGCCTTCATGGCGGCGACGGCCTCGCCGCGCGCGGCGTGCTGCTGCGCGAGCAGCACCTGGCGCGGGTCGGACAGCGTCGCCTCGATGACCGAGACGACGTCGACGGCGTGGTCCGGGGAGTCGACGTTCAGCAGGTCCATGGCCGCGAGCGCGAACGGCGACAGCGGCTGGTTGAGCGCGAAGTGGCGGGGGACGTCGACCGTGAGGCGCACCGACGTCCGGTACCCGCGCGGTCGCGTCGCGTCCGGCACCCGCACCGGCTCGACGACCCCGGCGACCCTGAGCGAGCGGTAGATCCGCAGCGCCTGGCGCACGTGGGCCGAGCGCTGGGCATCGGTCTCGTGGAGCGCTTCGAGCAGGGAGCCCATCGCGGCGACCGGGTCCTCGGCAGGGCGGCCCAGGGCCGTGTTCTCGGTACCGCGCGCGAGGACGTTCAGCACCATCGCGTGGGTCACCGCGAAGTTCGACGTCAGCGGCTCCGGGGGAGCGTCGCGCAGCCGCTCGAACGTCGCGTCGGTCCAGTTCACCGAACCGGCGGGGGCCTTCTTGCGGACGATCTTGCGCTGCTTCTTCGGATCGTCGCCGGCCTTGGCGAGGGCCTTGCGGTTCTCGATGACGTGCTCGGGCGCCATCACGAGGACCTCGCCCTCGGTGTCGAAGCCGGCCCGCCCGGCGCGGCCAGCGATCTGGTGGAACTCGCGGGCGGTGAGGTGGCGCATGCGCTCCCCGTCGTACTTCACCAGCGACGTGAGCAGCACGGTGCGGATCGGGACGTTGATCCCCACGCCGAGGGTGTCGGTGCCGCACACGACCTTGAGCAGGCCCTGCTGGGTGAGGCGCTCGACGATCCGCCGGTACTTGGGCAGCATCCCCGCGTGGTGCACGCCGATGCCAGCCCTGAGGAAGCGCGACAGCGTCTTGCCGAAGCCCGTGCCGAACCTCACCCCGTCGAGCGCATCGGCGATGCGAGCCTTCTCCTCCTTGGAGGCGACCTTCATGCTCAGCAGCGACTGCGCGCGGTCGACGGCGTCCTTCTGCGTGAAGTGGACCACGTAGACCGGCGCCCGGCCGGTCTCGACCAGCCGCTCGACCGTGTCGGGCAGTGGCTCGAGGCAGTACTCGAACGTGAGCGGCACGGGGCGCTCGAGCGTGGTGACCTCCGCGACGCTGCGCTCGGTGCGGTCCTCGAGATCCTCGACCAGCCACGCGGTGTCGCCGAGCGTGGCGGACATGAGCACGAACTGCGCGTGCGGCAGCTCGATGAGCGGCACCTGCCAGGCCCATCCCCGCTGCGGGTCGGCGTAGAAGTGGAACTCGTCCATGACGACCACGGACGCGTCGGTCGCGGCGCCGTCGCGCAGGGCGAGGTTGGCGAGGATCTCTGCGGTGCAGCAGATGATGGGCGCGTCCGGGTTGACCGCCGAGTCGCCGGTCATGAGCCCGACGTTCTCGGATCCGAACAGCTCGATGAGCGCGAAGAACTTCTCGCTGACCAGGGCCTTCAGCGGCGCGGTGTAGAACGTGCGGCCGCCGGTGCCGGCTCGGTGCGCGGCGAGGGCGGCGAAGTGTGCGCCGGCCGCGACCAGGGACTTGCCGGAGCCGGTGGGCGTCGCGAGGATCACGTGCGCGCCGGAGACGATCTCCATGAGCGCCTCGTCCTGGTGCGGGTACAGCGCGAGGCCCATCTCCGCCGCCCAGGTGCCGAACGCCTCGTACAGCGCGTCGGGGTCGGGGGAGGCGCCGTCCGGCGTCGATGGCAGGCGGTCGAGGAGAGGGGCAGGTGAGGTGGACATCGCGTCCATTGTTCCGTGTTCGTCGCGTGCGGAGGGCCGATGCGCTCTCACGAGGCGTTCCAACGTGCGGCTTGGGTGCGGCGAGGGCAGCAGTCGTGCCTCCCGGGCGCGCGTCAGGCGCCGGGGC
Source organism: Demequina sp. NBRC 110056 (assembly GCF_002090155.1). GTDB lineage: Bacteria > Actinomycetota > Actinomycetes > Actinomycetales > Demequinaceae > Demequina. Next base: position 84,550 of record NZ_BBRM01000005.1, on the reverse strand, counting down.
GGGGGCCCATCACGGCGGAGCCGACGCGCACGATGGTCGCGCCCTCGGCGATCGCCCACTCGAGGTCGGCGGACATCCCCATCGACAGGTGCCACGCCTCGCGCAGGTCGAGCTCGCCGCGCTCGGACAGGATGAGCGCCTCGTCGCGGATCGCGCGCAGGCGACGGTAGCCCGCGCGCACCGCCTGCTCATCGGGGGAGTTGAGCCCGATGGTCATGAATCCGGTGACGGTGAGCCCCGGCAGTGCGGCCGTGGCTGCGGCGAGGCCCAGCGCCTCCTCCGGCTCGACACCGGCCTTCGAGTCCTCACCGGACACGTTGACCTGGACCATGACCTCGAGGTCGCGCTCGGCCTCGAGCGCCAGGCGGGAGAGCCGCTCGGCCAGGCGGAGGGAGTCGACCGTCTGGACGCACGTCGCGTGCTCGACGGCGATCGCGGCCTTGTTGCGCTGCAGCTGGCCGATCACGTGGACGCGGGCGCCAGTCGCCCGAAGGGCCGGTCCCTTGACAGCGAGCTCCTGCATGCGGGACTCGCCCACCAGGGTGCCGCCGGCGCGGACCACGCCGGCGGCCGCATCGGCGTCCCACGTCTTGGTGGCGACCAGGATCTGGACGCCGGCGCCCGCGCGGCCGCACTGAGCCTCGGCGACGTGGACGCGTGCACGCACCTCGGCCAGCCGTGAGGCGGGATCCCAGTCGGCGGGCGGCGAGGCGAGGTCGGTCATGAGTCCTTCCGGAGGGGTGCGGTCGAGGCGCCCGTGAGGCGCACAAGGTCGGCGGGAGCGAGCGACACGTCGAGGCCGCGGCGGCCGCCGCTGACGTAGATCGTTTCTAACGTCAGCGCGGAGTCGTCGAGAGCTGTCGGTAGGCGCTTGCGGCCGCCCAGAGGGGAGATGCCGCCCACGACGTATCCGGTGGCGCGCTCCGCCTCAGCAGGAGGCGCCATGACGGCGCGCTTGGCGCCCAGGGCCTTGGCCGCGGCCTTGAGGTCGAGGGTTCCGGTGACGGGCACGATCGCCATCGACAGCGCTCCGTCCGCATGGACGCACAGGGTCTTGAAGACCGCGGACGCGTCGACGCCGAGCGCGTCTGCCGCCTCGAGCCCGTAGGACAGGTCGGAGCTCGGGTCGTGCTCGTACGGGTGCACGCCGTGGTCGACGCCGGCAGTGACGAGCGCGGCGATCGCGGGCGTGCTCGCGGCGTCGGTCTTGCGTCCCATGGCGACCAGTGTGCCGCACGCTCCGCGCCGCTCCCGATCCCACCCCCACTCCCTGGAGGAACGATCGCTGCGCGCTTCGTCGTCAGTGCGCGTCCTGGCGGACGAGAATCCGCGCTGTACAGTCTCTGCGGTGAGCAGCGATGGCCTGACCCAGGTGGACATGTGGACCGACGGCGCCTGCAAGGGCAACCCGGGCATCGGCGGTTGGGGCGCATGGATGCGCGCCGGCGGCAAGGAGCGCGAGCTGTTCGGAGGAGACAAGGACACCACCAACAACCGCATGGAGCTCACCGCGGTCATCGAGGGCCTCAAGGCGCTGAACCGGCCCTGCGCGGTCACGCTGCACGTCGACTCGCAGTACGTGATGAACGGCGTCACGAGCTGGATGAAGGGCTGGAAGCGCAACGGCTGGAAGACGCGCGACAAGAAGCCCGTCAAGAACCAGGAGCTGTGGATCGCGCTCGACGAGCAGGTCGCACGCCACCAGGTCGAGTGGGTGTGGGTCAAGGGCCACGCCGGCGACCCGGGCAACGAGCGCGCGGACGAGCTCGCGAACAAGGGCGTCGACGCCGTGCGACGTTCCTGACGGATCTCGGTCCTCCAGGACGCACCACGAGAGCGAAGCGCGCAGAAGGCATTCCTACAGGAGACCAAGGAGGCTCGGGATCGGGCGGCGGGTAGCGTGGCCAGCGTGACCCTGCCCTCGACCATCGCCGCGCCCGTGCAGCACCGGCTCGAGGTCAAGCGCTCGGTCTTCCTCGCGCACCTCGCGCCCGTGGCGTCCGTGGAGGACGCCGATGCGGTGGTCGCCGCGATCCGCAAGGAGCATTGGGACGCACGCCACCACTGCACGGCGCTCGTCGTGGGCCCGCAGGCGGAGCGGCAGCGATCCAACGACGACGGCGAGCCCGCAGGCACCGCAGGAGCGCCGATGCTCGAGGTGCTGCGCCATCGCGACGTGACCGACCTCGTGGCCGTCGTCACTCGCTGGTTCGGTGGCACGCTGCTGGGCGCAGGCGGACTGGTGCGGGCCTACGGCTCCGCCGTCGCGGGTGGCCTCGACGCGGCCACGCTCGTCGACCGCGTGCACCTCACCAGCGTCGCCGTGGACGCTCCCCACGCGGAGGCGGGTCGCCTCGTGGCCTACCTGCACCAGTGGGCGGACAACCACCACGCAGTGCTCGACGAGCCCGAGTACGGTGCGAGCGCGCGGATGAGCCTCCAGGTGCCGCCCGAGCTCGTCGCGACGCTTCATGCCGACGTGGCAGCCCTGACTGGTGGCGCCGTGATGCCCGTCGACGGCGAGACGCGGGTGGTCGACCGGCCGCGCTGACCCGCGGCGCCGCGCGATGGTGCCGGCACCGGCCCGCGATGCGGCACGATGGCGCCATGACGTCCTTCGCCCGCACCGCCGGCATGCCGCTGATGGTGCTGCTGGGCCTGGCGTGCCAAGAGGCGGGTGCCGCCGTCGCGGTGACGATCATCCCGGACATCGGCGCGTGGGGCGTGATCGCGACGCGCCTGCTGTTCTCGGCCGTGGTGCTGATCCCGTTCGCGGCGGTGAGCCTGCGCCGAGGCGCGCCCATCCAGTGGTGGACGGTGCTCGCCTTCGGCATCTCGCTCGCGGCGATGAACGCCTTCTTCTACCTCGCGCTCGCACGCATCCCGCTGGGCGTCACGGTGACGATCGAGGTCATGGGGCCGCTCGTGCTGAGCGTGGTGGCCAGTCGCAGCTGGCGCGGGTTCCTGTGGGCGGCCATCGCGGCCACCGGCGTGATCCTGCTGGGCGGCGGCGCGGCCGACCTCGACCCGGTCGGCATGCTGTTCGCCGCCGGTGCGGCCGTCATGTGGGCGGCGTACATCCTCACCGCGCGCGCGGCGGGTGCCAGCATGCCCGGCGTGGTGGGACTGGCGCTGGCGACGGCCGTCGGCGCCGTCCTCACGGTGCCGGTGGCCGTGGTCGTCGTCGGCTCGGCGCTGCTGAATCCCGCAGCGCTCGCGCTCGCCTTCGTCGTCGCCGTGCTGAGCTCGGCGATCCCGTACGGGATCGAGCTCAGCGCGCTGCGCCGCATGAAGGCGGAGACGTTCGCGATCCTCCTCGCGCTGGCCCCGGCCATCGCGGCGCTCGCCGGCCTGGTGCTCCTCGACCAACGCCTCACGTGGGTCGTGGCGGTCGGCATCGGCCTCGTCACGATCGCAGGGGTCGGGGCGGTCATCACCGCTGGCCGGCGCGCGGTGCCGGCGACGGAGGAGGCTGTCATCGAGGCGGCGTCGGCCGACGACGCTCCGTAGCGGCAGCGAGAGCCCGCGCTACAGTGCGAGCGTGGCACTGGACATCGTCAATCCCGCCGACGGGACGCTCATCACGACCGTGCCCGTCACCTCTGCCGACGAGGTGGGGGAGCACACGGCCGATGCGCTGGCCGTCTTCCGCTCGGGCGTGTGGTCCGGGCTCGCGCCGCGCGAGCGCGCCGCCGCCTTGGTAAGGCTGGCGACGCTCATGGAGCGCGACGCCGAGACCCTGGCGCGGCTCGACTGTGAGGACGCCGGCAAGCCCATCACGGAGTGCCGCGACGGTGACGTCCCCGGGGCGATCGAGTCGATCCGGTGGTTCGCGGAGGCGGCCGACAAGATCCTGGGAGCCACGGGCGCGACGCCGGCGGACGTCGTCGCGTTCACCGAGCGCGAGCCTTTCGGTGTGGTCGCCGCGATCCTGCCGTGGAACTACCCGCTCGCCATGGCGGCGTGGAAGATCGGTCCCGCGCTCGCGGCGGGCAACTGCCTCATCCTCAAGCCCGCCGACGCGACTCCGCGCTCGGTGCAGCACGTGGCCGCCCTCGCGCTCGAGGCTGGAATCCCCGAGGGCGTCCTGCGCGTCGTGACCGGCGACGGCCCGACCACCGGCGCCGCACTGGCCGCGGACCCGCTGATCGGCGCGCTGTCGTTCACGGGCTCGACGGCGACGGGGCGCTCGATCCTCACCGCCGCGGCGGCCTCGAACTTCAAGCGCGTCAGCCTCGAGATGGGCGGCAAGAGCCCGCAGGTCGTGATGGCCGACGCGCTCGGTTACGGCGACGCGCTGATCGACGGCATCGTCGAGGCGGCCTTCCTCACCGCTGGCCAGAACTGCACCGCGGGCTCGCGGGTCCTCGTGCACGAGTCGATCCTCGACGAGGTCGTCGCACGCCTGGCCGCCGCCGCGCAGGCGCTCGTCGTCGGGGACCCGCGCGACCCGACGACGCAGGTCGGCCCCGTCGTCAACGACGCGGCGGCGGACCGCATCCTCGCGGCGATCGGTGCCTCGATCGAGCGCGGAGCGCGCGCGGTCGCGGGCGGAGCCGAGGTGCGCGTCCTCGATGGTGGCCGCTACATCGCGCCGACCATCCTCACCAACCTCGACGCCGACGACCCGATCCTGACCACGGAGGTCTTCGGGCCGGTCACGACGGTCCAGACCTTCGCGACCCGCGACGAGGCGATCGCGATGGCGAACGCCGTCGACTACGGCCTCCAGGCCACGGTCTGGACGCTCAACATGGCCGATGCGCTCGTCATGGCCCGCGCGATCGAGGCCGGGGTGGTGTCGGTGGGCGCGTACAGCGAGGGCGACCTCACCGTCCCGTTCGGCGGTTGGAAGCAGTCGGGCTTCGGGGGCGCGGAGAAGTCGCTCGCCGCGTTCCACCAGTGGACCCGCGAGAAGACCGTCTGGATCCAGCTGCCGACCTGACGTTCCCCGTCCGGACGCGACAGCGCCCCCGGACCGGAGTCCAGGGGCGCTGCACGGGTCGGGGCGAGGGGACGCTTCCCAGCGTGCCCGCTCCCGCGACGGGCGAGGGCTATCGGCGCGTCACCGCGAGCGACCCTCGCCGGACGTACTGTCGGCGGCCACCGCATCGGCGCTGCGCACGGCCACGGGCACCTCGGCGCCCGACAGGGGCGCGCCGGCGAGCTCCGCGTCGGCCAGCTCCGCGTCGGTCGCGTCCCCAGCGGCGAGCGCCGGGGCTTCGGCGCTCGGACGGGCCGTGACCAGGATCGCGGCGAGCAGCGCCGCGAGCAGGACGGCGCCCACGGACACCCACATGGCCGTGGTGAAGCCGTGCACGGCGGCGAGCGCGGGGTCGGCGGACGCCCCGCCGTTGGAGGTGAACCAATTCGTGGTCGCTGTGGCGGCGATGGTGTTGAGCAGGGCGATGCCGATCGACCCGCCCACCTGCTGCGTCGTGTTGAGGGTGGCGGACACCACGCCAGCGTCCGTGCCGCGCACGCCGCCGGTCGCGGTCGCCATCGACGGCATGAACGTCAGGCCCATGCCCAGGCCCAGGAAGATGAGTCCGGGGAACACGTGCACCCAGTACGACGAGCCGACGTCGATCTGCGTGAGGTAGGCCAGCGCGCCTGCCGCGGTGAGCAGGCCCGGGATCATCAGGCGTCGCGGGCCGACGCGGGGGAGCAGGCGCGCCGACAGCGCGACCGCGCCCGTCATCATGCCGACCACCATGGGCAGGAACGCCACTCCGGTCATCAGCGGCGAGAAGCCCTGGATGCCCTGCATGTAGTACGTGAGGAACAGGAAGACGCCGAACATGCCGATCTGGCTCAGGCCCACGGCCGCGAGAGCTCCGGCGCGGTTGCGGTCGCGCATGAGGTGCAGCGGCAGCAGGGCGTGAGGCGTGCGCCGCTCGACGAGGACGAACGCGACCATGAGGGCGACGCCAGCGGCGAGTGAGCCCAGCACGATGCCCGAGGTCCAGCCGTCCTGCTCGGCCTCGCTCAGGCCGAACACGATGGCAAGCAGGCCGCCCGTCGCGAGCAGCGCGCCGGGGATGTCGAGCCGGACGCGGACGCCGCCGGAGCGCGGGTCGTGGAGGAACAGCGCGGCGCCGATGATCGCGACGATGGCGATGGGCACGTTGACCATGAGGGTCCAGCGCCAGTCGACGTACTGGGTCAGCGCGCCGCCCAGGATGAGCCCGATCGCGGCGCCGCCGCCGGCGATCGCGCCGTAGACGCCCAGGGCGCGGGCACGCTCCTTGGCCTCGGTGAAGGTGACGTTGAGCATCGACAGCGCCGCGGGGGCGAGCAGGGCCGCGAAAACGCCCTGGAGCGCACGAGCGGTGATGAGCATCTCGAAGCTCTGTGCGAAGCCTCCGAGCGCGGAGGCCACCGCAAAGCCGCCGAGGCCGATCATGAGCGTGCGCTTGCGTCCCATGACGTCGCCGAGGCGGCCGCCGAGCAGCAGCAGGCCGCCGAACGCGAGCGTGTACGCGGTGATGACCCACTGGCGGTCGGCATCCGAGATGCCGAGGTCCGCCTGCGCCGTGGGGAGCGCGATATTGACGATGGTCATGTCGAGCACGACCATCAGCTGCGCGAGGCCGATCGCGGCCAGGCCCCACCAGCGGCGGGGATCGGGAGTGGAGTCCATGGGGGACCTTTCGGTGGTGAGCCCGCGACGGCGCGAGGCCGTTGCGGGCGGCGCTGTCCGGGGATGCCCGACGTGGGCGGGGTGCCGGCTCGGCCGGCGCCGGAAGGGCGGGGAAGGTCGTTGCGGAACTTCCTAGCCGTCCGGTAAGTTACGAGCGTGACGCTAGCCCTCAACTAGCCGGTCGTCAAGTTAGTTTGCCGAAGTTTTCTGGATCCACGAAGGAGAGACCCGCGATGGCGGAGGCCACCACCAAGCGACGAGGGGACACTCGGCAGCGCATCCAGGCCGTGGCGCTCGAGCGCTTCACCGACTTCGGCTACGACCAGACGTCGCTGCGCGAGATCGCCGAGGAGCTGGGCGTCACGAAGGCGGCGCTGTATTACCACTTCAAGACCAAGGAGGAGATCCTCGACTCCCTCCTGCGCAAGGTCTCGTCGGAGGTCGACGACCTCGTCGCGTGGATGGAGGACGGCCCGTCGACGCGCGAGCGTCGCCTCGAGATGATGGCGCGGTTGGCCGTGGTGACTCGCGGCGCCGGCGGCGGCGTGATGCAGTGCGTGCAGCAGAACGAGGCCGCGCTGTCGAACCTGGGCGCCACCACCGAGCTGGTGCATCAGATCAAGCAGCGACTGTGGAACGCGGCGCTGCCGGCCGACGCGTCGCTCGAGGACAAGCTCCGCGTGCGGATGGCGGTGATGGTCGTGCTGATCGCCAACAAGCCCGACAGCGACCTGGGCGGCACCGCCGACGAGCGTGCAGCGGCGGCGCAGACCGTCGCGGCCGAGCTGATGCCCTGAGCGCTCCTCCCCAGATCTGGCGATTCCTGAGCCGCTGATCCCTCAGTCACACGCTGGAGGATCGCGAAGCGCGCATGTGGGCGCGGTCGACACGAACCCAGGGGAGGGCGGGTCGCTCGCGTCAGGCGAGGACCGCGTCGCACACCTCGATCAGCCGCTCGCGCAGCGGCGCGGCGCGGCGGGTGAAGGCGCGCTGGCGGGCCGCGTACTCGGACTTGCCCTCGGGCGTCTCCACGGGGATCGCGGCGAGGCCATAGGACGACACGTCGTAGGGGGAGGCCTGCATGTCGACGCGGCGCACGTCCAGCGCGAGCTCGAAGCAGTCCAGCAGGAGGTCTCCTGGCACGGCGGGCCCGAGCTTGAGGCACCACTTGTACAGGTCCATCGTCGCGTGCAGGCAGCCGGGCTGGTCCATGCCGACCTGACCGTCGCGGGTGAGGGCGTGCGCGTTGCGCGGGACCGCGTCGGCCGTGAAGAACCGGAACGCGTCGAAGTGCGTGCACACCAGCGGGTTCGCCTCGACCGCGGCGTCGGTCCCCGCGCCGCCGAGGCGCAGCGGGAGCCCGTGCCGGCGTTCGGCGTCGTCGGAGCGGTAGACCATCGCCCACTCGTGCATCCCGAAGCACCCGAGAAGCGGTCGCCGGCCCGCGGTCGCCGCGAGCAGCCGCCGCACGTAGTCCACGGTGTCGCCGCGCGCGGCGCGAAACGCCTCGACATCGAGCGCAGTCACACCGTCGCGCTCGCCGTGCCAGCGCTGCGTGCTTCGCTCGCGGGCGTCGACCAGCCCGACACCAGCCCCCGGGTGCCAGCGACGCAGGTGTCGCGGCTTCGCGTTGTAGTACTCGAACAGGAAGTCCTCGATCGCGTGGCGCTCGCCGCGCGAGGAACGCGCCCGGTGGCCCGAGGTGAGCGCATCGGCGCGCTCGAGGTGCGCGGCCTCGAGCGACTGCCACGCGTCGCGCGTGAGCGCGGTCAGGGTCGCGGAGGCGGAGGGCATGCGCCCATTGTCCCGCACGGCATCGGTTCGCTAGCGAGGGGAGGGTGCGCGCGGCGCCCACGTGTCGGCGGCCGCCGCGGCAACGTTCGACATGACGCGCTCGAGCGGCCCCTGGCCGAGCGTGGCGCGCCACACGCACGCGAAGGCCACGAGCCCCAGCAGCAGCGCCACCAAGGAGACGTTCGACGGGCGGAGCACGATCGCGTCGCCCGCGGCCCAGATCACGAGGATCTGCAGCACGTAGAGCGTGAGGGCCATCGACCCCGCCGCGCGCAGCGGCCACAGCAGTCGTGGCGCCACGCGCGCGAGCCACAGGCACGCCCCCAGGACCAGGCACGCGACGCCCATGTTGCGGGCGACTTCCGCGGGCGCGTAGCCGTGGGGTTCGAGCGACCACCACCACGACCCGTCGCCGAGGGCGTCGGCGGCGAGCGTCACCGCGACCGCCAGGGCGGCCCCGCCGGCGACGAGCGAGCCCGCGACCGCATCGGCCCTCAGGCGCAGCCGGCCCAGCGCGAGTCCCACGAGGATGTACGCCATCCACACGAGCGCCGGGTAGCGGTGCGCCCACAGCGCGTCGAAGGGCGTCATGCCCAGGATGTCGCCATCGGTCGCGTCGTCGAGCACGCTCGCGACCCAGCCGCCGCCGACCACGAGCACGGCAGCGATGGACAGCAGCCAGCGGGTGCGCACCGCGAGCAGCGGCAGCGCGAGCAGGAACATCACGCCGAGCCCGGTGAGCACGACGTAGATGCGCGTCTCGAGCGCCGCGAGCACGAGACCCAGCGGGATGAGGATCGCCCCGCGCGTCGCGATGCGGATCCGGGTCGCCCGCAGGTGATGCGCGGTGACGTCAGCGATCGGCACGGTGCTGCGCCGCGTGAGCATGAGCGACATCGACACGCCCGCGAGCACCGCGAACAGCGCGGACGGGAAGCCGTGGGACACCCACAGCCAGCCCCAGCCGTCCGTCTCGGGCCCGCGGGTGCCGTCGTCGCCCACGTGTGCCGCGACCATGCCGAGCACTGCCACCGCGCGGGCGACGTCGAGTCCGTCGATGCGCGTCGGCGCGGCGGCGCGTGCCGGGGCGGGCGGGTCCACCGGGGTCATGGCGCCGCGCACGCGGCAAGCACGGACTCGCCCCACCGGTAGTGCGCTCCCAGGCACTCGTGCGCGACGTCGCCGAGCGACTGCTCCCCAGCCCACGCGTGCGCGGACGCGTCGAACAGCGTGCCGTCGTCGAGGTCGCGGACGGCTGCGACCGCGCGGGCGTGGCTGGCTGTCAGGAGCGCCCGCACCTCGGCATACGGCCGATGCGCGTGCTGACTCAGGATGTCCGCGTTCAGCTCGGCGAGGCGGTCCCATGTGTAGCCCGGCGCGGGGAACGCGGGCTCGACGCCCGCCGCCTCGTCGGCGATCCAGGACAGTAGCAGCTCGTGCCACCCGTGCAGGTGGACAAGCACGTCCGCGACGCGCTCGCCGGTCCACTCGGGAGCCACCGCGTGGTCCGGCAACGCGTCGGCGTGGTGGAGCAGCGCGGCGAGCTGCTCGTCGGCGTCGGCGATGAGCGCGTCGGCCGTGGTGGGCGTCATGCCTCGCATCGTAGGCAGACGTGCTCGCGGCGAGGAAGTCCCGACTAGGCTGGAGGCCATGCGCATCGCGAGATTCACGACCGGTGACGAGCCGCGGTATGCGGTCGTCGACGGGGAGCCAGGCCAGGAGGAGCTGGTGGTGCTCACCGGCGATCCGATGTACACGCCGGGGGAGGTGACCGGCGAGCGGATCCCGCTCACGGACGACGTCCGGCTGCTGGCGCCGGTGATCCCGCGCTCGAAGGCCATCTGCCTGGGCAAGAACTACGAGGCCCACGCCAAGGAGATCCCGCACCGCGGACCCGCGTCCGAGGTGCCCATCATCTTCCTCAAGCCCAACACCGCCGTCATCGGCCCCGACGACCCCATCGTGCTGCCGTCCTACTCGGACGACGTGCAGCTCGAGGCGGAGCTCGCCGTCGTCATCGGCCGCCTGTGCAAGGACGTCGCGCCCGAGCACGCCGAGCAGTACATCTATGGCTACACGTGCGCCAACGACGTGACGGCGCGCGACCTGCAGCGCGCCGAGGACCAGTGGTTCCGCGCGAAGGCCTTCGACACCTCGCTGCCGCTCGGGCCGTGGATCGAGACCGACCTGGCCGCCGACGACGCTCAGATCACGTCGCGCATCAACGGCGAGGTCGCGCAATCAGGCAACACCCGCGACATGATCCGTGACGTGACCGAGGCCGTGGCGATGGCGTCCGAGGTGACGACCCTGCTGCCCGGCGACGTCATCCTCACCGGCACCCCCTCGGGCGTCACCCGGCTCAACCACGCGGACATCGTCGAGATCGAGATCGAAGGGTTGGGCACCTTGCGCAACCCGGTGATCCGACGCTGACGCACCGCAGCCCCACCCACCCGGCCGACGCATCGGCCCTCCGTACCTCCAGGAGACCCTGACACTGTGACCGAGACTTCCGCCCCCGCCGTCCGGGTGCGCTTCTGTCCCTCGCCCACCGGAACGCCTCACGTGGGCCTCATCCGCACGGCGCTGTTCAACTGGGCGCACGCCCGCCACCACGGCGGCACCTTCGTGTTCCGCATCGAGGACACCGACGCCGAGCGCGACTCGCAGGAGTCCTACGAGCAGCTGCTCGACGCCCTGCGGTGGCTGGGCCTCGACTGGGACGAGGGCCCCGAGGTTGGCGGCCCGTACGCGCCGTATCGTCAGTCGGAGCGCCACGAGCTGCACATGGACGTCGCGCGCAGGCTCCTCGAGGGCGGCTACGCCTACGAGTCCTTCTCGTCGCCCGAGGAGGTCGAGGCCCGCCACAAGGCTGCCGGCCGCGACCCCAAGCTCGGCTACGACGGCTTCGACCGCGACCTCACCGAGGAGCAGAAGGCCGCGTTCCGCGCCGAGGGCCGCCAGCCCGTCATCCGCGTGCGGATGCCCGACGAGGACATCACGTTCACGGACCTCGTCCGCGGCGAGGTCACCTTCCCGGCCGGATCGATCCCCGACTTCGTCATCGTGCGCGGCAACGGCATCCCGCTGTACACGCTCGTCAACCCGGTCGACGACGCGCTCATGCGCATCACCCACGTGCTGCGCGGCGAGGACCTGCTGTCGTCGACGCCGCGGCAGATCGCGCTGTATCGCGCGATGGTCGAGCTCGGCATCGCCGAGCGGGTGCCGGAGTTCGGCCACCTGCCGATGGTCACCGGCGAGGGCAACAAGAAGCTGTCCAAGCGCGCGCCCGAGTCGAACCTGTTCCTCCACCGCGAGCGCGGCTTCATCCGTGAGGGCCTGCTGAACTACCTGTCGCTGCTGGGCTGGTCCATCGGCCCCGACCGCGACGTGTTCACCCCCGAGGAGCTCGTCGCTGCGTTCGACGTCTCCGACGTGAACCCCAACCCCGCGCGCTTCGACCTCAAGAAGGCCGAGGCGATCAACGCGGACCACCTGCGCGCCCTGCCCGTGGGCGAGTTCGTGAACCGCATGGTGCCGTACCTCCACGCGAGCGGCCACCTGTCGACGCCCGACACCCGCGAGCTCACGCCGCACGAGGAGCAGGTGCTGGCCGAAGCCGCGCCGCTCGTGCAGACGCGCATGAACCTGCTGGGCGAGGCGCCGGGCATGCTCGGCTTCCTGTTCGTGGGCGACGAGGAGCTGCCCTACGAGGAGGCCGCGCTCGCGAAGCTGCCGGACAACGCCGCCGAGGTGCTCGACGCCGCCATCCACGCGCTGCAGGGCATCGAGGACTTCTCGCCCGAGGCGCAGCAGCAGGTGCTGCAGGCGGTGCTCGTCGACCAGATGGGCATCAAGCCGCGCTTCGCCTACGGGCCGCTGCGCGTCGCGGTCACCGGACGGCTCGTGTCGCCGCCGCTGTTCGAGTCCATGGACATCCTGGGCCGCGAGCACGCGATCGCGCGCCTCAAGCGCCTCCGGGCCACCCTCTAACCCCGGTCGCGTGCGCACCCAGCCCGCGCGTGGGCGCTCCCGCGAGGTGACCGCGTGATCAGGGGAGTGCTGCTGGACGTCGACGACACCCTCGTCGACACCCGCGGCGCGTTCCGGCATGCGCTGCTGCGGGTCGCGGACGAGTACCTGCGCGACGGGCTCGATCCCGACGACGTGGTGAGGTTCTGGCGTGAGGACCGCTCCGGCTGGTACCGGGCCCACACGCGCGGCGAGATGACGCACCGCGAGCAGCGCCAGCGGCGCGCGAACGAGCTTCACGCGGCGTTCGGCGGCCCAGCCATGGACGACGCGGCGTACGACATCTGGGACGCCGGCTTCGAGCGCCACTTCCGCGAGGGATGGCGTGCGTTCGACGATGCCCTGCCGTTGCTCGATGCGCTCGACGGCGCGGGGCTGGTCTTCGGCTCGGTCTCGAACGTCGACCTCGCGTACCAGGAGCTCAAGCTGGCCACCTGCGGGCTGGAGCGGGTCGAGATGTTCGTGGGGGTCGACACCTTCGGCTTCGGCAAGCCCGATCCGCGGGTGTTCGTCGAGGGATGCCGCCGATTGAACCTCGACCCTTCCGAGGTGGCGTACGTGGGGGACGAGCCCGACCTGGACGCCGTCGGGGCCGCCGATGCGGGCCTCACCGGGGTCTGGATCGACCGACCGGGGACGCGGCGCGGCTGGGACGCGGAGTCCGGACAGCTGGACCCGCGGGTGGTGCGCGTCGAGTCGCTGCACGAGGTGGTCGGAGCGCTGCTCGACCTGGCTTGACCCATTCGGCGCCGCCACTCGCTGGCCCCCGCTCGGGCTGAGGCGTAGCGTGCGAGAGAGGGCGCGCCCGGAGCGCGCCTCCTGAGGGAGCGCGATGGCCGAGCTCGAGACGATCGACGTCGACGACGTCGGCGAGCGCTCGTCGCGACCTGCGCACGCGCGATGGCGCCCGCGACCGCCGAGGTGGAGATCGCTGCCGTGGCGCTGGGCGCTGGCGGTGGGCGTCCTCGCCGCGGCGCTGCTCGCCGTGGACGCGTCACGGTCCGCCGACGAGACCGATGCCCGGCCGAGCGAGATCGGTCAATTCAGCGGGCCGGTGCTCAGCGGCGAGCAGCGCGTGCAGATCATGCACCACACCTGGCTCGCGCAGCAGGCGGTGGCCGAGTGCATGGCAGCGCGGGGCTTCTCCTATGCCCCGGATCCGCGCGAGGACCGCCAGCATCGCGACGCGGTCGCCGCGGAGCTCGGCGTCGAGGCGGCCGCGCCTGCTGACCCGCTGGCGTCGCCGACGCTGCTCAACCTGCACACGCGCGCCGGCATGACCGAGGCCACGGGGGCCGAGTGGGACCGGGTGCTCACCTCCAAGGCCGAGCAGGATGGCTGCGCGCCGCCGCATCACCTGCTCTACATCGAGGACGAGGGCGACGTCGCGTGGGCGGTGCGAGCGGCACGCGCGGACGAGGGCTTCCAGCGCTACCTCGCGTCCGAGCTGTGGCTCGCGGACCACCCCGTGGCGTGGGCCCGAGCGGCAGCGCTCGTGGGCACGGCCGATGCGCTCGCCAAGCAGGCGGCGGTCGTGGTGGACGGTGACGACGCGGCGGGCGTGTGGGAGGGCGCGGCCGCCGACCTGTCCGCAGCGGTCGGCACGGCGCTCACCTGGGTGCCGGACGCTCCGGTGCGGGGGCCGGGGCGCGTCGATCTCGCGGGCCTGACCGCCGACGGCGGCGTGCTGGTGGTGCGGGCACGCGCCGAGGGCGCGGCGCCGTTGGAGGCCTCACAGGTCGCCCTCGCCGGCCCCGTGGTGTGCGGCGACGTGACGGTGCAGGTCGCGGCGTGGCCCGCCACGTCTGACGCCGAGGCGGTCGCGCAGCAGGCAGCGACGGCCATCGCGAACGGCCCGTGCGCGGGACCGGGGCTGGTTTTGCGGGAGGCCGCGAGCACGGTAGAGTAGTGCGCCGGTCGGGGTTCTGCTCCGGCCCGTTGGCCTATGGTGTAATTGGCAGCACGAAGGTTTCTGGTTCCTTTAGTCTTGGTTCGAGTCCAGGTAGGCCAGCCAACAGCGAAAGACCCGCTCCGGCGGGTCTTTTCGCTTTCCCAGCCCGCGCATCGGCCCTCCCCGGCGACCGCATCGGCCCTCCGCCGGTTCCGGCCCCGCAACCCGCCCCGACAGTTCCGAACGTCGCCGTTCCGACACGCCGGCGCGTGGCGCGTTGGAGGGCGCTCGGCGCGGCGAGCCGCCGTTGAGATGTTCGAAACTGTCGGGCGGGCGGGGTGTGACCGAGCGGGCCTAGGACTCGTCGTCGGTCGACAACGACAGGTGTTCGCCGTCCCAGCCGGCCGTGACGCAATCGCCCTCGCCGAGCGATCCGTCGACGATCGCCTTCGCCAGTGCGTTGAGCAGACGCGTCTGGATGAGGCGCTTGAGGGGCCGGGCGCCGAAGGCGGGGTCGAAGCCGTCGCGCGCCAGCGCCTCGCGCAACTTGGGCGTGACGGTGAGCGCGATGTCCTTCTGTGCGGCGAGGCGCGCGGCCGTCCTCGCGATCTCGGAATCGACGATGCCCTTCATCGCGGACGCATCGATCCGGTCGAAGATCACCACGTCGTCGAGCCGGTTGAGGAACTCGGGCCGGAACGCCTGCTTGAGCACACCGTGCAGGCCCGCCTCGAGCGTGTCGCGATCCTCCCCGTCCCACGCGAGCACCAGGTCGGAGCCCAGGTTCGACGTCATGATGAGGATCGTGTTGGTGAAGTTCACCGTGCGGCCTCGGCCATCGGTGAGGCGGCCGTCCTCGAGCACCTGCAGCAGCACGTTCCATACGTCCGGGTGGGCCTTCTCGACCTCGTCGAAGAGGACGATCGAGTAGGGGCGCCGACGCACGGCCTCCGTGAGCTGGCCTCCCTGGTCGTAGCCGACGTAGCCCGGGGGAGCGCCGATGAGGCGTGCGACGGCGTGCGACTCCATGTACTCGGACATGTCGATTCGCACCATCGCGCGCTCGTCGTCGAACAGCTGCTCCGCCAGCGCGCGGGCGAGCTCGGTCTTGCCGACGCCCGTCGGGCCGAGGAACAGGAACGAGCCGATGGGGCGGTGCTCGTCCGCGATGCCCGCGCGGGCGCGGCGGATCGCATCCGACACCGACGCGATGGCGCGGTGCTGGCCGACGACGCGCTCGTGGAGCCGGTCCTCGAGGTGGCCCAGCTTGGCGGACTCGTCCGTCAGCAGCTTCTCCACCGGCACGCCGGTCCACTTCGCGACCACACCTGCGATGTCCTCGCCGGTGACCTCCTCGCGCAGCATGCGCTCGGCGGGAGGGATCGCGTCGAGCTCGGCTCGCGCGGCGGCCATCTCGTCCTCCGCCGCGGGGATGTCGCCGTAGCGGATGCGGCCTGCGCGCTCGAGCTCCCCGTAGCGCTCAGCACGCTCGAGCTCGCCGCGCAGCGCCTCGAGGCGTTCGGTCGCGCCGCTGACGCGGATGATGAGGTCCTTCTCGCGCGCCCAGTGCATGTTCAGCGACTCGGAGTCCGTCTTGAGGCGCGCGATGTCCGCGTCGATCTGCTCGCGGCGCTCACGCGCGGCCTTGTCCTTCGCCACCTGGGTGCGCTCGATCTCGAGCTGCATGATGCGACGGCGGGCGCGGTCGAGCTCGATCGGCATGGAGTCGAGCTGCATCTTGAGCGCGCTGGTGGCCTCGTCGATCAGGTCGACGGCCTTGTCGGGCAGGAACCTGTCCGCGATGTAGCGGTCGGACAGCCGCGCCGACGCCACGATCGCCTCGTCGGTGATCTTGACGCCGTGGTGGACCTCGTACTTCTCCTGGAGGCCGCGCAGGATGGCGATCGTGTCCTCGATGGAGGGCTCGCCCACGTAGACCGGCTGGAACCGGCGCTCCAGGGCGCTGTCGGACTCGACATGCTCGCGGTACTCGTTCAGGGTCGTCGCCCCGATCATGCGCAGCTTGCCGCGCGCGAGCATGGGCTTGAGGATGTTGCCCGCGTCGACGGAGCCGTCGGCCTTGCCGGCGCCCACGATGGTGTGGAGCTCGTCGACGAAGAGGATGATGCGGCCCTCTGCGGCCTCGACCTCGGCCAGGATCGCCTTGAGGCGCTCCTCGAACTGGCCGCGGAACGCGGCGCCCGCCACGACGGAGCTCATGGCGATCTCGATGACGCGGCGGTCCTTGAGGGAGGAGGGGACGTCGCCGGCGACGATGCGTTGGGCGAGGCCTTCGACGATGGCGGTCTTGCCCACGCCGGGCTCGCCGATGAGGACGGCGTTGTTCTTGGTGCGTCGCGTCAGGACCTGCATGACACGGCGGATCTCCTCGTCGCGTCCAATGACGGGGTCGAGGGAGCCGGTTTCGGCGAGGGCGGTGAAGTCCTGGCCGAACTGCTCGAGGGCGGACTGCTGCTCCTGCGTGTCAGGAGCCTGCGGCGTGGCGGTCATGTGAGCCTCCTGGTAGATCTGGTGTGCAACTCGGAGTTGAGTCGCACGCGCTCAAGTTTACATAATGCGTTGCGCGACGGCAAGGGGATCGTGCGACGGGGGAGCAGTGCACGGATTGGCGTCGAGGGCCGTGGATGCTGTAGAGTCTTATCTCGCGCCAGACACCCCGGAGGGTGGCTGGAGGCTAGGGCCCCGTTGTGTAGCGGCCTAGCACGCCGCCCTCTCAAGGCGGTAGCGCGGGTTCGAATCCCGTCGGGGCTACGGAACGACTCCTCACCGCTTGCGGTGGGGAGTTCTTTCGTTTCCGAGGGCGGTCAGGGCCGCGACGTCCTCGACGCTGGCGAGCTGCGCGCGCCAGGCCCTGACCAGCTCGGGCGGCGGCGTTCCGCACGCCGGGTCCTCCGCCGGCCGGCGCGGCCTGCGCCGCGCGATCGCGTCGTAGACCCGGTCGCGCGCCGCGCGCGGAACCGCCCGCATCGCCGCTCCGGCGCGCCACGGCCACCCCAGCTCGCCGAGGACCCCGGCGACCGCATCGGACCTCGCCAAGGGGCCGTCGGCGGTGGCGACCACGAGGGTCGACTCCGCCACGGCGCGGTCGAGTCCCATCGCGTCGAGCGTCGCCTGCCCGACCTCTCCGGCGCTGCCTGCGATGAGAAAGCGCGCCCCGGGGTCGTGGCGGATCAGCCACGCGACGAAGCCGTTGCACAGGCCGCAGTCGCCGTCGAAGATCACGATGGGGCGAGAGGAGTGCGGCACTCTCGAACCCTACGTGGAGAGCGGCTGCCGACGGCATGCGACGTGCATTCCCAACATTGGTAGCATTTCGAGCGATCCTGAGCGATTGCCGCCGATGCGGTGCGCAGATTCCGACAATTCAGGGTGAATGCCCCGCGCATTTAGGACAATACGCGTATAACGGGCGCGCGACGGCGCTCAACGCCGCCACCCTGCGACGCATTCCGTGATGAACGCCACACTCCAGACCCCTGGACGCCCTGCGTCGCACCTCGTAACGTTACGCCGTCCTGCTCTCCAGTCAGAGCGGGCTCCCGCGCTCAGTGACGAATCTGGCGCGGCAGCGAGCCCGGGGCAATCCACTCCGCGTTCGCAAGCGAACATCATCGCGGGCGAAGCGCGCCCGCAATCCTGGGAGGAAACACCAATGGCAAACCCTGTCGAGTCCATGAACAGCGTGATGACCATCGACGGCGCGATCGGCGCCGCACTCGTCGACTACGACAGCGGCATGACGCTGGCGACCGCCGGCAACGGCATCGACCTCGAGCTCGCCGCCGCCGGCAACACCGAGGTGGTCCGGGCGAAGCTGCGCGTCATGGACTCGCTGGGTCTCGACGACTCCATCGAGGACATCCTCATCACCCTGGGCGCGCAGATCCACCTCATCCGCCTCGTGACGGCGCCGAACGGGCACGGCCTGTTCATCTACGTCGCGCTGGACCGCTCGCGCTCCAACCTCGCGATGGCCCGCCGCCAGCTGCAGGGGATCGAGAAGGCGCTCGAGATCTGATGGAGGCGGCAGCGGCCCCGGCCGGCTCCGGGGCCGTCGCCGAGCTCGGCGTGGCGCACGCGGTCGTGAAGGTCGTCGTCGCCGGCCCGTTCGGCGCCGGCAAGACGACCTTCGTGAGAAGCGCGTGCCCCGACGCCGTGGGCGCTGAGCGATCAGTGTCGGACGGCACCTCGCGCCTCAAGGAGCAGACCACCGTGGCCATGGATCATGGCACGACGAGGGTCGGCGCCGCTGGGAGCGAGCGTGTGGTGACGCTGTTCGGGACGCCCGGCCAGGAGCGCTTCAGCTTCATGTGGCCCCTGCTCGCGCAAGGCATGGCGGGGTACGTCGTGCTCGTCGACGCGAGCCGTCTGCAGTCCCTCGCTCAGGCGAAGGGAATCCTGCGCCGGTTCGCGGCGATCGATCCGGCCGCGCCTTTCGTGGTCGCGGTCAACCGGTGGGATCGCGATGCGCAAGCCGCGACCGAGATCGCCGGCTTCCTCGGCGTCGCGGTGTCAGCCCTGCACGCGGTCGATCCCCGCGATGGAGATCAGGCGCGCGCGGTGCTCGCGGCACTCGTCGAGCGAGCTCACAGTCGTGCCGCAGCATCCCCGGCGCCTGCGCCGGCAGTGACGGAGGAGGACCGATGATCGTCCCCAAGCACGGACTGCTGGCGGGCGCCCAGCTCAAGCGGGCGGTGCCTCAGATCACTCGCGTCATCATCGCGCGCACCGACGGCATCGCTCTCTATGACGATGTCTCCCTCGCCGCGCGCGACGGCGGCGCGGCGCTGACTGCCGCCCTCGTCGGGCTCGCCGCGACGGTCACGCGCGGGTTCGGCATGGGCGCCGCCGAGTCAGCGACCGTCCGCGGAGAGCACGGGCTGCTCGTCGTCGCGCCCGTGGACGCGGCGCACCTGCTCGCGGCGGTCGTCGACCCGGGGCCCGACGGGGTGGACGAGGCGGCCGTCGCTGCGGCAGTGAGGGTGCAGGCCGAGAGGCTCCGAGTCCTGTCGGGCACCACCCGGGTCGCGGTGTGATCGCTCGAGATCGTTGCGAGATCGTGGCGCGCGGGCTGCGGGAGCATCCTGGCGTGCTGCGCGTGATCATCGCCGGTGCCGACGGCGTGCCGATCGTCGACGACGCGGTGCTCGAGGATCGCGAACGCGCCGCCGCCTCCGCCGCGGCCCTCGCGGGCATCGTCGACCTGGCCGCCGCCGCGCTCGGCGTGGACGACTCGCAGGGATCGGTCATCTACGGCCGCGAGCGACAGGTCATCACCCGCAGCGTGGGCGGCGACGTCCTGCTGGTCGTGCTCGCGCTCGCCGGTGAGCCCGGCACCGGCGTGTATCGCTCGGTGCGGCGCGCGGCCGCCGAGCTCGAGGCCGCACCGGTGCGCGCTCGCTGAGCTAGGGGGCGGGAAGGCGTGCTTGTGACGCGGCAGCGAGGTGAGCGCCCCACGCCCGCGCCTTCTGCTCCTGCCCGCCGAGCAGCAGCGCTGCCGGCTCCGAGGAACCGGTGACGAGCGCGACGGTGAAGGTCTGCGGCTCGTCGATCGCCTCGTGGCCCAGGGCTGTCAGTCGGGCGACGATGGCGCGGGCGGCGCCTCTCCCGAGAGGGCCGCGGATGCCGGTCTCGAAGGCGGCGCACAGCCGCTCGGCGGGAGGAAGGGTGTCGAGCCACGCCCGCATCGCGGGGTGACTGACGTCTGCGTGAAGGCCAGGGTGTGCGCCGTAGACCTTGGCGGTCGCCGATGCGCGGGTCGTGTCGGAGGGCAGGCCCATGGCGTGCACCGGCGCGCCCGCCACGAGGAGTCTGGCGTGCGCGAGCCTGTCGGGCGTGGCCTCATCGGTCGTCAGGACGGGCGTCTGCGGCCCGAGCCCGGCCGCGATCGCGCGGGCGATGGCGGCGGTGTTGCCCCAGAGCGACTCGTACACGACGACGGCGTCCATGTCTCCCGGTCTACACCTCCCGCGCCGCTTGGCTGAAGGGACCTAGGTCCCGATCCGTTGCCGTCCCTGGCACGGTGGGCCAGAGTTGACCTATGAGCGCTGGCGAGCAGCCCGTGATGCCGGCGGAGCGCCCGTCGCGGGCTCCGCTGTGGGCGCTCGTCCTGCTCGTGGCCGGAGCGGCCGTGTTCGTCTGGCTTGCGCCGGTGCTCGCGCCCAGCGGCGGCTCGGGCACGCTGGGGCTCGTCACCGTCCTGGTGCTGGGGCTCGGCACCGCGGGCGTCGCGCTCGCGGTCGTGCTCGTCGCGCTCGCGCGGGGCCGGGCGGGCTCGGGCGCTGCACCCGCCATCGCGCTCACGACGTCGATCGTGTGGCTCGTGCTCGCGGGAGTGCTGATCGTGCTGCTGCTCGCCGAGTAGGGCCGTGAGCGGAGGTGCCGAGCTCCAGGCGTGGGCTCCCGCACGTCGCGCCCCGCACGCTCTAGCCTGGCCCCGTCATCGCTCGGGGAAGGGGAGGGCTCATGGCCGTCGCCGCCGCACCCGTGCTGCGTCATCGACGCGGCCCCGATGACGACTATCGCTCCACCCCTCGCCGCATCCGGGGCCTCGACGGCCTGCGCGCGATCGCCGTCGCTGCGGTGGTCGTCTACCACCTCGGGACGGGCGCCCTGCCGGGCGGCTTCCTTGGCGTCGACGTGTTCTTCGTCGTGTCGGGCTTCCTGATCACGACCCTGCTCATGGCGGAGCGATCCCGTCGAGGCTCGATCAGCTTCGGCCAGTTCTACCTGCGGCGTGCGCGTCGCCTGATGCCCGCGCTGCTCGTGACGCTCGCCGGCACCGCGCTGCTCGTCGCCACGGTCGCGCGCGACGCGATCGAGGGCTTCCGCGGCAACGTCGCGGCCGCCCTGCTGTACGTGTCGAACTGGTGGTACATCGCTCAAGACGAGTCCTACTTCGAGCTCATCGGTCGTGGCAACATGCTCGCGCACCTCTGGTCGCTCGCAGTGGAGGAGCAGTTCTACCTCGTGTGGCCCGCGGTCGTCGCGCTCATCTGGGGATTCGCGCGCGCCCGTCGCAGCTCGGTACGCATGACGCTGCTGGTGGTGGCCGGGACTCTCGCGGTGGCATCGACCGCCGAGATGGCGGTGATGTCCATCGCAAACGGGTACCCGCTGGACGCCGACCCCACGCGCGTGTACTTCGGGACCGACACGCACGCCATGTCCGTGCTCATGGGCGCCGTGCTCGCGGCGTTGTGGCGCCCGGGGCGTGCGTCGGAGCGAGTCCCCGGCGGTGCTCGCGTCGCCCTGCTCGTGAGCGGGCTCACCATGCTGTCCCTGCTGGTGTGGGTCATGGTCGCCGCGAGCGAGTACAGCCCGTGGATCTACCGTGGCGGGTTCCTGGTGGTGGCCGCGCTAGTGGCGGTCGTGATCGTGCTGGCGACGCACCCGGCCTCTCCCTTCGGCGCGATGCTGGACTGGGCGCCGCTGCGCTGGGTCGGCGAGCGCTCCTACGGCATCTACCTGTGGCATTGGCCGATCTTCCTCGTCACGCGGCCGGGACTCGACATCCCGTGGCACGGCTGGTGGGTCGAGGTCTCTCGCATCGGACTCGTGCTCGCCGTCGCCGCAGCGTCGTACCGTTGGGTCGAGCAGCCCGTGCGCTCCGGAGCGATCGGCCGCGGTTGGGCGCGACTGCGCGATGAAGGCATCGCCGCTCACCGGCGCCCGTTCTACGGCGCGCTCGGCGGTGCCGCGGCCTTCGCTCTGATCGTCGGGCTGTCATTCTCGATCGGCGTGCCGAAGGCGTCCGACAGCGCGCTCGGCTCGACCGTGGCGATCACGGCGGAGCCGGTCGCGCCCGAGGCTGCCGAGCTGGACCCCGAGGCCTCGAACGGCGAGTCCGACGGAGCGTCCCAGGAGGTCGACGCGGCGGCCGCTGAGGAGCCCGCGCCGGAGGTGACGACGGAGGACGTCGCGATCTACGGGGACTCGGTGTCCTTGTGGGCGGCGGACGTGCTGAAGGCGGACATCGCCGGGTCGACGGTCGACGCGGCGATCAACCGGTCGCCTGGCAACATCATGGGAGCTGTCCTCCGCGCCCACGAGGCCGGAAGCCTGCGCCCCGTCGTGATCATGCACATGGGCACGGCCGGGCCTGTGAAGGAGTCCGCCCTGCGCGAGACGCTCGACAGCCTCGCCGATCGTGCCCGCGTCGTGCTCGTCGATTCGACGGCTCGCTTCGCCTACGTCCAGCCGTCGAACGAGACCATGCGCGCCGTCGCGGACGACTACCCGAACGTGGTCTTCGCCGACTGGAAGGCGTACGTCGCCGGGCACGACGCCTGGCTCGAGGACGGTCTCCATCTCACCTCCGAGGGCAAGCCGGAGTTCGCGGCGTTCCTGCGATCGCTCGCGCTCACAGGCGAGCCGCCGCCCGCCTAGCGATCAAGACACCTGCGGTTCCGTCAGACGGCGGGGCGTTGCGCCCATGGGCATGCGTGCGCCAGAGTGCTCTCATGACAGAGAGCTCTGGCGCCGCCGGTGTCGCCACACGGTCCACCCGTGCGCCCTTGTGGTCGCTGATCGCGTTCGTGGTGGGTGCCGTGGCGTTCAGTTGGATAGCGACGGCGATCCAGCCCGGGCCCGGCGGACTCCAGTCGGGGGCCCTCGGCCTCGCCGACATCATCGTGCTCGGCTACGCGGCGGCGCTCATCGTGCTCGTCGTCGACATCGTCGCGATGGTTCGGGCCCGCCGTGGGTCTCCCGGCGCGCCGGCCGCCGCGATGACCGCGACGATCGGGTGGTTCTTCGTTGCCGGCATGCTGCTGTTCCTGATGGTGGGCTTCTAGGGCGCCTTCCGGCCCCGAGCCGATGCGCGCGCTCGCTCCGTGCGGCGGCGCGCGTCCGCCGGCGCAGTCCCGGCGCTGGCGGACGCGCGCGGTGGTGTCTGTGCGCGGTGGTGTCAGTGTTCGGTGGCGTCAGTGTTCAGTGCGCCGCAGCACGTCGCTGAGCTGACGAGCGGCGTCGATGACCGCGGCCGAGTGCGCGGTCGCGGGGGAGGACGTCAGGCGCTCGATCGGCCCTGAGATCGACACCGCGGCGATCACGGTGCCCGCGGTGCCCCACACAGGTGCCGACACGGAGCTGACGCCCGCCTCCCGCTCCCCGGCGGACTCGGCGTAGCCGCGCTCCCGGACCTGGGCGAGGTCGGCCGCGGTGAAGTTCGCGTGGACCAGGGCGCCGTGCATGCGCTCGGGGTCCTCCCAGGCGAGCAGCACCTTCGCCGCCGAGCCCGCCGCCATCGTCATCGTCGTGCCGACGGGGATGGAGTCGCGAAGGCCCACCGGTCGGTCGACGGAGGCGATGCAGATGCGCTGGTCGCCGTGCGGGCGGTAGAGCTGGCTGGATTCGCCCGTGCGGTCGCGCAGCGTGGTCAGCACGGGCAGCGCGGCGGACACGAGGCGGTCCTCTCCGACGGTGGCGGCGAGCTCGGAGAACCGCCGCCCGAGGACGAACGCCCCGGTGGTGTCGCGGCCTACGAGATGGTGGTGCTCGAGGGCGAGCGCTAGCCGGTGCACGGTGGGGCGCGCAAGATGGGTGGTGGAGACGAGCTCGGCCAACGTGGCCGGGCCCTTCTCGAGCGCGCCGAGGATGGCTGCCGTCTTGTCAATGACCCCGACGCCGCTATGATTGTCCATAGAGCGATACTAGCGTCTCAAATTATGAGACGACAAGCATTTCGGAGGTAGCCATGGGAACCACGCTCGCGGAGAAGCTGTGGGCCAGCCATCTGGTCCGCAAGGGTGAGGACGGCGCGCCCGACCTCATCTACATCGATCTGCACATGTGCCACGAGGTCACGAGCCCGCAGGCGTTCGAGGGCCTCCGGCTCGCCGGGCGTCCCGTGCGCCGCCCCGACCTCACGATCGCGACCGAGGACCACAACACCCCGACCCTCGACATCGACCTGCCGATCGCGGACACCACGTCGCGCACCCAGATCGACACCCTGCGCGCCAACGCCAAGGAGTTCGGCGTGCGCATCCACTCGCTGGGCGACGCGGACCAGGGCGTCGTGCACGTCGTCGGACCGCAGCTGGGGCTCACCATGCCCGGCATGACCGTCGTCTGCGGCGACTCGCACACCTCGACGCACGGCGCGTTCGGCGCCCTCGCGTTCGGCATCGGCACCTCCGAGGTCGAGCACGTGCTCGCGACCCAGACGCTGCCGCTCAAGCCGTTCAAGACCATGGCGATCAACGTCGACGGCGAGCTGCCGGAGGGCACCAGCGCCAAGGACATCATCCTCGCGGTCATCGCGAAGATCGGCACCGGCGGCGGCCAGGGCTACGTGCTCGAGTACCGCGGCGATGCGATCCGCAACCTCTCGATGGAGGCGCGGATGACCATCTGCAACATGTCGATCGAGGCGGGCGCTCGCGCGGGCCTCATCGCCCCTGACCAGACCACCTTCGACTACGTCGAAGGCCGCCCGCACGCCCCCGAGGGCGCCGACTGGGACGACGCGGTCGAGTACTGGAAGACGCTCGTCACCGACGAGGACGCCGTGTTCGACGCCGAGGTCAACCTCGCCGCTGCGGACCTCGAGCCTTTCGTGACCTGGGGCACCAACCCCGGCCAGGGCCTGCCGCTGTCGGCCGCCGTGCCCAACCCGGACGAGATCGCGGACGCGGACCAGCGCGAGGCAGCCGTCAACGCGCTGAAGTACATGGGGCTCGAGCCCGGCACCCCGCTGCGCGAGATCCGCATCGACACCGTCTTCCTGGGGTCGTGCACCAACGGCCGCATCGAGGACCTGCGCGCCGCCGCGGAGATCATCCAGGGCCGCACCAAGGCCGACGGACTGCGCATGCTGGTCGTCCCCGGCTCGGCCCGCGTGCGCCTGCAGGCCGAGGCTGAGGGGATCGACCAGATCTTCAAGGACTTCGGCGCCGAGTGGCGCAACGCCGGCTGCTCGATGTGCCTGGGCATGAACCCCGACCAGCTCGCCCCGCAGGAGCGCAGCGCGTCGACGTCGAACCGCAACTTCGAGGGACGTCAGGGCAAGGGCGGCCGCACCCACCTGGTGTCGCCGCTCGTCGCCGCCGCCACCGCGGTGCGCGGCACCCTGTCGAGCCCCGCCGACCTTGAGGGTGCCGACGTGCTCGTCGGCGCTCCCGCGTAAGGAGCCAAGCCATGGAGAAGTTCACCACCCACACCGGCATCGGCGTCCCGCTGCGTCGCTCGAACGTCGACACCGACCAGATCATCCCCGCCGTCTACCTCAAGCGGGTCACCAAGACGGGCTTCGACGACGCCCTGTTCGCCGCTTGGCGCGGCGACGAGTCGTTCATCCTCAACCAGCCGGCCTACTCGGCCGGCTCCGTCCTCGTCGCCGGCCCCGACTTCGGCACTGGCTCGTCGCGTGAGCACGCCGTCTGGGCGCTCAAGGACTACGGGTTCAAGGTCGTCATCGCGAGCCGCTTCGCGGACATCTTCCGCGGCAACTCCGGCAAGCAGGGCCTGCTCGCCGCCGTGGTCAGCCAGGAGAACATCGAGCTGCTGTGGAAGCTCATCGAGACCGAGCCCGGCAAGCAGATCACCGTCTCGCTCGAGGACCGGACCGTCACGTGCGGCGAGCTCACCGTGCCGTTCGAGATCGACGACTACGTGCGCTGGCGCCTCATGGAGGGCCTCGATGACATCGGCCTGACCCTCCAGAACGAGGAGGACATCACCGCGTTCGAGCAGACTCGCGCGTCGTGGCGTCCCAAGACCCTGCCGGCCAAGACCGAGCCCAAGGTCGAGATCGAGGCGGCGCGCCCGGTCTCCTGACCCCACACGTCCCACGAGGGCCCGGGAGCGACTGCTCCCGGGCCCTCGTCGCGTCTGCCGGCACTCGCCCCACACCACTCCTGGAGGAGTGTCTTCTGCGCGCTTCGCCCGCGCGGCGCGCCCTGGAGGACGAGAGTCCGCCGACGGCGGTCGTGACAGACTCAACCCCATGACCGGTGCCAGCGGAGCGACAGCCCAGAGCGCATCGGCGCGGCGTGCTTCGAACCACCCGCCGGCGCTGCGACCGGACGCCCACACCGTCGCGCGCATCCTCGCCGCGGCCCTCGTGTGCGGCGCCGCGGTGCTGCTGTTCGCCGTGCACGTGCGGCCCTGGGGCTACCTGCCGCTGCTCGCTGGCGTCGCCCTCGCGTTCGCGGTCGATCGTGCGCTCGCGAAGGACCTGACCCTCATCGCGGTCGGCCAGCTCATCATCTCCGCGATCTCGTTGAAGGCCGACCTGTCGGACGGAGGCATGCTGCGCTTCACCGTCGCGCTGTCCCTGGCGGTGCTGGTGCCCTGGGCGCTGGCCAAGTACTGGCTTGGGCACGGCGCGGTGCGCTTCCCGATGTTCACGGGCAAGAGGTGGTCGCGCGCGCAGTGGATCTACCTGGGCGTCGTGATCGTCGCGGGTTACTTGATCCTGCCGTTCTACTTCATCGGCTCGGGTGCGTATCAGAACTGGCCCACACTCGACGGTGACGGCGACATCGCCCGCCTGTTCGTGGGCGTCAACGCGGTGGGAATCTGGGACGAGCTGTTCTTCATCTGCACCGTGTTCGCCCTGCTCATGCGGCACTTCCCGATGTGGCTAGCCAACGTCTTGCAGGCGACGGTCTTCGTGAGCTTCCTGTGGGAGCTGGGCTACCGCGAGTGGGGTCCGCTGCTCACGATCCCGTTCGCGCTGGTGCAGGCGTGGATCTTCTCGCGTTTCAAGTCGCTGCCGTACGTCGTCGCGGTGCACCTGCTGTTCGATGCCGTGGTCTTCGCGGTGCTCGTGCACGCTCACCACCCGGAGCTGCTCGACATCTTCATCACGGCGCCGTAGGGGCGCCACGGCGGTCGGGCTAGTCCTGGAGCCAGGCGCGCGTGCCGAAGGAGCCCAGCGAGGGCGCGACCACCGCCGAGGCCCAGGCGAGGTCTTCGGCGAGGCGCGCATCGTCCCTTCCCAGGGAGGCAACGCGGAACGTGAGGGCACCGTGAAGGAAGTCGCCGGCGCCCAACGTGTCGACCACCCGCACCGGCGCGACCGAGACCTCCCCGCTCGCGGCAGGCGTGCGCCACAGCAGCGGCCTCGCGCCGCGGGTGATGACGGCGGTCGTCGCGCCGAGCTCCGCCAGCCAGGCGAACACTGCCTCGGGCTCTCCGGCGCCGTCCGGCGTGGTCAGGTCGTCCGAGGCGACCACGATGTCGACCTCGCCCGCGACGACGCCGGTGTGGGGCTTGAGGCTGCCGGCGTCCATGAGCACGGGCACGGACGCTGCGCGGGCCTCCCGGGCGAGCGCGACCGCGAGGTCGGGGTGGTAGCCGTCGACGAGTACGGCTCGGGCGTCGCCCAGGGGCGGCGGGACGACAGGGGCGCCGCCGTTCGGGGAGAGGGCCGATGCGCTCGGCGAGACCACGGCCCTGTCGCCGGTGGCTCGGGTCACCAGGATCGAGGCGGTCACCGGCGGTCCGTCGACGCCGCCGAGGTCGTGCAGCTCGACGCCGCACGCGGCGAGATCGGCGCGAATGGGGTCGGCCAGCGGATGCTCGGGCAGGCGGGTGGCGAGGGCCGCGGAGCCGCCGATGTGGGCGAACGCCACGGCGGCGTTGGTCGCCGGACCGCCTGCGGCGGTGAGGAAGTCCAACGCGGCGACCTTCTCGTTGGGCGACGGCAGCCTCTCGACCGACTGGATGACGTCGAGGGTGCACAGGCCGGCGAAGAGGGCGCGGGGCTGGGCGGGGTGCGGCACGGGGTCATCCTCGCACGCGGGCGTGCGCACGCGCCGATGCGGGTGTCCGGCTCGGAATGAGGGATGATGGAGCCCATGACTGACTCGATCCGCGTGCACGGCGGCGTGCCCCTACGCGGCGAGATCTCCGTTCGCGGCGCCAAGAACTTCGTCTCCAAGGCGATGGTCGCGGCGCTGCTGGGATCGACGCCGTCGACGCTGCGCAACGTGCCTGACATCCGCGACGTGAAGGTCGTGTCCGAGCTCCTGCGCCTGCACGGAGCCGGCGTCGACTACGACGTCGAGACCGGCGTGCTGCACGCCGACACCTCGAGCCTCCAGCCCGCGGACGCGCTGCACATCGCGACCCACGCGGGCTCGAGCCGCATCCCGATCCTGCTGTGCGGGCCTCTGCTGCACCGCCTCGGCGTCGCGGTGATCCCCGACCTCGGCGGGTGCCGCATCGGCGACCGCCCCATCGACTTCCACCTCGAGATCCTCACGAAGTTCGGCGCGCAGGTGCAGCAGGCCGGGGACGGCCTGCACCTCACCGCACCGAATGGGCTGCACGGCATCAAGCACACCCTCGACTACCCGTCGGTGGGAGCGACCGAGCAGCTGCTGCTCACCGCCGTGCTGGCCGAGGGCATCACGCGGCTCGACAACGCCGCGGTCGAGCCCGAGATCAAGGACCTCATCGACACCCTGCAGAAGATGGGCGCGATCATCTCGGTCGACACCGACCGGTCGATCACCATCGAGGGCGTCGACCGCCTCCACGGCTACGACCACACGTCGCTCGGCGACCGCATCGAGGTGGGCTCGTGGGCCAGCGCTGCCCTCGCCACCGGCGGCGACATCCTCGTCCATGGCGCGCAGCAGCGCACGATGGGCATGTTCCTCAACGTCTTCCGCAAGGTCGGCGGCGAGTTCGAGGTGACCCCCGAGGGAATCCGGTTCTGGCACCCCGGCGGCGACCTCAACTCGCTGGCGCTGCAGACGGACGTGCACCCCGCGTTCATGACCGACTGGCAGCAGCCGCTCGTCGTGGCGCTCACGCAGGCCAAGGGCCTCAGCATCGTCCACGAGACGGTGTACGAGAACCGCTTCGGGTTCACCGAGGCGCTCATCGCGATGGGCGCGCACGTCCAGCTGTACCGCGAGTGCCTGGGTGACAAGCAGTGCCGGTTCGGCCAGCGCAACTTCCTGCACTCGGCCGTGATCTCGGGTCCGACGCCGCTCAAGGCGGCGGACATCGAGGTGCCCGACCTGCGCGGCGGCTTCTCCCACCTCATCGCGGCGCTCGCCGCTGAGGGCACGTCGACCGTGTCCGGCATCGGGATCATCGACCGCGGCTACGAGAACTTCCGCGGCAAGCTGGCGGCGCTCGGCGCCTCGGTCGAGTAGGCCCATGGCCCCCAAGATCCCCGCAGGCTTCCGCGCCGCCGCGGTCCTCGTCAAGCCCGCGCTGCTCGCGACCACCACGCGTGAGTGGTCCGGCGGCGAGCACCTGCCGACCGACCGCGGCTTCATCGCCGTGTCCAACCACGTGACGTACGCGGACCCGTTCACGCTCGCGCACTTCCTCTACGACCACGGCTACGCTCCGCACTTCCTGGCGAAGGCGTCGCTGTTCGACATCCCCGTCGCAGGCAAGGCGCTCAAGGGGCTCGACCAGGTGCCGGTGCACCGCGGCAGTGCCAAGGCCAAGGATGCCGTCGACGCAGCGGTGACCCTGCTCGGACGGGGCGACTCCATCGCCGTGTTCCCCGAAGGCACGCTCACGCGGGATCCGGACCAGTGGCCCATGCTCGCTCGCACCGGCGCGGCGCGCATGGCGCTCGAGCACGACGTCCCCGTGATCCCCATCGCTCAGTGGGGCGCGCAGCAGCTGCTCGCGCCGTACTCGAAGAAGGTGGACCTGTTCCCGCGCAAGAAGGTCATCGTGAAGGCCGGTCCCGCCATCGACCTCGACGAGTACCGCGGGCGTGCGCTCGACATCGACGTCATGCGCGGCGCGACCGATCGCATCATGGCTACGCTGACAGGCATGCTCGAGGAGATCCGCGGCGAGTCCGCTCCGGAGACGCCCTGGGACATGCGACGAGATGGAGGCGGCCGATGACCCGCGCTGCAGTGCTCGGATCGGGCGCCTGGGGCACCACGTTCGCGGCGGTCCTGCGCGACGCTGGCACCGACGTGACCCTGTGGGGCCGCGATGCGGTGGCCGCCGAGCAGATCAACGCCGAGCGACGCAACGAGCGGTTCCTGCCCGGCATGGACCTGCCCGAGGGGATCGTCGCGACCACCGATGCGCGCGAGGCGCTTGCGGGCGCCGACATCGTCGCCGTCGCGCTGCCGGCGCAGAAGGTGCGCGGGATCATCGGGGAGTACGCCGACGCCGTGCCGTCCGACGCCGTGGTCGCGTCGCTGATGAAGGGCATCGAGGTCGGCACCCACGCGCGCATGAGCGACGTCCTGCGCGAGGTCTGGGGCCTTCCGGCCGAGCGCACGCTCGTCGTGTCGGGCCCCAACCTGGCGCGAGAGATCGCCGTGAAGCAGCCCACCGCGACCGTCGTCGCCGGTACGGACACCCACGCGGCGGAGATGGTGGCCGCCGCCACCGCATCGGCCTACTTCCGTCCCTACACGAACCCCGACGTCGTCGGCGTCGAGCTGTGCGGGGCGTTCAAGAACGTCATCGCCGTCGGCGTCGGGATCACGGACGGCATGGGCTTCGGCCACAACACCACCGCGACGGTCATCACCCGCGGCCTGGCCGAGATCACCCGACTGGGCGTCGCGGTCGGGGCGCACCCGGACACCTTCTCGGGACTCGCCGGCATGGGCGACCTCATCGCGACGTGCGCCTCGCCGCTGTCGCGCAACCACACGCTCGGCGCGCACATCGGACGGGGCTCGTCCCTCGCGGATGCGATCTCGCAGACCGGTGGCACCGCCGAGGGCGTGCAGACGTCGCTGTCGATCCAGGAGCTCGCGCGCGAGCACGGCGTCGACGTGCCCATCTGCGACGCCGTCGTGGACACGCTGCACCACGAGCTGCCCATCGGCGAGGTGCTCAGCCGACTGCTGTCGCGGCCGCGCAAGGCCGAGGTGTCCTGAATGGCGAGGTGTCCTGCGTGAGTCGCCCCACCGTCGCCGTGCTGTTCGGCGGCCGCTCGTCGGAGCACGGGGTCTCGTGCGCCACCGCGGGCGGCGTGCTGGGCGCCATCGACCGTGATCGCTGGGACGTGGTGGCCGTCGGGATCACCGACGAGGGCCGCTGGGTGCCCGCGTCGAGCGACGCGTCCGAGTGGCTCCTGCGCGACGGTGAGCTGCCGCGGGTGCCCCACGGCGAGCGCACGGTGCTGCCGCCGCGCGACGCCGCCGAGCGCACCTGGCGGGTGCTCGAGGCCGACGGTTCGACGACCGCTCTCGCCGACGTCGACGTGGTGTTCCCCCTGCTGCACGGCCCGTTCGGCGAGGACGGCACCATCCAAGGAGCGCTCGAGCTCGTCGACGTGCGTTACGTCGGCGCAGGCGTCCTCGCCTCCGCGATCGGCATGGACAAGCAGTACATGAAGACTGCCCTGCGCGGCGCAGGCCTCCCCGTCACGCCCGACGTGGTCCTCGGCCCGGGGGAGAGCGCCGATGCGCGGTGGGCCGAGATCGAGGCGCTCGGCCTCCCGGTGTTCGTCAAGCCCGCTCGCGCGGGCTCGAGCATGGGGATCTCGAAGGTCAGCGACCTCGCCACGCTCGACGCGGCGATCGCCGCGGCCGTCAAGCACGACCCCAAGGTGCTCATCGAGCGCGGCGTCGTGGGCCGCGAGATCGAGACGGCCGTGCTCGCGACCCCGGAGGGGCTCGCCGCCTCGCCGGCGGGGGAGATCGTCACCGGCGGCGACCACGAGTTCTACGACTTCGAGGCGAAGTACCTCGACGAGGCGGCCGTCGACCTGCGGTGCCCGACCGAGCTGCCCGACGACGTCGCCGCCCAGGTCGCGGACATCGCCGTGCGCGCGTTCCAGGCCGTGGGAGCCGAGTCGCTCGCGCGCGTCGACGTCTTCGTCGGCGAGGACGGGACCGTCACCGTCA
This sequence comes from Demequina sp. NBRC 110056, assembly GCF_002090155.1. Lineage (GTDB taxonomy): Bacteria > Actinomycetota > Actinomycetes > Actinomycetales > Demequinaceae > Demequina. The sequence continues at coordinate 52,356 of NZ_BBRM01000005.1, read as the reverse complement.
ACGAGATCAACACCATGCCAGGCTTCACGTCGACGAGCATGTACCCGCGGATGTGGGCCGCCGCGGGCGTGAGCTACCCCGAGCTCGTGCAGACGCTGCTCGAGGGCGCGCTCGCGCGCGGCACCGGGCTGCGGTAGACGCACGCACGCCCCGGCCCGAAGGCCGAGGCGTGCGCGCATCGCTGAGCGATCAGTAGGTGTAGCAGGTGAGGAACTCGAAGCTGTCCCGAGCGAATTCGGCGGTCGCCGGGGCGCCGTCGCGCTCGAGCACGTAGAGCTTCACCTTGCCCTGAGCGGCGTCGAGGATGGGCGCCCAGTCGATGTCGCCCTCGCCCACGTCGGTGATGTCGCCGAACCCGTAGGGTGCGACGCCATCCTTGATGTGGAGCAGCTCGATGCGGTCGCCGTAGGCGTTGAGCAGCTGGACCGGGTCGACCCCGCCGCTCACGGCCCAGAACACGTCGAGCTGGAAGGCGACGTATCGCGGGTCGGTGTTCTCGACGAGGATCTGCCACGCCGACTTCATCTCACCCGTGGCCGGGTCCTCGTACTGGGTCGTGAACTCGGAGGCGTGGTTGTGTCCGAAGAGCTTGCCGGTGCCGTTCTTGACCGACTGCTCGCCGAGGCGGTTCATGGTCTCGGCCGTCGCGAGCACGTTCTCGTAGGAGCCGATGCCCGGAGATGCGAAGCCTCCCGAACCCACGTACTTCTGGCCCAGGTCCTTCGCATTCGCGAGCGTGGTCGCGAAGGACGCCTCGTTGGTGCTGCCATGCGATGACGGGGCCTTCATTCCGTGCTCCTTCAGCACATCGCGGAACTCTGCGTGCGAGTAGCCCTCGTAGGAGGCGCCGAAGGGCTCCACGTTCTTGATGCCGATCTCCTGGAGCTCGTCAAGAAGAGCGTCGATGCCGATCTCGCGCTGCCAGCCGAAGTAGCTGTACAACTGGAACGAGATCTTGCTGGCCGGAACCGAGCGGCCGGCGCACTGCGTGGCCTCGTGGGCCCGCTCGTTCGCCTTCTCGCTCGGTCCCGCCGTCGCCGGGGCGCTCAGCGCGAGAGCGCCGCCCGCGACGGCCGCCGCGGTCGCGAGTGCCGCGACGGTCCTGCGCTTGAGGGAATGCGTGGTGTTCATGGTGCTTCTCCTTCTCGGCAGCGCCGTCGCCGCCGTGGTGGGGGAGCCGTCCCGCGAGCCGGGAACGGCGGTGCGGGGCGGGACGCCAGGGGAGGCGCCCCGCCCCACGGTTCACTGCAGCGATGCGATGATCGCCGCGATGTCGCGCGTCAGGAGCTCGTCGTCACTGGTATTCGCCAGTCGCTCGAGAGCCTTGAACGCCTGAGCGTCACGGCCCGCGTCGAGGTGACGCAGAGCCTGATCGAGGAAGGCGCTCAGCTGCGCCGCCTCGTTCGACGGCAGGTCGTCCCCGGCGAGCAGGCGCTCGACGTGGGCTCCCAGGTCGTCCGCGGTGGGCTCGATCGTGAAGGTCACGACCGAGTCGGCGGAGTTGCCCGCCTCGTCGGTGGCCGTCGCGATAAGCTCGTGTGCGCCCAGGTCCAGCGTGGACACATCGAGCTCGCCCGGATCGATCTCCACGCCATCGAGCGTGAGGGTCGTCGAGGCCACGCCCGACACGGCGTCCGTGGCCTCCACCGCGACGTCGAGCGTCGCCGTGGAGCCCACGACGTCGCCGTCGGCCACCCCAGACAGGGACACCTCGGGCGCGGTGCCGTCGATGCTCACCGTGATCGAGCCGACCTCGGAGACGTTGCCGCCCGAGTCCGTGGCGCGGTACTGCACCTCGGTGACGCCCTCGTCGTCGACAGTCACGGGCTGCAGGGTGCCGAACCACGGGTGCCGCACGCTGGTCCACGTCTCGCCACCGTCGTACGAGACCTCGCCGTTGGCGATCGCACCGTTGTCCTCGGCCTGGATCTGCAGCGTGACGGGTCCCGTGTACCACCCGTTGGAGCCTGTCGGCTCGGCCGGGTCGGCAACCATGGACGCCGTCGGCGCCGTGACGTCGGTGACGCCTGGGCCCTCGAACGTGAGGGTGTCGAGGTCGACGCCGCCGGAGGACGTGACGAACAGCTCGCCCGTGCCCTCCGGGAACGCGACGACGTCAGCCGCCACCTCGCTCCAGGAGCTCGAGTCGAGGTCCGCCGTCGCGAACGGCTCGGCGTCCGCACCGCCCCACCGCAGCTCGATGGTGCCGGAGCCCGTGCCGCGCACGAGCACTCCGTCGATCCCCGCGAAGTTCACGGGATCCCATGACAGGTGGTCGCCGGCGTCGAGGCTGGTGACCTTCGACAACGCACCCGCGGTGTCGTCGGCCACGACCTCGACCCCGGAGAGGGCATCGGCGTGCTCGGCCTCCTGCACGAACGGGTTGAGGATCAGCGACACCTCGGCCTGTGCCGGCGGGATGTCACCGTTGCCCTGATCCGTGTAGGTCGCGACCACCACGCCGTAGAGCTTCTCGGTCGCGCCGTGCTCGGGGGCGTCGGCCGGTGTCAGCCATGCGCCGGAGCAGCCGCTGCCGAGGACCTCTGGGTGAGCGTGGGTGTCGTGGCCGAGGCCGAACGTCCAGCTCAGGTTCGAGCAGACGGTGCCCGCACCGTCCTCGGGGTCCGAGGTGGTGAACGAGTACGGCACCGCGTCACCCCAGGCGAAGAATCCGCCGTCGAGCGGCAGATCGGCCACGAGCGTCGGCGCGACGTTGCCGACGGTGATGAGCGTCGACGTGAGTCCGGTGCGTCCCGCGGGGTCAGTGACCCGCAGCCGCACGGTGTACTGGCCGAGGTCCTCGTAGGTCGGGTTCACGCTCACGCCAGTGGCGTCGAACGTGCCATCGCCGTCGGTGTCCCACTCGTAGGTGAGCTCCTCGCCCTCGGGGTCGGTGGAGTTGGATCCGTCGAGCGTCACCGACAGCGGGGCCGTCGAGGATGAGATCGGGTCCGCGGAGATGACCGCCGTCGGGCTCTTGTTGCCCGCCGCGTAGTCGACCCGGTACAGGCCCGCCTCGGGGTTCTGGCGGAAGAAGCCGTTGCCGTAGTCGAGGATGTACAGCGATCCGTCGGGCCCGAACTCCATGTCGATGGGGCTGTCGGTGATCGCCTGCACGTTGTCCGTGAGGGCCTCATTGGGCAGCACCTGCTCGACGTGGGTCACGGGACCGTCGGGGTCCGGGATGGTGAGCGCGGCGATGTAGTCCTGCGAGAACTCGTAGAAGAACGCCTTGCCGTCCCAGTACTCGGGCCACTGTGACGCGGGGCCGTCCGGGTCAAAGTGGAAGGTGGGTCCGCCCATCGGTCCCTGGCCGCCCTGTGCGTCGAAGGTGACGAACTCGTCGAAGGGCTGGTCTCCGGGGTTGTCGCCGTAGTACACCTGCGGCGCCGTCGCCGCCGGCAGCACCTCGAGGCCGGTGTTCCAGGTCGAGTTGTTCTCGGCCCCCGCCTCGCAATCGAACCACTCACCCGGGGTGGCGGTCGCGTAGTCCCACTCGTTGTAGTTCGCGTTCGGGCCGTGGCAGTAGGGCCAGCCGCCGTTCAGCGGCGCGGTCGTGCTCTGCCACTCGACGTAGCCGAGCGGGCCGCGCTCGGCGCTCGCGACGCCGGAGTCGGGGCCGTAGTCTCCCCAGCTCACCGCGCCGGTGACATCGTCGACCTCCATGCGGAACGGGTTGCGCAGCCCCATGACGAAGATCTCGGGACGCGTGAGGTCCGTGCCGGGCTCGAAGAGGTTGCCCTCCGGGATCGTGTACGAGCCGTCGTCCTCGGGGTGGATCCGCAGGATCGCGCCGCGAAGGTCGTTGGTGCTGCCGGCGCCGCGACGAGCGTCGAAGCCGGGGTTCATGCCCGGGGCGTTGTTGTTGGGGGCGAAGCCGTTCGCGCCGGGCGTGCCCGCGGGGGTGTTGTCGCCCGTCGACACGTAGACGTTGCCCTCGCCGTCGAAGTCGATGTCACCTCCGACGTGGCAGCACTGTCCGCGCTGGACCTCGACGGTCAGCAGCACCTGCTCGGTGGTCATGTCGATCGAGCCGGATGACTCGTCCCATTGCGCGCGGCTGAGCTGGTTGTATCCCTTCCAGATGTCCCAGTACGACTCGTCCTCGCCCGCGGGGAGGGAGTTGGGTGCGGAACCACTCGGGGTGGTCTCCGGGTAGTCGTCGCCTTCCATCACGCGGGGTGCGTAGTACAGATACACCCAGCCCGACTCGGCGAAGTCGGGCGCGATCGCGATTGACTGCAGGCCGTCCTCGGAGTTGGCGTACACGTCGACCGTGGTGACGACCTCGGTGACGCCCGTCGACGGGTCGGTGTGACGGATGTCGCCGTTGCGAGCGGTGTGCAGCACAGAACCGTCCGGCATCACCGTCAGGCCGATGGGCTCGCCCGTGTCCTTGGTGAGAAGGACCTTCTCGTAGTTCGTCCAGTCCAGGGCTTCGGCGGCTCCTGGCTCGGCATCGTGATCGATGCCGTCGTGCGCTTGCGCTGACGTCCCCAGTCCAGTGACGATCAGCGCAAATGCGGCAGCGGCGCCCGTGGCGCCCGCTCGGATAGACTGCATGTGGCATTTCCTTCCGGTGATGAGGCGTCGCGGACCGTTCCACCGGGGGTCGACGCTCTCGTCTGAGGGGTGATGCTGAGGTCCCGCCGTCCGCGTGTCTGTCCAGGATCACGGGCGGCGGGGCCCCTTCAGGAGGTGGATGCCTCCCTTCGCGGTCGCAGCGCCACGCCGTCATCGGCGCGCGTCGATGAGGTGGCGCGACGGGTCGCGCCGGTGGTGCCGCGGCACAGGCCCAGGCGCGCAGTGGCCTGACCGTGGGGCATCCGAGGGGGCGTCATCCGGAGGTTCGTCGAGAAGGGGCTCGCGTGCTCCGGGTGATGATCGGCATTGACCATGAGTCGAACCTAAAGCGACTTATGACGCATGTCAATCAAAAGCCGCAAGTCGGACCACATATGACGTTTCGACCGCCCCCGACACGCTCGTCGGGCCGTGCGCGGGCTCGCGGTGCGGCGCCACGTGCTGCCCGCGTCGCGCGCAAGCATCAGCGTCGGGGCGGGTGACTCAGCGCAGTGGCTCGAAGCGGCCCGTCAGCGGCACTCAAGCCCGTTGGCGGGCGCCAGGGCGGCCGCGGGCGACAGCTCCGCGAGCACGTCCCCGACGGCCTCATCCGCGCGGATCTTGGGGACGGTCAGCTCGAGGGCGGGGGAGCGTCCGAACGTCACCGCGACCCACGCGTCGTCCTGCTCCGCCATGAGCCAGTCGACCTGGGCGGCCGGCGTCTCGACGGCGATGCACTGCTCGGTGGTCGGCCCAGGCGGCTCGACGCCGCAGCGCGCGAGGATCTCGAACTCGTCGCCCCAGGCCTGCGTCGCCTGCGACGTCGTGGCGCGCATCTCGAGCCCGCCCACGACCTCGGGGATCGCGAGCATCACTCGCGCGCAGTCCGGATCCGCGGCGTACGTCGCGGGCTCGACGACCACGGCGTGCGCGCACCCTGCCAGCAGCGGTGCGGCGAGCGTCGCGACGAGAGCGGCGATCGTGGCACGGCGAGGCATGCATCCAGCGTAATCGGGCACCGAGCCGGTCCCTGACCGCGTGAGGCACCTCGTAGCCTTGACCGGTGACCACGCGCGCCCTCCTCGCCGGACTGCCGCATCGGCGCGCCTTCGCCCTCGCCTGGCCGATGATCGTCGCCAACGTGTCCGTTCCCCTCGTGGGCCTCGTCGACACCGCGATGCTCGGCCACTTCTCGGACACCGCGAACTTGGGCGCCGTCGCAGCGGGGTCGATCGTGCTGTCCGCGGCGTACTGGGTGCTGTCCTTCCTGCGGCTCGGCACGACGAGCCTCGTCGGCAGGGCGCTGGGGGCGGGGCGCCGGCTCGACACCATCTCCCACCTGCAGCGGAGCCTGCTGCTCGCCGGCGTCATCGCCGCGGCGTTGCTCGTCATCCAGTGGGTGCTCATCCCGCTGGCCATGACCATCGTCGCGCCGCCGGGCGAGGTGCGCGAGCTCGCGACCACGTATGCGCAGATCCGCATCCACTCACTTCCCGCCGTCCTCGGCACGTCAGTGATCACGGGCTACTTCATCGGCTCGCAGGACACCCGCCGTCCGCTCGCGATCGCTGTCACCGTGAATGTTCTCAACCTCGGCCTCGACATCGCCTTCGTCGGGGGCTTCGGATGGGGAGCCTCGGGCGCCGCCTGGGCGACCATGGCCGCCGAGTGGGTGGGTCTGGCGCTCGCGATCGTGCTCCTGTGGCGCTTCCTCGATCCCGAGCTGCGCGCTCGCCTGCGGCGCTGGCGCGGCCAAGGGCTGCGCCGGCGCTGGCGGTCACTGCTCACGATGAACGCGGACCTCGCGATCCGCACGACGCTGCTGTACGTCGCGCTGACCTTCCTCACGGCGGCGGGCGGGCGCATCAGCGAGGACGTGCTGGCGGCGAACGCGATCCTCCTGCAGCTGACTCTGCTCGCGAGCTACGGTCTCGACGGCTACGCCCACGCCGCGGAGGCGATGAGCGCCAAGGCCATCGGCACCAAGGACGTCCGCGAGCTGCACCGGGTCAACCTCGCGGCGACGGTGCCGGCGCTCGTCATCGCGGGCGCCTTCACCGCGGTGTTCCTGCTCGCCCAGGACCAGTTCATCGCCCTCATGACCGACCTTCCCGGGCTCTCGGCGACGACGGCCGAGTACTACCACTGGGCCGCGTGGCTGCCGCTGATCTCGGTCGCGGCCTACCAGCTCGATGGCATCTTCATCGGCACCGGGCAGTCGCGCATCATGCGCAACACCATGCTGCTCGCCGTGCTCGGCGTGTACCTGCCTGCCTTCCTCATCCCCGCGTGGATCGCGGGTGAGGCGAGCAACGACGCGCTGTGGCTCGCCTTCACGCTGCTCAACGTTGCCCGCGGCGTGCTGCTCGGAGCCGCGTACTGGCGGCTCAGCCGCACGCGCGGTTGGCTTCGTACCGCCGAGGCGTGACCCTAGGCTCGTGACATGACGACCATCGGTGACATGGACGAGGACGCCCTCATCGCTCTCTTCTCGCCGCGCCTGCCGCGCTCCGATGCGGAGATCCTGGGACCCGGGGACGATGCGGCGGTCCTGGCCGTCGACGGGCACCTCGTGGTGAGCGCCGACGTGCTGGTCGAGAACCGCCACTTCCGGTCCGCGTGGTCGACGGGCGAGGACGTGGGATGGCGCGCGGCGATGCAGAACATCGCCGACATCGACGCGATGGGCGCCGTCGCGACCTCGCTCGAGGTCACGCTGTGCGCGCCGCCGAGCACTCCGGTCGACTGGGTGCTGGGCCTCGCCGACGGCCTGCGCGAGGCGTGCGAGCCTCACGGCGTCGGCGTCGTGGGCGGCGACCTCTCGGGGGCCAGCGAGATCGTCGTCGCCGTGACCGTCCTGGGCGAGACCCACGGCACGGAGCCGATCACGAGGGCCGATGCGGTCGCTGGCGACGTGCTCGCCGTGTCGGGGGCGCTCGGGGCGGCCCGCGCGGGGTTCGAGCAGCTCGAGCGGGGCAGCCGCGTCGACGAGGAGGCGATCGGTCTCTTCCTGCGTCCCGCGCCGCGGATCGGTGCGGGTCTCGAGGGCGCGCTCCACGGCGCGACGGCGATGATGGACCTCTCCGATGGGCTGGTGCGCGACGCCGCACGCATCGCCCGTGCATCCGAGGTCGAGCTCTCCATCGACTCGTCGCTCGTGCCGGTGCACGACGCGGCCGTGCGCACGGCGCGAGGTCTCGGTCTGGACGTCGACGCGGCGCTCGCGTGGGCGCTCGGCGGTGGGGAGGACCATCACATGCTTGCCGCGTTCCCGCGGACCTCCGCCGTGCCGTCGACCTGGCGCGTCATCGGCGAGGTGCGCGAGGGCAGCGGGCTCGTCGTCGACGGTGCGCCGCCGAGCGTCGCCGGGTGGGATCACTTCGGCTGAGCGTGCGGCGGCAGGCGCCCCGCCGGTGTGAGCAACTCCACATCTGCGAGTCTTCCTCCTGGTAGGTTCGTCACCATGAGGGGGCTGGGGGATGCCGCGCTGAGCGGCGACGGGCGTCGCGGCGCGCGCGGCGAGGCCGCGTCCGCGGCGTCGACCGACCTCGTCGCTCGCATCACCGGAACCGCCGCCGCGAGCGCGTGCGCCGTGGCGATCGCGGCACTGGGTCTCGTGTGGGTGTCGGGTCAGGCCGCCGGCCCGGCGGAACGTACCGGCGTCGGCGTCGGCGGACCGGTCGCCCCGTCCGCGCATGCCGCTGACCTCGCGCAGATCGTGATCCCGAACATGGACGACGACCCGGAGGGTCCGGCAGTGCGCGTCGAGGTCGTCGTCGAGCAGCCGGAGGTCGCTCAGGCGCAGGCGAGCGCCTTGGCCGGCCCCGCCAACGGCACGGGTGGCGCCGGGGCGGGAGGCGCTCCGGCAACTGGTGCCTCGACCGCGACCGACGGCCGCTCCGCGACGCCCGGTGCGAGCGGGGGAACCGGGGGAGGCTCGACCTCGGGTAAGTCGGGTGCGTCGGGTTCGTCGGCCGTTTCAGGTGACGGTGAGGGGACGGCGCGCTCCGATGCGCGCGGCACGGGCTCGCCGGGGGGCCTCTCCGATGGATCGGCCGGCCACCGTGGCGGCGACGGCGCGCCGCCGTGGGGCGGCCGCGAGGATGGTCACCAGCGCTCGTGGAGCTCCGCCGATGCCGGCAAGCGCCATCACGAGCGACATCAGGAGGGCTGGTGGTGGAAGGGCCGCGACGGCGGCAAGCGCCGCTGACCCAGCTCGCCCGCCGACGGGGTCTCCAGGGGAATGCAGAAGGCCGATGTCCCCGAGGGGATCATCGGCCTTTGCGAGGTGCGCCGGGTCAGACGGCGCGCTGGACCTTGCCCGCCTTGAGGCAGGAGGTGCAGACGTTCACACGCTTGGGGGTACCCGCCACGACGGCGCGCACACGCTGGATATTGGGGTTCCAGCGACGCTTGGTCCGGCGGTGCGAGTGCGAGATCGAGTGACCGAAGGACGGTCCCTTGCCGCAGACGTCGCAGTTGGCAGCCACGATAGTTCTCCTAAAAAATACCTGCGCCTCGCCCCGATTGGGCGGCGCCACGTTCGACAGCCTGGTGTCAGGCAACCGCACTAGGGTAGCCGACGTGGGGCACATCGGGCAAACGGCCGCGTGATCGCGGTGCTCAGGGACGCGCCCGCGGTGTCCGGACCACGTGACACCATAGTCCCGGAAGTCACCGCAGTCTCGACCGGCACCGGATCGAGCGCACGCACAGGATCACGACGAGAGGCCCCGATGGCAGAGAGCGCCGACCTCCGCAGTTGGCTCGACGCTGGCGCGCGCGCCGTCAAGCACGCCCGCGAGCGACTCGACGCGATCAACGTCTTCCCCGTGCCCGACTCGGACACGGGCACCAACCTCTACCTGACGCTCCAGGAGGGCAATCGCGCCGTCGCGAAGCTCGCTCACGACGCCACGCACCGAGAGGTGGTCGCCGCCTTCGCGCGCGGTGCGCTCATGGGCGCGCGTGGCAACTCGGGCGTGATCGTCAGCCAGTACCTCACGGCGTTCCTGTCGTCCATCGACGGCGAGGGCGGCCTGAGCCGGGTCGACGCGGCCGGCATCGCGCGCTCGCTCGACCTCGCGGCCGAGGCCGCGTATCGCGCGGTCGGATCGCCCGTCGAGGGAACGATCCTGACGGTCGCGCGCGCGGCAGCCAAGGGCGCAGCCGACGCTGTCGAGGCGGGCGCTGGTCGCGAGGCGACGGCCGTGGCGTCCGTCGTCGCGGGTCGGGCCGCGCTCGCGCTCACCCACGAGCAGCTGCCGAGCGCGCGCGCCGCCGGCGTGGTCGACGCCGGGGCGGCCGGGCTCGTGCTCCAGCTCGAGATGCTCGCGGAGACTCTCGCGGGCAGCGATGCGCTCGCGTCGCTCGACGAGGTCGAGTGGGAGGTCGACGACCGCTCCCGTGGACTCGTCGGCGATATCGCGCGGGGCCACGAGCACGAGGACGAGGGCGGCGCGTACGAGGTGATGTTCGTCGCGCGCTCGCAGGAGGACATCCGCGACGCGCTGACCGGCGAGCTCGAGACCATCGGGGACTCGGTCGCCGTCACGGGCGCCCACGACCTGTGGCAGGCGCACGTCCACACCGACGAGCCGCACCTCGCGGTCGAGCGCGGCATCGCGTCCAAGGCTCACCAGATCGTGGTGCGCAACGTGCGGCTGGGCCACGACGCGGACCGCGCGGCCACGGGCATCGTGGCCCTGACGTCGTGCCCCGGCATCGCGGAGCCGCTCGCCGATGCGGGCGCCGTCGTGCTCGTGGTGCCCGACCCCACGGCGCTCAAGCGGCGCGCGCTGAGGCGCGCCGTCAAGGACGCCTCGGGCACAGCGGCCGTGGTCGTCGCCGGGCACCCCGCGCTGCGAGCCGCCGCGCTCGAGCTCGCGCGCAAGCGGCGCAAGCCGGTCCTCACCGTCCTCGACGCCCAGCACGAGGCGCAGGTCGTCGCCGCCGTGGCCGCGGCGGCGCTGACGACGCCAGGCCAGGACCTCGCCGAGCAGATGGCGGCCGCAGCGGCGGACACGGTCGTCGGCCAGTCGACGGGCGACGCGCTCGACGAGGACGTCGACCGCATGATCGATCCCCGGACAGAGATCGTCACGCTGATCCTTGCCGCAGGCGTGCCTGACGCCGTGGCCGACGCGGTGCGGCTGTCGGTGCACGGCACGTCACCGCAGGCGGACGTCAACGTCTACCGCGGGCAGCAGGCCGCGCCGGCGGTGCTCATCGGGGTGGAACGGCAGCAGTGAGCGTGGCCGCCTCACGGCTCGACGAGCCGCTCGGGAAGGTGCTCGGCATGCGCACGGCCGGAGGGCTCGGGAGGCTGGGCCTCGAGACCGTCGAGGACCTGCTGCGCCACTACCCGCGCCGCTACGGCAGCCCCGGCGAGATGACCGAGATCGGCAGGCTCGTCCCGGGCGAGCACGTCACCGTCATGGCGCAGGTCCGCACCGCGCAGGTCCGCACCATGCGCTCCCGCGGCGGTGCGATGCTCGAGGCGGTCGTGACCGACGGGCGGGACACCCTGCAGCTGACGTTCTTCGCCAAGCGCGCGGGCGTGCTCCGCATGCACGAGTCCAAGCTGGTGCCGGGCCGCGCCGGTCTGTTCACGGGGACCGTGGGGGAGTATCGCGGTCGCCGCCAGCTCACGCACCCCGACTACATCATCGTCGGCGTCGACGCCGCCGACCAGGACGAGGCGATGCTCGAGGCCTCTCGCCCCATCCCGATCTACCCTGCGGCCGCGTCCGTCCCGACGTGGCGCATCGGCCGTTCGGTGCGGACCGTGCTCGATCCGCTGGTCGAGGAGGACGTGCCCGATCCTGTGCCGGAGGAGATCCGCAAGGAGCGCGGCTTGCCGACTCTGCTCGAGGCGCTGCGCGCGGTGCACGTGCCGGACGACCCCGAGGACTGGCGGCGCGGGCGCGATCGCATGAGGTTCGAGGAGGCGCTCGTGCTGCAGACCGCCCTCGCGCGGCGCCGTGCGGCCCGAGAGGCGCTCGCCGCGGTCCCTCGCCCGCGGGCCGGCGGTCGCTTGGTCGATGCGCTCGACGCCCGGTTGCCGTTCCCGCTCACCGGCTCGCAGCGCGAGGTCGGCGCCACGATCGCGCAGGACCTCGCCGCGGCCACGCCCATGCTGCGGCTGCTGCAGGGCGACGTAGGCGCAGGCAAGACGGTGGTCGCGCTGCGCGCGATGCTGCAGGTGGTCGACGCGGGCGGGCAAGCGGCGCTGCTCGCGCCCACCGAGGTGCTCGCGGCGCAGCACCTGCGCACGCTCGAGCAGCTCCTGGGGCCGCTCGGGCACGGGGGAATGCTCGGGGGCGCCGACACCGCGACGAGGGTCGCGCTCCTCACCGGATCCCAGGGCTCGAAGGCTCGCCGCGTCGCCCTTGCGGAGGCCGCCTCGGGCGCGGCCGGCATCGTGGTGGGCACGCACGCGCTGCTGAGCGAGGGCGTGCAGTTCGCGGACCTCGGGCTCGTGGTGGTAGACGAGCAGCACCGCTTCGGCGTCGAGCAACGCGACGCGTTGCGCGCCCGAGGCGCGCACCCGCCGCACATGCTCGTCATGACGGCTACGCCGATCCCGCGCACGGTCGCCATGACGGTCTTCGGAGATCTCGAGACGTCGCTCCTGACGGAGAAGCCCGCGCACCGCGCGGAGATCGCCACGCACGTGGTGCCCGCCGACAACGAGGCGTGGCTCGCGCGCGCTTGGGCGCGCGTGCGCGAGGAGGTCGACCAGGGCCGCCGGGTCTACGTGGTGTGCCCGCGCATCGACGCCGACGACGCCCCGGAGGAGGCCGATGCGCTCGCTGGGGCCCCCGAGTCCGACGCCGGGGGAGCGCTCGAGCTGGACGACGGTGCAGGTGAGGCGCCGAAGGCGCCGTTGGCGTCCGTGTCCGAGACGGCTGTGATGCTCGGCGAGCGCCCCGAGCTCGCCGGCGTGCGCATCGGCGTCATGCACGGGCGGCTGGCGCCCGAGTCGAAGGACGCCGCCATGGCCGCGTTCGCCTCAGGCGAGGCGCCCGTGCTCGTGTCGACCACGGTGATCGAGGTGGGCGTCGACGTGCCCGACGCGACCATGATGGTCGTCCTCGACGCCGAGCGCTTCGGCATCTCTCAGCTCCACCAGCTGCGCGGCCGCGTGGGCCGCGGCTCCCTGCCGAGCGTGTGCCTGCTGGTGTCGCGCGCTGAAGAGGGCACGGTGGGCAAGGAGCGCCTCGACGCGCTCGCGGCGACCACCGACGGCTTCGAGCTCGCCGAGAAGGACCTCGAGCTGCGCCGCGAGGGCGACGTGCTCGGCGCCGCGCAGTCCGGGGGGCGCAACTCGCTGCGGCTCCTCCGGGTCGTGCGTGACGCCGCGCTGATCGACGAGGCGCGCGCGGTGGCGCGACGCATCGTCGACGCCGACCCCGAGCTGCACGAGGCACCGGCGCTCGCCGCCGCGATCGATTCGTGGCTCGGGGAGGACCGCGAGGAGTTCCTCGAGCGCGGCTGAGCCCCGCCCTACGCCTGTGGCAACGCGCCGATGACCTCGGCGAGCACGTCGAGCCCGGCGTGCGCGTCCTCTGCGGTGATCACGCACGGCGGCACCATGTGGATGCGGTTGTCGGCGACGATCGGCAGCACGCCGCGCTCGATAAGGCCGTTCTTGACCGCGCCGACGGTCGCTGGTGAGGCCGGCTCGCGCGTGACCGCGTCGGCGACCAGCTCGACGGCCCAGAACACGCCCTTGCCGCGCACCTCGCCCACGACGTCGGGGCGCGCGGCGGCGATCGCGTCGAGGCGCGGCCGGAACACGTCCTCGCCCACGGCCTTGGCATTGTCGATCACGCCCTTGGCGGCGAGCGCATCGAGGCTCGCGACGATGGACGCCATCGCGATCGGGTGCCCCGAGTAGGTCAGCCCACCAGGGAAGACCTTGTCCTCGAAGTGCTGCTCGATGCGCTCCGACATGATCACGCCGCCCACCGGCACGTAGCCCGAGTTGACGCCCTTCGCGAAGGTGATGAGGTCGGGGGTCGCGCCGAAGGCGTCGAGCGCGAGCCACTCGCCGGAGCGGCCGAATCCCGCCATGACCTCGTCGAGGATCATCACGATGCCGAACTCGTCGCACAGCGCGCGCACGCCGGGCAGGTAGCCGTCCGGCGGGACCAGGACTCCGGCGGTGCCGGGGATGGTCTCGAGGATGATCGCGGCGATGCCGGCCGGGCCCTCCGCCTCGATGGTGCGGCGCAGGTGTCGCAGCGCACGCTCGCACTCCTCCTCCGGGGTCGCGGCGTGGAACTCCGAGCGGTACAGGTACGGCGTGAAGACGTGGACGTGGTCCGTCGCGTACTCGTTGGGCACGCGACGCCAGTCACCGGTCGCGACCACGGCGGCGCCGGTGTTGCCGTGGTACGAGCGGTAGCCCGAGATGACCTTGCGGCGGCCGGTGAGCTGGCGCGCCATGCGGATCGCGTTCTCGTTGGCGTCCGCGCCGCCGTTGGTGAAGAACACCTTGGTGAACCCGTCCGGCGCGCGCTCGACCACCTTGCGCGCCGCCTCGCCACGCACCGCGATCGCGTGCTGCGGGGCGACCGTGGTGAGCAGCTCAGCCTGCGCCTTGATCGCGTCGACGATCGCGCGGTTGCCGTAGCCGATGTTCGCGTTGATGAGCTGGCTCGAGAAGTCGAGCAGCTCGCGGCCGTCCTCGTCCCACAGCCGGGTGCCCTCCGCGCGCGCGATGGTGAGCGGCGCGAGCGTGGCCTGCGCGGACCACGAGTGGAAGACGTACGAGCGGTCGTTGCTGAGCGTGTCGGTCATGGGGCCACCTCTGTCGGGATCGTGCGGGGAGGGAGGGTGGAGGGGCGACAGTAGGACCGCCGCCCCTCCACCACGGTGACTGCTACTGGCCGCCCTCGGTGAGCTCGACGTCGAGAGGCGTGTAGGTCCCCTCGACCTCGACGCCCTCGTCGGCGAGCTCCGCGAGCGCTGCCTCGATGTACTCGTTCGAGTATGCCGACTCCGCGGGCTCCGTGGTGATCAGGTTGAGCCCGTCCTGGTTCACGGCTGCGAGCGCGCCCGCGACGGTCTGGTCCCAGGCGGCCTCGTCGACCACGCCGAAGTCAGCTCCGGTCCAGATGAGCTTGTTGACCTCGTTCATCTGCCACAGCTGGTGCACGGGGCCCACGGGGAAGGCGAGCTCGGCGTTGACCGCGTAGTCGTAGACGATGGTCGCGGCCTCCTCCGGGTTGTCGCGGGCGAAGATCCACCCCATCGTGACGGCCTTGAGGAAGCGCACGGCGGCGTCCGCGTAGGCCGGGTCCTCGTCGAGGCGCACGGTGTCCGCCCAGATCGCATCCTGGAGCATCGCGCCGGACGTGTCCTCGTACGAGACGACGTTGAAGTCCTCGGGCTGGTAGAGCTCACCCGTGTCGGGGTTCACGACCTCGAGGATCTGCGCCCACTCGTTGTAGGTCATCGCCTGGGCGGCGTCCACGTCGCCGTCGAGGAGGGCGTTCATCGAGAAGTCCTGGGTGGTGATCGACACGGTGGTCGAGTCGAGGCCCTCGTCCGCCATCGCGGCGAAGATCTCCCACTCATTGCCGAAGCCCCACGAGCCGATGCGCTTGCCCTCGAAGTCCGCGACGGACTCGATGCCGCTGTCCGCCCACGACACCTGGAGGGTGCCGGAGGTCTGGTACACCTGCGCGATGTCGGTCAGCTCGACGCCGGTGGCCTCGAGCGTGCCGAGGACCTTCGGGACCCACGCGATCGCGAAGTCGACGTCGCCCGCGACGAGCGCGTCCTGCGGCACGATGTCGCCGCCCGACGGGACGATCTCGACGGAGTCGAAGCCCTGCTCCTCGAAGTAGCCCTGGTCGAGAGCGACGTAGTAGCCGGCGAACTGCGCCTGCGGCAGCCACTGCAGCTGCAGGGCGACCTCGGTGAGCGGCTCGAAGTCCTCGGTGGTCTCCTCGGTCGTGGCGCCGTCGGTGGGCTCCTCCTCGGACTCGCCGCTCGAGCACGCGGCGAGCGTGAGCGTGGTGAGGGCGACGGTGGACGCGGCGATCAGGCCGCGTCGTGTGCTGAGTCTCATGCTGAACCTTTCCTGGTGCTGCTGCTGGTGGGTGCTGCGGGTGGTGCTGTCGGCTAGGCCGACGTACGCCTCGACGCGAGCCGCTCGAGCAGCGACGCGACGAGGAAGAATGCGAGGCCGATGAGGATGCCGCCGGCCACGTACGCCCACGCGAGGTCGGCGCGTCCCGACTTCGCGTAGGTGGCGATGGCCGTGCCGATGCCCTCGGCGGGTCCCCCGAAGTACTCCGCCACGAGCGCGGAGATGACGGCCAGCGAGCTCGCGAGGCGCAGACCCGTCGTGAGGTAGGGAAGCGCCGTGGGGAACGTGAGCAGGCGGAAGGTCTGGTCGGGCGTCGCCCCGGAGGCGCGGAACACGTCGCGATGCACGGCGCGTGTCTGGCGCAGGCCGCGCAGGACGTTGACGAACACCGGGATGAAGGCGGCGAGGCCGGCGACGGCCTGGCGGCCGAACTGGCTCGAGGCGCCGAACATGGTGTTGAGGACGGGGGTGATCGCGACGATCGGCACCACCGCGAGCGCGGCGACCAGGGGAGCGGTCATGCCGTCGAAGGGGCGCGCCGCTGCGGCGAGCGCGGCGAGGACGATGGCGATGGCCGAACCAACGAGCAGGCCGACCAGCGCGTTGGTGCCAGTGACCATCATGTCCGCCCAGATGATGTCCCAGCGTGCGACCAGCTCTTGCAGGATCGACACGGGATCGGGCAGCATGCGCGGCGCGGCGCCGAGCACCGAGGTGTAGAGCATCCACAGCGCGAAGCCGATGACGCCGACCACGATGGGCGCGACGTAGCGCGCCCATCCGGGCAGCGTGCGGGGCTCGGCGGCGGTCATCGCTCGTTGGGCCTGTCGACCTGGGTGCCGTGGAGCGCCTCTCGGACTGCGGTGACGCGCTCGAAGTACGCGGGCGACTCGCGCAGCGCCTCGTCGCGCTGGCCGTCGAGGCCGACGGTCACGACGTCGGTGATGCGCCCAGGGCGCGGGCTCATCACGACCACGCGGTCGGACAGGAACACGGCCTCCGGGATGGAGTGGGTCACGAACACCACGGCCGCCTTGGTCTCCGCCGCGATCCGGGTGAGCTCGGACTGCAGGTACTCACGCGTCATCTCGTCGAGGGCGCCGAACGGCTCGTCCATGAGGAGCAGACGCGGCTCCGACGCGAGCGCCCGCGCGATGGCGACGCGTTGCTGCATGCCGCCCGAGAGCTGATCCGGGTAGTGGTCGACGAACTCCTCGAGGCCCACGAGCGCGGTCAGCTCGGACACGCGGTCGGCACGGCGGCGTCGGTCCTGGCCGCGCAGTTGCAGCGGCAGCCCGATGTTGTCGCGCACCGTGCGCCACGGGAGCAGGCCCGCCTGCTGGAACGCGATGCCGTAGTCCTGGTCCTGCCGTGCCTGGCTGGCCGACTTCCCGAAGATCTCGAGATGTCCGGCGCTCGTGGTCTCGAGGTCGGCGATGAGTCGCAGCAGCGTCGACTTGCCGCAACCCGAGGGGCCGATCAGCGACACGAACTCGCCCGCGGCTACCTCGAGGTCCACGCCCGTGAGAGCGACGACCTCGCCGCGCGAGCCGGTGAACACCTTGTCGACGCCCGTCGCCTTCACGGCGGCCGGCAGTGCGCTGGTCATGAGGTGGCCTCTCCTCGTCTGTAGTCCTTGAGCCCCACGCCGATGAGGGCGACGGAGCCGGCGGCGATGAGTCCCAGGACCACCGCACCGAAGATGGGTCCCCACGGTGCCGCGGGGTCGGACGACCCCTGGCCCGCGAGCTGGATGAGCATGCGTCCCAGCCCGCCGCGCATCCCGATCGACACCTCGGCGACGACGACGCCGAGCACCGCGTTCGCCGCTGCGAGTCGCAACGCCGGAAGCAGGTGCGGCACGGCGGCCGGCAGGCGCAGGCGGACGAGCGTGGGCCAGTAGCCCGCGCCGTAGGTGCGCATCAGGTCGAGGTGGATGCGGTCGGGCGACTGCAGCCCGCGCAGCGCACCGACAGCGACCGGGAAGAACGCGAGATACGACGCGATCACCGCGACGGACAGCCACTGGGGCCAGGGCGTGCCCGACCGGTCGATCTGGTTGCCGATCGCGTTGATCACCGGCGCGAGGGCGATGAGCGGCACGGTCTGGCTCACGACGATCCAGGGCAGCAGCCCCCACTCGAGCAGCCGCCAGCGCTGCATGACGAGGGAGAGGCCGAGGCCCACGGTCACGCCGAGCAGCCAGCCGACCGCAGCGATCCCGAGGGTCACGGCGGCGGCGGTCGCGACGGACACGATGAGGAGGGGAGAGTCGCCGCCGGAGGTGGGCTCGAAGAGCCGCGTCACCATCGCCCACACGTGCGGCATGGCGCGATCGTGGGTGCGCGGCAGGATGATCTGACCCGATCCTGCCTCGTCGGTGTCGCCGACGGTCACGCCCTCCTCCGGCCCCAGGTACTTGTACAGCTCCCAGAGGACGATCACGGCGAGGACGCCGGTGACGCCCCACCCGACGCTCGACGCGCGCAGCGGCGCGCGACGAGCGGCGCGGGTGGTCGTCCGGTCGCTCATGCGGTGGCCGTGACGTGCTCCGCGACACCGGGGATGACGTGCTCGCCGTACTGGCGGAGCGTCTCCTCCTTGTTGTCGTGCTGGAGGTAGCCGGCGAACTGCGTGCAGCCCGCGTCGCGCAGCTGCTTGAGCTTGTCGATGTGCTCGTCGACCGTGCCCAGGACGCAGAAGCGGTCGACGATCTCGTCGGGGACGAACTCGGTGTGGGAGTTCCCCGCACGCCCATGCTCGTTGTAGTCGTAGCCCTGGCGTCCCTTGATGTAGTCGGACAACGCCGTGGGGATCGAGCCGTCGTCGCCGTACTTCTCCACGATGTCCGCGACGTGGTTGCCCACCATGCCGCCGAACCAGCGGCACTGCTCGCGCATGTGGTCCCAGTCCTCGCCCACGTACATGGGCCCGGACACGCAGAACTGCAGCGACTCGGGGTCGCGTCCGGCGTCGTCAGCCGCGCTCTTGACCGTGTCGATCATCCAGCGGGTGATGTCGACGTCCGCGCACTGCAGGATGAACCCGTCGCCCACCTCGCCCGCGGCCTTGAGGGCGAGCGGACCATAGCCCGCGACCCAGACCTCGAGCTCGCTCGTCTTCGCCCACGGGAAGCGCAGGGTCGCGCCGTTGTGCTCGACCTCGCGGCAGTTGGCGAGCTCGCGGATCACGTGGATGGACTCGCGCATCTCCCGGACGCTCACGGGCTTGCCGTTGAGCGTGCGAACGGCGGAGTCGCCGCGGCCGATGCCGCACACCGTGCGGTTGCCGTACATCTCGTTGAGCGTCGCGAACGTCGACGCCGTCACCGTCCAGTCGCGGGTCGCCGGGTTGGTGACGTAGGGGCCCACCTTGATGCGATGGGTCTGCGCGAGGATCGCGCTGTGGATCACGTAGGGCTCCTGCCACAGCAGGTGCGAGTCGAACGTCCACGCGTGCGAGAAGCCGTGCTCCTCTGCCATGCGGGCGAGCGCGACGGTGCGCTGGGCGGGCGGGTTGGTCTGTAGGACCACTCCGAAGTCCATGGGGCCTCCTTGAGCCTGTCCCGGTCGCACCGGGCTGCGAGGGGGTGGCGGTCGTCTAGATCAGGTACTGCGACAGGCCGCGCTTGAGGAACGAGCCGTGGCCCTTGGTGCCGTGGAACTCGCCGTCGCTCACGAGCACGGTGCCGCGGGAGATGACGACGTCGACGTGGCCGTCGATCTCGTAGCCCTCCCACGCGGAGTGGTCCATGTTCATGTGGTGCGTCTTGTCCACGCCGATGGAGGTGTGGCCGTTCGGGTCGTACACGACGATGTCCGCGTCGGCTCCCGGCTGGATGACGCCCTTGGTGCCGTATAGGCCGAACATCCTCGCGGGCGTGGTCGAGGTCAGCTCGACCCACCTCTCGAGCGTGATCTGGCCGGTGACGACGCCCTGGTACATGAGGTCCATGCGGTGCTCGATCGAGCCGATGCCGTTCGGGATCGCACGGAAGTCGCCCTTGCCGAGCTCCTTCTGGTCCTTCATGCAGAAGGGGCAGTGGTCGGTCGACACCATCTGCAGGTCATTGGTGCGCAGCGCCTGCCACATGTGGTCCTGGTGGCCCTCCTCGCGAGAGCGCAGCGGCGTGGAGCACACGTACTTCGCGCCTTCGAAGCCGCCCCACTCGTCGCTCATGGCGCCCAGCTGCTCCTCGAGCGACATGTACAGGTACTGCGGGCAGGTCTCGCCGAAGACGTTCTGGCCGTTGTCGCGGGCCGTCGCCAGCTGGGCGACCGCCTGCTTGGCCGACACGTGCACGACGTACAGCGGCGCGCCGGTGAGGTGCGACAGCATGATGGCGCGGTGGGTGGCCTCTTCCTCGGCCTGCCAGGCGCGCGCGATGCCGTGGTAGTACGGCTCGATCTTGCCCTGCTTGACGAGCTGCTCGGCGAGGACGTCGATGACGGGCCCGTTCTCGGCGTGCATCATCGTCATGAGGCCCGTGTCCGCGGAGATCTGCATGGCCTTGAGGATCTGGGCGTCGTCCGAGTAGAACACTCCGGGATACGCCATGAACATCTTGAAGCTGGTGATGCCCTCGTCGATGAGCTTGGGCAGGGCTGCGAGCGAGTCCTCGTCGACGCCGCCGATGATCTGGTGGAATCCGTAGTCCACGTGGCAGTTGCCTGCCGCGAGCTCGTGCCAGTGGGCGAGCCCGTCCTGGACCTTCTCGCCGGTGCGCTGCACCGCGAAGTCGATGATGCTCGTGGTGCCGCCCCAGGCGGCCGCCGCGGTGCCGGTCTCGAAGGTGTCGGAGGCGAACGTGCCGCCGAAGGGCAGCTGCATGTGAGTGTGGGCGTCGATGCCGCCGGGGATGACGTACTTGCCGGTCGCGTCGATGACGGCGTCGACGGTCGAGGCCAGGTCGTGGCCCAGGGCCGTCGAGCCCGGCTCGAGGACCGCGACGATGCGCGCGCCGTCGACGAGCACGTCCGCGGCGACGCGGCCGGTGGCGGAGACGACGGTGCCGCCCTTGATCAGCGTGGTGGACATCAGCGTCTCCTTACGGTGCGGTGATCTCGTCGTAGGTGTCGGGGCGGCGGTCGCGATAGAACTGCCAGTCGTCGCGCATCTGCTGCACGAGGTCCATGTCGAGGTCCCGGATCATCAGCTCCTCCGACTCGCCCGAGCCGAGTTCTCCCACGTAGTTGCCGCGCGGGTCGACGATCTGCGACGTGCCGTAGAAGTTGACCGCCTCGTCGCCGTACTCGTTGTCCTCGAGGCCCACCCGGTTGGGCGCGAGGACGAAGTATCCGTTCGCCACGGCCGCGGCAGGCTGCTCGACCTCCCACAGCCGGTTCGACAGGCCCGGCTTGGTGGCGTTGGGGTTGAAGGCCAGGTGCGCGCCGTTCATGCCCAGCTCGCGCCAGGCCTCGGGGAAGTGGCGGTCGTAGCAGATGATCACGCCGACCTTGCCGACGGCGGTGTCGAACACCGGGTAGCCCATGTTGCCCGGGCGGAAGTAGAACTTCTCCCAGAACTTCTCGACGTGCGGGATGTGGTTCTTGCGGTACTTGCCCAGGATGGTGCCGTCGGCGTCGACGACCACCGCGGTGTTGTAGTACACCCCGGTCTGGTCCTCCTCGTAGATGGGCAGCACCATCACCATGGACAGCTCCTCCGCGAGCGCGGCGAAGCGCTGCACGATCGGGCCGTCGGCGGGCTCCGCGTAGCGGTAGTACTTCTTGTCCTGGGTGATGCCGAAGTACGGGCCGTAGAACAGCTCCTGGAAGCAGATCACCTGCGCGCCCTGCGCCGCGGCGTCGCGGGCGAACTGCTCGTGCTTGTCGAGCATCGACTCCTTGTCTCCCGTCCAGGTGGTCTGGGTGATGGCCGCTCGGATGACAGTCATGGCGTGCTCCTGATCTGGGGTGCAGAGGTCCGGGGGAGTGCGGTGATGATTTGATATTCTGGAACCTAAACATTTCCCTGCCGTTTCCCGAGGTGACATCGCGGTTACGGCGAGGACACGAATTCGGCGCAAACCGCCCGGGAGCCAGCCATGACGCTCGACGTGATCGTCGCCGAGGTGGACGAGCCGACGCCCCGCGGCATCGCGGCGGCCATCGCGATGCTCATCCGCACCGGCGAGCTGCCGCCGGGAACGCGGCTGCCGACCGTCCGCGAGCTCGGCGCCGCTCTCGGGGTCAGCCCCGCCACCGTGTCCCACGCCTGGCAGGCGCTGCACGGCGCCGGGCTGGTGAAGGCGCGAGGCAGGGCCGGCACGGTCGTGCTCGAGCCCCGGACGCCGCCCCTGCCCGGGCACTCGCGCGGACTCGCGGCGCGGGCCACCGGGGCGGATCCCGTCGCGGTGCGGCTCGACCTCGCCGGCGGGCAGCCGGATCCGCTGCTGCTTCCGGACATCCGCCCCAGCCTCGAACGCGTGGCGCCGGCGCGCGCCGCGGTCACCAGCTACCTGCAGCCGCCGCTGCTGCCCGAGCTGGACCCCGTGCTCCGGGAGCTGTGGCCGTACGACCCGCGGGCCCTGACCGTCGTCGACGGCGCGATGGACGGCGTGCAGCGCACGCTCGCGGCGGTGTCGCGCTTCGGCGACCGCGTCGTCGTCGAGAGCCCCGGCTTCCCCTTGCTGCTCGACCTGCTCGCGCATATGCACCTCGAGGCGGTGCCGGTCGCGCTCGACGAGCGCGGCATGCGCCCCGAGGCTCTCCGCCTCGCCCTCGACTCTCGTCCCGCAGCCGTCGTTCTGCAGCCGAGGGCGCAGAACCCGACGGGCGCTTCGATGGACGCGGATCGAGCACGGGAGCTCGCCGAGGTGCTCGTCTCTCATCCCGAGGCGCGAGACGTGACCGTGATCGAGGACGACCACTCTGGCGCGATCGCCACCGCGAGCGCCGTCAGCCTCGGATCGCACCTTCCCGAGCGGACCGTGCGGATCCTGGGCTTCTCGAAGGCGCTCGGGCCGGACCTGAGGATCGCCGCGCTCGGCGCGCCGCAGGACCTCGTCGACGAGCTCGTCGCGCACCGCGTGCTCGGCCCCGGCTGGACGTCGCGCCTCATCCAGTCCGTCGTGCTCGACCTGCTCACCCACGACGAGCCGCGCCGGCAGATCGCCCGGGCGCGGCACGCCTACTACGTGCGCCAGCGGGAGCTGTCCACCGCGCTCACGGCGCTGGGGCTGCCGATGCGCGCCGCGGACGGGCTCAACGTGTGGATGCCGGTCGGCGACGAGCGCAGGGCCCAGGTGAATCTTGCGGCGCACGGCATCCGCGTGACCCTGGGCAGCGCATTCGACGTCACCTCGGCGCGGGACGCCACGGCGGGACCCGCTGGCGACCACGTACGGGTGAGCATCGGCATGCTCAGGAGCGCCGTCGGCGAGGTCGCCGCCGCGCTCGCGCGCGCCGCCGCCTGACGCCCCGCCCGCGCGGCCGTCCGCACAGCCGCCCGCACGCGAAACGCCGGCGCAACACGGCGGCGCTAGCGTGTGGTCTGCGAGCCCCTGGCCGGTCATGGCATGGTGCACGCCGCCGGGTCTGGCGGCAGGTTCGACAGTTGCGTTCCACCACCGCGTTTCGCCATCGCGCCTCGGCGCGCGCAAGGAGCTCCCATGCCCACGTTCCGCACCCCTCTCGCGGCCGCATCGGCCCTGATCCTGGCGGCATGCGCGGCCCCCGACGCCGCAACCACTGACGCCGCAGCGCCCGCCACTGCCACGCCATCGGTCTCCGACCCCGCGCCCGAGGTGGCGGCGACAGCCGCGTCCGCCCCCGCCACTGTCGACAACTGCGGCACCGAGGTGCCGGTCGGGGAGAGCCCCGAGCGCATCGTCGCTATCAAGTCGAGCGCTGCCGAGCTGCTCCTCGCCCTCGGCCTCGAGGACCGCATCGTGGGCGCCGCGTTCCTCGATGGACCCCTCGCGCCGCGGGCCGGCGATGCCGGACACGAGGTGCCGATCGTCAGCGACGGGCTGCCCGGCCAGGAGGCGGTGCTGTCCCTCGAGCCGGACGCGATCTTCGCCGGGTGGGAGTCCAACCTGTCGGTCGACGGCGCCGGCGAGCGCCCGCAGCTCGAGGGCCTCGGGATCCTCACCTATGTCGCGCCGTCGGCGTGCAAGGACGCCGAGCATCAGCCGCACCCCATGACGTTCCCCCTGCTGATGGACCACGTCCGCGAGGCGGGACTGGTCTTCGGTGCGGAGACGGAAGCGCAGGAGCTCGCGGTGGATCTCGAGGACCAGCTCGCGGCGATCGCGCCCGACGCCCGTGGGCTCAGCGCCCTGTGGTACTCCTCGGGCTCCGACACCCCCTACGTGGGCGCGGGGATCGGGGCGCCGCAGATGGTGATGGAGGCGGCGGGCCTCGCCAACATCGTCGGAGACGTCGAGGACACGTGGACGTCGGCGAGCTGGGAGGCGGTTGCCGCCGAGGACCCGGACGTGATCGTCCTCGTCGACGCGGCCTGGAACACCGCGGACGACAAGATCGCGGTGCTCGAGGACAACCCCGCGACCGCGCAGCTGAGCGCGGTCCAACAGAGCAACTACGTCGTCGTGCCGTTCGCGGCGAGCGAGGCGGGCGTGCGCAGCGTCGACGCCGTCGCGAGCATCGTCGACCAGCTCGGCGCGATCGAGGTCGAGGACTGAGCGATGGTGGCTTCTGCCCGCTCGGCCTGGGGGCTCAACGTGGGCTTCGCGCTGATGCTGATCGCCTCGCTCGCGGCCGCCGCGAGCATCGGCGTCGCGGGACTGAGCCTGGGCACCGTGTGGTCCGTGGTGGCGGGGCACCTCGGGCTTCCCGCCGCACAGGTGGGCGCCCTGACCGATGCGATCGTGTGGGACATCCGGGTCCCGCGAGCCCTCACCGCCGCGGCCGTGGGCGCGGGCCTCGCGGTCGCCGGCGTGGTGATGCAGTCGCTGACCCGCAACCCTCTCGCCGATCCCTACCTGCTCGGCCTGTCCTCGGGCGCCTCGCTCGGCGCGGTGGCGGTGCTGCTGCTGGGGCTCGGGAGCGCCGTCGCGCTGTCCGTCGCGCTGCCTGCTGCGGCGTTCGCGGGTGCGTTGCTCGCGCTCGCGGCTTCGCTCGCGATCGCGCGCGCCGCCGGAGCGATCGGGCCCGCGACGGTGGTGCTGGCGGGGCTCGCCGTGTCGCAGTTCTTCGCGGCCGTCACGTCGTTGGTGATCTTCCTCACCGCCCAGGGCGACTCCTACCGGCAGGTGCTGTCGTGGTTGCTCGGCTCGCTGGCGGGGTCGACGTGGACCACCGTCGTCGTCACCGTTGCCGCGCTCGTGGTCGTGCTGCCGGTGGTCGCGGCGTGGGTCGCCCGGCTCGACGCCTTCGCCCTGGGCGACACCGCCGCGCAGGCGCTCGGGTTCTCGGTGCGCTCCACTCGGCTGGTGCTGTTCGTCGCGGTGTCGCTGCTCACGGGCGCGATGGTGTCCGCCTCGGGCGCCATCGGGTTCGTCGGGCTGATCCTGCCGCATCTCGTGCGGGGGCTTACGGGCGGGATGCACCGCCGGCTGCTGCCCGCCGCCGCCCTCGGTGGGGCCGTGTTCCTGGTGTGGGCGGACACGCTGGCGCGGACGATCGTCGACCCGCGCGAGCTGCCGGTGGGTGTGGTGACCGCGGCGATCGGCGTCCCGGTCTTCGTGGTCGTCCTCGTGCGGGCGCGGCGCAGGAGCGCCGCATGACCGGCGCCGAGGTCAGGATCGAGGGCCTGAGCGTGACGCGCGCCGGACGCCGCGTGCTGGACGACGTGTCGATCGCGCTCGACCGGGGAGCGGTGCTCGGCGTCGTCGGGCCCAACGGTGCCGGGAAGTCCACGCTGCTCGGTGCGCTCGCCGGCATCCTGCCCGTGTCCGACGGACAGGTCCTCCTGGACGGGCGCGACCTCGCGACGCTGAGCCGCCGCGAGGTCGCACGCTCGGTCGCGTGGATGGAGCAGCACAGCGAACGCGACATCGCGATGACCGTCGAGGAGATCGTCGGGCTGGGCACGTTCCCGCACCGCGAGCGCGGCTGGACGCGCTCGCGCCAGGCCGATGCGGTCTCAGGGGCCCTCGACGCGGCAGGGGCGGCGCACCTGACTCGGCGCGCGTGGGCCCAGCTGTCGGGAGGGGAGCGGCAGCGGGTCAGCATCGCGCGAGCCCTCGCACAACGTCCGCGGGTGCTGCTGCTCGACGAGCCGACCAACCACCTCGACGTGGCCGCGCAGCTCGCCACGCTGGAGTTCGTCGCGGGCCTGGGCATCACCGTGGTCGCCGCGCTGCACGACCTCAACCACGCGGCGCGGTACTGCGACACCGTCGCCGTGCTCGACCGCGGGCGGCTCGACGCTCTGGGCGACCCCCGGGAGGCGCTGTCGACCGAGACGATCGCGAGGGTCTTTGGCGTCGCGACGTCCGTGCTCAGCCACCCCGACGACGGGCGTGCAGTGATCGCCCTGGACGGTCAGCTCCGAGGCTGAGTCTCAGCATCGGCTTCGAGCGGTGCCCCAGCTCGCCCGAGCTCGTAGGCCTCGCGCGCGCCCCAGCGGAACAGGTCGCGGTCGGCGCCGCGCACGAGCGCCCGCACCCCGGGCCCTGCGTCCTCGGTGACCACATCGAGGCCCCTCACCACCGCCACGGGACGCTGGGACGCCTTGCCCTTCACGAGGTCCGCCGCCGCCGCGACCTCGTCGGCCACAGCGGTGACGGACACGTTGAGGGCGCGGCCGTGCGCATCGGCGCTACCGCGGAGGTCGTCGAGCACGGCCACGTGCGCCGCCCCGATCGCTAGGTCCGTCTGTCCCTCGCGCCACGGGCGGCCGAACGTGTCGGTGATGATCACGCCCACGCGCACCCCGGCGAGTTCACGCACCGTCGTGGCGATCGAGCGCGCGGACGCGTCGGGGTCGAGCGGCAACAGCAGGACGTGGCCGTCGGGGACGTTGGAGGCGTCGACACCCGCGGCGGCCATCACGAAACCGTGCCGGGTCTCGACGATGCGGGTGGTGCCGTGCGCGCCCTCGCGGCTCGCGACCACCCGCACGGACTCGGAGGTGATCGCGGCCTCGCGGTCCTCGGCGGGCATCAGTCGGCCCTCGGCCTTGGAGACGATCTTGCTGGCGATCACGAGCACATCACCTGCCTCGAGTCCGCGTGGGTCGGCGTTGCAGGCGGCGTGCACGAGGGATGCGAGGTCGTCGCCCTCGTGCACCTCGGGCAGGCCGTCGACCGCCCAGATGCTCAGGGCGTCCATGGTCCTCGTGCGGTCATGGCCTCAGCGTGACAGGTGCGGGACCACGGAGGAGGAGAACTCGTCGATCCACTCGCGCTGGTTGCGGCCCACGTTGTGCAGGTAGATGCGGTCGAACCCCATGTCGACGTACTGCTGGATGTGGGCGCGGTGGACATCGGGGTCCTCGCTGATGACCATGCGACCCTCGAAGTCCTCCGGGCGCACCAGCTTCGCCATCTGCTCGAGCTCGAAGGGGGAGCGGATGTCGCCCTTGGGGAACTTCATGCCGCCGTTGGGCCACTCGGTCATGGCGTTGGCGAGGGCCTCCTCGTAGGTGGGGGCCCACGACATGTGGAGCTGCAGGACCTTCGGCATCTCGTCCGGGGACTTGCCCGCCTCGCGGGCGCCCGCGTGGAAGCGGTCGAAGAGGTGCGCGATCTTGTCGACCGGAGCCCCGACCGTGATGAGGCCGTCGGCGACCTTGCCGGCACGCTTGGCGGTGACCGGGCCGGCGGTCGCGACGTAGATGGGCGGCGCCTCGTCGGGCATGGTCCACAGGCGGGTGGACTCGAGCTTGTAGAACGTGCCGGTGTGCTTGACGTCCTTGCCCGCGAGGGAGCCCGTGAACAGCTTGCGGATGATGTCGATCGCCTCGAACATGCGGTTGATGCGCTCGGCAGGCTCGGGCCAGTACTGGCCGACGATGTGCTCGTTGAGCGCCTCGCCTGAGCCCAGCCCTAGCCAGTGGCGACCGGGGTACATCGCCGCGAGCGTCGCGGAGGCCTGCGCGACCATCGCCGGGTGCCAGCGGAACGTGGGAGCGGTGACGCCCGGCCCGATGTCGCCCACGGTGCGCTCGCCGAGCGCCGTCAGCACGTTCCACACGAACGCCGACTGGCCCTGCTGGGGCACCCACGGCTGGAAGTGGTCCGCGGCCATGACGCCGCTGAAGCCGCGCGACTCCGCGTGCGCGCTGAGCTCCACCGCCTCCATGGGCGCGAACTGCTCGAGCATCGCTGCGTATCCGATGGTGAGGTCAGCCATGGCGTCTCCTTGGGGTGAGGGCTCGAGACTAGGCTCGCGCGATTTCCGGCGTGTAACGCCTGGCACACGGGCGGATTACGCACGCGTGCCGGTTTGGCGATGGTGCCGCGGTGGGGTCAAGATGGGGCCCTGATCGCCGTCCCGATGCAGGGAGGCGCACCCCCCCATCTCACCAGGAGAGAGCATGTCGCAGCGCGTCGCCGTCGTCACCGGAGCCAGCAGTGGGATCGGTGCCGCCACGGCCCGAGCGCTTGCGGCGGACGGCTGGCACGTGGTGCTCGGCGCGCGTCGCGTCGATCGCCTCGAGGCGCTCGCGACCGAGATCGGTGGCGAGGCGTTCCACCTCGACGTGACCGACCCCGCCTCGGTCACGGCGTTCGCGCAGGGCCTGTCGCGCTGCGACCTGCTCGTCAACAACGCCGGCGGTGCGCTGGGCACGACCTCGGTCGCAGAGGCGGACGACGCCGAGTGGCTGCAGATGTTCGAGATGAACGTCATGGGCACGCTGCGGATGACCCGAGAGCTGCTGCCGGCGATCCGCTCCTCGGGTGACGGGATCGTCGTCAACGTCGGGTCGATCGCGGCGCGCGAGCCGTACCGCGGAGGCGCGGGCTACAACGCCGCCAAGCACGCCGTCGCGGCGATGACGCGCGTACTGCGCATCGAACTCGGCGGCGAGCCCGTGCGCGTGTCCCAAGTCGACCCCGGGATGGTGGAGACGGAGTTCTCGATCGTGCGCTTCGGCGGCGACGAGGCGCGCGCCGCGAGCCTCTACGAGGGCATGGACGCGCTGACCGCGGAAGACATCGCGGAGACGGTGCGATGGATCGCCTCCCTGCCCGCGCGCGTCAACATCGACACCATGCTCGTGATGCCGCGCGACCAGGTCTCGGCGCAGAGCATCCACCGACGCGCCTGAGGCGAAACGTTTCGCGCGCGCGGTCGGTGCGGCGGTAGCGTGAGCGCATGCCCCACGCGCTCGACCCCACCCCGGCCCTGTCCGACCTCCGCGCGCGCGCCGAGCGCGAGCTCGTGGACGACGTGTTGCCGTTCTGGGAGGAGCGCGCGTTCGACGGCGACGGCTGGCTCGCGGGCACCGTGCGCGACGACCTCACGGTCGACGTCGAAGCCCCGCGCCACGCGGTGCTCGCCTCGCGCATCCTGTGGACGTTCGCCGAGGCCGCGCGGGCCGATGCGGGCGGTGAGTCCCAGCGCTGGCTCGCCGTGGCGAGGACCGCGCACGCGCTCGTGACGGGCCCGTTCTGGGACGACGAGCACGGGGGAGTGGTGTGGGCGCTCGACGCCGATCGTCGTGTCGTGGCGGACCGCAAGCAGGTGTACGCCCAGGCGTTCACGATCTACGGGCTCGCGGCCTATGCGCGCGCGGCCGCTGACGACGCCGCGCTCACGCGAGCGCTCGACCTCTTCGCGCTCCTCGAGGAGTACGCGCGCGACCGTGAGCTCGGCGGGTACTGGGAGGCCCATGCCCGCGACTGGAGCGCGCTCGACGACATGGCGCTGTCAGACCGCGACATGAACGTGCCCAAGTCGATGAACACCAACCTGCATGTGCTCGAGGCGTACTCGACGCTGCTCGACGTCAGCGGAGACGCTCGCGTCGCGGAGGCGCTCGCCGCGCTGCTCGACGCGAGCCTGACGCACATCGTGCACCACGAGCCGTGGGCGTTCAGCGCGCTGTTCTTCGACGCTGCCTGGACCTCCCAGGTCGACACCATCAGCTACGGCCACGACATCGAGGGCAGCTGGCTGCTGTGGGAGGCCTACGAGGCGCTCGAGCGCGCCGGCGCAGCGACGCCCGAGCTGGAGCGACGCACGCGCCACGCGGCCCTGGCGCTCGCTGAGGCCGTGAGGGCGCACGGCGTCGACGCCGACGGCTCCGTGATGTACGAGGGCGACCCCGACGGCGTCACGAACCCTGAGAAGCACTGGTGGCCCCAGGCAGAGGGCGTCGTGGGGTGGCTCAACGCGTTCCAGATCGGCGGGCGCGACGCTGACCTCGCCGCGGCGCTCAACGCGTGGGAGTTCCTCGACAGGCACATCGTCGATCACGCCGGCGGCGAGTGGTGGGCCCAGCTCGACCGCGACCGCAGGCCCATGGTCGAGGCCGAGGGCAGCTGCCGCATCGGCCCGTGGAAGTGCCCGTACCACAACGGCCGCTCGTGTCTCGAGGTCATGCGTAGAGTGGCGGCGTGACACGCATCATCGCCGGCGACCTCGGCGGCCGGCGCATCGCGGTGCCGCCGCGTGGGACACGGCCCACGACGGATCGCGTGCGCGAGGCGCTGTTCTCCCGGCTCGACCACGAGGACGCGCTGCGCGGAGCACGCGTGGTCGACGTGTACGCGGGCTCCGGCGCCCTGGGGCTCGAGGCACTCAGCCGCGGCGCGGAGCACGCGACGTTCGTCGAGTCGGCGAGCGCCGCCGCACGCGTGCTCCAGGGCAACATCCGCGACCTCGGCCTCGGGCCGCGCGCGCGGCTGGTGCGCGAGAAGGCTCTGAGCGGGCTCGGGCGAGCGACGAAGGTCTGGGACCTCGCGTTCCTCGACCCGCCGTACGACATCGCGCGCGACGACTTGGCGGCGGTGCTCGAAGCCCTCGCCCCGCGGCTCGCCTCGGGGGCTCCTGTGGTGCTCGAGTGGTCCTCGCGCGCCGGGGACGCGCCCTGGCCGGCGGACATCGAGGCGGTGCGGTCCAAGGACTACGGCGAGACTCGCCTGCACTGGGCCGAGCGACGCTGAGCCACCATCGCGTGACGCGCGACGCGTAAGTCCGACGCTGAGCCACCATCGCACGACGCGGGGCACGCAGATCCGACGCTGAGCCACCTTCGGGACGCTCAGGCGGCAGGATCCCCATCTGAGCGCGGCAATGGTGCGTAGTCGTCGGTTTCACGCACCCCGCGTTTCCTGATGGTGGATGAGCGACGCTCGCGACGCGCGCCGGGCGGCTCCGGTAGCGTCGAGCCATGACCGTCGCCGTCCTGCCGGGCACCTTCGACCCCGTGACGCTGGGCCACCTCGACATCGCTCGCCGGGCGCGTGCGCTGTTCGACGAGGTGATCGTCGCCGTCGCGCACAACTCGACCAAGGCCCCGCTGCTGAGCGTGGACGAGCGCGTCGCCCTCGCGCGCGCCGCGACGAGCGACCTCGACGGCGTGAGCGTCGAGTTCGTGGACGGGCTGCTCGTCGACTTCTGCGTGCGGCGCGGCGCCGGTGCGATCGTCAAGGGCCTGCGCGGGGGAGCGGACTACGACTACGAGCGCCCGATGGCCCTCATGAACCGCTCGCTCACGGGCGTCGAGACGGTGTTCATCACCGGCGACAACGCGCTCAGCCATGTGGCCTCCTCGCTCGTGCGCGACGTCGCCCGCCACGGCGGCGACATCTCGGCGTACGTCCCCGACGGGGTGGCCGATGCGGTCGCGAAGGCTCTCGTGCGCGACACTGGTGCGTAGCGGCCGCAGGTGTGCCGCCGCGCGGCGGACGTCAGGTTGAGAACAGGGCGGTTCATCGCGTAAAGTAGTTCGTCGGTCCTGCCGATCGAGCACGGGCTGAGGTCCAGGAGGACCGGAAGGATGGGAGTCGCGAATGTCGCAGCGTCCCGCTCCCTCACCGTTTCACATTCCCGCGAGGGATATCGCGCGCCGTCCCGGCACGCAGAAGATGGTGAGCGAGGTCTTTCCGGCCCCCGCGGTCCTCGGCACCGACGTGATCGGTGTGCCGCAGGGCGCGGAGGTGAGCCTCGACGTGAGTCTCGAGTCCGTGTCCGACGGCATCTGGGTCTCCGGAACCGTCACGGCTGAGGCCGTCGGCGAGTGCGGACGATGCCTGGACGAGGTGCGACAGCAGGTCGCGGCCCCGGTCCAGGGACTGTTCACGCTCGACGACCCCAAGGTCGACGACGAGGACGAGGAGCCAGAGGACGTCTTCGAGTTCGATGGGGAGACCATCGACCTCGAGGAGGTGGTGCGGGACGCGGTGGCGACACAGTTGCCGTTCACCCCGCTGTGCCGGCCGGATTGCCCGGGCCTGTGCGACCAGTGTGGCGCGCGGCTCGCGGACGATCCCGACCACGCCCACGACGTGATCGACCCGAGGTGGTCGGCACTCCAGAGCTTGATAGAAGAGAAAGAGAGTTAGCCGTGGCAGTTCCCAAGCGCAAGATGTCGCGTTCGAACACGCGTGCCCGCCGCTCCCAGTGGAAGACCACCGCTGCGAACCTCACCACGTGCCCGGCGTGCAAGGCTGAGAAGCTTGCGCACACCGCGTGCCCGTCGTGCGGCGCCTACAACGGTCGTCAGTACGCCGAGGCTGTTCGCACCGAGCACGAGGGCTGAGACCCGCGCCACGTGCGCGAGGTGAGCAGATGAGCATCCCAGGGCAGGCCGCGGCCGACGCTCTGGCACACCGGCTCGGGGTCGTCGTCGACCCCGAGCTACTGGTGCTTGCCCTGACCCACCGGTCGTTCGCCTACGAGGCGGGCGGCATCCCCACCAACGAGCGCCTGGAGTTCCTGGGGGACTCGGTGCTCGGCGTGGTCGTCACCGACCGCCTGTACCGGGATCACCCCGACCTCCCGGAGGGCGAGCTCGCCAAGATGCGCGCCGCCTCGGTGTCGCAGCGCGCGCTCGCGCAGGTCGCGCGCGAGATCGAGCTCGGGCCCTGCATCCTGCTGGGCAAGGGCGAGACCGCGACGGGCGGCGCCGACAAGGACTCGATCCTGTGCGACGCGCTCGAGGCCGTCTTCGGCGCCGTGTACCTCACCCACGGGATCGACGTCGCCCGCGACGTGATCCTGCGACTGGTGGGCCCGACGCTCGTCGCGGCCGCCAGCTCCGGAGTCGCGCTCGACTGGAAGACGTCGCTGCAGGAGGTGTGCGCCGAGCACGGCCTCGGCGCGCCCGTCTACTCCGCCGAGGGCACCGGACCCGACCACGCCCGCACCTTCACCGCCACGGTGATGGTGGACGGACGCGTGCTCGGCACCGGCACGGGAACGGCGAAGAAGCTTGCCGAGCAGGAGGCCGCCGAGGCGGCCTACGCCGCGATCATCGCGCAGTCGGTCAGCGCCGACTGACGGGCCCCCATGCCCGAGCTCCCCGAGGTCGAGACCGTTCGCGCGGGCCTCGCCTCCCTCGTCGCGGGCTCACGGATCGTCGCCGCCGAGGTGCGGCGCGACTCCTGCGTGCGGCTGCTGCCGGGCGGACCGCCGCAGTTCGCCGCCATGACGGCCGATGCGCGGATCGCCTCCGTGGTCAGGCGCGGGAAGTTCCTGTGGCTTCCGCTGCTCCACGCCGACGACGACGCCCCCGCCGAGGCGCTGTCCGCGCACCTGGGCATGTCGGGTCAGTTCCGCGTCCACGAGGGCGCCGATGCGCCTGATCCGCACCCGCACTGTCGCGCGCGCCTCACCCTCGAGCGCGACGGTTCGCCCCTGACGCTCGACTTCCTCGACCAGCGCACGTTCGGCTACCTGCACGTCGAGCCGCTCGTCGAGACGGCCGATGCGCTCGCCGGGGGAGAGGGCTCGGCGCTCGCCGCCGTGCCGGGCTCGGTCGCGCACATCGGCCGAGACGCGCTCGACCCGCACCTCGACCCCGTCGCCGCCGCTCGCGCCTGGAGGCGCGGCGCTCGCGGGATCAAGCAGGTGCTGCTCGACCAGACCCTCGTGTCGGGCATCGGCAACATCTACGCCGACGAGGCGCTGTGGGTCGCTCGCGTGCACCCGGAACGTCCGGCGCACGCGGTGAGCCCGTCGCAGGCGCGCTCGCTCGTCGACGCCAGCCGCGAGGTGATGTCCCGCGCGCTCGCGCAGGGCGGTACGAGCTTCGACGCGCTCTACGTCAACGTCAACGGCGAGTCCGGCTACTTCTCACGGTCGCTCGAGGCCTACGGCCGAGGAGGCGAGGCGTGCCGGCGGTGCGGCCGCCCCCTGAGGCGAGCCAGCATCGGCGGCCGTGCCTCTCACTGGTGCGCCACCTGTCAACGACGTTACGCCCCGCGAGCCTGACGAAGCGGTGCACCCGGAGGGATACGATGCCTCGTATGC
This sequence comes from Demequina sp. NBRC 110056, assembly GCF_002090155.1. Lineage (GTDB taxonomy): Bacteria > Actinomycetota > Actinomycetes > Actinomycetales > Demequinaceae > Demequina. Next base: position 18,357 of record NZ_BBRM01000005.1, on the reverse strand, counting down.
CTGATGTGCGAGTGCTGGTGCTGGACGACCACGAGGTCGTGCGTCGCGGGATCTGCGACGTCCTCGACCGTGCCGACGGGGTGGAGGTCGTGGCCGAGGCCGCGAACGTCGCCCAGGCCATCCGCAGGGTCGACGCCGTGCGTCCCGACGTGCTGCTGTCCGACCTGCGTCTGCCGGACGGCACCGGCCTCGATGTGATCGCCCACGTCCGCGCCCACCACCCCGACACCCACATCGTGGTGCTCACGAGCTACGACGACGACGACGCGAAGGCCGCGGCGCGTGCCGCGGGCGCGGACGCCTTCGTCGCCAAGACTGCGAGCTCCGCAGAGGTGCTGAAGGCCGTGAAGGACGCGGCGAGCGGCCGCGAGCACGGTCAGCACATCGACGTCCACGAGGACGACGCGATCGCGGCGCTCACGCCCACAGAGCGCAAGATCGTCAAGGCCGTCGGCGAGGGCAAGTCCAACAAGGAGATCGCGGACTCCCTCGGGATCGCCGAGAAGACGGTGAAGAACCACGTGACGAGCATCCTGGCGAAGATGGGCCTCCAGCGCCGCACCCAGGTGGTCGCCTGGGCGACGCAGCGCAAGGCGCAGTCCTTCCGCGGCTAGCCGTCGCTCAGCGCGCCGCCTCGACGTTCCAGACGGCGATGCAGCCAGGGCGCTCTCGCTCGGGCCACCGCTCGACCAGGCTGAACGTGCCGTTGCGGCGCAGGGCGCGATTCGCCAGGTTCGACGTCCCCGAGTGACGCTGGGTCGCCCCCGACGGCCCGATGCCGTCGTCCTCGACGCGCACCTCCACCCGTCCGTCGTCGGCGGTCAGGACGATGCGCACGGCGGACGCATCGGCGTGGCGCGCGACGTTCGAGATCAGCTCCCGAGCGACCGCGATGAGGTCGTCCGCGAGCGACGAGTCCCCGGCGACCGCATCGGCGAGGTCGGGCCACTCCGCGGTGACGGCCGGCTCGAAGCCCAGCGACCCGCGCGCGATCATGAGCTCTCGCCGCAGTCGCTCCGCGATCGGCTCGGTGCTGCGCTGTCCCGCGAGCGAGCTCATGACGCCCCGCACCTCGTGCTGCGCGCGCTTCACGTGCTCGAGGGTCGACCGCAGGCGTGTGGCCGTCTCGTCTGGGACCTCCTCGGCGATGGCCTCGATCTGCATCGCCGTGGCGAACAGCTCCTGCGAGACGAAGTCGTGAAGGTCGTCGGCGAGCCGTGCGCGCTCCTCGAGCAGCGCCGACACCGAGCGCACGTGGCTCAGCTCCGACATCGACAGCGCGACCGCGGCCTGGCTCGCGAAGCGCTGAGCCACGGACAGGTCGGAGGACTCGAACTCGACGCCGCCGCGCTCGCGCCACAGCATCAGCAGTCCCACGGCACGGCCCTGGGTCACGAGGGGGGCGTAGAGGCTCGGGCCGTAGCTGGTGATCGCCTCGAGCACCGCTGCGCCAGGCGGCTCGGGTGCGATCAGTCCCTCGCCGGAGCGGATGACGCCCACGCCGGTGCCCTCCGGCGGCAGCTCGAGTCCCAGGAGCTGCGCGGCGCCATCGCCGGCGGTGACCTCCATCACCCACGCGTCGTCGACGCCGGGGAGCACGAGGGCGGCGGCGCTCGCGCCGGACAGCTCGAGCGCGGTGTCGATGATGGCCTGCAGCCCCTCCTCGGGGTCGTCGTCCGCGAGCAGGTGGGCGGTGATCGCGTGCGCCGCGGCGAGCCAGCGCTCCCGCGCCAGCGCCAGGTCGTAGAGCTGTGCGTGGTCGATCGCGACGGACGCTGCGGCGGCGAGCGCGCGCACGTCGCGGCGGTCCTCGTCGCTGAAGTCCTCGGCTTTGTTCGCAAGGTAGAGCTGGCCGAACACCCGGCCGCCCACGCGCAGCGAGGTGCCGAGGAACGTGGTGAGCGGCGGATGGCCCTCGGGCAGGCCGGTGCGCGCGGGGTGGGTGAGCACGTCGTGCACGGCGAGCGTGCCCTCGACGGGGATCTCGCCGAGCACGCCGACGGGCTCCGGCGGCCGGCCGATGCGCTCGAGGACTGCGGCATCCATCCCGCGGGCGTGGAACGACTGTGAACGTCCGTGCGAGTCGAGCACGTTGATCGCGGCGTAGCGGGCTCCGGTGAGGTCCGTGGCGGCCTCGAGGAACGCGTCAAGGATCGCCGGCAGGTCGAGCGCGGAGTTGAGGCTGATGATCGCCTCGGCGAGCGCTCGCTCGCGGGTCAGGGCGTCAGGCATCGAGGCTCACCGTGCGGTCCGCAGCGTCGAGGAGGGACAGGTCGTGCGTCACGATCACCACGCTACGGCCTCGCTGGCGCATCCCGTCGAGCACCGCGCGCAGGGCCTCCCGTCCGGCGGCGTCGAGGTGCTCTCCCGGCTCGTCGATGAGCTGGACGGGCTGCGGCGCGAGCGAGGCTCGTGCGAGCAGCAGGCGTCGCCGCTCGCCGCCCGACACCGTGCCTCCGCCCGAGCCCACCAGGGTGTCGAGGCCATCCGGCAGCGCGTCGAGCCACGACGACAGCCCCACCGCGGCGAGGGCGCGCGCCGCCTCGTCCTCGTCGACGTCGCCGCGCGCGACGCGGAGGTTCTCGATGACGCTGGTGCCGAACAGGTGGGCGTCCTCGGACGTGACGGCGACCGACGGCCCCAGGTCCTCGACGGACGCCGGCCGGCCGTCCAGGAGTGCCTCGCCGGCGTGCGGGGCGAGCACGCCCGCGAGCGTCGCGAGCAGGGTGGTCTTGCCGATCCCGCTCGCGCCGACGACGGCGACCACCTCGCCCGGGGCGACGGTGAACGAGACCGGCGTCGTGGGCGTCATGGCGGGCCATGCGGCCGACAGGTCACGTGCCTCGAGAGTGACCGGCCGTGCCTGGGTGGGGGCCGATGCGGTCGCCGCCTCGGGCGTTCCTGTCGCCTTCGTCGGGGCCAGCTCGTCGATGCGCGCGGCCGCGGCGCTCGAGCGCGCGAGCTGCATGACGGCCGCGGGGATCGCGCCCACGGCTTCGAACGCGGCGAGAGGGAGCAGCGCGACGACGGCGGCCGTCGTCGGGCCGATGAGCCCGGCGTTCGCCTGGGTCACCGCGATCGCGATGGATGCGATGAGCGCCGCGCCCGCCGCGAGCGTCTGGACGGCGCTCGCCAGCGCCGCGGGTCGCGCCGCAGCCTCGTGCGCCGCGCGACCCTCGACCTCCGCCTCCGCAAGTCCGGCCAGGGAACCGTCCTGGGTGCCCCACACGCGGTGCTCGGGGGCCGACTCGATGGCGGCGAGAGCGCGCTCGGCGATGCGCGCATCGGCCTCCACCCCCATGCCGGCGGCTGCGCGTGCCGAGCGCAGCGTCAGCGCGGCGGCGCCGAGGCCGGCGACGAGCAGGCACGCGGCCAGCGCCGCACCCGCGGCGGGCACGAGCGCCGCGGAGATCGCGATGGCGATGCCGGACACGGTGACGGCGACCGCGCACGGCAGGAGCCCCCGCACGACGGCGTCCCCGACGGCGTCGATGTCCGCGCCGAGGCGCGCGAGCACCTGGCCGCGGCTGAGGGTCAGCACGCGCGACGGGTGGCCGGCGGCGAGGCGCTCGTACACGCGGACGCGCAGGGTGACGACGCCGCGCAGCGCGATGTCGTGGGAGGAGAGGCGTTCGAGGTAGCGGAACAGGCCGCGCCCGATGCCGAAGAACCGCACGACGACGGCCGCGATCGCGAGGTCGGCGGGGGACGGCATCCCGGCCGCGCGGGCGATCAGCCATGCGGCGACGGCGGCGAGCCCGACGGCCGAGCCGATGGCCGCCGTGCCCCACCACACGGCCACCGCGGCCCTGCCGCGGCTCACGTCGGCGTGGCGCAACGCTCGTCGCAACGCGCCCCGCGTGGCGGCGGTCGCGCCGGTCACGGCGCGACCTCGCGTGGGGCTGCGACCGTGACGACCGCATCGGCCGCCTCGACGAGCTCCGGCTCGTGCGTCGCCACGATGACGGTGCGCCCCGCCTGGGCCGCCGCCCGTGCGGCGGCGACGATCTCGGCGCGAGCCGCGTGATCGAGGTGGGCCGTGGGCTCGTCGAGCACGAGCACCGGCCGGTCGGACTCGAGGGCGCGCGTGAGGGCCACGCGCTCGCGCTGACCGAGGCTCAGCGTGCGGCCCGCGACACCGAGGTCCGGACGCTGAGGCACCCAGGCGAACTGTCGCGACCAGCCGAGCGAGTCGACGTCGTCGAGCGCGGCGACGCCGCCGTCGGCGAGCCTTGCCCTGACGCGCCCGGAGTCTGCGGCCATCAGGCCCATGAGGACGAGCAGAGCGGTCGACTTGCCGTCGCCGTTGGGGCCGACCAGCGCGGTGATGGTACCCGGACGCGCCTCGAACGTGAGGTCAGCTGGCGCGTTCCTCATCCCGTCGGGCGTGGCCACGGCGATACCGTCGACCTCGAGGGACGCGCCCGCGAGGTCGGGCGCATCGGCGCTCCCGCCGACGACCACCGGCTCGGTCTCGAGCACGGCGAACGCGGCGTCCGCTGCGGCGAGGCCGTCGGCGGACGCGTGGAAGTGGGTGCCGACGTTGCGCACCGGCAGGTAGACCTCCGGCGCGAGGACCAGCACGGCCAGCGCGGTCTCCACGCTCACCTCGCCGTAGAGGAGGCGGAAGCCCAGCGTGACCGCGACCAGAGCGACTGCGAGCGTCGTGAGCAGCTCGAGGACCATGCCGGACAGGAACGCGATGCGCAGCGAGCCCATGGTCGCCCGCCGCTGGGCGTCGCCGAGCTCGCGGACGCGCCTCGCCGGACCCACGTGGCGCCCGAGCGCGCGCAGCGTCGGCAGGCCGGCGATGAGGTCCAGGGTGCGTGCGGCGAGCCTCTCCATGGCGTCGAGGTGGCGCGCGGAGCGCTCGCGGGTGAGGAGGCCGATGAGCACCATGAACAGCGGCACCAGGGGCACCGTCGCCGCGATGATGGCCGCCGAGATCCAGTCGAGGCCGAGCACCACCGTGAGCATGAGCGGTGTGACCGTGCATGCGAGCAGCAGCTGCGGGAGGTAGCGCACGAAGTAGGGGAGCAGGCCGTCGAGACCGCGTGTCGCGGTGGTCGTGACCTTCGCGCCGTCACCCGACGCCGCCCAGCGCGGCCCGAGCCGCGCCGCGTGCTCGACGACGCGTCCGCGCAGCTCCGCGACCACATCGACGCCGGCGCGATGCGCGAGGCGCTCCTGGAGCCACGTGATGGCGACCCTTGCCCCGACGATCACCGCGAGCCAGGCGATCGCGACGGAGAGGTCGCGCGCCGCGACCGGCACGAGCGAGCCGAGCCATCCCAGCCCGTCCTCGGTGAGGGGCGCCGGCGCCAGCACCGGCCCGATCACACGCGCGATGACGAAGGCCTGCAAGCCGATGGCGACAGCGGTCGCGAGGCCGAGCGCGGCCGTCACGATGACGTAGCGGCGCGCAGGGCCGATGCGCGCGATCAGCCGGGGGTCGAGCGGTCGCACGCCCTACTGCTTGGCCTTCGACTTCTTGGGCAGGAACGTAAGCGAGCTGTGCTCGGGGATGTTGTCCGCCGACAGGCGGCGGCGGAACACCCAGTACGTCCAGCTCTGGTAGATCAGCACGATCGGCGTGAAGATCACCGCGACCCACGTCATGACGGTGAGCGTGTAGTCCGTCGACGAGGCGTTGTCCACCGTGAGCGAGTACGCCGGGTCCGTGCTGGACGGCATGACGTCCGGGTACAGCGAGCCGAAGATCAGCACCACCGCGGCGGCGATCGCCACGGCGTTGCCCGCGAACGCCCAGCCGTACCGGCGGGCGCGTCCTGCACCGAGGGCGACCACGAGGCCGACCGCGGCGACGGCGACTGCGGCCCAGGTCCACGGCACGGAGTAGGCGAGCTGGGTCCAGATCGCGAACGCCGCCGCGACCACCAGCGCGATGGGCGCCATCGTGCGGGCCACCGCCTCGGCGCGCTCCCGCACCTCGCCGTCGGTCTTGAGCGACAGGAAGATCGCTCCGTGCGACAGGAACAGCACGAGCGTCGTCGCGCCGCCGAGCAGCGCGTACGGGTTGAGCAGGTTGAAGAAGCCGCCCGTGTAGGTCATGGTCTCGTCGATGGGCACCCCGCGGACGATGTTCGCGAACGCCACGCCCCACAGGATCGACGGGATCCAGGCGGAGCCCATGATGACCCAGTCCCAGCGCCTGCGCCACGAGTCGTCGTTGATCTTGCCGCGGTACTCGATCGCCACGGCGCGCACGATGAGCGCGAGCAGGATGAGCAGCAGCGGCAGGTAGAAGCCCGAGAACAGCGTCGCGTACCAGTGGGGGAAGGCGGCGAAGGTCGCGCCGCCTGCGGTCAGCAGCCACACCTCGTTGCCGTCCCAGACGGGGCCGATGGTGTTCAGCGCGACGCGGCGCCCGCGGTCGCCCTTGCCCACCTTCTCCATGAGCATGGCGACGCCGAAGTCGAACCCTTCGAGGACCAGGTAGCCGGTCCACAGGATGGCGATGAGGATGAACCAGACGAGGGGCAGATCGAGATCCATGGTCGGCTCCTAGTACGCGAACGACATCGGTCGGTCGGCATCGTCTGTCGGTTCCTCGTAGGTCGCGTGGGGCGCTCCCTCGACCGCGTAGCGGTGCATGAGGCGGAACCAGAACACGCCGAGGATCGCGTAGACGACGGTGAAGACGGCGAGCGAGGTCGCGACCTCGCCCACGGACGTCGCCTCGGACACGCCGAACAGGGTCATCAGCATCACCTGGTCAGAGCCCGTGGGGTTGGGCGCGACGACGAACGGCTGACGGCCCATCTCCGTGAAGATCCACCCGAAGCTCGCCGCCAGGAACGGCATGGGCAGGGAGATGACGGCGAGCTTGCCGAGCCACCCTTGCGTGATCACCCGGTTCTTGCGCGTGAACCAGAAGATCGCGACGCACAGCGCCGCGGAGAACGCCGCGAGGCCGATCATGAGGCGGAACGACCAGTAGGTCACGACGAGGTTGGGCTGGTAGACGATCTCGTCGCCGTTCTCGTCCACGGCGCCGTAGCGCTCCGCGTACTCGGGCTGCAGCTGGTTGAGGCCGGTGACCTCGCCGTCCCAGGTGCCTGTCGCGAGGAACGACAGCAGGTTCGGCACCACGATGATGTTGTTGACCTCGTTGCAGTCGGTGGTGCCCATGTCGCCGATCGCGAGCACCGAGAACCCGGCGGGCTGCTCGGTCTCGCACAGCGCCTCCGCGGCGGCCATCTTGAGGGGCTGCTGCTCGAACATGAGCTTGGCCTGCTCGTCGCCCGTGATGATGACGCCGACGCCGGCGAGCAGCATCACGACGGCGCCGAAGCGCGCCGCGGTGCGGTACATCGGGAGGTCGGCGTGGTCCTTGTCCTGGCGCGAGTGCCGCACCATCCAGTACACGGCGATGCCGGCGACGAAGGTTCCCGCGACGAGGAAGGCTGTCGCGATGACGTGCGGGAACGCGACGAGCGTCGTGTTGTTCGTGAGCACCGCCCAGATGTCGGTCATCTCGGCGCGGCCCGTCTCGGGGTTGTACTCAGCGCCCACGGGGTGCTGCATCCACGAGTTGGCCGCGATGATGAAGTACGCGGACAGCATCGAGCCGATGGCGAAGGCCCACACGGTCGCGAGGTGCACCTTCTTGGGAAGACGATCCCAGCCGAAGATCCACAGGCCCAAGAACGTGGACTCGAGGAAGAACGCGGCGAGCGCCTCCATCGCGAGCGGGGCGCCGAAGACGTCCCCGACGAAGCGTGAGTACTCGGACCAGTTCATGCCGAACTGGAACTCCTGGACGATGCCGGTGGCGACGCCGAGCGCGAAGTTGATCAGCAGCAGCTTGCCGTAGAACTTCGTGAGCCTGAGGTACTTGTCCTTGCCCGTGCGCACCCACGCGGTCTGGAGTATCGCGACGAGCGTCGAGAGCCCGATCGTGAGGGGGACGAGGATGAAGTGGTAGACGGTGGTGATGCCGAACTGCCACCGTGCCAGGTCGATGACTTCCATCTGAGGACTCTCTCCCAAGTGCAGAAGCGGGACATTCTTCTTGGGGTCAACCTACCTGGTGAGCCGGGGGTCGCGCATCGGGACCTTGGTCCCAGGAGGGGCGTTCTTCCAGGCGTTCCGAATCGCCGGACGGGCCAGCTCCACGGCGTCGCGCGCGCCGTGTGTCACAATGGTGGGCAGGTCGCACCCAGCCACACCGGGTGCCAACCGCGCGACAGACGCAGCGACTGCGTAGCAGCCAGTCCCGTCCTGGTCCCGCCGGGCTACAGCCGGCAGGCGGAGACATCGGGGATAGGCGCTCCAGAGCAGGCGCCGCTGTCCGCCGCGACCTGAAGACTTCCGTGGCAGCAGATCGCTGATCACGAACGACGAGAGAGCGTCGATGCGGTGTGTGGGCCGCGTCGTCCCGAGGTACCCGCGTTGAGCGAGGACAAGACCACCACAGACACTCCCACCACCGCCGTGATCTTCCAGGCGCCCGAGCCCGCGCAGCCGCGCCGCGCCTCGGCTCCCGCGGGTCCGCCCGCGTCGTCGAAGCCCGCCGCCGCGCAGGGTGACACGCCCGCCGCCGACAAGGCGACGGCCGAGGACAAGCCGCAGCGCTCGCGCAAGAAGGCGAGCGATGCCGGCTCGGCGAAGGGCGGCTCCGGCAAGGGCGGCTCGGCGAAGGGCTCGAAGGGCTCCAAGGGCGCGAAGGCTGACAAGGCCGATGGCGCCGCAGCCAAGGACGAGCCCCAGGCGACGTCGGACGAGAAGCCGGCGAGCGCATCGGCCGACTCCGATGGCCCAGGCTCCGGCGACGGCGAGTCCGGCGACGGCCCCAAGCGTCGTCGCCGCCGCGGCGGCCGTGGACGGGGAAAGAAGAAGCCCGAGGGCGACGCCAGCGGCGACGGTCAGGACGGCCAGAGCGCCGATGCGCCCTCGAGTCAGGACGCCGACGGCGAGTCCGGCGGGGGCAAGCAGGGCGACCAGGACGACGAGGCCGGCGACGGCGAGGGCGGCTCGCGCCGCCGGCGACGCCGCCGCGGCTCCCGCTCCGGCTCCGGCTCGGGCGGTTCGTCCGGCGGATCCGGCGGTTCCGACGACCAGCTCCAGGGCTCCACGCGCCTGCAGGCCAAGCGCCAGCGCCGCCGCGAGTCCCGCGACGGCCAGCGCCGCCGCCCCGTGATCTCCGAGGCCGAGTTCCTTGCGCGCCGTGAGGCCGTCAAGCGCGACATGGTCGTGCGCGAGAAGGACCACCGCGTCCAGATCGCCGTGCTCGAGGACGACGTCCTCGTCGAGCACTACGTGTCTCACCAGGCGCAGCAGTCGATGGCCGGCAACGTGTACCTGGGCCGCGTGCAGAACGTGCTGCCCGGCATGGAGGCCGCGTTCGTCGACGTCGGCCGCGGCCGCAACGCCGTGCTGTACGCCGGCGAGGTGAACTGGGACGCCGCGGGGCTCGAGGGCAAGCCGCGCCGCATCGAGCTCGCGCTCAAGCCCGGCGACACCGTCATGGTCCAGGTCACCAAGGACCCCATCGGACACAAGGGCGCGCGCGTCACCTCGCAGATCTCGCTCGCCGGCCGCTTCCTGGTCTACGTTCCTGGCGGCGGCGTCACCGGCATCAGCCGCAAGCTTCCCGACACCGAGCGCGCGCGCCTGAAGAAGCTGCTTCGCGAGGTCATCCCCGCGGACGCCGGCGTCATCGTGCGCACCGCCGCCGAGGGCGCCTCGGAGGAGGAGCTGCGCGCCGACGTGGACCGCCTCAAGCGCCAGTGGGAGGGCATCGAGGCCGAGGCCAAGACCGGCAAGGCCCCCAAGCTGCTGCGCGGCGAGCCCGACATGGCCATCCGCGTGGTCCGCGACATCTTCAACGAGGACTTCGAGTCGCTCACCATCCAGGGCGACGACACCTGGAACTCGCTGAGCGCGTACGTCGGCCAGGTCGCCCCCGACCTCATGCCGCGGCTCCACAAGTTCGCCGGCGACGGCGACGTGTTCGCCGAGCACCGCGTCGACGAGATGCTCACCAAGGGCATGGACCGCAAGGTCTGGCTGCCCTCCGGTGGCTCGCTCGTCATCGACCGCACCGAGGCGATGACCGTCATCGACGTCAACACCGGCAAGTTCGTCGGCAAGGGCGGCACGCTCGAGGAGACGATGACGCTCAACAACCTCGAGGCGGCCGAGGAGATCGTGCGCCAGCTGCGCCTGCGCGACATCGGCGGCATCATCGTCATCGACTTCGTCGACATGCTGCTCGAGGCCAACCGCGACCGTGTCCTGCGCCGCCTCATCGAGTGCCTCGGTCGCGACCGCACCAAGCACCAGGTCGCCGAGGTCACGTCGCTGGGCCTGGTCCAGATGACGCGCAAGCGCGTGGGCCAGGGCCTCGTCGAGGCCTTCTCCGAGACCTGCGAGCACTGCAAGGGCCGCGGCTTCCTCGTGCACGGCGAGCCCGTGGCCGAGGCCAGCGAGAAGCAGCCCGAGCGTCGCCGCAGCGGCCGTGGCGGCCGCGGCGGGCAGTCCGGCAACGCCAGTGGCGGCAACGGCGGCGGTGGCGGCAATGGCGGGGGCGCTCCCGCGAAGAAGCCTCAGGACGACCACGTGCACACGCAGCCCAAGGGCGAGACGCACGCGCTCGACGACCGCGAGGAGGCGCGCGCGGCGGTGAAGGCCACCCTCGCGTCGATCGCAGCGGCCGCGGAGAAGGCGCACCACCACGACGAGGACGCCCCCGAGGGCGCATCGGCCGATGTGACCGCGTCCGAGCCGCAGATCGTGCTGCCTGACCGGTCGGCCCCGGCCGCTGAGTCGCCCGCGACTGAAGCACCCGCAGCGCAGGCGTCGGAGGGGGCCGAGCCGGCCCCTGCTGAGGCCGCTGTCGAGGCCGACGCACCGTCGTCCGACGAGGCGGCCCCGGCCGTCGCGCAGGAGCCGGCTGCCGAGGGGTCGGAGCAGCCGTCCGAGGCGGAGCCCACCGAGGGGTCGAACCCCGACGAGGACAAGCCTCAGAGCTAGTCCGCGACCCGCGCGCCCGGTTTGACCGGGACGGGGGCGAGCAGGTACATTTGTACGTCGGCGCGCGAGCGCCACGGTCCTGCCTGCGCCCCATGCGGCAGCGGCAGGAAACCATCCAGACGTAGAGGATTCAGATTCATGGTGTACGCGATTGTGAAGGCCGGTGGCCGCCAGGAGAAGGTCTCCGAGGGCGATGTCATCGTCGTCGACCGTCTCAAGGCAGCGGCGGGTGACTCCGTCGAGCTGACCCCCGTGCTCCTGGTCGACGGCGAGAAGGTCACGTCGGACGCCAAGGCGCTGTCGAAGGTCAAGGTGACCGCGGAGGTCGTTCGCGACGAGCGCGGCCCCAAGATCGACATCCTGAAGTACAAGAACAAGACCGGCTACCGCAAGCGCATCGGCCACCGTCAGGAGCTCACGCGCCTGAAGGTCACGGGCATCAAGTAAGCGAGGACACACTCATGGCACACAAGAAGGGCGCGAGCTCCTCGCGCAACGGTCGTGACTCGAACCCCCAGTACCTGGGCGTGAAGCGCTTCGGTGGCGAGGTCGTGTCGGCCGGCGAGATCATCGTCCGCCAGCGCGGCACCCACCACCACCCCGGCCAGAACGTCGGCCGCGGCAAGGACGACACCCTGTTCGCCCTCGAGGCGGGCACCGTGCAGTTCGGTCGCCGTCGTGGCCGCAACGTCGTCGACGTGGTGGCAGCGGGCTAAGAGCCGCACACACAGTCTTTCTCGTCAGGGGCGTCGCCGATGCGGTGGCGCCCCTGACGTCTATCCTGGGCAAGGTCCCTTCGAGGAGGCATCATGGCGACGTTCGTCGACCGCGTCACGCTGCACGTGACCGGCGGCAACGGCGGCCACGGCGTGGCCTCCGTCCACCGCGAGAAGTTCAAGCCCCTCGGCGGGCCTGACGGCGGCAACGGCGGCCGCGGTGGATCCGTGGTGCTCGTCGTCGACCCGCAGGTCACGACGCTCCTGGACTACCACCACAGCCCCCACCGCAACGCCCCCAACGGATCGCAGGGCGCCGGCGACCACCGCCACGGCGCGAACGCTGCCGATCTGCGCCTCGGCGTCCCGAGCGGCACCATCGTCAAGTCGAAGGACGGCGAGGTCCTCGCTGACCTCGTGGGCGACGGCGCGGAGTTCGTCGCCGCTGCCGGCGGCCGCGGCGGCCTGGGCAACGCGGCGCTCGCGACCACCAAGCGCAAGGCGCCGGGCTTCGCGCTGCTTGGTGAGCCCGGCGAGGAGGCGACGGTCGTCCTCGAGCTCAAGTCGATCGCCGACGTCGCGCTCGTGGGCTACCCCAGCGCCGGCAAGTCGTCGCTCATCGCCGCGATGAGCAAGGTGCGGCCCAAGATCGCCGACTACCCCTTCACGACGCTCGTGCCCAACCTCGGAGTGGTCGAGGCGGGCGGGTCGCGCTTCACGATGGCGGACGTGCCCGGCCTCATCGCGGGCGCCTCCGAGGGCAAGGGCCTCGGCCACGACTTCCTGCGCCACATCGAGCGCTGCTCCGTGATCGCGCACGTTCTCGACACGGCGACCCTCGAGTCGGACCGCGACCCGATCCGCGACCTCGAGGTCATCGCTGGCGAGCTGCGCGCCTACACCGGCGACGAGGCCATCAGCGGCGTTCCGCTCGCCGAGCGCCCGCAGATCATCGTCCTCAACAAGGTCGACGTGCCGGACGGCCGCGAGCTCGCGGAGATGGTGCGCGAGGAGCTCGCGGCCACGGGCATGCCGATCTTCGAGGTCAGCGCCGTCAGCCACGAGGGGCTGCGCGAGCTGTCGTTCGCGCTCGCGTCGATGGTCGCCGAGCACCGCGCCGCCGAGCCCGAGCTCGAGAAGGCGCCCATCATCATCCGCCCCAAGGCGGTCGACGACTCCGGCTTCACGGTGACCCACGTGCGCGACGGCGCCGAGGACTACTACCAGGTGCGCGGCGTCAAGGTCGAGCGCTGGGTGCGCCAGACGAACTTCGCCAACGACGAGGCCGTCGGCTTCCTCGCCGACCGCCTGGCCAAGGCCGGCGTCGAGGACCAGCTGTTCCGCGCGGGCGCGGTGCCGGGCTCCGAGGTGGTGATCGGTCCCCGCGAGGGCGGCGTCATCTTCGACTGGGAGCCCACCATGGCGACCGGCGCCGAGCTGCTCGGTTCGCGCGGCTCCGACCTGCGCATCGAGGAGCACGAGCGGTCCGGGCGCGCGACCCGCGCCGAGAAGCGCGCGGATCACAAGGAGCGCATGGACGCCAAGGCCGCGGCCCGCGAGGAGCTGTGGACCGAGCGCAACGCCGGCCACTGGACGGACCCGAACGCCGACGAGTGACCCGCGCCTCGCGCGCACTGGCATGATGCACACCACGACCGAGCGGGAGGCTCTGTGACCGGCACGAGGGAGGCGATCGCGTCCGCGCGTCGCGTCGTGGTGAAGGTGGGCTCGTCCTCGCTCACCGACGGCGCCGGCCACCTGAGCCTCGCCGCCGTGGAGCGCCTCGTGGACGTGCTCGCGGGGCTGCGTGCCGGTGGTCGTCAGGTGATCCTCGTGACGTCGGGAGCCATCGCCGCCGGCATCGGCCCCATGGGCCTGCCGACCCGGCCGAAGGACCTGGCCACCGCCCAGGCGGCGGCGTCGGTCGGCCAGGGAGCGCTCGTCGCGGCGTACTCCGGGGCGTTCGCCCGCCACGAGATCGCCGTCGGCCAGGTGCTGCTGACGGCTGACGACATGGTGCGTCGGTCCCACTACGGCAACGCGCAGCGCGCGTTCAACCGGCTGCTCGACCTCGGCGTGCTGCCCATCGTCAACGAGAACGATGCCGTCGCCACCGACGAGATCCGCTTCGGGGACAACGACCGCCTCGCGGCTCTCGTCGCGACCGTCGCGCACGCCGATGCGCTCGTCCTGCTCACGGACGTCGACGGCCTCTACACGGCGGCGCCGGGCACGCCCAGCGCCGCGCGCATCGTCGAGGTGCACGGCCCCGAGGACCTCGTGGGCGTCGACGTTTCCCGGCGCGGCAGCCACCTCGGCACCGGCGGGATGATCACGAAGCTGGAGGCGGCGTCGATCGCGACGACCTCGGGCATCCCGGTGGTGCTCGCGTCGAGCGCGGACGCGGCCTCCGCCGTCGCGGGCGACTCCGTGGGAACGCTGTTCCACCCGACGGGCAAGCGCGACACCACGCGCCTGCAGTGGCTCGCGCACGCCGCGCGCACGCGCGGCGCGATCGTGGTCGACGAGGGCGCGGCGCGTGCGCTGCGCGGTCGACGCGCGTCGCTGCTCGCGGCCGGCGTGACGGAGGTTCGCGGGTCGTTCGAGTCGGGTGAGCCCGTCGACCTGCTCGGCCCGGACGGCGCGCTCGTCGCGCGCGGGTTCGCCGGCTTCTCCGCCGACGAGGCGCGCCAGATGCAGGGGCTCAGCACCGAGGTGCTGGGGGAGTCCCTGGGCGAGGCCTTCGCCCGCGAGCTCATCCACATCGACGACCTCGTGGTGATGTAGGTCGGACGTCGCGAACGTCCCATCTCGCGCGAATCGTTGCGATTCAATTGTTCACGCCTTGATCAAATTGTGACCGAATCGTATGCGATTCGGCGCGCCTGCCCCTAGGCGAGGGCGGTCGACATCGCTACTGTGACAGACGTCACTCAATGACGAGTGGCCGGGGGAGGTCCTCCATGACACAGAGAGGTGTGATGTGAGGAAGAACTCATTGACAGCACTGGTCGCGACGACCGGGCTCGCGGCGGTGGCGATCGCGGGCTGCTCGAGCGACAGCGGCGGTGGCGGCGGCGACAGCGACGCCCGCGCCTGCGTGATCCTCCCGGACGCGGCATCCTCGCCGCGCTGGGAGAACGGTGACCGACCCGCCCTCGAGGCCGCGATCACCGATGCCGGCTTCCAGGTCGACATCCAGAACGCCGAGGGCGACACCGGCCAGTACGCGACCATCGCGGAGCAGCAGCTCACCCAGGGTTGCGACGTGATGCTGCTGGTCGACCTGCAGGGCGCCGCGGTCTCCGTCATGGAGAACGCCCAGGCCGAGGGCATCCCGGTCATCGCCTACGACCGGCCGATCGCTGGCGCGGACTACTACGTGTCCTTCGACAACGTCCGCGTGGGCGAGCTCGAGGGTCAGGCCGTGCTGGACGGGCTCGAGGCCAACGGCGTCGACCCGGCCGAGGCTGTGGTCGTGTACATCGGCGGCGACCCCGCCGACGGCAACGCCGCGATGTTCTACGAGGGGGCCACCTCGGTGATGGAGGGCGCGGGCATCACCGCGGCCGCCGAGCCCCCGGGCCTGTGGGACGGCGAGCACTCGGCGACGGTCTTCGAGCAGGCGCTGACGGACCTCGGCGGAGAGGTCGACGCGGTCTGGGCCGCGAACGACACGAACGCCGCGGGTGTCATCACCATCCTCGACAAGAACGGCCTCACGGTTCCGGTCTCCGGACAGGACGCCTCGGTGGCCGGTCTGCAGAACGTGCTGCTCGGCAAGCAGACCGCGACGGTCTACAAGCCCTTCCAGGTCGAGGCCGAGGCCGCGTCGGAGCTGGCGATCCAGCTCCTGAATGGCGAGACGCCTGAGGATCCCGGCATGGAGGTCGACGGCACGCCGTTCATCGCCGTCGACCCGATCCTGGTCGGACCGAGCGAGGTGCAGCAGGTCATCGACGACGGCAACGCGTCGTACGACGAGATCTGCTCCGGCGACGTCGCGGCAGCCTGCGACGAGGTCGGTCTGTCGGCGGGCGAGTAGCCCGCTCACGCCATCAGGGGGAGGGTTCCGCGCCGAGCCTCGGCGCGGAACCCTCCTCGGCGTCCCTCATCCCCCCCGAGCGTCAAAGGAGACACCCGGCGTGAACCAGCCGATCATCGAACTCAAGCAGGTCACCAAGAGCTTTGGTCCCGTGGACGTGCTCAAGGGCATCGACTTCGAGGCCCACGCGGGCCGCGTCACGGCCCTGGTCGGCGACAACGGCGCCGGCAAGTCCACGCTCATCAAGGGCCTCGCAGGCGTGCAGCCGTACGACGGCGGGGTCGTGCTCTTCGACGGCGAGCCTGTGCACCTCCATCACCCGCGCGAGGCCGCTCGGTACGGCATCGAGGTCGTCTACCAGGACCTCGCGCTGTGCGACAACCTCGACATCGTTCAGAACATGTTCCTGGGGCGCGAGGAGATGGCGCAGGGCACGTTCGACGAGGGTCGGATGGAGGTCGAGGCGGCAGCCGCGCTCCAGTCGCTGTCCGTCAAGACCGTGAAGTCGCTGCGCCAGAAGGTCGCCTCGCTGTCCGGAGGACAACGCCAGACGGTCGCGATCGCCAGGTCGGTGGTCAAGCAGGCGAAGGTGGTCATCCTCGATGAGCCCACCGCGGCTCTCGGCGTCGCCCAGACCGCACAGGTGCTGAGCCTCGTGCGCCGCCTCGCCGACTCGGGTGTGGCGGTCATCATCATCTCCCACAACCTTCAGGACGTCTTCCAGGTCGCGGACGACATCGCCGTGCTGTACCTCGGCACCATGACGGCTCGGGTGCGCGCGGCGGAGACCGATCCGGACGAGGTCGTCGGCTACATCACCGGCACCAAGACCAGGGGGGCGGCGGCATGAGCGCGAACCCGCAGAGCTCCGTGGTCGAGCCCGCCGGCACGAGTCCCGAGGCGCAGAGCCTTCTGGGCAGCGGCGTGGAACAGGGCGTGTTCGAGCATGCCCGCTCGTACCTGCGCCGGCTGCGCGGCGGCGAGATGGGCGCCTTGCCGGCGATCGGCGGTCTGCTCGTCCTGTTCATCATCTTCGGCGCGGCGCACAGCGCGTTCCTCACGCCGCGCAACATGGCGAACCTGCTGACCCAAGCAGCCCCGCTCGTGGTCCTGGGCATGGCGCTCGTGTTCGTGCTGCTGCTCGGGGAAATCGACCTGTCCGCAGGCGTCACGTTCGGCGTCGCGATGGCGGTGTTCGTGAAGTACACGCAACCCGACGGGCTGTCGTGGCCCGTAGGCCTCGCGCTGGCGATGGGCATCGGCTTCGCGGTGGGTGCGACCATCGGCTTCTTCGTCGCCAAGATAGGTGTGCCATCGTTCGTGGTCACGCTAGGACTGTTCCTTGGCCTCCAGGGCGTGATCCTCATCATCATCGGTGCGGGCGGCACGTACCGACTCATCCCGGAGCCGATCAAGGCGATCCAGAACTCGAACATGCCCGTGTGGGCGGGCTGGGCGATGCTCGCCGGCCTCGTCGGACTCCTCGTCCTCGTCGCCGTGTGGGACCGCTGGCGACGCGCGCGTTCCGGGGCGCCCAATCCTGCTGTGTCGATCATGCTCCTCAAGCTCGGCACCATCGCGATCCTCGGTGCGGGATTCGTCGCGTTCATGAGCCTCGACCGTGGTCGCGCGGCGCAGGCGATCATGGGAGTGCCGATCGTGGTCCCCGTGGTGCTCATCATCGGTCTGATCGGGACGTTCGTGCTCGACCGGACCAAGTTCGGTCGGTACATCTACGCGATCGGCGGCAACCGCGAGGCGGCACGACGCTCCGGCGTCAACGTCACAGCGGTCAAGTGGGCGGCGTTCGTGGTCTGCTCCTCGCTCGCGGTCCTCGCGGGTCTGCTTTACGTCTCCCGCGTCGGATCCGCGGACGCGTCGACCGGTCGCGAGATCGTGCTGTCGGGCGTCGCCGCCGCAGTCGTGGGTGGCGTCAGCCTCTTCGGCGGCCGCGGGCGCCTCATGCATGCCGCGGTCGGTGCGTTCGTGATCGCGACCATCGAGAACGGCCTCGGCCTGCTGGGGTTCTCGGCGGGAGCGACGCTCGCGGTGTCGGGCGGCGTGCTCATCCTCGCGGCGACGGTCGACGCGCTCGCACGGCGAAGGAGCGGAGGCTCGACGAACGCCTGATCCCCAGCGCACATGACCCCGCGCGCAGATGTCCCCGCGCGCAGATCGCTTTCTCTCGCCTTAGCGTTCAGATGGTGCGTCGCTGACGGTTCTGGACGTCTCGCGTCACCTGATGGTGGCTGAGCGTCGAGAGAGGGCGGTCGCGCATCCGAGCGGCGGGTTGGTGGCTGGTCGTCGGTTTCGCTAGCGGCCCGGCATGTGATGGAGGCTGAGGGTCCGTGGCGCACTGCACGCCGCGTCGGCGCCGGTCGCCTACGACCGCCGCTCCTTGATCGATGGCCCGTCATCAGCCCCGTCGAGTCGCGATGGCACGCCTCGACCCGTTGCGACGCGGCGCCGTACGCGGATGAGGCGGGCCCAGCTGCGCGTAGCGGTCCCGCCGCCTAGCGACACTGAACCACCATCGTGAGACGCCGCACTCCGAAAGTCGACAGCCACGCACCATCCGGGCGCTAAGTGTTCTTCCCC
>NZ_BBRM01000004.1 GCF_002090155.1 Demequina sp. NBRC 110056 | reverse complement strand
AAGCACGGAGCGGGCGATCAGCTCGGCATCGATGGGGTCGGACTTGCCGCGGCCAGCACGCAACCCTTTCGGGGTGGGGTGAGGTTCGACGACATGGAAGCCGCCGTCACCGGCCATGCGGGCCAGCCCAGCTCCATACGAGCCGACGCCTTCGATCACGACCAGCGTCGCGGTCGTGGTGGTGGTGCGCCTGGTGATCCATGTCAGTGCCCGCGCCAACCCTTTGACGGTGGTGGGGAACGTGGCGACATCGGTCACCGCACCGGTGGTGGGTTCGATCGCCGCAAGCGTGTGCGTGCGGGCGTGGGTATCGATCCCGATGACATGGGCGTAAGTGTTTGCGACGATAGACATGGCAGTGATCTCCCTTTCTCAGTGACGTCGCTGTCTGGCCGGCGTCGGCCCGGGTGAGTCACTACGAGGCAGTCCTGCAATGAGCCACAACCTGCACGGGTTGGGCATGCTTCTATCAAGCCATCGTGGTGGGCGGGTCGACGCCGGTGTTCACCCCCAGGCAGACAAGCCACTTTGAAGACACGGTGACCACAGTCGCCGGTCCAGACCCAAACGAGTCATACCCAGGGGCAAACACCAGCGTCGCCCCGTCAGCCAGCCCCAGGCCAGCCACCACCCACACTTGCAGGGCCCGAATTCATCGCGAGGGGGAGGTGCGCCGCGCTCGTGGGGCACACGCGGGAGGGGCCTTCCCTATTTGTGCGGGATGCCCGCGATCATGCCGCCGTCGACCACGAACTCGGCGCCGCTCGTGAACCGGGACGCGTCGCTCGCGAGGAACACGATGGTGCCGGCGACGTCCTCGGGCTCACCTGCACGCCCCAGCGGGATGTCCAGATGTGCCGGGTCGATCCGGTCGGTCATCTGCGTGCGGACGAAGCCCGGATGGACCGAGTTGACCCGGATGCCGGCCGGCCCCAGCTCGACGGCGAGCGACTGCGACAGCCCGCGCACCCCGAACTTCGCGGCGGTGTAGGCGTGCAGCCCGGGGCTGCCGCGCATGCCCTCGACGGAGGAGATGTTGATGATGGACCCGCCGCCCTGCGCCTTCATGGTCGGCACCACCGCGCGGCACCCGTAGAAGACGCCGGTGAGGTTCACGGCGATCGCCGCGTTCCACTTCTCGGTGGTCAGGTGCTCGATGGGAGCAGCATTGGCGATGCCGGCGTTGTTGACCAGCACGTCGAGCGCGCCGAACGCGTCTACCGTGGCGGCCACGGCCGCCGTCCACTGGTCCTCGTCGGTGACGTCGAGCGGGACGAACGCCGCCCGGTCGCCCAGCTCCGCTGCGAGGGTGCGCCCCTCGGACTCGAGCAGGTCCGCGATGACGACCCGTGCATCGGCCCTGTGAAGTGCCCGCACGTAGGCGGCGCCGATGCCGCGGGCGCCGCCCGTGACGAGCGCGACGGCGCCGTCGAGGGACGTCACCGGCGCTGCCCGCTCATGACGCCACCTCGATGACGACGCGTCCCACGGTCGCGCCCCCGGCGAGCGCGGTCAGCGCGGCGGGAGCCTCCTCGAACGGCACAGCGTGATCGACCACGGGCGTGATCGCACCCTCGTCGGCGAGCCGGGTGAGGTCGGCGCGGGCCTCGTCCACGAGGTCGGGACGGATCCCCGGGTACATGCCCCAGTGCAGGCCCAGCACGGAGTAGTTCTTCACGAGCACGTGGCCTGCGGGAAGCGTCTGGATGTCGCCGCCGGCGAAGCCGACCACGACGATGCGCCCCTCGAAGGCGATGCACTTGGTCGACGCCGTGAACGCATCGCCGCCCACCGGGTCGAACACGACATCTGCGCCACGCCCGCCGGTCGCGTCCTTCACCGCCGCGGCGATGTCCTGCTCGCCGCGCACGACGACGACCTCGGCGCCCGCCTCGCGAGCGACCGCCGCCTTCGCCTCGGAGCCGACGACGCCGATCACATGGGCGCCAGCCGCGACGCCGAGCTGGACGGCCGCGAGCCCCACGCCGCCGGCGGCCGCGTGCACCAGCAGCCACTCGCCGGCCTGCAGCGATGCTCGCCGATGCAGGGCGAACCACGCGGTCTGGTACGCGACCGTCAGCCCCGAGGCCGCGGCATCGGAAAGGGAGGCGGGCGCGGCCCACACGTCGGACGCGGGCAGGATCGCCTGCTCGGCGAGGACGCCGATCTTCGAGCCGATGACCCGGTCGCCGACCTCGAGTCCGGCGACCCCGTCGCCGAGCGCGAGGACGTCGCCCACGAGCTCGATGCCCGGCGAGAACGGCAGCTCCGGCTTCACCTGGTAGAGCCCGCGGCACAGCAGCACGTCGGGGAAGTTGGCGGACACGGCGCGCGTGCGGATGAGGACCTCGCCGGGGCCCGGCTCCGGTGCGTCGAGGTCCCGCAGCTCAAGAGCGGCCTCGGGTTCGCCGAGCGAGGTCACCTGCCACGCGCGCATCGTGTCGGTCATGTCAGCTCCTGAGGCTCGAGAGGAACAGGTCGGTCAGCTGGGCCGCGACGAGCGCCCGGTCCTCGGGCCCCTGGGGCGAGTACCAGTGCGACAGGTAGTGCACGTCGCTGAAGAAGTGCGCGACCAGCATCGCCACCGGGATGTCGGTGCGGAACGAGCCCTCGGACTGGCCGCGGGTGATGAGGGCGGCGAACTCGTCGTGATAGGCGCGGCGCCGGCGGGTGACCTCCTGGCGGCGGGGCTCGGACAGCAGGTGCATGCTGCGGAAGAACACGGTGCCCTCGTCGAGGTGCTCGATGGAGGTCTCGAGCACGTCCTCGCAGACGGCGCGCAGCACCTCCTCGGTGTCGCCGCCGCGCGCGATGATCTCGTCGAGGCGCGCCTTCTGGAGGTTGAGGAGCCGCTCGTAGATCCCGAACAGCAGATCGTCCTTCGACTCGAAGTAGTGGTACATGGCGCCCTTGGTGACGCCGGCACGCTCGACGATCTGCTGGACGCTGGTGGTGGCGTAGCCCTGGGTGGCGAACAGCTCGACGGCGGCGCGGGTGACGTCGTCTGCGACGTGTGAATCCTTCATGAGCCCATCTTGGTGGTGTCGGAGGGTCAGAGGAACGGGCGGATGCCCGCTCCTCCGTCGATCGGAAGCGTGCATCCGGTGATCCACGCGGCGTCGGGAGACAGCAGGAAGGCGACGGGGCCGGCGACGTCGGGGCCCTCGCCGAGACGGGCGAGGGGGTACGCCGCGGCGGCCTCCGCCTCGTGCCCCTCATACAGCGCGCGAGCGAAGTCGGTCTTGATGACCGCGGGGGCCACCGCGTTGACGCGGATCGCGGGCGCGAGCTCGTGCGCGAGCTGCATCGTGAGGTTGATGACCGCCGCCTTGGAGATCCCGTAGAAGCCGATGCCCGGGCTGGCTCCCAGGCCGGCGACCGAGGCGACGTTGACGACGGCGCCGGCGAGACCCGCGGCGACGCAGTCCCGCGTCCACGCGATCGCGGCGAGCACGTTCACGTCGACGATCTTGTGGGCGGCCGCGACGTCGAGTTCGAGCAGCGGCCCATAGACGGGGTTGATGCCGGCGTTGTTGACGAGGTGGTCGAGGCGGCCGTGGCGCTCGCGGACGTGAGCGAGGACGGCTTCGCGGTGGTCGGCGTCGTCGGCACGGCCCGCGATGCCGGAGGCGGAGGGCCCGAGCGCCGCGACGGCAATGTCGAGAGACTCCTGCTTGCGGCCGGTGATGACCACCGAGCCGCCCTCGTCGACGATGCGCTGTGCGATCGCGAAGCCGATCCCACGGCTGCCGCCGGTGACCACCGTCACGGTACCGTCGAAGCGGTGCGCGGGCGTTGCCTGCTGCCGGTCCTCCGGACGAGCCTTCGCGTGCCCCATCGCGCCTCCTTGCGCGGCGCTCCGTGGCGCCAAACCGTCTGGTCGGTATGACCCTAGCACGGGGGAGACGACGAAGGGCGAACCCCCGTGACCGGGGATTCGCCCTGTTCGCGATGTCTTCCGACATCGATGAGCGGTGACGGTGGGATTTGAACCCACGGTACGGGGTTACCGTACACAGCATTTCGAGTGCTGCACCTTCGGCCGCTCGGACACGTCACCGCGAAAGAGGATACCTGTTCGTCACCCAGTGTCCTAATCGGCGCCTGGCGGCCCGTGCGGAGGGCCGATGCGCGGGTCAGGTCGCGCGGTGCGGCGGGGCGAACCGCCCCGCCGGGTCGGGGGCGGCGGGCTTGTGCAGCAGCGCCGTGGCGACGGCGATCGCGGCGCCGACGGCGGTGTCGATCAGCCGCTCTCCCGCGACCTCGAGGCTCCCGAAGTTGCCTTCGGCGGAGCTGACGATGATCAGCGCCAGCGGCGTGAGAGCGGCGGTCGCGAGCGCGTAGTGGCGCGCGATCGCGATCTCCGTCACGAACTGCAGCGTGCCGAGCAGCAGCGCGAGCACAAGCGGTGCCGGGGAGGCGGCGGCGATCGCCGCGTAGATGCCGACCCCCACGATCGTCCCGACGGTGCGGTGCAGCCCGCGGGACAGCGCCGGGCCTCGGCCCGGCACGACTCCGACGACCACCACGCCCGCGGCCACGGTCCAGTACGCGCGCTCGGGATCGACGTACAGCAGCGACAGCGCGGTGCCCGCGACCGCGACGATCGCGGTGCGGGCCAGCAGCTCCTTGGCGCCCCGGTCCCACGCAGGGCGCGCCAGCAGCACGCTGAGCGGGCGTGGCGTCACCTCCCAATGCACGCGGCGCACCAACGGCGCGATGCTGATGAGCACGGCGAGCGCACACCCGGCCGCCACGCAGGCGACGATCGTCACGGGGCTCTCACCCGCATCGGCTGCATGCCCGGCCATGCCGTAGACGAGGATGGGGAACAGCGGCCCGGGCGGGCCCAGGCGGTAGCCGTGGACGAGCGCGCCGATGCCGACGGTGACCACGACGAGCCCCACGGCGCCCGCGAGGGTGTGCGGACCGAGCAGCGCGCCCAGGACCGCGCTCGCGACCAGCACGAGCCCGGCCAGCGGACGCAGCCGCAGCCTCTCGAGCCGCGGCAGCGCGGAGAAGTACGGCACGGTGAACGCGCCGACGGACGCGAGCAGGCCCAGCTCGGTGCGCCCGGCGGCGATGCCGGCGAGAAGCGGCAGCGTCATGGTGATGCCGGCCTGCAGCGCGACCGGCCACCGCGGCTCCGACGCCGGCAGCACGGTGCCGAGGCTGACGACGGCCCGGCGAGCGCCGCTGCGCCACACGTCGCGGCGGCGGGGCTGCTCGGTCATGGGCTCAGCGACGCTCCTCGAAGAAGGCGGTGAGGAGCGCGGCGCACTCGGCCTCCCGCACGCCGGACACCACCTCGACCTTCGAGCCGATGCGCGCGTCGCGCACCACGTCCCACTGCGAACCGGTCGCGCCCGCCTTGGCGTCCCACGCGCCGATCACGAGGCGGGGGATGCGCGACTGCAGGATGGCGCCTGCGCACATGAGGCACGGCTCGAGGGTGACGACCAGGGTGCAGCCGTCGAGGCGCCACCCCTGCAGAGCCGATGCGGCCTCGCGGAGTGCGAGCACCTCGGCATGGGCGGTCGGGTCGTGGGTGGCCTCGCGGCGGTTGTAGCCGGTGCCGATGACGGCGCCGGCGGGGTCGAGCACCACGGCGCCGACGGGCACGTCCGCGGCGGCCGATGCGCGCGCGGCGAGGGCGAGCGCCTCGCCCATCGCGTCGTCCCAGGTGGTCACGCCGCCAGGCTACCGGCGAGGGTGCCCGGTAACGTGGGGGCCATGCAGCTGCACGTCGCGGACCACCCGCTCATCCGCCACAAGGTGACCGTCCTGCGGGACAAGGACACCCCCTCGCCCACCTTCCGCCTCCTCGTCGACGAGCTGGTCACCCTGCTCGCGTACGAGGCCACGCGCGAGGTGCGCGTCACCGAGTGCGAGGTCGAGACGCCGCTGACCACCGCGACGGGCACCAAGATCGCGGACCCGCCGCCGATCATCGTTCCGATCCTGCGCGCGGGCCTGGGCATGCTCGACGGCATGACGCGCCTCATCCCGAGCGCCGAGGTGGGCTTCCTGGGACTGAAGCGCGACGAGGAGACCCTCGAGGCGGTCACCTACGCGAACCGCCTGCCTGACGACCTCACCGGCCGTCAGGTGTTCCTCATCGACCCCATGCTCGCGACGGGCGGCTCGCTCGTCGCCGCGATCGAGTACGCGCTCGAGCGCGGCGCCACCGACGTCACGTGCGTGTGCCTGCTGGCCGCGCCCGAGGGCATCGCCCACGTGCAGGAGCAGGTGGGCGAGCGCGCCGATGTGTCCGTGGTCGTGGCGCAGGTCGACGAGAAGCTCAACGAGGTTGGCTACATCGTGCCCGGCCTGGGCGACGCGGGCGACCGCCTGTACGGCATCGTCGACCTGTAGGAGCTCCGCGGGTCTAACGCTGGGCGCGCTGCGCGCGCAGGTACGCCTCGACGCGCTCGCGTGCCTCGTCGTGCATGGTCGGAGCCATCGACTCGAGGAATCGGTAGATCGACTCCATCCGGTCGAGGCTGTCTGGCGACCGCAGCCACTGGTCGCGCAGACCCTCGGCGAGCGCGATGAGCCAGCGCGCGATGTCCGTCAGCTCGGTGTCGCCTTGCAGGCGCGCCTCGTCGAACACGTCCGCGAGCATGGTGGACATGATCGCGGTCATCTGAGCCTGGCGCTCGCGGAAGTGCTCGTGGGCAGGGTGGCTCGTCGCGATGGACTGGGTCGACATCATGGCGAAGAACTGCATCTCGCTCGGGTCGGCCTCGTTCCCACGCAGGACCTCGAGGTAGCCCAGCAGGGCATCGACGCCTGAGGCGGGCAGCTCCGCCGACCCGCCGCCGTCGCGGCGCTCGAGCACGGCGAGCAGCAGGTCGTTCTTGGAGGGGAAGTGGTGCAGGAGGCCCGCGCGGGTGAGGCCGGCGCGGGCGGCGATGTCGGTGAGGCCCACGGAGTCGAGACCGCCTTCCGCGAAGAGCTCGGCGGCGGCCGCGATGATGTCGTCCCGGCGCTGCTCGCCCTTGGGGCTGCGGCGCCTGCGGACGACGCGGGGCTCAGTCCCGTCAGCCACGGCCAGGCGTCCCGTCCGCCACGTGCACGATGAGCTCCTCCTGGGCAGGGCGCGACCGCACGGTGCGGTCCCTGCGGCCACCCTACTTTGACATCCCTGCGACTCTCCCCAATAATCTGACCGGTCTGTAGGTTTAAGCGTCTCGCCGAGCGAGTCGCGACGCCTCAGGCGAGCTGCTCAGAACGATGCGCCGCCACGGCGCGCACCACCGAGAGGTCCGACGACGATGTCCCCACAGCCCCCACCGCCGCACGCCCCCACGCCGGGCGAGCCTGCCGACGACCGAGCCGCCGAGGCGAGCGCCACCTCTCCGGAAGCCGCGGGCCCTCAGCCTGCCTCGGAGACCGTCGACGTCGCCGCGCCCAAGCGCCGCAGCCTCGGCCGCCGCATCCTCGTCGTCACTGGCCTGGTCCTCGCGCTGCCCATGGCCGTCGTGTTCGGCGGCCTGGGCTACGTGCTGTTCCAGGTGCTCACCAACCGCCCGGACGACTCGCCCGAGCACGAGGCCTCGAAGAACGAGTACCTGCGCGAGATCAGCGAGGCCGGCGTGGCGCCCGCCTCGGGCAAGGCGCCCAACGTGCTGCTGGTCTACTACGACGACCTCGGGTACGGCGACCTCGGCTTCTCCGGAGACGGTCCCATCGACACCCCGAACATCGACGCGCTGGCCGAGTCGGGCATCGTGCTGTCGAACTACCACGCGCCGTCCCCGGTGTGCACGCCGTCGCGCGCGGCGATGCTCACGGGCCGGCTCGCGCCGCGCGCGGACGTGCCCGACGTGCTGTTCCCCACCGGCGAGCCGATGGGCATCATGAACAAGGTGTCCGGAGTCTTCGGGCTGACCCAGGCGGAGATCACGATCCCCGACGTGCTCCAGGCCTCGGGCTACGAGACCCGGATGATCGGCAAGTGGCACGTGGGCGACACGGAGGGCTCGCTGCCGAACGACTTCGGCTTCGACAGCTTCCTCGGCTCGCTCTACTCCAACGACATCAACCCGTTCGAGATCTACCGCGACGACGAGGTTCTGCTCGCGGACCCCGTCGACCAGACGCAGCTCGACGAGCTCTACACGTCGGAGGCCGTCGACTTCATCGCGGACGCCTCCGCGACCGAGGACCCCTTCTTCCTGTACTTCGCGCACAACTTCCCGCACGACCCGCTGTACGTCTCGGCCGAGAACGAGGGACGGTCGGACGCGGGCCTCTACGGCGACGTGGTCGAGACGCTCGACGACGGCATCGGCCGCATCGTCGACGAGCTCGAGGCGACCGGCCAGCTCGACAACACGGTCATCATGGTCACGAGCGACAACGGACCCTGGTACCTCGGCGACCCCGGCGACCACCGCGGGCGCAAGGGCTCGGTGAGCGAGGGTGGCCAGCGCGTGCCGTTCCTCGTGCACTGGCCCGACGGGCTGGAGGGCGGGCGCGAGCTGTCGACCATGACGATGGGCACGGACATCCTGCCCACGCTCCTCGAGTGGCTCGACCTTCCCGCGCCGGACGACCGCCAGCTGGACGGTACGAGCATGGCGGCGCTGCTGGAGGGCACGAGCGACGTCGCCAGCGAGCACTACTACTTCTACGCGGGCGAGCAGCTGCTCGCGGTGAGCGACGGCCGCTACAAGTACTACGCCGAGCAGCCGTTCCTGCATGCGAACAGCGGGCTGCCCGTGTCGGTCGCGACGCGTCAGGGGCCGTGGCTGTTCGACCTCGAGGCTGACCAGAGCGAGGCGTACGACGTGATCGACAGCCACCCCGACATCGCCGCGGATCTCGCCGCCGAGCTCGACCGCCGCAACCAGGAGATGGCGGACAACCCGCGCGGCTGGAGCTGACCCAGGCGAGGCCTTCCAGGGGGAGGGCACGGCCTCCGCTTCGCATCTCCGTGGAGCGGGGGCCGTCGCTCGTCCAGAGGTCCGCGCGCTCGCCGCAGCGGCGAACCCGCGGGCTTGTGCCCGCCGCGAGCGGGCGCCTGATCCGGCCCGCGGCTCCCAGGGCCGCGACGACCGCGGACGCTACGCCGCGACGGTGCGGAAGCCGCAGTTGCCGGTCGACGAGTCGGGCGAGTTCGCCGAGCGCGCCGCGTTGCGATAGCGGTTGCAATACGAGTCGTGGCAGAGGTACGAGCCGCCGCGCATCACGCGGGCCTCGCCGTCGGCCGGGCCGGTGGGATTGATGCACGAGCCCGAGGCGGCATAGGTTCCCGGTGAGAAGCGGTCGGCGCACCACTCCCAGACGTTGCCGACGGTCTGCCACAGGCCGTACGCGTTGGGCTCGAAGGAGCGCACCGGCGCTGTCGTGAGCCAGCCGTCGTCGCCCGTGTTGCGGCGCGGAAACTCGCCCTGCCAGATGTTGCAGCGCCATGCGCCGTCGGGCCCGAGGAGGTCGTCACCCCACGGGTAGCGCGTCCCCTCGAGGCCGCCGCGCGAGGCGTGCTCCCACTCCGCCTCGGTCGGGAGTCGTCGCCCGGCCCACGCGCAGTAGGCCATCGCGTCGTTCCAGCTGACGTGGGTCACCGGGTGGTCGCCGATGCCGTCGACGGAGGACTTCGGCCCGTGGGGGTGGGCCCAGTCGGCGCCCCTGACGCCGAGCCACCACGGGGTGCCGGGCGGCTGGCTGACGATGTCGGACCGGTCTGCCTGGACCGCTTGATAGAAGACCGCGCTGTCGCCGAAGGCCTCGGCCTCGGTGCGGTAGCCCGTCGCCGCGACGAAGCGGGCGAACGCGTCGTTGGTCACCGAGGTCGCATCGATGCTGAAGGCGTCCACGGTCACGGAGCGCACCGGCCGCTCACCATCAGCGGGGTAGCCGTCGCCGTGCGCGTCGCCCATGCGGAACTCGCCCGCGGGGATGGCGCGCTGCTCGATGTCGTGCACAGGGTCGTGCACGGCCCGGTGGGCGCGGACGTCGCTGAGCGGCAGGCTCCGGGGTGGCGCCTCCGACTGACGCGCCGGCGCACAGCAGGCCTGTCCCGCGTGGTCGCCGTCGTGCTCGGGCATGCGCAGCGCTCCTCGTCCGTGGTGGGGTGTGCACCGCCACGGTACGCGGTCGCAGCACGCTCCGCGGCATCCGCAAGACTTGCAAGATCGCGCAAGTTCTTGCATAGTCTGACGCTATGTCCAAGCGTCTGGCAGAGGTCGCCCGCAAGGTAGGGGTCAGCGAGGCCACGGTCTCGCGCGTGCTCAACGGCAAGCCTGGGGTGTCCGACGCGACGCGCGAGGCTGTCCTCACCGCTCTCGACGTGCTGGGCTACGAGCGCCCGACCAAGCTGCGCGGAGAACGCGCCCGGCTGGTCGGTCTGGTGCTCCCGGAGCTGCAGAACCCGATCTTCCCTGCGCTCGCGGAGATCGTCGGCGGGGCGCTCACGCAGAACGGCTACACGCCCCTGCTGTGCACGCAGAACGCCGGTGGGATCTCCGAGTCCGACTATGTCGACCTGCTCCTCGCGCAGCAGGTCAGCGGCGTGATCTTCCTCGGCGGCAACTACACCGAGGCCACCGCGCCGCACGACCACTACGAGCGGCTGCGTCGCGTGAAGATGCCCACTGTCGTCGTGAGCGCGCCAGTGCCCGGCACGGGCTTCGCGGCCGTGTCCACCGACGACACGGCCGCCGCGGAGCAGGCCGTGATGCACCTGAGGCAGCTGGGCCACGAGCGCATCGGCTTCCTGCTCGGCCCCACCGCGCACCAGCCGTCGATGCGCAAGCTCGAGGGCGCTCGGGCGGTGCTCGAGCGCCACGGCGCTTCGCTCGACGCGGAGCTCGTGCACCACGGCCTGTACTCGATCGAGTCAGGGCAGGCGGGGGCGTCGCGCCTGATCGCGGCGGGCGCGACGGGCATCGTCTGCGCCTCGGACCCGCTGGCGCTCGGCGCGATCCGCGCCGCACGTCGGGCCGGCCTGAGCGTGCCTGCCGACGTCTCGATCGTGGGCTACGACGACTCCGCACTCATGAGCTTCACCGAGCCGCCGCTGACCACGGTCCGTCAGCCCATCGACGCGATGGGCCGGGCGGTCATCGACGTCCTCATGGGCCAGATCGCGGGCACGATGGAGCCCGGCGACGAGCTGCTGTTCGAGCCCGAGCTGGTGCTGCGCGGCTCGACGGGCCCCGCCGCGAAGTAGTCGCCGCCGCGATCTCGCTGGCGACCGCTGCGCGTCGCTCGTTCCCCGGACTCCGGCGCGCCCCAGGAGCGCACCGGCGCCACCAACGGGGCCGGATCTGACCCTCGTGCACTCCTCGCGCGCATCGGCGGCGCCCCGGAAGGCACTGAGTGCCGAGATCCGGCAGTTTTCGGCACTCAGTGCCTTCCAGGACGCTCGGGCCGCGAGGTGAACGTGCACACGACGGCCGCCGACAACACCGTTATCGAATCGCAATCTTGCTAGTGCTTGTCAAGATCTTGCGTTGACAGTGCCGCAAAGTTACAGTCGCTCCATCGACAGATTTCGACCGAGGAGCGACGTGGACAGCGAAGTCCTGGGCGTCAAGGCGCCAGCAACGACCGTGACGGGCGACCACGACTGGTGGCGCACCGCGGTGATCTACCAGGTCTACGTGCGGTCCTTCGCGGATGCCAGCGGCGACGGCACCGGCGACCTCGCCGGCGTCCGGGACCGGCTCCCGTACCTCGCGAGCCTCGGCGTCGACGCCCTGTGGTTCAACCCCTGGTACCCGAGCCCGCTCGCCGACGGCGGCTACGACGTCGCGGACTATCGCGACATCCACCCGATGTTCGGGCAGCTGGCCGATGCCGAGGCGCTCATCACCGAAGCGGCGGCGCTGGGCATCCGGACGATCATCGACATCGTCCCCAACCACATCAGCTCCGCGCACCCGTGGTTCCAGGAGGCGTTGGCGGCGGGCCCCGGAAGCCCCGAGCGCGAGCGCTTCTGGTTCCGTCCCGGCGGCGGCGTCGACGGCGAGCAGATGCCCACGGACTGGGTGTCGAGCTTCCAGGGCACCACCTGGACCCGCACGACGAACCCTGACGGCACCCCCGGCGAGTGGTACCTCCACCTCTTCACCCCCGAGCAGCCGGACCTCAACTGGAACCACCCGGACGTGCGCCGGGAGCACGAGGAGGTGCTGCGCTTCTGGTTCGACCGCGGCGTGGCAGGCGTGCGCATCGACTCGGCCGCGCTTCCCGTCAAGGACGAGACCTTCCCGCAGCTGCCCGCCGAGCCGGGACCGGGCGAGCACCCGCACGTGGACCGCGACGAGATCCACGACATCTACCGGGCGTGGCGTGCGATCGCGGACTCCTACACCGAGCCGCGGGTCCTCGTCGGCGAGGTCTGGCTCGAGGATGCGGCGCGGTTCGCCCGCTACCTCCGGCCCGACGAGATGCACACCGCCTTCAACTTCGACTTCATGACCCAGCCGTGGGACGCGGCCGCGATGCGGACCTCGATCGAGCGCACCCTCGCCGAGCACGCGCCCGTGGGCGCTCCCGCGACCTGGGTGCTGAGCAACCACGACATCACCCGACCGGTCACGCGCTACGGCCGCGAGGACTCCGGCTTCGCGTTCGACCGCAAGCGCTTCGGCACGCCCACCGACCTCGGGCTCGGGACGCGGCGGGCGCGGGCGGCCGCTCTGCTCACGGCCGCACTGCCGGGCTGCCTGTACATCTACCAGGGCGACGAACTGGGCCTTCCGGAGGCCGACATCCCCCGCGAGCTCATCGAGGACCCGATGCACTTCCGCTCTGGAGGGGTGGACCCCGGGCGCGACGGCTGCCGCGTGCCGCTGCCGTGGACCTCCGCCGGCCCGTCGCTGGGTTTCGGTCCCGACGGCGCCGCGGCCCCATGGCTGCCGCAGCCCACCTCGTGGGGGTCGCTGTCGGTCGCGGCGCAGGAGGGCGACCCCGCCTCCATGCTGAGCCTGTACCGCGCGGCGCTCGCGCACCGGCGCTCCGACGCTGACCTCCGCGGCGAGGCCCTCGAGTGGATCGACGCCGGCGCGGACGTGATCGCCTTCCGTCGCGGCGCGCGCCTCATCAGCATCACCAACCTCGGCACCGCGCCCGTCGCGCTGCCGCCGCACAGCGGCGTCCACCTCGCGAGCGCCCCGCTCGCGGGCGGCCTGCTGCCCCCAGATTCCACCGCGTGGCTCGCCGTCGAGCCGCCCAGTGGCGAGAGCGCCTGACGGCGCACCACCAGAAAAGAAGGAGAAGGACGATGAAGTCTCTCAATCGCAGGACCATGGTGGCGGGCGTCACGCTCGCCGCCGGGGCACTGCTGCTCACGGCGTGCACGAGTGACGCCGAGGGCGGCGACGACCCCACCACCGGCTCGTCCGATTCAGGCTCGACGGGCACCCTCGAGCTCCGCGTCGCGACGTTCCCCCCGGGCGCGGACGCCGCGGCCTACGAGGCGTTCGCCGCGCAGGAGGCGCAGTTCGAGGCGGAGAACCCCGACATCGACGTGATCGGCGTCGAGTACGAGTGGACCGGCCCGACGTTCGCGGTCCAGCTCGCGGGCGGCAGCCTGCCCGACGTCTTCACGGTGCCCTTCACCGACTCGAAGACCCTGCTGGAGAACGGCCAGCTCATGGACGTGACCGCCGAGGTCGAGGAGCTCGGCTACGCGGACTCGTTCAACCCGATCATCCTCGACGGCGTCCAGGACGACGACGGCAACATCTACGGCTTCCCGCGTCAGGCCTACGCCATGGGACTGCACTACAACCGCACCCTGTTCGAGGAGGCCGGGCTCGACCCGGACAACCCTCCCGCGACGTGGGAGGAGGTCCGCGAGGCCGCCGATGCGATCGCCGAGGCGACCGGCAAGGCGGGCTACGCGCAGATGGCCATCAACAACACCGGCGGCTGGCAGCTCACCGCGCAGACCGTCGCACGCGGCGGCCGCACCCAGACCGAGGACGGCGACGGCACGTACACGTCGACCATCAACAACCCGGGCACCAAGGCGACCCTCGAGTTCCTGCACGACGTGCGCTGGGAGGACGACGCGTTCGGCTTCAAGGTCGACCTCGACTGGGGCACCATCAACCAGGAGTTCGCCGCGGGCAACGTCGGCATGTTCACCTCGGGATCGGACGTGTACACGGCGCTGGTCCGCGACTTCGGCATGGACCCCGCGCAGTACGGCCTCACGGTCATGCCGCTCGAGGGTGACGACCCGGGCACGCTCGGTGGCGGCGACATCGCCGTCGTCAGCCCGACCGTCGACGACGCCACCAAGGCCGCTGCCGTGAAGTGGATCGACTGGTACTACATGCAGAAGCTCCTCAACGAGGACGCCGCCGTGTCGGACGCCCAGGTGCTTGCCGACTCGGGTCAGGCCGTCGGCACTCCCGTCCTCCCGGTCCTGAGCCGCGAGCTCTACGAGGAGTCGCTCGTGTGGATCGCTGACTACGTCAACGTCCCGGTGGACCAGATGGCGCCGTTCACCGACCGGATCTGGGACCAGACCCCGGTGGGCGAGCCCAAGGGCAAGACGCAGGAGATCTACGCCCTGCTCGACCCCATCGTCCAGGCGGTCCTCACGGACGAGAACGCCGACATCGATGCCCTCCTCACCCAGGCGGACGTCGACGCCCAGGCGCTGCTCGACCAGTAGCACCTCACCGGGCGCCGTCAGGCGTGGCCGGCGCGGGTCCTTCCCCCGCGCCGGCCACGCCGGCACCCCCGCTGCATCCCCGCACCCCTGACCAAGGACAGTGATGACGACCACCCCAGCACGCGCATCGGCCCCTCCGGATGCCGAGAGTCGCACGACCGGGCGCCGCAGGCGCAGCCCTCGCACCTGGGTGCGCGGCGGAGGCCTGACCACGCTCGCGTTCGCGCTGCCGATGATCCTGATCTTCACGATCTTCAGCTGGTGGCCGATCGTCCGCTCGGTGGTGATGAGCGTCCAGGAGACCAACCTCATCGACCCGCCGACGTTCGTCGGGCTCGACAACTTCATCGCGGTGCTGAACGACCCCCTGCTGGGCACGGCAGTCGTCAACACGCTGTACTTCGCGGCCCTCGCCCTGGTGCTGGGCTTCCCCATCCCGATCCTCATGGCGGTCCTGATGAGCGAGGTGCGCCGGGGCAAGGGCATCTACTCGGCGCTCGCGTACCTTCCGGTCGTGGTGCCGCCCGTGGTCGCGGTCCTGCTGTGGAAGGTCTTCTACGACGCGTCGCCCAATGGCGTCTTCAACACGGTGCTCGGCTGGTTCGGGATCGCGCCGCAGCCGTGGCTGCAGAGCCCCGACATGGCGATGCCGTCGCTCGTGATCGAGGCGACCTGGGCGGCGGCCGGCGGGTCGATCATCATCTACCTCGCGGCGCTCCTCGCGGTCCCGGCCGAGCTCTACGACGCGGCCGAGGTGGACGGCGCGAGCATCTGGCGCAAGGCGTGGCACGTCACCCTGCCGCAGCTGCGCGGCGTCATCTTCGTCATGCTCATCCTGCAGATCCTCGCGACCGCGCAGATCTTCCTCGAGCCGTTCCTGTTCACCGGCGGCGGGCCCAACAACGCGACGGTGACGGTGCTGCTGCTGATCTACCGGTACGCGTTCCAGAACTCGCTCGGCGGCAACTACGGCATGGCGACCGCGCTGTCCGTGATGCTCGCCGTCTTCCTCGCCCTGCTCAGCTGGGCCTACTTCCGCCTCACCAACCGCTGGAGCACGTCATGACCACGGAAGTCTCGACCCGCGCGAGCCAGCGCGCCGCGCTCGCGGCGACGGGCGCATCGGCCCCCTCGGGCAGCGCCGATGCGCGGGCGACCAAGCGCCGCCGTCGCCCCCTCGTCGAGGACAGTCGCGGCATCGTGTCGGACGCCGACCTGCGCCAGCGTCGCGTGCGGTGGTCGATGCGGGGCGTGCACGTCTTCCTGTCGGTGACGCTGGTGCTCGCGGGGCTGGGCCCGATCCTGTGGCTCGCGAAGGCGGCCGTGACGCCCACGCAGGACACGCTGCGCCAGCCGTTCGCGCTGTGGCCGAACGGCATCGACTGGGAGAACCTGTCGACCGCGTGGAACGACATCCACATCGACCAGTACTTCTTCAACACCATCGTCATCGCGGCGGGCGCGTGGGCGTTCCAGCTGTTGGTCGCCACCACGGGCGCGTACACCCTGTCGGTGCTGCGGCCGCGCTACGCGAAGGTGCTGGGGTCGCTGGTGCTCGCGACGCTGTTCATCCCGTCCGTCGTGCTGCTGGTGCCGCTGTACCTGACGATCGTGGACCCGCCGCTGCTCGGCCGCGACTTCTCGCTGCTCAACAACTACCTCGCGGTGTGGCTGCCCATGGCGGCGAACGCGTTCAACATCCTGCTGGTGAAGCGCTTCTTCGACAATCTTCCGCGCGAGGTGATCGAGGCCGCCAAGACCGACGGTGCGGGCCCGTTCCGGCTGTTCTGGTCGATCGTGCTGCCGATGTCCAAGCCCATCCTCGGCGTGGTGTCCGTGTTCGCGATCATCGCGGCGTGGAAGGACTTCCTCTGGCCGCTGCTGGTGCTGCCCGACCCGGCCGTCCAGCCACTGTCGGTGCGCCTGCCTGCGGTGCAGTCGCAGACCGAGCTGGACGTGTTCCTCGCGGCGCTCGCCATCGCGACCATCATCCCGATCGCGATGTTCCTCATCTTCCAGCGGGTGTTCCTGCGCTCGGCCGGCCTCGGAGGCGCCGTCAAGGGCTGAGTCCGGTCCGCACCCCTCTCTCGGGCTCGACCGTGGTCGGGCTTGGGGGAGGGGTTCGTCGTGTCCCGGGGTCCTTGCTGAGGGCCGATGCGCGGGCTGGGTCTCGCGGCGATGTCAGACCCCGGTGAGACGCTGGTGTGGTGTCCCTGAGAAGGCGGTCGACAAGTGTTCCCCAGGCCAGCGTGCCTGCTGTGGAGGACACGCCGTGTTGTCCACAGCGTTTACACAGAGTTGTCCACATGACCACAAGATGTGGGGTCAGTACCGCGAAACGACCCCCATATCTTGTTGCACACCGGTGTAATTCAGGTTACTGTCGGTACACGCTTCGCGTCCCCGACGTCGCCTCCACGAGGGGCGGACGCCCTGGTCCCAGCGGACATCAGCAGTACATCGACCATCAGCCCGGCAGGGCCATGTTTCATCGCACTTTTGCGAGGGGAGAATCGTGACGATCACGGAGAACACCGCACAGGACAGCGTCAACGGAGCCGCTGTCGCGGAGGCTGTCGCAGAGGCCAACCCGTCCCGCACGGGCATCCACGTCACCAAGCGTGACGGCACCCACGAGCCGTACAACGCGGACCGCATCAACAAGGCGATCGAGCGCGCGGCCGAGGGCCTGCCCGACCAGATCTCCATCACGACGCAGATCGCGACCGAGCTCGCGATCACCCTGTTCGACGGGATCACCACCGAGCAGCTGGACGAGGCGGCCATCGGCGTCGCGGTCCAGAACGTCAAGGAAGACCCCAACTTCGACACCGTCGCGGCTCGTCTGCTGCGCAAGGTGATCTACAAGCGCGTCCTCGGCGGCTACGAGTCCAACCTCGAGCTCGCGCTGCTGCACCAGGCGCGCTTCCCGGGCTACGTCCGCGACGCCGTCGAGGAGGGCCTGCTCGACAGCCGCCTCGAGTCGCTGTTCGACCTCGACGCTCTCGCCGCCGCCCTCGACCACGAGCGCGACGACCTGCTGAAGTACATCGGCACGGTCACGATGCGCAACCGCTACATGATCACGGACCGTCACGGCAAGGCGCTCGAGGTTCCCCAGTACTTCTGGATGCGCGTGTCGATGGGCCTGGCGCTCAACGAGGCCAACCCCACCGAGATGGCGATCCAGTTCTACGAGAAGATCTCGCGCCTCGACTACCTGCCCGCCGGCTCCACCCTCGTCAACGCGGGAACCTCGTACCCGCAGCTGTCCAACTGCTTCGTGATGCAGATGGAGGACGACATCGAGCACATCGCCAAGAGCGTGCGCGACGTCATGTGGCTCACCAAGGGCACCGGCGGCATCGGCCTGTCCGTGACCAAGCTGCGCTCCGAGGGCTCGCCCATCAAGTCGAACAACACGACCTCGACCGGCCCCATCCCGTTCATGCACACCATCGACTCGACGCTGCGCGCCGTGTCCCGCGGTGGCAAGAAGTTCGGCGCCCTGTGCTTCTACATGGAGAACTGGCACATGGACTTCGCGCAGTTCCTCGACCTGCGCCAGAACTCCGGTGACCCCTACCGCCGCACCCGCACCGCCAACACCGCGGTGTGGATCTCGGACGAGTTCATGAAGCGTGTCGAGAACGACCAGGACTGGTACCTGTTCGACCCGGCCGAGACCCCCGACCTCGTCGAGCTCACCGGCTCCGCCTTCTCCGCGCGCTACGCCGAGTACGTGGCGCTCGCCGAGACCGGGCGCATGCGCACCTTCAAGAAGATGCGCGCCCGCGAGCAGTACAAGTCGATCCTGGTGATGCTGCAGACCACGTCGCACCCCTGGCTGACGTGGAAGGACACGATCAACAACCGTGCCCTCAACACCAACACCGGCACCATCCACCTGTCGAACCTGTGCACCGAGATCTGCCTGCCGCAGGACCGCGAGAACATCTCGGTCTGCAACCTGGCCTCGGTGAACCTCTCGGAGCACCTCGTCGACGGCAAGATCGACTGGGAGCGCATGGAGAAGTCCACGCGTCTCGCGGTGCGCCAGCTCGACAACCTCATCGACATCACGCTGTCCTCGGTGCCCGAGTCGGAGCACTCCAACTCCGAGAACCGTGCCATCGGCCTCGGCGTCATGGGCTTCACCGACCTCACCGAGCGTCTGGGCCTCGCCTACGAGTCGGAGGAGGCGTACGACCTGATCGACGAGGTCATGGAGTTCGTCTCCTTCCACGCGATCGACGCGTCGGCCGACCTCGCCCGTGAGCGCGGCGCCTACACCAACTTCGAGGGCTCCGGCTGGTCGCAGGGCAAGGTGCCGTTCGACACCATCGCCGAGACCGAGGCCGACCGCGGCGTGCCCGTCGAGGTCAACCGCACCACCCGTCAGGACTGGGACACCCTGCGCGAGAAGGTCGCGGGCGGCATCCGCAACGCGACCCTGATGGCCGTGGCGCCCACCGCCTCGATCGGTCTCGTGGCCGGCACGACGCCCGGCTTCGACCCGCAGTTCTCGCAGATCTTCTCCCGTGCCACCTCGTCGGGCAAGTTCCTCGAGGTCAACCGCAACCTGGTCCGCGACCTCCAGGAGCTGGGCCTGTGGGAGGACCTCAAGGACCGCCTCCTCGAGGTGCAGGGCGACCTGTCGCAGATCGAGGACGTGCCGCAGCACCTGCAGGACGTGTACAAGACGTCGTTCCAGCTGTCGCCGTACGCGTTCATCGAGGTCGCCGCTCGCGCCCAGAAGTGGATCGACCAGGCCATCAGCCGCAACATCTACCTCGCCGACCGCGACGTGGAGAACATGATGGACCTGTACTCCGCGGCGTGGAAGCGCGGCGTGAAGACCACGTACTACC
Organism: Demequina sp. NBRC 110056; assembly: GCF_002090155.1. Classification (GTDB taxonomy): domain Bacteria; phylum Actinomycetota; class Actinomycetes; order Actinomycetales; family Demequinaceae; genus Demequina. Next base: position 368,402 of record NZ_BBRM01000004.1, on the reverse strand, counting down.
TCCACATGAAGCCGCGCCACACCGCGGAGCAGTCCACGGTGCGCGTCAACAAGACGGAGAAGCTCAACAAGGCGTCGTCCGGTGCGTCCGGCGGCTCGGCTGGAGGCCCCTCGCGCCGTGGCTTCGGCGCCCGCAAGGGCTTCGGTGCGGCCAAGGCGACCACCGCCACGGCGGCGGTCGAGACCGCCGAGGTCGTGGAGTCGGTCGCGGCAGTCGAGGCCGAGGCCGTCGTCGAGACCGCGTCGGCACCCGCCAAGAAGGGCTTCGGCGCCGCAGCGTCCAAGGCCGCCGCACCCGCCACCGAGGCTCCCGCCTCGGAGGCCCCGGCCACGACCGGCGCCATCGCGACGGCACCGGCGTCGGTCCTCAGCGGCGTGGCCGCCCAGGCGTTCGCCACCGCTCCCGAGGTCAAGCCGGACGTGCCGCCGGCCGCCCTGCCCGAGCCCACCGAGCAGCCCGCCGCGACGGGGTCCATCGAGACCGCCGCAGCGGTCGCGCCCCAGGGGTCGACGGTGCTAGATGTGGTGGAGAGCACGTTCTCGTCGCCCGACGGCGACACGGAGCTGGTCGACGGTGTCGCCTGCCCCGTGGACCCGATGGAGCGTCTCCAGTGCGAGTCCTGCCAGTAGCAGGCACACCAGGATAGGAATCAAGCAATCATGGCAATTCTCGGAACCGGCATCCAGGACGGTCTCCTGCTCAAGCCCATCACGTACCCGTGGGCGTACGACCTCTACAACCAGGCCGTGGCGAACACGTGGTTCCCCAACGAGATCCAGCTGGGTGAGGACCTCGCGGACTTCAAGAAGATGACGGACGAGGAGAAGCACGCCGTCACGTTCCTGATGTCGTACTTCAACCCCAACGAGCTGCTCGTGAACAAGGCGCTCGCGTTCGGCGTCTACCCCTACATCAACGCTCCCGAGTGCCACCTGTACCTCGCGAAGCAGATGTGGGAGGAGGCCAACCACTGCATGTCCTTCGAGTACGTCCTCGAGACGTTCCCGCTGGACCGCGACGAGGCGTACGAGTCGCACGTGACGGTGCCGTCGATGGCCGCCAAGGAGGCCTTCGAGGTCAAGTTCATCAAGCGGATGACCGAGGAGACCCTCGACATCTCGACCACCGAGGGCAAGAAGGACTTCGTCCGCAACCTCGTGGCCTACAACATCATCCTCGAGGGCATCTGGTTCTACTCGGGCTTCATGGTCGCGCTCAGCTTCCGCCAGCGCAACCTGCTGCGCAACTTCGGCTCGCTCATGGACTGGGTGATCCGCGACGAGTCGCTGCACCTGCAGTTCGGGATCAACCTCATCCTCACCGTCCTCGAGGAGAACGAGGACCTGCAGGACCCCGACTTCGCCGACGAGATCCGTCAGATGATCCTCGACGCCGTGGACATGGAGGAGGCGTACAACCGCGACCTGCTCCCCAAGGGCATCCTCGGGCTGAACGCCGACTACGTGAACCAGTACGTGCGCTACCTCGCGGACCGTCGTCTCGAGGAGCTCGGCTTCGACGCGCACTACAACGTGTCGAACCCGGCCAAGTGGATGGCGACCGCCAACGACACCCTGCAGCTCGTGAACTTCTTCGAGGCGACCAACACCTCGTACGAGGTCAACGCGCAGGCCACCAAGAAGTAGGGCGAGAGCCCACCCCCAGGGGCTCCGCGGCGATCTCGCCGCGGAGCCCCTGGTGCTGTGTCCAATCCGACCCGGATCGGGCTTTACTTACCAGATGGTCGGGAATACCATCGTTCTGTCGGCGTTGACAGGTTCCGCCGACGCACTCCCAGGTAGCGCGGCCGTTCCTGTTCCTGGCGCCGCCACCCCTACGTCCAGAGAGTGCACCCCTGTGTCTTCCGATCTTCACGCCCGTGCGTCCAGCACCACCGCGCCCGACGCGACCGTCGCACAGGCATACGGCCGTACCCTGAGCCGCCGCGACAAGCTGAAGTACATCCTCGTGCTCGGCGCCCTCGTCGCGCTCGGACCCTTCACGGTGGACCTCTACCTCCCGGCGTTCCCGGATGTCGCCGCCGACCTCAGCGTCAGCGACGCCGCGATCCAGCTCACGCTGACCGCGACCATGGTGGGCTTCGCCCTGGGTCAGCTCATCGTGGGCCCGCTCTCGGACGCCCTCGGACGCCGCAAGCCGCTGCTCATCGCCACCGCGGTGCACATCGGCGCGAGCATCGCCGTGGTGTTCGCGCCGACGGTTGAGCTCGTCATGGCGGGCCGAGTCCTCCAGGGCATCGGCGCCGCGGGCGCGGGCGTGGTCGCGATGGCGATGGTGCGCGACCTCTTCGGCGGCCAGCAGCTCATCCGGATGCTCGCTCGCATGGCGCTCGTGACGGGCCTCGCGCCCGTGGTCGCGCCCGTGATCGGGTCGCAGCTGCTGTCCGTGATGGAGTGGCGCGGGATCTTCGCGGTGCTCGCCGCCTACGGGCTCGTGATGATCGTGGTCGCCGCGTTCCTCATGGTGGAGACCATGCCTGCCTCGCGCCGCGGTCGCTTCGAGGTCTCGACGGTCGCACGCCGCTACCGCCACCTCTTCCGCGACACCGCGTTCGTCGGCATCGCCGTCGTCGGCGCCATGTCCTTCACCGCACTGTTCGCGTACCTGTCCGCCTCGTCCTTCATCCTGCAGGATCTGTTCGGCCTCAGCCCGCAGCAGTACGGCCTGGTCTTCGGCATCAACTCGGTCGGACTCGTCATCGGCAACCAGGTGTCCGCGCGCCTCATGCGCGTGCTGCCTCCGCGCGCCGTGACCACAGCGGGACTCAGCATCCAGGCCGGCGGTGCGCTCGCGCTGCTGACCTGCGGACTGCTCGACACGGGCGTGGTGCCGGTGCTCATCTCGCTGTTCTTCGTCGTGGCGCCGGTCGGCCTGATCATGCCCACCGTGCAAGTGACGGCGCTCGCCGGGCACGCCGGAGAGGCCGGCACCGCCGCGTCGCTCATCGGTGCGCTCAACATGGGCGTGGCCGGCCTGGCTACCCCGCTGATCGGCGCGGGCGGCATGTCCGTGACGTCGATGGCGGTAGTGATGATCGGCTCGCTCGCGATCGCCAACGCGTCGCTGTGGCTCGTCGTGCGCCGCCGGGCCTCGAACGAGGTCGTGGCCTAGCCTGGCGCCATGACGCGCATCGGCATCCTGGTCTTCGACGGCTTCGACCTCATCGACGCAGGGGGGCCATACGAGGTCTTCCTCACGGCGTCGCGACTCGCTGAGCGCGATGGCGAGGCGCCGTCCTTCACCGTGGAGCTCGTGAGCCCCGGGGGTGCGGACGTGGTGGCCTTTGGGGGGATGACGCTCACCGCGCTTGCCGATGCGCAGGCGGCCACCCCGTTCGACGTGGTCGTGGTGCCCGGCACGATCGACGTCGAGGCCGCGCTGGCGGATCCCGCGATCGAGAGCGCCGTGGCGCACCTCGTGGGCGGCGCCTCGCTCACCACGTCCGTGTGCACGGGCGCGTTCCTCCTCGCGCAGGGCGGTCTGCTCGATGGCCTTCCCGCGACCACCCACTGGGAGGACGTCGATGCCCTGCGTGCGTCAGGCGTCACGGGCGCCGTCAACGGCGTGCGATGGGCCGATGCGGGTGCGGTGATCACCAGCGGTGGCCTCACGTCGGGCATGCACATGGCTCTGCACGTGGTCGCTCGCGTCGCGGGGGAGGAGATGGCTCACCGCACTGCGCGCCAGCTCGACATGGACTGGAGCGCCGAGCCCGCGCGCTGACCGCGCTACTGCGTGTCGGAGATCGTCACCGCGATGGTTCCGATGAGGAAGTTGTCGCCTGAGGTCTTCGCCGTCAGGACGTGGCTGCCCTCCTGGCGCGAGCTCTTGGCGACGAACGGCTTCGCGTCGATGCCCATGGTGTTCGCGTAGAGCGACCCGAACGCGTGCGCGTCTCCCGCGTTCTCGGAGGCGCCGTTGCCGCGCTGGCGCTGCGGCGTGAACAGGTCGCCGTCGAGGTCGACGGTGTCGCCGGAGAGCGAGCGATCGGTCTCGTACGCGGTCCACGACAGGCCGACGTCGGAGCGCTTGAGCAGCTCGACGCGCTTGACCACCGGCGCGTCGGAGGAGACCCAGTGGGCGCCCTCGAACAGGACGACGCGCGAGCTCTCGTCGAGCTCGGGGTCCTCGTAGATGATCGTCAGCGTGAAGCCGCCGTAGTACGTGCGGTCGTTGTCCTTGCGAGACTCGCTGACGGCGATGTCGGCAAGCGAGTAGGCGCCCGAGCCCGCGGACTTCACCTGCTCCGTGATGTCCGTCCGCGACACGTAGTACTGACGGTTGTCCTTAGTCACGAGGTCGCTGACGTCTGCGACCACATCCTCGTAGGAGCCGCCCGGGATCTGCAGACGCGCCTCGCGCACCTTGCCCTCCCATACGTCGGCGCCGCCTTGGCCCGAGCGACCGAGCGCCCGGTTCGCGGACCACTCGAGCGATGCACGCTTGACGGTCGCGCCCTCGGGGATCTCGACCGTCGTCACACCCGACAGGCGCTCGCCCCCGGCGTCCTTGAGCGCCACCATGGTGTAGTCGTTGTTGTCCGACTTGTACTGGCCCGTGCCGGTGGTGAACAGCGACTGGCGCGCCTCCACGCAGCCCTTCTCGCTGATGTCGCAGCCGAGCACCGGTGCTCCGAACTGCACGACGCCGAGCCCGCCGCCCTCGGTCACGACCGGGTCGAGGTCGTCGTCGCCGGCGGCGATCGCGGTACGCACGGAGTAGAACGCCGAGACGTCGCCGGCGCTCACCGCGAAGGTGGTCGTGGCGTCCGCCGCGAGGTCGCCGTCGGGCAGCGCGACGGAGAGCTCGAGATCGGCGCCATGGCCGCCCACGAGGGCCTCGAGCGTGCACGATGCGACGTTCGACTCACCGCTGAGCGAGCAGGTCCAGTCGCCGGCGTCGAAGGTCGCGTCGGTCGATGCTGCGAGGAGCATGCCGAGCGACTGCGCCTCGGGGATCGCGAAGGCACCTGCGCCCGAGGACGGCGGTGCGAACGTCAATCCGTCCGGCAGCGTGATGGTCGCGCTCACGTCGGCGGCGTCGCCGTCGCCATCGTTCGAGATGCTCATGCCCACGAGCGGCGTCGAGCGGGAGATCTCGAGGACGTTCAGCGGGGCTGCGCCGATCGACAGCAGCACGGTGCCGCCGGGAGAACCGGAACCGCTGTCGTCGCCCTCGCCGTCGCCAGAGCCAGAGCCGTCGCCCGAGCCGGACCCATCGCCGTCACCGGATCCATCACCGGAGCCTGTGCCATCGCCGGAGCCCGACCCGTCGCCGCTTCCGTCACCGGAACCGTCACCCGAACCCGAACCGTCACCAGAGCCCGAGCCAGACCCATCGCCGGAACCCGTGCCATCGCCGGAGCCCGAACCGTCGCCCGATCCCGTCCCGTCGCCTGAGCCATTCCCCGAGCCAGAGCCGGAACCTGCGCCCGCGCCCGATCCGTCACCGGAGCCCGAGCCGGACCCGTTGCCCGCACCCGTCCCGGCGCCTGCACCAGTGCCCGAGTCCCCTCCGGAACCAGCACCGTCGCCGGAGCCGCCACCGGAGCCCGAGCCCGCACCAGAGGAGCCCGCGCCACTGGAACCGGAACCGGCGCCAGTGCTGCCCAGCCCGTAGATCACGGTGCGGGGACGAGCCTCGGCGGGCTCGTCGGACGGGTCGTCGGATGCATCGGCGACCGCGTCGTCCTCCTCGTCGACGCTCGCCGAGGGCGAGACGGACGGCACGGGGGAAGGGGTCGGCTCGGTGGCGTCGTCGTCTGCGTCGGACGCGTCGGGAGAAGGCGACGGGCTCACGACCACCGGGCCGGCGACGCCGTCGACGGGCTCGTCCGACTCGAACAGTCCCAGCGCGCTCGCGCCGTTGATGGCGAGGGCGACCACTCCGACGACTGCGGCGGCGGGCATGGCGACGTTGGCGAGAGCGCCGAGCGCCCCCGCGATGCCGGCGGCGCCTGCGCCGGCGGCGACACCGGCCGCGCCAGCGCCGAGCGCCGTCCCGCTCGTGCCTGCACCGCCCGCGCCTGCCCCCGCGCTGGACGCGGCGCCCTGCGGACCGAGCGCACCGCCGATGGGCAGGCCGCCCTCGAGGGCGCCGACGCCGAGCAGCCCCATGAACAGGGGCGCGATGATGCCGCGCATGCCGCGGTTGACGTCCTCGAGCTCGGCGACGAGCGCGGTGCAGCGTTCGCAGGTCCTGACGTGGTCGTCGACCTTGCCGTGCTCGCGCTTGGACAGCCCGCCGCGGACGTAGGCGCCCAGCTGGGCGTTGGCCTCGAGGCAGCCGATCTCCTCGGAGGTGTTGAGGTGCTGCTGCAGGTAGGCCTGGCGCAGGGCCTCGCGCGCGCGGTACGACAGGGCCGCGACGCCGTTGGCGGTGAGGCCAAGCAGAGGGGCGATCTCCTTCGCGGACTTCTTCTCGACCTCGGTGTACCAGAGGACGGCCTGCCACCGCTCGGGAAGCGACTTGAACGCATCGGCGACCATGCCGTGCTCGAACCCGTCGAGCGCGGGCTCGTCGGAGGCAGCCTCGTAGCCGATCGACGACTCGTAGGGCGACATGTCCTCGCGCGGCTTGGTGCGGATGCCCTTGTCGATGACGTCCATGCCGGTGCGGCGGACGATCGTGAAGAGGTACGCGCGGAAGGCGAGGTCGGGGCCGTCGCCGCGCTGCAGGGCGCGCAGGACGCGCGAGAACGACTCGGACACGACGTCGTCGACGTCGCTCGCGGAGTTCGTGTACTGGGCGGCGACCTTGCGGGCGGCGCCCACGTGGCGCTCGTAGAGCACGCCAAAGGCGGCCGCATCACCGGCACGCACGCCGGCGATGAGCTCAGGATCGCTGGACGTCTCCGTCCACAGCGCGATCGCCTCCGAGCTCATGGGCACACTCCTCCTCCCGCGCTCGCCACCAGGGTTCCTCCATCTTTCCTGGTGCGAGGCCCGGGCGAAAGAGAGCGACCTGGGGAATTGGTCACACTCCGAGTGTGCGCCTGCGCGGCAGATTTTCCCGGATAACGGCGTCATAGTCGCGGACCGCGGCCGTCTCATCTGTCATGAGCAGCCACACGCAGGTCCCCGGGAACGGGTCGGCCGCGCTCCTCCAGCGATGGGAGAGCGCGAGCATCGACACGGTCTGGCTGCGTCCTGGCGACTGGTACACACCGGCGGCTGAGGCCCTCGCGGAGGCCCTCGACGCTCGCCTCGACACGGCGCCAGCCGCCTACCGCCTGGGCCAGGCGCGCTCGGGCGCCGGCGTCGGCATCACCGAGGCGATCGACGACATGGCTGTGCTGTTCAAGGCCGCCGGCTTCGAGTCGGCGCCCATCCGTTCCATCCGTGCGCTGTGCGAGGGGTGGACCGCGGGGTCCGAGCCCATCCTCGAGGCGCCCACGATGACCGACGCGGAGTCGGGTCTGGGAACGCCGGAGTACCTGGTGCAGCGCCTCGCGGAGGTGTACGGGATGGCCAGCCGCGGCGGCGTCGAGGTCACCTCCACGCACGCCCTCGTCATGGTCGACGTGTCCGTCGAGGCGACGGACCCGTGGCAGCGCATCGCGCGCAACGCCGCCGCCGGTGAGGCCCTGCGTGGCGCCTACGGCGTGGGCCACCCGATGGCCCGCATGGGCGATGGTCTCTACGCCGTGCTCGTTGAGCGCGGCGCGTCCCTGGGGCAGGGCATCGCGTCTCTGCGCGACCACATCTCCGACCGCGCGCAGGCGATGAAGGGTGGCAACCTCATGCGCCAGCCTCCGCGCGTGTGGATCGAGTCGCTGCCCACCACACATGCTTTCGCGAGCGACCTTGTGGAGTCGTTGCAGCGATAGACCGGGCGTGCCCGGGGGGAGAAGGGGTCTGGCACCGAGCTGAGGGCGGTGTCAGGCCCCTTCGCCGTGCACCCTGCGGGTCGCGGTCGCTAGGCGAAGGCCCAGACGGCGAGCTCGTTGCCCGAGGGGTCGGCGAAGTGGAAGCGTCGCCCACCAGGGAAGTCGAAGATGTCGCGCGTGATCGTGCCGCCCGCCTTCACGACGCTGTCGCGGCTCGACTGGAGGTCGCGGGAGAACAGCACCACGAGCAGGTCGCCGCGCGTCACCTCGCCCACCTCCGAGATCCCGCCGACCTCGCGGCCGTCGCCCGCGACGATCCCGTGGTACGCCGGGCCGTAGGACGTGAAGCGCCACCCGAAGGCGTCGCCGTAGAACCTCGTCGCCGCCTCCGCGTCGAGCGCGGGGATCTCGATGTAGTCGGGTGCGTGGTGCGCGTGGGGGCTGTCCGCATCGGCCATGGGGCCATGCTGGCTTGGTGGCGTCGGGCCGTCAAGGTTCTGAGCAGCGCCGGTGCGCTGGCGGGGAGGGTGCGGCCGCGCCGGTCAGTCCTCGGCGGGGCTCTCGCGTCGTGCGCTCCACAGCACCAGGGCCCGGCCCTCGTCACGGCTGACGCGGCGGCCGCGCTCGACGATCACGACCGAGCCCGAGGGGCCGGACGTGAAGACGCGTGAGCCGGTGTCGGCGCGGGGGCGGAGCTTGCGCACCTCGTCCTGCAGGCGGTCCACCTGCTTCTGGAGCGTGAGGATCCGGGCGATGCCCGCGAGGTTGATGCCCTCGTCCTGGCTCATGCGCTGGATCTCGCGCAGCGTCGCGACGTCGCGCAGCGAGTAGCGCCGCCCGCCGCCGGGGCGGCGGCGCGGGACGACCAGGCCGAGCCGGTCGTACTGGCGCAGGGTCTGGGCGTGCATCCCAGCGAGCTCGGCCGCGGCGGAGATGAGGAAGACGGGCTCGTCGACGTCTGGCTGCTCCACGACCGTCCTCCTTCCCTTGGTGGTCACCGTAGCCCCGGCGGCCACCGCATCGGCTCTACCGGGCCGCGTCCTTGTAGAAGTCCTTGCGCGGGTCGTCCTTGGCGGTGTGCAGGGCGAAGGCCTGCAGCGCCTCCTTGGCCTTGCGCGCGAGCTTGGACGGCACGTTGACCGTGATGGTGACCAGCAGGTCGCCCGGCCCATCCTTGGTCGCGAGGCCGCGGCCCTTGACGCGCAGGACCTTGCCCGACGGGGTGCCCTCCGGGATCTTGACGCGGACGCGCTCGCCGTCCAGCGTCGGGACCTCGACCGTGGCGCCGAGCGCCGCCTCGTCGAAGCTCACGGGCAGCTTCACCAGCAGGTTGCGTCCGTCCGTCGAGAACACCGGATGCGCCGCGACGCGCACCGTGAGGAGCAGGTCGCCCGCCGGTCCGCCGTTGGCGCCCGCGCGGCCCTTGCCGCGGATGCGGATCTTCTGGCCGTCCTTGACGCCGACGGGCAGCCGGGTCGTCACGTCGCCGGTCGCGGTGCGCAGCGTGATGGTGTCGCCCGCCGCGGCCTGGCGGAAGCTCACCTCGGTGGCTGCTGCGATGTCCGTGCCCTTCTGGGGGCCGCGCTGGAAGCCGCCACCTCCGAAGAGGTTGCCCAGCATGTCCTCGAAGCCTTGCGCCCGGTACTGCTGACCGGCTCCCGCCTGGCCCGCACCCGGTCGTGCCGCTCCGCCGAACATGTTCGAGAACACGTCCTCGAAGCCGGCGCCGCCGGGCCCTCCCGCCTGGAAGCGCGGGCCGCCGCCGCCCATGGTGCGGATCGCGTCGTACTGCTGGCGCTGCTCCTTGTCGGACAGCACGCCGTACGCCTCGCCCACCTCCTTGAAGCGGGACTCGGAGGCCTTGTCGCCGGGGTTGCGGTCCGGGTGGAGGTCGCGCGCGAGCTTGCGGTAGGCCTTCTTGATGTCCTCCGCGCTCGCGTCCTTGGAGACGCCCAGCGTGGCGTAGAAGTCCTTGCTGAACCAGTCCTGGCTCGTCATGGTGCGTCTCCTCTCGGCGGTGTCGGTGGGGTGGTGGCTACTCGGGCTGCGCGACGATCACGCGCGCGGGGCGGATCACACGCTCGCCGATGCGGTGGCCCGGCTGGGCGACGTGCTGGATCGTGGGCTCGGTGACCTCTGTCGAGGGCTGCGACATCAGCGCCTCGTGCACCTGCGGGTCGAACTGCTCGCCCGCAGCCCCGAAGCTCGACCAGCCCAGCCGGCCGAGGGCGTCCTCGAGCTTGGTGGTGATCGACTTGAAGGGGCCGTCGGCCTCGAGGTCGCCGTGCTCGCGCGCGCCGGCGATGTCGTCGAGCACCGGCAGCAGGGTCTCGATGACCTTGCCGACGGCCAGGTCTCCGGCAGCCTCGCGGTCGCGATCCACGCGCTTGCGGTAGTTGACGTACTCGGCCTGCAGGCGCTGCAGGTCCGCGAGGTGCTCGGCGGCCGTCGCGTACGCCGCGTTGAGCGCGTCGTCGGCGCCCTGCTCGTCGGCGTTCACGCCATCGGTCGCGGCGTCGCCCAGTCCTGCGGCGGCCTCGTTCACGATGCGCTCAGCGTCGGCGAGGGGGTCGTCGCCGTCCTGCGGCTCGGGGTTCGGGTTCTGGTCGGTCATGGTGAGCCTTCCGTATGCGGAGCGCGGCGGCGGGACGGGCCATGCCCGCCCGCCGCCGCGGCTGCGTTACTTCTTGTCGTCCTCGTCGTCGACGATCTCGGCGTCGACGACGTCGTCGTCGGCGCTGTCACCGGCGGGAGCGTCGCCCGCGGGCGCGCCCTCCCCGGCAGCCGCATCGGCCTGCTGGGCCGCGTAGACGGCCTCGCCGATCTTCTGCGCCTTCTCGACCAGGACGTCGTGCTTGGCCTTGATGTCGGCGACGTCGTCGCCCTCGAGGGCGGTCTTGACGTCCGCGATCGCGGTCTTGACGTCGTCGGCGACCTCGGCCGGCACCTTGTCCTCGTTCTCGGACAGGATCTTCTCCGTCGAGTAGGCGAAGGTCTCCGCGTTGTTGCGGGTCTCGGCGTCCTCGCGGCGCTTCTTGTCCTCGTCAGCGTGCTCCTCGGCGTCCTTGACCATGCGCTCGATGTCGTCCTTCGACAGCGCCGAGCCGCCGGTCACGGTGATCGACTGCTCCTTGCCGGTGCCGCGGTCCTTGGCACCCACGTGCACGATGCCGTTGGCGTCGATGTCGAAGGTGACCTCGATCTGCGGGACGCCGCGCGGGGCCGGCGCGATGCCGCCCAACTCGAACGTGCCGAGCAGCTTGTTGTCGCGGGCGAACTGACGCTCGCCCTGGTAGACCTGCACGAGCACCGACGGCTGGTTGTCCTCGGCGGTCGAGAAGACCTCCGACGACTTGGTCGGGATGGCGGTGTTGCGCTCGATGAGCGTGGTCATCACGCCGCCCTTGGTCTCGATGCCGAGGCTCAGCGGGGTGACGTCGATGAGCAGCACGTCCTTGCGCTCACCGGAGATGACGCCGGCCTGCAGCGCGGCGCCCACGGCGACGACCTCGTCGGGGTTCACGCCCTTGTTGGGCTCCTTGCCGCCGGTCAGCTCCTTGACCACGTCGGTCACGGCAGGCATGCGGGTCGAGCCGCCCACGAGCACCACGTGGTCGATGTCGGACAGCGAGATCCCCGCGTCCTTGATGACCTGGTGGAAGGGCTCCTTGGTGCGGTCGATGAGGTCCTGCGTCATCTGCTGGAACTGCGCGCGGGTGAGGCGGGTGTCCAGGTGGACGGGGCCGTTCTCGCCGATCGACAGGTACTGGAGCGAGATGTTGGTGCTGGTCGCGCTCGACAGCTCCTTCTTCGCCTGCTCCGAGGCCTCGCGCAGGCGCTGCACGGCGGCCTTGTCCTTGGCGAGGTCCACGCCCTCGGTGTTCTTGACCTCCTTGATGAGGTGGTCCACGACGCGCTGGTCCCAGTCGTCGCCGCCGAGGCGGTTGTCGCCCGCGGTCGCGCGGACCTGGATGGTCGAGAAGTCGTCCTCGTCCTTGCCCACCTCGAGGAGGGACACGTCGAACGTGCCGCCACCGAGGTCGAACACCAGGATGAGCTCGTCCTCCTTGCCCTTGTCGAGGCCGTACGCGAGGGCCGCGGCGGTGGGCTCGTTGACGATGCGCTGGACCTTGAGGCCCGCGATCTCGCCGGCGTCCTTGGTCGCCTGACGCTCGGCGTCGTTGAAGTACGCGGGGACCGTGATGACGGCCTCGGTGACCTTCTCGCCCAGGTAGTCCTCGGCGTCGCGCTTGAGCTTGCCGAGGATGCGCGCGGAGATCTCCTGCGCGGTGTACTTCTTGTCGTCGATCTCCTGCGACCAGTCCGTGCCCATGTGGCGCTTCACGGACGTGATGGTGCGGTCGACGTTGGTGACGGCCTGGCGCTTGGCGATCTCGCCGACCAGGACCTCGCCGGTCTTCGAGAACGCGACCACCGACGGGGTGGTGCGGGCGCCCTCGGCGTTCGCGATGACGGTGGGCTCGCCACCCTCGAGAACGGTCACCACGGAGTTGGTGGTGCCCAGGTCGATGCCTACTGCTCGTGACATGAGGTGTCCTCCTTCTGATGCGGCTTGTCGAGCCGCGGAAACTGCCGGCTCCGAAGTTGAGCCGCCTACGCTCAAGTATCCTCGCGTGGCTCGTGATGTCAAGTCGAGCGAGTGAAAGTTGAGTGAATGACGCTCAACCCCGCCCCCGTTTGGCGAAAGTGTGCCCACCTTCCTCGTGAGGACCCGCTTCGCGATGAGAGTGGGTCCACTTTCGGGGAAGGGTGAGGAGGGCCGATGCTGGTGCCGGGCGAGGGCTGACAGGCACCGCGGTCGGGGCCTAGGTTTGCCGCATGGACACCCACGCGCTGGACACCTCCGCAGCGGCGGCGCACTTCGCCGCGAGGCTCGCCTTCGAGACCGACCCCTCCGACGTGCACGCCGCGCTCGAGTCCGGCGAACCGGGCTTCGTGCTGATCGACACGCGCGACCAGACGGCGTGGGACCAGGGCCACGCCCGCGGCGCCGTCCACATGCCCAAGCCAGAGATGCTGGCGCGCATTCCCGAGTACGCGGCGGGCACCACCTTCGTCGTCTACTGCTGGGGTCCCGGCTGCAACGGGGCCACGCGGGCGGGCCTCATCATCTCCGAGCTCGGCTACGCGGTGAAGGAGATGATCGGCGGCTTCGAGTACTGGGCGCGCGAGGGCATGCCCGTGGACGCCGTGATCGGCGGCGCCGAGGTCGACGCGACACGCGCCCCTGACCCGCTCACCGCGCCGGCGCTCGTCAACGGCAGCCGCATCGCCTGCGACTGCTGACCCGCGCCAGGCGTCCGGCCCGGTGCGCGCTGGCAGAACATGAGGGTCACTCTCGCTGAGATTGTGACGCTCATGTCCCGCTGGGACGCGTGAGTGGGACGGCGCCTACAGCAGCTCGCCTTCCTCCATGCGCAGCACGCGCGACGCCATGACCTCGGCCTCGGCGGGGTCATGCGTCACGACGATCGCCGCGGTCCCCGCCGCTGCCAGGATGTCGCGCACCTCGACCGCGAGCCGCGCGCGCAGGTCCGCGTCGAGCGAGGACAGCGGCTCGTCGAGCGCGAGCAGGCGGGGCCGCGGCGCCAGCGACCTGGCGAGCGCGACGCGCTGGCGCTGCCCGCCGGACAGCTCGGTGACGGCGCGCGAGCCGTAGCCGTCGAGCCCCACGAGCGCGAGCAGCTCCTCGACCCGCGCGCGGCGCTCCTCGCGCGGCACGCCCGCCATCTCCAGCCCGAACGCGACGTTGCGAGCGACCGACCGATGCGGGAACAGCTGGCCGTCCTGGAACACCAGCCCGAACCCGCGGCGGTGCACGGGGACCGAGGTGACGTCCAAGCCGTCCCACAGGACCCGCCCATCGGAGGGCGGCACGATCCCGACGATCGCGCCCAGCAGCGAGGACTTGCCGCACCCGGACGGGCCCAGCAGCGCCACGGTCTCGCCCGGCGCCACCGCCAGCGACGCGCCCTCCACGGCGACCACCGGAGGCTTGCCGGGGTACTCGACCCGGAGCCCCTCGACCTGCAGCCCCATGGCGCCCTGGCCACTCATAGATCAGCTCCCACCTGCGTGCGCATGCGCTCGGACACCATCATGATCGCGGCCGTCATCACGGCCAGCACCACCGCGGCCGCGAACGCCATGCCGATGCTCTCGATCCCCGGCCGCCCCAGCAGCCGATAGATCGCGGTCGGCAAGGTGGGCCGGTCGGGCCTCGCGAGGAAGCTGGTCGCGCCGAACTCGCCCAGGGCGATCGCGAAGGCGAAGCCGACGGCGAGGCCGAAGGCGCGGCGCAGCAGGGGCCAGTCGACGCTCGACCAGACCCTCCACGGCGAGGCGCCCAGGGTCGCGGCGGCCAGGCGCAGTCGAGGATCGATCGCCCGCGCCGGGGGCACCAGGGTGCGCACCACCAGCGGCAACGCGACGACGGCCTGGGCGATCGGCACGAGCCACCACGAGCCGCGCAGGTCGATGCCCAGCACCGGCCGGTTGAGAGTCAGCAGCATGCCGAGCCCGACCACGACGGCGGAGACCCCGAGCGGCAGCATCACCACGGCGTCGAGGGCCCCGGAGCGCCGGGAGCGGCGGGTCAGCAGGGCCGCGACGATCTGCCCGACCACGCACGCGAGGGCGGCCGCGATCGCGGCGGTCACGAGCGAGTTCATCACCGCCTGGGCGACCGAGACGGGCAGCACCGTCCGCCCGGGCTGGCCGAACAGGGCGACGTAATGGTCGAGGCCGTGCCCATCGATCGTGCGCAGCGACCGCTCCACGAGCGCGTACATCGGCGCGGCCAGCAGCACGCCCAAGGTGAGGATCGTGGGCACGGCGACCCACGCATCGGCGCTGAGGAAGGCCCGGGTGCCGTCGAGGGCACGCCCGCCCAGGACCCGCTCCCGGCGTCGCCGGGCGGCGGCTGACAGCCACAGCGCGAGCCCCACGAAGAGGATCTGCAGGATCGACAGCACGGCAGCGGCACGCAGGTCGAGGAACTGGTTCACCTGCAGATAGATCTCGGTCTCGAGGGTGCGCACCCGGGTGCCGCCGAGCACGAGCACGACGCCGAAGGCCGTCGCGCAGAACAGGAACACGACCGATGCGGCCGACGCGATCGCTGGCACGAGCGCGGGGAGCGTCACGTGGGCGAGCACGCGCCGCCGTGAGGCGCCCAGCGTGGCGGCGGCAGAGGCGGTCGACGGGTCGAGCCCTGCCCACGCTCCGCCGACGACGCGCACCACGACCGACGCGTTGTAGAACACCAGCGCGAGCACGATCGCGAGCACCGACTGATCGAGCCCGAGGAAGCCCAGCGGGCCGGACCGGCCCAGCAGCGCGGAGAAGGCGGCGGCCACGACGACGGTCGGCAGCACGAACGGGACGGCGACCACCGCGCGCACGGCGCGCTGACCTCGCCAGCGCAGGCGGTAGAGCACGTACGCCCCGGGCACCCCCAAGAGGACCGAGCCGGCCGTCCCCGCGGTGGCGAGCAGGAGGGTGGTGACGAGCGCATCGGCCGTGCGCGGCGAGGTGACGATCGCCCAGGTGCCGGCGAGGTCGAAGCCGCCGTCGAAGAGGCCGTGCACCAGCACGGAGCAGAGCGGCCACAGGAAGAACAGGCCGAGGAACGCGAGAGGGATCAGCGCCAGCAGCCACCAGCTGAGGGAATGGTGGGCGGCGCTCCTCATCGCGGTCCTCGGCCTGGGATCATGGGTGCCCCGCTAGTCGAGGACGATCGACGTCCACTCGGCGATGTACGCGTCGCGGTTCGCGGTGATCTCCGCGGGGTCCATCGTCAGCGGCGCGTCGGACAGGGGCGCGAACTCGGCCCACTCGGCGGGCACGTCGACCGAGGACGACACCGGGTAGACGTACATGGTCCCCGGGAGGGACGCCTGGAAGTCGTCCGACAGCATCCAGTCGATGACCGCCTGGGCCGCCGCCGGGTTCTCGGCGCCCTCGAGGATGCCCGCGTACTCGACCTGGCGGAAGCAGGTGTCGAGCAGCGCCGCCGACGTCGGCTTACCGTCGATCACCTCGGATGGCGGGGACGAGGCGTAGGACAGGACGAGCGGGTAGTCGCCGCCGTAGTTGGGCACCGAGAAGTCCACGAAGTAGGTGTCCGACCAGCTGGGGGTGACGCGGAGGTCGTTCTCGCGCAGCGTCTCCCAGTAGGTGGTCCAGTCGTCGCCCTGGTCCGCGACCGTGGCGAGCAGGAATGCCAGTCCGGGCGACGACGTCGCGGGGTTCGTCACGGACAGCAGGCCGCTGTACTGCGGGTCCGTGAGGTCGCCGATCGCCTGCGGCACGGGCACGCCGTTGTCCTCGAACCACGCGAGGTCGTAGTTGAGGCACACGTCCGAGTAGTCGATCGCGGTGAGAGCGTCCGAGCCCGCGATGGCGTACTCCGCGGCGTCGGCCGCGGCGGGCGCCTGGGACACGTAGTCCGCGAAGACGCCCTCGTCGATCGCGCGCGAGGCGAAGGTGTTGTCGATCCCGTAGACGACGTCCCCGATCGGAGCGTCCTGGGTGAGGATCAGCTGGTTGACCAGGGCGCCGGCGTCGCCGGGCGCGGCGAACTCGACCGTCAGGCCGGTCTCCTCCTCGAACGCGGCGAGGACCTCGTCGGGCACACCGAACGAGTCATGGGTGACGACCGTGACGGACTGGCCGCTGAGGTCGACCTCCTCCGGCGCGGTCGGGGTGGCCGATGCGGTGGCGCCGGTGGCTCCATCCGTGGGCTCGGCCTCGGGCTCGGAGCCCGAGGAGCAGGCGGCCAGGGTCAGGGTGGCGAGGGCGATGGCCCCCGCGGTGGTGGCACGCGCGATGCGCATGTGTTGCCTCCCATTGCTAGGAGGGGACGAGACTCGACTCCCTACGCCGGTATCACCCGGATCAGGTTCGAGGGTCTGCGGCTGGTCCGCACTCTCAGCGCTCTGACTCCCTCGCGGGAAGCGCTCCCCTGTCGTGTCCGGCCAGCATAGCGCCGATGCGCGGGACGGCCTTCATGCCCTCGGCGACGCCGGAGCTGGGGCGCCGGGGGCTTCCACAGCGCCGATGCGCGTGCTCGGCTCGCCGCGCCGTGCGCCTACCGCAGGACGAGGGACGCGATCATGGCGTCGAAGTCCGCCTGCCCGGGCTCGATGTGCTCGCCGCCCGTGTACTGGACGGCCGTGAACCCGGCGGGGCTCGACACGACGCCCACGGCGCCGTCGAGCTCGAGGCCTGCGAGGGTCGCGACGAAGCGGATGAGGTAGCCCTCCTGGCCGGACGGCGTGGCGAACACGCCCTCCTCCGTCCGCACGAGCGAGTCGAACTGCAGCGCGCGCGTCTCGAGCGTGCCCTCGGCGAAGTCGCGCACGCCGGCGGGGTCGCCCTCGACGTCGAGGCTCGTGACGATGATCGTCTCCGCGCCGTTCAGGTAGTCGCCGCCGGTGATCCAGGCGCCGTCGTTGATCATCGTGAGTCCGGACTCTGCGTTCGCCTCCTCGGTGACCATCGTCAGCTTGAGGACGTCGGTCGCGTCCTCCCACGCCGGGTCGTAGGCGACGCTGCCCGCGCCGTTGAGCGTCGAGGCCGTCGCCCACGAGTCGGGCACGGGCTCCGCGATCTCGAAGGCGACCTCGCCGAGCGGGCTCGGCTCCGTGGCGGCCGCGAGCACGCGCAGCACGCCAGCGAGCACGAACAGCGCGACCAGCACCACGGCGATCACGCCGATCACGATGGCCGGCCGGAAGCGTCGCTTGTCCGCCGGCGCCGGCTGCGCCTGTGAGGGCGTCCGGTGCTCCGTCCACGCCTGGCCGTCCCACCAGCGCAGGTAGCCGGGGTGCTCCGGGTCCGGATGCCACGCGGCAGGGGACAGGGTGGCGGTCGGGGCTGCGGCCTGCGCGACGGGCTCGGAACCGGGGCCGCTCTCGGCGCCGGGCGACCACTGGGTCGCTCCGCTCGGGTACGCGCCGCCTGCGCTGTGGTCGCGCTCGTCCGTCATGGTCATGCCCCCTCGTCGCTGACGAACCCGAACCTAGCCGCATCGGCGCTGGAAAGGGGGCGGATGTGAGGAGACCGACAGGGGCACCAGCAGCCGGGGGACGTGCAGCGGCGTCAGGACTCGCAGGCCCACCCGTCCTTGTCGGCGTCGGACTCGTCGTTCAACGCGTACAACGACGCGGAGATGAACGTCCCCTTCGGCAGGGGCCCCGCCACCTTGCCGTTCACGCGATTCACGGTGGTCGAGGACTTCGCGATGCCGTACGGATAGTGCTTGCGCAGCGTGGCGCACGACGAGTAGTCGATGCCCGCGACCTTCTTCGCAGAGGAGTTGCGCGAGGTGGTGGTGTAGCCCGATCGTGAGCCGGTGACCTTGACCGTGATGGACTTGTACGCGTCCGTGGGGCGGACCTTGAACGAGGAACCCGTCGCGCCGGACACCGCCTTGCCGCTGACGTACCACTGGACCTTGGTCGAGACCGTGCCCGGACCCCAGGTTCCGCGCTTGACGGTCAGCGTGCTGCCGGCCTTCGCCGTGCCGCTGATCGAGGGCGTGACCGCGGTCAGCTTGCGGCCGATCGTGACGGCGGTGGACGACTGGGTGGAGGTCGAGTAGCCGCTGCGGGAGGCGGTCGTCGCCACGGTGATCCGGTGCCCGATGTCGGTGGTGGTCGCGCGGTAGGTGCGCGCGGTCCCGCCGGAGATGGCCTTGCCGTCGCGGTACCACCGGTAGGTCACGGTCGACGCTGCGGGCGAGAACGTGCCGGCGTTGGCCGTCAGCGTGTATCCCACCGTGGGGGTGCCGGAGATCTTCGGTGCCGGGCGCGAGGTGAACATCGGCGCGACCTTGGCGGCGCCGACGGTGACGACAGCGGACCGATGGCCCGTCCGTGTGCTCGTGATGCGGACGGCGACGGTGCGGCCCGCATCGGCGGTCGCGAGGCGATAGGTCGACGCGGTAGCGCCGGAGATCGCGACGCCGTCGCGGAGCCACTGGTAGGCGCGCCCCGCGGAAGCGGGTGCGTAGGTGGGAGCGGCGGCGGTGAGGGTCTGCCCCACCATCCGGGTGCCCGTCACGGTCCCGGCCTTGGATTGCGTGAGGCCCGGCAGCGAGATGGTGACGGGCTTGCTCGTCCGTGAGGCGGCCTCGACCCATGCGCTCGCGGTCGATGCGGTCACGCTGATGGCGCGGCCCGCATCCGTCGCGGTGGGGGTGTAGGTCGATCGGGTCGCACCGGCGATCGGGCCGCCGTCCCGGCGCCACTGGTAGGTGAGCTCGGTCAACGCGGGGAACCCGCTGGGTGAGGCCGTGAGCGTCGACCCCGCCACCCCGGACCCCGCGACCGTCACGGTGGCGGCGTCCGCGACGCAGTCCGTCACGCCGACGAGGACTGAGCCGGACAGCGGCGGGTACGACGGCCCCGGGGCGTTCCACGACACCGCCACCGAGCGCAGCTGCGGTGCATCCAGCACGGTCAGGGTGCCGCCCACGACCTCGCCCACCGGCCATGGCGGTGCGCCGTCGCCCTCCCACCCGGCGAGGGACACGGAGTACTCGGGCTCGGCGCCGTCGAGCAGGTGCACGGCAGGCAGGGTCAAGGCGCGGCAGCGCCCCATCGTCTGCTCCGGGAGCCGCTGCGAGTGCGCGGAGAGCTGCGGCCCGTCGCCCACCAGGAGCGACTGGTCGACGATGCGGTTGCCGACGAGCCGCACGAACACGGAGGACGGCAGCGCGTGCAGCGGGGACGGATCGGCGATGCGGTTGCCGGAGAGCTCGAGGTGCTCGAGCGACTCGAGCGCGGCGATCCCGGTGATGTCGGTGATCGCGTTCGAGCTCAGGTCGAGGTGGCGCACGGTTGCCGCCTGCACGGGGCCGGCGATGCTGGTGAGCCCGGAGTCAGTCATGGAGAGGCTGGTGAGGCCCTCGAGCGTCGCGAGAGCGGCGAAGCCCGTCGCTGGCGTGCGGTAGAGGTGCAGCTGCTCGAGAGCAGTGGTCTGGGGAAGGACCCGGAGGTCGAAGGGCGCGATGTCGCCGATCGCCGCGTATTCGAGCGACGTCTGCCTCGTGAGTCCCGACCAGGTCGCGAGCGAGAGGGTGCCCAAATTCACCGATCGCAGCCCCGTCGAGGCGGTGATCGAGGAAAGGTCCGGCGCCGAGACGCGGAAGAGCCCGAGCGCTTCCAGCGATGGCAAGGCCGCGGTCGCGCCTCCCGACACGGAGAGACCGTCGACGCTGAGGTCAGTCACGGCATCGAGGCCGCTCGCGGGGATCGTCAGGGTGCCGGGGCTTCCCTCGTACCTCGACAGCTGCAGGGTGGTGAGGGCTGGAGCCGCCGCGATCGGCGTGAGGTCGACGCGTGCGGAGGAGGGCAGGTCCTCGCAGACGAGGCGCGTGAGACCGTCCAGAGCGGTGACGGGCACGGGCGTCGGGGCGGGGATGCCGATCGCCCAGCGCACGCAGCTCTCCAAGGCGTTGCCGGATCCGAAGGCGATCGCGGGGGTGTCCGCCGTGGCGGGCGTCGACGCTGCGGTGGCCGCGATGAGCGCGGCGGATGCGCTCGCGAGCGCGCGAGCGAGCAGGGACGACAGCACCACGAGAACCCCCGAACGACCTCAGTCGCGTCGCCTGGCTCGGTGCGGCATCGTGCTTCGCGTGACCACATCATCGGGGCAGCAGACCCCCGGGTCAAGAGGCGTGCGGCGTGTCTCACCGCGCGCCGTGAGGCCGCCCGGTGACTACACGTCCGTGCGGTGGAAGTTCTGGAAGCTCCGGCTCGCGGTCGGACCGCGCTGGCCGCGGTAGTGGGAGCCGTACGCGGACGAGCCGTAGGGGTGCTCGGCCGCGGACGACAGCCGGAAGAAGCACAGCTGGCCGATCTTCATGCCGGGCCACAGGTTGATGGGCAGCGTCGCCATGTTCGACAGCTCAAGGGTGACGTTGCCCTCGAAGCCGGGGTCGATGAAGCCGGCGGTCGAGTGGGTGAGCAGGCCGAGGCGGCCGAGCGACGACTTGCCCTCGAGTCGCGCCGCGATGTCGTCGGGCAGCTCGACCGACTCGTAGGTCGATCCCAGGACGAACTCGCCCGGGTGCAGCACGAAGGGCCCGTCGCCCTTGACCTCGACGAGGCGGGTGAGCTCGGGCTGCTCGGCGCTCGGGTCGATCGCCGCGTACTTGTGGTTGTCGAAGACGCGGAAGTACTTGTCGAGTCGCACGTCGATGGAGGACGGCTGGATCATCTCCGGCTCGTACGGGTCGAGCGTGACGCGGCCGGACTCGATCTCTGCGCGGATGTCCCTGTCGGAGAGCAGCATGACGCCACGCTACCGGCTCGCCGAACGTGGTTGCATGGGAGAGCGGGACATCAGGAGCGAAAGCCGTAGTCGAATCGTTACGTCAGAACGTTTCGATCTCGGCTAGAGTGAGTCGCGGCTCAGCCCAATTCCCTGGAAGGCAGCACCCCATGCAGTTCGGTCACTTCGACGACGAAGCCCGTGAGTACGTCATCACGACGCCTCACACGCCCTACCCCTGGATCAACTACCTGGGGTCCCAGGAGTTCTTCGGGCTCGTGTCCCACACGGCCGGCGGCTACTGCTTCTACCGCGACGCGAAGATGCGCCGCCTGACGCGCTACCGCTACAACAACATCCCCGTCGACGACGGCGGTCGCTACTTCTCGATCAACGACGGCGGCGACGTGTGGAGCCCGTCGTACCGCCCCTACAAGACGGACCTCGATCGCTTCGAGACCCGCCATGGCATGGGCTACACCCGGATCACCGGCGAGCGCGGCGGCCTCGAGGCGTCGGTGCTGCTGTTCGTGCCCGTCGACGTCAACGCGGAGATCCACCAGGTCACGCTGACCAACCGCACCGACGCGCCCAAGCAGGTGGACCTGTTCAGCTTCATCGAGTTCTGCCTGTGGAACGCCGAGGACGACCAGACCAACTACCAGCGCAACCTGTCCATCGGCGAGGTCGAGGTCGAGGACGGAGCGATCTTCCACAAGACCGAGTACCGCGAGCGCCGCGACCACTACGCGGTCTACGGGGTGAACGCGCCCATCGCGGGCTTCGACACGGACCGCGACGCCTACCTGGGCTTCGGCAACCGCTTCGACGAGGCGGCCGTGCCGCACGCCGGCGAGTCCACCAACTCGATCGCCTCCGGCTGGTACCCGGTCGGCTCGCACCACCTCAAGGTCGAGCTCGCTCCCGGCGAGGCGAAGCAGTTCACGTTCGTGCTCGGCTACCTCGAGAACGACCGCGACGACAAGTGGGAGGCCCCCGGCGTCATCAACAAGTCTGGCGCGCGCGAGCTGCTCGCCCGCTTCGACGACAACGCCAAGACCGACGCCGAGTTCGCTCGCCTCAACGAGTACTGGGACAACCTGCTCGGCTCGTACACCGTCGAGTCCGGCGACCAGCGGCTCGACCGGATGGTCAACATCTGGAACCAGTATCAGTGCATGGTCACGTACAACATGTCGCGCTCGGCCTCCTACTTCGAGACCGGCATGGGACGCGGCATGGGGTTCCGCGACTCGTCGCAGGACCTGCTGGGCTTCGTGCACCTCGTGCCCGAGCGTGCGCGCGAGCGCATCATCGACATCGCGTCGACGCAGTTCGAGGACGGCAGCGCCTACCACCAGTACCAGCCGCTCACGAAGCGCGGCAATCACACGCTGGGCTCGGGCTTCAACGACGACCCGCTGTGGCTGATCCTCGGCGTCGCGGCCTACGTCAAGGAGACCGGCGACTTCGCGATCCTCGACGAGATGGTGCCTTTCGACAACGACGAGTCCAAGGCGGCGAGCCTCATGGAGCACCTGCGCCGCTCGTTCGACCACCCGCTCGACAAGGCCGGCCCGCACGGCCTGCCGCTCATCGGCCGCGCGGACTGGAACGACTGTCTCAACCTCAACTGCTTCTCGACCGAGCCGGGCGAGTCCTTCCAGACCACCGGCAACAAGACCGGCGGCGTCGCGGAGTCGATCTTCATCGCGGGCATGTTCTGCGCGATCGGACCGGAGTACGCCGCGCTGGCCCGCCGCCGCGGGGACGACACCGAGGCCGACCGCGCCGAGGCGGCCGTCGCGCAGATGCGCCAGGCCGTCACCGAGCACGGCTGGGACGGCGAGTGGTTCCTGCGCGCCTACGACTACTACGGCAACAAGGTCGGCACCCACGAGACCCAGGACGGCCAGATCTGGATCGAGCCCCAGGGCTACTGCATCATGGGCGGCATCGGCCTCGAGGACGGCAAGGCCGTCCAGGCCCTCGACTCGGTGCGCGAGCGCCTCAACACCCCCCACGGCATCGTGCTGCTCAACCCGGCCTACACCGAGTACCACGTCGAGCTGGGCGAGGTCACGAGCTACCCGCCGGGGTACAAGGAGAACGCGGGCATCTTCTGCCACAACAACCCGTGGGTCATCATCGCCGAGACCATCGTCGGCCGCGCCGAGAACGCCTGGGAGTACTACAAGCAGATCGCTCCCGCGTATCGCGAGGAGATCTCGGAGGTGCACCGCCTCGAGCCCTACGTGTACGCGCAGATGATCGCGGGCAAGGACGCGGAGCGCCACGGCGAGGCCAAGAACTCGTGGCTGACGGGCACCGCGTCCTGGAACTTCGTGACCGTCTCGCAGCACCTGCTCGGTGTGCGCGCGGACTATGACGGCCTGGTGGTCGACCCGTGCATCGGCGCCGAGATCGCCGAGTACACCGTGCGCCGCCAGATCCGCGGCGCGGAGTACGTGATCCGCGTCGCCAACTCCGGCGGCAAGGGCGCCTCGCTCACGGTCGATGGCGAGGCTATCGACGGGTCGCTCGTGCCCTACGCGGCGCCCGGCTCGGTGGTCGAGGTCACCGCGACCGTCTGACACCCGTGCCCTGCATTCGTACTCCGCGAAATGGATCCATCTCGTTGCTGTAGGGCCAGAGGCCAGCGAGATGGATCCATTTCGCGGTTCTTGGGTGGGGTCTCGACGTGGTCGGTGGGGCCGATGCGCGCGCTGGCCCCGTGACGGACGTGTCCGTCGCGGGGCGTCAGGACTGGTCGGTGGGCGTGGTCCCGGTGCCCGACGCCGTCGCGCCGACGGGCTGGGCAGCGGGCGCCGCGCGCCGCGCCTTGCGCGCACGCAGGGCGCGCACCACGACGAGCACCACCAGCGCGATCACGGTCATCAGCGCGAGCCAGGGCAGCAGCACCCCGACGACGACCAGCGTGCCGGCGACGAAGGCCGTGAGTCCCTCCCAGCCGGCGACCAGGCCGTCCCAGAAGCTCTTCGGGTCGTCGTCGACGATCACGACGGGCTCGGTGGTGAGCGACAGGTCCAGGGTCGACATCGACACCTGGTCGTCGAGCCCGCGCTGGCGCGCCTCGAGGCTCTCGAGCTCCGCCTGGCGGCCGTCGAGCTCGTTCTCGAGGGCGATGATGTCGCCGATGTCCTCGGCCTCGACGAGCAGCATCTGGATGCGCTCCGTCGACGCGCGCAGCGTCGAGATCTGCGACTCGAGGTCCGTGACCTGGGTCGTGACGTCGTAGGACTCGGTGGTGAACTCGTCCACCGTGCCCAGCCCGCGCAGGTCGTCGACGACATCCTCGAGGTCGTCGGACGGGATCCGCAGAGTCATCCATGCCGCGCCGCCGTCTCCTTCCTCCGGCGCCGTCTCGCTGCGGGCGTCGATGCGCCCGCCCGCGCTCCGCACGATGCTCGTCGCCTCCTCCGCCGCGGCGATGGGGTCCTCCACGGTCATGTACATCGAGCCAGTGACGATCACCGACCGGTCCGCCTCGGCTGGCGCGGCGTCGCCGTCCTCGGCCGCGTACGCCTCCGCCAGCGCCTCACCGCCGCCGGAGTCCTCGCTGGCGAGGGCCGCATCGGCGCCCGAGTAGTCCACGGCCTCGTAGTCGCTCGCGGAACACCCAGCGAGGATCACGGCTGCGGCGGCGGCCACCGCTGCGGTGCGGGCCCAGCGACGAGCGGAGTCGGTCGCGGCGGTGCGTGTCGTCATGTCGCTCATGCTAGGGAGACGGCTGGCGCGCGAAAAGCGTTGGTCGGTTGCGGATCGGTCACGGTTCGGTCTCGGCGTCATGCCTGGTGACAGCGCAGATCCACCCAGCAAGCGCATCGGCCTTCCGCACCACGAAAGTGGGCCCACCTTCGTCACGAAGACGGCCTCGACGATGAAGATGGGCCCACCTTCCCCAGGAAGTTCTTGAGGCGGGTGCATCCAAACGCATGAGTCGCCCGGAAGTAGGGGTGAAGGGCATCGCAGCCAGCGAGCCCCGAACCTCAGGAGAAGGATCATGCGCAAGTCAGCAATCGCCGGCGCCGCAGCCGGAACCCTCATCGCCGCGGGGCTCGCGGCTCCCGCCCTCGCCGTCGAGGACGGCATGGCCGAGCTGTCGGTCCTGCACGGCATCCCCGATACCCCGGTCGACGTGTACGTCAACGGCGACAACACCATCGACGACTTCCAGCCCGGAGATCTCGCCGGCCCGCTCGACCTCGAGCCCGGCACCTACTCCGTGGCGCTGACGGCCGCCGATGCCGAGGACGACTCCGCGCCGGTGCTCGGCCCCATCGACCTCACGCTCGAGGAGGGCATGAGCTACACGGCCGTCGCCCACCTCGACGCTGACGGCAACCCCACCGCGAACCTCTTCACCAACGACATCTCCGAGACCGCCGCAGGCGAGGGACGCCTCACCGTCCGCCACACCGCGGCCGCACCGGCGGTCGACGTGTGGGCAAATGGCGAGGTGCTGTTCTCGAACCTCGCGAACCCGGACGAGGTCATGGGCGACGTCCCCGCGGACACCTACGAGGCGGCGGTGTCGCTGACCGGCGAGACCGACCCGGTGCTCGGGCCGACAGACGTCGAGATCGCCGACGGCGTGAACACCATCGTCTACGCCTGGGGCTCGGCCGAGGCCGGCAACCTGGCGCTCGCCGTCCAGACCGTCGACACGCACTCCTCGAGCCCGTCGGGCGTGCAGGCAGGCACCGCAGGATTCGCGGCCGACGAGGGCCCCTCGACCCTCGCGATCGCCTCGGTGCTCGCCGCGCTCGGCCTCGTCGTCGCCACGGGCACCGTGCTCGCGGTGCGACGCCGCTGACCCTCTGACCCCCCACCAGGCGGGGCCCGGGTCGCACCCCGGGCCCCGCCGCCTTCCCCCGTCCCAGCCAGCGCGAGAGGAGTCCGACATGCGAGCGCTGATCGCCGCCACCGTCCTGCTCCTCGTGAGCGGGTGCGCAGCCGTCGGAGGTGACGCGACCCCCGGCTCCGCGCCGCGTGAGTCGTCGCCCACGCCGCGGCCGGCGGATGCGGACCAGGTGGGCACCGTGAGGGCGCCCACGGTCCTGGGCGACGTGCCGATCGCCTCGACCGATCCGGACACGGTCGCGGCGCTGAGGTCCGAGCCTCCGCAGCGGCTCGTCATCGACGGCCTCGAGCTCGACATGTCCGTCGTGGACGTGGGCCTGGCCGAGGACGGCTCGATGGAGATCCCGGCGGACGCCGACGTCGCAGGCTGGTACCGGTTCGGTCCGGCACCGGGCTCGGACGCTGGCAACGCGGTGCTCGCCGCCCACGTCGACGATGCGCGAGGTGTCGGGCCGTTCGCGAGCCTGCGCGACCTCGACGCCGGAGATGCGGTCACGGTGGTGGACGCGTCGGGCGAGGCGCACGGGTTCGTCGTGGACCGCGTCGAGCAGACCAGCAAGCGCGAGGTGGACATGGACCTCGTGTTCGACCGCGACACGCCCGGGCAGCTCGTGCTGGTGACATGTGGTGGACGCTTCGACTGGGATGCGCGACACTACGAGGACAACGTCGTGGTCTACGCGACGCCGGTCGAGGAACCATCGCGATGACCGCGGTGAGGGTCGAGGAGGAGCGCACGCTGATGGCACCTCCCCCGGACGCGCGCTCAGGCGCGGCGCTCGCGCGCGAGTTCGTGGCCGGTGCGGACGGTGCGCTCGAGGAGCTCTACCGCGACGTCTCGCCCCTGGTGTACTCCATGGCGGTGCGAGCCCTCGGCGACACCGCGGACGCGGAGGACGTGACCCAGCAGACGTTCGTGAGCGCGTGGCGCTCGCGGGAGGGCTTCGATCCAGACAAGGGCGAGCTGCGCGGCTGGGTGGTCGGCATCGCCCGGCGCCGGATCGCCGATGCGCTGGAGGCCAGGAGCCGCGAGCGTCGCCGCCTCGAGGCGGTCGCCGACGTCGCGCCCGTCCAGGAGGCTCGACCCGACGACGTCGACTCGGTGCTCCTCGCCTACGAGGTGGAGGCCCTGGGCGACCCCCGCAAGACCATCGTCGCGCTCGCCTACTTCCAGGGCGCGACCCACGAGCAGATCGCCGAGCGTCTCGACATGCCGCTCGGCACCGTGAAGAGCCACATCAGGCGAGCCCTGATCCAGCTGCGCGACCGATGGGAGGTGTCCGATGTCGCATCTTGACGACGAGTCCCTCGCGGAGCTCGCCCTCGGCGGCGGCGACCCCGCCGGCGCCGCCCACACCGAGGCGTGCGCCGACTGCCGCGCCGAGCTCGAGGCACTGCGCGACACGATCGCGCGACTCGAGGGCACGGGCCCGGTGGACCAGCCGCTGCTGACCCCGCCCGCGAGCGTGTGGAACGCGATCGTCGCGGAGCTCGACGCGGACGAGGCGGCATCTGCGCCTCCGGCCGCTGCACCTCCCACCACCGCACCTGCCGCACCCGCACCACTGAGGTCCGTTCCCCCTGCCGGCGACGGGTCCGAGGAGGAGCGGCCCGCACCCACCGCAGGCTCGGGCGCTGCGGAGTCAGCGCCCGGCGCCGACGACCTCGCGTCGCGACGCGAGCGCCGGACCTCCTGGTGGGCGATCGGTGCCGCTGCCGCCGCAGGCCTCGTGATCGGCGGCGTCGGCGTGGGCGCCACCATGCTCGCGAACGACGGCGGCGGCGACCTCCAGGTGGTCGCCCAGACCGGCCTCACGGACCTCGCCACCGAGGCTTCCGCCGGCGAGGCGATCCTCGAGACGCGCGAAGACGGCACCCAGGTGCTGGTGATCGACACCGACGTCGCCGAGCTCGACGACGCCTACCTCGAGGTGTGGCTCATCGACGAGTCGATCGAGGGCATGGTGAGCCTCGGCCACCTCACGAGCGACAGCACCGAGTTCGAGATTCCCGCCGGGTTCGACGTCGCGGCGTTCCCCATCGTCGACATCTCCGTGGAGCCTCTCGACGGCGTCCCGACCCACAGCGGCGACTCCGTCACCCGCGGCGTCCTCGAGCTCTGAGCGGCCGACGCGGACCCGTACGGCGCTGACGCGCGGGCGCGAGCCCAGCCCGCGGATCGGCCCTCGAGGTGCCCCTGAGCGTTCCAGGTGAAGGCTCGGAGACGTTTCGGTGACGGACGGACGAACTCCACCTTCACGGGTGGTGGACGCGCCTACCGTGGCTCCACGAGCTGTGAGGGAGTCCCATGACCAAGGTGCCGAGCGTCGTCAGGAAGGCGACCGTCAACCGCGTGACGATCCCCGTGTGGGAGCGCATGCACGAGCTGAGCGCACGGGCGACCCCCGCCCCCGCCAGCGGGGACTCGCCAGCTCAGGCGCTGCGCCGCGAGCGGGCGCGCTCGACCCGCCTCGAGCAGCGCCTCGAGGCCGTGCGCGAGCGTGCCGACCGCAAGTCGATCGAGGTCATCCGCACGCGCAAGACGCTGGGCCATCAGGCAAGCCTCGCGGCGATGCTGGCACAGGGCCTCGACCTGGAGACGGCGATCGTCACGTTCGCGCGAGCCTCGCACGGCGAGCTCGAGCGCGTCGAGAGCCGCGCCATCCTCCAGCGCCTGTACGGGTCCGACGGCCAGCGGGAGATCGGAGCCGTCGGGCTCGGGATCTTCCTTGCCGGCGACGGGCTCGTCGAGGCGTCGCTCGCCTACTTCCGTGAGGCGGGTGACGCTTTGGCGCGGCGCCTCGCGGCCGTCGAGTACCTCGACGTGTGGATCGCGCAGGACCGCGAGGCCGGCCTCGAGGCCTTCCGCGCGCACTGGGACGCCGAGCCGATCACTCGCCTCACGCGCCTGCATCTGCTGCAGGTGCTCGCGAAGCATCGCGCGCTCGACGACCTGTGGCCCCGCGTGGCGCAGGTCGCAGCCCAGGAGGAGCTCGCGCCCTCCCTGGAGGACGACGACGCCGAGCAGCTCGGGTGGTTCGAGCGGCTGCGCACCCGCGACGAGCCGTCGTACGTGGACGCCCCAGGCGTCGTGAACCTCGCGGTGATGGACTACACCCTGCTCGACAAGCGACGAACCTCGAGCAACCGCGGGGACTACGTGCAGACCCTCGCGGCGCTGTCGCACGTGCTCCGCTTCCAGGACGTCGAGTTCGTCGGCGACACCGAGCTCGCGCACTACCTGCAGGACCTCAAGGCCGACGTGCACGTCGACCGCCGGATCCACGGCGTCGCCGCCCGCGTCCAGCCGGTCGAGCTCGACCGCGACTTCGCGAGCGGGCGCGCGTATCCCGACGACACCTGGCTCATCTGCAACGGCTGGTTCATGCACCGCAGCTTCAAGGGTCAGCTGGACTTCCCGTTCCCCGACGAGGTCAACCCGATCATGATCTCGTTCCACGTGCAGGACCCGGACGTGCTCACCGCGGAGACGGTCGAGCACCTGCGCCGCCACGAGCCCATCGGCTGCCGCGACTGGACCACCGTGTACCGCCTGCGAGACGTGGGCGTCAGCGCCTTCTTCTCGGGCTGCGTGACGACCACGGTCGGCCAGGTCATCCCGCCGGCGGCCGGGCGCGGCGCGAACCGCCTCGCGCTCGTCGAGACAGCGCTGGACGCCGACAGGTACGCGGGGTGGAAGGTCGACGAGTTCACCCAGGTGGGCCCGCAGGTGCGCGACTTCTCTCTCGTGGAGGGCCTCGAGGACGCCCGGACCATGCTCGCGGGCTACGCGCCGTACGACGCCGTCGCGACCTCGCGGCTGCACTGCTACCTGCCCGCCCGCTCGATGGGCCTGCCCGTCGACTTCCGCCCCAAGAACCGTGCGGACGTGCGGTTCGAGGGCTTGCTCGACCTCAGCGACGACGAGCTCGCGGCCATCCGCGGCAGGATCGAAGGGCTCCTCGAGGTCCTGCTGCGCTCCATCCTGTCCGGCGCCTCCCGCGACGAGGTGCGCCGCCTCTGGGTCGAGCTCACGGCGGACGAGGTGGCCCGAGCCGAGCGCTACTGCACGACCTACGAGCCCGCCCCGGCGTCGTCCATCGACGTGCCCGCCGCCGTGGCGCGCCTGCGAGACACTCGAGTGCGCATCGGCCGCGTGCCAGCTGACCCAGCCACGGAGGTGCACGTGGCGCTCGCGCTCGACCAAAACCTCGAGCACGAGCTGCCGGTCGTGCTCCAGTCGGTCCTCGACCACACCGACCGCGACGTGACGTGCCATGTCATGACCCGAGGGCTCGGGCAGCCGTACCGCGACCGTCTCGCCGGCCTCTTCCCGGCCCTCGCGTTCGAGTTCTACGACTTCGACGCGATCGACTACGGCGCGGACGTCAACCTGCTCAAGCACATCTCGGTGTCCACGATGGACCGGCTGTTCCTGCCGGAGATCCTCGCGGACGTCGATCGCGTCGTCTACCTCGACATCGACATCCTGGTGCAGGCCGATGTGGGCGAGCTGTGGGACGCCGAACTGGGCGACAACGCGTTCGCGGCCAAGCGCACCCGCCTGCGGACGTGGGCGAACCTGGTGAAGCCCATCACGCGCGCGTCCCTGCGGTTCGAGCCGGAGAAGGCGTGGGACGTGCGGCGCAGGATCCACGACGAGTCGGTGCTGACCGCACGGACGTTCAACGCGGGCATCCTCGTCATCAACCTCGCCCTGATGCGCGCCGAGGACTTCACCGCGACGCACCTGTTCCTCGTCGAGTCGTGCGCCATGAACGATCAGGACGTGTTCAACATCTACTCGCGCGACAGGGTCGTCGAGCTCGACACGCGCTGGAACACGGTGCCGAGCCAGGACTTCGAGCCGGAGCCGTGGATCATCCACTGGGCGGGGCCGGCCAAGCCCTGGAACGACCACTACGTGCCGTTCAAGGAGCGGTTCGAGGCGACGCGTCGGGCGGTGGAGGCTCGCGGCTGACGGCCGCCGTCGAGAGCAGAGCTACGGCCGGTTGGCGAACCTCATGACGAGGTCCTCGTCGCCGCCGATGACCAGTACGTCGTCGGGGTGGATGACCGTCGCCTTGCGGCCGTACTCGAACTCGCCGTCGGGCGACATGACGCCGATCACCTGGACGCCGTACTTGTCGCGCAGCTGCAGGTCCGCGAGGGAGAAGTTGTGGGTCTCCTTGGGTGGGCGCATCTTGATGATCGAGAACGACTCGTCGATCTCGATGTAGTCGAGCATCCGGCCGCCAACCTGGTGGGCGACGCGGTAGCCGGACTCGGACTCGGGCAGCACCACGTGGTGCGCGCCGATGCGCTTGAGGATCTTGCCGTGCTCCTCGGAGATGGCCTTGGCCCAGATCTCGGGGACCTGCGCGTCGACGAGGTTGGCGGTGATGAGCACCGACGCCTCGAGCGAGGTGCCGACGCCGACGACGGCGGCGGAGAAGTCCTGGACGCCGGCCTGCTCGAGCGCGAGCGGGTCCGACGCGTCGGCCTCGACCACGGGGAACAGCTTCGAGTACCGCTCGACGAGCGCGGGGTCGCGCTCGATCGCGAGGACCTCCTGGTCCATGCCGTCGAGGGAGTTGGCCAGGGCGGAGCCGAAGCGCCCGAGTCCGACGACGAGGACGCCCGTGGCGGTGGAGTTAGCCAATGATCGGCCTTTCTGACGGGTAGCGGATGACGCGCCGCTGCTTGTTCAACGCTAGCGCCGCCGCGATCGTGAGCGAGCCGACGCGGCCCAGGTACATCATGACGATGAGGGTGGTCTTCGCGTCGGCGGGCAGCGATCCCGTGATGCCGGTCGACAGGCCGCAGGTGGCGTAGGCGGACACCACCTCGTAGAGAGAGCGGTCCAGCGGGATGTTGGTCTGCGCCATGAAGATGCCGGTGCCGATGATGATGATGAACAGCGAGATGAGGGTGATGGCGACGGCGCCGCGCAGCACCTCGGTGCCGATGCGCTTGCCGAAGGCCTCCATGTCGCGCCGGCCGCGCGCCTCCGCCCAGATGGCGAGGAGCAGCACGGCGAGGGTCGTGACGCGGATGCCGCCCGCGGTCGACCCGGAGCCGCCACCGATGAACATCAGCACGTCTTCGAGCAGCCAGGTCTGCTCGCGTGCCTGGCTCAGGTCGAAGGTGTTGAAGCCGCCGGAGCGCTGGTTGATGGACTGGAAGAAGATGTTGCCGATGGTCTTGGCGGACGAGTGGTCGCCGAGGGTCGCGGGGTTGGACCACTCGAAGATCGCGAGCAGCCCGGCGGAGATCACGGCGAGGATCGACACCATGACGAGCGTCAGCTTGGTGTGCAGCGACCAGGTGCGCGGCTTGCGCCAGCCGCGCACGAGGTTGAGGTAGACCGGGTAGCCGAGGCCGCCGATGAAGACGCCGAGGCCGATGGGGACGAGCATCCAGAAGTCGCCGGCGTAGGGGATGAGGCCCACGGGGTCGGGGGTGAAGCCCGCGTTGTTGAACGCCGAGATGGCATAGAACGCGGAGTAGCCGAACGACTTGGGGACGCCGTAGTCCAGGGTCAGGAAGCGCGGCAGCAGCACGAGGAAGATGACGATCTCGACCGTGAAGGACACGACGACGACCGTCTTGAGGAGCGACCGCAGGTCGCCGAGCCCGGCCGCGCGGGCCTCGCCGGCGGCGAGCAGGCGCTGGGTGAGCCCCAGACGGCGCGACACGGCCAGCCCCACGAGGGAGGCGAGCGTCATGATCCCGAGGCCGCCCACCTTGATGCCGGTGGCGATGATCGTGAGCCCCCACGGCGACCAGTACGTGCCCGTGTCGACCGTGACGAGGCCGGTCACGCAGACCGCGGAGGTGGCGGTGAAGAGCGCGTCGATGAAGGGCGCGCGGACGCCCTCGGTGGTCGCCGCGGGCAGCGACAGCAGGCCGGTGAACAGCAGGATCACCAGGGCGAAGCTGCCGAGCGCGAGGCGCGCGGGGGACAGCAGGACGGTGCGGTCGAACCAGTCGCCGGCGGCGGCTCGCGCCTCGCGCAGCGTGTCCATGCGACTCCTCATCCTCTGCCGCTTCCCGGGCAGGCCGTGGGGGGCGAACGGGTCCGCCTTCTCTCATCATCGGCAGGTTTCCCACACTTCACAACTGTCACTTCTGCCACTACAGTTGTGGAAGCGGACGGCCGATAGTTCTGCCGAACGCACACTGAGGGAGAACGGACACCACATGGCAGACAACGGCGCGTCGCGCACCACGTTTCTCACCGTGGCTGAGGTGGCGCAGATGCTGCGTGTCTCCCGCATGACCGTGTACCGCTGGGTTCACGCTGGCGACATGCCCGCCGTGCGCTTCGGTCGCTCCTTCCGCGTCCCCGCCGCGGCGGTCGAGACGTTCATGGAGCAGGCCGAGCTCCAGGGTGGTTTCCCGGCTCAGGATGACGACCGGCGCTCCGGCACGGTAGGATAGGTCGCTGTCTGTCGCGTCCAGCGCGCACTGGACGCCGTAGCACCATCGTCTATCCGAGGTAGGTTCCGTGGGTTCCGTCATCAAGAAGCGTCGCAAGCGTATGTCGAAGAAGAAGCACCGCAAGCTCCTTCGCAAGACGCGCCACCAGCGCCGCAACAAGAAGTAGCGTCCCGCCGGGTTCCCGGCCGCACGCACGCACACGCCCGTGTCACCTGATGGTGGCGCGGGCGTCGTCGCGTCTGGGGGAGTGCCGAGCCCGCGCATCGGCGCCGATGCGCTCGCAGGGTCAGCGGTCAGGCGTCGCGGCGCAGCAGGGTGCGCCAGATCGACCTGCCGCACGCGCGCAGCCCGCGGAACACCGCGAGCACGGCCCAGACCGTGCCGGTGACGGATGCCTTGACCACTCCGCGGCGGCCGGACTTGCGGCGCTTGCGGAACTCGCGGACGGGCCAACCGGCGTGCGCGGCGTGGCGGCGCAGCCGGGTGTCGGGATTGATCGCGCAGGGGTTGCCGACGGACTCGAGCATGGGTCCGTCGTTCATCGAGTCGCCGTAGGCGTAGGACCTCGACAGGTCGAGGCCGCGCTCCTCGGCGAGCTTCTCTACCGCCGCGGCCTTGGCCTCGCGGTGCAGCATGTCGCCCACGAGGCGGCCGGTGTAGTAGCCGCCCTCCTGCTCGGCGACGGTCCCCAACGCGCCCGTGACGCCCAGGCGACGCGCGATGACCCGACCGACCTCCACCGGCGTCGCGGTGACGAGCCACACCTCGTGCCCATCCGCGAGGTGCTCATCGATGATCGCCTTGGTGCCCGGGAAGATCCGCAGCGCCAGGACCTCGTCGTAGACCTCCTCGCCGACCGCGTTCATCTCCGCCGCCGACCAGCCCTTGATGATCGACAGGCCCTCGCTGCGCAGGTCGTCGATCTGCTCCTTCGACTCGCCGAACATCGTGTACTTCGCCTGCTCCCAGCCGAAGCGCAGGATGTCCCGCTTGCGCAGGTAGCCGCGCTGATGCAGGCCGCGCGCGATGTGGTACGCCGACGCGCCGCGGACGATCGTGTTGTCCACGTCGAAGAACGCGGCGATGCGCGTCGCGCCGCCGGCGTTGTCGGGGCCTGTCACCTGGCCAGCCTAGCGACCTCGGCTGAGAGCTCCGCACGTATCCTGGCCGCATGCCGGCCCGCGTCTCCCTCATCACCCGCGAGGGCTGCCACCTGTGCGCCGATGCGCGCGCCGTGGTCACCTCGGTGTGCGCCGATGCGGTGGTCGAGTGGCGGGAGGTCGACGTGGAGGCGAACGCTCGGCTGCTCGAGCGGTTCGGCGAGGAGGTGCCCGTCGTCATCGTCGACGACCAGGTCGTGGGCTTCTGGACCATCGACCCGGACAGGCTCCGTTCCGCTCTCGCGTGAGCCTGGGCGACAATAGACGCCATGCCCACGGTCCACCTGCTGCGTCACGGCCATGTCCACAACCCGGACAAGGTGCTGTACGGGCGCCTGCCTGAGTTCCGGTTGTCCGATGCCGGCCAGGCGATGGCGCAGGCCGTCGCCGACGACCTGGTGGCCCGAGACGTGCCCATCGGGCGCGTGATCGCGTCGCCGCTGCTGCGCGCGCAGCAGACCGCCGCCCCCATCGCCGCGGCGTTCGGCCTCGACATCGACACCGAGGACCGCATCATCGAGGCGGGCAACGTGTTCGAGGGCGAGCCGCTGCCCTCGGGCGCCAAGGACCTGCTGCGACCGCGCGACCTGTGGCGCATGCGCAACCCGTGGAAGCCCTCGTGGGGCGAGCCGTACGTCGAGCAGCGCGAGCGCATGTGGGCCGCGATCGGCGAGGCTGCGGCGGCGACCCCTGACGCGGACACCGTGATGGTGAGCCACCAGCTCCCCATCTGGGTCGCGCGGTTGTCGTACGAGCAGCGCCGCTACCTTCACGACCCGCGTTCGCGCGAGTGTGGACTCGCCTCGCTCACGAGTTTCCGCTTCGAGGGCGGAGAGCCCGTCGCCATGACCTACCGCGAGCCCGCCGCGCACATCGAGGTGCCCGCGTGAGGCGAGGTGCCCGGCTGGTGGTGTTCGCCGCCATCGTCATCGCCGTCGTGCTGTGGCTCGTGGCGTGCGCGCCCGGCGACGCCGCCCAGTCCCCGGGGTACGTCTCCGGCGACGGCACGGTCACCGAGTGGGCGGTGGGAGAGCGTGGCGAGCCCGTCGAGCTGACCGGGACCTCGTTCGAGGACGAGCCGGTCGACGTCGCCGACTTCCGCGGCCAGGCCGTGCTGCTCAACACCTGGTACGCCGCCTGCCCTCCCTGCCGCGCCGAGGCGCCGGACCTCGTCGCCGCCGACGAGCGCGACGACGTCCAGGTCATCGGCATCAACAGCCGGGACGATGCGGCCACCGCTCTGGCCTTCGACCGCACCTTCTCCGTGGGCTACCCGAGCATCGACGACGGCGACGGCAAGGCGACCGCGCAGCTGCAGGGCCTCGTGTCGATCAACGCGGTCCCCACCTCGCTCATCCTCGACGCCGAGGGCCGGGTCGCGGCGCGCATCGTCGGCTCTGTCGAGCCGTCGACGCTCACCGCGCTGCTCGACGCGGCAGCTTCGAGTGCTGTGGCCTCCGGGGGCGCCGCGCCTGACGCCGAGGCCGCCGGCTGATGCCCGGCGCGCTCGCGACCGGCCTCGGCTCCGACTTCGCCTCCCAGATCCTCACCGGCTCGCTGCTGGCCGCGATCCCGATCGCGCTGCTCGCCGGCCTGGTGAGCTTCGCGTCGCCGTGCGTCGTGCCGCTCGTGCCCGGCTACCTCGGCTACGTCTCGGGGATGGCCGGCGCCGATGCGGGGGGCAAGGCCTCGCGGCCTCGCCTGGTCCTGGGGGTGCTCCTGTTCATCCTGGGCTTCTCCGCGGTGTTCGTCACCCTCAGCATCGTCGTGACGGCGGCCGGCGCGCAGTACCGCGAGCAGCTCGACATCGTCACCCGCGTGCTGGGCGTGCTGGTGATCCTGCTCGGCCTCGCCTTCATGGGCGCGGTGCCGTTCCTGCAGAACGAGCGCCGGCTCCACGTCAGCCCCAAGGCCGGCCTCGCGGGCGCGCCGCTGCTGGGCATCGTCTTCGGTCTGGGGTGGGCGCCGTGCCTGGGCCCGACTCTGGGCGCGGTCCTCACGCTGGGCCTCAACGAGGGCACCGTGGCCCGCGGGTCTCTGCTCGCCGTCATGTACTGCCTGGGGCTGGGCCTGCCGTTCCTCGCGCTCGCGGTCTGGTTCGAGCGCTCGAAGCCGGTGCTCGCGTGGCTGCGCAAGCACCGCCGCGGCCTGCAGCTGTTCGGCGGCGCCATGCTCATCGTGCTCGGCATGCTGCTCGTGACCGGCCTGTGGTCCGAGCTGACGAACCACCTGCAGGGCTGGATCGACGGGTTCTGGGTGGCCGTCTGATGGCGCGCGTGAAGATCGACAACTACGCGTACGCGAACGTCCCGCGGCTGGGGTTCGTGGGATGGCTGCGATGGATCTGGCGCCAGGTCACGTCGATGCGCGTCGCGCTGATCCTGCTGATCCTGCTGGCGCTCGCGTCGATCCCCGGCTCGGTGCTGCCGCAGTGGCCGCAGGACGCGGCGAACACCCAGGGCTTCATCGACGAGAACCCCTTCTGGGGGCCGCTGCTCGACCGCCTGGGCTTCCTCGACGTCTTCGGGTCGGCGTGGTTCACGGCCATCTACCTGCTGCTGTTCGCCTCCCTCATCGGCTGCATCATCCCCCGCTGCCTCGTGTACTGGCGCGAGCTGCGGGCCCCCGTGCCCCCCGCCCCGACCCGGCTCGACCGCTACGAGCCCGTGACCGCATCGGCCCCCCAGGGTGCCCGGGTGGTCATGCGGAACGCCGAGTTCGCCCTGAGCCCCGAAGTGTCCCCGCGGTCGGGGGAGCGCGGCGGCCGCCAGTCGCGGCGCCTGGTGCACCGCCCTCGCCTCTGGCGCTGGTTCGCGGACTACCTCATCCGCGTCGACGAGCGCGAGCGCCGCGGCGACGACGCTGACAGCGAGCTCGCGCTGTCCGCCCACAAGGGCCACGTCCGCGAGCTCGGCAACCTCATCTTCCACGTCTCGCTCGTCGCGATCCTCATCGCGATGGCGACGGGCTCGATGCTGACGTACCGCGGCCAGGCCCTCATCGTCGTGGGCGACACCTTCACCAACGCCGTGGTGGCGTACGACTCGTACGAGTCGGGCGCGCTGTTCAGCGAGGACCAGCTCGAGCCGTGGACCCTGACGCTCGACGACTTCGAGGCCGAGTTCGACCTCGTGGGCCTGCCCACCGAGTTCACCGCGTACGCGACGCTCACGGAGCCCGGCCAGGAGCCTCGGCAGGTCGAGACCCAGGTGAACCGCCCCATCCAGGTCGAGGGCGCGAAGATCTACCTCCAGGGCAACGGGTACGCCCCGGTGTTCACCATCACGGACGCCGACGGCAACGTCGCCTTCGAAGGCGCCGTGCCGTTCCTGCCGCAGGACGACGTCTACACGTCGACCGGCGTCATCAAGGTGCCGGACGTCACGAGCGGCGAGCAGCTGGGCTTCACCGCGACGCTCCTGCCCACGGCCGTGGTCGACGGCGACACCGCCCAGTCGCTGCACCCCTCGCCGGCCAACCCCGTCATCTACCTGCAGGCCTACACGGGCGACCTGGGGCTCGACGACGGCGTCCCGCAGAACGTGTACGAGCTCGACGAGTCCCAGCTCAGCCCCGTCCGCGGCGACGACGGCCAGCCCCTCGTGGTCGAGATGCAGCTGGGGGACACCATCGAGCTGCCGGACGGCCTCGGCACCGTGACGTGGGAGGAGCTGCCGCGCTTCGCGGCGTTCGACCTGCGCCGCGACCCTACGCTGCCGTGGCTTCTCGGCTCGGCCATCGCCGCGCTCGTGGGCCTGTCCATGAGCCTTTTCGCGCCGCGTCGGCGCATCTGGCTGGTCGCACCGCTGAAGCCGCACGCGGGCCGGAAGACTACAGTGGTGGAGGCTGCGGCGTGGGCCCCCGCCCACGACACGGCCGTCCGCGAGGAGCTCGAGCGCGTGCTCGTCGCGGCCACCGGACGACTCACGGAAGCCGCCCCCACCCCGGAGGAACGATGAACGCCCAGGAGCTCAGCTGGCTCGCGCTGTGGGGCGCCGTCGCGCTGTACGCGATCGCGATGGTCGCCTCCTCGATCCACCTCGCACGCGTCGCGGACGCCAAGGTCGCCGCCAAGACCCGGGCCAAGGCCGCCGTCGCGGCCGGGGGAGTCGCGGACGAGAGGCCGGCACCCGCATCGGCGCTCCGTGCTGGCTCCGAGCCCGAGGTGCGCGTCCGCTCCCGAGCCGCCGGCATCGCCAAGTCGACGACCCTCGTGGGGGCCATCCTCAACGGCATCGGCGTTGTCGCGCGCG
Source organism: Demequina sp. NBRC 110056 (assembly GCF_002090155.1). Classification (GTDB taxonomy): domain Bacteria; phylum Actinomycetota; class Actinomycetes; order Actinomycetales; family Demequinaceae; genus Demequina. The sequence goes on along the minus strand of NZ_BBRM01000004.1, from coordinate 329,511 downwards.
GCATCGAGGCCGGCCACGCGCCGTGGTCGACCATGTACGAGTACACGATCACCGGCACCTTCGTCGCCGTGGTGGTGTTCCTCATCGTGCAGAGTCGGCGCGACGTGTCCTACCTCGCGCCGGGCGTCACGGGGTTCGCGACCATCGCGCTCGGCATCGGCATGACCGTGCTGTACGAGGCCTCGACGGGCCTGCGCCCCGCGCTGCAGAGCTTCTGGCTCGTCGTCCACGTCTCGATCGCGATCATCGCCACGGGCGTCCTGATCGTCGGCGCGGTCGCGACCGTCCTGCAGCTCATGCGCGACTACCGCGACTCCGGCACCGCGTGGCTCCAGCGCTTCCGCTGGATCGAGGCCGTGCCCGAGCCCGCGAAGCTCGAGGCGCTCGCCTTCCGCCTGCACGCCGTGGGCTTCGTGCTGTGGACCTTCACGGTCATGGCCGGCGCGGTCTGGGCCGAGCACTCGTGGGGCCGGTACTGGGGCTGGGACCCCAAGGAGGTCTGGTCCTTCGTCATCTGGGTGATCTACGCCGCATACCTGCACGCGCGCACCACCCAGGGGTGGGCGGGGCGCCGCAGCGCCGTGCTCGCGCTCATCGGCTTTGTCGCGCTCATCATGAACTTCACCGTGGTGAACATCTTCTTCCAGGGCATGCACACGTACGCGTGACGCCCGGTCAGTTGCCTGCATGAAGATCGCGATGGTGCTGGACGACTCGATCGACCGTCCGGACGGGGTGCAGCAGTACGTCCTGACGCTCGGCGCGTTCCTGTCGCGCGCGGGCCACGAGGTGCACTACGTGTGCTCGTCGGCCACCCGCGACGACGTCACCGTCCACTCCCTCGCGCGCAACGTCGGCGTCACCTTCAACGGCAACGGCCTGCGCATCCCGCTGCCGACCTCGCGCGCGATGCTGCGGGACTTTCTCGAGCGCGAGCGCTACGACGTCATCCACGTCCAGATCCCGCACTCGCCGCTGTTCGCCTCGCGCGTGGTCGACGAGGCCCGCCGCGTCCAGGCCCGCACCGTGCGGATCGTCGGCACCTTCCACATCCTCCCCGACGGCGCGGTGAGCGAGTACGGCACCCGGCTGCTGGGCCGCTGGCAGCGGCGCAACCTCGCGAAGTTCGACGCGTTCTGCGCGGTGTCGCCGCCCGCCCGGGAGTTCGCCGCGCGGGCGTTCGGGATCTCCGCAGAGGTGATCCCGTGTCCCGTGGACGTGGACCGCTTCGCTGCCGAGGCCGCGGCGCGGCCGCGCGTGCGCGGCGCCGACGGCCGGCTCGTCGTGTCCTTCCTGGGGCGGCTCGTCGAGCGCAAGGGCGCCGTCGAGCTCGTCCGAGCGCTCGGCGCGGCGGTCGCTCCCGACGCGCTGTCACGCATCGAGGTGAGGATCGGCGGCAAGGGACCCCTCGCCGATGCGCTCGCTGGGGACATCTCCCGGCTGGGCCTGGGGGACCGGGTCGAGCTGCTCGGGTTCGTCGCGGAGGAGGACAAGGCCGCGTTCTACGCCGATGCCGACATCGCGGTGTTCCCGGCGACGGGCGGCGAGAGCTTCGGGATCGTGCTGGTGGAGGCGATGGCCTCCGGCGCCGGCGTGGTGCTCGCGGGGGCCAACCCGGGCTACCTGTCCGTGATCGGCGACCTGCCTGAGGTCAGCGTCGACGCGCGCGACACTGCCGCGTTCGGGGCCGCGCTGACGCGGCTCATCGAGGACGCCTCACTGCGGGCCGAGCTGCACGCCGAGCAGGCCGCGCGGGTGCGCCGCTTCGACGTCGCCGCCGTCGGCGAGCAGGTGCTGACGCTCTACGGCGCCTGACGCGTCGGTCAACCTCCGGCGTGCGCCGGGGTCGCCACGCGCGCGGAGAGCCTTGCTCGAGGGAGTCTCAGGCCTCGCCGCTGCTCTTGCGGCGCCGCTCCTGCTCCCGTAGCCACCGCAGGTAGTCGGGGTCGTCATCGGGGGCGATCGGCCCGGCGCTGCGCGGTCGCGTGCCGCCCGAGCGGCGCGAGAACTTCAAGAACAGCCACACGCCCGCGCCGAGGTACGGGAACAGCAGGATGATCGCGACCCACGCCCAGCGGGGCAGGCCGTAGGGGTCCTGGTCGGGGTGCTGGACGGCGTCGGCGATGCAGTAGACGGTGACGGCGATGTAGGCGCCAATGAACAGGACCCGGAGCATGGCTTCACTCTAACGCCGCGTACCCTGGTGCCATGAAGATCGTCGCCTACTGGGCCGCCCGCACCGGCATCTTCCTTGCCGTGCTCGCCGCGCTGGCCCTGGTCGGGTGGTTCGACATCATCGCCGTGATCGCCGCGCTCGTCATCGCGTGGCTCGTGTCCTATCTCGCGCTGCCCGGGCTGCGCCGAGACGCGCAGGGCCAGATGGCGCGGGCGATGGACGCGTCGCAGCGCGGCATCAAGGCCGCCGACGCCGAGGAGGACGCGGAGATCTCCGCGGACAGCCGCGGCGAGACGTCCCGCTAGATCGCGATCCCGAGGGCCAGCAGCAGGCCGTAGACGAGGCCCACGGCGGAGAGCCCGGCGAACACGGTCTTGAGCGTCGCCGGAGGCGCGCCGGCCTTCTCCTGCATCGCGCCGTCGACGCGCACCGCGATGGCGAAGTACAGGCTCGGCAGCGCGACGACGGTGGACAGCAGCGCCCACGGGTGCGCGAACGACACGAGGATCGAGCACAGCACCGGCAGCAGCACGACGGCCGCGAACAGCTGGCGCACGCGGAACGACCCGAGCTTCACCGCGAGCGTGCGCTTGCCGGCCGCGGTGTCCGTCTCGAGGTCGCGGATGTTGTTGACCATGAGCATCGCGACCGCGTAGAGCCCGACGCCCGTCGCCGCCGGCACCGCCCACCACGTGATCGTGCCCGACAGCACGTACATGGTGCCGAGCGTCGCGACGAGCCCGAAGAACACGAACACGCTCACCTCGCCCCAGCCGTCGTATCCGTAGGGACGGTTCGAGCCGGTGTAGGTCCACGCCGCCGCGATGGCGAGCGCTCCGACCGCGAGGAGCCAGTAGGTGCCGGTGGCGACCACGAGGAAGAGGCCGGCGAGGGCGCCGACGGCGAAGCTCACGATCGCCGCTGCCTTGACGGCCGACGGCGTGGCCTTGCCCGTCGCCACGAGGCGGTCGGGGCCGATGCGGTCGACGTCGGTGCCGCGGACGCCGTCGGAGTAGTCGTTCGCGTAGTTCGAGCCGATCTGCAGGGACAGCGCCACGACCAGCGCGATGAGCGCGAAGCTCACCTCGACGGAGCCGAGCGCCGCAGCGCTCGCGGTGCCGACGGCGACCGGCGAGATCGCGGTCCACAGCGTGCGCGGGCGGGCGCCGGCGATCCAGTCGGACGCGGACGTTGTCATGGTGCCTCCTCGGCGGCGCGCGCGGCGATCGCGCGCGCGGTGCTGCGATCGATCTTGCCAGCCGCGGTGCGTGGCACGGCATCCACCGCGAGGACGAACCGCGGTCGCTCGTGCGCCGGTACGGACGCCGAAGCGGCCGCCACCGCGTCCTCGACCTCGCCCGGGGCGGTCGCGGCGACCACGAGGGCGGCGACCCGCTCGCCCCACTCCCCGTCCGGCACCCCGACGACGACCGCATCGGCGATCCCCGCGTGGGAGAGCAGGGCGCGCTCGACGGCCGCGGGGTGGACGTTGAACCCGCCCGTGATGATGACGTCGTCCGCGCGGCCCAGCACCGTCAGCCGCTCGCCGTCCCAGCGGCCGAGGTCCGAGGTGCGGAACCATCTCTCGCGCTCGCGGTCGACGAAGGCGGAGTCGTCGCCGTCGGCGTAGCCCGCCGCGAGGGTCGGCCCCGCGAGCACGATGCGGCCGTCGCCGTCGACGCCCACGCCTACCCCGTCGAGCGGCACCCCGTCGTAGACGCACCCCCCGCACGTCTCCGTCATGCCGTACGTCTCGACCGCGTTGCTCGGAAGCGTCATGCCGGGAGGCGCGCCCCCGACGAGCACCGCGTCGAAGCCGGCGAGCGCATCGGCGCCCCGAGCGTCGGCGAGCAGGCGACGCACCTGGGTGGGCACGAGCGACACGTACCGCCTGCCGGGCGGCATCGCCGCCGCCGCGGCCGCGAACCGTTCCGTCGTGAAGGGGCCGTGGGGCACCGCGGCGAGGTGCGCATCGGCCCTCGCCGCCCTCACTCGCACCATCGCCCCGGCGACGCGCGAGTCGGGCAGCGCGAGCAGCCAATGGCCGGGGCCGCCGAGGCGGCCGAGCGTGGCATCGGCGGAGGCGATGAGCGCCTCCCGGGGCAGCAGCACCTCGCGGGGATCGCCCGTCGATCCCGAGGTCGGGGCGGTGATGCCCGCGGCGCGACCGGCGAGCGCCGCGTCGACGGCGGCGGCCGGTCCGCCGGCGAGCCGCGCGTACTCCATGGACTCAGCCTAGGACGCCTAGAATGGCGCGCATGAGAACCCAGCGCGTCGCGTCTGTGTCCGCCCTCGCCGCTCTCACTCTGGCGCTCGCCGCGTGCGCGTCGCCCGACGTCGAGTCCGGCCCCGCGACGACGCAGAGCGTCGACCCCACCCCGTCGCGCTCCGCGGCTCCGGCGCCGCCCGACGACCCGATGCCCGACGTGGTCTGGCCGCTCACCGGCGTCGACGCCGAGGGGGCCGACCCGGCCGACCTCGAGCGAGCCGCGCTGTCGATCAAGATCGAGAACACCCCGCAGGCGCGACCTCAGTCCAACCTGCAGTACGCGGACATCGTGTTCGAGGAGCAGGTCGAGTACGGCATCTCCCGCTTCGTCGCCGTGTTCCAGTCGGACATCCCCGAGACGGTCGGGCCCATCCGCTCGATGCGTCCGATGGACAAGAACATCATGGGGTCGATGGGTGGGCCCCTGATCTTCTCGGGCGCGCAGCGCGGCTTCATCAACGACGCCGCGTCCTCGGGCCAGCAGCTCATCGCCCAGGACACGGGCGGCTACGGTTTCTTCCGCGTCAACACCAAGCCGGCGCCGCACAACCTCCACGGCACCATGGCGGACTTCTACGAGCAGACCGACGCGACGGCGCCCGCGACGCAGTTCACCTACGCGTACCCGCCGGACGAGTCGAACGTCGTCGAGGAGGGCACGACCACCACGGCGATCGACATCAACGCCTCGCCGCGCATGCAGCCCGGCTGGGAGTGGAATGCCGGCGATGGCGTGTGGGAGCGCACCGAGTCGGGATCGGCGCACGTGACCGCCGACGGCACCCAGCTGTACGCGAGCAACATCGTGGTTCTGTGGACCGACCTGCGCAACAACTCCTCGGGCGGCGGCTCGGCCGTGCCCGAGACGATCGTCGTGACGGACGAGGGCACCGGCTACGTGGCCGTCGGCGACAAGTACATCCCCATCACCTGGTCGAAGGCCGGGCAGTTCGACCCCTACATCCTGGAGACCGAGTCCGGCGAGGCCGTCGAGCTGACCCCGGGCAAGACCTGGGTCGAGCTGGTGCCGCAGTCCGGCGGAGCAGGCAAGGGCACGGTCAGCTTCTCCTAGCAGCAGCGCTGGCACCACTTCTCCCGCACCTTAGCGTCCTAATGGTGCGTGGCTGTCGCTTCTGGGTGGCGCGCGTCACCTACTGGTGGCTGAGCGTCGCCCGGCCCCGCGAGGGCGCTGCTCAGTAGGCGTACGGGAAGCGCGTCCAGTCCGGGTCGCGCTTGGCGAGGAACGCGTCGCGACCCTCCTGCGCCTCGTCCGTCATGTACGCCATGCGCGTGGCCTCGCCTGCGAACACCTGCTGGCCGGCGAGCCCGTCGTCGGCCAGGTTGAAGGCGAACTTCAGCATGCGGATCGCCTGCGGCGACTTCGCCGCGACCAGCCGCGCGTACTCGAGCGCGGTGGGCTCGAGGCGGTCGTGCGGGACAGCCTGGTTGACCGCGCCCCAGCGCTCAGCGTCCTCGGCCGAGTACTCGCGGGCCAGGAAGAAGATCTCCCGCGCGCGCTTGTCGCCCACCTGGCGCGCGAGCAGCGCCGAGCCGTAGCCCGCGTCGAACGATCCGACGTTCGCGTCGGTCTGCTTGAAGCGCGCGTGCTCGATCGAGGCCAGGGACAGGTCCGCGACCACGTGCAGGCTGTGGCCGCCACCGGCCGCCCAGCCGTTGACGGCCGCGATCGTCACCTTGGGCATGGTGCGCATGAGGCGCTGCACCTCGAGGATGTGCAGGCGCCCGCCGTAAGCCGGGGCGTCCTCGGCGGAGCCCTCGTACAGGTACCCGTCCTTGCCCCGGATGCGCTGGTCGCCGCCCGAGCAGAACGCCCAGACTCCGTCCTTGTCGGCCGGGCCGTTGCCGGTGAGGATCACCGCGGCGACGTCGGGCGTCTGACGCGCGTGGTCGAGCGCGCGGTAGAGCTCGTCGACGGTCTGCGGACGGAAGGCGTTGCGGACCTCGGGGCGGTTGAAGCCGATGCGCACGGCAGGGAGGTCTCGCTCCTCACCTGAATCGCGCGACACCCACCGGTGATAGGTGATGTCGCCGTCGGCGAAGCCGTCGATCGCGCGCCACTGTCGCGCGTCGAACGTGTCGGAGACCTGGGCCGGAATCTCGCTCATGGCGTCAGCGTAACCGGGGAGCGGTCGGCGGAAGGGTGCGACTGCCATCCACCATCGGGTGACGCGAGCCGCGCAGAAACGACGCTCACGCACCATCACCGCGCTCAGGTGGGGCTGGCGGGTGGAACGCGGGCACGCAGCGAGCGGAGGTGCGTGGAGCTGGCGGGTGGCGCAGCGTGCGGAGTACGGGCACGCGTGGAGCTGGCGGGTGCGGCAGGCGCGTGCGGGTGCGGGCACGCAGGGCGCGGCCCTGCGGCGAGCAGGCGCGCCTTCGCGACCCCGCGTGGGGTCGTAGGCTGAGGCCATGGAGTTCCGGCCCTTCACCGTCGAGCTCCGCACCCGCTTCCGCGGCCTGACCAGCAGGTCCGGCGTGCTGATCCGTGGCACCGGCCCCGACGGAGCCGAGCACTGGGGCGAGCACAGCCCCTTCGCCGACTACGACGCCGAGCGCGCCGGCCGTTGGTGGACGGCGGCGATGGAGGCCGCCCGCGGTGGCTGGCCCGAGCCGGTGCGCGAGGACGTCGCCGTCAACAGCATCGTGCCTCAGGTCGACCCCGACGCGGCCCGCGACTACGCCACGGCCGGCGGCGCGACCACCGCCAAGGTCAAGGTTGCGGGAGGCGCGGCGCTCGCGGAGGACGAGGCCCGTGTCGAGGCCGTGGCGGACGCCCTCGGACCCTTCGGCGCGCTGCGCATCGACGTCAACGGCGGCTGGGAGGTCGACGAGGCCGTGCGTGCCATCGAGGCCCTCGAGCGCGCCGCCCGACGCGGCGGCCTCGCCGGAATCGAGTACGTCGAGCAGCCGTGCGCCACCGTCGACGAGCTCGCCGAGCTGCGTCGCCGCATCGACACCCCGATCGCCGCTGACGAGGCGATCCGCATCCCCGGCAACCCCGACGCGGTGCTCGCGGCCGACGCCGCGGACGTCATCATCCTCAAGGCGCAGCCGCTCGGCGGCGTGCGCCGCTGCCTCGAGATCGCCGATCAGGTCGAGCCGCGCCCGATCGTCGTCGCAAGCGCCCTCGAGTCCTCGGTGGGCCTCGCGGCGGGCGTCGCGCTCGCGTGCGCGCTGCCGATCGAGCCGCTCGCGTGCGGCCTGGGCACCGGTGCGCTGCTCGAGACCGACACCGTGCGCGAGACCCTCGTCCCGTCCGGCGGGCGCATCGGCCACGTGACGTTCTCGGGCCCTGACCGCCTGGAGGTGATCGCGTGAGCGCGAACCCGTCCGCCGCGTTCGCGAGGGAGCTCGTCGCGTCGCTCGCCGCTCGTGGCGTCGAGGACTTCGTGCTGTGCCCGGGCTCGCGCTCGGGCCCGATCGCGCACGCGCTCGCGGACGCCGGCGGCGACAGCCCGCCGCTCGGGGCGCCGCGCGTGAACCTCCACGTCCGCATCGACGAGCGCGCGGCCGCCTTCCTGGCGCTCGGCATCGCCCGCGGTCGCGCGGTCACCGGGTCCCCCCGCCCCGTCGCGATCGTGACGACGTCAGGCACCGCGGTCGGCAACCTCATGCCGGCCGTCATGGAGGCCCACCACGCGGGCGTACCGCTGGTGCTGCTGACGGCCGACCGCCCGGGCGAGCTCCGCGGCGTGGGTGCCAACCAGACCACGGACCAGGTGGGCATCTTCGGCACCTTCGTGCGCTGGAGCGCCGATGCGGTCGCGCCTCGCGACGGCGACGCGCCTGGCAGGGCGGCCGGGCTGGCCTACCGCGCCGTGGCGGTCGCGCTGGGCGACCCCGCGCGCGACGACATGACGGGCACCCCCGGTCCCGTCCACCTCGACCTCGAGTTCCGCGACCCCCTCGGCGCTGATGGTGGCGTCTGGCACGATCCGCCGGCCGTCGACCCGACGCCGTCGCTGGGTTCGCGCACCGTCGCGCACGAGCCCGCGCCGCCTGCGCTCCCGGGTGTCGAGCGCGGCGTCGTGATCGCCGGCGACGGCGCCGGCGAGGCGGCACGAGCGGTGGCCGAGGCTCACGGATGGCCGCTGCTCGCGGAGCCGACCTCCGGCGCCCGGGCCGGTGACGCGTGCGTCGCGGGCTACCTCCCGTTGCTGCGCTCGCCCGAGGGGCAGGCCCTCGCGGATCAGGTCCACCAGGTGGTCGTCATCGGACGCCCTACCCTGACGCGGCCGGTGCAGCAGCTCATCGCCCGAGCCCCGGCGCTCTACGTCGCCGCCCACGGCGCGCGCTGGCGCGAGGCGCCCCGCCACGCGGACCGCGTGCTGCGATCCGTGCCCGCATCCTGGTCCGCCCGCGACGATGGCCAGCTGGAGCTCGGAGACTCGGCGTGGCTCGCGCGGTGGCACGCCGCGTCCGCCGCGGTGACCGAGGAGGAGCGCCCGTGGGGCAAGCGCGCCATCGCGCGCACGTTCCTCGCTTCGCTGAGCCCGCGGTCGATCGCGCTGCTCGGCTCGTCCGGGCCCATCCGGGCCGTTGACGCGATCGCTCCCGCGTGGGCCCCGGAGGAAGCTCCGGTGCTGCTCGCCAACCGCGGTCTCGCGGGCATCGACGGCACCGTGTCGACGGCGGTGGGGCTCGCGCTCGCGGCGGGCCAGCCGGTCGCGGCGCTCATGGGCGACGTGACCTTCCTGCATGACGTCGGCGGGCTGCTGGTCGGGCCGCGCGAGCACCGGCCGCGGCTGCGGATCGTCGTGGTCAACGACGGCGGCGGCACCATCTTCGCCGGACTCGAGCACTCGCAGGCTGACGCCCGCAACGTCGAGCGCGTCTTCACGACGCCGCACGGCGCTGATCTCGGGTCGCTCTGCGCCGGCTACGGCGTCGGGCACACCGTGGTCCGCGGCGCCGATGCGCTCTCCCGGGCCCTCGCGGCCCCGCCGGTGGGCATCGAGGTCGTCGAGGCGCGCCTGCGCTGACACGCGAGGCACCCGCGGGCGCGGCGTGGCAGGGCACGGCAGGCTCGGCGACGCGGCGGCTCAGCCGGCCTCGTGCCCGGACGTCGGCCGCGCAGATCTGCGGCCGTGCGGCTCAGCCGTGGCGCCGAGCCGCGAGCACCGAGTCCCGCCAGAGTCGCTCGTGACCATCGGCGGCGCGCGTGGTGCGCTCGCGGATGGTCGCGGACACCTCCCACGCATCCCGATCGAGGGCGTCGGCCACCGTCGCGGCGTCGAAGGCTGCGTCGCGCAGGTCGGGATGGTCGGCGGCGTGGGGGTCAGTGGGGTGGTGGCCGATGACGAGCAGCATCCCGCCCGGCGCCACCGCGGGCGCCAGCGTCTCGACGAGCCACCGGCTGCCCTGCTCGGGGTGGGTGTAGAGCGAGGTCACGAGGTTGAAGCCGCCCGCGCCCTCGATGACGTCCTCGACCGGCGCATCGGTGAACGTGATGTGCTGGGCGACGCCCGCATCGGCCGCCAGCACGGCGGCGCGCTCGAGCGCCGTCGCGGACAGATCCACGGCCGTGACGAGCCACCCCTGCCCGGCCAGCCACACCGCATCGGCGCCCTCGCCGCAGCCCACCTCGAGAGCTGTGCCGGGCTCGGCCAGGTGCTCGATCTCGTCGACGAGCGGCTGGTTGGGCTGCCCGGACCACACTGCCGGCCTGGACTGGTAGCGCTCCTCCCACGACGAGCGGCTGAAGTCGTGCATGGGCTCGACGGCGGTGTGGGCGTGGGACTGGGACATGTTCGCCTCCACGGGGTGACGTGCTGCCTGGTGACGCTCGACCTGACATCTCCCACTGTGCCAGCATCCACCGACATTGGGGAGGGGCAACGTCAGACGCGGGAGGACAGGGCCCGGCGCATCGGCTCGAGCTTCGCCTCCGACTCCGCCCACTCGGCGTCTGGCTCGCTCGCCGCGACGATGCCGCAGCCGGCGAACAGACGCAGGCGCGTGGGGTCCTCCGCGGACAGCTCCGCGGAGCGCAGGCCGATGCACCACTCGCCGTCGCCCGCCGCGTTGATCCATCCGACCGGGCCGGCGTAGCGGCCACGGTCCAGGCCCTCGAGCTCGTCGATGACGCGCGCTGCCGTGAGCGTGGGCGTCCCGCACACCGCGGCGCTCGGGTGCAGCTCGCGCAGCAGCTCGAGCGCGCTGGCGTTGTGGCTCAGCACGCCCGTCACGTCGGTCGCGAGATGCATGACGTTGGGCAGGTGCAGGACGGACGGCTCCTCGGGGACGTTGACGGATCCGCAGTGGGACTCGAGCACCTGGGTCACCGAGCGGACTGCGTACTCGTGCTCCTCGCGGTCCTTCGAGGAGCGTGCGAGGGCGGCGGCGTGCGCGAGGTCCGCGACCTCGTCGCCCGTCGGCCGGATGGTGCCGGCGAGGACGCGCGACGTCACCAGTCCGTGATCGACGCGCGCGAGCAGCTCGGGCGTGGCGCCGACGAGGCCGTCGACGTGGAAGGTCCAGCAGCTCGGGTAGTCGGCGGCGAGCGTCGTGAGCAGCGAGCGCACGTCCACCGGGCCCTCGGCACGCGCCTCGACGGCACGGGCGAGCACGACCTTCTCGAGCTCCCCGGCGCCGATGCGCTCGACGGCCTGGGCGACCGCGCTCGACCAGGCCTCGCGGTCGCCGGCGTCGATCGTCACCGCGGGGACGGGCGGAACCTGGGTGTCGTGGGCGGCCACGTCGCCGAAGGCGGGCATCGCCGCGTGGCCGTCCTCGGAGATGACGGTGAGCCAGGCCTCGTCGCCGCGCAGGCCGACGACGTAGCGGGGCACCACGAGGGAGCCGCCCGCCGCCGAGCCGTCAGCGAAGGCGAAGGAGCCGAACGCGATCAGCCCGGTCCCGGCGCGGTGGACGTCGTCTCGGACGACGGCGTGCCGGGTGACCCGGCGCCACCAGGCGTCGGCCTGGTCGATCCGTCCGGCGCCCGCGGAGTCGAAGCGTGCGACCTCTCCCCAGGCGACCATGCCCTCGCCGCGGCGGATCCACGAGATCCCTGGCACCGGCATCGTCGCCAGCAGGTCCTCGGGGGGATCGATCGCGACGGTCCGGACGGTCAGCGGCCCGGGGGTCGCGGCTTGCACGCTCACCCGGCAAGACTACGTCGCTCCTGGCTCGCGCTTCGCCGCCGCCGGAGGCGCATCGCGGATCACGTGTGGAGACCCGCCCGCCGACGGATGTTCCCCGCGAGGGGGTGAGCATCGCTCCCTGCCTCGACCGCGGCGGGACTCGTACGGTGGAACCATGACCACCGAGAACACGATCCCGAATCTCACGCTCAACAACGGCGTCGTCTTGCCCGCGCTCGGCTATGGCGTCTTCCAGACCCCGCCCCACGAGACCGCGAAGGTCGTCGCGACCGCGCTCGAGACCGGCTACCGGCACATCGACACGGCCGCGTCCTACTTCAACGAGGCCGGCGTCGGCGAGGGGCTGCGCGCCTCCGGCGTCGGCCGCGAGGACGTGTTCGTCGAGACCAAGGTTTGGGTCAGCGACTTCGGCTACGAGGAGACCCTGCACGCCTACGTCAAGGCGGTCGCGAAGCTGGGTCTCGACTACCTGGACCTGCTGATCCTGCACCAGCCGCTGGCCACGATGTTCGACCGGACCATCGGCGCCTACCGCGCGCTCGAGCAGCTCTACGCCGACGGCAAGGTGCGCGCGATCGGCGTGTCCAACTTCCAGCTCGAGGACTTCGACAACCTGGCCGACGCGACCGAGATCGTGCCGGCCGTCAACCAGATCGAGCTGCACCCGTACGCCCAGCAGAAGCCGCTGCAGCAGCGCCACGCGGAGCTCGGCATCCTCACCCAGGCCTGGTCGCCCATCGGCGGCATCACCTTCTACCCCGGCTTCATGTCCGGCGAGACGGATGACACCCAGCGCAGCACCCTGGAGGACCCGGTGATCGGCGAGATCGGCTCAGGGCACGGCAAGACGCCCGCGCAGGTCATGCTCCGCTGGCACGTCCAGCAGGGACGCTCGGCGATCCCCAAGTCCGTCAACCCGGGCCGCATCGCGGAGAACTTTGACATCTTCGACTTCTCGCTCACGGACGACGAGCTCGACCGGATCGACGCCCTCGACACCGGCGCGAGCGCGTGGATGGCATCGGCCGAGATGGACGAGCGCTTCGTGAGCTTCGAGATCCCCGAGGCCTGATCAGCGCGCCTGACCTTGACGCCCGACTCCCCCGGCAGCCCGTGCGCGGCCGGGGGCGTTCGACGTCTCAGGAGTAGCTCTCGCGGCCCGTGCCGCGGGCGCCGCGCACCCTGATCCGGTCGGCGGTGCTCGTGAGCTCGCCGAGAACCTCCGGATCCACGTCGAGCGTCGCCGCGGCGACGTTCTCCTCCAGACGGCCGATGCGCCGGGTGCCGGGGATCGGGACGATCCACGGCCTCTGTGCCAGCACCCAGGCGAGGGCGAGCTGGCCCGGGGTCACGCCGACGCGCTGCGCGAGCTCCACGACGGCGTCGGCGAGCGGCGCGTTCGCCGCAAGCGCGTCTGTGGTGAACCGCGGGAAGAACGAGCGCACATCGCCGCGCCCGAACTGCTGTCCGGGCCGCACGGTGCCGGTGAGGAAGCCCTGGCCGAGCGGGCTCCACGGCACGAAGCCGATGCCGAGCTCGTCCACCGTGTCGAAGACCGCGCCCTCAGACTCCCGCGCCCACAGCGAGTACTCGTTCTGCACCGCCGCGAGTGGCATCACCGCGTGCGCCCGCCGGATGGTCGCGGCGCCCACCTCGGACAGGCCGAAGGCACCGACCTTGCCCTCGCGAGCGAGGTCGGCGACCGTCCCGGCCACGTCCTCCACCGCGAGCCCCTCGCCGAGCCGATGCGCGTACAGCAGGTCGATCCTGTCGGTGCGGAGCCGTCGCAGTGAGCCCTCCACCGAGGAGCGGATGTCGCGCTCCGAGCCGGCGCGCCAGAACTTGGTCGCGATGACCACCTGGTTGCGCACGGGCTCGAGGGCCTCGCCCACGAGCTCCTCGTTGGTGTGCGGCCCGTAGATCTCCGCGGTGTCGAACATCGTGACGCCCAGGTCGACGGCGCGGCGCATCAGCGTGATGGCGTCAGCGCGTGGTGGCGGCGTCCCGTAGTTCGCGCTCAGCCCCATGCAGCCCAGCCCGATGGGCGCGACGGTGAGCGCGCCGAGCCTGCGGGTGGCCGTCACCGGTCGATGTGCTTCTGCATCGCGGGGAGGTAGCGGTCGCCCGTGATCTGCAGCGGCGTCGCGACCTCGTCGATCTCGGCAAGGTCGTCGGCCGTGAGATCGACGTCGGCCCCACCAGCGTTCTCCTCGAGCCGCTCCACGCGTCGCGTGCCGGGGATCGGCACCGCCCACGGCTCGGCCGCGAGGATCCACGCCAGCGCGACCTGGCCGGGGGTCGCGCCGCGGCGCTCGGCGACGCGAGACAGCAGATCGACCAGACCCTGGCTGGACTCGATCATCTCCGGCGTGAAGCGCGGGAAGGCCTTGCGCCAGTCGTCCTCGCTCAGCGCTCCGGAGACGGAGCCCGTGAGGAAGCCCTTGCCCAGCGGGCTGAAGGGCACGAACCCGATGCCGAGCTCGCGAAGGGTCGGCAGGATCTCCTGCTCGGGCTCGCGCCACCACAGCGAGTACTCGCTCTGGAGCGCCGTGAGCGGCTGCACGGCGTGCGCGCGGCGGATGGTGTCCACGCCCGCCTCCGACAGGCCGAAGTGGCCGACCTTGCCCTCCTCGATGAGGCCCTTGACGACTCCCGCGACATCCTCGATGGGAACGTCGGGGTCGACCCGGTGCTGATACAGCAGGTCGATGTGGTCGGTGCCCAGGCGCCGCAGCGAGCCCTCCACCGCGGCGCGGATGTGGTCAGGGCTGCTGTCGAGCTCGCCGTGTCGCTCGCCGGTGTCGGGGTCGATCGCGAAGCCGAACTTGGTCGCGATCACGACCTGGTCGCGCACGGGGGCGAGCACGCGCCCGACCAGCTCCTCGTTCGTGAGCGGCCCGTACGCCTCGGCCGAGTCGAACAGGGTGATCCCGCTGTCGACGGCGGCCCGGATGACGTCCGGCGCGGTGTCGGGGTCCCGCAGCATCATGCAGCCTAGGCCGATCGCCGAGACCTCCAGTCCGCTCGTTCCCAGCTGACGTGTCTTCATGATCTCTCCTTCGTCGAGGTGGTCCTGCCAGCCAAACCCAGTGCCGCGGTCACAGCATCCCGACAGCGGACAGCCACGACCGCACGCTCGACAGCGCATCGGCCGCCTCCTCGCCGCGAATCGCGAGCCCCTGTCCCAGCGTCGCGTCCGGGCACAGCCGCGCGTAGTCGTCGAGCACGCTGCCGAAGCCGCTCACCGCATAGGTCACGAACGGCAGCACGGTGACGCCGGCGAAGGCGTCCATGCCGTCGATGAACGTGCGCATGATCATCGGCTCCTGCATGGCCCACACGGGGCTGCCCAACAGCACGACGTCGTGGACGCCGACCGGAGGCAGGGAACGCGCGATCGCCGGTCGTGCATCGGCCTGGACCTCGGCCCAGTTGCGTTCGACGGTCGGCTCGTACCCGAACGGGTACGGCTCGGCTGCTTCGATGCGATACGTGTCGACGTCGACCAGGTCCGCGATCATCCCCGCGACGAGGTCGGTGTTGCCGACCTCGAGCACGCGCCTGCCTCCGTTCCAGTAGTTCTCACCCGCGCGCGAGAACGAGGCCATCAGGACTCGGCGGTGATCCTGCTCCGGCTGGTCGGAGGGCGTGTCCGCGGGCTCGGCGCTGGTCGTTCGGGATGGCTGCGTCTGGGATGGCAGCGTCTGGGGTGGCGGTGGCGTCGAGCCGGGCGTGAGCGCCCGAGCAGACGGCGAGGTCCGTGACGGCGGCGTGGTGGGTGCACAGGCAGCAAGGATGCCCGCGGCACCCGCTCCCAGTCCCGCGCGCAGAAGCGCGCGGCGGGCGAAGCGGCCAGTCGCCATCGGGCCTCCCTTCGCCTGGCGTGACGGCGCGCTCGCGCCGGCGGCTCTCTCCTCTCGACGGTACGTCCGGTCCGCGGGGCGAGGGAGGCAGCACCGTGGCCCCCTTCAGGCCACGGGGGTAGTGGCGCGGCCTGGCGAAGCCTCGCGCTCGGCACATAGCGTCGAGGGATGGTGAGATCTCGGCGCGGGAGTTCCTGGGCAGCGGCGGCAGTGGCCACGGCCATCGTGACGACGGGCTGCACGGGCCGGGACGGCGACGACCCTGCGCCATCCGCCGTCGCGAGCGCCGCGACCTCCGCGCCGCCAGCGACGACGTCGCCGTCCGCGAGCGCATCGGCCCTGCCCAGCCCTGCCCCGTCAGTCGATGTCGCCGAGGTGACGCCCGCGGGCGACCCCGTCGACGTCGTGACGGGCCTCGCCAATCCCTGGTCGGTGGTCTTCCTCGGCGAGGCGCCGTTAGTGAGCGAGCGCAACTCCGGGCGTGTGCTCGAGATCACGGCTGAAGGATCCGTGCGCGAGGTGGGCACCGTGGGCGGTCTCGACCCGAGCGTGTCCGAGGGCGGCCTGCTGGGACTCGCGCTCGACGACGCGGGCCGCCTGTACGCCTTCTCGACGGGCGTGGACGGCAACCGCGTGCAGCGCTTCGAGCTCGATGGACGGCCGGGATCGCTGTCGCTGGGCGAGCCGGAGACGCTGATCGACGGAATCCCCGCGGGCCGGACGCACAACGGTGGGCGCATCGCCTTCGGTCCGGACGGCATGCTGTACGCGGCCGTGGGCGACAACGACGACCGCGAGCAGGCCCAGGAAGTGGACTCGCTCGCAGGGAAGATCCTGCGCATGACGCCTGACGGAGAGGTGCCGGCGGACAACCCCTTCCCCGACTCGTACGTCTACAGCTACGGCCACCGCAACGTCCAGGGACTCGCCTGGGCGGCAGACGGGACCATGTTCGCGAGCGAGTTCGGGCAGGACACCTGGGACGAGCTCAACATCATCGAGCCGGGCGCGAACTACGGGTGGCCGGTCGCCGAGGGGGACTCCGGGGGCGAGTACACGGACCCGGTGCAGCAGTGGACGCCCGCGGAGGCGAGCCCCAGCGGCATCGCCATCGTCGGAGGCACCATCATGATCGCGAATCTTCGTGGCGAGGTGCTGCGCACGGTCCCGGTCGCGCGTCCGGCGGAGCACGAGGACCACTACCAGGGCGCCGTCGGCCGCCTTCGCGCGGTGGCCGAGGGTCCCGACGGGCGACTGTGGATGGTGACCGGCAACACGGGCTCGTACTTCGGCGAGCCGCGAGACGGGGACGACCGCGTCGCGACGGTCGCGCTCGAGAGGTGAGGCGAGCGGACATGTCCCAGCAGGCGCAGGGCGACGAGGCGGCGGTGCGCGCCGTGTACGAGCGCCAATGCGAGGCGCTGATCGCGCGCCGCGTGGACGTGCTCGAGTCGCTGCTCGCCGACGGCTTCGTGGCCACCCACATCGGCGGCGCCCGTCAGGACAAGGCGGACTGGCTCAACCAGATCGCGGGCGGCCAGATGCAGTACCACCGGGTGGAGGACCGGTCCGTGGTGGTCGAGCTCGACGGCGACGCCGCGGTCCTGCGCGCGCGCAGCCTGGTCACCGCCACGATCTGGGGGTCGCGCGGGACGTGGCCGCTCCGCGTCGAGATGTCGCTCGTGCGTACTGCGGATTCGTGGCGGATCGTGAGCTCGCGCGCCGACCTGTCCTGACCGAGGCGCGGCTCAGGAGCCGGGCGTGAGCCGGTAGACCAGCCCTGCCTCGTCGTCCGTCACGTACAGCGATCCGTCCCCGCCGGGCACCGCGGTGACTGCCCGACCCCACCGCGAGCCGTCGTCGCTCTGGAACCCAGTGACCATCTCCACGGGCGCCTCGAGGGCCTGGGCCTCGGAGTTCCACGCGCTGAACGCGACGTACGGCGGTCGCGGAGGCTCGCGGTTCCACGACCCGTGCGCCGTGACGAGCGCGCCGCTGCCCAGGCTCGACTCGAGGGCCGTGCCCGCGGTGAACGCGAGTCCGAGCGGAGCGGAGTGGGACGGCAGGCCCACCATGGTGTTCGGGATGCTCGAGCAGTCGAGCTCCTGCTCGTCCGGGTTGTTCTCGGGGTCTGGCACGAACGGCAGGTCGGTGCCGTCGGCGCTGTCGCGAGTGTCGGGCACGCACAGGGGCCAGCCGAGGTCGATCCCAGGCATCACGCGGGTGAGTTGCTCGATGGGGTTCTCGTTGACGTAGTCGCGAACCACGTCGCCGTACTGGCCGGTGTCGTCCTGGAACGGGTACGGCTGGTTGTCCGCGTGATTCACCGCGACGAACAGGGTGTCGTCCGGCGCGATGTCGAGGGCGAAGCCGTTGCGCACACCGGAGGCGACGAGCTCAGGGCCGGAGCCATCGAGTCCGACGCTCCAGACCGTGCCCCGCTCGGGGTCGGCGTCCCGATCGGCGGGATCGCGGTTCTCGGCCGAGCCGAGGCTGTAGTAGACGACGTCGTCGTGGACGGTGATGCCCTTCGATCCATGGCCGTCGGTGGGCAGGCCGTCGATGAGCACCCGTTCGTTCGACACGGAGCCGTCGGCATAGTCCCACATGACGATGCGGTCGCTCTCGCCGACGACGAGCACATCGGCGCCCTCGTACTCGGTGAACTCCACGCCCTGGGGGTTGCTCAGCCCGTCGAGCAGAGTCACCTGATCGGGCGCGGCGCCCGGCGACGTGGGTGTGAGCAGCGTGACGACGCCCGCGCGGCCCGAGGACACCACGAGCCTGTCATCCGGCGCCCATGCGGCGAGTCGCGCCCTTGGCACGTCGGCCCAGACCTCCGCGCTCCATCCTTGCGGGATGCTCACGTCGCGTCCCTCGGCGGAACCGGCATCGGTGCCATCGGCGGTCGTGAGCGTGACCGGTGCCAGCTCTCCGGGCCCGGCGGGCGGCGCGGGCTCGTCGCTCGGGGAGGGCGTCGCCGCCTCCGGGCTGGCTGGCGCGGCGGAGGTCGGTGCCGATGCTGTCGCGCCCAGGCCCGTGTCCGGCGGCTCGGGCTCGCCCGAGCAGGCGGTTAGCCCCGCGAGCATCGCACCCGTGGCGAATGCGATGCTCGCGCGGCGCGGTGCGGTCGTTCCAGTCGCTGATGTCGCTGCCATCTGTCGACTGTAGGCACGCCCCGCCGGCGTGAGACAGGCAGCGTCAGTGCCTGGCTCGGGCCGGATGGGGTGGCTTCAACATCAGCCCAGCTGGCCGGCCTTCATCGCAGCGATCACGCCGCCGTCCATCAGGATGTCGGCACCGGTGATGAAGCCGCCGGTCTGGTCGAACAGGAAGGCCGCGAGGTCGCCGACCTCGGAGGGAGTGCCCATCCGGCCTGCGGCCGACGTCGCGATCATCGCCTGGTATCCCTCGGCCATGGGGCCGTTCATCTCGTCGCGAGCGAGGGGCGTGGAGATGATGCCCGGGCTCAGGCAGTTGACGCGCGCGCCGCGCGCGCCCCACGGGACTGCCGCAGCCAGCACGCGCAGCGCGTTGGCGCGCTTCGCGAGCGTGTACGCCGCGCCGGAGTCGCCCACCGCCCCTGCCTCGAGCTGCGGCAGCGCCGCGAGCTCCGCGGTCGGCGTGTAGGCCAGGGCGTGCTCGAGCTCGCTGGGGAACCCCGGGCCCATGTGGCCGGCCATGCTCGCGATGACGATGCCCGAGCCGCCTGCCGACACCACGCGCCCGAACTCCTCGAGCACGTAGGCCGTGCCGAGCAGGTCGACCTCGATGACGCGCTCGGTGCTCGCCTGGACGGGCGAGACGCCCGCGGCGTGCACCAGGCGCGTGACCGGGCCCAGAGCGGCTGCGGCGTCAGCCAGCGCCGCGACGGCGTCGGGGTCGGATACGTCCGTCACGTGCGTGTGGACGTCGTAGCCCTCGCCCTGCAGCAGCTCGGCTGTCGCCGCGAGCTGCGCCTCGTTGTAGTCGGCGAGCAGCAGCTGTCGGCCCACCGCCGCGCGGCGTGCGGCCGCGAGCCCGATGCTTCCGGTGCCGATGAGCACGGCCACCTCGTTCGTCTTCATGGTTGTCTCCTGGTGTCGAGGTCGTTGTCGATTGTGCAGTTCTGGCGGTCAGTGCGCGACCGGTGCAAGTTCCGACTCGTGCTGGTCGTCCTGGGTGCCGGCGACGTCGGGCCGGGCGTTGACGAGCAGCAGCGCAGCCGCGACCGCGCCGAGCATGAGCACCCCGGCGACGCAGAACGCGACGGTGTAGCCCGTCATGGTGGCGACCTCGCCGCCGCCATCCACCGCAGCGGTGACGCTCGCGGCGATGGTGGCGAGCATCGCCGTTCCGATCGCGCCGCCGATCTGTTGAGAGGTGTTCACCATCGCCGAGGCGATGCCGGCGTCGCTGGGCTCGACGCCGAACGTCCCGAGCGCCGTGGCAGCGACACCCGCGGTGCCCGTGCCGAGGCCGAGCAGCATCAGCCCCGGCAGGATGGCCCAGTACGGGCTGTCCGTGCCGAGCAGGGCGAAGCTGCCGAACCCGGCGGCGGCGACGAGGTAGCCGGAGGCCATCACCACGCGCGGCGCGACGCGCGTCGCGAGGCGCGCGCCCACCTGGGTCGAGCCGATCGCGAGGCACACGGTGAGTGGGATGAATGCGAGGCCCGCCTGCATCGGGCTGTAGCCGAGCGTCTCTTGGAAGTAGTAGGTCATGATGAGGAACTGACCGAACATGGCCATGATCGCGAACGCCGTCGCGAGGTAGGCGCCGCCTCGGTTGCGGTCCGTGACGACGCGCAGGGGAAGCAGCGGGTTCCGGATCCGCGACTCGACGACGACGAAGGCCACCAGCAGGACGGCCGCGACGGCGAACATTGTGAGCGTGAGTGGAGCGCCCCAACCCTGGATCTCGGCGCGAGTGAAGCCGTACACCAGCGACACCAGTCCGCCGGTCGCGAGCACGGCGCCGAGGAGGTCGATGCGCGCCACGCCGTCCCCGCGGCCGGTCCGCGGCACGACCGCAGGTGCGACGATGATGAGCGGGATCGCGATCACGACGTTCACGAGCAGCGTCCACCGCCAGGTGGTCCACTCCGTGAGCATGCCTCCCAGCAGCAGGCCCACGGCGCCTCCGCCTGCGGCCACCGCGCTGAAGACGCCGAACGCGGTCGCGCGGTCGCGCCCGCTCGGGAAGGTCAGCGTCAGGAGTGACAGGATCGACGGTGCGAGCAGCGCCGCGAAGACTCCCTGGAGGGCGCGTGCGGCAATGAGCATCTCACCATTCACGGCGGCTCCACCGATCGCCGAGGCGATCGCGAAGCCGATGAGTCCGATCATGAGCATGGTGCGACGGCCGAAGCGATCGGCGACGCGGCCCGCGACCAGCAGCAGGCCGCCGAAGGCCAACCCGTACGCAGTGACGACCCACTGGCGTGCAACGTCGGACAGGCCGAGCGCCTGCTGGGCGTCAGGCAGTGCGATGTTCACGACAGAGCCGTCGAGGACGATCATGAGCTGGGCGATGGAGACCACAGCGAGAGTGGCCCACCGGCGAGCCGGGGCGGACGATGACACACGTGAGGACATGGGGGACTTCCTTGGGGAGGCGACGCCGGGCGTCGGGATGGACTCGCGACCGGCACTGCGGCCCGGAGGCGAACGTTGGTCTCACTCTCGCGCGTCCGCCCGCGCTGTGACAGACCGGGCTGAGCCAGGGAGCGCGACTGCCTGGCAAGCGGATCGTCCGAGGGTCATGATGGAGGTCATGAACTCCTCGACCCCTTCGAGCCCTGGCACCGAGTTGGGCGTCTTCCTGCGCAGTCGCCGCGATCGCCTCACCCCGGAGGACGTCGGCCTCGTCCGTGGGGCCGGTGTCCGCCGTACTCCGGGCCTGAGGCGCGAAGAGCTGGCGGCTCTCGCGGGGATCAGCATCGACTACTACATCCGACTCGAGCGCGGCACCGAACGCCATCCCAGCGTCGCGGTCGTCGAGTCGTTGGCCCGCGCGCTCGACCTCAACGAGGATGAGCGGCATCACCTTCAGCGTCTGGCTGTCCAGTCGGAGCGACGGGACCTCGTCAGTCGGGTGAGCTCACGGCGCCCCGTCGGCCTAGGCGTGACGTTGTTGCTGGAGAGGTTGCGGCCGTTTCCCGCCTATGTCACCAACCGGATCGGGGACGTGCTCGCATGGAACCCCGGAGGACTGGGAATGCTGCCAGGTATCGAGGACTGGCCCGCAGCGAAGCGAAACGAGGCGAGGTTCGCCTTCCTTCATCCGGGCGCGAAGGCGCTCTACGGAGATTGGACCGGGCAGCTCACCGGCGTCGTGTCTGGGCTTCGGACGCTTGCCGCGACTGAGCCTGACGCGGCGGATCTGCGCGAGCTCGTGGGGGAGCTGCTCGTCAAGAGCCCTGAGTTCGCGGGCATGTGGGAGCGCTACGACGTCGCTCCTCCGACGACGGGCCACAAGCGGTTGCACCACCCGGTGGTCGGTGACATGCGCGTCGGATACCAGGCGATGAGGCTCGAGGGCCCCGACGGACTCGGCATGCTCTCGTACTACGCAGAGCCCGGGAGCCCTGAGCACGATCAGTTCGTGCTGCTCGACAGCATGGCGCCCACGGACTCGGTCGCAGCGAGCTCCCTCGAGAGTGAGTCCGAGCCTTCCTGAGAGTCGCCTCGCAGTCTGGCGTGGGCCGACTCCCCGGCGAAGCGCAGCGAGCCTCGTCGAGGGGGTAGAAGTTCTCGCTCACCGCACCCCGAGCCGGCGCAGGTGCGCGTTGGCGAACCTGCCGGCGGGGTCGAGCGCCTCGAACTGTGCCCGAGCGTCGGCGAGCCGGGGCGTGACGGCGGCGACCGCATCGGCCGTCATGGTGTGGACCTTGCCCCAGTGCGGGCGGGCGCCGAAGGGCTCGAGGGCCGCCTCGATGCGGGGCGTGAGCCCGGCGACGGCCTCGGGCTGGTTGCGCCAGGTGAAGTGGATCGCGAGGGTGTCGCGCTCGTAGGCGCCCGACAGCCACAGCTCGTCGGCGGCGACAGTGCGCAGCTCGGTGATGAGCAGGTGAGGCGCGATGTCATCGGCGAGCGCCCGGACGGAACGGAGCGCGTCGGCGCCATCGGCGAGCGCGACGAAGTACTCGGTCTGGATCTCGTCGCCATTCGAGGGGGTCGAGTCGAGGCGGAAGTGGGGGAGCCGCTCGAGCCACGGGCCCTCGAGCCCGCCCTTGACGGTGAGGTTGGACGGATCGACGCCCACCAGCCCGGCCTCCTCGGCGCGTTCGAACCGGGCGCCGAGCCAGCTGGCCTCGGGCGCGTCCCCGACCCCGATGCGCGTCTTGCGCCAGACCTGCTGGACGGTGTCCTCCGCCCACATCGTGAAGGCGCTCACCGAGTAGCCCGCGCCCATCACTGCGGGCAGGTCGTCGAGGAGGACGCCCCACGGCAGGTCGCGGTAGACGTCCTGCCGGACGCGGTAGCTCGGCTGGATGTCGAGGGTCAGGCGGACGACGATGCCATACGCGCCGAGCCCCACCACGAGGCCCTCGAAGCCCGGATCGCCGCGCCGCGCGGTGCGCAGCCCTCCGGAGGCGTCGACGTAGGCGAGCGCCGCGACGGCGTCCGACAGGCAGCCGTTCGTGACTCCCGAGCCGTGGGTGCCCGTCGCGACCGCGCCGCCGACGGAGATGTGGGGAAGCGAGCCCATGTTGTGCAGTGCCCAGCCGCGGCCCTCGAGCCACCCGGCGAGGATGCCGTAGCGCGTGCCGGCTCCGACCGTCACCGTGCGGGCGGCCTCGTCGAGCACCGGGTCAGGGTCGATGCCCGTGACGGTGACGAGGGTGCCCGTGGTGTCGGCGAGATCGTTGAAGCTGTGGCGCGTGCCGAGGGCCCTGATCGGGCCCGCGGTGGACGCGACCGCCTCGCGAACCTCGTCGATGGTGGCGGCCTCGACGAGGCCCTCCGCGCCAAAGGTGTGGGTACCCGCCCAGGTGGCTCCGATGCTCATGCGCCGAGCCTAGGCGTGGGCCGTCGGATCGCGCTCCTCCGCGTCCCGCCGCGGCGGCGAAGCGCCCGGGGAATGCGCCCCGAGGCGCCGTCGGGAGCGGCGGAGACTATTTACGCAACACTGAAGTTGCCTTTTTTGTGCGGGGAGGGGCGATTTTCTCGTTCGTGACCACCCGCTCACAACGACTAGGCTTGTGGCGTGAAAAGCACCGCCGATGTCATTGTCGTGGGCGCCGGCCCCGGCGGCTCGGCGGCCGCTCGCTACCTCGCGAGCGAGGGCTTCGACGTCATCGCACTCGAGAAGTCTCGCTTCCCGCGCGAGAAGGTCTGCGGCGACGGGCTCACCCCGCGCGCCGTGCGCGAGCTCGAGCTCATCGGCCTGCCCACGCCTCGAGAAGACGGCTGGATCCCCAACTGGGGGCTGCGCATGGTGGGAGGCGGACACCGCCTCGAGTTCCCGTGGCACGAGCAGGACTCGTTCCCCAGCTACGGCCTGTCACTTCCGCGCGCGAGCTTCGACCACAAGCTCGCCGAGCACGCCCGTGCCGCGGGTGCCGATGTCCGCGAGGGCTGGTTCGTCACCGGCGCCGTGCGGGACGAGCGCACCGGTCGCATCACCGGAGTCACCGCCCGCGAGACGGACGAGAAGGGCCGCAAGACGGGTGACGAGGTCACCTACTCCGCGCCGCTCGTCATCGCCGCCGACGGCGTGAGCGCCCGCATCGCGCTGGGCCTGGGTCTCGAACGCATGGACAACCGCCCCATGGGCGTCGCGGTGCGCACGTACTTCGAGACCGCTCGTCACGACGAGGAGTGGATGGAGGGCCACCTCACCATCTGGAGCGGCGAGCCCGAGCGCTCGGACCTGCTCCCGGGCTACGGCTGGATCTTCCCCCTCGGCGACGGCACCGCCAACGTCGGCCTCGGCACCCTGAGCCCCAACGGGAGCCCCTCGAAGCTCGACCACCGCGCGCTGTTCGACAACTGGGTGCGCCACGGCACGGAAGGCTGGGGCTTCGACGCGGACGCTCCGGTCGCCAAGGTGCAGGGCGCCGCGATCCCTATGGCCTTCAATCGTCAGCCGCACTATGTGCCCGGCATGATGCTCATCGGCGACTCGGGCGGCATGGTCAACCCGTTCAACGGCGAGGGGATCGCCTACGCGATGCAGGCCGCTCGCCGCGCCGCCGAGCAGGCCGTCGCCTGGCGCGAGGCGTCGACGGACGAGGCGAAGGAGGCCGCGCTCGCGGCCTACGCGACGCGCATGAAGGACGACCTGGGCGGCTACTTCAGCCTGGGCCGCGTGTTCGCGCAGCTCATCTCCAAGCCGGCCGTCATGCGGGCGTGCACCCGGTACGGTCTCCCGCGGCCGGTCATCATGCAGTTCACGCATAAACTCTTGGCAGACGTCTACGAGCCGCGGGGTGGAGACTGGGCCGACAGACTGATGTCAACCCTCACCCGGATCGCGCCCGCAGCATGAGGCGCGGCCGGACGACGAACGACCGAATGAACAACAGGGGAGCGAACCAGTGAATCCGTACGTGCCGATCGTGGTGATGGTGTGCCTCGCCGCGGCCATGGCCGTCGCCGGCCTGGTGGTGAGCTCGCTCGTGGGCGGACCCAAGCGCTACAACTCGGCCAAGGTCGACAAGTACGAGTCCGGCCTGCAGCCGACCCCCGGCGCCATCGGCGGCGGACGCATCCCCATCAAGTACTACCTGGTCGCGATGACCTTCATCATCTTCGACATCGAGGTGGTGTTCCTGTATCCGTGGGCCGTCGCGCACGACGCGCTCGGCTGGTTCGGGCTCATCGCGACCATGACCTTCCTCGCCCTCATCACGATCCCCTTCGTGTACGAGTGGCGCCGCGGCGGATTCGAGTGGGACTGATCTGACATGGGTATTGAAGAGAGCGCACCTCCGTTCATGCTGGGAGCCGTCGAGGACTTCGTCGGCTGGGCCCGCGCGGGCTCCCTGTGGCCGGCGACCTTCGGCCTCGCGTGCTGCGCGATCGAGATGATGGGAACCGGCACGTCGCGGTTCGACATCTCGCGCCTGGGCTCCGAGGTCTTCCGTGGCTCGCCGCGTCAGGCGGACATGATGATCGTGGCCGGCCGCGTATCGAACAAGATGGCGCCGATCCTGCGCCAGGTGTACGACCAGATGCCCGAGCCCAAGTGGGTGCTGTCGATGGGCGTGTGCGCGTCCTCCGGCGGCATGTTCAACAACTACGCGATCGTCCAGGGCGTCGACCACGTCGTGCCGGTCGACATCTACCTCCCGGGCTGCCCGCCGCGTCCCGAGATGCTCATCAACGCGCTCATCGAGCTCCAGGACCAGGTGCGTAACCGCCCCATGGGCGCCAACCGCCGCGAGATTGCCGCGGCAGCGGAGCGCGCCGCCCTCGAGGCGACGCCCACGTCGGACATGAAGGGGCTGCTGCGGTGAGCGACGGAACCGACATGCAGGCGAGCGCTCCCGAAGGCCGCCAGCCGCTCACGCTCATCAACGTGCGCGAGGGGCTCTTCGGCGCCAAGGGCGACACGTCCGGCTTCGACCGCTTCGTCGACCGCGTCCAGATGCCGGGCGCGGCCGAGCGCCCGTACGGCGAGTGGTTCGACGGCGTGGTGGACATCCTCACGGAGCTGCTCGGCGACGCCGCGGACGAGGCCATCGAGTACGTCGTGGTCGACCGCGGCGAGCTGACGCTGTACATCGCCCGCGAGCACCTGCTCGACGTATGCCGCCACCTGCGCGACGACCAGGACCTGCGCTTCGAGATGTGCCTGGGCGTGTCCGGCGTGCACTACCCGGCCGACACGGGTCGCGAGCTGCACGCGGTGTTCCCGCTGCAGTCCATCACCCACAACCGCCGCCTGCGTCTCGAGGTCGCCGTCGCGGACGGCGACGCCCGCATGCCGTCGGTCACGTCGGTGTACCCGATGAACAACTGGCACGAGCGCGAGACCTGGGACTTCTTCGGCATCGTGTTCGAGGGCCACCCGTCGCTCGCCCGCATCGAGATGCCGGACGACTGGGTCGGCCACCCGCAGCGCAAGGACTACCCGCTCGGCGGCATCCCCGTCGAGTACAAGGGCGCAGAGATCCCCTCGCCCGACGAGCGGAGGCAGTACCGATGAGCACCCAGACCGCGCACGCGACCGGGGCCTTCGTCGAGGACCCTGACGCCCCCGAGTACACCGTCTACGGCGGCGACTGGTCCGAGGTCCTGGACGAGGCCAAGCGCCTCGGCCAGCAGCGCATCGTCGTCAACATGGGCCCCCAGCACCCGTCGACGCACGGCGTGCTGCGCGTGATGCTCGAGATCGAGGGCGAGACGGTCACGGAGACCCGTGCCGGCATCGGCTACCTCCACACGGGCATCGAGAAGAACATGGAGTTCCGGACGTGGACGCAGGGCGTCACGTTCTGCACCCGCATGGACTACGTCGCCTCCATGAGCCAGGAGCTCGTCTACTGCCTCGGCATCGAGAAGCTGCTGGGCATCACCGACGACATCCCCGAGCGCGCGTCGATCCTGCGCGTCCTCATGGCGGAGCTGACCCGCATCGGATCGCACCTCGTCGCGGTCGGCACCGGCGGCAACGAGCTGGGCGCGACCACCATCATGACGACGGCCTTCATCGGCCGCGAGGACACGTTCCGCGTCATCGAGGCGATCACCGGCCTGCGCACCAACAACGCCTACATCCGTCCCGGCGGCGTCGCCCAGGGACTGCCGGACAACGGCATCGCGATGATCCGCGAGATGATCCCGCTGGTGCGTCAGCGCCTCGACGAGCTCATCGCGCTCCAGCTGAAGAACCCCATCCTCCAGGGCCGACTCAAGGGCGTGGCCGAGCTCAACCTGTCCGCGTGCATGGCGCTCGGCATCACGGGCCCGATCCTGCGCGCGACGGGCCTTCCCTACGACCTGCGCAAGTCCGACCCGTACTGCGGGTACGAGACCTACGACTTCCAGGTCCCCACCAGCACCGAGCAGGACGCCTGGTCGCGCATGGTGCTGCGCATGGAGGAGTGCTACGAGTCGCTCAAGATCGTCGAGCAGTGCGCCGACCGCCTCGAGCAGCTGGGCGACGGTCCGGTGATGGTCGCCGACAAGAAGATCGCGTGGCCGGCGCAGCTGGCCCTCGGCCCCGACGGCCAGGGCAACTCGCTCGACCACATCCGCCACATCATGGGCGAGTCCATGGAGGCCCTCATCCACCACTTCAAGCTGGTGACCGAGGGCTTCGACGTGCCGGCCGGCCAGGTGTACCAGGCCATCGAGGGCCCCAAGGGCCTGCTCGGCGTGCACCTGGTCTCCGACGGCGGCACCAAGCCGTGGCGCGCGCACTTCCGCGACCCCGGCTTCAACAACCTGCAGGCGCTGGGCATCATGTGCGAGGGCGGCCAGGTCGCCGACGTCGTGGTCGCCATCGCCTCGATCGACATGGTCCTGGGAGGCGTCGACCGATGACCTACGACGCAGACGCGCTCGCACAGCTCGAGCAGGACGCGGCCGAGATCCTCGGCCGCTATCCCGTCAAGCGCTCCGCCCTGCTGCCGCTGCTGCACCTCGTGCAGTCGGTGGACGGCTACGTCAGCCCCGACGGCATCGCGTTCTGCGCGAACCAGGTCGACCTGACCAGCGCCGAGGTGAGCGCCGTCGCGACGTTCTACACCCAGTACAAGCGCCGCCCCAACGGCGAGTACCAGGTGGGAGTCTGCACCAACACGCTGTGCGCGATCATGGGCGGCGACGAGATCTGGCGACAGGTCTCCGAGCGCTGCGGCATCGGCCACGACGAGACGACCGCCGACGGCAAGATCACTCTCGAGCGCCTCGAGTGCAACGCCGCGTGCGACTACGCGCCGGTGATGATGGTGAACTGGGAGTTCTTCGACAACATGACGCCCGACCGCGCGCTGCGCGTGGTGGACGACATCCTCGAGGGCCGCGACGTGGTGCCCACGCGCGGGCCCGCCAAGGTCGCGCCGTTCAAGGAGGTCTCGCGCGTGCTCGCGGGCTTCGAGGACGGCCGCGCCGACGAGGACCAGGGCCTGGGCGAACCCACGGTGGTGGGGCTCAAGGTCGCCCGCGAGCAGGGCTGGGAGGACGCGAAGTGACCGATCTGACGCCCGTCCTGAGCGCGACCTGGGACGCCGAGCAGTCCTGGAAGCTCGGCACGTACGAGAACGCCGGCGGCTACGGCGCCCTCAAGAAGGCGCTGGGCATGCCGCCCGCCGACATCATCCAGGCCGTCAAGGACTCCGGCCTCCGCGGCCGCGGAGGCGCGGGCTTCCCCACGGGCATGAAGTGGGGCTTCCTGCCGCCCGACGACGGCAAGCCGCGCTACCTCGTGGTGAACGCCGATGAGTCCGAGCCCGGCACCTGCAAGGACATCCCGACCATGCTGTCGGCGCCGCACATCCTCGTCGAGGGCGTCGCGATCACGTCCTTCGCCATCGGCTGCAACCACGCCTTCATCTACCTGCGCGGCGAGGTGGTCCACGTGTACCGCCGCCTGCTGCAGGCCGTCCGCGAGGCGTACGCCGCCGGGCACCTCGGCAAGAACATCCACGGCTCCGGCTACGACCTCGACGTCACGGTGCACGCCGGCGCCGGCGCCTACATCTGTGGCGAGGAGACGGCGCTGCTGGACTCCCTCGAGGGACGGCGCGGCCAGCCCCGCCTGAAGCCGCCGTTCCCGGCCGTCGAGGGCCTGTACGCGCGCCCGACGGTCGTCAACAACGTCGAGTCGATCTCGTCCGTGCCGGCCATCATCGACCGCGGCGTCGAGTGGTTCACCTCCCTGGGCACCGAGCGCTCGAAGGGCATGGGACTGTTCTCGCTGTCCGGCCACGTCGAGCGCCCCGGCCAGTACGAGGCTCCCCTGGGCATCACCCTGCGCGAGCTCATCGACATGGCCGGTGGCATGCGCGGCGGCAAGGAGCTGAAGTTCTGGACGCCGGGTGGCTCGTCCACGCCGCTGTTCACCGCGGAGCACCTCGACACCCCGCTCGACTACGAGTCGGTCGGTGCGGCAGGCTCCATGCTCGGCACCCGCGCGCTGCAGATCTTCGACGAGACCACCTGCGTGGTCCGCGCGGTCACCCGCTGGACCGAATTCTACAAGCATGAGTCCTGCGGCAAGTGCACGCCGTGCCGCGAGGGCACGTTCTGGCTGTCGCAGATCCTCGAGCGCCTCGAGGACGGGCACGGCACCGACGCGGACATCCAGCAGCTGCTGGACACCTGCGAGTCGATCCTCGGGCGCGCCTTCTGCGCGCTCGGCGACGGCGCGACCAGCTGTATCACCAGCTCCGTGAAGCTCTTCCGCGAGGAGTACGAGCAGCACGTGAGCGAGAGGCGATGCCCGTTCGACCACGCCGCATCGGCGCTGTTCGAATACGAGACTTCCCAGGCGACCGAGGAGGCGCACGCATGACCTCGACCGCGGACAAGGCCACCGCCGAGGCCGTCGAGACCGTCACCCTCACCATCGACGGCAAGGAGGTGACGGTCCCCAAGGGCACCCTCATCATCCGCGCCGCCGAGCAGGTGGGCATCAACATCCCGCGCTTCTGCGACCACCCGTTGCTGAAGCCGGCCGGCGCGTGCCGCCAGTGCCTCGTGGATGTCGCCGCGCCGGACCGCGAGGGCAACGTGCGTCCGTTCCCCAAGCCGCAGGCGTCGTGCACGATGACGGCGATGGACGGCATGATCGTCAACACCCAGGACACGTCCGACGACGCCAAGAAGGCGCAGGAGGGCGTGATGGAGCTGCTGCTCATCAACCACCCGCTCGACTGCCCGGTGTGCGACAAAGGCGGCGAGTGCCCGCTGCAGAACCAGGCGCTGAGCCACGGCCGGCCCGAGTCGCGATTCATCGACGTGAAGCGCGTGTTCGAGAAGCCGCTGCCCCTCAGCTCCGAGATCCTCCTGGACCGCGAGCGCTGCATCCTGTGCCAGCGCTGCACGCGATTCTCGAAGGAGATCGCCGGAGACGCGTTCATCGACCTGCAGAACCGCGGAGCGATGCAGCAGATCGGCACCTTCAACGAGGAGGTGCTCGAGTTCGACGGGTACGAGCCCATCGGCGTCGCGGCCGAGGACGAGTCGGGCAAGGCGTTCTCGTCCTACTACTCGGGCAACACCGTCCAGATCTGCCCCGTGGGCGCGCTCACCAGCGCGGCCTACCGCTTCCGCTCGCGCCCGTTCGACCTGGTGTCCAGCGCGGGCATCTCCGAGCACGACTCGTCGGGTGCCGCGCTGCGCACCGACCACCGCCGCGGCAAGATCCTGCGCCGCCTCTCGGACAACGACCCCGTCGTCAACGAGGAGTGGATCACCGACAAGGACCGCTTCGCGTTCGCGTGGCAGAACCTGTCGGACCGCCTCGAGCGTCCGCTCGTGCGTGGCGAGGATGGCGAGCTGCACGAGGCCTCGTGGCCCGACGCCATCGCGCGTGCGGCCGAGGGCCTGCGCGCAGCCGCGGGTCGCACCGGCACGCCCGCCGACAAGAAGGCGAAGGGCGTGGGAGTCCTGCCCGGCGGCCGCGTCACCCTCGAGGACGCCTACGCGTACCAGAAGTTCGCCCGCGTGGCGCTCGGCACCAACGACGTGGACGTGCGCACCCGCGCCGCGTCCGACGAGGAGCAGGCGTTCCTCGGCTCGTCCGTCGCCGGCACCGGTCTGGGCGTGACGTTCGCGGACCTCGAGAAGGCGCCGACCGTCCTGCTCGTCGGCTTCGAGCCCGAGGATGAGGGCGGCGTGGTCTTCCTGCGCCTGCGCAAGTCCGTCGGCCGTCAGCGCGTCCTCACCGTCGCACCGTTCCTGTCCCGCGGCGCCGAGAAGCTGTCCGCGAGCCTCATCGAGACCGCCCCCGGCGGCGAGGGCGCCGCCCTCGCCGCGATCAAGTCCGGCTCGGACAGCGCCGATGCGCTGGCTGAGCAGGGCGCGGTCATCGTCCTGGGCGAGCGTCTCGCCTCGGTTCCGGGCGCCCTCGCCGAGGCCCTGCGCCTCGCCAAGCGCACGGGCGCCCGCCTCGCCTGGATCCCGCGTCGCGCCGGAGAGCGCGGCGCCGTGGAGGCCGGCGCTCTGCCCGGCCTGCTGCCCGGCGGTCGTGACGCGGCTGTCGACGCCGCTCGCGCGACGGTCGCCCAGGCGTGGGGCGTGGACGCCCTGCCGGGGACCGCGGGACGCGACGCCGCCGGCATCATCGCCGCGGCGGCTGCCGGCGACCTGTCCGGCCTCGTCGTGGGAGGCGTGACGCCGTCCGACCTGACGTCGGACCTGCGCGCCGCGCTCGAGCGGGTCGACTTCGTGGTCTCCCTCGAGGTCCGTCGCACCGAGGTCTCCGACCACGCCGACGTGGTGCTCCCCGTCGCGCCGCCGTCGGAGAAGCCCGGCACCTTCGTCAACTGGGAGGGTCGCCTGCGCGGCTTCGCCACGGCGATCCGCACCGACGCCATCTCGGACCACCGCGCTCTGGACTTCCTGGGCCGCGAGCTCGGCCTCGACCTCAAGGTCGGGACGGTCGCGGACGTCAACGAGCAGCTCGCCGAGCTCGGCGCCGCCGGCAAGGGCGAGCGTGTCAAGGCGCCCACCGCGAAGCCTGCCAAGGCCGCCAGCGCGTCCGGCGACCAGCTCGTGCTCGCCTCGTGGCACCTGCTCGTGGACGAGGGCGCCTTGCAGGACGGCGAGCCCTACCTCGCCGGCACCGGCCGCACAGCGGTCGCCCGCGTGTCGAGCGCCACTGCCGAGCGCATCGGCGTCAAGGACGGCGTCGTGACCGTGTCGGTCGACCGCCGCGGTGAGATCGAGCTGCCCGTCGTCGTCACCGACATGGTCGACGGTGTGGTCTGGCTTCCCGCCAAGTCCCCGGGCTCGTGGGTCGCGCAGGAGCTGGGCGTCGAGCCCGGTGCCCTCGTCACCGTCAAGGGAGGCATCTGATGCACGGCCTGAGCATGCTCGCCGCGGAGGCGGTGGATCCCGCCGACCTCACCGTGACGGAGGCGCTGGCGAACGACTCCATCTGGATCTCGATCATCAAGGCCGTCATCATCCTGGTCTTCCTGCTCACCTCGGTGCTCTTCGCCGTGTGGTTCGAGCGCCGCGTGATCGGTCGCCTCCAGCAGCGTCCCGGCCCCAACCGCCACGGTCCGTTCGGCCTGTTCCAGTCCGTGATGGACGCCATGAAGCTCCTGTTCAAGGAGGACATCACCGTCCGCGCGGCGGACAAGGTGCTGTACATCGTGGCGCCGGCGATCTCGGTGTTCTGCGCGTTCCTGATCTTCTCCGTGATCCCGTTCGGCCCGGTGACGCACATCCCCGGCACCGACATCCACACGCCGCTGCAGCTGACGGACTTCCCCGTCGCGGTCCTCTTCATCCTCGCGTGCGCCGCGCTCGGCGTGTACGGCATCGTGCTCGGTGGCTGGGCCTCGGGCTCGACCTACCCGCTCATGGGTGCGATCCGCTCGACGGCCCAGGTGATCTCGTACGAGCTCGCGATGGGCCTCGCGCTCGTCACCGTCTTCCTGCTCGCCGGCACCATGTCGACCAGCGGGATCGTGGAGTCGCAGACCGACCGCTGGTGGATCTGGCCGCTGTTCCCCGCCTTCGTGCTGTATGTCATCTCCATGGTCGGCGAGACCAACCGTCTGCCCTTCGACCTTCCTGAGGCCGAGGGCGAGCTGGTCGCCGGCTTCATGACCGAGTACTCGTCCATGAAGTTCGCGTGGTTCTTCCTCGCGGAGTACATGAACATGATCAACGTGTCCGCGGTCGCGGCGACGCTGTTCATGGGCGGCTGGCGGGCGCCGTGGCCCACCTCGTGGCCGGGCGCCGAGTTCCTCAACTCGGGGATCTTCCCGCCGATCTGGCTCATCATCAAGATCTGGCTGCTGATGTTCGTGTTCGTGTGGATCCGCGGCTCGCTGCTGCGCTTCCGCTACGACCAGTTCATGAAGTTCGGATGGAAGATCCTCATCCCCGTGGGCCTCGGCTGGCTCGTGTTCTTCGCCGTCGGCCGCCAGGCCTTCGAGAGCTGGGGCCGCGACCTCAACGTGTTCGACGCCGTCGCCGGGCTCGTGGCGATCCTGCTCACCATCGCGGTGATCAGCTTCGTCAAGGGCGAGCCCGAGCCGGAGGTCGAACCCGAGCCCGAGGAGCTGGACGCCTTCGCGGGCGGCTACCCCGTGCCCCCGCTGCCCCACCAGTCCCTGCCCGCGTCGCCCCGGTCCGGCAGGACCGTCGAGGCGCGCACCGGCGCCGCCGATCCTGAAGGAGAGCCCGCATGAGCGAGCACGACGACGTCTGGAAGGTGAATCGCGAGCGCGACGGCGAGCCGCAGCGCTTCGAGTCGAACTTCCCCGAGTACGGGCCCATCGCGAAGACCTTCGCGCCGGTGGCCGGCTTCGGCGTGACCCTGCGGAACTTCTTCCGCCCCACGGTCACCGAGCAGTACCCGGACAAGAAGACCCCGCCGATGCCGCGCTACCACGGCCGTCACCAGCTCAACCGTTACGCGGACGGGCTCGAGAAGTGCATCGGCTGCGAGCTGTGCGCCTGGGCGTGCCCGGCCGACGCGATCTACGTCGAGGCCGACTCGAACACCGAGGACGCACAGTTCTCTCCGGGTGAGCGCTACGGCCGCGTCTACCAGATCAACTACCTGCGGTGCATCTTCTGCGGCCTGTGCATCGAGGCGTGCCCCACGCGCGCTCTCACGATGACCAACGAGTACGAGCTGGCCGGTCCCACTCGCGAGGGCCTCATCTACGAGAAGCAGGATCTGCTCGCTCCGCTCGCGGAGGGCCAGCTCGCCGCGCCTCACCCGATGGTGCCCGGCACGGTCGACGACGACTACTACAAGGGCGACGTCACCAAGGCCGTGAAGAGCCAGGTCGACTGGGTGCGGGAGAACCGCCCCGAGGACCCGACGCTGCCCGAGAACCGGCCAGTCGGGGAGGGCCACGTGCCACACGCTGCCGCGTCGGGCGGGGCGAAGCCGAACCCGGTCGCCGAGGGCCACAAGCTCCAGCAGCAGACTGGCATGGGAGGCTACGGTGGTTAGCCCCGTCCTGTTCTGGGTGGTCGCGCTCCTCACCGTGATCCCGTCGCTCGCGCTGCTGTTCGCCCGCAAGGCCGTGCACATCGCGATGTCGATCGTGTGCGTGATGGTCGGCCTCGCCGCCGCGTACGTCGGGCTGGGGGCGCCGTTCCTCGGCGTCGTCCAGATCGTCGTCTACACCGGCGCGGTCATGATGCTGTTCCTGTTCGTCCTCATGCTCGTCGGCGTCGACCAGCGCGAGGACCTCAAGGAGACCCTCAGGGGCCAGCGCTGGATCGCGCTGTTCACCGCCGGCGGCCTGGCCATCCTGCTGATCTCCGTGATCGGCCGCGTGTCCATCTCCCCCCAGGAGGAGCAGGTGGGCAACCCCGAGGACATCGCCCTCGTGCTGTTCGACCGCTACGTGCTGGTCATGGAGGTGCTGGGCGCGCTGCTCATCACCGCCGCGGTCGGCGCCCTCGTCATGACGCACACGCCGCGCCTGCTGCCGCGCAAGACGCAGGCGGAGGTGCATGCGGCTCGCGTGCTCGCCGGCGCGGACCCCGTCAACAAGCCCATGCCGGGCGTGTACGCGCGACACAACGCGCTCGACGTCCCCGCGCTCGACCCGGACGGCAACCCCATCGAGCACTCGGTGTCCCGCGTGCTCGAGGTGCGTGAGCAGATGTCCGACGGCGACGAGTTCCGCGCCCGCCTCGAGAGCACCGCGAACCCCGAGGATCACCAGAACCCGCAGGCCGAGGCGGAGGGGGAGAAGTGAACGCCATCAACTTCGTCTACCTCGCCGCGATCCTGTTCTCGATCGGTTCCGCCGCGGTGCTGCTGCGTCGCAACGCGATCGTCGCCTTCATGGGAGTCGAGCTCATGCTCAACGCGGCCAACCTCGCGCTGGTCGCCTTCTCCCGTCTCCACGGTCAGCTCGATGGCCAGATCATGGCGTTCTTCGTCATGGTCGTC
Organism: Demequina sp. NBRC 110056; assembly: GCF_002090155.1. Lineage (GTDB taxonomy): Bacteria > Actinomycetota > Actinomycetes > Actinomycetales > Demequinaceae > Demequina. The sequence goes on along the minus strand of NZ_BBRM01000004.1, from coordinate 294,042 downwards.
GCCGCCGCCGAGGTGGTGGTGGGTCTCGCGATCATCATCGCGGTGTTCCGCGCCCGCCAGACCATCTCGCTCGACGAGCCCGCCGAGCTGAAGGGTTAATGGAATGACGTCACTGATCTGGCTGGCCATCGCCCTGCCGTTGGCCAGCGCCGCGATCCTCCTGTGCCTCGGGCGCAGGGCCGATGCGTGGGGCCACTGGATGGGCGTCGCCGCCTCGGGCGGGGCCTTCCTCGTCGGCCTGGGCGCGCTCATCGAGCTGCTCGGCAAGGCCGCGGAGGACCGCGCCGTCGACACGACCCTCTACACGTTCATCCCCGGCGGCGACCTGCACGTCGACGTCGGCCTGCTGGCCGACCCGCTGTCGATCACGTTCGTGCTCCTCATCACGTTCGTGGGCACGCTCATCCACGTCTACTCCGTGGCGTACATGGAGCACGACCCGGACCGGCGCCGGTTCTTCGCCTACCTCAACCTCTTCGTCGCGGCGATGCTGCTGCTGGTCCTCGCGGACTCGTACCTGCTGCTGTTCGTCGGCTGGGAGGGCGTGGGCCTCGCCTCCTACCTGCTCATCGGGTTCTGGAACCAGAAGCGGGAGTACGCGACCGCCGCCAACAAGGCGTTCTTCGTCAACCGCGTGGGCGACATCGGCCTCATCATCGCGATGGGCCTGATGTTCACCTCCTTCGGCGCGCTGGACTTCGCCACCGTCGCGGAGCAGGCGCCCAGCGCGACCACCGCGCAGCTCACGGCGATCGGCCTCATGCTGCTCGTCGCGGCGTGCGGAAAGTCCGCGCAGTTCCCGCTGCAGTCCTGGCTCGGGGACGCGATGGCCGGCCCCACGCCCGTGTCCGCGCTCATCCACGCCGCGACGATGGTGACGGCCGGCGTGTACCTCATCGTCCGCTCGGCGCCGATCTTCGACGGCGCGCCCGACGCCCGCGTGGTCGTCGCCGCCGTCGGCGCGATGACGCTGCTGCTCGGAGCGTTCATCGGCATGGCCAAGGACGACATCAAGAAGGCGCTCGCCGCCTCCACGATGTCGCAGATCGGCTACATGATGCTCGCCGCGGGCCTGGGCCCGATCGGCTACGCGTTCGCGATCTTCCACCTCGTCACCCACGGCTTCTTCAAGGCCGGCATGTTCCTGGGCGCCGGCTCGGTCATGCACGGCATGAAGGATCAGGTCGACATGCGGCGCTTCGGCGCCCTGCGCGGCGCGATGATCGTGACCTGGGTGACCTTCGGGCTCGGCTGGCTCGCGATCCTCGGCATCCCGCCGTTCTCCGGGTACTTCTCGAAGGACAAGATCATCGAGGCGGCGTTCGTGGGCGAGGGCTGGCAGCCCTGGGTCTTCGGCGGCGCGGCGCTCATCGGCGCCGGCCTGACGGCGTTCTACATGTCGCGCCTGTTCTTCATGACGTTCCACGGCAAGGCCCGCTGGACCGACGACCAGCACCCGCACGAGAGCCCGGCCCTCATGACGGTGCCGATGATCATCCTCGCGGTCGGCTCGGCGTTCCTCGGCCTGTTCCTCGCGGTCGGCGACCGCTTCACGCACTGGCTCGAGCCGGTGACGGGCCACGCCGAGCACCACGACCCCGTGCTGCCGATCCCCGTGCTGATCGCGGCGACGCTGACCCTCGTGGTCATCGGCGCCGGCATCGCGTGGGTCAAGTACGGCCGTGCAGACGTCCCGGAGGAGGCGCCCGCCGCCTCGCTCGCGACGCTCACCGCACGCAACGACTTCTTCCAGGACTCGGTCAACCGTGCGGTGTTCCAGCGCCCCGGTCAGCACCTCACCCGCACCCTGGTCTATCTGGACGCTGCCGTCGTCGACGGCGCCGTCAACAAGCAGGCTCGCGGGTGGGCCGGGCTGGGGGAGGCCTCGCGCCGCCTCCAGAACGGTCAGGTCCGCACCTATGCCGCGACGATGCTCGTGGGTCTCGTCATCCTGGCTGCCGTCATCGTGGTGGGGGGTCTCTAAACCGTGTTCCCGTTCCTGACCATCCTCGTCGCGCTCCCCGCCGTGGGCGCCGCCGTGCTGTGGGCTCTGCCTGCCTCGGCGCGCGGCCGCGCCCGGGAGATCGCGCTCGGCGTCACCGTCATCGAGATCGTGCTGTTCGCCGTCATGGCGCTGCAGTTCGACAAGGCCGATGCGGGCGCCTTCCAGTTCTCCGAGACCTACGCCTGGATCCCGCAGATCGGCACCAGCTGGGCGCTCGGCGTCAACGGCATCGGGCTGCTGCTGATCGCCCTGTCCGTGATCCTCACCCCGCTCGCGATCCTCGCGGCGTGGCGCGAGGACAAGGACGTCAAGGCTCGCCGCGACTACATGGCGCTGATCCTGCTGAGCCTCAGCTTCATGGTGGGCATCTTCGCCGCGCGCGACGTCTTCCTGTTCTACGTGCTGTTCGAGGCGATGCTCATCCCGCTGTACTTCATGATCGGGCGCTTCGGCGGCGTCCAGCGCCGCTACGCGGCTGTGAAGTTCCTGCTGTTCTCCCTCGCGGGCGGGCTCATCATGCTCGTCGCGGTCGTGGCCCTGTACTTCGCGGGCCCGGGAGGGGAGCAGGCGTTCCTCACCGACCAGCTCGCCGGGGCGCTCGAGCTCACGACGGCGCAGGAGCGGTTGATGTTCCTGGCGTTCTTCCTCGCGTTCGCGATCAAGGCGCCCATGGTGCCGGTGCACACCTGGCTGCCCGACGTCGCGGAGACCGCGCGCCCGGGCACCACGGCGCTGCTCGTCGCGGTGCTCGACAAGATCGGCACCTTCGGCATGATCTCGCTGTGCCTCGTGCTGTTCCCGGAGGCGGCGCAGTGGGCGGCGCCGGGCATCATCGTGTTCGCGGTGATCTCGGTGATCTACGGCGCCCTGCTCGCGATCGGTCAGCGGGACATGATGCGGCTCGTGGCGTTCACCTCGGTGAGCCACTTCGGCGTCATGATCCTCGGCATCTTCGCGTTCCAGCAGACCTCGGTCGAGGGCGCGGCGCTGTACATGTTCAACCACGGCCTGTCGACGGGAGCGCTGTTCCTGCTCGTCGGCTTCCTGGTGGCGCGCACCGGCACGGCCGACGTGGACGCCTACGGCGGCCTGCAGCGGGTGGTGCCGGTCTTCGCGGGCACGTTCCTCATCGTGGGCCTGTCCTCGCTGTCGCTGCCCGGCCTGTCGCCGTTCGTCTCCGAGATCATGGTCTTCGTCGGCGCCTACCCGGTGGCAGCCGTCGCCGTGATCATCTCCGCGGTGTCGGTCGTTCTCGCGGCCCTGTACATCCTGCGCACGTATCAGCGCGTGTTCACCGGCCCCGTCCGCGAGGACGGTCCGCAGGTGCGCGAGCTGTCGCTGCGCGAGCGGCTCGTCGCGTGGCCGCTCATCGCCCTGATGCTGCTGCTGGGCTTCGCGCCCGGCATCGCCATCGACTACCTGCGAGACCCGTCCGCTGACGTCGTCGCGCAGGTCACCATCGAGGAGGCCGGCGCGTGAACTTCGTGACCCCCGAGATCGCCTGGGCGCCGCTCGCGCCCATCATCATCGTGCTCGGCGCCGCGTCGATCGGCGTGCTCATCGAGGCCTTCGTCCGCACCCCCGCCACGCGCCGGTCGGTGCAGCTGGTGTTCGGGCTCGTGGCCCTGGTGGCCGCGCTCGGCACCGCCATCGCGCAGTGGGTCGCCCTCGACGGCGGCGGCACGGTGGTGCAGCAGTTCATGCTCACCGTCGACCGTCAGGCCCTCGCGTGGCAGACGCTCATCGTGGTGTTCGGCATCCTGGGCCTGATCCTGTTCGCGTCGCGCACGCGCGCCGGCGAGTCCGCCTTCACGCCGCTCGGCTCCACCGCGCCTGGCTCGATCGAGGAGACCCTCGCGCGCCGCCGCGGGTTCGAGGTGACCGAGGTCTTCCCGCTGCTGCTGTTCGCGGTGGGCGGCATGATGCTGTTCACGAGCGTGACGGACTACATCTTCCTGTTCGTCGCCCTCGAGGTGTTCTCGCTCGCGCTGTACATCATGGTCGCGCTCGCGCGTCGCCGCCGGCTCATGTCCCAGGAGGCGGCGCTCAAGTACTTCCTGCTCGGCGCGTTCTCGTCGGCGCTGTACCTGTTCGGCGTCGCGCTGATCTACGGCGCGACCACGCAGACCTCCTTCGCGGCCGTGGGCCGAGCGATCGACGTCATTAGCGGCCGCGACGCGCTGCTGCTGGCCGGTGTCGTGCTCGTGCTCGTCGGGCTCCTGTTCAAGATCGGCGCCGTGCCGTTCCACTCCTGGACGCCGGACGCCTACCAGGGTGCGCCCACGCCGGTCACCGCGTTCATGGGCGCCGCGACCAAGGCCGCGGCGACCGCGGCGCTCGTCCGCATCGTCTACACCTCGCTCTACCCGCTCGAGTGGGAGATGAGCTGGCTGTTCTGGGCGGTCGCGATCGCGTCGATGGCGCTCGGCACCGTGCTCGCGCTCGTGCAGACCAACGTCAAGCGCATGCTGGCGTACTCGTCCGTCGCGCACGCCGGCTTCATCCTCGTGGCGTTCGCGGGCTTCACGGAGGAGGCCGTCGCCGCGCTACCGTTCTACCTGCTCGCCTACGGCCTCGCGACCATCGGCGCGTTCGCCGTGGTGTCCCAGGTGCGCGAGCGCAGCGAGGACGGCGCGGTCGGCGCCGAGGCCGTGCGCCTCGGCCAGTGGGCCGGGCTGGGCAAGCGCTCGCCTCTGCTCGCGGGTGCGATGGCGCTGTTCCTGCTGTCGTTCGCGGGCATCCCGCTCACGGCGGGCTTCATCGGGAAGTTCGAGGTGTTCTCGGCCGCGGTCGCCGGCGGCGGCTGGCCGCTGGTGCTCATCGGCGTCATCGCCTCCGCCGTCGCGGCGTTCTTCTACGTGCGCCTCGTGGTGCTGATGTTCCTCACGGACATCCCCGAGGGCGCCGAGGACTCGATCGAGGTCGAGGACGGCCCGCTCGCGAAGCTCGTGATCGTCGTGACGGCCGCCGCGGTGCTCGTGCTCGGCATCCTGCCTGCCGGACTGCTCGACGTCTACGCCGACGCGGCTCAGTTCCTCGTCCTGCCGAACGGCTGATCCCATGACCCAGCTCCCGCTCGGCTCCCCGACGCTCGAGGCCGCGATCTCTCCGCGCCTCGCGCTCGTCGAGGAGCGCCTGCGGGATGCCGTCGCTCAGTCGGACCGCCTCGCGCACGCCACCTCGCGCCACCTCGTCGATGCGGGCGGCAAGCGCCTGCGCCCGATGCTGACGCTGCTCACGGCGCAGCTCGGGGACGGCGCCCGGCCCGAGGTCGTCGAGGCCGGGGTCGTGGTGGAGCTCACCCACCTCGCGACGCTCTACCACGACGACGTCATGGACTCCGCGCCCACGCGACGCGGGGCGCCGGCTGCCCACGAGGTGTGGGGCAACTCCGTCGCGATCCTCACGGGCGACCTGCTGTTCGCGCGCGCCTCGCGCGTGGTGGCCGGACTCGGCCCGGAGGCGGTGCGCATCCAGGCGCAGACCTTCGAGCGCCTGTGCCTCGGCCAGCTCCACGAGACCGTGGGACCAGGCCCCGAGGACAGCGCCGTCGACCACTACATCCAGGTGCTCGCCGACAAGACCGGCTCGCTCATCGCGACGTCGGCCCGCTTCGGCGCCATGTTCGCGGGCTGCCCGCCCTCGGTGGTGCAGCGGGTGACCGAGTACGGCGAGTTCGCCGGCGTGGCCTTCCAGCTCGCTGACGACGTGATCGACGTGCGCTCCGACGCGGCGACCACCGGCAAGACGCCCGGCACGGACCTGCGCGAGGGCGTGCCCACCATGCCCGTCCTGCTGCTGCGCGAGCGCGTCGCGTCCGGCGGTGCCACCGCCGAGGACGTCGAGCTGCTCGCCGACATCGACGGCGACCTCAGCTCGGACGAGGCCCTCGCGAGCGTCGTCGCTCGCCTCTCGGGTCACGAGGTGGTCGACGAGACCAGCCGCCTCGCACAGGAGTGGGCCCAGCGCGCCAAGTCCGCCGTCGAGGGCCTTCCCGAGGGCGAGGCGCGCGACGCGCTGCTCACCTTCGCGGACGCCCTCGTCGCCCGCGCCGCCTGACGCGGACGCACCCAAGCCAGCGAGCGCATCGGCGCTGCGGCGTCCCCCACGGACGGCCCGCACGCTGACAGCACGAACCAACCCCGAGGCGCCACGCCGCTCTGCGGGGCCGATGCGCTGCCCGGCTCGGGGTGTCGCGCCCAGCCTTGGTTCGAACTGTCAGGCGGGACGGAGGCAGCCGGGACGGGCGCGGTGGGCCGCGCTCAGACCGGCTCGGCCGGCTCCACGCGTGCCTCGCGGCGGCGCGGGCGCAGCCGCCACCCGTCGACGGTGAGGATCACCAGCGCGACCCACACGAGGGCGAAGCCGATACACCGCGACAACGGCATCGGCTCGCCGAAGTGCCACACCGCGAGGATGAACATCATGGTGGGCGCGATGTACTGCAGCAGCCCGGTGACGTAGAGCGGCAGGCGGCGCGCGCCGGCGGCGAACAGCAGCAGCGCCCCGGCGGTGAACAGGCCGGTGGACATCAGGAGCAGGTCGTGATCGACGCCCAGCCCGGGTGAGCCCCGCTCAAGGAACGTCTGCCGCCCCGTGTCGTGGATCCACCACAGCCCGACCAGGGCCGCCGGAGCGAGCACGAGCGTCTCGACGGTGAGGCCCGTGAGCGCGTCGATCGAGCCGCCCACCTGCTTCTTGATGAGGCCGTACAGCCCGAACGAGGTGGCCAGCGCGAGGGCGATCCACGGGAACTCGCCGAGCCCCACGCCGATCACGACGACGGCCACCGTCGCGATGCCGATCGCGACCACCTGCAGGCGCCGCAGCCGCTCGCCGAGGAAGACGACGCCGAGCGCGACCGTGAACAGCGGGTTGATGTAGTAGCCGAGCGCCGCGGAGTTCACGTGCTCGGTGACCGTCGCGTAGACGTAGATGAGCCAGTTGATCGCGATGAAGAAGGCCGCGAGTGCGAGGATCCCGAGCGTGCGCAGGTTCGTCAGCGCCGCGCGGACCCGCCGCCAGGCGCCCACCGCCGCGACGATGATCGCGCACACGAGCACCGACCACACGGCGCGGTGCGCAGTGATCTCGAGGGCCCCGGCCGGCTTGAGCGCGGCCATCAGCAGGGGGAAGGTCCCCCAGATCAGGTACGCGCCGGCGCCGAACGCGAGTCCCGATCGGCTCAGGGGTTCGCTCACCTCGGCATTGTGTCACCGGTGCGCGACCGCGAGAGGACGCCGGAGGGCCGATGCGCACTGGAGCCCCGATCGAGGTGCCAGTCAGTGGTGGGGTGGCACCGGCGCCGTGGCCGGAGCCATGACGCTCAGGCCGTGTGGATCCCGCACTCGGTCTTGCCCTGGCCCGACCAGCGGCCGGCGCGCGCGTCCTCGCCGGGGAGCACCTTGCGCGTGCAGGGCCCGCAGCCGATGCTCGGGTAGCCCTGGGCGACGAGAGGATTGCGCGGCAGGTCGTGGGTGACCTGGTAGCGCTCGACGTCCGCGTCGTCCCACAGGGCGAGCGGGTTGATCTTCACGAGGCCGTGCTTGGCATCCCAGCTGATGATGGGCATCTCGGAACGCGTGACGGCGTCGACGCGGCGCGCGCCGGTGACCCATGCGTCGTAGCCCTGCAGCGCGTTCGCGAGCGGGTCCACCTTGCGCATGAAGCAGCACAGGTTGGGGTCGCGCGCGAAGAGGTCCTTGCCGAACTCGGCGTCCTGCTCCGCCACCGTCTGGCGTGGCGTCACGTCCACGATCGTGATCGGGAAGCGTGCCGCGGACTCGTCGCGCGTGGCGAGGGTCTCGGGGAAGTGATAGCCGGTCTCGAGGAACAGCACGTCGACGCCCTCGAGGCGGGTGCCGAACAGGTGGGGAAGGATCGTGTCCTGCATCGACGACGCGACTCCCAGGCGCTTGCCGAAGGTCGCCACGGCCCAGTCCGCCACGTGCTCGGCGGAGGCCGTCTCGAGCAGCGAGTTGACCTGCGCGCACGTCTCCGCGTTCCACTCGCGCGGGTTGAGCGCGGTGAGCGCGAGGCTGCCCGGCAGCGCAGGGATGGTCATCGGATCAGTTCCTCTTCGGCTCGGAACGCCCAGTCAGCGAACGTCTCCTCGGGACCCGAGCGGTCCGCGAGGTAGTTGGTGGTAACGCGCTCGACGTACTCGGGCATTCCGAGCTGGGTGACCTTGTGGCCGCGGATCTTGCGTCCGAAGTCGTTGTCGTCCCCGCGGCCCAGGCGTCCGCCCAGGTGGACCTGGAAGCCGGGCACCTGCTCGCCCGAGTCCTCGTCGAGCACCAGCTGTCCCTTGAAGCCGATGTCCGCGATCTGGACGCGGGCGCACGAGTTGGGGCAACCGTTGACGTGCACCGTGATGGGGCTGTCGAGCGTGGGGAACTTGTCGTCGAGCACCTTCACGACCTCGCGCGCGGTCGCCTTGGTCTCGACGATCGCGAGCTTGCAGTACTCGATGCCGGTGCAGGCGATGACGTTGCGGTGGAACTCGCCGGGGTCCGACTCGAGCTCGAGGGCGCGCAGGCCGTTGACGACCTCGCTGACCTTGTCCTCGGGGACGTCGAGCACGAGGATCTTCTGCAGCGGCGTGAGGCGGATCCGGTCGGAGCCCACGGCCTCCGCGATGCGGGCGATCTCGATGAGCTTCTCGCCCGACACGCGGCCGGCGACGGGGGCGACGCCCACGTACCACTTGCCGTCCCTCTGCTGGTGGATCCCGACGTGGTCACCGCGGTCGCCGCGCTCGGCCTGCTTGGGGGCCGGCCCCTTGGGCAGCTCGTAGCCGAGGTAGTCCTTCTCGAGCACCTCGAGGAACTTCTCCGGACCCCAGGCCTTGAGCACGAACTTCAGGCGGGCGCGGGTGCGCAGGCGCCGGTAGCCGTGGTCGCGGAAGATCGACACGACGCCCTTCCAGACCTCGTGCGCGATCTCGGGCTTGACGAACACACCGAGGCGGTGGCCGAGGAACGGGTTGACCGACAACCCGCCGCCGACCCACAGGTCGTAGCCGATGCCCAGCTCGGGGTGCTCGACGGCGCAGAAGGCGATGTCCTGCACCTCGTGGAGGATGTCGGGCACGGGCTGGCCGGTGAACGCCGTCTTGAACTTGCGGGGCAGGTTCGAGAACTCGGGGGAGCCGATGTAGCGATCCATGATCTCGCGGATCTGCGGCGTCGGGTCGATGAGCTCGTCCTTCGAGACGCCCGCGACGGGGGAGCCGAGGATCACGCGAGGCACGTCACCGCATGCCTCGGTGCACAGCAGCCCCACCTCCTCGACGCGGCGGAAGATCTCGGGGACGTCCTCGATGCGGATCCAGTGCAGCTGGATGTTCTGGCGGTCGGAGACATCGGCGGTGTCACGGGCGAGGTCGCGCGAGATGAGCCCGATCTCCCGCGCCTGAGCCACCGACAGCTGGCCGCCGTCGGAGCGGATGCGCAGCATGAAGTACTCGTCGTCGAGCTGGTGCGGCTCGAGGATCGCGGTCTTGCCGCCGTCGATGCCCTGGCGGCGCTGCGTGTACAGGCCCCACCAGCGGAAGCGTCCGCGCAGGTCGCCCGGGGGGATCGACCAGAATCCCCACTTCGAGTACATCGACTCGATGCGCTGGCGCACCTCGAGGGGGTCGCCTGCGGCCTTCATCTCCTCGTTGGGGTTCAGCGGCGTGCGGTCACCCGCGGCCCACTGGCCGTCCTTCGAGGCCGTGTTCTTGCGCTGAGCGGCCTCGCGCGTGCGGATGAGGCGCGCCTCCTCGCGGTGGCGGCGGCGCTCCTCCGCCTCGGCGATCTCCTGGGGGGTGCGCGCATCCGCGGTGGTGGCATCGGTGTCGGTCACCGAGGTCTCCTCGACATCTTGGGAGGGCTCTCGGCCAGGTGAGCGCGACTGGTTCGCGCTCGTTGGCCGAGCGCCCAGGGGCTACGTGGGACGTATCCGTGGGCGGTCAGGCCGACAGACACATGGCACAGCAGACGCAGCACATCATCGATGCGCGGACGTTCTGCTTCGGGGCCATGCGCGCAAGTCTCTCACAGGACCGGGCGCATGCGGTAGCCCCGGACTCAGGTCGGCAGGAGGGCCGATGCGCTCGCTGGCTCCGTGCGCATCGCCACCTCGGTGCTGTGGAACGCCACGATCTGATCGATCACCGCCGGGTCGCGGGTCTCGAGGGCGATCTCGCGGGTGCCGAGCCGCACGCCCGCGGCGACGAAGTTGTGGGAGCCGGTGATCGCCACCCGGTCGCCGCCGTGGAGCGTGAACACGAGGGCCTTGGCGTGCACGTAGCGCCGGCGGCGGTAGCGCGAGCGATGGCCGGTCGCGAGCATCGAGCCGGCGATCAGCGAGCCGTTCGCGAAGGAGGCGCGGTGCGGCGCGTTGAACCAGAGGTCGTGGCCGCGAGCGGCCACGAGACGTCCGAGCGTCCCCGTGGGGCAGTACTGGGAGACGTGCAGCACGTGCTCCGAGCGGGCGGCCCAGGTGACGGCTGCGCGGTAGATGGCGGAGTCGCCGGGCAGCCCGCCGTCGATGAGCACTCGGCCGCAGTCGTGGTCGACGATCCGCGACGCCGACCGCCCGTGGGCCTCGCCCGCGATGCCGTCGTGGAGGTCGGCGAGCGCATCGGCCACCCGACCGTCCTCGAGCCGCAGCATGTAGTCGACGTTGCCGATGCCACGCGCGTCGAGGTTCACGCCGCCGAAGCTCCACGCGACGTCGTCGACCACGGTGAGCTTGGTGTGGGTGCGGCCGCGGAACATCAGGCCCCGTTCGGAGCCGAGCCACGTCATGCGCACCCCGGCGTCCTCGAGCTCGCGGGTCAGCGCCGCGGCGCTGCGTCGCCGCCTGCTGGGCGTCGCGGTACCCAGAAGGCTCGTCGCCCCGTCGGCGAAGGTGAACACGTCCGCGCTGACCCTGACGTCGACACCGCGCTGCGCGGCCGCGACCGCCGCGTCGAGCAGGGTGGCCGTCGCGGCGTCCCGCGCGATGGTCAAGGTGGTGAGGCGCACCCGGGTACGGGCACGCGAGATGGCCGCCGCCGCATCGGCGACGTAGTCCGCTGCGCGCTGGAGCGTGGGCGCGGGAGCGGGGCGCGACGGCGTCGCCGTCGCCGGGAAGGAGCGTGCGGTGAGCGTCACCCTTCGACTGTCGCACCGGCATGGAACCTTGTGCCGGGACCCGGGCCCCACGCCACCCACAATTCACGGGACGCTCACGGAACCGTCACGAGCGCATCGGCGCCCCGGGCGACGGTCCCAGGGGACATTGCGTGCGGAAGGTGTGTCTATACTCTGGTGCCGTTGCGCCCGGGAGGTTCGGGCGCGCCGCCTCCCACCGACGAAGTGAGACCCTCGTGACCACTGAACGACCGTTGCGCGTCGCCATCATCGGCGCCGGACCGGCCGGCACCTACGCCGCCGACATCCTGTCCAAGTCGGGCATCTCGACCTCGATCGACATCATCGAGCGCCTGCCCGCGCCGTTCGGCCTGGTGCGCTACGGCGTCGCCCCCGACCACCCGCGCATCAAGCAGATCATCGTCGCGCTCGCGAACGTCCTGGGCCGCGGCGACATCCGCCTGCTGGCCAACGTCAACGTCGGCACCGACCTCACCCTCGAGGACCTGCAGTCGCACTACGACGCGGTCATCTTCGCGACCGGCGCCTTCGAGGACTCCGACCTCAACATCCCTGGTATCGACCTCGAAGGTTCGTACGGCGCTGCCGACTTCGTGAGCTGGTTCGACGGGCACCCCGACGTGCCGCGCACCTGGCCTCTCGACGCCAAGGAGATCGCGATCTTCGGCGTCGGCAACGTCGCCCTCGACGTCGCCCGCGTGCTCGCGAAGCACCCCAAGGACATCGCCGTCACGGAGATCCCCGACAACGTCCTCGAGGGGCTGTCGAGCTCGCCCGTGACCGACGTTCACGTCTTCGGCCGCCGCGGCCCCGCCCAGGTGAAGTTCTCGCCGCTCGAGCTCCGCGAGCTCGGCCACGTCCCCGATGTCGACGTGATCGTCTACCCCGAGGACTACGAGTTCGACGAGGCCTCGATCGACGCCGCTGAGAACAACAAGCAGACCAAGCAGGTCGTCAAGACGCTCACCGACTGGACGCTCAAGGAGCCGTCCGGGGCGTCGCGCCGCATCCACCTCCACTTCCTCCAGAGCCCGCACGAGGTGCTCGGCGAGGACGGCAAGGTCGTGGCCGTGCGCATGGAGCGCACCGAGCTGCAGGGCGACGGCAACGTCAAGGGCACCGGGGAGTTCATCGACTACCCCGTCCAGGCCGTGTACCGCGCCGTGGGCTACTACGGCACCGAGATCGAGGGCATCCCCTTCGACCAGTCCAAGGGCACCATCGCCAACGAGGGCGGCCGCGTGGTCGACGGCGGCGACGTGGTCCCCGGCTACTACACCACCGGCTGGATCAAGCGCGGCCCCGTGGGCCTCATCGGGCACACCAAGTCGGACGCGCAGGAGACCATCGCCAACCTCGTCGAGGACGCGCCGCGTCTGTACGCCGAGACCAAGGCCGGCGCCGAGCAGCTGAGCCCCGACAACCTCCTGCACCTGCTCAAGGAGCGCGGCGTCCCGGTCGTGCAGTGGCACGACTGGGAGCTGCTCGACGCGCACGAGCGCGCGCTCGGCGAGGCCGACGGCCGCGAGCGCATCAAGGTCGTGCCCCGCGAGGAGATGACCGACATCGCGCTGGGGCGCCTCAAGCAGCAGGCGTGACGGCGACGAAGGCCGGCGTCGGGAGAGATCCCGCGCCGGCCTTCGTGCTGTCCGCGGGTGTGCGGTGACCCGACCGCCCCGATCCGCGCACGTCCCGACTGATGTGGCGACGGTGGATCCGTGCGGAACGCCCGAGCGCGCGCTCCGCACTGACGGGGCGCGCACAGGTGAGTTCCGGCGAGACGCGTCACCGGGAACCGGCATGCCCGTCCACCCGTTTCTCATGAGCAAGAATGTCTCCCGGAGGGTGAGTTGGGAAAGCGCTATTTCAACGGTCTGAAGACCGGTGGCCTGTTCGTCGTGCTGTGGGTGGTCCTGCTCGGGATCGGCTCCGTGGTCGGCGGAGGGCAGTACATCTGGATCTTCGCCGGGCTCGGCCTGATCGGCACTGCCTACGGCTACTGGAACTCGGACAAGCTGGCGATCAAGGCGATGCACGCGCGCCCCGTCACCGAGGTCGAGCAGCCCGCGATGTACCGGATCGTGCGCGAGCTCTCCGCCGAAGCCAACCAGCCGATGCCGCGCCTCTATGTGTCCCCCACGCAGGCACCCAACGCCTTCGCCACCGGTCGCAACCCCAACAACGCGGCCGTGTGCTGCACCGAAGGCATCCTGCACCTGCTCGACGAGCGCGAGCTGCGCGGCGTGCTCGGCCACGAGCTCATGCACGTCTACAACCGCGACATCCTCATCGGCTCGGTCGCGGCAGCATTCGCCGGCATGATCACCGCGATCGCGCAGATGCTGTTCTGGTTCGGTGGTGGCGGCAACAGCCGCGACAACCCGCTGGGCGTCTTCGGCATGCTCGCCATGGTGCTGCTCGCGCCCATCGCCGCGTCGCTCATCCGCATGGCGATCTCTCGCACCCGTGAGTACGACGCCGACGAGGACGGCGCGTCGCTCACCGGCGACCCCCTCGCGCTCGCAAGCGCCCTGCGCAAGCTCGAGCGCGGCACGCAGGCGCGGCCGCTTCCCCAGGACGCGCCGCTCGAGAACGTGTCCCACATGATGATCGCCAACCCGTTCTCCGGGGCCGGCATGGCGAAGCTCTTCTCCACCCACCCGCCCATGGACGACCGCGTGAAGCGCCTCGAGGACATGGCCCGCGCGAACGGCCAGCACTTCTAGGCGGTCCTGCTCGGCGGCGCTGCCAGGCGGCGTCCCTCGCGTCCCGCGCACGCCCCCCGGTCCCGTCGTGGAATGCCACGGCCCCACCGAGGCGTTGCCACGAGGGTGAGGCCTGCCGTCGGGTTCCTCGGCAGGCGAGCATCGCCTGAGAGGAGACTGCTGATGCGCACCCAGGAGGTCGAGCACCTGCAAGAGCTCGAGCGTGACGGCTGGGAGGCCCTTACCTCGGGCCATGCCCGAGAGTTCTACGAGGACGTCCTCGCGAGCGAGGCCGTGATGGTGTTCCCGTTCGGCGTGATGGACCGCGATGACGCGATCGACGGGATGGCGGAGTCTCGTCGGTGGAAGGACTACTCGCTGAGCGACATGACGGTCCACGACCTCGGCGCAGGCATCGCCGTGGTGGCGTACCACGTGCATGCGGAGCGCGACGAGGAGGGTCCCTTCGACGCGATGCTCGCGAGCACCTACGTGCGTTCGCGCGGTGGCTGGCGAATGATGCTTCACCAGCAGTCGCCCTGAACCAACCGCACCCTCGAGCTGCGATAAGTGAACCGTGATTCACAAACCGTGCTAGCGTCAGGGCATGGCGACCCTCAAGGCCGAGCGTCGACAGGAGCTCGACGCACTCGACACCAGCGCGCTGCGCGAAGGCGTGAACTGGTTCATCACGCTGGCCGGCACGGCCAACGTCATCTGGCAGCTGTCGCTGCCCCCAGTCGGACACGGCGTGAAGGACAGCACGAGTCCCGGGGCGCTGTTCCATGACCCGAAGCGCCGCATGCGCACCACGGTGGGCTACATCGCCGTCACCATGCTGGGCTCGGCCGAGGATCGCGCGGCCTATCGCGCGGCGACCAACCGCTCCCACGCCCCGGTCCAGTCGAAGCCTGGAGAGGCCCCCGCGTATCGCGCGATGGACCCTCAGCTCCAGCTGTGGGTGGCGGCGTGCCTCTACCGCGGCGCCGAGGACGCGTACGAGCGGGTCCACGGCCCCCTCTCCGGCGCGTTTCGCGAGGAGTTCTACCGCCAGGGCATGGTGTTCGGCACCACCCTCCAGATGCGCGCTGAGGACTGGCCGGCCACACGCGACGCCTTCGGCTCATGGTGGGACTCGGCGCAGTCCCGCCTGGAGATGGACGACTCGGTCCGCGAGTACCTGTGGCGCGTGCTGCGCCTCGAGTACCTGGGCAGGGACGTGCCCGCGCGCCTGCTGGCGTGGCGCATCCGCATGACAGCGGGCTACATGGGGCCGCGCTTCCGCGAGCTCATGCACCTCGAGTGGGACGACGAACAGCAGCGCCGATTCGACCGGTTCAACCGGCGCATGGCGACGTTCCAGCGCGTCGCGCCTCGCGGCGTGCGTGAGGTGCTGCTGCGCCGCGAGCTGCGCGACATCCGCAAGAGACTGGCGGCAGGTCGGCCGTTGTTCTGAGCTGAACCGCTCCTCGACAGCCGGGCGTGGTGCTCATGGGTGATGAGACGGCCGCCACCTCACCCGTCAGGTTCCTCGTCGTCCTTGCCCGCGGTGGGGTCCGCCTCCGCGACGTCGCCGGGCCCCGCGGTCGGGAACATCGGAGTGTGGTTCCTCCACGTTGCGAGGTAGTTCCGCCAGGTGTTGGCGAATGACACGAGCGGGACGCTGACGGCAGCGATCGCCCCCACCGCCACGGCTCCGCCATTCGAGAGCCCGGCGACAGCGGCGATGCCGCCTCCGAGCAGACCGACCACGATGCCGTTCACCAAAATGATGAGCACCGCTGACGAGGCGAGCATCTGTGCGGCACCGCTACGTGGGCGCAAAAACGAGTAGGTGTGGCTCATCCCTGCCTCGTCGTCGTGGGGCGAGGTCATGAGGTACGGCCGGATCGACGGGTCGAGCTCGACGTAGGCGCCTCGGAGGCGATTCATGGCGACCACGTACATGAGGTCCTCCTCGGCGACCGCTTCCACGCGCAACTGCGTCAGCACGCCCACCACCGCGAGGGCACCCAGGATCGACAGCGCAGCCGTGGCGAACCAGCCCGCGAACTGCGATGCCTGTCCGAGGAGCCCGATGGTGACCAAGCCCGCAGACACGAGGGTGAGGAAGATCGTGATGCGCGTGAGGACCTCGCTCTGCGCGGTCCCGCGAGCCGCGAGAAGCGCCCAGTGCTCGGTCGAGAGCATCTGGACGCGCCTGGCCAACGCCGCGTCGTCGGGCGTTGTCGCGTGGCCCTCGGGCTCAGCGCTCACACGACATATTCTGGCCCCGCGGCCCTCGCTTTGCCATGGGGGAGAGCGATCGCTTCCACGGCTGGCGAGCTGGGCCCGCGCCCCCTCAGCGAAAGTTGACGAACTGCAGGTCGACGTCGACGTCGGCGCCCTTGAGGAGCTGGATGGTCTTCTGCAGGTCGTCGCGCGACTTCGAGGACACGCGCAGCTCGTCGCCCTGGATCTGCGACTTGACGGTCTTGGGGCCCTCCTCGCGGATCAGCTTGCCCAGCTTCTTCGCGATCTCCTGGGTGATGCCCTCCTTGAGGTCCGCGACCAGTCGGAACTCCTTGCCCGAGGCGACGGGCTCGCCGTACTCGAGCGACTTCATCGAGATGCCGCGCTTGGCGAGCTTCGCGATGAGGACGTCGAGGATGGCCTTGACGCGCTCGGGGGAGTTGGCCTTCATGAGGATCGCCTCGCCCGAGAACTCGATCGACGCGCCCACGCCGCGGAAGTCGTAGCGCTGGTTGATCTCCTTGTGCGCCTGGTTGAGCGCGTTGTCGACCTCCTGGCGGTCGATCTTGCTCACGACGTCGAAGGTGCTGTCGCCTGCCATGGGATCCTCCTGGGTTCGGGGCGCACAGAGCGCCGATGCGGTCGCCGCCCACGCGTCCAGGTGCCAGTTCGCGTCGGGGCCAGTTCTGTTGCTATCCTTCCATGCGCGCCAGGTTCGGTTCGAGCCGGGCGCATGGCAGGTTGCCCGAGCGGCCAAAGGGAGCTGACTGTAAATCAGCCGTCACTGACTTCGGGGGTTCGAATCCCTCACCTGCCACGCCGGGCCCGTCGCGATGCGACGGGCCTTTCGCGTTCCTCAGGGCCGGTGCCCGAACCCGACGCCCCGCACCTTGTCGCCCAGGCGGTGGCTGAGCGTCGCTTTGCGAGGTGCGGCGTCACCTGATGGTGGCTGGGTGTCGATCGCCGCGCCGCGCGGCATGGGCCGTGGACCGCGACCGTGCGGTCGCCCGCACGGAGGTCTTCCCGGTCGAGATCAGCGCGGACGGCGACCTTCGGACGTAGGCACCCGCGCGCGGTGCGCCCCAGTGGTGCCTGAGCGTCGGTCTGCGAGGTGCGGCGTCACCTGATGGTGGCTCAGTGTCGAAGCGGGCGCGGGGCGTCAGCGAGCGGCGCCGGGGTCGATCTCCTCCGCGGCCGCGCCGGCGGTCGAGCGCACGAACTTGCCGCGCTTGACGGCCACGTCCGCGCTCATCTCCTCGAGCTCCATGCCCTTGGTCTCGGGCACACGGAAGAACACGAAGAAGAAGGACAGCAGCGCCATCGAGGCGTAGAAGCCATACGCGAACACGAGGCCGATGGAGGCCATCTCGGGGAACGACATGGTGATCGCCCAGTTGGCGAGCCACTGCGCGGCGGCGGCCACGGCGAGCGCCGAGGCACGGATGCGGTTGGGGAACATCTCGCCGAGCAGCACCCACACCACCGGTCCCCAGGTGGCGCCGAAGAAGACGACGAACGCGTTCGCGCCGATGAGCGCCGTGGTCGCCCATGCGCCCTCGAGGCTCGCATTGCCCTCGGCGTCGACCACGGCGGTCGAGAACGCCACCGCCATGAGGCCCAGCGACGCGGTCATGCCCAGGGATCCGATGAGCAGCAGCAGGCGACGTCCGATGCGGTCGACGAGCACGATCGCGATGATGGTGACCACGATGTTGGTGATCGACGTGATGGTCGACGTGAGGAACGCGTCGGACTCGTCGAAGCCCACGGACTGCCACAGCGTGGTCGAGTAGTAGAAGATCACGTTGATGCCCACGAACTGCTGGAACACCGACAGCAGGATGCCCGTCCAGACGATGGGCTTGAGGCCGAGCGCCCGCCCCTTGAGGTCGCCCAGCGAGCGCTTCTCGTCGTCGCCAAGCGACTGGTGGATCTCGTCCACCTTGTGGTCGACGTCCTTCTCGCCCGTGAAGGTGCGCAGCACGGCCGCCGCCTCCTCGAGCCGATGCTTGCCGACCAGGTAGCGAGGCGACTCCGGCAGGCTCATCGCGGCGACGCCGTAGATCACCGCGGGCACCGCGCAGACCAGGAACATCCAGCGCCATGCCTCGAGGCCCCACCACAGGTCGTTTGACGCGCCGCCGGCGGTCTCCGCGAGCAGCTGGTCGCTCAGCAGCGCGGCGAAGATGCCGAGCACGATCGCCATCTGCTGGAGGGAGCCGAGGCGTCCACGGAACTTCGACGGAGCGACCTCCGCGATGTACGCGGGCGCGATCACCGAGGCCGCACCGATCGCGAGCCCGCCGACCACGCGCCACAGCATGAGGTCCCAGACGTTGAACGCGAGCGCGGAGCCGATGGCCGAGATGAGGAACAGCGTCGCCGAGATGACCATGACGCGGATGCGCCCGTACTTGTTGGCCAGGGTGCCCGCGAACCACGCGCCGACGGCGCAGCCGAGCAGCGCGGACGCGACCGCGAAGCCCGTGAACGCGTCGGACAGCTCGAACTCGCCCTGGATGGAGTCGACCGCGCCGTTGATGACGGAGGAGTCGAAGCCGAAGAGGAAGCCGCCAAGCGCCGCGCCGATGCTGATGGCGATGACCTTGCGGTTGAGCTTGGCGTCCGCCGGTGAGGCCGAGGCTGGGGTCGAGGTGCTCATCGAGCGCTCCTTCACGACGGGGTCGGGCGCGACGTCGCGCGCGGCGGTGCAGATGGCTTCACAGTATCGCCGCGTCGGGCATCCCGCCTGGTGGAACGCCGCGCGTGGCGAGCAGGGCGGGCGCGAGGTCTCCCCGCGGCTGCACCTCGATCGCGTCGAGCCCCAGCCAGGACGCCATCGTCGCGAGCTCGTCCGCGGCTGCCGCGGCGATGCGCTCATCCGACAGCCGGCGCGCTCCACGCGCGGTACCGGGCTCGCGCCACGACGACAGCACGCGCAGCACCCCCGCCTTGCGGTCCGCCTTGAGGTCCAGGCGCGTGGGGATCTGGTCGCCCACCAGGAGCGGCAGGCAGTAGTAGCCGTAGACGCGCTTGGGCTCGGGCGTGTAGATCTCGATCCGGTAGTCCATCCCGAACATCCGCGACAGGCGCGGGCGGAACCAGCACACGGGGTCGAACGGGCTCAGCAGCGCCGCGCCCGTCGCGCGGCCGGGGTCCGCGGCGACGCGGCGCCACGGCGCCTCAGCATCGGCCTCGCCGACGGCGAGCAGCGCGGGGTCCTTCCAGCCCTCGACGGCGACCCACCGCGCGATCCCGCGCTCGACGGCCGACGCGGCCCAGGCCTTGCCACCCGCGACGTCAGGGGTGCGCGCGCCCGCCTGGAACGGCAGGCGGAAGTGGTCGCAGAGGTCCTTCGCGGTGCCGATCCCGCACGCGGACAGCGCGCGGTCGAACAGCGCCTGGTGGGCCTGGGCGGCCGGGACGCCCCACGGGTGGGCGTCTTCGCCCGGGCCGACGGGCGCATCGGCCGGCACCGCGCCCCACGCACGCGAGCACGCGTCGTAGGTACGTGCGAAGTGGCGGCCGCGGGACGCGGCGACCGCCCCGGTGATGAAGAGCAGCTCGAGCGCGTCCTTGGTTTGGTTGTCGTCCCACCACGGGCCGCGCGGGCCCTCCCGGGGCGCGAGGTGCTCGACGTCGGCGCCCACGAGCGGGCCGCTGGTCTCGACCATCGCTCGCACCTGGTCGACGAGGCCTGGCCGCTCCCGCTCGAGCGACGCCCGGCGCCGTGCCTTCCAGGTGGTCGACTCCTGCATGCGGTGGTGCATGTGCGGCAGGACGTCGAACGGCATCACCGATGCCTCGTGGCCCCAGTGCTCGAAGGCGTGCGGCGAGTGGCCCTGCGGGTCGCCCCAGAGGAACTGGTCGAGCGCACCGGTCGAGTACGCGCCGTAGCGCGAGAACACCGGCAGGTAGTGGGCGCGCGCGAGGATGTTCACCGTGTCGAGCTGGAGCACGCCCTGCAGCTCGAGATAGGCCGCGAAGTCGCGCTCCCGCACCCGCCGGGAGGGGCGCCGTCGCGCCAGCCCCTGGGCGTTCAGGAAGATGCGCCGGGCCTGCGCCGCGCTCAGCGTCTCCGAGGGCTGCGCTTCGTGATGAGGGCTCACGTCCCTCACCCTAGACGCGGGCCCTGACAGCGCCGCGAGGGGTGGCGTCGGCCCGATTTCACAACGAGCGCTCGCGCCGTGTACTCTTGTCCGGCTGGCCCCGATAGCTCAGTCGGCAGAGCGTTTCCATGGTAAGGAAAAGGTCCAGGGTTCGATTCCCTGTCGGGGCTCCAAGGATGGCTCGCCGCCGCACCTCTCGCGAGGACGGCGGCGGTCCCATTCTCGCGGCGGGGTAGCTCAGTTGGTTAGAGCACACGACTCATAATCGTGGGGTCGCGGGTTCAAGTCCCGCCCTCGCTACGCTCCAGGCGTTCCGCCTGGATCACGCGCTTCGCGCGTCACCACAAGGCTGGGAGCCGACATGGCCAAGAACGACGTTCGTCCGAAGATCACTCTGGCATGCACCGAGTGCAAGGACCGCAACTACATCACCCGCAAGAACCGTCGCAACAACCCCGACCGCGTCGAGCTCTCGAAGTTCTGCCGGAAGTGCGGCAAGCACACCGCGCACCGTGAGACGCGCTGATCTGATCTGATCGCGAAGGCCCGCCCCTCCTCGGAGGTGGCGGGCCTTCTGCTTTCCGCGGCGCGGGTGCGAGACTCTCGCCATGACAGTTCGGGGGGCCGATGCGCGCGCCGGGTCGCGCCTGGCCGTGGCCTTCGGCTGGGTGGCGGTGGTGCCGGCGGCGACGGCGGTCGCCGCCCGTGCGGCCGGGTTCGAGAGGGGACCGTTCGCGCTGCTGGTCGCGCTCAGCCCGTGGGCGCTCGTCGTGGGCGCCATCGCGCTGGCGCTCGCGGTCATCGGCAGGTCGGCGGCGCTCGGCCTGGTCGCGGTCGTGACGGCGGTCCCGGTCGTCCTGTGGAACGCCCCGCTCTGGACGTCCGTCGCAGCGCCTGAGGAGGACCCCGCGCTGACGGTCGCGAGCGTGTCCCTCACCTTTGGCCGGGCCGATGCGGACGAGGTCGTCGCGCTCGTACGCGAGCACCACGTGGACGTGCTGGCCGTGCAGGAGCTCACGCCGGAGGCCGCCGAAGCGCTCGTCGCGGCGGGCCTCGAGGCGGAACTGCCTCATGCCGCGGCCTTCCCCGAGCCGGGGTTCGTCGGCACGGGCCTGTGGTCGCGCTCGTCGCTGGCGGACATCGCATCGATCGACGGCTTCGTCTCCCGCACCGTGAGCGCGCAGGTCGACACGGCGAGCGGCCCGCTCACGGTGATCGCGCCGCACCCGGCGGCGCCGGGAGCGCTGTCGCACGAGGCGTGGACATCCGACACGGAGGCGCTGACCACCGTGCTGACCGGCGTCGAGGGGCCGGCGCTCGTGCTGGGCGATCTCAACCTGACCCGCGACCACGCCGCGTTCCGCGACCTCCTCGCGCTGGGCTACGCGGACGCTGCCGACCAGGCCGGCTCGGGCCTGACGCTGACCTTCCCGCAGGGCAGGGCGCCGTTCCCGCTCGTCGCGATCGACCACGCGCTCGTGCGCGAGGCCCCGCTGGTCGCGACGGCGGTCACCACCACAGCCGTCAGGGGCGCGGACCACCGCGCCCTCGTCGTCACCTACTCCCACGGCTGAGCGGGACCCAGCGAGCGCATCGGCGCTGCAGCCTTCGCTAGGCTGGCGTCGTGCCAGTGAACCCAGATGCAGCGGGCCGCAGCTACGGCCCCTTCGAGCCGTACGAGGTGACGCGGGTCAAGATCCGCGAGTTCGCCGACGCCGTCGACGCCTGGTCCGGCGCCCACCGGGATGTCGCGATCGCGCAGGCCGAGGGCTTCCAGGACCTCGTCGCCCCGACCACCTTCGCCGTGGTCATCGCCCAGCGCGCGGAGTTCCACGTGGTCACCGACCCCGAGGTGGGCGTCGACTTCTCGATGGTCGTGCACGGCGAGGAGCGCTTCACGCACGTCCGCCCGCTCGTGGCCGGCGACGTCATCACCACCACGGTCCACGTCGACGAGATCAAGCAGCGCGCCGGCATCTCGATGGTGACCACCCGCGCCGAGCTCGTCGACGCCGACGGCGCCCCCGTCTCCACGGTGACCAGCACGCTCGCGGTGAGGGAGGCGGCATGACCGAGTCGACCAGCCCCAGCTTCGCGGGGCTCGAGGTGGGCCAGGTGGTCGCCGAGCGCGAGATCGCGTTCACCCGCGACATGCTCGTGCGCTACGCGGGCGCCTCGGGCGACTTCAACCCCATCCACTACAACGACGTCATCGCGGAGGAGGTCGGGCTGCCCGGCGTCATCGCGCACGGCATGCTCACCATGGGCGTGGGCGCCTCCGTGGTCGAGGAGTGGGCCGGAGCCGGCAACGTCTCCGACTACCAGGTGCGCTTCACCCGCCCCATCCCCGTCCCCAACCCGGGCGAGGCGGTCGTGACGGTGAGCGCGCGCATCGGCGCGTTGGACGAGGAGCGCCGCACGGCGCGCGTCGACCTCACGGTCGCGCACGGCGAGACCAAGGTGCTGGGCAAGGCCCAGGCGCTCGTCGACTGCGAGTAGCCGCTCAGCGCTCCGGGTTCACGTGCGCGGTCGAGGTGCCCGCGCGGAACTCGAGCTCCATCCAGATCCGCGACGGCGTCTCGCCGCTCAGCAGCTCCTGGACCTCGCTCGCGAGCGCCTCGCCCTTCGCGACGCCGTCCTGGAACACGGTGGTGAGCTCGAGCGGCGAGATCCACGGCACGTCGATCCCGTCGAAGCCCGTGATCGACACGTCGTGCGGGACGGTGAGGTCCAGCTCGCGCGCCGCAAGGATCGCGCCGCCGGCGAGGATGTCGGACTGCGCGACGATCGCGGTGGGACGGGACTCGTGCGTCAGCGCGATGTGGCCGGCCGCGATGCCCTCGGCGACCATCGTCTCCCGCGCTTCGACCACGACGCACGGCTCGACGCCCGCGAGCCGGAACGCCTCGAGGCGGTTATGCATCGGGTGCCACGCGGACTCCGGCATGTAGTCGGCAGGCCGCAGGCCCGTCTCGACACCAGGGCCGTGGGGGAGGGTGATGGTGCCGATGCGCTCGTGCCCGAGCGACTGCAGGTGCTCGATGATCTGCACGGTCGCCGTGGTGTCGTCGATCGACACCTGGCCCGCGCCTGGGGGAGCGTCGCCGTCCATCACGACGAACGGCAGCGACCGCTTGCGCAGCTTCTCGACGGCAGGCTCGTCGTGGTCGCGCACGCGGAACACGACGGCGGCGTCCATCGGCGCGGTGTCCAGCAGCGACTTCTCGTCGGACTCCTCGCGCGGGTTGGGGATCAGGAGGACGCCCAGCCCCATGTCGCCGAGCTTCGAGATCAGCCCGTCCATGACGTTGAGGATGTAGGGGGAGCGGAACGCGAGGGTGAAGGTGTCGTGGATGACGACGCCGACCACGTGCGAGCGGCCCGAGCGCAGGGCCCGGGCCTGGGCGGACGGGCCGGCGTAGTCGAGCTCCTCGGCCGCGCGCTCGACGCGGGCCTTCATCTCGGGCGAGATGGGGCCGGCGCCCGAGTACGCGAGCGACACCGTCGACAGGGACACGCCCGCCTTCGCGGCGACGTCTGCCATCGTCGGCCTTCTCCTGGCGGCCACGGCGCCCCCTCTCTCGCGTTTTGACGCTGCCCTCAGCGTAGCCGCACAATGTGCGGGCGGGGACGCACGCTGCGGCATGCGCCCTGGTGCGCCCGGGTGGGGCGCCCGCCGCCGAGCCTTGGCGGCGCGCACGAGCGACGGGAAGTCATGCCCCTCATCTACGGCTACCGGCCGACGACCACGCCCTCGGCCGCGCGCGTGCGCTCAGCGCGCTGGGGCGTGCTCGGGCTGTTCGCGCTCATGGGCGCGATGCTGTCGACGTTCCTGTCGCGCATGCCCTCGGTGCGTGACCTCCTCGACGTCTCCGTGTCGGGCCTCGCGAACCTCATCGTGTTCGGCTCGGTGGGCGCCCTCGCCGGGCTGATGGTCACCGGCTGGGCCGCGGCTCGCTTCGGCACCCGCTCGCTGCTGCTGTGGTCGACGCTCGGGCACTTCGCCGCGTTCACCGTCGTCGCGCTGTCGACGGTCCTCGAGAGCCGGCCGCTGTTCGCGGCGGGCCACTTCTTCGTGAGCTTCTCGTTCGCGTTCACCAACGTCGCGATGAACGCCGAGGCCGCCAACGTGGAGCGGCGGATGGGCCGGGCGATCATGCCGCAGTTCCATGCGGCGTTCTCGGTGGGCATGGCCGGGGCGCTGGGCCTCGGAGCGCTGCTGTCGCACGCCGGCGTCCCGCCCGTCACGCACTTCATCGCGGCCGCCGCGGTGGCGACCGCGGCCCGCCTGGCGATCATCCCGGTCGCCGCGATGGACGGCATGCCGGACCCGGACTCCGCCGGCGCCTCCCTGGGTGGCCCGTTCGCGACCGCGCGCGCCGAGTACACCGAGCGGCGCGTGGTCCTCATCGGCCTGATCGTGTTCGCGGCCTCGATGACGGAGATGACCGCGGCGCAGTGGATGTCGATCGCGGTGGTGGACGAGTTCGGCCGCACCGAGTCGGTGGGCGACCTCATCTACTGGGTGTTCGTCGTGTCGATGGTGACCGTGCGGTGGTTCGGCGCCCCCATCATCGGCCGGCTCGGTCGCGTGGTGTCCCTGCGCGCGAGCGCCGTGTCCGTGGTGACGGGGCTGCTGCTGTTCGCCTTCGCTCCGGCGTTCTGGGTGGTGCCCCTCGCGGCCATGCTGTGGGGCGTCGGCGCTGCTCTGGGCGTGCCGATCTCCTTCTCGGCGGCGGCCGACGAGCCCAAGCGGGCCGCGGCGCGCGTCGCCGCCGTCGCCTCCTTCTCGACCGTCGCGGGACTCATGGTCCCGCCCCTCATCGGCAATCTGGGCGAGCTCGTGCCCATGAACGTCGCGCTGCTCGTCGTGTGCCTCGCGTCGATCACCTCGTTCGCCCTCGCCCGCGCGGTCCGCACGGACGGCCGCCTGCGGGGCAGCCGGCGCGCGGCCGAGCGCCAGGTCGGCTCCGCGCGCCTCGCCCTCGCCGACAAGGACGAGCCCGTCGTGGCGCTCGGCGCGGACGCGGCCTCGGGCGCCCCCGACGTCCCGGTGCGGGGCGAGTGACCGACAGTCACTAGCCTGAAGCCATGACCCGCCTGTCCGAGCTCACCACCCTGCGCGTGGGCGGTCCGGTGCGCACCCTCGTCGAGACCTCGGGGGAGCGCGACCTCATCGACGCCGTGCGTGACGCGGACGCCGCCGGCGTACCCCTGCTCGTGCTGGGCGGCGGCTCGAACCTGCTCGCGTCGGACGAGCCCTTCGACGGCGTCGTCGTGCGGGATCGTCGCGCGGACATCAGCGTGCAGGACGACGGGATGTGCGGCGGGGTGTCGGTGACCGTCACGGCCGGCGCGCGCTGGGACGACGTCGTGGCACGGGCGTGCGCGGAGGGCTGGGTGGGCATCGAGGCCCTCAGCGGCATCCCCGGGTCCGCGGGGGCGACGCCCGTGCAGAACGTGGGCGCCTACGGCGCCGAGGTCGCCGACGTCGTCGCGCTGGTGCGGGTGTGGGACCGGCTCGAGGGCCGGGTGCGCTCGTTGCCGCGCGTCGACTGCGGCTTCGCGTACCGAGATTCGCTCCTGAAGCGATCGATGCGCGGCGAGGCCCCCGATGCGGGGGTGTGGGCTCCCTCGCCGCGCTACGTGGTGCTGGACTTCACCGTGCAGATGCGCCAGGGCACCCTGTCGGCACCCATCCGGTACGCCCAGCTCGCGGGCGCGCTCGATGTGGCCGAGGGCGAGCGGGCACCCCTCGAGGACGTGCGCGCGGCCGTCCTCGACGTCCGCGGCCGCAAGGGCATGGTGCTCGACGACGCGGACCGCGACACGTGGAGCGCGGGGTCGTTCTTCACCAACCCGATCCTGTCCGCATCGGACGCCGCGGCTCTTCCCGAGGACGCGCCGCGCTTCGCCGCGGGCGACGGCCGGGTCAAGTCCTCCGCCGCGTGGCTCATCGAGCGCGCCGGCTTCTCGCGCGGCTTCGCCGTGAGCGCCGGCGCGCCCGCGTCCCTGTCGACCAAGCACACCCTGGCGCTGACGAACCGTGGGCAGGCGAGCGCCGAAGACCTGGTCGTGCTCGCCCGCACGGTGCGCGACGGCGTGCGCGAGCGGTTCGGCGTGACGCTCGTGCCCGAGCCGGTGCTCCTCGGCTTGACGCTCTAGGAGCCCTCGCCTCACCACGAGAGTGGGCCCACTTTCGTCGTCCTGGGGCGCGAGACGAGGAAAGTGGGCCCACTTTCGTGGTGAGAGGGGACGGGCGAGGAGGGGCCGATGCGCGCTCGGGTGAGCGCGCATCGGCCCCTCGGTCGGTGGGTCGGCGGGGCTACCCGTCGGTCGCGATGGCCTTGAGGATGTCGAGCCGCGACGCTCTCCACGCGGGCCACAGCGCCGCGAGCACGCCCGCGATGGCGGCGAGCACGGTGTAGACCCCGAGCCACAGCCACGGCACGGTGGCGCCGTCGAACCCGAAGTCCTCGAGCGCGAGCACGAGCGCCACGCCCAGGCCCACGCCCAGGATCATGCCGAGGATCGTGCCGAACACGGCCATGACCATCGATTCCACGGTGATCATGCGCCACACCGAGGACCGCTTGAGGCCCACGGCGCGCAGCAACCCGATCTCGCGGGTGCGCTCGGTCACCGACAGCAGCAGCGTGTTCGCCACGCCGAGGATGGCGATGACGAGCGCGCTCGCGAGCAGCGCCGAGATGACGCCCAGCAGCAGGTCGATGAACTGGTTGGCGAACTGCTCGAGCTGGCTGGGCTGCTGGAGCACCACGAGCGGGAAGTCCGCCGCCAGCGCGTCCTGGATCGCCGTCTGCGCTTCCTGGGTGTCGACGCCGTCCTCGAGGACGATGAGCGACTGGAAGACCTCGACGTCGCCGAGCAGCGACTCGCCCGTGGGCCAGTCGACCATGAGGTTCGCGTCGCCGTCGAGCAGGATCTCGCCGGTGACCTCGAGCGTCTCGGTGCCCTCGGGCCCCTCGAGCGTGAGCTCGTCGCCCACCTCGACGCCGGCCTCCTTGAGCGGGGGAGCGATGTAGACGCCGCCGTCGATCTCGGCGAGCGGCGGCTCGGCGTCGTAGTCGAACGCCTCGCCGATGGTGTCCGCCTCGACCACGCCCAGCGAGCGGGTGACGCCGTCCACCACGACGCTGCCGACGCCGATGCTGGTGACGAGCTCGACGCCCTCGACCTCCGACATGATGTCGATGGCCTCGGGCGGCATGGTGCCCTGCCCGGAGAAGGCGAAGAAGTCCGCGCTGGTCTGCGAGAACTGCGCCGTCACGACCGTCTTGAGCGACTCGGTGAAGGTCGCGACGAGCGCGAGCAGCATGACGCCGATCATGAGCGCCGCCGCCGTGTTCGCGCTGCGACGGGGCTCGCGACGGATGTTGTTCGCAGCCAGCTTGCCGTCGACCTTGAACATCCGCGTCAGCAGCGTGCGCAGGCCGTACGCCATGGGCACGAGCACCTGGGCGGCGAGCAGGGTCACGCCGATCACCAGCATCGCGGCGCCGGCACCCACCCAGATGTACGGCCGCTCGAAGTCGGCGTACAGCCCGATGCCCACGAGCAGCGCTCCCAGGAGCGCGAGCGCGCCGCCGACGATGTTGCGGGTCGTGAGCGGCTTCTTGCCGCTCGTCGCGGACTCGCGCAGGGCCTCCATCGGGGCGATCTGCGACGCATGGATCGCGGGAAGCAGGGCGGACACGAGCGTGACCAACGCGCCGAGCCCGTAGGCCCACAGGATCGCGTCGAGTGGCAGGGTCATCGACCCGAAGATGTCCCCGACGAAGATGCTCACGAGCCAGGACGCGGCGAGCGCCAGCAGGTAGCCGGCGATGATGCCGAGCGTCGAGGCGATGACCGCGACCACGAGCGCCTCGAGCAGGATCATCGATCGCACCTGGCGGCCGGTCACGCCGATCGCGCGCATGAGCCCGAACTCGCGGGTCCGCTGGGTGACGATGATGCGGAACGTATTGACGATGATGTACGCGCCCACGAAGAGCGAGATCAGCGCGAACGTGATCGCGAAGATGTCGACGTAGCCGAGGACGTCGTCGAGGGCCTCGGTCTGCTCCGCCACCTTGTCCTCGCCGGTGATGGCGCGCGTGCCCTCGGGGAGCACCTCCTGGATGTCCGCGGCGACGGCGGACGCATCGGCGCCCTCCTCGACGAGCACGTTGACGCCCTGGTAGTCGGGGCTGCCGGCGAGCTCGATCGCCTGGGACTCCGCCATGTAGCCGAGCGTGGCCCCCTGAAGGCTGTTGGACTCGCCGAACTGCACGGTGCCGACGAGCTCGAGCTCGGTGACGCCGGACTCCGTCGCGACGCGCACCATGTCGCCCAGCGCGTAGCCGAGCCGCTCGGGTGAGTCGATGTCGAGCACGATCTCGCCGTCGGCCTCGGGTCCGCGGCCGTCGACGAGCGTCGACTGGTCGATCTCGGGGATGCCGGCCCAGTTGAACAGCTGGCTCGGCGGACCGCCGGCGCCGCCGAACGGATCGGAGCTGTCCTCGTCGGTGGCGGGAGGCAGCACGGAGCCGGCGACCTGGATGCCGCCCACCGCCACGTCGACGCCGTCCACGGCCTCGATGGCCGCCACGTCGTCCGCGGTGAACAGCGCCTCGACGGCGGCGAACGGGTCGCCCTCGGCGTCGTCGCTGGCCTCGGGGTCCTCCTCGACGATGATGTCGGTGCCCGCGTAGATCTCCGAGAACAGCCCGGAGAAGCCGCTCGAGAGCGCGTTGGTGAAGGTGTGCGACGCGGCCACCAGCGAGACGCCGAGCGCCACCGCGATCGCGGTGAGGATCAGCCTCTTCGGGTTGTGCCTGACGGACTTGACTGCAAGCCGGAACATCGCGACTAGTGCCCCATCTGCTTCATGCGGTCGAGGACGCGGTCCGCGGTGGGCTCACGCATCTCGTCGACGATCTTCCCGTCCTCGAGGAACAGGATGCGGTCCGCGTAGGAGGCGGCCGTCGGGTCGTGGGTCACCATCACGATGGTCTGGCCGAACTCCTTGACGGCACGGCGCATGAACCCCAGCAGCTCGGCGCCGGAGCGCGAGTCGAGGTTGCCCGAGGGCTCGTCAGCGAAGATGATCTCCGGCCGCGACACGAGAGCGCGGGCGACGGCGACGCGCTGCTGCTGGCCGCCGGACAGCTCCGCGGGAAGGTGCGTGAGGCGGTCCTTGAGGCCGAGGATGCCGATGATCTCGTCGAACCAGGCCTGGTCGACGTCCGCTCCCGAGATGTCCAGCGGCAGCGTGATGTTCTCCTTCGCGGACAGCGAGGGGATCAGGTTGAAGGACTGGAACACGAAGCCGATGAACTTGCGGCGGACCTCGGTGATCTGCGCCTCGGACAGGCTCGTGATGGTCGTGTCCGCGATGGTCGAGGAGCCGGCGGTGAGGCGGTCGAGCCCGGCGAGCGTGTGGAGCAGCGTCGACTTGCCGGAGCCGGAGGGGCCCATGATCGCGGTGAACTCGCTGCGGGCGATGTCGACGTTGATGCCGTCGAGGGCGCGCACCGCGGCCTCGCCGTGCCCGTAGTCCTTGTATCCGTCTCGCATCGTCGCGGCGAGCGCGGGTGCTGCCGTGGTGGTCATGGCGGGGCCTTTCGTCAGTGGTCCGAACGGGGACCAGTCTGCCAAGGCCGGGCGAGCGCCGGGAATCCCTCCTCAGGACGGTTCGACGGCCTCGTCCTCAGGGATGACCCTGGGGTGGCGTGAGGTGCCGGCGGTCATCCGCGCGGCAGCACGATCCCCGAGTCGTAGGCCTCGACGACCGCCTGCACGCGGTCGCGCACGCCGAGCTTGGTGAGGATGTGGCTCACGTGCGTCTTGACCGTGGTCGACGACACCCACAGCTCCTGGGCGATCTCCTGGTTGGACATGCCCCGCGCCATGAGCTGGAGCACCTCGACCTCTCGCTCGGACAGGTCGCCGATCGCCTCGGGCGGCGGGACGTAGTCGGCCGCGTCCACCGGGGCGGCCTCGCCGGGCTCGGAGGGCCGATGCGCGGAGAAGCGCTCGATGACCCGCCGGGTGACCTCTGGGGCGAGCAGCGCCTCGCCGGCGGCGACGACGCGCACGGCGTTGACGAGGGTGTCGCCGTCCGCGCTCTTGAGCAGGAAGCCCGAGGCGCCGACGCGCAACGCCTCGTACACGTACTCGTCGTCGTCGAACGTCGTGAGGATGACCACGCGGGTCTCGGGGTGCGCGGCGAGCACCTGCTCGGTGGCCGCGAGCCCGTCGACGCCGGGCATGCGGATGTCCATGAGCACCACGTCGGGGGCGTTGTCACGCACGAGCGCCACGGCATCGGCCCCGTCGGCTGCCTCGCCCACGATCTCGATGTCCGCCTCGGCATCGAGGATCATCCTCAGACCCACCCTCACCATCGCCTGGTCGTCGACCAGCGCCACTCGGATCACGCGCTCGCTCCTTCCGTCGCCGGCGCGGGGCCGGCCACCTGATCGTCTCCTGAGGGCAGCACCGTGTGCACCTGGAACCCGCCGCCGCGGCGCGGGCCGTGCGACAGCGCGCCGCCGAGCGCCTGGACGCGCTCGGCCATGCCGGCGAGGCCGTGGCCGCCGGGCAGGCGGGTGCCCTCGGCGGCTCCGCGGCCATCGTCGACGACGGTGATGTGCACGGCGTCGACGGTGCGCTTGACCGTGACCTCGGCGCTCGCGCCGGGCCCCGCGTGCTTGAGCGCGTTCGTCAGCGCCTCCTGGACGATGCGGTACGCGCTCACCTCGACGCCGGCCGGCACGTGCGCGTTGCCCGAGATCTCGAGGGTGACGGGAAGCCCGGAGTCCTGGACGTGGCGCACCAGGCCTGGCAGCGCCGCGAGGGACGGCATCGGCGACAGCCCGTCGAGCCCCGAGGCGCGGGACGGGGCGTAGCCGGCCGCGAGGGCACGGTCCACGTCGGCGCGCTCGTTGGCCTCCTGTTCGGATGCGCGCAGCACGCCGATCATCCGCTGCATCTCCTCAAGCCCCTTGCGGCCGGACGAGGCGATGGTGCCGAGGGTCTCCTGCAGCTCCGGGTCGTCGCCCGCCAAGCGCCGGCGCGCGCCCTCCGCCTGCAGCGTCATCACCGTGATCTCGTGCGCGACCACGTCGTGCAGCTCGCGCGCGATGCGGGCACGCTCGGCGCGCACCGCGTCCGTCGCGGCCTCGAAGCCGGCCTGCTCGCGGCGCACGGTGGCGATCTCGAGCTCGGTCACGCGGGCGCGCCGACGCTTGTCGGTCACCCCGAGCGCGAACGGGATCAGGATGCCGATGGGGACGGCGACGAGAGCGGACCAGGGGATCGAGTCGTAGGTGGTCACCCCGACGGCCGTCCACGCCATCATGAGCCCCAGCAGCACCGCGCCGTGGCGGATCGCGGTCCAGCGCGGCGCGTAGGACGCGAGCCCGTAGATCGCGACGAAGATCGCGAGCATCGCCGGCCCCGCCTCGTAGCCCAGCCCAGCCGTCACGAACCACACCGCGCTCGTGATCCATAGGACCGCGCGGGGGAAGCGTTGCCTCCAGATGAGCGGGATCACCTGGCTGACGAGCAGCGTGTACCCCAGCGCGTCCATCTCGCGCGAAGCGGCGAGGATCTCCGCGGAGTCGAGTGAGGCGGCCCAGATGACGCCGAGCAGCAACAGCCCAGCTGCGATCAGCGCATCGTTCCACCGTGGGGGCCTGACGTCCATGGCCCCCCAGCGTAGGCCCGGCCGCCCACGCCCGCATCGGCCGGTCGGCCGATGCGCTCAGCCGACGAAGCGGTACCCGACCCCGCGCACGGTCTCGATGGCGTCGGGTCCGAGGTGAGCACGCAGGTAGCGGATGTAGACGTCCAGCACGTTGTCCTTCGCCGCGCCTCCCCAGACCTCCTCGAGCGCCTCGGCGCGCGCGATGACCTCGCCCGGGCGGGACATCAGCAGCTGCGCGAGTTGGAACTCGCGCGGGCTGAGCGGGATCTCGACGCCGTCGCACACGAGCGTGCGCTCGACGGGGTCGAGCTCGCATCGGCCCACCGTGAGGGTGCGCGAGTCGGTGGCGGCCACCTCGTCGGCGACCCGCGCGCGCAGGCGGATGCGCGCCACCAGCTCGTCGAACGAGAACGGCTTGGGCATGTAGTCGTCCGCGCCGCGCTCCAGTCCGCGCACGGTGTCCTCGGCGCTCGAGCGTGCCGTGAGGATGATGACGGGCAGGTCGGAGCCGGCCGCACGGAGCTTGCGCAGCACCGTGAAGCCCTCCTGGTCGGGCAGCCCGATGTCGAGGACCATGATGTCGAAGCCGTCCTCGAGGGCCATGCGCAGACCGTCGCGGCCGGTGCGTGCGCTCGCGACGTCGATGTCCGCGGTGCGCAGCCCCTTCGTGAGCGTCGCGATGAGGCGATCCTCGTCCTCGACGAGCAGCATGCGAATCACGGGGCCTCTCCCTTCCTTGGGATGATGAGCGCGAAGGCGGAGCCCTCGCCGAGCGTCGAGTCGACCGCGATTCTCCCACCATGCGCCGTCGCGATGGCGGAGGCGATCGGAAGCCCGAGCCCCGCGCCCTCGGCCTCGGGGTTGACCCGGCTGAAGCGCTCGAGGATGCGCGCCTGGTCCTCGGGCGCGATGCCGATCCCCTCGTCGCGCACCCACAGGTGCACCTCGCGACCCTCGACGGCGGTCCCGAGCGCCACCACGGACCCTGGCTCCGAGAACTTGACCGCGTTCGCCGCGAGCTGGAGCCAGGCCTGCGTGATGCGCTGCGCGTCGACGATGACCGGGCCACGCCCGACCGACTCGAGGCGCCAGTCGCGGTTGCCCAGCGCCTGAGCGCGCGTGAAGGTCTGCAGCGTCAGCTCACCCAGGTCAACCTGCTCGCGCATGACGAACTCGGGGCGGTCGGACTTCGCCAGCGTCACCAGGTCGTCGACGAGGCGCGACATCATGCCGACCTCCTCGAGCAGGTCGCGCTGCGTGCGTTGCACCTCGTCGGGATCGCGCGGCTCGATGAGCTCGAGGTTGGTGCGCATGATCGCGAGCGGGGTGCGCAGCTCGTGGGACGCGTCGTCGAGCAGCTGGCGCTGGTCCGCGAAGGCCCGCTCGAGCCGGTCGAGCATGCCGTTGACCGTGCGCGTCAGCAGCGCGAGGTCGTCGTGACCGGTGACGGGGATGCGCTCGGCGAGCCCGTGCTCGTTGATGTGCCGGGCCTTCTCCTGGAGCACGGTGATGGGTCGCAGCATGCGCCCCACGGTGGTCCACGCCACCACGCCGATCATCGCGAGCGCGAGGACCGCGACGAGCGCGTAGACGGTGAACGTCTCCTGGAGGCTCGACATCTGAGCCCCGCGGTCCGTCGCGATGGTGAAGACGCCCACGACCTCGCCGTCGGGCTCGACGATGGGCACCGCCGCGTATCGATAGTCGGCCATGTCCGTGCCGGCGGAGCGGACGCGCACCACCTCCGTCGCGTTCTCGGCGGCGATGGCCAGGAACTCGGCGTCGTCCTCGAGGCGCAGGCGGTTGGGGTTGGACGGGACGAAGCGCGCGATGGTTCCGGTGTGCGCGACGGCGCTCTCCGTGGGCGTCGCGACCACGCGGATCATCGCCTCGCGCATGAGGTCGTCCGAGGAGGCGTACGGCTCGCCCGTGGTCGGGTCCGGCTCCTGCGCGAGCTCGATGAAGGCCTGGGTGCGCAGGCTGATCCCCTCGGTGATCGAGGCGTCGATCCTGGTCCGCTCGATGACGTAGGCGGTGACGCCGGCGACGGTCAGCGCGAGCGCGGTGAGGCCCACCAGGTACGCGAGCACGCGCGCCCTGACCGACATCCCTCGGGCGGGGCGCGTGAGCGTGCGGAGCAGCTGCGCGATGGGACCCTCCTCGCCCGTCACGCTACCGCGCCGGCTCCCGCTGGAGCGTGAGGGCTCAGCGGCGGCGGTCGCCGGACTCCGCGCGGGTGCCGCGGTCGCCATCGCCCCAGCCATCGCGGTCGCGCCAGCGGTCGCGGTCGCCCGAGCGGTCGCCGTCACCGCGTCCGTCGCGGCTGCGCTCGACCGATCGGTCCCGCGACTCGTCGCGGTCCTTCGACCACCATCCACGCTCGTCGTCCGACGTGGCGCGCTCGGACGTGTCGGAGCGCGACCATTCGCCGCTCTCGCGGTCCTTGCGGCAGCTCTCGAAGTCCTTCCAGGCGGACTCGCCCAACAGCGCGCGCCACTCGGAGCGGTCGAGGTCGCAGGCCTCGGCGGCAGCCTTGACGTCGTCGAACCACGCGTGCAGCTGCGACTTCCAGCCCTCCCAGTCCCCGTCAGAGGGCTTCGTCGGGCGCTCGGGCAGGGTGCACTCGACCTCGGGCTCGGCTGCTGCGACCTTCGCGACGGGGGTGGCGGGCTCGTCCTTGGGGGCCTGCGCCGAGGTCTGCTCGGCGGGGGCCGCGGCCGCGGGCTTCGGGCCGCACGAGCCGTCGTCGGTGCACTCGATCGGCTCGAGGCCGACCTCGACGGGCTCCGCGGGGACGGCGGCGGCGACGTCGGCTGCGGGCGTCTCGACCGTCACGGCGTTGGCGATCGGCTCGTCGGGCGTGTCGACGGTCATGGCGGTCGCGGCTCCCGCGACGATCATGCTGACGCCGAGGAACCCGGCAGCCACCGCCACGGTACGGATGCTCGGTGCGCTCATGCGCCACAGTCTCCCGCGCTCGTGCTGAGCCTGCTCTCAGAAAGCCGCACGCGCATCGGCCCTACCGGTCCTCCGGTCGCTGCCACCGGAAGGTGCGCACGGCGACCACCAGGCCGATCACCGCCCAGACCACGAGGATCACGGCCGTGAGGCCGTGCTGCCAGCTGCCGGCAGCCTCCTGCGCCTCGAACGACTCAGGCAGGAACACGGACCGCATGCCCTGGGCGAGCCACTTGAGGGGGAACACGGACGCGACGTTCTGGAGCCACAGCGGCAGCTGCGTGAAGACGAAGAACACTCCCGACGTGAACTGCAGGAACAGCACGATGGGTGTGAGGATCGCGGAGGCCGCCTTGGCGTTGCGCAGCAGCGAGCTGGTCGCGATGCCAAGCGTGGTCGCGGCGGCCGTGCCGAGCGCGAACACCCACGCGAACGTGCCCCACTGAGCTGCGGACGGCAGCTGGACGTCGTACAGCAGCACGCCCATCGCGACGAGGATGGCGACCTGCACCGCGGACACGATGAGGATCTGCGCGATCTTGCCCGCGAAGAACGCCGTGGCCGGCAGCGGGGTCGCGTGGATGCGCTTGAGGACGTCCTCGTCGCGGTCGATCGCGATGGAGATCGCGAGGGACTGGAAGCCCGTGTTGAGGATGCCCGACGCGACCATGCCGGCCATGAGGTACTGCGAGAAGGTCACCCCGGTGTCGCCCAGCGTCTGGCCGCCGAAGATCGCCCCGAACATCGCGAGCAGCAGCATCGGGAACGCGAAGATGAAGATCATCTGCTCGCGCGACCGGGTGAAGTCCTTGAGGTCGACCACGAGGCGGTCGAGCGCGAGGCTGACCCAGCTGGGGGACGTGACGGTGGCGGTCATGCGGTGGCCTCCTCGGCGTCGGCCGGCGCAGCGCCGGTCGACTCGCTCGTGGCCACGCCGCCCAGCCCGACGAGGTCGAGGTACACGTCCTCGAGCGACGGGTGGCGCACCTCGAGCCGTTCGACCTCGCCGTCGTGGCGCGCGAGCAGGTCGCGCAGGAAGGCGCTGGGCTCGCTCGTGGCGTGCTCCCGGGCCTCGCCGCCTTCGAGCCAGGTGACGTGGGCGGCCTTGGCGCGTGCGCGCAGGCCCGCCGGGGTGTCGAGCGCGACCAGGGAGCCGCGGGCGATGATGCCGATGCGGTGCGCCAGGTAGTCGGCCTCGTCGAGGTAGTGCGTCGTCAGCACGATCGTGGTCCCGCCCTCGGTGAGGGACTCGATGAGCCGCCAGAACTGCCGCCGGGCCTCGGGGTCGAAGCCGGTGGTGGGCTCGTCGAGGAAGATCAGCTCGGGGCGGCCGATCACCGCGAGGGCGACGTCGAGGCGCCGGCGCTGGCCCCCCGACAGCAGCTGCGGCTTGACGTTGGCCTTCTCCTCGAGGCCCACCGCGGCCAGGGTCTCGTCGACGTCCCGGGGCCGGGGGTAGAGCTTCGCGGCGTGGTGCAGGGACTCGCGCGCCGTGAGGAAGGAGCGGCCCGACGTGTTCTGGAGCATGACGCCGATGCGCTCGCGGAAGCGCCGGTCCGCCCGCTGCGGGTCCTGGCCGAGCACCTCGACCTCTCCCGCCGTGCGCTTGCGGAACCCCTCGAGGATCTCGACGGTGGTGGACTTGCCGGCGCCGTTGGGGCCCAGGAGAGCGAAGACCTCGCCGCGGCGGATCTCGAGGTCGAGGCCGTCGACGGCGTGTACCTCGCCGTAGGTCTTGCGCAGGCCGGAGACGGAGATCGCTGCGTCGTTCATGGTCCCGAGGCTAGCCCGCGTGCCTGGGTGCCGCGTCGCCCGGACGGCCGATGCGGTGGTCGCCGAGCGGCCGAGATCTCGCCTCGGTCGCGTCGTCCGTCAGGACGATGCGCACAGTCCCTCCTCGGCGACCCCTCCCCACGGTGAGGAGGGGCGGGGACCCAGCCCGCGCATCGGCGCTGCGGCGGCGCTACTCCGCGAGGAGCGCCTGGATGCGGCCGACGCCCTCCGCGAGGTCGTCGTCGCCCAGGGCGTACGACAGGCGCGCGTAGCCCGACGGGCCGAAGGCCTCACCGGGCACGATCGCGACCTCGGCCTCCTCGAGGATGATCGTCGCGAGCTCTGCGGAGGTGCTCGCCACCTTGCCGCGGATCTCGCGGCCGAGCACGCCCTCGACCGACGGGTACGCGTAGAAGGCACCGGTCGGGGTCGGCACCTCGAAGCCGTCGATCGCGCGCAGCATGTCGACCATGGTCCGGCGGCGGCGGTCGAAGGCCTCGCGCATCTGCTCGACCTCCTCCAGGCCGCCCTGCAGCGCGGCGATGGCGGCGCGCTGCGAGACGTTGGCGACGTTGCTCGTGAGGTGGCTCTGGAAGTTGGTCGCGGCCTTGATGACGTCGGTCGGTCCCACCATCCAACCCACGCGCCAACCGGTCATCGCGTAGGTCTTGGCGACGCCGTTGAGGACGATGCAGGTGTCGGCGAGGTCCGGGACCACGGACAGCATCGGCGTGAACCGGGCGCCGTCGTAGAGCAGGTGCTCGTAGATCTCGTCGGTGATGACCCAGATGCCGTGCTCGAGCGCCCACTCGCCGATGGCCTTGGTCTGCTCGGGGGAGTAGACGGCGCCCGTGGGGTTCGAGGGGCTGCAGAACAGCAGCGCCTTGGTCGCGTCGGTGCGGGCGGCCTCGAGCTGCTCGACCGTGACGAGGTAGTCCTGGTCCGCGCCGGCGAACACCTCGACCGGGGTCGCGCCCGTGAGCGAGATGGCCTCGGGATAGGTGGTCCAGTACGGCGCGGGCAGGATGACCTCGTCGCCCGGGTCGAGGATCGCCGCGAAGGCCTGGAAGACGGCCTGCTTGCCGCCGTTGGACACCAGCGTGGTCGCGGGGTCGATCTCGTAGCCGGAGTCGCGCAGGGTCTTGTCCGCGATCGCCTGGCGCAGCTCGGGCAGCCCCGAGGCGGGCGTGTAGCGGTGGTTCTTCGGGTCCTTGGCGGCCTCGACGGCGGCGTCCACGATGAACTGCGGCGTCGGGAAGTCCGGCTCTCCCGCGCCGAACCCGATGACCGGGCGGCCGGCGGCCTTGAGGGCCTTGGCCTTGGCATCGACGGCAAGGGTGGCGGACGGCGCGATGGCGCCGAGGCGGGCGGAGACGCGGTTCTTGGAGGTCACGGCTGCGATTCTTCCATGTCGAGCGCGCTCGGGCACCCGTCCGACGCACGGCCCACGCGCCAGCGGGAGATTCCCGCATCGTCCCGTCACAACACGCGGCGCGCCACGCGTCCACGGGACATTTCGCGAAGATCCCGTTCCTCCCTCGGCTGTGGACGACGCGAGGCCGGTTACCCGTTGTCCACAGGTGTCACCACGCTCGCCCACGCTCGGCTCGTATGCGGCAGGGTCGACCCATGGATGCCGTCGGAGCCCTGGCCGCTCGCGGCGGTGCCGCCCGGACCGCGACCTTGCGAGCGGCTGGCGTCACCCGCGAGTCGCTCGAGGATTCGGTCGCCACCGGCGCTGTGGTGCGGGCGCGCAGGGGCGTCTACTGCCTCCCGGGCGCGGATCGGGATGTCCTAGCAGCGGTGAACCTCCACGGGTCCATCTCCTGCGTGAGCGCGCTCGCTCGGCACGGGGTGGCGTTGCGGAGACGGTACCGGGAGCCGCACGTCACCGTGCCGCACTCCTTCTCGCGCCAGGGTCGCGACCTGAGGGCGATGACGCTCCACCACGTGAACGCCGTGCAGCCGGGGCAAGGGCTGGTGCCGTGCGAACCCGTCGAGCGGGCGCTGGACGTCGCAGGCCGCTGTCTCAGCGCACGCGATCACCTGATCGCGGTCGACTCGGCGCTTCACCAGGGGCTGGTGCGCCCCAATCAGATCGCGGCCTTCACCGCGAGCTCTCGGGAGCGTCGAGGGTGGCTGCTGGCCCACATGGATGGGCGTGCGGAGTCGCCTGGCGAGACGCTCGCACGGCTTGACTGCGCTGAACGGGGCCTCGCGGTCCACCCCCAACGGTTCATCGCCGGGGTGGGGCGGGTGGACCTCGTGGTGGAGGGCCGCGTCGTCGTCGAGGTGGATGGGCGTGCCTTCCACAGCGACCCCGAGCAGTTCAAGCGGGACCGCAGACGGGACCGGCGCGTCACGCGATCCGGGATGCCGGTGCTCCGGTTCGCGGCGACCGAGCTGTTGGGCGAGGGCGCGGTGCACGTCGGCGACTCCGTGCTCGAGCACCTTCACGAGTAGCGGGACGATGAAGGATCGTCCCGTCAGCGCGCGCCCGAGGGCGCGTCGCCACGGGAGTACCGTGAGAGGTGCCTGAGATACGCGTGTGCGGCTCGGCTCGGCGGCCGATGCGCGGGCTGGGTTCGCTTTCCTGGCCAGGAACCCGTACCATTGCAGTTCGGCGATTGACGGTCGTCATGATGACTCGCGCCCCGGCACGGGTCATCGGATCGCCGATGGGAGTCCCAACGCTCCCGAAGGGCAGTGGCGCAATTGGTAGCGCATCGGTCTCCAAAACCGACGGTTGGGGGTTCGAGTCCCTCCTGCCCTGCTGAGCGCGGCGCGTCCGCGCCCGCAAACGAAACCCCCAAGCGAAGGACTTCCCGGTGAGCGAATCTGCCGTGACGGATTCCGGAGAGAAGGACCCGCGGCACGAGAGCCGTGAAGGTCGCGGCTTCTTCGGACGGATCGCGCTGTTCGTGCGCCAGGTGATCTCCGAGCTGAAGCGAGTGGTCACCCCCACCCGCGAGGAGCTGATCCGCTACATCTGGATCGTGCTGGCCTTCGTCGCGGTGATGATGCTCATCGTGTTCGGCCTGGACTTCGTGTTCAACTGGGCCTCTGCCTGGGTCTTCGGCGGATAGCCGCCTCGAGAAGGAAGTGATGACGAGTGAGTGACGACAAGCTCGACGCCGCCGGCGACAAGCTGGACGAGCTCGTGGCTGACATCGCCGACGCCACAGAGCGCGCCCAGGAGGCCGCCGAGGGTTCGGACGACGAGACCACGCCCGCCGTCGACGAGGCGACCTTCAGCGACGCCCCCGAGGACGCCGTCATCGAGGGCGATGACGACACCGTCCCCGGCGACCCGACCGAGGACGTGATCGAGGCCGAGACCGCTGAGGCGATCGCCGTCGAGGACGCTCCCGTCGACCCCGCCGAGGACTTCCGTCTCGAGCTGCGCATGCAGGAGGGCGACTGGTACGTCGTCCACAGCTACTCGGGACACGAGAAGCGCGTGAAGCAGGCCATCGAGCACCGCCGCGAGTCGCTCCACATGGAGGACTTCATCTTCCAGGTCGAGGTCCCCATGGAGGACGTCGCCGAGGTGAAGAACGGCCAGCGCAAGATCGTCACCCGCGTCCGGATGCCCGGATACGTCCTGGTGCGCATGCACCTCACCGACGAGTCCTGGGGCACCGTCCGCAACACGCCCGGCGTCACCGGCTTCGTCGGCCACGCCCAGCAGCCCGTGCCGCTCACGCTCGACGAGGTCTACGGCATGCTCGCTCCCTCGCAGCCCCAGTCGGCCGCGTCCGAGCCCGAGCAGGCCGCCAAGGCCAAGCCCGTCGAGGTGGACTTCGAGGTCGGCGAGTCGATCACCGTCATCGACGGCCCGTTCGCGACCCTGCCCGGCACCATCTCCGAGATCAGCGTGGAGTCCCAGAAGCTCCACGTCCTCGTTTCCATCTTCGGCCGGGAGACCCCGGTCGAGCTGGGGTTCACCCAGGTCACCAAGATCTAGGCCTCCCAGCACACCAGGCGGCAACCGCCGCCATCACAACACAGAAGGACCCGAACAATCATGGCAGCACCGAAGAAGAAGGTCGCTGGTCTGATCAAGCTCCAGATCCAGGCCGGCGCCGCCAACCCTGCGCCGCCCGTGGGCCCCGCCCTCGGTCAGCACGGCGTCAACATCATGGAGTTCTGCAAGGCCTACAACGCGGCTACCGAGTCGCAGCGCGGCAATGTGATCCCCGTGGAGATCACGGTCTACGAGGACCGCTCCTTCACGTTCATCACGAAGACCCCGCCGGCCGCAGAGCTCATCAAGAAGGCCGCTGGCGTCGCCAAGGGCTCCGGCGTTCCGCACACCGACAAGGTGGGCTCGCTCACCGAGGCTCAGGTGCGTGAGATCGCCGAGCAGAAGATGGCCGACCTCAACGCCAATGACATCGACGCCGCCGCGAAGATCATCGCGGGCACCGCGCGCTCGATGGGCATCACCGTCAACTAAGTACCACCAGTGGGAGGGGGCGCGCTGCCCCGCACCACGACTGCGAGAAAGAGAAAAGCAGATGACCAAGCGCTCCAAGGCTTTCAAGGATGCGGCGCAGCTC
This sequence comes from Demequina sp. NBRC 110056, assembly GCF_002090155.1. Taxonomy (GTDB): domain Bacteria; phylum Actinomycetota; class Actinomycetes; order Actinomycetales; family Demequinaceae; genus Demequina. Next base: position 252,839 of record NZ_BBRM01000004.1, on the reverse strand, counting down.
GTCGACCGCACCCAGCTGTACACCCCGCTCGAGGCCGTGCGCCTCGCGCAGAAGACGTCCTCGAAGAACACCGACTCGACCATCGACGTCGTGTTCAAGCTCGGCGTCGACCCCCGTCACGCGGACCAGGCTGTTCGCTCCACCGTCATCCTGCCTCACGGCACCGGCAAGACCGCTCGGGTCCTGGTCTTCGCCAACGGTGACAAGGCAGACGCCGCTCGCGAGGCGGGCGCGGACATCGTCGGTGGCGACGAGCTGATCGAGGAGGTCGTCGGCGGCCGTCAGGACTTCGACGCCGTCGTCGCCACCCCGGACCTCATGGGCAAGGTCGGCCGCCTCGGCCGCGTGCTCGGTCCCCGTGGCCTGATGCCGAACCCCAAGACCGGCACCGTGACGATGGACGTGGCGAAGGCCGTGTCCGACATCAAGGGCGGAAAGATCGAGTTCCGCGTCGACAAGCACGCCAACCTGCACACCGTGCTGGGCAAGGCGTCGTTCGGCGACGAGAAGCTGCTCGAGAACTTCCAGGCCGTGCTGGACGAGGTCCAGCGCGTCAAGCCCTCCGCCTCGAAGGGCCGCTACATCATCAAGGCCTCGATCTCCGCGACGCAGGGCCCCGGCATTCCGGTGGACGCGCTCGCCAAGCCCGAGAAGTAGCCCCAGCAGACGCGCTCGCGTGAGGCCCGGCGATCCCGGGACCGCACGTCCGAGAGCACGTGCCGCACGGCGCGCCGCGACCCGGCCGCCCCGTGGCACCTGGCCCGGCTCCCCCCAGGGGAGCCGGGCCTTCTGCTGTCCTGGCGCGCGCATCGGCGCTTCTCCTGTGCGGAGGGCCGATGCGCTCGTCGCCGACTCTTCACCTTTCGGACAGGTTCTGCTCACCTGGGATTCCTAGCCTTCACGTAGGCGGGCGCGTGCTCGCAGGAGGAGGCAGGCCATGGCCGAGACGACGCCGATCGTGTGCTCGTTCCACACGCCGGATGACTACTACCGGGAGCACGGCGAGCGCCTGCGGCGATCGCTCGACCGCCTGGGCGTCGAGCACGAGATCCGCGAGATCGCGAAGGCTCCCGGCCAGGACTGGGCCGACATCTGCCGCAAGAAGATCGCGTTCCTCGCCGAGGTGTGCGAGGCGAACCCAGGCCGCCGCGTGTTCTGGATCGACGTCGACTGCAACCTGCTCTCGCTGCCCGACTGGGTGCGCGACTTCAGCGCCGACCTGCTGGGGTTCCAGCGCGGCTTCGGCAGCCCGCTCACCATCGGCTACGACCGGCGCACGCGCTTCTGGGAGCCGTGCTTCTTCGGGATCTCGCCGTCGCCTCAGGGTCGCAAGTTCATCGCGGACGCTGCGCGGCTCGAGCGCGTCGCGACGGTGAAGGCCACGGACGATTACTTCTTCGAGGAGGCGTGGCGCGCGAACGCCGCGCAGATGTCGTTCCAGGTGATCCCGTCGACGTCGGTGGTGTCGCGCCAGGACGTCGGCGCGAGCGGCGCGCGGCCGTTCTTCTCGTTCGGGTCGTCGGGCAACGTCGCCGCGTTCAAGGGCAAGGTCGTGCAGCACGATCGCGCGGGCGAGGCGCGTCGCGGCTCGCTCACGACGCGGGTGCGGCGCGCGGGCCTCGCGAGCGCCAAGCGCGCCGAGCGGGCCCTTCCCGAGGGCGCGAAGCGCTCCCTGCGCCGCGCGGCTGACTCGATGGGCCTGACGGCGCTGCTCACCGGCGGGGCCTTCGGGGGGCAGGTCGGCGACGCCGGAGCGACCTCACCGGCGCGTCAGGCGCTGGTGTCGTCCATGATCGCGCGGGCGCAGCGCGGCGAGGTCGAGGCGTTCGGCGAGGCACGCGCCGCGCTCGAGGGGAAGGCCGTTCCCACGCACAAGGAGCAGGCGGCGATCGAGGCCGCGGAGTCGTTCCTCCACCACGCCACCCGCGGCGCGGGCGCGCCGCTCCCGCTCGCGTGGTGGCCACGCCCGTTCCCCGGCAACTTCGGCGACTGGCTGAGCCCGCTCATCGTCGGCCACGCGTCGGGCCGCCCGGTGACGTTCCAGCCGCCGACGTCGAAGAAGCCCACCCCGCACCTCGTCGGCCTCGGGTCGATCGGACGCTTCGTCGAGCGCACCTCCACGGTCGTCGGCACGGGGGTGTCCTCGCTCGAGGTCGAGCTCGCGGCGCGGGCGTCGTGGGTGTCCGTGCGCGGCCCGCTGACGGCCCAGGCGCTGCGCGCCTCGGGCGGCCCCGATGTCGAGCGCTTCGGGGATCCGGGGGTGCTGCTGCGCCGCGCGGTGCCGCTCGAGCGCGGCGAGACGAACGGCCGCGTCGCGCTGGTGCGCCACTACACGCACCTGCCGCTGCCGGTCGAGCTGCCGGACGGCATGGACGAGGTCAGCCTGCTGGTCAGCCACCCGCACCGGATCGAGGCCCTGCTCGCGCAGCTGGTGCGGTACGACCGCGTGGTGACGAGCGCGATGCACGTGATGATCGCGTGCCACAGCTATGGCATCCCGTGCGCGCTGGTGACCTTCGAGGGCCTCGAGGACGCCGTGCACGGCAGCGGCATCAAGTACGAGGACTACGCGCTGGGCGTCGGCATCCACGGGCTCCGCGACCCTCACGTGATCGGCACCGACCTCACGCGGCTCGACCTCGATCCGCTGACGCTGGAGGTGCGCCTGAGCGACGCGGTGCTCGACGACGCGGCGGCCGCGATCCGCGACGGCGTCGCCTCGCTCGACGGGCGCCTCGTCGCCTAGGACGGGTCGGCCAGCGGTGCCCCAGCAGTAGGGGATGATGGGGTCACCATGAGCACCCCGGACCTCAGCGATGTCACCATCGGCTACTCGAGCCTGGCGGACAGGCTTGCGTCCATCCCGCTCGCGGCCGAGCTGGGCGGGGCGGAGCAGGTGGTCGTGGTCCAGACCGGCGTCGAGGGCGGGGAGCTCCCCGCGGGCGCGGGAGCAGAGATCGCACGCCTGGAGGCCGGCGGCGCGACCGTGGTCGTGCTGCGCTCCCGCGGCGTCGCGAAGAGCCGCAACGAGGCGCTGCGCCGGGCGTCGCGGCGCTACCTGCTGTTCTGCGACGATGACGTGACCGTGGACCTCGACGGCGTGGGGGAGGCGGTGGCGCACCTGCGCGACTCCGGAGCGGCGCTCGCGTTGTGCCGCGCCGTCGACGAGACGGGCGCGTTCCGCAAGAGCTACCCCGAGCGCGTCACCCCGCTGACCCTGCGCAACAGCGGCAAGGCCGCGACCTACGAGATGATCGCCGACGTCGAGCAGGCGCGGGCGGCCGGCGTGGCCTACGACGAGCGCTTCGGCGCGGGGGCCGAGCTGTACCTCGGCGACGAGTACATCCTCATCGCGGACATGCTTCGCGCGGGGCTCGCGGCTGACGCGGTGCCGGCGACCGTCGCGATGCACCCCACCGAGAGCTCGGGTTCGCGGTGGGGCACCGACGCGGACATCGACGCGAGGTCGGCGGCGCTCAGTCGTGCCGTCGGCGGATGGGCGTGGTTGCTCAAGCCCGCCTTCGCGCTGCGGCACGTGCGGACCATCGGCGTGCGGGGTGCGCTGAGGTTCCTGCGCCCTGCCAACTACTGACGAGGCGGCCGGCTTGCGCAGGGAGCGCCCGGTCGCGTATCCTGTCTGGGCCCAAGACCGCCGGTCGTCAGGGTGGAGAGATCCAGCCAGACCGAAGTCCCGCAGCAGCGGAGGCCAGCGCAGGTGAACTGAGAAGGACCACGTCACGACGTGCGTCCGGCCCAGCCCCGCCTGCGCGGGGCTTTTCTGTTGTCCGGGGTGGGCCGTCTCCGCGAGGAGGCGCCGACGGTCACCTGAAGGAAGGACAACTATGGCGACGCCAGACAAGGTGGCTGCAGTCCAGGAGCTGACGGACGCGTTCCGTGAGTCCACGGCTGTCGTGATCACCGAGTACCGCGGCCTGTCGGTTCCGCAGCTCGCTGAGCTGCGCGGCAAGCTCCGCGGCGCCGCGACCTACACGGTCGCGAAGAACACTCTGACGGCGCTCGCGGCCAAGGAGGCCGGTGTCGAGGGTCTTGACGACCTCTTCGTCGGTCCTACGGCCATTGCATTCGTCACCGGTGACCCGGTGGAGGCTGCAAAGGGTCTGAAGGCTTTCGCCAAGGAGAACGACAAGCTCGTCATCAAGGGCGGCGTTCTCGAGGGCAATGTGCTCTCCGCTGAGGAGATCAACAAGCTCGCAGACCTCGAGTCCCGTGAGGTCCTGCTCGCCAAGGCAGCCGGCGCCATGAAGGCGTCGCTGTTCAGCGCGGCATACCTGTTCCAGGCACCGCTCGCTCAGGCTGCGCGTGCCGTCGACGCCCTGCGTGTCAAGCAGGAAGAAGCGGCCTGAGGGCCGCGAACCCCAACGCAAAACCTGCTTCCACGCAGCTGAAAGATAAGGAAACACATCATGGCTAAGCTCTCCACCGAGGAGCTCATCGAGCAGTTCAAGGAGCTCTCGCTCATCGAGCTCTCGGAGTTCGTCAAGGCGTTCGAGGAGACCTTCGAGGTCACCGCCGCCGCCCCCGCCGCCGTTGCCGTCGCCGCCCCCGCGGGTGGTGGCGAGGCCGCCGCCGAGGCCGAGGAGAAGGACGAGTTCGACGTCGTCCTGACCGCCGTTGGCGACAAGAAGATCCAGGTCATCAAGGAGGTGCGCGCGCTCACGTCGCTCGGCCTCGGTGAGGCCAAGGCGCTCGTCGACGAGGCCCCCAAGACGGTCCTCGAGGGTGCCAAGAAGGAGGACGCCGAGAAGGCCAAGGAGCAGCTCGAGGCTGCCGGCGCCACCGTCGAGCTCAAGTAAGCTCGCCGCTTTCGGCTCGAACGCCGGGTCGCCCCTTCGGGGGCGGCCCGGCGTTCTGCTGTGTGGAGGGGGTACGCTAGGTGTCGCACACGTGCTCAGCAGGGCCGATGCGCTGGCTGGGTCACGATCCGGCGACAAGCCGGTGCGCCTCCCTTGACGGGGCGGCGACTCCGGTGGACAATCGCGCGCCCAGCGGCTATCGTTGGTAGTTGCGCTGTCTATGCCCTGCCCTCATATGCCTACCTGGCGTGCGTCCGCTCTGAGAGTGGCTTCGCCCCGGGATCCGGTGGAGCCGTGGTCCGACACGCGCGTCACGCACGCTATCAAAAGGGAAGGACCACCCCTTGGCTGCCTCGCGCACCCCCTCGGCAACCGCCATCGCCAACCGCTCCGCATCCCCCCGCATCTCCTTCGCTCAGATCTCTGAGCCCATCGAGGTGCCCAACCTTCTGGGCATCCAGACCGAGAGCTTCGACTGGCTCGTCGGCAACGCCGCCTGGCAGGCCCGCGTGGCCGCCGCCAAGAAGGACGGCCGCGACGACGTCCCGGAGATCGCCGGCCTCCAGGAGATCTTCGAGGAGATCTCCCCCATCGAGGACTTCGGCCAGACCATGTCGCTGAGCTTCTCGGACCCGTACTTCGAGGAGCCGCGCCACACTCCTGAGGAGTGCAAGGAGAAGGACTTCACCTACGCCGCCCAGCTGTTCGTGACCGCCGAGTTCATGAACAACACCACCGGCGAGATCAAGTCGCAGACCGTCTTCATGGGCGACTTCCCGCTCATGACCCCCAAGGGCACGTTCATCGTGAACGGCACCGAGCGCGTCGTCGTGTCGCAGCTGGTCCGTTCGCCCGGCGTGTACTTCGAGCGCACCGCCGACAAGACGTCCGACAAGGACATCTTCACCGCGAAGGTCATCCCCTCGCGCGGCGCCTGGCTCGAGTTCGAGATCGACAAGCGCGACGCCGTCGGCGTGCGCGTCGACCGCAAGCGCAAGCAGCCCGTCACCCTGTTCCTCAAGGCGCTGGGCATGTCGGACGAGCAGATCGCCGACGAGTTCAAGGACTTCCCCGCGATCCTCGAGACCCTCGAGAAGGACACGGTCCACTCGACCGAGGACGCCCTCGTCGACCTGTACCGCAAGCTGCGCCCGGGCGAGCCGCCCACGGTCGAGGCCGGTCAGAACCTGCTCGACAACTTCTACTTCAACGCCAAGCGCTACGACCTCGCGAAGGTCGGCCGCTTCAAGCTGAACAAGAAGCTCAAGGTCGGCAAGGCCCTGGGCGACTCGGTGCTCACGCTCGACGACATCGTCGCGACCGTGAAGTACGTCGCCGCTGCTCACGCCGGTCACGCGACCTTCGAGTCCCTCGCGGGCACCGTCGAGGTCGAGACCGACGACATCGACCACTTCGGCAACCGCCGCATCCGCGCGGTGGGCGAGCTGGTCCAGAACCAGATCCGCACGGGCCTGTCGCGCATGGAGCGCGTGGTCCGTGAGCGCATGACGACCCAGGACGTCGAGGCGATCACGCCCCAGACCCTGATCAACACGCGCCCCGTGGTCGCCGCGATCCGCGAGTTCTTCGGAACCTCGCAGCTGTCGCAGTTCATGGACCAGAACAACCCGCTCGCGGGCCTCACCAACAAGCGCCGCCTGTCGGCGCTGGGCCCCGGCGGCCTCTCGCGCGACCGCGCGGGCATGGAGGTCCGTGACGTCCACCCGTCGCACTACGGCCGCATGTGCCCGATCGAGACCCCTGAGGGTCCGAACATCGGCCTCATCGGCGCTCTCGCGACCTACGGCCGCGTGAACCCGCTGGGCTTCGTCGAGACCCCGTACCGCAAGGTCATCAAGGGCAAGGTCTCGGACAAGGTCGACTACCTGACCGCGGACGACGAGGACCACTTCGTCATCGCGCAGGCCAACGCCGAGCTCAACGACGACGGCTCGTTCGCCGAGGAGCGCGTGCTGGTCCGTTCGAAGGGCGGCGAGGTCGAGTTCGTGCCTCGCGAGGCCGTGGACTACATGGACGTCTCGCCGCGCCAGATGGTGTCGGTCGCGACGGCCCTGATCCCGTTCCTCGAGCACGACGACGCCAACCGCGCGCTCATGGGCGCGAACATGCAGCGCCAGGCGGTGCCGCTGGTTCGCTCCGAGGCGCCGCTGGTCGGCACCGGCATGGAGCGCCGCGCGGCGATCGACGCCGGCGACGTGGTCGTGGCCACCAAGCCCGGCGTCGTCACCGAGGTCAGCTCCGACCTGGTCACGGTCGCGAACGACGACGGCACGACCGGCTCGTACCGCATCGCGAAGTTCGAGCGCTCGAACCAGGGCACCAGCTACAACCAGCGGGTGCTCGTGGACGAGGGCGACGCCCTCGTCGAGGGCTCGGTCATCGCGGATGGCCCGGCCACCGACAACGGCGAGCTCGCGCTCGGACGCAACCTGCTGGTCGCGTTCATGTGCTGGGAGGGCCACAACTACGAGGACGCGATCATCCTGTCGCAGCGCCTCGTGGAGGACGACGTGCTGTCGTCGATCCACATCGAGGAGCACGAGGTCGACGCCCGCGACACCAAGCTGGGCCCCGAGGAGATCACCCGGGACATCCCCAACGCCTCCGAGGAGGTCCTCGCTGACCTCGACGAGCGCGGCATCGTGCGCATCGGCGCCGAGGTCCGCGCCGGCGACATCCTCGTCGGCAAGGTGACGCCCAAGGGCGAGACCGAGCTCACCCCGGAGGAGCGCCTCCTGCGCGCCATCTTCGGCGAGAAGGCCCGCGAGGTGCGCGACACCTCGCTCAAGGTCCCTCACGGCGAGTCCGGCACCGTCATCGGCGTGCGCGTGTTCACCGAGGAGGACGGCGACGACCTCCCGGCCGGCGTCAACGAGCTGGTCCGCGTCTACATCGCGCAGCGCCGCAAGATCCAGGAGGGCGACAAGCTCGCCGGCCGCCACGGCAACAAGGGCGTCATCTCGACGATCCTGCCGCAGGAGGACATGCCGTTCCTCGAGGACGGCACCCCGGTCGACGTCATCCTCAACCCGCTGGGTGTGCCCGGCCGCATGAACGTCGGTCAGGTCCTCGAGACCCACACCGGCTGGGTGGCCAAGCACGGCTGGGACGCGACGGACGTCAAGGACGCCTGGGCGAAGAAGCTGCCCGCGGCGGCCAAGTTCTCGGAGCCCGGCACCCCGGTGGCGACTCCGGTGTTCGACGGCCTGCAGGAGGACACGCTGATCAACCTGCGCTCGACGATCAACCCCAACCGCGACGGCGACCGCCTCGTGAACGACGACGGCAAGGCGCGTCTCTTCGACGGCCGCACCGGCGAGCCGTTCCCGGAGCCCGTGGCCGTGGGCTACAAGTACATCCTCAAGCTCCACCACCTCGTGGACGACAAGATCCACGCCCGCTCGACGGGTCCGTACTCGATGATCACGCAGCAGCCGCTGGGCGGTAAGGCCCAGTTCGGCGGCCAGCGCTTCGGCGAGATGGAGGTGTGGGCACTCGAGGCGTACGGCGCCGCCTACGCGCTCCAGGAGCTGCTGACCATCAAGTCGGACGACGTCGTCGGCCGCGTGAAGGTCTACGAGGCCATCGTCAAGGGTCAGAACATCCCTGACCCCGGTCTGCCGGAGTCCTTCCGGGTGCTCATGAAGGAGATGCAGTCGCTGTGCCTGAACGTCGAGGTCCTCAACTCCGAGGGCCACGTCGTCGAGATGCGCGAGTCCGAGGACGACGCGTACCAGGCCGCCGAGTCGCTCGGCATCTCCCTGTCCAGCCGCCCGGACGCCTCCAGCGTCGACGAGATCTAAGAAGAGGGATTCGAACGAATGCTTGACGTCAACGAGTTCGGCGACCTGCGCATCGGCCTGGCGACCGCGGAGGAGATCCGCGGCTGGTCCCACGGCGAGGTGAAGAAGCCCGAGACCATCAACTACCGCACCCTGAAGCCGGAGAAGGACGGACTCTTCTGCGAGAAGATCTTCGGCCCCACCCGTGACTGGGAGTGCGGCTGCGGCAAGTACAAGCGCGTGCGCTACCGCGGCATCGTCTGCGAGCGCTGCGGCGTCGAGGTGACCCGCTCACGCGTCCGCCGTGAGCGCATGGGCCACATCGAGCTCGCCGCTCCTGTCACCCACATCTGGTACTTCAAGGGAGTCCCGTCGCGACTGGGCTACCTGCTGGACCTGGCCCCCAAGGACCTCGAGAAGGTCATCTACTTCGCCGCCTACATGGTGACCGAGGTGGACGAGGACGGCCGCCACGAGGACCTTCCGAAGCTCCGCAACGAGATCGAGAAGGAGAAGAAGGCCATCGCGAGCCAGCGCGACGCGGACATCAACACCCGCGCCGTCAAGCTCGAGAAGGACATCGCCGAGCTCGAGGCCGAGGGCGCGAAGGCTGACGCCAAGCGCAAGGTCAAGGACGGCGCCGAGCGCGAGATGGCGAACCTGCGCAAGCGCGCCGACGCCGAGATCGACCGCCTCGACCAGGTCTTCGACCGCTTCGCGAACCTCAAGGTCCAGGACCTCGAGGGCGACGAGCTGCTCTACCGCGAGCTGTCGCGCCGCTACGGCTCCTACTTCAAGGGCTCGATGGGTGCGGAGGCGATCCAGAAGCGCCTCCAGACCTTCGACCTCGAGGCCGAGGCGGAGTCGCTGCGCGACACCATCGCCAACGGCAAGGGACAGCGCAAGACCCGCGCGCTCAAGCGCCTCAAGGTGGTCAACGCGTTCCTCACGACCACCAACTCGCCCACCGGCATGGTGCTCGACGCGATCCCGGTGATCCCGCCGGACCTGCGTCCGATGGTCCAGCTGGACGGTGGCCGCTTCGCGACCTCCGACCTCAACGACCTGTACCGCCGCGTCATCAACCGCAACAACCGCCTCAAGCGCCTGCTCGACCTCGGTGCCCCCGAGATCATCGTGAACAACGAGAAGCGCATGCTGCAGGAGGCCGTCGACGCGCTGTTCGACAACGGCCGTCGCGGACGTCCGGTGACCGGACCCGGCAACCGCCCCCTCAAGTCCATCTCGGACATGCTGAAGGGCAAGCAGGGCCGCTTCCGTCAGAACCTGCTCGGCAAGCGCGTCGACTACTCGGGCCGTTCGGTCATCGTGGTCGGCCCGCAGCTCAAGCTGCACCAGTGCGGTCTGCCCAAGCAGATGGCGCTCGAGCTGTTCAAGCCGTTCGTGATGAAGCGCCTCGTGGAGCTCAACCACGCGCAGAACATCAAGTCGGCCAAGCGCATGGTCGAGCGCTCGCGCGGCGAGGTCTGGGACGTGCTCGAGGAGGTCATCACCGAGCACCCCGTCCTGCTGAACCGTGCGCCCACCCTGCACCGTCTGGGCATCCAGGCGTTCGAGCCCCAGCTGGTCGAGGGCAAGGCCATCCACCTGCACCCGCTCGTCTGCGGCGCGTTCAACGCCGACTTCGACGGTGACCAGATGGCCGTGCACCTGCCGCTGTCCGCTGAGGCGCAGGCCGAGGCCCGCGTGCTGATGCTCTCGAGCAACAACATCCTCAAGCCGTCGGACGGCCGCCCGGTGACCATGCCTTCGCAGGACATGATCATCGGCCTCTACCACCTCTCCCTCCACAAGGAGGGCGAGAAGGGCGAGGGCCGCTCGTTCACCTCGGCTGCCGAGGCACGCATGGCGTTCGACGCCGGCGACATCTCGCTGAACGCCGAGATCCAGCTCCGCGTGGACGGCGACACCGTCCCGCCGCTGGGTGTCGAGCTGGGCGAGGACCACGTGGAGGGCCAGGAGTTCATCCTCACCACCACGCTGGGCCGCGCGCTGTTCAACGAGCTGCTGCCCGTGTCCTTCCCCTACGTCAACCGCGACGTGGACAAGAAGGTCCTCGGCAACATCGTCAACGAGCTCGCCGAGCGCTACCCGAAGGTCGAGGTCGCTGCCTCGCTGGACGCGCTCAAGTCGGCCGGCTTCCACTGGGCCACCCGCTCGGGCGTCACCATCGGTATCGGTGACGTCGCGACTCCCGCGAACAAGCAGGAGATCCTCGAGCGCTACGAGGCTCAGGCCGTCAAGGTCCAGGAGCAGTTCGAGACCGGTCTGATCACCGACGACGAGCGCCGTCAGGAGCTCATCGAGATCTGGACCCAGGCCACGAACGAGGTCGACCGGTCCATGCGGGAGTCCTTCCCCAAGCACAACACCGTTCACACGATGGTCGGCTCGGGTGCTCGAGGCAACTGGATGCAGGTCCGTCAGATCGCCGGTATGCGCGGCCTGGTGGCGAACCCGAAGGGCGAGATCATCCCGCGTCCGATCAAGTCGAACTACCGCGAGGGCCTGTCCGTCCTCGAGTACTTCATCGCGACGCACGGTGCCCGCAAGGGTCTGGCGGACACCGCTCTGCGTACCGCCGACTCGGGCTACCTGACCCGTCGTCTGGTGGACGTGTCGCAGGACGTCATCGTCCGCGAGGCCGACTGCGGCACCGAGCGCGGCCTGCCCATGCCGATCGTGGAGACCACGGCCGGTGGCGAGAAGGTCAAGCACGAGCGCGTGGAGACCTCGGTCTTCGCCCGCACGCTCGCGACGGACGTGACCGACGCCTCCGGCGACGTGGTCGCCAAGGCCGGCGCGGACATCGGCGACGTGCTGATCGACTCGCTGATCGAGCAGGGCGTCGAGGAGGTCAAGGTCCGTTCGGTCCTGACCTGCGAGTCCGCGGTGGGCACGTGCGCCAAGTGCTACGGACGCTCGCTCGCGACCCGTGAGCTCGTGGACATCGGCGAGGCCGTCGGCATCGTCGCGGCCCAGTCGATCGGTGAGCCCGGCACGCAGCTGACCATGCGTACGTTCCACACCGGTGGTGTGGCGTCCGCGGACGACATCACGCAGGGTCTGCCGCGTGTCCAGGAGCTCTTCGAGGCCCGTACCCCCAAGGGTGAGGCCCCGATCTCCGAGGTCGCCGGAACCCTGAAGGTCGACGACTCGGAGGCCACCCGCCGCCTGGTCATCACCCCCGACAACGGCGACGAGGTCATCGAGTACCCCGTCACCAAGCGTTCGCGCCTGCTCGTGCAGGACGGCGAGCACGTCGAGGTGGGCCAGCAGCTGGTCGCCGGTGCCGTGGACCCGAAGTCCGTGCTCCGCATCCTCGGCCCCCGCGCCACCCAGAAGCACCTGGTGGACGAGGTCCAGGAGGTCTACCGCTCGCAGGGCGTGGAGATCCACGACAAGCACATCGAGGTCATCGTGCGCCAGATGCTGCGCCGCGTGACGATCCTCGAGGCGGGCGACGCTCCGCTGCTGCCGGGTGAGCTCGTGGAGCGCGCGCGCTTCGAGAACGCCAACCGCGAGACCGTCACCAAGGGCGGCAAGCCCGCGTCGGCGCGTCCCGAGCTCATGGGCATCACCAAGGCCTCGCTCGCGACCGAGTCGTGGCTGTCGGCGGCGTCGTTCCAGGAGACCACCCGCGTCCTCACCGAGGCGGCCATGTCGGGCCGTTCCGACCCGTTGGTCGGCCTCAAGGAGAACGTCATCCTCGGAAAGCTCATCCCGGCGGGCACTGGCCTGCAGCAGTACCGCACTGCGACGGTCGAGCCCACCGAGGAGGCGAAGGCCAACCTGTTCCCGACCTTCGGGTACGAGGAGTGGGAGGGCCAGTACTTCTCGGAGGGCACCGGCGAGGCCGTGCCGCTCGAGGAGTTCGATCTCCCGCGCGAGTAGTCGCCATCACGCATCGAGGCCCGGCCCCGCAGCAGCGGGGCCGGGCCTTCGTGCGTCCTGAGCCGCCTGAGTGCAGTCGCGACTGACGGATGGCCGAGGGATGGGTACTGGCGGCCCCTGGGGGCCGTCGCGACTGACGGTCCGCGGGTACGTCCGTGTTGACGGGCCGCTTGAGCGCCACCCGGTGAAGCGCCGATGCGCGGGCTGGCTGGCGTGCCACCGCGCCACCCGGTGTAGCGCCGATGCGCGGGCTGGCTGGCGTGCCACCGCGACTGACAGATGGCCGACGGATGGGTGCTGGTGGCCCCTGGGGGCCGTCACGACTGTCAGTTCTCGGGAACGTCAGCGCTGAAGGAACGTGACAGCGCCTCGCCGGAGCGTCTCAGAGCCAGATCACGACGAGGGCCACCGCGGCGCCCGCCGCGAGGGCGCACGACACCGTGAAGACGGCGAGGGTGCGCCGCGCGCCTCGGCGCGAGCGCGCGGCCTCCGACGGCAACGACTGCGCGGACCGCGTGGGCGCCGGTCCGTCCTCCACCGCTTCCGGTGCAGGTGGCGGAGGCGGGATCTCGCGCGGGGGATAGGAGGCGATGACCCGGGACGGCACGGCTCCGTCGGCCGGCGGTGCGAAGCTGTCGACGACCAGCGCGTCCTGACGGGTCCTCCCGTGGCCCGAGCCTGGCAGGGTGAGCGCGTGCTTGCCTGCCCGCCGGGCGGAGACCAGGGTGAGGTCTCGCGTATCGCCGCCGGTGCCACCCGCAGTGTCCGTGCCACCCGAGGTGTCGGTGGCCTCGGCCGCACCGCTCGGGGCTACGCCGTCGCGAGAGACCACACGCGTCCGGTCGTCATCCTCCGCCGACTCCGGGGTGGCGGCCGCCTCGGGACGAGGCGACACCCGTGTCGCGTCGTCGTCCATCTCGTGCTCGGCGTCTGCCGTCCCGGAGCCCTTGTCGTCGGTCATACGCGCCTCACACCGTCAGCGTGTCGTCGTCGAGGATCATCGCGTGGGCCTCGGTGGTGCCGGCTCCCACGACTGTCGCGCCGCCAGCGACCACGTCGATCACGATCACGGTGATGTTGTCGCGGCCGCCGTGCTCGTTGGCGCGGTCGACGAGCACCCTGGCTGCCGACTCGGGGTGCCCGCTCATCGTCAGCACCGCGCGGATGTCCTCGTCGCCCAGCTCCCCGTGGAGGCCATCGGAGCACAGCAGGAGTCGCTCGCCGGTGACGACCGGCACGATCCAGCTGTCCGCGAGCGAGTCCACTGCGCCGATCGCGCGGGTGATCATGTGACGGTCGGGGAAGCTGGCGAGGTCCTCGGCGCGCAGCTGCCCCGAGTCCACGAGCTCCTGCCCCAGAGAGTGATCGCGCGTGACCTGCTCGAGCTCGGTTCCGAGGTGCCGGTAGACCCGCGAGTCCCCGACGTTGAACACGAGCCAGTGAGGCCTGCCGTCATGCTCGATGAGGACCACGCCGGTGGCGGTGCTTCCGGCTCCCCGCGTGGTGGAGGCGGCGACGGTCTCGACCCGATCGTCTGCGTCCAGCAGGGCGCCGTGCACGGCGTCGAACGACCCGCGCTCGAGCCCGGAGAGGTGCTGGTCGAACGCCGCGACCACCGCAGCGCTGGCGAGGTCTCCGCACTCGTACCCACCCATGCCGTCGGCGACGACGAAGGCCGGGCCCGTCGTCAGCATCGCGTCCTCGTTCGCGGCGCGCCGGAGTCCGCGATCGGTGACGGCGCCGATGCTCAGGGTGATCCCTGCCAGGTCGACGATGCTCATGACGCCCCCGACTCGTAGGTGATGTTCATCCCGACCTTGCCGAGCAGGAACCGTCCGGCCAGCGCTACCGACTCGCCGGGCTCGATGGCCGTCTCCTCGCCGCCGGCCCCGACGAGCAGCACCCCGTTGGTGGAGTCGAGGTCGGTGATGGTCCAGGCGCCGTCGGCGAGGTCGAGCCGCGCGTGAGCCTTCGACAGCGTCCGCGTGGTGTCGGGGATGGCGAGCGCCTGGATGCCGGGCGCGGTGGGTGCAGGCCGTCGGCCCAGGATCACGCTGTCCTCCGTGAGCGCGAGGGGGCCGACGTCGTCGACCACCAGGCGCCAGACGACCTGCGGGCGGCGGTCCACGACGACGGTCTCGCCGTCCTCGTCCGAGGGCGCGGCCGCGGTGGTGCCGGCGGCCGTCGTCGAGGTGTCCGCGCCACCGTCGAGCACGGAGTACCCGCCGCTCGCACCGTCCACGGCGCCCTCGACCGCGTCGAGCCAGGCGGGAAGGGCGATCGCGGAGCGGGCCGGCGTGCGGTCGCGTCCTGACTTGGGCGTCGAGCCCGCTGGCGGGCGCGACCACGGGTTGTGCACCTCGATAGGGTCGACGTCGCGGCGCCGGAGGACCGTGCCCGGTTCGACGCCGGTGTCGCCTGCGCTGCCGTCGCCGTCGGTGGCGTCGATCTGCGCGGCGCGCGCCGCGTCGCCGGGAGCGGCCTCGGCGCTCGCCTCGATCCCCTCCACGGGGGCCGGCGGCCTCGACGGGGGCTCAGCCCCACCTTGGCGCTGGCGCTCCGGGGTGGGCCCGGGAGGGGGTGTCGCGGGCAGCTGGGGCTGCCCGAGGCCACCCGCGACCTCGCGGTGACCCGCCACGGCGACGAGGCGCTCCTCGGCGACCCCCGCATCGGCCCTCGAGCCGAAGGCGAGCAGCGTCGCCCAGACAGGCGGCACCAGGACGGCGAGGACCCCGAAGCCGGACCCGCGTCCCCACGGACGGCCGATGCGCGACGCGGCGCCGAACCGCAGGTAGAGCGCGTAGAGGTTGACGACGGGGATGAAGTACAGCAGCACCTTCCAGGTCGCGACGCCGCCCCGCTCGAACAGCGTCATCTCGTTGATGATCGGCACCCAACCGCGCCAGCCGTCGGCGTCGATCTGCGGGAACAGGCGCGACAGCGCCCAGGCGTACCAGACGTAGCAGATGGCGCCGACGACGAGACATCCGATCACGAGCTCAGACCCTGGCATTCGCGTCCCTCCGTGACTGCTGGTCGACGCGCCGCAGCGTCGCCGCCTCGGAGGCGTCGCGGGGTCGGGTCATCCGCGTGAAGGAGGTGAGGCTCAGAGCAGCGCCGATGCGCTTGCCGAGCGGGAGCTCCTCGCGCAGGGACGCTCGTTCGGCGTCGAGGACCTTCCACACGGCGTCGCTGTCGGCGCGGGTGGCGGGATGCTCCGCGAAGACCGCGCCGTCCACCGCGGTGGCGACGGACGCGGCGGCGGGACGGTCGATCACATCCGCGAGCTCGGCGCGCGTCAGGCCGCTCGGCACCTCGACGCCGGCGTCGACGTAGCGGTCGACGAGCTCGGCCCAGGCGCCCACCAGCGCGACCTCGGGACTCGCTGCCCGGCGCCGGCGTCGCCGCCGGATCGCCTTGGCGAGCGGCAGCACCGCGAGCGGCAGCAGCAGCAGCGCGATCCCCACGACGGTGCTCGCGATGGCGACCAGCAGGGGCGCGAACGTCTGCAGCCACGGCTCATCCTCCACGGAGGTCTCCGGCGTCGACTCCCCGACGGACTCGCTGAGGATGGTGGGGGGGTCGATGACGTCCGCCTCGACCTGCTCGGGCTCGGTGGGGTTCTCGGGCGGAGTCTGGCCCTCCTCGATGAGGCTCGGCGGCGTCGTGAACTGGGGCGTGGCATCGAGCGGCGCCCACGTACCGCCGAGAGGCCGTGCCTCGGCCCACGCCGTGACGTTCGACCCCGTGCACACCTCGTCGCACGGCGGAACGGCCGCATCGGCCTCGGTGCCCTGGAGCCGTACACCGATGACGACGCGAGACTCGAACCCGAGGTGCCGAGCGAGCAGCGCGGCCGCCGTGGCGAACTGCTCGTCGTCGCCCACGGCGGCCACGAGAAGGTCGGCGTCGAGCGCGGCGCCTGCCCGCTCCTCCTGCTCGAGGAGCGCGTCGAACAGCTCTTCCGTGCGCGCGGTCGAGTGGCCGGATCGGCTGCCGTGGAACACGTACGGCGAGCGCGCCGCGAGCGCCTCCATCCAGGCGTTCGCGTCCGCATCCGCGCGCGAGGCGTGGCTCACGTAGCCGCGCTCGCGCAGCAGGTCGATGAGGCCGAGGAGCGCCTCGCCGCTGCGCTCGGACGCGTGCGCGTCCGCCCACGCCACGAGGGCGGGATGCGCGTCCTCGTCCAGCAGCGAGCTGCCGCCGCTGGACGCGGCGAACGCCTCCAGGTCAGCTTGGGGCGCGGCCTCGATCGCGTACGAGTCGCCCGCGCGCAGCCCCTCGACGGACTGTACGTCCTGGCCCTCGACGACCACGCCGGCGCTGAGATCTGCGGCCGCGTAGTAGGAGTCGGCCAGCGCTGCCGCGCGCTCGCCACGGAACGCCGGAGCCCCGGCCTCGGCGGTGGCGAGGGGCACCCACACTCCCTCGTAGCCGGCCTCGATCGTGACGTCGATGTCCGGCGACTGGGTCTGGGGCTGTCGGCGGAAGTCCGCCGCGTCCTCTCCGGCGCTCACGTGGAAGGTCGAGCCGTCGTAGGCGTCGAGGGTCGCGATCCTGAGCCGGTCGACGGTGGCCTCGGTCGAGACGGAGAAGAGCGGCTCGTCGAAGCGCCCCGTCCGGAACCACTCGCGGTACGACGACAGCGGGCTCGGCTGCTGCTGGAGGACGACCAGCGGGTCGATGGTCTCGCGCGGGACCTCGCGGGCGCCGAACGCGCCGGCGAGCGGAGCCGCGGCGAGCGCGATGCCGACCGTGACGATCACGATGCTCGCGGACACGGCGTGCCGGCGCAGCGCGACCGCGCGGCTGGCGCCGCTCTGACGTGTCGCGGTCGCGCCGCGGGCCTGGCGCAGCGCCTCGGCTCGCGCGAGGCGCGGCCGGGCGAGCAGCCACCCGGCGCAGACCGCGACCGCCGCGCTGGCGAGGGCGACGTGGGCGGGAGAGGGAACGGTGAAGGGGCCTACCTCAGCGTCGGGGCGGGTGGCCGCGGTGCCGAGCACCGCGCCGAACAGCGCCATGGCGAGGAGGGGCACGACGGCGAGCGACGCCGCTCTCCCGCCGCGCGTCACGAGCACCGTGGCGACCAGCGTGCAGACCACCACCGTGAGGAAGAACGGCACGAGGACAGCCTGGTAGTCGCCGGCGGGCACCTCGATCGTCAGGAGGCGCTTCCAGCCCGCCACGATGTCGATCACGCCGGTGCCGATGCCTTCCAGCACGCGCGCGGGACTCGTCATCATCGACGGGATGGCGGCCGGGACCACGCACGCGAGGTACAGCGCGGCGGCGGCCAGCGCCGTCTGCCACCACCGCCACGCGAGGGACCACGACAGGATCGCGGTGCCGCAGCCGATCGCCGTGCCGACTGCGGCGGCGACGACGACCTGCGCCGAGCCGTAGATAGGCCAGGCCGTCGCGACCGCGATCGCGACCATCGTGACGACGGTCGCCAACCCCGTCAGCAGCTGCTGGGGCGAGAGGGGGCGCCGGCGGGCCATCAGGCCGGCCCCCGCAGCATGAGGTGGCTGAGGTCATGCAGCATCCCCACGGTGAGGACGCGGAGCTCGCGCGCCGAGCGCACGGTCGGCTGGGCCCCGGTCTCGCTGCGCACTCCGACGACGGAGACGTCGGCGGAGAACGCCACGGCCGCCTGTCGGAGCCTCGCGACGGGAAGCTCGGACCCGGTGACGAGGAAGACCATCGACAGGTGGTGCGCCTCCTGCGAGGTCATCCCCGCGACGAGCGGGAGCGGCATGACGAGGTCGCTCGCGTCGACGCCGCTCATCGCATCCAGCAGGCCCGTGGGCGTGAGGGTGGGAAGCGTCGTCATGGAGTGGACGCGCTCCGCCGCGTGGCGTGGGATGGCGCCGCTGGTGGTGATCACCACCTCGCGACCGGAGCGGACGGCCTGGACGCCGAGGGACGCCGCGACGGAGACGGCCATCTCGAACTCGTCCTCCGACGCGTACTGGCTGATGTCGAGGTCGAGAGCGATCGCGATCCGCGACCTGCGCGTCTCCTCGTACTGGCGCACCATCAGCTGCCCGGTCTTGGCGGTCGACCGCCAGTGCACGTGGCGCCGCGAGTCACCCGGCAGATAGTCGCGGATCGCGTGGAAGGCGAGGTCGGAGTCTACGGTGGTCGACGTGACGAGGCCCTCGAGGTCGCGCAGCAGGCCAGCGGACGACGACGGGATGGGCACCGTGGCGGGGTGCACGTAGACGTGCTGGACGTCGGGCCACGTGTGGTCGCGCTGCAGCACGCCGAGGGGGTCTCCGCGGCTGATCGTCATGGGCCCGACCGCGATGACCCCGCGGCGGGGCGCCGCGATCGTGAGCGTCTCGCGGTGCTCGGCGCCGGCGCGCAGGAGCGGGATGTGCGCCTCGATGAGGCCGTCGCCGACCGGGATGTCGAGCAGCGCGGGCAGCGAGGCCCGCGCCCCGGCGTTGCGCACCACGAGCTCCGCCGTGAACTCGGAGCCAGCGACCACCCGGTCGCGTTCGAACTCGAGCGTCACGGCGTAGGAGTGCCGGCCGAGCAGGAAGGGCGTGCACAGCGCGAGCATCACGAGCGAGGCGAACGCGACGAACCACGCCTCCGACCAGCCCCATGCGACGGCGACGAGGAGACCTCCTGCCGCGCACGCGAGCAGCAGCCACCCTGCGCCGTTGATAGCCTCGGTGGTCGCCGTCCAGCCGCGCTGCAGCGCGCCGGCCAGCCGAGCGACGACGCTGCGTCCCGCGTCGACGCGCGCCGACACGCCGCGGCTGTCCGTCGCGTACCGCGTCACCGTCGCCCCGCGCGTGCGGGTGCCGGTCACGGTGTGACCGTACGGTGGCTCGGTGGGCTCGGGCATGCGTCAGGCCTGGCCGTTCTCCGTGGGCGCGACGACGTCGAGCAGCACCTGGCCGACGACGTCGACCTGGGTGACGCCGTCGAACTCGGCCTCGGGTTCGAGGATGAGCCGATGCGCGAGCGCGGGCACCGCGAGATCGCGGACGTCGTCGGGGGTCACGTAGGTCCGGCCGCGCGCGGCCGCCCAGGTCGTGACGAGGCGGGTGAGCGCGATCGCGCCGCGCACGGACACGCCGAGCCGAGCCTCGGACGCTCGCCTGGTCGCGTCGACGATCCGCATGATGTAGTCCGCGATGATCGGGTTGACGTAGACCGTGCGCGACAGCTCCATGAGCTGCACCAGCGTGTCGGGAGTCACGATCGCGGGGACCTCGGGAGCGGGCTCGATGGCGCCCTGCAGGATGCGCAGCGTCGAGGCCTCGTCCGGGTAGCCGATCGACGTGCGGATCATGAAGCGGTCGAGCTGCGCCTCGGGGAGGCGATAGGTGCCGGCCTGCTCCACGGGGTTCTGCGTCGCGATGACGAGAAACGGCCTGCCGACGTCGCGCGAGACGCCGTCGACGGTCACGTGACCCTCCTCCATCACCTCGAGGAGCGCGGACTGGGTCTTCGGGCTCGCGCGGTTGATCTCGTCGGCGAGCACGATGTTCGCGAACACGGGCCCGGCGTGGAACTCGAACTCGCCCTTCTTCTGGTCGTAGATGGTGACGCCGGTGACGTCGCCTGGCAGGAGATCCGGGGTGAACTGGATGCGCGACGAGGTGCACTCGACGGTCCGCGCGAGCGTGCGCGCGAGCGCCGTCTTGCCTGTTCCGGGGACATCCTCCAGCAGGACGTGGCCTCCGGTGAGCGCCGTGGCCAGCACCAGCTCGACGACGTGGCGCTTGCCGAGGATCGCCCTCTCGACGTTGTCCGCGAGCGCGGCGAACGTCTCGGCGTACCAGCTGGCCTGTTCAGACGAGATCGTCATGGGCGTCCTCTCGGGGGGTTGTCCTGGGGGTGATCATGGCGTGTCCGACGGCTCTGCGGACGGAGTGGGGTCCGGCACGTCCGGAGGCGGATCGCACACGGTGAAGGCGTGGCGCAGCTGCGGCAGGTCGGCGAACGCACCGGTCCAGTCGACCACGAACTCGGTGCCCTCGATGATCACCGTCGCCGCGCCGCGCGCCGCGGCCGTGACGGAGACGGCGCTCGCGTCCGCCGTGCCTTCGGGGAAGCATCCGGCCTGGCTCGAGCCGTCCGGATGGGTCACTCCCGGCGCTGCGGGGAACGTGACCGTCACCGGAGCGGGCGGAGAGCCAGGAGCGGGGGCGATGGTGCGGGGCGCGCCGCACAGGTCCGGCAGGACCCTCGAGCACGCCGCCGCCGTGATGGTCTGGACGAGGTCCGCACGCAGCTGGAAGGTGGAGGACTTGCCCGCGCCGTCGTACCAGTAGGCAATCGAGAACCCTGCGGGAGCCGTCAGCGTCGGGCCGGACTCCAAGGCGACGGCGTAGGCGCGCGTGCCCTGCGCCTGCCACGCCGTGGCCACGCGGTAGGTCGCGTCGCCGTCAGGAGAGGTCGGGGCGATCCAGGTGTAGGCCGTGACATCGTTGCTGGTGGCGCGGCCGTAGCCGTTGGACCCGCACACCGCGACGTTGTACGTCGTGTTGGCCTGCAGGCCCGTGATCACCGCCGTCGAGGAGGCGACGTGATCGGCGCCCGTGACCGCGGCGCGCCCCGAATCGTCCATCGAGCAGGTCGGACGCGCTCCGGTCCAGGCGTACCAGATCTGGGTGGTGGGCAGCGCCGAGGAGTTGGCCTGGAACGCGCCGCCTGACACGGTGATCCGGGTGCCGTCGGCGACTGCGGAGATGCTCGACGTGTAGGACGGGCTACCCGCCACGGTCACCGGCGCGCTCGTCGCCTGGCCACGGTTGTCGCCGGTCAAGGGCGGGGCGAACTCGCTGATCGGCGTGACCTGGAGGTTCTGGGGACCCACCGGAAGCACCGTCTCGAAGGTCGTGGTCGGTCCGGTGCGCGGGAACGTCTGATCGGTGCCGGAGACCGCGAACGCGCGAGTGTCGGCGCTCGCCTCGATGGTCACCGAGACGACGCCTTGGGTGCTGGTGGTCCCCGGGCTGCGGTGCACCGGCGAGGCCGTGACCGACGCGATGACCGGCGCCTCGTAGGCCCAGGTGGTGTGCGCCGACGAGTCGAGGGACTCGCCGATCGCGTTGACGGCTCGCGCGGTGAACGAGGCGCGCTCGCCGTTCACGAGCCCGGCGACGACGCAGCGGTACGTCGAGGCGCTCGCCGCAGAGCAGTCCGCGGCGACCGGCGAGCCGGAGCGATGGATGACGACGGACGAGACGCGCGGCTGGGCCTGCGCCGCCGGCCCGAGGGCGACGTCGAGCGTCACGGACGTGCCGGTGTAGGCCACGGTCGTGACGCTCGCCGGGGGCTTCGGATAGCCCCTGACGTCGAGGGTCAGGGTGCCGGGACCGGTCCGGCCCTGGGCGTCCGCCACGGTGAACGGCACCGTGCACTCGCCGCCCTCGGGGCGCTGCCCCGCGGGCCACGTCGCGACGATCTGGGTCGCGTTCGCCTGCGTCACGGTGGCGGCGGGGCACGTCACGGTGCCTTCGCCGCCGACGCGGGTGAGGGTGAGCCCGCCGCCCTCCGCTCCGGCGAAGGGGTCGTACTCGCCCCCCACGCCGACGACCGAGATGGTGCACCGGGGGCCGGCGCTGACGTCGCACGACTGGCTGAACGTCGCGCCGCGTGGCGCGTCGACCGGCGCGCTGCCCACCACGAGCGTGATGGTGGTCGTGAGACCTCCGAACGCCGCGGATCGCACGCGCACCACCTCGCGCGTTCCCGGCACCGCATCGGCTCGGGCCGTGGCGGTGAGCGTGCCGCCGGCGCTCGTGATGTCGAAGGCGGCACCGTCGTACGCGGTCGTCAACGCGAGCGCGGACACGTCTCCGACGCGGTCGCCCTCCCAGCTGACGAGCTCACCCACGAGGTCGACGGAGTCCGACTCGGCGGGCCGGATGGTGCGGCTGAGCGGCCCCAGGATCGCCTGGGGCTCCTGCGGCACGATCGAGATCGGGAAGGCGACGACGCTCCAGGTGTCCTGGCTCGACAGTCTGACGGCCACCGAGCAGGTGTCGGCCCACGGCGCCTCGCGGCCCGCGCTGTACCGCACGCGGTCGCCTCCGGCGGGAGCGCACGCTGCGGCGGAGCGCTGGACCGCGAAGGACGGATCCTGGCGAACGTCGATGCGGTCGGCGGGTGTGAGGTCGAGGAGGTCGTGCACGTCGAACTCGACGGACTCGTCCTCGTCGACGACCACGGGGGCAAGGTCGAGAGCTGGCTGCAGGCGCATCTCGTCGAGCGCCGGGATCCGCAGGAAGCCGTAGCTCGTGACGGTCGCGCCGGTGGCGTCGAGCCCGGTGAGCGAGAACGGCACGATGGTGCGCTGACGCGGAAGGTCGCCCGAGATCGTCCAGCCCTGCACGGTGAACCCGGCGGGCGCATCGTCCCACAGCTCGAGCGCGAGGCCGCTCACGTCGCCGCCGCCGGGCCACTGGACCTTGCCGGTGACGACGTCGATCCCGGCCGCGAGGTCGTGGCGGGTGCGTGCCGTCACGACGGTGTCCTGGATGCGCAACGTCGGCGGGTTGGCGGCCTCCGAGACGTCGACGACGATGCGCCCCTCGGCCGTGGACAGCGAGACCGGGGACTCGACGGTGTAGAGGTACGAGTGGGTCCCCGCCACGTCGCCTGGCTCCAGCAGCACCGTGCCGTCCGCGTCGAAGGCCCCGCGGTCGATGAGGGAGTCAAGCCGGTCGTACTCGGCGGACCCCGGCTCTGCGGCTGGTCGGATGTCGATGAGCGAGAGCTCGCCCTGGAGCGGGTCGGTGTCGTTCAGCAGCGGCTCGACCGGGAGCGCGTCCGGGGACCCGAGCTGCGCGCTCAGGTAGTCGCTGTACGTCACGGGCGCCACATCGGACACGTCGGTGTCGAGCACGCCGATGCGCACGGTGCCCGTCGCCGGCTCGCCCTGCTCGTCGATCACCGAGTAGGTGAAGGCGACCTGCCCGCCGGGCACCGCCATCAACGGCGCGCGATACAGGATCGCCGCTCCGGACGCGGAGACCTGAGCGGTGCCGAGCGCGGGGCCGGGCTGGCTGACGTCGACGAGCGAGACGGCGTCGCCGTCCGGGTCGACTCCCGCGCCGGTGAACGGGATCCGCACGACCTGGCCCTTGAGCACGCGCGCGGTGAGCGTGGGCGGCTCGGGCGCGCGGTTGGAGCCTGCCGGCAGCACCGTGATCGTCACCGAGGACGTGTCGGTGCGAGACGCGTCGGACTCGATGAAGGTGCTGTAGCGCAGCGTGTAGGTCCCCGGCGTGGTCGGGGCCAGGTAGCGCAGGAGCTTGCCCGAGCCGAAGGCGAGCTCGTCGGGGTCGCCCGACCCCTCGACGGCGGGATCGAGCATGAGCCGCTCGCCGCGAGGACCGGTGTCGTTCGCGAGGACGGGGATGTCGACCTGGCTTCCTGCGCGAACCGTGACGGCGTCGGGCATCGCGATCGGCCCCAGACCCTGGGCCGGTGGCAGGAGGAAGACCGTGAGCTGGGTCGAGGCCGTGTTGCCTGCGCCGTCGGCGACGGTGACGTCGGCCGTGCCGACGAGGCCCGGGTCGCCGCTCGCGGTGGAACCGCTCACGCGCACGAAGGACGTGCCGACGACGCTGACGCTCAGCTGAGGCTCGGCGCTCGTGGCCGCGGCGACCATGAGCACGCGTCCCGAGCTGTCCTGCGCCGTCGCGAGCACGTCGACGGTGGCGTCCTCCTGCGCTCGGACGAAGGTGGTGAGCGGCGGCAGCGACAGAGGCCGAGGGGTCTCGGCGACGCTGTAGCGAAGCGTCGCCGAGGACTGCGCTCGAGTCACGGTGTCCTCGACGGTGAACGTCGCGGCGTAGCGTCCGGCCGCGAGCGCGCTGAGCTCGATCGTGCCGTTCGCGGCGAGCGGCGTCACCAGCACGTCGTCGCCGCCCTGCGACACGACCGCGTCGACGAGCCGATACGAGCCTGACCCGCCCCTGACGTGGTCCGCGATCGCGACGCGCGTGGTCTGGTCGAGGCCGCCGGTGACGGCGACGGGGCGAACCTCGAGCGCGGGGGCGCTCGTCACCTGCAGCCGCAGGGCGCGGGTGGCCTGCTCGCCGTGGGCGTCGGTCACCGTCACGGTCAGCGGGATCACGCCCTCGGATCCGTTGGGATCGTGGTGGCGGATCGCGACGGTGCCGGCCTCGGTCGGGATCACGGTGAGCGGCGCATCGGGGTCATCGGCATGGGCGTCCGTCAGTGCCAAGGCATCGCCGTCGGGGTCGACCCACCCCGCGAGGACGTCGACCTCGGCGAAGCCGCCCGGAGCCACCTGGGGGCTGGGCCACTCCTGCGTGCAGGCCTCCACGCCGCACCACACAGGTGCCTCGTTCGACTCGTCGGGGATCACCGTCAGCGTGACGGTCGCCGGCTCGGACAGGCCGTAGCCGTCGGTGACCGCGTACGTGAACGTGCTCGTGCCGGATGTGGCGGCCACCGAGATCACCGCGGACTGGTCCTCGCTCACGAGGCTCACCGCGCCGAATGCCGGGTCCGCCACCGCGGACACGGACGCGGGATCGATGGACAGCACGTCGGCGGCGTTGGGATCGTGGTCGTTGTAGAGCAGCGGGAGAGACACGACCGACCCCGCGCGCACCCCGAAGGCGTCGTCCACCGCGACCGGTGGCTCCTGCTCGATGACGTCGTCGACGCTCACCTCACCGAGCACCTCGTCGGTGTCCTCGACGGGATCCCAGTCCGCGCTCGGCAGCAGCAGGCCGTCGGGCACCGTCCACAGGGACCCGGTCGCGGTCTCGGTCAGCACCGCACGGTCGCCGTTGGTGCGGAACACCGGGCTCGGCGACTGCACGTCGTCGAACGCGCCCGCCTCGACCTCGAGGGCGACGGTCTCCTCGCGCTCGCCATCCCACAGGGACCCGCCGGCGCCGGTCACCCAGGCGGCGTGAGCGCGGCCGTCCACGACGACGGGAGCTGCGGGGACCCCCGAGGTCGTGACCACGCGGTCGGGTTGCCCCGTGGCGGTGTCGACGCTCACGAGTCCGCTCGCGTCGGCGACCAGGACGGCGTCGAGGTCCGACGACGTGGCCTGCAGGGCGGGGTCGTCGCCCAGCTGCAGAACCGTGGGCTCGTCGAGGCCCTCGACCCACAGGCGGCTCGACTCCGCGTCGAGCAGCGCCCATCGGCCGCCGGCGAGAGTGAGGGACGGCTCGCTGTCGGCGCCGGGCGGCGAGGGGACGGGCGTGGGCTCCTCCTCGAAGCTGCCCGAGGCGAGGTCGTACCGCCAGACGGCTCCCTCGGCGAGCGACAGCATCGCGACGGTGCCGGCGTCGTCGATCGCGACCGCGTCGGCCGCGAACGTCTCCTGCTGGTCCTCGTCGTCCTCGACGACTCCCGCAGAGGGGTCGAGGGTGCGGGGCGCGGCCATGGGCTCGCCGGGCTCGGGGTAGGAGGTGACGGAGACCTCGCCCACGCTGGTCAGGTAGACGACGGCTCCCGCCCCGGTCAGCACCTGCTCGGTCCCCGTCGGCGTCGTCCCCGCGACCAGCGCCGCGCCGGACGCGGCGCCGTCGTCGCCCGACGTCAGGTCGAGGGGCGCCGCCGGATCGATGGGCCATGCCTGGGCGTAGCCCTGGGTGAAGACCACCGAGCTCGGCCCCGACTGCACCACGCCTGCCGGCTCCGCGACGGCGCGCACCGTGTCGATCTCGCCGAGCTCGGTGTTGACGCGCGCGTAGCGTCCGTCGTCGCGCGTGACCCAGACGGACTCCTCGACACGCGGCACCTCCTGCTCGTCGTAGCCGTCCGCGAGCACCGCGCCCGTCACGGCGGTGGTCGCGACGAGCGCGCCGGCCGTCCACCAGAGCGCCGGGCGTCGCCGGCGGGCCTCGGGCTGAGCCTGAGCCATCTAGAGCACTCCGGTGGCGAACAGCACCGCCACGACCACTCCCACGGTCGCGGCACCGGCGATGGCGCCGATGACTCCGGCCCGCGTCGAGGATCGCTGAGGGGTCGACTCGGCCGCGCGCTGCTCGCGCAGGCGCTGGGAGGACGCGAGCGCCTTCGCGCGCTCGGCACGACGCGAGTCCTGCTGCACCGTCGAGATCACCGGGCCACGGGAGGTGTCCTGCTCGAAGTCGACGGGCGCCGAGGCGCTCGCCCAGGACGCGTCGACCACGTCGAACGCGGTGGGGGACTGGCCGAGCTCGTACTGGGCCCAGCGCAGCTCCTGCGCAAGCTCGGCCATCGACGAGAACCGGTCCTCGGGGCGCTTGAGCATGGTGCGCGCGAGCGCCACCTGCAGGCGGTCGCCCAGGTCGTCGCGCTCGGGCGGCGCGTAGGGGGCGGCGATGATCCGGCGCTGCAGCTTCTCTCGGGGAAGTCGCTCCCCGGAGTCAGGCTCGAAGGGCGCGCGACCCGCCAGCAGCGTGTGGAGCGTCGCGCCGAGACTCCACACCTCCGAGGGGATGGAGCCCGTGAGTTCTCCCTGCAGCACCTCCGGCGAGCTCCACGGCACCGACATCGCGAACACCTCGGGGGTGTCGTCGGCGCGCGCCATCGCGGCGGCGATCCCGAAGTCCGCGAGCGCCGGCGCTCCCATCGTGGTCAGCAGCACGTTCGACGGCTTGATGTCCCGGTGGAGGACGCCGCTGCGGTGCGCGGTCTCGAGCGCGGCGGCGACGCGCACGCCGGCGTCGAGCACCTGCGCCACGTCGAGCGGGCGCTTCTTGTAGCGCGCGCTCATGTTGTCGGGGCAGTACTCCATGACGAAGTACGGGCGCCCGTCGGCCGAGATGCTGGCCTGGTGGATGGTCACGATCGACGGGTGCGCGCTGAGGCGCGCCAGGATGTCGGTCTCCGCGTTGAAGGTCCGCAGCACCGCGGGGTTGACCGCGTCGTCAGCGAGGACCTTCACGGCGACGACGCGCCGCGGCATGTCCTGCTCGTACAGGAACACGTCTGCGAAACCGCCCGATCCGAGCGGCCTGATGTAGCTGTAGCCAGGCAGAACAGGCGGCTGAGCCGTCGCGCGTCGTGGCACTGCTTCCGAACCCCCTTGATCAAACTCGACCGGAGGGCCATTCTGCACAAATCCGGACGTCCAGCACAGACCCGTGTGACTAACTCCCTGGCCGCGCTCCCACCACGATACGGAAGCCTTCGCCGAGGTCGAGGACGTCGCCCACGTCGAGTCGTGTCGAGTTGCCGTCGCGCAGGAGCCGCGGCGGGCGGTTGGGGGACTCGACGACGGTGCCGTTGGTGGACCCGAGGTCGCGCGCGCTGAGCTGGCCGCCGGACACGGTGAACTCGACGTGCTTGCTCGAGATCTGCCGGTGCGGAGAGGGTGCCTTGACGTAGTACGTCTGGGTCTCGTCGGGGCTCGAGCGCCAGGGCCGCCTGCCGACGACGATCTGGGGCGCGGCGTAGAGCTCGTTGCCGTCGGGAAGCGTCAGCGTCCACAGCCGCGGCGGGGAGGACGCCATGAGCGACGCGAGGTCCACCGGCCGCGGCCGAGCGTCGACGGCGTCCGGCGCAGGTGCCTGCTCGATGTCGGGGCTCGCAGCCTCAGCGGAGGCGGCCGCGCCGTCCGGGAGGGCCGATGCGCTTGCTGGGCTGGCATCTCCACGGGCCGCCGAGCGTGGCGGCGCTGCCTGCGGCGGCGCAGCGGCAGCAGGTGGCGTGCTCGAGGGCGCTGCGCCGGGGGAGTCGGCCGCGTCTGCCGCGTCCGCAGCGCTCGCGGCGGCGTCGTCGCGAGGCGGCGCGGCCTTCGCGGGGCCGTGCCCGCCGGGAGCCGCGGCGCGCCCGCGCCGGCCGGTGCCGGGCTCGTCGGGCCGCGCGATGAGGGTGTCGTGGCTCGCCTCGGCGGCCTCCGCGTCCGCGCCGAGCGACATCGCGTCGAGGAAGATCGCGTTCGCGAGGACCGCCCCATGGCGCAGCGGAAGGCTGGCGGCCTCCGCCGGCACGTCGCTCAAGGCGAGGTGCAGCGTCTCCACGCCGTCCGCCTCGCCGGTCAGCAGCTCGTCGCCGTGGGGCCAGGTGAAGCGGGTCGTCGAGGCGCCGCCCATGTCGACCCGTACGTCGCCCCTCACCGAGACGTGGAACTCCTGGGTCCACGGGTCGACGATCTCGACCACGGCGAACCTGCTCGCGCCGTCCGCGGCTGACAGCCGCGCGATCGCGGCGGACGCCGACGCCGCAGGCGAGTCGAGGAGACGGTGCACGGCGCGCACGGTCTCCGCCGGCGCATCGGCGCTCAGCAGGACGAGGAAGCTGTCGGTGACGACGGCATATCCAGGGACGTCGGGTCCCCCGACGGCGTAGGCGAACACGCGGTCTACTATAGGGAGCGTCCCCACCGCGCGTGCAGGGCGGCGCGCGGGAGCCGCCGCGGCGAGCCCACCGCGGACCGCGGGGCGCTCTGCTTTGACGGAGCCGCGCCGTGCGGGTATCGTAGATATTCGTGCCCGCGCCGCCGGGCCCTCGTGCGTGCCCGTAGGGGCACGCGCCACACCAGTTCGACACGCCCGGGCGCGGGGGTCGGACCGCCACGAGTTTCGCAACACACAACAGACGGAGAAGTAGTGCCTACTATTCAGCAGCTGGTCAGGAAGGGCCGGCAGGACAAGCCGGGCAAGACCAAGACCCCGGCGCTCAAGTCGAGCCCCCAGCGTCGCGGTGTGTGCACCCGCGTCTACACCACCACCCCCAAGAAGCCGAACTCGGCGCTCCGCAAGGTCGCCCGTGTGCGCCTGTCGTCGGGCATCGAGGTCACGGCCTACATCCCGGGTGAGGGCCACAACCTCCAGGAGCACTCGATCGTGCTCGTCCGCGGCGGTCGTGTGAAGGACCTCCCCGGTGTCCGCTACAAGATCGTGCGCGGCTCGCTCGACACGCAGGGCGTGAAGGGCCGTCAGCAGGCTCGCAGCCGTTACGGCGCGAAGAGGGAGAAGAAGTAATGCCTCGCAAGGGACCGGCCCCCAAGCGGCCCATCATCAACGACCCGGTGTACGGCGCCCCCGTCGTCACCCAGCTGATCAACAAGGTGCTGCTCGACGGCAAGAAGTCGACCGCCGAGGCGATCGTCTACGGCGCCCTCGAGGGTGTCCGCGAGAAGTCCGGCCAGGACCCTGTGACCGTGCTCAAGCGCGCGCTCGACAACATCCGTCCCGCCCTCGAGGTCCGCAGCCGCCGTGTCGGTGGCGCGACCTACCAGGTGCCGGTCGACGTGCGTCCGACCCGCTCGACCACGCTCGCGCTGCGCTGGCTCGTCGACTTCTCGCGCGCCCGTCGTGAGAAGACCATGACCGAGCGCCTCATGAACGAGATCCTCGACGCTTCGAACGGCCTTGGCGCCGCGGTGAAGCGCCGTGAGGACATGCACAAGATGGCCGAGTCGAACAAGGCGTTCGCGCACTACCGCTGGTAGTCGCCGCCCGCTCGACGGAAACCCAAGGAGAACCACTCGTGGCACAGGACGTGCTCACGGACCTCACCAAGGTCCGCAACATCGGCATCATGGCCCACATCGATGCCGGCAAGACCACCACCACCGAGCGCATCCTGTTCTACACGGGTGTGAACTACAAGATCGGTGAGACCCACGACGGCGCGTCGACGACCGACTGGATGGAGCAGGAGCAGGAGCGCGGCATCACGATCACCTCGGCCGCGGTGACCTGCTTCTGGGACAAGAACCAGATCAACATCATCGACACCCCCGGTCACGTGGACTTCACGGTCGAGGTGGAGCGCTCGCTGCGCGTCCTCGACGGCGCGGTCGCGGTGTTCGACGGCAAGGAGGGCGTGGAGCCCCAGTCGGAGACCGTGTGGCGCCAGGCGGACAAGTACGACGTCCCCCGCATCTGCTTCGTCAACAAGATGGACAAGCTCGGCGCGGACTTCTACTTCACCGTCGACACCATCATCAACCGCCTCGGCGCCAAGCCGCTCGTCATCCAGCTGCCCATCGGCGCTGAGAACGACTTCGTGGGCATCGTCGACCTGGTCGAGATGAACGCGAAGGTGTGGCCCGGCGACGCCAAGGGCGACGTGACGATGGGTGCGACCTACGAGACCACCGAGATCCCGGCCGACCTTCAGGAGAAGGCCGAGGAGTACCGGGCTCAGCTGCTCGAGACCGTCGCCGAGTCGGACGACGACCTGCTCGAGAAGTACCTCGGCGGCGAGGAGCTGTCGCTGTCGGAGATCAAGGCCGCGATCCGCAAGATGACGATCGCCTCCGAGATCTACCCCGTGCTGTGCGGCTCGGCGTTCAAGAACCGCGGCGTGCAGCCGATGCTCGACGCGGTCATCGACTACCTGCCCGCGCCCGTCGACGTGCCTGCGATCAAGGGCCACGACGCCAACGACGAGACCATCGAGATCGAGCGCCACGCGGATGCCGAGGAGCCGTTCGCGGCCCTCGCGTTCAAGGTCGTCGCGCACCCGTTCTTCGGTCGCCTCACCTACGTTCGCGTGTACTCGGGTCACCTCGAGACCGGCGACCAGGTCATCAACTCGACCAAGGGCAAGAAGGAGCGCATCGGAAAGCTCTTCCAGATGCACGCCAACAAGGAGAACCCTGTCGAGACCATCCAGGCCGGCCACATCTACGCGGTCATCGGTCTGAAGGACACGACCACGGGTGACACCCTGTGCAACCCGAACCACCAGGTCGTCCTCGAGTCCATGACGTTCCCGGACCCGGTCATCGACGTGGCGATCGAGCCCAAGACCAAGGGTGACCAGGAGAAGCTGTCGACCGCGATCCAGAAGCTCGCCGAGGAGGACCCCACCTTCCGCGTGCGCCTGGACGAGGAGACCGGCCAGACCGTCATCGGCGGCATGGGCGAGCTCCACCTCGACATCCTCGTGGACCGCATGAAGCGCGAGTTCAAGGTCGACGCGAACGTCGGCAAGCCGCAGGTCGCGTACCGCGAGACCATCCGCAAGACGGTCGAGAAGTACGACTACACGCACAAGAAGCAGACCGGTGGCTCCGGCCAGTTCGCGAAGGTCCAGATCTCGCTCGAGGCTCTGCCTGCCGATTCCGAGGTCCAGTACGAGTTCTCGAACGCCGTCACCGGTGGCCGCGTGCCGCGTGAGTACATCCCGTCGGTCGACGCAGGTATCCAGAATGCGATGGAGCTGGGCATCCAGGCCGGCTACCCGGTCGTGGGTGTCAAGGCGACGCTGCTCGATGGTGCGTACCACGACGTCGACTCCTCGGAGATGGCGTTCAAGATCGCCGGCTCGATGGCCTTCAAGGAGGCCGCGCGCCTCGCGAAGCCCGTGCTGCTCGAGCCGATGATGGCCGTCGAGGTCCGCACGCCCGAGGAGTACATGGGCGACGTGATCGGCGACATCAACAGCCGCCGCGGCCAGATCCGCCAGATGACCGACGCGCAGGGCGTGAAGGTCGTCGACGCTCTGGTCCCGCTGTCGGAGATGTTCGGCTACGTCGGTGACCTGCGCTCGAAGACCTCGGGCCGCGCCGTCTACTCGATGTCGTTCGACAGCTACGCGGAGGTCCCGAAGGCGGTCGCCGACGAGATCATCGCGAAGACCCGGGGCGAGTAGTCCCCACCGGTTGAAAACAAGAAACAACAACGACCAGTAGGGATGAAGCCCCGAGTGGCCGCCGGCCACCCCACGGACTAGCATCTTTACCCGAGTCTCAAAAAATCAGGAGGAATCCCTCATGGCTAAGGCCAAGTTCGAGCGGAAGAAGCCGCACGTCAACATCGGCACCATCGGTCACGTCGACCACGGCAAGACGACGCTGACCGCTGCGATCTCGAAGGTCCTGCACGACCAGTACCCGGACCTCAACCCCTTCACGCCGTTCGAGGACATCGACAAGGCTCCGGAGGAGCGCGAGCGCGGTATCACCATCAACATCGCGCACATCGAGTACGAGACCGAGGCGCGCCACTACGCCCACGTCGACGCTCCGGGTCACGCCGACTACATCAAGAACATGATCACCGGTGCCGCCCAGATGGACGGCGCGATCCTGGTGGTCGCCGCGACCGACGGCCCCATGGCCCAGACGCGTGAGCACGTGCTGCTCGCCAAGCAGGTTGGCGTCCCCTACCTGCTGGTCGCGCTGAACAAGTCGGACATGGTCGACGACGAGGAGATCCTCGAGCTCGTCGAGGTCGAGGTCCGTGACCTCCTGTCCTCGCAGGGCTTCGACGGCGACAACGCTCCCGTCATCCAGGTCTCGGCGCTCAAGGCGCTCGAGGGCGACGAGAAGTGGGCGCAGTCCGTCAAGGACCTCATGACCGCTGTCGACGAGAACGTGCCGGAGCCCGTCCGCGACATGGACAAGCCCTTCCTCATGCCGATCGAGGACGTCTTCACGATCACCGGTCGTGGCACCGTCGTCACCGGCAAGGTCGAGCGCGGCAAGCTCGCGATCAACTCGGAGGTCGAGATCCTCGGCATCCGCGAGCCGCAGAAGACCACCGTCACCGGTATCGAGATGTTCCACAAGCAGATGGACGAGGCGTGGGCCGGCGAGAACTGTGGCCTCCTGCTCCGCGGTACCAAGCGTGAGGACGTCGAGCGCGGCCAGGTCGTGGTTGCCCCCGGCACCACCACCCCGCACACCTCGTTCGAGGGCAAGTGCTACATCCTCAACAAGGACGAGGGTGGCCGCCACAACCCCTTCTACACGAACTACCGTCCGCAGTTCTACATCCGCACCACGGACGTGACCGGCGTCATCTCGCTGCCCGAGGGCACCGACATGGTGATGCCCGGTGACACCACCGAGATGACGGTCGAGCTCATCCAGCCCATCGCCCTCGAGGAGGGCCAGGGCTTCGCGATCCGCGAGGGTGGCCGCACCGTTGGTTCCGGCACCGTCACCAAGATCCTGAAGTAAGGAACCTCTTCCTTCGCGCGAGCGGGGGTCCGGCCTCGGCCGGACCCCCGCTTTCGCTTTCCCCCTCTGAGGCGCTGGTAGCCTGACGCGGTGCCAGCCATCCCCGACCGCGTCCTACGCGTGGCGCGTTCCGTCGCGTTGTGGGATCCCCATCACGACGTCCAGCACGCTGCGCTGCTCAGCGGCTCCGGCCGGTCCGGCACCACCTGGCTGCTCGAGGCCTACTCGCGAGCCGGGCGTCTGCGCCCCATCTTCGAGCCGATCCGCCCCGACCTCGATCCACGTTTCGAGGGGCTGCGCCCCGGGCGGTACGTTCCTGCGGACGCGGCGCACCTGCCGGGGGAGCAGGCGGTGCTCGAGGTCCTGACGGGCCGCTACCGGCACCCGTGGGCCGACCAACAGGCCACGCTGAACCCGTTCCTGCGCTACCGCGGACGCCTGATCAAGGAGATCCGCTTCCCCACCTGGGCAGGCTGGCTGGCTCGCCGCCACCCTGACGTGCCCATCGTCCACGTGATCCGGCACCCGCTCGCGACCCTGTCCAGCCAGTCGGTGCTGGGCTGGTCGCCGGAGCGCTTCCACTACATGCTCAGCCAGGAGGCCCTGGTCGACGGGCTGCTGGGCGACGTGCCGCTGAGGAGCCTGCCGATCGACGACGCCTCGACGGCGCTCGTGGCGAGATGGGCCGTCGAGAACACCGTCGCCGCCCGCACGTACGGTGGCGAGCGGTCGGCGCTCGTCAGCTACGACCGGGCGGTCGCGGATCCGCGCGAGCTCCACGCGGGGGCGGCACAACTGGGGATCGAGCCGTCGTCGCTGCGCGACCTCGACAGGCCGTCGAGCATGACGCACGCGAAGGGCGCGAACGCGCACGCGTCGAAGGACCCGCTCGCCTGGGTCGCGCGCATCAGCGACGAGCAACGTGCGGCCGCCGCACAGGTGCTCGACGCGTTCGAGATGCGCGCACCCTTCCTCGACACCGGCGAGGTCGACGGCGGCGCGCTCCAGGCCTGGTGGTCAGCCCAGGCACAGCGCTAGGGTCACGTCCACCCCTCGCCCTCGTCGGGAGGCGTGACGAGGATCGCCACGGTGCGATCGTGACCGCCGATGACGGTCGTGCTCGCCGCCTCCAGCCCGGCGGCGAGCGGTACGACCGCGGCGACCACCGCATCGGCCGTCTGCCCCGGAGCGAGCCGCGCGTGCGCGACGACTCCACCCTCGTGCTCGGTGATGCCCACGAGCGAGAGGCCGCCATAGGTCCATCGGTCGTCGACGAACCGACCGAGGCCGGCGTTGACGCACGAGTCCTCCCACCGCCACCGCAGGCCGGCGGCCAGCGCCCGAGCGCGGGCGGAGGTCACGACGACAGGCACCGGATCGTGCTCGCGCGGCGTCCACGGCGACACCGTCGTCCCTCGTAGACGAAGGGAGAGTGCCGTCACGGCGCCCGCCGCGACGATCCCCAGCACCGGATGCAGGACCCAGCCGACGCCCACCACCACGGCCGTCGCGACGCCTGCCGCGAGCGGGCGTCGCCACGCCCGGACCTCGTCCCCACGGGTGCGGGGGGCCGATGCAGGGGCCACGATGGTCTCGAACGTCACGGTGTCTCCTCCCGCGCCGCGTCAGTGGGGTGACGCAGGCGCGATCCCACGATAGCCTGGAGCGGTTGGTGCCGCCCGGGGCCCGTGTTGCGAGTGACCCGCGGATCTGGCACAATATTCAGGTTGCCTATTGCGGGCAGCCGCACACTCACCCACGACGACTCGAGCGATCGAGCAGCGCGCCAGTGCGTCGCCACCACGCGACACGCCCGAGCGCGGGGGTCGGGGGTGGGAGACCACAGTCGTCCGAGAGAAAAGGCAGAACAACGCCATGGCGGGACAGAAGATCCGCATTCGGCTGAAGAGCTATGACCACGAGGTCATCGACTCCTCGGCCCGCAAGATCGTCGAGACGGTCACGCGCGCCGGCGCCTCGGTTGTCGGCCCCGTGCCGCTCCCGACGGAGAAGAACGTGTTCTGTGTGATCCGTTCGCCCCACAAGTACAAGGACTCCCGCGAGCACTTCGAGATGCGCACCCACAAGCGCCTCATCGACATCGTGGACCCCACGCCCAAGGCTGTCGACTCGCTCATGCGTCTCGACCTGCCCGCGGACGTGAACATCGAGATCAAGCTCTAGAGCTGACGTAAGGAATCCAAGCACCATGACTACGACTTCCAATGCCCAGCGCACCGTCCGTGCGCTGCTGGGTACGAAGCTGGGCATGACGCAGGTGTGGGACGACGAGGGCCGGGTCATCCCGGTGACCGTCGTCCAGGTCGACACCAACGTCGTGACCCAGGTGCGCAACGTCGAGCGTGACGGCTACGAGGCCGTCCAGCTCGCGTTCGGCGCCGTCGACCCCCGTCGCGTGACGGACCCCCTCAAGGGCCACTTCGAGGCTGCCGGCGTGACGCCGCGTCGCCACGTGGCCGAGGTCCGCACCGCTGACGCCGCCGAGTTCTCGCTGGGCCAGGAGCTCACCGCCGAGATCTTCGAGGCCGGCCAGAAGGTCGACGTCACCGGCACCACCAAGGGAAAGGGCACCGCCGGTGTCATGAAGCGCCACGGCTTCGCCGGCGTCGGCGCCTCCCACGGTGCTCACCGCAACCACCGCAAGCCCGGTTCGATCGGCGGCGCCTCGACGCCGTCGCGCGTCTTCCGCGGCCTCAAGATGGCCGGTCGCATGGGTAACGCCCGCAAGACCGTCCAGAACCTCACCGTCCACTCGGTCGACGCCGACAAGGGCCTGCTGCTCGTCAAGGGCGCGGTTCCCGGCAACAAGGGCGGGGTCGTCCTCATCCGCTCCGCCGTGAAGGGTGCGTGACACCATGGCTGATGCACAGACCGTCGACGTGCTCGACGCCGCAGGCAAGAAGGCCGGCACCGCCGAGCTTCCCGCCGAGGTGTTCGACGTCGTCACGAACGTCCCCCTGATCCACCAGGTCGTGGTCGCGCAGCGCGCCGCCGCGCGCCAGGGCACCCACGCCACCAAGACCCGCGGCCAGGTCGCGGGCGGTGGCAAGAAGCCCTACAAGCAGAAGGGCACCGGCCGCGCTCGTCAGGGCTCGATCCGTGCTCCCCAGTTCACCGGCGGTGGCACCGTTCACGGCCCGCAGCCGCGTGACTACTCGCAGCGCACCCCCAAGAAGATGAAGGCCGCAGCCCTCCGTGGCGCGCTCTCGGACCGCGCCCGCGCGGGCCGCGTGCACGTGGTCGAGTCGCTCGTGAAGGGTGACGCCCCGTCCACCAAGACGGCGCTGACCGCGCTCGACACGATCACCTCGGGCCGCAGCGCCCTCGTGGTCCTCGAGCGCACGGACGCCATCGCCTGGAAGTCGCTGCGCAACGCTGCCGACGTCCACGTCCTCGCTGTGGACCAGCTGAACACCTACGACGTGCTCGTGAACGACGACACCGTCTTCACGTCGGGCGCCCTCGAGGCCTTCCTCGCAGGACCGGCCAAGGGCAAGTCGGCGACCGCCGTCGCGACCGAGTCCGAGGCGGAGGAGAACTAACGTGACCACGCTGAACAAGAACCCCCGCGACATCCTGATCCGACCCATCGTGTCGGAGAAGAGCTACTCGCTCATGGATGAGGGCAAGTACACCTTCGAGGTGGACCCCCGCGCCAACAAGACCGAGATCAAGATCGCGGTCGAGCAGATCTTCGGCGTCAAGGTCACCTCCGTCAACACCATCAACCGCAAGGGCAAGGCGCGCCGCACCCGCTTCGGGATGGGCAAGCGCAAGGACGTCAAGCGCGCGATCGTCACCGTGGGTGACGGCGAGGCCCTCGACGTCTTCTCCGGCCACGTGGGCTAAGCAAGGACAGGAATCTCATGGCTATTCGCAAGTACAAGCCGACGACGCCGGGCCGCCGTGGCTCGTCCGTCGCCGACTTCGTCGAGGTCACCCGTTCGGAGCCCGAGAAGTCGCTGACGCGTCCGCTGCACAAGAAGGGCGGCCGCAACAACACCGGCCGCATCACCACCCGTCACCAGGGCGGCGGCCACAAGCGTGCGTACCGCGTGATCGACTTCCGTCGTCACGACAAGGACGGCGTCCCCGCGACTGTCGCTCACATCGAGTACGACCCCAACCGCACCGCGCGCATCGCGCTGCTGCACTACGCGGACGGCGAGAAGCGCTACATCATCGCCCCCGAGAAGCTGTCGCAGGGCACCGTTGTCGAGGCCGGCCCCGGCGCCGACATCAAGCCCGGCAACAACCTGCCGCTGCGCAACATCCCGGTCGGTACGGTCATCCACGCCATCGAGCTGAAGCCGGGCGGCGGCGCCAAGATCGCCCGCTCCGCCGGTGCCTCGGTGCAGCTGGTGGCCAAGGAGGGCCGTTTCGCGCAGCTGCGCATGCCCTCCGGCGAGATCCGCAACGTCGACGCGCGCTGCCGCGCGACCGTCGGCGAGGTCGGCAACGCCGAGCAGTCCAACATCAACTGGGGCAAGGCCGGCCGCATGCGCTGGAAGGGCAAGCGCCCGACCGTGCGTGGTGTCGTCATGAACCCCGTCGACCACCCGCACGGTGGTGGAGAGGGCAAGACCTCGGGTGGACGCCACCCGGTCTCGCCGTGGGGCAAGCCCGAGGGCCGCACCCGCAAGCCGGGCAAGGAGTCCGACAAGCTCATCGTCCGCCGCCGTCGTACTGGCAAGAAGCGCTAAGGAGGCTCTGGAATGCCGCGCAGTCTGAAGAAGGGCCCCTTCGTCGACGACCACCTGCTCAAGAAGGTGGATGCTCAGAACGAGGCGGGTACGAAGAACGTCATCAAGACCTGGTCCCGTCGGTCGGTCATCACCCCCGACTTCCTGGGTCACACCTTTGCCGTGCACGACGGCCGCAAGCACGTCCCGGTGTTCGTCACCGAGGCGATGGTCGGCCACAAGCTGGGCGAGTTCGCGCCCACCCGCACGTTCAAGGGCCACGTGAAGGACGACCGCAAGGGCCGCCGCTAAGGCGCCCGGGCGTAGGTAAGAGGAGTTTCAGATGGAAGCCAAGGCGCAGACGCGATACGTTCGCGTGACCGCCCAGAAGGCTCGCCGCGTCGTGAACCTGGTCCGTGGGCAGAACGCCACCGAGGCGATCTCGTCCCTGCGGTTCCAGCCGCAGGCCGTCGCGACCGATGTGCGCAAGCTCATCGAGTCCGCCGTGGCCAACGCGCGAGTGAAGGCCGACGCTGCCGGTGAGCGCTTCGACGAGTCCGAGCTCGTGATCACCTCGATCACGGTCGACGAGGGCCCGACGATGAAGCGCATCCAGCCGCGTGCACAGGGCCGTGCGAATCGCATTCTCAAGCGCACGAGCCACATCAACGTGACGGTGGCGACGCCTGTCAAGGAAGGGGCCAAGTAATGGGTCAGAAGATCAACCCGCACGGCTACCGCCTGGGTATCACCACCGACCACCGCAGCCGCTGGTTCGCCGACTCGACCAAGCCGGGCGAGCGCTACCGCGACTACGTGGACGAGGACGTCAAGATCCGCAAGCTCATGTCGGAGGGCCTCGAGCGCGCCGGCGTGTCCAAGGTCGAGATCGAGCGCACCCGCGAGCGCGTGCGTGTGGACCTGCACACCGCGCGTCCGGGCATCGTCATCGGCCGCCGTGGCGCCGAGGCCGACAAGCTGCGCGCCAACCTCGAGAAGCTGACCGGCAAGCAGGTCCAGCTCAACATCCTCGAGGTCAAGAACGCCGAGGTCGACGCCCAGCTCGTCGCCCAGGGCATCGCCGAGCAGCTCGCGTCGCGCGTGTCGTTCCGTCGTGCCATGCGCAAGGGCATCCAGTCCGCGCTGCGCGCCGGCGCCAAGGGCATCCGTGTCCAGTGCGCGGGCCGCCTCGGTGGCGCGGAGATGTCGCGCTCGGAGTTCTACCGCGAGGGTCGTGTGCCCCTGCACACCCTCCGCGCGAACATCGACTACGGCTTCTTCGAGGCCAAGACCACCTTCGGCATCATCGGTGTGAAGGTG
Source organism: Demequina sp. NBRC 110056 (assembly GCF_002090155.1). Classification (GTDB taxonomy): domain Bacteria; phylum Actinomycetota; class Actinomycetes; order Actinomycetales; family Demequinaceae; genus Demequina. The sequence goes on along the minus strand of NZ_BBRM01000004.1, from coordinate 213,418 downwards.
TGGATCTACAAGGGCGACATGACGGAGAAGGAGTGGGCCGCCGAGCAGGCGAAGGCCCCCCGCCCGCAGCGTGGCCGTGGTCGTGGCGACCGCGGCGGCGACCGTGGCCCCCGTCGTGACGGCGCCCCCCGTCAGTCCGCCGAGGCCCGTGCCGAGGCGCCTGCCGCTGCCGAGGCCCCCAAGGCTGACGCAGGGAAGGAAGGCTAAGCCATGCTCATTCCCCGTCGAGTGAAGCACCGTAAGCAGCACCACCCGAAGCGTTCGGGCGCTGCCAAGGGCGGCACCCAGGTCACGTTCGGCGACTTCGGCATCCAGGCTCTCGAGCCCGCCTACGTCACCAACCGTCAGATCGAGGCCGCTCGTATCGCGATGACCCGCCACATCAAGCGTGGCGGAAAGGTGTGGATCAACATCTACCCCGACCGTCCGCTGACGAAGAAGCCTGCCGAGGTCCGCATGGGCTCCGGTAAGGGCTCGCCCGAGTGGTGGGTCGCCAACGTCAAGCCGGGTCGCGTGATGTTCGAGCTCGCAGGCGTCGACGAGCCCCTGGCTCGCGAGGCCCTCCGCCGTGCTCAGCACAAGCTGCCCATGAAGACCCGTTTCGTGACCCGTGAGGGTGGTGACATCTGATGGCTATCGGGACCAAGAACCTGAGCCCCACCGAGCTGGACGCCATGGAGGACGAGCGCCTCGTGGACGAGCTGAAGAAGGCCAAGGAGGAGCTGTTCAACCTGCGCTTCCAGTCGGCCACCGGTCAGCTCGAGAACCACGGCCGCCTCAAGGCCGTCAAGCGCGACATCGCCCGCATCTACACGATCCTGCGCGAGCGCGAGCTCGGCATCCGGACGGCGCCGACGGCGTCGGCCGAGTAAGGAAGAACGACTATGTCGAGTAACAAGCACGCGACGGCCACGGCCGAGCACCGCGCGTACCGCAAGACGCGTCGTGGCTATGTCGTCAGCGACAAGATGGACAAGACCATCACCGTCGAGGTCGAGGACCGCGTCAAGCACCCCCTCTACGGCAAGGTCCTGCGCCGCAACAGCAAGATCAAGGCCCACGACGAGCTCAACACCGCCGGCATCGGCGACCTCGTCGTCGTGATGGAGACCCGCCCGCTGTCCGCCTCGAAGCGGTGGCGCCTGGTCGAGATCGTCGAGAAGGCCAAGTAACCAACGTTCGACCAGGCTCGTCGCCCCGGTGGCGAGAACCAGACGACAGGAGAAGAAGACATGATTCAGCAGGAGTCGCGGCTGCGCGTCGCCGACAACACCGGTGCCAAGGAGATCCTTGTCATCCGCGTGCTCGGTGGCTCCAAGCGCCGCTACGCCGGCATCGGTGACACCATCGTCGCCACCGTCAAGGACGCGATCCCCGGCGGCAACGTGAAGAAGGGCGACGTCGTCAAGGCGGTCGTCGTGCGCACCGCCAAGGAGCGCCGTCGTCCCGACGGCTCGTACATCAAGTTCGACGAGAACGCCGCGGTGATCCTCAAGGGCGACGCGGGCGAGCCCCGTGGAACGCGCATCTTCGGCCCCGTGGGCCGCGAGCTGCGCGACAAGAAGTTCATGAAGATCATCTCGCTGGCACCGGAGGTCATCTGATGGCGAAGATCAAGAAGGGCGACCTGGTGGTCGTCATCGCCGGGCGCGACCGTGGCCAGGAGGGCCGCGTGCTCGAGGTCCTCACCGAGAACGACCGCGTGATCGTCGAGGGCGTCCAGCGCGTCACGAAGCACATCAAGCCGGGCACCCGTCGGGACAACCAGTCGGGCGGCATCGTCACCACCGAGGCGTCGCTGCACATCTCGAACGTGATGCTCGTCGACCCGGAGACCAAGAAGGGCACCCGTGTGGGCTACCGCACGGAGGAGGTCGAGCAGGACGGCCGCACCCGCAACAAGCGCGTGCGCGTCGCCAAGCGCTCGGGTAAGGACGTCGAATGAGCACCGCCACCGCTCAGCCGCGGCTCAAGGAGAAGTACCGCGGCGAGATCATCGCCAGCCTCGTCGAGGAGTTCGGGCACGAGAACGTCAACCAGGTTGCCGGTCTGACCAAGATCGTCGTCAACATGGGTGTCGGTGACGCCGCCAAGGACTCGAAGCTCATCGAAGGCGCGATCGCGGATCTCACCGCGATCACCGGCCAGAAGCCGCAGGTCACGAAGGCCCGCAAGTCCATCGCGCAGTTCAAGCTGCGCGAGGGTCAGCCGATCGGCGCGCACGTCACGCTGCGCGGCGACCGCATGTGGGAGTTCCTCGACCGTCTGCTGTCGCTCGCGCTGCCGCGCATCCGCGACTTCCGCGGCCTGAGCCCCAAGCAGTTCGACGGCAACGGCAACTACACCTTCGGTCTCACGGAGCAGTCGATGTTCCACGAGATCGACCAGGACAAGATCGACCGCGTGCGCGGCATGGACATCACCATCGTCACGACCGCGACCACGGACGACGAGGGCCGCTCGCTGCTGAAGCAGCTGGGCTTCCCGTTCAAGGAGAAGTGACCCATGGCCAAGACTGCGCTGAAGAACAAGGCCAACCGCAAGCCCAAGTTCGCGGTCCGCGCCTACACCCGGTGCCAGAAGTGCGGACGTCCGCACTCGGTGTACCGCAAGTTCGGCCTCTGCCGCGTGTGCTTCCGCGAGATGGCTCACGCTGGTGAGCTTCCCGGAATCACCAAGAGCAGCTGGTAAAACCACTACGCCACAGGTCCTCGGCTCGAGGAAACCACGGCGAGGAAGAGTTCAACACTCATGACGATGACTGATCCCATCGCAGACATGCTGACGCGTCTGCGCAACGCGAACGCGGCGTACCACGAGACCGTGTCCATGCCGCACTCCAAGCTCAAGGCGTCCATCGCGACGATCCTCGAGTCCGAGGGCTACATCACCGGCTCGGAGACCACCGACGCCGAGGTGGGCAAGACCCTCACCCTGACCCTGAAGTACGGCCCCAACCGTGAGCGCTCGCTCGCGGGTGTGCGCCGCGTGTCCAAGCCCGGCCTCCGCGTCTACGCGAAGTCGACGAACCTCCCGAAGGTTCTCGGCGGCCTGGGCGTGGCTATCCTGTCCACCTCCTCCGGTCTGCTGACGGACCGCGAGGCCGAGAAGAAGGGCGTCGGCGGCGAGGTCGTCGCGTTCGTCTGGTAAGGGAAGGAGTCAGCACATGTCACGCATCGGCAAGTACCCCGTCTCCATCCCCTCGGGTGTGGACGTCACCATCGATGGCGCGGTCGTCACGGTCAAGGGCCCCAAGGGCTCGCTGACCCACACCGTCGCCTCCCCCATCACCGTGGAGAAGGGTGACGAGGGCATCGCCGTCAAGCGACCGAACGACGAGCGCGTCGCGAAGTCGCTGCACGGCCTCACCCGCACCCTGATCGCCAACATGGTCGAGGGCGTCACCAACGGCTACGAGAAGAAGCTCGAGATCGTCGGCACCGGTTACCGTGTCGCGCTCAAGGGCCAGGAGCTCGAGTTCGCGCTCGGCTTCTCGCACCCGGTCGTCATCGCGCCGCCGGAGGGCATCACCTTCGCGGTCGAGGGCCCGACCAAGTTCTCGGTCGCCGGCATCGACAAGCAGCAGGTCGGAGAGGTCGCCGCGAACATCCGCAAGGTGCGCCCGCCGGAGCCCTACAAGGGCAAGGGTGTGCGCTACGCGGGTGAGCACGTGCGCCGCAAGGCCGGAAAGACGGGTAAGTAAGCCATGAGCATCACTGTCAAGGGCAAGGGGAAGTCGGTCGCGCGCAAGCGCCGCCACTTCCGCCTGCGCAAGAAGATCTCGGGCACGACCGCGCGTCCGCGCCTGGTCGTGACCCGCTCGGCCCGCCACATGGTCGCGCAGATCGTCGACGACACCGTGGGCAAGACCCTCGTGTCCGCCTCGAGCCTCGAGGCCGACGTCCGCAAGCTGGACGGCGACAAGACGGCCAAGGCGACCAAGGTGGGCGAGCTCGTCGCCGAGCGCGCCAAGGCCGCTGGCATCGACACCGTGGTGTTCGACCGCGGAGGCAACAAGTACCACGGTCGTGTGGCCGCGGTCGCAGACGGCGCCCGAGAGGGTGGCCTGGCTCTGTAGCCGGGACACAGATAAGGAATTCGCATGGCTGACAACAACCGCCGCGACAACCGCCGCGGCAACGAGCCTGACAACAAGTTCATCGAGCGCGTGGTGACCATCAACCGCGTGTCCAAGGTCGTCAAGGGCGGCCGTCGCTTCAGCTTCACGGCGCTCGTCGTCGTGGGTGACGGCGAGGGCAACGTGGGCGTGGGCTACGGCAAGGCCAAGGAGGTCCCCGCAGCGATCTCCAAGGGTGTCGAGGAGGCGAAGCGCAACTTCTTCCGCGTCCCCCGCATCCAGGGCACCATCCCGCACGTCGTGCAGGGTGAGGCCGCTGCCGGCGTCGTCTACCTTCGTCCCGCCGCCCCCGGTACCGGTGTCATCGCCGGTGGTCCGGTGCGCGCCGTCCTCGAGTGCGCTGGCGTCCACGACATCCTGTCGAAGTCGCTGGGCTCCTCGAACGCGATCAACATCGTGCACGCGACCGTCGACGCCCTCAAGCGCCTCGAGCGCCCCGAGGCCGTCGCCGCTCGCCGCGGCAAGGCCGTGGAGGACGTGGCTCCGGCCGCGATGCTCCGCGCGCAGGCTGCAGGGGTGAAGTGATGGCTCGCCTCAAGGTTCAGCAGAAGAAGTCGACGATCGGCGTGAAGCCGCAGCACCGCGAGACCCTGCGGACGCTCGGCCTGAAGCGCATCGGCGACATCGTCGTCAAGGAGGACCGTCCCGAGATCCGCGGGATGGTCAAGGCGGTCGACCACCTGGTCACCGTCGAGGAGGTTGACTGATGGCCGAGGACAAGAAGGCCACCGAAGAGAAGGCTGCCAAGAAGCCTGCCGCCAAGAAGCCCGCTGCTTCGAAGGCTGCTGCCGCTGACAAGCCCGCCGCGAAGAAGCCTGCCGCCAAGAAGTCGGCAGCTTCGACGGCGAGCGCTGAGAAGGTGACCGCCGAGAAGGAGACCGCCGCCAAGGCGCCGGCCAAGAAGGCTCCCGCCAAGAAGGCTGCGGAGAAGAAGGCCGAGCCCGAGGCGAAGGTGACCACCCTCAAGGTGCACCACCTCCGTCCCGCCGCTGGCGCGCACACCAAGAAGACCCGCGTGGGTCGTGGTGAGGCGTCGAAGGGCAAGACGGCCGGTCGCGGTACCAAGGGCACCGGTGCTCGCTATCAGGTTCCCGCACGCTTCGAGGGTGGCCAGACGCCCATCCACATGCGCATCCCCAAGCTGCCCGGCTTCAAGAACCCGTTCAAGACCACCTATCAGGTCGTGAACGTCGGTGACATCGCCGAGCTGTTCCCCAAGGGCGGGAAGGTCACCAAGGCCGACCTCGTCGAGAAGGGCGCGGTGCGCAAGAACGAGCTCGTCAAGGTCCTGGGCGACGGCGACATCGCCGTCAAGGTCCAGATCGTGGACGCGGACAAGGTTTCGCAGTCCGCGAAGACCAAGATCGAGGCCGCAGGCGGCTCGGTCAACGAGGGCTAGAGTCGTGGGCGGGCCGCGCGGTGACGTGCGGCCCGCCTCGACGCGTCTGGAGGGCCCTCGAGGGCCCTTGAAACTGGAGGATCAATGCTGAGTGGCTTCATGAACGCCTTCCGCACCCCTGACCTGCGGAACAAGCTGCTCTTCACCCTGGGGATCATCGCGATCTACCGCATGGGTGTGGCCATCCCGACTCCCGGTGTCGACTACGGCAACGTGCAGCAGTGCCTCGGGACCGAGACGAACACGGCGTTCCAGGTCCTCAACCTGTTCTCCGGCGGCGCTCTCCTGCAGCTGTCGATCTTCGCGCTGGGCATCATGCCGTACATCACGGCGTCGATCATGGTCCAGCTGCTGCGCGTGCTCATCCCGCGCTTCGAGGCCCTCTACAAGGAGGGCCAGGAGGGCCAGGCGAAGCTCACGCAGTACACGCGGTACATCACCGTCGGCTTCGCCGCCCTGCAGTCGGCTTCGTACATCACGATGGCCCGCAACAACGTCTTCTTCCCCGGCTGCGATCTCCCGATCGTCCCCGACGACTCGTGGTACGTCATCGCCGTCATGGTGCTCACCATGACCGCGGGCACCGTGCTCATCATGTGGCTCGGCGAGCGCATCACCGAGCGCGGTGTCGGCAACGGCATGTCGCTGCTGATCTTCACCTCGATCGCCGCCTCGTTCCCCGGCGTCGCCTCGGCGATCTGGAACTCCTCGAACGGGCTGTCCAACACGATCATCGTCGCGATCGTGGTGCTGCTGGTGATCGCGGCCGTGGTGTTCGTCGAGCAGTCGCAGCGACGCATCCCGGTGCAGTACGCCAAGCGCATGGTCGGACGTCGCATGCTCGGAGGCTCGTCGACCTACATCCCGATCAAGATCAACATGGCGGGCATCATCCCCGTGATCTTCGCGTCGTCGCTGCTGATGCTGCCGCAGGTGATCATCCAGTTCGCCGGCGAGGACTCGAGCGACTGGCTGATCTGGATGCGCGACCACGTCGCGAACCCCGCGTCGCCGCTCAACATCGCGCTGTACATCCTGCTGATCATCTTCTTCGCGTACTTCTACACCGCGATCACGTTCAACCCGAACGACGTCGCGGACAACATGAAGAAGTACGGCGGGTTCATCCCGGGCATCCGCCCGGGCCAGCCCACGGCCGACTTCCTGTCGTACGTGCTGTCGCGCATCACCGCCGCAGGGTCGCTCTACCTGGCTGCCGTGGCGCTGATCCCCACGATCACCTTCGTGGCGCTGGGCCTCAGCACCTCCATCCCGTTCGGCGGCGCGTCGGTCCTCATCCTCGTGGGTGTGGGACTCGACACCGTCAAGCGCATCCAGTCGCAGCTGGAGCAGCGCCACTACGAAGGGTTCCTCAAGTAATGCGCACCGTTCTCCTCGGCCCCCCCGGAGCGGGCAAGGGCACCCAGGCCGCTCGCCTCGCCGAGCGGTGGGGCATCCCCGCGATCTCGACGGGTGACATCTTCCGCGCGAACGTGCAGGGCGGGACCGACCTGGGTCGCAAGGCTCAGGAGTACATGTCCGCCGGCGCGCTCGTGCCCGACGAGGTCACCAACGCGATGGTCCGCGATCGCCTCGCCCAGGACGACGTCGCCTCCGGCTTCCTCCTCGACGGCTACCCGCGCAATCCCGACCAGGCCGTCGAGCTCGAGGGCATGCTGGCCGACCTCGGCGTCGACCTCGACGTCGCGATCGAGATCACGGCCGACGCCGACGCCGTCACCGCGCGACTCCTGAGGCGCGCGGAGATCGAGGGGCGCGCCGATGACACGGAGCCCGTCATCCGCAAGCGTCTCGAGGTCTACGCGCTCCAGACCGCTCCGGTCTCCGCGTACTACGAGGGTCGGGGCCTGCTGGTCCAGATCGATGGCCTCGGCGAGATCGAGGACGTGACCGAGCGCATCGTCGCTGCGGCCGAGGCCCGCTGAGGCGTGTCAGGACGGATCCAGCTCAAGACCCGCGAGCAGATGCGGGTCATGGCTCGCGCCGGGGTGATCGTCGAGCGGGCCCTCGCTGCGGCCCGCACCGCAGCCGTCGCGGGCGCGACCACGCGTGACATCGATGCGGCCGCCGCCGCGGTGATCGCCGACGCGGGCGCGACCTCGAACTTCCTCGGCTATCACGGCTTCCCCGCGACCACCTGCATCTCGGTCAACGAGGAGGTCGTCCACGGCATCCCCGGCGACCGCGTGCTCGCCGCCGGCGACGTCGTGTCCATCGACTGCGGCGCGATCGTGGACGGCTGGCACGGCGACTCGGCGTTGTCCTTCATCGTGGGCGAGCCGCTCGACGCTGCCGACGTGCGCCTCGTCGAGGGAACGCGCGACGCGCTCTGGGCCGGGATCGCGGCGCTCGCGACGGCGACGCGGCTGGACGACGTCTCCGCGGCCATCGAGGACGCCGGCGACGCCGCGGGCCTGCATCCGCTCGTCGGGTTCGTCGGCCACGGCATCGGCACGGAGATGCACCAGGCGCCGGACGTGATGAACTACCGCACCCGCGGACGCCACCCCAAGGTGCGCCCCGGGCTGTGCGTCGCGATCGAGCCGATGCTCGTGCTCGGCACGTCGGAGTCTCGCGTCTTGGATGACGACTGGACCGTCGTCTCGGCGGATGGCTCGCGCAGCGCGCACTGGGAGCACTCGATCGCCGTCCACGACGACGGCATCTGGGTGCTGACGGCCGCCGATGGCGGCGCCGCCGGCCTCGCGCCGTTCGGCATCACGCCCGTTCCGCTCTGACCGACGAACCCGTTCGTGAGAATGGGGAGCTACCAGTGGGGACGCGTGCGACCTCGGACGCATCGTTTCGACACGCTCGCGCTGTGACATATCCGACGGCGCGTTACGAAGCGGTGACACGCGAGCCATTCGGAGGCAACGCGGCGAGCGTAGCGTGAGCTGTGCGGGGCAGGCCCGATGCGCGGGCCTCGGCCCCGCTCGGATGGAGTGGACCATGGCACGCGGATTCTCCTACGCGGACGGCGCGAGCGAAGAGGTCGAGATGGCCCGGCGCGCCGACCTGAGCCGCGCGCAGGTGCAGGCCCTCGCTGGCGGCAAGAACGCCGTCGTGCGTGAGCTCATGGCGCAGCGCGGCGATCTTCCCCTGGGCACGATGGTCTCGCTCGCGCACGACCGCAGCGTCGAGGTGCGCGCTGCGATGGCCGGCAACCGTGCGGCGACGGCGTCGATCCTCGAGCACCTGTCGGGCGATCGACACCAGCCGGTGCTCCACGCCCTGCTCGACAACCCGACCGTGGAGCGTGCGATCATCGAGCGCCTCGCGTTCCACAAGCGCGACGAGATCCGCGCTCACGCGGTGCGCAGGCTCGACGATGCCGAGGCTGCGTCTGCCCGGACGGACGACAGGGGAGTGCCGGAGCTCCGCGAACGCGGCACCTACGCCGACGTGGTCGAGCTGCCGGTGCAGCCGGTCCGGCTCCACGACGACCTGCCGGTCAGGCCCACGCGCACGGCGCCGGTGCGCGGCTTCCGCCCCGCCGAGGAGGCCTGACGTCGTCAGCCGGCGCGAGGCCGACGTTCATCTCGCGGCAAGCGAGTCGCAAGCCCTGTTTCACCTCGGCTCCGTAACGTCGGTGCGCACACGATCGGAGGTGGCGCATGGCGGACGGCAGGGCCGACGATGCCTCCTGGTCCCGCGCCTACCTCGCGAGCTCCGGACTGGGCACGGCCCGAGTGCGGCAGCGCCAGGTGAGCGCCGAGTGGCACGAGGCATCTGGCGCTGATCTCGCCCGCCCGCGGTTCGCGGAGCTCGCTCACCACCGCGACGTGGACGTGCGCGAGGTGCTCGCTCGCCGGCCCGACTGCCCGCTCGCCGTGCTCGCCTCACTCGCGCATGACGCGAGGGCGGCGGTCAGGGTCGCCGTGGCCGCCAATCCCACCGCCAACCCCTCGGTGCTCGCGCAGCTCGGGCGGGACCGCGACGCCGCCGTGCTGAAGGCGGTCGCCCGCAACCGCGCCACCCCGGCCGACACGCGGGCTCGACTCGCCACGCACCGGCGCCCCGAGGTGCGCCGGGCGGCCGAGCGCGCCACGGCGGAGCTCGCCGCAGCACCTGTGGTCCAGGACTCGGGCGAGGGGCTGCGGGGCGTGACCCTGCCGCCCGAGCTGCGCGATCGCGCGGCTGCCACTCATGCGGCGCTCGGCCACCCCGCACCCACCGACGCAGGGTCCATGCACGGAGCGCCCGTCCCGGCGGGGCCCGACGGCGGCGCGACCGATCGAGGAGCCCCCACACGACGCACGTCGCTGCGCGCGTACGCACCGCGACCGGCGGTCGGCCGCGACCGTGCGGGGGACGCCGAGACCGGGCGAGGTGGGGCCCCGACGATGCCAGGCATGGGCCGTCGCACGCCGGCGGTGAGCGCGGAGGCATTCTTCCCCGAGGGGCCCCGGCCCGCGACGGGCTGACGCCCGACGAGGCGACCGCGAAACGCCCGGGGGGAGTTTGTCGGGTTCGCCACAGCGGGCGCCCATTACCAGGGGTGCTTCCCTAGAGTGTGCGACACGGTGGCACGTGCGGGTGTCGCGTGCGCCGCGAGGGAGGATGGCATCGTGGGCATCTCGCCGGCACGTCGCGCCGCGGAGGACGTCGAGAGGGCGCGGGACCCGCGGCTCGCGCCGCCGGACCTTCTGCGTCTTGCGGTCCATCGCAGCGCATCGGTGCGCGCGACGGTGGCGGGGCGTGCCGACTGTCCGGTCGGCGCGCTCATCTCGCTCGGGCATGACACCGACCACGCTGTGCTGCGCGCCCTCATCGACAACCCCCGCACGCCCGCGTCGGTGGTGAGATCCCTCGCTGACCACCGATCCACCGCGATCTCGGATGCCGCGGTGCAACGCCTGCGCAACGGCTACAGGTGACGTCGGTCGCGCCGACGGTCGCGGTTGAACGGCGGGGCCGGGTGGCGTATAGTTGTTCGTCGGGCGTTTTTGCGCGCCCGCGCAACCAACCAACGTGAGTGGAGTCCATGGCCAAGAAAGACGGCGTCATCGAGGTCGAGGGCACGGTCGTGGAGGCGCTTCCCAACGCCTCCTTCCGTGTGGAGCTGACCAACGGTCATCTCGTCCTCGCACACATCTCGGGCAAGATGCGACAGCACTACATCCGAATCCTCCCTGAGGACCGGGTGGTTGTCGAGCTCAGCCCGTACGACCTGTCCCGCGGCCGTATCGTCTACCGCTACAAGTGAGCGTCACCGGCACGCACCGGCGTTCCGCGTGCCGCGACGCAAGGAAAGAAGCATGAAGGTTAAGCCGAGCGTCAAGCCGATCTGCGACAAGTGCAAGGTGATCCGTCGCAATGGCCGAGTCATGGTCATCTGCGACAACCTGCGCCACAAGCAGCGTCAGGGCTAGACAACAACACACGACCTCGTTCAGGCAGCCACACAGCAACCCCCGGCTCGGAGGCCGGGGCCCGCACCACAATCCCGCGGGAAGCCTGAGCGTCAGACCTCCGACTACTGAGGAGTAGAAGACAGACAATGGCACGCATCGTTGGCGTCGACCTCCCGCGCGAGAAGCGCATGGAGATCGCGCTCACCTACATCTACGGGATCGGCCGCACTCGTGCGCAGCAGATCCTCGCCGCCACCGGCGTCAGCCCGGACCTCCGCGTCAAGGACGCGGGCGACCAGGAGCTCGTCGCCATCCGTGACTTCATCGAGGCCAACTTCGAGGTCGAGGGCGACCTGCGCCGCACGGTGCAGGGCGACATCCGCCGCAAGGTGGAGATCGGCAACTACCAGGGTCTGCGCCACCGTCGTGGCATGCCGGTCCGCGGTCAGCGCACCAAGACCAACGCCCGCACGCGCAAGGGCCCCAAGAAGACCGTCGCCGGAAAGAAGAAGTAAGCCATGGCAGCTCCCACGCGCAAGCCGCGCAAGAAGATCAAGAAGACCGTCGCGCACGGTCAGGCTCACATCAAGTCGACCTTCAACAACACGATCATCTCGATCACGGACCCCTCGGGTGCCGTCGTGTCGTGGTCGTCGTCGGGCCAGGTCGGCTTCAAGGGCTCCCGCAAGTCCACGCCGTACGCCGCGCAGATGGCCGCCGAGGCCGCTGCCCGTCGCGCGCAGGACGCGGGCATGTCCAAGGTCGACGTGTTCGTCAAGGGGCCCGGCTCGGGTCGCGACACCGCGATCCGTTCGCTGACCGCCGCCGGCCTCGAGGTCACCTCCATCAAGGACGTGACCCCGCAGGCGCACAACGGCTGCCGTCCGCCCAAGCGCCGCCGCAACTAGCGAACGGGGGCCGCGCGCCTCGCCCCCGGGCGAGCCGCGCGCGACCCCGCCCCCGGGCGGCCGGCGCCCAGCGCATCGGCCCTCCGCACTCCTTTCAACTTCACACCTCCACCCTGACGGACCATTCCGGCAGGACTTGCGAGCATCAAATAGCGGGTGCTCGGAAAGGATATGAACAGTGCTCATCGCACAGCGTCCCCAGCTGACCGAGAAGGTCATCTCGGACAACCGTTCGCAGTTCTCGCTCAAGCCGCTCGAGCCTGGCTTCGGCTACACGCTCGGCAACTCGCTCCGCCGCACCCTGCTGTCGTCCATCCCGGGCGCCGCGATCACCTCGGTGCGCTTCGAGGGCGTCCTCCACGAGTTCACGACCATCGAGGGCGTGAAGGAGGACGTGACCGAGATCCTGCTCAACCTCAAGAACCTCGTGGTCTCGTCGCAGCACGATGAGCCCGTCGTGATGTACCTGCGCAAGTCGGGTGCCGGCGCCGTGACCGGTGCCGACGTCGCCCCGCCCGCGGGCGTCGAGGTCCACAACCCCGACCTGCACATCGCGACCCTCAACTCGAAGGCCAAGTTCGAGGTCGAGCTGACCGTCGAGCGCGGCCGCGGCTACGTGCCCGCCTCGATGAACAAGGGCTACGACGCGGAGATCGGCCAGATCCCCGTCGACTCGATCTACTCGCCGGTGCTCAAGGTCACGTACAAGGTCCAGGCGACCCGTGTGGCCCAGCGCACCGACTTCGACGAGCTGATCATCGACGTCGAGACCAAGAACTCGATCTCGCCCGCCGACGCGCTGGCCTCCGCCGGCTCGACGCTGGTCGAGCTGTTCTCGCTCGCGAAGGGCCTGAACGAGGCCGCTGAGGGCATCGAGATCGGCCCCTCGGACTCGGAGGACTCCATCGAGGAGGACTACAACCAGCCGATCGAGGAGCTCAACCTCACCCAGCGCTCGTACAACTGCCTCAAGCGCGAGGGCATCCACACCGTGGGCGAGCTGACCGCCCGCTCGGAGGCGGATCTCATGGACATCCGCAACTTCGGGCAGAAGTCGATCACCGAGGTCAAGGAGAAGCTCGCAGAGCTGGGCTTCTCGCTCAAGGACGGCGCCGTCGAGTACGACGGCGGGTCCGCGGGCGTGTACTTCTCGGGCAGCGAAGAGTAACAAGGAGAACCTGCAACCATGCCTACCCCCACCAAGGGAGCGCGCCTGGGCGGCGGTCCTGCGCACGAGCGTCAGATCCTGGCGAACCTCGCGCAGAGCCTGTTCGAGCACGGCCGCATCACCACCACCGTCGCCAAGGCCAAGCGCCTGCGCCCCTACGCCGAGCGCGTCGTCACCCTTGCCAAGCGTGGCGACCTCGCCTCGCGCCGCAAGGTGCTCGGTCTGCTGTCGGACAAGGGCGTCGTGCACGCGCTGTTCGCGGAGATCGCGCCCGGCTTCGCCGAGCGTGACGGCGGCTACACCCGCATCACCAAGATCGGCCCCCGCAAGGGCGACAACGCGCCGATGGCCGTGATCGAGCTCGTCGAGTTCGGTGCGCCTGCCAAGAAGGCCGTCGCCAAGGAGGCCGAGAAGGCCACCAAGAAGGCCGCCCCGAAGAAGACCGAGAAGGTCGAGGAGGCGCCGGTCGAGGAGGCCGCCGCCACCGACGCCGAGGCCACCGAGCCCGAGGTCAAGCCGGAGGAGGTCGAGGGCGAGCACGCCGAGGCCCCCGCCGAGGGCGCCGACGAGGCTGCCGAGGACGACAAGAAGTAACGACGGCCGATGCGCGGGCTGAGACCCGCGTGACGGTCGCCTTCGAGGCGGGCTCTCATGACGGATCTGCACAGCAGTGACGTCGTGAGGGCCCGCCTCGACTTCTCTTACGACGGCACCGACTTCTCCGGGTGGGCGACGCAGCCAGGGCTGAGGACCGTGCAGGGCGAGATGGAAGTGGCGCTCGCGCGCATCATCAGGGATCCCGCGACGGGCGAGGCTGTGCCGGTGCGGCTCACCGTCGCCGGCCGCACCGACGCCGGCGTGCACGCTCGTCACCAGGTCGCCCATGCCGACATCCCTGCCGCGTCCTGGGGTCGCATGCCAGGGCGCTGTGTGCGCGCGCCGGAGGAGGGCCTCCGCGATCGTCTCGACGGCCTCCTCCCTGACGACGTCACCGTTCGACAGGTGACGCTGGCACCCGCTGGCTTCGACGCGCGCTTCGCCGCGATGGAACGCCGCTACGCCTATCGGGTGTGCGACCGACGCGAGCTGCGTGACCCGCTCACGAGGCGCCACGTCCTGTGGCACGACAACCCGCTCGACATCGACGACCTCAACGCCGCGTCGGCGACCCTCATCGGCCTGCGCGACTTCGCGGCGTTCTGCCGCGCACGCGACGGTGCGACCACGATCCGCGATCTGACGGACCTGTCGTGGGATCGCGTGACCGAGGGGCCCGACGCGGGGCTCGTGGTGGCCACGGTGCGGGCAGACGCGTTCTGCCACTCGATGGTGCGGTCGCTCGTCGGCGCGCTGCTGGCGGTGGGCCAGGGGCGCCGAGACCTCGCGTGGCTCGCTTCCGTCGCCGACGAGACCTCGCGGTCCCAGGCGATCGCCGTGGCCCCCGCTCACGGGCTGACGCTCGAGCAGGTCTCGTATCCCGCAGACGAGCACCTCGCGGCGCGTGCCGAGCAGACCCGCGCCAGGCGAGCATGACGGACTCAGGTCCGAATTGACCGTCAAGCCCCCACGCCGGTAGAATCGTCTGTCGTTGTGCGTTCCGGCTGGAAGTGCCTCCCACTCGCCTCCGCAGGACCCGCCGACCGAACCCCGTGGCGCCCACGCGCCGCACCATCGTTAACGAGTAAGAAGGCTTCACAGTGCGTACGTATTCTCCCAAGCCGGGTGACGTCACCAAGAACTGGTACGTCATCGACGCTACTGACGTGGTTCTCGGTCGTCTGGCCTCTCAGGCCGCTTCGCTGCTCCGCGGCAAGCACAAGGCGACCTTCGCGCCCCACGTCGACGGCGGTGACTTCGTCATCGTCATCAATGCCGAGAAGATCTCTCTGTCCGGCACCAAGGCGACCGACAAGATGGTCTACCGCCACTCCGGTTACCCGGGCGGCCTGAGCGCCGTCCCGATCGGCGAGCTCCTCGAGAAGAACCCCCAGCGGGTCATCGAGAACGCGGTCCGCGGCATGCTGCCCAAGACCAAGCTCGGCCGTGCCCAGCTGTCCAAGCTCAAGGTCTACGCGGGCCCCGAGCACCCCCACGCCGCGCAGCAGCCGCAGGCGTTCGAGATCTCGCAGGTGGCGCAGTAAGCGCCCCGGACCCCCAAGGATTGATTGACGTGACTGAGACCGTCGAGAACGACACCCCCACCGAGTACACCTCCGAGTCCGCGCCCGAGCGCGGCAAGGGAGCTTCGGCCATCGCCCCCGGCGCCGGCCTCGGCCGCCGCAAGGAGGCGATCGCCCGCGTCCGCCTGGTGCCCGGCACCGGCGAGTGGAAGATCAACGGCCGCTCGCTCGAGGACTACTTCCCCAACAAGGTGCACCAGCAGCTCGTGAACTCGCCGTTCGCGCTGCTCGACATCGAGGGCAAGTTCGACGTGCACGCCCGCATCACCGGCGGTGGCCCCTCGGGCCAGGCCGGCGCGCTGCGCCTGGGCGTGTCCCGCGCCCTCAACGAGATCGACGCGGACACCAACCGCGGCACTCTCAAGAAGGCGGGCTTCCTGACCCGCGACGCGCGCGTCGTCGAGCGCAAGAAGGCCGGCCTCAAGAAGGCCCGCCGCGCCCCGCAGTACTCGAAGCGCTAACCTCGCGCCTATGGCGCGACTCTTCGGCACGGACGGGGTCCGCGGCCTGGCTAACCGTGACATCACGGCAGAGCTGGCCGTGGACCTCGCCGTCGCCGCGGCCCACGTCTTCGCCGACCGAGGCGAGTTCACGGGCCACCGACCCCGCGCGGTCATCGGCCGCGACACTCGCGTCTCCGGCCAGTTCCTGAGCGCCGCGGTGTCCGCGGGCCTCGCGTCCGCGGGGGTCGACGTGCTCGATGCCGGCGTCGTGCCGACGCCCGGGATCGCGTATCTGACCGCCTCGACCGAGGCGGACCTCGGCGTGGTGATCTCGGCGTCGCACAACCCCATGCCGGACAACGGCATCAAATTCTTCGGCCGCGGTGGCCACAAGCTGGACGACTCGGTCGAGGATGCGATCGAGGAGCGTCTCGCCGAGCCCTGGGAGCGCCCCACGGGCGCGGAGGTGGGCACCATCACCGACGCGTCCGACCTCGTCGACGGGTATGTCGACCACGTGGTCGCCGCCGTGCGCTCGTTCGCGGGCTCCGAGCGGCCCCTCGATGGCCTGTCGATCGTCGTCGACGGCGCCCACGGTGCTGCTAGCTCGGCCGGTCCCGCCGCTCTTCGCGCCGCCGGCGCCACCGTCCACGCGATCAACGTGTCGCCCGACGGCCTCAACATCAACGATGGCGTCGGGTCGACCCACCTCGACAGCCTCCAGGCCGCCGTGGTGGACACGGGCTCGGACCTCGGCGTGGCGTTCGACGGGGACGCCGACCGCTGCCTGGCCGTGGACCACACCGGCGAGGTCGTCAACGGCGACGCGATCATGGGCCTGCTCGCCCTCGCCCTCAAGGACGCCGGCGCCCTCTACCACGACACCCTCGTCGCGACCGTGATGAGCAACCTGGGCCTGCACCGCGCGATGACGGCCGCGGGCATCGCCGTCATCGAGGCGGCCGTCGGCGACCGCTACGTCCTCGAGGCCATGCGCGAGGGCGGCTACTCGCTCGGCGGCGAGCAGTCCGGGCACATCATCGTCTCCGAGTACGCGACCACCGGTGACGGCATCCTCAGCTCGCTGCTCGTGGCGGCACGGGTCAATGCTGGCGCTTCGCTGCGCGACCAGTGCGCGGGCATCGAGACGTTGCCGCAGGTGCTCGTCAACGTCAAGGGCGTCGACCGCACCCGGGTGTACTCGGACGCGCGGCTCCAGCAGGCGGTGGGCGCCGCCCGGTCCGCGCTGGGCTCCGAGGGGCGCGTGCTGCTGCGGCCCTCCGGCACCGAGCCCGTGGTTCGGGTGATGGTCGAGGCGGCGACCGCCGAGCTCGCGCAGGCCTACGCGGATGAGCTGGCCGCCGCGGTGCGGTCCCACCTGCCCCTCTGACGCCCCAGCGGGCGGCGACGGTGATGCCCGTCGATGCGCGCGCATCGGCCGTACGGACGACCGCGATATCAGCGTGATGCCCCATCGCGCCGCCCGTGCCCACCTGCCAGACTGAGCCCGTGACCGACGAGCGCACCTTCAGCGACTGGATCCTGCACTTCTCCTCGACCGTCGAGGAGTGGGTGCTCGAGCTCAGCGAGTCCCTGTGGATCTACCCGGGGGTGTTCTTCCTGTCGCTGATCGACGGGATCTTCCCGGTCCTCCCGAGCGAGTCCGTGATCATCGCGACGTCGACCGCCTCGTTCCAGACCGGCAGCCCCATCCTGGTGCTGATCTTCCTGTGCGGCGCGGTCGGAGCGTGGTGCGGCGACCAGATCGCGTACCTCGTCGGATCTCGCGTCGACGTCCGGCACTGGCGCCTGTTCAAGCGCGACCGCTGGCGCCACAGCCTGGACTGGGCGGAGTCCCAGCTCGAGCGCCGCGGCACCACGTTCATCATCGCGGCGCGGTTCATCCCCATGGGACGCGTCATCGTGAACCTCACCGCAGGCGCGCTGCGCTTCCCGCACCGGCGGTTCATGGGCGTCGACGCCGTCGCCGTGAGCATCTGGGCCGCGTGGGGCATCCTCCTGGGCACGGCCGCGGGGGCGATCTTCCCCAAGGACAACCTGCTGCTGTCGATCATCGTCGGCGTCGTCGCCGGCGTGCTGCTCGGGCTCGTCGTCGACAAGGTCCTCGGGTGGTTCGGCCTCACCGAACCCGAGCTTCCGGATCTGGCGGGCGACATCGAGGAGTCCCTCACGCCCGAGGACAGGGAGCGCCAGGCCGAGATCGAGCGTCACCGCGCGGAGCGCAAGGAGGAGCGGACCGGGCGCAAGGAGGAGCGCGTCGCCCACCGTGCCGAGCGGCGTGCGGGGGCGACCGGTCAGATCCCCGAGGTGCGCCGCACGAGCGGCGCCGATGCGCCGGACGGCGCCGGCGTCACCGGCCCGGTGCGCGCCGACGGCGCGGAGGCGGACCGCGGCACCGACGCCCAGGCCGCCACGGACTCGGAGCCGACCAAGGCCGGCGACGAGGACCGTCCGTGACGGCACACGGCGACGACGTCGCTGTCTCCTGGGAGGAGGCGCGGGCGGCGAACCTCGCCAACTGGGACGAGCGCGTCGCGATGCATGTCGAGGCCTACGGGCTCGACAGGTACCGCGAGGATCCGTCGTACCTGTCGGCCGTCATCAGGCATGACCTCGCCGCGCTCGCGACGCACCTGCCGCAGGGCGTGGCCGGCCTCGACGTCTGCCACCTCCAGTGCCACATCGGCACGGACACCCTGTCGCTCGCCCGCGCGGGGGCGACGGTCACCGGCGTCGACTTCTCGCGGCCGGCCCTGGACGCGGCCGCGGACCTCGCGCAGTCCCTCGGTCTCGACGCGACCTGGGTGCACACGGACGTGCTCTCCGCCCGCGACGCCGTGACCGCGGTGATGGGCGAGGAGGCGGCGTTCGACCTCGTCTACACGAGCATCGGCGCCATCGGCTGGCTCGCCGACCTCGACCGGTGGGCGGCTCAGGTGGCCGCGCTGCTGCGACCCGGCGGGCTGCTCTACCTTCGCGACGGGCACCCGGCCCTCTACGCGCTCGACGAGGAGGCGGAGGGGCTCGTCACCCGCTACCGGTACTTCCCCAACGGCCGCGCGCAGGCATGGGACGAGGCCACGACCTACGTGGGCGACGGGACCATCGCGTCGACGAGAACCTACGAGTTCCCGCATCCGCTGTCCGAGACCGTCAACGCGGTGCTCGGCGCGGGGCTGGAGCTCCTGCGGCTCGACGAGGGCGACACCCTTCCGTGGCGCTTCTCGGAGGCGATGGTCGAGCTCGGTGACGACGGCTTCGCGTACCCGGCGCCGCTGCGAGAGCGCGTGCCCACGACGTTCACGGTGGTGGCGCGCAAGCGTCCCTGAGGATCTCGCGCTCAGAGCTTGCGCATCTGCACGGTCTCGACCTGGTGGTCGGGGCCCTTGTTGAGGATGATGGTCGCCCGCGAGCGCGTGGGCGCGATGTTGCGCGCGAGGTTCGGGGCGTTGATCGAGTCCCAGATCTCGCCGGCGCGCTCCGTCGCCTGGGCATCCGTCAGGTCCGAGTAGTTGCGGAAGTACGAGTCCGGGCGCGAGAACGCCGTGCCGCGCAGCGCGAGGAAGCGCTCGATGTACCAGCGCCGCACGTCGGTCGGCTGCGCGTCGACGTAGATGGACACGTCGAAGTAGTCCGACACCGCCAGAGCCGTCTCGTCGAGGTCGCGCGGGCTCGCGGGCTGCAGCACGTTGAGGCCCTCGACGATGAGCACGTCCGGCGAGCGCACCGTGATGGACTCGTCCGGCACGATGTCGTAGGTGATGTGGGAGTACACCGGCGCGTGGACCTCGCGCCGCCCCGACTTCACGTCCGCGATGAACTGGCGCAGTGCACGCCGGTCATAGGACTCGGGGAAGCCCTTGCGCCCGAGCAGGCCCCGAGCCTCGAGGACCGCATTGGGGTGCAGGAAGCCGTCGGTGGTCACCAGCTCGACGCGCGGGGAGCGCGGCCAGCGCGCCATGAGCTCGCGCAGCACGCGCGCGGTGGTCGACTTGCCGACCGCGACGGAGCCCGCGATGCCGATGACGAACGGCGTGCGGGAGGCACGCTCGCCCAGGAACTCGCTCGTCGCGGAGTGCAGGCCCTCGACCGCACCCGAGTACAGATCGAGCAGCCGCGACAGCGGACGGTAGATCTGGTCGACCTCCTCGAGGTCGATGGGGTCGCCCAGGCCGCGGACGCGGGCGATGTCCTCCTCGGTCAGCGGCAGCGGCGTCGCCGTCGCGAGCGCGGACCACTCGGGCCGCGTCAGGGTGACGAAGGGACTGTCGACGTCCTCCGGGGAGACCTCGTTCACGCGACCATTCAACCGCATCGGCCGAGGCGCCCGGTCCCCGCGCGCACGGTCGGACGCCTTCGAGGCACCGCTCCACCGTGCCCGATGCGGTCGCGCGCGGGCGCCGCCGCCCGCATCCGAGGGCACGGGGAGAGCGCCGATGCGTGGGCTGGCGGGGCGCCTGCACGTAGACTTCCCAGCATGTGCGGAATCGTCGGATACGTGGGCTCGCGTGAGCCGGGGGAGCGTCCCGAGGGCGTCATCATGGGAGGCCTCGCGCGCCTCGAGTATCGCGGCTACGACTCCGCGGGCATCGCGCTCGTGGGCTCCGACCGCGAGCGCGTGGCCGTGGCGAAGCGGGCGGGCAAGCTCGAGCGCCTCGCGAAGGCGATCGCCGAGGAGCCGCTGCCGCCGTCCACCGCAGCCATCGGGCACACCCGCTGGGCGACCCACGGCGCCCCGACGGACGTCAACGCGCACCCGCACCTCGCGGGCGGCGGGCGCCTGGCCATCATCCACAACGGGATCATCGAGAACCACGGAGAGCTGCGCGACGAGCTCGCGGCCACGGGAGTCGACTTCCTGTCCGACACCGACACCGAGGTCGCCGGGCACCTGCTCGCGCACTACGTCGATCAGGGCCTGGGCCTCGCGGACGCGATGCGCACGGTGGCCGGCAGGCTCGAGGGCGCGTTCACGCTCCTCGCCGTCGACGCACACGATCCCCGCACCGTCGTCGGGGCGCGTCGCAACTCGCCGCTCGTCGTCGGGCTGGGGGACGGGGAGAACTACCTCGGCTCCGACGTCGTCGCGTTCATCGAGCACACCCGCACCGCCCTCGAGCTGGGCCAGGACGAGGTCGTCGAGATCACGCCCGAGTCCGTCGTCGTGACCGACGCCAAGGGCGAGGTCGTCGAGCGCGAGCCGTACGCGATCGACTGGGACGCCGCGGCCGCCGAGAAGGGCGGCTTCGCCACGTTCATGGACAAGGAGATCCACGACCAGCCCGCCGCCGTCGCGGACACCCTGCGTGGCCGGCTCGACAGCCAGGGCCGGCTCAAGCTCGACGAGGGCATGGTCGACGAGTACGTGCTGAAGTCGATCGACAAGATCATCGTCATCGCGTGCGGCACCGCCTCGTACGCGGGACTCGCTGCTCGGTACGCCATCGAGCACTGGACGCGCATCCCGGTCGAGGTCGAGCTCGCGCACGAGTTCCGCTACCGCGACCCCATCGTGTCGGTGAAGACCCTCGTCGTGGCGATCAGCCAGTCCGGCGAGACGATGGACACGATCATGGCCGTGCGCCACGCCCAGAGCCAGGGCGCGACGGTGATCGGCATCGTCAACGCCCAGGGCTCCACCATCGCGCGCGAGGCGAACGCGGTGCTCTACACGCGCGCCGGACCCGAGATCGCGGTGGCGTCCACCAAGGCGTTCCTCGCGCAGATCACCGCAGGCTTCCTCCTGGGCATCTACCTCGCCGAGCTGCGCGGCAACAAGTTCCCGGACGAGATCGAGGCGCTGCTGCGCGAACTCGACCAGATCCCGTCCAAGATCCAGCGGGTGCTCGACACCTCGGCGCCCATCCGCGAGGTCGCACGGACCATGGCCGACGAGCGCACCGTGCTGTTCCTCGGGCGCCATGTGGGGTACCCCGTCGCGCTCGAGGGCGCGCTCAAGCTCAAGGAGCTCGCCTACATCCACGCCGAGGGCTTCGCCGCGGGCGAGCTCAAGCACGGACCGATCGCGCTCGTCGAGCAGGACCAGCCCGTGTTCGTCGTCGTGCCGAGCCCGCGTGGACGCGAGTCGTTGCACGCGAAGGTGCTCTCGAACGTCCAGGAGGTGCGGGCGCGCGGCGCGCGCACCCTGGTCATCGCCGAGGAGGGCGACGTCGTCGCCGCCAAGCACGCCGACGAGATCTTCTACGTTCCGCCGGCCCCCGTCCTCATGACGCCCCTGCTGAAGGTCATCCCGCTGCAGATCTTCGCTCTCGAGCTCGCGGCGGCGAAGGGGTACGACGTGGACCAGCCGCGCAACCTCGCGAAGTCGGTCACGGTCGAGTAGCCGTGGCGGTCGTGGGTGTGGGGATCGACGTGGTCGCGATCTCGCGGTTCGAGGAGTCCGTCGAGCGCTCGCCGAGCTTCCTCGAGCGTGTCTTCACGCCACTCGAGCGCGAGCTCGGTCCGCACAGCCTCGCCGCGCGGTGGGCGGCGAAGGAGGCGCTCGCGAAGGCGCTCGGCGCCCCCGCTGGCCTGCACTGGCACGACGCGGAGATCAGGCGCGAGGAGGGCGGGCGGCCCCAGCTCGAGGTCCGCGGCACCGTCGCGGCGCGCGCGGCCGAGCTCGGCATCGATCGCTTCCACCTCTCGCTGTCGCACGACGCGGGCATCGCCTCGGCCGTCGTGATCGCGGAGTCCGACGCATGAGCGCGCTCGACGTGACCGTCGACTACGGCGCCATCACGCACAACGTCGAGGTGTTGCGCTCGCGGGCGTCGGGAGCGGACGTCATGGCTGTCGTCAAGGCGGACGCCTACGGCCACGGTCTCGCCGCAGCGGCCGAGGCTGCGCGTCGCGGCGGCGCCGCGTGGCTCGGCGTCGCCCAGCCCGGCGAGGCGCTCGCGCTGCGCGCGGCAGGGGACACCGGCCGCATCCTCACCTGGCTCTACGGTCCCGAGCTGCCGGCCCGCGAGCTCATCATCGCCGAGGTCGACCTGTCGGCGTCGTCGCCTGACGTGCTCGGAGCGATCGTCGCCGCGGCACGCGACCTCGGCGTCGCGCCGCGCGTCCACCTGTGCGTCGACACCGGGCTCGGCCGCGAGGGCGTGCCGCTGCGCGAGCTCGGGGCCCTGCTCGACCTCGCGGTGGCGGCGCAGGCCGAGGGGCTCGTGCGGATCGTCGGCATGTGGTCCCACCTCGCCTGGGCCGACGCGCCCGGGCACGCGACCATCGACGCCCAGGCGACCGCGTTCCGTGAGGCGCTTGCCATGGCCCAGGAGCGCGAGATCGCGCTCGAGGTCCGTCACCTCGCCAACTCGGCCTGCACGCTGACCCGCCCCGACCTGCACTTCGACCTGGTCCGGCCCGGCATCGCCGTGTACGGCCTGCCGCCTGTCCCGGACCCCGCTGGCGAGCGCTTCGGTCTCAGGGCGGCGATGGCGGTGCGGTCCGAGGTGATCCTCGTGAAGAACGTCGGAGCGGGCCAAGGAGTGAGCTACGGCCACGACTACGTCACGCCGTATCCCACCACGCTCGGCCTCATCAGCGCGGGCTACGCGGACGGAGTCTTCCGGCGGGCGGGCAACCGCGCCGAGGTGTCGATCCGCGGCCGCCGCTTCCGCATCGCCGGCCGCGTGTGCATGGACCAGTTCGTCGTCGACCTCGGCCCGGTCACGGACGTCGTCGCGGGAGACGTGGCGACCCTGATCGGCCCTGACGGTCCGACCGCGACGGAGTGGGCTGACGCGATCGAGACCATCGACTACGAGGTGGTGTGCCGCTTCGGCGTGCTGCGCAGGAAGGGAGCCGCGTGATCGATCGCACAGTGACCGTCGCCGACGAGGAGACGATGCGCAGGCTCGGCTCCGCGGTGATCGCTCCGGCGCTGCGCGCGGGAGACCTGGTGATCCTCACCGGAGACCTCGGCGCGGGCAAGACCACCTTGACGCAGGGCCTCGGCGCGGCCCTGGGCGTGCGAGGCGACGTGGCGAGCCCGACGTTCATCATCGCCCGCACGCACCCGTCGCTGGGCGACGGTCCCGACCTGGTCCACGTGGACGCCTACCGGCTCGGCTCGCTCGCCGAGCTCGACGACCTCGACCTCGACACGTCGCTCGACGACGCGGTGACGGTGGTCGAGTGGGGCGACGCGGCCGCGACCCTGTCGGAAGACCGCCTCCACCTGACGATCCTGCGCGAGCGGGGCGGCGAGGTGGACATGGACGATCCGTCCGGCGGTGAGCGCACGGTGCGCATCACCTCGCATGGTGCGCGGTGGGACGCCGTCGACCTGCCCGAGCTCTAGGCTGGTGCGCGTGATCCTCGCCATCGACACGTCCGCAGCGGTCGCCGTCGCCCTCGTGCGCGGCGGCGAGACCGTCGCCTCGCGCGCCGAGTTCGCGCCCCGCGGCCACGCCGAGCTGTTGGCGGGGTTCATCGAGGCCGTGCTCGCCGAGGCGGGCGCCGCCACCGCGGACGTCGAGTCGATCGTCGTCGGCACCGGCCCAGCGCCGTTCACCGGGCTGCGCGTCGGGCTCGTCACCGCGCGCACCCTCGGGTACGCCTTGGGCGTTCCGGTGCGGGGCGTGTGCTCTCTCGATGCCCTCGGCGTCGAGCACGGCACCGCCACCGTGGTGGCGGACGCGCGCCGCAAGGAGGTCTACTGGGCGCGCTACGAGGACGGCGTCCGCGTCGCGGGTCCCTCCGTGAGCGCCCCCGCGGACGTCGAGTCGGCCGGCGTCGTGGTCGGACGCGGCGCGGCCCTCTACGCCGAGGCGTTTCCCGGCGCCGTGCCCGCCGACCCCGACCCGGCGGCGCTCGCGCGGGTCGTCGATGCCGCCCTCGCGGGCGGGCAGACGGACTTCCCGCTCGAGCCGCTGTACCTGCGCCGTCCGGACGTGCACGGCGTCCCCGGAGCCTGAGCCGCGTCATGGGCGCAGGCGACGGCGCCGACGGGCCCGAGCGCGCATCGGCCCCCTCCGGACCGCCCGAGGTGCGCGACCTGGGAGAGGCCGATCTCGGCCGGCTCGCAGCGCTCGAGCAGCAGATCTTCGGACGCTCCGCCTGGTCCCGGTCGCTCATCCGTGACGAGCTGCTGTGGGGGCTGTCGCGCTGGCGGGGCATCGACGGCGCGGGCGACCTCATCGCCTACGCCGTGTACGGATTCGAAGGGGACGCCTTCCACCTCATGAACCTCGCGGTCGCTCCCGAGGCGCGCGGCGGCGGACTCGCCCGGGTCCTGATGGCGGACCTGATGTCCGAGGCGACGCGCCTCGAGGCGCCGGACGTGTGGCTCGAGGTCGCGGTCACGAACGACGCGGCGCTGGCGCTGTACCGCGACCACGGGTTCGAGGACGTGCGGGTGCGCCGGAGGTACTACCAGCCCGAGGGCATCGACGCGCTCGTCATGCGCCGCGCGCTGAGCTGACCGAGGCTCAGGCGGCTGCCGGCAAGTCGGGTCGGCCGAGGCGCTCCCGGCGCCGCAGCCAGCGCTCCATCGGGATGGTGGTGAGCGGCGGCACGGCAGCGATCAGCGTCACGAGGGTGAGGCCGAGCCCCCACCGGAAGCGGACGGCGCACGCGAGCGCGAGCGCCCCATAGATCAGGAACGCGACGCCGTGGAGCGGTCCGAACACGCTCACGCCGAGCTCGGTGACATCGAGGACGTGCTCGAGCAGCATGCCGATCAGCAGGCCGGTCCAGGTGACGGCCTCGACCACCGAGATCGCGACGAACGCCCGGCCGAGACGGCTCGCCGGCATCGACAGGCCGGGCGCGACGGCCACGGCGCTCGCGGACCGGGCCCTCACAGCGCCATCAC
Source organism: Demequina sp. NBRC 110056 (assembly GCF_002090155.1). Lineage (GTDB taxonomy): Bacteria > Actinomycetota > Actinomycetes > Actinomycetales > Demequinaceae > Demequina. The sequence goes on along the minus strand of NZ_BBRM01000004.1, from coordinate 187,966 downwards.
CGCGGCCTCCGCGGCGATGCGTCCGCGCCGCTCGCCCGCGCCGTGGTCGCCCTCCGCGGGCCAGCCGACGCCGAACAGCACCTCGGAGCGCCACGAGGTGCCGCTCAAGAGCGCCTCGTCCATGGCCGCCTTGTCGAAGCCGCCGTACGGCCGCACGGCGAGGCCCGCGGCGCGCAGGCCGATGATGAGGTAGCCCGCCTGGAGCAGGGTGCCGGTGTGCGCCATGCGCTCGCGCCGCTCCGGTTCGGTCTCGAGCCGCTCGTACGTCGAGGCGCTGCCCCCGCCGGTCACCTCGAAGGTGTCGTGGAAGCGGTCGTCGCGCGCGGCCACCATGAGCAGCGGCGCCTGCTCGAGCTTGTGGCGGTTGCCCTCGAGCGCCGCGGCGATGGTCGCTGCGCGCGCCTCCGGGGTGCGCGCGACCGCGAGCCGCATCGGCACGGTGTTGTTGCCGGTGGGACCCCACTTGATCATGTCCCACACGTCGTGGATCACCTCGAGGGGCACCTCGCGGTCCGCGAAGCGGGTGTTGGAACGTGCCTCGGTGAACAGCGCTGCACGCGTGCGGGCATCGACGGAGAAGGAGGTGGACATGTCAACCATTCTCACCCGCTTCGAGGGGTGGCCGTGACCGCGGCTAGGCTGGTCGCGTGAATCCGCTGGTGTTGGGCATCGAGAGCACGTGCGACGAGACGGGCGTGGCGCTCGTCGAGGGCACGGACCTGCTCGTCGACGTCACCGCGTCCTCCATGGACGAGCACGCGCGCTTCGGCGGCATCGTGCCCGAGGTCGCCTCCCGCGCCCACCTCGAGGCGTTCCTGCCGACGCTCGAGGAGGCGCTGTCCCGCGCGGATCGGACGCTGAGCGACGTCGACGCGGTGGCCGTCGCCGCGGGTCCCGGGCTGGTCGGCTCGCTCACCGTCGGCAACGCCGCCGCCAAGGCCCTCGCGCTCGCGATCGACCGCCCGCTGTACGGCGTCAACCACGTGATCGGCCACGCGGCGGTCGACGAGCTCGTGCATGGGGAGTTCCCGGACCGCACGATGGCCCTCGTGGTGTCCGGCGGGCACACGTCGCTGCTGCTCATCGACGACGTCGCGACCGCCGTCACCGAGCTCGGCCACACCCTCGACGACGCCGCGGGGGAGGCCTTCGACAAGGTCGGACGGCTGCTGGGACTTCCGTACCCCGGCGGGCCTCACATCGACCGGCTCGCCCGGGAGGGAGACCCGACGGCGATCCCGTTCCCGAGGGCGCTGACCGCCCCCAAGTTCCAGGAGCGGCACGCGTACGACTTCTCCTTCTCGGGGCTCAAGACGGCCGTCGCGCGCTGGGTGGAGCGCGAGCGTGACGCCGGGCGCGAGATCCCCCTCGCCGACGTCGCGGCCTCGTTCGCGGACGCGGTCGCGGACGTCCTCGTCATGAAGACCCTCAACGCGTGCCGCGAGCACGGAGTCGAGACCCTCGTCATCGGCGGCGGGTTCTCGGCCAACTCGCAGCTGCGCGAGATGGCGACCGCCCGCGGGGAGGCCGCGGGCATCGACGTCCGCATCCCCCCGATCCGCTACTGCACCGACAACGGCGCGATGATCGCGGCCCTCGGGTCTGCGGTGGTCCGGCGCGAGGTCGCCCCCAGCTCGCTCGGCTACGGCGTGGACTCGTCGATGCCGCTGACCCAGGTCACGGCCTGAGCTGATGCCAGGGCGCACGGCCGTGGCCGCACTCTCGGGCGCGGTGATGGTCGTGGTCGGCGCCGGAGCGTGGTGGCTCCTTGGCCAACGCGACGACGCGACGCCCGCGACCGTGGCGACGCCGTCGCCGAGCGCATCGGCCCCCTCTCCCGGACCCACGGCGACGCCCTCACCCTCACCCACGGCGGCGCCTGCTCTCGCATGGGGGCCGCCGGCCGAGCTCTGGGAGCAGTCCCTCGCGGACGCCCGGCAGCTGACGGTCGAGGAGGCCGCCGGACAGGTGATCGTCGCGGCGATCGGCTCGCCCGACCCTGCCGCCGCCGATCGCCTGGTGTCGGACCTCTCGCTCGGCGGCGTGATCGTCATGGGCGACGCCGTGACCGACGCGGCCGGGGTGCGCGCCCTCACCAGCGCGGTGCGGTCCGGCGCCTCCGGGCGCGACTGGCCAGCGATCGTCAGCGTCGACCAGGAGGGCGGGGTCGTGTCGCGCCTGCGGGCCGTGCTCCCCGACCTGCCAGGATTCATGGCTGCGGGCGCCGCGCGGGACAAGGAGGCGGTGCGCGCCGCGTACGGCTCCGCGGCGGCTGACATGCGTGCCCTCGGGTTCACCGTCGACTTCGCGCCGGTCGCCGACGTCACCATCGGCCTCGACGACCCCACCATCCGCACGCGGTCGGCCGGCGGCGACCCCACGGCGGTCGCCGACACGGTGGTGGCGTCCTCGGCCGGGTACGTCGAGGGCGGCATCGTGCCCGTCATCAAGCACTTCCCGGGGCACGGCTCGGTCACCGTCGACTCGCACCTCGGCCTGCCGCGCCAGGACACCGCGGTGGCGGCCCTCGCCGATCGGGACCTGGTGCCCTTCGCCGCCGCGATCGGCGCTGGGCTTCCCGTCATCATGATGGGCCACATCGCCGTGCCTGAGTGGGGGGACGAGGCCGCGACCCTCGAGCCTGCGTCGTACGCCTACCTCCGCGACGAGCTGGGGTTCGGGGGCGTCATCGTCACGGATGCGATGAACATGGGGGCGATCCAGGAGACCAGCGAGCCCGGGGTCGCCTCGGCGCGTGCGCTCGCCGCCGGCGCCGACATCATCCTCCTGCCGCCCGACCCGCGCGCTGCGCGCGACGCGATCGTGGCCGCGGTGGAGTCAGGCGACGTGCCGCGAGAGCGCCTCGATGAGGCGGCCGCGCGAGCGATCACGCTGGCGCGCTGGCAGGAGTCCTTCGCGCCGAGCCCGGAACCGTCGGAGGGCTACGCGAGCGCGCTCGCCGCCGCCGGCGCCACGGTCGCCGCGAAGGACTGCGAGGCGCCGTTCGTCTCAGGGTCCGTGTCGATCTCGGGCGGCTTCGACGCGGACAGGGCGGCGCTGGCCGCGGCGCTCGAGGAGCGCGGCGTCGCGATCGGCACCGGCGGCACCGCGGTGGTGCTCATGGGCGGCGACGCGGCGAGCGGCAGCGGTGACGTGGTGGTCGCGATGGGCGGACCCTGGGGGCTGAGCGCCTCCACGGCGGACGTCTACGTCGGGCTCTACGGGCGCAGCGCCGATGCGCTCGCCGGGTTGGCGGACGTCCTCACCGGGGCCGTCGCGCCAGGGGGTGAGTGGCCCGTCGAGGTCGACGTCCCCTACCCGACCTGCGGGTGAGGAGCGGCGAGCACGGCGCCGGCGGCCGCACGCACCTCTGTCGCGACCGTGTCGAGCAGGGCCGATCGCACGCGCCATTGCTGCCAGTGGAGCGCGACCGCGATGGTGGGGCCGCCGAGCGCGACGAGGTCGCGATCGAGCTCGGAGCGCTGCGCCGGGGGCATGAGCCCCCACCCCATGCCCAGGGCGATGGCCTCGTTGAACTCGCTCGAGGAGGGGATGCGGTGGCGCGGAGGCTGGGCCTCGGGTGCCACCGCATGCAACCACCGGCTCTGGATGTCGTCGGAGCGGTCGAAGTCGACGACGGGTGCGACCGCGAGCGCCGCGGGCGTCGGTCCCTCGGGCAACCAGCGCTCGACGAACGCGGGCGTCGCCACGGCCTCGTAGGTCATCGTCCCCAGCGGTGTGCTCGAGCAGCCGCTCACGGCCGTGGCCCTGGTCGTGACGGCGGCCGAGACGTCGCCGCGGGAGAGCAGGTCGGCGGTGCGCGACTCGTCCTCTCGCTGCACCTCGACCATGATGCCGTGCACGGTGGCGAGAACCGCGAGCGCGGGCATGAGCCACGCGGACATCGAATCCGCGTTGGCGGCGAGCCTGACGGTGGCCCGCCCGGCCTCGTCGCGGCGGAGCGCGCCGTTGAGATCCGCCTCGAGGTGCGCCACCTGGCGCGAGAACTGCAGCACGGCCTCGCCCGCGGGGGTGGGTCGGACCGGCCGCGAGCGGACGAGCACCGCCTGACCGGCGATCCGCTCGAGCGTCGCGATCCGCTGGCTCACAGCAGATTGCGTGACGTGCAGCCGCCGCGCCGCGGCGTCGAGCGAGCCCTCCTCGACGACCGCCGTGAGGGTGTGGGCGAGCTCTGCGGGGATCCTCATATCAGCAAGTCTAATGAAACATGAGAAACACTCGCTGGTGCTGAAGCCGGTTCGGTCCTACCGTCGATGCCATGACCACCTTCCTTGCAGGCCTCGGACTCGGGCTGTCCCTCATCGTCGCCATCGGCGCCCAGAACGTCTTCGTGCTACGTCAGGGGATCCGGCGCGAGCACGTGGCCCTCGTCGTGGTCATCTGCGCGGCGTCCGATGCGGTGCTGATCGCCGCGGGCATCGGAGGTCTCGGCGCCGCGGTCACCGCGCATCCGGGTCTCGTCACGGCGGCGAGGATCGGCGGCGCCGCGTTCCTCCTGGGCTATGCCGTCCTCGCGGCGAGGCGCGCCTGGCGTCCCGCACCTGAGGCGCTGGAGGTAGCGGAGGTCTCGTCCGCCGGGCGCGATGCCGGCAGTCCGCCGTCTGAGCCCGGCCCGGTGCGGACGCAGGAGCGGTCAGCGCTCGGCACCTCGGCGCGCGCCGTCGCCGTGACCGCGCTCGCGCTCACCTGGCTCAACCCGCACGTGTACCTCGACACGGTGCTCCTGCTCGGCACGGTGGGCGCATCGCAGGGGGACGCGGCGTGGGTGTTCGGCGCTGGTGCGATGGTGGGCAGCGTGCTGTGGTTCTCCGCGCTCGGCTACGGGTCGCGCCTCCTCTCGGGGGTGCTCGCGCGCCCGCGTGCCTGGCGCGTGCTGGACGGGGTGATCGCGGTGATCATGGTGGTGCTCGCGATCTCGCTTCTTGCGGGGGCGTGAGCGGGACCGCTGTGGGACCCCTGGCGCCTACGCTGGCGGGATGGCACGGATCACGCAGGACCAGGTCGCCGAGGTGCGCCGGCGCGTCGAGGCGGGCGAACGGCGCGTCGAGATCGCCGCGGCGGTCGGCATCTCCCGCGCGAGCGTGGACTCGATCATGACGGGCAGGCGGGGAGGGCCGTCCCGGCGCGCAGGGACGCTGACGGACGACCAGAAGGACCGGATCCGCGCGCTCGCGGAGACGGGCGTGTCGCAGTCCGCCATCGCCCGGGAGGTCGGCACCAGCCAGCAGATGGTGTCCAAGGTCCTGCGCGGTTGACGGCTGGCGGCGGCGCTCGACCGTGACGTGGGGAGAAGGCGTTCCCCCAGGACGCACGGCGATGGCGAAGCGCGCAGAGGACCTTCCTACAGGGGGTCGGCGAGGAGCGCGAGGCGGCGTGAGCCGACGCGCGTCAGGATCAGCGTCGCGCGCTCGTCGCCGCGCAGCTTGAGCTGCGGCCGGAGCTGCTCGGGCGTCACGTCGACGCCTCGCTTCTTGATGTCGACGGTCCCGATGCCGCGCGCTCGGAGCGCGGAGGCGAGGGCCTTGACCTTGAAGGGCAGCACCTCGCGGATCCGATAGCCGCGCGCGAAGGGCGTCGTGACGGGCGCGGCAGTCGTGAGGTACGCGATTGACGGGTCGAGGAGGTGCGCCCCGAGCTCGGCCGCGAGGACGCCGATCAGGCCCGCGCGGATCACCGCGCCATCGGGCTCGTACACGTGCTCGGCCAGCGCGCCCGCCTCCGCGCGCTCCGTCGACCCCGCGAGGCGGTGAGCTCCGCTGCCGTCGATGACGAGCGCCGCATGACCAACTGCCGCCGCGAGCGGCCCGCACCACAGCCCCGCCTCGACCACCGACCCGTCGACGCTCACCCACTCGGCCTCGGCGCCCTCCGGCACCGCCTCGTGCGGGATCGCGGGCCCGACCTTCACCCCGAGCGCGGGTACGCGGTCGCGCAGGGCGAGCACGGCATCCAGCGGCGGGGAGTAGTCGCGGGGGTCGTGACGCCGCCCGCGCGCGCCGCGCCGTGCCGGGTCCGCGAAGATCCCATCGACGTCGAGCGCGTGGGCGACCTCGAGGGCGTCCGCATGCACGACCCGGGCGTTGTCCCAGTGGCGGAGATTGTGGTCGGCGAGCAGCGCGGTGGCCTCGTCGAGCTCGCACGCCGTCACGTCGAGACTGAGCGCCGCGGCCGCCATCGCGTCGGATCCGATGCCACTGGTGAGGTCCGCGAGGCGCGTGACGCCCGCGGCGCGGAAGCGCTGCGCATGCAGCGCTGCCACCTGGAGGCGGGTCGCCTGCTCGAGCCCGTCCTGCGTCAGGAGCATGCCCGACGCGAACTCCCCGAACTTGGCGCGCGCATCGGCCCTCAGGCGTGACTGGGTGAGCACGGCGGCGACCAGGTCGGGATCGATGCCGCCCGCGCGGAGCTCTCGGCCCACACGATCGGCCTCCGCGGGCGAGTATGGCGGGAGGGCGTCGAGGAGCGCGACCCCCTCGTTCGAGGTCAAGGCGCGGGCGATCGCGACGTCCATGGGGCGATCCTTTCACGCGGCGGTTTCACGGTCGGCGAACCGCGCGCAGTCGGTTAGCACTCGCCGGTCGTGAGTGCTAAATTGGGCACTGCTCCGAACGGAGTGCGCGGCATCCGCCTGACGCTCTGACCCCCGCGACGGCAGGGTGTGAGACGGCCGCGATCCACGTGCAGAACTTGGATGAATGGAAGGTGAGGTCCGCAGTGTCGGTCTCTATCAAGCCTCTTGAGGACAAGGTCGTGGTGAAGCCGGCAGCAGCCGAGCAGACCACCGCCTCCGGCCTCGTGATCCCGGACACCGCGAAGGAGAAGCCCCAGGAGGGCGAGGTCCTCGCGGTGGGCCCCGGTCGCGTCGACGACAACGGCAACCGCATCCCGCTCGACGTCGCGGTGGGTGACAAGGTCATCTACAGCAAGTACGGCGGCACGGAGGTCAAGTACGGCGGCGAGGATCTGCTGATCCTCTCGGCCCGCGACCTGCTGGGCGTCGTCGGCTGATCCAGCCCCACGACAGGACGAAGGCCCCGGAGAATGCTCTCCGGGGCCTTCGTGCGTCTGCGGGCGAGAGGGTCAGCTCGCCTTCTTGAAGCGGCCGGCGAGCATCGCGTGGCGCTCGTCCTCGCTCATGCCGCCCCACACGCCGAAGGGCTCGCGCGCCATGAGGGAGCGCTCGCGACAGGTCTCGAGCACCGGGCAGCGCTCGCAGTACTCCTTGGCGGCCTCGGCGCGGCGTCGGCGGGCGGCGCCGCGCTCGCCCTCCGGATGGAAGAACAGGTCGGGATCGGCGTCCCGACAGGCTCCTTCGTACTGCCACTCCCACTGGTCCTGCGTCGGTGCCGGAAGTTTCGCTACCGAATCCATCGCGCCCCCATCCTTGGTGTCGGGAATCGGTTCCGACTCGCCGTTGAGCCGGACCCCGGGTGGTGCACTTCACCGTAATTCGGAAATATCGGAGAGGTCAAGAGTCGATAACATCCGTCGTACAGATTGCGCACTCCTCCATTCATACCTGGAAGTTCAGGCCTTGGGAAGGGCGGATCTCGAGCCTTCACCGGGCCGTCACCCAGCCGCCACGCAGCCGTCCCGCGGGGGCGCGGATGTTCCGTAGAATCGAGCAATGGCGCCCGTTGACAACAACCCCTTCGGCTTCACCGGACTCACCTACGACGACGTCCTGCTGCTCCCCGGGCAGAGCGACGTCATCCCCTCCGAGGTCGACACCTCGACCCGCCTGACGCGCGACATCCGCATCTCGATCCCGCTGCTGAGCGCTGCGATGGACACCGTCACCGAGGCCCGCATGGCGATCGCGATGGCGCGCCAGGGCGGCATCGGCGTCCTCCACCGCAACCTCTCGATCGAGGACCAGGCCCACCAGGTCCAGATCGTCAAGCGCTCCGAGTCCGGGATGATCTCGGACCCGGTCACCGTCGGCCCCGACGCGACGCTCGCCGAGCTCGACGCGCTGTGCGGCAAGTACCGCGTGTCCGGGCTGCCGGTCGTGGACGAGGACCGCACCCTGCTGGGCATCATCACCAACCGCGACCTGCGGTTCGTGGACCATCAGGACTTCGAGTCGCGCAAGGTCCGCGATGCCATGACTCCCATGCCCCTGGTCACCGGACGCGAGGGCATGCCCAACGCTGAGGCAGCCGCGCTGCTGGGCCAGCACAAGATCGAGAAGCTGCCGCTCGTGGACGAGCATGGCAAGCTCACGGGTCTCATCACCGTCAAGGACTTCGTCAAGTCCGAGCAGTATCCCAAGGCGACCAAGGACGAGCACGGGCGACTGCGGGTGGCGGCCGCCGTCGGCTTCTTCGGCGACGCGTGGGAGCGCGCCGTCGCGCTGGTCGAGGCGGGCGTCGACGCGCTGGTGGTCGACACCGCGCACGGCCACGCGCAGGCCATGATCGACATGATCCGGCGTCTCAAGTCGGACCCGGCCACCTCGCACGTGCAGGTGATCGGCGGGAACGTCGCCACGCGGGAAGGCGCCCAGGCGCTCGTCGACGCGGGCGTCGACGCCGTCAAGGTCGGCGTCGGGCCAGGGTCGATCTGCACGACCCGCGTCGTCGCTGGCGTGGGAGTGCCGCAGGTCACCGCCGTGCACGAGGCTTCGAAGGCGGCCGGCCCCGCCGGTGTCCCGGTCATCGCGGACGGCGGACTGCAGTACTCGGGGGACATCGCGAAGGCGCTCGTCGCCGGAGCCGAGTCCGTCATGCTCGGGTCCCTGTTCGCCGGTTGCGCCGAGGCGCCCGGCGACCTCGTCCTCGTCGGCGGCAAGCAGTTCAAGCTCTACCGCGGCATGGGCTCGATGGGAGCGATGGCCTCGCGCGGCCGGGTGTCGTATTCGAAGGACCGCTACTTCCAGTCCGACGCACCGAGCGACGACGACATCATCCCCGAGGGCATCGAGGGGCGAGTTCCGTTCAAGGGGTCTCTGCACGACGTGTCCCGACAGCTCGTGGGCGGCCTCGGCCAGTCGATGTTCTACGTCGGCGCTCGCACCATCGACGAGCTGCGCGAGAAGGGCACCTTCGTGCGCATCACCCCGGCGGGCCTGAAGGAGTCGCACCCGCACGACATCCAGATGACCGTCGAGGCGCCCAACTACTCGGGTCGCTGAGGCGCGCCCGCGCGCGGGGAACGGCGGCTGACGCGTGGAGATCACCTGGCAGCTGCTCGCGGTCCTCGCGCTCGTCGCGCTCGTCGCGGGGTGCCTCGACACTCTCGCGGGCGGCGGCGGGCTGCTGACCGTTCCCGCGCTCCTGCTGGCGGGGGTGCCGCCCCTGCAGGCGCTCGGGACCAACAAGCTCCAGGCACCGGCCGGCACGGGGATGGCCACCTACCAGGTGCTGCGCAAGCACGGCGTGAGGTGGACGGACGTCCGATGGCCGATGCTGTGGGCCTTCCTCGGCTCGATCGCCGGCTCGATCGCGATCCTCTTCGTGTCCCCCGACGCGCTCGAGATCGTCATCCCGATCGTGCTGGCACTCATCGCCGCGTACTTCCTGTTCGTGCCCAAGGCCCACCACCCACCGGCGAAGCCGCGGATGGCCGATCCCGCCTACGAGGCGACGGTGGTTCCGGCGATCGGCGCCTATGACGGGGCGTTCGGACCCGGCACGGGATCGCTGTTCGCCCTGTCCGGAGTCGCGCTGCGGGCCCTGCCCCTGCGGCGTGCCACGGCTGTGGCGAAGACGCTGAACTTCGCGACCAACGTCGCCTCGCTCATCGTGTTCATCATCGCGGGCAAGGTCGTGTGGGTGATCGGCGGCGTCATGATCGTCGGACAGCTCATCGGGGCCTACATCGGCTCGCACATCCTGCTGCGCGTCAACCCGCTCGTGCTGCGCGTGCTCATCGTGGTGGTGTCGGTCACGATGCTCTGGCGCGTGCTCGCGTCCTAAGTCGCACGCTGCCCGCCGAGCGGCGCGGCCTTGAGAGCTGCCGCGCTCGCGACACGGCCGAGGGCGGTGGGGCATCGTTTCTGCGGTGATGTGAGGATGGGCTGTATGTCCCATGTCTCCCCCTCACTCGCGGCTGAGGCGGCGCGACCAGTCCGTCGCGAGGGCCTCGGTCGCGGCCCGCTCCCCAAGTACCCGGGTCGGCGGCTCGCGCGCTGGGCGCTACGGCTCCTGCTCGCAGCTCCGTTCCTGCTCATCACCGCCGTGCTCGCGGCGGACCATGACGGCTACTTCTTCACGGACACGCCGAACGCGGCGCTCGTCGCACAGGTCGATGCCCTTGCCGACCGGCCTCTGGATGTGGACGTGCTCGTCGCGCTGTACCCGCCGGTGACCACGGTGACGGCCCTCGTCGTACCTGGCGGGGTGGTTGGGCTCGCGGTGCTCGGCTCGCTCGTGGCCGGGTTCTTCCTGCAGCGTGTGCTCGAGTGGCTCCGGCGACAGGAGTATCGCTGGCCCGAGCGAGCCGTGCTGCTGGTCATGCTCGCCGCCACGCCGCTCTTCGCGGTCACCGTCACCACCAACCTGGAGATCACGCTCGCCCTCGCGTTGTTCGGCCTCGGGTTCATCGACGTGGTGCGCTTCATCGTCTTCGCGAACACGCAGGCCGGGTTCCGCGCAGGCATCCTCTTCGCCGCGGCCGCGCTGGCGGCACCCGCGTTCCTGTTCTCTGTCGTGATCGCGGGCTGCGTGGTGCCGTTCCTCGTCCACTCGAGGCGCGGTGCCACCGTGGCCAACGCGCTCGTCCTGGTGTTCCCGACGATCGCGGCCTTCGGTGCGGTATCGATCCTGGGGCTGGTGTTCCGCTCTGACCTGTTCTTCGTGTTCGGTGGGGAGGGCTTGCAGTTCGACCTCGATCGAGCTGCTCTGGTGCGCGAGGTGCTCACGGGTCCCTGGGGATGGCTGTACTTCGCGCCCGCCGTCGCGGGCGTGGCGTTCGCGTTCGCGGTCCGACGACCGGTCCTCGCGCTCATGCCGCCGCTCGTGACCGCGTCGATCCTCCTCTCCGTGGTGCTCGGCGCCACCCCGAGTGGCTCGGCCGGCGTCACCTTCTTGTTGCTGCTCGTGATCGGGATCGCTCTGCTGCCTCGCCGTCCGCGCGGGGGTGTGCTGGCGCTGATCCTCGTGCTGGCCATGAGCCAAGCCGTCGTGGCTTGGGTGACGGCGTTCGTGCTCTATCCAGCCTCGCAGGCATGGATGGACTCCTTGGCAGCGGGGTGGGCGGCATGAGCAGGATCCGCATCGCTGACGAGCACACCGCCCACGAGGCGACCTACGGCCTCTGGGAGCGCGACCCGCGGCTCTCCGCGCGTCGGGTCCTGCTGCGTTCGCAGAAGGTCGTCGTGGCGGTGGCCGTGATCGCCCTCGGGGTCGCGCTCGTGCTGGCACCCGTCGGCACCATCATCGCCATCCTCGGCGTCTCGAGCGTGGTGTTCCTGGCGTCGACGGCATTCAAGTTCTGGGTGTCGCTGCGTGGGGCACGTTACGACCTGGTCGACCACATCGCACCCGCGGAACTGGACGCGCTCCAGGACGACGAGCTGCCGATCTACACCGTGCTCGTGCCGGTGTTCCGTGAGGCGAACATCGTGCATCGCCTCGTGACGAACCTGGGTGCCCTGGACTATCCGAGCGAGAAGCTTGAGGTGCTGATCCTCGTCGAAGAGGAGGACGACGAGACCCGGGACGCGATCGAGGCGTCCGGCACGCCGGACTACATGACGGTGGTGGTGGTCCCGAAGGGCGTGCCGCAGACCAAGCCTCGTGCCTGCAACGTCGGCCTCGCGATGTGCACCGGCGAGTTCGTCGTGATCTACGACGCCGAGGACGCGCCCGACCCTCTGCAGCTCAAGAAGGCGTACCTCGCGTTCCGTCGGGCCGGCGAGCGGACCGCCGTGGTCCAGGCACAGCTCAACTACTTCAATGCTCGCGAGAACCTCTTGACGCGCATGTTCACGCTCGAGTACTCGTACTGGTTCGACTACATGCTCCCGGGACTCGACGTGGATACCCTCCCGATCCCGTTGGGCGGCACCTCGAACCACTTCCGCACGAGCATGCTCCAGGAGCTCGGCGGGTGGGACCCCTTCAACGTCACCGAGGACGCCGACCTGGGCATTCGTGCAGGCGCTCTCGGGTATCGCGTCGGGATCGTCGACTCCGTGACGTGGGAGGAGGCCAACACCTCGATCCCGAACTTCGTCCGCCAGCGCAGCCGTTGGATCAAGGGCTACATGCAGACCTCGTTGGTCCACGCTCGATCGCCCCGGCGCCTCATCCGTGAGCTGGGGTGGCGCAGGTTCTGGGGCTTCGCGCTGCTCATCGGCGGCACGCCGCTCACGTTCTTGGGGGTGCTGCCGTTCACGGTGATCACCTTCGTCACGTGGATGACCCCGGTCGACGTGCTCGACCAGTACTTCCCTCCGGCGGTGCTCGCGGTGTGTCTGCTGAACTTCTTGTTGGGCAACGGCCTGATCATCTACCTCAACATGATGGGCCCGTTCAAGCGCGGTGCGTTCTGGTTGGTGCCGTGGGCGCTCGTGAACCCTCTCTATTGGATCCTGCACTCGATCGCTGCGTACAAGGGGCTGTGGCAGCTGATCGTCCGCCCGCACTACTGGGAGAAGACCGAGCACGGACTCAGCGCGCAGGAGGGGCCTGAGCCGAGCCCCGTCGGGAAGGCCGTGTAGGCGAGCCGGCGGGCGTCCGCGTCAGGGGTACAGCCCGCGCAGCTCGTGGGCCTCGATGACGCGCCGCACGGCGAGCGCGGTCGCCGCCTGTCGGTAGGACAGGTCGTGGGCGCTCGCATACGCCACGACGTCGTGCCAGGCGCGCGTCATGCGCTCCTCGAGGCGCTCGTTCACCTCGCGCTCGGACCATTGGTACGCCTGGTTGGCCTGCACCCACTCGAAGTACGACACGATCACGCCGCCCGCGTTCGCAAGGATGTCGGGCACGATCAGCACGTCCATGTCCGCGAGGATCGCGTCCGCCTCGTTGGTGGTCGGGCCGTTCGCACCCTCGACGATGATGCGCGCCTTGACGTCCGCCGCGTTGTCGGCGGTGATCACGCCCTCCACCGCCGCCGGCACGACGACGTCGACGTCGAGCGTCACGAGAATGGAGGCGTCGATGGCCTCCGCTCCGGAGAAGCCGGCGACGGAGCCCGTCTCGTCAACGTGCTCGCCGAGCCTGGCGATGTCGAGCCCTCCGTCCGCCCACACGGCGCCGTCCACATCGCTGACCGCCTGCACGCGGACGCCGGACTCGGCGAGCAGGCGCGCGGCGCCCCGGCCCACCTTGCCGAAGCCCTGCACCACGGCGGTGGCGCCCGCGGGGTCGACGCCGCGGCTCGCCATGGCCATGAGCGCGACGTGCGCGACGCCCCGCGAGGTCGCCATGGCGCGGCCGAGCGAGCCGCCCAGGCTGATGGGCTTTCCCGTCACCACGCCGGGCACGGTGTGGCCCACGGACGCGGAGTAGGTGTCCATGATCCACGCCATGGTGCGCTCGTCGGTGCCGATGTCCGGCGCCGGGATGTCCACCTCCGGCCCGATGATGGGCAGGATCTCGGACGTGTAGCGGCGCGTGACCCGCTCCAGTTCGGCCGCGGAGTGCTCGCGCGGGTCGATCGCGACGCCGCCCTTCGCGCCGCCGTAGGGGACGTCGACGAGCGCGCACTTCCAGCTCATCCACATCGCGAGCGCGCGCACCTCGTCGAGGTCGACGGCGGTCGAGAAGCGCAGTCCCCCCTTCGCGGGGCCGCGGGAGAAGTTGTGCTGCACGCGGAAGCCCTCGTAGGTGGCGATCGACCCATCGTCGCGCCGCAGCGGCACGGACACGGCCATCTCCCGGCGGCTCGTCGCCAGCATCCGGTGCGTGCCTGCATCGACGCCCAGGTGGGCGATCGCCTCGGCGAGCTGGGCCCGCGCATCGGTGAGCGGACCTGAGGCGGGCAGCGCGGGCGCGTCAGTGGACATGAGACCTCCTCGTCGTCATGTCCTCACGCTATCCCCGGCGGGGTGTCGCGGCGCGCCACGGCGTGCCTGCAGAGTCGCGATTCTTGAGGCGTCAGGCGCCCCCGGTCCGTGCGCGGGTGCGCGAGGTCAGAACAGCGGCGCTGTTGCGGCGTCCGTCGCACCCTCCGCGGTGGACCGCGCGACGGGCCACTCGGGACGCGGGAGGTCGTCGGTGCGTCCGCGGGACGTGAGCCAGGCCGCGAACCCGACGGCCCAATCACGGTGCGCCGCGACCTGCTGGTCGTGCAGGGAGTCGAGGTCGACGGTGGCGATGGTGGGATACGCCGCGGCCAGCGCGTGGACCAGGTCGAGCGTCGCGAGCACGTCGGCGTCGGCGGCGTGCAGATCGTCGGCGACGACCGGGACGGCGTAGAGCGTGCACAGGTCGATCAGCTTGCGCTTGCCCTTGCGGTAGCGGTCGAGGTGGCGGTCGAGCACGTACGGGTCGACGATCGGACGCACGCCGCGCGGGCTGCGCGACTCGAGCGAGGCGAGCCCGTGACGCTCGAGCTCGGACTCGAGGATCGACAGGTCGAACTGGACGTTGAAGCCCACGACCGGGATGCCCGCCCCGAGCGCGTCGGCAAGCGTCGAGGCGATCTCCTCGAGCGCATCGGCCGGTCGCACGCCCTCGGCGCGCGCCTGCTCCGTCGTGATGCCGTGCACCGCTGTGGCGCCCGCGGGGATCTCGACGCCCGGGTCGATGAGCCAGGTGCGCGTGCGCACCTCGTCGCCCGACCGCGTGATGATTGCCGCGGTGACGATGCGGTCGTTGTCGGTCGAGATGCCCGTGGTCTCCGTGTCGAAGCCCACCAAGGTCGCGTCTAGCCAGCTCATGGTGACACTCTCCCACGTGCGGGTGACATCGACGGGCGACGTCGCCTCGCCGGCACCGGGCGTGAGCGGGGCCGATAGGCTGGGCGGGTGAGCAACGAGATCGAGATCGGGCGCGGCAAGCGTGGACGCCGCGCATACTCCTTCGACGACATCGCGGTGGTGCCCTCGCGCCGCACGCGGGCGCCCGAGCAGGTGAGCCTGTCCTGGCAGATCGACGCGTTCCAGTTCGACATCCCGGTGATCTCCGCCCCCATGGACTCGGTCATGAGCCCCGCCACGGCCATCGCGCTGGGGAAGCACGGAGGCCTCGGCGTGCTCGACCTCGAGGGCCTGTGGACCCGCTACGAGGACCCGGAGCCCCTGCTCAAGCAGATCGCGGGCTTCGACGCTGCCGACGCGACCGGCCGCCTTCAGGAGATGTACCGCGAGCCCATCAAGGACGAGCTGATCGCCGCGCGGCTGCAGGAGGTGCGCGCCGCGGGCGTGCCCGTCGCGGGCGCGCTGAGTCCTCAGCGCACGCAGGAGCACTACCAGACGGTGCTGAAGGCGGGCGTCGACCTGTTCGTCATCCGCGGCACCACGGTGAGCGCGGAGCACGTCTCTGGTGACGCCGAGGCGCTCAACCTCAAGAAGTTCATCTACGACCTCGACGTGCCCGTCATCGTCGGCGGCGCCTCGACCTACCAGGCCGCGCTGCACCTCATGCGCACGGGAGCCGCCGGAGTGCTCGTCGGCTTCGGCGGAGGCTCCGCGCAGCGCACGCGCACGACGCTCGGCATCCACGCGCCGATGGCCACCGCGGTGTCCGACGTCGCCGCCGCCCGCCGCGACTACCTCGACGAGTCCGGCGGCCGCTACGTCCACGTCATCGCCGACGGCGGCCTGGGCCGCGCCGGCGACCTCGTCAAGGCCTTCGCCTGCGGCGCCGACGCCGTCATGCTGGGCGCCGCGCTGGCCCGCTCCACCGAGGCGCCGGGCAAGGGCTTCCACTGGGGCCAGGAGGCGTACCACGCCGAGCTGCCGCGCGGCGAGCGGGTCGAGGTGGGCACGACGGGCACCCTCGAGGAGATCCTCCACGGGCCCGGCCACCGGGCCGACGGCACCACCAACATCATGGGAGCGCTGCGTCGCTCGATGGCGACGACCGGCTACTCGGACCTCAAGGAGTTCCAGCGGGTCGACGTGGTCGTCTCGCCGTACCACCCGGCGTAGCTCGCCCGGAGGGCCGATGCGCGCTCGGCCCGCGCGGCGTCGTCACCCTGCGTGCCGGTCGCCGGCCGTGCAGGTCAGAGCACGTCGTGTCAGTGCTCGTCGTAGTGGCCCGCGTGCTCCGCGTGGCGGTGGCCGTCGTGGACGTAGTCGGTGTGATCGCCGTGCTCGACCGTCTCGTGACCGCAGTCGGCGCCGTGGAGATGCGCGTGCTCCTCGGCGACGGCGTGGACGCCGTCGTGCTCGTCCACATGCCCCTCATGAGGATGGTGGACGTGGCCGTCATGCACATAGTCGGTGTGGCCGTCGTGCTCGACCGCCGCGTGGCCGCAGTCGGGGCCGTGGTCATGCGCGTGGTCGTCGTGCGTCGCGTGGTCGCTCATGCGTGCCTCCCGGGCGTCGTCCTCCCAGGCTAGGGCGAGCCGCTCGATGGCGCGCGCCGAGATGGAGGCACGGCGACGGTCGGCGTCCACAGCGCCTAGCCGCGCTCGAGGAGGGTGTCGCAGCATTCACTCCAACGCGTCACGTCTCATGGGAGATTTGTGAACTGCGGTTCACATCATGCCAGGTCCTGTGCCATGCTCGGGAGGTGCACGCGGCGAGCAACGGCGCCCGCTTCGCGTGAACCCTGTCGCAGGGCGCCGGTTGAGGAGCATCCGATGAAGGCTGTGCGGTTCACCCAGTGGAAGACGAGGCCCTCGCTGAGCGAGGTGGACAAGCCGGTGCCGGGGCCCGGCGAGGTCCTGCTCAAGGTCGCGGGCTCCGGCGCGTGCCACTCCGACGTGGCCCTCTACGCGGTCTTCGACGCGGACATCGCCATGCCGCAGCTGTCGCCTGAGTACGTGCTCGGGCACGAGGTCACGGGATGGGTCGAGGAATGCGGCCCGGGCGTGACCGGGCTCGAGCTCGGCTCCGCGCACATGGTCTACGCGGCGCGCGGGTGCGGGCACTGCGCTGCCTGCTCGCGCGGTGAGGACACGCTGTGCGACAACGTCGCGTCCATGTCCACGCTGGGAAGCGGGCTCGGACTCGATGGCGGGATGGCGGAGTACATGACGGTGCCGGTGCGCAACCTGGTGCCCCTGGGCGACGCCGACCCGGTCGCGGCGGCGCCCCTCGTCGACGCCGGCCTCACGGCGTACCACGCGATCAAGCTGGCATTGCCGCGACTCGGGGCCGGCGGTCGCACCGCATTGGTCATCGGCCTCGGCGGGGTGGGGCAGTTCGCGGTCCAGCTGCTCGCGGGCATGACCTCTGCGACCGTCCTCGCGACCGACATCAAGCCGGAGGCCAGCGCGCTCGCGGCACGGCGCGGCGCGACCGTCGTCGACGGCGAGGACCAGGCGACCCGGATCCGCGAGCTCACGGGCGGTCGGGGCGTCGACGCCGTGTTCGACATGGTCGGCACGGCGGAGACCATTGCCCTCGCGCAGTCCGTCGTCGCGGTGCGCGGACGGATCACCGTCGTGGGTCTCGCCGGAGGCCGCACGGACTGGGGCTTCTACACGACGCCCTTCGAGGCGGAGCTCACCGGCACCTACATGGGCACGCTCGAGGAGCTTCACGAGCTCGCGGCGCTCTATCGCGCCGGAACGCTCGAGGTCGACGTCACGCCCTTCGCCCTCGACGACGCGATGGACGCGTACGCGCGTCTCGAGACGGGCACGATGCTCGGGCGCGCGGTGATCGTGCCGCATCCCGACGCTGCAGGCGTGACGATCGAGCGCACGGCTGCGGAGGTGCCGGCAACCGCCTGAGGTGAGGGCCGATGCGCGGCCCAGCGCGCGCATCGGCCCTTCGTCAGGAGGGGCTACTCGTTGTCGCCGCCCGTCGCGAGGGCGCCCTCGGCCTTCTCGTAGGCGCCGCCTGCGGCGTCGGGCCACACCCAGTCGCGGACGACCGGGATGTCGGCGCCGTGCTCGCGCGCGTACCGGCGCGCGGCGAGGCGGCGGTCGAAGAGGTCCTGGCGCAGCGCCGCCGCACGAGTGCCCAGACCCGGCACGCGATCGATGACGTCCATCACCAGGTGGTAGCGGTCGATGTCGTTGAGCATCGCCATGTCGAAGGGCGTCGTGGTGGTGCCCTCCTCCTTGTAGCCGCGCACGTGCCAGTTGGCGTGGCCATTGCGACGGTAGGTGAGGCGGTGGATCAGCCACGGGTAGCCGTGGTAGTTGAAGATCACGGGCTTGTCCGTGGTGAACAGGTGGTCGAACTCGCGGTCGGCCATGCCGTGCGGGTGCTCCTCCTCAGGCTGGAGCCGCATGAGGTCGACGACGTTGATCATCCGCACCTTGAGGTCGGGCAGCTCGCGACGGATGATGTCGACGGCCGCGAGCACCTCGATCGTGGGCACGTCGCCGGCGGCGGCGAGCACCACGTCCGGCTCCTCGCCCAGCGGCACGTTCGACGCGAAGTCCCAGATCCCGAGGCCGCGCGTGCAGTGGTCGATCGCCTGATCCATGGTGAGCCACTGCGCCTGCGGCTGCTTGCCGGCGATCACGACGTTGACGTAGTCACGCGAGCGCAGGCAGTGGTCGTAGGTCGACAGGAGGGTGTTGGCGTCAGCCGGCAGGTAGACGCGGACCACCTCCGCCTTCTTGTTGACCACGTGGTCGATGAAGCCCGGGTCCTGGTGGGAGAAGCCGTTGTGGTCCTGGCGCCACACGTGGCTCGACAGCAGGTAGTTCAGGGAGCCGATGGGCTGACGCCACGGGAGCTCGCGCGACACCTTCAGCCACTTGGCGTGCTGGTTGAACATCGAGTCGACGATGTGGATGAAGGCCTCGTAGGACGTGAACAGACCATGGCGCCCGGTGAGGAGGTAGCCCTCGAGCCAGCCCTGGCACTGGTGCTCGGAGAGCATCTCGATGACACGGCCGGACGGCCCGGTGTGAGCGCCGTCGTCCTCGCGGCGGGCCTCCCAGACCTTGTCCGTCACCTCGAGCACGTCCTGGAGGCGGTTGGAGGCGAGCTCGTCCGGCGCGAAGATCCGGAAGTTGTCGGGGTTGTTGCGCATGACCTCGCGCAGGAACGTGCCCAGCTGCTTGGTGCCCTGCTCGGGACCGGCGCCGGGAGAGGGCACATCGACCGCGAAGTCGCGGAAGTCGGGCATCTTGAGGTCGCGCAGCACGCGCCCGCCGTTGGCCTCCGGCCGGGCGGACATGCGCAGCTCGCCCTCGGGCGCGATCGCGTTGGTCTCGGGGCGCGGTGCGCCGTCCTCGTCGAACAGCTCGTCGGGGCCGTAGGACTGGAGCCACGCCTCGAGCGTGTGCAGGTGCTCGTCGGTGTCGCGGGCGTTGGACAGCGGCACCTGGTGGGCGCGCCAGGAGCCCTCGGTGCGGTTCCCGTCGATCTCGTCGGGGCACGTCCATCCCTTGGGCGTGCGGAAGACGATCATGGGCCACATCGGCCGGTCCATCTCCGGGTTCTCGGATGCCTCGGCCTTGATCGCGGCGATCTCGTCCATGACGTCGTCCAGGAGGGCCGCGAAGCGGCCGTGGATCGACTCGTGCGACTCGTCGTCGAAGCCCGCGACGAACACGTGGGGCTTGTGCCCGTAGCCGCGCATGAGCGCGTCGAGCTCCTCGTCGCTGATGCGGCTCAGGACGGTCGGGTTGGCGATCTTGTAGCCGTTGAGGTGGAGGATCGGCAGGACCACGCCGTCGGTGGCGGGGTTGATGAACTTGTTCGAGTGCCAGCTGGTGGCGAGCGGACCCGTCTCCGCCTCGCCGTCGCCCACGATCGTCGCGACCAGGAGGTCCGGGTTGTCGAACGCCGCCCCGTACGCGTGGCTCAGGGCGTAGCCGAGCTCGCCGCCCTCGTGGATGGAGCCGGGGGTCTCCGGTGCCACGTGCGACGGGATGCCGCCGGGGAAGGAGAACTGCTTGAACAGCCGCTGGATGCCTCGCTCATCCGTCGAGATGTCCGGGTAGGTGTCCGAGTAGGTGCCCTCGAGGAAGCTCGATGCGACCAGTCCGGGGCCGCCGTGGCCCGGGCCGATGATGTACATCGTCGGCTGCTGCCGCGCGCGGATCATGCGATTGAGGTGCGCGTACAGGAAGTTGAGGCCGGGGGTGGTGCCCCAGTGCCCGACGAGACGCGGCTTGACGTGGTCGCGGTGCAGCGGCTCGCGGAGCAGGGGATTGCCGAGCAGGTAGATCTGCCCCACGCTCAGGTAGTTCGAGGCCCTCCACCACCGGTCGACGGCGTCGAGCTCCTCGCCCGTCGCCGCATCGGTCGTCCGCTTGCCCCACGCCGTGTCCGTCATCGTGACCTCCGTGTTGTCGCTGGTGCTTCCAGCATTCCACTGCCAGGGCCGATGCGCTCGGGCTAAGGTCCCGGCGTCACCCGGTCTTCACCTGGCACGCCGACGCGGACGGGGCGCCCACGGCTGCCGCCCCATCCTGGCCTTCTGGATCCCTGGTTGAGCGCGGCCTTCATCCGCATCGCTCGATCCGTGAGGGTGGAGCCACCGGAACCCCTACCCCTGGAGGCATCATGACCACCGGACCTCTCGCCCTCGTCACCGGCGGCAGCCGCGGCCTGGGACGCTCGACCGCGCTCGCCCTGGCCCGCCACGGGGCCGATGCGATCATCACCTACCGCTCCGGCCACGACCTCGCCGCGGAGGTCGTGGCCGAGGCGGCCGACCTCGGCGCGACAGTCGTCGCGCTGCCGCTGGACGTCAGCGACCCGGCGGCGATCGATGCCTTCGCGACCGACCTGCCGGCCGTGCTGCGTGACTCGTTCGGCCGGGAGAGCGTCGACTACCTGGTGAACAACGCCGGCCACGGCACGGTCACGCCGCTCGGCGACACCGCGCCCGAGGTTCTCGACGAGCTCTACGCGGTGCACTTCCGGGGGCCGTACCTGCTGACGCAGGCGCTCCTCCCTGTCCTCGCGGATGGCGGCGCGATCGTCAACCTGTCGAGCGGGCTCGCGCGCTTCGCCGTGCCGGGCCAGTCGGCGTACGGCGCGCTCAAGGCCGGCGTCGAGCACCTGTCGTACTCCTGGGCCAAGGAGCTGGGATCCCGTGGCATCCGCGTCAACACCGTGGCGCCCGGGCCCGTGGCGACCGACTTCGGAGGGGGCCGCAACCGTGACAACGAGGACTCCCGTGCCTACCTGTCCGCACAGACGGCGATGGGTCGTGTGGGTGAGCCCGAGGACATCGGACCGCTGATCGCCGCCCTGCTCACCGGCCCCACGGGCTGGGTGACCGCGCAGCGCATCGAGGCCTCCGGCGGAATCTTCCTGTAGGCGTGCGACGATGACCGGCATGGACCGCGAGCAGCTCGCCCACTTCCTGCGCACCCGCCGCGAGGCGCTCGCGCCGGAGGACGTCGGCATGCCTCGCGGTCCACGCCGGCGCACGTCCGGCCTGCGCCGCGAGGAGGTCGCGACGCTCGCCCAGATGTCGGTGGACTACTACTCGCGGCTCGAGCAGGGGCGCGGCCCGCAGCCGTCCGAGCCGATGCTCGCGGCGATCTCGCGCGCGCTGCGTCTGAGCTTGGACGAGCGCGACCACCTGTTCCGGCTCGCCGGTCACGGCACCCCGTCGCGGGTCGTGCGCTTCGACCACATCTCACCCGGCCTGATGCGGGTTCTCGACCGGCTGCAGGACACGCCGGCGCAGGTGATGAACGTGCTGGGCGAGACGCTCGTGCAGACGCCGGCGGCGGTCGCGCTGCTCGGCGACCAGGTCGCGCGCACGGGGCTCGAGCGCAACGCGACCTATCGCTTCTTCGCGGTGCCGGGGCAGCGCGACATCTACCCCGCCGAGGACCAGGAGTCGCTCGCACGAACCTTCGCCTCCGACCTGCGCGAGTCCGTGACGCGGGTCCCGGACGAGCCCCGGGTGACCGCCGTGGTCGAGGCGCTGCTGGACGCCAGCGAGGAGTTCGCGGCGATCTGGGAGCGTCACGAGGTGGGCCGCCACCACGACGAGAAGCGTCTGGTGCATCCGGAGGTCGGCGTCATCGACGTCCACTGTCAGCACCTGCACGATCCGTCGCAGCTGCAGAACCTGTTGGTGTTCACGGCGGTGCCCGGCTCGCCCAGCGCGGAGAAGCTCGCCTTCCTCGACGTCGCCGGCCGCCAGCTCCTGGGCTGAGGCGCGCCGCCGTCCTCCTCTCGGACGATGCCGCCCTCAGGCGCGAGTGCTTAGGGTGGTGCGAGTCCGCCCCGCGACGCAGGAGGAACCCGCGTGACCACGCTCGAGATCGACGGCCTGACCAAGTCCTACGGAGCCGTGAAGGCGCTGCAGGACGTGTCCTTCGACGTGGCCGGCGGGGAGCTGTTCGGCTTCGTCGGGTCGAACGGCGCCGGCAAGACCACGACCATGCGGATCATCCTCGGAGTGCTGCGTCCCGACGCCGGCGCCGTCCGGTGGAACGGCTCAGCGGTCGACCTCGCGGTCCGCAAGCGCATCGGCTACATGCCTGAGGAGCGCGGGCTCTACCCGCGCATGAAGGTGGGCGAGCAGCTGATCTACCTCGCGCGTCTCCACGGGCTGAGCCGGGCCGATGCGGTCGCGGCCATGGAGCATTGGACCGACGTGCTCGGGGTGTCCGAGCGCCGCGGCGACGAGGTCGAGAAGCTGTCGCTGGGCAACCAGCAGCGCGTGCAGCTCGCGTCGGCGCTCGTGCACGACCCCGCGATCCTGGTGCTCGACGAGCCCTTCTCCGGCCTGGACCCCGTCGCGGTAGGCGTCATGAGCGACGTGCTGCGCGGCCAAGCCGACAAGGGTGTCCCTGTCATCTTCTCCTCCCACCAGCTCGAGCTCGTGGAGCGCCTGTGCGACCGGGTGGGCATCGTCAAGTCCGGCCGCCTCGTCGCCTCGGGCACCATCGACGAGCTGCGCGCGACGGACCAGGTCGCCTGGACGCTGGCGGCCGAGGGCGGCGCTCCGGAGTCGCCGCCCGGCGTCACCCTCACGCCCGACGGACCCGGGCGGTGGCGCGTCGACGCACCGTCGGCGGCGGACGTGCAGGCCGTGCTGGCCGCCGCGGTCGCCGCCGGGCCCGTCACGGAGTTCGCTCCGGTGCTGCCCTCGCTCACGGACCTCTTCCGCGACGTCGTGTCCGAGCCGAACGAGGAGGCATGACCATGGTGTGGCTGATCGCGAAGCGGGAGTTCCGCACCCGCACGCTGTCCAAGGCGAACATCATCTCCAGCGCGATCATGATCGTGCTGATCGTCGCCGCGGCGCTCGTCCTCAAGCCGTTCCTCACCGGTGACGACGAGGCTGCGCTCGTCGAGGTCGACGCCGCGACGGCCGAGCTCATCCCGTACCTCGAGGGAGCGGCCGAGGCGCAGGAGGCTGACTACGCCTTCGTCGAGGCGGACGCCGTGCCCGCGCTCGACGTCGATGGTGAGATGCCCGAAGGGGTCCACGCGATCATCTCCGGCGAGCCCGCCACGCCGGAGATCACGCTCTCCGGCAACGACGGCACCCTCGTGGGCCTGGTGCAGGGCGCCGCCCAGGCCGTGGCGCTCGATGCCGAGGTGTCCGCGCTCGGCGGCGACCCGGACGCGGTGAGCGCGGCGCTGTCGCAAGCCACGCCGACCGTGACGATGGTGGGCGACGACGGCGAGTTCGACGGCGGCACGTTCTTCGCAGGGCTCGTCGTCATCGTCGTGCTGTTCATCATCCTCATCCAGAGCGCCTCGGTGATCATGATGGGCGTGGTCGAGGAGAAGTCCTCGCGAGTGGTGGAGATCCTGCTCGCGACGGTGCGGCCGGCGACCCTGCTGGGCGGCAAGGTCCTGGGTGTGGGCCTCTACGCGCTGGTGCAGGCGGCCTCCACGGTGCTGCCCATCGTCTTCGCGGCGTGGTACCTCGACCTGTACGCGACGCTCGACATCGAGATGGGGACGCTGCTGTCCACCTTCGCCGTGTGGTTCGTCCTCGGCTTCGCGGTCTACATCGTGTTCTTCGGCGGGCTCGCCGCGCTCGTGTCTCGGCAGGAGGACATCGGCGCGGTCACGACGCCGATGATGCTGCTCATGATGGTGCCGCTGTACCTCGCGATCTACCTGGTGCCCAACAACCCCGACGGCACCATCACCCAGGTGCTCACGCAGATCCCGTTCTTCGCGCCGTTCATGGTGCCCATGCGCTCGGCCTTCGGCACGATCTCGACCGCCGAGACGGTGCTCGCGATCGTCATCTGCCTGGTGACGGTGCCGCTCCTCACCTGGATCGCCGGGCGCGTCTACGCGGGCGCGGTGCTCAACACCGGCGGGCGCATGAAGCTGGGGGACGCGCTCCGCCGCGGCTAGGACAGGTCAGCCGAGCTGCTCGCCGAGCTCCAGCCAGCGCTCCTCGAGCTCGGCGGTCTCAGCCGCGTTCGTGCGGAGCCGATCGTTCAGCGTCGCGAGCCCTGCGTAGTCGGCGTGGTCGTGCGTCGCCATCTTGGCGTGGATCTGCTCGTCCTCGCGCTCGAGACGCGCCATCCGCCGCTCGACGGAGGCGAGCTCCTTCTCGAGCGCACGCCGCTCGGCTCCCGAGAGCCCCGGCGACGTGGGCGCGGAGCCAGCGCGCGCATCGGCGCCCTGTCCGCTCGCCTCTCCAGCCCCGACAGTCTCGAACGACCCATGGCTCGACACGCCGGGCGCGCCGGGTGCTCGGCCCTCAGCGCGCGGCGTGTCGGGACCAGCATGTTCGGAACTGTCGGAGGGGGTCGTCGCGCGGGTGGGAGTGGTGCCGGCCGATGCGGCCGCCGAGCCCGTCCCGAACGTCCCCAGGCCGCCCGTGCCGGCGCGGCGGTCGCGCGACATCCGCACGTACTCGTCGACGCCGCCGGGCAGGTGGCGCACGCCACCATCGACGACGGCGAACTGCTGGTCGGTCACGCGCTCCATGAGGTAGCGATCGTGGCTGACCACCACCAGGGTTCCCGGCCACGAGTCCAGCAGGTCCTCCATGGCGGCGAGGATGTCGGTGTCGAGGTCGTTCGTCGGCTCGTCGAGCACCAGCACGTTGGGCTCGCTGAGGAGCACGAGCAGGAGCTGCAGGCGCCGACGCTGACCGCCGGACAGGCGGCCCACCTGGGTCTTGAGCTGCGCGCTCGTGAAGCCCAGCCGCTCGAGGAGCTGCGTGGGAGTCATCTCCTGGCCGTCGGACAGCTCGATCGACCGGAAGCGCTTCACGACGCCGGACACCCGCTCGTTCGCGTGCTCCTCGAGCTCGGCGAGCTGCTGCGAGAGCGTCGCGACGCGCACCGTCATGCCGGTCTTGACCCGGCCGCTCGTGGGCTCGAGGTCGCCCGTGATGAGTCGCAGGAGCGTGGACTTGCCCGCGCCGTTCTCTCCCAGGATCCCGAACCGGTCGCCCGGGCCGATGTTCCAGTCCACGCCGTCGAGCACCGGCCGGTCGGTGCCGGGATACTGCACCGAGCAGCGGATGAGCTCGACCACGTCCTTGCCCAGGCGGGCGGTCGCCATGCGGGCGAGCTGCACCTGGTCACGCACCGGCGGCACGTCGGCGATCAGCGCGTTGGCGGCATCGATGCGGAACTTGGGCTTCGACGTCCGGGCGGGGGCGCCGCGCTGGAGCCACGCGAGCTCCTTGCGCAGGAGGTTCTGGCGCTTGGCCTCGGTGGCCGCTGCGATCCGATCACGCTCCACGCGCTGGAGCACGTAGGCCGCGTACCCGCCTTCGTACTGCTCGACGCCGCCGCCGACGACCTCCCAGGTGCGCTCGGTCACGGCGTCGAGGAACCAGCGGTCGTGGGTCACCACCGCGAGGGCGCCTCTGCCGCGCGCCCAGCGGCGCCTGAGGTGGTCGGCGAGCCACGCGACCCCCTCGACGTCGAGGTGGTTGGTGGGCTCGTCCAGGAACACCACGTCGTGGTCGTCGACTAGCACGTGGGCGAGCGCGACGCGGCGCTGCTGGCCGCCCGACAGGCTCGAGACCACGGCGTCCGCGTCGAGGTCGGGCACCAGGCCGGACATCACCTCGCGGATGCGCGGGTCGGAGGCCCACTCGTGGTCGTCGGCGGCGCCGACGATCGCCTCGCGCACGGTGAGGGAGCCATCGACGTGGTCGGACTGGTCGAGGACGCCGATGCGCGTGCCGCGGGAGACGGTCACCTGGCCCCCGTGCGGGGCGAGGCGGCCGGCGAGGATCTTCAGCAGGCTCGACTTGCCGGCGCCGTTGGAGCCGACGATGCCGATGCGGTCGCCGTCCTCGAGGCCGATCGTCACCTCATCGAGGACGGTGCCGGTGCCGAAGTCGAGGTGCAGCGACTGAGCGCCGAGGAGGTGAGCCACCCATCAAGGGTAGTCGCGCGCACCCGCGGCTAGGCTCGCGGCCATGAGATGCGTCGCCGTCCGTCACGTGGCCTTCGAGGACCTCGGCGTGTGGGAGGCCGAGATCCGTGCGCACGGCTACGAGGTCGCGTACCTCGACGCCGGGGTCGAGGACCTCTCGCCGGTCCTCGCCGCCGAGCTGGTGATCGTGCTCGGCGGACCGATCGGCGTGGGCGACGCGGCGTCGCACCCCGTCCTCGCTGAGGAGATGGCGCTGCTACGCGAGCGTCAGGCTGCCGGCCGGCCGACGCTCGGCGTGTGCCTGGGCGCGCAGCTCATCGCCGAGGCGATGGGCGGCTCGGTGGCTCCCGGCGCTCCCGAGATCGGGTGGTGGCCGGTGGATCTCGACGCGGCCGCGAGCGCGACTCCGTTGAGCCACCTCGACGGCGCCCCAGTGCTGCACTGGCACGGCGACGCGATCACGCCGCCGCCGGGCGCGACGGTCCTGGCCTCCACCGCGGCGACGCCGTGCCAGGCGTTCGCACTCGGTTCCGCGCTGGCGCTGCAGTTCCACGCGGAGGCCGACGGTGAACGCATCGAGCAGTGGCTCATCGGCCACAGCGTCGAGCTCGCCGCGCGCGGGGTGGACATCGCCGAGCTACGCGCCCGCACCGCACAGGTCGGCGACGACGCCGCGGTCGCCGGCGTGCTGCTGATGCGCGGCTGGTTGCGGTCGTTGCGCACGCGCGACTGACGTCGGGCCCGAGGCAGACGGTCCGGTGTCCGGGGTGCCGTGGGGTCAGCCGTGCGACGAGCCGGACGGCTCGGTCGTCGCAGCGTCGACGCCGGGTGCGTCGGCCGCGCCGCGGGGCGTGGGGTCCCAGGTATCCGGTGCGCGCACGACGATCAGGGGCCACAGCGCGCCGTGCGGCGCGACGTGCGCCTCGGCGTCCGCCTTGAGGTGCGCGATCTCGTCGAGGACGTCCTCCATCAGCGCCGCGAGGTTGCGGTGGACCGCGACCGGGTCGTCGCCCATCGCGCTGGCGTCGACCGTGTAGGTCGAGTAGCCGTTCGCGCGCAGCAGGTCCTCACGCTCCCAGGCGTCGTCCTCGGTCTCCTCGGACGCGGCGTACACGAAGGGGACGACGGCGCCGTGGGAGCCGGGCCGCAGGAGGGCGCCGGAGTGGTCGTCGAACGTGTCGATGGCGACGAACTGCGCCTCGGTGATGACGGCCGTGGCGAGGAGGTGGCGGTCGTCCTTCGCGGCGGCGATCGCCGCGGCGAGCGGCGAGGCGTCGCCGGTGTGGGTCACCTCGAGGCACTCGGGCCCGTACATGTCACCGGGGATGAGGTCGGACATCGGGGTGAAGCCGTGCGAGTCGGCGTCGCACGCACCGGCGGCGAAGTAGCGGGTGCGCAGGCGGCGCTTGTGGACCGCGCGGTCCAGGTGGAGCAGCACGAGCGCGTGCAGTCGGCACTGACCCCACGCGCACGCGGTGGAAGGGGAGGCGAGGCCGTCCCTCCAGCGGCGATCCATCGCCGTGAGAAAGGTGTCTGCGGGCTCGCGGGTGGCGTGCACGGTCCAGGTGGTCACGTCGATCACTGAGGGGTTCTGCCTTGCCTTTTCGTCCTGGTCTGAGGGCGTTCACGCCACGATACGTGGGCCCTTCTCAGGCTCTGGAACGTACACGTGTGACATTTGCCACACACTGCGCATGGCGGCGGAAACCGGCATCGAGCCCGCCTCTCCGGGAGCCCGCCGGCGCCGCGTCAGGACACGGCTGCGACCGACTGCAGGGCGATCTCGCGCTCCTCGTTGGTGGGCACGACCCAGACCTGGACGCGCGAGTCGGGGGCGCTGACGAGCGTCGGCTCCTTCTTCCGCCCGGCGTTGCGCTCGGGGTCCATGACGATGCCGAGCGCCTCGAGCCCCTGGAGGGCACCCAGGCGCACGCCGTCGTCGTTCTCCCCGACGCCAGCCGTGAACGTGATCGCGTCGAGCGCACCCATCTGCGCGAAGTACTGGCCGACGTATCCGCGGATCCGCCGGCAGTACACCTCGAGCCCGAGCTCGGCCTCGCGCGAGCCCTCGCCGGCGGCCTTCCAGACGTCGCGCATGTCCGAGTAGCCGGTCAGCCCGAGCATGCCGGACTGCCGGTTGAGGAGGGCGTCGACCTCGTCGATCGTCATCCCCGCGGTGCGCGCGAGGTGGAGGGTGACCGCGGGGTCGATGTCGCCCGACCGGGTGCCCATGACGAGCCCCTCGAGGGGCGTGAGGCCCATGGACGTGTCGACCGACACGCCGCCATGGACGGCCGTCGCGGAGGCGCCGTTGCCGAGGTGCAGGACGACCATGGCGAGCTCGCTCGGGTCGCGGTCCATCAGACGGGCGGTCTCGCGCGCGACGTAGCTGTGGGAGGTGCCGTGGAAGCCGTACCGGCGCACGCCGTGCTCCTGCGCGACGCGGCGATCGATCGCGTAGGTGTAGGCGGCCTCGGGCAGGGTCGAGTGGAATGCGGTGTCGAACACCGCGACGTGCGGCAGGTTCGGGAAGGCCGACCGGGCGGCCGTGATGCCTGCGAGGTTGGGCGGGTTGTGCAGAGGGGCGAGGGTCGACAGCAGCGCGATCTGGCGCTCGACCTCGTCGTCGATGATGGTGGGGGCCGAGAACTCGGCGCCGCCCTGCACGACGCGGTGGCCGACGACGGTCAGCGTCGACAGGTCCACGCCTGAGCCGGGCTCGGACAGCGACGCGATGATCTCCTTGATCGCCTCCGAGTGGTGCGTGACGCGCTCGACGAGGCCCGACGCGAGCGGCTCGTCCTGAGTGGTGTCCACCACCTGGTACTTCACGGAGCTCGAGCCGCAGTTGAGCACCAGGGCGAGTCCTGCGTAGTTGACGGTCACGGGCTATCCCTCCTGCGTCGCCTCGGCCGGCGAGTCCTGGCCCTGTGCCTGGATGGCCGTGATGGCGACGGTGTTGACGATGTCCTGGACGAGCGCTCCGCGCGACAGGTCGTTGACGGGCTTGCGCAGTCCCTGCAGCACGGGGCCGACGGCGACCGCGCCGGCGGAGCGCTGCACGGCCTTGTAGGTGTTGTTGCCCGTGTTGAGGTCGGGGAAGACGAGCACGGTCGCCTGCCCCGCGACGGGGGAGTCGGGGGCCTTCGAGCGCGCCACGGACGGCTCGACGGCGGCGTCGTACTGCATCGGTCCGTCGACGAGCAGGTCGGGCCGCCGCTCGCGCACCAGTCGGGTGGCCTCGCGCACCTTGTCGACGTCCGACCCGGATCCCGACTCTCCGGTCGAGTAGGACAGCATGGCGACGCGGGGCTCGATGTGGAACTGCAGCGCGGTCTCCGCCGAGGAGATGGCGATGTCCGCGAGCTGCTCGGCGGTCGGGTCCGGGTTGACGGCGCAGTCGCCGTACACGAGCACACGGTCCGCGAGGCACATGAAGAACACCGACGACACGATCGACGTGCCGGGCACGGTCTTGATGACTTGGAACGACGGCGAGATGGTGTGCGCCGTGGTGTGCGCGGCGCCGGAGACCATGCCGTCCGCGAGACCGAGCTGCACCATCATCGTGCCGAAGTAGCTGACGTCCTGGACGCGGTCGCGCGCAGCGTCGAGGGTCGCGCCCTTGTGCTTGCGCAGCTCGTAGTACTCGCCAGCGAAGCGCTCGACCAGCTCCGGGTCGTGAGGGGACACGATCGCGGCGGCGTCGATCTCGAGGCCGAGCTCGGCCGCGCGACTGCGGATGGTCGTCTCGTTGCCGAGGATCGTGAGGTCGCACACGTCGCGCGTCAACAGCGTCGAGGCCGCGCGGAGGATGCGGTCGTCCTCGCCTTCGGGAAGCACGATCCGCTGGCGCTTGACGCGCGCACGGTCGATGAGGTCGTACTCGAACATGAGCGGCGTGATGACGTCGGTCCTCGCGAGGTCGAGGAGCTCGGTGAGCGCGTCGGTGTCGACGTGTCGGTCGAACATCGACAGCGCGAGGTCGACCTTGAGCTGCGACTCGCGCGACAGCCGTCCGCGGGCGCCCCAGGCGCGCCGTGCGGTGCCGTAGGTGCCGTGCGGCGTCGCGATGATCGGCAGCGACGAGCCGAGGCCCGAGACGAGCCGGGAGACGGGGTCGGGGGTCGCGAAGCCGCCGTTGAGGATGATGCCGGCGAGCGACGGGAAGCCCTCGGCGGCGTGGGCTGCGAGGAGCGTCATCACCGCGTCCGAGCGATCCCCGGG
This sequence comes from Demequina sp. NBRC 110056, assembly GCF_002090155.1. Classification (GTDB taxonomy): domain Bacteria; phylum Actinomycetota; class Actinomycetes; order Actinomycetales; family Demequinaceae; genus Demequina. The sequence continues at coordinate 157,401 of NZ_BBRM01000004.1, read as the reverse complement.
CGTGATCACCACGGCGCCCTCGACGAGGTGCTCGAGAAGGTGCTCGGGCGTCATCGCGCCGATGAGCACGGCGCGCACCTCGCGCGACAGCAGCGATTCGTCACCCGACAGCAGGGTGCCGTCGACCGCGGTGACGAGCGCGGACAGGAGCGGCGCGACGAGGACGGGGTCCTCCGGCAGCGCCCCCATGCCGATGCCCGCGGGAAGCACGTCTCGCACGGCGTCGAGCTGCTCCGGATCGCAGCGGTTCGCGAAGACCGCGGCCACGCGGGCGTGGCTCTCCTCGAGCTCCGCGCGACTCTGCTCGACGACGCGGGCGATGTCCTCGGGGGTGCGGTCGCGTCCGTGCACGACGAGCGCCACCGGGGCGCCGAGGTTGGCCGCGATCCGGGCGTTGAACTCGAACTCCGCCGCACCGGAGATGTCGGTGTAGTCCGTGCCGACGATGACGACGGCATCGGACTTCGCGGCGACGGCGTGGTAGCGCGACAGGATCGTGGCGAGCGCGCGCTCGGGGTCGTCGTGGACGTCCTCGTAGGTGACGCCGACGGCCTCCTCGTACGTGAGGTCGACCGCGTCGTGCCCGATGAGCAGGTCGAGCACGTAGTCCGAGCCGTCCGCGACGCGCGCGACGGGTCGGAACACCCCCACGCGCCCGACGGTGCGAGCGAGGAGGTTGGTGATCCCGAGCGCGACCGTGGACTTGCCACTGTCGCCCTCAGCCGACGCGATGTAGATGCTCCGTGCCACGGCGACCATCCTTCCACGCGGCGCGTGCGCACGCCTGCGACGGAGGTCCCGCACGGTCGTGGGTGCGGTCTGCCAGCGTGGCGCGACTGTGCAGCGCGCCACACTTCATTCCCTGGCGTCGGACCCCTCGCCTAGACTCGGGTGACTCCCCACGAGAGGGAGGCGTACCAGGGGGAACGCAGTCTCGACGCGGGCCCTGGCGCGTTCAGGAGCGAACCCGAGGCGGCGCCATGACGACTCCCCGTGCCCGCGGGCCGGTGTCGCGCGCCGTCACGGGCGTGGTGAATGCCGGCGTCACGCCTCTCAACCGCATGCGGGCGCGTTCGGTCATGGGCGCGAACCGCTTCTTCCTCCTGTCCAGCGTGGTGTCGCTACCGTGGGTGTTCGCGATCGCGCTCGCGGCGCCGCCCGCCACCCTCGCGCCCGGGCTCACCCATCTCGCGATGATCTGCGTGTGGGTCATCTGCATCGACCTCAACCGACGTCAGCTGTTCCTGAGCGCCGCGACGGCAGGTCTGCTGGTGCCGATCGCGCAGTTCACCTACCTCGCCTCGGTGTTCTCCGTCGACGCCGGCTTCCAGCTCCCGCTGCTCACCGTGGGGGCGCTCGCGTTCGTGTTCTTCACGCCGCGCGAGTGGCCTGCCGCGGTAGGGATGACGACCCTTGCCACCGCTGCGCTCATGTGGACCTACGGAGGTTCGGCCTTCGAGCAGGCCAGCGTCGAGCTGAGCGCCGGCCACCTGCGAGCGTTCGCCGTCGCCAACGTCGCGGTGGTGGTGCTGATCGTGTCCGTGCTCGCATGGTTCAACAACTACTTCTTCGTGCGGGAACGCCGGCGCAACGAGCGCCTTCTCGCGGAGGCCGAGGTCGCCGCGCGCACGGACTCGCTGACCGAGGTCTACAACCGGCGAGGCATCGCGCCAGTCCTGTCGCAGACGGCTCGCGAGGGCGAGTACTGCGTGGCGCTCGCGGACCTCGACCGGTTCAAGCGCATCAACGACCGGCTCGGCCACGGCGCGGGCGACGTGGTGCTCTCGCACGTCGCGCGGACGCTCGTCGATGCCGTCCAGGATCGCGGGTCGGTGGCGCGCTGGGGCGGCGAGGAGTTCCTGGTGGTCCTGCCCGGCATGACCCTCGAGCGCGGCGTGGAATGCATGGACGCCGCACGCGAGGCGCTCGAGCGGGAGTTCGGGCACGACGGGGTTCTCGACGCCGTGACGATGTCCGTCGGCGTCGCCCACGCCCCGCGCCACACGAGCAAGGACGAGGTGCTGCGTCTGGCGGACTCCAAGCTGTACGAGGCCAAGGCGTCGGGGCGCAACCTCGTCGTGGGCGCCTCGATGGGCGACCCCGTCCCGTAGCGCCGATGCGCGGGCTGGGTCCCGCGGTGCGTGCCGCTTCCCCTCCCGAGGGCGTCGTGCGGCCCCTCCCTACCGGCGCGGGGGAACGCTGAGTAGGCTGGGGATTCGGCCGGGGGCCGCGCGCGTCACGAGTCGCGCGCGGGGGCCGAGCGGAGGGAGATCCCGGGTGGACCAGGGGGAGCGCGCGCGGGCGCACCAGTTGAGCGACGTCGTCGACCGCATGCTCGACCGCCGGGTCGGCCGGCTCGGGGGAGCAGCGGGGCGAGCGGTGTCGACCACCCACGCGGTGGCGATCTTCGCGCTCGTCGTCACGCTGTCGTACACGGCGTTCTTCATGACCTACGACCTCGCCGCCTTCGGGACTCTGGTCGCGGTCAACACCGGCTTCTCGATCGCGTACGTCGTGATCGTCCTCCTCGCGCGACTGGGGCGCCAGCTCATCGCGGCGCTCGCGATGCTCACCGCGGCCATCGCGCAGCTCCTGCACGTCACCCTGTGGGTCGGGTGGGAGGCGGGCCTGCACCTGTACCTGCTGCTGGCCGGACAGCTCGTGTTCCTCATGCTCACCGAGCGGCAGCGCGCACTGCGGTGGGTCTACGCGGCGCTCGCCCTCGCGGGCTTCCTCTACGCGCAGCTGCAGCTTCCGGCGTCGTCCGCAGTCGTCGAGATGCCTGACGTCGTCCTCACCACGATGTTCTCCGTCAACGCTCTGCTCGCGGCGAGCACCCTCTTCATCCTCGCCGCGTACAGCCACTTCCGTGCCGAGCAGGCACGGTCGGAGGCGGCGGAGAGCGCGGCGCGCGCCGAGTACCTGGCGAACACCGATGCGCTCACGGGCCTCGCGACGCGACGTCCGGTCATGGAGCGCCTCGAGGTCCTGAGCGGCCCCGCGCACGAGCCGTTCTGCCTCGCGATCGCCGACCTCGACCGGTTCAAGCTCATCAACGACGAGTACGGCCACGGCTGCGGCGACACCGTCCTCGCGGCCATCGGCGCGCGACTCAGGGGCGCGCTGCGGGTCAGCGATTCCGTGGGACGCTGGGGTGGTGAGGAGTTCATCTTCGTCCTGCCCGGTGCGTCGCTCGGGGACTCGAGCATCATGATGGAGCGCGTCCGCTCGCGCGTGGGATCGTCGCCGGTGGCCTGCGGCGACCACGAGCACGCCATCACCGTGTCGATCGGGCTCACGGACGGCGACGGCTCCGGTACGCCGCACCACGCCATCCTGCGCGCCGACGAGGCCCTGTACGAGGCGAAGGACCGCGGCCGCGACCGGGTGTGCACCCGGCGCAGCGCGACCAGCGAGCCCTCGCAGCCCAGCCCCGCCACCCGCTCCGCTCGATGAGCCCCGCGCAGGGCGAAGCAGGGGCTGACGCGACGGGCTCCGACGCTCGCGGCCCCATCCGCTGGGGTCACGTCATCCCCGCCGTCGCGCTGGGGCTCGCGGCCCTCGTGGTGTGCGGCGCGCTGGGACTGTGGCAGTGGAACAGGGCCTCGGAGCAGGGCGAGGTGCGACAGCCCGACCCCGCGGTGGCGATCGCCGAGGTCGTGGCGCCGGCGTCGAACGCGGACACGGCCATCGGCCGAGCGGTGTGGGCGGACGGAGGGTGGGCCGACGCGGAGGTCGCGCTCGTGCCGTTCCGCGAGGTCGACGGCGAGGAGGCGGTCATGGTCGTCCGCGCCTTCACGGTGAGCGCCGACGCGACGGGCACGGGCGCGGACGCGACGCTCCCCGTGGTGGTCGGGTGGCTTCCGCCCGCGGACGTGGCGGACTTCGACACGGCGGTGCCGGCGACGACGCGGATCGATGGGCTCGTGCGCTCGGCCGAGGGCGCCGCGCCTGCCTCGAGTCCGGACCAGTCACCGCCCGACGGCGCCTTCTGGGCCGACCGCCTGTCGCCCGCGGTGCTCGCGCAGCACTGGGACAGCCCGCTGTACTCGGCGCTGCTGACCGCCGACGAGCCGGGCCCGGGGCTGCGGGCGCTTCCCGAGCCGGAGCCCGAGCGCTCGCTGGACTTCCGGTCGCTGACCTACGCGCTCGAGTGGTGGCTGTTCGGCGCGTTCTTCGTGTTCGTGGGGGGCCGATGGATACGGGACAATGGACGCGCACGGCCGCAGGCTTCGCCTGAGGAGCCGCGTGACGCCGCCTCGACCGCAGACGCCCAGCCCGGAGGATCCCCGTGACGGAACCCGAGACCGCACCCGACCCGAGCGCGACCTCAGCGAGCCAGACGTCGCCGACTCGCGCATCGGCCGTCACCGCGGGAGCGCTGCTGCGGTATCGCGTGATGGCGATCATCACGGGCACGCTGCTGATCCTCGTGTTCGTCGGCATGCTGCGGTACGTCGGCGTGTTCGAGGCGACCGAGACGATCGAGCTGTGGCTCGGGATCCTCGCGCAGGTCCACGGATTCGTCTACATCGTCTACGTCGTGACGGTCCTGCAGCTGTGGCTCCAGGCGCGCTGGGGCTACGGCCGCCTCGCGACCATGTTCCTCGGCGGCATCGTGCCGCTGCTGTCGTTCTTCATCGAGCACCGCGTGACGCGCGAGGTGCGCGCCGGCCAGGAGGCATCGTGACCCAGGCATCGACCCCGACCCTGCACCGCCCCGTGCTCGTCGTCGACTGTGGCGCGCAGTACGCGCAGCTCATCGCCCGCCGCGTGCGCGAGGCTAGCGTCTACTCCGAGATCGTGCCGCACTCGATGAGCGCCGCCGACATGCTGGCGAAGGATCCGGCGGCCGTGATCCTGTCCGGTGGGCCCTGCTCCGTCTATGCCGATGGAGCCCCCACGATCGACCCGGCGCTGTTCGACGCCGGCGTGCCGGTCATGGGCATCTGCTACGGGTTCCAGGCAATGGCGCAGGCGCTCGGCGGGACGGTCGCGCAGACCGGCCTGCGCGAGTACGGCCGCACCCAGGCGACGGTCGCCGATGCCGGCACCGCCCTCGCGGGCAGCCCCGCCGTGCAGGAGGTGTGGATGAGCCACGGCGACGCCGTGCACGCCGCGCCGCCCGGCTTCGACGTGCTCGCGACCACGGAGGGCGCGCCCGTCGCGGCGTTCGAGGACCTCGAGCGGCGGATGTGCGGCGTGCAGTGGCACCCCGAGGTCAAGCACTCGCCGCTGGGCCAGGCCGCGATCGAGAACTTCCTGTACAACGTGGCCGGCCTGCAGCCCGACTGGACCAGCGAGAACGTCATCGAGGAGCAGGTCGAGCGGATTCGTGCGCAGGTGGGCTCCAAGCGCGTGATCTGCGCGCTGTCGGGCGGCGTCGACTCGGCGGTCGCCGCGGCGATCGTCCAGAAGGCCGTCGGGGACCAGCTCACCTGCATCCACGTCGACCACGGGCTGATGCGCGCGGGCGAGGTCGAGCAGATCGAGAAGGACTTCGTGGCCTCGACCGGGGTGCGCCTCATCATCCGCGACGAGAAGGAGCGCTTCCTCACGGCCCTCGCCGGGGTGTCCGACCCCGAGACCAAGCGCAAGATCATCGGCCGCGAGTTCATCCGCGTCTTCGAGGACTCGGCGCGCCAGGTGGTCGAGGAGGCTGGGGCCCACGGCGAGGAGGTCGAGTTCCTCGTGCAGGGCACGCTGTACCCCGACGTCGTCGAGTCCGGCGGCGGCGAGGGCGCGGCGAACATCAAGAGCCACCACAACGTGGGCGGGCTGCCCGACGACCTGCAGTTCTCGCTCGTCGAGCCGCTGCGCACGCTGTTCAAGGACGAGGTTCGCGCCGTGGGCCGCGAGCTGGGCATCCCCGAGGAGATCGTGGGACGCCAGCCGTTCCCTGGACCGGGTCTCGGCATCCGCATCATCGGCGAGGTGACGTGGAAGCGGCTCGAGATCCTGCGCCGCGCCGACGCGATCGCGCGCGAGGAGCTCACCAAGGCGGGCCTGGACCAGGAGATCTGGCAGTGCCCTGTGGTGCTTCTCGCCGACGTGCGCTCGGTGGGCGTCCAGGGCGACGGCCGCACCTACGGCCACCCCATCGTGCTGCGCCCGGTGTCCTCCGAGGACGCCATGACCGCCGACTGGTCGCGCCTGCCGTACGACGTCCTCGCGCACATCTCGAACCGCATCACCAACGAGGTCGCGGAGGTCAACCGAGTGGTCGTGGACGTGACGTCCAAGCCCCCGGGCACCATCGAGTGGGAGTGACGCAGGAGGTGCCACGGCGCGCACCCCGCTCCGCGTTTCCTTCGCCTTAGCGTCCTGATGGTGGCTGAGCGTCGCTTCTGACGTCCGCGTGTCAGGCGCTGGTGCCTAAGCGTCGCTCGCCTGTGTCGAACGGCTGCGATGCACCCGGCGTGGGTAGCATGCCGAGGTAGGACCGAACGAAGGCGTGCGGGTGGACAAGCGACTGATCCGAGCGCGACGGCGCGTGGCGGAGCACATGACGGTCGATCAGCTCGCGCGCTATCTCGACTGGAAGTGGGAGCGCCTGCGCGCGCGCGAGTCGAAGTCGCCGTCGGTGCCCGCGCGTCGTGGATACTCCTCGGGTGATGTGGTCCGCGAGAACCTCGCTCAGGTGAGGGCCGCCCTGGACGACGCTCATGTCCGCCACCTCGTCATGCCCGAGTTGGACAGCTTCCGGCCGATCCTCGTCGTCAGCGAGAGGGATGGCGACACGGTGAGGGGAGTGCTCGAGGCGCTGCCGGCCGATGAGGGCTGGGTCGTGCGCACGCGAGAGGCGAAGCTCGTGCGATCCGATGTAGCGGTCGCCGGCAATCGTGAAGGGGGCCTGCTGTCGGCGCGCGTGTACCGCAACGTGGACGGTCCCGATCGCAGGCTGACCACCAGGGCGGAGACGGTGACAGTCCTGGTGTTCACCCGGTTGGACGCAGGGGTGCTGAGAGCGGATGGAGATGAGTTCCAGCCCGGCACGCTCCATCGCCACCCGCAGCACCCGACGACGCCGATCGCCTACTTCGAACCTCAAGAATGGGCGACGTGGTCAGGCGACGGTGAGTTCGATCCGGATTGGCCGCCTCTCATCGGCGCGGTCATCGATCCGATCGACGTGGTCTACACGTGGGTGGACGGCAGCGATCCGGCGTGGCTCGCGCGGAAGGCGCGGCGCACCGGAGACGTGGCGGCACAGGAGTACAGCGAGGCCGCCGACGTTCCGTCGCGCTACGCCAGCCGCGACGAGCTGCGCTACTCGCTCAGGTCGCTCGAGATGTACGCGCCATGGGTGCGCCACATCTACCTGGTGACCGACCGACAGCGACCAGCGTGGCTCGTCGAGGATCACCCGCGCATCACGGTGGTCGACCATAGCGAGATCTTCTCGGATCCCACCGTGCTGCCGGTCTTTAACTCCCATGCGATCGAGTCGCAGCTGCACCACGTGCCGGGTCTCAGCGACCGCTACCTCTACCTCAACGACGACATCATGTTCGCGCGGCCCGTGTCACCGAGGGTGTTCTTTGGACCGGGGGGCGTCACCAAGTTCTTCCGGTCGAAGGCGGTGCTCGATGTCGCGCCTCCGACGCCGCGGGACCTGCCCGTCCTCTCAGCGGCGAAGAACAACCGCCAACTGGTCCTCGATCGCTTCCGACTCGCCGTGACGCAGAAGTTCAAGCACACGCCGCATCCCCAGCGCAAGGACGTCTTGGAGGAGATGGAGGCGGAGATCCCGGAGCTGTTCGAGCAGACGCAGCGCTCCGCGCTTCGACATCCCCACGACATCTCGATCGCCTCCGCGCTGCATCACTACTGGGCCTACGCGTCCGGGCGGGCGCACGAGGGCGAGATCCGGTACGGCTACATCGACCTTGCGCGCGAGGACGTCGACCTGCAGCTCGCTCGCCTCCGGCATCGCCGGGACCTCGATGTGTTCTGTCTCAACGAGACGAACGCCTCGAGCGAGCAGGCGGCGCACCTCGACGCAGCCCTGCCCGCGTTCCTCGAGAGCATGTTTCCCGTGCCGAGCACCTTCGAGCGCCCCTAGCCTCGGCGGCTCTCGTCGAGCAGCGTCTCCCCACGCCGATGGTGCCTGAGCGTCGCTACGCGATCTCCGACTCGTCGAGCAACGCGACGAGGATCGGCACGTCCTCGCCGTCGACGTAGCCCTCGACGTCGACGTTCGACGGCCGCGCCAGGATCCACAGGTCGCCGTGGCGCGCGAACAGCTCATCTACACGACGGCCGTCGTCGTCCTCGGCGACCAGGTGCACGAGGGCGACACCGCGTCCGTCCACGACGGTCGCATCGCCGTCCCGACGCTCGGCGGCCGTCGCCGCGAGTTCGGCGGGGTCCTCGGGCATGGTGCCCCAGGGGGACTCCGCGCCGATGCGATACGTCTCGACCTGCACCCATACCGAGTCGCGGTATGCCTCCGAGCCGGGTTCGGACAGGTCGAAGGGCTGCGAGGCGTCGACGAGCACGGCATACGGGACCGTGCCGTCGCCGTAGGTGCCCTCGTACTGCCAGCCATCGGGAAGCACGACGGTCACCGTGGCGGCGGCCGTGCCGAGCGACGCCGCTCCGCCAGCATCCTGCGCGTCGGCGGTCGGGTCTCCGCCCGAGTCCACGTCGATCGACGCGCCGCTACCGGTGCTCTCGGACTCGGTGGTCGCCGGTGCCATGGTCCCCTCCGACGTCGCCGGCTGGTCGCCGTCTGCGTCCCCGGTGCATCCGGCGAGCAGCAGGGCAGCGAGGAGGGGAGCGGTCCAGCGTGACGAGGTCATGGCGAGCTCCATCGGTCGGGTCCGTCGGTCCTCATCGTGAACGCCGGCGCCGCGGAGGGCGTTCCCCCACGGCGCGACGAGTCAGCGGGAACGGCCCTCGTCATCGGCCTTGCCAGCGTCGACGTCGCCGTCGGCTCCAACGTCCTCGGTCTCCGCGTCTGCGTCGCTCGGGGCGACATCGCTGTCCTCGACGGGCTCCGGCGCGCTCGGCGCATCGGGAGCAGCCCCGTCCCCCGTCGCGTCATCGGCATGATCGGCCGAGCGCGTGAACGGCTCGGCGACCTCGGCGACGCTGCGGCGGACCTCCTCGGCGGCGTCGGTCACTGCAGCGTCGGCATCCGCGATCGCCGTCGCCACCGCGGCCTCCACGCTGGCCTCGGTGGTCTCCTCGACGGTGGGTGCGGTGGCCGCGGCGATCTCTCGCTTGCGTCCCAGTCCCGACAGCGCGGCGGACAGCAGCATCCATCCGCCGACGGCGGCGAGCAGGATGATGGCGGCGAGCTCGAGGTCGATCTCGGCACCGGAGTAGGCGACGATCGACAAGGCGCCGGCGCCGATCACGAGCAGCGCCCAGAGGGCGGCTGAGAGACGTTGGCCGGCTCGGCGGCGGGGGGCGGCGGTGGTCACTGGACGACCTCCTCGAGGTAGATGACGGCGCCGTCGCGGCTCGTCAGGGTCAGCACGGGCTCGTCCGCGTTGGACGCTCGCAGCACGGTGGTGGCCTCGGCCCCGGTGGGCTCGCCCCACTCGTCCTCGACCATCTCGCTCCAGTCGTAGCACCGCACGTCGCGGTCCTCCCACACGATGGTGGTCTCGCCGGATCCCTGGATCTCCAGGCCGGTGCCCGCGGGGAAGGCCACGCGGGTGTACGTGGCGGACAGCTCGATGTCGGTGTCGGCGGTCACGGCGTCGAGGCGCATGGTCGCCGTGTCGTCGCCCCACAGGGAGACGTCCTCCCACGACTCCATGAGCACGGGAGTGGTGCACGCGCCCGCGGCGTAGATCGACCCGTACTGGCCGTCGAGCTCGTCGGTCAGGTCGATGGGGGTGGTCTCGGGCTCGGGCTCCGCCTCCTCGGCTTCGACTGGCTCCCAGCTCGGCTGGTCGTCCCACCAGCCCCACGCGCCGTCGTAGTTCTCGCGGATCTCGGAGGCGTTGCCCGCGAGGATCACGCTGAGCAGGACCGCGACGACGGACAGGAACCCGAGGAAGCCCAGGCGGCGCCCTGACAGCGCGACGATGAGCAGGATCGCACCGAGCCCGATCGTGACGCCGGCGCCCCACGCAAGGATGGGGCTCACGGCGAGCTGCCCGGCACGCTCGATGCTGAACACCACGGCGCCCGCCAGCAGGATGACGCCGAGGAACGCGAGCCACGCGCCCTTGCCCGGGCCGGGGGTGCGCGCCGGGCGCCGCGGCGCGGGAGGCGCAGGCGGCGGCGTGGGTGGGCCCGCACTCCACGTGGACGGAGCAGGGCCACCGAGCGCGGGGTCGTACACCGAGCCCGAGGCCGGAGCGTCGGTCCGACCCGAGCCCTGCCACGCCGTGCCCTGGTGGGCTGAGGTGGAGGTCGCGCCGAGCGCCGATGCGGTCGCCAGGCCGGCGGAGGCGCCCTTCGAGGGCGCGGCTCCGGCGCGCGGGTCGCCGGGGAGCAGCGCGGGCTCCCACGGCTGCGGCGCGCCGCCAGCGGGCACCTCCGCGGTCGAGGGGGCCACGGCAGCGGCCGTGGCCCCGCCCGCGGACAGCGCGGCGGTGGGCGCGGCGGTGCGGTCGCCCTCGACGGCGTCGGCCTCGTCGTCTGGAGCGGTGGTGACGTCGTCGCCCGACGCGGCGGGTGCATCGGCCGCCTCGGATGACGGGGAGGCGTCCGTGTCGCCCACCGGCGCCGCGGGAGCCGGTGCGGCGGGCGCGTAGGGGCCGCCCGACCCCGGCGGACGGTTGCCGCGCGAGCGCCGGACCAGCACGAAGATCAGCACGCCGATGCCTGCGACGACGGCGAGTGGAATGGCGATCGACAGGATCCTCGCGAGCAGCTCGAACGGGTTGGAGACCTGGCCGAGGTTGTCCCACGGGAACGGGTCGCCGTCCCAGCCGAACAGGTTGAAGATCGGGCCGCCGTTGAGGCCCCCGAGCCCGAACAGGGTCAGGACCGCGATGCCCAGCAGCGCGCCCACATTCGTGACGCCACGGCCGAAGTTCTGGACGATGATGTTGCCCTTGCGATCCGGCAGCAGGCCCCAGGCGGCCGCGTAGCCGAGCATGACGAGGCCCGGCAGGAGCAGCCACGCGAGCACGGTGATGAGGCGTGCCGGCACCCGGGCCATGCCCACGCGCTCCCCGAGCCCCTCGACGACGCCGCCGACGACGCCGTTGTCCCCGCGCATCAGCCCCCACTCGCGGATCGAGGTGAAGAACGCGGCCTCCTTCTGAGGCTGCGGTGTGTCGCTCATGGCTCTCCCTGTCAGTCGTCGCGCCCTGCGCCGAGGAGTCGGCCGGGCCAGGTGATGCCTCCAGTCTCGGCGCCACCGCGGCGCAGCCGCTATGAGGTATCCCCCTGATACGCCCCCTGAACTTCCCGCGCGGGCGCCCCTGATATCGGCCGATGCGCGCGTGGGAGCGGGTGGCGCTGTGTGACGATGACTCCATGACCGCTCAGGCACGGGGACCGCTGGCGCGCCCGCTCGCGCGTCGCTCCGGCGTGCCCATGGTGTGGAGGGTCCTCGCCGGGGGAGCGCTCCTCGTGGTCGCCGGCGTGCTCGCCGTCGACCGCTGGGGCACGGACCAGCTGGCGCCGTGGGCCATCCCCCTCGTGATCTACCTCGCGGGTCTCGGGCTGGTCTGGAGCCCGCTCGACGGCGCGTTCGGCCAGGACGCGCGACGCCTCGACGTCGCGGGGCTGTTCCGCCGCGACGCCTGGGTGCGCCTGCTCGTCGGGCTCGCGCTCGGCATCGGCGCCCTGTGGTGGTTCGCCGCCTGGGAGTACACCGATGCGCTGGTGGTGCGGGCCATCGTCACGCCGCTGGTGGTCGCCGTCGGAGCGGCGCTGCTGCTCGCGCCGTGGTGGATGCGGCTGATCCGCCAGGTCGGCATCGAGCGGGAGGAGCGGGTGCGCGAGCACGAGCGCGCCGAGATCGCCGCGCACCTGCACGACTCGGTGCTGCAGACGCTGACCCTCATCCGGGCGCGGGCGAACGACCCCGACGCGGTCGCGCGCCTCGCCCGCGCGCAGGAGCGCGACCTGCGCTCGTACCTCTACCAGGACCGTCCGAGCGTCGAGGAGTCGGTGGCGCAGGCGCTCCAGGATGCCGTCGCGGAGGTCGAGGACGCACACGGCGTCGCGATCGAGGTGGTGTGCGTGGGCGACGCGCCGACGACGGAGCGGCTATGGGCGGCGGTGCAGGCGTCGCGCGAGGCGGTCGCGAACGCCGCCCGCCACGGCGAGGCCCCCGTCAGCGTCTACGCCGAGCTCGCCGCCGGAGAGTACGAGGTGTTCGTGCGCGACTCGGGCCCCGGATTCGATCCCGACGCGGTGCCTGAGGATCGCCTCGGCATCCGCCAGTCGATCATGGGGCGCGTGGAGCGCCACGGCGGCAGCGCCGAGATCCGCAGCGCGCCCGGGGCGCGCACCGAGGTGTCCATCCACATGCCGACAGGAGGCTCGCGATGAGCGTGACAGTGGTGATCGTCGACGACCATGACGTGATCAGGGTGGGGGTCCGCGAGTCCCTCGACGACGACATCGAGGTGCTCGGGGAGGCGCGCGACGTCGAGTCCGCGGTCGCGGAGGTGCTCGCGACACGGCCCCAGGTGGTCATCCTCGACGTCCACCTGCCGGGCGGCGAGGGCGGCGGGGCGCTCGACGTGCTCGCCGAGCTCCAGGGGCGCGTCGACGGCACGCGGGTGCTCGCGCTCTCGGTCTCCGATGCCGCCGAGGACGTGGTCTCGGTGATCCGCGCGGGTGCGCGCGGCTACGTGACCAAGTCGATCTCGGGTCTTGAGCTGTCGGATGCGGTGCGCAGGGTCGCGTCCGGGGACGCCGTGTTCTCGCCCCGGCTCGCGGGCTTCGTGCTCGACGCGTTCGGCGCCGCGGGCGGCGAGGTCGCCGCGGCCGACGAGGACCTCGACAAGCTCACCGCGCGCGAGCAGGAGGTCATGCGCCTCATCGCCCGCGGCTACACCTACCGCGAGGTGGGAGAGAAGCTGTTCATCTCCATCAAGACCGTCGAGACGCACGTGGGCAAGGTGCTCCACAAGCTGCAGCTCACCAACCGCCACGAGCTCGCCCACTGGGCCGCCCAGCGCCGCATCGTCTGACGCGGAGGTCCACGACCCGGCTCGCGCATCGGCGCTCCTTCCGGCCCGACGGCGCGTGAGGCCGAGCCTGAACGCAGGGTGAACGCGGCCGGCTCGACAGGACGAGCGCGTCCCTTCTGTGTAGAACAGGAGGTATGAGCGTGCCTTTCGTGGAGCGCGGCCGGTCCCGTCGGCTGCGAGCGGAGCTCCCTGAGATCGCGACCGAGCCCTCGGCTCGGCGGGTCTACCGAGCGATGCTCGACGTGCAGGTGGCGCCGATGCTCGAGTCGTGGGGGTTCGTGCGGGAGGCCGATGCGTTCCGGTGGCCGAGCGAGGTCTGGCACCTCGGTCTGGGGTTCGCGCCGCTCGCGTGGGGGACGGTGGGAGCGCTCCGCTTCGACGTGCACGTCCTCGCCGTGCCACGGGAGGCGTGGGCGCAGTGGCGGGGACTCGAGGCGGGGCTGCCGGAGACGCCGGACCCCACCGTCTACGTCCCGCGCGATGTCGCCTCCGTCGGCGGGGTCCGAGCCCGCCTGCGCGAGCTCCTGGGCACACCCGACCTGCGGTGGTCCGTGCATGCGGGCGCGGACCCGACGCAGGTCGCGGCCGAGGTCCTGACCGGCGTCCAGCGACGCGTGCTGCCCGCCTTCGCTGGGCGCTCGGAGGTCCCGCGCATCGCGTCCTGATCGCCCCTTGCGGCGCGGGGCATTTGGGGTATTTTGGTGCCTCAGGAGCGGGCGCCATGGGCGCGCCCGAATCACATGAGCACGATGGCAGGCGCGGCGACGCGCCACGACGAGGACGCGCGCCTGCGCGCGCTCGCGTTCTGGGTGGGACACCACCAGGCGGGCCAGCCCGCACCGCGGATCGGACCCGCGCACGCGGTGACGCCCGACGCCGCCGCGCGGTCGGCCGCCCGCAACGAGCGCATCGGCGATCTGGTGCGGATGATCCCCCAGCTGAAGGCGCTCGCCCGCGACGGACGCCCGCAGGTGCGAGCGACGGTGGCGCGCTGCTTCGCGATCCTCGCGACCGCTCGCCAGGCGCCGGCCGATCGCGAGGTGTGGCGCATGCTGCTCGGCCTGTCGAAGTACGACGAGGACGCGGACGTGCGCGCTGCCGCCGACGCCGCGCTCGCGGCGCTCGAGCGCTACGGGACGGTCGCCGCCAAGGCCTCCTGACAGCCCTGTGGAGGGGTCCCCGCGTGTCGGCGTCACCGCCTAGACTCGTCGGGTCATGGATGCGCTGTTCGATATCGACGATTCCCCCCACTCGCCGCTTGTGGAGGGGTTGAACCCCTCCCAGGCGGAGGCCGTGCTGCACGAGGGTGAGGCGCTGCTCATCATCGCGGGCGCCGGATCGGGCAAGACCCGCGTCCTGACCCACCGCATCGCCCACCTCCTGGAGTCGGGCCGCGCGCGGCCCCACGAGATCCTCGCGATCACCTTCACCAACAAGGCTGCGGGCGAGATGCGCGAGCGCGTCGAGCAGCTCGTCGGACCCGAGGCGCGGCGCATGTGGGTGGCGACCTTCCACTCCGCGTGCGTGCGCATCCTGCGCGCCGACCACGAGGCGGCCGGGCTCAAGTCCTCGTTCTCGATCTACGACTCGTCCGACTCCCAGAACCTCATGAAGCTGGTCATGAAGGAGCTGGACATCGACCCCAAGAAGTTCACCGCGAAGGCGCTGCTGAACCGCATCGGGACGTTCAAGGACGAGCTCATCGACCCCGCGGCTGCGCTCGCGGCGACCGAGATGGCGTCGCGCTTCTCGATCGAGCACGCCGCAGGCCGCGCGTACGGCGAGTACCAGCGCCGACTCGAGGCGGCCAACGCCGTCGACTTCGACGACATCATCGTCAAGACCGTGCGTCTGCTGCAGGACAACCCCGCCATCGCGCGCACGTACCGGGAGCGCTTCCGCCACATCCTGGTCGACGAGTACCAGGACACCAACCACGCGCAGTACGTCCTCGTGCGCGAGTTGGTGGGCCCCGCCGACGATGCGTCCCTGCCTCCCGGCGAGCTGACCGTGGTCGGCGACTCGGACCAGTCGATCTACGCGTTCCGCGGCGCGACGATCCGCAACATCCTGGAGTTCGAGAAGGACTATCCCCGAGCGCACACGGTGCGGCTGGAGCAGAACTACCGCTCGACGCAGAACATCCTGTCCGCCGCGAACGCCGTGATCTCCAACAACGACGGCCGCCTGCCCAAGAACCTCTGGACCGACTCGGGCGCGGGGGAGAAGATCCGCGGCTACGCCGGCGAGACGGAGCAGGAGGAGGCGAAGTTCGTTGCGGACGAGATCGCGCGCCTCATGCGCGAGGACGAGGTCGCTCCGGCCGACGTCGCCATCATGTACCGCGCCAACGCGCAGTCGCGCGTGATCGAGGAGCGCTTCATGCGCGCGGACATCCCGTACAAGGTCGTGGGCGGCACGCGCTTCTACGAGCGCAAGGAGATCAAGGACATGCTCGCCTACCTGGCGGCTGTCGTGAACGAGGCCGACGACGTCGCGACGCGACGCATCGTCAACACGCCCAAGCGCGCCATCGGGGACACCTCGGTCGAGGCGATCGACCGGGTGCGTCGGGAGCGCACCACGGCCGATGCGCCCGTCAGCTTCGGAGGTGCGCTGCGGTTCGCGGCCGACGCGGGTCTGCAGGCACGCGCGGTCCGGGCGATCGAGCAGTTCGTCTCGCTCATGGACGACTTGAGGTCCCTCGCTGCCGACAACGGTCCGGCAGGGGTGCTCGACGCGATCGCGGACCGCTCCGGGATGCTCGCCGCGTACCGCTCGTCCGACGACCCGCAGGACGCTTCTCGCGTCGAGAACATCATGGAGCTCGTCGCCGTGGGGCGCGAGTTCTCCGAGGAGAACCCCGACGGGACCCTCGCGGACTTCCTCGAGAAGGTCGCGCTCGTCGCCGACGCGGACCAGCTTCCGGACGCGGACGGGTCGGGAGGAGTCGTGACGCTCATGACGCTGCACACCGCCAAGGGGCTGGAGTTCCCGGTGGTGTTCCTCACCGGCATGGAGGACGGCACCTTCCCGCACATGCGCTCCATCGAGTCCGGCCTCCCTAAGGACATGGAGGAGGAGCGGCGGCTCGCCTACGTGGGGCTGACGCGCGCCCGCGAGCGGCTCTACCTCACGCGTGCGCAGGTGCGCGCGAGCTGGGGCGCACCGCAGTACTTCGGCGCCTCGCGCTTCTGCGAGGAGATCCCGGCGGAGCTCGTCGAGTGGACCGTGTCCGAGACATCGTCGCTCGGCTCGCGCGGTCGCGGCGACCGCCGCGGGTCGGGGTCCTGGTCCGGCATGGGCTACGGCTCCGGCGGTTCGTCGGGCGGCTACGGGGGATCGCAGGACCGCGACGACGGCAACTCGTACGCGCGCGCCGGAGCGGTGCGCACGCGGCGCGTGCCGCCGTCGCCGCCCGGCGGCTCGGGCGACGTGGGCTTCGAGGCGGGCGAGCGCGTGGTGTCGGACAAGTTCGGCATGGGCAAGGTCGTGGGCACCGAGGGCGTCGGCCGCAACGCCGTCGCCGTGGTCGACTTCGGCGACGGCGGCGTCAAGCGCCTGGTGCTCCGCTTCAACAACCTCGAGAAGCTGTAGCGCGGGAGGGCGTCGCGCCCTACTGTTCCCTCAGGGGTAGGGATCGGGGGGACGATGCGCTGGTGGGTCGTGGGCGGCACTCTCGCCGTCATCGCGGCGGTCGCGGTGACGACGGTGGTGCCCGTGCGCGCTGGGGCGACGACCGTGCACGCGGTGGAGTCGCCGGCCACGGACGACGCCGTGTGCGGCCGGGTCGTGCTGCGCGGAGACCTGGTCGTCACGCGGCGGGTGCCGCTGATCGACACGCAGACTGTCGTGAGCCTCGACGTGGTTCTCACCGACCCCTCGCTGTCGGTCGAGTCGACGGCCGCGTGTGACGACAGCGTCGAGGCGCTCGAGGGTGGAGTCCTGGTGTGGAACCCGCGATGCCCGAATCCCTTCGAGCAGGGTCAGGACGAGGAGCTCGATGAGTTCATCCTGGGGTCGCCGGGTTCCCAGCTCGCGACGCGGTGCGGCGGCGAGGCCGTGCGGATGCGTGTCATGGGAGAGGGCCCGCAGGGCGCGACGTCGCGCTGGGAAGGCGAGTACGGCCTCGGCTCCTCCGGTGCCGAGGTCATCGGCGGGGACATGGTGTGGTGCGTCGAGACGGCGTTCTCGGTGACGACCGTCGAGTCGGAGGGCGCCACCGGCGCGGCCATCACCCGCGCGGTCGAGCCGCTCGCGCCGACCTGCGTTCCGCTCCTGGCGTCCTGACGCGCCGTCGCGCTAGATGGCGATCGACGGATCGCGATCCGCGGCGCCCTCGACGGCAGCGGGCGACGAGTCCTCGCCGTCGGCGTCGGCAGCCGCGCCGCGCGACGTGGTCTCCGTGCCGCGGAGGATCGCGTACAGCAGTGCCGCGACGCCAAGGATGACCGTGCCGAGCAGGACCCCGCCGGGGGTGAGGGGGCGCAACGTCGCCGCGAGGACCACGAAGATCGCTCCCAGCCACACCCACAGCACCCAGGTCTGTCGCTGGAGCAGTAGCGAGAGCTCCGAGGGGCGCCATCCGTGGGCGTCGAGCCAGCCGGACACGCGAGAGATCGGCCGCGAGCCTGCCGCGCGAGCGCGGGCGGCCGCGAGGCTCGAGCCCGCGAGCAGGCCAGCGATGATCGCGACGACGCCGATGACCACGTAAGCGAGCATGACCGCCGCGACCTCGGCGGTGAGCGCCTGGTACACGACCATGGTGGCGGCGGTCGGCACCTGCGACGCGATGAACGCCGCCGCGACGGAGCCGCCCAGCGCGATCGCGCTGCCGAGCAAAGCGCCCTCGATCAGCACCAACGTGCCAGCGAGGACGACCGCCCTCGAGGAGCGCGGGTGCATCGCGACGCCGATGACCAGAAGCCCGATCGCGATCCAGGGGAGGACCTGAGCGATCGTGAGCAGCAGCGCGTACCCGAGCCGGGCCTGGGCGATCTGCGGGATCTCCGCGACGACGATGGTCGCGTCGACCTCGGGGATCGAGTCCGCGAGACTGAAGCCGGCGTCCACCAGGGCGGGCTTGAGCTGCGCGATGATCGGCTGGAGCTGGATCGCGACGACGCCGGAATCGTCGATCGTCACCGCGCCCTCCTCGTCCGCCTCGAGCACGCCGACCATCTGCACGTGGGTGAGCTGCAGGGCCTGCTCCCAGATCGCCGGGAACGCATCCGACTCGACGACCCGTGTGAGCGCGCTGCGCGTCGCCGTCCGCGCTTGGTCCGCGAGGAGCGGTCCCAGGCGCTCGGAGGCGACAGCGAGGCGCGGCCGCTCGTCCTCGTCGATGATCGAGTCGAGCAGATCTGCCACGAGCGCGTCGGTGTCGAGCGCCTCGTCGATGGCCGTGGCGGCCTCGTCGATGATCAGCTGCTGCACGGCGGGCTCGTCCGCGAGCGGAGCGAGCGTGTCGACGAAGACGTCGGTGTCCGACAGCTGGCGCGCGGTGAACGCGGCCACGGTAGCGAGCGGGGCCACCAGCGCGCCGATGACGATCAGCGTGACGGCCACGGCGGCTCGGCCACGCGAGCGCCGAGCGCGCGGCGCGGGCGCCTCGTCGACGGGCGGAGCCGGCTCGACCTCGGTGGCGGCCGAGGCGCGTGCCTCCTCCGCGGCCGCGCGCAGCTGAGCGTTCTCCGCCTCGAGCTCGAGCAGGCGGGCCTCGATCTCGGCCTTCGTGGGTCTGGGCATGGCGTCCCCTTGTGTCGTGCGCTTGTCGTGCGGTCGTCGAGCTGGTGCGGCGAGTGGCGGTGCCTTCGCTCCTCCACTGGACGAGCCTAGACGGTGAGCCGCGACCCGCGGGGAACTTCCGATCCCCATGCACCCGCCGCGCTCGCTAGGCTGATCGGGTCCGTTCGATCGCTGGAGGAGATGTGGAAGCCAAGACCTCGAAGGTGTCCATCGTCGGCGCGGGTGCCGTCGGCGCGACCCTCGCCTACGCAGGCCTGATGCGTGGCTTCGCGCGCACCGTCGCGCTGTACGACATCAACAAGGCGAAGGTGGAGGCGGAGGCGCTTGACCTCGCCCAGGGCATCCAGTTCATGCCCGAGGCGACGGTGCTCGGCTCCGATGACATCGGCGTGGTCGAGGGCTCGGACGTCGTGGTCATCACGGCCGGCGCCAAGCAGCAGCCAGGCCAGTCCCGCATGGACCTCGCAGGCGCGACGATCAGCCTCATGGACAAGGTCCTGCCCCCGCTCATCAAGGCCGCGCCCGACGCGATCTACATCCTCGTCACCAATCCGGTCGACGTCGTCACGCTCGCCTCGCTGAAGAAGTCGGGCATGGATCCGGCGCAGATGTTCGGCTCGGGCACGGCGCTCGACACGTCGCGGCTGCGTCACCAGATCGCGGCCAAGTGCGATGTCGCCGTCGGCAACGTGCACGCCTACATCGCGGGCGAGCACGGCGACTCCGAGGTTGCGCTGTGGTCGTCCGCGTCGATCGGCGGCCAGCCGCTCAAGGAGTTCCGAGGCCGCGACGGCGAGATCGTGATGGACGAGGCTGCGCGCGAGCAGATCCACCACGACGTGATGCGCTCCGCCTACACGATCATCGAGGGCAAGGGCGCGACCAACTACGCGGTCGGCGCCGCGGGCGCCCGGATCGTGGAGGCGGTCCTGGGCGATCAGCGCCGCATCATGCCAGTGTCGACCCTCATCGACTACCCGGGCGTCGGCGAGGTCTGCATGTCGCTCCCCGCCATCGTCGGCCGCAACGGCATCGAGCACGTGCTCGAGATGCCCATGGACGACGAGGAGCGCGCGGCGCTCGAGGCCTCGGCGCGCTCGATCCGCGAGACCGCGGAGCGCTTCGACGCCGTCTGAGACCTGCCCTGCGGGTCGGGTGCGGTCAGCTGGTCAGCAGGAACGAGACCAGGCCGCCCGTCGTGATCAGCCCGATGATCGCGCCGATCCCGCCGAGCACGATGCCCACCACGGCGCGTCCGGTGCCGTGGCCGCCGTCGCGCGCCCTGCGAAGGGCCATGATGCTGATGACGATCGCGAGGACGCCGAGCGCCAGCCCGATCACTGGTGCCCAGCACATCACGAGCGCCGCCAGGCCGATCCACGGTGCCGCGATGGCGAGCCCCGACCTTCCCACCGGCACCAGGTAGTGCAGGGGTGAGCCGGGCCCGTAGTCCTCGCTGGCCACGGAGGTCGCGGGCGGTGGCGGCGGCACCGACGGATGGGGCGTCACGTGCTGCGTCCATGCCGCGCCGTCCCAGTACCTCAGGTGGGCGGGACTGGATGGGTCGGCGTACCAGCCGGCGGCGAACTCGGTCATCGGTGTCCCCTCGTCAGTGAGGCCGACGCTAGCGGTGCCGGCACGGCCGGCCCCGGCGACACGCTCACGGCGACATGTCGGCAGCGCGACGGTGTTCGCCGCCCGGACCCTCGTTCACGCCCCGACCCCAGCTCACGCCCCGATCCCGCCGACGACCACGTCCCCGACCCGCCCACGCCCGGATCCCAGCCCACACCCACATCCCCGACCCCAGCCGACGCCACGGCAGCCGAGCCCGCGCACGGACTCGGCTGCCGCATCGGCGCTGCGGACGGAGCGGGTGGACCAGGTGCGTTACCGGCGCCCGGCCGGCACCAGCGCCGGCTCCCTCTCGGCCTCGGGAGCCGCTGACGGTCCCTCGACGCTGACGCGGGGGAGCCACTCGAGCCACCCCGGCAGGTACCAGTTGTGGCGCCCGAGGAGCGTCATGACCGACGGGACGACGATCGACCTCACGACCGTGGCGTCCAAGATGACGGCCGCCGCCAGCCCGAAGCCCATCTGGGCGAACTCGGACAGGTCGCCGAGCGCGAAGCCGCCGAACACCGCGACCATGATGAGCGCGGCGCCCGTGATGAGCAGCCCCGTCCTGGTCAGACCGTAGGAGATCGCCTCGCGCGTGGGGGCGCCCTGGTCGTGCCGCTCGCGGATCCGGCTGAGGAGGAACACGTGGTAGTCCATGGACAGTCCGAACAGCACGGCGAAGGTGAAGAGCGGGATCCACGGCGCGATGCCGTCGACCTGGGCGAAGCCCAGCAGCTCTGCGCCCCAGCCCCATTGGAAGACCACGACGAGCAGGCCGAACGCCGCGCCGGCTGAGAGAAGGTTCAGCACGATCGCCATCGCGGGGACCACGACGGAACGGAACGCGACGAGCAGCAGCAGGAAGCTCGCGCCGAGCACGATGAGCAGGACCCACGGCGTCATGCCGGTGATCACGTCCGTGAAGTCGATGGAGCCCGCCTGCTCGCCGCCGACGTGCGCGACCGCGCCCGTGCTGTCGAGAGCCTCGGGAACCGTGCTGTCGCGAAGCCGGTCGATGGCCTCTTCCGCGCGCGGGTCGGCGGCGTCGAAGGTGTCGCGCGTGTCGATGAAGGCGACATCTCCGTGCCACTCCACGGTGGTCTCGGCGAAGGCCGGGTCGGCCTCGATGGAGGCCGCGAGAGCGTCGACCTGCGCACGCGCGTCGGCCGCGTCCTCGACGACCACCACGGTCTCCGACTGACCCTGACCGAACTCTGAGGTGAGCGCCTCGATGCCCGCGCGGAACTGGTTGTCCTCGGGCAGCGCATCGATCCCGGGGAACGTGAGCCGCATCTGCGTTGCGGGAGCGGCGAGGAGCACCAGCACGGCAAGCCCCGCCGTCGCCCACAGCGCCGGGCGCCCGGTGACGGTGCGGGCGATGGCCTGCCAGCGGCGCGGCTCGCCGTCGGGGCGACGGAACGGCACGCGACCCTTGTTCACGCGGTGGCCGAGCAGCCGCAGCACGGCCGGCAGCAGCGTGAGCGAGGTGATGACGGCCATGATCGCCACGATGATCGCGCCAGCGCCGAGCGAGCGCATGATCGTCGAAGGAACCACGAGCAGGCCTAGCAGGGCGATGACGACGGTGATCCCGGAGAACAGCACCGCACGGTTCGCCGTGCTGCCGGCAGTCTCGACCGCGTCCGACACCGTGCGGCCCTGGTGCAGCTCCTCGCGGAAGCGCTGGACCATGACGAGCGAGTAGTCGATTCCCAGGGCCAGCCCCATCATCGTGATCATGTTGACGACGAAGAAGGACAGCTCGAAGGCCTGACCGACCAGCGCGGTGGCGCCCACCGCCATCGTGATCGACACGATCGCGACCACGAGCGGGATGCCGGCGGCGACGAGGGCCCCGAACACGACCAGCAGGATGACGAGCGCGACGCCGATGCCGATCGCCTCGCCGCGGATGAGGCCCTCCTCCGCCAGGGTGTCGAACATCTGCTCTCCCGACAGCTCCCCGACCGAGGCGAAGGTGAATCCCTCGAGCTCGGCGCCGTCGAGCGCGTCGAGGTATGCGGCGGCGGCATCCTCGCTCACGGTCGGCACGAAGGCGACCTGCACGAGCGCTGTCGCGCCGTCCTCGGACACGGGCGCGGGCTGCTCGGCCGTCGGCACCGTGACCGAGGCGACGTCCTCCAAGGCGCCGACGGCGCCTGCGAGCGACGACAGCGCGGCGTCGAAGGCCGGCTCCCCGAACGTCTCGGACTGCGACCGCACGACGACGGTCTCCTCGTGGCTCGTGGTGCCGTCCCCGTCGGAGCGCAGGCGCTCCTCGATCTCGGCTGCCCTGTCGGACTCGACGGCGACGAGGACCCGCTCGTCTTGCGTGAGTGCGTCGCCCAGTCCCCCGGCCGCGACGATCGCTCCCGCGAGCGCGACGATCCAGACCCCGATGGTCACCCACGGCCGTGCGGCCGTGGCGCGGGCGATGCGCCCGGTGATTCCCCTGGTCATGCTTCCTCCCCGAAGGCGATGCGACGTCGTCGGAGGTGTCGTCCCGCCACGACGGCGGCACCCATGCGTCGCATCGATTCGACGCTAGGAACGGCGGGTGGGCTCGGTCTGCCCGCTGCAGAGCGAAGTCAGCGCGGGCGGGAGGGAACTGCATCGTGGCTGGGGGTGACGAGGAGGGAACCGCCGGGGGAGCAGCGCCGATGCGCGCTCACCCGCGCGAGGGAGGCACCTTTGGCCGTGCGAGTGTGGGCGCCTGGGCGCGCTGCCAGGCACGATGAGGGCATGAGAGCCATCGGTCGCTACTTCGCCGTCACGTGGTCTCCGCGCACCTGGCGCGAGATCGCCTACCTGCTGCTGGGGTTGCCGTTCGCGATCGTGTGGTTCACGTACGCCGTGACCATGTACGCGGTGGGCATCGGCCTCATCATCGTGTGGGTCGGCGTGGTGATCCTCGCCGTCATGCAGTGGACCCTCCGGCCGATCGGCGAGCTCGAGCGGGGGATGGCCAACGCCATCGTGGACGCCGACATCGAGGCTCCGCCCCCGCGGGGCTACCGCATCCACGAGAAGGGGTCCTCGCCGACGCTGTCCGACTGGGGGACCTGGGGGCATGCGCTCCTCCACGACGGCCAGAGCTGGCGGGTGCTGGCGTGGGTGATGTCGCGCATCGTGCTGGGACCCGTGGGCTTCGCGCTCGCTCTCTGCGCGATCGTGGTGCCGGTGACGCTCATCGCGGCGTGGATCATCGCGGCCGGGTACGTCGTGGGGATCCTCCCCGGTCCGGGGCCCGGCGAGGAGACGGCGCAGCAGGTCGTGGACATCGTGGCCTTCTGGACGCTGGTCGGCACGCCCGTGGTGGCCTTCGCGGTCCCGATGTTCGCGTGGGTCAGCCACCACTTCACGGCGCTGACGACCGCATTCGCGCGGTGGGCGCTGGGGCCCTGCGACGAGGACCGCGTCGCGCACGCGACGGAGCGTGCCGAGCTTGCCGAGACGCAGGTGCGCATCGACCAGGAGCTGCACGACAGCATCGGCCACATGATCACCATGAACATCGTCCAAGCCGGCGCCGGCGCGCACGTCTTCGACTCGGACCCGGAGTTCGCGCGGCAGGCGCTGCGCAACATCGAGGAGCGCGGTCGGGTCGCGATGGGCGAGCTCGACCGCATCATCGCCGCGATCCGCGGCGACGACGCCGAGCCGCGTGCTCCGCTTCCCACGCTGGACGACGTGCCGTCGCTGCTCGCGCAGGCGAGCGCCGCGGGGCTGGAGATCGAGCGGCGGCTCGACGCGCGGACGGTGCCGGTGGCGCTGTCGCGTGCCGGCTACGCGATCATCCGGGAGGGGGTGACGAACGCCGCGAAGCATGCGCCTGGCGCGGTCATCCATGTGCACACCGCGACGCTCGGCGACGCGCTCGCGATCGGGGTCACCAACGGAGCGGCCGGCGCGGGCGCGGAGCCGATCGCGGCCGTGCGGCATGCGCGTCCGGGGATTCGCCACGGCATCGCGGGCATCCGCGATCGTGCAGCGCTGCTGGGCGGCACGAGCGTCATCGGCGATCGCGGCGACGGCGGGTACGAGGTGATGGTGCTCATCCCGCTCGAGCTCGCGCTGGGGCCCGGCGACGCTGCCGAGGACGCCTCGTGCTGCCGGTGGAGCAGGGCTCGTGCCAAGGTGAGCGCATGAGGATCGTGATCGTCGACGACGACCCGCTGGTCCGGATGGGTCTCAAGGCCATCCTGCAGTCGGAGGACGACTGGGAGGTGGTGGCCGAGGCAGGCGACGGCGCCGCCGCCGTCGCGGAGGTCCGCCGCGCGGCACCGGACGTGGTGCTCATGGACGTGCGCATGCCCGGCATGGACGGGCTCGAGGCGACTCGCCTGATCTCGGAGTCGGGCTCGGCGGCGAAGGTGCTCGTGCTCACCACCTTCGAGGTCGACGAGTACGTCTTCGAGGCGATGCGCGCCGGCGCCGCCGGGTTCGTCCTCAAGCGCGTGCCGCCGCCCGAGCTGATCGAGGCCGTGCGCGTGGTCGCGTCGGGGGAGTCTCTGCTGTTCCCCGCGTCGACGCGTGCCGTCATCGAGCGCTTCTCCGCCGCGGACGGCTACGAGCTGCCCGACCTCACCGAACGCGAGCAGGACGTGCTGCGGGAGCTCGCGCGGGGTCGCTCCAACCAGGAGATCGCGGCCAGCCTGTTCGTGTCCGTCGAGACCGTGAAGTCGCACGTCGCGTCGATCCTCACCAAGCTGGGCGTGAGGGACCGGACCCAGGCGGTCATCGTCGCGTACGAGTCCGGGTTCGTGCGGCCAGGCGACGCGGCAGAGCTCTGAGCGGCCGCATCGTCCCTGCGGAGCGTTCTCGCTCCGCTCAGCGGTGAGAGCAGCGAAAGGGATCCCTTTCGCTGATCGCAGGGGCGCGACCGACGAGAACCCACCGCCAGGGCGAGGCAAGATTCACGCTTCTTCTCGCCCGCGCATCGGCCTCTCGTCATCTTGTGGACACACACGGCGACTAGGCTGAGCGAACCGAACCACAAGGGCGCGCTGACCCGGCGCGCCCACGCGACAGCAAGGACGCACATGGACCTGTACGAGTACCAGGCGCGCGACATGTTCGAGAAGCACGGAGTGCCCGTGCTGCCCGGCATCGTGGCCGAGACCCCCGCGGAGGCCAAGGCCGCCGCCGAGAAGCTGGGAGGCGGCACCGTCGTCGTCAAGGCCCAGGTGAAGACCGGGGGACGCGGCAAGGCCGGCGGCGTGAAGCTCGCCCACTCGCCCGAGGAGGCTGAGGCTGCCGCCGAGGCGATCCTCGGCATGGACATCAAGGGCCACACCGTGCACCGCGTGATGATCGCCGCGGGTGCCAAGATCGCCGAGGAGTTCTACTTCTCCGTGCTCCTGGACCGCGCCGAGCGCCGCTACCTGGCCATGTGCTCGGTCGAGGGCGGCATGGAGATCGAGCAGCTCGCCGTCGAGCGCCCCGAGGCCCTCGCCCGCGTCGCGGTCGACCCGCTCACCGGCATCGACGCCGCCAAGGCCGAGGAGATCGTCGACGAGGCGAACTTCCCCGAGGAGCTCAAGGCGCCGGTCGCGGAGACCATCGAGAAGCTCTGGACCGTCTACGCGAACGAGGACGCGACCCTCGTCGAGGTGAACCCCCTCGTCCGCACCGAGGACGGCCAGATCATCGCCCTCGACGGCAAGGTCACGCTCGACGAGAACGCCGGCTTCCGGCACGAGGACCACGAGGCCCTCGAGGACAAGGCTGCTGCCGACCCGCTCGAGGCGAAGGCGAAGGCGTTGGACCTCAACTACGTGAAGCTCGACGGTTCCGTCGGCATCATCGGCAACGGCGCGGGCCTGGTGATGTCGACCCTCGACGTCGTCGCCTACGCGGGCGAGGCCCACGGCGGCGTGAAGCCCGCCAACTTCCTCGACATCGGTGGCGGCGCGTCCGCCGCCGTGATGGCCAACGGCCTCGACGTGATCCTCAACGACCCGCAGGTCAAGAGCGTGTTCGTCAACGTGTTCGGCGGCATCACGAGCTGCATCGAGGTCGCCAACGGCATCGTCGGCGCGCTCGAGACGCTCGGCGACGCGGCGACCAAGCCGCTCGTCGTGCGCCTGGACGGCAACTCGGTGGACGAGGGCCGCGAGATCCTCGCCGCCGCGAACCACCCGCTCGTGACCATCGTCGAGACCATGGACGGCGCCGCGGCCAAGGCCGCCGAGCTGGCCAACTCCTAAGGAGCCTGCACATGTCGATCTTCATCAACAAGGACTCCAAGGTCATCGTCCAGGGCATGACCGGCTCGGAGGGCATGAAGCACACCACGCGCATGCTCGCCTCGGGCACGCAGATCGTGGGCGGCGTGAACCCTCGCAAGGCGGGCACCTCCGTCGAGATCGAGGGCGCCACCATCCCCGTGTACGGCTCGGTCGCCGATGCGATGGCTGAGACCGGCGCCGACGTCACCGTGCTGTTCGTTCCCCCGGCCTTCACGAAGGCGGCGGTCATCGAGGCCGTGGACGCCGGGATCCCGCTCGCGGTGATCATCACCGAGGGCGTTCCCGTCGCGGACACCGCGGAGTTCTTCGCGTACGCGCAGTCGAAGGGCACCCGGCTCATCGGCCCCAACTGCCCCGGGCTCATCACGCCCGGCCAGTCGAACGTGGGCATCACGCCGGCGAACATTACCGGCCCCGGCAAGATCGGCCTGGTGTCGAAGTCGGGCACGCTGACCTACCAGATGATGTTCGAGCTGCGCGACATCGGCTTCTCGACCGCGGTGGGCATCGGCGGCGACCCCGTCATCGGCACCACGCACATCGACTGCCTCGAGGCGTTCGAGAACGACCCCGAGACCGCCGCGATCGTCATGATCGGCGAGATCGGCGGCGACGCCGAGGAGCGTGCGGCCGCCTACATCAAGGAGCACGTCACCAAGCCGGTCGTGGGCTACGTGGCGGGGTTCGAGGCGCCCGAGGGCAAGACGATGGGCCACGCCGGCGCCATCGTCTCCGGCTCGGCCGGCACCGCGCAGGCGAAGAAGGAGGCCCTCGAGGCCGCCGGCGTCAAGGTGGGCAAGACGCCCACGGAGACCGCCGAGCTCATGCGCGAGATCCTCAGCTAGCTCAGTCTCACCGGCGAAGGCCCGGCACCGGAAGTCTCCGGCGCCGGGCCTTCGCGCGTTCGCCCGCTGACAGTGCGAACCACTCGTCAGCGCGACACCCCGCTGCAGGAGGGGCACGAGGGCACATCGCCGGGGTGTCGCGCGGAAAAGTGGTGCGTAGTGTCGCCGGTGGGCGAGGCGATCCGCCGATAACGTCCGCCGGCGAGCGACCATGGACCCATGTCCACCCGCTCCCTTGCCTCCGACCTGCGCGCGCTCGGTCGCCGCGGGATCGCCGCGGTGATGGCTGCGCCCGCGTGGCTCGGAGGAATCCTCACGGGGCTCCAGGGCGCGGTGCTGTCGTACCTGCTGGTCCTGGCGCCGACGATGGCCGTGGTCGCGGCCTCCCCGGAGGCGAGCACGACCACCGGTGTCGACTGGGGTGTCCCTGCCGTCGCCGCCGCGCGGGTGTGGCTGCTGGGCCACGGATTGCCCGTCGAGATCGGCGGCGCCACCGTGTCGCTGGTGCCCCTCGGGCTCACGCTCGTGTGCGGCGCGATCATCGCGGCGATCGCCCGACGCTTCGCCGCGCGCACGTGGGGCAGCTGGGGGCTCGCGGTCGCGACCTATGCGGCCCTCGTGACGGTCGCCACGAGCGCCGTCCTGCTGCCCGAGGAGCGTGACGCGGCGCCTGTCGTCACCGTGGTCGCGGTCGCGCTCGCGGGCGTCGCCACCGCGATCGGCGTGTGGCGCGCCCACGGAGTCGAGCTGGGCTGGCTCGCGCGCGTGCCCGAGGTCGTGCGCGCGGGGCTCCGTCGTGGCGCCGGGGTGTCGGCCCTTGCCCTGTGCGTCGCCGCCGCCGTCCAGACGGTGTGGGCGGTGCAGGGGCGCCTCGAGATCGGTGCGGCCGCCACGGCGCTCGACACCGACGTCGTCGGCGCCGCCGTCCTCGCGGCGGGGGAGACCGTCTACGCGCCGACGATGGTCGTCTGGGCGCTCGCGTGGCTCACCGGACAGGGATTCTCCGTCGGCACGGGCACCGCCTACGCACCGGACGCTCTCACGGTCGACGCGCTGCCGAGCGTCCCGATCCTCGGCGCCCTCCCCTCGGCCTCGGGAGGTCTGCTCGTCTGGGCGCCGGTGCTGCTGGTCGTCACGGCGGCCGCGGTGCGGGTCGTGCTCGCGCGCCGGTCGCTCGGCTGGCGCGACGAGGCGCTCGCGGACCTCGTCGCGCTCGGCACGGTCGCGGCGATCGGCGCGGGCATGGCTGTCGCCGCGACCGGCTCGGCGGGGCCCGGGCGGTTCGCCGAGGTCGGGCCCGATCCCCTCCCGGTGGCCGCCGCGCTCGTCGGACTGACCGCCGCTGGACTTGTCGTGGGCACCTTCGTCGCACTGGCCATGCGATTCGTCCGCGGACTCGTGGCGCCATCGCGGCCCGCTGCGCCCGTCAGCGCCACGGTGCGCACGCCGGCTCGAGACGGCGCGAAGGTGAGCGCTGGCGCGGCCGGGACGCGCGCATCGGCGCCGATGGCGGACGGCGACGACGCGAGCGACACGGGCGACGCCACGAGCGCTCAGGCAGGCGAGCGCCGCTCAGCCACCATCAGGTGACGCGCGAGCCGCAGAACCGACGCCGAGGCACCACCACCGCGCTCAGGAAGCGAACGGAGCTCGACGGCGCCCCCGCGCGGCAGGCTACGACGTGCCGCCGACGGCCAGGCGGTCGAGGATGTCCTGCACGCGGTCGTTGAGGCCCTGCTCGTAGTCCGACTGGCAGGTCGCCTGGGCCTGCTGGCTGACCGCACGCTCCATGCACGAGCCGTAGTCGCTGAGGACCCCAGCGAAGATCATGAACGACATCGCGATCAGCACGGAGAACAGCGACATCACCACGCCGATCGACACCGACAGGCGATAGCCGAACAGCCCCGGCAGGCGCCGCGAGCGCCACAGCGCCAGCGCTCCGAACGCGGCGCCGACGGGACCCGTGACGATCATCGCGTAGGCCCAGGGTGCGGCCAGCGCGTAGAGGAGCACGGTGACGCCCAGCATCGCGAGGAAGATCGCCGTCGCGCGCCGCGCCTCCGCGGGGATCGGCCCGGACCGCTGAGGCTCGTCGCCATCTGCGCCGGAGCCCGCGCCGGAGTCGCGCGCACCACCGTGCTTGAGCGTGTCCGCCGGCCGTGTCGAGGGCTCCGTCGCCTCCGAGTCAGGGGACGTCTGATCGTCGTGCGTGGACGGCTCACGCGTCGAGTCGGGCACGGCTCTCCTCACGTAGGTACGGGGTCCAGCATGCCTATAGGCTCGGGGCCGTGACAAACCCGCCCCCCGAGAGCCGGCTCGTCGTGCTCATCTCCGGCGCTGGCTCGACCATGCGTGCGCTGCTCGAGGCCACCGCGGAGGAGGGCTACGGTGCGCGCATCGTCGCCGTGATCTCGGACAAGGCAGACGCGCCGGGACTCGCCATCGCCGAGGCTGCGGGCATCGCGACGGACGTGGTGGACCTCGCGGACTTCGACGACCGCGCGGCGTGGGACCTCGCGCTCGCGGCCGTCATCGCGCGTCACGAGCCGGACATGGTGATCTGCGCCGGGTTCATGCGGCTGATCGGCGCCCCGACGCTGGCGACGTTCGGCGGCCGCATCGTCAACACGCACCCGGCGCTGTTGCCCTCGTACCCGGGCGCTCACGGCGTGCGGGACGCGCTCGCGGGCGGCGCGAAGGTCACCGGCTGCACAGTGATGCTGGTCGACGAGGGCGTCGATACGGGGCCGATCATCGCTCAGGCGGCCGTCGAGGTCTGGGACACTGATGACGAGGCCACGCTCCACGAGCGGATCAAGCAGGTCGAGCGCGCGCTCGTCGCCACGACGGTGGGACGCATGGCGCGCGACGGATGGGCCGTCGACGGACGGCGAGTGACGATAGGCAAGCAGGAGGAGCGCGCGTGAGCGAGCGACAGGCGGTGCGACGGGCACTGATCTCGGTGTACGACAAGACGGGGATCGAGGACTTCGCCCGGGGCCTGGCCGATGCGGGGGTCGAGATCGTCTCGACAGGCTCGACGGCCGCTCGGATCGCCGATGCCGGGGTCGCGGTCACGCCCGTCGAGGAGGTCACGGGTTTCCCCGAGTGCCTCGACGGCCGCGTCAAGACCCTCCACCCGCGCGTGCACGCCGGGATCCTCGCCGACCGCCGCCTCGAGTCCCACCGCGCGCAGCTCGACGAGCTGGACATCGCGCCGTTCGACCTCGTCGCCGTGAACCTCTACCCGTTCGCGGCGACCGTCGCCTCGGGTGCGTCCCAGGACGAGGTGATTGAGCAGATCGACATCGGCGGTCCGTCGATGGTCCGTGCCGCGGCCAAGAACCACCCGTCCGTCGCGGTGCTCGTGGACCCGGCCGGCTACGCCGATGCGCTCGAGGCCGTGCGCGGCGGGGGCTTCACCCTCGGTCAGCGCCAGGCGCTCGCGGCGGCGGCGTTCCGCCACACCGCCGACTACGACATCGCCGTCGCCTCGTGGATGACCACCGAGGTCGTGGAGGACGAGGTCTCCGACCTGCCGCTGTGGGCCGCGGAGTCCTTCGACCGGCTCGCGACGCTGCGCTACGGCGAGAATCCGCACCAGGCCGCCGCGGTCTACGCCGACCGGACCTCGGGCGGCTCAGGCCTGGCCAACGCGCGCCAGCTGCACGGCAAGGAGATGTCGTACAACAACTACGTCGACACCGACGCGGCGCTGCGCGCGGCGTGGGACCAGGACCGACCTGCCGTCGCCGTCATCAAGCACGCCAACCCGTGCGGCATCGCCGTGGGCGAGGACATCGCCGAGGCGCATGCACGCGCCCACGCCACGGACCCGGTGTCGGCCTTCGGAGGCGTGATCGCCGCCAACCGCCCGCTGTCCGTCGCCGCCGCCGAGCAGATCTCGCAGATCTTCACCGAGGTCGTCGCCGCCCCGGCCTTCGAGGACGGCGCGCTCGAGGTGCTGCAGTCCAAGAAGAACGTGCGCGTGCTTGAGGTCGACCACAGCGGCTTCGACCAGGAGTGGCGCCGCATCAGCGGCGGCCTGCTGATCCAGTCAGCCGATCACTTCCAGGCGCCCGGCGACCCGGCCGACTCGTGGCAGCTGGTCGCGGGTGAGGCCGCCGACGCGGCGACCCTCGCCGACCTGCAGTTCGCCTGGATCGCGTGCCGCGCCGTGAAGTCCAACGCGATCCTGCTCGCCAAGGACGGCGCCGCGGTCGGCATCGGCATGGGCCAGGTCAACCGCGTCGACTCGTGCCGCCTCGCGGTCGAGCGCGCTGGCGCCGAGCGTGCGACCGGTTCCGTCGCCGCATCGGACGCCTTCTTCCCGTTCGCCGACGGCCTCCAGGTCCTGGCCGACGCCGGCGTCAAGGCGATCGCCTCGCCGGGCGGCTCGGTCCGGGACGGCGAGGTCATCGAGGCCGCGAACGCCGCCGGGATCACGCTCTATCACACGGGCACGCGCCACTTCTTCCACTAGGGAGACCACCGATGCGTGCCGAGACTCCGCAGACGACGCTGGTCGTCGCCGCGATCGCGCTGTCCGTGGTGGGCGCCACCGTTGCGTTCGGCGCGATGGTGAGCGTGCAGGCGGCGGTTTTGCTGCTCGCCGGCATCGCCTTCCTGGGCGCCGCGGCGCGCCTCGCGCTGCCCGCCACACGCGTGTTCGCTGTGCGCCGCCGGGCGGTCGACGTCGGCATCCTGCTGAGCTTCGCCGTCGCGCTGGCGTACCTCG
The DNA here is from genome assembly GCF_002090155.1 of Demequina sp. NBRC 110056. Taxonomy (GTDB): domain Bacteria; phylum Actinomycetota; class Actinomycetes; order Actinomycetales; family Demequinaceae; genus Demequina. Next base: position 125,078 of record NZ_BBRM01000004.1, on the reverse strand, counting down.
GGCTCACCACCCCCCTCGGCTGAGCGCGCGGCGAGCCCTCGGCGCGACCAGGTGACACGGTCGCGGAGGAGCCAGCCAGCGCATCGGCCCTCCGCGGGCGACACAGCGAACGGCCCGGCCCCGCGGCGTCGATGACGCCGCGCGACCGGGCCGCGCGCCCGTGAGCGAGCGTCAGTCCTGGATGACCTCGACGGTCTCGACGCGCTCGATGATGATGAGGTCCTCCTCGGGCCCGAAGGCGCGGTACAGCAGGCCGCTGATCGCCGCGCCGATGATCGGGGCGACCCAGAACAGCCACAGCTGCTGCAGCGCCCACGGGTCGGACCAGATCGCGGTGCCGGTCGCGCGAGCGGGGTTGAGCGCTCCGTTGGTGAACGGGATCGCGACGAGGACGAGGAAGCCGACGGTGAGGCCGATCGCGAACGGCGCCGCGGCGGCGCCCGCCTTGTTGGTGACGGACGTGGCCGCCAGCACGACGCCCACGAGCAGCGCGGCGATGATGATCTCGATGATGCCCGCGGGCAGCCAGTCGAACTGCGTGGGGGAGTGCTCGCCGTAGCCGTTCGACGCGGTGCCGATGAACTCGCGCGTGGTGCCGAGCTGGTCGTAGAGCTCGTTGGTCGACACGAGCAGCGAGAACAGGCCCGCGGCGGCGGCCGCTCCCACGACCTGGCCGATGATGTACGGCGCGACGTCGCGGCCGGAGAAGCGACCGGCGAGCCAGACGCCCACCGTGACGGCCGGGTTCAGGTGCGCGCCGGAGATGCCGCCGAAGATGACCGCGGCGATCATGACGCCCAGCGCGAAGCCGAAGGCGACGCCCAGGGTTCCCCAGCCGATCACCGACGAGAACAGCGCCGCGCCCACACCCATGAAGACGAGGATGAAGGTGCCGCCGGCCTCGGCGATCATGCGGGCGACGACGGAGGGTCCAGACGCCTCCTCGACCCAGACGTCCTCCTCCAGCTCCTCCTCGAAGGCGACGTCGTCGGCGGTGGTGAGCTCCTCATCCACCGGGTTCTTGTCGGGCTCGCTCATCGCGGTTCTCCTTACGTTCCGGGGTCGCGCGTGCGCGCGTCCGGTTCGATCTTGGCAGGGACGGGCGGCCGATGCGCGGTGGCGCGACGAGGCGATGCGCTTTGCGGCGAGTCCGGTCGTGCTGTCATGTGAGCCCGGCAGCAGGCGGATGCTCGTCGTGTGGAGACCGGAGGCGCCGCTCAACCCTGAGACGCAGCGCCTCTGTTGCGCGATGACTCCAACGAAACACCGTGCGCTGAAGCACGAACACCACCAAGGTGCACCCGACGTACACGGCGAGGGTGCCCGCGACGAAGTGCAGGGGAAGCCACCACTGCCCGGCTGCGCTGGCGGCGTCGACGACGTCGGGCCAGAGCCACCGCCGGAGCATGCGGTTGTCGTGGATGAGGTAGACGGCGAACGTCGCTCCGGCCCAGGTGTTGATGACGCGTGACGACCATGGTCGCCCCTTGACTGCCCACACGAACGTGCAGGCCGCGGCGACGAGTGTCGGCAGGGATTGCTTCGATGCGAACTCATCGCGTGGCCATGTCATGGCGGTGGAGACATCGAGGATGGCGTATCTGACCGAGCCCACCGCGAGCAGAAGCACGAAGAGCGCCGCGATCGATGACAGCGCAGCCGCGAGCCACGCGCGAGCCGAGCCTGGTACTCCGTGAAGCCGGACGTACGCGGCGGCGAAGAAGAGGAGCACGAACCACGCGAGATCGCTGAGGACGAGCGTCACCCCGTCGATCATGGTGAGCACGCTCCACATGACGACTCCGCCCAGGACGAGACGGCGCAGTTGGACGGCCGTGAGAGACCTCGCGACGATCGCCAGGTAGGGAGCGATGAGGATGAGCAGGACGTACGTCGTGACGAACCACCACTGTCCGAAGATCACGGGAGCGAGGCCGTCGCGGATCTCCGTGGGCGTGGGAACGACGAAGCCAGTGGTCAGCGCGAGTGCGAGGATGATCCAGGACACCGGGAGAGCCTGGGAGTAGATCGAGGACAGTGCCTTGCCGCGCCGGGGACGGTCGACCATGAAGTAGGCGCCGACCAGGACGAAGAGGTCGACGCCGAAGTTGCCGAAGCCGCCCGCGCTGAGCAGGAACAGGTCCGTGTTTCGGGATTCGGTGTGGTACATCACGCCGCTGTGGATCGCGTAGTGGTGGCCCACTATCGCGAGCATCGCGACGACGCGCAGGAGCTCGAAACGAGAGTTCCGCGCCGTGGACATGTCACGAGACACTAGCCGCCACCCGTCCTGCACTCGCCCTCGCGTGCACGGCCGCAGGGCCCGCGTCAGACCCGGGAATCGTGCTCGGCGAGCGCACGCTCCACACGGGTGCGGATCGCGGTCGTCGCCTTCAACGCCGGGTTCAGGACGATCGGCTGCAGGATGAAGATGATGACGGAGCACGCGACGTAGACCGCGATGGAGGCCCCGATCGCGTGGAGCGCGAGCCAGTCCTGCGCGGCCGCTCGCGGCGTGTCGACCAGGTCGCTCCAGATCCAGCCACGCACGAGCGGGTTGTCGTGGATGAGGTAGACGCCGAACGCGGCGGCGGCCCAGTAGTTCACGACGCGAGAGTGGCGTTCGCGGCTCTTGAGGACGGCACCGAAGAGCGCGACGGCGAAGGCGAGCGCCACGGGCGAGTACTGGCCCGAGATGAGCCAGCGGGGCCATCCGAGATCCTCGGGAAGTCCCGTGGCGTTCCACCGCAGCGTCGTCGCAGCAGCCATGCCCGCGGTGAGCAGCATGCCGGTAACGAGCGTTGCCCCGATCCACGCTCGTCGAGTGCCGGGAAGCGGGTGGAGCCGCATGTAGGCCGCGATGAAGAACAACAGCACGAACCAGCCGAGATCCGAGACGTTGAGCCACACGCCGTCGATCATCGTCAGGAGGCTCCAGAGCACGACGCCCACCGCGATGAGCCGGCCGAGCTGCACCCTCGTGATGGCTGTGGCAACGATCGCGAGGTAGGGCGCGATGAGGACGAGGATGACGTACGCCGTCACGAACCAGTACTGCCCGAAGATCACCGGGAGCACGGATCGCTTGATGTCGTGCAGCCCGACGGTCTCGGGCGCAGCGACGAGGAATGCGGCGAGGATGAGCAGCGAGATCGGCAGCACCTGCGCATAGATGCTTGCGAGGGCCTTCCCCCGCGAGGGGCTGCGCACCATGAAGTACGCGCCGACGAGGACGAAGAGGTCGACGCCCCACTTGCCGAAGGCGCTCACGACGCTGAGCGTCACCGCCGCATCCTTGTCGAAGGTGACGCTCATGACACCGCCGTGCACCGCGTAATGGTGGGCGACGATCCCGAGCATCGCCACGATGCGCAGCGCTTCGATGGAGCTGTTTCGGCGAGCGGCCATGTGCGCCAGCGTAGCCGTCACAACATTGGCGATTCTTAAGGGTGGCGGGGACCGGTGCCCGCGACCTGCCCGTGTGGCGAGTGGACTAGGCTCGACCCCGAACCCGGACCCCTAGACGGACGTGAGGCACCCCATGGCGAAGATCAAGGTCGAAGGCAAGGTCGTCGAGCTCGACGGCGACGAGATGACGCGGATCATCTGGCAGTTCATCAAGGACCGCCTGATCCACCCCTACCTCGACGTGGACCTCGAGTACTACGACCTCGGCATCGAGTCGCGCGACGCGACGGACGACCAGATCACCATCGACGCCGCGAACGCCATCAAGCAGCACGGTGTCGGCGTCAAGTGCGCGACGATCACGCCGGACGAGGCGCGCGTCGAGGAGTTCGGGCTCAAGAAGATGTGGGTGAGCCCCAACGGCACGATCCGCAACATCCTTGGCGGCGTCGTGTTCCGTGAGCCGATCATCATCTCGAACATCCCGCGCCTGGTGCCCGGATGGACCAAGCCGATCATCATCGGACGCCACGCCCACGGCGACCAGTACAAGGCCACCAACTTCAAGGTGCCCGGCGCCGGTCAGCTCACCGTCACCTTCACTCCCGAGGACGGCTCCGAGCCCATCGAGCATGTGGTCGCGAACTACGGTCCCGACGGCGGCGTCGCGATGGGCATGTACAACTACAACAAGTCCATCGAGGACTTCGCGCGCGCGTCCTTCTCGTACGGCCTGCAGCGCGGCTACCCCGTGTACATGTCGACCAAGAACACCATCCTCAAGGCCTACGACGGCGCCTTCAAGGACATCTTCGCCGACGTCTTCGAGCGCGAGTTCAAGGCCGAGTTCGAGGCCGCGGGGCTCACCTACGAGCACCGCCTCATCGACGACATGGTCGCCGCGGCCATGAAGTGGGAGGGCGGCTACGTCTGGGCGTGCAAGAACTACGACGGCGATGTCCAGTCCGACACCGTCGCGCAGGGCTTCGGCTCGCTCGGCCTCATGACCTCGGTGCTCATGACCCCGGACGGCAAGACCGTCGAGGCCGAGGCTGCGCACGGCACCGTGACCCGTCACTTCCGCCAGCACCAGGCGGGCAAGCCCACCTCGACCAACCCGATCGCGTCGATCTTCGCCTGGACCGGTGGCCTCAAGCACCGCGGCAAGCTCGACGGCACCCCCGAGGTCACCGGCTTCGCCGAGACCCTCGAGGACGTCATCGTGAAGTCCGTCGAGTCGGGCGCGATGACCAAGGACCTCGCCCTGCTCGTCGGCCCCGACCAGGAGTGGCAGACCACCGAGGAGTTCCTCGCGACCCTCGACCAGAACCTGGCCGCGCGCCTGGCCTGAGCCAGCGCATCGGCCATGTTCGACACCGCAACCGCAGATCCCACAAGGAGTCACACCGACGTGAGCACCACCCCTGTCACCGTCACCGTCACCGGCGCCGCGGGCCAGATCGGCTACGCCCTTCTGTTCCGGATCGCCTCGGGCCAGATGCTCGGGCCGGACACGCCCGTGAAGCTCAACCTGCTGGAGATCCCGCAGGGTGTGAAGGCCGCCGAGGGCACCGCCATGGAGCTCGACGACTGCGCGTTCCCGCTGCTGTCCGGCATCGACATCTACGACGACGCCAAGGCGGCCTTCGACGGCGTCAACGTCGGCCTGCTCGTAGGCGCTCGTCCCCGTGGACCGGGCATGGAGCGAGGCGACCTTCTCGCGGCGAACGGCGGCATCTTCGGGCCGCAGGGCGAGGCGATCAATGCCGGCGCGGCTGACGACGTGCGGATCCTCGTGGTCGGCAACCCCGCGAACACCAACGCGCTCATCGCCTCGGCCCACGCCCCCGACGTGCCCGCCGAGCGCTTCAACGCGATGATGCGCCTGGACCACAACCGCGCGCTCGCGCAGCTCGCGGCCAAGACCGGCACCACCGTGGCGGACGTCAAGAAGGTCGCGATCTGGGGCAACCACTCCGCGAAGCAGTACCCGGACATCGCCCACGCTGAGATCGGTGGGCGCCCGGCGAATGACGTGATCGGCGATGCCGCGTGGGTCACCGACACGTTCATCCCCACCGTCGCCAAGCGTGGCGCGGCGATCATCGACGCGCGCGGCGCATCCTCCGCAGCCTCGGCCGCGAACGCCGCGATCGACCACGTGCGTGACTGGGTCCACGGAACGCCTGAGGGCGACTGGACCTCTGTGGCGCTGCCGTCGGACGGCTCCTACGGCGTTCCTGAGGGGCTGCTGTCCTCGTTCCCCGCGGTGTCGCGCGGCGGTGCCTGGGAGATCGTGCAGGGGCTCGAGATCGCCGACGACGCGCGTGCCGGGATCGATGTCTCTGTGGCAGAGTTGGCTGAGGAGCGGGACGCCGTCCAGGGACTCGGCCTGCTGTAGGGCGACCGTCGGTCGTCACTGCGCCGCTCACTCGAGTCGAGAGGGACGTCCATGCGCGCGCTCATGAGGCGGGACACTGGTCCGCGCCGCCGCCCGAGCATCTCCGGCGGCAGGGCTCATCGTCCGTCGAGCGCGACGCGCCTGTCGATGGTCGCCGAAGGTCGCTACACCAAGGTCGAGGCCGCTGGCCGGCGCGACTGGACCTCCCTCACGTACTTTGACGGTGCCCCGATCCCGTTCAAGCGTGGGCTGCGGTGGCAGTTCCCAGATCTCGGCTTCGCGGTGGTCAAGGGAGCACGTGTCTATGGGCGCCAGGGCTACGTCCAGACACGCGCTGGAGAGTTCATCGTGGATGCGCAGCTGCTGCATCTGGAGCCTCGGTTCAAGTACTACGCCGAGACTATGGCCGTGCGTCCCGTCGAACGAGTCGACGGTCGTGTCCTCAACCTTGCGACGACCTTCGCGTGGAAGGGCAACTACGGCCACGGTCTCCTCGATGGGCTCGGCCGGATCGGGCTTCTGATCGAGGCGGGTTTCCCGCTCGACACGATCGACCGGGTGCTCGCGCCCCAGTTCTACCCGAAGTCCTTCGGCCGCCTCCTCTCAGGCCTGGGCATCGACCCTCGCATCGTCACGCCGGTCGATGAACGAACGAACGTGGAGTGCGCGGAGCTGGTGCAGACGACCCTTCCTGGAGTGTTCCGCCACTACTCCCGTCACCCAGCGGTCATGATGCGGGCGGCTGGCATCGAACCTCGCGGGTCGGGTCGTCGTCTGCTGATGCTGCGCACTGGCGAAGAGAGGGCGGTCGACAACCTCGAGGAGTTGCAGCCGGTCGTCGACGAGTATGGACTCGAGGTGTACGAGCCGCGCTCTTCGGACTTCCCTCCGGCGGACTTCGCTGGCGCCGACGTGGTGATCGGCGCTCACGGGTCGAACCTCGCCGATCTCGGGGTCTGCGCTCCTGGTGCGGCGCTGATCGAGCTGATGCCCACGGGCCAGACCATGCCGTACTTCGCGACGTTGGCCGTGTCGAGCGGAATGTCGTTCACCGGGGTGCGCGGTCAGTCCGTCACGAACGACTGGCGAGCAAACTTCACCATCGACCCGGCGCACCTACGAGGTGCGCTCCAGGTCAGCGGGGTCGAACCTGCACGGTGACCTGGAGGACGACGTCAGCTGCGGTAGTTGTCCTGGTGGTCGAGGAACCACTGGTAGGTCTGCTGGAGTCCGTCTTCGAGGGTGATGTTGGCGGTCCAGCTGGCGTTGGCGAGTTTGGACACGTCGAGGAGCTTTTGGGGTGTGCCGTCGGGCTTTGACGTGTCCCACGAGGTGGTGCCGGTGTAGCCGGTGACGTTTGCGATGGTGGCGGCGATGTCGTGGATGGTGACGTCGGTGCCGGTGCCGACGTTGACTTGTTGGGGTCCGTCGTAGTGTTCGAGCAGGTGCAGGCAGGCGTCGGCCATGTCGTCGACGTGGAGGAATTCACGGCGGGGGGTGCCGGTGCCCCAGTTGGTGACCTCGCTCGCGCCGGTCTGGACCGCTTCGTGGTAGCGGCGGATCAGTGCGGGTAGGACGTGGGAGCCGGTGGGGGAGAAGTTGTCGTTGGGGCCATACAGGTTGGTGGGCATGGCGGAGATCCATGCTTTGCCGTACTGGCGTCTGGCGGCTTGGATGTGCATGATGCCGGCGATCTTCGCGATCGCGTAGGCGTCGTTGGTGTGCTCCAGATACCCGGTGTGGAGGGCGTCTTCGGTGATGGGCTGGGTCGCCATCTTGGGGTAGATGCACGAGGAGCCCAGGAACAGCAGCCGCTCCACGTCGGTGTCCAGCGCGGCGTCGATGACGTTGGTTTGGATGCGGATGTTGTCCGAGAGGAACTCGACGGGGTAGGTGTTGTTCGCGAGGATCCCGCCGACCTTCGCTGCGGCCAGGACCACGTAGCGGGGCTGGATGTCGCGCATGAAGGCGAACACCTGCTCGCGGTCTTTGAGGTCGAGCTCTGTGGAGGTGCGGCCGATGATGGTGGTGAACCCGGCTGCCTCGAGGCGGCGCACGATCGCCGAGCCGACGAGGCCGCGGTGGCCGGCGACATAGACGGCCGCAGAGCGGTCCAGGGGGCCGGGGGTGAAGGTCACGTCGTCGCTGAGGCGCGGCCCATCATCGATGCGGTCAGCCATGGATGCCTACTTGTAGGTGTCGAGCTGCACGGTGTCGATCCAGGGCTTGCCTTCATGGGCTAGGGCCTGGATGTCAGCGTCGACCATGAGGCGGGCCAAGTCTGCCGAGTGGACGGTGGCCTTCCAACCCAGGTTCTTCTCCGCCTTGGTCGGGTCACCGATGAGAGCGTCGACCTCGGTGGGGCGTAGGTAGCGCTCGTCGAACTTGACGTGGTCCTGCCAGTTCAGCCCCACGTGCTCGAACGAGGCATCCAAGAAGTCGCGCACCGTGATGCCGACGCCGGTGGCCAGCACGTAGTCCTCGGGCTCGTCGACCTGCAGCATGCGCCACATGCCCTCGGCATATTCGGCGGCGTAGCCCCAGTCACGGATCGCATCGAGGTTGCCCAGCCACAGCTCGTTCTGGACGCCGGCCTTGATGCGTGCCACCGCGCGAGTGATCTTGCGGGTCACGAACGTCTCACCACGACGGGGAGACTCGTGGTTGAACAAGATGCCGTTGACGGCGAACATCCCGTAACCCTCACGGTAGTTCTTGGTGACCCAGTACGAGTACACCTTCGCGGCACCATAAGGACTGCGGGGGTAGAACGGGGTGTCCTCACCTTGCGGCGGCGGCGTCGCACCAAACATCTCCGAGGTCGACGCCTGATAGAACCGGCAGTGAATACCCGCCTTACGCACCGCCTCCAGCATCCGCATCGAACCGATACCGGTCACATCACCGGTGTGCTCAGGCTCATCAAAGCTCACCCGCACATGCGACTGCGCGGCAAGGTTGTACACCTCGTCAGGGTTGATGTCATGCAGCAGAGACACCAGACGCGAACCATCAGACAGGTCGCCGTAGTGGAGGAAGAACTTCGCATCCGGATTGTGCGGATCGGTATACAGGTGATCGATCCGCGACGTGTTGAACGTCGACGCACGACGAATCAGACCATGAACCTCATAGCCCTTCGCGAGCAGCAACTCCGCCAGATACGAACCATCCTGACCCGTCACACCAGTGATGAACGCCTTCTTTGTCACAACAGCTCCTTGCACGTACGCGATCGATTCGTCGGTCAACTTCTGCCAAGCAAGCATAGGCGTCACGGGGGCGAGCGGCGTGCTCGCATCGGGCTGGCGAGGGTTTCTCGACTACTGTGAACGCCATGCCTAACCTGTCCATCGTCGTCCCTGCCTACAATGTCGAGCCCTATCTGCGGGAGTGCCTGCAGTCGCTCGTCGACATCGAGGGCGACGACATCGACGTGATCGTCGTCGATGACTGCTCCACCGATCACACCGGTGCGATCGCCGAGGAGCTGGCTCAGACTCTGGGGGGCATCCGGGTCGTTCGTCCGGAGAAGAACGGCGGGCTTGGCGCGGCGCGGAACTTCGGGCTCGCGCAGGTCGAGACCGACTACGTGATGTTCGTCGACTCGGACGACTACCTGAACCGCGGAGCCCTCGCGCGCATCGAGGCGGAGCTCGATGAGGGAGACGTCGACCTCATCGTCTTCAACCATGAGCTCCTCTATCCGCACCGCACCCGAACGGCCTCCAACAAGCTCGATGGGCTGGCCGCGCGCGGCAACACCACGCTCGAGGCGTCACCAGAGCTCCTTGAAGTTCTCAACGTCGCGTGGAACAAGGTGTATCGAACGGCGTTCCTGCGCGAGAACCAGCTCAGCTTTCCGGTCGGCTACTACGAAGATGTTCCCGTCACGTATCCGGCCCTCGCCCTCGCCGAGCGCATCCGGGTGATCGAGGAGCCCCTCTACGCCTACCGTCAGCGGCTTTCTGGGTCGATCCTCCGCTCGACCGATGCGCGCCACCTTCAGCTCATCGATCAGGTCGAGCTGCTCATGGAGCGGCTTGAGGCCCGCGACGAGATCAGCTCGGACATGCGTGATGCGATCCTGCGGCGGGCGCTGCAGAATGTCGTGTTCCTCCTTGAGGAGGGCTCGTACCGCCTGCCCAAGGGGTCGCACCGCGCGTACTACGAGAGCGCTCGACAGTGGTTGCGCAAGCACGCGGGTCCGGCGTTCATCTCGGCTCTCCCAGAAGAACCGCAGATCGTGCGAGACCTGTGGGACCGGTCCTATGCGGGCACGCGCCGCGCGGAGCGGTTGCGTGGCCTGCGACCCGACACGCCGAACCTCAAGAAGTGGTTGCTGGAGGTGCCGCGCGACAAGGCCCGCGAGTTCTACCACCATCAGCGCTTCTACAACTACTACCGACGGTGGACTCGCGTCGATCCCAAGCTCGTCGTGTTCTCCTCCATGTGGGGGCTCGCACCCCAGCTCAACCCGCTCGCGGTGGCGCGCGCTCTCGAGCGGATCGATCCGTCGTACCGGCAGGTATGGATCGTCAAGGCGGACCAGGCCGGGCGCGTTCCGAAGGGCGTCGAGTATGCGGTCATCGGTTCGAACAAGTACTACGAGATGCTCGCCCGCGGAGCCTTCTTCTTCGACGACGTCAACTTCCCCGGCTGGTTCACCAAGCGGCCAGGGCAGAAGGTCATCCAGATGCAGCACGGCACTCCGCTCAAGCACATGGGCGTGGACACACCCGGCAAGTCAAACGAGCGGTGGTGGCTGCTGGGTCGTTGCGCGAAGTGGGACTACGAGCTCGTGTCCAACACGTACTCGCGCGAGATCTGGGGGCACGCGTTCCCATCGGCGGTGACCATCCTCGACTCCGGATACCCGCGCAATGACGTGTTGGTGAACCCGGCGCCCGCCTCGGTCGCCGCCGCACGCCGCGCACTCGGGATCGATGAGGACAAGCGGGTCGTCCTCTACATGCCGACTCACCGCGACAACCAGAAGACGATGTCGTGGTCGATCGACCTCGCCGCTCTCGAGGCGGCCACGGACGAGAACACCGTGATCCTCACCCGCGGACATCACTTCTATGGGACGACGAGCCGCGCGCTGGGGCTCTCGCGAGTGAAGGACGTCTCGGGTGTGCGGGAGGTGGAGGAGCTCTACCTCGCGGCCGACGTCCTGATCACGGACTACTCGAGCGCGATGTTCGACTTCGCCAACTTGGGCCGCCCCATCATCATCTTCGCCGCCGACTGGGACACCTATCGCGCGATGCGCGGGACCTACTTCGACATCACCGTGGACGCCCCTGGTGTGGTGGTGCGTTCGCAGGATGAGCTGCACGCTTCGCTCGCTGGCCGGAGCTACGAGTCGCCTTCGGCGGCAGAGGCGCTCCAGGCGTTCCAGTCGATCTTCTGCGAGTACGATGATGGTCGCGCTTCCGAGCGCATCGTGCGCACGATCATCCTCGGCGAGGACTTCGAGCCGGCGCAGCGGCTGCATGGACCGCGCGGTGCCCTCGCCTCGTTCGAGATGCCCGTGAGCTAGTTCCCCCCTCTCGCGAGCAAGGAGTCGTCAAGGCCGCCATGGTCAAGTTCTCAGTGGTCGTCCCGGCCTACAACGTGCAGGGCTACCTGCGCCAGGCAGTGAGCTCGGTCGCGCACGAGGACGACACCGAGGTGATCGTCGTGGACGATCGCTCGACCGATGGAACGGCCGAGCTGGCCGACGCTCTCGCGGACACCCACCCCACCGTGCGAGTGGTGCGACCGGACGTCAACTCTGGACTCGGCGAGGCGCGCAACCTGGGCCTCAAGCATGCTGTCGGCGACTACGTGCTCTTCCTCGATGGCGACGACTACTTCGCTCCAGGAGCGTTCGCGCAGATTCGCGCAAGCGTCGACGCGCATCACCCTGACATCGTGATGTTCGGGTACGCGCGCCTGTATCCGAATGGCAAGCGCGAAGAGGGGATCATCCGCGGCCCGCTCGCAGGATTCGAGCCTTTCCGCGCCAGCGAGCGGCTGGACATCTACACGGTCCTGAACGTCGCGTGGAACAAGGCGTACCGGCGCGACTTCCTCGCCGAGGTGGGGCTCACGTTCCCCCGCGGCTACTACGAGGACATCCCGTGGACGTACCCGCTGCTGTCCCAGGCTCGCTCCATCGCGCCCGTCGATGCGCCGCTGTACATGTATCGCCAGCGGGGTTCGGGCTCGATCCTGCGCAGCACGGACGCGCGCCATATCGAGATCGTCGACCAGTTCGACCGCTTGATGTCGATTCTCGCCGAGTACGACCTCGATCCTGTCGAGAGGCGCATGATCTTCGACTGCGCGTTCCGCAACCTCTCGACGCTCGCCTCGCACCAGCGCGCGCGCATCCCGGCAGCGCGTCGACGCGAGTTCTTCGAACGCGTGCAGCAATCCGTCCGCGCGCACGCTCCCGCCGGCTACGAGCCGCCCGCGGAGGGGCACCAGGCGCGCGAGATGCGATGGATCTGGGAAGGGACGTTCGCGACCTTCGAGCGCCAGGTGCGCTCTCGCAGCGCCGCGCGCGCTGCGCGAGAGCGATCGCGCACGCTGGCAAGGAGCGTGGCTCGCTCGCTCAAGCGGTCGCAGCAGCGCCGGATCGCCTACCGAGCCACGGTCGCCGCGACACGCGTCGACGAGAACCTGGTCGTCATGGAGAACCTCTGGGGGCGCGCTCCCAGCCTGAACTGCCTTGCGGTCGACCGTGAGCTTCGTCGCACCCACCCTGATCTCTCGATCGTCTGGCTCGTGACCCCTGCCGAGACGGGCAAGGTGCCGGCCGACATCGACTATGTCGCCCACGGGTCTCGGGAGCACTTCCTCGCGCTCGCTCGCGCGAAGTATCTGTTCGTCGACGCGAACCTGCCCGGCTGGTGGCGCAAGCGCGGCGGCCAGGTGCTGACTCAGCTTCACCACGGCACACCGCTCAAGCTCATGGGGGTCGAGGAGCGTGGAAAGACTCCGGAGTGGCGTGACGGCCTTCTGCGGCGCTGCTCGAACTGGGACTTCTCCGTCGTGTCGAACTCGTACTCGACGGAGGTCTGGCAGCACAGCTACCCCGTCCGGTGCACCACCCTCGAGTACGGATATCCCCGCAACGATGCCTTGGTGAACGCGTCGGAAGCAGACGTCGCCGCTGCCCGCGAGCGCGTGGGTGTCGCGCCGGGTCAGCGCGTCATCCTCTACATGCCCACGTTCCGGCCTGAAGACCAGATGGATGCCGACGAGCCCGATCTCGACGCCGTGACCGCGTCGCTCGGCGAGACCGATGTGCTCCTCGTGCGCTCGCACTACTTCGCGAGCGCCGGCGAGGGCTCGCGCTTGGGTGCGTCTGTGCGGGACGTCTCGGACTATGCGAAGGTCGATGATCTGTACCTCGCGGCAGACGTCATGGTCACCGACTACTCCAGCGCGATGTTCGACTTCTCCAACCTCCGCCGTCCCATCGTGGTCTTCGCCTACGACTGGGAACGCTACTCCGAGCACCGTGGAACGTACTTCGACATCACGGTCGACGCACCTGGCGCCGTCGCGCGGTCCAGCGAAGAGCTCGCGCGCATCCTCGAGGCGCGCGAGTACGACGACCCGAAGAATCGCGGCCGCCTTGAGCGGTTCGCCGCGATCTTCGGCGAGTTCGACCAGGGCACGGCCGCGCAGGACATCGTGACCCGTGTCGTGGACGGCGTCACACCTCCGTCGCGCCGGCGCGAGCCAGTGCCGCATCTCACGTCGTGGATGCTCGACCGCCAGAGTTGAGTCAGCGGCCCTCAGCGCCGTGAGCGCCGGTCCAGCATCTGGATGACCTTGCGGCTCCGGTAGCGCTCGACCGAGGCCTGTGCGGTGGCGAGCTCACGCTCCAGCGCAGCGATGCGGGCGCGTGACTGGATCACAGTGTCCGCGGTCCGAGCGAGTTGCTCATAGACGGGTGTGATGGTCTCGTTGGCGGTGCTCCACTCTCCGCTGGGCTCGAAGCTTGCGTAGCGGGGAGACGTGTCGAAGGCGACGGGCGAGCCCTCTCGGATGGATGCGACGATCGCATCCCACCACGAGTTCTGGAGCCCGCGCGCATGTCGTGAGGCTCCCTCCAGGTGGTCCTTGAGCCGTGCGTCGAGGGAGAGCGCCTCGGCGACGGCCTGGGGCAGCAGGTCGATGGAGCTGGTGTTGACGACGAAGCGTTCCAGCCCGACGTTGCGCAGCGCGCCACGCATGCGAATGCTCGAGTAGTACGACGGGGCGATCGTGATCGCGGGGGTCACCACCGCCGGCGCGAACACTGCCGGGTGATAGCGAGTCGAGATGGACAGCCGCGCGCGCTCGAGAAGCGCGACGTCCTCACGAGCCGTCACCATGCGCGTAGCTCGCACCCTCGGCGACGACGCGAGCGACTCGATGCGTGCGTTGCTCTCCAGATCGCGGGATCGGTCGTCGGGCTCGAACGATCCGGCGTGCGGAACGAGAAGCACGTCGACGCCGTGATCCGAGGCGATGCGCGCGCTGATGCGCGCAAGGTCCGCGTAGTACCGGTCGAGGCTGCCCCAGGTGTTCCCTGAGTGCCACGTGAAGGACGCGACCACGAAGTTGTCGCTCGCGCTGATCTCCGCGGCTCCAGCGCGCGCCTCGTCGTCTGCGTCGAGCAGAACCGCGTCGTCGAGGGTCTCGTGCACGACGGCTGGGCTGGTCGCATGCTGCCGGATGAGGCTCGCGGTCGTCGCTTCGCGGCACCCGAAGGCGCGTGAGGACTGAGCGATCTCGATCACGCGTTCGCGGTCGGGCTCATCGAGGATCGGGCCGACCGTCTGGCTGGTGACGTAGACCGGCCGTCCGAACGCACGTGCGATGCGGACGCTCGCGAGCCGCTCGTACAGGAGGTGGTAGTCGCGGCTGTTCATGTTGCCGCCGCCCGCGATGATCAGGGCATCGCACTCGCGAATCGCGCTGTAGCTCGAGCGCTCCTCGAAGCGTCCCTGTGTCGCGACGCGCATCGAGTCCTCGAGATGCTCGTCGTTGCGTGCCCTGCTCCAGGATGCGCGGAAGCCGATGCGCGGGACGCTCGGGAGGCCGTAGAACTTCTCGGCGGCATCCGGTTCACCGGCGACCAGGGTGATGTCGTCGATGCCCCGTGACCGCAGCGCGTCGATCGCGGCCTCCGTCATCGCCTCGTCACCCAAGTGGTACAGGCCGTGCCAGCCGATGTCGCCGAGCAATACGACCTTCACGATATGGCGTCCTTTGCGGTCGGGAGCGGGCGAGACAAGGGTACCGGCGCAGGGCCCGAGGAGGGGCTCGTGGCGGTGGTCTTCACCGGGACTGGGTCACCTTGTGCGGTCCCCACGGGTGCGAGGCGGGTCTGGCCGTTCGTAGCCGAGGCGCCTGTAGTCCTCGGCGTAGAACTCGCCCACGAGGCGCGCGGCGCGCGCCGTGACCTCGATGTCCGCGGGGCGGACTCCCGTCACGTCTGCGCCGCGATGGGCCCGCGGCACCGACCGGGGGAGGTTAAGCCCTGTGAGGTCGGCCAGATGCGCGAGCCCGGCCGCGATGCCGTCCTCCACACGGAGGTTGCGAGCGCCCGTGACCATGAACTCGACCTGCGGCCGCATGTGGTTGTCGTGGAGCCACGGGTCGTTGAGCGTGCGGCGGAACGTCGATCGCAGCCACTTCTCGAACGCCTTGCCCGAGGCGTCGATGCTCTCCTGCTTGCGCTTGCGCCAGACGTACTCCGATCGCATCCGCGCCAGGGGATCGCGCACGAAGGAGAACACGGCGTCGAACTGGTCGATGCGGAAGATGCGCTCGAGGTCGGCGGCGTGCGTGTGCTGAGGGCTGTTGCGGCGGAGCGCGTTGACGCTGCCGGGGCTGCTGCGATGGTCGAAGAAGTCCATCGTCCAACCGGCGTCCTTGAACGCGGCCTCGACGGAGCCGCCTCCGGTCTTGGGGATGTGGACGAACAGCAGTGCCGCCCCGTCCTTGCGCAGCACGGGCATGCGGGTGACTCCTCGGTGCGATGGGGAGAGCCAAGAATATCAAGCCCGCCGAATGGTCACGGATCGGTAACAGTCGCGATCGAATCGTTCCGACGGACTTGCGCGACATTGGTTAGTAACCTTTACTAACTAACCATGACGACTGATGAGGCGCGTCGCACGACCGCCGCGAACCGAGCGCAGCAGCTCGGCCAGGCCCGCCAGGGCCGGCCCCGCGCGCATGCCGCCACGGTGCGCCCCGGGGCCCGGGTTCGTCCCGAGCACGCCCGTCGTCACAACCGCGCACTGGTCCTCCAGGCGCTCTACCGCAGCGGCGGTCAGAGCCGGGCAGACCTCGCCCGCGAGGTGGGCCTGACCCGAGTGACCATCTCCGACCTCGTCGCGGACCTCATCGAGGAGAACCTGGTCGTCGAGCTCGGCATCCGACCGGACTCGCGCCCCGGCAAGCCGGCGACGCTGCTGGACATCAACCGCTCGGGGTTCTCGATCATCGGCCTCGACCTCTCGCACAACGCCGCGTTCCGTGGCGTCGTCACGAACCTCGACGGCACGGTGCTCGAGCGCGCCGAGGCGTCCGTCGCCGGCGTGACCGGCGACGCCGCGCTCGACGCCGTATGCGCGCTCCTCGACGAGCTGCTGGCACGCGCATCGGCGCCGGTCATCGGCATCGGCATCGGCAGCCCCGGCATCGTCGACCTCGACGGCACCGTCGTCAGCGCTCCCAACCTGCACTGGCAGGACCTGCCGATGCAGCGGATCATCGGAGAGCGCTACGACCTTCCCGTGCAGGTGGCGAACGACGCGAACATGGCGGCCGTCGGCGAGCGATCCTTCGGCGGGGCTGACGCCGACATGATGCTCGTGCGCGTCGGTCGCGGTGTGGGCTCCGGCATCGTCGTGGGCGGACAGCTCGTCTACGGTTCGGGCTTCGCCGCTGGCGAGATCGGCCACGTCGTCGTCGGCACCGATGGCGGCGACGAGTGCGCGTGCGGCAAGCACGGCTGCCTCGAGACCTGGCTCGCGACCCCGCGACTGGAGGCGCGCCTCACGGCCGCGACCTCCGACGCCGAGCGCGAGGCCGTGCTGCGCGAGGCGGGGGAGCGGCTGGGTATCTCGCTCGGCCCCGTCGTCGGCGCGCTCAACCTCGGCGAGGTCGTCCTCGCCGGTCCCTTGAATGTGCTCGGTGGGTCTCTCCTCGAGGGAACCTCCGAGACGCTCCGCAGTCGGACGATGGCCGAACTCCACGGCGATCTGACCCTGCGGATGACCACGCTCGGGCGCGACATCGTCGTGCTCGGGGCCGTGGTCATGGTCCTCACCGGACAGCTGGGGGTCTCCTGACCCTCGCACCACAACGACGTGGCCCACGGGTCACGGACGGCACACACACAAGAGAAGGAAGCAGATCAATGAAGAAGATGACAAGCGGTGCGGTGGCCTTCGCGGCCGCCTCCGCCATCGTCCTCGCAGGATGCTCGTCGTCCGGATCCGACGACGAGTCGACCACCGAGCCCACCGACACCGGTTCGGAGACCCCCACCGAGACCGTCGCGCAGGACATCACCCTGTGGCTGATGGGTGCTCCTGACACCCCCGAGGCGCTCGTGACGTACCTCGAGGAGCAGTACACCGAGGTCAACGGCGGCACGCTGTCCGTCGAGGCCGTCGCCTGGGGCGACGCGCTGCCCAAGCTCACGACCGCTCTCCCGGACGCCGCGAACACCCCCGACGTCGTCGAGATCGGCAACACCTGGGCGCCCACCTTCACCGCGGTCGGCGCGTTCGCGGACCTGTCGGACGTGTACGACGAGCTCGGCGGCGACGACCTGCTCCCCTCGTTCACCGAGGTCGGCTCGGTCGACGGCACCCCCTACGCCCTCCCGTACTACTTCGGCTCGCGCAACATGTGGGCGCGCGCTGACCTCTACGAGCAGGGCGGCGTCTCCGTGCCCACCACGCTCGCCGAGGTGACCGAGGTCCACGCCTCGCTCAAGGAGCAGGGCATCGGCGGTCTCTACCTGGGTGGCCAGGACTGGCGCAACGCCATCTCCTGGATCTTCGCCAACGGCGGCGACCTCGCCGCGAAGGACGGCGACCAGTGGGTGTCGACCCTGTCGAGCCCCGAGAGCCAGGAGGGCATCGCCCAGTGGCAGGAGATGTTCCAGACGGCGTCGATCGCGGCTGCGAACGACACCGACGCGGACAACTACTTCATCATCAACGATGACACCCTCGCGGGCACCGCTGCTGCGGCCTCGATGGCTCCGTCCTGGGCCTCCTGCTGCATCGGCATGCCGACCGGCGAGACCGACGACGACGGCAACCCCGTCCTCGCGTGGGACGACGCGGCGAACACCGCGTACGGCCTGCCCGGGATCGACGGTGGCCTCGCCCCCGTCTTCGCCGGTGGCTCGAACATCGGCATCTCGGCCACCTCGGCCAACCAGGAGGGCTCGCGCGACCTGCTGCGGATCATCTTCTCGGACGAGTACCAGAACCTCCTCGGTGAGAACGGTCTCGGCCCCGCGAACGTGAACGCGAAGGACTCGTTCGTGACCGACGACTTCCGTCAGATCGCCTGGGACACCGCTCAGGTGTCGAAGCTCACCCCGGCCGCGCCGGGCTGGGCCGCCGTCGAGGGCTCGGGCCTGCTGGAGGAGTTCTTCCAGAAGGTCGCCGAGGGTGGCGACATCGCCGCCCTGGCTGCTGAGTACGACGAGCAGATCACCCCTCAGCTGAACAGCTGACCCCCTCGGCTCCCGGCCCGGACGTCCCCCGCGTCCGGGCCGGGACCCCCCGAGACTCTGGGGCCCAGGAGCCCCACCCGTGCGGGGCCACGGCCCCGCCGCACGCGACACCCTCACGGCGCGCATCGGCCCGCCGACCCCGCTGACACTTGAGGCATGAGCCTCGTGTCGCCCACGCCACCGCATTGCTCGAAAGGCTCCGCCATGTCCGCACCCGCCGTCGCACCGCCGGCAGAGGTCCAGCCCCCCGGGCTCCAGGACCCGCCCGCTCCGCGCAAGCGCCGTGGGAAGACCAAGCTTCCCTACTGGCTCATCATCCCCGCGATCGTCGTCGTGGTCGTCGGCACCGGCTACCCGCTGATCTGGCAGTTCATCACCTCCTTCAAGGAGTACGGACTCGCGCAGCAGTTCGGCCAGGCCGCCGAGTTCGTGGGCCTCCAGAACTACACCGAGATGCTGACCGACTCGGGCTTCTGGATCATCGTCCTGAAGTCCGTCGCGTTCTGCGTCGTCACCGCGGCCGCGACCATGGTGCTCGGCATCGGGCTCGCCCTCGTCATGAAGAACACCGGCAAGGGCCTGCGGCTCACGCTGCAGATCGCGCTGCTCCTGGCATGGGCGATGCCGGTCGTCGCCTACATGACTGTCTGGACGTGGCTGTTCGATGACCGCAACGGCATCGTCAACTACCTCCTGAGCCTCATCCCCGGCGTGGACCTCATCGGCCACGACTGGCTCATCAACCCCTGGAGCTTCTTCGCCGTCGCGTCGATCATCATCACCTGGTATTCCGTGCCGTTCGTCGCCTTCTCTGCCTACGCGGGCTTCACCCAGGTCAACGACGAGGTGCTCGAGGCCGCCCAGCTCGACGGGGCCTCCGGGTTCCAGATGACGCGGCGCATCATCCTGCCGATCATCAAGCCGGTGCTGTCGATCGTGTTCCTGCTCCAGCTGATCTGGGACCTGCGCGTGTTCGCGCAGATCCAGCTGCTGCAGGACGCGGGCTCGTTCGGCTCGCAGTACGACCTGCTCGGCACCTACATCTACAAGCTCGGCACTGGATCTCAGGACTTCGGCCTCGCGGCCACCGCGTCGATCGTCGTGATGATCCTCACGCTCGGCCTGTCCTGGGTCTACGTGCGCCAGCTCCTCAAGGAGGACGAGCAGTCATGAACACCACCAAGAAGAGCCCCGCCGCCAAGGTGTTGTGGGGCACGATCGCCCTCGTCGCGACCATCGCGTGGGCCTTCCCCGTCTACTGGATGCTCAACTCGTCCTTCCTTCCGCGCGCGACCCTTGAGAGCCTCACCCCGACGTTCCTGCCCTTCGGCGGAAGCCTGTCGAACTACGAGTCCGCGCTCGACGACGGCACGTTCCTGCGAGCCCTGGGCATGTCCGCCGCGATCACCTTCCTCACGCTGATCGTGTGCATCGCGTTCGCGTTCCTCGCGGCGCTGGCGATCTCCCGGTTCCGGTTCCGCGGCCGCAAGTCGTTCGTGCTCGCGGTCCTCGTGATCCAGATGATCCCCGCTGAGGCGCTGTTCATCGCGCAGTACAAGATGGTCGCCGGCTTCGGCATGCTCAACACCGTGGTGGGCGTGTCGCTCATCTACACGGCCACCGTCATCCCGTTCACCATCTGGATGCTGCGAGGCTTCGTCGCCGGCATCCCGGCGGAGCTCGAGGAGGCTGCCATGGTCGACGGGCTGAGCCGCAACCAGGCCTTCATGCGCATCACGTTCCCGCTGCTCGCCCCGGGTCTGGTCGCCTCCGGCGTCTACGCGTTCCTCCAGGCGTGGAACGAGTTCGCGGTCGCGCTGATCCTGCTGCCCGACGGCACCAAGGCCACGCTGCCGCTGTGGCTGCGCGGCTTCCTGCAGGACTCGGCCGTCAACCAGACCAACTGGGGCGAGGTCATGGCGGCATCGACGCTGGTCGCCGTGCCTGTCATCGTGTTCTTCATGTTCGTCCAGGGCCGCATGACCCAGGGCCTCGTCGGCGGGGCGGTGAAGGGATGACCGCCCTCGCCACCCTCATGCCCGGCTTCGAGGGCACCGTGCTGCCCGCGTGGGTCGAGCGGCGGCTGCGCGAGGGGATGGGTGGGGTCTGCCTGTTCGCGACCAACGTCGAGTCGCCCGAGCAGCTCAAGGCCCTCACCGATGCGATCTACGCGGCGAATCCCGACGCGATCGTGTCCATCGACGAGGAGGGCGGCGACGTGTCGCGCCTGTACCAGCGCGATGGCTCGCCCTTCCCGGGAAACGCGATCCTGGGCCGGCTCGACGACCTCACGCTCACGCGTGAGGTGGGCGCGCAGGTGGGCCGCGAGCTCGCCGCCGTGGGCGTGAACCTGACGCTCGCTCCGGACGTCGACATCAACTCGAACCCCCTCAACCCGGTGATCGGGGTGCGCTCCTTCGGCACGGACCCCGTGCACGTAGGTCGCCACGGCGTCGCATGGACCGAGGGCGTCCAGGCTCAGGGCGTCGCGGCCAACGCGAAGCACTTCCCGGGCCACGGCGACACCGCCGCCGACTCCCACCACGCCCTCCCCGTCGTCGAGGCCGACCTCGAGACGGTGCGCTCCCGCGAGCTCGCACCCTTCGCGGACGTCATCGCTGGTGGCACGCTCACCATCATGAGCTCGCACATCCTGGTGCCCGCGCTCGATGCCGACAACCCGGCCACGTTCTCCCGCGCGATCCTCACGGACCTGCTGCGTGGCGAGATGGGCTTCGACGGCGTGGTCGTCTCCGATGCTCTCGACATGGCCGGGGCATCGGGCGAGATCGGCATCCCAGCAGCTGCGGCGCGTGCGTTGGCAGCGGGCTGCGACCTCCTGTGCATCGGGACCGCGAACACGGACGAGCAGATGGGGCAGATCGTCGACGCGATCGATGCGGCCGTCGCGGACGGCGAGCTCGAGGCTGCGCGCGTCGCCGACGCCGCGGCTCGGCTGCGCGCGCTCGTCGAGCACTTGTGCGGCATCGACCCCGAGCCGGCCGCAGGAGCGGCGGGCCAGGTCGGCGGCCTCGAGCTCGACGCCGTGCGGTCCTCCTTCACCGTCTCCGACGAGGCCGCGGCGGCGATCGCGGCTCGCGACGAGTCCACACCCGTGCACTGGGTGCGCTTCGAGCCCGCGCCGAACATGGCGGTGGGAGCGAGCCCGTGGGGGCCGTTCGCGGCCGGAGCGGTCGCTGGCACGGTCGTCGGTCCGACGGACACGCTTGACGTGGCGGGTGTGCCCGAGGGGCACCTCATCGTCGCCGTCGGCAAGGACAATCACCGCCACGCGTGGATCAAGGAGGCCGTCGGTGCCCTGCGCGAGCGCGGCGCCATCGTGGTCGACATGGGGTGGCCGGATCCCGACCAGCCGTACGCCGACATCGCCACCTACGGTGCGTCGCGCCTGACCGGCGCCGCACTGCTGGAGCTGGTCCGATGACGGGCGAGCGCATCGGCGTCGACATCGGCGGCACCAAGGTCGACGCCGTCGTCCTGTCGGCCGATGGCACGGTCGTCGCCCGTCACCGCGTCCCCGTGCGCAAGGGTGATGACGGCGTCGTCGAGTCCGCGCTCGAGGCCGTCGCGGCAGCGTGCGACCTCGCGGGGCTGTCCATCGGCGACGCCGCGAGCGTCGGGGTCGGCATCCCGGGCGCCGTCAGCGGTGGGGTCGTGCGACACGCGCTCAACCTCGGCGTGACGGAGCTCGACCTCGCGAGCGCCCTGTCTGCGCACTGGTCCGTCTCCGTCCAGGTCGAGAACGACGTGAACGCGGCGGCCGTCGGGGCGTGGCACCTGCTCGGCGATGGTAAGAAGTCAGTCGCCTACCTGAACCTCGGCACGGGACTGGCGGCCGGCATCATCCTCGATGGTCGACTGTGGCGCGGAGCGCACGGAGCGGCAGGGGAGATCGGCCACATCTCGGTCGACCCGAGCGGACCCGTGGGCGGCGACGGCCTCCGCGGTGGCATCGAGACGTACGCCTCGGGCTCCGGCATCGCGCTTCAGTGGAGCCGCGATGGTCAGACCAGCGCGGACGTCCTCGAGCACGCCCGTGCCGGCGACACGGAGGCCATCGAGATCCGCGATCGCCTCATGTTCGGACTGGCCAGCGCGGTGCGCGTGCTCGTGCTGACTCTCGACCTCGACCACGTGATCCTCGGTGGCGGCCTCACCGGCATCGGCGCCGAGCTCACAGACGGCGCGCGTGCCGTCATCGACGACTGGGAGGCGGCGTCCCCGTTCCTCGCCTCCCTCCGCATGGGCGACCGCATCAGCATCGCTCCCGCGGAGCAGCCCGTGGCCGCGATCGGCGCGGCGATGCTGGAGGCAGACCATGGCTGAGGTGCTCGTCCTCGACACGAAGGAGGCTGGTGCGGCGCTCGTCGCCGACCACATCGCCTCGCTCGTCCGCGACAACCCGCGCGCGACCCTCGGAGTCGCCACCGGCTCCACGCCGTTGCCGGTCTATCAGGCGCTGGGAGAGCGCCGTGCGGCAGGCGTCGACTTCTCGCAGGCGTCGGCGTTCGCGCTCGACGAGTACGTCGGGCTGCCCGACGGACACGTCGAGTCCTACCGTGCGGTGATCGACCGCGAGGTGACGCAGCGGCTCGGGATGGACCCCGAGCGTGTCCACGTTCCCGACGGCTCACAGGTGGGCATCGAGTCCGCAGGAGAGCGGTACGAGCAGGCGATGATCGCCCACGGCGGCGTCGACATCCAGCTGCTGGGCATCGGCTCGACCGGACACCTGGGCTTCAACGAGCCCGGCTCGAGCTTCGCCTCCCTGACGCGCGTCAAGACCCTCACGGAGCAGACGCGCCGAGACAACGCCCGCTTCTTCGCCTCCCTCGACGAGGTCCCGATGCACTGCGTCACCCAGGGACTCGGCACGATCCTGCGAGCGCGCCACCTCGTGCTGCTCGCCTTCGGCGAGGGTAAGGCCGCGGCCGTCGCGGCAGCCGTCGAGGGCCCCGTGTCCGCGTCGATGCCTGGTTCCGCGATCCAGCTCCACCCGAAGGTGACGGTCGTGCTCGACCCGGCTGCCGCATCGGCGCTCCGCCACCGCGACTACTACCGTTGGGCGCAGGACAACAAGCCCGACTGGCAGGGCATCTAGCGGTGGGGGATGACGTGGGGCCGATGCGCTTGCTGACAGATCTGCACTGTCACGGGGGCGGTGGCCACTACTTCGGCGACACCGTCGAGGGCTCGCTCGCCGCCGCGGCGGCGCACCGCGCCGCCGGTGCGGAACGCATCGTCGCGTCACTCGTCTCGGCTCCCCTCCCGGCGCTGCGCCAGCAGATGGGGGTGGTCCGCGAGGCGATGGCCGAGGACCCGTCGATCCTCGGCGTGCACCTCGAGGGGCCCTTCCTGTCGCACGCGCGCAAGGGCGCGCACGATCCGGACGCGCTCATCTCGCCGACGGCGGAGGCCATCGCCGAGCTGCTCGCTGCGGGTGAGGGCATCCTGCGGCAGATCACGATCGCCCCGGAGCTTCCGGGCGCCCTCGACGCGATCGAGCGCCTCGCCGATGCCGGCGTGGTCGTCGCCGTCGGTCACACCGAGGCCGACGCCGCACTAGCGCGCGATGCCTTCGACCGCGGCGCGACCCTCATCACGCACGCCTTCAACGCGATGCGGGGCATCGCCGCGCGGGAGGTCGGCCCTGCCGGGGCGGCTCTCGCGGATGAGCGCGTGTTCCTCGAGGTCATCGCGGACGGCATCCACATGGAGCCAACCCTGATCGGCTCGCTCTTCCGCGCGGCTCCCGGACGCATCGCGCTCGTCACGGACGCGATGTCCGCGGCGGCGGCGCCGGACGGCGCGTACACGCTTGGCCCTCTCGAGGTCGAGGTGGAGGATGGGCGCGCGCTCATCGCGGGGACGGAGACGCTCGCCGGCTCGACGCTGACGCTCGCGCGCGCGATCGAGGTGTGCGTCGAGGCAGGCGTGTCGCGCGAGGCCGCAGTCGAGGCGGCGTCGACGGTACCGAGCCGGGTGCTTGGGCTCTAGCCCTCCGCGCGCTCCAGGAACGCCGCCGTGGCCTCGCGCGTCACGGTCGCGCCGGGGCGGAAGGTGCCGTCCGAGTATCCGGTCGTGATGCCGGACGAGGCGAGCCAGCTGATCTCGGTGAGGAAGTTCGAGCCGCGGTTGATGTCGGAGAACTTCGAGGCCGCGGAGGACTTCGACGTCGAGGGGTTGCCGTAGTACCGGTAGAGGAACGCGGCCATCGCCTCGCGGGTGATCTCGTCCTTGGGGCGGAAGGTGCCGTCGGACCAGCCGGTGCTGATGCCCTCCTGCGAGAGCCACACGATCTGCTTGTAGAACTGAGCGCTCGTCGGCACGTCCTTGAAGGGCGACCGCGCGGGCGTCGACACCTTGGGGGAGCCCGCGAGCCGGTAGAGGAACGCGGCGAAGGCCTCGCGCGACACGTCGTCCTTGGGGCGGAAGGTGCCATCGGCGTAGCCGGTGGTGATGCCCTCGCCCGAGAGCCAGTCGATCTCGTCGTAGAACTGGTGGCGCAGCGGGACGTCGAAGTACTCCTGCGCGTAGTCGCCGAAGTTCTGCACGGCGTAGCCGCAGTCCGAACTCGTGTCGTAGGCGTAGCCGATGCCGATGTGCGTGTACCGCTTGTTCAGCATGTTCGCGCGGTGCCCGGAGGAGTTGTACCAGTTGCGCATGATGCGCTCGGCGTTCGCCTTGGCGCCGCCATAGCCGCACGCGTACGCCACATTCTCGGCCGCCGCGGACATCCCCGTGCGGGGCATCTGCGCGCTGTAGGACGGGTTGTGGGAGAGCGACTTCGACGAGCGCATCTTCACGGCCCAGGCCTGAGCGACGTCATCGATGAGACCCGCGCGCGTCAGCGCTGCGGCGCCTGCGCTCTTCCGGTAGTCGTTGGTGACCGAGAGGATCACGGCGGCACCGGTGTCCGTGGCGCCCGAGCCCGCGCCCGCCGCCGGTCCGATCGCGACGGCCGCGACGATGGCTCCCGCAGTGGCTGCGACGACGCGCCAGGCTGCTCTCGAGCGTCGTTCCGTGGCCATTGTCGACTCCGTCTCATCTGGTCCTGCGCGCCCGAAAGCGCATCTGTCCTGGTCGTGAGTCTGGAAAAGGTCGAGTCTCAGATTCAACGGAGTGTGACAAATGCCGCACGAGCGGACACGACGCCCGCATGAGGTGCGAGGGTGGTCCCGGCGATGGTGGACGAGGCGCAAGAAGGGGGTTGCGCTCTCAATCTCATCTGTCACACTGGTCACATCCGTCACGTAGTTTCGTGCGGTGCGTGTGACGATGCGCGCACCGGCGAGCGGCGCCGACACCGTGCTATCCGAGGTGGTTCTTCGTGCAGTTCCCGTCAGGCCGAGTCCTTCGTCGCGGCGTGGCCGCGATCGCCGCTGCGGTGCTCGCGCTACCGCTGTTCGCCGCGACCGTATCGGCCGCCGACTCCTTCAAGGACGTCCCCCCGTCGCACAAGTTCTACAAGGAGATCACCTGGGCGGCGCAGGCGAACATCACCTACGGACACAGCGACGGCACCTTCCGACCCAAGGATGCGGTGACGCGTGAGGCGTTCGCGGCGTTCCTCTACCGCATGGCGGGCTCGCCGGCAGTGTCGCTCCCGTCGACGTCGCCCTTCAAGGACGTGAAGCCCGGCGACACTTTCTACAAGCACATCGTGTGGGCGGCGCAGAAGGGCATCACCACCGGCCATTCCGACGGCACCTTCCGTCCCAAGTCCGCGATCGACCGCGACGCGATGGCAGCGTTCCTGTACCGGTACCACGGCAAGCCCTCGTTCACGCCGCCGTCGAAGTCTCCCTTCAAGGACATGACGCCCTCCTCGAAGTTCTACAAGGACGTCACCTGGCTCGCGAAGTCGGGCATCTCGACCGGGCACGCGGACGGTACCTTCCGCCCCAAGTCCGACGTCACCCGCGAGGCCACGGCGGCGTTCATGTATCGCATGGCCGGGCGACCGACGGTGCCGGGCGTGGGCGTCCCGTCGTCCTTCACCATCAAGGGAGCGGGATACGGGCACGGCGTGGGCATGTCCCAGTACGGCGCTCAAGCGATGGCGCTGGAGGGCTACGGCGCAGGCACCATCCTGGAGAAGTACTACAAGGGCACGGACGTGACCACGGTCGCCGCTCAACAGGACATCAAGGTGGAGGTCTACGGCTCCGGCAACGACTGGAAGGACTCGGTCACCGTGGTCGTGCGGTCACCCGGATCCGACAGCACGGATGACGGACAGTGGGTCATGCGCTTCTACAACACCGGCTCGACGTCTGCTCACACGACGTGGACCGGCAAGAACAACGAGAAGCTCCACATCACGCGGTCGGGCACGTCGGTGACCGTCGAGCGCGACGGCGGCACCAAGGTCACCGCGACCAAGGACGTGTCGCTGCAGTGGGAGGCCACCAGCTACTACCAGCCGACCTCCTCTGAGGAGCCCTACGTCGACATCTACGACGGCAACGGGGCGTCCGAGATCCGCGGGACCCACGGCAAGTACCGTCACGGCAAGCTGCTCATCTCGGTGCCGCAGAGCCGCATCATCATCGCCAACGAGCTCAAGCTCAACACCGAGTACCTCTACGGCATCGCCGAGATGCCGTCGTCGTGGGACCACGACGCGCTCCAGGCCCAGGCGATCGTCGCCCGCGGCTACGCGATCAAGCAGATGAGCAACTACAGCGCGAACTGCAACTGCCACATCTACGACGACACCCGCGACCAGAACTTCACCGGGTGGAACAAGGAGAACGAGGGCACCAACGCGTACTACGGCAAGCGCTGGGTCGCCGCTGTGGACGCGACGAACTCGTCCGGCGGCGCGAACGGCAAGGTGCTCAAGTCCGGCAACGCCATCGCGAACACCTACTACTTCTCGTCCTCGGGCGGCCAGACCGAGAACAGCGAGGACATCTGGAGCTCGGCCCTGCCGTACCTCCGCTCGGTCGACGACCCGTGGTCGGAGTCCTCGATCAACCCCAACAGGTCGTGGGCCATGTCGCTGTCGCAGGCCAAGGCGAAGTCGGTGTTCGGCCTGCCGGACGTCGTGTCGATCAAGGTCACGGCACGCACCGCGGGCGGCTCGGACGCCGCCGCGACCAAGGTGACCGCGACCTCGTCCTCCGGCAAGACGTCCTCGATCACCGGGCCGGAGAGCATCCGCAGCAAGCTCGCGAGCGGCAAGTCCCCGTGGCTGTGGTCGTTCACCCCGAACTTCTGATCCGCCTCTCCCCGGCGGCGCGAGCGCCGAGGGGCGCTAGCTGAAGACGATGGTGCGATGGCCGTCGAGCAGCACCCGGTGCTCGGCGTGCCAACGGACCGCACGCGCGAGCGCCCGGCGCTCGACGTCAGCACCGATCGCTGTGAGCGTCTCCGGCGTCGCGGTGTGGTCCACGCGGTCGACGTCCTGCTCGATGATGGGTCCCTCGTCCAGATCCGCCGTGACGTAGTGCGCGGTCGCGCCGATGAGCTTCACGCCGCGGTCGTGGGCCTGGAAGTACGGCCGCGCGCCCTTGAAGCTCGGCAGGAACGAGTGGTGGATGTTGATCGCCTTGCCGTGCAGCGCCGTCGACAGCTCGGGCGACAGGATCTGCATGTAGCGCGCGAGCACCACCAGCTCGACGTCGAGCTCGTCGACAAGCGACAGCAACTGAGCCTCGGAGTCGGCCTTGGTGTCCGCAGACACCGGGATGTGGTGGAACGGCTTGCCGTAGAACTCGGCGAGCTTGGACAGCGTCGGGTGGTTGCCCACCACGGCGGCGATGTCGATGGGCAGGGTGCCGGCGCGCTCGCGGAACAGCAGGTCGTTCACGCAATGCGCGGCCTTCGACACCATGACGATCGTGCGCATCCGACGGCCCGCGATGTCGAGGTTCCAGGTCATGTCGAACCGGCCGGCGAGCTCCTCCACGGCTGAGGCGAGCTCCTCGCGCCCCGCGGCGCTCGCGAACTGCACCCGCATGAAGAACAGTCCCGTGTCGGGATCGCCGAACTGCTGGCTCTCCGTGATGTTGCCCTCGTGCTGCGCGAGCAGGCCGGACACGGCATGCACGATGCCAGGTCGGTCAGGGCAGGACAGGCTGAGGATCCACGCGGGGTCGGGCACGCTCGACATGCCCCGCATCCTAGCCGGGCGACGCTCCGGCACGGCGCGCCGCGAGCAGGCGTGACAGTGGCAAGATGGGCGTATGGATGAGGGCCAGGTGCGCATCGATGTGGTCGGCGTCGCGGATGCCGGTGAGCTGCTGACGGTGCGGCGTGCCGCGTTCGTCGTGGAGGCGCAGCTCTACAACGACCCGAACATCCCCGCGCTCACGCAGACGCTCGAGGAGCTCGAGGTGGACCTCGAGTCCGAGGACGTGGTCACGCTGGGCGCGTGGGAGGGACACCGCCTCATCGGCTCCATCCGCGTGGGCATCGAGGGCGACAAGGCGACCATCGGCCGGCTCGCGGTGACGCCCGACAAGCAGGGCAGGGGCATCGGCACGCAGCTGCTGTTCGCGGTGCTCGGGCACCTTCCGGAGTCGACCCGCGAGGTGTGGGTCTTCACCGGCCAGAACTCGAAGCACAACATCGCGCTGTACAACAAGGCCGGCTACGAGCACCAGTTCGATCAGGTCGCCGGCGACCTGACGTACGCCTACCTGCGCAAGGTCCTCGAGTCGGGCGCCATCGTGGACGACGAGGCGGACAACGCCGTGCGCGGCGACAACTGACGCCTCCGCCGACCGCTCTCTGAGGGAGTCTCAGAAACTCGAGCGTTGTCCCTGTCGTGGTCACGACAGCGACGCCAGTCACGCACGCCCGCGCGGACGGCTCTCTCCAGAGGGCCGATGCGCGGGCAGCCAAGCCGCGCACGCGCGACCGGTCCGTGGACACGGTCGCCGGCGCGCTGATCATCCTCGTGGTACTCGGTCACGCGATCGAGCCGCTCGAGGGACGGCTGTCCGAAGCGCTGCTCCAGTGGATCTTCCTCTTCCACATGCCGGCCTTCGTGTTCCTGTCCGGCTATCTCACCGGGTGGTCCTCGCATCTGAGCGCGCGCGAGCTGGCCATCCGCCTCCTCTTCCCCTTCGCCGTGTTCGAGGTGCTGCACCTCGCGCTCGCCGCGGCGTTCTCGCCTGAGCCGGTGGGGATCAGCCCGCTCACCCCGGCGTGGACACTCTGGTACCTGGTCGCGCTCTTCGCGTGGAGGCTGTGCGCGCCGTGGATCGCGCGCATCCCGGCGGCGGTGACGATCACGGCCTGCGCCGCGCTGCTCGCCGGAACGGTCGACGCGGTCGGCCAGGAGCTGAGCCTCTCGCGCATCGTCGGCTTCCTGCCGTTCTTCGCGGCCGGTCTGCTGTGGAAGGACGCGTGGTGGTCCCGGCTGCGCTCGCGATCGGTGCGCATCGGCGGTGTCATCGCCCTGGGCGGCGCCTTCGCCTGGGCATGGACCTCGCAGGCGACGGTGAATCGCGAGCTCTTCTTCCTGAGCGGCAGCTACGAGGATCTGGGCCTCACCAACGCTGCCGGCATCGTCCAGAGGGCGGGCGTGCTGGTCGTGGGTGGGCTGCTCACACTGGCCGTGCTGTCGCTGAGCGGACGCGCGTCGCGCACGCTCGCGGGCATCGGCGCGGCCACGCTCCCGGTCTACCTCCTGCACCCGCTCGTGCTGTATCCCAGCCACGAGCGCGGGTTCCCCGCCGGCGTGCCGGAGGCGCTGCTGCTGCCGGCCCTCGTGGTCGGGTCCGTCGCCTTCGCGTGGCTCGCCTCACGGCCGCGCACCGTCGCCGCGATCCGCCCGCTCACCGACCTGCGGTGGTGGCGCGGCCGGTTGACGCGCAGCTAGAGCCACTCCCTCACGAGGGTCGCCAGCCGCTCCGTCGCGCCTCCGTCGTCGTGCGCGTTGAACCGCCCGGTCCAGGCGTCGTAGCGCGCCGAACTCGCGTGCCGGTGCTCCCACGCGTAGCGCACCGCATCGGCGATGTGGCGCTCATCGTGGACCACGGGACCCGGCGCGACCGACGCAAGATCGAAGTACACGCCGCGTCCGTCGTTCGCGTAGGCGTCCAGGTCAGGCGTGAAGAAGACGATGGGTCTGCGCGTGGCCGTGAAGTCGAACATGACCGACGAGTAGTCGGTGATGAGCACGTCAGCGATGGCGAGCATGTGCGCCGACTCCGGGTAGGTCGTGACGTCGATGACGTGCGGGCCGCCGATCGCGCGGGCGGAGCGCAAGGTCGCGCTGTGGCCGCGAACCAGGAGGCGGTGTCCCGCGCCGAGCCTGCGATCGAGAGCCGCGACGTCACAGAACGTGCTCCGGTCCGCCTCGCCCTCACGGAAGGTCGGGGCATAGAGCACCACGATCTCACCAGGCCCGATGCCGAGGGAACGGCGCAGCCGGTCGCGTGTCCCGTCGGGCGCGGCGAGCACGTCGTTGCGCGGGTAGCCCGTCTCGGCGATGGTGCCGTCGTACGTGTACGCCCGCCTCAGGATCTCCGTCGAGTAGGAGTTGGGCGACACCAGCAGGTCCCATTTCGAGCTGCCCCACTTGAAGCTTTGCGGTGTCGAGCTCCTTCCCTCGTGCTGGGAACGGTCGAACCCGAGCTTCTTGAGCGGCGTGCCGTGCCACGTCTGGACGACCCGTTGACCCGGGCGCCGCTTGAACTGACTCGGGATCCAGCTGTTGTCGATGACCACCTGCGCAGACGTCAGGGCTTCCCACCACGCGGATGACCCGACGATGGTGGGCGTGACGAAGTCGGGGACCTCCACGGAATGGTCATGGACTCCCACGCGGACCTCGGTGAAGTCGTGGCGCAGCGCCTCCGCCAACGCCGCGGGACTGTCCGAGAAGGACTTGCCGAACCAGCTTTGAGCGAACAGGGTGCCGTTCGCCACCGGTGTGGGGCGCTTGACGGCGGTCACGGATGCTCTGCCGGCCTTGCCGACCTCGGAGGGCGCCAAGGGCGGAGCCATGCTGACGGTGACCAGCCCGAGTCCCGCGTGCGAGACGCGTACGTTGGCGAGCCGTCCGTGAGCGTGCAAGGGCAGCACCTCCCGCAACGCCCCCGACGCGACCAGGACCCGCGGCGCTCCGCGGCCGTAGACCACCTCGAGCACGTACGCCCCCGAAGGGATGGCGCGGTCCTGACCCCACCATCCGGCGGCATGGAGCGGTATGCGGCACTCGAAGGTGTCGGGTCCGGCGACGGTGACGGCTCCGATGGTGTCGACGCGGCTGCCGCGCAACGTCAGCGCCGTGGGGGGTGTGCCCGCGTGCGACCCGCGGATGGTGAGCACCCGCTCGGAGTCCGCCAGCTCGATGGACTCCACCGCGCAGCGTCGCTCGATCCGCACGGCGCTCAGCGCGCGGTGAGGCGTGGTCGAGATCACCAGGTCGGCGCCGGGGAAGTGACGCGACACCGGCCGCGCAAGTCGCGCGGCCCGTCGCCTGGCAAGGCGATCCACCCGCGCCAGCGCGCGGACGCGCACAGCCTCGAGTCGAGAAGGCGTGGTGGTCAAGGGTGCACATCCTCAGCGCTGTGGTTCGACGGCTCGTGCCTGCGAAGGATGGTACTGGCGTCGCCGGCAGGCGCCGAAGCGCGCGGCCACAGCTGGGCCTGACGGACCTCGCCCTCGTTGCTAGACTGGCGCGCGTCGCGACTGGCGCAGTGGGTCACCACGAGGGAGCGGCAACTTCTCAGACTGTTGGTCGTACGCCTGGGCCAAGGTCACCGGACAACCGGCGGCCCTGTGCCGTCACTCAGCACAGTGCCGCCACCAGAGAGGAAGACGATGACCACCGACTCCAGCGCCACCGCAGAGGTCATGAACGCGACCCTGCAGGACTTCGACCCCGAGATCGCCCAGGTCCTCGACCGCGAGCTCGGCCGCCAGCGCACGTACCTCGAGATGATCGCCTCGGAGAACTTCGTGCCGCGCGCCGTGCTCCAGGCTCAGGGCTCTGTCCTCACCAACAAGTACGCCGAGGGCTACCCCGGCCGTCGCTACTACGGCGGCTGCGAGGAGGTCGACGTCGCGGAGACCATCGCGATCGAGCGCGCTAAGAGCCTCTTCGGCGCCGAGTACGCGAACGTCCAGCCGCACTCGGGCGCGACGGCGAACGCCGCCGTGCTCCACGCCCTCATCAACGCCGGCGACAAGATCATGGGCCTGTCGCTCGCGCACGGCGGTCACCTCACGCACGGCATGAAGCTCAACTTCTCCGGCAAGCTCTACGAGGTCGCCGCGTACGGGCTCGACGAGGCC
The DNA here is from genome assembly GCF_002090155.1 of Demequina sp. NBRC 110056. Lineage (GTDB taxonomy): Bacteria > Actinomycetota > Actinomycetes > Actinomycetales > Demequinaceae > Demequina. The sequence continues at coordinate 92,232 of NZ_BBRM01000004.1, read as the reverse complement.
ACGCACCGCATCGAGATGGACCAGGTGCGCGAGCAGGCGCTGGCCGAGCGCCCCGACGTGATCATCGCGGGCTGGTCCGCCTACCCGCGTCACATCGACTTCGAGGCGTTCCGGTCGATCGCCGACGAGGTGGGCGCCAAGCTGTGGACCGACATGGCGCACTTCGCCGGGCTCGTCGCCGCGGGTCTGCACCCCAGCCCCGTGCCGCACTCGGACGTGGTGTCGACCACCATCCACAAGACCATCGGTGGCCCGCGCTCCGGCATGATCCTGTCCCGCGACACCGAGTACGCCAAGAAGCTCAACTCCGCGGTGTTCCCGGGCCAGCAGGGCGGTCCGCTCATGCACGTCATCGCGGCGAAGGCCGTGGCGCTCAAGGCCGCGGCCGCTCCCGAGTTCAAGGAGCGCCAGTCGCGCGTGCTCGAGGGTGCGCGCATCATCGCGGAGCGCCTCACGGCGGCCGATGCGGTCGAGGCGGGCGTCAACGTCGTCACGGGCGGCACGGACGTGCACCTGGTGCTGGCCGACCTGCGCCACTCGCCGCTGACCGGCCAGGACGCGGAGGATCTGCTCCACGAGGTCGGCATCACCGTGAACCGCAACGCGGTGCCGTTCGACCCGCGTCCGCCGATGGTGACGTCGGGCCTGCGCATCGGCACCCCGGCGCTCGCCTCTCGCGGCTTCGGCGCGGAGGAGTTCACGGAGGTCGCCGAGGTCATCGCACAGGCGCTCATCGGCGGCAAGGACGCGGACGTCGCTGGGCTGCGCGCTCGCGTCGCGAAGCTCGCCGACGACTTCCCGCTCTACCCCGAGCTCCAGCAGTAATGGCTCCGCAGCGGCTCGACGGCAAGGCCACTGCAGCCACCATCAAGGCCGAGCTCGGCGAGCGCGTCGCTGTCCTCGCGGACTGCGGCGCGACGCCGGGCCTCGGCACGCTGCTCGTCGGCGACGACCCGGGCTCGACCTGGTACGTCAACGGCAAGCACGCGGACTGCGCGGAGGTGGGCATCGCGTCGATCCGCGAGGACCTGCCCGCCTCGGCCACGCAGGACGAGATCGAGGCGGCCGTCACGCGCCTCAACGAGGACCCGGCCTGCACGGGGTTCATCGTGCAGCTGCCTCTCCCCGCGGGCATCGACACCAACCGCGTGCTCGAGCTGATCGACCCGGACAAGGACGCCGACGGCCTGCACCCGACCAACCTCGGTCGCCTGGTGCTGCGCACGTCGGAGCCCGTCGAGTCGAGCCTGCCCTGCACGCCCAAGGGCATCATCGAGCTCATCGAGCGCCACGGCGTCTCGCTGCGCGGCAAGCACGTGGTCGTCGTCGGCCGCGGCACCACGGTCGGCCGCAGCATCGGCCTGCTGCTGACGCGCAAGGACGTCAACGCCACCGTGACGCTGTGCCACACCGGCACCGCCGACCTCGCCTCTCACACGCGGGAGGCCGACGTCATCGTCGCCGCGGCCGGCGTTCCGGGGATCATCACGGGGGACATGGTCAAGGACGACGCCGTGCTGATCGACGTGGGCGTCTCGCGCGTCACGGACCCGGAGACCGGCAAGTCCAAGGTCGCGGGGGACATCAGCGCCGATGCGGTGGCAAGGTCCTCGTGGTTCTCGCCCAACCCCGGGGGAGTGGGTCCCATGACCAGGGCGATGCTGCTGGCGAACGTCGTCGAGGCAAGCGAGCGAAAGGCAGGGCTGCGCTGATGCGGATCGTGTCCGTCAACGTCAACGGGGTGCGCGCCGCGCTGCGCAAGGGCATGCTGCCGTGGCTCGACGAGGTGGGCGCCGACGTCGTGTGCCTGCAGGAGGTGCGCGCACCCGAGGACCTGCTGGCCGCCGAGCTGGGCTCGACCTGGCACGTCGCGGACCACATCTCCGAGCAGAAGGGTCGCAACGGCGTCGCGATCCTGGCGCGCGAGGAGCTATCGGACGTCCACGTCGGCGCCGAGGCGCTCGGCGAGACGGCGACGGCCGCCACCCACACCGGCCGGTGGGTCGAGGGCACGGTGCCGTCGCCCGCCGGCGATGTGCGCATCGTCAGCGTCTACGTCCACTCGGGCAACGCCGAGGACGCGGTGAAGATGGCCGACAAGTACGCGTTCCTGGACCTCATGACCGCGCGCCTCGAGGCCCTTGCCGCCGCGCACGAGCGCGTGGTCGTGATGGGCGACATCAACATCGCCCACCAGAACAACGACATCAAGAACTGGAAGGGCAACCTCAAGTCGGCGGGCTTCCTGCCGGAGGAGCGCGCCTACCTCGACCGGTGGATCGAGGCGGGCTGGGTGGACGTCCACCGCGTGCACGCCGGCGATGTCCCCGGCCCGTACACGTGGTGGTCGCAGCGCGGCAAGGCGTTCGACAACGACGCCGGCTGGCGCATCGACTACCAGCTCACGTCCCCCACGCTCGCGGCGGCGGTCACGGACGTTCGGGTGGACCGGGCGCCGTCGTACGACACGCGCTGGTCCGACCACGCGCCGCTCGTCGTCGACTACGCGCTGTAGCCCAGCCGCCTCACACCACGAGGAAGCGGGGCCGTTCGCGCCCCGACGCAGTAAAGGCGCGGTCGATGTCGCTCGCCACCGCATCGGCATCGGCCCTGCGCACCAGGGCGAGGGTCGAGCCTCCGAATCCAGCGCCCACCATGCGCGCGCCGAGCGCGCCCGAACGGAACGCGGTGTCGACCGCGAGGTTGAGCTCGGGGGTCGACGCCTCGAAGTCCACCTCGAGCGAGGCGTGCGAGCGGAAGAGCTGCTTGCCGATGTCGACGAACCGTTCATGCGCCGGCCCGGTGCCGGCGAGCTGCGCGCTCACGTCGATGACCCGCTCGACCTCCGTGACCACGTGTCGGGCTCGCGCGCGCAGCACCGGGTCAGGCAGCCCCTCGATCCTGAAGCGCGCACCGTGGACACCGACGAGGTCCCTGAGCCGCTCCACGCCGAGCGCCGCCGCTGCGGCGGCGCATTGATCGCGCCGTTCCACGTAGCCCGCGGTGCGCTGACGGCCCCGGCTGCGGACGTCGGTGATGAGCAGGCACAGCCCGTAGTCGGGGAAGTAGAGCGGCCGATGCGTGGCGATCGGGGGACGCTCGGAGAAGTCCAGCTCGAGCGCCTCGCCTTCGCGGCACCGCAGCTGCGTGTGCTGATCGAGCCCGCCCGTCGGCGCCTGGGCGATCGCCTCCTCGCCGTCGATGCAAGCCTCGGCGAGCTCCGCGTGTGCATCGTCCGAGTCGAGCGCCAGGCGCCACAGGGCGTTGACGGCGAGGGCCGTCGCGCACTCCACCGCTCCCGAGGAGCCGAGCCCCGCGTCGGCCGGCAGGCACGACGTGATCGCCAGATCGACGCCCGGGCCGTCGTAGCCGCGCTCGCGCAGCGCCCACAGCACGCCGGTGACGTAGGCGGGCCACCCGCCGACGCTGGACGGAGCGATGTCGGAGAGCCTGCCCTCCCACGTCTCGCCGGGACCGGCGAGGTCGCCAGCGCCCTCGGACGCGATCCTGACACTGGAGTCCTCGCGCCGGCGCGCGGCCACGTAGGTCCGATGCGCGGTCACGGTGGGCAGCGACAGGCCGCCGCTGTAGTCGGTGTGCTCGCCGATGATGGTGAGCCTGCCGGGCGCGGACCACACGCCGTCGGCTGCGCCGCCCCAGGCGCGTTCGAAGAAGGCGAGAGTGCGCGTCTCGCCCTGGCCACGCGTCCACGGCTCGATCCACGCTGGGTCCCCCGTGGAGCCGTCGCTCCCCATGAGCGCCATTGTGCCAGGCGGGATCTCCGGGCGTCGAGAGCCCAGCCGGCCCTTTCCCGGCACGCGTTCGGCGGGCAGGCTCGCGTGCTGGAGGGGCCGCATCTGCGCTCCCGTATGCGGGCGTACGATGGGCGAACTCGCCCTACGAGGAGGTCAGTCGATGTCAGACGGCACGCCCGAGACGCCCGCCGAGCAGACGCCCAAGAAGGCTCCCGCTCGCAAGCCGGCCGCGAAGCGGTCTGCGGCGAAGAGCGCGCCCGCGAAGGCGGCCGCCGCGTCTGCGCCCGCGGCCGACGCGGCGCCCATCACCGAGCAGGCGCCCATCGCCGACCCCGAGCCCGCACCTGTCGCACAGGCGACAGCCGCATCGGCGCCACCCACCCCGGACGAGCGCACGGGTGCGTCCGCTCCCGCGCCCTCGTCGAGCCCGTCGATCCTTGACCGCGTCCGCGCGAACCGCGTGGGGCCGCTCGCCGCGGGGCTGCTGGTCGCGCTCCTCGTGGGGTTGCTGCTGTCTGTGCTCGTGCCGAACGACCCGGGCGCGCTGGCGATGCTCATCCTCGGCGCACTCCTGGCGGCGGCCGTGGGCTTCACCGTGCGCTACCTCAGCACCTGTGCGGGTCTGCGTCGCCAGGTGGAGGCGTTCATCGCCGCGGCGCTCGGCATCCACGTGATGGCGGTGACCGGACTGGTGGGCGGCGAGCTTCCGTTGCTCGACCTCGTCGGCGCTGAGGGGCCGTCGTTCAACGACGCGCTGCTCGCCGCCCTGGCGACGCCACCGGTGTCCACCGGCGGTCTGCTCGCTGGCCTGACCGCCGCGATCATCGTGGGGTGGGGCGAGCGTCCCCGCCGAGACGAGCACGCTCAGCACCACGGCCACTGACGGTCACGGCGCGGCAGGCGCCTGCGAGAGGCGTCAGCGCTTGACGGGAGTCACACCCAGCGAGCGCCCCGCGAGGCCGCGCTGACGCGAGGTCAACGACCGGGCGATCGCCTTCAAGGACTGGGCGGCGCTCGAGTCCGGGTCGCTCACGACCACGGGAGTCCCGGCGTCGCCGGCCTCACGGGCGGTGATGTCGAGTGGCACCTGGCCGAGGACGGGCACCTGGGTGCCAAGGGTCGTGGTCAACCGCTCGGCGACCACCTGGCCGCCGCCCTCGCCGAACAGGTACAGACGCGAGCCGTCGGGCTGGTCCAGCCACGCCATGTTCTCGATGACGCCGACGACGTTCTGCGAGGTCTGCGTGGCGATGGAGCCGGCGCGCTCGGCCACTCCCGCAGCCGCGGACTGCGGCGTCGTGACGACAACGAGCTCAGCGTGGGGGAGGAGCTGCGCGACGGAGATCGCGATGTCGCCGGTGCCGGGCGGCAGGTCGAGCAGGAGGACGTCGAGGTCACCCCAGTAGACGTCGGCGAGGAACTGCTCGATCGCGCGGTGCAGCATGGGCCCGCGCCACACCACGGGCTGGCCGGCGGGGACGAACATGCCGATGCTGACGGCCTTGACCTCGTGCGCGATGGGCGGCAGCAGCATGTCGTCGAGCCGCGTGGGCTGGCCGGTCACGCCGAGCATGCCCGGGATCGAGAAGCCGAAGATGTCCGCGTCGAGCACGCCGACCTTGAGCCCGTCGGCGGCCATCGCGGCGGCCAGGTTGGCGGTCACGGTGGACTTGCCCACGCCGCCCTTGCCCGAGGCGATCGCGTAGATGCGCGTCATGTTGCCGGGCTGGGTGAACTGGATCACCGGCTCGGGCTTGCCGCCGCGCAGCTTCGAGCGCAGCGCGAGGCGCTGCTCCTCGTCCATGACGCCCAGCTCGATGGCCACCTCGTCGACGCCGGCGACGCGTGACGCGGCACCCTTGACGTCGTCCGTGATCCGCTCCTTCATGGGGCATCCGGCGGTCGTGAGATCGATCCCGATGATCGCGCGGGAGCCGTCGACGTCCACGGATCGGACCATGCCGATCTCGGTGATCGGACGGCGGATCTCGGGGTCGATGACGGTGCTGAGGGCGTCGCGGAGCTGCTCGACGGTAGGCATGCGTCCATGGTAGGCGGTATGCGGGGGTCCACCTCTCGCCCCCAGGGTGATCAGAGGCGGGCTTCCGGCACGCCGAAGGCTCGAACGTGTGGCATCCGTCACACGGCGTGCCGCGCACCCTTGTGCCCTGGTAGATCGCGTGGCACGATGCTCCCCAACACGAGGTGGGCGAGCGCGGGAGGGGGCGCCGATGCAATCTCGGACGTTCTATCCCGAATCGGGCGATCCGAACGGGATCCTGGGCCCGAACGGTTGGCTGCGCTCGGGCGATCCCGAGGCGCCGCGCATCCACGTCCCCCTGCAGCCCTCGACGGACACGGCCGCGCCCTCCGAGCCGCACTACCGCCTGCGCGCCATGGGCCTGGGCCTGGTGTTCGCCCTTCTCGGAGGTGTCTTCTACGTCTCGCTGTTCGTCCTCACGGGCCAGGAGGTGCTGGCGGCGTCGCTCATGATCGGACTTCTCGCCGGAGCCGGGATGCGCCTGGGCGGAGCCCGCGACCGGTGGTCTGTGGCGTTCGCCGCGAGCGCCATGGGCACCGTGATGTGGGGTGTCGCCTCAGCCGGGGGCAAGGCGCTGCTGGTGGCGATCGACCCCTCGGCCGATGCCACCGTCGCCATGACCAATGGCCTCGTGGACACCGCGGGGATGCTCGCGAGCCCGTCGGCGGACTCGCTCATCGCGGTGATCGCGGTCGGCCTCATCATGGCCGGCGCCGTCGTGTCGACGGCGCTGTTCACGAAGCGCCGCTCGCGGCGCTCGCCCCAGCTCTGAGGCGGGCGCCCTCAGCGGCTCTCGCGCTGAGCGGCCTCGTCGTCGAGCTGCTGCAGCTCCTCGAGCAGCGCCCGCAGCTCGGATCGAACGAAGTCGCGGGTGGCGGTCTCGCCGACGGCCTGGCGCAGCGAGGCGACCTCGCGGGCGAGGTACTCGGTGTCGGCCAGCGAGCGCTCCGCGCGCTGGCGGTCCTGCTCAGCGGCGACGCGGTCGCGGTCGTCCTGCCTGTTCTGGGCGAGCAGGATCAGCGGCGCGGCGTAGGAGGCCTGGAGCGACAGCATCAGGGTGAGTGCCGTGAAGCCGTTCGCCGCCGAGTCGAAGCGCAGGTTCGTCGGGGCGAACGAGTTCCACAGCAGCCACACGATGCAGAACACCGTGAGGTAGATGAGGAAGCGTGTGGTGCCGAGGAAGCGTGCGATGCCCTCGGTGGCGGCGCCCATGCGGTCGGACCCCTTGCGGCGGCGGTGCCAGGGGCGGCGCTGCTCCGCCTTGGGTCGATCGAGCCGATCGCTCATGACGCCACCTCCGGCGCCTCGTCGTCGCTCATCTCGTCGTCCATGTGCTCGCGCCAGTCGCTCGGCAGCAGGTGGTCGAGGACGTCGTCGATCGAGATCGCGCCCAGCAGCCTGTGGTCCTCGTCGATGACGGGCAGGGCGAGGATGTCGTAGGCCGCCATGCGACGCGAAACCTCCTGGAGCGAGTCGAACGGCGCGAGCGGCTCGATGGCCGTGTCGCAGAAGTTGCCGATGGACTCGTGCGGGGCCTCGCGCAGCAGACGCTGGATGTGGACGATGCCGATGAAGCGGCCCGTCGGCGTCTCGAGCGGAGGCCGCACCACGAACACCATCGACGCGAGCGCCGGCGGCAGCTCCTGCTTGCGCACGAGCGCGAGGCAGCCCGCGACCGACGTCTCGGGACCGACGATGACCGGCTCGGTGGTCATGAGACCACCCGCAGTATCGTCCTCGTAGCCGAGCAGCTGTCGCACCTGGTCGGCGTCCTCGGGCTCCATGAGGTCGAGCAGCGCCTCCGCCTCCGCGTCGGGAAGGTCGCCGAGCAGGTCCGCGGCGTCGTCGGGGTCCATCGCCTCGAGCACGTCCGCCGCGCGGTCCGTGCGCAGGGTGCCGAGGAGCGTGATCTGGTCCTCCTCGGGCATCTCCTCGAGCACGTCGGCGAGCCGCTCGTCGTCGAGGGCCGCGGCGATCTCCGCCGAGCGCGCCGGCGACATCTCCATGAGCGCCGCGGCGAGGTCCGCGGGCTTGTGGTCCGCGAAGCGCTGGATGACCAGCTGGGCGCCCTGCACCTCGTCGCGCCTCATGAGGCCGGTGATCTCGTCGAGGCCGACGACCACGGCCTCGCCGCGACGCGAGAAGCCGAGCACGCCCTTGCGCCGCTCGGCCTTGCGCACGAACAGCTTCGACACCGCCCAGGTGCCGCCGCGCATCGGCTCGATGGCGATGTCCTCGATGAAGGCCTTCTCGCGCCCGGCCTTGATGGTGACGGACCGCTCGAGCAGCTCGGCGATCGCGAGCGTCTCCGACGAGCGCGCCTTGAAGCGGCGCAGGTTGAGGACGCCCGTGCAGATGACCTGGCCCGGCGCGATCGAGGTGACGCGCGTGAGCGGCAGGAAGACCCGGCGGCGTCCCGGCACCTCCACGACGAGTCCGACGGCGACGGGAGCGGAGCCGCGGCGCATCAGGATGACGACGTCGCGCACGCGGCCCACCGCGTCCCCGATGGGGTCGAAGACGGTGGTGCCCGCGAGGCGCGCGACGTACACCCGCTCCACTGGCTGGCTCATGCGCTCAGCCTAACGGCGCGCCACCCGAGGCCCGGGAGGCGGGGCGACGCCTCGCCGCGCCCTCGTCGTGCGAACCCGGCGCGCCGTGCGCTCGCGGAGCGGCGTCGCCATGGTCCCACGACCCGGTCACACCGTCCGGTCACCCCAGCCGGCTCGCGACTGCCCGCTCACCCCCGCAGGCCGGCCCAGCAGCGCAGCATCGCGGCGACCGCCGCGTCCACGTCGTCGGCGGTGGTGGCGGCGTCCGACACGGACACCCGCATCGCGCGCCTGCCCTTCCACACCGTGGTGCCCGCCCAGGCGGTCCCGTCGGCCTCGAGCGCCGCGATGGTGGCGAGCGTGGACTCCTCGTCGCCGAAGGCGACGAGGACCTGGTTGAGCTGCACGGGGGCGAGCACCTCGGCGCCCCCGGCGGCGAGCGCATCGGCCATCCGTCGGGCCTGCGAGCAGGTCCGCTCGATCAGCGCCGCGAGTCCGTCGCGGCCCAGCGCGGCGAGCGCGGCCCACGTCTCGATCCCGCGCGCTCGCTGGGAGATCTGGATGCCCTTGTTCATCGGGGCGTCCGCGGCGAAGGTGATGTACGGAGCGTCTCCCGCCATGGCGCGGTGGAGGTCCTCGCGGGCGCGGACGATCACGATGCCCGAGTCGTAGGGGACGGACAGCCACTTGTGCGCGTCGGTGGCCCAGGAGTCCGCCAGCTCGACGCCGGACACCTGGTGGCGAAGCGCAGGGGACGCCGCCGCCCACAGGCCGAACGCACCGTCGACGTGCACCCAGCCGCCGCGGTCGCGCACGCCGGGGATGATCGCGGAGAACGGGTCGGAGGCGCCGGTGTTCACGTTGCCCGCCTGGAGCAGCACGAGCGTGAGGGCGTCGGTGTCCGCAGGGAAGGCGTCAGCGTCGATCGCCCCGGTGGCGTCGGTCGGCACGCGTTCGATCTGCGCCTCGCCGAATCCCGCCAGGCGCAGCGCCTTGAGCGCCGAGGCGTGGACCTCCTCGCCCACGATCACCCGGAGCGCCGGCGCGCCCTGGATCCCGCGCTCCGCGACGGACCAGCCGGCGCGGGCGAGCAGGGCGTCGCGTCCGGCGATGATGCCGGTGAGGTTCGCGACCGTGGCGCCGCCATTGAACGCCGCGATGGCCGTCGGGGGCAGGTGCAGGGCGTCGACCACCCAGGAGCACGTGACCGCATCGAGCACCGAGGCGACGGGCGAGCCGCCGCCGGCGTTCTGGTCCCACGCGCCGGCGAGGATCGCGGCGGCCTGCGCCGCCGGCTCCGTCCCGCCCGTGACGAACCCGAAGTAGCGTCCGTCGTTCACGACGGTGGTCGCGGGCGAGCCGAACGCGTCGAGCTCGGCCAGCAGCTCGTGCGGCTCGCGGCCGTGCTCGGGCAGCCCCGTGCGGAAGGCGTCGAGTGCCGCCACCGCATCGGGGGAGGGGAAGACGGGCCGATGCGCGGCGTTGGCGGCGTACGAACCCGCCCTTCGTGCGGCCTCGGTGATGAGGCCGATGCGCTCGCGGGTGCGGGCCCGCGTCGCCGGGTTGGTGTGGACTCGCTCCAGGGGTGTGGTGGTCATGGCACGAGCATGCGCCGGACTGGACCCGTGATGAAAGGGCCACCTCGCGGGCCACTGGCTCTTGCTCCAAGGGGCCAGTTCGCGGTGGGATGGCTCCATGCGCACCACCGCCGATCAGCTCCGCGACGTCCTCGACCACTGGCAGTCGGGCACCGGCCCGCTGTACTCCCAGCTGGCCGACGCGATCGTGTCGCTCGCCGAGGCGGGCTCGCTCGACCACGGAACCCGGCTGCCGTCCGAGCGTGCACTCGCCGAGGCGCTGCACCTGTCGCGCAACACCGTCACCGCCGCGTACCAGCGGCTGCGCGACGACGAGTGGCTCGAGGTTCGGCCGGGAGCGGCGCCCACCCTGGGGGCGCGAGCCCGGGGGCTCGACGGCATGTCGTACCAGGACCGCTTCGCGAAGATCCTGCCCGGCACGCGTGCGCCGCTGGTGGGCCTGAGCTCGGCGTGCCCCCCGCCCGCGCCCGTGGTGACCGAGGCTCTGCGAGACCCGGGGGAGCTGCTCGATGGCTCGCTGTCCGGAGGCACGGGGTACGCCGCGCTCGGTGATCCCGAGCTGGTGCGTGCGGTCGTCGAGCACCTGCGCTCCCGCGGCATCGACGCGCACCCGGACGAGGTGGTGATCACCGCCGGCGGCCAGCAGGCGCTGTGGCTCGCGGTCACGGCGCTCGCGGGTCCGTCGTGCCCGGTCGCCATGGAGGCGGTCGCGTACCCGGGGGTGTTCGACGCGCTCACCTCGGCCGGCTCGCGGCCCCTGGCGCTGCCGATGACCCGCGAGGGCCTCGACGTCACCGCGTCCGTCAAGCTGATCCGGGCCGCGCGCCCCGATGTCGCCTACCTCACGAGCTTCCAGAACCCGACGGGCACCGTGCTCGAGGAGGAGGACGCGCTGCGACTGCTGGCCGCCGCGTCCGCCGCAGGCACCACGGTGATCGACGACCGCATCACCGGCGAGCTGGCGCTGACCGGCTCGCCGCGACCGCCCTTCGCGTCGCTCGAGACCGACGCCGCCGTGGTGACCATCGGCGGGCTGTCGAAGGTGTTCTGGGGCGGCCTGCGCATCGGCTGGCTGCACGCCAACGCGACGCTCGCCACCCAGCTGCGCAACCGCAAGGCGGCGATGGACCTGGGTAGCCCGGCGTTCTTCCAGCAGCTCGCGACGCGGTTCCTCACCGAGCACTACGAGGCGACGCTGGCCTGGCGCCTCGACGCCATGCGCGAGTCGCTCGCGGCGACGGTGGACGCGATCGTCGAGCACGGGCTGGACTGGGAGTTCCGCACTCCCGACGGCGGGCCGTGCCTGTGGGTGCGGATCCCCGGCGGCAACGCGGAGCGATTCGCCGCGCGCGCGTCTGACGCGGGCGTGCCGGTCGCCCCCGGCACGGCCTTCGAGGTGGTGCCGGGCCAGGGCTCGGAGCACTTCCGGCTGCCGTTCTACCTGTCGCCCGAGGAGATGCGGCTGGGCGTCAAGGTGCTCGCCGAGCGCGCGGCCTGATCCCGTCCACCGAGCGTCCTAGCAGGACATGAGTGCCGAAAATCGGCCGAAATCGGCATTCATGTCCTTCTAGGAGACATCACGCGGCGGTCAGCCCCACGGACTCGACCCGCGCCTCTGCCTCGAGAGCGCCGTGAGCCGTGATGACCTCGTGCGCCCCGACCGAGGCGGCGAAGTCGTCGAGCCAGGCCCGCGCATCGGCGCCCGTGCCGACGGCGGTGCACCGCATCATGTCGGCCATCTGGGCGCCCTGGGGTGACGTGAGGAAGGCGTCGATGTCCGCGTCCGAGTACTCGGGGATGCTCGGCCCACGCTTGAGCATCCCGCGCACGCGCCAGCGTCGCGCGGCCTCGAACTGCTCGCTCGCCGTGTCGGCATCGGCCGCGGCGAAGACGTTGGCAGCGACCATGAGGTAGGGCTCTGCGAGCTGCTCCGACGGCTGGAACGTGTCGACGTAGACGGCCGTCGCCTGCTCGAGCGCGGCAGGCGCGAAATGCGAGGCGAACGCGTACGGCAGGCCCAGCTGTGCCGCGAGCTGAGCGCCGAACAGCGACGAGCCCAAGATGTACAGCGGCACCTCGGTGCCCTTGCCCGGGGTGGCCTCGACGCCGTGCACGCGGGTGGTGTCGCCCAGGTAGCCCTGCAGCTCGAGCACGTCCTGGGGGAATCGGTCCGAGTCCTGCGGGTCGCGCCGGAGCGCGGCGAAGACGTTCCGGTCGCCGCCGGGCGCGCGCCCGAGACCCAGGTCGATGCGCCCGGGGTTGAGCTCGGCGAGGGTGCCGTATTGCTCGGCGATGGCGAGAGGAGAGTGGTTGGGCAGCATCACGCCTCCGGCGCCCAGACGAATGGTCGACGTGTGCGCCGCGACGTGAGCGATGAGCACGGCAGGCGCGGCGGACGCGATGCGGTCGATGTTGTGGTGCTCGGCGTACCAGACGCGTGCGTAGCCCGACTCCTCGGCGGCGCGCGCGAGGGCGACGGAGTGGCGGTAGGCGTCAGACGGGCGCTCGCCGGGGGCGATGGGGGCAAGGTCGAGGACGGACAGCGTGGTCACAGGTCTCCAAGCGTGAGGGGGTCTGGTGGCGCAACGCCGATGCGCGCGCGGCTATGCCCGCGCCGGCGCCCTGGAAGGCGCTGAGTGCCACTTTCGCCGTCTATTCGGCACTGGGTGCCTTCCAGGAGGCGAGCGGAGCGGAAGCGAGCCCGTCTTACTCGCGGTCGGAGCCCGACGCGGCCAGCGCATCGGCCGGCCGCGATCTCGAGCGGACCCGTGAAGCGACCACGTGGACCGCAGCGGCGAGCACGAACGCGGCAGCGAACAGCCCAAGCGCCATCACCGGCGACTCCATGAGGGTCGGGTCGATGAGCATGACGACGGCCAGCACCAGCATCGTGACGCCGGCGAACAGCTTGAGCAGCTCGCCGTGCTTGTCCTGGAGCTTGGTGGCGCGCATCGTCGCGACCGCGATCCCGAAGATGATGAGCTCGTCGAGCAGGAACGGGATCATGTACGCGAGGAACAGTCCCGCGGTCTCCGCCGGGCCGACGCCGTTCGCGTGCAGCATTCCTGTCCACAGGACCGGGAAGCCCGCGGTGCACGGCGTCTCCAACAGGGACACGCCCACGGCGAGCGCGATGGTGGCCCCGAGGGCAGGCAGCAGGCGTTCCTTGCCGGCGGCCTCGCGCATGCGCCGGTAGATGCCGGGCTTGTCCTCCTTCCTGATGGTGAAGGACACGCCCTTGCCGAACGCGAAGTAGTCCTTGACGGACACCACGCCGAACACGCCCGCGATGACGGCGACGGCGATCTGGATCCATCCCATCATCCCCACGACGGCGAGCGCGGAGTAGAACGCCGCCATGTACAGCCCGTACATGGCTGCGGTGATGACGAGGAACGTGGTGCCGATCGCGAGCACCCGCCGGCGCGAGTTGCTGCGCAGCACGATGGCGAGCAGCACCGACAGCACCCACAGGGAGCAGGGGTTGATGCCGTCGACGAAGCCGATGACGATGGTCGACATCAGCAGCGAGTCTGCGGACACGGTGACCTCGCCGATCAGCGGCACGTCGATCACCGTCTGCGGTGCCTCGGCCGAGCACGCGCCGGCGTCCTGCGAGCACGTGCCGGCGCCCTCGGTGCCGAACACGCCCGGCATCGGCGTCCCGCCGCTCTCGACCGTCGCGATGGCGCCCGCCATGTCCTGCTCGATCTGGTCGGTCCAGCCGATCCACACGCGGTCGCCGATGATGGTGGTCGGCACCGAGCCCGCGGCGAAGCCGAGCCGCTCCGCCTCCTGGGCGAACAGGTCCTGGTTGACGTCGTCGTGCCAAACCTCGTACTCGACGATCTCGAGGTCCGGGTGCTGCTGCTCGACGGTCGCGAGCCACTCCTTCTCCGCCGCGCAGTTGGGGCAGCCGTCGCCCCAGAACAGGACCAGGTCGGCGTCGGGGTCCACCGTCGGGGAGGTCGCCGTAGGCAGCGCCGATGCGCTCGCGGCCCCCGTGGCCGACGCAGGGAGCGCTGTGGCAGGGAAGGCGGCGATCGAGGCCGGGTTGGCGGCACCCGAGGTGGCGGCGACCGCGCCCGATGTCGCTGCGACCGCGCCCGCGGTGGTGGCCGGGGCGAGCAGCACGACGAGCACCGTGACGACGAGCACCGTGCCGAGGGCCGCGAGGGCCAGGCGCGCGTGCCGCATCGCGACCGTCACGTCCGTGAGCTCAGTCGGTGGACTCGTGCGCCACGGGTGCCGGCTGGTCACCCGTCGCCGCGATCGCGGTGATGGCGTTGCCGCCGCTGAGGATGAGGAGCGCGCCGGCGAGGAGCGTTCCGCACACCGCGGCGAGGGTGCGCTGGGTGCGGGAGGGCTGAGGGACGGCACGGGTGCTCATGCGACCACGGTAGGTTCGCGCCGCGCGCCGTCAGCGGGCCCTAGGTCCCGTCGTCAGGGGCGTCGACGGGGAGCGTCGGCGCACCACCTCACGGATCACCTCTGCGCGGATGCTGCACCCAAGCGGGACGCGGACCGCTTTCCCCGAGTTCGTCCGCGAGTTCGTGCGCGCGCGGCCAGCGTCAGCGCTACGGGCTCGGGTAGCCGTACCCGAGCACCAGCCCGGCCAGCGGGGCGTAGGTCGTCTCGCACGTTCCGGTTGTCGTGGTCGATGCGCACGAGGTGGACGTGGAGACGGGCACCAGGAACACGGCCGCCGCGAGGAGACCGACGACCCAGCGCCGCACGCGTACGCGCCGCTCGTGCGGGAGCGACCCGCGTACCGGTGCCGGCTGGTCCATGGGGCCAGGCTACTGGCGTGGTGCGTGCAGAACCCTCGCCTCCACGCAGCGCGCGTCCCGCACGCAGATGCGGGCGAGGTCTACACGAACTCGGGATGTGGGCGAGCGTCAGGCCCTCCGGTGCTGACGCATCCACGCCTCGACCGCGTCGGGCTCGCGCGGAAGCGCCGCGGAGAGGTTCTCGACGCCGTCCTCCGTCACGAGCACGTCGTCCTCGATCCGCACGCCGATGCCGCGCAGCTCCGCGGGGACCGCCAGGTCGTCGGCCTTGAAGTACAGCCCCGGCTCGATGGTGAACACCATGCCCGGCTCGAGCGGCCCATCCATGTAGAGCTCGCGCTTGGCCTGCGCGCAGTCGTGCACGTCGAGGCCCAGGTGGTGAGAGGTCGAGTGCACCATCCAGCGGCGGAACAGCTTGGACTCCTCGTGCTCGGCCTCGGGCACGATGCCCCACTCGCGCAGGCGAGCCTCGATGACGTCCATCGCCGCCTCATGGACGTCGCGGAACGTGGCGCCGGGGCGCGCGGCCGCGAACGCCGCGTCGGCCGCCTCGAGCACCACGCCGTACACGCGGCGCTGCACGTCGGAGAACTCGCCGGTCACCGGCATGGTGCGGGTGATGTCGGCGGTGTAGAGCGACTCGACCTCGACGCCGGCGTCGAGCAGCAGCAGGTCGCCCTCGCGCACCTGGCCGTGGTTGGTGATCCAGTGCAGCGTCGTGGCGTGCGCGCCCGACGCGGCGATGGTCTCGTACCCGACGGCGTTGCCCTCCTCGCGGGCGTGGCCGTCGAAGGTCGCCTCGACCACGCGCTCGCCGCGCTTGTGCGCGATGGCGCGCGGCAGCTCGCCGACCACGCGCTCGAAGCCCGCGATGGTCGCGTCGACGGCGTCGCGCAGCTGCTGGACCTCCCACTCGTCCTTGACGAGGCGCATCTCCGACAGCGCGCGCCGCACCGGCTTGTGCGGGTGGGCGCTCAGGCGCAGCCCGCTCGGGAGGTCGGCCAGCGGCGCCGTGGCGATGCCCGTCATCGCCGCGAACTCCTCGAGGCCGGGACGGCGGCCGATCCAGAACTCGCCGGTGCGCGGATCCGTGTAGAAGCCGTCATCGTCCTTGCCGGCGGGCGGCACGAGGTACAGCGTGGCGTCGTGGCCGGTCGCGGTGGGCTCGAGGATCAGCACGGCGCCCGGCTCGCGGTCGGTGCCCAGGCCCGTGAGGTAGGCGAAGTCGCGGTCGGGGGAGAAGCGGTAGTCGGTGTCGTTCGAGCGGACCTTGAGGTCTCCGGCCGGGACGACGATGCGCTTGCCGGGGAAGCGCGCCGACAGCGCCGCCCGGCGCTCGGCGGCGAAGGACGCCGACGCCATCGCGGTCGACTCGAGGTCGTCGGGCTCGGCCCACTGGGAGCCGATCCACGCCTTGAACTCGTCGTTGTCGGGGCGCAGCGCGCGGGCCTTGTTGGACTTCTGGGACTGCTCTTCGTTCACCGCACCATCGTCGCACGTCGGCGGCGCGCCGCGGCGCCAGCCCGCCGGCCGAAAGGGACGAATCGGGCGATCCGCCGCGCTCGCAGTGACCTCGGTCACACCGGTTTGTTCCAGGGGTTTCGCCGCCCGTAGAGTCGCGCTCGCGTGAGAGCCCGTCGGGCTCCGCTGAGGGGAGAACCAACCATGGGCCGTCTGCGCCTGCCTGCCGTCGTGCTGTCCGGAGTGACCGCCGCCGCTGTGACCATCGGGAGCGTCGCTCCCGCCGCCGCCCTGCCGGGCACGCCGTCCGAGCTCGAGCTGCTCGAGCAGTCGGCGGCCGCCGCCTCGGCTGCGGCCGACCAGGCGTTCATCGACGCCGACTGGAGCGACGTCCTCGCCCAGGCTGACGCGTTCGACGCGATCGTCGCGGAGCTCCGCTCCCGACGCGACGCTGCGGCGAACGCCGTCGCCGCCGCCGAGCAGGTGCGTGACGAGGCCGCCGAGATCGCCGAGGCCGCCGAGGCCGACCACCGCGCCAAGCAGATCGCGCGCAACAAGGCGAAGAAGGCGGCGGACGCTCAGGAGGAGGTCGTCAACGCCGCCCGCGTCGCGCGCAACGGCGCCGTGAAGGCGCTGCGCGCCGCCGAGGCCGAGGTCGAGCGCCTCGAGGGCCTCGTGCCCGCCGCCGAGCAGGCAGTGACCGATGCGGAGGCGGCTGCCGCCGCGACCGCCACGGCCCTCGCCACCGCTGAGGCCGACTACCAGACGCCGGTCGCGACGCTCATCGGCGCCCCCGCGTGGTGGACCGACGTCGTGTCGGAGCCCCTGACTGTGGCCCAGCTGTTCTCGCGCATCGCCGACGCCGAGACCGCCGTCGAGGCCAAGCGCGCTGGCGCCGAGGCCGCTCAGGCTGCCATCGACTCCGCGCAATCCGCGTATGACGCAGCGACCGGCTTCGTGAAGCTCGCTGCAGCATTGCGTCTCGCGGAGGCACGCCTGACCCATGGTCCGACGCTGCTCGAGTTCGCCGGCCTCCAGGCCCGCGTGACCGTGCTTCAGCGCGCGGCCGACGAGACCGGCGCGACGGCCCTGCGCACCGCGCTGAACGACGCCCAGGCCGCCCACACCGCGGCGCTTGGTGCCGTGGCCGACGCGGAGCAGGCGCTGTCGGACCTCGAGGCCGACGTGGATGCCGCGCGCCTCGCCGCCGTCGCGGCCCAGGAGGACAAGGACGCCAAGCAGGCAGCCCTGTTCGCCGCTCAGGACCTGCGCGACGAGCTCAAGGCGGCTCAGCAGGCCGCTCACGACGCGCTGATCGCCGCGAAGGGACCGCGCGACGCCGCGGTCGCCGACCTCGAGGCAGCGCAGGCGGACCTCGACGCCGCCGAGGCGCGCCTCGCGGAGATCGACGCGGTCCTCGGGCGCCTCGCGGACGCCCTCCGCTCGGTCGCCGACCGCCGCGCCGACCTGGCCGACTTCGAGCGCGTCCGCTCGGAGGTCGTGTGGAACCTGCTCGACGGACCGCAGTCGGCGCAGACCGGCGACGTGGTGACGCTGAGCTTCACCGTGCCGGGCTCGACGACGTTCGACCTGCTCGACGCCTCCGTGGCGGTCGTCCAGCCGGACGCCGACGTGGCCGCGTGCGACATCCCCGCCGACGGCATCGTCCCGGCAGGCACCGTCGTGACCTGCGAGGTCGAGCACACCGTCACCTTCGAGGACCTGCTCGAGGGTGCCGTGACCGTCAAGGTCGAGCTGACCGGCTTCCTGCCGCTCGGCCCGGGCAACCCGCGTGCGACCGCCGCCACCCGCACGGCGCTCGTCGTCGAGCACGAGGTCTCCTTCGAGGTGCTGCCTGCCGCCGCGCCCGTCGCGACCGAGGACGACGTCGTGGCCACCGAGGACGAGGAGGCCCCCGCCGTTGAGACCACGTCCGAGGAGCTGTCGGACACGGGCGCGGACACCTCGCTCGTGACCTTCGCCGCGGTCCTGGTCGCCGTCGGAGCCGCGCTCGTGATCGGCACCCGTCGCCAGCGCGCCTGACGCACCGGCGCGATCGAAGGCCGCCGCACTCCCGCACGGGAGGCGGCGGCCTTCGCCGTAGGCTGGCGGGATGCGGATCGACCTTCACACCCACTCGCGGGTGTCCGACGGCACTGGCTCGCCGGCGCAGGTCATGCGCGAGGCGGCCGAGGCCGGCCTCGACGTCGTCGCGCTCACCGATCACGACAGCGTCGACGGGTGGGACGAGGCGTCGGAGACCGCCGCCGAGCTGGGTCTGGTCTTCGTGCCCGGCATCGAGGTCTCGTGCCGCCACCGCGGCATCTCGATCCACCTACTCAGCTATTGGCACCGGCGCGACGACGACGGGGTCGAGCTGATGCTCGCGAGGACGCGCGACGCGCGCGTGGACCGCGCACGAGAGATCGTCCGCCGCATCGGGCAGGACTACCCCGTCACCTGGGAGGCCGTGTCCGAGCAGGCGGGCGGCGCCGCCACGGTGGGCCGCCCCCACATCGCCGATGCGCTCGTCGCCCAGGGCGTCGTCCCCACCCGGGACGCGGCGTTCCACTCGATCCTCATCCCCGGCTCGCGGTACTACGTCCCGCACTACGCCCCTGAGGTCACCGACGCCGTCAGGACGATGCGCCAGGCCGGGGGAGTGACGGTCTTCGCCCACCCCGGCGCCGATGCGCGTGGAAAGGTCGTGACGACCTCCGTCATTGAAGGCATGGCCCGCGCGGGTCTCGCGGGTCTCGAGGTCGACCACCGCGACCACGACGAGCGCCAGGTCACCCGCCTGTCGCGGATCGCCGACCGCCTCGGCCTGGTCCGCACCGGGGCGAGCGACTACCACGGCACCGGGAAGCGCAACCGGCTCGGCGAGAACGTCACGACCCCCGAAGCCTTCGCCCGGCTTGAGGCGGCTCGCGCGTAGCGGGACGGCGGGCTCGTCCCGCCTCGACCGGCGGCCCCGACCGGCGCCCTCGGTGCCGGGGGCCGTCCGCCGGTGCGATCGTCGCGAGGCGCGGCGGCGGCGTCCCTAGACTCGCGCCATGACCTTCGCCGCGACGCCCCTCCTGGAGAGTGCCCACGTGCGCCTCGAGCCGCTCGTGCCTGCGCACGCTCCGGACCTCGCGCAGGCGATCGCCGAGGGCGACCTGTCGAGCCTCGCGTACACGCGCATCCCGGCGCCTGACGATGTGCGCGAGGAGATCGCCAGGCGGTTGGCCGCGCAGGTCGTGGGAACCATGGCGCCGTGGGCGGTCGTCGACCTGGCCTCGGGCCGCGCGATCGGCATGACCACCTACATGAACATCGACGAGCCGAACCGCCGGGTCGAGATCGGCTCGACGTGGCTCGCGCGCTCCGTGCACGGCACCACCGTGAACCCCGCGGCGAAGCTGCTCCTGCTCGAGCGGGCCTTCGACGTGCTCGGCTGCGTCGCCGTCGAGCTGCGCACGGATCGTCGCAACGCGCAGTCGCGCGCCGCGATCGCGAAGCTCGGCGCCACGCAGGACGGCATCCTCCGCCGCCACACGGTCATGGCCGACGGCCACATCCGCGACACCGTGGTGTTCTCGATCCTCGACAGCGAGTGGCCAGGGGTTCGCGATGGACTGGTGGCGCGCCTCGAGACGGGGCCAGGCTCAGGCGCGCACTCCCCGGCATAGCGCTGTTCGTCGGGCGCGGCGTACCGCCGACGCCTGCGACGCCGCCAGCACCCGGCGCCTCGGACCCGCCGGACGCACGAGGGCCCCGGCGCCGGTGACGACGTCGGGGCCCTGCGTGAGAGTCGGTGGGTTGTCAGGCCTGCGGCTGCGCCGACTGGCTCTGGCCGCCCTGGCCGCCGCTGCGGCGACGGCGGCGGTTGCGCTTGCGGCGCTGGCCGCCCTCGCCCGAGCCGGCGTCGGTACGGCGCTCGGCGCCTGCATCGGCGCTGCGCGACTCGTTCGAGCGGCCCTCACCGGAACGGCCGCCCTCACCGCCGCGGCCCCCGCGCCCGCCGCGCGAGCGGCCCCGGCCACCCTGGCCGCCGCGGCCGCCGTCACGTCCGCCGTCGCGGCCACCCGAGCGCTGGCCGCCCGTGTGCTTGCCGGTCTCGCCGAGGTCCTCGACCTTCTCGGCCTCGAGGCCCGCGAGGTGCTGCTCCGACTTGGGCAGACGGCCCTTGGTGCCCTCGGGGATGTCGAGGTCGTCGAACAGGTGCGGCGACGTCGAGTAGGTCTCGACGGGCTCGGGGTAGCCGAGGTCGAGCGCCTTGTCGATGAGCGACCAGCGCGGGACGTCGTCCCAATCCACGAAGCTCACCGCGGTGCCGGTCTTGCCGGCACGGCCCGTGCGGCCGATGCGGTGGAGGTACGTCTTCTCGTCCTCGGGGCACTGGTAGTTGATCACGTGGGTGACGTCCTCGACGTCGATGCCGCGCGCGGCGACGTCGGTCGCGACCAGCACGTCGATCTTCGAGTTGCGGAACGCGCGCAGCGCCTGCTCGCGAGCGCCCTGGCCCAGGTCGCCGTGGATCGCGCCGGCCGCGAAGCCGCGGTCGCGCAGCTCGTCCGAGACCTTCGCGGCGGTGCGCTTGGTGCGCGCGAACACGACGGTGCGGCCGCGGCCGTTCGCCTGCAGGATGCGCGCGAGCACCTCGATCTTGTCGAGCGCGTGGGCGCGGTAGACGACCTGCTTGATGGCCTTGACGGTGGCGCCGTCGTCGTCCGGGTCCGCGGCGCGGATGTGCGTGGGCTGCGTCATGTAGCGACGCGCCAGCGCGACGACCGGCCCGGGCATGGTGGCCGAGAACAGCATGGTGTGGCGCGAGGCCGGGGTGGCGGCGAGCAGGCGCTCGACGTCGGGCAGGAAGCCCAGGTCGAGCATCTCGTCGGCCTCGTCGAGCACGACGGTGCGCACGAAGCGCAGGTCGAGGTGTCCCTGGTTGAGGAGGTCGATCATGCGGCCGGGGGTGCCGACGACGACCTCGGCGCCCTTCTCGAGCGCCTCGATCTGGGGCTCGTATGCGCGGCCACCGTAGATCTGGACGATGCGCGTCGAGCGCTTCTTCGACGCCGTGATGAGGTCGCCCGCCACCTGCACCGCGAGCTCGCGGGTCGGGGCGACGACGAGGGCCTGCGGCTTGCCGGGCTCGTCGAGCGCGTCGAAGCCGTCCTCGCCGGGCGAGACGGTGCGATGCAGCAGCGGGACGCCGAAGCCGAGCGTCTTGCCCGTTCCCGTCTTCGCCTGGCCGATGATGTCGTGGCCGCTCAGCGCGACCGGCAGCGTCATCGCCTGGATCGGGAAGGGCGTCTCGATGCCCTTGTCCGCGAGCGCCTGCGCGATCAGCGGGTTGATCGGGTACTCGGCGAAGGTCTTCTCGGGAGGGGCCGATGCGGTCGTCGCCTCGGGCGCGGCGGCGTCGGTGGTCGAGGTGGCGTCGTCGAGCACGGTGGTGCTCTCAGGCGCAGTGGTGCTCTCGGGCGCAGGTGCGCCCGCGGGGGTGTCAGTCATGGAGATCCTTGTTCGGATGCGCGCGTCGGGCGCGCTGTCGGCGGGCAGCCGATCGCGAATCATTGTCCTTGCGGCCATCGCTGTCTGCAGCGGAACCGCGCTTCTCATGACGACCGGTCAGCCCCGGGTCGCCGTCCAGTCTACCGGTCGCGCGCGGCCGAGGCCAGGACCGCCGGCGCGAGGGCCGCTCAGGCGGGGGAGTCCGGCGCGGCCGTGAACGGAGCGGAGCGCGGGTCGAGCACCTGCGCGGCGATGGCCTCGATGGCGAACGCGCTGGTCTTCGCGAGCGTCACGTTCGACGGGTCGAGCAGCCACTGCACCTGCATGCCGTCCATGACCGCGAGGATGGACGCGGCGGCGTGGTCGAGGGTCTCGGGGTCCTCGACGCCCTGCTCGGCGCACATGACGCGGAACGCCGCGGCGACCTCGCCGCGCAGGACCTGGTAGCGCTCCTCGAAGTACTCGCGGCCCGGGTTGCCGTCGGTCACCGACTCGGCGGACAGGACGGCGTAGGCCTGGACGATGCCGGGGCGCTGCTCGTTGGCGAACGCGGTGCGGATGAGGTGACGGAACAGCTCGGTGCCATCAGGGATGTGCTGGCCCTCGATGCCCTCGACGTCGGACTCGTCGCGGTAGCGCAGGACCTCGACCAGGAGGCGGTCCTTCGACCCGAAGTGGTGGAGGATCCCGGCGTGGGTCATGCCCACCTGCTCGGCGATCTCCGCGAGCGGGCCGTTGTTGTAGCCCTTCGACCCGAAGATCTCGAGCGCAGCCCGGAGGATGTCGCGGCGCCGCTCGGCGGTCTCGGGCCGCGGCGGCAGCTGCCTCCTGGTGGGGCTCATGGATGACCTCGCTTGGCTTCGCTGCTCGGCGCCCGAAACGGTTCGGGCGTGGTGCCGAGTCTATTCACACCCTCGCGTCGTGCTGCGGCGCGGTCCCGGAAGGTCACGAATCGGCAACATCGGCGGTCAGGTCTTGCTAGTTACTGACTGTACTGTAAGTTAATCGCAGATGGCCCCGCCGGGGTCCCGTCAATGATGATCGGGAGACACGTTCGTGACGATGACGTCCAGCCAGAGCGCCGCACCGGCGACGCTCGACGCGAGCCGCGCGCTCGCCGCTGCGCTGCCCCTCGAGCGACAGGTCGAGCTGCTGACCGGCGCCACCATGTGGCGACTGATCGCGCTGCCCGAGCTCGGCGCCCGGTCGGTCACCTTCTCGGACGGCCCTGTCGGCGTGCGCGGCATCGGCGAGCGCGAGGGCGAGACCTCGATCCTCTTCCCGACGCCGTCCGCGATGGCCGCCGCGTGGGACCCCGAGCTCGCCCGCACCATCGGTCAGGGCTTCGCGCAGGAGGCCCGCGAGCACGGCGTCGACGTCGTGCTCGCGCCCCAGGTCAACCTCCAGCGCACGCCCGTCGGGGGACGCCACTTCGAGTGCTTCTCCGAGGACCCGCTGCTGACGTCCGTGATCGGCTCCGCCGTCGTGGAGGGCCTCCAGCAGGAGGGCGTCGCGGCCTGCATGAAGCACTTCATCGCCAACGATTCCGAGACCGAGCGCACGAGCTACACGTCCGTCGTCGACGAGCGCGTCCTGCGCGAGGTCTACCTCGCCCCGTTCGAGGCTGCTGTCCAGGCGGGCCTGTGGTCGCTGATGGCCGCCTACAACGGGGTCGACGACGGCGCCGAGTCCGCCACGATGACCGAGCATCGCCACCTCACCGTGGACGTCCTCAAGGGCGACCTGGGGTTCGACGGCGTGGTCGTGTCCGACTGGGAGGCGACGCGTCGCGCGGCGCAGGCGGCCCGCGGCGGGCTCGACCTGGTGATGCCGGGCCCGGGCGGGCCGTGGGCCGAGGGTCTTCTCGCCGCGGTGCACGAGGGCTTGGTGAGCCCTGCGGAGATCGAGGACAAGGTGGCCCGGGTGCTGCTGCTCGCCGCTCGTGTGGGGGCGTTCGGCTCGGACCCCGCCGCTACCCCCGAGCACCGCGACCTGCGTGTCCTGGTCCGTGACGTCGCCGCGCGCTCGACGGTCGCGCTGCGGGCGGTGCGCGGGCACGCGCCGTGGGAGCGCCCCGCGCCTCGGTCGATCGCGCTCGTGGGCTCGAACGCGCAGCGGCCCCACGTGCTCGGCGGGGGCTCCTCGACGGTGCACCCGGCCCACGTCGTGACGCCCCTCGAGGGCCTCGCCGCCCGGTGGCCGGATGCGCGCATCGTGGTCGAGCGCGGCGGTGACACCCGTGCCTTCGCCCCGCGGTTGGACCTCGACGGTCGCTCGAACGGGCTGCACGTGACGTGGTTCGACGCGCGGGGCGACGTGCTCGGGCGCGAGCGCGTCGTCGAGCACGACGGCTGGCTTCGTGAGATCCCCGACGGCGCCGTCGAGGCGGAGCTCGCGTGCACCGTCGCCCTCGCGGAGCCCGGTGCACACCAGCTGTCGGTCGGCACGGTCGGCGTGCATTCGACGCGCATCGACGGTGCCGTCGCCTCGGCCTCCGACGTGTCCGTCGGCGTGGACTGCATCCTCGACTCGTCGGCGAACAACCCCGACTGCCCCGCAGTCGAGGTCGCCATCGAGGCCCCGCGCGAGGTCGCGATCCTGTCGCGCCACGAGGTCGTGGACGCCGCCGGGTACGGGCGCTTCGTGCGCGCCGAGCTCCGCCACGCGCTGCCCCGGCGCAGCGACGACGAGGAGATCGCGGATGCCGTGCGGGCAGCCGCGGCCGCAGACCTCGCCGTGGTCGTGGTGGGCACCAACGAGGAGAGCGAGTCCGAGGGTTGGGACCGCATCACCCTCGCCCTGCCCGGCCGCCAGGACGAGCTGGTCGAGCGGGTTCTCGAGGAGGCTCCTGACGCCGTGATCGTCGTCAACGCCGGCGCCCCGGTGCTCCTGCCGTGGCTCGAGCGCGCTCGCACCGTGCTCTGGGCGTGGTTCCCTGGCCAGGAGGCAGGCCACGCCCTGGCCGACGTCCTTGCGGGCGAGGTCGAGCCGGAGGGGCGCCTGCCCTGGACCCTTCCCGCGCGCGACAGCGACGTGCCCGTGCCGCACGCGATCCCCCAGGACGGGGTCGTGGCGTACACGGACGGGCTCGACGTCGGCTACCGGGCGTGGGAGCGCTCCGGTGCCGTGCCGGCCGGGCCGTTCGGGCACGGCCTTGGCTGGACCGACTGGAGCCATCGCGTCCACGCCGGCCCGCGCATCGGCCCTGATGGAGCGGTCGAGCTGGACGTCGAGGTGACGAACACGGGCGAGCGGCGCGGCCGCGAGGTCGTCCAGGTCTACGTCGAGGGTCCGGAAGATGGCCCCGAGCGGCCGGTCAGGTGGCTCGGCGGCTTCGCCGCCGTGAGCGCCGATGCGGGCGAGGCGGCGACGGCGACGGTGCGCCTCGCGGCGCGGGTCTTCGAGGTGTGGGACGTGCAGCGGCAGGCCTGGATCCTGCCCGAGGGCGAGTACCGCCTGCGCGTCGGGAGGTCAGTGCGCGACATCCGCGCGGACGCTGTGGTCCGCCTGGGCGCGTCCGAGACGACGAGGAGGTCGTTGTAGTCCGGCGCCGCACGACCCAAGGGCGCAATGCCAAGAACCATGCACGGTCTCGTGGACAATCGGGATCGCAACTCAAGGAGGAGAACATGAGGATGAGGAAGTCCTCGATCGCGGCGATCTCCGTCGCCGCGGCCCTGACCCTCGCCGCGTGCAGCGGCGAGGACCCCACCACCCCGGAGGAGTCGAGCACGGGCGGCGACAGCACGCCCACGGCCGGCGCCCCTCTCACCATCGCGAAGCCCGACGGCGCGATCGCCACCGAGTCGAACAACCCCTGGGTGGGAGACTCGTCCGGCCTCAAGCTGGGCTACATCAACGCGATCCTCGAGCCGCTGGGACACGTGAACACCGTGGACCCGACGGCCGAGGTCACCCCGTGGCTGGCCAAGGACATCAGCTGGAACGACGACTGGACCCAGGTCACCCTGGTGCCCCAGGACGGCGTCACCTGGTCCGACGGCGAGGCCTTCGACGTCGAGGACATCGCGTTCACGTTCCAGCTGTTCCTCGACTACCCGGAGCTCGACACCGCGGCCATGGGCCTCACCGGCGTCGAGAACACCGGGGAGTCGGTGGTCCTGACCTTCGACGCGCCGATGTTCGTCAAGCAGGACAAGGTGCTCCACAAGCTCATCGTCCCCGAGCACGTGTGGAAGGACGTGGCGGACCCCGCCACCGAGACCTTCCTCGAGCCGGTGGGCACCGGCCCGTACGTCATGGACAGCTTCTCGACCCAGTCGGTCGAGCTGACGGCGCGTGACGACTACTGGGGCGGCGAGCTCGCGGTGCCGACGCTGTACTACGTCTCGTACAACGACAACACCGCCCTCACGACGGCGCTCGCGACGGGCGACGCCGACTGGGCGCAGGCGTTCATCCCGAACGTCCAGTCCGCGTACCTCGACAAGGACCCCGACCACAACAAGTATTGGGCGCCCGCCGGCCTCGCCGCCGACGTCATGTACATGAACCTGTCGGAGAAGCCCTTCGACGACGTGGCGTTCCGCACCGCGGTCAACATGGTCGTGGACCGTGCCAAGCATGCCGAGATCGCCCGCGAGGGCGGCGTCCCCGAGCTCACCTCGGTGACGGGCCTGCCCACGCCGGTCGGCGACTCGTACATCTCGTCCGACTACGTCGGCCAGACGTACGCGGTGGACGTCGAGGGCGCGCGCGGCGTGCTCGAGGACGCGGGGTACACCTGGGACGGCTCGGACATGCTGGTCGACCCCGACGGCGAGACCGTGACGTTCGAGCTCCAGGTCCCGCAGGGCTGGAACGACTACGTGACCGGCATCTCGCTGATCGCGGACTCCGTGGCCGCGCTCGGCGTGACCGCGACCGTGAACACGCCGGACGTCGACACGTGGTGGAACGACAAGTCGATCGGAGACTTCGACGCGATCCTCCACTGGACCGACGGCGGCGTCACCCCGTACGACATGTACAAGTCGATGCTGAGCGGCGAGTGGCTGGTGCCCTTCGGGGAGCCCGCGAACAACAACTTCGGCCGGTTCGACAATGCCGAGGTGACGGCAGCGCTGAACGACTTCGCGAACGCCCAGGACGACGCCGCGCGCCAGTCCGCGCTCGACGTCGTCGAGCAGGTGTTCGTCGACGAGGTGCCGGTCATCCCGGTGGGCACCCGACCGTCGATCGGCGAGTACAACACCCGTAACTACGTCGGATGGCCCTCGGACGAGGACCCGTACGCCGACATCAACCCGACGGTGGCGGCCGCGTCGCTCATCCTCACCCGTCTCGAGCAGGCGAGCTGAGGCACGGCCCCTCGGGCACGCTCCCCGAGGGGCCGAGCGCACGCACCCTGCGGGTCCGGGCATCCCCCGCCCGGGCCCGCAGGGCTCCCCACCCCAACCCAGAGAGGCACCCGTGATCAGCGACGACACCCTGCTGACCGTGAGCGACTTCAGCGTCGTGTACGACGTGGACCCGCCCGTCGAGGCCGTCAGCGGAGTCTCGCTCGAGCTGCGCCGCGGCGAGATCCTCGGGCTCGCAGGAGAGTCCGGCTGCGGAAAGACCACGCTCGCGTACGGGATCCAGCGGCTGCTGAAGCCCCCCGCCGTCATCACGTCGGGCCACACCGTCTTCCACGATGCCTCGGGCGAGGACATCGACATCAACGCCCTCGACGCCGCGCAGATGCGGGCGTTCCGCTGGGACAAGGTGTCGATGGTGTTCCAGGGCGCCATGAACTCCCTCAACCCGGTCGCGCCCATCGGGCGCCAGCTCGAGGACGTCTTCACCACGCATCGGCCCTCCATGCCGAAGGGGGAGCGGCGCGAGAACGCCGGCCGCCTGCTCGACACCGTCGGGGTCGGGCGCGACCGCCTGCGGTCGTACCCGCACGAGCTCTCGGGCGGCATGCGCCAGCGCGTCATGATCGCCATGGCGATGGCGCTGCGGCCGCAGCTGATGATCATGGACGAGCCCACCACGGCGCTCGACGTGCTCGTGCAGCGGGAGATCCTGCTGCAGATCTCTGAGCTGCGCGAGCAGCTGGGCTTCTCCGTCATCTTCATCACCCACGACCTTCCGCTGCTGCTGGAGATCTCCGACCGCATCGCCGTGATGAAGGACGGGCGCATCGTCGAGCTCGACACGGCCGAGCGGA
This sequence comes from Demequina sp. NBRC 110056, assembly GCF_002090155.1. Classification (GTDB taxonomy): domain Bacteria; phylum Actinomycetota; class Actinomycetes; order Actinomycetales; family Demequinaceae; genus Demequina. Next base: position 64,358 of record NZ_BBRM01000004.1, on the reverse strand, counting down.
TCTATCACGGCGCCCAGCACGCCTACACCCGCACGCTCCTTGAGTCGTTCCCGAGCCTCACCGGCGACCGCGGCGACTTCGTGCGCGGCGCCGAGCCCGCGACCGCGGGCTCCGCGAGCGAGCAGACCGCCCGGCCCGACGCATCGTCGACGGAGGCGAACGCATGACCACCCTCGACTTCAGCCACGTCAGCAAGCGCTACCACGTGCGCGGCTCCGGCGACCTGCTCGCCGTGGACGACGTCTCGTTCTCGCTCACGTCCGGCCAGACCATCGCGCTCGTCGGGCAATCGGGCTCGGGCAAGTCCACCATCGCGAAGATCCTCACCCAGCTCGAGCACCAGACCTCCGGCGAGGTGCTGCTCGACGGCGAGGCGATCCCGCGCCGCGGCCCCGCGCTGCGCCGGTACCGGCAGCGCGTGCGGATGGTGTTCCAGGACCCCTTCGCCTCGCTCAACCCGTACCACACCATCCGTCACCACATCGAGCGTCCGCTGCGCCTCGACAAGGTCGTTCCCAAGCACGAGGTGGACGACGAGGTCCACCGGCTGCTCGAGCGCGTGCGGCTCGACGCCGCGGTGATCGACCGCCGCCCGCACGAGCTGTCGGGCGGCCAGCGTCAACGCGTCGCGATCGCCCGCGCGCTCGCGTCGCGGCCCGAGCTGCTCATCGCGGACGAGCCCGTGTCGATGCTGGACGTGTCGATCCGCCTGGGCGTCCTCAACCTGCTCGCGGACCTTCAGCGCCAGTCGAACCTCGGGGTCCTCTACATCACCCACGACCTCGCCACCGCACGCCACTTCTCCGACGAGATCATGGTGATGCACCGCGGCGTCATCGTCGAGCGCGGCCCCGCCGACGACGTGATCCTCGATCCCCAGCACCCGTACACGAGGGAGCTGCGCTCCGCCTCTCCCGATCCCGACAAGCACTTCGCCGGCCGGTCCGGCATGGACGCGAGGAGCTGACGCCATGCGCTTCATCCTGCGCCGCGCCGCGTTCTACCTGTTCACGGCATGGGCGGCCATCACCATCAACTTCTTCCTGCCGCGGTTCATGAAGGGCGACCCCATCACCGCGTACCTGCAGAAGCACCAGAGCGACTTCAACCCGGAGGCCATCGAGTCCCTCAAGACGCTCTTCGGGCTCGACGAAGACAAGTCGCTGCTCCAGCAGTACATCGACTACTGGGGCCTGCTGCTCGACGGCGACCTCGGGCGGTCGTTCTCGAAGGGTCTCGCGCCGGTGACTGAGGTGATCGCGACCGGTCTGCCGTGGACGCTCGGGCTGGTCGGCATCTCCACGATCCTGAGCTTCCTCATCGGCACCGTGGTCGGCTCCGTGATCGGGTGGCGTCGCGGCTCCCGCGCGGACCTGGTCGTGCCGTTCGCGACGTTCTTCTCGACCGTGCCGTACTTCTGGATGGCGCTCATCGTCATCGCGATCTTCTCGACCCAGCTGGGATGGTTCCCGGCGTCGCACGCCTACGACAAGGGCTCGGTGCCGGAGCTATCGTGGGACTTCATCGGCCAGGTGATCGCCCACGGCACCCTGCCCGCCCTCACCATCGTGTTCGCCTCGCTGGGCGGCTGGATCCTCGGCATGCGCAACATGATGATCACCGTCCTCGACGAGGACTACGTGACCGTCGCGGAGGCGAAGGGCCTGCATCCGCGGCGGGTGCTGCGCCGCTACGCCGCTCGCAACGCCGTCCTTCCGCAGCTGTCGAGCTTCGCGCTCGCCCTCGGCTTCATCGTCGGCGGCACGCTCGTCACCGAGCTCGTCTTCTCGTATCCCGGCGTCGGCAAGATGCTCCTGGACGCGACCAACGCCAAGGACTGGCCGCTCATGCAGGGCCTGTTCCTGGTCATCACCATGGCGGTGCTGGTCGCGAACATCCTCGCGGACATCGTCCACGCGATCCTCGATCCCCGCACCCGAATGATGGAGTCCTGAGATGACGGTGTCGAACTTCCCACCCACCGACGACGGCGAGCCGGTCTCGGATGCGATCCGCACCGAGCCGCGCCGGCCGCGGCGCATGGCGCGCGTCGGCCAGACCTTCGCGATGTTCCGCAACGGCAAGTCGATCGCGGGCCTCATCATCCTCGCGGTGTTCGTGATCGCGGCGGTGTTCGCCGACGTGATCGCCCCGTACGGCGCGCTCGAGAAGGACTTCACGGCGCTCAAGCAGCCGCCGAGCGCGCAGCACTGGCTCGGCACCACCCACCTCGGCGAGGACGTGTTCAGCCAGATCATCTACGGGACCCGAGGCGTCCTCGTTGTCGGTCTCGTGGCGGGTGTCCTCGCGACCTTCGTCGCCGTGGTGGTCGGAGTCGCCGCGGGCTACGTGCGCGGGTGGAGGTCGGAGTCGCTGTCGGCCCTCACCAACGTGTTCCTCGTGATCCCCGGCTTGCCGCTCATCATCATCGTGGCCTCGCAGTACGACAACCCCAGCATCGTCCTCATCTCCGCGGTGATCGCGATCACCGGCTGGGCGTGGGGCGCGCGCGTGCTGCGCGCGCAGACCATGTCGTTGCGCAACCGCGACTTCGTCCTCGCGGCGAGGGCCAACGGCGAGAAGCTCTACCGCATCATCGCCGTGGAGATGCTGCCCAACCTGACCGCCATCATCGCCTCGAGCTTCGTCGGCACCGTCACCGCAGCGGTGCTGGGGCTCACGACGCTGGCGTTCATCGGCGTGATCCCGATCACCAACCTCAACTGGGGCACCATCCTGTTCTGGGCGCAGCAGAACGGCGCGTTCCCCGACTTCTGGTGGTGGTACATCCCTGCCGGTCTGTGCATCGCCATCTTCGGCATGGCGCTGTCGCTGATCAACTTCGGCATCGACGAGTACGTCAACCCGCGCCTGCGGTCCGCAGGCGAGCGTGCGCGCGCGATGCGCAAGAAGGGCATGAGCCTGACGTCGGGGGTGACCGCGGTGCGGTCCGAGCCCGCCGCGAAGAGCCCGAGCTCCGTCGAGATCGAGGAGGACCGGGAGCCCGCGAGACCCTAGGCTCGTCCCATGCGCGTCGTCGTCATGGGGGTCACCGGGTGCGGCAAGTCCACCGTCGGGATGCTCGTGGCGGAGGAGCTCGGCGCCGAGTTCGCCGATGCCGACGACTTCCACACCGCGGAGAACGTGGCGAAGATGGCCGCCGGCACCCCGCTGACCGACGAGGACCGGTGGCCCTGGCTCGAGGACGTCGCGGCGTGGCTCGCCAGTCGCGACGAGGGCGTGGTCGCGTGCTCCGCGCTCAAGCGCTCCTACCGCGACCTCATGCGGTCGGTCGCGGACGGAGCGGTGTTCGTCCATCTGGCGGCGCCACAGGCGGTGCTCGAGCCGCGCGTGCGCACCCGCGCGGAGCGTGACGGCCACTTTGCGCCGCCGGGGCTGCTGGACTCGCAGTACGCGACGCTCGAAGGGCTCGCGCCGGACGAGGAAGGCGTCACGATCGACGTCTCGAGCGCCGATGCGCGCGCCGCCGCGGACGCGGCGCTCGCCTCAGTGACGGGGTAGGGGAGTCAGGCCCCGAAGCCGACGCGGCGCTTCGACTCCTCGCCGATCTCGACGTAGCCGAGCGCGCCGGCAGGCACCACCACGCGGCGCCCCTTCGTGTCCGTGAGGTCGAGGGTCGCGCCGGCGACCGCGTCCGTGACCGCCTGGGAGACCTGGTCGGAGGACAGGTCCGTCTCGATGACGATCTCTCGCGCGACATTCTGAACGCCGATGCGGATCTCCATGGGTGCCTCCGTGGTCTGGGTCGATGGTCATGGTTCGGGGGGTCTCCAACTATCGTAGAGGCGTGGATCGAGGCTTCGGGGCGATGTTCGCGCGCAGGGGAACGGGCGGACCTGGCCTCCTCGCGGTGCTCGCCGTCGTGCTCGTCGCGTTCCTCGTCGGCATCGGCGTCGGGTGGGGCACGGGCCAGCTGGGCTCGACGCTCGCGGCACCCGAGGCGTCACCGTCGGCATCACCGTCGCCCTCGGCCGAGCCGGAGCTCGAGGTGTCGCTGCCGCCGCTCGAGCCCATCACCCGCGAGCTCGACGACGACGATCGCCTGGCCGGCCTCGTCTCTCTCGACGTGCCGACCGAGGGCGAGGGCACGTTCCGCACCGTGACGCTCGACGGCGTGCCTTCGGGTGAGGCCGCCGCGGTGCGCTGGGTGCGCGTCGAGGTCGAGGACGGACTCGACATGGACGGCAGTGCGCTCGCGACGTTCGTGCTCGCCGCGCTCAACGACCCTCGCGGCTGGGGCGCCAACGGCCGCTACGAGTTCGTGCCCACGGCAGGAGCCTCCGACATCCGAGTCGTCATCGCGAGCCCCACCACCGCGGCCACGATGTGCCCCAACCCGCACACCGCCGCGACGGTCGTCGGCAACGACGACGACGCCTCGGCCGAGCCCGAGGCGTCGCCGAGCCCCGTCACGAGCGCGACCGAGGATGTGCCGTGCACCTTCCGGGGCATCGTCGCCGTGAGCCAGTACGACTGGGCCGCCGGCCTGACGAGCTACGGCGACGACACGACCGGTGCCCGCGTGTATCTCGTCAACCACGGCGTCGGCCACGTCCTGGGCAACGAGGACGGCGTGTGCGCGTCGGGGCGCGCGCTGATCATGACCGATCAGGTCGACCTGAGCGAAGACTGCGAGCCCAACCCGTGGCCGTGGCCCGACGAGCCGCTGCCGGAGCCGAGCCCGTCGGCCACCGCCTCGAACGTCGCCACCATTCGCGAGACCGACCCTCAGTAGACTCGCGCTCATGTCAGCCGAGAACCCCGCGGACGGGGCGCGTCGCCGTCCCTCTCCGGTCGCCGCAGCGCTCAACGTCGGGCGTGGCGCCGTGATCGGTGCCGTCGAGATCGTGCCAGGCGTGTCCGGCGGCACCATGGCGCTCGTGCTCGGCGTGTACGAGACCATCATCGACTCGGCGGGATCGCTCGTGCGGGCCGCGGTGGCGGGAGCGCGCTCCCTCGTCGCGCGGGACCGCCGGGCGGAGTTGCGAGCGGATGCGCGCGAGCACGCCTCGCACGTACGGTGGGGGGTCCTCATCCCGCTCGGGATCGGCATGCTCATCGCGATCGTCGCGGTGTCCGCGACCTTGGCGCCGCTGCTCGAGGAGCACCCGGTGGAGACCCGCGCGCTCTTCGCCGGCCTGATCGTCGCGTCGATCTCGGTTCCCGCGAGGATGGTCGGGCGGTGGGGCACGAGCGAGGTCGTGGCCGTCGTCGCCGGAGCCGCCGCCGCATTCTGGCTGACGAGCCTCACCGGCACGCCGCACGACGACCCTGCGCCGTGGATGATCGCGGGCTCCGCGTCGATCGCCATCTGTGCCCTGGTCCTGCCGGGGGTGTCCGGCTCGTTCATGCTGCTCGTGCTGGGGATGTACGGGGCGACCCTCGAGGCCGTCAACGAGCGGGACCTCGCCTACCTCGCGACCTTCGCTCTCGGAGCGATCGTGGGCCTTGCCCTGTTCGTCACGGGCCTGCAGTGGCTGCTCGCGCATCGGCGCTCGCTCACGCTCGCCGCGATGACGGGCCTCATGGTCGGCTCCCTGCGTGCGCTGTGGCCGTGGCAGGGCGAGGACGGCACGCTCGAGCCGCCCGGAGAGTCCGTCGGCGCGGTGATCGTGCTGTTCGTCGTCGGCATCGCTGCGGTGCTCGCGCTCGTGATGATCGAGCGCGCGGTGGCTGCGCGCGCCGAGGAGCCAGCGGCGACGCCGACGGCGTGAGCGCCGCGTGTCAGTCATGTGTGTCAGTCCCGTGTGATGGGCTGATCCCATGACCTCCACGTCGCTCGTTCGCCCAGGGGATCGTCTGCGTGCCCCGGAGTTGGACGGCGACCAGCAGGCGGCGGTCGAGCGCGCGGTCGACGGACCCGGGTCCGTCGTGGTCGTCGGCCCTCCGGGCTCCGGCAAGTCGACCGTGGTGTGCGCGGTCGCGGCGCAGGCGGCAGCGCGCGGGGTGCGGCCCGAGCGACTCCTCGTGCTCGCACCCACCCGCGACGCGGCGGCCCGCCTGCGCGACACCGTCGCCTCCGGCGTCGGCCGAGCCTCGGGCGTCGCCGTCGTCCACACCGCCGCCTCCGTCGCGCACGCGGTGCTCACGGCGCGAGCGGAGGCGCTCGGGGAGCCGCCGCCGAGCCTCGTCACCGGCGCCGACCAGGATGCGATCCTGCGTGACCTCCTCGAGGGGCACCGGCGCGGCGCTGGCGCGGCGACCGACTGGTCCCCGGTGGTGCCGGAGGAGGCGACGCTCCTTCCGGGCTTCCGCGCCGAGCTCCGCGACCTCATCATGAGGGCGACCGAGGCGGGGCTCGAGCCCGACGGGCTGCGCTCCCTGGGCGAGCGCACGGGCCGCGTCGAATGGATCCTCGCGGCCGAGGTCTACGCGGAGTACCGCGACGTCATCATGTGGCCCGGCCTCGAGGGGCGAGGGCTCCGCTACGACCCGGCGAGCGCCGCGCGCGAGGCAGCCGTGGCGCTCGATGGGTGGGAGCGGGCCTGGGGGGAGAGACCCACGTGGGACCTCGTGGTCGTCGACGACTACCAGGACGCGACGGCGGCGACCATCGCGCTCCTCGAATCGCTCACCGCGGCGGGCGCGCGGCTCGTGCTCGTCGGCAACGCGGACGAGTCGGTGCAGGGATACCGCGGTGGTGTGCCGTCGGCACTCGGCCAGGCCGCCGCGGCCGAGGGCCGCCATGCGTTCGGCGCGGCGGTGATGCGTCTGTCCACGGTGCATCGCCAGCGCGAGGGCCTCGCACGCGTGGTCGACCAGGTGGTCGAGCGCATCGGGACCCAGTCGATCGGGTCGGCGCGGCGAGCGGCTGCCGACGCGGACGGCGACGACCCCGCGGACGTCGAGATCCTCGTCGCCCCTCATCGTTACGCGCAGTCGCGGGCGATCGCGGCGGCGCTGCGTCGAGCGCGCCATGGGGCCGGCGACGCCGCGCCGGTGTCCTGGGACCGGATGGCCGTGATCGCCCGGTCGAACCTGCAGCTGCGCGCGCTGCGCGCCGACCTGCTGTCGGCAGACATCCCCTGCGAGTCGCTCGGCGACGGCGTCGCGCTCCACGAGCAGGCCGTCGTCGCGCCGCTGCTCGGGCTCATGCTCGTGGCGGCCGGCGCCGAGCAGTGGAACCCGGAGCTCGCGGTCGAGGTCCTCTCGTCGCGGCTGGTGGGTCTCGACCCCGTCGGGCTGCGGCGCCTGCGGCGCGCGCTCGTCAAGGAGGACCGCGCAGGTGGCGGCAACGGCTCGGCCGACGCGCTGCTCGTCGACGCGCTCGAGGATCCCTCGCGGTGGTCGAGCCTCGGCGGTGAGGAGGCGCGCCTCGCGGCGCGCGCGTCGGCGGCCGTCGCGGCCGCACGTGAGGTCATCGCCGCGGGGGAAGGTTCGCCGCGCCGGGTGATCTGGTCGCTGTGGAACGCCTTCGGGGTGGCCGAGGCGTGGCGCGCGGCCGCGCTCGCTGGCTCGCCGCGCGACGACGCCGACCTCGACGCGGTGATCGCGCTCTTGCGCGAGGCACAGAACGTCGAGGAGCGGCGGCAGCTGAGCGTCCAGGGCTTCGTGACGCACCTCGCCTCGCAGGAGTTCGCGGTCGACAGCCTCGGAGCGCGCGCCCAGGGCACCGAGGCCGTGTCGTTCGCGACCCCCGCATCGGCCGCGGGGCGCGAGTGGGACCTCGTGGTGGTCGCGGGTGTGGAGGAGGGCGTCTGGCCCAACGTGCGACTGCGCGACTCCGTGCTCGGCGCCCAGCACCTCGCGGAGATCGTCGCCTTCCGCGCCTCTGCTGAACCGCTCGACCTCGAGGCGCGCTCGCGCCTCGCGGCAACCTCGCGCCGCACGGTGCTCGATGACGAGTCGCGAGCCTTCGCGGTCGCCGTCTCGCGAGCGACGAGCCGTGTCGTAGTCTCCTGCGTCGAGGATGAGGACACGCGCCCGTCTCGGTTCGTCGACTGGGTCCAGCGCGCGGCCGGTGTCGAGCGTTCGGCGACGGGCACGGTGCCGCGGATGTCGGACCTGCGCCACGCGGTGGCGACGCTTCGTGCGGAGGGTGCGCGCGCATCGGCCCTTCCTGGCGACGGGCACGCGGAGGCGCTCGCGCGGCTCGCGGCGCTCGAGGTCCCGGGCGCCGATCCGACGTCGTGGCACGGCGTCGCGGAGCCGTCGACGAGCGCGGGCTTCTTCGACGCGACGGAGCTCGTCCGCGTGTCGCCGTCCCGTGTCGAGGGCGTGGAGCGCTGCGGGCTGCGGTGGGCGCTCGAGAGCGCCGGGGGAGTCGGCGTCGACAGCGACAAGCAGCAGCTCGGCACCCTGATCCACGAGCTCGCGCAGAGCCTCCCGGCCGGCACGGAGGACGAGCTGCGGGCCGAGCTCGACGAGCGATGGCACGAGATCGCGGGAGAGGCGACCCTGCCGTACCGCACCCTGCGCTCGAAGGCCGACGCGATGGTGCGCCGCCTCGCCGAGTACTTCGCCGCGAACCCCCCGGACCGGGTGGGTCTCGAGCAGCGGTTCGAGGTCGGCATCGAGGACGCTGTGCTGACGGGCAGCGCCGACCGCGTCGAGACGCGAGGCGACGCGACGCGCATCGTCGACCTCAAGACAGGGGATCCGCAGTACGCCGGTGACCCGGAGACGCACGCGCAGCTGGCGATGTACCAGCTCGCCGCCGCGGAGGGCGCCTTCCCCGGAGTGGAGCACGCCGATGGCGCGGACCTCGTGTTCGTCGGCGGCAGCGCGAAGGGCCATGCCGTGCGCGAGCAGCTGCCCATCGACGTGGCCGAGCAGCGCGCCAGGCTCGCCGACGTCGTGGACACGATGCGCGCCTCGACCTTCGTCGCGGTCGAGAACGACATGTGCGGACGATGCCCCGTGCGGCGCTCCTGCCCGATCCAGCCCGAGGGGCGGCAGGTGAGCGAGTCGTGACGACAGACCTCGAGACCGGGAGGGTCGACGGCCTCTCACGTCCGGTGGCGGAGCTGGCCGCAGCCATCGACCCCGACACCACCCCCACGTCGGAGCAGGCGGCGATCATCGGATCGGGGCTCGAACCCACGCTCGTCGTCGCCGGAGCGGGCTCGGGCAAGACCGAGACCCTGTCGATGCGCATGGTCTACCTGCTCGATCACGGTGAGCGGCTGTTCGGTCGCGCACTGAGCCCGGACGAGATCCTGTGCCTCACCTTCACCCGCAAGGCCGCCGCCGAGATCGCGGAGCGTGCCGAGCGGCGCATCGGCTCGGTGTTCGGCGAGGATGCCGCGCGCCCGCCGGTGACGGTCGCGACCTACAACGGATACGCCGCGTCGCTCGTGGCCGAGCACGGACTGCGCATCGGAGTGGACCCGGACGCCGCAACCCTCACGGATGCCGCGCTGTGGCAGCTCGCGGACGGGATCGTCTCGCGGTGGTCGGAGCCCGTCGACACGACCGCCGCGGTGAGCACCTTGACCGCTGCGCTCGCCTCCTTCGCGGGGCAGACCCGCGAGCACCTGACGACGCCCGCGCGCGTGCGTGACTGGGCGCGGCGCACGCTTGCAGGGCTCGACGGGTTGCCGGGAGCCCGGGGCGGCACCGCGCTCGTCAACGCCAACGGCAACCCCACGCCCGAGGCGACCTCCCTCAAGCAGCTCACGACGCTCATCGACCTCGCGCCCATGGCCGAGGAGTTCCTGCGCCGCAAGCGCGACGGTTCTTTGCTGGACTTCTCGGATCAGGTCGCGTACGGCGTGGAGCTCGCCGACCTCGAGGCCGTGCAGGCGATCGAGCGCAGCCGCTACCGGGTGGTGCTCCTCGACGAGTTCCAGGACACCTCGCCGGCGCAGCTGCGCCTCTTCGCCCGCATGTTCGGCCCCGGGCACCCGGTGATGGCGGTCGGCGATCCCAACCAGGCGATCTACGGCTTCCGCGGCGCGTCGGCGAGCGCCCTGTCATCGTTCGTCGAGCAGTTCGGTGGGGCCGAGCGGGTGTCGCGCCGGAGCCTGTCGGTGTCGTGGCGGAACGAGGCCTCCGTCCTGACGGCCGCGAACGCGGTGGCGCGGGCGCTGCCGACGCACCCCTCGGTGGACGTGGTGCCGCTGCGATCGACCGGACAGCATCTTGGGCGCCCCGAGCCTGAGCGCGCCGCGCCTGGTCTCAGCGCCCACATGGCGCAGGACCTCGCCGCCGAGGGCGATGCCATCGCCGACTACATCCAGCGGCGGCGCGGCGAGCACGCTCGCCCCGGCCGGGACGTCACGGCCGCGGTCCTGTGCCGGCGCCGCGCGCAGTTCGGACCCATCGTCGATGCCCTGGCGCGCGCCGGTCTCGACTACGAGGTCGTGGGGCTCGGCGGGCTCATCGACACCCCCGAGGTGGCGGAGCTCATCGCGCTGCTCCAGGTCGCCCACGACCCGTCGCGGGGCGACTCCCTCATGCGGCTGCTCTCCGGCGAGCGCGTCGCGCTCGGCCCGGCGGACCTGATGGCCCTCAAGGATTGGGCCGATCGGGACCGCGACCGGACCGGTTCGCGCATCGACGCGGCGACGATCGTCGACGCCCTCGACACCCTCCCGCCTGCCGGCTGGACCTCGCACTCGGGCCGCGCGCTGACGGACGAGGGTCGCCGCCGACTCCACGCGCTGCGGTCGGTCGTCCGCTCGGTGCGCGAGCACACCTACCTCTCGCTCACCGAGCTCATCGTCCACACCGAGCGTGCGTGGGGCCTCGACATCGAGGCCGAGGTGAGCCGCCCCGACGGCCGCGCCGCCCGCAACGTGGACGCCTTCGTCGACGCCGCACGCTCGTTCGCCTCCGGTGCCGAACGCGCGACGCTCGGCGCCTTCCTCGCGTGGCTCGACGCGGCGCGCGACGAGGAGCGCGGGCTGACGGCGCCCGTGAAGGAGCCCGAGCCCGGCGCGATCCAGATCCTCACCTGCCACAGCGCCAAGGGGCTCGAGTGGGACGTCGTCGCGATCCCCGGCCTGACCCAGGGCGCGGGCAGGGGAGGGCGCTCGCAGTTCCCGTCGGGCGGCATCCCGTCGGTGGCGGTCGAGGACGGCCGTCGGGTGGTCACCGCGACCGACAGCGCGTGGATGTCGGAGGCGGGAGCGCTGCCGTACCCGCTGCGCCTCGACCGCGACGATCTGCCGCTGTTCGATCTCGGCGACGCCGTCGATCGGGCGTCTCTGAAGGGAGCGATCGACGCCTTCAAGGCGGAGTCCGGATCCCACCGCGTCGACGAGGAGCGTCGGCTCTTCTACGTGGCCATCACTCGCGCGCGCTCCCACGTGCTGCTCTCGGGATCGTGGTGGACGACCGCGGTCTCGCACTCGGTTCCTTCGCTGTTCCTCACCGAGCTCCTCGACGCGGGTCTCGTCGACCGCTCGTCGTGGGCACCCGCGCCCGCGGATGGCGAGGAGCGGCCCGAGGTGGAGCCGGCCCGCGCCACCTGGCCGACCGCGCCGACCGCGGAACAGGAACTCCGCCGCGCGCTCGCCGCCCGGGTGCACGAGGAGGCGCGACGTCTCGCCGACGGCGGCGACACTGCGCTGAGGCCGTGGGCCGACCTGCCGTGGGGAGACGACATCGAGGCGATGCTCGCCGAGCGTGCCCGCCGCGCGGCCAGGAGCGCCCGCGTCGCGATGCCGGGCCATCTCACGGCCTCGCACCTCGTCGCGATGCGCCGGGACCGACAGGCGTTCGCGGATCAGTTGCGGCGCCCGCTGCCTCAGGAGCCGACCGCAGCATCGGCGCGCGGCAACGCGCTGCATCACTGGATCGAAGGCCACTACGGCAGGCCGTCGCTCCTGGAGCCCGACGACCTGCTGGAGCGCGACTCGATCGCCGCCGACGAGGTCGAGGCCCTGCGCGCGACGTTCGCGGCGTCGGATTGGGCCGGACGCCAGCCGACGGACATCGAGGTGAGGGTCGAGATGCCGGTCAGCGGCGTCACCATCAGGTCGCGCATCGACGCGGTCTTCCCCCCGGGCAACGGCCTGGCCAAGGTGACCGTGGTCGACTGGAAGTCGGGCGCTCCGCCTCGCGACCCCGAGGAGCGGCGGGCGCGCGAGGTGCAGCTCGCCGTGTACCGCCTGGCGTGGTCGACCTGGAAGGGCCTGCCGCTCGAAGCCGTCGACGCCGCCTTCTACTACGTCGGCGCGGACGCGACGGTGTGGCCGGAGCGGCTCATGGGTCGCGACGAGATCGTCGCCCTCCTCGACGGCGGGGAGGCATCCGCCGACTGAGCCGCGGTCTCTGAGGTCAGTCCTCGGAAGCGTCGTCGAACAGCAGCGCCTCGAGGTCCGCGAGCATGCCCTCGCCGTCCGCGACCACGTCGTCGTTGTCGGTGCGCACGCCGTACATGAGCCAGCGCACCAGCGCGAGCTCCGACGCGAGCCTGGCGCGGTCGATCAGGTGCGGGTCGCGCGTCTCGCGCCGCCCCATCCGGTACGCCTCGGTGATCGACTCGAGGACGTCCTCCGGTGCCGACGCCGCGAGCCACGCGAGGTCGTCGGCGGGGTCCGCGACGCGCGCGTCCATCCAGTCGCCGATGCCGACCACGGCCTCGCCGCGCACGTGCAGCTGGTGCTCGCCGAGGTCGCCGTGGACCACCGTCGGCTCGAACCGCCACCACGCGACGTTCTCGAGCTGGCGCTCCCACCGATCCGCGAGCCGCGGGGGGATCTTGCCGGTGTCGATCGCCGCGTCGAGCTCGGCCATGCGACGCTCGCGGTACTCCTCGGCGGTGTACGTCGGCAGGCCTTCGTCCTCGATGAGGGTGGCGGGCAGCTCGTGGATCGACGCCAGCGCCGTGCCGATCGCCGCGGCGAGCCCGGGGCCCGGGTCCACGCGCGACAGCACCAGCGGGCTGCCCGGAATCTCCGTGTAGACGACCGCGCGTCCGCCCTCGGCGTCGGCGAGCGCAGCAGCACCGCGAGGCCGCGGGACATCGAACGGCACCAGGCCCGTGTCGTGCGCCCGCGCGAGCGCCGTGAGCAGGCTGCGCTCGGCCTCGAGCGCGGCTCCAGCCGCCGGACGCTTGGGCGCGCGCACCACCCACCTCGTGCCCGTCGCGTCCTTCACGACGACGACATCGAAGTCCGCGTCGGTGTGCGGGCTGCGCAGGACGTCGTACACGTCGAGGCCCGGCACGGCGACCGACGCGAGCGCGGCGAGCGCGAGCGGAGAACGAGGCACGCCCTCACGATAGAACCTCCGCGAGCACGGGCGCCACAGCCCACGCCGCTCACCAGGCCCGACGCACCGGCCGGGCCGCGCCCCCAGGTGTCTCAGAGGCGTGCCCGGTACCCCTCGCCGCCAACGCGCCCGTCGGGCCCTTGTGGTGCATCGGGAGGCTCCGACGGACCCGAGGGACCTCGCTCGCGCACGTCGCGGTGCGAGGGTGCGGCCGCCATCCGCGGGCGCGACGACCGAGCAGGGCCGATGCGCGTGCCGGCGTGGCATAGGTTGGAGCGGTGATCTCTCCCGGCAGCTTCGACGAGCCGATGCGCGTGGACCGCGCCGCACACCGTCGCCCGACGGTCGACCTGGGCGCCGCCGTCGCGGTGGCCGTGGCGGACGGTCAGGTGCTCGCCGACGCCGACGGCGTGGTGCTCCTGGCGCCGGGCACGTGGCCGGACGAGAGCGTGATCTGCTACCTCGGGCTCGACGGCGATCAGGACGTCGTGGCCGTGAGCGCCGGTTCCCTCCCGGAGCCGCCCGGCTCCGCGCGACCCGAAGCGCTGCGCTCGCTGCTGGGGCGGCTCGGCGCCGACGACCGGGGCCACCGCGACCGCGAGCTCGCCACGACGGCCGTCGCGATGGACCACTGGCATGGAGCGCACGGACACTGCCCGCGCTGCGGCACCGCGACCGAGCCTGGTCCTGGCGGGTGGCATCGGCGCTGCCCGCGATGCGAACGCGACCACTACCCGCGCACCGATCCCGCAGTGATCGTCGCGATCACCGACGCCGAGGACCGCCTGCTCATGGCGCACGCGAGCTACTGGTCCGCGCGCCGCTTCTCCCACCTCGCGGGCTACGTCGAGCCGGGGGAGAGCCTCGAGCAGGCGGTGCACCGCGAGGTCGCTGAGGAGTCCAGCCTGCGCTTGGAGGACCTGGAGTACGTCGGCTCGCAGCCGTGGCCCTTCCCCGCCTCGATGATGGTGGGCTACACCGCGAAGGCGGTGGACGTGGACTTCGCGCTCGACCTCGACGAGATCTCGGAGGCGCGCTGGGTCAGGCGCGACGAGCTGGAGGCGGCCGTCACGGAGGGCTCGATGATCATCGCGCCCCGCGGCTCGATCGCGCGCCGCCTGCTCGAGGACTGGCACGGGGACGGCGACGCCCTCACGCGGCTGCAAGGCGACTGACGCCCCCGCGCTCGTCGGCGCTCCCTGCGCGCGCATCGGCCGTCCCCAGCTGGCGGGAGCGTGACGTGGATGTCACCCGCGCCTGCGAGAATGCCGGGCATGTCCGCCGACCAGATCCTCGACGCCCTCGACCCCGAGCAGCGGGAGGTCGCCACGGCGCTCCACGGGCCCGTGTGCGTGCTGGCGGGAGCCGGGACGGGCAAGACCCGCGCGATCACCCACCGCATCGCCTACGGCGTGCGCGTCGACGCGTACGCGCCGCAGTCCGTGCTGGCCGTGACGTTCACCGCGCGCGCCGCCGGAGAGATGCGGCAGCGGCTGCGCGCCCTGGGCGCACCCGGCGTGCAGGCACGCACCTTCCACGCGGCCGCGCTGCGCCAGCTGAGCTACTTCTGGCCGCAGGTGGTGGGCGGGCAGATCCCCCAGCTCGTGGAGCAGAAGGCGCCCCTCGTCGGCCGCGCCGCTCGCCGCGTCGGCCTCAGCCCCGACAGGCTCACCGTGCGCGACCTCGCGAGCGAGATCGAGTGGTCGAAGGTGTCGCTCGTGAGCGCGGACGACTACGCCCGCCGGGTGGCCGACGACGGCCGCCCGGTGCCCGCCGGAGTCTCGCCGCAACAGATGGCCGACGTGCTCCGCGCCTACGAGGACGCCAAGTCCGAGGCGGTGGTGCTCGACTTCGAGGACATCCTGCTGCTGCTGGCGGACATCATCGGGCGTCACGGCGAGGTGGGCGACCAGATCCGTCGCCAGTACCGCCACTTCGTGGTCGACGAGTACCAGGACGTGTCTCCGCTGCAGCAGTTCCTGCTGGACCAGTGGATGGGTGAGCGCCGCGAGCTGTGCGTCGTGGGCGACCCGGCGCAGACCATCTACTCGTTCGCGGGCGCGAGCCCGGGCTACCTGCTGGACTTCACCCGCGCGCACCAGGACGCGACCGTCGTGCGGCTCGTGCGCGACTACCGGTCGACGCCTCAGGTGGTGAACCTGGCGAACGGTCTCATGGCCCAGCGCGGCGGGCGCAGGGCCGGCGTGGAGCTGATCTCGCAGCGGCCCTCGGGCCCTGAGCCGATCTTCACGGCCTGCGAGGACGAGCCGGCCGAGGCCGCGGGCGTGGCCGGTCGTATCGACGCCCTCATCAAGGGCGGCGTGCCGGCCTCCGAGATCGCCGTGCTGTACCGGACCAACAGCCAGTCCGAGGCGGTGGAGGAGGCGCTCGCCGAGCGCGGCATCGGCTACCTCGTGCGCGGCGGCCAGCGGTTCTTCGACCGCGAGGAGGTGCGCAAGGCGATGGTGCTGCTGCGCGGCGAGGCGGTGAGCCCGTCGGAGGCGCCGCTGGGCGAGCGGGTCCGGTCGGTGCTCGCTGAGGCCGGGTGGTCGGAGACCGCCCCCCACGCGCGCGGCGCGGTCCGCGAGCGGTGGGAGGCGCTCGAGGCGATCGCCCAGCTCGCCGACGACTTCGATGCCGACGCCGGCGGCGGGGCGACCATGCGCGAGCTGGTCGAGCACCTCGCCGAGCGCGCCCAGGCACAGCACGCGCCTGCGGTCGACGGGGTCACCCTCACGACGATGCACGCTGCGAAGGGTCTCGAGTGGGACGCGGTCTTCGTCGTCGGCTGCTCCGAGGGCCTCATGCCCATCGCACTCGCGGAGACCGACGAGGCGGTCGAGGAGGAGCGGCGACTCCTCTACGTCGCCGTGACCCGCGCACGCGAGCACCTGCACCTGTCGTTCGCGCGGTCACGCAAGGTCGGAGGGCGGGCGAGCCGCAAGCGCACCCGCTTCCTCGAGCGCTGGTGGCCGGAGGCCGCGCGCCCGCGGACGCGGCGCGCGAGCCGCTCGGAGCGCCTCGAGGGGCTCGACGCGGACCAGGCACACCTCTTCGAGGCGCTGCGGTCGTGGCGTCTGGCGGTCGCTCAGGAGGCGTCGAAGCCGGCCTTCACGGTCTTCACCGACCCGACGCTGATCGACATCGCCGTCGACCGTCCACGCACGCTCGGCGAGCTCGCGGCGATCAACGGCGTGGGTGCCGTCAAGCTCGAGCAGTTCGGTGATCAGGTTCTGAGGGTGGTCGCGGAGAACTGACCCGAGCACGCGCATGCCGGGTGCTGCGGGGGCGCGTCGACCGGACGCGCGCCGTAGGCGTCGACGCGCCACGTGCGCGGCGGCCGTCCGCTCGCGAAGGACTGCGCGGCGCTCGCGGCGAGCATGCCCGCAAGTCCCGCGACCAGCGGGTCGCAACGAGGTTCGCGCGACTCGCACTGGAGGGCGACGATGGGCCACTCGGGGTCGCTCTCGGCAGCCCACAGCCCGAGGCACGTGCAGCACGGGCCCGTGCCGGGCGTGACGAGCGGCCCGACTGTCGCCCCGTGCTCGTCGGTGGCGACGATGAGGTGAGGGCGGTCCGCGCTGAGCAGGCGACGGGAGGCGAGGACCGGCAGGCCGACGCTCACGAGGATGTCGAGGTCGACCTCAGCGTCGGGTCCGCGCACCTCCGCTCCGGGAACGCGGGAGCGAACGCTGTGAGCCGCTGCGGTGCCGCGCGACGAGCCGGGAGCGATCTGGGCCCCGGTCAGGTGGTGGCGCCTGGCGGGCGCGGGATCCACGAAGCCGACGGCCCAGCCGCAGCGCGCGAGGACCGTCCCCGCCTCGCACGCGAGCGCGGAGCCCGAGTGGACGCGCACCCGCGCCGGTGCGCGCTCCGGCGCCTCCGGGGAGGTCTGGCGTCCGGTCGCGAGCGCCTCGAGGAGCGCACGATGGCGCCGGGCCTCGCTTGGGCCCACCGAGCGGCCGCCGTCGAGCGTGCCGAGGAATCGTTCCTGCGCCGGGGTGAGCCCGTCGAGCACCACCGGGCTGGCCAGCCCCACCTGGACCGCGCCGGGGCCGCGCGTGAGCACGGGAGAGGACGGCAAGAGACGCATGCCGTTCAGCGTCGCAGGCGGCGCGGCCGCGTGGGCGTTCTCCACAGGCGCTTCTCAGTGACCGGGCCGGCGACGGTCGCGCCCGGACATGACAAGAGGCGGGCGACCCGCAGGTCACCCGCCTCTGATGTCTCTCGGTGAGGCTTAGGCCTTGCCGAGGATGCGGTTGAGCTTGGTGCCGCACTCGGGGCACGTGGCCTTCGCCATGCGACGACCGTTCTCGGACACGACGACGTCACCCTCGGTGGTGCGCTTGTCCTTGCACTTCACGCAGTAGAACTCGCCAGAGTACTTCTCGGCCATGGGCCTTCTCCTTCTCTCACGCACGCCGCCGGGACGGCGTGCTCCGTTGGCCGCGGGGGCCGATACCCCTCAAGACTAGACGCACACGGCGCGGATTCCGCACAACGGCGGCGCGCCGTGTCGCGCGCGTCGGTCAGCGCTCGTCGCCGTCGCCGGGACGTTCGTGGCCACGGTCGTCGCCGCTCGCCTGCGTTCCGTCGCCGTCGTCGCCCGAGACGCCCCCGTCCGCCGCGGAGCTCAGCAGCGCCTCGAGCTCGCGATCCACGTCGTCCGCGACCGCGCCGCCGAGCAGCATGGTGACCCACGCGTGCGGGTCGTCGAGCGCGGCAGCCGGCGGCAGCATGTCGGGGTGCGACCACACGGCGTCGCGCCGTTCGGCGCCCGCCTGCTGGCCGAGCGTCGCCCACAGCGTCGCGGCATCGCGCAGGCGCCGGGGACGCAGCTCCAGGCCCAGCAGCGTCGCGAAGGTATCCTCTGCGGGTCCGCCGGAGGCGCGGCGGCGGCGCATCATCTCGCGCAGCGCGCCGATGCTCGGCACGTGCGGGGCGGCGGCACGCAGCGTCACCTCCTGCACCCAGCCCTCGATGAGCGCGAGCAAGGTCTCGATCGATCCGAGCGTCTCGCGCTGCTCGTCGCTGTGATGCGTCGCGAAGATGCCCGTGGTGAGCGCCTCCTGGAGCTTCGCGGGCTCCGTGAAGCCGGCGTCGCGCACGGCCTCGTCGAGCGCCTCCAGGTCGATCGAGATGCCCGCGGCATAGCGTTCGATGAGGTTGTGCAGGTGCCCCGGCAGCCACGGAGCGGCAGAGAACAGGCGCACGTGCGCGGCCTCGCGCAGCGCGAGGTACGCGCGCACCTCCTCGTCGGGCACGCCGAGCCCTGCGGCGAACTCCGAGACCGCGCTGGGAACCATGACGACGCGCGGCTCCGCGAGGAGCGGGAAGCCGAGGTCGGTGATCCCGAAGGCCTCGCGCGCCATCTGTCCGGCGGCCTGGCCCACGTGCATGCCGGTGACGGTGGGGCTGACCGAGCCGACGATGCCCGAGGCCTCGCCGCCGAGGTGGGCCGTCGCGTCCTCGGAGGTGAGGATGCGACCCAACGCCTGCGAGACGCTCGTCGCGATAGGTCCCGCGAGCACGCGCCACGTCGGCATGGTGCCCTCGACCCACTCGGCGCGGCTCCACACGCGCGGCTCGAGCGGTGACGGATCGAAGTCGGTCACCGCATCGAGCCACAGCTCGGCGCTCGAGACGGCGGCACGGTGCGTCGCCGCGACCTGGGCCGTGACCGAGGGGTCGCCGCCCTGAGCTGCGACGCCGCGCGCGACATCGTGGGCGAGCGTCCAGTTGACGTCCTCGCCCTGAGACTGGGAGACGAGCGAGCGGATCTGCGACAGGACGTGGTCCATCATCGCGGGGTTCGCGAGCATGCCGCTGGCCTGGGCGAGGGCCTGGGGATCCATCCCCATGCGCTCGAGCTCCTCAAGCGCCGCATCCGCGTCATCGCCGAAGAGCTCGCGCAGCAGGCGCTTCCACGGGGTCTCGTCCTCGCTCACGACGTCTCCTGGGGGTTCGGTGGGGCGCCCGATGCGCCGCCTCGTCCAAGGTAACGTGACGATGAGGCGATTGGGCGCATCGTTCGCTATGAGCAATGATGGTCGGGTGACCCTGCCACCCGAGCGCACCGACGTCCCGCCCGCGCCCGCGGCGGGAGAGGCCTCGGCGCCCCTGAGTGGGGTCGGCGGAGGCCTCGAGGAGCCGGTCGCGGACCGGCGCTCGATCGTGATGGCGGTCTCCGGATTGGGCGCATCGGTGCTCATCGCGGTGCTGTCGATCCTGCCGGCCGCATTCGCGATCGGCGGGCCCGGGCCCACCTTCGACACCCTCGGCGAGACGGACGGCGAGGAGGTCGTCGAGATCTCCGGTGCGACGACGTACCCCGCCTCCGGCGAGCTGCGCTTGACCACGGTGTCGGTCGCGCGTGCGAGCTCGACCCCCTTCACCCTCGGTCGGGTCCTGCGCGACTGGGTGTCCCCGTCGGCGTACGTGATCCCCGAGGAGGAGGTGTTCGGCACCCCCGACCAGGAGGAGCAGTTCGAGCAGCAGGCGCAGCAGGACTGGATCACGTCGCAGGAGGCCGCGACCGTGGCCGCGCTCGAGGCGCTCGGTCAGCACGTGCCGGCCGAGCTCGACGTCGCCCTCGTGGACGAGACGTCGAACGCGACGGGTCTGCTCGAGCCCGACGACCGCATCGTGTCCCTGGACGGCGTCGAGGTCGGCTCCTACACCGAGCTGCTCGACGCGCTCAGCGTGCATGAGCCGGGTGACGACGTCACCCTCGGCTACCTGCGGGCGGGGGTCCCGGGCGAGGCGACCTTCGCGACGCTCGACGACGGCAACGGCGAGCCGATCATGGGGATCTGGGTGGATCCGCAGTTCGACATCCCGATCGACGTGACCGTGAACGTCGCCGAGGTCTCCGGACCGAGCGCGGGCCTGATGTTCTCGCTCGGGATCATGGACAAGCTGACCGAGGCCGACGAGCTCGCGGGCGCGGCCGTCGCCGGCACCGGCACCATCGACGTGTCGGGCGACGTCGGTCCGATCGGCGGCATCCGCATGAAGATGTACGGCGCCCTCGACGCCGGCGCGACCGCCTTCCTCGCCCCCGTGGAGAACTGCGACGAGGTGGCCGGGAACGTTCCCGACGGCCTCGACGTCTATTCGGTGGACACGCTCGACGACGCCTACGACGCGATCGTGGCCATCGGCGCCGGCACCACCGATTCCTTGCCCACCTGCCGCGCGCCATGATGACCTGTGACGTGAACCCTCAGAACCGAAGGACAGACCAGTGACGTTCGACGACCGACCGACGCCCCCGCGCCGACCAGTCGAGGTGCCCCGCCGCCGCCGATCCCCCCTCATGATCGCGGCGTTCGCCGTGGCCGTCGTGGTCGTGATCATCATGGCCGCCGCCCAGGTGTGGACCGAGATCGCCTGGTACCGCCAGGTGGGCTACACCGACGTGTTCACCACCCAGTGGATCGCGCGCATCGCGATGTTCTTCGGCTTCGGCCTGCTCGCCGGCTTCGCCGTATGGATCACGCTCTGGCTCGCCCGCAGGGTGCGCCCCGCTGTCACGGGCCGGCGCACCGCGCTCGACCAGGTGCGCGAGCAGATCCGCCCCGTGGAGCGGCTCGTCATGGTCGCCCTGCCGGCCTTCGTCGGCTTGGTCGCGGGCCTCGCGATGTCGGGTCGCTGGGAGGAGTTCCTGGCGTGGTGGAACCACGAGCAGTTCGGCGTGAGCGACCCGCAGTTCGGCCTCGACGCGTCGTTCTACGTCTTCACGCTCCCGGTGCTGCAGGCGCTCGTCGGCTTCGTGCTCACCGTCTCGATCCTGTGCACCCTGCTCGCAGCCTTCGTGCACCTGCTGTACGGCGGCATCGGCGGCGGCCGATCGTTCGTCGCCTCGCGCGGCGCGCGCATCCAGCTCGCCGTGTCGGGCCTCGTGGTCATGCTCGCGATCGCCGCCAACTACTGGCTGGGCCGCTTCTCGCTGCTCAACACCCAGAACGGCGACTACTTCGGCGCGCTGTACACGGACGTCAACGCGATCATGCCCGGCCGCACGATCCTGGCCGGCATCGCGATCGTCGTCGGCCTGATGTTCCTCGCGGTGATCTGGCGAGGCGACTGGCGCATCCCCGCCGTGGGCGTGTCGCTCATGGTGCTGTCCGCGCTCGTCATCGGCGGCATCTACCCGTCGCTCGTGCAGCGCTTCCAGGTCGAGCCCAACGCGCAGAGCCTCGAGGCCGAGTACATCCAGCGCAACATCGACGCGACGCTCTACGCCTTCGGCCTCGACGAGGTCGAGACCATCCCGTACGACGCCACCACGGAGGCGGAGGCCGACGCCCTCCGCGCCGACGCCGAGACCACGACGCAGATCCGTCTGCTCGACCCCAACGTGGTCTCGCCCGCGTTCAAGCAGCTGCAGCAGAACAAGCAGTACTACGACTTCTCCGACCAGCTCGCGGTGGACCGCTACGAGCTGGACGGCGAGCTGAACGACACCGTGATCGCGGTGCGCGAGCTCAACCTCGAGGGCCTCAGCGACGACAGCCGCACGTGGGTGAACGACCACACCGTGTTCACGCACGGCTACGGCGTCGTCGCCGCCTACGGCAACACCACGACCCGCGACGGCCAGCCGTCCTTCTGGGAGGGCAACATCCCGTCGGTGGGCGCGCTCGGCGAGTACGAGCCCCGCATCTACTTCGGTGAGACGGTGCCGGACTACTCGATCGTCGGGGCCCCCGCGGGCACCGATCCGTGGGAGCTCGACTACCCGGACGACGACTCGCCCAACGGCCAGGTCAACACGACCTACGAGGGCGAGGGCGGCCCCAGCATCGGCACCTTCATGGAGAAGCTGCTCTACGCCATCAAGTTCGGCGAGGAGCAGATCCTGTTCTCGGACCGCGTGACCGAGGAGTCGCAGATCCTGTACTACCGCGACCCGATCGAGCGCGTGCAGCGCGTCGCGCCCTACCTCGAGCTCGACGGCACGACGTACCCCG
This sequence comes from Demequina sp. NBRC 110056, assembly GCF_002090155.1. Lineage (GTDB taxonomy): Bacteria > Actinomycetota > Actinomycetes > Actinomycetales > Demequinaceae > Demequina. The sequence continues at coordinate 42,201 of NZ_BBRM01000004.1, read as the reverse complement.
CGGTCGTCGACGAGCAGGTGGTCTGGGTCGTGGACGGCTACACCACCGCGGGCTCGTTCCCGTACTCCGCTGCGGTGTCCGGCACCGGCCTCTTCGCCGGCAACGCGACCCCGCAGTTCCCCACCACGCTCAACTACGTGCGCAACTCGGTCAAGGCCGTCGTCAACGCGTACGACGGGTCGGTGACCCTGTACGCGTGGGATGAGGAGGACCCGATCCTCAAGACGTGGCAGAACGTCTTCCCCACCGCGGTCGAGCCGATCTCCGAGATCTCGAGCGACCTCATGAGCCACCTGCGCTACCCCGAGGACCTGTTCGAGCTCCAGCGTCACCAGCTGCAGCGCTACCACGTGACGGACGCCTCGGCCTTCTACTCCGGCCAGGACGAGTGGGACCTGCCCGCCGATCCGACCGTGTCGACCTCGGCCGGCAACGGCACGACGCTGCAGCCGCCGTACTACCAGACGCTGCAGATGCCGGGCACGGACGAGGGATCGTTCTCCCTCACGACCTCCTACATCCCGGGTGGAAACACCGACCGCAACATCCTCACCGGCTTCCTCGCCGTCGACTCCGAGACGGGGTCCGAGGCAGGCGCCGTCGCCGAGGGCTACGGCACCCTGCGACTGCTCGAGCTGCCGCGCGACACCACCGTGCCCGGACCGGGCCAGGTGCAGAACAACTTCAACTCCGACCCGGACTCGCAGGAGACGCTGAACCTGCTGCGTCAGGGTGACACGGACGTCGTGAACGGCAACCTGCTGACGCTGCCCGTGGGTGGCGGTCTGCTCTACGTGCAGCCGGTCTACGTGCAGTCGAGCGTCGGCACCCAGGTGCCGCTGCTGCGCAAGGTGTTCGTCTCGTTCGGCGACGAGGTCGGCTTCGCCGACACGTTGCAGGAGGCGCTCGACCAGGTCTTCGGCGCCGGCGCGGCACCGGAGCAGGAGGAGCCCACCGAGGAGGTCGAGCCCGACGCGCCTCTGGATGAGGACGGCAACCCGACCACGCCGGAGCCGTCGCCCACGCCCGAGCCGACGCAGTCGACCACGCCGCAGCCGCAGCCCACGTCGGGCACCGGCGACGCGCAGGCCGATCTCGAGGACGCGCTCGCCCGCGCGCAGCAGGCGCTCGAGGACAGCAACGACGCGCTCGCCGACGGCGACTGGGCGGCCTACGGCGAGGCGCAGGACGCGCTCGCCGAGGCGCTCGGCGACGCGATCCTCGCCGAGGACGAGATCGCGTCCCAGCAGTAGCCAGCGCTCACCGCTCGCGAGGCGATTTGGACCCTCGCGAGCGGTGAGATAGCATTGGTGATTGCCGACGCGGGGTGGAGCAGTTCGGTAGCTCGCCGGGCTCATAACCCGGAGGTCGCAGGTTCAAATCCTGTCCCCGCTACTAGCGAGACGAAGGCCCGGATCCCACGATCCGGGCCTTCGTCGTCTCCGCAGTCGATCCTGTGGCGCCCGCACCTTCCCCGACGCGACACGACGCGCTAGCGTGACGCCGTGACCTCGCCTCGCCGCATCGGACTGGTCGGCGCCGTCGGCATCGGGGTGGGGTCGATGCTCGGCGCCGGGGTCTTCTCGGACATGTGGGCCGATGTGCTGGCCGCGGGGGAGTGGTACCTCGCCGCCGTGCTGCTCGCCGCCGTCGTGGCGCTCGCGAACGCGCTGTCCACCGCGCAGCTAGCCGCGGCGCACCCGGTCGCCGGCGGGGCGTACGCCTACGGGCGGCTCGAGCTGTCGCGAGGCTGGGGCCTGCTCGCGGGCGCCGCGTTCGTCATCGGCAAGACGGTCTCCGTGGCCGTCGGCGCGCTCGTCCTCGGCGCCTACGTGCTGCCAGGCCACACGCAAGGTGTGGCGACCGCAGCGATCGTGCTCGCGTGGGCGCTCAACGCCCGCGGCATCACGCGCACCGCCGCCGGCGCCACGGTGATCGCGGTCATCGTGGTCGCCGCTCTCGCGGTGCTGCTGGTGCTCGCGGCGACGACGGCGAGCGACGGCTTCGGGTGGTTCGCCTACGCGTCGCTCGAGCCAGGCGCGGCGTCCGATCCGTCCCCTGCGGGCTGGGCCCCGCCGTTCCTCGTCGCGGCCGCGGCGGTGTTCTTCGCGTTCGCCGGCTACGCGCGGGTCGCGACGCTCGGCGAGGAGGTGCGCGACCCCGCTCGCACGATCCCGCGCGCGATCGTCATGGCCCTGGGCGTGGTGGTGGTGCTGTACCTCGCGATCGCCCAGGCGATGCACGTGTTCTTCTCGGCACCCGACCCCGCGCCGGGCACGGACGCGTCCCTGACAAGCGCCGCGCCGCCACTCGCCGACGCGCCGCTCGAGGGCCTGGCGGAGGCCGTGGGCATGGCGCCGTGGGTGATGACCGCGGCCGCCGCCCTCAGCGTCGGAGGGGCGATGCTCGCGGTCATGGCTGGGGCCGGCCGCACCGCGATGGCCATGGCCCGCGAGGGAGACCTGCCGCGGGGCTTGGCGCGCCAGGGCGCGACCGGAGCCCCGTGGCGGGCCGAGGCCGCGATCGCGCTGTGCGCCGTCGCACTGGTGTGGAGCCGGGGCACCGACCTGATCCTCGTCAGCGTGGCGGCGATCCTGACGTACTACGCGGTCGCCAACGTGGCCGCGATCCGCCAGCGCCTGGCGGGCACCACGGCCACCCTCGCGGTGCCGGTGGCGGTCAGCGCCTTCGGGCTGATCGGCTGCGTCGTGCTCGCCGCGGTGGCGGCGCCGGCAGCGGCGGGCTCGGCGTGGGCGCTCGCGATCATCGTCGTCGCCGTGATCGGCTGGCCGGCGATCGCGACGGCCGTGCGACGCCGAAGGAGCCGCGGAGAACAGCAGGCCGGCCCGACGGAGTAGCAGCGACCGGGTCGCTCGAACCCTGGGCTAGACGACGCGACCCTGGTGCTCGGATCCCGTCGCGCGCGACCCGGTGCCGACGAAGGAGGCGTCGTCCTCGGCGACGAGCCTTCCATCGGCGAGACGCACGGTGGCGTCGGCGATGTCCATGAGTCCCTGGTCATGCGTCGACACCAGCGCCGTCATGCCCTGGGCCGCGATGACGTCGCGCAGCAGCGCCATCACGGCCTGACCCGTATCGGCGTCGAGCTGGCCGGTGGGCTCGTCCGCGATGAGCAGGCGTGGCTCGTTCGCGAGCGCGCGTGCGATCGCGACGCGCTGCTGCTGTCCGCCGGACAGCTCGCCGGGCCGCTGGTCACGATGCTGGGTGAGGCCCACGAGGTCGAGCAGCTCGGCGACGCGCTGCTCGCGGTCGCGGGTGCGCGTCGCCTTGAGCCGCATGGGCAGGCCCACGTTCTCGGCCGCCGAGAGCATCGGCACGAGGCCGAAGGTCTGGAAGACGAACGCGACGGTGTCGCGGCGCAGGCCGGTGCGCCTGCGCTCCGACAGCGCGGTGACCTCAACGCCGTCGACGGTGATGCGCCCCGCGGTCGGGCGGTCAAGCCCGCCGATGCAGTTGAGCAGGCTGGTCTTGCCGGAGCCGGAGCGTCCGACGAGCGCCACCAACCGGCCGCGCGGCACGTCGAACGAGACGTCCTCGAGCGCCGTGACCTGCTGCGAACCGTAACCGAAGACACGGGACACACGTTCGACGCTCACCATGGGCTCGCCGGCGCGCTCGGCGTCGCGACGTTCCTCAGCGCTCATCGCGCACCTCCTCGTGGCGCGCCTCGCCCGCGGCCTGCGACGGCGGCAGGTAGGGGCTGTCGCCGCCGGCCGGCTCCGCCTCGACCGGTGCCGATGTCCTCTGTGCCGATGCGCTCTGGGCTGATGAGCTCTGGTCCGATGCGCTCTGGGCCTGCGTGAATCGCTCGGGCGACGCCGCTTCCGGCGTGGCGGGCGCCGATGCGCTCGGCGGCTGGGCGGCCGTCGGCGCACCGCCGGGCTCTGCCGGCGAGCTCGGCCGCTCGGGCCGATGCGGGGTGGCGTCGTTCCAGACGCCGACGTGGTCCGACTCGAGCTCGAGCCGCACCCGGTCCCGGAGCCCGAGCGCCTCGCGATAGTCCTTGGGCAGCTGCATGCGTCCCGCGCGGTCCAGCACCGCGTACTCCTCGTGCACGGTGCGCGTCTGGCCCTCCTCGTCGACGTGGGTCCTGCGCACCACCTCGGTCGCGGTGCGGCCGTCGCGGATGGCGACGGTGCGCTGGACCTGTGAGCTGACGGCATGGTCGTGGGTGACCACGACCACGGTCGCGCCGAGCTCCTGGTTCGCGGCGCGCAGCGCCGCGAAGACGTCCTCCCCGGTGCTCGAGTCGAGGTCGCCGGTGGGCTCGTCGGCGAAGATCACCTCGGGGTCGTTCGCGAGCGCGACGGCGATCGCGACGCGCTGCTGCTCGCCGCCCGACATCTCCGCGGGCCGTCGCTGCGCCATGTCCGCCATGCCCATCGCCGCCAGCAGCTCGTCCGCGCGAGCCCCGCGACGCCGGCTCGCGACCCCCGAGAACGCCATCGGCAGCGTGACGTTCTCCCTGGCCGTGAGGTAGGGCAACAGGTTGCGTGCCGTCTGCTGCCACACGAACCCGACGACGGATCGGCGGTAGGTGAGGCGGTCGGCATGGTTCATCCGGAGCAGGTCCCAACCGGCGACGCGCGCCGCCCCAGCGGTGGGGACGTCGAGCCCCGACAGGACGTTCAGCAGAGTCGACTTGCCCGACCCCGACTGGCCCACGATCGCGATCATCTCGCCCTTGTCGACCAGCAGGTCGAGCCCTTGGAGCGCCTGCACCTCGATGTTCTCGACCTGGTAGATGCGCACCAGGTTGTCGCACACGATGAGCGCGTCGGCGCCGTACGCCGTCGCCGGGGCGCCTCGAGGTCGCGTGTGCGTCTGGCTGGCGTCGGTCGGTGTCATTGCAGTACCTCCCTCATCGGGACTCTCCATAGCGAAGCACGTCGCTGAGCCGCTCGCGTCGGTGCGCGAGCACCTCCGCCGTGACGGCGATCAGCAGCAGGACCAGCGCACCACCGGCGACGGCGGCGATGAAGCCCGGGCTCGCGACGAGCGGCGGCGGCGCCAACCCTCCGGCGAGGACCTCGAGGCCGAGCGCGCCTCCGAGCAACCCGAGGATCGCGAGCCCGGCCGCAGCACCGCCCAGCACGGCGGCGGCGGTCAGGGGCCCGAGCTCGGCGAGGGCGAGCCACCAGCCGTAGCGAGCGCCCATGCCCTGCGTCCGGAGCATGGCGAGGGCACGGCCTCGCTCGCGCACGCCCTGGGCGACCGTCACGAGGAGCGCCACGGCGGCGAGCACCCCGACGGCCGCGACCCCGACGGCGAGCAGGGTCTCGACGCCTCCGATGAGCGCGGAGCCGCGGACTGCGTCGAGCCAGCCGGCGCGCGTGGTGACGGTGGCCTGGTCGAGGCTCGGGTCGCCGGCGACCGCGTCCTCCGCGCCGGGTCCCGAGACGAACGCCACGTTCGTCGACCACGGCGTCTCGTACTCGAGGCGCGTGAGCGATCCGAGCGGCGCTACGACGAAGGGGCCGGTCGCCCAGCCGTCCGGAGTCGCCGTGGCGATCCCGGTGACCTCGACGTCCACCCATTCGCGGCCGATGTAGAGCTGCGAGGTCTCGCCCGGCGCGACCACGGCGGCGAGCTCGGCCGAGGCGAGCACGGGGACCGGCTCGTCCGGGCCGCGCTGGTCTGCGAGCGCGTGAAGCTCGCGGAGCTCCTGGGAGTCGACGAGACCCGGTTGGTCGAGGATGTCGGGGTAGTCGACGTCCTGGGCGAGCAGGTACGCCTCCGCGTACTCGGAGCCGAGCTGGACGTTGGTGAACTCGCGCGCGTAGGCCTCCGACACCGTGAGGCCGCGTGCGCGCCAGTCGTCGGCTGCCGCCGCGTCGAGCTGGGCGTCGATGCGCACCTGGCCGCCGACCCGCTCCCAGGCGGCCTGCTCCTGACCTGCCCGGACGGTGCCCACCAACAGGCCGCCAGCGACCGCGACCGCAACGGCAAGCACCAGCGCGGTGAGCGGCAGCACCGGGATGCGCTCGCGTGCCTTGGCGAGGGTGATGACGCCAGCGACGCCACGGGTGCGGCGGGCAAGCGACTGGATGAGGCGCATCGGCAGCGGGTACAGCCGCACGACGATCACGACCATCGCGAGGGAGACGAGCACGGGTGCGGCGGCGAGGAACGGGTCGACTCCGCTGGACTGCGTCTGGAGGACGCCGCGCGAACGCAGCGACACGACAGCCAGGGCTCCGAGCACGATCGCGAGAGCCTCGAGCGTGAGCCTTCGCGCGCCGCGCGCGCGCCGCACACGCGCCCGGTCCGCGCGATTCGCCGGCTCGCGCTTGCCCGCCCACATCGCTCGCGCCGAGGTCGCAGCGAGCAGTGGTGGCGCGGCCGCCGCGACGAGCGCCACGAGCGCGACCTGTGCGTTCACGAGGGGAGCCCCTGGCGCGACGGCCAACGATGCGCCAAAGCCGAGCGCGACGCCGACGACGGTGACCGCCAGCGACTCGAGGCCTGCGCGCAGCGCCACGGACGCGACGGACGCTCCCCGCGCGCGCTCGAGCGCGATGTCGCGCTCGCGGCGGCTCAGGAGGAGGCGCGTCATCAGCATGATGACGACCGCTGCCACTGCCACCACGCCCGAGACGATCACGGACATCTGGGCGAGCGCGGCGCGGGCTCGCGCGGGATAGGCCTCGAGGGCCGGTCCGAGGGAGCTCGTGACGTCCGCCGCGACCCGCGCGTCCTCGCCGAGGACGTCGTCGGAGAACGTCAGCTCCCCGAGCTGCGCGGCGATCGTCGAGGCGCTCGCGAGGGTGAGGGCGCTCGGATCGATCGCCAGCTCGATGCTGCCCGCGACGGGCGCACCGAGCCGAGTGGTGAGCTCATCGAGCGTGGCGTCCGACACCATCACCGTGCCGCGGCGGTAGATCGGTTGCGTGGGGATGTCGACGACGGTGGGTGCGAAGGCGTCAGGGAAGCGCTGCCAGATGGGCGCGTCGGGATCGGCGGGCTCGACGATGCCGGTGACTCGCAGCGCGATGTCGCCGCCCACGGCATCCTGGAGCACCACGACCTCGTCGAGCCCAACGTCGAGCACGTCCGCGACGGGTCGGGTGAGCGCGATCTCGATGATCTCGGGCTCGGTGAAGACCGACTGGCCGTTGTCGCCGAGGGAGGCGACCACCGCCACGCCGTCCCGGGGTCCGTCGACCTCGCGGGAGCGGCCGGTCGCGTCGGCGGGTGAGGTTCCTTCGACGAGCGCGACCTCGGCGTCGGCGGCGAAGCCGAAGGTCAGCACGTCCCCCGGGCGCCTGGTCTCGTCGATGGGGCGTCCCCCCGCGGTCGCTTCCTCGACCTCGTTGCCGGGCGCGCTCCACGGAGCGGAGATCTCGGGGGAGAGGACCCACGACTGGACGCCCGCGACGATGCCCGCGGTCTCGGCAGGCAGCCGCTCCGGGATCGCCTGGGCGAGCGGCTCGAGCGACGCGGACTCGAGGCCCCGCGTGGTCCCGATGCCGCCTCCGAACGGGCTGCCGACCGGCACGGCGACGTCGATGTTGGCGCCCGCGCCCGCCGCGGCGGCGGTGTCTCGGGCGCCGTCGTCGAGGGTCGCGAGCACCAGCTGCGGTCCCGCGTACGCGATCACGGCCGCGAGAGCGACGATGACGGTCGCGCCGACGAGGAGCCACGCGTCGCGGAGCGCGCGGCGCCGCACGAGGAGCCACGAGGCACCCGTGAGCCCTTGAGTGCCGAATCCGCGGCTCGTGCCCTCGCCGCCGGTGTCGATCACGGTCGTCATCAGTCCCCCGTCCGCAGGGTCTGCGCGGGATCGATGCGCCGCACCATGCCGGCGACCAGCAGGACGGCCACCACGACCACGGCGACGGCCTCCACCGCGAGGAGCGCGACCGTGGCCCAGGGAACCTCGACCGTGACTGCGGGCAGCGGGGGACGCCCGTCGGCGCCCACGGCGACCAGCGGCCCCACGAGGTACGCGAGGGCGATGCCGAGCCCGAGCCCGAAGCACACGCCCAGGACGGTGAGCAGCACGGACTCCAAGGTGACGACCCGCAGCAGCTCGCCGCGCCCGAGCCCCACGGCTCGCAGCTGCGCGAGCTCGACGTGGCGCGAGCGCACCGTGACCACCGTGTGCACGGCGAAGCCCACGGCGGCGAGGACCACGGCCGCGCCGGCCACCAGCCACAGCGCGGCCTGCGTCGCGACGCGCAGCGGGTCCTCTTGGAGCGCGATGGCCGTCCCGGATCGCGAGCTGAGCTCGGCCTGAGGCGGCAGCGACGCCTCGTAGGCCGGGATCGAGTCGTCGGCGACGTCGACCCACCACGCATCGGGCGTCGCCGCGGCCGCCCCTGCCTGCACGAGCGCGAGCTCGAGAGCGTCGAGATTGGCCACGGCGGCCTCCTGGCGCGGTGCGTCGCCGGGCAGCAGCGGCACCACGTCGGCGACGGTCGCGAGCAGGCTCGTGCCATCGACGCCGATGCGCACCTGGTCGCCGGGGTCGACCGTGAGGCGGCGCGCGAGGGACGAGGTGAGCACGAGCGGCAGGTCGTTCGCGACGGGGGTGGCAGTCTGCACCGCCGATGCCGGCCGGAAGCGCAGCGCCGTCGCGCTGGTGATCATCTCGATGCGGACCTGGTCGCCGTCGGCCTGCAGCGAGCGCACGTCCACCTCGTTCTCGCTCGCGTACCAGGTCAGGGCGGGGTCGACGTCGATCGGCGTGGCCTCGAGCACGGGCTGGGCGTCGACGACCGGCGGCACCGATACGAGCTCCAGCGCTGCGAGGTCGTCGATGGACAGGCGCAGCGTGAGCGCACCCTCGGACGACAGGGCCGAGGCGTCCGCGGTGTCTCCGGCGGTCGAGATCCAGACCGACTGGAAGCCGGTGATCGTGAGCGGGCGCGCGAGGTCGTCGAGCTCGTCGAGCGGCGCGAGCGTCGCCTCGAGAGCCTGGTCCTCGCCATCCACGGGCAGCGCGCCGAGGTCGATGGTCGAGGACCGCCCGTCGGCGTCCACGAGCACGGCGCGCAGCGACACGAGGATGTCGGTGAGAACGGTCGTCGACGTCGAGGGACGGACCGTCATCGCGAAGCCGTCCGCGTCCTGCGGCAGCTCGATGCCTGCGGGCTCGGGCGGTGTCCAGTCGAGCGCGAGCGGGATCCGGGATGCTCCCTCAGCTCCGGCGCGGCCCTCGCTCAGCACCGCGAGTCCCGCGTCGGTCGAGGCGACGATCGCGACGTCGCGTCCCTCCGGCTCCTCGTCGCCGGGGCCCTGCTCGAGCTGCGTCGAGATGACCGCGTCACGGTCGAGCACCGGAGACGCCGCCGCGCCAAGATCCGGACGGTCGGCCGCAGCTGCCTGCGCGGCCGATCCGCCCGGCAGGGAGGTGACGACCGCATCGGCGGGGTGGAGATACTGCGCCTGGTCCTGCTGGGACTGGCGCCACGTCGCGAGGTAGGCCAGCGAGAACGCGCCGATGGAGACGGCGAGGGTCAGCAGCATGACGGCCGAGACCGCGCGTGCCGACCGGCGCCCCACCTCCCACGCCGCGAGCGGCATGACCGCGCGGCGGCCGCGCGATGCGACGCCTTCGAGCGCCTTCGAGGCTGCGGGGATCAGGCGCACCGCGACGAGCGCGCCTGCGAGCAGGGCCAGCGCAGGTCCGGCCGCGAGGAGCGGATCGAGCCGGGCGACTCCGCCGTCCGCGATGACCGGGGACTCGTACGAGCGGAGCTGCCAATAGGCGAGGCCCGCGAGCACCAGCAGGGCGAGGTCGATGCCGCCGCGTTGGAACGCGGCGGCTCGCCGCGGCCGGGCGCTCGCCGACTCGGCCTCGATGAAGCTCGCCGACCGCCGCAGCAGGGGCGCGACCATGACGATCACCAGGATGGCGCCCACGATCCCGGTCACCGCCCAGGTGATCCCCGGGATGCCGGGGTCCTGGTCCATGCCGGCACGAGCCATCGCGTCCCGGGACGACAACGCGCCATACGCGAGCCAGGCCAGCACGGGCGAGACTGCGGCGACGATCGCCCCGAGCACCGTGGCCTCGATGAGTCCCAACCCGAGCAGCTGGCGCCCCGAGGCGCCGCGGGCGACCATCAGCGCCTGCTCGGCGTGCCGGCGCTCGCTCATGAGCCTCGTCGTCTGAGCGAGCGCCGCCACCGACAGCACGAGCAGCAGCAGCCCGGTCACGAGGACGCTCGAGCGCGTCACGGCGAGCGAGCCGACGACGCCGCCGAGAGTCGCGTCGAGGCGGGTCGTGACCCGAACATCGCCTCCAGAGCGGCCCACCGCGGCGATGGTCGCGCGTTCGAGCTCGACTGCGCGCTCGATGAGCTCGTGCGCCTGCCCGATCGAGACGTCGGAGAAGTCGGGAACGTACTCGAGGTTCACGGTGCCCACCGGGTACCGTTCGACGCTCGCGGCCGTGGTCAGGAGGGGGCCGTAGCCGTCAAGGAGGATGCGCCCTCCCGAGAACGGCAGCGGCGTCGCGGGATTGTGGGCGGCGCCCTGGAAACGGTCCAACCGCCACGGGTCGGTCCCGGGCTCGAGGACGGAGTACACGCCGGACACGCGCGACGCGGGCTCGTCGTCGACGCCGAACACGTCCGCGAGCGCGAGCTCGTCGCCGACCCGGACGCCGAGGTCGCTCGCCAGCTCCTGCGGGACGGCGACCTGACCGTCCTCGGGCATGCCGCCCTCGACGATCGCGACGATCTCCTCCACGCCGTCCATCGACGACACGTACGCGAGCGGTCGGCCCTCGGCCTCGGGAATGCTCAGCAGGTCCGTCTCGCGGTGCTCGGCGCGCGAGTGGGGGACGTCGCCGAAGAACGCGTCGACGGCCCCGTCGACCGCGGCCGCGACCTCGTCCGACGGCGCGTCCGGGGTGACGCGGACCACCACGCGCAGGTCCTCGACCGGCGCATCGGTGAGAGCGGACCTCGCCGCGAAGGTCTCGGTCGCGTCGGCGAGCAGCGCGAGCGTCGCCAACAGCGTCGCGGCCAGGGTGGCGACCAAGAGCACCACGGCGAGCAGCGCCCACTGCACGCGCGACCGGCGCAGGGCCAGCCGGGTTCTCCACGGTCGCACGCGGGCGCACTCCTTTGGGTCGAGTCTGCGGTGACGCGGTTCCCATCCTGGTGGTGCACGGGGGCCAACTTCGTCCCCGGGAGACGGTGTTATCGAATCGTTATGACCCGCGAGCGCAGGGCGCATTCAGAGAAGGCGCCCGCAGCCGCGCCGAGGAGCGGGCCCGCTCCTCTCAGGAGGCGGCTGCTGACACGACGGACCACCCGATCGCGACGCACGCGAGGCCCACGACGAGGGTCGTCGCGAGGTACCCGACCGACGCGGTCCAGCGCCTCTCGCGCAGCAGCGTCACGGCATCGACCGCGAGGGTCGAGAAGGTCGTGAGGCCGCCTGCGAACCCGGAGCCGACGACGAACAGGAGCGTGGGGGTGGCGCCGTGCTCGACAGCGGCCGCTGCCGCACCCAGCACCGCGCTGCCCACGGCGTTCGCGGCGATCGTGGGCCACGGGAACGCGGCCTCCGGGTCGAGGCGTGCGATGAGGTACCTGGTCATCGCCCCCAGGCCGCACGCGAGGATCGCCGCGGCCCATGCGAGCGCGCTCACAGGTCGGTCTCCGGCAGCTCAGGCGCCGTGGCGTAGCCGTGCCCGAGGCGCCAGCCGATCCCGGCCGCCGCGACGGCCGCGACCGTCGTCCCGACGAGAGCCGCGAGCGAGACCCAGGCCGGCGCATCGGCCGTCCACGGCAGCGCCGCGACCGCCGAGAACGTGGTGAAGCCGCCCATCGCGCCCGTGGTGACCATCGGGGTCCACCAGCGGACGCCGCGCACCGCTGCGTGAGCGGCCACGAAGCCCAGGATGAGCGACCCGAGAACGTTGACCGCGAGGATCTCCCACGGCAACGAGGCGCCCTCCCAGGTGGCGTCGATCGCCATCCGAGCGGCCCCGCCCAGACATCCGCCGATCAGGACGGCGAGCGGGGGAGGAGGGGTCATCGATCGCCGGCGAGCCACGCGTCCGCGACGGCGAGCTCCGCCTCGAGCCCCTTGACGACGGCGTCACCCACGGCGGACTCGATCATGGCTCCGACGAGCGGGACGCGCACGGAGATGGCTCCTGCGGCCACGAACCTCGTGCCGTCGCCGTCGGGAACGAGGGCGAGCGATCCTGCCGCGTGACCGGGGGCGCCGACGATCTCGACCGCGAACGTGCCGGTGCGGTCGGGCCCGACCGCGGGCTCCCAGACCTCCGTGTAGCGCACCGCGAGGCTCGAGCCGACGAAGGAGCGGAACTCCGCGGGGATGGAGGACGATGGGACCTGCTGGCGGATCGTCACCGAGAAGCCTTCCGCCACGGTGCCTTCGACCTGGACGTCGGGGCTTCCGGAGCCCGACGCGGCCCCGCGCCGCTCCGCGAAGGTGCGGTCGGCAAGCATCGTCGAGACCTCGTCCGTGGTCGCGGCGAAGACGTGGGAATGGCTGATGTTCATGGAGCTCCTCGTGGCCTGCCTTAGGGTATCGCGCCCGGATTGCCTAGTCTTGGAGCCGTGGCAACCCTGAGAGAGACGGCCGAGAAGTACGGCCCCGTGACCGACGCCGAGGCCGACTGGCTCGCGCTGCTCACCGCCGACTGGCAGATCATCGCGGACCTGTCCTTCGCTGATCTGGTGATGTGGAGGCAGGTCGACGGCGGGTTCGTCGCGATCGCCCAGTGCCGTCCGTCCACGGGACCCACGGTGCACCAGGAGGACGTCGTGGGCACGATGGCGGCCGCGGGACGCATCGCCCACCTGCAGCGGGCGGTCGACGACCGCGAGCTCGTCGCGTCGCGTGAGCCCCGCTGGGACGAGACCTACGCCGTGCGGGAGGACGCCCTGCCGGTCGTCATGGACGGCAAGGTCATCGCGGTCCTCACCCGCGAGGTGTCGCAGGCGGTCTCGCGCTCCTCGAGCCGGCTCGAGCTCAACTACAAGGGCGCGGCCGACGACCTGCTGCGGATGATCACCCGCGGCGAGTTCCCCGTGCAGACGTCAGTGACCGGTCCGCGCCGCGGAGCCCCGCGCGTGGGAGACGGCGTGCTGCGGCTCGACGCCGCAGGCCATGTCACCTACGCGAGCCCCAACGCGCTGTCGTGCTTCCACCGCCTGGGCGTGACGGGCTCGCTGATGAACCGCTCGCTTCCGCGCGTCACCAGCGAGATCGTCCTCGACAAGGTGCACATCGACGAGACGCTCGCGATGGTGGTCATGGGGCGAGCGGCGTGGCGCACGGACCTCGAGGCCAACAGCGCGTGCCTGTCGCTGCGCGCGATCCCCGTGACGGAGCACGGCGAGCGCACCGGTGCCGTGCTGCTGTGCCGCGATGTGAGCGAGCTGCGCCGCCGCGAGCGCGAGCTCATCACGAAGGACGCGACGATCCGAGAGATCCACCACCGCGTCAAGAACAACCTGCAGACGGTCGCCGCGCTGCTGCGCCTGCAGTCACGGCGTGTGCAGGCGCCCGAGGCGAAGGAGGCGCTCGCCGAGGCGATGCGCCGCGTGTCCACGATCGCGCTCGTGCACGAGACGCTGTCGGGAACGCTCGACGAGCTGGTGAACTTCGACGACCTCGCGCAGCGCTCCATGAGGATGGCGGCGGATGTCGCGTCGCCGGGCGTGCAGGTCAAGATCGTCCGCGAAGGCGACTTCGGGCTGATCCCCGCGCAGTACGCGTCCTCGCTCGCGCTCGTCGTCACGGAGCTCGTGACCAACGCGGTCGAGCACGGCTTCGAGGGACGGGAGTCCGGCACCATCACGGTCACGTCGACGCGTGAGGGAGAGCTCCTTCACGCGGAGATCGCGGACGACGGCGTGGGCCTCGCAGGGGAGCCCTCGGGGCTCGGGTCCCAGATCGTGCGCACCCTCGTCGAGAACGAGCTCTCTGGCTCGATCTCGTGGCAGCGCACCGACGTGGGCTCGAGCGTCCGGCTCGAGGCACGAGTCGACGACGAGCGCTGACGACAGACGGTCAGCGCCCGTCGGGTGCCCGGCGCGGTGTCGCTGCCGGGCTCGGACGCGCTACTTCGCTGCGCGGCGCGCGCGGGCGGCGCGGCGCTTGAGGGAACGGCGCTCGTCCTCGGACAGGCCACCCCACACGCCGGAGTCCTGGTTGTGCTCCATCGCCCACTGCAGGCAGGTGTCGCGGACCTCGCACGTGTTGCACACGGCCTTGGCCTTCTCGATCTGAACAAGCGCGGGGCCGGTGTTGCCGACGGGGAAGAACAGCTCCGGGTCGTCAACTTCAAGGCATGCTGCGCGGTTACGCCAATCCATGGTTCCTCCTGGGTCTGGAGGCGCGGCAAAGCCCCGAGGTGTGGTGGGGGATCATGCCGCTGCCATCGCGGTACTCACTGCTTCAACTTTCTCATTGTTACGAACAGATGACAAGGGTCTGACGCTGTGCGATCGCTCACAAAGTTCAGCGGCTACCGTTGTCGCCTATGACATCAACGTCCGAGCGGCCCCCCGTGTTGCGGCGAGTCGCGGCCATCCTGGTGATGCTCGAGGCCGCGGCGTTGGTCACTGTGGCGGGCATCTACGTGGTACGTGCGGCCACGGGCGAGGCTCCCGCCGATGCGGCGGTCGCCATCGCGCTGCTCGCGCTGCTTCCGGGGGTAGCCCTGGTCTTCGCGGCGCAGGCGCTGTGGCGAGGCGCGCGCTGGCCGCGCGGGCTGGTCATCACCTGGCAGCTGCTCCAGACTGCGGCCGGAGCGCTGCTCGTGCAGTGGTCGCCCGCCGCCGGGGCGGCGGTCATCGCCGTCGGCCTCGCCGCCGCGGCCGCGGTGCTGCGCGACGCGAGCGACACCGCGCGCGTCGCCGGGACCGACGCCGAGCCAGGGCCGGCGTCCGACCCCCGCGACGCCGCCTGACGCGCGCGGCCGACTGCCAGCGCCGGGCTGACGACCAGCGCCGAGCCGACAGCCAACGCCGAGCCGACGACCAACGCTGAGCCGCACCGCACCGGGCCGCACCGCACCAGCCAGGGGCCTCGTCACGAGGCGAGTCGTGCCGCTCGAGCCACGCCGTCCTCGATCAGCGCGACGCGCCCGGGTCGAGGTGCCGGATCCACGACGCCCTGCCACCCTCGGGGCGCGAGCGCGCGCACGGTGCGCGTGGACGGCTCCATGACGACCACTCTCCGTGTCCCGGGAGGCACCGCGTGCGGGGCATCCACGCACGTCGTGCCGGCACCGGGGAGCGACGCCACGACGAGGTCCCTCGCTTGCCCAGGCGGGCCGACGACGGTGATCGCACCCGTGGGTGCCGGGATCGCCGCCGCGTCGTCCCCGGCGCAGGCCCAGGCGCCGGCCGGCGGGTCGGTCAGGGGCCGCACGAGGACCGCGCCGTCGGCGGCCGCCTCCCACGCGAGCTGTGCCTCCGCCCAGCCGTCCGGCACGCTGCTGCAGCGCACCCACGCGCGCCCGGGCCCTGGATGGGTGAGCGCGCGCTCGCGTGGGACGCCCCAGGCGCTCGCCGCGTGCGCATCGGCTCCCGGCAACACGGCGGTGACGGCCGCGCCCTGGGCGAGCCGGGAGGGCGCGTGCAGGCCGCACGCGATCGCGGTGGGCAGGCGCAGCGCAAGGCGCGAGAGCAGCGCGTCGGCCGCGGCGCCGTCGTCAGCCGCGCTGAGCCGCGACAGCGCGGCCTCGGCGTCGTCGACCAGCAGGAGCACGTCCGCCCTCCCGGCACCCAGATGGAGCGTGCGCGCGGCCTCGCGTGAGTCCGCGGGCAACGCGACCGGGGTCAGCCCTGCGCCGACCGCCTGACGTGCGAGCGCGCGGAGCAGCCCCGTGCGCCCCGAGCGCGACGTGCCCGCCACCAGGACGTGCCCGGCGCCCGGATCCCACGTCACGTGCACCTGGCGGCGCTCGCGCGGCAGGTCGGCGAGCGCGACCGCCATGTCCTCGCCGCGGGAGCCGGCGGACGCGCGCCACCGCTGCGGCAGGGGAGGCAGCCACAGCGGCGCGGCGTGTGCGGCCGTCCGCCACCGCTCGGCGGCCGCGCCGGCGAGCGTCGGCAGTGGCTTCGTGTCGCGGTCTCCGTCACCGGCGAGGGCCGCATGCGACGCTCCGTGCTCCTCCGACCTCGGCGCCACGTGCGTGCCGAGGCGCCGTCCTCCCGCCTGGCCACGGATCCGGCGCACGGGAGGGCTTGGGGCCGCGAACGGCGTCGCGACCTGCACCTCGAGGAGATCGGCGCCTCGAGCGAGGATCGCGCGCCCAGGCAGCGATGCCGGGATCTCGGCGGCCCTGGCCGTGCCGACGAGGTCGCGTGACTCGAGGGCTGAGGACACCCGGAGGGCGATCGTCGAAGAGACGTTCGCGCGCACCTCAGGCGTGACCGCGCCGGCCGGCCGCTGCGTGGCGAGGACGAGGTGCAGGCCGAGCGCCCGACCCTGAGCCGCGAGCCGCGCGAGGTCAGGAACGAACCGCGGGTGGGCGGAGACCACCTCCTGGTACTCGTCGATCACCACGAGGAGCCGAGGCGGCGGCCCGCTGTCGGTGCCCGACGACTCGGCGGCCTCCCACGCCTCGAAGGAGGCGAGGCCCCGGTTGGCGAGGAGGCGCTTGCGCTCGGTGAGCTCAGCCGCGATGGCGTCGACGACGCGCGGCGCCAACGCGCCGTCCAGGTCGGTGAGGAACCCGCACAGGTGGGGCAGGGCGAGGCAGGAGCGAAGGCCCGCGCCGCCCTTGAAGTCGGCGATCGCGACCGCGAGGTCCTTCGGCGGGTGCGCGTAGGCGAGCGCGGCCACGATGAGCTCGAGCGCGATCGACTTCCCGGCGCCCGTGGTGCCGGCCACCAGCAGGTGCGGACCGTAGCGATCGAGGTCCAGGCGGACCGGTCCGTCCTCGCCTGCGCCCAAGGTCACGACGAGGCTCCGCGGCCGACCAGCGCGCGATCGCGATCTGTGGTGCGCGGGTTGCAGGTCGGCCCACCGCACGTCGTCGGGCAGCACCGGTGGGCTGGCCAGGGCTGCGGCGGCCCGGGCGAGCGCATCGGCGGTGCTCTCGGAGAGCGCGAGGGGAGGGAGATCCGTGCCGCCGACGCCGGCCTCGACACGGCCTCGTGGCCCCACCTCGACGTGCGTGCGGCACCACGAGGGCGGGCTCGCGCCCGGCTCGACGTGGACGAGCGGCTCGTCGTCGCGGGCGGGCGCGAGCCACCGCATCCACGGTTCGCTCCAGCGGTCGCCGGCGGGTGCGCGTCCCCGAGCGATCGCGACCGCGCGGACGTAGCCGCGCGCCCAGCGGTCGTCGCCGATGATGGCGATGGCTCCGCGCGGGGGCTCCCACGCCTGGGCCTCGACCGGATCCCGGGAGCGCCAGCGAGACACGACCGCCATGGTGGCCGGCGCGGCCAGCCCGACTGCGGCGAGGTACCAGCGCCCCGTGAGCGCCGCGAGAGTGATGCCGGCCGTCGCCCCGGCGACCACCGATCCCCACGCCACCCCCGCGCGGCGGGACGGCGGAGCCTGCTCGGCGCGCGCATCGGCGCTCCTGTTCGTCCCGGCGGGCAGGGGTCGCTCGACGACGAGCACGGACCTGCCGACCGTGAATCGCTCGCCCTCGCGCACGCGGCGACCGCGGCGCGGCCAAGCGCGTCCTCGTCCAAGGCTCCGCCCCACGCCGTTGGTCGATCCGGCGTCACGCACTCGCGGGCGGGCGCCTCCCGTCACGAGCGCGTGGACCGCCGATACCGCGGGGTCGTCGATGGTCAAGTCGCACCCAGGGTCCCGGCCGACGGTGACCCCCTCCGGCGCGATCGCCACGCTCGCGCCAGCGTCCGGGCCCTCCGCGACGCGCAGCACCGGAACGCCAGGCGCCGGGCTGGCGCACGGTGCACGCCGAGGTCCGTCGGTCAGGCGAGCGCCGTGCACCAGCGGCGGCGTCCCCGCCGGGTGGTCGGCGTCGAGCCGTCTCGTCCCGCACCACAGCTCCGCGGCTCCGGCGAGGCTGAGGAGCGCGCTCGCCGGGGCGCCCGGGCGCACGTCGACGTCGGCGCCGTCGGGCAGGGTGATCCGCATGCGCCCAGCGTGGACCGCGGCGGGCGGCCGCGACAGGTCCCCGAACGGATCTGTGGAGAGGCGCGCTCACTCCTCCTTCACTGTGACGGCGATCCGCGCCTCGCCGCTCGTGGCTCCCGCGGCGTCGACGGCGACGTATGTCGCCCGCACGGTGCCGGACGCGCCGTCGTGCGGCGTGAACTCCACGGACTGGCCCGCGACCGCGAAGACGCCGTCCTCGGTGTCCACCGAGCCCTGGACGCCGGACATCGCGGGATCGAGGTCGATCGCCTCCGCGGCCCACCCCACCTCGTAGACCTTGTCGTTCGCGAGCACGTCGATTGACACGGCGGCGCCCGCGCCGGTCTCCGCGTAGTCCGTCTCAGCGATCGGCGCGAAGGCGCTCCACGGGGTGCCGGCTCCGACGTGGCGCGACCAGTTGCCGACGAGGTCGCACGCGGTGCCGGGGCACTTCTGGGTGAAGCCCACCGAGTCCGTCGGCGCGGCGATGGACGACGCCGGCTGCATGATCCAGAAGTGCGACGCATCGCCGCCGGCCGCGTGGAACGTCTCGAGCCAGTGGTCGAAGACGCGCATCCGCTGGTACTGGTCGATCCATCCGTACTCGCCGATGTAGTAGGGCTTGCCCGCGGCCTCGGCGATGGCGCCGTGCTGCTCGATCCACCACGCGCCCCACTCCTCCCAGTCGTCCGTGGGCGTCGTGGGCAGCCAGTGGTTGGGGTAGACGTGGATGCCGTGGGCGTCGATGTTGGGGTCCTCGAGGAGCGCCACCGGGTCGGCGGACTCCTCGCAGTTGAAGAGCGTGTCCGCGCTGTCGGGCTCCGTGCACAGGAAGCCCTCGCCGCCGAACGCGACCATGTGGTCGGGGTCGATCGACTTCACGTGGGCGGCCATCTCCTGGGCCCACGCGAGGATCATGTCGGAGCCGCACTCGTCCCGCACGGGGTAGGGGCCGGTGTCTGAGCATCGCAGCTCGTTGCCGATCTCCCACAGCATGATGGTGGGGTCGTCCTTGTAGGCGATGCCGGTCAGCGGGTTGACGCGGGTGAGCAGGTGGGTGACCCAGTCCTTGTACCAGCCGCGGATCGTCTCGTCGGTGTAGAACTCGTCGTGGTACTCGCCGCCGGCCCAGCGCACGTACTGGTCCGCGCCGCCGAACGCCGTCCAGTTGTTGACCAGCGGCAGCATGAGCCTGACGCCGCGCTCGCCGGCGGACCACACCATGTAGTCGAGCCGTCCCAGCCCGTCGGGGCCGTCGTTGTAGGCCGGGGCGCCGGCCTCGGCGTCCCAGTACTGGAACGAGGCGCCGTGATTGTTGCCCTCGACTCCCAGCTCGCCATCCTCGGTGCCGGTGTCGAGGAACGCCCAGGCGCGAGCGACGGGCATGGCGCCGTCCGCGAAGGTCTGGAGGTAGACGTCGACTCCCGGCTCCGACTCGAGCATGAGCGTGTAGGCGTTGGCGCTCGCGTAGCTGAAGGGCTCCCCGTCGAGCATGAACTGCCCGTCCTCGGCGTACACGAAGCCCTCGGGTGCCTGGTGGCCGCCGCCGCGAGCCACGCCGACGGCGATGGATCCCGCGAGCATCAGGCCTGCGATGACGAGGATCGCGATCCCGGCACGAGCCGAGGCGGGCGTGGTGGAGCTGTCAGACATCGTCGTCCTTCCAGGGTCCTGTCACGGTCAGGGCCGCGACCTCGACGTCGAGGCCAGGGCGGGTGAGCGCCAGTGTAGGGACTCGGTCGGAACGTTTCGAGCGCCGATGCGCGAGTGAGTCCGAATCGTGACCTCGCCACGGAGCGGCCTGGGTGGGGGAGCGACGCCTGGACGGCGTCCGCGCCTGTGCCCGTGTCTGTGCCCGAGTCTGTGCTCATGCCCGTGGCGCGCGGGATGACCGGGTGTCTGGTCGTCGAGCTCAGGCGATGGGCTCGACCGTGCCGTCGTCGGTGACGATGCCAGCGATCCACCGGTACGAGCGCTCGTACACCGAGCGGGGTAGGCCCTCGAGCGTGTACGCCGAGTGGCGCACGGTCGACTCGACCGCGCGCCCGGGGTCCGTGGTCCACGGGGCGCCGTCCGGGTCACGAGTGAGGACGACGGGCGCGGTGTCGAAGGACTGCGCCATCGCAGCCAGGTCCTTCGCGTCCTGATCGGCGAGAGCGAGCACGACGGGCACGTCGCAGGTCACTCGCAGGCTCCCGAAGACCTCCGACGTGCCGACAAGGATGATCGGCCTGCCGGGTGCCAGCGCGCACAGGTCGTCGAGCATCGCGCGGGCGCCCACCATCTCGCGGGTGGTGACGTTGACCGCCGACGACACGGGGATGTCGCGATCGGGCGTGAGGGCGAGCCACGTGGTCACCGGCGCGAGGACCAGGACAGCGGCGCCGATGCGGCGGGCGACCAGCCGTGCCCGGTCGCTGCGCGGCAGGGCCGCGAGCGTCCAGACGGCGAGGGCGGCGGCCAGCACCAAGCCCGGCAGGGTCGCGGGCTCGAAGCGCCGGATGGCCCAGATCTGGTCGGGGATGATCGAGGGATACACCAGGTACAGCAGCGTCGGGGCGAGGCAGGCCCCGAGCATCACCGCCCATCCCGGGCGCGTGCGCACCATCCGCGAGGCAGCGATCGCGAATCCCACGACCGCCAGCACCACGACCACCCACGTGAGGTGGTACGAGAGCCAGGATACGGTCGACTCGGCGTACGTGCGTTGGCCGTCGATCTCGAGGCCCTGAGCGGCCTGGAAGCTCTCGACGACGCCGTTCGCGAAGACGGCCGACTCGGTGTCGGTCCCGCGCCGTGCGACGGTCCACAGCGGCCGCGCGGCGAGCGCGACGAGCACGAGCGCGACCGCCGCCCCGGTCGCGCGAGCGACCAGCAGGCCCCCGGGGCTCGTGCGCAACCACACGCGCGCGAGCCGCAGCCGCGACCGGAGCGGCGACCACGCCGCGAGCGCGAGCAGCACGAGGGCTCCCGCCGCAGCGAGGAGGTACACGGCGTTCAGGAGGGTCGAGCGGCCCTCAAGCCGCGCGAGGTACTCGGTCGACCACACGGCGACCGAGACGTAGCCGATCACCGCGAGCAGCACCTGCGCGGCGACGAAGCTCGCGCCGAGAGCGAGGCGTCGGCGCGGCCACGCGTCGCTCAGCAGCAGTGCGAGCAGGACGCCCGCGCACGCGCCGATCGCGAAGGCGGTGCCGTCGATCCGCACGAGCATCGTCGCGCCGCTCGTGGCGCCGGCTGCGGCGAGCAGGCCGGCCGAGCGGCGCTCGACGCCGCGCCACGCCCACAGCACCGCGGCGATCGCGAGCAGCAGGGTGAGCGGCTCGGTGTAGGCGGGGCGCGACAGGCCGATGTGCGCGACCGTGAGGGCGAGGCAGCCGGCGGGCGCGAGCGCGGCGAGGGGGCTGAGGAACCGGCGCGCGACGGCGTACACCGCGAGAAGGCCGGCGGCGCCGATCACGACGTTGGCCGCGAGCACTCCTGCGTCGCCGGCGATCCACCCGCCGATCGCGATGGTCGCCGGCAGCATCTTCGCGCCCTGTGGCTGGATGACGTCGCCCTTGAGGTTCCAGGCCTCCGACGCATCGGGGATCGTCTGCGTCCCGGCCTGCGCCGCGAGGTCGGCGCCGAGCGCGGGGATGTCGGTGCTCGCATGGTCGACGAGCCACATCCCGGACAGGCTGAGGAAGCCAGGGTCGCGCACCACGAGGAGGTACTCGGCGCCGAGGATCATGTTGACGACCGTCCACACCGCCGCGCCGCCCATCGCGATGGCACCGGCGCGCGCATCGGCTGCCGTCGCGGGCCCCTCGGGTGCGAGGGGGCGCCAGCAGAGCACGATCACGGCGGCGGCGAGGGGCAGGACCACCCACCAGACGTGGGCGCCGACGGTCACGGCGAGCCCCGCCGCGATCGCCGTCGCCGCCACGATCAGGACGGTGCGCTCGGGGGCTGCCGCGAGCGCTCGAGCGAGGGGGCCCAGGCGCGTGGGCGGCGCCGCTCCGGGGGCGTGGTGCGCGAGGTCCGTCACGAGGCACCAGGCTAATGGCGAGCCCGGCCGCGGCACGCGGCGCAGCGCGTTGCAAAGTCCGTGCGCCCCGGTAGTGTGGCCCCATGACGCGAATTGTCTTGGTCGAAGATGACCCGACCATTTCAGAACCCTTGACCCGCGCTTTGGGTCGCGAGGGGTACGAGGTCGAGTGGCACGGCACCGGCATGGGTGGCGTGGGCGCGGCGGACGACGCCGAGCTGGTCATCCTCGACCTCGGGCTCCCGGACATCGACGGAGTCGACGTCGCGCGACGCATCCGCGACAAGGGCCTGCAGGTGCCGATCCTCATGCTCACCGCACGCGCGGACGAGGTCGACCTGGTGGTCGGGCTCGACGCCGGTGCCGACGACTACGTGACGAAGCCCTTCCGGCTCGCCGAGCTGCTCGCGCGCGTGCGCGCGCTGCTGCGTCGACGGGTCGCCGACGAGGGCGCTGGCGAGCTCGCGGTGCGCGGCGTCCGTGTGGACGTCGCCGGGCACCGCGCGTTCGTCGACGACAGCGAGCTGCAGCTGAGCGGCAAGGAGTTCGACCTCCTGCACCTGCTGGTGGCCAACGCCGGATCGGTCGTCTCGCGCGACACCCTCATGCGCGAGGTGTGGGACGCGGACGCCGGGGCTCCGTCGAAGACCCTCGACATGCACGTCTCGTGGCTGCGCCGCAAGCTCGGGGACGACGCCTCGGACCCCACCTACATCACCACCGTGCGGGGCATGGGCTTCCGGTTCGAGAACGACGCCTAGGCACGGGCGATGCGTCGCCGGGTCCTCCAGGCCACGATCTCCGCTCTCGCGGTGGCCGTGGTGCTGCTCGGCATCCCGCTGGGCTTCTTCGTCGCGCAGCTCGTGCGCGACGACGCCCTGCGCGACCTCGACCTGCGCACGGCGACCGCGGCGCGCGCGCTCGACGTGCGCTACCAGGCCGGCGAGACCATCACCGAGGACAACCTCGCGTCCTACGTGAGCTCGGCGCCGGGCGCTGGCTCGTTCATCTACGTCCAGCTGCCGGACGGCACGGAGCTGACGGCGGGCGCCGAGCCCTCGTCGACCTTCTCCGACTCGACGGTCACGGACTCGGGCATCGTGGTCGTGATGTCCGTCTCGTGGTGGGACGTGTTCTGGCAGGCCGCGCGCTATGTCGCGATCGTCTTCGCGCTGGGAGTGTCGGCCGTCGTGGCCGGCGTGTCCATCGCCATCTGGCAGGCGAACCGGCTGACTGCGCCCCTTGTCTACCTGGCGGCCAGCGCCGAGCAGCTGGGCACGGGCCAGGTGCGCCCCCGCATCGACCGCTCCGGCATCGAGGAGATCGACCAGGTCGCGGAGGAGCTCGCGCGCAGCGCGGATCGCATGGCCGCGCGCCTCGCCGCCGAGCGCCAGTTCGCATCCGACGCCTCGCACCAACTGCGCACGCCGCTCACCGCCCTCACGATGCGCCTCGAGGAGATCGCGGCGACCACGCGCCAGGACGAGGTGCGCGAGGAGGCGGAGAAGTCCCTCGAGCAGGTCGAGCGGCTCGTCGGCGTGGTCGACGACCTGCTCGGGCGCTCGCGCCGCGCGCTCGGCTCCGGCACCGAGCTCGTGGTGCTCCAGCCCCTGCTGGACCAGCAGAGCGAGGAGTGGGGGCAGGCGTTCCGCACCGCGGGGCGCAGCCTCGTCATCAACGAGACGGGCGCGACGGTCTTCGCGACCCCCGGTGGCCTTGCCCAGGTGCTCGCGACCCTCATCGAGAACTCGCTGCACCACGGCGGCGGCACGACGAGCGTGACGACCCGCGAGTCCGGCACCAACCACGCCATCGTCATCGAGGTCCGTGACGAGGGAGACGGCGTGCCGGAGGAGCTGGCACCCCGGATCTTCGAGCGGGAGGTCACCGGCGGTCGCGGCACCGGGCTTGGCCTGGCGCTCGCGCGCGACCTGGTGACCGCCGACGGCGGGCGGCTCGAGCTCGCGCACCGCGCGCCGGCGGCGTTCGCCGTGTTCCTCCAGGGCGTCCCGCAGATGGTCGACCTCGACACGGTGGTGCCGCACTCGAGCTCGCTTCCGCAGCGTCGCCGCGGCCGCTGACGGCTCAGGCGGTCAGACGGAGGGCCCGGACGGCGACGCTTCCCCGGCGTCCGCGGAGCGGTCGCCGGCGGTGGCGACGGGATCCTCCGCCTCGTCAGGCTCGGGCAGGAACACGAACAGTGCGTAGCCCGCGTACCGGGCGACGGTGCCGAGGCCGATGCCGACGAGCGTCGCGGCGTTGTCCCACGCGAGGCTCGTGAGCCCCAGGCCGTGGTGGCTGATCGCCACGACGCCTGCCTCGAGGATGAGCGCGACGCCGTTCACGAGCGCGAAGAGCGCGAGCTCACGTGCCGGCCGGTGCCGGGATCCGCCGCGGAACGTCCACCCACGATGGGCCCACCAGGCGAACGCCATCGAGACGAGCGTCGCGATGATCTTCGCGGTCACGACGCGGTCGTCGTCGCCAGCGACCTCGGCGTGCGGAGCGAGCGGGCCCAGACGCAACAGGTTGAACACCGCGAGGTTGACGACGATCCCCGCGAGCCCCACCGCACCGAAGCGCGCGAGCTGCCCCGCGCGCCGCGTCAGCCAGGTCCGTGCACTCACGAGGGTCGAGCGTAGTCGCCGGTAGGGTTCAGCCATGACCGCTCCCATCGTCGCCGTGGTGGGCGGCGGCCAGCTGGCCCGCATGATGGCCCCGGCCGCCACCGCCCTCGGCATCACCCTCCGAGTCCTTGTCGAGTCCGATTCCGCGTCCGCCGCGGGGCCCGCGCACGAGTCCGTCGTCGGCCTGCCGACGGACCCCGAGGCGATCGACCGTCTGCTCGCCGCCCCGCGGCCCGACGTCGTCACCTGGGAGCACGAGCACATCCCGGCGGAGGTGTTCGACGCGTGCGCGGCCGCGGGCGTGCCGGCCCGCCCCGGGCTCGCGGCTCTGCGGTTCGCGCAGGACAAGATCGCGATGCGCACGCGGATGGCGGAGCTCGGCCTGCCGAACCCGGCATGGAGCGAGATCACCGACGAGGCCTCGCTGGCATCGTTCATCGCCGAGCAGGGCGGACCCGTGGTCCTCAAGACCGCTCGCGGAGGCTACGACGGCAAGGGCGTGCGCATCGTCGCCGAGGCCGCCGAGGCGCGCGACTGGATCGAGGCGATGGTGAACGGCGGCCCGCGCCTGCTGGCCGAGGCGAAGGTGCCGTTCACCCGCGAGCTCGCGGTCCAGGTCGCGCGGCGCCCGAGCGGCGACGCCGTGACGTGGCCCGTGGTCGAGTCGGTGCAGCGTGACGGCGTCTGCTCCGAGGTCACCGCCCCCGCGCCCGACCTCGCGCCGGAGCGCGGCGACCTCGCGCGTGACGTCGCGGTGCGCATCGCGACCGAGCTCGGGGTCACGGGCGTGCTCGCCGTCGAGCTCTTCGAGACGGAGGACGGCCTGCTGATCAACGAGCTCGCGATGCGCCCCCACAACTCGGGACACTGGACCATCGAGGGCTCGGTGACGAGCCAGTTCGAGCAGCACCTGCGGGCGGTGCTCGACCTGCCGCTCGGTGACACCTCGGCCGTGGCCCCGGTCACGGTCATGGCCAACGTGCTCGGGGGTGCGCGCGGCGACCTCGGCTCGGCGCTGCCCGACGTGGACGATGCTGGCGCGAAGGTCCACCTGTACGGCAAGGGCGTGCGCCCGGGGCGCAAGGTCGGTCACGTCACGGTGTGCGGCGACGAGGTCGCTCCCACCTACGCCAGGGCCGTCGCAGCCGCGGCTATCGTGAGGGACGGAGGTGCGGCATGAGCGAGACGCCCGTGGTCGGGATCGTGATGGGATCGGACTCCGACTGGCCCGTGATGCGGGCGGCGGCGGAGGCGCTGCGCGAGTTCGACATCGCTTACGAGAAGGACGTGGTGTCCGCGCACCGCATGCCCGACGAGATGATCGCCTACGGCCGTGACGCCGCCGCGCGGGGTCTGCGGGCCATCATCGCCGGCGCCGGAGGCGCGGCGCACCTGCCGGGCATGCTGGCGTCCGTGACCTCGCTGCCCGTCATCGGCGTTCCCGTGCCGCTCAAGCACCTGGACGGCATGGACTCGCTGCTGTCGATCGTCCAGATGCCCGCCGGCGTTCCCGTCGCGACCGTGTCGATCGGTGGCGCGCGCAACGCGGGCCTGCTCGCCGCGCGCATCCTCGGCGCCGGTGAGGGCGACCAGGCGGCGGCGCTGCGTCAGCGGATGGACGGCTTCCGCGACGAGCTGCGCCAGGTCGCCTACGCCAAGGGCGAGGCGCTCCGCGCCGAGGACTGACGCAGCAGTTCGATGAAGCAGCTCGACGCAGCCGTTCGACGCAGCCGGTCGACGCCGGAACCGGACGCCCGGCTTCCGGCCGATCCGTTCCACCACCCGCGCCGCGCTCGCTGACGTCCAGAGCGGACACCCAGCGCGTGCATCGGCCCTCTGGCGACTCGTGAGCGAGTGGGGCCCGGGTCCGTGCCGAGCGTGCGCAAGCGTTGAAGGAGGGCCCACCGCCGTCGCCTAGCGGCGGGGCGTGATGGCGCGGTGGTGCGGAAAGGCCGTAGGGCGGGCTCAGACCGCGCAGGACGCGAGGATGTCCTCCTGCGTCTCGCGCAGCGGCTCGGTGGCCGAGGGCGACGGCGTCGGCACGCTCGTCGCGGGCGTCGAGGGCTCGGCGGTCGCGGACGGCGCGGCGGAGGGGCCCGCATCCGGGGTCGCCGTAGCGGTCGTGTCGGGCTCCGGGTCCGTGATCGGCACGTCGTCGACCAGGCGCTGGAACATCTCGTCGGCCTCGGCCTGGACCATGACGACGTCGCCTGACGCGTCCCCGGCGTACTGCCACGGGACGGTCTCGAACACGAGGTTCGAGGTGTCGAAGTTGCGCAGGTGGTACGCGAGGCCCGCCATGTTCGTGATCGAGCCCAGCTGCTCGTCGATGGTGATCGACTCGGTGCCGGCGCGCACGAACTGCGTGAGCTTCTGGATGTCCGTGAGCATGTTCATGCCCAGCGCCTTGCGCGCCGTGTTGGTGAGGAGCTCGTGCTGGCGGTCGATGCGCATGAGATCGGTGCCGTCGCCCAACCCCTGGCCGGTGCGCGCCCGAGCGAAGGCGAGCGCGGTCTGGCCGTCGAGCACCTGCGGGCCGGCCTCGAGGTCGAGCTTGGCCTTGGTGGAGTACATGTCGTTCGGGATGCACATGGGCACGCCATCGAGGGCATCGATCATGTCGATGAAGCCGCTGAAGTCGACCACGACGTAGTGGCCGTTGAAGTCCAGTCCGGTGAGGTCGGACACGGTGCGCATGGTGCACGCGGCGGCCTCGGCGCGGTTGCCGTTCGATCCTCCAAGGGAGAAGGCGGTGTTGAACTTCGCCGTCCAGCCCTTCTTGACGGTGCCGTCGAACATCTGGCAGTCGGAGATCCGCACCCGCAGGTCGCGGGGGATGGAGACGACCTCGATGCGCTCGCGGTCTCCGCTGATGTGCATGATCATCGTCGTGTCCGAGCGCATGCCCTCGGCGACCCGGCCGCCGATGTCGCCGTTCTCACCGTTGCGCTCGTCGGAGCCCATGAGCAGGATGTTGATCGGCTCGCCGGCCGCGAAGTCCGTGGGCTCGGCCGGGGTCTCGACCGTCTCGCCGTTCTCGTCCGTGGGCGCGACGAGCTGGGAGATGTCCTGGCGCTCGATCGAGTTCTGGGCGAGCAGCAGGTAGCTGGCACCGGCGACCACCGCGAAGCCCAGGATCGCCGCGGTGGCGCTGGCCAGCGTCGACAGCACGCGGTGACGCGGCGCGCGGGACGCATGGCGCGCGAGAGCGCGGCGGCGAGTGGGCATGGGAGTCCTTCACATGAGGGGACGGCAAGGGCAAGGGTACCTGCCGGGTAACGATTTGGTTGCGACCCCGGTTCCCGCGGATTCTTCGCGGTGTCGTGGGTGACGCGCGTCGCAGCCGGTGTCTCGTCCCCGAGTCCCAGCGTTGCTACGGCACCTGGCACTCGGCCAAGATGTCCTCCACCGTCTCGGGCTCGGCGTCCGCGCTGGGCGTGGTCTGCGGCGACTTCGACGCGGTCGCGGTCGGCGTCGTCGAGAGCTCGTCGTCGTGCCACGTCGAGGTCGCGTCGTCCTCGGCGGCGACGGACAGCGGTCGGTCGTGGCGCAGGTCGTCGAGCATCACCTCGGCGTCGTCGGTCATCACGACGTTGAGGCGATCCTCGGTGTACTCCCACGGGATGGTCGCGAACGTGAGGTCTTCGGTGCGGATGCCGCGCAGGCTGAGCGCGAGAGATCCGAGGAAGCCCACCGAGCCCAGCTCCTCGTCGGTGCTGAGGGACTCCGCTCCGGCGCGCACGAACTGGGTGAGGGCCGCCGCGTCCGTGAGCAGGTTCTTCGACAGCGCCGTCCGGAACGTCTGCTCGAGCAGCTCCTGCTGGCGGGCGATGCGCTGGAGGTCCGAGCCCGACACGTCGCCGATCTCCGCGGTGCGCAGCCGCGCGTAGTTGAGGGCGGTGATGCCGTCGAAGATCTGTGGCCCGGGATCGAGATCCAGCTGCGCCTTGGAGGACACGATGCGCTCGGGAACGCACATCGGGATGCCGTCCAGCGCGTTGACCATGTCGATGAAGCCCACGAAGTCCACCACGGCGTAATGGTCGATCCGCAGGTCGAAGGCGTCGTGGATGGTGTTGATGACGCACGCGGCGGCCTCGGCCGGGTTGCCCTGGCGGCCGCCGTTCGAGAAGGCGATGTTGAAGTCGCCGTAGCCGCCCTGCGCCACGGAGCCGTCGAACATCTCGCAGTCGGGGATCTCGACCTGAAGGTCGCGGGGGATCGACACCAGCTCGACGCGCTCGCGGTCGCCCGACACGTGGGCGATGATCGTGGTGTCGTTGCGCATGCCGTCGGCGACGCGGCCGCCGATCGCACCGTTCTCTCCGGTGCGCACGTCGGAGCCCATCAGCAGGATGTTGATCGGCTCGCCGTCCCCGGTGGGCGCGGGCGCGTCGGGGGTCGAGCTGACCAGGCCGCCGACGTCCTCGGTCTGGATGGACGAGGCGATGGACGTCGTGACCGACTGAGCGAACACCAGCCCGAAGCCCAGCGCGGCCGCGATCGCGACGGCGAGGATGCGGGCCACGGGGTGCGAGGCCGCGCGGCTGCCATGCCGAACGCGCTCCTCAGCCGACGCCACGTGACCTCCCTCTCATCCCCGGAGTGCCCATCGTACGTGGGAGGACGCCGTGGCTGGCGAGCGCCGGGCGGCGCGGCGGGTGCGCCGGGATAGCCTACGAGGCGTGACCGACCTGCCCGATCTTCCCTCCCAGCCCCCGGTGAGCGTCATCATGCCGGTGCGCAACGAGGCCGCTGAGCTCGCCGCGTCCGTGGCCGCCGTGCTCGCCTCCGGCTACCCCGGCAAGGTCGAGGTGGTGATCGCGGTCGGGCCGTCCGAGGACGGCACGGAGGGCATCGCCGCCGAGCTCGCCGAGGCGCCCGAGGTCACCGTGGTCGCCAACCCGAGCGGCCGCACCCCCGACGGGCTCAACGCCGCCATCGCCGCATCGGCCCACGACGTGGTGGTGCGGATGGACGGGCATGCCCACATGCCCGTCGGGTACATCGACCTCGCGGTCGATGCCCTGCGGCGCACCGGGGCAGGCAACGTGGGGGGCCGCATGGTCCCGACGGCCGATGCGCCCTTCGGGGCCGCGGTCGCCGTCGCCATGTCCTCCCGCTGGGGCTTGGGAGGAGCCGGCCACCGGCAGGGCGGGACGGAGGGGGAGGCGGCATCCGTGTACCTCGGCTCGTTCCGCCGGGGCGCCCTCGAGTCTGTGGGCGGCTACGACACCCACTTCACGCGCGCCCAGGACTGGGAGCTCAACTTCCGCCTCCGCGCGGCCGGGTACGGGGTGTGGTTCGTCCCCGCGATGGCCGTTCCCTACACGCCGCGCTCGAGCTGGCGAGCCCTCGTCCGTCAGTTCTTCACCTCGGGCCAGTGGCGGCGAGAGGTCATCCGCACGCACCCGCAGAGCCGGTCGCTGCGGTACCTGGCGGCGCCGCTCGCCACGATCGCCGTCGCCGGCGGAATCATTCTTGGGGCGCTCGGCGCGATCCTCCAGAGCCCGTGGCTCCTGGCCGCGATGGCGATCCCGGGGCTGTACGTGCTGGGGGTGCTGGGCGCATCCGCCCTGCTGCTGCCGCGAACGGGCCTGGCCGCGGGTTTGAGGATGCCGCTGGTGCTGGCGACCATGCACCTGGCGTGGGGTTCCGGCTTCGTGTGTGGAGTGCGCTACTCTCGGCTTGACGCGTAGGGATAACAACGGTGTAATTCCTACAGGCAGGGTCACTATCCTGCCGTGGCGATCGGAGGACAGCCCATGTGGAATATCTACGGCGGCGCAGTGCCCTCGGACGCAGGCAAGCCGGCGCCCACCCTGGCCTCGGTGGTGGACATCTTCGGGGGCGTGGAGGACGACGGCCCCCTCGCTTGGCAGGAGCGCGCGCTGTGCGCCCAGACCGATCCCGAGGCCTTCTTCCCGGAGAAGGGCGGATCCACGCGCGAGGCGAAGAAGGTCTGCGCCTCGTGTGAGGTGCGATCCGAGTGCCTCGACTACGCGCTCGCGAACGACGAGCGGTTCGGGATCTGGGGTGGGCTCTCGGAGCGTGAGCGGCGCAAGCTCAAGCGTCGCGCTGTCTAAGCGGCAGGCCTGCGTGGGGACGGCATGAGTCCCGCGCGCATCGTGGTGCGTGCGGTGGTGGTGTCCGATGGCCGGTCGCCCCACCTCTTCGCGGCGGTCGACGCCGTGCTCAGCCAGGACCCCGCACCTGACGAGGTCCACCTCGCGCTCACGGCGCCCGTGGACCCGCCCCCCGGAGGCTGGGACTCCCGGCTCCGCGTCGAGCAGGTCGACGCCCGCGACCTCGGTGGTGCCGTCGACGCGGTGCTGGCCGACAGCCCTGGCGAGCCCGCAGAGCTGCTGTGGATCCTCCACGACGACATGGCGCCGCTGCCCGGAGCTCTCGCCGCGCTCACGGCCACGGCACGCAAGCGCCGCCTCGCCGGCGTCGTCGGCGCGGCGCACGTGCAGTGGGATGCCCCCGACCGCCTCGTCTCCCTCGGCACGACGACCACGCGCGTGGGAGCCCGCCGGATCGCGCTCGTCGAGGAGGACGACGTCGACCAGGGCCAGTACGCGGAGCGCGACGACGTGCTCGCGGTGTCGCTCGGCGGCTCGCTCGTGCGCCGCGAGCTGTGGGAGACGCTCGGCGGTCTCGACACGGCAGGCGAGGGATGGTCCTCGAGCCTGGACTTCTCGCGCCGCGCCTGGCGCGCCGGATACGACGTGGTCGCCGTCCCGGCGGCGCGGATCCGCCACAGCCAGGAGCGGCTGCACGCGCGGCGCGGTGGGTCCGGAGGCGGCCGGCGCGCGACGTACAGCGTCCGGCGGGCCTCCGAGTGGTACCACGCCCTCGTCTTCTGTCCGTGGTGGGCGGTGCCCTTCGTCGCCCTGTGGGCGCTGCTCGGATCGCTCGCGCGCGCGGTGCTGCGCGTCGCCCAGAACGAGCCCCAGCTGCTGCTCGCGGACCTGTTGGTCCCGTGGCGCGTCATCGGCCTTCTGCCTCGCGTGCCGGGCGCGCGGCTGCGCGTCCACCGAGCCGGCCGGGCCACCGATGCGGAGCGCCGCCTCCTCGCGGGCCCGCGCGACGTGGCGAGGCACGTGCGCGCCCTCGAGTGGGGCACCCGCAGTCGGGTCCAGGCGGCGGAGCAGCCCTCGGACGTGGTGCGCGCGGAGCTCGCGACCGCCGCTCGCCGGCGCCGGCTCACGCTCGTCGCCGTCGCCATCGCCCTGACCGCGTTCAGCATCGCGCTGCACCCCACGTGGCTCGCGGCGCTCGCCCAGGGCCAGATGCTCACCGGCGCGACGCTCGGCATCACGGACGTGTCGCTCGGGGAGCTCTGGGACCGCGCCCTCACGGGATGGTCGTCGCAGGCATTCGGGGCGCCGGCTCTCGACCCAGGGCTGAGCCTGCTGCTCGTCCCGCTCGCTGCCATCCCCGGCGGCCTTGCCGCGTGGCTCGGCGCGGTGCTGCTGGTCGCGCCGCTGCTGGCCGGCCTCACGGCGTGGGCCGCGGCCGGTGCGTTCACCCGGTCGCTGCCGGTGCGCGCGCTCGCCGCCGGCGCGTACGCCGTGGGGCCCATCGCGCTCGAGTCCTCCGCGCAGGGCCGGGTCGCAGCGGTCATCGTCCACGTCGTGGCGCCGCTCGCCGTCCTGGGGCTCGCCCGCGCGGGTGCCTGGCACCGGGGGGAGGCCCTGCCGGACGGAGCCGAGCACCCGGCAGTGAGGCGCCCCTCGCGGAGTGCCGCGATGGGAGCCGCCGCCGCGCTCGCGGTCGTGGTGATCGCCGCTCCCGTGCTCCTCGCGCCCGCAGTGGTGGTGGTCCTCGTGGCCGGCGGCTTCGCCGGTCGCGCCAGGTGGCGTGTCTGGGGCGCCGCCATCGCGCCCATCGTCGTCTCGGGGGCGGCGCTCGCCGCGACGCTTGCCGCGCCGTCGTCGGCGCTGGCGATCGGCGTCCGCGAGCCCGGCCCCTCCGCCACCGCGCCCTCGCTGTCCGCCGCGGAGCTGCTGCTCGGTGGCATCGGCGAGACGGGAGCCGTGCCCGAGCCGATGGTGTGGGTGCTGCGGACGCTCCCCATCGCGCTGCTCGCCGCCGCCGCGATCGCCGCGGTGATGGGCCGTCGCCGCTGGGTCTCGCTCGGCGCGCTCGCGGTCGCTGCGGCGAGCCTCGTGATCGCCGTGCAGGTGCAGGGCGTGACGCTGTCGCCCGACCTGGGCGCCGGGGCACCTGCCGCGGCGGGCTGGTACGGGGCCGCGATGTCCGCAGTCGCCCTGGGCCTGCTCGTCACGGTCTGCGCCGCGTGGACGCCCGGAGCGGTCGCGTGGCCCGTCGCGGCACGGCGGGCGGCGTCCGCGCTGGCGATCGCCGTCGTGGGCATCGGCGTGCTGGGGTCGGCAGCCGCACAGGCATGGCCCGGACGCACGGCGCTCGGCGACGTGCAGCCGCAGGGTCGCGACGTGCTCCCGCTGGTGGCCACCCTCGAGCAGGAGACGGCGCTGTCGCAGCGGGTGCTCGTGCTCGACCAGGCGTCCCAGGCGATCACGTTCTCCGTGCTGTCGGAGGACGGCACCGAGGTCGTGCCGACCGCGGGAACGCTGTCCTCCTCGGGCGTTCCGCTCGCGCGCGGAGAGGGGGCCGCCGCCGTGCCGGGTCCCGCTGACCTCGGGGAGACGGTCGCCGCGCTCGCCGCTGGCGGCGACGTCAGCCTCGATCCGCTCGCCGCGTGGGGGATCGGCGTCGTGGTCGCGGCGCCGGGAGCTGAGGCGCTTGCCGACGTGCTGAGCCAGCACCCCGACCTCGCCCTCATGGGCTCTGCGGAGCGCGGCACGTCGTGGCGCGTCGGCGGCGCCGAGGGCGACGCCCGCGTGAGCCGCGCGCGCTTCGTGTCGCCGCAGGGCGACCAGCCGGTCGCGATGGGACGGACCGCGGGCGAGCTCGACGCGCCCGAGGCCGGAACGCTCGTCATCGCCGAGGCGGCCGACGAGCGCTGGGCCGCCACGCTCGATGGCGCGGAGCTCGACGCGGTCGAGGACGCGTTTGGACGCCAGGCCTTCGAGGTGCCCGCCGCCGGCCACGTGATCGCGTCCTACGACGACCGCGAGTACCGCGTGTGGTTCTGGGCCGGCCTGGTCACGCTCGGCTGGGTGCTGGTCGCCGCGATCCCGGTGCGCTCCCGCCGCGTCACCCGCGAGGAGCGTCTGCCATGAGGATCCTGCTGACCGTCATCGGCCTCGCGGCGCTGCTCGGCGCCGCGACGCTCGCGGCGCCCGAGCCCGGCGGACAGCCCGGCGCGAGCGTCGAGGCGAGCATCGACCCGGTGCGGCAGCCGGTGGTGTGCCCGGGGCCCCTGGAGGTTCCGGTGGGCGCGATCGTGTCAGGCGACGAGGACCTCGACTCGGGCTCGAGCGACGTGACACGGGAGACGCTGCCGTCGGGCGAGGCGCTCGGTGACGGCACCGCCGTCGATGCGACGCAGGCGGTGACGGTCGAGCGGGTCGCGTCGGGGGACATCGCCGGGTTGGCGGGAGCCGCGTGCACCGCTCCCGCTCGCGACCAGTGGCTCGTCGGCGGCTCGACGGCGCTGGGCTCGAGCGCGCGACTCGTCCTGTCGAACCCGACCGGATCCGCGGTGCGCGCCCGCATCGAGATCCACGGTGCCGTCGGGCTCGTCGAGGACGACCGCTCGGTGCTGCTCGGACCGGGTGCGCAGGAGACCCTGCTGCTCGAGTCGGTGACGCCCGAGCTTCCGGCGCTCGCCGTGCACGTGGTCGCCCAGGGCGTGGGGGTGAGCGCCGCGCTCCAGGACTCCCGTCTCGACGGGTTCACGGCCGCCGGCACCGACTGGGTGTCGCCCTCGGCGCCCGCGACCGAGCTCGTGATCCCGGTCGCCGGTCCGTCGGCTGAGGAGGCCGTGGCGACGCTCTCGCTGCTGGCGCCCGATGGCGCCGACGCGACCCTGACGCTGCTCGGCGAGGAGGGCCCGCTGCCGTGGCTCGGCGACGAGCGCCTCGCGCTCGAGCCCGGCGTGCTCACCGACCTGCAGGTGCCGGTGGTCGGTCTCGCCGCGGTGCGGATCGAGGCGTCGGATCCGGTGGTCGCCGGCGCGCTCGTGAGGGTCGCCCGCGACGCGGCGGTGCTCGAGGGCGCGGTGGCGCTCGACCAGGCGTGGACGGGGGGACAGGACGCGGCCGATGCGCGCGCGAGGGCGGCGGTCGTGCCCGACGGCGACGTGACGCTCGTCGTGGCGTCAGCAGCGGCGGGCACCTTCACTGTGGATGCGGGCGGGCACACGCTCACCGTGGACGTCGCCGAGGATGGCGTGGCGTCGTTGCCGCTCGACCTGGAGCCGGGCACCGTGCTGACGAGCTCGGCACCCTTCGCGTGGGCGCTCGTGCTCGCCGATCCTGAGGCGGGCTTCGTCACCACCATCGAACCGGTGTCGACCGAGCTGGAGGCGACCGTGCTCGAGGCCGCGGTGGCGCCCTACTCGCCGGCGCCGTAGTCCGGGTCGACGTCCTCCGGCGCCCTGCCCAGCACGGCGCCCACCTGCTCCGCGAGCACATCTCTCAGGATCGGCCGCACGTGTCCCGGATCCGCTCGCAGCTCGAGCGGGCGCCGGTAGACGACCACCCGGGTCGGCTGACCGAGCTCGGCGGGGAACACGCGCCCGAGCGGGACGCCGTGCTCCCATGGCGTCGGGTCAGACGGCGGGACGTCCTCGGCGGCGAAGTCGATGCGGCCCCACGCGCGGCCCCAGCGTGACTCGAGGCGTTCGGCGGCGTCCCGCAGCTCGTCGTCGAAGACCTCGCCGCGCGTGCGGTACCCGGGGGCGTCGTACGGCAGCAGGGGCGCCCGCAACCCCCTGCCATGCCTGTCCCTGCGCGCCATGGGCCACACGCTACCCCCGCATCGGCGTGGCACCTGGGCCCCGCGCTCGGGCGCGCGTAGTGTCCGGAGGCGTGAAGTCCACGCGTCAGTGCTCCCGTACCACCTGCGACCGCCCCGCGGCCGCGACGCTGACGTACGTGTACGGGGACTCGACCGTCGTCGTGGGCCAGCTGTCGGCGCAGGCTGAGCCGCACAGCTACGACCTGTGCGCCCTCCACGCCGAGCGCTTCTCCGCGCCGCGCGGATGGGACGTGGTGCACATCCACCAGGAGTTCGTCGACGCCGGCCCCAGCCCCGACGACCTCGACGCGCTCGCGCGTGCCGTGCGCGAGGCGGGCCGCCCGCGCGTGCCCGCCACCCCGCCGCCCGCGCCGCTCGCTTCCGAGCCGCGACGGGGGCACCTGAGGGTGGTCTCGGGAGACGCCTGAGCGGCGCCGCTCGGTGGCGCTAGTCTGGGCGCGTGAACGAGCGCCCCGATCTCTCCGCCCTCATCAAGTCCTATGACGTCCGCGGCATCGTGGGCGAGACGCTCACGCCCGAGGTGGCGCGCGCGATCGGCGCAGCCTTCGCCGACGTGGTCGTGATCCCCGACGGCGAGACCGAGGTCGTCATCGGACGCGACATGCGCGACTCCGGTCCCGAGCTGGTCGCCGCCGTCGGCGACGGCCTGCGCGACCGCGGCGTCGACGTCATCGACATCGGCATGTGCTCGACCGATGGCCTCTATCACGCCTCGGGCGCGCTCGAGCGGCCCGGCGTGATGGTCACGGCCTCCCACAACCCCGCCGCCTACAACGGGATGAAGATGTGCCGGCGCCTCGCACGTGCCGTCGGTGAGAACACGGGTCTCGGCGACGTGCGCGAGCGCGCCGCCGACTACCTCGCCGACGGCGTGCCCGCCGCGGACGCGCGCGGCGGCCTCGTCGAGCGCGACATGCTCGCCGAGTACGGCGCCTTCCTGCGGTCGCTCGTGGACCTGTCGGAGATCCGCCCGTTGACCGTCGTGGTCGACGCGGCCAACGCGATGGCGGGCCACACCGTGCCCGCCGTGCTCGAGACGGGGGCCGGCCTGCCCGAGCTGCCGCTCACGATCATCCCGCTGTACTTCGAGCTCGACGGCACGTTCCCCAACCACGAGGCCAACCCGCTCGACCCCGCGAACCTCGTCGACCTCCAGGCCGCGGTGCGCGAGCACGGCGCGGACATCGGCCTCGCCTTCGACGGCGACGCCGACCGCTGCTTCGCGGTCGACGAGCGCGGAGAGGTGGTGCCCGCCTCGGCCATCACGGCGCTCGTCGGCCTGCGCGAGACCGCGCGCGAGCTCGCCGAGGGCGGCGAGCCCACGGTGATCCACAACCTCATCTCGTCGCGTGCCGTGCCCGAGCAGCTGACGGCTGCCGGCGCCACGCCCGTGCGCTCGCGCGTGGGCCACAGCTACATCAAGGCGGAGATGGCGCGCCTGAACGCCATCTTCGGTGGAGAGCACTCGGCGCACTTCTACTTCCGCGACTTCTTCTACGCGGACTCGGGGATGCTCGCCGCGCTGCACGTGCTGGCGGCGCTGGGCTCGCAGGAGCGCCCGCTGTCCGCGCTGCTCGAGGCGCACAGCCCCTACGCCGCGTCTGGCGAGATCAACTCCACCGTGGACTCGGTGCCCGACGCCCTCGCCCGCGTGCGTGCGGCGTTCGCGGCACACGACGTGCAGGTCGACGACTTCGACGGCCTGACCTTCGACCACTGGAGCGCGGAGCCGCGCTGGTGGTTCAACGTGCGCCCCTCCAACACCGAGCCGCTGCTGCGCCTCAATGCGGAGGCGGCGGACGCGTCCGAGATGGAGCGCCTGCGCGACGCGGTGCTCGCGGTCATCCGCGAGGGCTGACGTGTCGGCTGAGGGCGGCACCAAGGCGATCATCGCCGCGCTGAGCGCCAACCTCGGCATCGGCGTCACCAAGTTCATCGCCTGGGGCCTCACCGGGGCATCCTCGATGCTCGCCGAGGGCATCCACTCCGTGGTCGACTCCGGCAACCAGGTGCTGCTGCTCGTCGGCAAGCGCAAGGCAGCGCGCGCCGCCGACGACACCCACCCCTTCGGCTACGCGCGCAACCGCTACTACTACGCGTTCCTCGTCGCGGTGATGCTCTTCACGCTCGGCGGGCTGTTCTCGCTGTTCGAGGCGTGGCAGAAGTGGCAGGACCCCGAGCCGCTCGAGGGCTGGGTGTGGGTGCCGCTCGTCGTGCTGCTCATCGCGATGGCGCTCGAGGGCAGCTCGCTGCGCACCGCGGTCAAGGAGGGCAACCAGGTCCGCGGTGGCCTCGGCTGGTTCTCCTACATCCGCCGATCCCGCTCGCCCGAGATCCCGGTCATCCTGCTCGAGGACACCGCGGCGCTCATCGGCCTGCTGTGCGCGTTCTTCGGGATCTCGATGACGATCATCACGGGCGACGGGATCTGGGACGCGATCGGCACCGCGTTGATCGGCATCCTCCTCATCGTCGTCGCCGTGATCCTCGCGCGCGAGACCAAGTCGCTCATCATGGGGGAGTCGGTCACCCCCGACGACCTGGAGCGCATCCGCGGCGCGTTCGCCGCGTCGCCGCTCACCGACGTCATCCACCTGCGCACCATGCACCTGGGCCCGGACGACGTGATGATCGCCGCTAAGGTGGGCGTCGAGCATGGGGTGAGCGTCGACCAGCTCGCCGAGCACATCGACCGGGCCGAGCGGCTCATCCGCGAGGTCGTGCCCGCTGCCCGACTCATCTTCATCGAGCCGGACCTGCGCCGTGACCCGGCCAGCGCATCGGCCCTCACCCCGCCCCCCGAGACCCCTCCTGAGGAGCCCGCATGACCCTGGACCACGTCGTCGCCGACCTGTCGCTCGCCGAGGCCGGCCGCCACCAGATCCGCCTCGCCGAGCAGGAGATGCCCGGGCTCATGGCGCTGCGCGAGGAGTTCGGCGACGCCCGGCCGCTCGCGGGCGCGCGCATCGCGGGCTCGCTGCACATGACGACCCAGACCGCCGTGCTCATCGAGACCCTGACGGCGCTCGGCGCCGACGTCCGCTGGGCGTCGTGCAACATCTTCTCGACCCAGGACGATGCCGCCGCCGCGGTCGTCGTGGGCGCGGGCACCTACTCGGCCCCCGACGGCGTGCCGGTCTTCGCGAT
Organism: Demequina sp. NBRC 110056; assembly: GCF_002090155.1. Taxonomy (GTDB): domain Bacteria; phylum Actinomycetota; class Actinomycetes; order Actinomycetales; family Demequinaceae; genus Demequina. Next base: position 3,399 of record NZ_BBRM01000004.1, on the reverse strand, counting down.
CAAGGGCGAGACCATCCGCGAGTACTGGGAGTACACCGACCAGATCCTCACGTGGGACGGGCACGACGGCCCCACGATCATCCTGGACGACGGCGGCGACGCGACCCTGCTGGTGCACGAGGGCGTGCGCCTCGAGGCGCTCGGCGAGGTGCCCGAGCCGCTCGAGGAGGAGGACCCGGAGTTCAACGCCGAGGTCGAGGGCATGCGCGCGGTGATCCGCCGGTCCATCGCCTCCGACCCCACGCGCTTCACGCGCATGGCGGCCGGGATCGTGGGCGTGAGCGAGGAGACCACGACGGGCGTGCACCGCCTCGAGGCGATGTTCCGCCGCGGCGAGCTGCTGTTCCCCGCGATCAATGTCAACGACTCGGTGACCAAGTCCAAGTTCGACAACCGCTACGGCATCCGCCACTCCCTGCCGGACGGGATCAACCGCGCCACCGACGTCCTCATGGGCGGCAAGGTCGCGTTCGTCGCTGGCTACGGCGACGTCGGCAAGGGCGCCGCGGAGGCGCTGCGCGGCCAGGGCGCGCGCGTGATCGTCGCCGAGGTGGACCCCATCTGCGCGCTGCAGGCCGCGATGGATGGGTACGAGGTCGCGCGCCTCGAGGACGTCGTGGAACGCGCCGACTTCTTCATCACCACCACCGGCAACAAGGACATCATCCGCGTCGAGCACATGGCCGCGATGAAGGACAAGGCGATCGTCGGCAACGTCGGCCACTTCGACAACGAGATCGACATGGCCGGCCTCGCGCGCTCGGGCGCCAAGCACCAGCCCATCAAGCCGCAGGTCGACGAGTGGACCTTCGCGGACGGGCACTCGGTGATCGTGCTCAGCGAGGGGCGCCTGCTGAACCTCGGCAACGCGACCGGCCACCCGTCGTTCGTGATGTCGACGTCCTTCGCGAACCAGGTGCTCGCGCAGATCGAGCTGTGGGTCAACCTCGCCGCGTACCCGCTGGGCGTGCACCGCCTTCCCAAGGTGCTCGACGAGAAGGTCGCGCGGGCGCACCTCGACGCGCTCGGCGTGCGCCTCACGGAGCTGAGCGAGTCCCAGGCGGACTACATCGGCGTGCCGCAGGAGGGCCCCTTCAAGCCAGAGCACTACCGCTACTGATCCGCTGCTGGCGGTCTCCGGAGCGCCGATGCGCGCGCCGGGGGCGTCGGGTCAGTCGACGGCGTCGGCGACGCCGTAGGGCAGGCGCGCCACGCGCGCGGCCTCGTCGCGTGCCCGCACCTGGCGGCGTGCCTCGATCGACGTCTCGCGGCGGCCGCGCTCGGCCAGGACGGCGGCGATGAAGTACTCGGGGTGGGGGGTGACCTCGGGCATCGGCGACACGTAGCCCTCGAGGCGGGCGGCCAGCTCGCGGCCGAGGCGAGCCCTCGAGTCGGCGTGCAACGTCGTGGCGCGCGCGAGGAACATGCGGCAGGTGAGCGCGAGCCCGTCGGGAAGGCGTGCGATGTCCGCCGCCCGCGCCCAGTCCGCGAGGTGCGGCGGCATCTGCAGGGGAGGCAGCGCCCGCGTCGCGCCGCGCACCCGCATCGCGTAGGTGCCGGCGAGCATGTCGCCGATGCGCTTCGAGCGGGCGTTGAGCAGCGACACCGTGAGGGCCATGAGACCGAGCGTCGCGAAGATCTCGATGAAGCCCGTGAGCGCGCGGATGAACGCGTGGCGGAACGAGATGGGCCCGCCGTCGTCGCGCACGACGCGCAGCCCGCACGCGAGCCGTCCCACCGAGCGCCCGCGGGAGAAAGTCTCGACGAGCGCGGGCACGATGATGAGCATGAGCACCATCGCGGAGATCGAGGCCGCGCGCTGGATGGCGCCGTTCGCGAGGCCCGTCGCGCCGGTGATGAAGTACAGCGCGAATCCCGCGGGGATGCCGTAGACGACGAGGTCGAGCGCGCCGGACAGCATGCGGTGCGTCACGGCGGCAGCGCCCGTGCTGAGGGCGACGCCCTCGCCGGTGAGGATCTCGTCCTCGACCGTGTCCATGCCAGTCCCTTCGAGCGGTTCTATGGCATCGTAGCCGCGTGGACCTCGACGCCTTCTCGTCAGCGCGCCGCGAGCGCTGGGACCGGCTCGAGGAGCTGTCGCGCCGGCGCTCGCTCACGGGCGAGGAGGCAGACGAGCTCACTCGGCTCTACCAGGCGACGTCGGGCGACCTGTCGGCGCTGCGCTCCGCGGCACCCGAGCCCGGACTCGTGACGAGGTTGTCGATCACGCTGGCGAACGCGCGCGTGTGGCTCACCGGCGCGCACGAGGTGTCGACGCACGGCGTGCGCCACTACCTCACGCTCGGGCTCGCGGCGGCGTTCTACCGCGTGCGCTGGTGGGGCGTCGCGGTGACGCTCACGGTGATCGGGCTCGCCGCGCTCAGCGCGTGGTGGACCGTGACGCATCCCGAGGCCCTCGCCCTCATCGGCAGCGCCGAGACGCGCGACGCCATCGCCCAGCTCGAGTTCGAGAGCTACTACTACGAGTACGACTCGGCCTCGTTCTCCGCCTCGGTCTGGACCAACAACGGCTTCCTCGCGCTGCAGTGCATCGCACTCGGCATCACGGGGATCTATCCGGCCTACCTGATGTACAACACGGTCATCCAGCTGGGCGTCGCGGCGGCCGTGCTCGCGGAGGCCGACCTGCTCGACATCTTCTTCCAGCTGATCATCCCGCACGGGCTGCTCGAGCTGTCCGCGGTGTTCGTCGCCGCCGGGGCCGGGTTCCGACTGTTCTGGACGCTCCTGTCGCCGGGGCCGCGCACCCGCATGCAGGCACTCGCCGAGGAGGGGCGCGTGACGATCTCGGTCGGGATCGGCCTGGTCGCCGCACTCTTCGTGTCGGGTCTCATCGAGGGCTTCGTCACGGGCTCGGACCTGCTGTGGCCCATCAAGATCGTGATCGGCACCCTCGCGTTCGCGGCGTTCTGGATGTACATCTTCATCGTCGGGCGCTACGCGGTGAACGCGGAGGTATCGGGCGACGTCGAGGGCGACTTCGCCACGGACGCGGCCGCGGTCAGGGGCTAGTCGTCCGGCGGTCGATCCGTCACCGCGCGCCTCCCCTTCACCACCAGAGTGGGCCCTGCAAGTGTGGGTGGTGGCTGGCCTGGGGCTGGCTGACGGGGCGACGCTGGTGTTTGCCCCTGGGTATGACTCGTTTGGGTCTGGACCGGCGACTGTGGTCACCGTGTCTTCAAAGTGGCTTGTCTGCCTGGGGGTGAACACCGGCGTCGACCCGCCCACCACGATGGCTTGATAGAAGCATGCCCAACCCGTGCAGGTTGTGGCTCATTGCAGGACTGCCTCGTAGTGACTCACCCGGGCCGACGCCGGCCAGACAGCGACGTCACTGAGAAAGGGAGATCACTGCCATGTCTATCGTCGCAAACACTT
>NZ_BBRM01000003.1 GCF_002090155.1 Demequina sp. NBRC 110056 | reverse complement strand
CATCGATGCCGAGCTGATCGCCCGCTCCGTGCTTGGCGTCGACACGTCCCGCCTGCGCCAACCCCGCACCGATCAGGGCGAACGGGCAGCACTGCGGATCTTGCTGGCCGCTCGCGACCAGCTCACCGGACACCGCACCACCACGATCAACATGCTCACCGCGCTGATCCGCACCACGGCACTAGGCATCGAACTCGATGCTCGCGCGTCTATCACCACGACCCTGATCCGCACCATCGCCGCCTGGAGAACACGCACCGAACCTGTCGCGACCGCGATCGCCCGCGCCGAAGCAGCCCGCCTGGCCAAAACCATCCTGGCCACCGACGCCGACCTCAAAGCGAATCAGGCACACATCACCAGCCTGTTGCCCGCCACCCCCGCAGCGGCTCTCCTGACCGAGACCGGCATCGGACCGATCACCGCAGCCGCGATCTATGTGTCGTGGTCCCACGCAGGCCGACTCCGCTCCGAGGGCGCCTTCGCTGCACTAGCAGGAGTCAGCCCCCTGCCCGCATCGTCAGGCAACACCACCCGCCATCGACTCAACCGCGGCGGCGACAGACGCCTCAACGCCGCCCTGCACACCATCACCCTGACCCGCATGCGGATCGATCAAGCCACCCGCGACTACATTGCCCGCCGCCAAACCGAAGGACTCACCCTCAAGGAAATCCGCCGCATCCTCAAGCGCTACATCGCCCGACACATCCACCGCACCCTCACCCACGCCACCGCCACCATGCCCACTTGACGAACATAGAAGCGTCACTTTCGTCGGGAACGGAGAGGTCGCAGACACGAAACGACCGCCAGGATGCACGAAGGCCCCCGGAGCTCGCGCTCCGGGGGCCTTCGCGGCGTTCAGGCTGAGGCTTAGAAGCCCATGCCGCCCATGTCGCCACCACCGGCGGGCATCGCCGGCTCGGGCTCGGGGATGTCCGCCACGACCGCCTCGGTCGTGAGGAACAGGCCCGCGATGGACGCGGCGTTCTGCAGCGCGGAACGGGTCACCTTGACCGGGTCGTTGACGCCCGCGGCGAGCAGGTCCTCGTACACGCCGGTCGCGGCGTTGAGGCCGTGACCGACCTCGAGGCCCTTGACGCGCTCGACGACGACGCCGCCCTCGAGGCCAGCGTTGACGGCGATCTGGCGCAGCGGCGCGGTGATCGCCGACTCGACGATGCGCACACCGGTCGCCTCGTCACCCTCGAGCTCGAGGGAGGCGAGAGCCGTGGTGCCGGCCTGGATGAGTGCCACGCCACCACCGGCGACGATGCCCTCCTCGACGGCCGCCTTCGCGTTGCGAACGGCGTCCTCGATGCGGTGCTTGCGCTCCTTGAGCTCGACCTCGGTGGCCGCGCCCGCCTTGATGACGGCGACGCCGCCGGCGAGCTTGGCGAGGCGCTCCTGGAGCTTCTCGCGGTCGTAGTCCGAGTCCGAGTTGTCGATCTCGGCACGGATCTGGTTCACGCGGCCAGCGACCTGGTCCTCGGAGCCGGCGCCGTCCACGATGGTGGTGTCGTCCTTGGTGACGACGACCTTGCGGGCCTGGCCGAGCAGCTCGAGACCGGCGTTCTCCAGCGAGAGGCCGACCGACTCGGAGATGACCTGGCCACCCGTGAGGATCGCCATGTCCTGCAGCATCGCCTTGCGGCGGTCGCCGAAGCCGGGGGCCTTGACGGCGACGACCTTGAGGTTGCCGCGCAGCTTGTTGACCACGAGCGCCGCGAGGGCCTCGCCGTCCACGTCCTCGGCGACGATCGCGAGGGGCTTGCCCGCCTGCATGATCTTCTCGAGAACGGGCAGGAGGTCCTTGAGGGACGAGATCTTCGACTCGACGAGCAGGATGTACGCGTCCTCGAGGACGGCCTCCTGGCGCTCGCCGTCGGTGACGAAGTAGGGGTTGAGGTAGCCCTTGTCGAAGCGCATGCCCTCGGTCAGCTCGAGCTCGAGGCCGAACTGGTAGGCCTCCTCGACCGTGATGACGCCCTCCTTGCCGACCTTGTCCATCGCCTCGGCGATGAGCTCGCCGATGGCGGGGTCGCCGGCGGAGATGCCTGCGGTGGCAGCGATCTGCTCCTTGGTCTCGATCTCCTTGGCGGAGTTGAGGAGCTCGGCGGTGACGGCCTCGACGGCCTTCTCGATGCCCTTCTTCAGGGCGATCGGGTTGGCGCCGGCCGAGACGTTGCGCAGGCCCTCGCGGACGAGCGCCTGGGCGAGAACGGTGGCGGTGGTGGTGCCGTCGCCGGCGACGTCGTCGGTCTTCTTGGCGACCTCCTTGACGAGCTCAGCGCCGATCTTCTCGTAGGGCTCCGACAGCTCGATCTCCTTGGCGATCGAGACGCCGTCGTTGGTGATCGTGGGGGCGCCCCACTTCTTCTCGAGCACGACGTTGCGGCCCTTGGGGCCGAGGGTGACCTTGACGGCGTCGGCGAGGGCATTCATGCCCCGCTCCATGCCGCGACGGGCCTCCTCATCGAAGGCAATCTGCTTTGCCATGGGTGTCTATTCCTCTTTCGATGAATATGGCGTCGAGCCGCCCGCGACGGACGATGCCGGGGCCGCGCGTTCCTTTCACGCCCGGTCCGGTCACCTCGGCTCGACAAGCCGGTGGTTAGCACTCTCGCAGTGAGAGTGCTAAGAGCGATTCTGGCACTCTCCCCCGTCGAGTGCAAACCACGTCACGTGGATTTCACCCAACGCTGATCGCACCCCTCTCCCGGGCAGTGCCGATGCACTCGCTGGGTGCCGCGCTACGCCGCCTCGCGCTCCCCACGACAGTTCCGAACATCTCGGAGGACGACACCCCGGCGCGCGTGGCTCGAGGGCTCGCGGCCTCGGCGTGTCGCCGCGCGCATGTTCGGAACTGTCGGGCGGGGCGTGTGGTCGCGCCGTACGCGCTGGGGATGCGGCTCGTTGGGGTCCGGAGCTGGTGGGAGTCCGAGGCTTGCCGGGTTCAGCGGCTAGCTGGGGTCAGCGGCTCGCCGGGGTCAGCGGCTAGCTGGGGTCCGAGGCGAGGAGGACCTCGATCTCGGCGCCGCCGGGCGTGCCGCCACCCTGCACGGCGGAGATGCCGAGCTGGTCGGCGACGTCCTGGGCGGTGTCCGCGACGCGGTCGCCGTCGTAGGTCACCACGTTCTCACCGTTCGGGATGAGGTTGGCCGCGATGTTGTTGGCCTCGGTGTTGGTGTAGCCAGCGTCCGTGAGGATCTCCTGCTGCTCACCGGCGAGGCCCTGGACGCGCGCACCGTTGCGGATGTGGATCTGCGCGTCGTAGAGGATGACCGGCTCGGGCTCGACCGTCTCGGTGGGCTCAGGCTCCGGCTCCTCGGTCGGCTCCTCGGTGGGCTCCGTGGTCGGCTCCACCGTGGGCTCGGGCGAGGTGGTCGGCTCGTCCGTGGGCGTCACGGTCACGGTCGGCGTGGCCTGGGGCTCCGCGGTGCTGTCGCCCGAGTTCCACAGCCAGGTCGCGAGGAGCCATGCGACGAACCCGCCGAGCAGCAGCGCGATGAGCGGCGGCAGCACGCGGGTCCACCAGGGACGAGGGCTGCGGTGGACGCCGACGGGACCGCCCTCGGCGGCCATCTCGTCGAACTCGTCGAGGGGGTAGTCCTGTGCCACGGGCAGAACTCTAGCGAACGGCCGTCACGTCGAACGCGCGGCTCGAACGGCCGCGCTGGCGGGCCGAGCGCATGCGCCGCAGACGCTTGACGAGCATGGGGTCGAAGGCCAGCGCCCCCTGCGTGTCGATGAGGGCGCCGAGCACCTGGTAGTACTGCGTGCTGGTCATGGAGAACAGCTCGCGGATGGCGTCCTCCTTGGCGCCGGCGAACTTCCACCACTGGCGCTCGAACCGGAGGATCTCGGCGTCGCGGTCGGACAGCTCGAGAGCCGCGCCCGCATCGTCGATGCGTGCCGCTTCACCCATGGGTCCTCCTCGTGCCGAGTCCTGCCGTGCTGGGCCTACCCTACCCGCGAACTACACGACTGTCATTCGTCCACGCGGCAGGGACGCGGCCGTGGGATAGCGTGGCCAGCATGGCCGATGCTTGGCGCTCGCAGGTCGCCCCGGACTGGGCCGATGCGCTCGAGCCCATCGCGCCGACCCTCGCCTCGATCGGGGTCTTCCTGCGCGAGGAGATGGCCGCGGGCCGCGGCTACCTTCCCGCGTCCGACGCGATCCTGCGCGCCTTCCGCGCGCCGCTGGCGGACGCCCGCGTGCTCATCGTCGGCCAGGACCCCTACCCGACGCCGGGCGACCCCGTCGGCCTGAGCTTCTCCGTGCCGCCCGGCCATCCGATGCCGCGGTCGCTCGTCAACATCGCCCGCGAGCTGCGCGACGACACGGGTGAGGCCCTCACCGACGGGGACCTGAGCCTCTGGGCGAGCCAGGGCGTGGTCCTGCTCAACCGCGTCCTCACGGTCCGCCCGGGCGCGCCGGCGTCGCACCGCGGCAAGGGCTGGGAGCAGGTCACCGAGCACGCGATCCGCACTCTCGTGGCGCGCGGCGGGCCGCTGGTGGCGCTGCTATGGGGGCGCGACGCGCAGTCGCTGATCCCGCTGCTGGGCGACGTGCCGCACGTAGCGAGCGCGCACCCAAGCCCGCTCAGCGCCTCGCGGGGATTCTTCGGCTCGCGTCCCTTCAGCGCCGTGAACGCGCTGCTGGCGGAGCAGGGAGCCGAGCCCATCCGCTGGGGCACGCCCGCGTAGTCCGCTCGGTCGTGGAGCTGGCAGCGGGACTCGAACCCGCAACCCCCGTATTACAAGTACGGTGCGCTACCAATTGCGCCATGCCAGCGTGCGACCGGCACCATCGCCGGGTCGCCACAGAAGGATACCCAGCGGGCGCATCGGCCGTGAACGCGCCGGAGCCCCGCCGGCAACGCCGACGGGGCTCCGGAGAGTCAGAGTCCTACAGGCCCTCGAGGTAGGTGCGCAGCGCACCCTCGGAGAAGTAGGGAACCTCGGCCTGCTCGAGGATGGTGCGGTCGACCATCACGGTCGGGGTGCCGCCCACGCCGTCGACGGAGCCCTGGTCGGTCGCCGCGACGACCCACTTGGTGAAGATGCCGTCGTCGAGCGTGGCCGCGACGTCCTCGGGCACGCCCGCGGTGATCGCGATCTGCTCGATCTGCTCGTCGCTCAGGCCGGTGCCGCCCTCCTCGGGCTGGTTCGCGTACATCGCGTGGGTGAAGTCGAGGTAGGCCTCGGGCGCGGCATCCGCGACGGTCGCGGCGGCGTTGGCCGCGCGGGTCGAGTACTGCGTGCCGCTCGAGAAGCGGTCGAGGATCGAGATCGGGTGGTAGTACACCGCGATGGTGCCTGCCTCGCGCATGGCGTCGATGTCCTCGGCGTTGATGTCCTCGAACTGGCCGCAGACCGGGCACATGAAGTCCTCGTAGAGGTCCACGCGCGGCACGTCCGCGGGGATGTCCTCGCCGACCACGCCGCCGGAGCCCACCGGGATGCCGCCGGTCGTGTCCGCACCGGCGGGCGCGACGACGTCCTCGGAGTCGAGGCCCGGCACGCTCGACGACTGGACGATGAAGAACACGATCCCGCCGAAGATCAGCACGGCGATGCCGACGCCGATGATGATGCCGAGCGTCGTGCGGCGCTCCTGCGTCTTGACGTTCTTCTGCGCCTGCGCGCGCGCAGCGGCCGCCTTCGCGTTCTTGGGGGAGCCGTTGTTCTTGGCCATGGTCCTACTTCCTCGGTTCGTTCGAGACGGCGTCGTTCGCCACCGATTCTAGGGCGGGGGCGTCGGCCCCCTCATCCTCGGCCACCGCCGGCTTCAGCCAGCCGTCCACCGAGAACGGGCTGCGCGGCCAGATCGCCAGGAACGTGCCGAGCACGATGAACCCCAGGCGTTCGAGCAGGTGCAGCGGGTAGTTCGTGGCGCCCTCCTCGACCTCGCCGCCGCCGCCGAAGCAGCCGCAGTCGATGCTGAGGCCCGTCGACCACGCCCAGATCACGCCCACGGTGAAGGCGGCCATCATCGCGAGCCACACGATCGACGCCGCACGCGTGAACGCCCCGACGAGCAGCAGCACGCCCAGAGCGACCTCGACGAAGGGGAGCATCGTGCCGACGAAGGGCACGATCTCCTCCGGGAGCAGGCGATACGCGCGCACCGCGCGGACCGACTGCGGGATGTCCTGGAACTTGGGGATCGCGGCGGCGAAGAGGATGCCGGCCATCGCGAGCCTGACGACGAGGCTGAGCCATGGCTGCGCCACGGCGAACCGGCCGGTGAAGCCCATCAGTGGTGTCCCCTCCGCGCGCTCGGGCGCGCATTTCTTGCCGGGCCAACGTACCGCAGGCCAGCCATGTTCCAACCTCCGCGAGACCGCCCGAGCCGGCGGGCGCATCGGCCCTGCGGCCCCGGAGAAACGATCACTGGTCGGGCAGCTGCGGCGCCGGCCAGAACCACGGGTCGGTCGTCGTGTTGAGGTAGACCGCCAGGCACACGACCGCGATCGCGACCAGCGCGACGACGATCCACGCCACCGCGACGGCGCGCGTCGGGGCGAGCGCGTGGGCGACGCGGTGTCCGCCCTCGCGGGTCATCGCCATCCACGGGCCCCACCACAACACCAGTGCGGCGACGATGCCGCCGATGCCGAGCGCGATCGCATGGCCCCACGTCTGACCGGCCGAGGTGTCCGGTGCCACGCGGTACGTGCTGACGAGCCACCAGCCGAGCGCCGCCGTGCCGCCGCCGAGCGCCGCCGACAGCAGCGCGGCCGGCACCGTCTCCCCCGCCGCCCGCAGCAGGTGCCACGGCAGCCCTAGGGTGTGCAGCGCGGCGTCGCCTCGACGCTGACCCTTGCGCTGGCGAGCCACGTGCAGGGCGTTGGCGCGGCGCTGGACGGCCCGCACCAGGATGGCGCCGCCCACGAGCACGAAGAAGGAGAGGAACGGCGCCAGCGCGGCGGCGACGGCGAACGCCAGCATCCACACGCCGACCATGAGGTGATGGCGGGGCGCGCGCTCGATGGGGATCTCGTGGGACTCGGGCTCCTCGGCGAGGAGCGGCTCACCGGAGATCGGCGGCGACGGGGCCGAGGCGGGCGAGCCGGTCGAGGTGCCCGACAGGTCGTCGTAGCCGTCGTACGCCACCGTGGTGGTCGGCGACGCCTCGTAGGCGGGATCGGCCGATGCGGTCATGACGGCCGTCGCGGCGATGCCGGGGGCGACGACGGTCGGGGCGACGCCCTCGCTGCGGGGCATCACGGTGGTCGCGCCGCGCATCGCGGCGACGACCTCGGCGGGAGAAGGGCGGCCGCCGATGTCACGGCCGAGCGCGGCCCGCAGCGCCTGCGCGCCCGGGGCGTCAGGCAGCTCGACGTCGGTCTCGAGGGTGCGCGAGATCGCCCCCGTGCCCGACCCGAACGGCGCGTGACCAGTCATCGTGTACGCGACCGTCGCGGCCCACGACCAGCAGTCGGCGATGGGCCCGGGCTCGGCGCCGTCGATGACCTCCGGGGCGACGTAGCCGGCGGTACCCGACACGAGCCCGTCCCGGGTGAGGCGCGGGTCCTGCTCCCGGTGGGACAGCCCGAAGTCGATGAGCACCGGGCCGTCGGGGCCCATCATGATGTTCGACGGCGTCACGTCGCGGTGGACCACGCCGGTGTCGTGCACGGCCTCGAGCGCCGAGGCGGTGCGGTCCGCGAACGCCGCGAGCTCCTCGCCGGCGAGGGGTCCGTGGTCCTGGACGTGCTGCCACAGGCTCACGCCAGGGATGTACTCGAACACGACGAAGGTCTCGTCGCCGTCGAGCTCGGCGTCGAGGATGCGCGGCACCGCGGGGTGGCGCAGCGACTGCAGCGCGTGCACCTCGCGCTCGAGGCGCTGAGCCGCGACGCGGTCGGCGCGAGCGTCGACGAGCTTGAGCGCGGCCTCGTTCCCGCCGCCGTCACGGACCTTGTAGACGGCACCCGAGCCGCCCCTGCCCAGCGTGTCGAGGACGGTGTAGCCGCCGATCTCCTCGCCCGCCTGTCGCGTCACTCCCGCCATGGGCTTCACGCTACCCCGACCCGGCTTGGACTCGGGTGGGCGCTATGGCAAGATGAGGGCACTCGTCTCGACTGTGGGGCGGGAAGTGTCACTGTGGACACCACATCGGCACTCTTCACTACGGATCGTCCGGCACGTACCTGCCGGTGAAGGGACCATCATCATGGCCAGCGTTACCTATGACAACGCGTCGCGCATCTACCCGGGCACCGAGCGCCCCGCGGTCGACGCCCTCAACCTGGAGATCGCCGACGGCGAGTTCCTCGTCCTCGTCGGCCCGTCCGGCTGTGGAAAGTCGACCTCCCTGCGCATGCTCGCAGGACTCGAGGACATCGACGAGGGCGCCATCTGGGTGGGCGACCGCGACGTCACCCACGTGCAGCCCAAGGACCGCGACATCGCGATGGTGTTCCAGTCCTACGCGCTCTACCCCCACATGACCGTGGCCGACAACATGGGCTTCGCGCTCAAGATCGCCAAGGTCGACAAGGCGGAGATCCGCCAGCGCGTCGAGGCCGCCGCCAAGATCCTCGACCTGACCGAGTACCTGGACCGCAAGCCCAAGGCCCTGTCCGGTGGTCAGCGTCAGCGTGTCGCCATGGGCCGCGCCATCGTGCGTCAGCCCCAGGTGTTCCTCATGGACGAGCCGCTGTCGAACCTCGACGCCAAGCTCCGCGTCCAGACCCGTACCCAGATCGCTGCGCTGCAGCGTCGCCTGGGCACCACCACCGTGTACGTCACGCACGACCAGGTCGAGGCGCTCACCATGGGTGACCGCATCGCCGTGCTGAAGGACGGCGTCCTCCAGCAGGTGGGCTCGCCGCGCGACATGTACGACGCTCCCGCCAACGTCTTCGTCGCCGGCTTCATCGGCTCGCCCGCCATGAACATCGGCACCTACCAGGTGTTCGACGGTCAGGCTCAGGTCGGTCGCGCCAAGGTCGACCTCGCTCGCGAGGCCGTCTCCGCGCTCAAGTCGGAGGACAAGAACCACGTCGTTCTCGGCTTCCGTCCCGAGTCGCTCGACCGCGTCGCCCCCAACACCGAGGGCGGCATCCCGATCGAGGTCGACGTCGTCGAGGAGCTCGGCTCCGACGCGTTCGTCTACGGCGAGGTCCCGAACGAGTTCGGTGGCGCCGAGGACGTGCACTTCGCCGCCGGCGACTCGCAGATGATCGTGCGCATCGACCCCCGCGACGTGCCCAAGAAGGGCGACACCGTGTGGGTGAAGATCCGCGAGGGCGAGCAGCACGTGTTCTCCGCCGCGACCGGCGAGCGCCTCTCCTCCGAGGTGCACACCGACGCTTCGGCGCAGCACACCGCGTAACTCCACGCTTCACCGGAAGGGGCGGTCCCGTCAGGGGCCGCCCCTTCTGCTGTCTCCAGTGCAGGCCCGTGTGGCGGGGGAAGCCAGCCCGCGCATCGGCCCTCCGCCCGCTGGGCGTGTCTAGGCCCTCTGTCTGACCGTGCAGACGGCCGATGCGCTCGCTGGGTGGTGCGCCCGCGTCGCCTGCGAGCGGGGTGGGGCACGGCGGATACGCTGGGCCCATGCCGCTGCACATCTCCGGAGCCGCTGATCCCGCCCTCATCGAGCTGCCGTGGGAGATCCCGCTCGAGGCGTGGCCGGAGGAGCACATCGCGGCGCTCCCGCGGGGCCTGTCGCGACACGTCGTGCGGTTCGTGCGGCACGGCGACGGCGTCATCGCGGTCAAGGAGACCAACGCGGAGATCGCCCACCGCGAGTTCGCGATGCTGCGGGAGCTGCAGCGGCTCGAGGCGCCGTGCGTGCACCCCGTCGCGGTGGTGTCGGGACGGACGTCGCCCTCGGGCGAGCCGCTGTCCGCGGCCCTCGTCACCGAGCACCTCGCGTTCTCGCTGCCGTACCGCGCGCTCTTCGCGCAGGGGCTGCGCCAGGGCACGCTGAAGCGCCTCGTGGGCGCGCTGTCGGTGCTGCTCGTGAGGCTGCACCTGCTGGGCTTCTACTGGGGCGACGTGTCGCTGTCGAACGCGCTGTTCCGACGCGACGCCTCCGAGTTCTCCGCCTACCTGGTGGACGCCGAGACCGGCGACATCCACCCCCGGCTCACCAACGGTCAGCGCGAGACGGACCTCGACATCGCCACCACCAACATCACGGGCGAGCTGCTCGACCTGCAGGGCTCCGAGGACCTCGACGACGGGGTCGACCCGTTCGAGATCGGCGCGCGGCTCGAGAAGCGCTACCGGGAGCTGTGGAGCGCGCTGACGGAGACCACGACACACACGTCGAACATCCGCATGCGCGTCGCGGAGCGGGTGCGCCAGCTCAACGAGCTGGGCTTCGACCTCGACGAGATCGACATGGACGAGACCGAGGACGGCACCGCGGTCACGATCCGCCCCAAGGTGGTCGACGCCGGCTACCACCAGCGCCGCCTCATGCGCCTCACCGGCCTCGACGTGCAGGAGAACCAGGCCCGCCGCCTGCTCAACGACCTCGACGAGTTCCGCGCGTGGAGCGACAACCCCGACCTCGACGAGTCCCACGCGGCGCACGAGTGGCTCACCACGATGTTCGAGCCGACCGTCCGGGCGGTGCCGCGCGCGCTGCGCGGCAAGCTCGAGCCCGCGCAGGTCTACCACGAGGTCCTCGACCACCGCTGGTACCTCGCGGAGGCCGCGGACCACGACGTGTCGCTCCCCGTCGCGACGGCGAGCTACGTCAAGAACATCCTTCCGACCAAGGACGACGAGCAGGCGGTGCTGGGCCGCTCCCTCGCCGAGATGACTGCCGAGCTGCCGGCGCTCACGGAGGAGCACGGGCACACGTACACAGCGCGCGACCCGTACGCGAACGACAACACGTACGCGTGGGGCCGGGTGCCCGAGCCGGAGGAGTCGGAGCCGCCGACCGTGCGCCGCTCCTCGACGCGCATCCCCGTCACCCACCGTCCGGCGGTGCCGGGTCGTGAGGACGACGACGCGCCCACTCCCCCGACGGCACCGACCACCGAGTAGGCGCTGGAGGTCAGGCGCGGATCAGCCGAGCGCCTTGCGCGCCTCGTACAGCGCGATCGACGCCGCGACCGAGGCGTTGAGGCTCTCGGTGTCGGCCGCGATCGGGATGGACACGATCTGGTCGCACGCCTCGCGTACCAGGCGCGACAGCCCGCCGCCCTCGGCTCCCGTGACGATCACCAGCGGTCCGTCGAGCAGCTGCGACTGCGCGATCTCGACCTCGCCGCCGGCGTCGAGGCCCACGACGAAGCAGCCGGCCTTCTTGTAGGCCTCGATCGTGCGGGTGAGGTTGGTGGCGCGCGCGACGGGAAGGCGCGCGGCCGCCCCGGCGGACACCTTCCACGCGGCGACGGTCACGCCGGCCGCGCGCCGCTCGGGGATCACGATGCCGGTCGCGCCGAACGCCGCGGCCGAGCGCATGATCGCGCCGAGGTTGCGCGGGTCCTGGATGCCGTCGAGCGCGACGATGCGCACGGGCGCGCGTCCCTCGAGCAGGTCCTCGGGGTCCGCGTACGCGTAGGGCGGCACCTCGAGCGCGACGCCCTGGTGCGGCGAGCCGCCGGCGAGGGTGTCCAGCGTGGCCTTGGTGACCTCGCGCACCTCGAGCCCGTGCTCGACGGCGAGCGAGACGATCTCCGTGACGCGGTCGTCGGAGTCGATGCGGTTGAAGACCGACAGCCGTTCCGCCGCCATGCCCATCCGCAGCGCCTCGACCACCGAGTTGCGGCCGATCACGAGCTCCAGCGAGCCGGACGTGCGGTCGCGCGGGGTCGTGCGGCGCGACTGCGGGCGCTTGGCGGCGTCGGACTCGGCCTTACGCTTGGCCTTGTACGCCTTGTGGTTGGGCCGGTCCTCGGCCTTGGGCGTGGGGCCCTTGCCCTCGAGCGCCTTGCGACCGTGGCCGCCGGTGCCCTTCAGCGCGCCCTTCTTGGAGCCCGCCGTGCGGGTCGCGCCGCGGCGCTTCGAGTTTCCAGCCATGAGACAAGGGT
This sequence comes from Demequina sp. NBRC 110056, assembly GCF_002090155.1. Taxonomy (GTDB): domain Bacteria; phylum Actinomycetota; class Actinomycetes; order Actinomycetales; family Demequinaceae; genus Demequina. The sequence goes on along the minus strand of NZ_BBRM01000003.1, from coordinate 426,790 downwards.
AGTCGGGCGCCCACCCGGCCCGCGCATCGGCCCTCCGCCGCCACTCCCCCGACAGTTCCGAACATCTGCGCGCCGACGCGCCGCGGCCGGTGCTTCGATGCGGCGCCGCGCCGGGGTGTCGGGAGCGCAGATGTTCGGAACTGTCGGAACCCGCGCCTCTGACGGTGCGAACCAGATTCTGATGCGACACGCCGTGCGCGGGGCCGATGAGCGGGTCGCCACCGGCGTGGCGCGCGCGCCCTTGGTTCAGAGTGTCAGCGGAGGCAGTGCGCGGGCGGCCCGGCGTACCGCTCACCACACAGCTGGGACGCACGGGACTCCTGGGACCGATGAGCATCACCACGAGCCGCACGCGTCACACCCGTCCCGCCCGTGTGTTGAGTGGTACGGGCCTCGGACCCCTGCGCCGCGCTGACAGTACGAACCAATTCTTGGCGCGACACCCCGTGCGCACGGCCGATGCGCGGGTCGCCACCGGCGTGGCGCGCGCGCCCTTGGTTCAGAGTGTCAGCGGAGGCATTGCGCGGGCGGCAAGAGCCGGCGGGCCGATGCGCGGGCTGGGGTGCGCTCGAACGCTCAGGAGTCTGCGGCGAGGGACCACCGGGCGCCGTCGGCGGCGTCCTCGATGACGATGCCCGCGGCGGCGAGCCGGTCGCGGATCGCGTCGGCCGTGGCCCAGTCCTTCGCTGCGCGGGCGGCGGCGCGCGCGTCGATGTCCGCGCGCACCAGCGAGTCGAGCGCCGTCATGGCACCCGATGACTCCGAGCCGGCCTCGGCCCACTCCTCGGAGGCGGGGTCGAGGCCGAGCGCGCCGAGCATCGCGCGCACGGACAGCAGCGCGCTGGACACCGTCGCGTCGTCCCCGGCGGTGAGCGCGGCGTTGCCGGAGCGCACCGTCTCGTGGACGTGGGCGAGCGCGCGCGGCACGGACAGGTCGTCGTCCATCGCCTCGACGAACGCCTCGGGCAGCTCGGCTGCGGCCACCTCGGCGGAGCTCACCGCCCCCACGCGCTCGGACGCGCGGGACACGAAGCCCGCGAGGCGGCCCCACGTCGCGGCGGCGTCCTCCATGGTCTGGTCCGAGTACTCGAGCATCGACCGGTAGTGGACCTGCGCGAGGGCAAGGCGCAGCGCGGGGGCGGGGTACCGGGACAGCACCTCGGACACGAGCAGCCCATTGCCGAGCGACTTGGACATCTTGGCGCCCGACTGCGTGACCCACGCGGAGTGCATCCACAGGCGGGCGAAGCCGTCGCCGGCGGCGCGGGACTGCGCCTGCTCGTTCTCGTGGTGCGGGAAGCGCAGGTCGAGGCCGCCGCCGTGGATGTCGAACTCCGAGCCCAGGAAGCGCCGCGCCATGGCGGAGCACTCGATGTGCCAGCCCGGGCGGCCCGGACCCCAGGGCGAGTCCCAGCTGGCCGTGGCGGGCTCGCCGGGCTTGGCGGCCTTCCAGAGGGCGAAGTCGCGCGGGTCGCGCTTGGCGTCCGCGGGCGCGTCGGGCGCGGGCGTGAGGTCCTCGAGGGCCTGACGCGTGAGCGAGCCGTACTCGGGGAATGAGCGCACGTCGAAGTAGACCGAGCCGTCGTGCTCGTAGGCGTGGCCGCCGTCCACGAGCGCGGCCACGAGCGCGATGATCTCGGGGATGTGGCCGGTCGCGCGCGGCTCGGCGGCGGGCGGGCGCACCCCGACCGCGGCGTAGGCCGCCTGGAACTCGCGCTCGAAGGTGAGCGCCCACGCCCACCACGGCACGCCGGCCTCGGCGGCCTTGGCGAGCGTCTTGTCGTCGATGTCGGTGACGTTGCGCACCATCGTCACGTCGTGGCCGGTGCGCTCGAGCCAGCGCTGCAGCACGTCGAACGCGACGGCGCTGCGCAGGTGCCCCACGTGCGGGCTGCCCTGGACCGTGGGGCCGCACAGGTAGATGCCGACCTTCCCGGGCTCGAGCGGCTCGAACGCGCGCTCGGTGCGGGTGGAGGTGTCGAACAGGTGCAGGGTCACGCGTGCCAGGCTACCGGGCTCACGCAGGGAAGACGAGCGCGGTGGCGATGGCCGCGACGCCCTCGCCGCGGCCCGTCAGACCAAGCCCGTCGGTGGTGGTCGCGCTCACTGTGACGGGCGCGCCGGCGGCGTCGGACAGGGCCTGCTCCGCCTCGGCACGGCGGGGCGCGAGCTTGGGCCGGTTGCCGAGCACCTGCACCGACACGTTGCCGACCTCGAAGCCGGCAGCGCGCACCAGCCGCGCCGTCTCGGCGAGCAGCGCCACACCCGCGGCGCCGACCCACTCGGGGCGGTCGGTGCCGAAGTTGGAGCCCAGGTCCCCCAGCGCAGCGGCGCTGAGCAGCGCATCGCACGCGGCGTGCGCCGCCACGTCGCCGTCGGAGTGTCCCGACAGCGGCGTCTCGCCGGGCCACGTGAGGCCGGCGAGGGCGAGCTCGCCGTCGCCGCCGAAGGCGTGGACGTCGACGCCAGTGCCGACGCGGGGCAGGGACGAGCGGTTCACGGCGCCTCCAGCTGAGCGGCGATGGACAGGGCGAGGGGCAGGTCGGACGGGCGCGTCACCTTGAAGCCCCACTCGTGGCCGTCGACGGCGACGATGCGGTAGCCGAGCTCGCGCGCGAGGCTCGCGTCGTCCGTGGCGCCGGCCGAGCCGCGCCGATGCGCGTCGAGGGCGACGCGCGCGCGGAACGTCTGGGGCGTCTGGACGGCGCGGAAGGCCTCGCGGTCGACGGGGTCGCCCACCGAGCCGTCGGGGCCGGGTGCCGTGACGAGCGTGTCGACGACGGGCAGCACGGGGATGGCGCCGTCGGCGCCGGACTGCACGGCCCGCACGGTCGCGGCGGCGACCGACGGGTCCTGGAACGCGCGCGCGGCGTCGTGGATGAGCACGATGTCGTCGTCGTCCAGCGCGAGCGCCGCGAGGCCCGCGGCGACGGAGTCCTGGCGGGTGTCGCCGCCGGCGACCACGCGCGCGGCGCCGTCGACGGCCTCCTCGAACGCGCTCAGGTGAGCGGCGGGAGCCGTGACGACGACGGCCTCGGCGATCTCCCCGAGGCGCGACACCGCCCAGGCGACGAGCGCGCGACCCTCCACGTGCAGGAGGGCCTTCGGCACGTCAGCGCCCAGGCGGGATCCCGAACCGGCGGCCGTGACGACCGCCGCGATGGTCACGAGGCGAGGACCTCGTCCAGACGGGCCTCCGCGGCCTCCTCGCCGCACTTCTCGGCGAGCGCGAGCTCGCTGACGAGAATCTGACGCGCCTTGTGCAGCAGGCGCTTCTCGCCGGCGGACAGGCCCTTGTCGGTGTCGCGACGCGACAGGTCGCGGACGACCTCGGCGACGCGGATGACGTCACCCGAGGCGAGCTTCTCGACGTTCGCCTTGTAGCGACGCGACCAGTTGGTGGGCTCCTCGATGTAGGGCTCACGCAGGACGCCGAAGACCTTCTCGAGGCCGGCCTCGTCGACGACGTCGCGGACACCCACGAGGTCGACGTTCTCGGCGGGGACCTCGATGGTCAGGTCTCCCTGGGCCACCTTGAGCTTGAGGTACGTCTTCTCCTCGCCCCTGATGGTCCGCTTCTTGATGTCCTGGATCTGCGCCGCACCGTGGTGCGGGTAGACGACGGTCTCGCCGACGGCAAAGTTCATTGTGGAGTGAGCCTCTCTTCGCGTAACCACGATTCTACCACCGCGACACGCCGCATTAACAGGGCTTCTGATCCACGTCCAGCACCGACGCGCCGGTGGAGCCGATGCGCCTGGCACCAGTATCCTTGTGGCAGTCCCGCCCCGAAAGGAAGTTCCTCGCCGTGAAGCCCTCCATCGCCGCAGGCGCCGCCGCCTCCCTCGCAGCCCTCGCCCTGGCCGGCTGCTCGTACGTGAACCCCATCACGACCAAGGAGAACTACGCCGCCTCGGACGGGTCGCAGCTCATCGTCGGCGAGGTCGAGGCGCTGAACCTCATCGTCGTGACGGAGGCCGAGGGCTCGCCCGCGACGCTCATCGGCACGCTCTACAACGGGTCCTCCGAGGACATCACCGTCGACGTCACCTTCGACGGCGCGACGTCGACCAGCGTCGACGTGCCCTCCATGGGCTCGACGCGCCTGGGCCCCGACGGCGACGCGACCGAGGTCTCCGGCACCGCGCCCGCGGCACCCGGCCTGCTCGCGGAGACGTCGTTCGTCTCGGCCACCGAGGGTGCCTACTCCGTCGAGGTGCCCGTCATGGACGCCACCCTGCCCGAGTACCAGTCGGTCGTCGACGCCATCGGCTGACCCGGCTCCACCGGCAGCCCCGCCTCGGAGGCTCTGCTCCTCCAGTCTGACCCGCGCACCGCGAGCCGTGCTGTCGCGCCGTCAGGGGCGACGGTGACCGCCCACGCCGGCGAGCGCATCGGCGCTGCGGACCGTGACGTCCGCTCCCCCGCCGCCCCCGCGCCCGACACTTCCGAACGTCGGTGACGGCGACACCCCGAGGGAGCGCGCGCATCGGCCGTCCGTCGCGACGTGTCGTCGCGCACATGTTCGGAACTGTCGAGGGCGCGGCGACGACGGAGGGCCGATGCGCGTGCTGGGACGACACGGAGACGTCACCCTGACAACACCAAGGCGCCGCCTCCCCGCGGGGTGACGGCGCCTCGTGGGTGGCCGCGGATCAGCCGAAGCGGCCGGAGATGTAGTCCTCGGTGGCCTTCTCGACGGGCGTCGAGAACATGGTCGGGGTGTCGTTCATCTCGATGAGCTTGCCGGGCTTGCCGGTGCCCGCGATGTTGAAGAACGCGGTGCGGTCGGACACGCGCGCCGCCTGCTGCATGTTGTGCGTGACGATGACGATCGTGTACTGCTCCTTGAGGTCCTGGATGAGGTCCTCGATCGCGAGCGTCGAGATGGGGTCCAGGGCCGAGCAGGGCTCGTCCATCAGCAGCACGTCGGGCTTGATCGCGATCGCGCGGGCGATGCACAGGCGCTGCTGCTGGCCACCGGAGAGCGAGGAGCCGGGCTTGTCGAGGCGGTCCTTGACCTCCTCCCACAGGTTGGCGCCCTTGAGCGAGGACTCGACGAGGTCCTCGGCGTCGGACCGCGAGATGCGCTTGTTGTTGAGCTTCACGCCCGCGAGCACGTTCTCCGAGATCGACATCGTGGGGAACGGGTTGGGGCGCTGGAACACCATGCCCACGTGGCGGCGGACGGTCACGGGGTCGACGTCGGAGCCGTACAGGTCGACGCCGTCCATGAGCACCTCACCCTCGACGCGGGCGCCGGGGATGACCTCGTGCATGCGGTTGAGCGTGCGCAGGAAGGTGGACTTGCCGCAGCCGGACGGGCCGATGAACGCGGTGACGGACTTGGGCTCGATCGCCAGCGACACGTCCTCCACGGCGAGGAAGCTGCCGTAGTAGACGTTGAGGTTGTTGATGTCGATGCGCTTGGACACGGGTGCTCCGGTTCTTCTGGCTCAGCGGCCGGTCTTGGGGGAGAAGTACTTGGCGATCAGGCGGGCGATGAGGTTGAGGCCCATGACGATGAGGATCAGCACGAGCGCGGCGCCCCAGGCGCGGTACTCGGTGATCTCGCCGATGCAGGTGTCGGTGTTGCAGGGCAGGACGCCCTTCTCGTACTCCGAGATGATGTAGACGGGAAGGCTCATCATGCGGCCCTCGAACAGGTTCCAGTTCAGGGAGTCCGCGACGCCCACCGCCACGAGCAGCGGGGCCGTCTCGCCGACGACGCGCGCGATCGCGAGGGTGATGCCGGTGGTGACGCCGGCGATCGAGGTGCGCAGCACGACCTTGATGATCGTCAGCCACTTGGGCACGCCGAGCGCGTAGGAGGCCTCGCGCAGCTCGTTGGGCACGAGCCGCAGCATCTCCTCGCTCGAGCGCACGACGACGGGGATCATCAGCACCGACAGCGCGATGGCGCCGACGATGCCGAGCTTGGTGCCTGGCCCGACTGTGAGGGCGAAGAGCGCGTAGGCGAACAGACCCGCGACGATCGACGGGATGCCCGTCATGACGTCCACGAAGAAGGTGATCGCGCGCTTGAGCCAGCCGGTGCCGTACTCGACGAGGTAGATCGCGGTGAGCAGGCCCACCGGCACCGAGATGATGGTCGCGGCGAGCGTCATCATCAGCGTGCCGACGATGGCGTGCATGATGCCGCCGTACGGAGCCTCGGCGCCGAAGATGCCGCGCATCGTCTGGTTGAGGAACTCGAGGTTGAAGCCCGCGTCGAGCCCGTCCGCGTCCGAGATGAGGAAGCGGTCGATGCCCTTGATGACGACGGTGACCGACAGCCACACGAGCGGGATCAGGGCGAGGATGAACGCGCCGTAGATGACGACGCCCATCGTCTGGTTCTTCAGGCGACGCGAGCGAGAGATCGACCCGAGCGGGGTCACCTCACGGGCGGGGGCGGTGGTCTGCGTGGTGACGGCCATCAGTTCGCTCCCGAGAATTCGCTGCGACGCGACACGATCCAGCGCGCGAGCATGTTGACGAGCAGGGTGATGAGGAACAGCGCGAGACCCATCGCGATGAGCGAGTTCACGCCGAGCGCGTTGGCCTCGGGGAACTGCAGCGCGATGTACGCGGCGATGGTGTTGTGCTGGTTGGGCTGCAGGATGTACGGCGTGTACGTGAGCCCGGGCCCGATGATCATCAGGACTGCCATGGTCTCTCCGAGCGCGCGGCCGAGGCCCAGCATGGTCGCGCCGACCATGCCCGAGCGGCCGAACGGGAAGACCGACATCTTGATCATCTCCCAGCGGGTGGCGCCCATCGCGAGGGCGGCCTCCTCGTGGAGCGTGGGCGTCTGGAGGAAGACCTCGCGGCTCACGGCGGTGATGATCGGGATGATCATGATCGCGAGCACGATGCCCGCGGACATCGCGACGCGACCGGTGAAGATCTCGCCCGAATCGGGCGGCGCGAACAGCGGGATGAAGCCCAGGTAGTCCGCGAGGAACTGGTAGAACGGCGTCAGCACGGGCACCAGCACGGCGACGCCCCACAGGCCGTAAACCACCGACGGCACGGCCGCGAGCAGGTCGATGAGGTAGCCCAGGCCCTGCGACAGCTTGCGTGGGGCGTAGTGGGAGATGAACAGCGCGATGCCGATCGACACCGGCGTCGCGATGATGAGCGCGATGATCGAGATCAGCAGCGTGCCGTAGACGAGGTAGCCGATGATCTCGATGAGGCTCTGGCCCTGGTCGGGCTTGATGAAGGAGACGGACTCGCCGAGCTCGGCGGCGCCCATCGTCATCGCGGGCCATGCCTCGGCGAGCAGGAAGCTCGCGACGGCCGCGAGGGTGATGAGGATCAGCGCACCCGCGCCGGTCGAGAGCCACTTGAAGAAGCGGTTGGCCGCTGCCCCCGGGTGCGTCCCGTAGTCGTCCTCGGTCGCCGGTGGCGGCGACGTGGTGGTCGTCACGCTCGAGTCTCCCTCGCTAGTGCGTCACTGGTGACAGGGGCAGTGGGCCCATCCCGATGGGGTGGGCCCACTGCCAATGTAGGGGAAAGCGTCAGCCCGCCGCGATCTCGTCGAGGATCGCGGTGATCTGGGCGCTCAGGTCCGCCGAGAGGGGCGCCGAGCCGGCGGCCTCGGCCGAGACGGCCTGGCCCTCCGACGAGGCGACGTACTTCTCGAAGCCGGTGACCAGGGCGCGCTCGGTCTCGTCGTCGTACTGCGAGCAGACGATGTGGTACGAGACCAGGGTCAGCGGGTAGGCCGACGAGTCGGTCGTGGTGCGGTCGATCGAGTACGCGAGGTCGTTCTCACCGTTGGCGTTCTCGGCGAGCGGCGACGCGGTCACGATGTTCGCGGCGGCCTCCGGGGAGAACGGCACGTACTCCTCGCCGACCTTGATCGCGACGGTGCCGAGCGAGCCGGCGCGCGAGGCGTCGGCGTAGCCGATCGAGCCGGGCGTGGCGGTGACGCCCTCGACGAGCGCCGAGGTGCCGTCGAAGCCGACGCGCTGAGCGGAGGTCTCGGGGAACTCCTTCGACGCCTCGTGGGCCCACGCGCCGTCCGACGCCTGCTCGAGGTAGTCGGTGAAGTTCTCCGACGTGCCGGACGAGTCCGAGCGGTGCGCGACCGTGATGGTGTCGCCGGGCAGCTCGACGCCCTCGTTCTGCGAGGTGATGGCCTCGTCGTCCCAGGTGGTGATGTCGCCGTTGAAGATCTGCGCGATGGTCGCGGCGTCGAGGTTGAGCGAGGTCACGCCCTCGACGTTGAAGATGACCGCGACGGGCGAGATGTACATGGGCAGGTGGTAGGCGCCACCGTCGCCGTCGCAGCGCTCCACGGCGCCCGCGTACTCAGCGTCGTCGAGGAGGCCGTCGGAGCCGGCGAAGGGCACGGCGCCCGAGAGGAACTGCTCGATGCCGCCGCCGGAGCCGACCGGGTCGTAGCCCACGGTCACCTCGGGGTTGGACTCCTGGAACTTGGCGCGCCAGGCGTCCATGGCGGACTCCTGCGACGATGCGCCGGCACCCTGCAGGTTGCCGGACAGCGACATGGCCTCGGGGGCCTCCGACTCGGTGCCGGTGGTCGGCGCGTCGGACGACTCGGGCGTCTCCTCGTTCGAGGGGGAGCAGGCCGCGAGCACGAAGGTCAGCGCGGCGGCCGAGGCCACGGCGCCGGTGCGCAGTGCAATCTTCACAGTCGAGTTTCCTCACTTGATTGATCGGGGACCCGGCAACCTGCCGGACGATCTCAAAGTTAGGGAGGCCAGGTAACGAGCCCGAGGGCCCAGACTGAACACGAGGTGAACAATCCGTGAACGCGTCACCGGGCCGAACGGGGCGTTATCGAACCGTTACGCCTCGAAGGTGTACCCGACGCCGCGAACCGTCTGGATGAGCACGGGCTCCGACGGGTCGGCCTCGATGCGACTGCGCAGGCGCTTGATGTGGACGTCGAGCGTCTTGGTGTCGCCGAAGTAGTCGGCGCCCCACACGCGGTCGATGATGACCTGGCGCGGGAGGACCCGACCGGCGTTCTGCGCGAGCAGGTGCAGCAGCGCGAACTCCTTGGGCGGCAGGGACTGCACGTCCTCGCCGCGGGTCACCGACAGGCGCTCCGGGTCGAGGGTGATGCCGGCCACCGTGAGGCGCTCGGGCTCGTCGGGGATGCCGGTCGCGGCCATCTGCTGGCGACGCAGCAGCCCGCGTACGCGGGCGACCAGCTCGCGGCCCGAGTACGGCTTGGTGACGTAGTCGTCGGCGCCCAGCTCGAGGCCGATGATCTTGTCGACCTGGTCGTCCTTCGCCGTGACCATGATCACGGGCACGTCCGAGCGCTCCCGGATGGTGCGGAACACCTCCTGGCCCGACATCCCGGGCAGCATGAGGTCCAGCAGGATCACGTCAGCGCCGTCGCGCTGGAACGCCTCGACTCCCTGCGGGCCGGTCTCGGCCAACAGCACGTCGAACCCCTCGCGGGTCAGCAGGTACTTGAGGGAGTCGCGGTACGACTCCTCGTCCTCGACCACGAGCACGCGTCCCTCGGTCATGACTCCTCCTCGGCGGCCTCGGCCGCATCGGCCGCCTCACCCTCTGCGGCGAGACGGATGGTGAACGTCGAGCCCACCGAGGGCTGCGACCACAGATGCACGGTGCCCGAGTGCTGGGCGACCACGTGCTTGACGATGGACAGCCCCAGGCCGGTGCCGCCCGTCTCGCGCGAGCGCGCGGGGTCCGTGCGGTAGAACCGCTCGAAGATGCGCTCCTGGTCCTCGGTCGCGATGCCGAGGCCCTGGTCGATCACCGCCAGGCGGGCGATCTCGCCCTCCTGGCCCAGCGCGACCGTCACGCGGCCGGCGGGCTCGGAGTAGTTGATCGCGTTGTCGACGAGGTTGCGCAGCGCCATGACGAGCAGGTCGCGGTCCCCCATCACGATCGGCGACGCGGTCACCTCGCGCACGAGCGTGATGCGCTTGCCGTCGGCCGCGATGTGGACGGCCTCGAGGACCTCGTCGACCACGCCTCCGAGGTCGACCGTCTCGTACTCCATCACGGACTCGCCGCCCTGCAGGCGGGAGATCTCGATGATCTCCTGGATGAGCTTGGTGAGGCGCCGGGTCTCCTTGCGGATCTTGCCGGCGAACTTCTCCACCATGAGGGTGTCCTCGGCGTTGTCCTCGATGGTCTCGGCCAGCAGGGACAGCGCGCCCACGGGCGTCTTGAGCTCGTGGGAGACGTTGACGGCGAACTCGCGTCGCGTCGCCTCGGCCGCGCGCATCTCGGTGTTGTCGTTCGCCACCGCGAGCGCGAGCTCGTCGTTGAGGGGCGTGACGCGCACGTGAACGATGCTCGACGAGCCGAGGACGCCGCGCTTGATCTCGACCTCGTCCTCGACGGGGGACTCTGCCTTCCACGCCTTCTCGGCGAGGTCGGCCACTCCCCCGTGGAGCGCGCCGTCCGCGCGCGACACCCCGAGGGCGTTCGCCGTGGTGTTCGCGAAGGCGCTGCGGCGGTCGCGGCGCACGATGACGGCGCCGGACTGCAGCACCGACAGCACCTCGCGCGTGCGGTGCGGCACCAGGGTGCCGGCGACGGTGTCCTCGGAGCCTCCGCGACGGTTCACGAGCACGCCGATCCCGATGCCAAGTGCGAGGGCGAGAGCGACGAGCAGCCAGGATTCGGGGCTCATGTGGTCACAGTATCGACCCGTCGGCGAGTTCACCCAAAGTTCAGCGACGGCACCGAATGTTCACCGTCTTGTGGGTGCACGTCGGGCTGGGCGCTGGGTGGCGATGCCACACTAGGGGAGACGCACCACCGTTGAGGAGAACCATGCGCACCCTGTTCACTGCAGAGATGTCCGAGCTTGCGGGCGACCTCGTGGCCATGAGCCGCCACGTGGAGTCCGCCATCAGCCGGGCGTCCGAGGCGCTGCTCACGCAGAACGTCGAGCTCGCCCAGGCCGTCATCGCGGACGATGCGAAGCTCGACGACCTCGAGGAGACCGTCGACGAGCGCTGCGTGCTGCTCATCGCCCAGCAGCAGCCGGTCGGCCTCGACCTGCGCAGCATCATCTCCGCGCTGCGCATCTCCGCCTCCCTCGAGCGCATGGGTGACCTCGCCCAGCACATCGCCGAGGCGGCCCGCCGCGCCTACCCCGAGTCCGCGATCCCCTCCGAGCACGCCGAGATCATCGAGGAGATGACCGTCGCCGCGAAGAAGGCGGCCGCCGAGGTCATCGAGCTGCTCGAGACCCGCGACCTCAACACGGCCGCCGGCATCGTCTCGGACGACGACGACCTCGACAAGCTGCACTCGCGCGCCTACAAGACCCTGCTCGACCCGGCGTACACCGGCTCGACGCAGGAGACGCTCGACATCAGCCTGCTCGCCCGCTACTTCGAGCGCTTCGGCGACCACGCGGTGGCCGTCTCGCGCCGCATCGTCTACCTCGTGACCGGCGACCACACGGGCGACCGCGCGCGCATCTGACGCGCACGTCATCTTCGCGACAGCCCCGGCGCCTCGGCGCCGGGGCTCCGTCGTTCCTCCCCCGCGGCACCGCTGCCGAGTGGGAGGGGACGCCGCGCGCTGCTCCCCCGCCGCCCTCACTGGACGACGAGGATCCCGGGCGACCCGCGCATCGGTCCTACGGCCGCAGACGCTGGCGCGCCTCCTCGACGAGGTGCCGCGCGTTCCGCAGCGCCATGGTCCGGTCCGCCTCGCCGATCAGACCCGAGCCGTAGTGGCTCTCGTTCTTGACGTCGACGACGCGCTTGAGCGCGCGGCCGAGCTCCCGGTCGACGCGCTCCAGCAGCGTGGCGGCTGCCGCGTGGTCTGTCCCGGAGTACCGCTCGCCCGTGGCGCCGATGCACACGGCGTCGGAGGCGGCGATCGCGGCGAGGACCGCCACGCCGACGCACACGTTCGCGCCGGCGCCAGGCTCCTCGGACACCAGCTCGGCGACCTCGAGGTACTTCTGCGCTACCGCGAGCCGTCCGCGAGCTTCGGCACGATCCGCGGGTCGAGTCCGGAGCTGCCGCGGTGTCACGGGTCAGTCCGTCCCGTGTCGAAGAGCGACTCGAGCTCGCTGCCGAGAAGAAGCTCGCTGTCGCGACGCCACGAGTCCACGATCGGCTCGTGAGCGGCAGCCAGCTCCCGGAAGCGACCGCTCTGCACGGTGACCACCTGCAGTCGGTTCCCGGTCCAACGCTCGACGTCGTCTGACACCGCGTCGATGCGCAGCAGCCAGTCGTCACCCGTCGGCTCCACGCCGTCGTCGACGATCAGAAGAACGTCGATGTCACTGTCGGCGTCGCCGTCGCCTCGCGCGAACGAGCCGAAGATCGAGGCGTGCAGAGGGGCTGGCGCGAGGCCAGCGAGCGCGTCGCGCAGCCGCGTGCGGACCTCGCGCGTGGCGGACAGCGCCTCGACCACGACCGGGGCGAGCACGTGCTCTCGTGAGAAGCGATACATGGGCCCGCGCCCGCCCGGGCTCTCGGTGACCAGCCCCTGGGCGACGAGCCGACCAAGCGCGTCCCGCAGCCCCATGCGGCTCCCTCGCGGCGCGAGGCGAGCGATCGCCGCCAGGCTCAGCGGAGACTCGGTGCGCGCGAGCACGAGCAGAGCGTCAGCATCGAGGGTCGGGGCGATCGAACGCAGGGGGTTCTCGAGGTCCACCCGTCCAGCGTGACACTATTCCGTCGTGTTGTCTATGAAACCGTCATGACGACGGTCATTCGTCGCTGCCGCCTGCCACGGCGGCACGCAGGCGACCCGCGCATCGGCGCTGCAGACGCACGACACACAAGAACGGGGCCCCCGCCGCGAACGGCGAGGGCCCCTGCCGGCCACGCGATGAGAGGGTGACCGAGCGTCCTTGCTTCTTGCGCTACTTCTTGCCCTGGTTGGCGACGGCCTGGATGGCGGCAGCCGCGGCGTCGGCGTCGAGGTAGGTGCCGCCGGCCTTCACGGGCTGCAGCGTCTCCTCGTCGAGCTCGTACACCAGCGGGATGCCGGTGGGCACGTTGACGCCCACGATGTCGTCGTCGGCGATGCCGTCGAGGTGCTTGATGATCGCGCGCAGCGAGTTGCCGTGCGCGGCGACCAGCACCGTCTTGCCGGCCTGGAGGTCGGGCACGATGGCGCCCTCCCAGTACGGCAGCGCCCGCTCGAGGACGTCCTTGAGGCACTCGGTCTCGGGCACGGGCTCGCCCGCGTAGCGGGGGTCGCCGGCCTGGCCGTAGGCGTTGTCCGCGCTGATGGGCGGCGGCGGCACGTCGTAGCTGCGGCGCCAGGTCATGAACTGCTCCTCGCCGAACTGCTCGAGGGTCTCCGCCTTGTTCTTGCCCTGCAGGTCGCCGTAGTGACGCTCGTTGAGGCGCCAGTCGCGCTTGACCGGGATCCAGTGGCGGTCCGCGGCGTCGAGCGCGAGGTTGGCGGTCATGATCGCGCGGCGCAGGAGCGACGTGTGGACCACGTCAGGCAGGATGCCCTCCTCCTTGAGCAGCTCGCCGCCGCGCTTGGCCTCGCCCCAGCCCTTCTCGTTGAGCTCGACGTCCACCCAGCCGGTGAACAGGTTCTTCGAGTTCCAGTCGCTCTCGCCGTGGCGGAGCAGGATCAGTGTGTAGGTCATGGTTTCAGCGTAGCGCCGATGCGCGGGCTGGGTCCTGGGTCTCCGGTCCCGTCGGGAGGGCGGACGGTGGGCGCGGCCGGGCGCGGTCAGGCCGGGCAGGCGCAGGCGGGGCTCGGCACGGGCGCCGATGCGTGCGTCACCTGCGCGACCTCGCCCACCTCGTGCTCGGGCGGCAGGGCGAGCACGTCCGCGAGGGCGTAGGAGCGCACCTCGTGGCCGCGCTCGCACGCGACGAGAAGCCGGTCGTCGCCGATCGCGAAGTGCCGCGGCCAGTGGCCGACGTCGAAGCAGGTGCGGTAGCGAGCGTCGCCCTCGGGGCTGAGATCGAACAGGGAGATCACATCCGCGCCGCGGACGGCGATGAGCAGCACGTCGCCGTGGATCAGGATGTGGCCGTCCTGCAGCCCGGCCTCGCCCGTGCGGTTGGCGGCCGCCGTCGACTGCAGCTCCTGGATCACCTCGGCCGTCGCCGACGCGCCGTCCCAGCGCAGCACGCGCAGCTGGTTGTCGAGCTCGCACGCGACGTAGAGGCGGTCGCCGCGCACCGCGAAGTGCCGGGGCCCGGCTCCGGCGGGCAGCGTCGCGGCGATGCCGTCCCCGGCGAGCAGCCCGTCGGCCCCTACCGCGTAGCGGCGCAGCTCGTCGGTGCCGAGGTCGCACACGAGCAGGTGCCGCTGCCCCGGCGCGAAGCCAGCGAAGTGCGCGTGCGGCGCCTCCTGGCGGTCGGCGTTGGGCCCGGATCCCTCGTGGCCGAACACCTGGTCGGGCGTCGCCGCCGCGGGCAGCCCATCCTCGCCAAGGGCGACGACGGCGACGTCGCCGCTCATGTAGTGGCACGCGTAGAGCGCCCGCGCGTCGGGCGCGAGCAGCAGGTGACACCCCGCGCGTCCGCCCGTGGGGACCGTCGCGACCAGCACCGGTGCTTCGGGGTCGCTGACGTCGATCGCGTGCACCGCCGAGTCGTCCGACTCGGTGATCACGTACAGCAGCGGCAGGCTCGGGTGGCGCACGACGAACGCCGGCGCCGGCAGCTCGAGCGCGAGGACCGGCGCGCCGGCGCTCTCGCGCCACAGGCCCTCGCCCAGGCCCGCGGGGGTGCCGTTGCCCGCCTCGGGGAAGGTGCCCCACCAGATCGAGTCGGTCATCGCGTCCTCCTCACAGCAGTGCGGCTCCGCTCCCGTCAGGGAGCGGAGCCGCCAGCTGTCGTCGTCCTAGTTCGCTGCGGCGTATGCCTCGCGGATCTCCGTGGAGATCCTGCCACGCTCGGAGATGTCGAACCCGTTGTCCTTCGCCCACGCCCGCACCTTTGCGGAGTCGGCACGGCGGGGACGCCCGCCGCCGCGCTTGGTCGACGAGACGCGACGCGCCTTCGCCGTCCAGGCGCTGATGTCCTCCCTCAGCTTGGCGGCGTTCGCCTCCGAGAGGTCGATCTCGTACGCGACGTTGTCGACCGCGAAGCTCACGGTCTCCTTCGCCTCGCCGCCATCAATGTCGTCCACGAGGACGACCTGGACCTTCTGTGCCATCGCACTTCCTTTCTAGAAGAAGCAGGCCCAGAATCACATAATGGCGCGAAAAGGTCAATAACGGAATGTGCGCGTTATCGGCGTTCGCGCGAATGAATCGTATTCACGCAAAGAAAGTGCGTCGTTCTACGCCTCCGAGCGCGCCGAGGGCTCCTCACGCGACTCGGCGACGGGCCCAGCACCGGGCTCGGCGACGGTGTCGACGGACTCAGCACGCGCATCGGCGCTCCGATCCGACGGTGCACCCTGCACCGAGCGGGCGTCGTCCTCCTCGATCTGGGCGAGGGCCGCGCGCTCGTTGCGGTCGGCGCGCACGACGGCGCGCATCGCGAACCAGAACAGCGCGGCGACGGCGATCGAGGGGATGAGGCCGATCGCGACCAGCTGCCACATCGGCATGTCAGTCCTCCGTGGGCTTGACCAGCGGGAACGTGATGGTCTCGCGGATGCCGAGGCCGGTGAGCGCCATGAGCAGGCGGTCCATGCCCATGCCCATGCCTCCCGACGGGGGCATCGCGAACTCCATCGCGGTGAGGAAGTCCTCGTCGAGCGCCATCGCCTCGTCGTCGCCCTGCGCCGCCATGCGGGCCTGCTGCTCGAAGCGCTCGCGCTGGATGACCGGGTCGACCAGCTCCGAGTACGCGGTGGCAAGCTCGAATCCACGCACGTAGAGGTCCCACTTCTCGACGATGCCGTCCTGCGTGCGGTGGTCGCGCGTAAGGGGGCTGGTCTCGACCGGGAAGTCGCGCACGAAGGTGGGCGCGGTGAGGGTGTCGCCCACGTGGTGCTCCCACAGCTCCTCCACGAGCTTGCCGTGGTTGACGCGCTTGGGGTCGACAGAGATCTCGAAGCGCTCGCACAGGGCCGCGAGCTGCTCGACCGAGGTCGCGGGCGTGATCTCCTCGCCGAGCGCCTCGGACAGCGAGCCGTACATGGTCAGCGCGGTCCACTCGCCCGACAGGTCGCACTCCTCGCCGCCGGCGAGGGTCACCACCTCGGTGTCGAAGACGTCGCGCGCGGCACCCTGGATGAGCTCGCGCGTGAGGGTCGCCATGGTGTCGTAGTCGCCGTAGGCCTCGTACGCCTCGAGCATCGAGAATTCAGGCGAGTGCGAGGAATCCGAGCCCTCATTCCTGAAATTGCGATTGATCTCGAAAACCTTCTCGATGCCGCCCACCACCGCGCGCTTGAGGAAAAGCTCCGGAGCGATGCGAAGGTAGAGGTCGATATCGAACGCATTCATGTGCGTCAGGAATGGGCGCGCCGCGGCGCCGCCGTGCTGCGTCTGCAGCATGGGCGTCTCGATCTCGAGGAAGCCGCGCTCGTGGAGGGACTCGCGCAGGCTGCGCATGACGTGGGCGCGGTTGCGGACCGTGTCGCGCGCGAGCGGGCGGGCGATGAGGTCGACGTAGCGCTGGCGCACGCGCGTGTCCTCGGCGAGGTCCTTGTGCAGCGTCGGCAGGGGGCGCAGCGCCTTGGCGGCGATGGCCCAGTCGTCGGCGAAGACGGAGACCTCGCCGCGGCGCGACTTGATGACGCGGCCGTGCGCGAAGAGGTGGTCGCCCAGGTCGACGTCGGCCTTGAACGCGGCGAGCGAGTCCTCGCCCACCTCCGCGAGGCTCAGCATGATCTGCAGGCGCTCGCCCGCGCCGTCCTGGATGGTCGCGAAGCACAGCTTGCCCGTGTTGCGCACGAACACCACGCGACCCGCGACGCCCACGACGTCCTGGGTCTCGTCGCCGGCCTCGAGCGCATCGTCGTACTGCGCGCGGATGGCGGCGATCTCGTGGGTGCGGTCGACGGACACCGGGTAGGCCTCGCCGCCCGCGTCGATGATGCGGTCGCGCTTCGCACGGCGCACGCGCATCTGCTCGGGGACGTCGATCTCGGTGGTGTCAGGCGCTTCGGTCACGCCCTCTAGGGTACCGGCGCGTGCGGGCGCCTCCCCGCTTCCGCCTCCCCGCCCGACAGTTCCGAACATCCCGGGCGCGACACGCGGGTGCGGCGCGCGCGTTCGCGAGGTTCGCCGGGGTGTCGCGAGCGCCGATGTTCGGGACTGTCGGCGTACCGGTCAACACACAGCTGTGGCGGGTGGGACGCGGGAGTCTCGTGTGCGATCACAGGGACCACTCTCGCCTCACGGGTCCCAGGCGTGTGTTGAGTGGTACAAGGCCGGAGGGCCGATGCGCGGGCTGGGGTCCCGCGTCTTGCTCGGCTCGCGTCCCCTCGGCTCGCGTCCGCTCGGCTCGGGACTGGACGGCTCAGTTCAGGTCGAGTGCGAGGTCGATGATCGGGCTCGAGTGCGTGAGCCCACCCACCGACATGTAGTCGACGCCCGTGTCCGCGACGTCGCGCGCGTTCGCGAGCGTCAGCCCTCCGGTCGCCTCGAGGCGCACGCGGCCCACGTCGGGCTCCATCTCGCGCACCTCGCGCACGAGCGCGCGCATCGCGTCGGGCGCCATGTTGTCGAGCATCAGGAACCGCGCGCCGGCGTCGATCGCCTCGCGCGCCTGGTCGGGCGACTCGATCTCGACCTGCACGGGCACGTCCGGGAAGCGGTCGTGGATCGCCAGGAGGGCCGCGCCCACGGAACCGGCGGCGAGGATGTGGTTGTCCTTCACCATGGCGCAGTCGTGCAGGCCGGTGCGCTTGTTGACGCCGCCGCCCACGCGGACCGCGTACTTCTCGAGCTCGCGCAGTCCGGGCGTGGTCTTGCGCGTGTCGAGCACGCGCGCGCCGGTGCCCTCGAGCGCATCGGCCCAGCGGCGGGTGTGCGTCGCGATGCCCGAGGCGCGCGACAGGAAGTTGAGGATGGTGCGCTCGGCGATGAGGATCACGTGGCCTGCGCCGGAGGCGTCGGCGACATGCGCGCCGGCATCGAGGCGGTCGCCATCGGTGGCACGCAGCTCGATCACGGGCATCGGCAGGCTGAGGCGCTCCGCGACCTGGCCGAGCGCCTCGGCGATCACGGGGATCCCCGCGATCACGCCGGCCTCGCGCATGATGATCGCGCCCCTCACCTGCGCGGAGGCGGCGATGGTGGCCTGGGTGGTGACGTCGCGTCCGGGCTCGGAGCCCAGGTCCTCGTCAAGGGCCTCGCCCACGGCGGAGGCGAGCCACGAGGCGCGCAGCGGACGGTCCTGGGGAAGGTCTTCAGGCATGCTCACGGCGATCAAGCGTAGCCGTCACCCACGCGCGCCACGGACCTCCAAAGAAGCCACTAGGCACGCAGGTGTGACGTATGTCACACTGGGGCCTGTGGTCGCGCCACGCGGGTCACACTGCTTCCGTCGAGCGACGGTGCTGGGGGGTGAGGGCGCGGCGGCGTCCGTGCGTGAGCTCGTCTCGCGAGCGGTCGCCGCCCGCGTACTCCCCACGGACCACTGCGGTCAGCCCAGCTCGAGCGGCGCCCGCTGAATCTGCAGCTCCCCGTCCCCGTCCAGGGTGGCCGCAAGGCGCACAGCCCACCGCGCATCGTCCCTGTCGGGGAAGTCCTCGCGCAGGTGTCCTCCGCGCGTCTCCTCGCGCTCGAAGGCGGTCGCCACCAGGGCCGATGCGCTCGTCAGGACGTTGCTCGTCTCCCACTCCGCGGTCTGCGGCAGCGCGCTCGCCGGGCTGTCCGTGTGAAACCGCTGCCGCAGCGCGCCGAGCCGCTCGGTCGCCCTCGCGAGCCCCGCGGCCGACCGCACCGGCCCCGCCCCGCGGTGGGCGATGGACTGGATCTGGGCGCGGGTCGTCGCGGGCACGAGCGCCGATGGCCCCGGCCGCGTCACCGGCTCGAGCTGGCGCACGGTGCCGTCGGCGACGGCCTGGGCGGCGTCGGCGGCGGCGCGGCTGGCGAACACCAGGCCCTCGAGCAGCGAGTTCGACGCGAGCCGGTTCGCCCCATGGACCCCGGTGCACGCCGCCTCGCCCACCGCGTGCAAGCCGCGCAGCGTGGAGCGCCCGCGGAGGTCGGTGAGGATCCCGCCCGAGTGGTAGTGCTGAGCCGGCGCGACGGGGATGAGGTCCTCGGCCATGTCGATGCCGCGCTCGGCGAGGCGCTCCCAGATGGTCGGGAAGCGCTCGCGCAGGAAGCGCCGGCCCAGGTGACGGCAGTCGAGGAAGACGTTGTCCGAGTCCTCCTCGTCCATCATCGCGACGATGCCCTTCGACACCACGTCGCGCGGGGCAAGCTCGGCCATCTCGTGCCGGTCGACCATGAAGCGCTCGCCGGCTCCGTTGAGCAGGTAGGCGCCCTCGCCGCGCACGGCCTCCGAGATGAGGGGCTGCTGCCCGCGAGCGGCCGAGCCCTGCCACAGGACGGTGGGGTGGAACTGGACGAACTCGATGTCCGCGACGGCGGCGCCGGCGCGCAGCGCCGCGGCCAGGCCGTCGCCCGTGGCCGAGGCGGGGTTGGTGGACGAGCGGAACACCTGCCCGATGCCGCCGGTCGCCATGATGACCGACTTCGCGAGCGCAGCGCCCACGCCGTCGCGGCTGCCCTCGCCGATGATGTGCAGCGTCACCCCGCACACCGGCCCGGGGCGACCGTCCGCGTCGGGCGCGGCGGTCAGCAGGTCCACGACCATCGCGTTCTCGACGACCTCGATGCCGGGGTCGTTCTTGATCGCCTCGAGCTGCGCGACGAGTGCTCGTGAGATCTCCGCGCCGGTCGCGTCGCCGCCAGCGTGCGCGATGCGGTCGCGGTGGTGGCCGCCCTCGCGCGTGAGGGTGATGCCGCCGTCCGCGTCGGTGTCGAAGTTGGCCCCGCGGGCGACGAGCTCGCGCACCCGGTCGGGCCCCTCCGTGACGAGGGCACGCACGGCCTGCTCCGAGCACAGCCCGGCGCCCGCGATGAGGGTGTCCTGGAGGTGCTCCTCGGGGGTGTCCTCGGGGTGCAGCGCGGCGGCGATGCCGCCCTGGGCCCAGACCGTGGAGCCCGAGCTCAGCGCGCCCTTGGTCACGACCAGCACGCGGTCGACCTTGGCACGCAGCTCGAGGGCCGCGGTCAGCCCAGCGATGCCCGAGCCGACCACGATGACGTCGGCGTCGATGGTCCATCCGGGCGCGGGCGCAGCGAGGTGGCGGACGTAACGGATCATGGCCTCAACCTAGCGGCGCGCGCCGATATCTCTCACCCCCGACAGTTCCGAACGCCTGGCGCGCGACACGCCGGGGGCGAGGCGCTGCAGAAGCAGTTGCACCGGCGCGCCCCGGTGGCGATGTTCGAAACTGTCGGGAGGGGTCGCGTACGGCGGGGGCCCTGCAGGCCGAGTCGGGCGCGCAACGGGAGCGGGAGCGTGGCCGGGTGGTGCAGGAGGGGCGATGCGCGGCGCGGCCCCGGCGCGCCACGTGCGCCGGGGCCGCGGTGGCACCCGACGGGGGCGTCGGTGCCGGAGAGACGGCCGGCGGAGCCTGTGCCCTGGCGTCCGCTCCCTTGTGCGCGGTCGCCCCAGGCTCCGTGTCGCGGTCCGGGGGCCCGATGCGCGGTGAGCCCGCACCGGATCGCGCCGCCGGCCGTCTCCCTCGTCTAGCGGTTCGTGGTGGCCTCCCTGGTCCGTGCGCGTCCGACCGCCGCCGCGCCGAGCGCGAGCAGCAGCATCGCCGCCGCGACGAACGGCAGATAGCCGTCCGCTCCCGTCGCCGACAGGGCGGCGGCCGGCAGGATCTCGATCGCCGCCCAGCCGATCAGCGCGCCGTCGGCCGCGTACACCGCGAGGGTGTGCGATCCCGGGGGCGTGTCCGCCGGGATGGTCACGCGGATGTCGCCCGCGGCGTTCGCGATCGGCGAGCCGATGAGCGTGGGCTCGGAGTACAGGTACGCGTCGGTCTCCTCGCCAGCGTGGTCGGCGCCGAGTCGGATGGTGATGGTCTCCCCCGCCCGCGCGGACGACGGGACACCCACGCCGCCGTTGGGCGCGCCGCGGACCTCGGACTCAGACTTGGGACCGTTCCCGTTCCCGCCACCGTTGCCGTTCCCGTTCCCGCCACCGTTCCCGTTGCCGTTCCCGTTCCCGTTCCCGCCGCCGTTGCCGTTCCCGTTCCCATTGCCGTTGCCGTTCCCGCCACCGTTGCCGTTCCCGTTCCCGTTGCCGTTGCCGTTGCCGTTGCCGTTGCCGTTGCCAGCATCGTCGGCGGCGACCAGCTCGGTGACGCCCCACCGGGCGGTCGACTGGTAGCCGGCACCGGTCGGGTCGGCCCAGTTGCGGATGGTCTGGCGCGCGCCGTCGGCGGCGTCGTTGACCTGGACGTCCAGGCCCTGGAACGAGCCGAGGCCGCCGTATTCCAACAGCCCGATCGCCGCCTCGACCACGTACCCGCCATCGACCACCTGGACGGCCGACTCGAGCCTGTTGGCCTGGAAGGTCTCGTCGCCGGTGCCGAACGACACGACGCCGTCGGCGCTGATCCGGATCTGGGTGTCGTCGTACCGGTACGAGCCGTTCTTGGCGTTGCCCGCGTCGACGTAGATCTCGACCGAGTCCTGGGTCCACGGGTCGGACCCGGTGGTGTCGATCACGGGATCGGCGACCTCGCCCAGGACGTAGAGGGTCTGCCCCTTCCACAGGGTGCGGAAGGTGCCGATCGCACCGCCGGTGCCGGACACCTCCTTGTCGGTCGTGACCGCCTCCGCGTCCGCCCAGCCCGCGTCGATCGCGCCGTCGATGACGGGCGCGTCCTCGGCCTCGACCGTCTCCACGAAGGACAGCGGCTCGACGAGGGTGAGCGTGCCGAGCACTCCCTCGGCGTTCCACCCGTCGGACTCGCCGCCCGAGACAGTGCGGACGTCGAGCTGCAGAGCGTCACCCTCGGCCGCGCCGTCGAGAGGCAGGTGAGCCACGACGTCGTAGCCGCCCGAGCGCTCGGTGACGACCGCATCGGCGAACCCCGAGCCGTCCCTGCCCACCACGTACTCCTGCGAGCCCAGGTGCAGCTCGACGCCGTCTCCAGCGCCCGCATCGGCGTCCTGGACGCGGACGAGC
Organism: Demequina sp. NBRC 110056; assembly: GCF_002090155.1. Classification (GTDB taxonomy): domain Bacteria; phylum Actinomycetota; class Actinomycetes; order Actinomycetales; family Demequinaceae; genus Demequina. The sequence continues at coordinate 404,696 of NZ_BBRM01000003.1, read as the reverse complement.
ACGCTGAGGTGGTCGCTCGTCCAGCGCGTCTGGAACGTTCCGTCGGCGCCCGCGGGCAGCAGCGGCAGGCGGTCCCAGACGGCCGATGCGCTCCCGCCCTCGAGGGGCACGTCACCCTGGAAGGAGTTCGCCGAGCGCAGCGGCGCCGGCAGGTCGCCGCCGACGATGCCGTAGTAGGCCGGCTTGGCCTGGTAGGCGTCGTCGAAGACGAGCGGACCGCCGCTCGAGTCGCGCCACGAGCGGGAGTCGATGAGGCCCCACACCGTCGCGGACCACATCTGGTCGGCGTGCTCGCGGAAGATCTCGAACGCGCGCTCGTAGTAGTAGCCCTGGTCGATGAACTTCGCGTCGGACTCGGGCGTGCCGGTCGTCACGTCGAGCTCGGTCACCGCCTGGTGCAGGCCCAGCGGCGCGAACGTGTCGAGCGTGGCGCCCAGCTCCTCGACCGGGAAGGACAGGTTGAGGTGGAACTGGTGTCCCACACCGTCGAGCGGGGCGCCGCGGTCGATGAGGCGCTCGATGAGACCCATGTAGCGGGCGCGCTTGCCGGACTGCTCGGTGTTGTAGTCGTTGATGAACAGCGCCACCGGGCGGGCCGTGCCGGGAGCGGCGTAGACGTCGTTGAACGCCTCGTCCGCGTAGGCGAACGCGAGGTCCACGAACTCCTCGCCGAGGATCCGGTACCACTCGGAGCGGCGCATGCCGTCAGTGAACTCGCCCGAGTCGGAGATGACCTCGTTGACGACGTCCCACGCGTTGAGCGGGTTCGTCTCCGAGCCGAACAGGCCGTACTCGTCGGACAGGTACTCGGCGATCGCGAAGATGTGCGCTCGCATGCGGTCGCGCAGCACCTGCTGGTCCGCCGCGCTCGTGGTGAGCGGTGCGCCGGCCTCGTCCTCGAAGAACCACGCCGGGGTCTGGCTGTGCCACACGAGCACGTGCCCGTAGACCGCGAGGTCGTGCTCCTGCGCGAAGTCCATGATCGCGATCGCGTCGGGGTGCGGGGTGAACGTGCCTTCGGCGTCGTACCAGGCCTCGGGCTTCATGTGGTTCTCCGGGGTGACCTGGCCGAAGTGCTTGAGCAGCAGCTCAGCTCCCGGCCCCGAGGTCTCGCGGCTGTCGATCGCGACGCCCGCCGGGAAGGACACGGTGTCCTTGATGGGCGTGAGGTCCTGGATGTCCACCGCGTCGGGCACGGAGACGCTCACGTCGTCGACGTAGAAGTCCGAGGTGTTGCCCGGGTTGCCCGAGTCGTAGGCGGTCTCGAAGTACAGCACGCCGTCGTCGAAGCTCGCGGGAGTGAAGCTCGCCGTCACCTGCGTCCAGCCGGAGTTGGTGATGCCCGTGAACTGGCCCAGGGTGTCGTAGGAGTTCGACGAGCCGTTGGTGCGCTGCAGCGTCAACCAGATCGGCCCCGCCGGCTGGCCCTCGCCCATTCGCACCCAGGCGGTGAGCTCGACGGTCGCGCCGGGCGTCAGGATCCCGGTGACGTTGATCGCGAGGCCGTCGCCCTGGTGGTCGCGGCCGGTCACGGCCGCGGACTGCGCGCCGTCCTGGGCGTACGCGGTGGTGACGCCGACGGTGTGGTCGGTGTCGCCGCCCTGGCGGGCGAACCAGCCGTCGAGTCCGTCCTCGAAGCTGGTCTCGAGCAGGACGGTGCCCGGCGGCGGGCCGTCGGTGCCGCCGCCACCGCCGTCGCAGTCGGTCGGGGTCACGACGATGTCGTCGACCTCGTAGTCCTGCGGCGTGGTGACCTCGATCGAGACCTTGGCGCCCGACGCGCCCTCGCCGAAGGTGTGGGTGCCCGCGATGGTCACCCACTCCCCCGCGGTGACATTCTCGGTGTTGCCCACCCAGACGTACTCGTTCGACGCCCCGGGCTCGTTCGCGATGAACCTGACGCCCGCATCGGCGCTCAGACGCACCTTCGCCTCGAAGGCATACTCGACGCCCTCCTCATACGCGCCCACCGCGGACTGGATGCCCTGCCACGTGTCAGTCCGACCCGTCACCGCACCGACGTGGTTCGCCGCATCCGCAGAGTCCTCCACGATCGTGACGGTCGCATTGTTCGCCTGCCACGGCGCGAACGAGCCGCCCTCGAAGTCGACCGACTCCAGGGCCTCGCACTCCTCGGGCTCGGCGGGTCCGCAGTCGGTCGGGGTCACGACGATGTCGTCGACCTCGTAGTCCTGAACGGTCGTGACCTCGATCGAGACCTTGGCGCCGGACGCGGCCTCGCCGAAGGTGTGGGTGCCCGCGATGGTCACCCACTCCCCCGCGGTGACGCTGTCGGTGTTGCCGACCCAGACGTACTCGTTCGACGCCCCAGGCTCGTTCGCGATGAACCTGACCCCCGCATCGGCGCTCAGACGCACCTTCGCCTCGAAGGCATACTCCACGCCCTCCTCGTACGCGCCCACCGCCGACTGGATGCCCTGCCACGTGTCAGTCCGACCCGTCACGGCGCCCACGTGGTTCGCCGCGTCCGCGGAGTCCTCCACGATCGTGACGGTCGCGTTGTTCGCCTGCCACGGGGCGAACGAGTCACCCTCGAAGTCGACCGACTCGAGAGCCTCGCAGGCGCCGGGCTCCTCGGGCGCGCCCTCGCGCGTGATGAGGATGGTGTCGACGTCGTATCCGTAGGGCGTGGCGACGTCGTCGACGGTGACGTTCGCGGTGCCGATGTAGAGGAACGGGTCGGCAGCATCCGGCGTCCACGTGCCCTGCACGGTGGTCCACTCCTTGGTGACCGTGGTGTTGCCGATCCAGTCGTAGCCGCTGTCGCGGCCGATGAGGCGCATGTCCGCGGAGTCCACCGGCGCGTCCGCGGCGAGCCTCAGCTGCAGCGAGGCGGTGTACTCGACGCCCTCCTCGAGCAGGCCCGCGTCGGTCCGGATGCCGTCGTAGTCGTTCACCCGGTTCGTGATCGCGAGGTACGGGTCCGCTCCTTCGACGACGGTCGCGGTGGAGTCGCCGTTGGGCCCCCACGTGCCGAGGCCATCGGAGAAGTCGACGTCCGAGACGGTCTCCGGTGCGGCCGTCGCCGCTGGCGCGACGCTCACGAGGCCCGCGGTGGCGAGGAGGGTGAACGAGGCGGCAAGTGCCGCCCCACGGGTGCGCAGCTTCATCGATGACTCCCTGTCGTGGCGCTTCGTTGCGATGGCGCTGCGACATTCGGGCCGCAGTGCCCCACTGCTCGAAAACGTTACCGATATCGTTTTCGAAAGCAACCGCTGCGGGCGTTTTCGATACTGGGCGCGGTCCCATCGGGTCCGTTTTCGAGGGTGTCAGCCGGCTCGAAACTGGGTTTCAAACGGGGACGGGGCGTTGGGCGCGTTCACATCTCGACATGAGTTTCGAAGCGCCGATGCGCGCTGCCGTACCGCTCAACACACAGCTGGGACCCATGTGAACGAGGGGGCGCATGGGGAGCCCCATGGCTCACGAGAGGCCCACCAGCGACGGCCGTGTGTTGAGCGGCACGCGAGAATCCCCGTGGAGCGCCTGCGACAGTTCCGAACATCCGGCGCTCGACACGCCGGGCGAGCGGCGCCGCAGACGCTGTTGCACCCGCGCGTCGCGGTGGAGATGTTCGGAAATGTCGGGCGGCGGAGGAGGCCGGGTCAGCGGCGGAAGGCCGCCCAGCCGCTCTCGTGGAACTCGTGCACCGGCACGCCGGACCGCTCGAGCCCGTAGCCGTCCGGCACCGAGCCCGGGTCGTCGCACTCCTGGATGATCCGGTTGTCGCCGTCGACGAAGACGACGTGCGGCTCGAAGGTGCGAGCCTCGGCGTCGGCGAGCATGCCGTAGCCGATGATGATCACGAGGTCGCCGGGGTTCACGAGGTGGGCGGCGGCGCCGTTGATGCAGATCTGGCCGCTGCCGGGCTCGCCGGGGATGGCGTAGGTCGTGAGGCGCGCGCCGTTGGAGACGTCCACGACGTCGACCTGCTGGCCGGGCAGGATGTCCGCGTGCTCGAGCAGGGTCGCGTCGATCGTGATCGAGCCGACGTAGTGCAGGTCCGCCTGGGTCACCGTGGCGCGGTGGATCTTCGAGATCATCATGGGCCGCTGCAGGCTGGTCACTTCTTCTCCCCTAGCGTCACGGTCACGTTGTCGATGAGGCGCGTCGCGCCCACCCGCGCGGCCACGGCGATCACCGCGTCGCCGCGATGGTCGGCCTCGACGGCCATCGCCGTCCGAGGGTCGATCGCCTCAAGGTAGTCGACGCGCACGGCCGATGCGGGTGGCCGCTGGGCGAGCACCGCTCGCCCCGTCGCGACAACGTCCGGTGCGGCGGAGCCATTCCGTGCGGCCCCGGCGGCGGCGAACAGCGCGCGGGACAGGATCAGCGCCTCTGCGCGCTCGCGCTCGGACAGGTGGACGTTGCGCGAGGACAGAGCAAGGCCGTCGGGGTCGCGGACCGTGTCGACCGCCTCGATCCGGACGGGCACGGCGAGATCGCGGACCATCGCGCGGACCGCGATGACCTGCTGCGCGTCCTTCGCGCCGAATAGCGCGACGTCGGGGTCCGTGAGGTGCAGGAGCTTGAGCACCACCGTGAGGACGCCGTCGAAGTGACCCGGCCGGTGAGCACCCTCGAGCACCCCGCCGATGGCACCGGCGCTCACGGTCACCGTGGGCGATCCGCCCGGGTACATCTCGTCGACGCTGGGGGCGAACACCGCGTCCACGCCGAGCGGCTCGAGGAGCGCGCAGTCGGCCTCGAGGGTCCGCGGGTAGCGTTCGAGGTCCGCGGCCTCGTTGAACTGCAGGGGGTTGACGAAGATCGTCACGACGACTTGGTCGGCGATCTCGCGGGCGCGGCGCACGAGCGCGAGGTGGCCCTCGTGCAGAGCGCCCATCGTCATGACGACGGCGCGCCGCGTGCCGGGCTCGCGGGTGGGCAGCTCCGCGGCGGTGCTCGCGAGGATCACGGCTCCACCCGCCAATCGTCGACGCCGAGGGTCGCGATGATGTCGGCGTACGCCGCGGGGCCGATGCGGCCGCCGGACAGCGCGAGGTCCGCGGTCGCACGAGCCATCGCGCGATAGGCGTGGAGGGTCTCGGGCTGGCCCTCGAGCGCCGCGAGATGGGCCGCGATGGTGCCGGCGTCGCCGCGGACGACCGGCCCGGTGAGCGTCGACACCGCACCGGGCGCGTCCCGCACCGCGCCCTCGACGGAGGCGTGCACGAGCGGGCCGAGCACCTTGCCGGGCTCGTCCACGCCGATGCGCGCGAGGGCGGCCGCCGCCTGCGTCACCGCGGTCACCACATGGTTCGCGCCGTGCACGAGCGCCGCGTGGTACGCGGGCCGGTCGGCGTCGGCGATGACGAGCGGCTCGCCGCCCATCTCGACGACGAGCGCCTGGGCGATGGGGAGGACGGGACCCGCGGCGGAGACCGCGAAGGTCGCGTCCGCGAGGCGCGCGAGGTCGATCGACGTACCGGTGAAGGTCATGGCCGGGTGGATCGCGAGCACCAGCGCGCCCGCTCCCGCGGCGTCCGCGAGCGCCTCCGTGCCGTAGCGGCCGGACGCGTGCACGACGATCTGCCCGGGGCGCCACGCGTCCAGCGAGCGCAGTCCGGCGGCGACCGCCGCGATCGAGTCGTCGGGGACGGTCAGCAGCACCAGCTCGGCGGCACGGACGACGGCCTCGGGCTCCTCGTGGGCAGCATCGGGCAGCAGGGCGTCGATGCGCGTGCGGGACTCCTCGGAGATGCCCGATGCGGCCACCACCTGGTGTCCGGCGCGCGCGAGCGCGGCGCCGAGGACCGCGCCCACCCGGCCAGCGCCCACGACGCCGACCTTCAGCCTCCCCGGCGCGGTCACGCCGAGCCCTCGCGGGGCGCGCCGGGGTCGCCCTCAGGGGGACGCGCCTGGCCCACACCGGTCACGACGTCGTCACCAGCACCGGGAACCGCCGCGTCGCGCGGGCCTCCGTCGGTGCCGGGGGACGCGCCAGCGCTCGCCGTGCCGCCGTCGGCGGTGCCCGCGTCGCTGATGCCGACGGCGCTCATCCACTGCTCGGGCGTCTGGTGGCGGCGCCCCTCGGCTGCACGACGGCCCTGCGCCTCGAGCAGCGCGCGGGCGTCGTCGACGTCCAGGTGCTCGGCGACGGGCTTGACCGGGCCGTTGGTCGAGTGGACGGTGAACGTCGCGAGGCCCCGGCGCTTCTGCCACGGGCCCTGCGACAGGCCGAGCGACTGCGTGCGCTCGTGCGGCACGACGAACACCTCGCGCACCAGGCGGCCGCGGCGGATCAGCAGCGCGCGGTCGGTGGCGCGGACGCCGCGCTGGCGCCACTGGATCGGGTCGAAGATGCGCGCGCGGGCGGGCACCGGCGTGAAGCCGCCCTCGTCGCCGGCCCCGGACAGCGCAAGCGACACCGTGCCGGCCGGGTCCGGGTCGCCCAGGTCGGGCAGCACGAGCCACAGCGCGGTCAGCGCATCCTGGCGCGTGCCGACGGGCAGCAGCGTCGAGACCTGCTCGGCGTTGTCCTGGTAGCCGGCCACGTTGATGGTGACCCGCCACCAGTCCTTGCCGCGCCACAGCAACGACTGCTCGAAGCGGATCGCCTGCACGCGGCCCGGAGGCACGGTCTGGCGGCGCGTCTCGGTGAGGCCGTGCTTGAGCCGGATGCCGTCCTCGGAGATCGCCGCGGTGAACCCGAAGCCGCCGGACAGCCGCGACCAGAAGTAGCCGAGGATTCCGAACAGCAGGGGAAGCATCGCGACGAGCGATCCGCCCGCGGCCGCGAACACGAAGTCCTGCACCACGCGGCCGAAGATGATGATCCCCACGGCGAGGAGCACCGGCACCAGCACCAGCCACACGGTCGCCCACGACAGCAGGATCGACGCGATGAGCCGCGGCAGCGGCACCTCGTACATCCGCCGCTCGGCGGACTCGCTCACCTCCGCCACGCCCGCGGGCATGCCCGCGAGGTCGCGCAGCGACCCCGACGTCGCGTAGGCCGCGGCAGGAGCGGAAGGCTCCGCGGGGTCCTCCTCGACCAGCGCATCGGCGCCCTGGACGGGGGTGCCAGCACGCGCATCGGCGATGCGGGAGGTGACGGCCTCAAGGGAGGCGTCGGCGCCCTCGGCCTTGGCGCGCTTGACGCCGGCCGCGAGGACGAGCAGCTCGTTGCGGATGGCCTCGGCCTCGCCCAGGCGCAGGAACTGCAGGACGATGCCCGAGCCCTCGCCGCCGGCGACCTCGATCTTGAGCGCCGCGAAGCCGAAGATGCGCGCGAGCAGCGGCTGGACGACATCCACGGCCTGGAGGCGGTCGAGGCGCGCCTGCTTGAGCTGCTTGACGAGGATGCCCTTGCGCTGCTGGATCGCGTCGTCGCTGAGGCGGAACTCGTTGACGCGCCACTGGAGGTAGCCGAACCCGACCGTCAGCGCCATGATCACCAGCACGCCGGCGATGAACCACAGGATGGACCGCGTCACCACGTGGGCGATCTCCTGTACGCCGGGATCGACGCCCGTCCAGCTGGGGGCGATGTTGTACGCGGCGATGGTCAGCGCCACGGCCATGACGGCCCAGCCGCCCAGCAGCGGCGAGACGGGATGCATGCGCGACCACTCGCGCGGCGCGCGGTAGAGCACCTGCGGGCCGCGCGCGGGGATGACGGGGATCGGGTCGTTCACGCGGGGCTCACAGACCGGCCAGCTGGGCCTCGCCGCGGCTGGTGAGGCGGTCGCGCAGGCGGGCGGCCTCGGACTCGGGCACGCCGGCGATCGCGGCGTCGGTGCCGGGGGACGCGGTGTGCAGCTGGACGTTGGCGATGCCGAACGCGCGGGCGATGGGCCCGGCCTGGACCTCGACGTACTGCATGCGGCCGTAAGGCACGACCGTGACGGTGCGCCACATGCGGCCCTTCTTCACGACCAGGTCGTCCTCGCGCTCGACCCAGGCGTGCGCGGTGACCTGGCGGTAGACGAGCCAGCTGCCCCACAGGCCGACGATGAGCGCCACGCCCGCGGCGGTGAAGACCCACGCGCTCGCGAGGATGCCCAGCACGACGCTGGCGAGCAGCGGGATCGCGATCCACAGCCACAGCGTGATGATGCGCGCGGGGATCAGCTTGCGGGACACGTACTGCCAGTCGGCGGCATCGGGCTCGAACAGCGTCATGCGCCCAGTCTGCCAGGCGGCGCGAGGGGCCCGGGCGCGGGGCTCCCCCTACTGCCTCTGCCTCCGCTTCCCTGACAGTTTGAACCAATCGAGGCGACGACACCCCGGTGCATCCCGGCTCACGCGTCACGCACCGGGGTGTCGCGCCGCAGTTTGGTTCAAACTGTCAGGAGGAGGGCCAGTGCGCGGGCTGGGTTCCGCGGGCTCGATCAGGCCGGCTGGGCGTCCGTCTGCTCGAGCTCGTCGTCGCCCCCGTGGCGGCACCAGCGCTCGGCGATGATCCCGGCGACCATCATCGCGAGCGCGCAGGCCGCCGCGATGAGCGCCGAGATGATCACCTCGCGCCGCGGCCCGTGGCTCCACCCGTCGAGCAGGCCGAGCGCGTACCCGCCGCACGCGCCCGCGATGATGGCACCCACGTAGGCGCTCGCCTGCGCGTAGACCACGGTGCGGGCGGCGCGCAGCCCGTCGAGCTCGGGCTTCTTGCCCGCGAGGTACTGGCGGACCTGCCAGCCGAGCCACAGCGCGAGCACGCCGGCGGCCACGCACACGACGTCGAAGGTCCACGGCACCGCGAGGGGCGTCGCGCCACCGCGCTCGATCTGGTCCGTGAGGATCCACGCGAGCGCGAGCGCCGCCAGCCCGACGGCGGCGAGTCGCTGCCAGGTGAGGTGCTGCACGGCTACGGGGTGGGGTCGGCGCTCTCGGAGCTGGGCGGCGGGGTCTGCCGCGCGACCCCGAAGGACGTGCGCGTCGGGACGCCCGGCGTGCCCTGCGGCTGCGTGTCCGTCACGGGCGCCCACTGCGGCGCCGCGGGGGCGCTCGACGCGGAAGGCGTCTCGAAGGGGGCGAGCGGATCGTTCGGGTCGGCCGCCGGAGCCGATGCGCTGGTCGCCGGCTCACCGGCCGTCGCCTCGGGCGCAGACGAGGGCGGGGTGGGCGACTCGGGCGCGGAGGGCTGGAAGGTGGGGCGGGCGGGGGCTGCCGACTCCTGCGCCGGCGGAGTCGACGGTGCCGCGTACGGCGACACGGGCGGCACGTCCGAGGCGGGCGCGACGCTGGGCTGGGACGCGGGCGCGTACGGCGACACGGGCTGGCTGTCGGTCACGGGAGCCACGCTCGGCTGCGACAGCGCGTCTTGCGGAGCCTCGGTCGCGGGCAACGACGACGGGACGGAGGGCTCGGTCTCGTAGGTCGGCACGACGGTGTCCGGCGCCACCTGCTCGGGTGAGGCGGGGCCAGTCTCTCCGGCGAGCGCATCGGCGTCAGGGATCGGAGACGGCTCGGACACTGCCGACGCCGGCGTCTCGACGGGCGCGGGCGCCGACGCGGGGACGGACGCGGCCGCGACGGGGCTGGCGGCCACCGGGGTCGCGCCGGTCACGGGCGCGGTAGGCGCCTGCGCCTGCTCGCCGGTGTGGGCGAGCGCCTCGGGCGCGGGCACGCGGGGCCACTCGGCGCTGACGAGCGTCACGCCGTCGAACTGCGCGGCGCGCGCGAGGTCGGCGACGGAGCCGTGCGGCTCGAGCACCGCGTCGCGCTCCATGGCGACCCACGGCAGCACCACGAAACCGCGCTGGTGGGCGCGCGGGTGGGGCAGGACCAGGTCCTCGGTCTCGCCCTGCACGCCGTCGAACTGGACGAGGTCGAGGTCGAGCGTGCGCGCCGAGCCGGGCACGGTGCGGTCGCGGCCGTGCACCATCTCGATGCCGTGCAGGGCGGCGAGCAGCTCGCGCGGGGCGAGCGCCGTCTCGACGCGCACCACGGTGTTGAGGTAGTCGGGCTGTGAGGCGCCGCCCTCGGGCACGGAGCGGACCAGGGGCGCGACCGACAGGATCGTCACGCCGCTGACGCGGTGGATCTCGTTGAGCGCCTCGCGGAACGTGGGCTCCACCTCGCCGAGGTTGCCGCCCATCGCGATGAGCGCGCGGACCGGCTGCGCGGGGCGCACGTCCATGAGGTCGCGGGGAGGGTGCGAGCCTTCGGGCGAGTTGGGGTCGTCGGGGAAGCCCGCCGACGAGCCGATGCGCTTGTCCGCCCACAGACCGCCGCTCTTCGTGTCGCGACGGATGGTGACGGTCACGTCCTTGAACTCGACGTGCAGCGGCGCCTGGGGCTTGTGGACGGTGACGTCGACGCAGTGCACCCCGTCGAACTCGAGCAGCTCGCGCGCGATGTGCGCGGCGACGGCCTCGATGAGCTTGAACGGCGACCCGGCGAGCACCTCCGCGGCGCGGTCGGCGAGGTCCGAGTAGTTGACGGTCTTCGTCAGGTCGTCGCCGTCGCCGGCAGCGCGAGTCGAGACGTGCGCGACCACGTCCGCGTAGAAGAGCTGTCCTCCCTCGCGCTCGTTCGCGTTGACGCCGTGGAACCCGGTGACCCGGATGCCCTCGACCGCGATCTGGTCCAGCTCGATGCCGTCCTTGACGTACGGGCGCATGTGCACAGTCATGTCCTCACTCTGGCGTGGAAGTGGCGTTCTGCCAAGCAGACGCGACGGCGATGGCGTCGCGGGCGGCGCGGGCGTCGTGCACCCGCACGGCCCAGGCGCCGTGGTGGGCCGCGAGCGTCGTCACGGCCGTCGTGGCGTGCTCGCGCACGCTGGGGTCAGAGGCGTCGATCCCGTCGCGAGCGATCGCGGCGCCCAGGAAGCGCTTGCGGCTCGCGCCGACGAGCACGCGCGCTCCTCCCGACCACTCGCCCATCCGGGCGAGCAGCGGCCAGTTGGAGTCGGCGACCTTGGCGAAGCCCAGGCCGGGGTCGAGGATGATCCGGGCCGGGTCGACCCCTGCCGCGGTCAGGGCGCCGATGCGCTCGCTGAGCTCCGTACCCACCTCACCCACGACGTCGGCGTAGACGTCGAGGTCGTCCATCTGCGTGGAGTGGGCGCGCCAGTGCATCGCGACGTAGTCGCACTCGAGCTCCGCGACGATGCGGCCCATGTCCGGGTCGGCGAGGCCGCCGGACACGTCGTTGACCAGGCATGCGCCCGCGTCGACGGCGGCGCGAGCGGTGCGGGCGCGCATGGTGTCGATGCTCACGGGCACGCCCTCGGCGGCGAGCGCCTCGACCACGGGCAGGACCCGGGTGACCTCCTCGCCGGGCTCGACGCGGGCGGCGCCGGGGCGGGTGGACTCGCCGCCCACGTCGACGATGTCCGCGCCCTCGCGGGCGAGCTCGAGGCCGCGGGCGATGGCCGCATCGGCGCTGTCCCAGCGACCGCCGTCGCTGAAGCTGTCCGGCGTCACGTTGAGGATGCCCATGACGAGGGTGCGGCCCTGGACGGGCAGCGACGGCATGCGGCTCAGCGCCCCACGATGAGGCTCATCGCCTCCGCGCGCGTGGCGCCGTCGCGCATGACGCCGCGCACGGCGCTGGTGACGGTGCGCGAGCCCGGCTTGCGGATGCCGCGCATCGACATGCACAGGTGCTCCGCCTCGACCACGACGATCACGCCGCGAGCACCCAGGTGCTTCACGAGCGCGTCGGCGACCTGGGTCGTGAGGCGCTCCTGCACCTGCGGCCGACGGGCGTAGACCTCAACCAAGCGAGCCAACTTGCTCAGTCCGGTGATGCGGCCGTCCTCCCCCGGGATGTAGCCCACGTGGGCAACGCCGTGGAACGGCACCAGGTGGTGCTCGCACATCGAGTACAGCTCGATGTCCTTGACGAGGATCATCTCCTCGTGGCCCAGCTCGAAGACCGTGCTGAGGATCTCGCCCGGGTCCTGCGACAGACCGGCGAAGAACTCCTCGTAGGCGCGTGCGACGCGGCCCGGGGTGTCCTTCAGCCCGTCGCGGTCGGGGTCCTCGCCGATCGCGAGCAGCAGCTCGCGGACCGCGGCCTCGGCTCGCGCGTGGTCGACGCCCGCCTGACCTGCCGGGCGTACGGGCTCGTCGTCGACGGGGCCGTGAGACGACTGGCTGGGGGACGCCTGGCTGTGGGCACCGCCAGGCACCTCCATCGCCGGGACCACGGGGGGCGGGCTCTCGAGGCCCGCGCCGTCGAGGCGCAGGTCGTCGAACACGTCCCCGCCGTCCGAGGTCTCGTCCGCATCATCCCGAGAGTCCGCGGGCTCGCGCCCCTCCCAGCCCGGCTGCTCGTGGCCCGGCTCGGACTGACCCGGATCGGCCGGGCTCCCAGAGCCCGGCGCGCCGTTGCGCTCCTCGTCGTGGCCGCTCATGCGTCCACGCTACTCGGGGCGCTGCTGGTCGGTCGCGTCGTCCGCGCCCGACTGATGCGGCGCATCGGCGACGTCCGATGCCAGCCCGGCGGGCGCATCGGCGCTGCTGGCGTCGGTCGCCTCGGAGACGACCGCGTCGACCGGCTCCTCCTTGGGCGGCGGCGGGGCCGTGACGGGCTTCTTGCGCGGCGCGGTCTTGGGCGCCCAGTCGCCGCTGATCCAGTGCTTGCGCTTGGCGACCTTCTTGACGTCGGCGAAGATCTCGGCGAGCTCGTTCTCGCCCAGGGTCTCCTTCTCGAGGAGCTCCTCGGCGAGGCGATCGAGGACGCCGCGGTTGGCCTGGAGCGCCTTGGTGGCCTCCGCCATCGCGTTGTCCATGAGCTCGCGGATCTCGTGGTCGACGGTCGCGGCCTTGGCCTCGGAGTAGTCGCGGCCGTGGCCCATGTCGCGGCCCAGGAAGACCTCGCCCGAGCTGCCCGCGAGGCGCACCGAGCCGACGTCCGTGGACATGCCGTACTCGGTGACCATCTGCTTGGCGATCTCGGTGGCCTGCTGGATGTCGTTGCTCGCGCCGGTCGACGGGTCGCCGAACACGAGCTCCTCCGCGACGCGGCCGCCCATCGCGTACGCGAGGTTGTCGAGCAGCTGGTTGCGGGTCTTCGAGTAGCGGTCCTCCTGCGGCATCACCATCGTGTAGCCCAGGGCGCGGCCGCGGGGAAGGATCGTGACCTTCGTGACGGGGTCGGTGTGGTTCATCGCCGCCGCCACGAGCGCGTGGCCGCCCTCGTGGTACGCGGTCACCGACTTGTCGTGGTCGTTCATCACGCGGGTGCGCTTCTGCGGGCCGGCGATGACGCGGTCGATCGCCTCGTCCACCTCGCGCGGCCCGATCAGCTGCTGGTCCTTGCGAGCCGTGAGCAGCGCCGCCTCGTTGAGGACGTTCGCGAGGTCAGCGCCCGTGAAGCCGGGGGTGCGGCGCGCCATGGCCTCGAGGTCGACCTCGGGCGAGATGGGCTTGCCCTTGGCGTGGACCTCGAGCACCTTGCGGCGGCCCTTGAGGTCAGGGGCCTCGACGCCCACCTGGCGGTCGAAGCGGCCCGGGCGCAGCAGCGCGGGGTCGAGGATGTCGGGCCGGTTGGTGGCCGCGATCATGATGACGTTGGTGGTGGCGTCGAAGCCGTCCATCTCGACGAGCATCTGGTTGAGCGTCTGCTCGCGCTCGTCGTGGCCGCCGCCCATGCCGGCGCCGCGGTGGCGGCCGACGGCGTCGATCTCGTCGACGAAGATGATCGCCGGGGCGTTCTTCTTCGCCTGCTCGAAGAGGTCACGGACGCGGCTCGCGCCCACACCGACGAACATCTCGACGAAGTCGGATCCGGAGATGTGGAAGAACGGCACGCCGGCCTCGCCCGCGACGGCGCGGGCCAGCAGCGTCTTGCCGGTGCCGGGAGGGCCGTACAGCAGCACGCCCTTGGGGATCTTGGCGCCCACGGCCTGGAACTTCGCGGGGCTCTCGAGGAACTCCTCGATCTCCTTGAGCTCCTCGACGGCCTCGTCGACGCCGGCGACGTCCTCGAACTTCACCGTCGGGGTGTCGGGCGTCACCATCGACGCCTTGGACTTGCCGAAGCTCATGAGGCGACCGCCGCCGCCCTGCATGCTCGACATGAGGAACCAGAACAGGCCCACCAGCAGCAAGATCGGCAGGAAGCTGAAGAGGATGGTGCTCCAGATCGAGCCGCGCGCGATCTCGGAGTCGTAGCCCTGGTCGAGGTCCGCGTCGACGATCGCGTCGACGATCTGCTCGCCCTGCGGCGCGACGTAGAAGAACTCGACGGTGCCCGGCAGGTCGGCCCACTCCTCGGGGGCGTCCTCGGGCAGGTCGGCGGCGAAGTCCTCGCTCAGTCCCAGTTGCACGCGCTGGTCTCCGTCGACGATCTTGGCGCTGTCCACCAGACCCGTGTCGAGGATCTCGAGGCCGGTCGAGGTGTCCACCCGCTCGGTGCGCGGCGAGAACAGGCTCGGCACCAGCCAGCCGATGAGCACGGCGAACAGGACCAGCAGGATGATGAAGCGGAGATTGAGGACCTTCTTCATGGTGGTCAGAAGCCTACGCGAGTGCTGGTGCGGCCCGGAATGGTTTCGCTCACGGCGTTGGAGCGGGCCGGTCGCGCCTCGCCTCCGCCGCTTCCTGACAGTTTGAACCAAATCGGAGGCGACACGCCGTCTAGCGAAGCTCGCGCCAGCCAGACACGCGTGCAGCCGCCGCTAATTTGGTTCGAACTGTCGGCGTCAGGAGCCCGCTGCGCAGCAGAGTTGCGTGCACGTCATCCACGATCACTTCTGGCCGCTCGACAGCATCGTGGAACATGTAACGCAGCGTCGCGTAGCCCTGGGTCGTTGCCGCCCGGTCGCGGTCCCGGTCGCGGGCCTTCGCGTCTTCCCCCGAGTGATGAGCCGCGGAGTCGATCTCGACGACCACCGACCCCTCGACCAAGAAGTCGACGCGGCCGACCGCCCGCAGCTGGAACTGAGGCACCACGGTGAAGCCCGCCTCCACGAGCTCCACGCGGGCGCAGGTCTCGGACAGCGACTCGCTCCGCGCATCCGCCATCGCGGCGAGCCACGTGCGTCTCGGAGTCCATCCGCACACGAATGCGGCGATGTCGCCTCGACTGATAAGGCCGTCCCGGAGCGCGGCATCGACGAGCGCCAATTGCTCACGGGGTCCGCAGCACAGTGCCGAGAGGTCGATCTGCTGGGCCGCGGTCGTCGGCATCTGCGGCGTTCGGTGGACAACGACCTCCTGCGCGGGACGTTTGCGCACGATGCCCATGGCTCTGGGCTGCGGCACAGCGAGGTGAACCTCCGGCGGCTGCGGATAGACCGGGAGCCCGGCTCGCGCACACCACGAGAGGCAACAGAGCGCCCCACGAAAGACGCTGGCAAGAACTGTGGGTCGAGGAGTGAGCGGCAAAGCGAACACGCCACGGTGCGGTCTCACGATCGCGCCGACGCGGCAGGCGTCCAGCAACGTACCGCGCGCGACACCTGCGCGTTCGAGCTCAGTCCAGCGGGCGACGCCGCGTCGCTTCTGCAACGCTCTGACGGGATCCATGACCGGACCGTGGCGCGCCCTACGTCACTCGTCGAGGCGGCCGGCCCACAGCCGTGGGAGAGGGACGTACATCGAGATCCTGGGGACGCCGGTCTCGCCTCACGCTCCTGACAGTCTGAACCAAAGGCATCGCACGTTGCGGCGTGTCGCGGCGCCTTGACCGTCGACACGCGAGAGGTGCCGCCGGATTTGGTTCAAACTGTCGGAGAAGGAGGCGGTCGCGGAGGACTCGACGGGCGGCCGGCGGCCGGCGCCCGCCCTAGTCCTCGTAGACGCTTGGCTTCAGGATCGCTACGAACGGCAGCGTGCGGTACGACTCCGCGTAGTCCAGCCCGTAGCCCACCACGAACTCGTTGGGGATGTCGAAGCCCAGGTACTTCACGGGGACGTCGACCTGCACGGCGTCGGGCTTGCGCAGCAGCGACGCGACCTCCACGGAGGCGGCGCCGCGCGAGCGCAGGTTGCCCAGCAGCCAGTGCAGCGTGATCCCAGTGTCGATGATGTCCTCGACGATCAGCACGTGGCGGCCGGTCAGGTCAGCGTCGAGGTCCTTGAGGATCCGCACCACGCCGGAGGACTTGGTGCCCGAGCCGTAGGAGGACACCGCCATCCAGTCCATCTGCACGGTGGGCGGCATGCGCCGCGCGAGGTCCGCCATCACCATGACCGCGCCCTTGAGCACGCCCACGAGCAGCAGGTCCTTGCCCTCGTAGTCGGACCGAATCTGCTCGGACAGCGCGTCGAGCTTCCGGGAGATGTCGTTCTCGCTGACGATCACCTTGGTGAAGTCGTCCATGTCGAACTGGGCTTCCACGCGCTACTCCTCGGACCGGGACTTGTGGGGCTTGGCGATGACCAGCCTTCCATACTCCCGACGGGCCTCGTAGCCCCCGGGGAGGGCGACGCCGCCCTGCCCTCGGTAGTCGGTGATGAGCTGGTCGACGGAGGTGACGTGCGCGGCGGTGAGGGGTCCCGCGCCGCGGTTCTCGGCGAGCATCTTGATCATGCGGGTGCGGATCGCGTCGGGCAGCGCGGCGAGCATGTCGCAGCGCCACTCCTCGCCGCGCACGGTGGAGGCCGATGCGCCCATCGCCGACCGTGCCTGCCTCTCCAGCTCGTCGGCGTCGGCCTGGAGCAGCGCGGCCGAGCGCGCCAGTCCCGACACCACGCCGGGGCCGAGGACGTCGACGAGCGCGGGCATCACCTTGGTGCGCAACTGCGAGCGCTTGGGTCCGTCGGGGTGGTTGTTCGTGGGGTCGTGCCACGGGTCGAGGCCGAGCGCCTGGCACGCGGCGACGGTGTCCTTGCGCCGCAGCGACAGCAGCGGGCGGACGATACGCCCTCGCCTCGCGGGGATGCCGGACAGGGCGCGAGCGCCGGACCCGCGGGCGAGCGCGAGCAGCACGGTCTCGGCCTGATCGTCCATGGTGTGGCCGGTGAGCAGGTGCGGGTTGAGCCCGCCCTCGGCGTCGATGCGATTGTTGAGCGCCATGTACCGGGCGTTGCGCGCGGCTGCCTCGAGCCCGCCCTCGCGCCCGACGACCACTCTCTCGATGAACACCGTGTGGATCCCCGCGCGGCGGACCTCCGCGGCGGCGCGCTCGGCGACCTCGGCGGACCCGGCCTGGAGCCCGTGGTCGACGATGATCGCTCCCGTGAGGTAGCCCTCCTTGCGGCCCACGTAGCCGGTGGCCGCGGCGAGCGCCAAGGAGTCCGGCCCACCCGAGCACGCGACCCACACGCGGGTCCCGATGTCGCAGGTATCCAGCGCCTGCCTGACCGCGTTGCGGACGGCGGCGACGGAGGGGTGCGGACCGGTCACGGCATCGCCACAGCGTGCGTGCGCAGCGTCCTAGTCCTCACACCCACATCCTGCCAAAGTCTGGACGAGCGCGTCCATCGCTGCCCGCGGTCCCGCCTGCCCGTAGGGCATGCCGTCGGCGAGCACGGCGAAGGCCAAGAGCCGCCCGTCCGCGGTCTGCACCGTGCCCGCGAGCGCAGTCACGCCGGTGAGCGACCCGGTCTTCGCGCGCAGCGCGCCGGCGGCGTCGGTGCCCTCGAACCGCGTCGCGACCGTCCCCTCGAGCCCGCCCACGGGCAGCAGGTCCAGGACGTCCGCGGTCACCGGGGACGCCAGCGCCGCCACGAGCGCGCCGGTGAGGTGTGCGGGCGCGATCCGGTTGTTCTCGGAGAAGCCCGCGCCGTCGAGCAGCACCAGGCCGGACACGGGCGCCCCGATCGAGGACAGCCCCGCACGCGTCGCCTCGGACGCACCGGCCGGCGTGGTCGCCCGCCCGGACTCCAGCGCGTTCACGAGCGACACGATCTCCGCGATGGTGTTGTCAGAGTCCCGCAGCAGCAGGAACAGCACGTCCGCGAGCGGCGCCGACTCGACGGCCGCCACCTCGATCCCATTCGTGGGGGCCGATGCGCGCTCGGCCTCCCCGTCCACGTCGACTCCCGCGTCCTCGAGGGCGGCGACGAGCACGTCCCCGGCGGCCAGGGAGGGGTCGGGGTAGCGCGGGGCGTAGTGCTCATCGGTCATGCGGGCGATGTCCACCGCGAGGCCCGAGGCCGGCGCGATGTAGCCCTGGTCGAGGGCGTACTGCGGCCATTCGGGATTGATGGGGTCCGCCTCGAACCGCGAATCGTCGACCACCACGGTCACCGGCGCTCCGGGCGCGAAGTCCGCCGACTCCAGGGCGGCCGCCACGAGGTCCCCGATCCCGACGTACCCGTTCGCGTCCTCCCCCGCACCCGCGTGCCCGGCGCCAGCGGCGAGCAACATGTCCCCGCCCGCCACGATCGTCAGCACGCCCGAGTTGGGCTCCCACACCAGCGAGGTCGTCATCCGGTAGTCGGGCCCCAGGGCCGCGAGCGCCCCGACCGCGGTCAGCAACTTGGTGGTCGAGGCGGGCACCTGCACGTCCGCCGCGTCCACGTCCGCGTAGACGTCACCCGTGAGGGCGTCCACCACGGACACGTTCGTCGAGTCGCCGGTGCGGCCATCCGAGCGCACCTGCTCCGCTGCCAGCTGGACGACGGAGGCGGAGGGGACGGGCGCATCGGCGCTCAGGACGCCCACCGGGAAGGAGGGCACGGGGGCGGGGGTGACGGCGGCGGCCGTGCGGAACGGCGCGGGCTCGACGGGCACCGGCTCGTTGGTGATGAAGCCAGGGACGACGTCGTAGGCGTCCGCGACGGCGTAGGCGCCCGCGCCGCCGACGACGAGCGCCGGGACCAGAATCCCGGCGACCACCTTTCCGCGCACGCGTCACCTCCGGT
The DNA here is from genome assembly GCF_002090155.1 of Demequina sp. NBRC 110056. Lineage (GTDB taxonomy): Bacteria > Actinomycetota > Actinomycetes > Actinomycetales > Demequinaceae > Demequina. Next base: position 385,962 of record NZ_BBRM01000003.1, on the reverse strand, counting down.
CATGGGCCACACTAGTACCCAGCAACCCGCTCACCGACTCAAGGACTGTCATGGAATTCGACGTCACGATCGAGATCCCCAAGGGCTCGCGCAACAAGTACGAGGTGGATCACGAGACCGGCCGCATCCGGCTGGACCGCATGCTGTTCACCTCGACGCGCTACCCCGACGACTACGGATTCATCGACGGCACCCTGGGTGAGGACGGCGACCCGCTGGATGCGCTCGTGCTGCTCGAGGAGCCCACGTTCCCGGGCTGCCAGATCCGCTGCCGCGCGCTCGGCATGTTCCGCATGCGCGATGAGGCCGGCGGCGACGACAAGGTCCTGTGCGTGCCCATGGGCGACCAGCGCGCCGCGTGGCGCCAGGAGCTCACCGACGTCTCCGACTTCCACCGCCTCGAGGTCCAGCACTTCTTCGAGGTCTACAAGGACCTCGAGCCCGGCAAGTCCGTCGAGGGCGCGCACTGGGAGGGCCGCGAGGCCGCCGAGCGAGAGATCATGCGCTCCTTCGAGCGCGCCAAGGGCACCTCGTTCGAGCACATGAACCCGCTGGTGCCGCCGCCGGGGCACTGACGCTCACTGCTTCGAGAAGGGGCTCGCCGCTGCTGCGGTGGGCCCCTTCTGCTGTGTGGCGACGCGCTCGGGGTGCGCGTCTCGCTGGTCCGTCCTCGACACTTCCGAACATCCGCGACGCGACACGCGGGACGACACGCCGCGCCGGTGGGCGACACGCTGGCGCGGCGAGGCCTGCCATGTTCGGAACTGTCGGGGAGGGGTCACCTTTCGGAGGGCCGATGCGGTCGCCGGGTTCACGTGCACCGCGCCGATGCGCGGGCTGGGTCGACACGCAACGGCGCCCCCGGAGCACTCCCCGGGGGCGCCGTCGGTTCAGCCGATCAGAACTTGCGGTCGTAGCGGTAGAGGAACGCCGCCATCGCCTCTCGCGTGATGGAGTCGTAGGGACGGAACTCCTTCTTTCCACCACCCACGTTCCAGCCAGTGGAGATGCCGGTGGACGACAGCCACGTGATCTCCTTGTAGAACTGCGTCGACGAGCGCGGCGTGTCCGTGAACGGCGATCGCGAAGGTGCGGAGAACGACGGCTTGCCCGCGAACCGGTAGAGGAAGGCCGCCATCGCGTCACGCGTGATGGAGTCCTTGGGACGGAACTCCTTCTTGCCACCCCCGACGTTCCAGCCGGTCGATATGCCCTGCTGGCTCAGCCACACGATCTCCTTGAAGAACTGGCTGTTGCGAGGCACATCCGTGAACGGCGACCTCGACGGCAGGTTGACCTTCGGAGACCCTGCGTAGCGGTACAGGAACGCCGCCATCGCCTCACGAGAGATCGCGTCCTTGGCGCGGAACTCGTAGGTGCCGTTGCCCATGTTCCAGCCCGTCGTGATGCCCTCGCTCGCGAGCCACTGGATCTGGGTCGAGAACTGCGTGTAGTTGCGCGAGCTGGGGTTGCTCGACACGTCCGAGAGCTTGACCGTCGGCTTGGGCTTCGGAGTGGGCTTCGGGTCGGGCGTGGGCTCGGGCTCCGGGTCCGGCTTCGGCGCCGCGGCGACCGTGACACCGGCGGAGGACTTCGTCACTCCGAGCGTGGCCAGGCTCATGGTCACGGACACCTTCTTGCCGGCGTCCGCGGCCTTCGGCACGTAGGTCGCACCCGTGGCGCCGGAGACGTTGGTGCCGCCGACCTTCCACTGGTACGTGAACGCGCCGCCGAGCGTCGGACCCCAGAAGCCTGGGCTCACCGAGACGGTCTTGCCCACCTGGGCGGTTCCGGTCACCTTGGGCTCCGTCGAGACTCCCGGAGCGGTGATCATGGCCCACTGGCTCTGGTCCCAGCCGAGCCCAGCCTTCGAGCGCTGGACCAGCGCGGTCCAAAGTCCGCCGAAGTCGACGTCGTCTGCGGTAGCCGTGTAAGTCACGGTGCAGGTGCCGACGATGCCCGGCTCGATCGCGCCGGAGAGCGGAATCTCCCACTCGAGGATGGAGCGGTCGAAGTCGCCAAACCCGGCCGGCATGAACGTGCAGTCGGACTCGGTCGGCCACACGCCGTCGTAGTCGAAAGCGAAGAGGATCGCGACGCTGTCCGGAGCGGCGAACGCGAGCGGCTCGCCCGTGTCGTTGCGGACCTCGTACTCGAACGCGTACTGCTGTCCCGCGACGATCGAGCTCGCTGCCGGCGGCGTGATCTCGAGTGTGAGGCGGCCATCGCCGGACTCGTAGACCGGGTCGGGTCCGTTGACGAGCGGCAGCACACCGTCGAAGCCGGTGAGCGCGCCATTGGCGGCAAGGGTCACGACCGTCGCCGTCGCGAGGCTGTCGCCGCCGTAGAACGCGGTCGTCGCGCCGAACGCACCCTCGTAGTAGGCCTCCTCGCCGTAGTACGGCCGGAAGGCGATCTTGTAGTCGCCGGGCACGAGACCCGTCGCCGTGTACTCACCGGACTCGTTCGTCACGGTGGTGGAGCGAGGATCGCCCTCACCGCCGCACTCGGAGCACTCGACGGGCTCCCACACTCCCGCCTCGCGCTCCGCGTAGACCAGCACATCCGCATGGCCGTACCCCACGACCGCGTCCGGGTCCTCGTAGCTCAGCACACCGGAGAGCGTGCCGACCTGCGAGATCGGGAAGGTCACCTCGACGGTGTCGTTCTCGACGAGCGAGATCTGCTGGCCCGTGCCGGCCAGGTTCGACCCGCCCAGGTACTGGCGTGCGATCCAGGAGCCCTCGTCGTCCTGCACCGACAGGACGACGTCACGGCCCGTCGGCAGGTCCTCGAAGGTCCACGGCAAGTCGACGTCCGCCTCGAGGCAGATCCCGTCAAGGTACTCGCCCGCGGTGTCCTCCACGAAGAGGCAGAAACTGCCGTCGTAGGGGAACTCGGCGCCCGAGTGCGTCAGGTCGACCTGGAGCGAGCCCACGCTGTAGCTGGCAAGCTCCGCGTCGATGCCGGCGACGTCGGTCGACCCGACGACCACCGCATCGGCCTCGTCGTAGGTGGCCGCGTCGTCGTAGTACTCGCCGTACAGACGGGTCGGCAGCTCACCCTCCTCCTCGTCCCAGTAGTACTCGCTCGCGGAGAACTGCACGATGTAGGAGCCCTGCGGCAGGCCGACGATGGTGTAGTCGCCCGTGCGCCGGTCGAGGGAGCCCTGATAGGTGCGACCCATCTCCTCTCCCATGGCATCGACGTACACACCCTGAAGGGCGGACATGGTCCCGCCGTCGTCGACGCTCACCTTGCCGGAGATCGTGCGGCCCTCGGCCACCTCGATGTCGATGCCGGACTCGGCGCCGTCAACGGGCACCTCCGTCGCCTCGTCACGGGAGTAGACGCCGCCGTAGAACTCCTCGACCACGTTCACCGGCGCGGGCGGGTCGACGTTGTAGTTCCAGTCGCCGACGACTCGGACCGTGTAGTCCGCGTGCGAGAGCCCGGTGATCGTGTACTCGCCAGTCTCGCGGTCGACCTCCGCATCGGCGGTGTCCCAGAACTCGTCGCCATACGACTCGGCGATGACCCTGAGGCCCTGCTCGACGAGCGTCTGGTCAGAGCCCTCCTCGACCGTGATCTTGCCTGAGATCGAGCCGCCCTCCTGGAGCTCGGCATCGATGCCGGTCGCGTCCTCAGTGGTGACGTCGACAATCTCCGCGTCACTGCGATACGCGGCGTCGTCGTAGTACTCGGTGAGGACGTTGGTCTGCACGTCGTACTCGTAGCCGCCCTCCTCGATCCAGCGCCAGGCGCCCTCGAAGCGGACCACGTACTCACCCGGAAGAAGGCCCGTGATGGTGTAGTCGCCGGATTCGGCGTCCACGGTCGCCTGGCCGGAGCTCCAGACGTCGCTCTCCTCGTCAGCTGTCGAGGCGTACACCCGGACACCCTGCTCCAGCAGCGTCGGGTCGCCACCGTCAGCGAGCTCGACGTGGCCAGAGATGCGCGCACCTGCGGAGAGCACCGCGTCGATCCCACTGACGTCATCGCCCGCCACGGTGACGAGCTCGGCGTCGTCGTAGGAGTACGCATCGTCGAAGTACTCGCCGATGAGGCCATAGCGTGCGTAGCCTCCACCCGGCTCAACCCAGACGCCGACCTCGCTGAAGTACAAGTTGTAATCGCCGTCGGGCAGCGCCCCGAAGGAGTAGGAGCCATCGGCACGCACCTGCGTGGACCGGTAGACGTCCACGCCCACACCCTCGAGCGACACCTCGACGCCCTCGAGCCACTCCTCGGAGACACCGTCAGCGAGACTGACCGTGCCGGAGATCGAGTGGCCCTGCTCGAGGGTCGCGTCGATGCCTGACGCATTCGAGCCTGCGAGCGTCACTGGGGTCGCGTCCTGCTCGGACGATGCGTTCTCCCAGTATTCGTCGAGCAGGCCGGTGCTGACATCGGTCCCCAGATACTCGTCGTAGTACGAGTACGCCTCGAACCGCACCGTGTACTCGCCGTCGGGCAGTCCGCTGATCGCGTAAGCACCGCTCGCGTCAGGACGGCCGTAGTACGCGTTCCAGCCGTCCGACTCGACGGCCGAGATGCTGATGTAGTCCATCCACCACTCGGGCGAGCCCTCGGGCAGCGTCACGGTGCCCGCGATCGTGTTACCAAGCGCCAGTTCGGCGTCGATCCCCACCCGGTCACCCTCGGCCACATCAACGAGCGTCGCGTCCATCTCGAACCGCGCGTCGTCGTAGTACTCGGTCATGACACGGGCCGAGACCTCATCACCGGCGTACGACTGGAAGGTCACCACGTACGAGCCCACAGCAAGGCCCGAGATCTCGTAGTCGCCGGTCTCCGGGTCGGCGTACACGCCTTGACCCCCACCGACCTCCGGGTCATAGACGGAGACATAGATCTGCTGCTCCTCGAGCGAGGTATCGGAGCCTTCGGCGAGTCGAACCTGGCCCGAGATCGTTCGGCCCAGATCGAGCGCGATGTCGATGTCCGTGCGCGATCCAGATGCGGTGCTGACCATCTCAGCGTCCCAGCGCGAGTGCGCACCGTCGTAGAACTCGGAAAGCAGGTTGGGACGAATCTCCTCGTTCTCGTCGTTCCAGTACATGCCTGCGTGCGCGTGCACCAGGAACTCTCCTGCAGGCAAGCCCGAAACCTCGTAGGCGCCCGTCACCTCGTCGAACGTCTGGCTGCCGAAGAAGTTGCCGTCGACGTCATAGACGTCCACGTACACCCCGCGCAGCCACTCCTCGGACGCACCCTCTGGGAGCGAGACCACTCCCGAGATGCTGCGGCCCTCGGCGAGGATGGCGTCGATGCCGGTGACGTCTCCCTCGGACAGGTCGAGCTCGACCGCGTCGTCGCGCCGCAGCGCGTCGTTGTAGTACTCGGTCACCACGTTGGTCTTGCCCGAGTCGCCGTATGCTCCCTCGAACTGCACGACGTATGGCACGGGGTAGAGCCCGGTGATCGAGTAGTCGCCCGCGACGTCGAGCCAAGCGGTGGCGTAGTGCCAGCGCGACCCGGCCTGATACTCGGCGCGAACCTCGACTCGCTCGCTCGCGAGCTCTGCGGACGCGCCCTCCTCGATGGCGACGCTGCCCGAGATGGTGGCGCCGGCTTCGAGCTGGAAGTCCACGCCGCTCACGGCCGAGGCATCCACGGCGAGCGTGGAGGCGTCCGCCTCGAACCACTCACCGTCGTGAAACTCGTCCAGGAGGTTGGGCGTGACTGACGCGTCCTCGTCGAGGTCCCAGTACGAATCGACCTGGGCGTTCACGTAATAGTCGCCTGCGGGGACGTCGTCGAGGACGTACGAGCCGTCGGGTCCGACCGACGCAGTCTCGTAGTACGCGTAGTCGGCGTCGTACACGTGGATCCACACAGCCTCGAGCCATGCCTCGGGTGCAGCCGCGGGCAGGTGCACGGTGCCGGAGATCGAGCCTCCGTCCTCAGCGACGGCCGAGCCCGCGGAGACCATGACCGCGCTCGTAGCCAGAAGCGCTGTCACACCTCCCGCGATCGACGTTTTCCAGGCGCGCGACACAGCAGACAGCACTCTTCCCCCTACAGAAGAACGTGATGTCGGGTGGATTTACCCGACATTCATCTGCAGAGAATCTAGGGGTGTCCGGACAACGCTGTCCAGTAGGCAAATCGGACACTTATCCAGGCACGACGTCGTGGCGGAGTGATATTCCTCTCAGCATTCTCGCCATGTGAGACGCGCGCTGGCGTCAATCCGGACAACAGGTCACGAATGGCGACCAAAGGGAACGCAGGCAGAGCGCCGATGCGCGGGCCGGCTTGGCAAGCGGGCGCGGCCCCGTGGGGAGGTCCTCGGGGCCGCGTCCACGTCTGGAGGTCAGAGCCGGTCGTAGCGGTACAGGAACGCCGCCATCGCCTCTCGGGTGATCGAGTCGTAGGGGCGGAACTCCTTGCGCCCGCCGCCCACGTCCCAGCCGGTGGAGATGCCCGTGGACGACAGCCACGTGATCTCCTTGTAGAACTGCGTGCCGGTGCGCGAGGTGTCTCGGAACGGCGACCGCGACGGCGGCGAGAAGGACGGGCTGCCCGCGTAGCGGTACAGGAACGCCGCCATGGCGTCGCGCGCGATGGGTTCGCGCGGACGGAACTCCTTGCGGCCTCCGCCCACGTCCCAGCCGGTGGTGATCCCCTGCTGGCTCAGCCAGACGATCTCCTTGTAGAACTGCGCGTTGGTGGGCACGTCCCGGAACGGCGAGCGCGATGGCAGGTTGACCCTTGGCGAACCGGCGTAGCGGTAGAGGAAGGCCGCCATGGCCTCGCGCGAGATCGGCTCCTTGGGGCGGAACTCGTAGCGGCCGTTGCCGACGTTCCAGCCCGTGGTGATGCCCTCGTTCGCGAGCCACCGGATGTGTGTGTAGAACTGCGTGTAGTACCGCGAGCTCGGGTTGCTCGAGATGTCGACGAGGTTCACCGTCGGCTTGGGGTCCGGCGGCGGTGGGGGCGGCGGGGGCGCCGCCGCGACCGTCCGGCTCGGCGAGGTCTTGCTGACGCCCTGCGAAGCCAGCGCCACAGTGACCGAGACCTGCTTGCCAGCATCGGCCGCCTTGGGCACGTAGGTCGAGCCGGTCGCCCCGCTCACCACCGAGCCGTTGATGCGCCACCGGTAGGTGAACGCAGCGCCGAGCTTGGGGCCGTAGAACCCTGTGCTGACGGACAGGGTCTTGCCCACCTGTGCAGTGCCGGTCACGGCCGGCGCGGTCGAGACGCCCGAGGCGAGCAGCAGCTCCGCGTCGATGACGTCCCAGCCGAAGCCGGTGGTCGAGCGCTGCACCGCGGCGGTCCACAGGCCGCCGAAGGCCACGTCGTTCGCCGTTGCGGTGTAGGTCAGCGTGCAGCTGCCGACAGGCCCGGGCTCGACCACGCCGGCCAGCGGTAGGGACCACTCGGACACGAGGCGATCGAACGTGGTCGACCCATCCGCGGCGAAGTCGCACGAGCTCGCCACCGGCCGCACGCCGGCCGGGTTGTGGGCGAACAGCAGTGCCACCTCGTCCGGCGCGGCGAACGCCAGCGGCTCGCCGGTGTCGTTGCTCACCGCGAAGTGGACCGTGTACTGCTGCCCCGCGGCGACGGTGCTCGCCACGGGCCGCGTCACGGTCAGGGACAGTCGGCCGTCGCCCGAGTCGAACACCGGGTTGGGTGCGCCACCCAACGGCAGCACCGCGTCTGCGCCCGTGATCGCGCCGCCGGCGGCGACCGTCACGACGGTGGCCGCCGCGAGCCGGTTGCTGCCGAAGAAGGCGGTGGGGACGCCGGCGTCGGCGTCGAGGTAGGCCGTCTCGCCCAAGGCCGGGCGGAAGGCGACCTTGTAGGTGCCCGGCACGAGCCCCGCCGCGGTGAAGGCGCCGCTGGCGGAGGACTCGCCCGTGGGCATGGGCTCGCCCAGGTCGCCGCACTCCCAGCACGGGACGGGCTCCCACACTCCGGGGCTGCGCTGCGCGTAGATCAGCACCTCGGCGGAGCCGTCGCCGACGACCTCCGCGGAGGACTCGTACGTGACGGCTCCCGACACGGTGCCGACGCCGACGATGGGCAGGGTCCGCGTCACCGTCGACGCCGCGACCAGCGCGATCTCCGTCCCGGTGCCGGGCAGGTTCGTGCCGCCGAGGTATTGGCGCGCGAACCGGTCGCCCTCGTCGTCCTGCGCGACGACCACGACGTCGCGCCCCACCGGCAGGTCCGCGAAGGTCACCGGCAGGTCGCCGGCCGAGTCCACGCAGGAGGCGTCCAAAGCGATGCCGGCGGTGTCCTCCACCAACAGGCAGAAGCCGCCGCCGTACGGCAGCCCGCCCGTGTACGTGAGGGCGACCTCAAGCGATCCGCGGGGCACCACGTCGAGGGTCGTCGAGAGGCCGGTGACGTTCGACGAGGAGACGGCGACCGCATCGGCTTCACCCAAGGAGGCGGCGTCGTCCCAGTACTCCCCCAGGAGCGCGGTGCGGACGAATCGGCCCAGGCCGTCGTCCCAGTAGTCGTTGGCCTGGAACTCGAGGATGTAGTCGCCGGGCGCGAGGCCCGGGACCGTGTACGCGCCCGTGCCGGCGTCGACGGGCGCGCCGGAGGTGAGTCCGGTGGAGGTCGAGGTGGCGCTCACCCACACGGCCCCGAGGGAGTCCGCCTGGCCGCCGCCGGCGACCGCGACGGTGCCCGAGATCGAGTAGGCAGCAGCGAGCTCCGCGTCGACGTCATCGCGGCCGGAGCCGGCGAGGGTCACGACCTCAGCGTCGGCGGCATCCAGCGCATCGTCGAAGTACTCCGAGATCAGCGGCGCCTCCACCCACGCACCCGAGCCCGGCGCGGAGTACCCGGAGGACACGAACCGCACCCGGTAGTCGCCGTCCGGAAGCCCCACGAACGCGTACGAGCCGTCCGCCGCCACGGGCGTGGTGCGGGACACGTCGGAGCCGATGCCCTCGACTGTCACGTCCACGGCCGTGAGTGCCTGGACGGGCAGCGAGCCGGGGATCGTCACGGTGCCGGAGAGGGTGCGGCCGGCCACGAGGGTGGCGTTGCGCCCGGTGACCGGCGTGCCCGAGACGTTCACGAGCGTGGCGGCCTCTGCGGTCGCGGCGTCGTCGAAGTACTCCGGCAGGATGCCGCTGGTGACGAGCGTGCCCGCGTCCCAGTAGTCCTCGACGGAGAAGTGCAGCCGGTAGCTGCCGGCGGGCACGCCCTGGAGCGTGTAGGAGCCGTTCGACTGCGGCGTCGCGCTGACGGAGAAGCCCGTGCCGTCGAGCGTCGCCACCACGCGGGTGCGCGGCATCCACGCGGCGCCCATCCCAGAGGGCAGCGTCACCGTGCCCGACACCGTGGTGGACGTGGGCAGCGAGATGTTGATCCCAGACTCAGAACCGGACGTGACGTTCACGGTCGTCGCGTCCTGCAGCCGGTACGCGTTCGCGTAGAACGTCCGCGCGAGGTTGGGAGTGACGGTCCCGCCGCCGGAGGAGTACGAGCTGGCCCGCGCCTCGACGCGGTACGGTCCCGCCGGCAGTGCCGAGAGCGTGTAGGCGCCCGTCACGGGGTCCGCGGTGGTCTGCGCGACCCACGTGCCGTCTGAGCCGACCGCCCCGACGGCGACGTGGCCGAGCCACTCGTCGGGCACGCTGTCAGGGATCGAGATGGTGCCGGAGATGCTGCGCGCGGCGGCCAGAGTGGCGTTGATGCCGGAGGCGTTGCCGCTCGCCAGCGACACCTCCGTCGCGTCCTCCCACGTGGACGCGTTGCTGTAGAACTCCGGCACCACCGGGGTGAAGCCGGCGCCGTCCACTCCCCCGCGGAACTCGACGACGTAGGACGTCGGGTACAGCCGGTCGATCGTGTAGGTGCCGCCCGCGACGGTCGCGCTCGTGGCGACGGCGGCGGACGGTGGTCCGTCCACCGGGAACGCGGAGACGTCAATGGGCTTGGACGCGAGCGCGGGCTCGGCGCCAGCGTCCAGCGCGAGCGCGCCGGTGATGGTGCGCCCGGTCTCGAGGGCGAAGTTCACGCCCGTGACAGGCGCGCCCGCGACGGACAGGGACGTGGCGTCATCGGCGAACCAGGCGCCGTCGTGGTACTCGCCCAGCACGTTGGGGAAGAACAGCTCGCCGCCGCCCACCGTGTAGCCGACGACGGAGGCGTGGACCAGGTAGGACCCGTCGGGCAGGCCGGCGAGCGTGTAGACGCCGCTGGGGCCGGGCTCTGCGGTTCTCGCGTAGTCGGACTCGGTCGACGAGACCTCGATGCGGATGGCGTCCATCCATCCGGCGGGCGCGCCGGAGGGCAGCGTGACGGTGCCGGAGATTTCGCCGTCGGCGGCAAGAGCCGAGCCTCCGGAGACCATCACCGCCCCCGAAGCCATGAGCGCGACGGCTCCCCCCGCGATGAGCCGATTTCGGGCGCGTGAAGCGACGACTGGCACTCTGATCCCCCCTCATGGACCGAGCACGCCGGCATTCATTGCACAGCTTGCTTGCTTCGGAACCTACGCCGTGGCGCCGGTGCTGTCCAGGGGTCGTTCACCCGCGGCCCGCGTGGGCAGGGTGCCGCGTGTGGCCTTCGCGCACGTCGCGGGGAGCACGGAGGGCCGATGCGCGCGCTGGGTTCCCGCGGCCGTGGCGGTGCGGGGTCAGTCGCCGATGCGCGTGACGGGGATGGTCAGCGACGTGGACTGGGCGAGCCGGTCGGGGGCGACGCGGCCGTGGGCCCACAGCTCGATGGGTGCAGGGCGGGCGTCGGGGGCGAGCAGGACGCCGAGGACGGCCTCGGCGGTCGCGCCGGAGCCCAGGAGCCCGCGGAAGCTCAGGGAGATGGCGGCGGTCGACACGATGCGCGCGGCGGAGAACGTCCACTCCGACTCGCGGGTGATCCAGCCGGCGCGGACGGTGCCGGACTCGTCGAACTGGGCGTCGGGGATCTCGAAGGTGACGTCGATCTCGGGCAGCGGCGCGACGTCGTTGCCCTCGTTCTGCACGCCCACGTGGATCATGAGCGCGTCCTTGGCGCCGAGCATCCCGTGCTGCGCGAACGTCGCGTCAGGCCGGAGCCGGACGGTGCCGAGCGCGAGCTCGGACACGGCGGGACCGGCGGCCGAGCGCACCACGCGGATGGCCTTCTGGCGCCACGCGGCTGCCGGGGACAACGGTTCGGGCATCACCACTCCTTCGGCGCAAAGGGGACGAGCGCCGAGTGACCAGTGTCAGCCCGGACGGCGCGACACGCCAACGTGTGACGTACCTCGCTCGCGTGCGACTACTCGGGCGGGGTGCCGTAGGTGTAGTGGCCTCCACCCGGCATATGCACTGCGGCCGTCGCGGTGCCCGCGGTGCCCACACCGACGACGTCAAAGCTGCCGCCCGGCGGTGCGGAATCGGGCCGGGTGATGTCGATCGCGCCGCCGCTGACGCTGCCGTTCGGCGGGATGTCACCGATGTAGGTCAGGGTGTAGATGACCGTCGCCCCAGACTCTGTAGCCACGACGTTCCAGTGCGACCCCGCAGTTTGCAGGTACGTCGTCGTGGCCTCATTGCTCGGCAGCGTGAGCGTGAACTGGACCTGAGAGTAGGTCACGGTGGGCGACGAGTTGCGCACCGTGGAGGTGCTGATCCTCAGAGTTCCGGTCGCGACGTCGCTCTCGACGACCCAATCCTGGAGCGAATCGACCACGAGGTCACCGTCCTGCGGCAGATCCGCGGAGTTCTGGGCTGCCGCAGGCACCGCGGTCGCGATCGCGATGGCAGGCGCTGCCCAGGCCGAGCCCGCAAGGACGCGGCGTCGGGACAGCGCAGAGGACGAAGGCACGGTGGCAGGCACGAGGAAGCCTCTCGGGTCGGGAGCACGGACGCATGCGTGGCGAGGATGCGTCGTTGCAGTCGCCGACGACGGCGATTATTCCCAACGCTGAGAGTGACACGCAAGCGTGTGACGGAGTTGGCTCGAGGGCGCGCCTCCGCGGCGAAGACGGCTGCGGGTGGTGGCGGGCGGGCCGGGCTACGGGCGGCCGATGTACGGCATCATGTCGCCGACAGCCCAGTTGTACATCGAGCGCGTCTTGGCGGTGTTGCCGGGCGTGGTGGCCTCCATGACCATGCCGCCGCCGATGTAGATCGCGACGTGATAGATCAGCGACGCGTTCTTGCCGGAGCCCCAGAAGACGAGGTCACCCTTGCGCAGCTGGCTGTAGGGCAGCAGCGAGACGCCCTGATACTGCGTGCGCGACGAACGCGGGATCGAGATGCCCGCCTGGCGCCACGACGCCGAGGTGAGGCCGGAGCAGTCGTACGCCGGACCGTTGCCGCCGTACGCGTACGGGGCTCCCTTGAGGGTCTGGGAGTAGGAGGCGGCCGATGCGCCCTGGGCCGCGCTCGAACGCCAGGAGTTGTCGGGCTCAGGCTCGGGCTCGGGCGTGGGAGGCTCGGGAGTCGTGGGCTCCGGCTCCGGCTCGGGAGTCGTGGGCTCGGGCGCCGGGGTGGTGGGCTCGGGCTCGGGAGTCGATCCGCCGCCGTTGGAACCACCGGAGTTCGAGCCACCGCTGTTGGAACCACCGGACGATCCGCCACTGTTGGAGCCGCCCGAGTTGGATCCGCCGGTCTGGTTGCCGGTCTGCTGGCCGCCGGACGAGCCGGAGCCGCCCGACTGGTTCTTGTCCTGCTCGGCCTTCGCGGCCTCCTCGAGGCGCTTCTGCTCTTCCTCGAACTGGGCCTGCTGGCGGGCGGCGCGCTCGGCGGCGAGCCCGGACTGGCGCTCCTCCTCGAGCTCCGCGGTCACGCCACGCAGCTCCGCGACGCGAGCGACGGCGGCGGAGCGGGCGGTGGCGGCGTCGGAGACGGCCTGCTCGGCTGCGGAGCGGGCGTCCTGGGCGACCACGAGGGTGTCGTTCGCGCGCTGCTCTGCGGCGGCGGCATCCGTGGCGGCGTCCTCGGCATAGCCGCGGGTTGTGTCGGCCACGATCTCGGCCGCACGCACCTCCTGCACGGTCACGTCGCCCTTGGCGGAGGCGCGGTCGATGGACTCGGCGCGCTGGACCACGTCCTCGAAGCCGTCGGCCTTCACCATCGCCTCGAGCTCGCTGAAGCCGCCGGCGTTGCGGTAGTCGGCCATGGCGACGGCCGCGAGCGCGGTGCGGGCGCTCGCGAGGGCCGCGTCGGCCTCCTCGGCGCGCTGGTTCGCGGCGTAGAGGGAGCGCTGCGCGGCGATGTTGTCGTCCTGGGCCTCGTGGTAGTCGACGTCGGCCAGGCGGGCGGCAACGTCCGCCTCGTGGAGGGCGTCCTCGAGCTGTGCGATCGCGGCGTCGAGCTGGGACACCCCCGCGGCAGCGTCGGCTGCCGCGGCACGCGCGGCCTCGATCTCGTCCTGGCCGGGGTAGTCGGCGGCGCGGGCGGGTGCAGGAATCGAGACCAGCATGACGCCCGTGAGGACGAACATCAGTCCGACCACGAGCGCGCGCGCAGACAGGCCCTTCGCCATCGCCACTCGCGCCATCTAGAAGGCCTCCGCCGCCGCTCGTCACTCTTGTCACATGTGTCACATGCGACTCACCTGTCAGATAGTAAACACAAACCACCGCGATGGCTACCCCCAGGTGGGAAACCGGACAAGCCACGCCGTGCCCTATCGTGGCGGCATGGATGACGACGGCATCGAGACCGACGCCTGGGCCGCTGACGAGGGGCCGGGCGCGGGCGCCCCGATCCCCGCATCGGCCGCCTGGCGGGAAGGCGACCACCCGGGACGCCGTCTCTTCGTGCCCATCGGCGACCTAGAGCTCGAGGCAGATCCGCTCGGCACGCTGCCGGACGTGACACTCGCGTACGAGACGTGGGGCGAGCTCAACGCCGCCAAGGACAACGCGGTGTACATCGCGCACGCGCTCACCGGAGACATGCACGTGTGGGGCCCGGCTGAGCCTGGTCACCACACAGGCGGCTGGTGGAACGCGATGGTGGGCCCCGGCAAGCCCATCGACCCCGAGCGCCACTTCATCGTCTCGGCGAACGTCGTGGGCGGCTGCCAGGGCACGACAGGCCCGGCGTCGCCGCACCCCGAGGATGGCGAGCCGTGGGGCTCGCGCTTCCCGTACGTGACGATGCGCGACATGGTCGCCGCAGAGATCAAGCTCGCCGATGCGCTCGGCATCGACCGCTGGAGGCTCATCGCCGGACCGTCCATGGGCGGCATGCGGGCCATCGAGTGGACCGTCATGGCACCAGGGCGCGTGGGCGCGATCGCCCCCGTCGGATCGACAGCGGCCGTCACGGCAGACCAGATCGCATGGTCGACGACGCAGCTCGCGGCCATCGCGGCGGACCCCAAGTTTCGCGGCGGCGACTACTACGGAGCGGCTGACGGCGACGGACCCCACTCGGGCCTGGGCATCGCGCGCATGATCGCGCACACGACGTACCGTTCCGAGGGCGAGCTCGCCGACCGCTTCGGGCGGTCGTACCAGGGCGAGACCGACCCGCTGGGCAAGGGCGGGCTCTTCGCCATCCAGTCGTACCTCCAGCACCACGCGCGCAAGCTCGCGCGACGCTTTGACGCCAACACATACGTACGTCTCGCACAGGCCATTCAGTCGCACGACGTGGGCCGCGACCGCGGCGGAGTCGAGACGGCGCTCGCCCGCTACACGGACGCCGCGCTCGTCGTGGCGGTCGACTCCGACCGGCTGTACCCGCTCAAGAACTCGCAGCGCCTGGATGCGGCGCTGTCAGGGTCGAACGGCGTCAAGGTGGTGCACTCCCCCGTGGGCCACGACGGCTTCCTCGTGGAGTCGGGTCAGCTCAACGCGTTCATGGCGGAGTTTGAGCGCTCGCTGTAGCGGCGTCGGCTAGGGAACGTCTGTCGCCGCCTGCAGGTCGGTCTCGTAGATGTCGCCTCCGCCGGATTCGCCCTCGAGCGTCCCGGCGATCAGGTCGCCGTTCTGCAGGTTTTCGACCTCGACGGTGAGCATCAAGCCGCCAGGCGTGACGACGTCGGGACCGTTGTAGGTCACCTTGGCGTAGTTGAAGTTGTTGGCATCGGATGGCGGCAGGCCGGACCACAAGCCGCCGCCGTCCCAGCCCATGAAGGTGACTCCCGTGGCGGGCACCTCCTCGGCCGAACCGTCGAGGCGACTGATCGAGAACTCGATGGTCGCCCCGGACTTCAAGAAGGCGCCGGTGGGACCGGAGACCGCGACGGTGAAGGTGATCGGGAAGATCCCGGGCTCCCCTGAGTCGGTGACCGGGCTGATCAAGAACGACACCGTGGGCGTGTCCGTCGACGCCGCTGCCGCGGGCAGTGCGCTCGCGATGACTATCGCGGGAGCGGCCCATGCCGCGCCCGTCATGACGCGCCTCCGCGACACCCCAGGTACCAAGAAAGAACGGTCCATGCGCACCCCCCGCAATAACCCCAACTGCCCCTGAGCGCCACGCTAGAGGAGCACCCAGATTGCGTCAATGGTCGAGAATGCGACTTTCCGATGAACTTGCCCGCGTTGCGCCGCTCGCGGGCGGTCTCGCCGTCGGGCGCTACAACCAGGGCCTACGCGACCGAGACGTCCGAGAAGTTGCCTCCACGCGGCGGGCTGATGATGTAGGTGTCGCCGGTGCTGGAGGACGTCCCCTGGCCGGAGATGCTCCAGGTCACGTCATACGACCCGGTCGCCAGCCCTGCGAAGACATGCTCGAACTGGCCGATGTGATTGGCCTCGGAGAACGTCCCGCTCGGGTACACCGACTGACTGGCAGTACTCGGCGCGGGCCCGACGATAGTGATGGTGCACACCACGGCGAGCACGAGGTCGTCGGGCCACTCGTCCGGCGGGTCGAACGTGACGTCGACGTCTACCTGGAGCTGACCATTGGTGAAGCTCTGCGCGTTGCTGTAGTCGACGTTGATGCCGGAGCCCGGTACCAGGATGGAGGCCGCGGCAGCTGGAACGCTCGTCGCGATCACGACGACCGGGGCCGTCCACGCTGCTCCCACGATCAGGCGCCGGCGAGAGATGCCTGAGTGAAACCCCTGACCGTCCACCGGACCTCCCGCGCACTAGGTGTTATGTCACGGTATGTCCGGTTGGGCTGGGCGTCAACGACTGTCGCTGCGCGACTTCGGTCGCGGGCTGTGGCTACGACGACTTAGGCACAGGGATGTTCGTGCTGACCTCAAGGCGCCCCGCGCCCGTCTGCCCGACGAGTGTCGCAACGATGACGCGGTCGCTCACCGGGCTCTGCGGCACACCCTGGTTCCACCCCGCGGAGAAGGTGAATTGCGCGGCCGATGGCGCCGTCAGGCGCGGACCCACGTAGGTGAAGATCACGCTCGGCGTCTGGTTGCCCGGAAGTTGAGCCGGGCTCACGGAGAAGTACCTCGAGTCGTACTCGTAGGTCTGAAGCGTCGCGTTCGCCCGAGGAGAGGTGAGCGTCACGGTGAAGCCCGTGTCCAGATAGGAGCCCGTTGCCGAGACGGTCGAGAAGTCAGCAGTGGCGCTCACGAACGCGTACTCGGGGTTCGAGTTGGCGCTTCCGTTGCCAGCGACCGTCACGACGGGCGCCGTGACCGAGCTCGCCGCTGCCGGTAGAGCACTCGCCACGACGACCGCGGGTGCCGTCCACACGGCGCCCTTCAACACACGGCGCCGGTCGACGGCACCATTCGGATTCGGGCGCGCCGCAGCGCGGGGGTCAGACATGGGGAGCACCTCAGCTCATGCACCGCGGGCGCGCAGTCGCCCGCCTCGCGTGGTCAATTCGTCCTTCTCATAGGACAGAACGATTCGAGTGCTCGGTTCGTTGCCCAGGTCATGCCGTGTGTGAGGAATCTCGCGCCCGCCCCGTTCGAACGAGCGCCTCAGTTCTACGGCGAAGCACCCCGAAGCGCGGCCTCCCGCATCGGCAGCGAGCGATCAGGTGGTTCCCGAGCCGCTGATTTCGGCAGGCACGCCTCCAACAGTTCCGCTCAGCGTGACCGAGTACGCCTTGTTGGGCTGTGCCTGATGGAACTCAACCGTGAACTGCGCCCCGATCAAGTGATGCTCTTGGTGACCTCTTGCGACCACGGGAGCGCCATAAAGGTCTTGCCGTTAACCAAGGCGATCTTGGAGCTCGAGATCGACACCTTCATGGTGTACGTGCCGGAAGCGCCAAGGTTGAGGTCAACGTGCCCGGAGTTCCATCCGCCGTCACCGTTGGGGGTAGCGAGATCTCGCGTTTCCGATGTCGTGTGCACCACAGTCCCTGCCGCGTTGCGAATCTCGAGCTTGTAAGTGATCGGCCACGTCTGGAACTCCTGAGCCGTCGAGACCTGCCAAGCCTGCACACCCGACCCATTGAACGCGGCCTGATCGTTCCAAACGCGGAAACCCATCCCGAACACGTACTGAGCGCGACCAACTCCAGAATTGACGTTGGAGAGCTCGACACCGTTGAAAACTAGCCAGTTGCCCTGGACATCGACTGAGCGCTGAGGCGCGGAGGTTTCGGGCGAGGACGCGGCCGCTGGAATCGCCGTTGCGACGGTGATTGCCGGTGCGATCCAAGCGGCTCCGTGCAGTACTCGGCGTCGCGAGATGCCGTGGTTAGCATGTGCGCGCGCGGGCGCATTCGAGATGTCAGCGGGTGCCATCGTGCTCAATTCCTCCTCAACGGTGCGCGTCCGGGTCCGTTCTCCCGGACTTCGAGGGCGAGGCTCGCTAGGCCGTCAGCCGCTCGTGGCGCTCAGTCATGTTAAGTGATGAGACACGCCGATCTGCGCACTATGACGCAGGTCACAGTTACCAGTATTGAGAGCGAACGCGAAGCATGCGCCCGGTGCCCGCTACAGAAGCGTCCCAGTGAACGAGCGCGAGGCCGAGGCCCCGCCCTGCGTGGTCCCAGAGATCGTCACGGTGTACTGCGAGTTGTCCGCGGCCTTGAAGAACTCGATGTCGAAAGTGTCGCCGGCGCCCACGGACGCGCGTGTGAATGTGTCGTTGCCGCTGGACTTCTCCGGGGAGTTCCAGGCGGGAATCTTCACGTGGGGCTTGTTCCCGTCGGGCACCCACAGCACAACGACTGAGACATTGGTGAGTGAAGCGCCCTGAGGCAGCGCAACGGTCACCCGTAGTGCGTCATGAGTGCCGTTGCTCGCGACTTGCGTGATGGTCGCGCCGGCGAGCGGGCTCGCTGAACCACCCGACGCGGCGGCTTGTGGTGCCGCTGCACCGATCATCACTGCCGGGGTCGCCCAAGCGGTGCCTACGAGTACGCGACGCCGCGAGATACCGGACTTCGCGTGGTGGCGGTTGTCGTTCGTTGTCACTGCTCGACTCTCCTTAGTGGGCGCGAGAGACCGCGCCCGCATAGTTCTTGATCAGTCCAGGTCGTGGTCCGAGAAAACGCTGGACTGGACGTTGACGTTCTGGCTGGTGCCGAACGCCTGGAAGTCGACCCGCTCTGAAGCGCCAAAGCGCCACGTTCCAACAAAGCTGATCTCGAGCGCCGTCGTCGCGCCGCTAGGCGCGCTGACCGGAGACGAGTACACGAAGTCGTAGTGGCGACGGCTCCCAGTGACAGTGGTCGCGCTGAACGACCACCCCGTCGAGCCGGAGGC
This sequence comes from Demequina sp. NBRC 110056, assembly GCF_002090155.1. Taxonomy (GTDB): domain Bacteria; phylum Actinomycetota; class Actinomycetes; order Actinomycetales; family Demequinaceae; genus Demequina. The sequence continues at coordinate 367,383 of NZ_BBRM01000003.1, read as the reverse complement.
GATCGTCGGCGCGGTTGCGCCAGCTCGACCTGAATCGAACGAGATGCGCATCCGGACGCCGGTCACCGACGCCGAGCCAGCCGCACCCGCGAAGACGGCGGTCGCTCGAGCCGTATACGCGTTGAATCCGAACAGGATCACTCGCTCGGCGCTCGCGCTCACGAGAGCGAGCGCACCCGGCTGCTGAGGTGTGCTCGATCCGCCGGACGACGCGGCCGCAGGCGCGGCCATGCCGATCACGATTGCGGGGGTCGCCCACGCCGCACCCGTCAGGATGCGGCGGCGGTCGACGGGGCTATCGGAGCGCGCAGGCGCGACCGACGGGTCAGCGAGTGCCATCGTGAAGTTCCTCAGTCTCAAGCGCCAGCCTCCCGAACCTCGAAAGGCACCGGAGCGAGGTATTCCACACCTCACACCAGCCACGGCGTTCCGTCATGTTAAGAGATGAGACACGCCGGAGTGTGATCTATGACGCATGTCACCATTCCTAATATCGGGAAGAGTGCGCGCGAGGTCAAGGCAGGGCGTGGACGATCCCGCGCTCGACGAGCACGGCGACGATCTGACGGATTGCGATCGCCGGGTCGACGCCCTCGGGAACGCCGTACAGGTCGATCAGGATCTCGGCCAGCGAGACGACGGTCTGCTCCTCGTCCATGGTCGCGAGCACCGCTGCGGACGCGACGTGCGACAGCAGCGTCAGGTCGTTGCCCTTAAGCACGAGGAGCTGCCCATCGCGTTCGATGAAGTCATCGACTTCTGAGCGCAGCCGCGCGCCGTCGTCGAGCTCCACCGGCGAAGGGAAGTCGGGAAGGCTCACGCCACACCTCCCACCGCCGCGGGCACCTCGGCCTCCGCGAGGTCTACCGTGCCGTCCGCGAGCGCGGGCACCAGAGCCACGAGGTGCGCGGCCTCGCGATACGTCACGCGCCACACGCCGCCGACGGACTCGACCGTGTCCGCGAGGGTATGGAGCTTCGCAGGCAGATGCGTGATGTAGCTGGTCTGCTCCGCGATCACGGCGAGGCCGTGCAGCAGCGGCATCTGCTCGACGACGGGCTCGTCGCCCGCGTCGGGGTCGCGGTTGAGGATCACGACGCGCGCGAGCGACAGCGACGAGGGCGCCCGCATCAGGTCGAGGTCGTGTGCGGGCATCTGCTCCTTGAGGCGCGCGTCGCGGTCGGTGATGACCGACAGCGGCTTCGGGTACCTCAGGACCGTGCCGTCGAACTCGATGGCCAGCGTCTCGTCGGTGACGTACCCGAAGTGCTTGCCCAGGGTGCGCGAGATGGTCGTCTTGCCCGTCCCCGAAGGCGCCACGAAGCCGACGACCTTGCCGTCCGGCGTCGCGAGACCCGCGGCGTGCAGCATCACCAGTTGGCCGGCGCGCCGGTCGATCGCGCGGACCGTGACGGTCGAGGACAGGAAGTGCATCGCCTGGCTCAGCGTCTCGTAGGTCATCCACCCGTCGGCGCGCGCCTGGAGACGGGCGTCCTCGTCGGCGTAGACCGCGATCGAGATCGTCACGTCCGGCTCGCCCTCGTGCGGCGCGGGTGCCTTGAGCCACAGCCACGTCCGATCGACGAGCGTGGCGAGCGTGTAGGGCGCGTCACCGGTGCACACCACGCGCACGGTCACGCCGAACGCGACCAGGTCGACCTGGTGGTCGCCCGGCTGCATCGCGGGGCGCGACGACGGGTCCTCGGGGAGCATCGACTGCCAGATGGTCGCGACCCAGAACGCCGCGCGCTGGATCTGGTCCGCGAGCGCCTCGATGCGCGCCTCGAGCTCGACGGGGTCGTGCGACATGGGTGGCAGGTCGAAGTCGTCGGTGAGGTCCGCGCCGGCGACGCGCGACATCAGCAGCGCGGGGTGCTCGCGCAGCGGCGCGATCGCGACGACCATCTCGTAGAGGTAGAAGATCTCCGACAGCGAGAAGGTCTTCTTCGCCGCTGCGGGGAAGCGAGCCGCGACCTCATCGCGGTCTGCGCCGTTGCCGCAGATGATCATGTCCGCCTCGTCGACCCAGTCGCGGTTGAGCTGACGCTGGGTGTAGCCGGAGGCGTCCGCGCCGCGGTCCTCGATGGCCTTGACGGTGCGCGGGTGCAGCGGGCCGCCGTCCTGCGCCGTGAGGCCGGCGGATCGGACGGAGATGACGTCGGGGCCGATGCCCCGTGCCTCGAGCTCGTGCCGCAGGAACCGCTCGCCCGCAGGCGCGCGGCCGATGCCCTCGAGGTCGACGATGAGCACCCGGAAGGTGTCCGCGGTCTCGACCCCCATGGGCTACTCCCCCGCCGAGGCCGCCGATGCGCGACGAGTCCGGCGCTGACTGCCACCTGCGTGACGGGGGCCGGCGGGCGCATCGGCGCTGTGGGAGCCGACGGAAGACTCCTCGTACCCGTACCCGTAGCCGTAGCCACGGCTGTCGGGACCCTTGGGCGCGAGACCGTCGAGGATGACGCCCATGGCGCGGCCCTTGACCTTGTCGAGGCTCATGAGGGCGCGGTCGAGCTGGTCGATGGTGGTCTTGCCTGCACGCACGACCACGAGAGCGCCGTCGGTGCGCGCGGTGAGGATCGCGGCGTCGGTGACGGGGATGAGCGGCGGGCTGTCGATGAGGACGATGGCGTTGGGGTCGAGGTCGTCGAGGACCTTGCGCATGGTCGCCGAGCCGACGAGCTCGGATGGGTTGGGCGGCACCGAGCCGGCGCCGAGCACCTTGAGCTTGCCGCCGGGGCCGAAGTCTTGGAGGACGTCGTCGAGCTCGGCGCGGCCGACGAGGACGTCGGTGAGGCCCGCGCCCTCGACGAGGCCGAGGTAACGGGCGATGCGCGGGCGGCGCAGGTCGGCGTCGACGAGGACCACGGCCTGGCCGGAGTCCGCGATGGCGCGCGCGAGGTTGATCGACACGGTGGACTTGCCGTCGCCGGGCAGCGACGAGGTGATGACGATGAGGCGCGGCGGGTTGTCGACGTCCATGAACTGCAGGTTGGTGCGCAGCTCGCGGATGGACTCGACGGTGGCGAACTCGGGGTTGGGCGCGAGCGCGCCCTTGGCTGCGATGGACTTGTCGAAGGGGATCGCGCCCAAGACGGGCAGGTCGAACTCCTTCTCGACGTTCGCCGGGGTGCGCAGGCGCCGGTCGACGGCGCCGCGGATGAGCGCGTAGGCGACGCCGAGCGCTGCACCGACGAGGAGGCCGAGCGCCACCGAGAGCTGCGTGTTGGGATACGACGGGGCGCCGGGGAGGACGGCCGAGTCGAGCGTCTGCAACTCGACCACCGACGTCGCGGTCGCGGGCAGCTCCTCGACCGTGGAGACGTTGTTCTCGAGCAACTGGACGGCGACGACCATGCCCTCGATCCACGCCTCGGCGAGGTCCATGGCCTCCTGGGGCGAGGCGGCGTCGGCGCTGATTCGCAGCACCGCGGTGTCGAGCGGGTTGGTCACGGACACGCGGCCTACGAGGGCCTGTGGGCTCGTGTCGAGGCCGAGGGTGTCGATGGCGTACTCGGCGACGCGGCGGGACTCGGCGATGTCGACGTAGGACTTCACGCGCGACTTGGCGTAGTTGTCTCCGACAAGTGCCTGGCCGAGGTCCTCGCTCACGCCGGTGGTGATGATCGCCGAGGCGTTGGCGGTGTAGACCTTGGTCTGCGTGAGCGTCCAGCCGAACGCGAGCAGGGCGCCAGCAAGCGTGAAGGCGGCGATCGCGATCCAGTGCGCGCGCAGCACCTTCGCGTAGTCCTGCAGCTCCATCCGCTCTCCCTCGCTGTGCCGGAACTGTTGTTCAGGCTACTTCACGGGGGTGACGGAACCGTCACTCGGCGGGTCGTGGGTGACGAGGCCCAGGTCAAGGAGTTGGGCGATGAAGGCGTCGACGTCGGGCGCGACTTGGTCGCGCGGGGCGCCGTACGTGTCGGCGAGTTCCGCGGCGATCTGCTCCTGAGTACGGGTGCCGTCGATGAGGTTCCAGATCGCGAACGAGGTGCCGTCGAAGATGTAGGGGCTCTGCTGCTCCTGGAGGCGCGGGAGGTTGAGGACGACGGTGTAGTCGTCATGGTCGACGTGGGCGAGGCCCTGTGCCCGGTGGAGGGCCGATGCGGTCGCTGGGTTGGTCACTTGTCGTCGCCTTCGCGGAGGAGGGAGTCGTCGGTGATGCCGCGGCGAGCGAGGCGGCGGCCGCGGAGTACATCCGGCATCTGCCGCAATCCCCTGCCGAGTCGCGCGAAACGAGCGCTCAGAAGGGCTCGTCGCGTACCCGCTACTTCTGGGTACATCTGACGAAGCTCGTCCTCTGGCGGCCACAGGACTCTGAGTGCCAGTCGCGACCGCTCTTTCCTGGGCAGAGAGCGAGCGTGGACGCGCCATTGGTTCGCGACGTCGCCTCGGCCGGCGACGCGTTCTCTCCACGCGTCGAGTGCTGGATCCGTACCCGCTGGCGTGGATGCGGGGATCGGTATCGCGAGGCGTTCCAGCACGGGACGAGCGGTATCGATACATCCCGTATCACGAGCCAAGTCGAGCAGGTCCTCCCGTTCGACCGACGAGAGTGCCGGAATGACCGATTCAACCAGATGCCGAACCTCGCGCCCGTGCCGCGTGGTCTGGGAGGGAGTTCGTAACGCGTGCAACGTCGCGACCAGAATCGATGTGCTGCGGTCCGCAGCCTGTGCCCTGGAACCGGCAAAGGTCACGGCGATACGGCGCGCCCACAGCACGTCAAACAAGTCTTCGCGCGAGGTCAGGAACCCTGGAAACGTCCAGTGCACGTCGATGTCGCATGGCCACTGGTCGTGAACCATGGTTGCTGAATGGTCGAGCAGTGCTTCGTAGGTCTGCGGCTCGGGTCGCTCCCGCCAGCCGAGCGCTTCGAGTGCCGCCCGGTACTCCCCGTAGCGTCGAGGCTCAACTAGTACGTCGGCATCGGCGCTCACTCGTTCTTCCCTGATCCCGTGATGGGAAGCCACTAGTCCCTTAACAACGAGTGCCCTCACGCCGGCTTGAGCGGCCGTCGCCGCTGTCATCGCGTGCGCGAGCGCAACGGCGTCAACGAGTTGCAGTCGAGGTCCGGCGCTCATGATGCTCACGGTACCCACGAGAAACCTGAGGCTGATAGCCTCCGGGCGGCCCTTGATCCCGAAGGAGACACTTCGCCATGACCACCACCCATGCCGCCGCGGCGGCGGAGATCGCGCGCGAAGCCGGCGAGGTACTGCTGGAGATTCGCGCCGACTTCGGAGAGGAAGTGCAAGGCAAGGAACGGGGCAATCGAGGCGACGCAGCAGCGCAAGAGCGCATCGCGGCGCTACTGGCCGAGCGCTTCCCCGATGACGCCGTTCTGAGCGAGGAGGCTCGGGACACCGACGTTCGCCTTACGGCAAGCCGCGTGTGGATCATCGACCCTCTCGATGGCACCCGCGAGTACTCCGAGGGCCGAGCCGACTGGGCCGTGCATGTCGCGCTGTGGGAGGAGGGCGAACTGGCGGCTGGCGCCGTCGCCATTCCCGGTGAGGATCTCGTCCTCGACACCGATACCGTCGACCCGGCCCCCGCATCGGTCGCCGAGAAGGTGCGACTCGCGGTGAGCCGCTCGCGCCCACCCGCCATCACCGAACCAGTGCGCGCCGGACTCGACGCAGAACTCGTCCCGATGGGATCTGCTGGCGTCAAGATCGCGGCCGTCGTCCGCGGCCAGGTTGACGCCTATGTCCACGCTGGAGGCCAGTACCAATGGGACTCGGCCGCACCTGTCGCGGTTGCTCGCGCCGCAGGCCTGCACACGTCACGCATCGACGGCTCTCCACTCCTCTACAATGGCGCCGACCCCTATCTACCCGATCTGGTGGTGTGCCGTCCGGAGCTCGCATCGAGGATCCTCGATTTGATCGCCCAGGCCGCCGACCACGGAGACGCTTCATGACCCAGCCCAGTCACGCGCTGAGCCAGCTCGATGCCCTCGAGGCTGAGGGCATCCACATCATCCGCGAGGTCGTCGCCCAGATGGAGCGCCCCGCGCTGCTCTTCTCGGGCGGTAAGGACTCCATCTGTCTGCTGCACCTCGCGATCAAGGCCTTCGCACCCGCGCGCCTGCCGATGCCCGTCGTCCACATCGACACCGGCCAGAACTTCCCCGAGGTGCTCGAGTACCGCGACCGCATCGTGGCCGAGCACGGACTCAACCTCATCGTGGGCTCCGTGCAAGACGCCATCGACGCCGGACGCGTCAAGGAGGAGCCCAACGGCTCGCGCAACCGAATCCAGACGCCCGTGCTTCTCGAGACCATCGAGTCCAACAAGTTCGACGCGTGCATGGGCGGCGCCCGCCGCGACGAGGAGAAGGCTCGCGCCAAGGAGCGCGTTTTCTCCTTCCGCGACGACTTCGGTCAGTGGGACCCACGCAACCAGCGTCCCGAACTTTGGAACCTCTACAACGGCAAGGTCCACTCTGGCGAGTCCATCCGCGTCTTCCCTCTGTCCAACTGGACCGAGCTCGACATCTGGGACTACATCCGCTCGCGCGAGATCGAAGTGCCGAGCATCTACTACGCGCACGAGCGCGAGGTGTTCCTGCGCGACGGCATGTGGATGGCAGCGAACGAGTTCGCCGTCCCCGGCGACGCGGACGAGACCGTGGTCAAGAAGGTGCGCTACCGCACCGTCGGTGACGCCACGCTGACGGCCGCCGTCGAATCCGACGCTGACACCATCGACAAGATCATCGAAGAGACGGCCGCCACGCGCCTGACGGAGCGCGGGGCGACCCGCGGCGACGACCGCGTGTCCGAGGCAGCTATGGAGGACCGGAAGAAGGAGGGGTACTTCTAATGGACCTGTTGCGCTTCGCCACCGCTGGATCCGTCGACGACGGAAAGTCCACGCTGATCGGCCGCCTGCTGTTCGACTCGAAGTCCATCTTCGAGGACCAGCTTGAGTCGGTCGAGGCCGCCTCGAAGTCCCGCGGCAACGACTACACCGACCTGTCGCTGCTCACCGACGGCCTGCGCGCCGAGCGCGAGCAGGGCATCACCATCGACGTCGCCTACCGCTACTTCGCCACCCCGCGCCGCAAATTCATCATCGCGGACACCCCGGGCCACCAGCAGTACACCCGCAACATGGTGACCGGCGCATCGACCGCAAACCTCGCGGTCATCCTGGTCGACGCCCGCAAGGGCCTCACCGAGCAGTCGCGCCGCCACGCCACGATCTCCTCGCTGCTACGCGTGCCCCACGTGGTGCTCGCTGTCAACAAGATGGACCTCGTGGACTGGTCGGAGGCGCGGTTCGAGGAGATCTACCAGGAGTTCTCTGACTTCGCCTCGAAGCTCGACATCCCGGACCTCACCGCGATCCCTGTGAGCGCCCTCATGGGCGACAACGTCGTCGAGCGCTCGGCCAATATGCCCTGGTACGGCGGTACCAGCCTGCTGCACCACCTGGAGCACGTGCACATCGCCTCGGACCGCAACCTCCAGGACGTGCGCTTCCCGGTGCAGTACGTGATCCGCCCCCAGCAGGCGGACTCGCGCGACTACCGTGGCTTCGCTGGTCAGGTCGCCTCGGGCATCCTCAAGGTGGGCGACCAGGTCATGGCGCTTCACTCGGGTCTGACCACGAAGGTCGCCGCGATCGACGGCCCCAACGGCCCCGTCGAGGAGGCCTACCCGCCCATGTCGGTGACGGTGCGCCTCGAGGACGAGATCGACATCTCCCGCGGCGACATGCTGTGCCGCCCTGGCAACCACCCGGCGCCCACGCAGGACGTCGAGGCGATGGTGTGCTGGATGGACCAGGACGCGCTGACGGTGGGCCGCAAGCTCGGCATCTTCCACACCAGCCGTATGGCGCGCGCGATGGTCAAGGAGATCCCGTACGAGCTCAACGTGAACACGCTTCACCGCGACAGCGAGATCAACCAGCTGAACCTCAACTCGATTGGTCGCGTCAAGCTGCGGGTCACCACGCCGCTGCTGCTCGACGACTATGACGAGAACCGGACGACGGGTTCCTTCGTGCTGATCGACGAGGCGACCAACCGCACTGTGGGCGCGGGAGTTGTCCGCGATTCCTGAGCCCGGCCCTGGTGACGTCCTGTACGCGCGCGTGACAGGTAGCGTCTAGCCATGGACGTCGGGCTCCTGATCGCCGCCGTCGGCATCGGTGTCGTCGTCGGCCTCACCGGCATGGGCGGGGGCGCGCTCATGACGCCCACGCTGGTGCTCTTCTTCGGCGTCCCGCCCCTTACAGCAGTGTCCAGCGACGTGGTCGCATCGGCCGCAATGAAGCCCGCGGGCTCGTGGGTGCATATGCGCAACGGCACCGTGAACTGGCAGCTCGTACGGCTGCTCGTCTACGGCTCCGTCCCCGCGGCCTTCGGTGGGGTGCTCATCGCCCACTGGATGGGCCCAGGGCCCGAGGTGCAGTCCTTCGTCAAGCACGCGCTCGGCGTGGTGCTCATCATCGCCTCGCTCGGACTGTTTGTGCGCGCATACCTGCGGCTGCGGGAACACGCGATGCAACGCGACGGCCGCGCAGCGCCGCTGCCCACGGAGCGGCCCGACGTCGTCGCACGGCCTGTTCCGACGATCATCGTCGGCGTGGTCGGGGGCCTCATGGTCGGCCTCACCTCGGTGGGTTCCGGCTCGCTCATCATTATCGCCCTCATGGCGCTGTACCCGATGCTGAAGGCCAACCAGCTTGTCGGCACGGACCTCGTGCAGGCAGTCCCGCTCGTCGTCGCCGCGGCCGTCGCGCACCTCTTCTTCGGCGATGTCGACTGGTCGGTGACCATCCCGATCATCCTGGGCTCGGTGCCTGGCGCGTACCTCGGCGCACAGCTCTCTTCTCGCATGAACGGCGGGCTCGTGCGCCGGGCGCTCGCGATCATCCTCTTCGTCGCAGGCCTCGCCCTCCTCGGCGTCGATGGCGCGTGGGTACTGGTCTCACTCGTGTTCATCGCCGCCGGCGGCACGCTCGCCTGGGCCTGGGTGCGCCAATCGATGGGCTTTCGCCTCTTCACATGGCAGGAGAAGCGTGAAGCCACAGCAGAGCAGGAGCACAATCAGTGACCGAGATCCGCTTGTCCCCCCAGCAACTGAACGAACTCGAGCTGATGCGCGCCGGCGCTTACGGCCATGCGCTGCGCTACGAGCTGCCCACCAAGGGCCCGCACAACGCTACCCTGCGGCTCGCGGGAGCCGTCGACGAGCGGGCGCTCACGCTGCTCGACACGGAGGCCACCCCCGTGGCACGCGTCCGCGTTCTAGAGACGTCCGCTGACAGCCGAGGAACCTGGATTGGCGGCCTCGTCGAAGTCGTTCGCGAGCCCGCGCCGGCCGCCTTCTCAGAGCTTCGGCCCTCGCGCACCGCGGAGCCCTTGAGCGACGCCACGCTGCTGCTGGGCCGACGCAGCGGGCGGCTTGACGGCACCGTTATCGTGACAGACACCGGCGACGCGCACGCCCTCGCCCAAATAGTTAGGGGGCTGCGTACGGACGGGCTCAGAGTCCGAGTGCTCCCCGAACCCGCCGCCGACCACGTGCCCGCCGGGCAGCGCGGCGAGCTTCTTGAGCACCTTGCCTCCATCGTGTTCGCTTCGAACGTCAAGGTCATCCGCGGCGAACAGAAGGCGCCCGGTAATGGCATCGTCGTGCTCTTCACCGGCCTTTCGGGCTCTGGCAAGTCCACCATCGCGCGTCAGGTAACTCGTCGCCTGCGCGCCGAGTCCAGCCAGCGAGTCACCCTCCTTGACGGTGACGAGGTGCGTGCGATGCTCTCCGCCGGCCTAGGATTCTCACGAGAGGATCGCGAACTCAACGTTCGACGCATCGGCTGGGTGGCATCCCAGATCAGCGCGCACGGCGGCATCGCCATCTGTGCGCCCATCGCTCCATACGAATCCATGCGACGCGAGGTGCGCGAGATGGCCGAACGCGTCGGGCGCTTCGTGCTAGTGCACGTTGCCACGCCACTCGAGGAGTGCGAGGCCCGCGACCGCAAGGGGCTCTACGCCAAGGCCCGGGCCGGCGAGATAATGGAGTTCACAGGCATCTCAGACCCCTACGAGACTCCAGAACTCGCAGACGTCACGGTCGGCGCGCACGGCGAACGTGCGGAGTCCGCAGCAGATCGGGTCACCCTCGCACTAGTTGGGGAGTCGGAATTGGGCTACGTGATCTAGTTCATAGCCTGCACCTGTGTTCTCCGTGGCTCACGCCAGGTTTGCGGGGACAGTGGCGGGCCGCTCCCGAACGTGTCTCCGCGATGGCCAGCAATGTTCCGTGCGCACTTACCTTGCTGTTACGGTCTTCGACTGAAGAAACGGCATTCCGGTAGAGTCGGTCGAGTGGTACACCCTGGAGATGGACAAAGACTGAACCCACTTGAATCACCTGGTGTCGCCGAAACCGCCAGTTGGCCACCTGTAATTCCGCTCGCAGAAGCACCTCGCGGTCGCGACAAGTGGGCCCGCGGTCGATTCGCAATGGCGATGTGGTCCTTGGCCGAGTGGAGCCTTGTCACCAATCCGCTCCAAGTTTCTTCTAGAGTGCGGGTCGGCGTGCTCAGGCTGTTCGGTGCGAAAATAGGCAAGCAAGTCGTGTTTCGCGCGCGCACCCGGGTAAAGTTCCCGTGGAATCTAGAGTTAGGCGATGGCTGCTGGGTGGGTGAGGGCGTCTGGATTCACAATCAGGACAAGGTCCGGGTTGGACACGACGTAGTCTTGTCACAGGAAGCCTTCATCACGACAGGAAGCCACGCACACCGCACAGACATGGCGCTGCTAACTAGCCCCGTCGTCGTATCCGACGGTGCTTGGGTCTCAACTAGGGCCGTCCTACTCGGCGGTAGCAGCGTGGGCCAATCAGCGCTCGTCGCTCCCACTGCGGTGGTAGTCGGCGATGTCCCCCCTGGCGCCATCGTTTGGGGAGCGCCGGCTGTTGAGACAGGTCGTCGGTTCTAGTCGTGCCTATGAACTCCCTTCAAGGTCATGGCAGCCGTACACGCCGAGAGCTCAAGAATCCCGCCCTGGCCAAGGTGCACCGACTGATTTCGAACAATAGATTGGTCGTCACCCACTGGTATCGCGGTCGCGCAGCCGCAAGCGAGGTCGTCGGGCATTGAGAGTTTTGCACGTAGTCGCGCACCTCGACCAGGTTGCCTCTTACGGCGGCCCAGCACGAGTTGCAGAAGCGCAAGCGGACTTATTGGCAAACGCAGGCGTTGACGTGACGCTCGTCGGTAGCTCTGGCGGTCCGCATCAAGACTCCTGCTCCCGGGGATCAGGCGCCAAAATCGTTCGGCTGCCTGGCCGCTTCCTCGCAGGCCGCTCTCGATACTTGGGCCTCGTGTCACCGGACCTTGTGGCTTACGTCCGGCGCAGTTCCGCGCGCTTCGACGTGGTCCACGTCCATATGGCACGCGACTTCGTCACACTCTCCGCAGCAGCCGCTGTTTCGGCCGCAACGCTTGTTGTTCAAACACACGGCATGCACCAAGTCGCGAATCGGCTAGCCACAGCGTTATTAGGGCATCGTGTCGACGATGTTCTATCGCGAGCATCCGTCGTACTCGCGTTGACGGAGGAGGAACGGCGTATCTTCGTCGAGCGAGGTGTCCCTCCCGAGCGCGTCGTCACGCACCCTAATTTCACAAGGATTCCAACCGTGGAGTCGTTCCGCGAGCCGTCAGCAACGCCCCAAGTGCTGTTTCTCTCTCGCTTGCATGCGAGAAAGCGGCCGCTCATGTTCATCGAAGCCGCGGCGCTCGTCGCGCCGCGCATTCCGGCAGCGAAATTCGTGCTCGTCGGCCCCGATGGCGGCGAAGCCAAGCGCTGCTTGTCCCGAATTGCCGCGCTCGGCGTAGAGGATTCGGTCTCGTGGCAGGGCCCAGCGAGAGATTTCGAGCTCACTGGCGTGCTCGACGCATCTGCTATCTATGTTCACTCCGCACGAGACGAGCCGTTCGGGCTGACAATCATCGAGGCACTAGCGCGCGGCGTGCCGGTCGTCGTCACGGAGTCTGCAGCCCTCGCTCCAATTCTGCGCAAGTGGCGTGCTGGCACGGTAGTTGGTGATTCGGCGGCTGCCATTGCGTCGGGAGTGAGTGAACTCCTTCAAGACCCGGCTTTGGCTCAGTCTCAAGTGAGGAATGGGCTCGCGTTGGTCACCGATCGCTTTAGCGGCGACGCGCAGCGCGCCCTATTGTTGAGCCACTACCAACAGCGCGCGAGTCCGCTCGTTTGATGAGCAATACAGCTGAAGGCCGTGTCGACCTACAACTGAGTCGCACGTCCTCGGCGCACCATGCTGCAATGGACTAGCGACGGCATGGGCGTGCACGGCGTATTGTCTCTGCGCGCACAGACGTCGTCTGGCTACGATGTGCCCGGCGTGGCCGCTGCACTCAAGTAGAGTTGAGACCGTGATCGCGTCCCACAAGCACGGTTTCGTTTTCTTGAAGACTCTCAAGACGGCAGGAACGAGCATTGAGATTGCGTTGTCCGGAGTGTGCGGGCGGGAAGACATCCTGACACCATTGCACCCGCCTGCAGACGAAGAGGCCCGCCGCGCTCGGTCTGGTCTGGGTGCGCAGAACTTCCGATTCCCGGTCACTCGCGCAAGCACGCTCAGCGGTTCTGACTGGAAGCGCTTTGTCCTCGGGCGTGGATGGAGAAAGGCGTACAACCACATGTCGGCCTGCGAGGTGCGACAGCTAATTGGTCCAGAGCGCTTTGCCGATTACGTCAAGTTTGCAGTAATACGCAACCCGTGGGACGCCGCCGTTTCCCATTACTACTGGCTGCATTCAGACACCCTCTCGTTTGACGAGTACCTGCGCAGTCCACACCTTGAGTTCTTGACCAGAAACTGGGAGATCATTTCGATCGATAACTCCGTGGTTGTGGACCATGTACTGCGGTTCGAGCAACTCTCAGATGACTATTCTTCAATACTCCGGTCCCTCAAACTGCCCGCTGGCGCCGCTCTACCGCACGCGAAGTCAAGTACTCGACCTGCGTCCGCCAGGTACCGGGAAATGTACGACGCAGAGGGCGTGGAACGGGTGCGCTCAGTTGCACATCCACAGATCGAAGTGTTCGGATACGCGTTCTAGGCCAACGCGAGCAACTGCACTGTCAGCAGGTTTGTGGCTACGAAAGGGCGTTGGTCGCTTTCCGCCGTCCAAACCTAATGTGACGAACGCTGCGCCGTGTGTGCCGTTTGGAACGAAAGGTTTGGTATGCGAGTAGAGCCAAGGCGCGCGATTGGGTCGCCATCGTTCCGCTGCTTCGTACCCGCGAAGGGGGTCCCAGTGGAGCGCACTGGCTCGTGCACGCCTAGGTGCGGGGCCGATACCACGAGTCAAATAGTGTTGCTCACGCCCGCAAGAATCTCGGAGCATCGGGGAGAGTGTCGATGAGTCTCAGATCCGCAGCGCTGAGCGGCGGACGTGCCACATACGTTGGACAAGGCATCAAGTTGCTGCTGCAACTAGTTTCGGTTGCGGTCCTCGCACGTCTCCTCACACCTGAGGATTTTGGTATCGCAGCGATGGCCGCCGTGGTTGGCGGAGTTACTGGAGTCATCGCGACCGCTGGAATACCGCAAGCGCTCGTCCAAACGGGGTCGCTCACGCAGGCGCGATTGAGTCGCGCATTCTGGTTCAGCGCACTCGTGGGTGCGGCTGCTTCTGCTCTCGTCTTTCTTGGTGCCTCGACATTGGCTTCTCTAATGGGCGAGAGTGCGCTTCTCGTGGCATTTAGGTTCTTGTCAGTAGGCTACTTCTGCTCTGCAATCGCTGCGGTGTTCGTCGCCAAGCTCACACGCGATCTAAGTTTCCGCAGGATAGTGTTGGCCGAGTCGCTCGCACACGCGGGCGCGATACTGGCGGCCGTGTGGGGGGCACTCGAAGGCCTGGGCTTCTGGGCTCTGATCCTTCAACAGCTGGTTCAGCCACTGTTGCTCGTTGCGTTGGCGGGGCCACTCTCTGGGTGGCGGCCAAGCAGTCCCTTCCGTCGAGCGGACATTTCGGACCTTCTGTCCTTTGGGGTCGGCAGCCTGGGAGCACAGTTGGTGACATACCTCGGCTCCGCAGCGCCTGTCTTCTTCTTGTCCCGTGCCGCTTCCACATACGAGGTTGGAATCTATAACCGAGCGCAGACCGTCACTCAGCTCCCGGTGCAACAGATTGGGCCACCAATCACCCGTGTCGCCTTCCCAATCTTGTCCCAGCTGCGCACGACGCAGTCCTACATTCCCTATCTCCTTCACGGGACTGCAGCGGTCGCCTACAGTCTAGGCACCGCTATGGTGTTGATTAGCGCCATGTCCACGCACGTTGTCGCGGTGTACCTCGGCAGTGACTGGAGCGACGCGAGCCCAATTGTCGCGATACTTGGGCTCGGTCTCATTGCGCAAGCAGTTGGCACCTCACAGAGTTGGGTGTTCTCGTCGCTAGGCATGACTGGTGTGCAGTTTCGCTACGCTCTGCTGTCGCGGGCGATCGCCGTCACAGTCGTGGCGGCCACTGCGGCGAGCGGCGGCGTTATCGTCGCCGCTGCAACGGCAGGCGGCATGCTGCTCCACTATCTGATCATGTCGTTCGTAGCCATGCGGCGATTGGAACTTGATGCTAGGCCGCTCCACCTATTGCAAGTGCGGGTACTACTCATAATGTTCGCGACATGGCCGATCGTGCACATGTGTGCGGGCATCGCGTATCGGCTCGGTGGAGACTGGATTGCACTAGCAGGCGGAAGTGTCGCGTTCTCGCTCTCGCTCGCAGCACTTGTTGGCGCGTCCCGAACCGTTCGCGAAGATATGCGGGGGGTCGTGTCACTCATGCGCGACTCGCTAGCAGGTCCCCGTCGTGCTAGGAGTCAGTAGACAGCGCGGTGGCAGTCTGCGCTCTGTGCGTCTCAGGAAGGGCGGCGATCATCCGTTCGCGTGAACCGGCGGGGTGTACGGCACGCCTCACCGGCGCCCACGCGAGCGGCATCCGTACCTAGCTATGCTTGATGCGTGGCTGACTTCGAGAGGCACCTCAATGACAAGCAACGAGGTTTCGCGTTTGAAGACGCTTCAAGTCGCCTGGGACTCGTCGCCTTCGGAGGGATCAAGGGAGGGCTCGTCGTTCCACCGTTCGAGTTCTTCAGTCTCTTGAGCGATACCCAAGTCACGAAACTGTTCGTTCGCGATCTAGAGCAGTGTTGGTACGCACGTGGCGTACCGGGACTCGGAGAGAATCTACGCGAGGTCGCGACGAGCATCGAGGCCCTAGCGAGCAAGCATGGTTTCCGTCCCGTATTTGTTGGCGTATCGGCCGGCGGGTTCGCTGCTGTAGCCGCTGCGGCGCTGACAGGCTCCGCTGAAGCCCATGTCTTTAGTCCACAGGTGTCGCTACGCTGGGCAGACCGCGTGCGCATGCGGGATGGGCGGTGGCCAGAGCACGTCGCCCGCCTTAGGGACTCCCCAGATCCGATTCTTGACCTGCGCCCTCTACTGAGATCGGCGCCCGGTACACGCGTCTCAATCCACGTTTCTCAGGCGGACCAGTTGGATATGCGTCACGCGAAACTAGTGGAGCGACTCCCAAACGTTGACGTCCATCGTTACGCGGACGGCGGGCACCAGGTCGTGAAGCATCTTCGTGACAGTGGCGACTTGAGCGATATTCTGCACGGCGCGCTTGGATTGGCGTGAAACCGGAACAGCGAAGTCTTCGTCGGCCGAAACCGCGCGGGGGCGTGTCGTGCAACTTCGGGGCCCGACGCACGATTGATGTTGCTCCCGGGTTGTCCGTCGTACGGAGTCGCAACGCAAACTAGTGCGAACTCGCAGTTGGAATCGAAACCGCGGATCTGCAGACCAGGTTAGGTCGGGGCAAGTTAACGCCATCGTAGCGACCACTGCATGGCCGGACTCCTACTAGTCTGAACTCGGGCCAGAAGCTGAGCTTAGGCGGAAGCATGGCCGCGCTGCTCTGGGGCATTCACCCGCGAGCAGAATTTCGAACAACCCGGCCCCCGAGACTCCTGGGTGACGGCCTTGGCAACGGCACCAAGTTCACGCCGCACTCCTCGCCTTAGCTGTTCTTCCCCGTGAGGTTGTGAACGCGGTCGGCGGGCGTTGATCCGTCGAGTGCGGTGTGGGCGCGATGGTGATTGTAGTGATGGAGCCAGTCGTCGTAGGTGGCTGCGCGGGCGGCGTCTGAGCGGTAGGTCTGGGCGTAGGCCCATTCGGCGGCCAGGGTCCGGTTGAACCGTTCGACCTTGCCGTTGGTTTGCGGCCGGTAGGGCCGGATGCGGACATGGGTGATGTCGTCACCGAGGGCTTGAGCAAACACTCTCGAGCGGTAGCACGAGCCGTTGTCTGTCATCACGGCGGTGACGGTGATGCCATGGTCGGCGAAGAACGCGTTCGCTCGATGCCAGAACGCGGCCGCGGTCTCCTTGCGTTCGTCGGCGAGCTGTTCGGAGTAGACCAACCGGCTGCAGTCATCAACGGCGTGGTGGAGGTAGGCGTAGCCGATGCCGCGTTTGCCACTGTTGTGCCGGCCGGTCTTCTTGCCGACCTTGCGCCAGCCTCCACCGTCGGGGATCCGACCGAGCTTCTTGATGTCGACATGCACGAGTTCGCCCGGGGTGTCCTTGACGTAGTGGACGGGCTTGGGCTTGCGCACCGCCAGCCCGGTGGCCTGGTCCAGGTGATGCAGCAGCGGCATCCGATAGCGGGCCAGCACCCGCCCCACGGTCGAGCGGGGGATCCCCAGGTGATAGCTGATGCGGTGGGGACCCCAACGGCGGTTGAACCGCAGTGCAATGATGCGTCGCTCGCGCCTGAGCGACAACCGGCCCGGACAATGGCCGGGCCGCGACGACCGGTCAATCAGTGCCAGCCCGGCACGATACCTGCCAGCCCACCGCGACGCGGTGGCCGGTGACACCTGGAACCGTTCAGCCGCTCGCCGCACCGTCCAATGGTCATCAACGATCAGTGAAGCAAGCCTGCGACGCCCCTCGGGCGTCAAGGGAGCGTTAGCGTGGGTCACGAAGGCCTCCGTGGAACGAAGTGAGTGTGGTAACCCACATCGTCCCGGAGGTCTTCGCTTACTTCACGCGTTCACAACCTCCCAGGGAAGAACACTTAGCGCTCGAAGTCGGAGCACCCGAAGCGCGCAAGCCCAGCGCCGGACGCAATGCTAGTAGCACACCATCTTCGCCCACTCCTGGCTCAGATCGCACTGCCTCGTCCCATTCGGGCTCAGACAATCGACACCACTTGGCGCACTGCTATGCAAACGGCTCACGGCATGGACGGACGAGGCGCGCTTGGTACGAGCCGAACTATCGGGAGCCGAAGGCAACTACGTACCATCGCCGCAACGAAGTGCGTGAGCGCCAAGCGACGCGGCAGCAGTTTGCGCATTTCCCGACTTGCCACTCCAAGGGGGCGCGGATCCAGGAAACGGGTGGTGAATTCTATGGACACATCGCGAAGCGCGAGCGCCACAACTTGAGCCTCGATCGCATCTAGCGCCGGCCCGGAGAGCGGTAACAATAGCTCACGTCGATCTACGACACAGTCCGATTCGTAGCCGAACGACTCCATCTGCTCGCTGCACAGCAACTCAACAGCCTTCGCTCCGGACTCGGACCCTTCGTCTCGCCATGCGCCCGACCGCGTGGAAACCAGCTTTCCGGCGTTGCGTGACTTCCAGTGCTCACCATCGGCCACCACACTCGAAGCGTGGTCTTCGACATCCAGCATCTGCGCCTCGAAGTCACACCTCAAGAACCCGCACAATCCGCGCAACTCAAGCTCTGGATCTCTCACGAGATCCTCATATCGCAAGTTGTAAACGAGGTCCTGCCTCGAGCGCAAGGCGGCCTCACTCTCTGCGAGTCGCTTGCTCCACTCAAACGCTCCCGCGATCTCGGACGAGAACGAAGTCCAGGGAACTTTGGCGAGCGACCGTGCCACATCGCGAGGATCGCGCACCATGTGAACTACGCGAGCCCCTGGCACATACCGCCAGATGCGTTCGATGTGCGCGAGATGCCCCGGGGTCTTCTCTGCGAGAAGGCGGTCGGGGGCCGGCGTCGCCGTGAGCGCACGGATCATGCTCTCAGCAGTGGCCGGGCGATCCTCCAATCGTTTCCAAAGGGTTGCCTCCGTGACGTGGACCTGTTCGGCGACGCTTGTATCGTTGACCTCGATTCGCATGAGCGCTGCAACGGCTTCCCTCGGCCACCGATCGTCACTGATCGCCCGTCTCAAACGCCTGTCGCTTAACGTGCGAAAGAAGTGTGTTTCAGGACCGACCACGAACCCGGTATGGCCCGCGATCATGGACGCGAGCACGGTAGTCCCCGAGCGCGGGACACCGACAATGAACACCGGTGTGCTAGAAGTGCCAGTCACCCAGGAAATCCTTCCGCGAATGAGTCCGGAGTGTAATTGCCGTCATGACTCAGACCAAGCCCTCGGTTTCGTCAGAAGCGTCCCTATGCGGAACGGGCCGGTGCCTACCGTCGAGCCGTACTGCATTCGGAGAAACGGAAGCAGCGAGCTCCGCGACGGAGGCTCTGAAGCGAGCCGTTGAATAGCTGCGCGACCGTTCGTGCAGTTTAGACAACAAATGGTCGGACTGAGCCGCATCTCGAACCACCCGCCAGTCGGGCACGCTGTCCGCGCTAACAAACACGTTTCCGGCTCCTGTGTCGCGGATTACTGGTTCGTCAGCACACACTGCCAACGTCCCGCAAGCATTCGCCTCGACAATTGGCCAGCAAAAGCCCTCGTAGCGTGATGCTTGGATCAGCATCGCCGCATCAACGTAGAGCGAAACGAGTCGCCCATCGTCGATGTCAGCGAGGACCTCAACGCGTGCCTCCAAGTTCTCGCGCCTGACGATCTCCAACTCATCTGGGTCAAGTGGTGGGCCGACGATTTTGAGTGGCAAGCCATAGAACTCAGGGGAACTGCTGGCAGCAATCCACCACTCGATCGCGAGCCACCTTCGCTTCCGCCAGCCCAGCGACGACACCACCAGAGCAAACCGTTCTGTGACTTGTGCCGCTTCGAACACTTCGAGATCGTTGGCGGCCCTGGCGTATGGGATTCTGGGGTGCTGAAAGAACACATCATCGACGGGGTTTGGTATCACGACCATCCGCCTCGGGTCGAGTCCGATGCTCTTCGCGTCACGCCGGGTACCCTCCGAGACGGCAACAAGCCAGTTAGCGCGGCCAAGCGACCGGAGGATCGAGGCTTGGAGGATGCGGCCCGTAGGGCGCGTCTTGTGCTCCGGGATCAACCCGTACGCGGAACGGATTGCGAACACGTCGTGGCATGTCACAATGGTCTGCTTCTCCCTTGGGACAAACATCTGATAGATCGCGTCCGAATGATCGGCGATATGGACGATGGGGAAGTTGCGAGCCACTGACCTAAGTTGGAACGGAAAGTACAAGAGCTTCTCTGCGTAGGCGACCCACTTCCGCAATAGACGAGGTGATCGTCGGCTCAACCAATCTGATGGCTCGATGAGAACTGAGCCCGGGCACGCGGCTTCATAGGCTTCGAACAGTAACCGCGCGTAGCGACGCATGCTGAGACCGTGACTGGGATGGGCTCCCACAACGAGCACGGGCGTGTTCTTCACTTGGCGCTCCCTTGGCGAGAGAACTCTGTCGTCGAGACTGAGTATTGGGGCCGCCGCGAAAGTGCAGAACGGCGAGCCTCAGCACGGCGCGGCGGTCGAGCCATCCGTTGCATGCGTCCCGTCGCGGAGCGGGCGTGGGGCCGATTCTGGTTCCTTGCCACCGCGCGAAAAAGCTGCAGCATCGGCCAGGCAAGTACTCCGAGCAACAGGGCTCGATTCAGTTGTTGAGCTGCTCCGAGAATCGCTAGCTCAAAGAGCACCGTCGAGAAGAGGAAGGTGCTCGATGCAACCACAAGTAGGGCGCGTCGGGAGTAAAAGCCCTTAGACACGATGGCCGCGAGAGCGCCGCCCCCAGCGCCCCAAAGTACCGCTCCGAACGGCCCCCAAAGTGCATAGCCCTCTGCACCGTAGCCTGCTGCCAGCGACACGTCGGCGAACTGGCCAGGCACAGTCTGGGTGCGTACCTCGCGAGTCCAACGTTGCCCCAGTGTCACGCCGTCATCCATCCCGGGCACCGTGTACTGCACGATCCGTTGCGAGAACTCACCCGCGTTGAGCCACGCATTGCTGCCAACAGCTTGCGCGTCAACAATGGCCGTTAGGCCATCGAAACGCTCCAGCACTGACAGCGCTTGCGCCGCAACAACTGAGCCACCGTAGCGCTGCTCATACACCTCGGCGGTGTTGATTCCCTTCAACGGTTGGATGATTGCGAACGCCGCCAGGGCCGCGAGTCCGACAGAGAGTAATGGCTTAGCCAAACGACGACGACCTTCAATTACCCAGCGGACTACCAGCGCCAAGAAGGGAACTAGGAAAGCCGTCTTCGACGCCGCGCCAATGCCTATGAACGCCTCCGTAGCGACAACAACGACCACAGGCAAGGGCATTAGCGCACGCCGCCGCGTGCCTCCGTAGCACACGATGAACACTCCGGCTCCCACGGGGCCCACGGAACGCAAGATCGTAATCGATGCGGTGAGGTCGCCGAGGGGCAGGGTGCGGGCTAAGGCACCGGCAAGCCATAGCACGAGGCCCGTTGCTGCGAGCGCATGCCGGTCGACGTCGGTCAGCATCAGGCCCTTGCCCCTATGCGAAAGTAGCCCGAGGCGCTTCCCAGTGACCGACGCGGCAACCAAGAATGCGATTTGAGCCGTGGCGGCGATCGCGAGCACCGGAACCAGACTTGACGCGTAGCCAGACTCGAGCAGCCGCAAATCGGCGAGCGAGTCGGCATCCCGCGGTTTGGCCAGCAAGAGGTAGGCCGGTCGGATCGTAAACGCGATAAACGAGAAAGCGGCGTTGGCCCCGAGAACTACGCCGAACACCCCGCGATACTTGAAAGCAAGCCGGCCCTGCAACACGACCACAAGGAAGTTTAGAAACACGAGCGCAAGTGCAGGCGCTTGCGAAGTCAAAGCGCTCCGACCTCGATCAAATGGCGCTCGAACTCTGCCGCGCGGTCTTCGTACGTGAATCCGCCTTGCGTTATGAGGCGGTACCCGGCATCAGCCAAGCGCTCGGCGGATGCGGGGTGCGCGGCAAGCTCAGCAACTCGCTCCCACAACTCTGACTCTGAGCCAAACAAGACGGCATTGCGACCATCGTCGAAGAGTTCCTCGTGTTCGCTGGTCCGTTCGAGAAATGCTAGTTGACCGGTGGCAGGGGTCTCAATGCTTCGATTGGTATGGCGGTCACGATTCTCCGAGTTTAGGCGCACTAGCCCGAAACGAATCATGTTGGCGACCGCCGTATAGTCTCCCCCCATTGCAGGAGTCCGCATCTCGACCCCTCTCTGTCCGAAGGGGTATCGCCGCCTCCATCGAGGTCCCACAACGATTGATTGGCCACGCGCGTACCTGGCGAACTGACGCGGCAAGTCCATACGGTCCGGGCGAGCAGCGCCAATGAAACCGACCAAGTACTCGCGGCTACGAAACTCTCTGGTTCGCTTCCTTATATCGGGGTCATAGGCGCCCCACACAAAGTGTGGATGCCGAACTCCGCGCTCGATCAACTCCGGAACGTTGTGCCGCTTCGTGGTGAGGACAATGTCCCACTGAGGCTCGTATTCAAGGTAGGAGTCCGTGATGTTGTCGGGGTTACTCACATCGTCGAACGACATGTGAGCGTGTACGCGCGCCGGCGTCGCGAGTAAATCCTCTTGCGGAAGGTTTACAGTCTTAATTGCCAGGAGCAAGTCCGCATCAAAGCCGCGAGAGACGTCGCCCAACTCGCGTCGGAACGAACTCGCGGCCGCAGTCGACACCTTGCCAGTGAATCGCAGCCTCGCCCAGGTCGGGGTGAGCAAAGTTCCGGCGTGGTATTTCGTAGTGTCAACACTTCGCACGTCGTGCCCCGCGCGACGGTAGCCTTCGGCAACGCTCCGCGAGTTTTGCCCATACGACATGTTGCCCACGACGATCACTCTCACGAGTCGCTAGCCTAGCGGTCTCATGCCGGCGCGTAGCGCTGATAAAGGTCAACGTGGGCGTCCACTGTACGCGCCCACGTCCGATTCGACATGTCGGGCCACCCAGCACGGCCTTCAGACTGGACTGACACCAAGGAAGCTTCTAGCGCGGTGGCGTCGAGAGGCGCATCGAAGAGTTTGACCCACTGACTTCCGAACTCCTTCTCGAGTGATTGCCCATGAGCGTTCCCTTCAATCAAGACAGGAGTACCGACACTAAGGGCGAGAAGTACCGCCCCTGAATTGGTAGTGTTCCGTCGAGGAAAGACAGCAAGTAGCGACTGTGAAATCAGCGAAACGAGCTCGTCGTCCGACGCCCTCCGGGGCACCAGCTTAGCGCCGTCAATCCGATTGACGAGCACCGATAAATGGGCTGCATAGGCGGGCGAGGCGTCACCGACTATCGAAAGCGTGCTCATCCCCTTGGACTTCGGCATGCCCGCCCAAGCGTCAAGTAGTTCCTCAATGTTCTTGTACGGTCGAAGCAACCCGAAGTGAACCACATTGTTGCGACGCTCCAACGGAAGGTCAGGAGCGGAACGGAGCCCATACCACTCACGATAAGAGGGGTGAGGAACTACGGTCGCATCAGCGGTAATCGTTAACGCTCCAGGACTGAGCATGATTCGGTGGTCGACGATCTTCTCGAAGCGCCTCAGCAACGCCTTCTCAACCCCCCCACCCATTTCGTGAGGGCTCGCGTTGTGGACGGTCCAAACTAGGGTCGGACGTGCTACGCGCGGAGCCCATACTAAGACCGCGAAGCAGATCGACTTAGCCCACCTACGCAGTCTTGTAGGACCACGCAACAAGCTCTCCGGCCAGTGCACGTGGAGGATGTCTACGTCCCGCATGAGTAGTGCCAGCCACGAGAACGTCCGTGTCTCGACTCGAGTCGCCAGCCGCGTCACGAGTTCAACGATGTATGGGTTGGAGTTCTCGTCGAGGCTTCCGACGGAGTGCATTACTCGCGGGCGCGGTTGGACCTTCACCACGTGCTCGCTATGCGGTGTTTGAGCGCTCGGGCGAGATCACAGCTGACAACTTCGCTCGGCGCGAGGACGTGGCGGGCGACGGTACCGCTCAAGTGGTAAGCATCTCCTGCCATCCCACGACTAGTCCCCGCACTGGCCGGAATAGTCGAGCCGCACACGCTAGCTCGAGGAACCGAACGCTTGCAGGTTGCGGTCCTCGTACGGTGACAGTCAACGCTACGCGATGCAGCCCTTCGGCGACCACCGCTCGTGCTCGCCACACGATCGTGCGACGCCGACGCGCCGCTCGAGCACACAAGCCGCCAAGACACTCCCGCAAGCGGCGATGTAGCCCTGCCTCTGCACGCTCGACTCAAGCCGCAGACTCGCGCGATCCGGAGCAAGCGTGACGTCGCGGGTTGCCCCACCCTGCCGCGCGTAAGACTCGCGACGGCAACCGCGCGGTCCATGGTGTCACCCGGCGGCATGCACGCGGCGACGTCGCCTAGCTCAGATCGATATGGTTCGACCGCATGACCCACGCTGGCGGTGCGGGCGGCGGGCTCGCACATCGCGCGGTGGTGCGGGAAGTAACGTGGCCGGCATGAACTGGACAAGCCGTCAACTTCGAATCCAACTTCAAGTCTCATCACTCGCCACATGATGGGCCGGCCGTGCACGGCAATACCCTGAAACTCATCGGGTCAATGAGCGTTGTTAGATCGAGAACACTCCGCTAGGCGCCCTGAGAAACGCGTCGCCGCGCGCCGATCATCACCGCACCCGCGCCGATCACCAGCAAAGCACCCGCGCCGACCGCAAGCCCCATGTTCTCAAAACCCGTCGCGGAGAGCTCCTCCGCAACGACCACGGTGACGGTGTCAACGGGGGCCCCGTCCACGAAGAACGAAACCCCCATAGTGCCTTCGGCATTGGGCGCGGTAACGTTCCAGCTCGCCGAGCCGCTTGCAAGCGACTGCGTGGCTGACGTGACAGTGCCTGCGACAGTCGTCGACGCGTCAGCGCCGGACGTCGTCACGGTGATGTATCCCTCGGTCCCTGCCGAGGCAAGGGTGCAGGTAACGGTCCCTTCGGGCACCGTCTGCGTCGCCGAGCACGTGCCGGCAGCGTTCGGGTCAGGGTAGGTGGCACTAGCGGCGGTGGGCACAGCGGCCACCACAGCGGCCAGTGCACCGATGGCGAACGCGCGACGAATCTTCATATCTACTCCAGAGGGTCGGCCATCGTGTGATCGACGAACACAGCGATGCTAACAGTCGTCTCTCTCAGTATCGACCGCTCTGCTGTAAACATTGAGTTTCGGACCCGGAGTCTGCGCGATGCTCTCATTGACAAGTCCCCGGTTGCGGGCGGCGACCTCGAACTCGAGCGTCGTCGTCTCTCCAGGTAGAAGCACCACTCGCGCGGTCGCGATGTCACGTGTGTGCAGTTGCTCGCCATTCAACGAATCTGCCTGGCCATCACGGGTGAAATGTGTCACTCCCATTCCAACTGGCGGCACGATTCGGACATTCGCGTGAAACTCGCCAGAAGGGACGTAGACGTCGCCCCCGCCCACGTACCAAGGGAGGTCGTCGATGGCTTCGTCGTAAGTATGCGTCAACCGGTAGGTCAGGGCCTGCCGGTTGAGGCTACCGTCGGACTCGCACAGGTGGTCCACGACCGACAGCTCCGTGTCGATGTAGTAGCCAATCTTCGAGCCTGAGCCATCGCTGAGAAAAACGCCTAGGTCCTCGCTCCGCGCGATGAAGTCCCCTGCTATATCGGTCGTCTCGAGTAGGTCCTGCTCTGCATCGGTGGCCGACCAGACGAGGAAACGTCCCTGCTCGATCGCAGACTCGGTACCCGCCACCACGCTCGTCGATCCGGTGAAGAGTTGCCCGAACAGGGTCAGGGAGGCGCGAGAGAAGAAGGCATCTTGCTCTGCTGGCTCGTCGAAGGCGAAGTAGACCTTGTTGAGCATCACGTCAGCCAGGTTGTCGTCGGTGATCTCGACGCCGTCGATATCCACCGGCTCCATACCCGAAAGCATCTGCTGCAAAGCGACAGGATCAATCGAAATGACGGCTTCAGGCGACTCACCAGTCTCGCGCTCCCAGAAGGCAGCCATGATCTCGGCAGCACGCGGATACTCCGGGGTGAAATTCACATCCTGCGGGTACCAGACCATGCGTTCGGTGAACACGCGGACTTCGTCCTCCGTGAGCGCCGCGACAGGGTTCTCCGGATCGCGCATGCTCGCGGCCGAGATGTACCGGCCGAGGGACATCCGTCCATCGTCGACCGTGAGCTCAAGCACCGCGCCGGGGATGCCGCCACTCGAGCGCGGCTCGGCATTGTTCTGCACCATGACTATGTAGGAGCGCGGGCCCTCTGCGCCCAGCATCGACGGCAGGACCTCGGCCGCGACATGCGCGCCCTGCACCAAGTCCGTCAGCGTCGCCAGTTGCGACTCCAAGGTCAGGAACGGTTCACGGACAGCGCCGATCGTCGAGCCGAGCGAGACCTCCGCCAGCTCGGCAGTCTCCCCGTGCAGGGTCTGCGCCGAGGACGCGAGGACCTCCCTGTAGGGCTCCAGGAAGTACGGGTCGATACGCCCCTGCTCGATGGGCGGCACCTCGAGCGCGCTCAGGTCGTCAAGATCGGCGAGCGGCCCCAGCGCATCGGTGCTCACGACGGCGACCGACGCCCCCGCCTGTTGCAGCGGAACGGTCTGGTCCTTCACCCACGGGATCCACCCGGCGATGGTCCAATGAACACCGGTGGTGTGCGACGCGAACTCATCCGCCGACGCCTGGAGCGCCGTGACCTCACTCGCGAGCGCGTCCGCGTCCCGCTCGCTCACCGCCTGCTGCGCACCGGCAGCATGGGCCTCCAGCTCGTCCGCGGAGGCGAGTATCCGCCAGCCATCCCACGCGAACAGCCCGGCGAAGAGGGCGAGCACCAGGAGCACACCGCCTACGATCCACGGCCAGATCCGACGCCGAGGCGGACGGGCGTGGGACGGTACCGTGGTCATCGATCTCTCCTGGACTGCTGCGCGGTCGGCACGACAACGAACGACGGGACCAACTAGTGACCAGCATCCTCACGGTGTGCACCGGAAACATCTGCCGATCACCCGCCGCCGAACTGCTGCTCAGAGAGTACCTGGGAGATATCGCCGTGATCTCCAGTGCGGGCACCAGCGCCATGACGGGCCACGGCATCCCGGCGGAGATGCTGATGAATCTCGACGGCGCCGGCCTCGACGGGCGCGAGCACCGCGCGCAGCCCGCCACCGTGGCCCTCCTCCAGGAGGCTGACCTCGTCATCGTCATGGCGGCGGAGCACCGCACGAGGATCGTGCAGGACTCGCCTGCCGCGCTGCGCAAGACGTTCCTGCTTGACGAGATCGCCCGGGCCGGCCGGGCGAATGCCCCGCTCGACGGCGCCACCCCGGCAGAGCGGCTCTGCAACGTACCCGCCGCGATCCGCGACTTCCGCCCCGAGCTCGCATCGGTCAGCAGCACCGACGTGCCCGACCCTTACCGGCGCAGTCAGGCGCGCTACGACGAGGCGTTCGCCGTCATCGACGCCGCCGTCAAGTACATCAGCGCGTGGGTGCGCGGATGAGCGCACAGCGACTCACGGTCGTCGGCATCAACTACGCCCCGGAGATCTCGGGGATCCCGCCCTACACGACCGCCCTCGCCGAGCACTGCGCAGACGCGGGCATGGGCGTCACAGTGGTGACAGCGTTCCCGCACTACCCCCAATGGAAGCGGTACGCGGACTACAGCGGCCTCACCATGACTGAAGAGATCAGTGGCGTGCAGGTCAGGCGCCGCTGGCACTACATCCCCGCCTCGCCTCGCGGGCTCAAGCGCCTCGTGTCCGAGCTCACGTTCGGGGTGACCAGCACGCTCGCTCGGTGGAAGTCGCCGGACACTGTCGTGGTCGTCTCCCCCGCGCTGTTCGGCGCGACCATCTCGATGGCGCGCGCGGCGCTGCGGCGAGGGCGGACGGCGGTCTGGGTGCAGGACCTGTACTCCCAAGGGATGCAGGAGACGGGAGAGGGCTCCGGTGCGGTCGTGCGGATCGCTGGGGCACTGGAGGGGTGGACCTTGCGCAGGGCCGATGCCGTGGTCGCCATTCACGACGCGATGGCCTCCCGCATGGTCGAGAGCCTGGGCGTGGACCGCGAGCGGATCACGGTGATCCCCAACTGGACGCACATTCGGGCCAGCACTGCGACGCGCTCTGAAGCGCGCGAGGCTTTGGGATGGGATCCGGACGCCTTCATCGCGCTCCACGCAGGGAACATGGGGTCGAAGCAGGGCCTCGACAACATCGTCGAGGCGGCACGGCTCGCCGATGCGCGCGCTGGCTCGGTCGAGTTCGTCATGCTGGGAGATGGGGGCGAGCGGAGTCGCCTTGAGGCGGCGTCGGCTGGCATGACGTCGATCCGCTTTGTCGACCCCCTGCCGGGCGACTCGTTCCCGTTGGCGCTCGCTGCTGCCGACGTGCTGCTCGTGAATGAGTTGCCTGGGATCCGCGAGATGGCTGCACCGAGCAAGCTCACAAGCTACTTCGCCGCCGGCCGTCCGGTCGCCGCGGCCGTGTCTGCCGACGGAATCGTCTCGCAGATCATGGCGAAGGCTGGAGCCGGGCCGGTGGTGACGAACGAAGAACCTCACGCCCTGCTCGAAGCACTCGAGACGCTGCGCAACGATGAGGGTGCACGAACCGCCTTTGGCGCTGCCGCACGAGAGTACTGGCGAAGCAACCTGTCCGCCGACTCGGCGCTCGCGGCGTGGCAGAATGTCATTTCGAACGCTGACCGGAATGCACCGGCAGCGCATCAAGAACCGTAGCTCAGGGGGCGTCAAAACCGTGACAAAGAAGGCATTCATCACTGGTGTGACGGGTCAGGATGGTTCGTATCTGGCGGAGTTGCTGCTCGCCAAGGGCTATGAGGTTCATGGTCTGATTCGTCGTGCGTCGACGTTCAACACGTCGCGGATCGATCACCTGTATACCGATCCGCACAACCCGGATGCGAAGTTCTTCCTCCACTACGGCGACCTCAGTGATGGTTCGCGTCTGGTGTCTCTGCTGCATGACATCAACCCCGACGAGGTGTACAACCTTGCCGCGCAGTCGCATGTGCGCGTCAGCTTCGATGAGCCCGAGCACACCGGTGATGTGACCGGTATCGGCTCGATGCGGATGCTCGAAGCGGTGCGCAAGGCTGGCATTCACTGCCGGTTCTATCAGGCGTCGACGTCAGAGATGTTTGGTGCGACCCCGCCGCCGCAGGGTGAGGACACCCCGTTCTATCCGCGTAGTCCGTATGGCGCGGCGAAGGTGTACTCGTATTGGGTGACGAAGAACTACCGTGAGGGTTACGGGATGTTCGCCGTCAACGGCATCCTGTTCAACCACGAATCTCCCCGTCGTGGTGAGACGTTCGTGACCCGCAAGATCACCCGCGCGGTGGCACGCATCAAGGCCGGCGTCCAGAACGAGCTGTGGCTGGGCAACCTCGATGCGATCCGTGACTGGGGCTACGCCGCCGAATACGCCGAGGGCATGTGGCGCATGCTGCAGGTCGACGAACCCGAGGACTACGTGCTGGCCACCGGTGTCGGCATCACCGTGCGCGAGTTCCTGGATGCCTCGTTCGAGCACGTGGGGCTGAACTGGCAGGACCACGTCAAGTTCGACGAGCGCTACCTGCGTCCCACCGAGGTCGACGCTCTCATCGGCGACCCGACCAAGGCCGAGAAGAACCTGGGCTGGAAGGCCACCGTCCACTCCGCAGACTTGGCCCGCCTCATGGTCGACGCCGACATCCAGGCCCTAGCCCATGAAGGCAAGCCCTGGATCGACACCGTGCAACTCGACACCTACAAGTAGGCATCCATGGCTGACCGCATCGATGACGGGCCGCGCCTCAGCGACGACGTGACCTTCACCCCCGGCCCCCTGGACCGCTCTGCGGCCGTCTACGTCGCCGGCCACCGCGGCCTCGTCGGCTCGGCCATCGTGCGCCGCCTCGAGGCAGCCGGCTTCACCAACATCATCGGCCGCACCTCCACAGAGCTCGACCTCACAGACCGCGACGCCGTGTTCGCGTTCATGCGCGACATCAAGCCCCGCTATGTGGTGCTGGCTGCAGCGAAGGTCGGCGGGATCCTGGCGAACAACACCTACCCCGTCGAGTTCCTCTCGGACAACATCCGCATCCAAACCAACGTCATCGACGCCGCCCTCGACACCGACGTCGAGCGGCTGCTGTTCCTGGGCTCATCGTGCATCTACCCCAAGATGGCGACCCAGCCCATCACCGAAGACGCCCTCCACACCGGATACTTGGAGCACACCAACGACGCCTACGCGATCGCGAAGATCGCCGGCATCATGCACATCCAAGCCGCGAGACGTGAATACGGCAAAGCATGGATCTCCGCCATGCCCACCAACCTGTATGGACCCAACGACAACTTCTCCCCCACCGGCTCCCACGTCCTACCCGCACTGATCCGCCGCTACCACGAAGCCGTCCAGACCGGCGCGAGCGAGGTCACCAACTGGGGCACCGGCACCCCCCGCCGTGAATTCCTCCACGTCGACGACATGGCCGACGCCTGCCTGCACCTCCTCGAACACTACGACGGACCCCAACAAGTCAACGTCGGCACCGGCACAGACGTCACCATCCACGACATCGCCGCCACCATCGCAAACGTCACCGGCTACACCGGCACCACCTCGTGGGACACGTCAAAGCCCGACGGCACACCCCAAAAGCTCCTCGACGTGTCCAAACTCGCCAACGCCGGCTGGACCGCCAACATCACCCTCGAAGACGGACTCCGACAGACCTACCAATGGTTCCTCGACCACCAAGACGACTACCGCGGTTAGGTTCCTCCCGCTTTCTGCGCGGGCCGACAACAGCCAGCGTGGCAGACTGATGCCCGTCCACCACTAGCAATTCATGAAGGGGCCGCCGTGGAACTGCAGGACTACCTCCTGGTGCTGAAGAAGAACTGGGTGGTGCTGCTCGTCGCGACGCTCATTGGCGGAGCCCTCGGCTACACCTACTCGGCGCTGGCCACGCCAACGTACGCCGCTTCCGCGAAAGTCTTCGTCTCGACCTCGGGAGCTTCCTCCGCGGCCGAGCTCCAGCAGGGCAACACGTTCACTCAACAGCGCGTCAAGACCTACGCAGACCTCGTCAAGACCGCGGCGGTGTTGCAGCCGACCATCGACGCGCTCGGCATCGATACATCCGTGCAGCGGCTCCGCTCGAATGTGTCAGCGACAGCCCCGCTCAACACCACGGTCATCGACGTCTCCGTCACCAACACCGATCCGGTGTTCGCCGCGTCACTAGCGACCGCCACAGCGAATGAGCTCATCTCGGTGGTCGAGGACATCGAGACCACTGACGCTGCAGGTGGTTCGCCCGTGAGCCTCACTGTCGTGCAAGAGGCGGAGATTCCCTCATCGCCAGCGAGCCCCAACACGACGCTCAACGTCGCGCTGGGCCTGCTGCTTGGTGCCGCGCTCGGCCTCGCCATCGCGCTCTTGCGGCACGCGCTCGACACCCGGATCCGCAACGAGCGCGACCTCGAGCACGTGACCGAGCGCCCGGTCATCGGCGGCATCGTCTTCGATCCCAAGGCGAAAGAGCGGCCGCTCGTGCTGCACGCTGACCCACGTAGCCCCCGCGCCGAGTCGTTCCGCACGTTGCGCACCAACCTGCAGTTCCTCGACGCCGGCAAGCGCCACCGCAGCTTCGTGCTCACCAGCGCGCTACCGAGCGAGGGCAAGTCGACCACGGCGTCCAACCTCGCGATCGCGCTGGCCGACGCCGGCGCGCGCGTGCTGCTGGTGGGCGCTGACCTGCGCAAGCCCAAGATGGCGAACTACATGGGAGTTGAAGGCGGCGTTGGACTCACGGACGTCCTCGTCGGGCGAGCCGCCCTCGAGGACGCGACCCAGCGCTGGGGGCGCACCAGCCTGCACCTGCTGCCTGCCGGCACGATCCCGCCCAACCCTTCGGAGCTGTTGGGCTCTACTACGATGTCTGACCTGATCGAGGACCTCCAGCAACAGTACGACGTGGTCCTCTACGACGCGCCGCCGCTGCTACCCGTCACCGATGCTGCTGTGCTCGCGCGCCTGGTCGGTGGATCCATCCTCATCGTGTCTGCGGGACGCACCCGCCGCCAGCAAGTCGAGGCAGCGCTGGACTCGCTCGACAACGTTGGTGCGCCGCTGTCGGGCCTCGTGCTTACGATGCTTCCCGTCAAGGGACCTGACGCCTACGGCTACGGCCGCTACGGCTACGCCTACGCGGAGACGGCAAGCAAGAAGTAACGCGCTTGCGTCAGTATGCGCCGCGCCCGGCGAGCACCGCCCAGGCAGTACGTAGCACGATGACGAAGTCGCCAGCGAGGCTCCAGTTCTCCGTGTAGTACAGGTCCAGCCGGACGCTCTGCTCCCAGTCGAGATCGGACCGCCCACTCACCTGCCAGAGACCCGTGATGCCGGGCTTGACCAGCTGGCGACGGGCGACGCCGTCCTCCCAGCTCTCGACCTCGCTCGGCAGCGGTGGGCGCGGGCCCACGATGGCCATGTCGCCCTTGAAGACGTTGAGCAGCTGTGGCAACTCGTCAAGCGAGTAGCGACGCAAGAACTTGCCGACCTTCGTGACTCGAGGGTCGTCCCTCATCTTGAATAGGACATCGTTCCCCGCGTCCCGGTCGTCGTCGGCCTTGAGCGCTGCAAGGCGCGCCTCGGCGTCGACATACATCGAGCGGAACTTGTACATGGTGAAGAGCTGCTCGTTGCGTCCCACACGGACCTGCTTGAAGAGGACTGGACCTCTTGAGGTGAGCTTCACCGCGAGCGCGATGAGGCCCAGGGGGAGCGCGAGCAGGAGCAACAGGAAGAACGCCGTGATCTCGTCCGCGACGGCCTTCATCACGTACTTGCCGCCAGCGAAGCGGGGCGCGTCGACGTGGAGGAGCGGCATGCCTTCGACCGGGGTGATCTGCACACGAGGCCCGGCGATGTCCGCCATGGCCGGCGCCACGATGAGGCCCGTGCCCGTGCCTTCGAGCTCCCATCCCAGCTGGCGTGCCTCCTTGAGCGAGAGTTCGTCGGTGCCGGAGATGATGAGGTACTCCGCTCCAATGCGCGTGGCAATCTCCGCCGCGTCGTCGATGGTGCCGAGCACCGGAATGTCCGCGAGGTCCTCGTCGAGGACTCCCCAGGCGGTCGGAGGAAGGCACACACCCAGAATGTGAAGCCCGGCGCGGTCGTTCTTGCGGAGACGACGCATGAGCTGCTGACTCAGCTGCACCGGACCCACCACGATCACCTGTGCCCGAAGCTCTCCGCGGTCGCGCTGGGCGTGGATCCAGGTGCGCCAGGCGCCGCGGTACACAAGCAGCATCAGCGTGCCGACGGGGATGGCGAAGAGCAGGTAGCCGCGGCTTATCTGCCATTGCGTGAGGAAACCGACGATCGCGATGATCGCGAAGGTCCGCCACGACGCAGAAATGACCCGCTGGAACTCTTGAGGTCCGTGGCCGAGAATGCGCGCCTCGCGGGACTTGCTCCATCCGAGCTGCAGCACCCACAGCGCCACGATGCCTGCCGAGAGCCACCCGAAGTTGGGCGCTGCGGGGCCTGCCACAGGCGCGATGACGTCCCAGCCGAAGCGCACCGCGTGGGCGAGAACCATCACCAGCGCCAGGACGATGACGTCCGTCACGAAGAGCCGTGCGACGTACTTTCGCGCCCAACCCTTGCGGCCACCCATGCGCTGGATAGAGGCGTCCTGCGGAAACTGGATGTCCTGGGGGTCTCGCACGCCATCACTCTAGCGACGATGGCCGACGCTCCGGGAAAGCATCGACAGAAATGTGTCCACAATGCGAGATCGCGCATCAGAAATGGGAAGGAAAAGGACACGACCCACCTCACTCATCGAACGAAGATGGCTCCACCCGACAGCCATGACACTCCAGCGACCGCCAACGATGCGACAACTCCGACGGCGACGGTCTTCCACCCGCCCGCGACGTGACCGCGCGCGATGCGGAAGGGCTGCTCGATGTATCGCCACATCAGCCAGGCGAGCGGGACAGCGGCCGCTCCGATCAGAACGCGCCAGGGGCCCCACAGCGGCTCGCCGTTCGCGAGCTGGGGGATGACGACCATCGGCAGATGGATGAGATACAGCGAGTAGGAGATGGTGCCGAGCCACACCGCTGGCCTGAGCGATAGCAAACGCGTCCCGAGTCCACTCGGCGCAATCGCGCCGCCCATGATCACCAGCGCGGCACCACCGGCCGGCAACATCGCCGACCAGCCGGGGAACGGCAGCGCCCGGCACACGACATACCCCACAGCGACGAGTGCGAGGCCGAGGACTGCGAGTGATGCGTAGACCGGCGCACGCGACGGCGAACTTCGAGGTGCATCGGGCCCAGGCGCTCGAAGCTGCGCCACCGCCATCCATACAAGGCCGCCCAGTGCAAACTCCCACGCCCGCGTGTGCAGCAGGTAGTACGCGGCGATGGGGTCTCCGGGAGTCATCACCACCGAGGTGACGAACGAACCGACGAAGACGACGGCGATGCCAACGGTGAAGGCGAGCCGGCTTCGGCGGCCGAGGGCGAACGCCGCCACAAGGAGCAACGGCCACAGCAGGTAGAACTGCTCCTCGAGGCCCAGCGACCAGAAGTGGCCGAACGCTCGGCGTTCCGAGAAGATCCCGTTCCACCACTCCCATGTCCAGAACACGTTCGGCAGGTAGAGCGCCGACGCCGTGGCGTCCTGAGCGGTCGCCTGCGCCAGAGCTGGGGGAAGGAAGAGCGCTGCGGCGATGAGCGTGAGCAGGACCGTCAGCAGCGAAGCGGGAAGAAGGCGGCGGACTCGGCGTGCATAGAAGTCGCCGAAGTTGAACGTGCCGGCGGCGAGACGCTCGACGATGAAGCCAGTGATGAGGAAGCCCGAGATCACGAGGAAGACGTCGACGCCGACGAAGCCGCCCGCGCCGGTCGGGATGCCGAGGTGCTGGGCCATCACCAGGAGGACCGCGAGCGCGCGCAGACCTTGGATGTCGGGGCGGAAGGTCCGTGGGGGAACCGTTGTGCCGCTTGCGGAGGTTGCGGAGGCGGCCATGGGCGCGATGCTAGCGGGTGGCTAGTCGACGGTAATGGTGCCCTCGCCCTGGGCGTCGGGGTCGTAGTCAGGGTCATCTGGAGAGAGCCCCTCGGCCACCCAGGAGCACGACATCGGGCCCGCGTCCTCCGTCTCGCGCGCGCAGGCCACAGCGACCGTCGTGAACGCGGGGTTGAGGATGTTCGCCTCGTGGCCGGGCGACGCCATCCACATCTCGACGATGCGCTCGGGCGAGTCCTCCGCTCGCGAGAGGTTCTCGCCCGTGGTAGCGCCGTCGTTGCAGGTCGCCGCGAGGGGCTCGTGAGTGAGCTCGCCGGTCTCGTTGACCTTCTCGGACCGTTCCTGCGCGACCGGGAGGATGCACTCCGACCACTCGAGGGGCTCGAGCCCGGCTGAGACCCGCTCGGCATTGGCACCCTGGTGCAGCTGCTGTGCGTAGTCCTCAGGTGAAGGCAGGTCCACGGGCGCGTCCGCACTGCACGCGGACACCGCCGCGGCGACCACCGTCGCCGCGATGGCGGCGCGGAGGTAGCGAAGCCAGCCCGCGCATCGGCGCTGCGAGACCGGGCGACGCTCGCGGTGGTGAGGAGGCACGTGGTGAACGATACCTACTCGCGCACGTGCCAGTCCGGCAGCGAGTCGACCAGTCGCGCGGTCGAGGCGTAGGTGTCCACGAGGGCTGCGGGGGCGTCCTCGGCGCGGCTCGAGCGCTCGCGCTGCGGCGGGAGCTCGAGAGGGAAGCCGATGAACTCGCTCATCTCCTCGACGTAGTCCCACATCGCCTCGTAGCGAACGAACGCCACCGGCGTCGCGGGGCTGTCGAGCCAGCCCTGGAGGTGCTCCTCGATCCGGAGGGCGTCGTCCTCGATCAGGTCGTCCGGGGCGCAGTGCGGAACCCGCATGTGGTCGCAGTGGAGGTCGAACCAGTCCTGGCGCTTGTAGCCGCGCTTCATCACCGACAGCGTGGCCGCCACCGGCTCGCCGAAGACGTAGAACATCTTCGCGTCGCCCGGGAGGCGTTTGGCGGCGCGATCATGCGACTTGTAGGCGCGGCCGCGCTCCGTGCGCGTCTCGTCCAGGATCCACGCCTGGCCGCCGAGGCCGTGATCCTCGTGCTTGTCGCGGAACAGCGGTTTGAGCGCCGAGTCGCGCACCGCCTTGTACAGCACCGTCGAACCGGAACGGCCGAAGCTGTTCACGATGATCGGGATGTCGATCTGCGACTGCGTGCGGACCTTGAGCTTGCGCATGACGTCTTGGGGCATGGCGTCGGCACTCCTGGAATAGCTTGCCGTCCACCGTACCCGATGGGGTTTATGAGGGTTTGGGGCGTTATTGGGGCCCTGCTGAGTAGCGCCCCCCTCGGCTGGCTGGGGCGTGTGGTGGTGCGGGCGGCGTGGAAGCCAACCCGCGCATCGGCGCTGCTCGGTGTAGACCTACTCCGTGTAGCCCTGGAAGATGACCGAGCATGCCATGCCCGCGAGGTCTTCGCCCGGCTCGGCGACGCGGCCCGTGTCGTCGAACGCGACGCCCACGCAGCCGACGCCCGCCGTCGTGAAGAGCGGGTCCACGAGGTTGGGGTACTGGAGCTCGTCGGCGGCCCAGGTGTCGACCACCTCGGCGGCCGTCTGGTCCGAGCGTGACACGTTCTCGCCCGCGTAGTCGAAGTCGCCGCAGTCGGCGGGGAGGTCGTCGCGGGGGACGTCCTCGGCGCCGGGGAGCTGGGCTGCGCGGGTGCGGGCGTGGTCCTGGATGCAGGCGTCCTCTTCGAGGCGGACCTGGCCCTGCTCAAGGCGGAGGGCGTTGATCTGGTCGAGGAGCTCCTGCTCGAACTGCTCTGGCTCGGGGAGGTCCACTGGCTCGCGCATGCTGCAGCCTGCTGTTGCTGTCGCCGTGATCGCGGCGATTGCGAGGGCGGTGGCGGCGGCTCTGGCGGGGCTCGTCTTGGCGCGGGTCACCGGTTCAGGGTAGTTGGTGGTCGCTCTGTGCCGGTGCGGTGCTCGCCCGGTGCTAGCTCGCGCGCTGCTAGCTCGCGCGGCGGGCGAGGTAGGCGTCGATGTCCTCGTCGGGGACGATGTGGTTGTCGATGCCGTCCGCGTCGGGATCGGTGATGGTGGCGGGGTTCGTCGTCGCTGTGGTTGTCGCGGTGCTCGCGCAGGTGCCGGTGGTGTCGCAGTCGACGAGGCGCGCACGCGGGTTGAAGACATGGACTGACTGCTGTGCCGACGTCGTCGTCGCGGTGCCCGGGGCCGGCTGCCACGTGGCGCCGTCGTCCAGGCTGTAGTGGCCCTCCCAGGTGGTGGCGAGACCCAGCTGGACCCGATGCTCGGCGGGGTGGAAGGTGATGGTGACGAGCGCATCGGCGCTGCTGTCGTTGGTTGCGGTGCCCGCCGTGGACGCGTGGGTGACGCCGGTGCCGTCGGACGTGGTCCACGCGAACTCGACGGGCGTCGCGCGGAGGATGACGGGCGTGCCGAGGACCGATGTCTGCTGGTGCTGCGGCGAGGCGTCGAGAGCCGGCGTGATGCCGAGGCGGGCGATCGCCCAGCCGAGGTTCGGGGTGTAGCTGATGTCCGTGGCTTCGATGGGCATCTGGCGCCAGGCGGCGGCGATGGCTGCCGAGAGGTCCTGTGCGGGCGCGGCGCAGGTGTAGCCGGAGACCTGGGTCCAGGGGCCGTACTCGCCGTTCGCCTGGAGGCTCGAGCGCCAGAGGGGTGTCTGAGGGGTTTCGTTGTTGGGACAGAAGTCGGCGGGTGGGGCGAAGGCTTGTTCGCACGCGGGGATGTCGTCGGGCCAGACGCCTGCTGTGGGCGTCGTGCCGTCGGCCCAGACCTCCCACTCGAGGCAGGTCGGGTGGCGTTGGTAGCGGTGAGGGGCGGGGGTGGTGGAGGCGGTTGAGGTTTGGGTTGTTGCGGGACCGGGCCCCGAAGATCCTTGGTCCGTGTTCTCGGCCGCGAGCTCGACGTAGCCTGAATCGCCGACGTTGCCCGCTCGCGCGTCGACGTCGTCCCAAGGCGAGCCTGGTCCGGCAAGCGCGAGAGCGCCCGCGACTAGGAGAACCACTGCACTAGTCGGCATCGCGGTACTCAAACGCGACGTCAGCCATCGACCAGCGCTCGTCCTCGTACGAGAGAACGGCAACAAGGTTCCCAGACCGCTCTCCGTCCTCATCGACGACCTGACCCTCGGCGTCTAGGTAGTCGATCGCTGCCTCGGTGAATGGTGCCTCGACCTGCCAGAGTGGTTCCTCGCGGAGTCCACCTTGCGCACTCGCTGAGTCCAGTGCGATCCCTCCGCCAGTCGTCGTCAGGCCACGCTCTTGGGCCGTCGCAGCGTTCTCAAGCGCATTCGCGCAAAACACGCAGTCTGGGCCGCTCAACGCTGCGAATAGCTCCGGCTGAGCTGACTCTTGAAACAGTTCGGGAAACAACCCGACGAAGAACTCCGCAAACGCCACGGCCCCCGGGAAGCTCTCCACAAGCGCCTCGGGCGGCAGCGCCGCCAGCACCTCGTCCTCGGTCAGCGTGGTGGCCGTGGGGCTCGGCGTCGGCGTCGGCGAGGGGGTCTCCGTGGGCGACGGCGTGGGCGTCACCACGGGCGCCGGATCGCCCCCGCATCCGGCCAGCACCAGGCACGCTGCCACCGCCGCAGCACCCGCGCCCCACCCGCGTCGAGTCATGTCGCGACCATATCGGGCAAAGCGGAACCCCGGCTAGGCATCCCGGCAGAACTGTGGACGGCCGGCGGCCGGCCCTTCCACAGCGCCGATGCGCTCATCAGTCCCCAGCCCCGTGTCGGGTTTGGGTTGTCCACAGGTGGCTGCCAGGGACCTTGGAATGTCAGACCAGGCTGTTTGACTGGCCTCATGTCCACCACGACCACACCTGAGGCGTCCTTCACGGAGGTCCCTGCCGAGCTTGCCCAAGCGTTGGAGGCTGACCGGTGTGCCCGTGAGGCCGCTCGTGCTCTGATCTGTGCCTCGACGGTGCAAGACCTGTCTGAGGGTGCGTTGCTGGAGCTCCAGCATGCGACCGTGGCGGCACGTAAGGAGTGGGATCTGATGGTCGCGACCGCGGCCGCGGAGATCGGACGCCGTTCCGCACCAGAGTTCGGCCGCAAGGGCCTGGCACGGAGGAACGGACACACGACCCCGGAGAGGTTCATCGCCGGCATGACCGGCGGATCCCGCAAGGACGCCCACGACCTGATCTCCACGGGCAAGACGATGGGTCAGGCGGAGATCCACCACAAGAACACCCTCGAGGCTGAGCAGGCAGGCCTGCCGGTGCCCGAGCCTGAGACACCCGTCTATCCCGCCGTGGCGGCGGCCTTGGCTGCTGGTGAGTTGTCCGCCGGTGCGGCGGCGATGATCACCGACATGCTCGACTCCGTGTCGGCGGATGCTTCCGTGGAGCGGATCAGCAGGGCCGAGACGATGCTGGTGGACAAGGCGCGGGGCTTGTCGGTCAACCAACTCGCGCCCATCGTCAGGCGATTGCAGGACACGTTGCAGGCTTCGGCGGCTGAGGCACGGCAAGCCGATCTGCATGCCAAGCGGCATGTGATCCTGTCCGACCGCAAAGACGGAGCCCTCCAGATCACCGCACTCCTGGATCCCATCTCCGCCGCCCCCATCCGCGCAGCACTGGAAGGCGCCGTCAAGGACGCCTTCCGAGCCAAGCGAGACGCCGGACGCCTGAGCGACGACACCCGCTCACCTGGCCAGATCCGTGCCGACGCGCTCGTGGCGTTCTCCAACCACATGCTCGGCTGCAACAAGGCACCCCTGTCGCATGCGACCACCAGGATCACCATCCACGCCAACGCCACCGACCTCACTGCTGGGCTCGGCGTCGCTGAGGTCGACGGCGGTACCGCCATCCCCATCAGCCAACTGCGGCGTTTGGCGGTCGATGCGGAGATCCTGCCCATGATCATGGGCACCGACTCCCAGCCCCTCGACGTCGGCCGTGAGGAGCGGCTGTTCACCGCCGCACAGCGTGAAGCGCTCCTGGTGCGTGACGGAGGCTGCGCGATGTGCGGAGCACCCCCATCGCACTGTGAAGCCCACCACATCGACTGGTGGACCCACGGCGGCCCCACCGACCTCGCCAACGGCGTCCTGCTGTGCGTCGCCTGCCACCACACGATTCATCACGGCGGCTGGGACATCGACGCCACCGCAACGGACGTGTACTTCCGACCACCGGGCACCGTCGACCCCAACCGGCCCTGGAAACTCGGAGGCCGAGCAAGATTCGGACTCACCGAACACGAACGAACCCACCTCGCCGCAACCGAAACCCCACCCAACCACCCAAACGCGGGAAGCGGGAAAGAACTCGACACCGACCCCGCGGACACTGACAACCAGAGCCGAACACCCGACCCCGACACCCCTGGGACCAGTGCGCCCAACGCCAGCCCCGCACCCACCTCAGGAGACGAGGCGCTGCCCGAGCCCGGCTCGAACGGCAAGCCAGCACGCGCATCGGCCAACCGGGCCAACCAGCACCGCGCCCAGCCCCGCAAGCCACGCAAGGCCAGCAAGACCAACAAGTCCGGCGTGCCGGGGACGCCCGCGACTCGCGGCGCGAGCCCCAAACCCGACGCCACGCCGAGCTCAACCCCCGACTGGCTCAACCAGCCGCCACCCGACGGCCACTTCGTCCTCCTGTAGGGGCGATTCAGGGTGTGCCGAGAGACCAGCGCCGAGCGATCAGCCGTAGAACATCTGCGAGCAGACCCAGCCGCCGATGTCCTCGGCGGACTCGGCCTTCGAGGTCCGGTCCCCCACCGCGTGCGCGACGCAGCCGATCCCCAGCCTGTCGAAGTCCTCGTTGAGGATGTTCTCCTTGTGGCCCTTCGAGTCCATCCAGAGCTGGTGCAGATTCGACGCCGGAGCATCGCCGCGCACGAGGTTCTCCCCCACCAACTGCGCAGTGCAGTCGAAGGTCAGCTTCTGGTGCTTGAGCTCGTCGAGGCCGCGGGCGTGCGTGGCGCGCTTCTCAGCCTGATCGGCGGCGCAGTCGGCCCACTCGAGCTCGTCGGCATCGGCGTCGGCGCGAGCCTCGTTGGCGAGGTCGAAGAGCTGCTGGGCAAGCTGCTCGGCGCGCTTGGACAGCGAACCGTTCAGACCATTGACCTCGCCGACCGCTGCTCCCTCACCCGAGTCTGCGGCGTCGCCCTCACCGGCACTGTCGCCAGACTCGCCCTCGGATCCGTCGGTGTCGCTCGCCGCGCCACTGGACGCGGACTCCTCGTCGGCCTCGACGCTGATGCGCGACTCGTCGCTCCCAGCGTCCGAGGACTCAGGCTCGGCCGTGATCGACTGGCCGACCACCGGAAGCTCGCGCTCGGCCACAGAGACGGTGGTCGATGGCGTCGCGACGATCTCGACGCCGGCGCTCGCACACCCCGCCACCACGAGTCCGGCCGCGAGCACGCCGACGCCAAGCCGGGCGCGCAACGGTGCACGTCCCCGTTGTCCGCCGGGCAACCACATGCACTCCACTGTCGCATCGGCGGGCCGGATCTGCAGGGCGAGACGGGCCCGTCAGCAGCCGCTCAGGACTCCCGCCTTGACGAAACCCGCCGACTGATAGGCGTAGTGGTAGGCCCAATACCAGGGGTGAAGCGACTCGCCCGAGTCGACCATCGACAATTCCCCCACCTCGCAGCGCTCAATGATCATTCGTGCCCGCGACACGTGAGGGCGGATCGTGACGACAGCCGCCGACTCCCAGCCGTGCGCCGCCATCTCCCGCTCGAGCTCGCGCGCCTCGCCGCGAGTGGTGAACGGCTCGGGCTTGGCGCAGATGACCTCGGCGTCCGCAGTCGCGGGATCGTCCTGCCACGCTCCGTCGCACACGGCCGCGGCGGCCTCCCACCGCTCAGACTCGTCGGGGTCGAGGCTGATCATCACGGCGCCGGTGAGGCCGTCCTCGACGAACTCGCGCGCGACGTCGAGGCGCGCCTCGGTCGGCGGGCCGATCACGTAGACCACATCGGTGGACGAGGGCTCATCGAGGGCCGGAAGGACGTAGAGCGGGATGCCGGCGATCGCCACGACCGCCGCGAACGCGCCGGCGACGACGAAAGCGATCCGCACCGCGCGACGACGGGACGGTCGGCGGCGAGTCGCGCCGGACTCCACCGGAACGGGCTCCGCCGGAGCCGCGGATACGTGCGCCGGTGCTGGGGCCGGGGTCGCGGCCCGCGCTTGAACCTCGAGATCGGTCCCGCCGAGCCCATCCGGGGTCTCGCCCGCGACCGAGTCCCCGTCGAGCCCGGCCGGACGCCCCTCCCCCGCCGTCACGCCGCCGGAAGCCGGTCCGCGAGGAGCTGGGCAAGATGACGGCCCTGCACACCCGCGAGGTCGTCGGCCTGGGTGCGGCAGCTGACACCATCGGCGAGATACACGCTGCCCTCAGGAGCCGAGCGCAGCGCCGGCAGCAGCGAGCTCTCCGCCACCTGGACCGACACGTCATAGTGGCCCTTCTCGGTACCCCAGTTGCCCGCGAGCCCGCAGCACCCGGCCGTCTCGGTCACCGTCGCGCCGAGCGAGGCCAGCAGCTCTCGATCCGCGCCGAACCCGACCACCGAGTACTGGTGGCAGTGCGGCTGCACCACAGCGGTGACGTCGTCGAGGCGCGGCGCCTCCCAGTCCTCCGCAGGAGCAACCGGCGCGCGGCCCGTGAGCACCTCGGCCAACGTGAAGGTACCGCGAGCGACCGCGTGAGCACGCGGGTCGTCGGGCAGCAGCTCCGTCAGGTCGCTGCGCAGCGTCGCCGTGCACGACGGCTCGACGCCGATGATCGGCACTCCGTTGACCGCCCACGGCCCCAGGACCTGCAGCAGCTGCTCCATGCGGCGGCGCGCACCATCGAGCTGCCCCGTCGAGATCCACGTCACGCCGCAGCACGCCTGCGCGTCAGGAACGATCACCTCGAAGCCGGCCGCCTCGAGCACCGTGAGGATCGCGCCCGGGATCTCGGGGTCGAGCCCGTCGGTGAAGCTGTCCGCCCACAGCACCACGCGGGCAGGCCGCGTCCGCACGGCCGATGCGCAGGCGGGCTGAGCATCGCCGCTCGGCTCGACGTCGGCATCAGCGATCTGCCCGCCGGCGGGACCGGCGAGCTCGCCGTCAAGCGCGGGGTCGCCAACACCAGTGCCGCCCGGCGTCGCGCCCGCACCGCCCGAGGCGGGCCGGCGGGACGGACGTGCCGCCTCGTGCGACCCGGGTTCCAAGCCGAGCGTGGAGGCTCGGC
Organism: Demequina sp. NBRC 110056; assembly: GCF_002090155.1. Lineage (GTDB taxonomy): Bacteria > Actinomycetota > Actinomycetes > Actinomycetales > Demequinaceae > Demequina. The sequence goes on along the minus strand of NZ_BBRM01000003.1, from coordinate 324,787 downwards.
GAGCGCGCGCATCGGCGCTCTTTCGGAAGGGCACCGCCGCGAACTCGGGAAGCCGGCGCCGCGTGTCCATCCCGGCCGCGCCCACCGCGAACCTCTGGATCCACGCCGGCCGCAGCACCGCATTGATCACCCGAGGCGCGACGCCCACCACCTTGAGCCACCTCGGCAGCCAGCCGATCGAATAGTGAGTGAGCGGCCTCACTTTGCCCTTGTAGGACTGGTGGAGCACCTCGGACTTGTACGCCGCCATGTCGATGCCGCTCGGGCAGTCCGAGCTGCAGGCCTTGCACGACAGGCACAGGTCGAGGCTCTCGCGCACCTCGGGCGCCGTGAGCCCGCCCACGAGCGTGCCGTTGATCGCGTCCTGCAGCACCCGCGCGCGGCCGCGCGTGACGTCCTTCTCGTCCTGGGTCGCCGTGTACGAGGGGCACATGAAGCCCGAGCCGGAGCCGATCGCATCGGCGCGGCACTTGCCCACGCCCGTGCAGCGGTGGACCGCCTCGGTGAGGTCGCCGTGGTCGTGCGCCCACGCGAACCCACCCGCCGAGCGGCCGATGCGCGGGGCGGCCGGGCGCCGCAAGTCAGCATCGAGCGGCGCCGGGTCGACGACGACCCCCGGGTTGAGCGCGCCCGCCGGGTCGAACAGCGCCTTCACCTGGCCGAACAGGTCGATCGCCTCGGGCGAGTACATGGCCTTGAGGAGCTCGCCGCGGGCGCGGCCGTCGCCGTGCTCGCCCGACAGCGATCCGCCGTGCGAGGCGACCAGGGCCGCGGCGTCCTCCATGAACGCGCGCAGCGGCCGGCCGGACGACGTCAGCGGGATGTCGAGCCGCACGTGGATGCAGCCGTCGCCGAAGTGGCCGAATGGCTGGCCCGTCACCCCGTGGCGCGCCATGAGCTCGTCGAAGTCGCGCAGGTACTGACCGAGCCGCTCCGGCGGCACCGCCGCGTCCTCCCAGCCGGGCCAGCACTCCTTGTTGTCGGCGCTGCGGCCGGCGAGCCCGGCGCCGTCGGCGCGGATCGCCCACAGACGCGCAGCCTCGCGCGGGTCGTCGAGCACGCTGACCCAGTCCGTACCCGCGTGCGCGCGCACGCGCGCGAGGATCTCCCGCGCCTCCTCCTCCGTGGAGGCCCCCACCTCGACGAACAGCCAGCCCGCGCCCGGGGGCAGGTCCGGGATCGCGCCATCACCCTTCGCGAGGCGGATGCGCTCCACGAGCCGGGCGTCGAGGCCCTCCACCGCGTGGGGGCCGTGCGCCATGATCGGCATGACCGCATCGGCGGCCGCCGGCATGTCCTCGTAGCCGAACGCCACCGTGATCCGGTGCGGCGCGATGGGCACCAGCCGCACCGTCGCCTCGAGCGTCGTCGCGAGCGTGCCCTCCGTGCCGACGAGGAAGCGCGCGAGGTCGGCGCCGTTCTCCGGCAGCAGGTGCTCCATCGAGTAGCCGCTCACCTGGCGGTCGAACCGGCCGAACTCCGTGCGGACCAGAGCGAGGTTGGCCCGGACGAGGTCGGCAAGCCCGGCGACCGCATCGGCGGTCTTGGGCCCGGCGGTGAGGCGCCGTCCGTCGCCGGTGACGACGTCGAGCTCGAGCGTGTTCTGCGCCGTCTTGCCGTGCGCGACCGCGTGGGGTCCGCACGCGTTGTTGCCGATCATGCCACCGAGCGTCGCCCGGTTGGTGGTCGACGGGTCCGGGCCGAAGCGCAGCCCGTGCGGCGCCGCGACCTTCTGCAGCTCCGACAGCACGACGCCCGGCTGGACGCGCGCGGTGCCGGCCTCGGCGTCCACGGCGAGGATGCGGTTCATGTGGCGCGAGGTGTCGATGACGACGCCAGGGCCGATCGAGTTGCCCGCGACCGAGGTGCCGCCGCCGCGCATCGTCACCGCGGCGCCAGCAGTGCGCGCCGCGTCGAGGACTGCCTGAAGGTCGTCGGCGTCCCGGGGGAACACCACGACCGCCGGCGGGACGCGGTAGTTCGACGCATCGGTCGAGTACTCGGCGCGGCGTCGCGTACTCGCGTCGACCTCGCCGTCGACCGCGTCGCGCAGGACCGCCGTGAGATCGGAGGTCTCGGGCGCGGTCGTGGTCACGTGCGTCATTGTTCCACGCACGCGCGCGAGGGCCGCGCGCCCGTCGGGCTCGACTGGCTCTGCGGGCTCGGCTCACGCGGCGGGGCCGGCGAGCCGATGCACGCGGTGGCCGATCGCCGCGTCCAGCCTCTCCCTGGCGCGCCTCTCGGCCAGCAGCGGCAGGAAGCTGTCCACCTTGGCGGGCCCGGCGACCTCTGCGTAGCTGTCGGCGAGCGCCTGCTCGATGGCGTCGTGCTCGACCTCGGCGCCGTAGTCGTGGGCGAGCTCGCCCAGCGCGGTGTCGAGCCCGTAGGTCTGGTCGGTTCCGAGGTCGGGAAAGCGGTCGGAGATGATCGTCATGGCACTGCCCGTTCGTTGGGGGCCGCGCGCAGGGTGGCGAGCGGCGAGCCGATGCGGGTGCTGGGTCTCGCTGGCGGCGAGCCCTGCGGAGTGCCGGGGCCAGGAGTGTCGTCTCGACCGGTCCGGTCCGGCGTGCGGAGTGGCGATGATCGTGAGGCTCCCGCTGCGGGCGCCGTGGGGAGCCGCCGTCGAGCACCGATGGCCGGCATCGCCGAGCCCGACCACGTCACGAGCGTACGACGCGGGGCGCAAGGTTGCCAGAGGGTGACGAACGAGCGGACGGGACACCCGCATCGGCGCGGCGAGGGCCCCGTGTTGCGCGCAGGTGACGTCCGCACGGCAAGTCGGTGACCGGATGCCCCTCCGCCCCGACCGGGCAGGGCGGGCGGCGTGACCCAGCCCGCGCATCGTCCCTCCGTCCGACACGCCCGGCGCGCACGATTGCCGCGCCGCGCCGGAGTGACGTGGCTAACATCGCTCACATTCGGTACCACTTCTGAGAGAGATCCCCGAAATCTGCCGATAACAGTGTGAGTTCTGTCACACGACTAGCCCCCCGTCACATGCGTCACTCCTGTCACACGCTCGCGTTGACACTGTGAGAAATCTCACTAGCGTGGCGAGAAGAGGGGGCGCTGAGGGGATCACGAAGTTCGTGGCCTGCCCCCCGCTGGGGAGGAAGTCATGAAGCTGGGGACAAAGTTCCTGGCGACCGCATGCGCAACGACGCTCGCGTTCGCCGGATGGGCCGTACCTGCGGCCTACGGAACAGAGCAGGATCCCGTCGAACCGGTCGAGCAGACGCAGCAGTCTGAGGAGCTCGAGAAGCAGTCGGCACCGGAGTCGACGGAGGAGTCGACCGAGTCGACTGAGGAGAAGCCCACGGAGAAGCCTGCTGAGAAGAAGCAGGAGGAGCCCGCCCCGTCGGCCGCCACGCAGTCGACGCAGAGCCAGCTCCCGTCGGGCGCCAAGAAGTGCGACTACCTGATCAACGGCAACTGGACGCTCAAGGACGACATCGACTCCGAGTCGCCCGTCCCGTACACCGCGCCGAGCGGCAAGCTCGTCGACAAGTACTGCGTGAAGGCCGGCTCGGAGAACCAGCCCGGCGGCGGCGCGTTCATCATCGACGTCGACCCGAACGCCAAGAACGTCACCATCAAGCACCCGTACAAGAACAGCGTGTCCCACTTCGCCGTGCTGCTGGTCGACAAGCCGAACGACGACCGGAAGCTCCCCTACTGCGTCTGGGACGCGGAGGACGACAAGGCGAAGATCGTCTGGGAGAAGTCCGGCTGGGAGCCGCGCAATGGCTCCACGATCTGGGCGCAGTCCGACGACAAGGACGACTGCAAGCCCGACAAGGTCGACAAGTGCGTCGCGAAGGACGGCAAGTACGAGATCAAGGCGTTCTACGACGACGGCGACTTCGGCTGGTGGGGCAAGAAGATCGTCAACGACGACAAGTGCTTCAAGGAGTACCTGACCTACGTCTGCTGGCAGGTCGTCGAGGACAAGGAGGTCCCGGCGAGCTACTTCGCGGACCCTGTCGTCTTCCCGTCCACCACGGTCAAGACCGGCGTGCGCTCCATGCCGTCCTTCCCGCAGGCATTCGTCTACCAGGGCAAGAGCTGGGAGGAGGTGCTCTCCTACTGCAAGAACCGTGAGGTCGACGTCTGCGAGGGCATCGACCAGTACCAGATCGACGAGTACAAGATCGAGAACAAGGACGACCTGCAGGAGCTCAAGGACGCCATCGAGAACGACCTGCACGGGGGCTCGAAGCACCTGCCGAACCACGACGGCAACATCTACAACAACCGTCACACGTTCGTGCAGAACACCGGCGAGACCTGTGACCCGCCCGTCGAGTACTGCGTCTGGAAGAACGGCGACTGGAAGCTCAAGGAGTTCCCCGCCGGCACCCAGGTGGGCCAGGGACGCTACCTGCCGCTGAACGACGACGGCGACTGCTGGGAGTACACCCGCGGCGAGGTCGAGATCTGCAAGGCCAAGGGCTACTCCTACGAGCTCAAGACGGCCGAGTGGAAGGCGACCCGCAACGTCGCGCAGCCCGAGTGGTCGCTCGTCGACCGCCACACCTCCGACTACTTCGACGACGAGGACAACGTGTTCCCGGCCGTCCAGGTGGGCGACAACGTCCTGATCGCCGCGCAGGGTGACCAGGAGCTGCTGGCCTCCGACTGCGTCAAGGTCAAGGTCTGCGTCGACGGAGACAAGGGCTGGACCATGAAGTGGGTGCCCGCCTCGCTCTCCGGCACCGAGGGGTACTACGCCCCGCTCGACAACGGCGACTGCTGGGAGAAGGCGGACGGCAAGGTGAAGGTCTGCCACGCCAAGCGCTACGGCTACGAGTACGAGTCGGCGTGGTGGAAGGCGATCCGCACCGCGGATGACCCGACCTGGCGCATCTGGGAGCGCTACACCTCCGAGCACTTCGGCCACGACGGCGACGTGTTCCCGGCGGTCTCCCACGACGGCACCGAGCTCATCGCCGCGCAGGGCAACCCCGCGCTGCTCGACTCCAAGTGCGTGACCACCAAGGTCTGCGTCATGGACGAGGGCGGCTGGGACCTGGTCCGCGTCCCCGCGACCGAGGCCGGCAACGAGGGCTACTACCCGCCGCTGAACAAGGACGGCGACTGCGAGCTCTCCAAGAAGGGCCACACCGAGGTCTGCCACGCCGACGGCGAGGGCGGCTGGGAGTACGTGCCCTACGCCTGGTGGAAGGCCGTGAAGTCGGCCGACAACCCGGAGTGGACGCTCGACTGGGCCAGCAGCCACTTCTCCCACGAGGACGACGTCTTCAACGGGGTGAAGGTCTACGGCACCACGCTCATCGAGGGCCAGAACCTCGAGGACTACGGCTGGCTGCTCCTCAAGCGGGACTGCGTCCCGCTCGTGGACGGCGGGTTCGTGCCTGACTCGTTCGGCGGCATCTGCGAGGCCCCCAACGGCGGGTTCAGCTACAACGTGACCGTGGGCACGCTCGACGGGCCGGTGCGGTTCGTCCTGCGCAAGGGTGAGGACGTCGTCGAGACGTACGGCCCCTTCGCTCCCGAGGACAACCCGACCTTCGGGCACGATGACCTCGAGCCGGGCACGTACACGCTGACCGCCGAGACGGGCTTCCCGTTCGCGCGCTCCTTCGGGACCTCCCGCGGGTTCCAGCAGGAGGTGGACCTGAGCCACTTCACGTACGAGTTCACGATCGACAACCCGAGCGACTGCGCCGACATCGACGAGTCGAGCATCACCGCGCAGTGCGTCGAGGGCGTTCCGGTCGTGACGTGGGACGTGGACCTCAACGACCCGTTCAGCGAGCTGACCGGTGAGGCCGCGCCGACGGAGGTGACCATCACCTTCTCGAAGGAGGGCTTCGAGCCCTGGACCACCACGATCCCGATCGACGCCGCCGACTACCCGCTGTGGACCGGCACGTTCGACTGGCCCGGGTACACCGAGGACCCCGAGGGCAACTCGCTGACCTGGCCCGGCTGGGACTTCGTGGACGGCTTCCTGCAGGACGTCGGCGATGACAACTACGGGTGGACCCGCTCCGGCGCGACCGTGACGGTGCAGCTCAACCCCGAGGTCATCATCGAGGGCGTCGTGTACCCGACGGCCTCGGGCGACTGCGGTCCCGCCGAGCCGACCATCGACGGCACGATCCTCACGCCCGAGTGCTCGGCCGACGCGCCCTGGATCAACTACCAGGTGCTCATCAACGACCCGCACCAGCGCGTGAACCCCGCCATCACCACGGCGACGATCACGTTCCTCAACCCGGACGGCGAGAACCACGTGATGGTGGTGCCGCTGTCCAAGGAGTGGGTGCTGTGGCCCGGTGCCTCGGTGGCGCCGGCCCCTGGGCTGACGGCCGCTGACATCGATCCCGAGGACCCGACCACGTTCGTCGCGACGGACTGGCCTGGTTGGTTCGTGAACTCCGCCGGGGAGTGGGAGGAGTACACGGACGAGCAGGACAACTTCAAGTGGACCCGCAACGGCGTCGACGTGATGATCGAGGTCAACCCCTCGACCACGGTGACGGTGCAGTACCCGCCGCCCACGGACGCCTGCGTCGCCGGTCCTGACGACGAGGAAGAGGAGATCGAGGACAACGTCCTCGGGGCTCCGCCGCTCGAGCCTGCGGCACCGGTCAGGGGGGTTGTGACCTACGCAGGCTGACCTAGGGGGAAACGAAGACGCCCGTCCCGCATCGCGCGGGACGGGCGTCTCGCTGTCTGGGGGCCTCCGCAGCGCCCATGCGCTCACCGGGTTCCGCTGCGACGCTCAGTCACCAACGGGCGACGCGCGACTCGAGAAAGCGACGCTCACGCACCACCTGGGCGCTTGGGAAGAGAAGGGGTGGGCGACGAGGCGGGTGGCGGCGCCGCGGCCGGGCAGGTGACGGAGCCACGCCAGCGGCGGCTGGCTCTCCCACGCGGAGGGCCGTCAGGCCTCGACGTCGCCCTCGGAGATGTACACCGGCGTGCCGAGCGGGATGCCCACCTCGGTCACCAGCTCGGTGATGACGTCGTTCGGAAGCCGGATGCAGCCGCTCGACGCCAGGGTGCCGATCGAGTCGGGCTCGTTGGTGCCGTGGATGCCGATCACCGCGTCGCCCCCGTTGAACGAGTCGAGCACCGGCGAGTAGCCGCTCAGGCCGTAGGCATACGGGCCGTAGACGCCGCCCGCATCCGGCGGCTGCAGCAGCTCGCGGATGTAGTAGACGCCGCCGGGGGTCGGCCGGTCCGAGCGGCCGACGCCGATCGCGGACTCGAGGACCGCCTCGTCGCCCTCGTAGACGGTGAGCTGGAACTCGTCGAGCTCGATCTCGACGCGCATCTCGGTGCTGCCGAGCGTCACGTCCTCGGCCCGCACCCAGCCGGTCGAGCCATTCGGCCGCACCGGGAGGTGCACGTTGACCCACTCGCCGCTGTCGTCCTCCTCCTCGACGAGGAAGGTCAGCGGGGTCTGGTCGGGCACGGTGAGCACATCGGCCGCCGCGACGGTCTGCGTCACCGCACCGTCAGGAGCGTCGAACACCTCGACGCTCGACTCGACGGCCGTCGCGACCACGGAGGTGGTCGGACGCTCCACGCCGGGCGCGGCCTCGGGGCTCGGCGAACCCGAAGCGTCCGGCGCGCTCACCTCCGGAACGGGCAGGCCGCTGGCCACCACCTCGCCCTCGTCGGGGTCCTCGTCGCCCGAGCAGCCCGCAAGGATCAGTGCCGCTGCCGCCACGATCGCGACGGTGCCGCGCAGCTGTGCTGACACGCGCATCGGCCCTCCCCTCAGTGTCTATCGAGTCTAGCCCGGCGCCACCCCGCGCACCTACCGCTCCTGACCTCGGAGCACCGCCCGTACCTGCGGCTCGACCATGCGCGCGCCCGCGCGCCCGCGTGCGCGGCCAGTCCTACGATGAGCACAGGACGAGGGGAGCCATGGAGAACACCAAGCACGAGACGACGCTGCTGACGCGGTGGTCGAACGGGATCCGCGCCATCTCGAACCCCGCGTCGCTCAAGGGTCTGTTCGCCATCATCGGCGGCGCGCTCGTGCTCCTCCTCCCGGACCTCACGGAGTTCCTGCTCCAGCTGCTGATCTTCATCGGCCTGGTGCTGACCGCCGTGCTCGAGGTCATCTACGCCGTCACGGGCCGCAAGCGCATCGGTCCCGCGCGGCGCTCGCGCTTCTGGGCCTTCATCCGCGGCCTGTCGGCGCTGCTGTTCGCCGTGGTCATCGCGGCGCTCACCCTGCAGGTCGACGACGGCGCCGCGATCGGCGTGACCCTCGTCATCATCGTCTCGGGGCTCTACCTCACGGTGCGCGGAGCCATCGTCACCATCGCCGCCCTGGTGCGGCGTCAGCAGGAGCACCGCTGGATCCGCGTCACGGCCGGCGTCATCGCGATGGCGCTCGGCGTGCTCGCCTTCAGCTCGCCCGACTCGGTGTCCACCACGGTGATCGCGAGCGTCGCGACCGTCGCGATCGTGCTCGGCCTCGTGCTGGTCACGTGGGGCATGCGCCGCGCGGAGGGATCGGTGAGCCGCCTCGAGCCCGCGACGGCCACGGTGCTCGAGGTCCTGTGGGACTGGATTCGCAGCTCGGACATCGGCGACCGGCGGCGCGAGGACCTCGCCGAGACGCTCTATCACGAGCCTCCCGACCGTCTCGCGAAGCGCTCGGCCTGGTGGGTGATGCTCGGCCTCTCCGTCGCGATCGCCACCTACGCCGTGCTGGCGGACTCGACCGCGGTGGTGATCGGCGCGATGCTCGTCGCCCCGCTGATGGTGCCGATCCTCGGACTTGCCGGTGCGATCGTCAACGGCTGGACGCGCAGGGCCGTGGAGTCCTCGCTGCTCGTGGCCTTCGGCACGGGCGTCGCGATCCTGCTCGCGCTCGCGCTGTCGCAGTGGGCGCCCACCGCGGTCCAGCTCGACGTCAACAGCCAGGTGACGTCGCGCGTGACGCCAACGCTCCTCGACATGCTCATCGCCATCGCGGCCGGCGCCGCGGGCGCGTTCGCCACGATCGACAAGCGCGTCTCGAGCTCGATCGCGGGCGTCGCGATCGCCGTCGCGCTCGTCCCGCCGCTCGCGGTCGTGGGCATCACGCTCGGTGCCGGCCGGGGGGACGATGCGGCCGGCGCCTTCCTGCTCTTCCTCACCAACTTCGTGTCGATCGTCCTCAGCGCCGCCGTGGTCTTCGTGCTCGGCGGCTTCGCCAAGCAGAGCGTGCTGAGGTCCAACACCACCGGCATCCTCACCACCGTCGTGCCCTTCGTCGCCGTCGCGATGGTGATCCTCGTGCCGCTGATGTTCAACTCCGACGGCATCGTCAACACCGCGCAGCGGGAGACGGAGGCCGAGGACATCGTCGAGGAGTGGCTGGGCGACGACTCGGAGATCGCCGTCCAAGGCATCGACGTCGACGGACGCGAGGTGACCGTCGACCTCATCGGCGTGGGCCCGCTGCCCGACACCGACGAGCTGCACACCATGCTCAACCAGAGCGCAGTGCTCCCCCTGGGCCTGACCGTGCGGTTCACCCCCATCGAAGTGACCCACTTCCCGGCCGCCGCGATCCCGGTGCCCTAGGCTCGGACCCCACCGCCGAACCCGGCCCGCTGGGTTCAGCGCCTGACCCGCAAGGTGCAATGCCTAGCCCACTTGGGTGCTCGGCCTAAAGCGTCGCGCGGGTCCAGAGCGCCGCGCGGGCTCACCGCGGGTCCCTCCCCTGCCTTAGCGTCCAGTTGGTGGCTGGCTGTCGGTCTTGGTGACCCACCTGCGCGCCGATGGTGGCTGAGCGTCGACAAGGCCCAGCCGACCGCGGCACGCATTGTCGCAGTGCGACTGCCGCAACTCGACCGTTCGGCCGTAGCCGAGGCACCCGCGAATGGCACCACGGCCCGCCAGGCGGCAGACTGGCATCGAGCCGTCGTGCGATGTGACCTAGCTCCGAGAAGCGCCTGCCGCTCTCTCGATGTCCATCGCGCGGCGGCTCGCCCGTCGCGCGCCTGGCGTCGACCAGATCAGTACGAGGCGTCCGGCCCCTCAGCCCCGTCCGGCACCCACTCGGCCGCGAGCGCCTCGGACCCGCGCGCGAGCATCGCCACGTCGGCGCCCACGAGGATGAAGGCTGCCCCGGCATCGGCGTAGGACCGCGCCACCGCGGGGTCGAACGCGTTGACGCCAACCGGCGTCCCCACCTCGCGCACCGCCGAGAACGCCCGGCCCACTGCGGCCGTCACGTCCGGGTGCGTCTGCTGGCCGAGCAGCCCCATCGAGGCCGCGAGGTCGCTCGGCCCCACGAACACGCCGTCGACCCCGTCGACGGCCGCGATCTCGCGGGCGGCCGCGACCGCATCGGCCGTCTCCACCTGCACGAACAGCGACACGTGCGAGGACGCGTCGGCCAGGTAGTTCGGGACCCGGTTCCAGCGCGCCGAGCGGGCGAGCGCGGAACCCACTCCCCTGCGGCCGCGCGGCGGGTAGTGCACGGCCTCGACGGCGGCGCGGGCCTCGTCAGCGGACGACACCATCGGCACGAGGATGTTCTGCGCCCCCAGGTCGAGCAACTGCTTGAGCGTCACCGGGTCGTTCGCGGGCACGCGCACCACGGGCGTCACGGGGTACGCCGCGACCGCCTGCAGCTGCGCGAGGACAGACTCGAGCCCGTTGGGTCCGTGCTCCATGTCGATGAGCAGCCAGTCGAGGCCGCCGCCCGCGCAGATCTCGGCGATCACGGGCGAGCCCGAGCACACCCACATGCCCGCGAGGGGCCGGTCCGCCGACGCGAGCCGCGCCGCGAGGGTCGGAGGGAGCGACGGGCCGGTCACGACGCCGCCCCGCCGGTCGGGGAAGACCCGGGACCAGAGTCGGCGCCGGGGCCGGCCCCCGCGACCGCACTCGCGCCACCCGAGCTCGCGTCGGAGCGCGCGTCGTACCGCGCCTTCCACTCGGCGTTCATGGGGAACACGTCTTCGATCCGCTCGCCCTCGTCGACCCGGTCGAGCACCCAGCCGTCCTTCTCCTCGAGCTCGAGCGCCTCGCGCGCCACGACCGCCGCGAGCGCCGGCGGGATCACGATGACCCCGTCCCCGTCGCCCACGATGACGTCGCCCGGCTGAACCGACGCCCCGCCGCACGCGACGGTCACGTCCGACTCCCAGGGCACGTGACGGCGGCCGAGCACCGCGGGGTGAGCCCCCGCGGAGAAGACGGGCAGGCCGAGCCCGGCGACCGCATCGGCGTCCCGGACGGCGCCGTCGGTGACGATGCCGGTGGCCCCGAGCGCGCGGGCCCGTGCGGCGAGCACGTCGCCGAGCGTGCCGGCGTCGGTGACGCCGCGCGCCTCGATCACGATCACCTCGCCGTCGGCGACCGAGTCGAACAGGCGCTTCTGCGCGTTGTAGCCGCCGCCGTGGGACTCGAACAGGTCCTCGCGGAACGGGATGTACCTCAGCGTGCGGGCGACGCCCACGAAGGACGTCCCCGGCTTGAGGGCGGCGACGCCGTCGATCGTCACGGCGTTGAGCCCGTGCGCGCGCAGCCGCTGCGACAGGGCCGCGACGGGCGCCTTCTCGAGCAGGGCCCGCACCTCGGCGTCGAGCGCCGGCACACCAGCAGCAGTGAAGTTCACCGTCACCCCTTAGTGAATGGCCAGGTAGTCCTCGAGCGTATCGGGCGTCGCCGTCAGCAGCGGCTCGCGCACCACCTCGCCCGGGAACTCGCTGGCCTCGAAGAACCACCGGCGGCTGGCCGGCATGCCCCACTGCTGCGCGCGGCGGGGGTCGGACACGTCCCAGCGGATGGGCTCGTCCTCGAGGTCGATGAACTGGTAGTGCGTGGTGAACAGCTCGATGCGGTGCTGGTCGGGGTCGCGCAGGTACAGGAACAGCGCGTTGGAGATGCCGTGGCGGCCGGGGCCGCGGTCGATCTCCTGGCCGAAGCCGCGAGCGCCAGCGACGTCGGCGGCGTGGATGAGCGAGGTGGCGTCGGGCACCGTGTACGCGAAGTGGTGCAGGCGCGGACCGCGGCCGTTGGTGAAGACCAGGTCGTGAGTGTTGCCCTTGACCTCCATCCACGAGCCCCACAGCTCGTCGGTGCCGTCCTTGGCCGTGTACTCGCTCATCCGCATGCCCAGGCCGGTCCAGAAGTCCGTGGCCTCCTGCACGTCGAACGTCACCACCTGGTAGTGGTCGAGGCGCTGCGGCGCGCCCGCGACGAACTCGTCGAACGCGGCCATCTTGCGCTCGACCAGGCTCATCTCCGAGGTGATCTCCATGAGCGTGCCCACGGAGTCCCGGAAGCGCAGCGTGGGACCCTGGTGGTCGACCTCGACGCGCTCGTGCTCAATGCCGACCGCCTTGAAGTACTTCTCGGCGTTGAGCACGTCCTGCTCGCGGCGCACGCGCAGGCCCACGCGGTGCGCCTTGGCGACGTCGGAGCGCTCGAGCACCAGCGAGTGGTGCGCGGACTCCTCGAGGCCGCGCAGGTAGATCGCGTGGTCGGTCTCCTCCGTCACCACCAGGCCGATGGTGTCGCGGTAGAAGTCGCGGCTCTTCTCGAGGTCTTGGCATCCCATCCGCACGTGGCTCGCGCGGGTGATGTCGAACGGGGCGTCGAAGTTCGTGGTGGGCAGCGTCATCGCTGTCTCCTCTCAGGTGCGGTTCCCTCCATGGTGAAGGGCCGATGCGCTCGCTGGGAACTACCTTCCACGCACCTTGGTCATAGGCTCTGGCTATCGGCTGGGTTTGCGTATAGCGTTGAGGTTATGGAACTGCGCCACCTGCGCTACTTCGCCGCCGTCGTCGAGGCCGGCTCCCTCACGTCCGCCGCGGCGCGCCTGCACATGTCCCAGCCGCCGCTGTCCGTGGCCATCCAGAAGCTCGAGGCCGAGGTGGGCGTGCCGCTGCTCACCCGCAGCGCCAAGGGCGTCGAGCCCACGAGCGCGGGCCGCTTCCTGCTCGACCGGTCCGCCCGGGTGCTCGGCGAGGTCGACGAGATCCGCGAGGCGCTCGCGTCGTTCGGCGCGGGCACCGCGGGCAGCCTCACGCTCGCCGCCGTGCCCGCGCTGATGTGGCACCGCATCCCCGCGCTGCTGCGAGAGTTCGCGGCCGAGGCACCCGACGTCGAGGTGCACCTCGCCGACCCGCCACCGTGGACCGCCATCGACCTGCTGCTCGAGCGCCGTGCGGACGTCGCGGCGATCATCGTCGCCGACGCTGCGCGCTTCGCCGCCCGGCACCAGGGCGACCTCGACATCCACGATTGGGGCCCGGTGCCGATGGTGGTCGCGATGCCGCCCGGCACGCTCGGAGGCGCGTCCTCGCGCGGGGCCAGCACGAGCGGCGCCCGCACCGCACAGGGGAGGCGGGACGCGGGGGCGACGAGCGCATCGGCCTCCCGGACCTCCCCGCCGGACGGCGGCATTGCCGAGCCCCTGCCCGTCGCCGCGCTCGAGGGGCAGGTGCTGCTCGTGCCACGCCGCACCGCGGCCGTGCCGAGCCTTCCCGAGGCCGTCGACGACCTGCTGCGCCGCCACCGCATCGTCCCTGCCCAGATCAGGACCGTGGAGACCATCCAGACCTCGCTGCCGCTCATCGAGGCCGGGGTCGCGTGGGCGCTGCTGCCCGACCCCGACCGCGCGAGCCTGCGGCGCTTCGACGTGGAGGTGCGCCAGCTCGCCCCCGCCCCGCGGCCCCTGCGCGCGCTCGCGCTCACGCGCGCCGGCGACACCGATCCCACCGTGCGGCGATTGGTGGCCGCGATCGGGCGCGATGTCCCTGGAATCGCACACGACGCGGGATAGGATCAAGCACGGCTGAGCCGTAGTGGGCCGCGGCCCGCTTCGACGACGCAGCGACAAGGAGCTTCAGTGGCGACCAGCAAGGCCGACCAGGCGTACGACATCCTCAAGGCACGCATCATGGACGGCACCTACGCGCCGGGCCACCGCCTGGTGATCGACCAGCTCGCGCGCGAGCATGGGATCTCGTCGGTCCCCTGGCGCGAGTCGCTGCGCCGGCTCGAGGCCGAGGGCTGGGTCGACATCGTCCCCAACGTCGGAGCGCTCGTGAAGACCTTCGACACCGACGCGTGGCAGCGCACCATGCGACTCCTTGCCCGGCTCGAGGGCCTCGCCACGTCACTGTCCGCCGCGAACCTCACCGAGGAGGAGATCGCCCAGGCGCGCGAGCTCAACCGGCAGGCCGGCGAGGCGCTCGCCGACTTCGACACGGCCAGGTTCGGCGACCTCAACCGCCGCTTCCATGAGCTGCTGTGCTCCAAGTGCGAGGACGACCGGCTGTTCACGCTCGTGCACCACGAGTGGACGCGCCTCGAGCTGATCCGCCGCTCCGCCTTCTTCTACGCCCCGGGCCGGGCGCAGGCGTCGCTGTCCGAGCACGACGCGCTGCTCGACCTCATCGAGGGCGGCGCCGACCCGGACGTGATCGAGACGGCCGCACGCCGCCACGAGGTCAACACCCTCAAGGCCGTCATGGAGTACGACGCGACCCACACCGAGAACCGGCCGCAGCACGGGTCGGTCGGGAGGTTCTGAGGCTGCGTCCTCCCGGCTGCGTGCGCGCGGCCGGGAAGCGTCGCGTCGGGGCCCGCAAGTCGCCGTGGCCACTTCGCCACGTGACCGCGGCGGGAGGCGCTGAGCCGCCCAGGCTGTGCGCCTGGAGGGGCGGCGGGCTCTGCCGGGCCCGCGCGGCGCGGCGCCTAGAATGGAGGCCGCCCGCGACGCGCGCATCCTGCGGCCAGCGCCGGACGCCATCCGCTCACCCATGAGCTGAGCCGTCCGCACCCGCCCGAACGTCGCCGGCAGCCGCCGTCCCAACCCGAGGAGATCAGCCGATGCCCGGTGTCGCCGATGTCCTCACGGACGTCTCCCTCGAGATCACGGCGGCTGACCGCGAGGACCTCGGCGCAGCCGCCGTCGCGCTGGCGCCCGGCACGAGCGTCGCGATCACCCACCTGTCGACCCAGACTGGCGACGAGCACCTCGCCGCCGCACGCGCGGTCGCAGACCTGGGGCTGACGGCCATCCCCCACCTCGCCGCGCGTCGCCTCTCCACCGCCGACGAGCTCGCCTCGACCCTGAGCGCCCACGAGGACCAGGGCACGTCCGAGCGGGTGATGGTGGTCGGCGGCGACCCGCGCGAGCCTCACGGGCCGTACTCCGAAGCCGCCCAGGTCATCGAGTCCGGCCTGCTCGCGGCTCACGGCGTCCGCGAGGTCGGCATCGCCGGCTACCCCGATGGCCACCCGGCGATCCCCTCCGAGGAGCTGCATCGTTTGCTCGTGCGCAAGCTCGATGCGATCGCGGCCGACGGGATGGACGCGCGGATCGTCACCCAGTTCTGCTTCGACGTCGACGTCGTGCTGGCCTGGGTCGCGGGCGTGCGCGCAGCGGGCATCGACGTGCCGATCCGCGTGGGCGTGCCCGGCCCTGCCGGGGTGCGCCGCCTCGTCTCCTTCGCGCGCCGTTGCGGCGTCCGATCGAGCGCGACGCTGGCACGGAAGTACGGGTTCTCCGTGACCTCGCTCGTGGGCAGCGCCGGTCCGGACCGCTTCCTCGAGGGCTTCGCGGACGGGCTCGACGCGGGCGTCCACGGCGACGTGCGGGTGCACCTGTTCGCGCTCGGCGGCCTGGATGCCGCGGCCGGCTGGTTGGCACGCCACCCCGCGACGGCATGAAAGCTCGATAGCTCGAGTCGCTCGGGCTCAGCCATGCGCGCGTGCGCGCGAGCACGGCCGCCCGTGCGAGCGTGGCCGCGGGCACAGACGCGTGCACGCGCGAGTACGACGAACGCGGCCTCACGCGCGTGCGCGGGCACAGGCACAGGCGCAGGCACAGGCACAGGCGCACGCTCACGCGTACGCGTCCACGCACGTGCGCGCGAGCACGGCCGCACCTGCGCGCGCATGCGCGTGCGGCCGCGCGCGGCCGCACGAGCAGCGAGGGCCTAGGCCCCGCTCGCCTCGTTCCACTGCGCGATGAACGCCTTGCCGTAGTCGTTGCCGTGCGGCAGGCGCAGCGTGGTGTGGACGTGGAAGCGCTGCGGCACCTCGTTGCCTAGCCACACCCCCGCGTGGTGGTCGAGCTCGGCGATGATCGCCGGCCCGTGGATGCGCAGGTAGAACGGCTGCGAGCCGTCGGTCGCGCCATACCAGGCCAGGTGCGTCTCGTCCCAGAAGCGCTCGACGTCCGCGAGCGCCAGGTCGCGCTGCTCGTCGGGAAGCAGCAGCAGGAAGTCCTCAACGATCGCCAGCAGGACCCCGCGCTGGGCGTCATCGAGCTCCGCGACCGGTAGCCCCTCGAAGGGCACGACGCGGTTGTCGCGGAACGCCCCCGCCACGTGGCGCTCGTCGGCCGGGTGCAGGCGGCCCTCCGGCATGGCCGGATCGAGGACCGTCGCGTACACCACCGCCTGCGAGCGCTGCTCGTCGGTCAGCGACGAGGCGAGCGCGATGCCAAGCCGCTCGCGCGCGTCGAACAGCGGCGGGCGCTCGCCGTCGGTCAGCGCCGGCTCCGCGCCGATGAACACCGGCGCGGCCACCTGCCGCCCGCCCACGAACACGACGTTGAGGTCGACGTGATGGCCGAAGAGCTGGAAGCCCCAGGGCTCGGTCGCGCTCGGCTCCCCGAACAGCGAGAACCAGTACGACTTGTCGTTCATCAGCAGCGGCAGCTCGGTGAGCTCGCCGAGGTAGCCGTTAAGCGCCATCGCCTCGTGGACGCGCTCGTAGCCCTCGGGGCTCAGCGCCGCCTCGACCACGCGAAGGGCCGCGCGCGCCTGCTCATCCGTGAGCTCCTCGAGCCGGAGACCCACCTCGTGGATGACGAACTCGGGGTTGGACCACGCACGCCATTCGGGCGCGTCGAGTGGGTACGCGACCGCCTCGGCTTGGCTCTCGTCGAGCAGGGCAAGCAGCGCATCGGCCGCCTGGGCGGCACGCGCCTGCTCGGGCGTGCCCGCGCCGACTAGCCCCGCGCCCGCACCGTGCTCGCCACCCCCGGAGGCTCCGTCGACGCCCGAGTCGGCAGGCGCATCGGCCCTCACGCCTTCCCCTCCCGTCGAGGAGGTGCCGTGGCCCCCCGAGCCGGCGAGCGCATCGGCGCTACGAGCCCACACCTCGGTGCGGACGGTGCCGTCCTCGGTGATGCCGCGGAACGGCTCGTCGTAGAGCGCGCGCCAGTCGGCGAGCAGCTCCTGGACGAAGTCGGGCTCGCGCTTGCGCCGCGAGAACTCCGCGTAGTCGAGCCCGCGCCAGTCCGCGAGCACCGGGTCCTCCGGCGCGAACAGGAACTCCCGGTAGCTGTCCGCGCTGACCGTCACCGCGTCGTCGCGAGCCGCCGTCCTGGCCGTCGAGAACCACGCGTCGAGAGCCTCCGACGGCGTCCCGTCCTGCTCAGCCATGCGCGCGACTCAGCTGGCCTGGCGCAGCGCCGAGGGCACCGCGACGCGACGCTGCTGACGGGCGGCGCGACGCTCGTCGCGGCCCTCGGGGCTCGACGACGGGCTCGCCGCGAGCAGCGACCGCGTGTACTCGTGCTGCGGAGCCTCGAACAGCGCGTCCGTGGTGTTCTCCTCGACCAGCTCGCCGAGCTTCAGCACGCCCACGCGGTGCGAGATGTGGCGCACCACGCCCAGGTCGTGGGTGATGAACAGGTAGCTGACGCCGGACTCCTTCTGGAGGTCCATGAGCAGGTTGATGATCTGGCTCTGGGTCGACAGGTCGAGCGCGCTGACCGCCTCGTCGCAGATCACCAGGCGCGGCTCGAGCACGAGCGCGCGGGCGATCGCCACGCGCTGCAGCTGACCGCCCGACATCTCCGACGGGAAGCGGTCGAGGTGCGCGGCCGTGAGGCCCACCTGCTCGAACACCTCGAGGGCCTTCGCACGGCGCGAGGCGCGGTCGCCGATGCCGTGGCGCTTGAGCGCGTCCGTGACGGCCCGACCCACGCGGTGGCGCGGGTTGAGCGAGGCGCCCGGGTCCTGGTAGACCGCCTGCACGTCGCGGCGGTACGACAGCGGGGTGCGCGATCCCATCGCGCCCACGTCGGTGCCGTCGAACGTGACGGTGCCTCCGGCGATGTCCGCGAGGCGCAGGATCGCGCGCCCGGTGGTCGACTTGCCCGATCCCGACTCGCCCACGAGTCCGTAGGTCTCGCCGGGCGCGATGTGGAAGCTCACGCCCTTGACCACCGTGGTCATGCGCTTGCGGAACATGCCGCCCTTCGCCTCGTAGGCAACCTCGAGGTCGCGGACGTCGAGCAGGGGCCGGTGGGCCGTCATCGGGATGATCACCTCGCGATCCATTCTCCATCAGCGGTCACGAAGTCCGCGATGGTGGGCAGACGGTCGACCTTGTGGTCGGCCGTCGGGTGGGACGCCAGCAGCGCCTTCGTGTAGGGGTGGTGCGGCTCGTGGAAGAGGCTGAACACGTCGTTCACCTCGAGCAGCTCGCCGTGGTACATGATCGCCACGCGGTCGCAGGCCTCCGCGGCCACGCCAAGGTCGTGGGTGATGTTGATGACGGCCATGCCCAGCTTGTCGCGCAGGTCGAGCACGAGGTCGAGCACCTGGCTCTGCGTCGTCACGTCGAGCGCGGAGGTCGCCTCGTCGAGGATCAGCACGTCGGGGTCGCCCGCGAGCGCGATGGCGATCGCGACGCGCTGCGCCATGCCGCCCGAGAACTGGTGCGGGTACTGGTCGAGCCGGTTCGCGGCGTCCTTGACGCCCACCATGTCGAGCAGGTCCGCGGCCTGGTCACGCGCGGCCTTCTTCGACATGCCGTGGTGCACGCGCAGCGGGTCCACCAGCTGGCGGCCCACGGTGTGCACCGGCGACAGGTTCGCCTGCGGGTTCTGGAACACGACGCCGAGCTTCTTGCCGCGGATCGAGCGCAGCTGGCGCTCCGTGCGGCCCACGAGCTCCTCGCCGGCGAGCTCGACCGAGCCCGACTCGACGCGGACGCCAGCGGGCAGCAGCCCGAGGATCGACTTCGCGAGCATCGACTTGCCGGAGCCGGACTCGCCGAGCAGGCCCATGATCTCGCCGCGACCCACCGTGAGGCTGAGGTCCGTGACGAGCGGCACGACCTCGCCGTCGGGACGGTCGGCGACGATGCGCATGTCACGCACCGCGAGCACCGTCTCGGGGTGCAGCGGGGTGGTGATGAGGGCGCTCGCCGTGGCCGGGATGACCGATGCGGTCGCCGCCTGGGCGGCGTCCGTGGCGGTCTCGCGGGCCTCGGCGCTCTGGCGCGCCTTCTCGACGTCGGCGAGGCTGGGGGCGAGGGCGCGGGCCTTCTTGCGCTGCTTGCGGGTGGTGCGCGCACCCGACAGGGCGTCGTTGATGCCGTCGCCCAGCAGGTTCAGCGCGAGCACGGTGACCACGATCGCGATGCCGGGCGGCAGCGCCATCCACGGGTGGTCGACCTGGTGCTCGGCGGCGACGCGCAGCATGCCGCCCCACGACGGCTGGTCGTCGGGCAGACCCAGACCGAGGAACGACAGCGCCGCCTCGACCTTGATCGCGTTACCCAGGAACACCGCGCCCTGGACCGCGAGCGGGCCCACGAGGTTGGGCAGCACCTGGCCGAAGACGATCTGCCGGTTGCGTAGGCCGGACACGTGGGCCGACTCGACGTAGAGCTTCTTGCGCTCGGTGAGCGTGATCGCGCGGACCATGCGCGCGAAGTTCATCGAGAAGATGAGGCCGATCGCGAAGATGAGGATCAGGGTGCCGCGGCCGAGGATCGCGATGACGACGAAGCCGATCATGATGCCGGGCATCGCGTCCGCGATGTCCATCACGCGCGAGCCGATGCGGTCGTACCAGCCGCCCTTGTAGCCGAGGATGAGGCCCATCGGGACGCCGATGAGCATCGCGACGAACACCGAGCCGACGCCCACGACGAGCGCGGTGCGCGCGGCGTAGATGAGCTGGCTGAGGATGTCGTGGCCGAAGTCGTCGGTGCCGAGCGGGTGCTCGGCCGACGGGCCCGCGAGCACCGCGGTGAAGTCGGTCTCTCCCGGCGCGTAGGGCGCGATGAGCGGCGCGAACGCGGCGATGAGCACGATGATCGCGACGGTGATGATGGCCGCGAGGGTGACGGGCTGGTGGCGCAGGCGGCCCCAGGCCTGGCGGATGCCGGAGGCCTGGCGGGCGGCCGGGGCGGAGGCGGCCGCGGGGCCGACGGTGGACGTGGTCATGCGGGCCTCGCCTGGGGGTTGATCAGTCCGTACAGGACGTCGATGAGCAGGTTGACGGCGATCACCAGGGTCGCGGTGAACAGGACCACGCCCTGCACGACCGGGAAGTCCTGGCCGATGGTGCTGGTGAGCATCAGCGAGCCCAGGCCCGGGAAGGAGAAGACCTTCTCGATGACGAAGCTCACGCCGATGAGGATCGCGAACACGACGCCGATCGAGGCGAGCACCGGCACCATGGCGTTCTTGACGCCGTACGAGTAGAGGATCTTGCGACGCGGGACGCCGGCTGCCGTGAGTGTGTCCGTGTACGGAGCGGCCAGGGCGCGCACCATCGCCGCCCTCGTCTGGCGGGCGATGATCGCGCCGCCGGTGATGCCGAGCGTCAGGGACGGGAGGATGAGGCCCACGAACCAGCCCCACGGGTCGACGGAGAACGGCACCCAGCCGACGATCGGCAGCCACCCCAGCTGGGCGGCGAAGATCGTCGTGAGGATGATGCCGAGCCAGAACTCGGGGATCGCGATGCCCAGGACGGTGCCGCCGGTGAGGAGGCGGTCCGCCTTGGTGCCGGGGCGGGTGCCGGTGTAGACACCGACACCCACCCCGAGCACGATGGCGACGACCATGCCGCCGAGGATCATCGACAGCGTCGCGGGGATGCGCTGGGCCAGCATGTCCGTCACGGGCAGCCCGGAACGGTACGCCGTCCCGAGGTCACCGTGCAGGAGGCCGCCGAACCACTCGACCAGTCGCTGGCCGACGGGCTCGTTGAGACCCAACTGCTCCTCCACCAGTGCGATGGACTCCGGTGTGGCCGAGACCCCAAGGATCGCGGCCGCCGGAGATCCCGGCACAAGGTAGGTCAGCGAGAACACCACCACTGACACCACCACGAGCTGCGGTATGGCGAACCCCAGCCGGTAGAGAACGAGCTTCCCCATCGAAACTGACTCCTCGTCGTTACTGTCTGTCTGCTACCGAGATCAGGATCCCGCGGGACGCAGGTCGCGGTAGTTGATGAGCACGGTCTCCCACTTCTCGCTCGGTGCGGCGGCACCGGACACCGTGTCCGTGTTCACCGCGACGAGCTCCTGGGAGACGATGTGCGCACAGGTGAGCGCCTCGTCGGCGATGATCTTGGTGACCTCGCCCCAGAGGGTGTCGGCCTCGTCGCCCATGCCCGCAGCGATCGCCGCGTCGGCGGCGTCCTTGAGGGCGTCGGACTCGACACCGGCCGGGTTGCCCGGGGCGTCGGCCGCGAACCACGCCGAGTACCAGTCGTACGGCGTGAGCTCGTCGTTCGAGCCCAGTCCGATCGGGTAGGCGCCGGCGTTCCACTCCGAGAAGTACTGGGGCGGCGGGGCCTCCTGGACCGTGAGGTTGAAGCCGAGCTCGCCCATCTGGTCCGCGTAGACCGAGATCTGGCGGTTGTTGAACGAGGTCGACAGCCAATCGCCCTCGACCGCGGGGCTGCCCACCGAGCTGTACAGCTGCTCGGCGCGTTCGAGGTCGTGGGAGTAGCCGGTGATGGCCGAGTTGTAGCCCGGCTCCCCCTCGGCGAAGTGCTGCGTCGTCGGGGTGACGTCGGGGTCGAGGTCCGCGACCACCTGCGTGTCGATCGCGTAGCACGCCGCCTGGCGCACCTCGAGGTCCTCGAACATGCCGCCAGGGCCGCGGTCGAAGAACAGCGGGTTGTTGCGGATGGCCGGGTAAGCGATCGAGTCGAAGTTGCCCGCGGACTCGAAGACGCTCAGCTGGTCGAGCTCGGTGTCGGTGATGTCGATCTCGCCGTTGGTCATCGCGGTGGTCGCCGCGTTGTCCTCCTGGATGGCGAACAGCTGCACCGTCTCGAAGCCCGGAGCGTCGCCCCAGTACTCGGCGAACGGCCCGAACGTCATGCGGGTACCGGCGATCGAGGCGGCCTCGTCGTAGGCCCAGGGGCCGGTGCCGACGGGGGTCTGCGCGATGGTGCCGGCCTCGATCGCGGCCGGGCTCGCCATCGGCGCGGCACGCGTCGACAGCGTGGTCAGCAGCGACGGGGTGGGCTGTGCGAGGTTGAGCTGCACCGTGAGCTCGTCGACGACGTCGATCGAGTCGACCACCTGGAACGGTCCCGCGTAGGGGCCGGGGGTGTTCTTGATGAGCTCGATGTTGACCTTGACGGCCTCCGCGTCGAACGGGGTGCCGTCGTGGAAGGTCACGCCGGGCTGCAGGCTCAGCGTGAGCGCCTCGTCGGTCTGCTCCCACGAGGCGGCGAGCCACGGCATGGGCTGACCGTTCTCGAGGCGGGTGAGGTTCTCGTAGGGGACGCGCATGTAGCCCGCCTCCATCTCGGCGCCGGGCGCCCAGTTCTCGGGGAAGCCACCCCAGTTGGCGCGCAGGACCGAACCGGCGACCTGGCCGCCGGCGCCGGGCGCGGCGGTCTCCTCCGAGGTCGTGGTGGGGTCAGCGCTGGTCTCGTCGGTGGGGTCGTCGGAGCTGCAAGCGCCGAGCAGCAGCGCGGCGGCCGCGACGGGGACGGCGAGCCGGGCGAAGCGTGTGGTCTTCATCATGGTTCTGGCGCCTCCTTGCGCCGGTGAACTCGTGGCTGTCGATTCTAGGGGCCGTGGGCCGTGCGCGAGACCAGCTCGCGAGCGACCCGTGGGGTGGGGACGGGTCAGGTGATTCCGCTCTCCCTGACGGGCGCGGCGGGCATGGATGATCCCGAGCCGAGCCGGACGGACGACGAGCCGCGTGAGCCTCGTGAGCGAGTGGCGGGAAGGTCGGAGACACGCGAAGCAGCGTCACTGCATGCGGTGCGGTGATGCGGAGCCCTCATGGATCCTGCCTCCCCGTCGACTCGTCCTCGAGCCGACCTCGTCGTGTCTGTGGATCGTATACGACACCAGAATCCTGCGCAAGATCGCATACGAACTTGTGACGGTATCGGTTCGGTAACGGCGCCAGGATCCGCTTGTTTATACGGGATCTGCGCCTCGAAGGGCCGCGGCGCCCCGAGCCCACACCATGCGATTCGCGTCCGACCCTTGCCCAAGATCGATGGACTGTATATGATTTTCGTCACGCCGAGGCTTGCGTCCCATCAGGGCCGCGAACCCCGGCGCAGGAGTCTCGCAGCGTCGCGAGGCGGGGGACGGCCACGTCCCCAGCCCCAGGCCTGCGTCGCTCCCCACCCGTGAAGGAGGCACGCAGCGTGAAGGCAACGGCAGCTCACAAGCCCAGCCAGCGCATCGGCTTGCCCTCATCCCCACACGCGCACGCCCCCCAGCCCGCGCATCGGCCCTACCGAGGACTTGCCTCATGACCACCGAGAACGTCTCGAAGTCCCAGCGCGCGTACGACTGGATCAAGGCACGGATCGCGTCGCAGGAGTTCACCCCCGGCTATCGCCTGGTGCTCGGCACCATCGCCAAGGAGCTCGACATGTCCGTCGTGCCCGTGCGCGAGGCGGTGCGCCAGCTCGAGGCCGAGCGCGTGGTCACCTTCGAGCGCAACGTCGGCGCGCGCGTCGCGATGGTCGACGACTCGGACTACCGGGCCACCATGCAGGCCGTGTCGATCGTCGAGTCCGCGGCGACCGCCCTCGCGTCACGCTCCCTCACCGTCGACGACATCCGCCAGGCCCGCTCCGTCAACGAGGTGATGGTGCGCTCGCTCGAGCGGTTCGACCCGCGCACCTTCAGCGCGCTCAACCAGGAGTTCCACCACCTCCTGTACTCGCGCTGCCCCAACCACCGGCTCGTCGAGATCGTCGACGCCGAGTGGGGGCGCATGAGCCACCTGCGCGACTCCATCTTCACCTTCGTGCCCGGCCGCGCCGCCGAGTCGGTCGAGGAGCACGAGGAGATCCTCGTCCTCATCGAGCGCGGCGCCCGGCTCGAGGACATCGAGGCGGCCGTGCGCCGCCACCGCACCGGGACGCTCGCCGCGTACCTGGTCCACGAGCACCCCGACGAGACGCTCGGCCTACCCGTCGCCGACGGCGCCCGGCTCTAGCCCCACCGACCGCCCAGGAGGACGGATGCTTCCCCAGCCCACGATCGCCGCGCTCGCCGACGAGCTCGCCGACGCCCACCGCTCCCGCGGCGTGATCGAGCGCATCACCGCGCGTCACCCCGAAGCGACCGTCGAGGACTCCTACGCGATCCAGGGGCTATGGCGCGACCGCGCGCTGGCCGACGGACGCCGGCTCGTGGGCCGCAAGATCGGGCTGACGTCCAAGGCTATGCAGCAGGCCACCGGGATCTCCGAGCCCGACTACGGCGTGATCCTCGACGACACCGTCTGGGAGTCCGGCTCCGTCGTGCCGTTCGACGACTTCTCCAACGTGCGCATCGAGGTGGAGCTCGCGTTCGTGCTCGCCTCGCCGCTCGAGGGGCCGCACTGCACGGTCTTCGACGTGCTGCGCGCCACCGAGTACGTCACGCCCGCGCTCGAGATCCTCAACTCGCACATCGAGCTCGAGGGCCGCACCATCGTCGACACCATCGCGGACAACGCCGCGTACGGCGGGCTGGTGCTGGGCGGACGGCCCGTCGCCCCCGCCGACGTCGACCTACGCTGGGTGGGCGCGATGCTCTACCGCAACGAGACCATCGAGGAGACCGGGGTCGCCGGCGGCGTGCTGGGCAACCCCGCCTCCGGCGTCGCGTGGCTCGCGAACAAGCTCCACCAGCACGGCGACTCGCTCGCCGCCGGCGAGGTCATCCTCGCGGGCTCGTTCACGCGGCCCGTCTGGTGCGAGCGCGGCGACTCGATCCTGTGCGACTACGGGCCCCTCGGGAACGTCACCGTCAGGTTCGAGTAGGCGACGGGCGGGCGGGAGCCAGCCCGCGCATCGGCGCTGCTGACGTGGCCGATGCTCGGCCGTCG
The DNA here is from genome assembly GCF_002090155.1 of Demequina sp. NBRC 110056. GTDB lineage: Bacteria > Actinomycetota > Actinomycetes > Actinomycetales > Demequinaceae > Demequina. The sequence continues at coordinate 299,718 of NZ_BBRM01000003.1, read as the reverse complement.
ACAGTTCCGAACATCTGCGGCTCCGACACCCCGGGCGCGAGGCGCGACGGGCCCGGTGCGGCGGCGTGTCGCGGCGCGAATGTTCGAAAATGTCGGGCCGGAAGAGCATCGGCGCCCGACAGTTTGAACCACGACACGCGCCGACACCCCGGCGCGAGGGCCCTTGGAGCCCGTCGCACCGGGGTGTCGCGTCGCGGATTGGTTCAAACTGTCAGGAGAACCGCCTAGATCGGCAGGTTGAACATCTCCTTGGCGTTCTTCCACAGGATCTTCTCGCGGTCCTCGTCGGAGACCTCGATCTCGTTCTTCAGGAACTCCACACCCTGGCTCATCCAGGAGTAGAACACCGGGAACGACGAGCCGAACATGTAGTGGTCCGCGCCGTTGATCTTGATCGCGGCCTCGACCTGCTCCTTGCCCCACGAGTGCGGGTGCGTCATGTCGAAGAAGATGTTGTTCTCGAGGTACTTGCGGATCGCGTCGCCGCCCGTGGGGTCGAGGCGCTGCATGGCCTCCTTCTTGTGGGTGGCGTGCGGCGTCATGAGCGCGGTGTTGGCGAACCAGTTGCCGCCGAACATGGTGTGCGTGAACTTGAGATTGGGCCACCGGTCGAACATGCCGGAGAACAGCTCGCGGCCCACGGCGGTGGCCTGGTCGACGATGCGGCCGTACTCGCGGCGCAGGTTGGTGTAGTCGATGACCGAGCGCCACTCGACGGGCAGCGGGGTGTGGTGCACGATGACCGGCACGTTCAGCTCGTTGATCGCGTCGAGGTACGGCGCGAAGGCCTCGTCGTCGAGGTAGAGCTGGCCGTAGTGGCACGCGAGCTGGACGGCGACGGCGCCGTTGTCGAGGCAGCGCTTGAGCTCGTCGATGTTCTCCTGGCCGCCCCATGGCGGCACGCAGGCGGTCGAGAACAGGCGGCCGCCCGAGCGCGACACGATGTCGTGGGCGTTGTCGTTGACCACCTTGCACGTGTCCAGGCGCAGCCACTCCTGCCACACCGGCACGCGCATGATGCCGTAGTCGACGCCGGCCTCGTCCATCGCGGCGAGCTTGGCGTCGACGTTGTAGTCACCCTCGACGTAGTTGAGGTTCTGGTAGCCGGCGGGCTTCTCGAGGATGAGCTGACGGCGCCCGTCCTCCATGGTCTTGACGGTGGCGATCTCGCCGAAGCCGCGCGGCGCGGTCGACAGGAAGCCGTTCAGGGTCTGCTCGTTGTCGAACAGGTCCTCGGGGAGGTGGTGGATGTTGATGTCGACGACGGTCATGGTCGTCCCTTCTGTGGGTCGTGGAAGTCTGCGTGAGGGTCGCGTCGGGGGACGCGGTCGGAGCGCCGATGCGCTCGCGGGTCAGGCGGTCACGCCGGCCTGGGTGCGGGGTCGCCGGGGCAGATGGACCTGCCGGCGGGCCCGCGGAGGGCCGATGCGCTCGTCAGGCTGGCGGCGCGAGGTTGCGGCCGGGGTGGACGGGACGGCGGCGGCGTGCCCGGCCGCCGAGGTGCGCGGGAGTACGGGCGGCGCGGCGAGCGTCGAACGGGCTCATGGGCGCGGCCTCCTTCCTCCGGCGTGGGACGTCTGCGTCACCCCAAACTGTACGCGCATCGCACGCGATGTCCAGTCGGTTGACGCCAGAGTGGCGCCCGTCACACGGGGTCCGATCGTGGCGCAAGCCACGCCACCCGGACTTCACACTTGAGATCGCATACGATTTCGTTTACAGTCATTCCACGCTTCACGGTCAGGCTCTCGCCGGCACCGGGCAGCGCGTCGAGGACGACGATCCCTCGGCGCACGCCCGCGCCGACGGCTCCCGGCCGCGATGCAGGTCAACCAGCCACCCGGGAGGAAGCTTGAGCACGCAGTCCCCGCTCATCGAGACCACCGAGCGCGACGTCGAGTACACGCACGACGGCACGCGCATGATCGGCCTGCTCGTCGCGCCCGCCCACGCCGCTGCCCCCCTGCCGGGCATCCTGCTCGTCCACGACGCCTTCGGACTCGGCGAGGACATGACCGCCACCGCGCGGCAGTATGCCGAGCTCGGCTACGCCGTGTTCGCCGCGGACGTGTGGGGCGAGCGCACGCAGCCCACCGAGGGCAGCCAGATCGGCCCGCTCATCGGCTCGATGGCGTCCGACCGCGAGCGCTGGATGGGGCGCATCGGCGCCGCCCACGCCGCCATGGCCGCCCAGCCCGAGGTGGACGCCACCGCCGTGGCCGCGGCCGGCTACTGCTTCGGGGGCTCGTCCGCGCTCGAGTACGCCCGCACCGGCGGGGACGTCCGCGGCGTGGTCTCGATCCACGGTGGCCTCGACCTGCTCGCCCCCGGCTGGGACGCGAGCGGCCCGGTCGAGCGCGTGCTGATCTGCACCGGATCCGCCGACCCCATGGCGACCGCCGAGCAGCGCGACGCCCTCCAGGACGCCCTCACCGGCGCCGGCGTGGCGTGGGAGACCGACCTGTACTCGGGCGCCCAGCACGCGTTCACCAACCCCAAGTCGGACCTGCCCGGCATGCCGCCGGGCGTCGGCTACGACCCCCGTGCCTCCCAGCGCGCGTGGGACTCCACCGCACGGTTCCTCGAGGACCTCCTGGGCGCATCGGCCCGCTAACCCCACCCACGTCTGCACTCAACGGAGAGAGAAGGACCCCCATGTCGACCACCGAGAAGACGCTCGACGTCGCGATCATCGGCGCCGGCCCGGCCGGCCTGGCCACCGCGCTGCGCCTGCACCAGCAGGGCTTCCGCCCCACCATCTACGAGACCGTCGAGGAGCTCAAGCCCCTGGGCGTCGGCATCGACGTCAAGGTGTACGGCACCAAGGAGCTCATCGAGTTGGGCGTGTACGACGAGTTCAAGGACATCTCCGTCGACGCCAAGACCTCGATCTTCTTCAACAACCACGGCCAGGAGATCTACGCGGAGCTGTGCGGCGTGCACATGGGCTACGTCCACGAGCAGCGCTTCGTGCACCGCGGCTACCTGCAGATGCTGCTGTTCGAGAAGGTCATCGAGCGCCTGGGCGCCGATGCGGTGGTGCAGGGCGCGCGGTTCGTCAGGTACGAGAACCACGAGGACGGCGTCACGGTCCACCTGCGCCACGCGGACGGCCGCGAGGAGCAGGTGTGGGCGGACGTGCTCATCGCCGCCGACGGCATCAAGTCCGAGGCACGCAAGCAGATGCACCCCGACCAGGCCGAGCCCCACTACTCGGGCATCACCATGTACCGCGGCACGACCCTCATGGACCCCTACCGCGACGGCCACACCATCCTGCACATCGGCGCACCCGACATCGCCACGATGATCGTCTACCCCATCGCCGAGAACTTCGAGGGCACCGGCAAGGTGCTCGTGAACTGGGTGGTCGAGCGCACCCGCGACGAGACCGTCGAGGACTGGAACCAGAAGGGCTCGGTCGAGGAGATCGTCGACCTGTTCGACACCGTGAACCTGCCGTTCCTGGACGTCCAGGAGATGCTGCGCAACAACCGCGAGATCTACCTGTTCCCCCTCATCCGTCACGAGCCCCTCGAGTCGTGGACCGACGGCCGCGTGGTGCTCATCGGCGACGCGGCGCACGCGATGTACCCGCGCGGCGGCAACGGCGCGTGCCAGGCGATCGTCGACGGCGGAGTGGTCGCGGCCAAGCTCGCTGAGATCGACGACGTCCCGACCGCGCTCAAGGAGTTCGAGCAGGCCCGCATCAAGCAGGTCAACGGGATGGTCATGGCGCACCGCGGCGAGGGCTACGAGGTCATCCGTCGCATGGTCGCCGACCGCACCGACGCCCAGCCCTTCGAGGACATCGAGGACGTGCTGCCGCTGGCCGAGGCCGACGAGATCTTCTCGAAGTACCACGCCATGGTGGGCCAGCCCCGTCCCGGCTTCGAGGCCGGCGAGACCACGGGCTTCCGCACCTGGGAGGTCGAGGAGGAGACCGTCGAGGCCATCCAGGCCGCGGCCGCAGCGAAGGCCACCGCCCCCGAGACCGCCGCGTCGGCTCGCTGACCCGGGCCCGACAGGGAAGGATCTGAGCCGTGGACCTCGGCATCGCCGGACGCACCGCGCTGATCGCGGCGTCCTCGCAAGGGCTCGGGCTGGCGTGCGCCACGTCCCTCGCCCGCGAGGGCGTCACGGTCTGGCTCAACGGACGCGACCGGCAGCGCCTCGGACAGGCGGCCGATGCGCTCGTCGCCGAGGTCCCGACCGCGTCCGTGCGCTGGGTGGCCGGGGACCTCACGGTCCCCGAGGGCCGCGCGGCGATCGTCGCCGCGGTCCGGGACGTGGACATCCTCGTCACCAACAACGCCGGGCCTCGGCCCGGCTCGTACGACCAGTGGGACGAGGCCGCGCTGCTGGGCGCGATGCACGCCAACATGATCCCCGCGGTCGAGCTGATGCGCGCCTACCTGCCGGGCATGCGCGCCAGGGGGTTCGGGCGCATCGTCAACATCACGTCCGCGATGGTGAAGTCGCCGGCGCCCGACATGGGGCTGTCGACCTCCGCGCGGGCAGCGCTCACCGCCGTGTCGAAGTCGATCTCCAAGGAGGTCGCCCCGGACAACGTGACGGTCAACAACCTGCTGCCCGAGCGCATCGACACCCCCCGCCAGGAGTTCATGGCGAAGCGGCGCATGGAGCGCGACGGCGTCACCCGCGCGGAGGCGTTCGCGGCCATCGCGTCCACGGTGACCGCCCAGCGCCTGGGCCGGCCCGAGGAGTTCGGCGACGCGTGCGCGTTCCTGTGCTCCGCGCAGGCGGGCTACATCTCCGGACAGAACCTGCAGCTCGACGGCGGCACCTACGAAGGACTGATATGACCGACGTTTCACTCGCAGACGACGCCACCCGCGAGGCGATCCTCGCCCTCGAGGAGCGGCGCCGCCAGGCGCTCATCGACCTCGACATCGCGACGCTCGACGACGTCTACGACGACGCGCTGATCCACATCCACGCCCCCGGCCTGGTGCACACCAAGGCGCAGCTCCTCGAGCACGCGCAGACCCGCAACCCGTACATCGACATGTGGCGCGAGGACCTGCTGATGCGGGCCATCGGCGACGTCGTCATCGTCACCGGACGCCTCGTGAACCGGCTGCGCAACCCCGACGGCGGCGAGCGCACCGTGAGCGGCCAGGTGACGCAGGTCGCCCGCCGCTGCGACGACGGCGCGTGGCGCTTCGTCACCTTCCAGATGACCCCCGACGGCGAGCAGGTCTGGGGCGCCCTCAAGTCCGGTTCCGATGCCAGCCAAGCGAGCGCATCGGCCCCTACTCAACCGCAGGAGAACTGACCCATGAAGCTTGCCCGCTACCGTCTGGGCGACGGCCCCGTCCGCATCGGCCGCGTCGACGGCGACCGGATCACCAACGTGAGCGGCGTGCCCGGCGTCGGCACGTCGCTGAAGGCGATCCTGCCCAAGCTCGACTCGCTGCGTGAGGCCATCGAGGCCGCGGAGGGCTCGACCACCCCGCTGTCCTCGGTGACGCTGCTCGCGCCCATCGACGAGCCGCAGAAGTACCTCGGCATCGGCATGAACTACGCGGCGCACGCCGAGGAGGCGCGCGCCGCCGGCATCCCCATCCCCGACACCCAGATGTGGTTCAACAAGCAGGTGAGCTGCATCGTGGGACCGCACGCCGACGTGGTGCGCCCGCGCGTGTCCGAGCAGCTGGACTACGAGGTGGAGCTCGCCGTCGTCATCGGCCAGCAGTGCAAGGACGTGCCGCGCGCCAAGGCCCGCGAGGTCGTGGCCGGGTACCTGGTCGCCAACGACGTGTCCGTGCGCGACTGGTTGGCCAAGCGCTCCCCCACCTTCACGCTCGGCAAGTCCTTCGACACCCACGGACCCCTCGGACCGTGGCTGACCACCGACGACGAGGTCGCGGACCCGCACGACCTCGAGGTGTCGCTGACGGTCAACGGCGAGGAGCGTCAGCGCGCCCGCACGGACGACCTGATCTACGACATCTGGGAGCAGATCGAGTACCTCACCACCGTGATGACGCTCATGCCGGGCGACATCCTCGCCACCGGCACCCCGGCGGGCATCGGCGCGCCGACGCAGAACTGGCTCGTGCCGGGCGATGTGGTGCGAGCCTCGGTGTCGGGGCTGGGCTCGATCGAGAACCGCGTCGTGGACGCGGGGGCGTAGCCATGACGCGCCGCGAGAGCATCGACCTGCCGGGCTTCGGGCACGCCAACCCGATCCCGGCGGCCGCGCGCATCGGCACCCTGCTGATGTCGGGCGTGCTCACCGGCCGCGACCCTCAGACCCGCGAGATGCCCGCGAGCCTCGACGAGCAGATGGCGCACGTGTTCGCCCACGTCCGCGCGCTGCTCGAGCAGGCCGGCGGCTCCACCGACGACATCCTGAAGATGACCTTCTGGCTCGCGGACTACCGCGATCGCGACGCGCTCAACCGCGAGTGGCTCGCGATGTTCCCAGACGCGTCGACCCGCCCCGCACGCCAGGCGATGGCGGCCACTCTCGACGGTGGCTGCCTGGTGCAGTGCGACCTCGTGGCGGTGCTCGACGCTCCCGAAGCGCCGTGAGCACGGCAGGTCCTGAGACGCAGGGGTTGGCCGCGCACGCTGTCCCCGTCGCTCGGCTCCTGCCGCTCCTTGCCGTGCTCACGGCGCTCGGGCCCCTGTCCGTCGACATCTACACCCCGTCGCTTCCGGCGATGCAGGCCGAGCTCGGCGGCACCGAGGCGCTCACCCAGGCGTCGATCACGACGTTCCTGCTGGGGATCGGCCTCGGGCAGCTGGTGTGGGGGCCGCTGTCCGACCGGATCGGCCGCCGTCCGGTGATCTTGGTCGGCGTGGGCGCCTGGGCGATCGCGTGCCTGCTCGCCGCGCTCGCCGTCTCCCCCGGCATGCTCATCGCCGTTCGCCTGGTCGCCGGCTTGTGCGCCGCGGCCGGGATCGCCGTCGCGCGCTCCGTGGTCCGCGACGTGTCGCCGTCGCGCGAGGTGATGGCCTCGCGCATCGGGCTGCTGTCGATGGTCACCGCCCTGGCGCCCGTGCTCGCGCCCGTCGTGGGCGCCGGCATCGCGGCGCTGTGGGGGTGGCGCGCCGACTTCGTCGCGATGGCCGCGATCGGCGGCGTCACCGTCCTCGCCTACGCGTGGTTGGTGCCGGAGACGCTGCCCGCGTCCGCTCAGGGTCGGGTCGGAGCCTCCGTCGCCGGCGGGCTGCGCGCGGCCGTGGCCGATCGCGAGCTGCGCGGCGTCGCGATCGCGCTCGGCGTGCACTCGTTCGGCTTCTACGCCTACGTCACCACCACCGCGTTCATCGTCGAAGACGAGTTCGGCCACCCGCCCGCCACGTTCGCGCTGGTGTTCGGCACCAATGCGCTCGCCGTCATCGTCGGCAACCAGGTCTTCCGGCGCCTCGTGCGTCGCCGCCACCCGTCCGCGCCGCTGGGAGCCGGGCTGGTGCTGTGCACCGTCGCTGGCCTCGCGTTGGCGCTGCTCGCCCTGGCCGGCGCGCCCGAGCTGACGCTGTGGGCCGCCTCCATGGCCTACGCCCTGGGCCAGGGCCTGGTGCTGCCGGGCGCCCACGCCTGGGCGCAGGTCACCGTGGTCGCCTCGGGCGCCGCCTCGGCGCTCGCGGGGTCGCTGCAGTTCCTCGGCGGAGTGCTCGGCTCACCCGTGACCGGCCTACTCGGGCCTACCGCCCGCACCCTCGGCGTCGTCACCGCGGCCGCGTCGGGGATCGCCGTCCTCGCGTGGGCGGCGACCCGCCGCCACGTGCCCGTCCACGCCCCCGAGGCGGTGACGGCATGAGCGAGACCCGGCCCGTGCATCGGCGCTGCCCGTCCGGTGTTGTCCGGCAGTCAAGTACCGCCAAATTTGTGCTCCGTACCGCACCCCGTGGCGACTGGCGCACCCACCCCCCGATGTCAGAATGTCCTCGTCCTGCAATGAAGGAGTTGTCATGACCCACCCCCGTGAGACCGAGCTGCTCGCGTCCGTGCCCGACGGCCTCTACGTCGGCGGCCAGTGGCGCGCCGCATCCGACGGCGCCACCCTCACCGTGCAGGACCCGTCGACGGGCGAGGTCATCAAGACCATCGCGTCGGCGACGCCGGAGGACGGCATCGCGGCCCTCGACGCCGCGTGCGACGCGTTCCCGTCGTGGGCGGCCACGCCGTCGCGCGAGCGCGGCGAGATCCTGCGCCGCGCGTTCGACCTGCTCACCGAGCGAGCCGAGGACTTCGCGCTGCTCATGACGCTCGAGATGGGCAAGCCGCTGGCCGAGGCGCGCGGCGAGGTCAAGTACGGCGCCGAGTTCCTGCGCTGGTTCGCCGAGGAGGCGCCGCGGATCGCCGGCCGCTACGGCGCCAACCCCGAGGGCACCGGCCGCACCATCGTGTCCCAGCACCCCGTAGGCCCGTGCTTCCTCATCACCCCGTGGAACTTCCCGCTCGCGATGGCGACCCGCAAGATCGCCCCGGCGCTCGCCGCCGGCTGCACCGTGGTCATCAAGCCCGCCGAGCTCACGCCGCTCACGACGCTCGCCTTCGCGGCGCTGCTCGAGGAGGCCGGCGTCCCCGGCGGCGTGGTCAACGTGCTCACGACGCACCACTCGGGCGCGATGTCCGAGCCGATCATCCGCGACCCGCGCCTGCGCAAGCTGTCCTTCACCGGGTCGACGTCGGTGGGCATCCGCCTGCTCGAGCAGGCGGCGTCGGGAGTGCTGCGCACCTCGATGGAGCTGGGCGGCAACGCCCCGTTCGTCGTGTTCGACGACGCCGACCTCGACAAGGCCGTGGACGGCGCCATCGCCGCGAAGTTCCGCAACATCGGGCAGGCGTGCACGGCCGCCAACCGGTTCATCGTCCATGCGTCCGTCGCCGAGGAGTTCGCGGTGCGCGTCACCGAGCGCGTCGCCGCGATGCGCGTCGGCCGCGGCACGGAGGACGGCGTGGCGATCGGCCCGCTGATCGACGACCGTGCGGTGGCCAAGGCCGACGAGCTGGTCACCGATGCGGTCGCGCACGGCGCGACGGTGCTCGCCGGCGGCTCGGCCGTCGAGGGACCGGGCACCTTCTACCTGCCCACCGTGGTGTCAGGCGTGACCGCCGAGGCGGACATCTGGCGCGAGGAGATCTTCGGCCCCGTGCTCGCCATCGCGACGTTCTCCGACGAGGACGAGGCCGTCGCGCTCGCCAACGACACCGAATACGGCCTGGTGTCCTACGTCTACACCGAGTCGCTGTCGCGCGGCCAGCGCATGATCGAGCGGCTCGAGACCGGGATGATGGGGCTCAACGTGGGCGTCGTGTCGAACGCCTCGGCTCCGTTCGGCGGCTGGAAGATGTCCGGCCTGGGCCGCGAGGGCGGCGCCGAGGGCATCCACGAGTACATGCAGACCAAGTACACGATGACGGAGAGCCCGGCCTAGCGAGAGGTTCGCGCGGTTCGTCCCGCTCTCCCTACCCTTCCCCGCCTTAGCGTCCAGATGGTGCGTGGCTGTCGGTTTCGCGGGGTGCGTGAGCGGTGATGGTGGCTGGCTGTCGGCTCGTACGATGTCGACTGACCTCGCATCGCGACTCGAGACGACCGGAGCCCCGTGAATCCTGCGCCCACCATCGCCCTGAGCGACGGCTCGACGCTGCCGAGCATCGGCTTCGGCGTCTTCCAGGTCACCGACGTCGACCAGTGCGAGGCGAGCGTCGCGGCGGCCCTCGACGCCGGCTACCGGCTGCTCGACACTGCCGCGGTCTACCGCAACGAGCGCGCCGTCGGGCGAGGGGTCCGCGCCTCGGGCGTGAGCCGCGACGAGGTCGTCGTGACGACCAAGCTGTGGCCCGCCGACTTCGGGCGCCGGACGCCGCGCGCGATCGAGCGCTCGCTCGAGCGTCTTGGCACTGGCCATATCGACCTCATGCTGCTCCACCGGCCGCACGGCGACGTGGCGGCCGCCTGGCGCGCGCTGGAGGACGCTGTCGACCGAGGCCAGATCCGTTCCATCGGCGTCAGCAACTTCTCCGTGCGCGACCTCACGACGCTCATGGCAGGCGCCCGCATCCGACCCGCCGTCAACCAGGTCGAGTTCCACCCGTATTGGCAGCAGACGGATCTCCTGCCGTTCCTCGCCGCCGAGGGGATCGTTCCCCAGGCCTGGTACCCGCTCGCGCACGGTGCACGGCAGCTGCTGGACGAGCCGGCGCTGCGCGGCATCGCGGAGCGCCTCGGTGTGAGCGAGGTGCAGGTCGTGCTGCGCTGGCACGTGCAGCGCGACGTGGTCCCGCTGCCCAAGTCCACCAGCCCCGCGCACATCGCGTCCAACCTCGACGTGTTCGGCTTCGAGCTGTCGCCAGAGGACATGGCGGCGATCGACGGCCTCGGTCGCGATCGGCCGCTCTACCGCGTGCCGCGTTGGGTCGACGCGATCACCACCCGCCTGCCCACGCCGCCAGCGCTGCAATAGCCGAGCGGAGCCAACGCTTCGCATCGGAACCCCGACGACGGCCGGGCGTCGCGTCCCCGCTCCACCGCGCCGGGCGACAGCCATCCACCATCGGGTGACGCGGGCGCGCGCAGATCGACAACCAGCCACCAGTGCCGCGCCAAGGCGGATAGCAGGAGGCATGGCCGGGGGCAAGCGCGGTGAGTTGCGGTGTGGTGAGGTCGGAGACCAGCCTGGCGGGCGCATCGGCGCTACGAACCGGCTCCCACCACCAGCTGGTTCGCGCTGCGCAGCACCGAGGGAGCCGCGAAGTCCGTGGCGGCCGCGGCGAGCGCGCCCGTGACCTCGACGGTGACGCGCTCCCCCGGAAGCAGGGTCACGAGTGCGACATCGGCTCGAGCGTCGGGATCGACGCGGTCGACCAGCACGGCGACGTCGCGCGCGAGCGCCGCGGCCGCGACCTCCAGCCGCCAGCCGCGCTCCGTGCGCTCGGCATCGACCGTGAGTCCGGGGTCGGAGAGGCGGGAATCCCGGTACTCGGCGAAGAACCACCACCCGCGAGTCCCGTCGAAGGACGCGGTGACGAGCTCGGATTCCGGCGCAGCGGGGCTGCTCACGTCGTCCGGCACGGTGACGCTCACCGACCCACGGGCGGGCACCTCGACGCTCTGCTGCGCGGAGGCGAGGATCGCCCCGGCGTAGTCCCTACGGTCGAGGACAAGGTCGCCGCGCCAGTCCGCAGCCGTGTCGTTCACGAGGGTGACGACCAGGCCATCGTCGTCCGGCTGGATCGTGACCAGGCGCTCGGCGTTCGCCGTCCGCAGGGCGTGCAGCAAAGGCTTCGCCCTGCCAAGCGAGTCCACCGCAGCCCACGAGGTCACGGGCCAGCAGTCGTTCAGCTGCCACACGATCTGGCCCGAGCACTCGGGGATCGACCGGTACCACTCGATCGCCGTGCGCACCGCGACCGCCTGGTTGAGGGACATCGCCCAGTGCCAGTCCTCCATGGTCGACGGCAGCCGCAGGTGCGGGATCAGCCCACGCGTCAGCTTGGTGTTGCCGATGACCGCCTTCTGGTGGATCAGCATTCCGGGCGACTCAGGAGTCAGGGGGTCGTCCGACACGAAGGCGGTCAGCGTCGCCCACGTGGGCGGGCCTTGCCAGCCGTACTCGGCGACGAAGCGTGGCCGGTAGTCGCGATAGCGGGCGTGGTCGATGAAGTTCCACACGTCCCAGACGTGCATGGTGCCGGTGGTCTCGGAGTTCTGCACCGCTGAGGGGTTCGGGGAGAACGGGCTTCCGGGCGTGTAGGGAACATGCGGAGCGAGCTCGCCGACGATCGCGGGAAGCATCTCGTAGTAGTACTGCGCTCCCCAGGACTGGCCGTCGAGCAGGGTCTCCCACCCCCAGTCCTGGCGACCCCACAGGTTCTCGTTGTTGCCGTTGAGGACGACGAGCGAGGGATGCGACGCCAGCCGAGCGACGGCCTCGCGCGCCTCGAGCTCGACCTCCTCCGCGAGCGCCGGCTCCTCGGAGTACGCCGCGCACGCGAAGAGGAAGTCCTGCCAGGTGAGGATCCCGCGCTCGTCGCATGCGTCGTAGAAGTCCTCGGACTCGAAGATCCCGCCTCCCCAGACGCGCAGCAGGTTGATGCCTGCGAACACCGCATCGTCGATGCGGGCGCTGTAGCGCTCCGCGGTGATCCTTGGCAGGAACGCGTCCTCAGGGATCCAGTTGGCCCCCCGCACCTCGATGCGCTGGCCGTTGACGATGAGGGCCGTGTCGCCCGCCCCGTCCGCGTCCGTCGCGACGAACTCCGCGGAGCGGAAGCCGATGCGGCGGCGCTCAGCGTCGATCACGTCGCCGCCCTGGACGAGGGAGACCTCGACCTCATGCAGCGCCTGCTCGCCGTGCCCGCGCGGCCACCACAGCTCCGCATCGATGGCCGCGTCCAGGCTCGCGACACCGTCGTCGACCGGCACCGTCCACTGCCGCTCCCCCACGGCGACGTGCAGCTCGAGCCCGGCAGCCGCATCGGCGCTGCGGACATGCGCGCGCACCGCGAGCCGCGCCGCGCCCTCGGGGGCAGTGCCCGCGACGAGCACCTGTGCGAGTCGCGGTCCGGACCACGACTCGATCCACACGGGCCGCCACAGTCCCGAGGTCGACGTGTCGATCCCCCAGTCCCAGCCGAACGAGCATGCCGCCTTGCGGATCGCGTTGTACGGGTGATGGTTGGCGTGCGGGCGGAACCCCAGCGCGAGGCTCGCGGCGTCCGCGGCCGCCACCGGAGACGCGATCGTCACCTCGAGAATGTTCTCGCCTGGGACCAGCCCCTCAGACACGTCGAACCGGTGCGTGCGATGCATGTTGCGTGCCGCACCCAGTACCTGGCCGTTGAGGACGACCGTCGCCACCGTGTCGATGCCGTCGAACACGAGCTCCTGGATCGCGCCGCCGTCGGGAGTCCACGAGAAGGTGGTGCGGTAGACCCAGTCCGAGCGACCGATCCACGCCTGACGCCGCTCGTTGTCGTCGCGGAACGGATCCTCGATGAGTCCGGCGGCGAGCAGGTCGGTCGTGACCGTTCCGGGAACGGCCGCAGGCACGGCGCCCGCGACGAGCACCTCCGCGGGCACCGAGGCGCCCCTCGCGGTGACCGTCCAGCCAGCGTCGATCCGAGTGCGGGCCGGCCCCGCGAGGGTCGTCGGTGTCACTTGAGCGCGCCTCCCAGCAGTCCCGCGACATAGTACTTCTGGAGCACGAGGTAGAGGATGATGCACGGGATGACCGTGATCGCGACGCCGGTCTGCATGAGGCCGAAGTCGACGGAGAACCCGCCACCCTCCGCCTGCAGGATGCTGATGCTCACCGGCAGGGTGTACTTCGCCTGGTCGGTGATGAGGATCAACGCGGCGAAGAAGTCGTTCCACGCCGAGAAGAACGTCAGGAGCGTCGTGGAGATGACGCCCGGGATGGCGATCGGCAGCATGACGCGCCACATCGCGCCGATGGGCGAGGCGCCATCGATCTCAGCGGCTTCGCTGAGGGCGCTCGGCACCGCCGCGAAGGAATTGCGCATGAGGAACGTGCCGAGCGGCAGGTTGAACGTCGCGAGCACGAGTCCGACGCCGACGAGGTTGTTCGACAGGCCGATGTCGTTCAGCGTCAGGTACAGCGGCGTGATGATCGCCTGGAACGGGATCATGAACGTCACCAGGATTGCGAAGAAGGCCACGTTCGAGCCCTTGAAGGGCAGCTTCGCGAACGCATAGCCCGCGAGCGTCGCCACCACGACCGTGGTGCCGGTCGCGACGAAGGCCACGATCGCGGAGTTCTTCATGCCCTGGATGATCGACAACCCCGAGCTGGTCTCGGTCGACAGCTGGACGATGTTGTCCCACGTGATCTGGGACGCCATGACGTAGATCGGGTAGAGGAACAGGACTGCGAGGCAGACTCCGACGATCCACCATGCCGCCACAGGCATGAGGCCTGCGGCCTTGCCGCCGGTGGCGCCGTCGGGCGCGGGGCTCGCGTCTCGCCGGGTGGCGAGCGCGTCGGGATGCGTGGAGGTGGTCATGAGTGGTCCGAGTTCCTCAGGAGCAGCATCTGACCGGCGCTCACGGCGGCGAGCACGATCATCAGCAGGATGGACAGGGCGGCGCCGTAGCCCAGGTCGAACTGCACGAAGGACGTGCGGTAGATCTGGTAGACGGCGGTGAGGGTCGAGCCAGCAGGGCCGCCCGTGGTCATGATGTAGAACTGGTCGAACGCGAGCAGCGAGCCTGCGACCGAGAACACCATCACGAGCGCGAGCGTGGGCCGCAGCAGCGGGACGGTGATGGACCAGAAGGTGCGCCATCCGCTCGCGCCGTCCATGCGGGCGGCTTCGTAGATGTCGTCCGGGATCGCCTGCATGCCCGCGAGCACCAGTAGCATCTGCAGACCGACGACCTTCCAGGTGACCATCGCCACCACGATCCAGAAGGCGGACCAGAAGTCTGCGAAGTAGTTCGCATGCGGGTCGACCAGGCCCCAGGACCCGAGCAGCTGCGTGGTGGGGCCGATGTCCGACTGCCACATGTAGAGCCAGATGAAGCTGCCCGCGGCCAGGCCGATCACGACGGGGAGGAAGTAGATGCTCTGGAACACCCGCGCCGAACGCGTGCCGCGCCTCACGAAGTAGGCAAGCAGGAAGGCCAGGATGAGCAGGATCGGAGTCATCACGGCGGTGTAGAAGAACGTGAAGCCGGCCGCGCTGAGGAACTGATCGTCGTTGAAGGCGTCGACGTAGTTCTGGAGGCCGATGAACTCGTGGTCGCCCAGCAGCGGCCAGTCGTGCAGCGACATGAAGATGGTCTGCAGCAGCGGCCAGATGAAGAACAGCGCGAGCATCACCATCGCCGGGAGGGCGAAGAGGAAGCCCAATCGCGCACGGCGCTTCTGCGAGTTGAGCGGCGCCCGGCCGCCCCGAGTCTTGCGAGGCCGCTTGGTCGCGTCCGCGGGTGGCGGCGTCATTGCCGTGGTCGTCATGGGAGTCTCCGATCGGGCTCGTGGGTGGGGCGTTGCCGCCCCACCCACGAGCGCTGTGGTTCGAACGCCTTACTGGGCGCTGTCGATGAGCTCCTGCGCCGCGGCCTGAGCCTTGGCCTGAGCATCGGCGACGGAACCGCTGCCGAACACAGCCTCCTGCAGGAGGGTGGCCCACACACCGTTCGAGTCGTTGAACAGCTCGTTCTCGACCACCGAGTAGGGCACGTTGCCGGTCGCGAGCGCGTCAGCGAAGACGGCGTTGCGCTCATCGAGCGGGGTGTAGATCTCGTCGATCAGGTCCATGCGGATCGGCAGCTGCCCGCGGTCGACGAGCACCTGCTGGCCCTCGTCGCCGGAGGCCC
This sequence comes from Demequina sp. NBRC 110056, assembly GCF_002090155.1. GTDB lineage: Bacteria > Actinomycetota > Actinomycetes > Actinomycetales > Demequinaceae > Demequina. The sequence goes on along the minus strand of NZ_BBRM01000003.1, from coordinate 284,395 downwards.
ACTCGAGGAACTCCCACGCGCCCTCAGGGTTGGACGCACCCGACGGGATGGTGATGTTGTCTCCGCCGGCGAACGCGGCCGACTGGCCGTCGTCCGTGCCGGAGATGGGGACGATGCCCCACTCGAAGTCGGCCTCCGCGAGGTTGCCCACGTAGAACGAGCCCCACTGGTAGAAGCCGACGCGGCCCTGCGCGAACGCGTCACCAGCGTTGGATCCGCTGTCGGTGGTCACGAGCTCGGGCATCGTGCCGGCCTCGTACAGGCCGCGGTAGAGCTCGAGCATCGCGGTGACCTCGGCGCTGTCGAACTGCGCCTGGGTGCCGTCGTCGGACAGCATGTTGCCGCCCGAGGCCCACACGTGCGGTGCGAGGCCGAACAGCTGGCATCCGCCGCACGCGCCAGAGAAGGCCGTGCCGAAGGTCTCGTCGTCGATCGCGGCGACGGCCTCGGCGGCCGCCTGCAGCTCTGCCATGGACGACGGCGGGTCCTCCGGGTCGAGGCCGGCCTCGGCCATGAGGTCCTTGTTGTAGAACAGCACGGAGACGTCGGCGGTGAACGGCATCGAGTAGACGCCGCCCTCGTACTCGCCCTGCGAGGTGTGCGCGGGGCTCATGTCGTCGGCCCAGTCGAGGCCCGCGACCTGCTCGCTGATGTCGGTGAGGGCACCGACGGAGGCGAAGTAGGGCACGTACACGAGGTCGATCGACGCGAGGTCGGGCGCGTCGCCACCCGCGGCAGCCGTGCCGAACTTCTGGACGTACTCGGCAGAGGTGACGATGGTGACCTCGACCTGGGTCTCGTGCGAGGCGTTGAAGCCATCGGCGAGCTCCTGCATGAAGTCCGACTGAGAGTCGCGGGCCCACAGGGTGACCGTGCCGCCGCCCTCCGAGCCGTCGGACGAGCCGCCGTCGTCGCCGCTCGAGCATGCGCTCAGGGCGAGGGCGGTCGCGGCGATCCCTGCGGGGATCGCCATTCGGGTGATGCGCTTCATTGCGTTTCCTTTCGTGACAGGTGAGGTGGCCTCGCGCGGCCACCGTGGTGCGGCTAGGCGATGGGCAGCCACACCCGCATGGCCCCGCTCGACCTGTTGGCCCAGCGGAAGTAGGGGATCGCGTCGACGGTGTCGAGCACGGTCGTGGCCGCGGCGTCGTCGCGGGTGGCCGGGGAGTACAGCGCGCTCTGCGCGGGCCGCACCGCTGCCGGTCCGACCGCGACGGCGGGCACGCCAAGCTCGTCATGCCACGCACCGTCGGCGACGGTGGCCTGCGCGTCGAGCTCGACGTCCTCGAGCATCGTGCCCTGCGGGAGCGCGGCGGTCTCCAGGCAGTAGACCACCGGCCCACGCTGGACGGCCACGGCGCCGCGTACGGCGTCGACGCGCGGGTGGGCGCTCACGAGGGTGGGCGTCAGAGGCAAGGTCAGCGTCGCGGCCAGGGCGCCAGCGGGCACCTCGACGTAGGTTCCCGGCGTGCAGGCGGCGGAGGTGCCGTCGACCTCGAGTTGCGCGCCAGCGGCCCAACCGGGCACGCGCATGCGTAGCGCCTTGGGCGACGGGTCCGAGAACGTGATCGAGATGCTCGGGTCCCACGGGTACTCCGTCTGCACCGTCGCGGTGACCCCGTCGATCTCGTGGGTGCCGTCCGCGTAGAGGTGCAGGTAGACGGCTTCGTCATCCTCGCTAGTGAGGTACCCGGGCAGAGACGCGATCATGCGCGCGATGTTGGGCGGGCAGCAGGCGCAGTCGTACCAGTCGAGGCGGCGCGACGGCGCGTCGACCTCGTGGACGTGCTCGGTGCGCAGCTGCAACGGGTTCGAGTAGAAGTACGAGCAGCCGTCCGCCGCGGTGGACACCGCGATGGCGTTGTAGAGGCCGCGCTCCATCTCGTCCGCGTACCGGGCGCCGCCGCGCAGCAGCAGCATGCGCCAGTTCCAATGGAAGTTCGCGATGGCCGCGCACGTCTCGGAGTAGGCGCGGTCCGCCGGGAGCTCGTACGGGTCGCCGAAGGACTCACCGCGGTGACGCGAGCCGAGACCGCCCGTGATGTACAGCTTGCGGTCGTGCACATCCGCCCACAGTCGGTCGAGCGGCTCGTCGAGGCCGGTGTCCGGCAGATCGGTGGCGAGGTCGGCGACGCCTGCGAGCAAGTACAGCTGGCGGACGGCGTGGCCCTCGGCCTGCTCAGCCTCACGCACCGGCACCTTGTCCTGGTAGTAGTTGCCACCGAAGTAGCCGTTGCCGACGGTGTCGTGACCGCGCAGGTCCACCATGCGCAGGGCGAGCTCGCGGTGACGCGGGTCGCCGGTCACGCGGGACAGCTCGACGAGCGCCGTCTCGATCTCCGGGTGCCCGCAGACCTCGTCACGGGCGCCCGGGCCGAAGGTCGTGTGGACGAGCTCGACGTAGCGCAGCGCGATGGTCAGCAGCGCGTCGTCGCCGGCGTGGTGCCAGGCGACCGCTGCCTGGATCAGGTGGCCCAGGCAGTAGAGCTCGTGGCTCTCCTGCATGTCGGTGAACCGCTCCCCCAGGCGCGGCCCCTGGAAGCTCGTGTTGAGGTAGCCATCTTCGGCCTGCACCGCCTCGAGCAGCTCGAGCACCTCCGCCAGGAACTCTTCGTGGCTGCGGCGGCCGCCGACGGCCTCCCAGCCAAGCGCCTCGAGCGTCTTGAAGAGGTCCGAGTCAGCGAAGACCGGGCCCCGGAAGTCTGCGTCGGAGCGACCGACGAGTCGGCGGAAGTTGTCGATCACGCCCGAGGTCTCCAGGCGCTCGATCACGTGCGGGATGGTGGCCTGCGTGTTGAGCGCCGACCAGTCGCCCAGGAGGCCTCCGGAGAGGGCCGATGCTGCGGCATCCCTGGGACGCGAATGCGTGGGGCGTGCGGGTGTGACGGGCGTCCGCACCGTGGTCGTCGACATTGAAGAACCTCTGATCTCTCGTTTAGTACATCGGTGTACTACATCGGTAGACTACGACGTGTCGGACAGGACGTCAACCCTGTGATCGAATCGTTATCGCGGGGCCGCTCAGGCCGACTCGCGCACCACGAGGCGGCTCGGGGCCACCTCGATCGCGGTCTCGCTGCCGTCGCCGGGCACGAGCCTCTGGAGCAGCGTCGCGACCGCGCGCTCGGCCACCCACGTCAGGCCAGCGTCGACGGTGGTGAGCGCCGGCGCCGAGTACTCGGCCTGGAGGATGTTGTCGAACCCGACGACCGCCACGTCGTCGGGAACGGCGAGCCCGGCCCGACGCAGCGCGGTCAGCGCGCCAAGCGCCATCGCGTCGTTGAAGCCCGCCACCGCGTCGAACGTCGCGCCGGTCTCGAGGAGCGCGGAGAGGGCCCGGTCGCCCCCTGCCATCCCCCAGTCGGGACTGCCCACGCACAGCGCCGGGTCGATCGTGACGCCACTCTCCTCGTGCGCCCGGATGTACCCGCGGGTCCGGACGGCTGCGGATGTCGCGTCCCCGGAGTCTTCCCACCCGAGAGCGACCACGCGCGTGCGACCTTGGTCGAGCAAGTAGCGCGTCGCCTCCCGGACGCCTTCCTCGCTGTCGACCGCGACGAAGTCGAAGCGCTCGCTCACCCCGCGGTCACCCACGAAGACCAGCGGCACCTGAAGGCCGTCGGCATCGACATCATCGTGGCGCATCGACAGCGACCCGAAGATCATCCCGTCGACGTCGAGGGTGCGCGCGCCACCGAGGACCTCGAGCTCGTGATCACGATCGCCGCCCGTCACCTCGACGATGACCTCATACCCCGTGCGCTGAGCGGTCGCGACCACGGCCTCGGCGAGCTGGGCGAAGTATGGCTGCGCGAGCTCCGGCAGCGCCAGGCAGATGCGCCCCGTCTTTCCCGACCGGAGCGACCGGGCGGCGCGGTTCATCTGGTAGCCGAGCTCGTCGATCGCCGCCTCGATGCGCGCACGGGTCTCCGGCTTGAAGTACGGGTACCCGTTGAAGTAGTTCGAGACCGTCTTCTTCGACACACCCGCGACGCGGGCCACGTCGGCCATCGTCGCTGCCATGGGGCACTCCCATCCCTCGGTCGTGCGCGAACGAGGCGCACAGGTGTTGCAAGGATAGAGCCCGCGGCTCGCAGCGCTCCCTCATGGCCCGGGACCTTGGGACCACCCGACACGATGGGAGCGCGACCTACACTGACGCGATGACCGGGAGGCCCGCACCGTGGCGCACCCCGTCCGCGCGCGCCCGCGTGGCGATCCTCGCGGGTCTGCTCGTGATCGCCGGGGTCGCCCTCGCGACCGTGACCCACGGCATGGCGGCCGTCTCAGGTGGCGACCACGGGCCCGCCGTCGTCGCCGCGGCGACCCAGCAGGACGTGCCCGCCGACAGCGCGCACCACCAGAGCGCCGCGCCTGTCCTCGCCGCCCACTCGTCCGAACACGCATCGGACGGCTGCGCGGGCTGCCTCTCCGCCCCTCACGACGTCGCCGTCGCGTGCGCGCTCCTCGTCGCCGCCGTCCTGCTCGCGCTCGGGAGCCGCGCCCGCCGTCACCTCTGGCAGACGGCCGATGCGCCGGTCACCATCCCGCCGCCGGTCGCCGTCGCCTCGCGTCCCCACCGACCCGACCTCCTCTCCCTCGGAGTGAGCCGCACGTAGGAGGGCCAGCCGTGCGCGCATCGGCCCTCCGGCACCAGACGTGACCGCACCCGAGCGCCCGGCCTCGCCGCCACCTGGCACCGAGCCGCGTGGCCCCTCCACGCCCGCCCGAGCGGGCCACTCCACACGTGAAAGGACCACCCATGACCATCTCCACCCTCGCCCGCCGCGCATCGATCGCGGCCGTCGCGGCGACTGCCGCCCTCGTCCTCGCCGCCTGCTCGGCCGAGCAGCCCGCACCGCCCGACACCGCCGACGTGCTCACCTCCGTGGGCCTCGATGGGCTCGACGCCCGCGAGATCGTCGACACCCTCGATGCGACGCCGCTCATCGAGCGCACCACCGACTACGTCGTGTCGATCCGTCCCGACGAGCTGCTCGTCACGGATGCCGCGGGCGACGAGGCCAGCGTGCCGATGCCGGCCGACGAGTTCTACGTCTCGCTCGCCCCGTACGTCGAGCAGACCCACGACTGCTACTTCCACAGCCTCACCACCTGCACCGGCGAGCTCCAGAACGCGGCGATCGACGTCACGGTCGTCGACAACGCGACCGGCGAGACGGTGCTCGACGAGCAGCGCACGACGTTCGACAACGGCTTCGTGGGGCTGTGGCTGCCGCGCGACCTCGACGCGACCATCACCATCGGCTACGACGGGCTGACCGCGACCGGTCCCCTGTCGACCTCCGAGTCCGACGACGCGACCTGCGTGACCACGATGCAGCTGGCCTGAGTCGTAGCGCCCGGCCCCTCCCGCGGAGGGGTCGGGCGACAGCCATCCACCATCGGGTGACGCGGGCGCGCGCAGATCGACAACCAGCCACCAGTGCCGCGCCAAGGTCGAATAAGCGCGGCGGGAGAGGCGCGTCGCCTAGGGAGCGTCGACCGCGACCAGACCCTCGGGCGGCAGCACCTCGGTCGAGGTGGGCGCCGGCCGCGTGAGCGGCAGCGGCGTGCCCCACACGGGCGCGCCGTCGACGAAGGGCAGCACCTGCGCGCACGCCTGGCGGTTGGGCTCCCACAGCGGGTCGCCCACGATGGTCGTGTAGGTGCGGGCGTGGAACACGAGCACGGTCTCGCCGTCCGGCGTCGTCGTGAACGAGTTGTGGCCGGGGCCGTAGATGCCGGCCGCGGGGTCGGAGGTGAACACCGGCTCGGGCGACTTCACCCAGGACGCGGGGTCGAGCAGGTCCGCGTCGACGGAGGCGGTGAGGAGCCCCATCGCGTACTCGATGCCGGTCCCGGAGGCCGAGTACGTCAGGTAGACGCGGCCGTCGCGGATCAGCACCGAGGCGCCCTCGTTGACCGAGAACACCCGGCACTCCCAGTCGAACTCCGGGCGGGTGAGCAGCACGGCAGGCGTCTCGAGCGTCCAGGGGTTCGCCATGCGCGCGATGTAGAGGTTCGAGTTGCCCTCGATCGCGTGGTCCTGCTGCGCCCAGACGAGGTACTGGGCGCCGTCGTGCACGAAGCTCGTGGCGTCGAGAGCGAAGGACTCCCAGCCGGTGTCGACCTGGCCGCGCTCGACCCAGGTGCCGGTCAGCGGGTCCTCGTCGGTGCACTCGAGGACGTAGACGCGGTGATTGAAGGTCTCGGCGGCGTCCGGGATGTCCGCGCTCGGAGCGCCGTCGGGAGCGGCCGCGTAGTAGATGTACCAGGCATCGTTCACGCGGTGGATCTCGGGCGCCCAGATCAGGTGCGACTGCGGACCGTCCTCGTGCTTGGTCCAGATGGTGACCTCGGACGCGGCCTGGAGGTCCTCGAGACGCTCGGCCCGGCGCAGGACGATGCGGTCGTACAGCGGGTGCGATCCCGTGAAGTAGTACTGGCCCTCGTGGCGCAGCACGCACGGGTCCGCGCGCTGCAGCACGATCGGGCTCGGGATGCTCGTCTCGGTCGTCATGCCTGCCTCAGTCTCGTCGGTGGGGCGTCGTCGCCTCCGCCATTTCCATCGTTGTAAATCGTACGCCACCCGGCGCGGACCGCGTCAAGCCGTGCGCCGTGGCGAGCGCCGACACGAACGCCGTCACGAGCGCCACCGCGCCCACCGCAGCACCCGCCACCACGCCGCGTCAGCGAGCCAACGCCGGCACCGCTGGCACGGCCGCCTCGGTCCCCGCGCCCACGGTGACCGGCTCCTCGAGCCCGGCGAGCGCATCGGCGCTGTCGACGCCGTCGGAACCGCCGGTCCCGGCGCCGAGCTGTCGCTTGTCGTCCCTCATGAGGATGCTGGCGATCACCGTCACCGCGACGATCACGCCCGTCATGACCAGGTAGCTGGTGGAGTACCCGATCGCCTCGTAGGACAGCCCGAACGTCGTGGAGAACAGCGCGACACCCAGGGACTTCGCGACGCCGAAGCCCAGCATGTAGGCGGTCGCGGAGATCTTCACGTCGAACATCCGGGTGATGTACTTCATCACCGACACGAGCATGAGCGGCATCTCGATCGCCGCAAGCAGGCGCCACGCGATGAGCGCCTCGGTGCCGGTGAACAGCGCCGAGCCGAGCACGCGCACCACCAGGATCGCCGCGAACAGCTGCAGGCCGCGCTTGGCGCCCACCTTGTTCACGAACCACGGCGCGACGAGCATCACCGCGGCCTCGGCGAAGATCTGCACCGTGACGACGTTGGCGAAGAGCTGCTCGGGGTTGCCGTGCTCGACGAAGCTCGCGAAGTAGATCGAGAACTGCTGGTCGAACACGTCGTACAGCGCCGCGGTGCCGAACATCAGGATCACGAATCCGACGAAGCTGCGGTCCGTCAGCAGGCGCTTGATGGTGGCCATGGAGATCTTGGACACGGTCGCCTCGGCGTCGCCGGAGCCGCCCGCGCTCGCCGCCTCCTGCGGCACGCGCGCCACGAACAGCAGCACCCCCAGCACGAGGGCGGCGAACGACGCGGCCCACCAGACGCTGTCGGGGTTGGACGCCCACAGCACGCCACCGACGAACGTGGCGGTCGCGCCGCCGAGCGAGCCGAACAGCCGCGCGTGGCCGTACTCGAACCCGTTGGCGCGCGACGCCCGCTCGTTGAACGCCTCGACGACGCTCACGCCAGCGAGCAGCACGAGCGCGAGGTACATGCCGCCCACCACCGCGGCGAGGGTCATGTTGGCGCCCATCAGCGGCACGAAGACGAACGAGAAGAATGGCCCCACCATCGCCGCGCACAGCACCACGAACGCGAACAGGTGCTTGCGCAGCCCCAGGCGGTCCTGCAGGTACCCGTACAGCGGTTGCAGGCACAGCGCCGTGATCGCCATGACCGTGTTGACCAGGCCGATGTTCGCCGGCTTCATGCCGCCGTCCGCGAGCCACAGGCCCAGGAAGCTGAACGCGATCTGCCAGATGGCGAAGTAGAAGAAGTAGATGCCGCCGTAGTTCCACAGGACGCCGCGCTTGAGGGAGGCGGCCAGGCTCGACTCGGCGGCGGCCTCGGCGGAGCCTGCGGTGGGTGCCGGTGCGCTCATGGGTGGTCCTTTCGACGTCACGCCGCCGCGGCGAGCGCGGGCGTGAGGAGGCGACCGGGTCGTGGTCGGCGCGCGGCGGGGGCGTCTCCTGGTGAGAGGCTCTGCGGCGGGCCTCGGGGATGGATCCAGCCTCGCATCGTGACCGGTCACAGTCGCGGGCCGGAAGTCCCGCGCTCCCCTCGCGGCGCCGTGGCCTCGTGCCCGGGATGGCCTCTCGAGCAGGGCCGATGCGCTCGCTGGGACCGGCTGTGGCGTCGCCCGGGCGGGAGGGCCGGGCTGGTGGCGTCCGCCCGTGCCGCGCGGGGTTCGGGGCGCCGATGCGCTCGTCGGGTCTCGCTGGCGCGTCGCCTCAGGCGCGCTCGCCGAGCGCGAGCAGCTCGTCCAGCTCGCCGTGCACCTCGAGCCCGGCGGCCTCGCCGGTCTGGTCGACGACCACCCGCCCGTCCGGCGCGATGAGCTCGACGTGGACGCGGGCGTCGAGCGTCTCCTCCACGCGGCGGTGCATCTCGGTGCGGATCGGCGCGTGGAGGAGGCCACCGCGCCGTCGCTCGGCGGTCAGCCGGAGCTGGGCGCCGTCCTTCGAGCGTAGGTGCCAGCGCACCTCCGCATCGTCGATCTCCAGGCGCTCGCTCCTCGCGCCGGTGTACGTCGCGAACCGGTGCAGCACCGGCGTGCCATCGGGGTGGGGCCGCCGCACGCCGACGATGAAGCCTCGGAAGCTCGACCGACCCCACGGGATGGTCGCGATGGACGCGGACAGGCTGATCCCGGGCGTCTCGAAGTGGTTGGTCTGCATCCACACGTACGCCTGCGGGAAGGCGCGACCCCAGTCCTTCTCGAGATAGCCGAGCCCACCGTCGAAGGTGAGGGGCGCATCGGCCCTGTGCAGGGTCCCCTCGAGGCCATGGCCGAAGGAGACGAGGCCGTGGTAGCACTCCATCACAGGCACCCAGCCGAACGGCCCCATGATGCCGGGCGACGCGAGCGTCACCGGCCACGGATCGAGCGGCGTCGTGAAGCGGACCTCGCCGCGCAGCCCCGAGCCGGACAGGTTCAGTTCGATCCCGCGCTCGCTGAAGCGGTTGGGGCCCACGGTGACGTCGAAGCGGCGGCGATCGGCGTGGAAGGCGCCTGCGGGGAAGGTCTCGTACCAGGACTCCCCCGTGACGCCGTCGAGGATCTGGACGAAGGCCTCGTCGTGGCCGCCGCGCCCGCCCTTGAAGATGCCCGGGATCACCGCCAGGCGCGCACTGCGATCGGCGGAGATGAGCTTGACGTACCAGCCCTCGAAGAACCCCGCATCTCCCTGGTAGTCGCCGTGATAGCCGGCGGGGCGGCGCGTCGCGGCAAGGGTGTGCGCGGCGCGCGTCAGCGACTGCGCGCCCGTGGACAGCGCTGCGCCCAGGCCCATGCGGTCAGCGTAGCCCTGCGGCGTGGAGCCGGGGAGGTGAGGTGCGGCACTCGGGTGGCGCGCTCAGCCGCGGTGGCCGTGCGGCGGTTAGCATGCGGGCATGGCGAACTCTGCACCCATCGACGACGTCTCGGCCGACGGCGAGGTCATCCGCCTCGGCCAGTTCCTCCAGGTCGCGGGGCTCGTGGACTCGGGCGGCGAGGCCAAGGAGGCGATCCGCCAGGGCGAGGTGGTCGTCAACGGCGAGGTGGACCTGCGGCGGGGGCGCCAGCTGCGAGCCGGCGACGTGGTCGAGTTCGCGGGGCGCCGGGCTCGAGTCAGCGACTGACCTTCTCGGTCGCCCGCCGCGCCGAGCGACAGCCATCCACCATCGGGTGACACGGGGCCGCACAGATCGACACACAGCCACCACTGCCGCGCCAAGGTGAGAGTGGGTGCGGTGGCCGAGGGCGCGGTGAGGTGGGCGGCTAGGCCGGCGAACGCATCGGCCCTTCGTCCGCGGGGAGGCGACGGCTCGCCCGGCGCAGCAGGAACGCCGCGACGAGGGCGGACAGCAGCTCGCCCACCGGCAGCGCGATCCACACCCCGTGCGGCCCGAGCGTGCCGAGGCCCGCGACTAGCGGCAGGCGGATCGCCACGAGGGTGCCGATGGAGATCACGTAGGACCACGCCGGCTGCCCGACGGCCTGGAAGATCGACGACGTGAGCGGCGCGAAGCCGGCCCAGATGAAGCCGGCGCCCACGATGCGCAACGCGACCACCGCGTTGTCCCGGGTGGTGCCCGGGTCCACGAACACGGCGGCGAGCGGCTCGGCGGCGGCGATCACGACGACGGTGGCCGCGGCGCCGATCGCGAGGCTTGCGCCCAGCGACAGTCGCGCCGCCCCGCGCACGCGCTGCCACAGCCCCGCCCCGGCGTTGTAGCTGACGACGGGCTGCGAGCCCTGGGCAATGCCGAGCTGGGGCATGGACACGAAGGTCTGGACGCGGGCGCAGATCGCGAACGCCGCGAGGGCCGCGGGGCCCGCGACCGCGAGCCAGACGTTCGCGACGGCCACGATGAGAGTCGCGCCCATGGCCGCGAGGAACGACGGGGCGCCGATGGTCACGATGCCGCGCAGGACGCTGAGCCGTGGCCGGAGGTCGGCGCGCGTGATCCGGTACGGGCGGCGACGCTGCCCGAAGAAAAACCAGACCGCGAGCGCGGCGGACACCGCCTGGCCGCCCACCGTGCCGAGCGCCGCGCCCGTCACGCCCATGTCGAAGACGATGATGAGCAGCGGGTCGAGCGCGATCTGCACCACTACCGCGGAGACCCACACGAGCGTGGAGTAGCCCAGCCGACCCTCGGCGCGGATGATCGCGGAGAAGCCCGTCGCGACGACGGCACCGGCCAGGATCACCGCGGCGTAGGGCCGCGCGTAGGGCATCGTCGCGTCCGTGGCGCCCAACATGCGCAGGAGGGGCTCGAGCAGGGCAAGCCCCACGATCGTGGTCCCCGCCGCGACCAGCCAGAACAGCACCATCGCGTTGCCGGCGGACCGGGCAGCCTCGTATGGGCGTCCGGCTCCGAGAGCGCGTGACACGAGGGACGCGCCGCCCGCGCCGACCGTGGTGGAGACGGCTCCGACGACCAGCAGCAGAGGCGTCGCGAGGGTCACGGCCGCGAGCGCGGTCTCCCCCACGAGGCGCGCGACGAACCACGCGTTGGTGAGCGCGTAGATGCCGTACACGCCGACCGACATGGTCGTGTGGGCCCACGACCAGACCAACAGGCGGCCGAGCGGCCGCGTGGCGAGACCGCCCGCGCTCGAGCCCTCGGCGCGAACGGACACGTCAGGGTCGCTCGGCGCCCAGGGCGGCCATCACCACGTCGAGCTCGCCGCGCGCCCAGTCGTAGACGACCGTGTCCGTGTGGCCGCGGTACTTGGTCTCGACGATCATGATGAGCGAGAGCTGCAGCGAGTACAGGCGGCGCCGGGTGCGCTCGGTCGGGGTCAGCTCGGTGATCCCGTAGCCCTCCATGAACGCCGTCGGGTCGCCGAACGTCGCGAGGTCGATCCCGGTGAAGCCTGCCTCCATGAGTGGGTCGCCGTAGATGGCGCGCTCGTGGTCCAGGATCGCGACGATGCGGCCGTCGCGGATCATCGCGTTCTTGTCCCAGAGGTCGACCTCGACGAGGCGGGGCTCGGTGACCTCGTCCAGCGCGGAGGCGTGCTGGGCGACCACGGAGCGGACCACGTCGGGGTCCCAGCCGAGGTCGATGCCGACGGCCTCCCCATCGCCCAGCGTCTCCTCGATGATGGCGAGGAACGCCTCACGCCAGGTGTCGTATGCCGGGCCCAGGAGGGGGCCGAAGTGCGGGCCGACCGCCGAGTTGATGGCGCGGTTGAGAGCGCCCAGCTCGCGGCTGCCGGCGTCGATCACCTCGGGCGAGAGGCGCCCGTCCTCGGCCGCGAAGCCAAAGTTGTCCGCGTCGATGTACTCCATGAAGAACAGGTCCGCGTCGACGATCTCGTGGGACAGGTCGACGTGCTCGATGCGCGGCACGGGGACGCCGGGGATCCGCTCGACCAGGCGCATCGCCTCGATCTCGTTGCGCATCATGCCGATCTCCCGCGTGCACACGGGGACGTCCGCGGGAGGCGCGATCTTGAGCACCGTCTTGCGGCCGCTGCGCAGCTCGATGACGTAGGCGACGTTGAACCAGCCCTCGGTGAGCTCGCGCCCGACCTCGGAGTCTCCCTCGGGCACCTCGTCGGCTCCGAAGGCGCGCTCGATGAGCGCGCGCAGGACCTCGGTGGACTGGCGGTTCTTGGTGAGACTCTCCATCGAGCCCTACCCCTTCTCTCGGTCACGCCTCGGCCGTCGTCGGCGAGGTGCAAGAGCAACCTATCCGAGATTGGGACCGGTCACTGACCGATCGGTCAGGAGTCGCTCAGGCACCATCTGGAGACACGCGACTCCGAGAACCGACACGCAGTCACCATCTGGGCGCCCGGGTGGGTAAGGGTGCGTGTGGAGGCGGGGGCACGACGACTGCCCGGGCAATTCGGCCGCCCTGGCGGACGTCACATTTTCGTCATACGATATTGCCATGGATGAGCGCGAGACGATCGATGGCGCCCCCATCACGGAGTCGCAGATCGAGGCATGGGCGGCCGAGGCCGAGCGTGGATATGACGTCGAAGCACCCAAGCGTCGCGGTCGCGGACGTCCCGGTCGTGGCGCCGAGCCATCTCAGGTCATCGCACTCAGGCTGACCGCCGAAGAGCTCTCCGCCCTCGACGCTCGGGCCGCCCGTGAGCACAAGACGCGGTCGCAGCTCATCCGGGACGCGCTCTCGCAGCTCTCCGCGAGAGAGTCCACCCGTCCGCGCTGAAGCACGGGGTGAACGAAGAGGACGCCGCGCGGGCAGCGTCACTCCCGCTGTGGATCGAGGACCTCGACGACGAGTCACCGGCTCGCCAGTTGAGGCTCGGGTTCGACACCGCGGGCCGCCTTCTCGAGACGGTCGTGCTGACCTTTGACTCAGGCAACGAGCTTGTGATCCACGCGATGAAGGCTCGTCCGCAGATGCTCGACCTGCTGCCTTAGCCGCAGCCATTCGACGCCCTGGCACCATCGGGAGACACGCGACTCCGAGAACCGACACGCAGCCACCATCTGGACGCTAAGGCGGCAAAGTGGGCGCGTCGCGGCTCGGGACGGCGAAGGCCCGGGCCCCTTGCGGGGACCGGGCCTGTGGAGCCGCCTAAGGGAATCGAACCCTTGACCTATTCATTACGAGTGAATCGCTCTGCCGACTGAGCTAAGGCGGCGCGCCCTCGGCCAGCCGAGGGTGCGAGTAGACATCTTAGCGGGTCAGCACTCAGTTCCCGAATCCGGCATCTGGCCTCCCACGAGGAAGCCGTCGACGTTGTCGACGATGCATTGGTTGGACCGTCCGTAGGCGGTGTGGCCCTCGCCGTCGTAGCTCAGCATCGTCGCGTCGAGGCGCTCGGCGAGCGACTCCGCCCACGCGAACGGCGTCGCCGGGTCGTTGGTGGTGCCGATGACCAGGATGTTGTCCCCGGCGGTGGCCGCGTCGTCGAGCGTCGTGATGTGCTCGGCCGCGGTCCACGGCCAGTTGTCGCAGCCCGTCGTCGACGAGAACCACCAGCCGAACGTGGGCGAGGCGTCCTCGAGCTCCGCGCGCAGGTCTAGCACCTCGTCGAACGTCAGCGGGCCGTCGGGCTCCGCGTCGAGGCAGTTGATGGTACTGAACACCCACGTCGAGTTGGTCAGGTACTCGCCGGTCGAGCCGTCGCGATCGAGGTAGAAGTTCGCGAGCTGGTAGAGGATCGAGCCCGTGCCTTCCTGGATGACCTCGTTGAGGCCCAGCTCAAGGTACGGCCACGAGGCCTCGTCGTAGAGGGTGACGACGATGCCGTAGACCATGAGGTTGCCGTTGAGGTCCCAGTCGGCCCCGGTGAAGAACGGCTCCTCGAGAGACTGCGACAGCAGGTCCTGGATCTGTGAACGGGCGGACTCGACGTCGCCGTCGAGCGCGCAGTCGGTGCGCTGGGTGCACCAGCGCAGGAAGTTCGTCAGTGAGTTCTCGAAGCCCTCCGCCTGGCCGATGCCGATCTCCTCGCTCGGCAGCAGGAAGTCCACCGCGCCGTCCAGGACCAGGCGCCCCACGTTCTCCGGGTACAGCTGGGCGTAGGTCGCGCCCAGCTGGGTGCCGTACGAGAACCCCAGGTAGTGCAGCTGCTCGTCGCCCAGGACGGCCCGAATAACGTCCATGTCGCGTGCGGCGCTCGCCGTGTCCACGTTCTCGACCACGCGTCCCGAGCCCGCGCTGCACAGCTCCGCGAAGCCCTCGTTGAGCTGCGCCCACTCGTCGACGTCCGCCTGCGACTCGATGAGGCGGTCGGGGATGTAGTACTCGTCGACCTGGGCGTCGGTGCCGCACTCGACCGGGGTGGACTCCCCCACGCCTCGGGGGTCGAAGCCCACGATGTCGTACGCGTCGAGCACGTCGTCGCCGGCGGTCACCACCAGGGACTCGGTGAGGTCGAGGCCCGAGCCTCCGGGCCCGCCGGGGTTGATGAGCAGCGAGCCGATGCGCTCGTCAGGGTTGCGCGCCTGCGACCGGTTGATCTCGAGATCGATCGTGGCACCGTCGGGCTCGGACCAGTCCAGGGGGACCTGGATGGTCGCGCACTCGAGGTCGCCGCAGCCGCTCCAGTCGACCTCCTGCTCGTAGACATCCGATGCGCTCGCCGAGCCCCCGTCGGACGTCTCGGGAGCGGGGGTCCCGGTGAGCTCGGACCCGTCGGGCGAGACCTGCGTCTTGTCGGGCGTGCATCCCGCGAGGACGAGGAGCGCCGCAGTCGCTCCCGCGAGCAGCGCGGTCGTGCGGGCGGGGCGGCGACGGCGGATCATGCGATCACTCTATGCGGCACGGCGAGCCGCCCGGTCCCGAGCGCGGACCTCTACGCTGCGGCGCGCGGCCGCAGCGCGAGCGCCATCGCCTCGAGGGCGAGCAGCGGCGCGACGTTCGACGCGAGGCGCTCGCGCGTCACGCCCAGCGCGTCGAGGCACCGCATGGTGTCCGCGAGCGTGGTGCGTCCCGCGAGCGACTCGAGGTGGCCCCGGTGCGACTCGTTGACCAGCGGCTCGCGCGCGCCCACCTGCAGCACCGCGACGTCGCGGTAGAGCGACAGGAGGTCGAGGATCGCGCGGTCCAGGACGTCCCGCTTGTGCCGGGTCGCGCGCCGCTTCTGGTCGTCCTCGAGCTGCTTGACCTGGGCGCGCAGGGCAGGAGGCAGGCGCCCGCCATCGTCGGCACCGAGGGTGCGCAGCAGCTCGTTGCGCTCGGCGACGTCGCGCTCCTCGGTCGCGGCCTTCGCGTCCTCCTCGGCGACCGCGGCCAGGTCGGCGGCGGCGAGCACCGCGTCGCCGACCCCGCGGATCTCGGTGGCGAGAGCGAGCACCTGGTCGCGACGAGCGCGGGCGTCGGGGTCGCGCGCGAGCCGGCGAGCGACGCCGATGTGGCTCTGCGCCGCGTAGGCGCACTGGCGGGCGAGCTCGGGCTCGACGCCGTCACGCTCGACGAGCAGCTGCGCGACCACCTCGGGGTCGGGCACGCGCAGGCTCACGTGCCGCGAGCGCGAGCGGATGGTGACGGCGATGTCCTCGCCCGACGGCGCGCACAGCAGCCACACGGTGCGCGGCGGGGGCTCCTCGATGGACTTCAGGAGCACGTTCGAGGTGCGCTCGGTCATGCGGTCCGCGTCCTCGATCACGATGACGCGCCAGCGCCCCTCGCTGGGCGAGCTCTGCGCGGTCGCGATGAGGCCGCGCACCTCGTCGATGGAGATGGTGACCTTCTCCGTGGCGAGCACGGTGACGTCCGCGTGGGCGCCGCTCAGAGCCGTGGTGCACGCCCGGCACGTTCCGCAGCCGCCGTCGGGGCACTGCAGTGCCGCGGCGAAGGCGCGCGCCGCGTGCGAGCGCCCGGATCCGGGAGGGCCCGTGATGATCCACGCGTGGGTCATCGCCGCGGCGTTGGCGACGGCCGCCTGGAGCGGCGCGATGGCGGTCTCCTGACCGACCACCTCGGCCCAGACGCTCACGGGGTGCCCCACGGCTCGAGCCCGGGGTCCGTTGCCAGCCCCGCGCGCGCATCGGCGCTCCCCGGGCCGAAGCCGGCGCGGGCCATGCCCGCGCGCACCGCCGCCGTGACGTCGGTCTCGACGTCCTCGATGCTGCGCGCCGCGTCGATGACCGCGTAGCGCTCGGGGTCGCGCGCGGCGAGGTCGAGGAAGGCCTGGCGGATCAGCGCGGCGTACTCCGCGGTCTCGCGCTCGACGCGGTCGAGCTCGCGGTCGAGGCGGCCCTGCGAAGGCTCCATGTCGAGCACGACGGTGAGGTGCGGCAGCAGGTCCTCGGTGGCCCACCGCGAGATGCGCTCGACCTCCTCGCCGAGGCCGCGCGCGCCGCCCTGGTAGACGATCGACGAGTCGACGTAGCGGTCCTGCACCACGACGGCGCCGCGCTCGAGCGCCGGGCGGACCTTGGTGTGGATGTGGTGGGCACGGTCGGCGGCGTACAGCAGCGCCTCCGCCCGGGGCGCGACGTGGCCGCCGTGCATGATCGCCTGGCGCAGCTCCTGGCCGAGCTCCGTGCCTCCCGGCTCGCGGGTCGTGACGACCTCGAAGCCGCCGCCCGCCGGCGCCCGCAGGAGCCCCGCGAGGCGGTCGATCTGGGTGGTCTTGCCCACGCCGTCGCCGCCCTCGAACACCACGAAGAATCCCGCCATGGCTCCAACCTACCGGCGCTCGCCGACACCGCGTGGCGGCCGTGTGGACAGCGCCGATGCGCGGGCACGGGAGGGACTTTCCGGACAGTCGAGTGCAACACGCCACACGGGGCTGGATTCGGCGCGGTCACGGGAGTAGACCTGGCCATGAGGGAGCTAGACATGGGGATTCGCTGGGGTGTGGCGGCGGTGGCCTTGATGGTCGCGCCGCTCGTGGCGTGCGCGCCGGAGCCCGAGCCTCCCACCGCGATCTTCCTGGGCGACGCGGACACCGTGGGCGCTTCCCTGCCGCTCGATCAGGCGGCGAGCCGCTGGCCTACGCTCGTATCGCAGCACTTCGGGTGGCGCGAGGTCAATGCCGGCTGCGACGGCTCGGGCTACACCAGCACCGGCGAGGGCTGCGGGACCACCTACCGCCAGCGCGTGGACCGCGTCCTGTCGGAGGACCCGGACGTCATCGTCGTCTCGGGCGGGATCGCGGACCTGGGCGCGACGCTCGGCGAGATCGAGGCGGCCGTGCACGCGACCTTCCTCACGCTCCACCAGACCTTCCCCGACGCGAAGATCTACGCGACCGGCGCGCTGTCCGTCGGCGGCCACCACGCGGCGGCCGACCTCAATCGCATCGTGCGCGAGCAGGCCGAGAAGGTCGGGGCCGTGTACATGGACCTCGGCGACCCGCTTCAGGGCAGGCCCGAGCTGGTGTCGGCGGGCGGCCACCCGAACGCCGAGGGCCACGCCGTCATCGCCGAGCTCACCTCGAACGTCATCGACGGGAGCTGACGCGAGGCTCATCCCAGGCCGGGCTCACCCCACTCCGACCCGAGCCGGCGCGTGCCGGCCGGAGCCAGCCCGCGCATCGGCGCTGCAGGGAGGGGCGCTCAGCGCTCGTTCGGGTAGACCAGACCGATCTGCGAGCGCACCTCGTCCATGATCCGCATGATCTCGAGGGTCTGGTCGAGCGGCAGGATCGCGGACTCGAGGCGGCCCTCCGCGACGTTGCGCGCGAGCTCCGCGGCCTCGTACTGGAAGCCGTTGTCGAGCCGGCCGTCGTAGGTCCACGAGGTGCCGTCGTGGCGCTTCAGCGTGAACGTCGTCGGGTTGTAGAAGGTGTCCGCGATCTCGATGCGGCCCTCGGTGCCCGAGATGACGGCGGCGTTCTGGGTGCGGGCCTCCATCGTGGTGTGCAGGGTCGCCTGCGCGCCGGGGTACTGGAACACCATCGACACCTGGCCGTCGACGCCCGTGTCGCGCAGCTGACCCACCGCGGTGATCGACTCGGGCACGCCGAGGATGTCGTGCGCGAAGGCGATCGGATACACACCGAGGTCGAGCAGCGCGCCGCCGGCGAGCTCGGGGCGGTACATGCGCTCGACGTGGGTGAGCGCCTGGCCGTGGTCGGCCTGGACGGCGACGACGTCGCCGATCTCGCCGCGGGCGATGGCCGCGCGGACCTCCGCCTGGTGGGGCAGGAACCGCGCCCACATCGCCTCCTGCAGGTAGACGCCCTTCGCGCGCGCCGCGGCGACCACCGTCTCGGCCTGCGCGGCGTTCTGGGTGAAGGCCTTCTCGACGAGCACGTGCTTGCCGGCCTCGATCGCCAGCAGCGCCGGCTCATGGTGGTCGTTGTGCGTCGTGGCGACGTAGACGGCGTCGACGTCGGGGTCGTTCACGACCTCCTCGTACGAGCCGTACGCGCGGCCCGAGCCGACCTCGGCGACGAACTTCTCCGCCTTGCCCGGCGTGCGCGAGCCGACCGCGACGAGCTCGCCGGCGGTGTGGTTGATGATGGCGTCGGCCATCTTGTGAGCGATGCCCCCGGCGCCGAGGATTCCCCAGCGGATGGCGGGCGCGGACTGCGGCGTCGGTGTCGTCATGGCAGCCAGCGTATCGATTCGAAGGCTCAACCGCGGTCACCCGGGACAGTGGGGAGGTCGGTGGCGAGCCACGGGATCGGTTCGATGGTGCCATCGGTGTCTACGACGAGCTCGGGGAGCACCATCCACATCTCGAGGGGGTACTCGCCCGAGTCGACCGGCAGCGGCTCGCCCGCCGCGCCCGGCAGCTCCGATGCGACGAGGACCAGCACCGGCGTGTACGACCCAGGCTCGGTCGGCAAGGTGCCGCGCACCGGGCACTCGGCACCCCGCGGGTACGAGCGGAAGCCCAGATCCTCGGGCTCCTCGGGGCTGCTCCCGAACACGTAGGGTCCCGACTCGAGAGCGGCCGCCACCGAGCCGTCCTCGGCAAGGAGCAGCAGCGTCGACTCCCGCTGGGAACGCAGCCACCCGAAGTCCGTGGCCTCGACCGGCGCCGAGAACCCGAGCGCCGTCAGCTCCGGATCCTCCGGCGATGCCGGGACCAGGCCGACCTCCACGCCGTCCGGATAGGTGTGCCACGGCACCACGCGCACGGCGTCGAGCCCGTCGCGCATCGTCGCGACCACGGCGCATGACCGGTACGGGGCGTCCGCGTCGGTATGGACGGGTGAAGGGCGGTAGCCGATGCGCGCCGTGGTCAAGGGCTCTCCCGTCGCGTGGATCTCGGCGAGCCAGCGCAGGGTGTCGGTGCGAGCGGCGTCGTCGGGGTCGGCCTCGGGCGGCGCGGCGGCGGGATCGAACATCACCGCGGCGTCGCGCGGCATGCCGTAGTTGACGAACGTGGCGACCACGGCGCCGTCGTCTCCGCCCCCCGCGTCGGCGACCGGCGTGCGCACCTGGGCGACGAGCACAAGCCGGTGGACGCCGGCCAGGCCGCTCGGGTCGTTGCCGCACGCCCAGGGGTCGATGCTGCCCTCGAGGGGCCGCAGCCGCTCGAC
This sequence comes from Demequina sp. NBRC 110056, assembly GCF_002090155.1. GTDB lineage: Bacteria > Actinomycetota > Actinomycetes > Actinomycetales > Demequinaceae > Demequina. The sequence continues at coordinate 264,764 of NZ_BBRM01000003.1, read as the reverse complement.
GGTCGGTCCTAGGTCGGACCGCGTGGTTCCGCCGGCGTGGAGCGCGACCACCTCGCCGCGCTCGTCGAGCAGCGCCGCAGCGGTCGTCACGCGCCACCCCTCCGGCTGCGGCACGTCTCCCCAGGCGACCGCGACGGTGAAGAGCATGGCGTCGCGCGGGTCGACAGGCGTCCGGCCCGTGAGGTCGACGGGCGTCACCGCGCTGCCGGAGTCGCCACCAGCGCGCGTCATCACCTCGGCCTCGAGCCTCGGCGCCGCGGCAGCGTCGTGGCCCGTGACGCCCGCCGCGGGCAGCCCGGTGGGGACCGCGCCGCAGACGAGCCACGCCGGCGCCCCGGGGTCGATCGCGTCAACGATCTCGGTGTGGACGGTCGTCTCCGCCGCCGGAGGGTTGTCGAGCAGCGCCGGCAGCGCTTGGACTGCGCCGAGACCCAGCGCGAGCACGGCCAGCAGGGCGAGCGCCGACTGACCGGCTGTCCGGCGCCGTCGCGCGCGCTGGACGCGCGCGGCAAGGACCTGCCGTGCGCCGTCGTCGCGAAGTGCGCGCGCGATCCCCGCTCCGCCCGCATCGGCCGTGCTTGCCAATCTCTCTCGCGCGTCCATCAGAGCCTCCTCCCGTCCGACGGCCCCACGGAAGCGATCTCGGCGTCCGCACCGAGCACGTCCCCGAGGGCAGCGAGAGCGTCCGACAGGTAGCGCTTGACGGCGCCCAGCGACACTCCCATCGCGTCCGCGATCTCCTGGTACGACAGGTCGTCGTAGAACCGGAGAACCACCGCGGTTCGTCGCTGCCGAGGCAGGGTGTCGAGAGCGCGCGCGAGCTCGTCGCGCATCGCGAGCTGGTCAGCGCTGTCAGACGCGGTCTGACGCGGGGCGAGGCGGGGCACCAGCCTCCGCCAGGTGGTCTCGCGCCGCACACGATCGATGTGCACCGTGCGCATCGTGCGCCGGACGTAGGCCTCGGCCTGCTCGACCGTGCCCAGCCGCGTGCGCCGCGAGAAGACCTTGACGATCGCGGCCTGGACGAGCTCCTCGCCTTCGGACTGGGAGCCCGTCAGGATGTAGGCGTACGCACCCAGGCGGCCGGCCGCGCGGTCGATCACCTCGACGAGGACGTCCTCCTGAGTGCCCACCTGCCCTCCCTCCGACCTCAAGACGGGTGTGGCGGCGAGGAAGTTGCTTCGACTCTACGGCCGATCTCGCGTCAGCGGCCGGGCAGGATCGGGTGATGGCGGGTGTCGAGATCCGCGATCGTGGCCGTCGCAGCGGGCGCGGGCAGCGCGGGCAGCTGTCGCGCTGCGTCGCGATCGGCCTCCGACAGCGCGGCGTCGAGGTCCTGCCCGATGGCAGGCAGCACAGGTCGCTGTCGCGACTCGAGCGATGCCTGCTCGCTGCTGTCCAGCGAGCCGTCTGCACATCCGGCGAGCACGAGGGCGGCGCCGGCGACGGTGACGAAGATGAGCCTGTTCATGATCCCTCCCAACGATGGGCCGGGCGGCAGGGAGTGCCGCTCTCCGGCGGCGGGCCGTCGCGGGGGCGCCTCACGCGACGGTCACACCATCAAGACGGAGCAGCGACATCGTTTGTTGTGCGCCTCCGGTGACGCACTGCGGGCACGCGCCGTCTCACCGGCACCACACCTGACGCACCCGCGGCGTTGGGGGCCGCGTTGCGGGCTACTCCCCGGGGTAGACCACCCCGAGCTGGCGGCGCACCTCGTCGAGGACCTCCATGACCTCGAGGGTGGCCGCGCGGGGCATGACCGGGGACTCGGTCGCCCCGTCGGCGACCCGGCGAGCCACCTCGGCCACCTGGAACTGCCAGCCCAGGGGCGCATCGGCGCTCCAGACGCGCTCCGCGCGTCCGCCCCTGGTGAGGGTGAGCGACGTGGGCCGGTAGTACTCGGCGGCGATGTCGATGCGGCCCTCGGTGCCCGTGATCGACGCGGTGCGGGCGGTGTCCGCCTCGAAGGTCGCGAGCGCCACCCCCTGCGCGCCACTCGCCGGGTAGTCCATGAGCACCGTCTCGCCCATGTCCACCCCGGTGGGCGCGAGCGTGCCGACCGCGCGCACCGCGTCGGGCGCGCCCAGGATGTCGTGCACGAAGTTGACCGGATACACCCCGAGGTCGAGCAGCGCGCCGCCCGCGAGCTCGGGGTTGAAGTTGCGGTGCTGCGGGTCGTACGCGGGGCTGCCTCCGAAGTCCGCCGCGACGTGCACCACCCGCCCGACGGCCCCGTCCGCCACGAGCCTTCGCGCTTCGACCATGTGCGGCAGGAAGCGCGTCCACACGGCCTCCATGACGAACACGTCCGGGGCCGCGTCGAGCACCTCGCGCGCCTCGGCGGCGTTGCGGGTGAACGCCTTCTCGACCAGCACGGGCTTGCCCGCGCCGATGGCGAGCAGCGCGTGGTCGCGGTGGAGCGCGTGGGGCGTGGCGACGTACACGGCGTCCACGTTGGGGTCCGCGACGAGACGCTCGTAGGCGTCCTCTCCGGAGTGCACGGTGGGGACGTCGAACCTCTGCGCGTAGGCCGCCCCGCGGCCGGCGTCGCGGCTCCCGATCGCCTGCACCGTCGAGCGCGTGTGGCCCAGCACCGAGCGCGCGAAGATGTCCGCGATCCAGCCCGCGCCGATGACTCCCCACTGCAGCGGCGGGGCATCGAGGGGGGACGATGCGGTGGCTGGCATGGGTTCCTCCATGGGGCTTCGGCTCGGGTCAGGAGACCGCGACGGCCTCGGCGATCTCGAGCTGGTGGCCCTGGAAGTGGGCGCCTGCACGACGCAGGACGGCCCACGACGCCGCCGCGCTCACAGCGACGGCGAGGATGGCATTGACGAGCAGCGGGGTGGGCAGCAGCGAGAGCAGGCCCGCGACAGCGATCACCGCACCAAGGACCACTCCGAGAGCGACGAGGATCGCGACGAGCGCCCGACCGCGCCCGGGCGCCTTGTGCTCCGAGTCGAAGGGGCTCACCACCGAGACGTAGGCGCCGACAGCGCTCGCCCACACGACCGCGGCCACGCCGAACAGGACCGACTCGAACGCGACGCCCCAGAACCCGCCGAGGGCCGCCTCGACGACCATGAACACCACGGTCGCCAGCGACACCACCGTCGCCGTCACGGCGAACTTCCCCGCGAGCACGCTGCGCAGCGGGGCGCCAGCAACGACGAGGAACTGCGCGCCGCGCCCGTCGTAGTTGAGCATGCCCGTCGCCATCGAGATGGTCGCGAAGCCTCCGTAGAGGCCCGCGGCGACCGCGAGCCCCGAGGGCATGCCCGAGGTGTGCCCAAGGAACGCGGCAACGATCAGCGAGATCAGCACCTGCTGCGAGGCCCGCGGGTTGCGGAAGAACAGGTAGTGGGCGTACTGGGCCGCGGAGGCGAGCGCCGCGCTCGGTGCGAACGCGCGCATGATCCCGCCGGTCAGGGCGAGCGAGCCGGCTTGGCGCCCGGCCTTGGCTCGCCGCACCGACGCATGGCCGCCGCCGCGTTCGCGGCGGCTCAGCGCCCAGTACCAGCCCCCCAACGCGACGGCTACCCAGGCGAGGACGAAGGCGAGGCCCCCGACGGCATCGGCCCAGTCCTGGGCGCGCATGTCGAGGTTGATCTGCCCGGCGGCGCCCGGCGGCGTCCACTCGAGCACCGTCGCGAGCGTGGACGACGAGAACACCGCGAGCGCATCGGCGTTCGAGGCCAGGTATCGGATGGCGAGGTAGCCGCCGATGCTGATCAGGCCGGTCGCTACGAGTGCCGCGTCCCTTCCGCGCCGCGTCGAGGAGGCGCGCGACAACAGCGCCTGCACCGCACGCGAGCACGCCACGCACAGCACCACGAACAGCGCCGAGACCACCGGGACGGCGACGCGCACGGCCAGCGGCTCGTCAGGCGCGAGCGCGCCACCCGACGCGGTCAGGAACGTGAAGAGCGCCGTCGGCGCGACGAGGCCTCCCAGGAGCAGCCCGCCGACCTTCTGCCCCGTGGTGATGGGGAACATCTCCAGCCGTGCGGGGTCGACCGTCTGGTCCTGGAGCGCCGGCACCGTGATCGGCAGCAGCACCCAGCCGAGGAACAGGCCGACGAAGACCATCAGGACCAGGGCGGTGCCGTCGTCGAGCCCGGTCAGGAAGGCGACGAGCGCGCCGCCGCCGAGACCCGCCACCCCGGCGAGGACCCACACGGCCCAGAAGAGGGCGCCCTGCGCATCGGCGCTCCTGCCGCGGCCGCTGCGCTGGATCGCGAGCCGCAGCCTCAGGAGGACTGCAGCCACGACAGCTCTCCCTCGTCGAGGTCCCGGCCGCCCACGAGGTCGACGAACGCCTGCTGCAGCGAGGCAGCGTCACCGCGAACCTCGGCGACCGTGCCCTCCGCGCGCACCCGGCCCGCCTCGATCACCACCAGGCGGTCGCACAGTCGCTCGACCACGTCCATCACGTGGCTCGAGAACACCACGGTCCCGCCGCCCGCGCGATAGCGCTGCAGCATCTCCTCCATCACCTGGGTGTTGACGGGGTCGAGAGAGCCGAAGGGCTCGTCGAGGATCAGCACGCGGGGGCTGTGAAGCAGCGCGACGGCCAGGCCGATGCGCTTGGTCATGCCCAGCGAGTAGTCGGCGATCATGCGGTTCTCGGCCTCGGTGAGGCCCAGGATCCGCAGCAGCTCCTCTGCGCGAGTGGCGACGTCCGCGGGATCCATGCCCCGCAGCAGCCCCGCGTACTCGAGCATCTCGCGGCCGGACAGGCGCTCGAACAGCGCCGGGTTGTCCGCGACGAACCCCAGGCGGCGCTTGGCCTCGAGCGGGTCGGGCCAGACTGCGACGCCGTCGACCTCCACGGTGCCGGCGTCGGGCACGAGCACGCCGATGATCTGACGGATCGCCGTGGTCTTGCCCGCGCCGTTGGGTCCCGCGATCCCGTAGAACGAGCCGCGCGGGATCTCAAGGTCGAGCCCGTCCGAGACCGTCGTGGTGCCGAACGCCTTGCGCAGGCCCTCGACGCGGATCGCAGGCGTCGTGGTCATCGTCAGCGGCGAACGGGACGGAACCGGCCGGACAGGACACCAGCGATGTAGGCGATCAGCACGAGGAGCGTGGGCTGGACGCCGAGTCCGAATACCTCGACCGTCGTGTCCTCGCCGAACATGCCGATGATGATGGCGACCACGATGAGCGAGCCGATGAGGCCGATCCAGCCCTTCGATCCTCCGCCGCCGGGCCCGCGCGGCGCCGGCTCCTTCATCTGGTTGAGCTCGCCGTTGTCGGTCATCAGTGCCACCCTCCGTGTCCGCAGCGCGCGTCGCTGCACTCAGGTCAACCTATCAACGGGGGTGCGCCGCCTGCGCCGCGTCGCGCGGGAGTCGCGCGGGCGTCGTGCGGCTGGCGCGCCCCTCGCGGGCGACGGCCGCGGAGTACCGTGGAGAGCAGGGAGGACCTCGCGAGGAGGCGACGATGACGGAGCAGCAGGCGACCACGACACGACCCTCGCTCGAGCCCGTCCCCCTCGCCGCGGGCGCCCTCGGCTGGGCCGCGATGGGTGCCGCCGCGTACTGGGTGGTCGTGGCCGTCGCGTTCCACTGGATCCGCGACGACCTCGCGCCGTGCTGCGCGTACGTCTCGAACTACGCCAGGGGCGACTCGGAGTGGCTCATGCAGTCCGCGTTCGTGGTGCTGGGGTTCGGGTGGATGGCCATCGGCATCGCCTTCGCCCGCACGCTCAAGGGCGTGCGCGGACAGCACTGGCTCACCGCGTTCGCCGTGACCGCAGGAGTCGGGCTGCTGGTCGCGGGGCTGTGGCGCACCGACGACCTCGACGCGGCGGAGTCGAGCACCGAGGGCATGGTCCACACCGTCGGCAGCCTCATCGCCTTCGCCGGTCCCATCGCGTTCGGCCTCACGGCCGCGGTGGTGCTGCGACGCACGGTGCGGTGGCGGTCGCTCGCGACGCCCAACCTCTGGCTCGCCGTCGCAACTCTCGCGCTGCTGATCACGTACACGACCTGGGCGACGACCATCGGCGACGGCTTCGGGTGGTGGCAGCGGCTGCTCGTCGTGCTGGTGATGCCCGGCTGGCTCGCGTGGCTCGGATGGCAGCTCGCGCGGGTGCCGCAGTCGCGCACGGGCGTCTGGGGCCCGCCGACTCACTGACGCTCGCCTGGCGCGGCGCACCCGACCATCACCTCCGACACTCCCGAACATCTGCGCTCCGACACCCCGCATCAGTGGCCTCGCCGCGGGCCCCGTTCCCGCGTGTCGGAGCTCAGATGTTCGGAACTGTCGGGAGGGATGGGACACCGCGGGGGCGCCGGAGGGCCGATGCGCTTGCCGGGCCTCGCTCGGCCGCGTCAGTCCTCGTGGAGTTCGGGGATGGACGGGACGCCCGCGACCACCGTGATGGACGTCAGATCGACCTCCTCCAGGCCGTCGGCTCCCGGGCGGATGAGCGTCGCCGCATAGCGACCGGTGCCGATGGGGTCGCCGTTGCCGCAATCCCAGATCTGGTTGAGCTCGACGAACAGAGCCGGAGGATCGTACGGAAGGTCGTCCCGCTCCGACCACGCGACGCTGAACACCCAGCTCCCGGCGCCCGAGCTGAGCACCAGCCGAGCCTCGTCAGGATCCGTGCGTGCCAGCTCTCCCGACATGCTCGGCATCACCGGGATGGGATAGCCGCCCACCAGCGCGTCGTCTCCGTAGCCGTACAAGCGCCCCGTCTCGAGCCAGCTGGGGATGACGACGTCGTACAGAGTGTCCCGCGAGGAGTCCGGCAACGTGATGCCACTGAGGATCGCGTCGCACTCGAGCCCGGCGCCCCACCCCCGCGCCGCGTAGGCCTGGCTCAGGTACCCGTCGTCGCCGAGAGCGGGCAGGCTCGCGACATAGGCGGGGTCATCCGCCACACTCGAGGACTCGGGGATCGGCTCATGGAAGGCCTCGAGCTCCTGTGACGCCGGAGCCTCGTCGACGTTCGAGGGCTCGCTCGGGTCGACCACGATGGTCGCGAGCAGGCCGGACTCGCCGGGCTCGGCCTCGCCCCAGAACTGCGCGACGAGCAGCGAGTCGAGGGGATCGGACCGGGGCGCATCGGCCGCCACGTCGGCGACGCCGCACTCGTCCTCGCGGGGTACCGCGACGGCACCGCCGACGCTAAATCCGACCACGCCGTGCCCGCGCAGCTCACCGCCCGAGACGGCGATGACGGTGCCGTCCTCGACGACCATCGACTTGACGACCACCGAGGTCACGTCGCCCCCGGCGAACGTGCTCCACACCTGCTCGTCGGCGAAGTCACCGAGCGCCTCGGGCCCGCCGTCCTCCTCGGCGAGCGCGCCGAGCGTCGTGAGCTCGGTGTGCACGTACACCCCAGGGTCGGCCGCAGGGTCGTGCAGCACCACGCCGCGGGTGAGCGTCACCTCGTCGCCGCACACCACCTCGTCCTCGCCTCGAAGCATCACCTCGGGTTCGAGCACCAAGGCCATCGCTCCGGGAACCGCCTGGTAGAGGTAGGGACCGGCGTGCACCGTCTCGGCCACGCCAGCAGGCTCGGAGGATCGCGCCCCAGGCAGCACGGCCCAGACGCCGACCGCCACCAAGGCGACGGCCGCGACCGAGCCCACACCGCCCGCCGTGCGCAGACGACGGCCACGTCGGACCCTGGCCCCGAGCGCATCGGCCGTCTCCACCGAGGCGAGTCGCTCGCTCGACCCGGCGGTCGCATCGGCGCCCAGGCGCCCCAGCTCGTCGTGCAGGTTCATGGCCGGACCTCCGTCTCCACCACGGCCACGCGCTCGGTCTCGAACGCGTCGTGACCCACCTCGACCGCGAGCCGGTCGAGGGCGTCGGAGAGGTAGCGCTTGACCGTGCCGGTCGCGAGCCCCATGGCCGCCGCCGTGTCCGCGACCGTGAGGTCGTCGAAGTAGCGCAGCACCACCGCCGTGCGCTCGCGCGGCGCGAGGGCGTCGAGCGCACGCGCGATCGCGTCGGACGTCGCGACGGCCTCGGCGTGGTCGGGCGCCTCGTCCCGCGTGACCTGGGCGGGCGCGGCGTTGCGCCACAGCCGCTCGCGGCGCAGCCGGTCGATGTGCAGCGTCCGCATCGCGGCCCGCACGTAGCCCTCCGCCGCGGCGGCGTTGGGGATGCGGCGACGCTTGACGAAGACCTTGACCAGGGCGTCCTGGACCAGGTCCTCGCCCGCGTGCTGCGAGCCCGTGAGCAGGTAGCCGTACGCGGCGAGCCGGCCCGACGCCCTCTCGAGCGTCGCGGTCAGCAGGTCATCAGCGGCCACCGTCACCCCTTCCTCTCGCCACATGAACGGGCGACGCGCGGAAACGGTTGGGTCGGCTGAACCCGCGCGCCCGTCCGACAGTTCCGAACATTCTCGCGACGCCACGCCGTCGCGCCGGGCCGATGCGCGTGCTGGGCCCGGCGTGTCGGCTCAGGGATGTTCGGAAGTGTCGGGAGAGCGGCGGCTCGGGGGCAACGCGGAGGCGCCGGCCGAGGGCCGATGCGCGCGCTACTTCTTCTTGGGCGCGGGCTTCTTCTTGGCGGGCGCCTTGCGCGCGGCGGGCTTGCGCTTCTTGACCGGGCCCTTGGCGCGCTTCTCCGCGAGGAGCTCGACGGCGCGCTCGGGCGTCATTCCCTCGACCGTCTCGTCGCGCGGGATGGTGACGTTGGTCTCGCCGTCGGTGATGTAGGCGCCGAATCGGCCGTCCTTGATCACGACGGGCTTCTCGCTCACCGGATCCGTGCCGAGCTCCTTGAGCGGCGGCGCCGCCTGGCGGCCACGCCCGCGCTTGGGCTGCGCGTAGATGGCCAGCGCCTCGTCGAGCGTGATGGTGAGCAGCTGCGCCTCGGACTCAATGGTGCGCGAGTCCGTGCCCTTCTTGAGGTACGGGCCGTAGCGGCCGTTCTGCGCAGTGATCTCGGCGTCGTCGCTCGGGTCCACGCCCACGACGCGCGGCAGGCTCATGAGCTTGAGGGCGTCCTCGAGGGACACCGTCTCGAGCTGCATGTCCTTGAACAGCGACGCCGTCTTGGGCTTGCCCTTCGCGTCCTCGGGAAGCACCTCGGTGACGTACGGGCCGTAGCGGCCGCCCTTGGCGACGATGGGGTTGCCGGTCTCCGGGTGCGTGCCGAGCTCGCGCTCGTCGCCGCCCTGGTTCGCGAACAGCTCCTCGGCCTTGGCGACGGTGAGCTCGTCGGGCGCCAGGTCCTCGGGGATGGAGGCGCGCTGCTGCTCGCCGTCCTGGTCGCGCTCGATGTAGGGGCCGTAGCGGCCGTTGCGCGCCGCGATGCCGGCGCCGATCTCGAAGGTGTTGACCGCGCGGGCGTCGATCTCGCCCAGGTTGTCGAGCAGCTCGCGCAGGCCCTCGGTGGGCGCGCTCGGGCCGCCGAAGTAGAACTCCTGCAGCCAGTCCTTCATGGACCGCTCGCCCGACGCGATGCGGTCGAGTCCCGCCTCCATCTCCGCCGTGAACCCGTAGTCCACGAGCGTGGGGAAGTACTCCTCGAGCAGACCGACGATCGAGAACGCGAGCCAGGTGGGCACCAGCTGCTTCTTGTCGATGCGCACGTAGTCGCGGGCGATGATGACGTCCACGGTCGACGCGTACGTCGAGGGGCGTCCGAGCTTGCGGTCCTCGAGCTCCTTGATCATCGCGCCCTGGGTGTAGCGCGGCGGTGGGTTGGTCGCGTGGGTCAGCGGCTCGAGCTTCGAGGCGTCGACGGCGTCGCCCGAGGCGACCTGCGGCAGGCGCTCGTCGCCCTCGCCGGGCTGCTTGCCGGACTCGTCCTCGTAGCGCGCCGCCTCCTTGGACTCGATGTAGAGGGCGCGGAAGCCGGGCGCGGTGAGGATGGTGCCGGACTTCGAGAACTCGACCCGGTGCCCGGCCGAGGACTGCGCCCCGACCGTGATGGTGGAGGTGGTGCCGACCGCATCGGCCATCTGGGAGGCCAGGGTGCGCTTCCAGATCATCTCGTACATGCGGAACTCGTCGCCGCGCAGCTGGGTGCGCAGCTGGTCCGGGGTGCGGAACTTGTCGCCCGCAGGACGGATCGCCTCGTGCGCCTCCTGGGCGTTCGAGTCGGAGGAGGCGTAGATGCGCGGCGAGCTGGGCACCGCGTCGGGGCCGAACAGGTCGATCGCCTGGGCCCGGGCGGCGCGGATCGCCTCACCCGACAGCGACGGCGAGTCCGAACGCATGTAGGTGATGTAACCCTGCTGGTACAGCGCCTGGGCGATGCCCATCGCCTGCTTCGCGCCGAGGCCGAGCTTGCGGCTCGCCTCCTGGATGAGCGACGACGTGATGAAGGGCGCGGCCGGGCGCTTCTTGTACGGCTTGGAGGCGACGTCGACCACGGAGAAGTCCGAGTGCGCGAGGCCAGCGACCAGCGCGGCGGCCTCGCCGGCGGTCACGTGGTGCGCCTTGTCCGAGGTGAGCACGCCGCGGTCGTCGAAGTCCTTGCCCGACGCGACGCGCTTGCCGTCGACCTTGGTGAGGCGGCCCACGAAGGCGACGCCCGCATCGGCCCCAGCGGTGGCCGTGAAGGTCGCGGTGAGGTCCCAGTACTCGGCCGAGCGGAACGCCATGCGCTCCCGCTCGCGGTCCACCACGAGGCGCAGCGCGACGGACTGGACGCGGCCCGCGGACGAGCCCTGGCCCACCTTGCGGCGCATGACGTCGGACATGTCCCAGCCGTACAGGCGGTCGAGGATGCGGCGGGTCTCCTGCGCCTCGACCAGCTCCATGTCGATCTGGCGCGGCGCGGCGAGGGCACGCTCGATGCCCTCGCGGGTGATCTCGTGAAACGCCAGGCGCTTCACGGGAACCTTGGGCTTGAGCTCCTCGAGCAGGTGCCACGCGATGGCCTCGCCCTCGCGGTCCTCATCAGTCGCGAGGTAGAGCTCGTCGGCGCCCTTGAGCGCCCGCTTGAGCTCCGCGACCGTCTTCCGCTTGTCCGGCGACACCATGTAATAGGGCTCGAAGTCGTTGTCGACGTCGACCGCGTACTTGCCGAACGGCCCCTTCTTCTGGTCAGCCGGAAGGTCGCGGGGGTTGGGCAGGTCGCGGATGTGGCCGACGGAGGACACCACCTCGTAGTCGTCGCCAAGGTAGCCACCGATGGTCTTCGACTTGGTGGGCGACTCGACGATGACGAGCTTGCGGGGCATGCGGTCCTACTTTCGTGGCTGAGTCCCGGCGGCTCGAGGGGGTCGGGACGCTCACAGAATACATATGGAGCGAGCGGTGTCGAACGGGACGTCGGGCCGCCCTTCGGGCGAATCGTTCGCAGCGCCGATGCGCGGGCCGGGTCCCGCGGCGCGCTTGGCTCGGTCGGGAGTTCCCTCCCGGACCCCATGCACGCTGGCAGGCACTGAGTGCCGTGTTCTCGCGGATTCCGGCACTCAGTGCCTGCTGGGGCGCGTGCAGCGGCGTAGGACGATGTTCATCTGGCTCTGAGACGATGGACGGGTGAACAGCGCAGCAGTGGAGAAGGCGATGCGCGACGTCGCCGAGGAGATCATCCGCCCCCGATTCCGGTCGCTCGCCGACGGCGACATCACCGCGAAGTCCGGCCCCAACGACCTGGTGACGGTCGCCGACGTCGAGGCCGAGCGCGCCCTGACGCCCCTCCTCGCCGGCATCGAGGACATCCCGGTCGTGGGCGAGGAGGCGACCGAGCTCGACCCGTCGCTGCCCGAGGTGCTCGGCACCGCTCCGGCCGGCTGGACGGTCGACCCGGTGGATGGCACCTGGAACTTCGCGCACGGCTCCGTCGAGTACGCGGTGATGATCGCGCGGGTCGAGGGCGGCGAGGCCGACGCGGGCTGGATCCTCCACCCCGAGACCGGCGACCTGCTGCGCGGCGGACGTTCGCTCGCGCCCGAGGTGGTCGCGGGCGACGGCACCGTCACGGCGCTCGAGAGCGTCGCGGACGCCGCTGAGCGGCCGTTGTCGCAGCTGCGCGGCATGGCGACCCTCACCTTCGCCCCGGGACCGATCGCCGAGGGACTCGCCGGATTCACCGAGGACGTGGCCGAGGTCACCCCACCCCGGATGTGCGCCGGCTGGGACTACTGGGACGTGGTCCGCGGCGACCTCGACTTCCTCATGTACTTCCGCGCCAAGCCCTGGGACCACGCGCCCGGAGCGGCGATCCTACGCGCGGCCGGCTTCGTGGTGCGGCATCTCGACGGCGCTGAGTATCGGCCCGGCGACCCCGGCCGTCCCTTCCTCGCCGCCCGCGCCTCCGAGTGGGAGGCGCTCGCCGCGGCGATCAACGCCCGCGCCGGCGACCAGGTGTAGCGAGCTCCGGGCCTCGCGAGCGCGGCGCCAGCTGCCGGCTCCGCGGAGCTCCCAGCAGTCGCGCGCCGTGAGCGCCGACGCGCAGCGCATGCGCGTGCGACACGCACGCCGGCCACGCGGCCGCGAGCGACGCAGGCCGCACGCACGCCGCAGCACGTGCGCGCGGCCCTGTCGCGGCCCGGACGTGCCGCTGGCTCCGGCGAGGTGCCCACCTCGCCGGAGCCGCGCGACCGCCACCTGATCGCGCCGAGGGCTACGGCCGCAGCCGCCGCCCCACGATCAGCGTCGTGCCCACGGCGATCAGCGCGAGCGCCGCGCCGATGGCCAGGCCCGTCTCGGGCGCTCCCGTGTCCGAGAGCTCGCCGTCCGCACCGCCGGTCTCGGCCGCGACCGGGGTGGCGACGGGCTGGGCGTCCCCGTCGGTGTCGCCCTCAGGCGCGCCACCGTCCTCGTCGCCCGGCACCTCGCCCGGAGTCTCGCCGGGCACCTCACCAGGCACCTCTCCGCCCGGAGGCGCAGGCGGCGCGGGCGCGGCGGTGACGGTGAGCGGCTGCCAACCCAGCAGCTCGCCGAACACCGAGTAGACCGCGAGCTTGTGCTCGCCCGGCTCCGTGTCGGCCGGGACCAGCACGGTGATCAAGGAGTTGCCGGGATCCGAGACGAAGCCGGTGATGGCGAGCTCGACAGGCTCCGAGAACAGCACCACGTCGATGAACTCGTTCGGGTCGAAGTCCTCGGCGGGCGGCTCAGGCTCGTCTTCGGGCAGCTCGAGCTCCGGCACCTGCTCGAGGGTCGTCGGCACGCTCGCGGCCGGCGTGCCGCCCGGGTTGGGCTCGAGCGTGCCGCCGGGGTTCGGCTCCTGGGTGCCGCCCGGGTTCGGCTCGGGCGTCCCACCGGGGTTGGGCTCCTCGACGACGGTGAGGGTCAGCTCCTCGCCCGCCTGCACCGTGCCGGGGATGGTGAAGCCGCCCTGGGCCTCGTCCACGAGGTCGTCCTCGCTGGGCGTGTAGTCGCCCGGCTGGATCTGCGCGAACTGCGCGACGTAGTGGGTGTCCGCGATGACCGGCTCCTCCACCGAGGGCGAGTATCCGACGAACTCCACGCTGCTCGAGGGCGCGACCGGCTCCGGCACGTCGGTCAGGATGGTGCCTTCGCGGACGTCGGACAGCTGAACCTCGAGCGACAGCCCGCTGCCGCTCGGATCGATCGTCACGTCGAAGAGGCAGCGCGGCCGCACCTGGGTGCCACCGAAGCCGAGGAAGCGCTCCTCGGAGAGGACGTTCGGCTGCGGCACCGGGCCGCACGACTTGCCGAAAGCGCCGTCGCGGAAGAACACCTTGGGCTGGTTCGCACCCACGAACATCGTGTTGACGATGGTCGCCGACGTCGATCGCGACCGGAACTCGGCCTCCTCGAGCGAGGGCGAGTTGAAGAAGGTGTGCTTGACCAGGGCCGTCGGGTCGCCTTCGATCAGCAGCGACCGCAGCTGCGGCATGTTGCCGAACGCCGTGTCGGCGGCACGCGTGATCGACGCGGGAACCACCAGCTCGGTCACCTTGCCGGCGCCCGAGAACGCGAGGCCCTCGACCGTCTCCACCGACCCGAGGTCGATGGTCGCGAGGGACGCCGTGTTCTCGAAGGCACGCGCGCCCACGAACTGCACCGACGGCGGCAGCACGACCGCCTGGAGGGCGTCCGCGTCGACGAACGCACGTCCGAGGATCCGCTGGACGCCGGAGCCGAAGTCCACGCTGACCAGGGCGTCGGCATTCGAGAACGCGCCCTGGCCCACGAAGAGCAGCGAGTCCGGCAGCACCAGCGACGTGAACACGTCGGCGTCGGTCATCCGCTGGGTGCTCGACCCCGCGCCGAGTCGCTCGACCGGCGCCCCGTCGATCTCCTCGGGCACCACGACGTCCGTGCAGCCCACGATGTCGGCGATGTCGATCGAGCCCTCTTGCTCGATGTAGGAGTAGGTGCAGCCGTCCGCGCCGACGAACGTCGGCAGGCCGGGGGCCTCCTCGAGCCCCTCGACGAGGGGCACGGGACCAGCGAAGGCCTGCAGCGCCGATGCGGTCGCCGGCTCCTCGTCGGAGCTCGCCTCATCGCCGCTCGGCTCGTCGGTGCTCGGCTCACCCTCGGGGGCGGACGCGTCGGCGGGCTCGTCGGCATCGGCCGGCTCGGCACCGCCTGCGGGGGCAGCGGCCTCGGTGGCCGCGTCCTCACCCGGCTGGTCGTCGCCGACCGGCTCGGCGGGTGCGGTCTCGGTGGACTCGTGCTCGGCGGAATCATCCTCAGAAGGGACGACCGCGGGCTCCTCGTCGTCCTGGGCGGTCTCGACGTCGACGGTGTCGGGAGCGGCCTCGAGCGCGCTCACGATGTCCGCGCTCACGATGTCGCTGGGCAGGGCGGTGGGCGGAGCATCGGGCTCCTGGGCGCGGGCGGCGGCTCCGGCGGTGCCGCCCACGACGGGCGCGGCCACCAGCAGGCCGGCGACGAGCGTCGCGGCCGCGGCGGAGCGCAGCGTGGAAGAGGTGGTGGGCACGGTGATCTCCTCAAGATCGATGGCGTGACCCCGGATGGCTCGGGGCTACCGCGACCGTAGGAGGGACGATGCCGCCGGACAATGGCTCGGCGGCAGTGCGCAGGAGTCCCCTGGGACTTCCCTCAGATCTCCTCAGGAGTGGGCGGGATCCGCCAGGAAGTCGTCGATGTGCGCGAGGAACTCTGGCCACGCGGGCTCGCCCTCGCCGATGAGGTGGCTCGCGCTGTCGAGCAGCACCAGCCGCGAGCGTGGGATGAGCGACGCGAGCTCGCGCGCCTGGTCCACCGGCACGCGCACGTCGTCTCGCGAGTGCAGGATCAGGGTCGGGCACCGCACGTCCGCGGCCTCGTCCTCGACGTCGATGCTCGCGAACGCCTCCAGGAAGCGCACCGCGTTCTCGCCCGACGTGGTGCGCTTCTGGAACGCGGTGAACTCGTCCCAGTCGTGCTGGGTGCCGTGCGGCAGGAACTGCGAGGCGAAGACCCTCATGAAGCTGGGGTCCTCGCGGCTCCAGCCCACGCGGGCGAGGTCGATGTCGAGGGCCGCCTCGGCGCGCTCGGCGTCGTCCCGGGCGCGCTGCATGCGACCCAGCACATATCCGCCGGCCAGGATCAGCGCGGACACCCGCTCCGGGTGGCGCGCCGCGTAGGCGATCGCGACCGCCGCTCCCTGCGAGACGCCGAGCAGCGGGAACCGCTCGAGACCCGCGGCCTCGACCACCGTCTCAAGGTCGGTCACCCAGTCCTCGAAGGTGAAGCCGGGGACGTTCCAGTCGGACATGCCGCAGCCGCGCTCGTCGTAGCGCACGAGGGTGCGGCCGCGCGCGAGGCCGTGGAGCCAATGGGACCACACGGGGCTGTCCCACTCGAGGTCGAGATGGGTGATCCAGTTCGCGGCCTTCATCAGCACCGGGCCCTCGCCAACGGTCGCGTAGGCGATACGCGCTCCGTCGGCGGCTGAGCAGTACTGGATCGACTGGAGCTCCGCGCTCGGCCGCACGGGCGAGCCCGGCGTGGGCGCGACCGCCGCCCACGTGACCGTGGGCGGCGAGCCGGCGACCGCATCGGCGCTGCTGGTGCTCGCCGGCCCCACAGGGGTGACGGCGTCGTCCGCGGGCGGCGTCTCGGGGACGGGCGGGCCGACCACCTCGACGGGAGCGATGACCTGGTAGCCGCGGCCGTGGACGGTGCGGATGACGCGTTGGTCCGCGCCGGTGTCGCCGACGGCGCGGCGCACGGTCCGCAGCGCGGTGGTGAGGGCGGCGTCGCTGACGTACTCGGTCTGCCACACGGCCTGCAGGATCTCCTGCTTCGTCACGACGCGGTCGTGGTGGGTGACCAGCAGGCGCAGCAGGTCGAAGGCGCGCGGCTCGACGCGGACCGGCTCTCCGGCGCGAGTGAGCTGGAAGCGGGCAGGGTCGAGTTCGAACTCGCCGAACCGGTAGACCCCCTGCGCCACGGCTCCGAGCGTAGCGACGGCGAGCGCGGTGCGTAAGGGCGGATTCGAGCCGCGGCCCCGGACGCACGGAAGGAGGGCCCCCTTGCGGGGACCCTCCTTCGTGAGAGAGGCGTTACGCCTTGACCGGCTCGTCGATCGACTCGATCGCGGGAGCCTCCTTGAGGGCGGCCTTCTTCTTGTCGCCCGAGACGGCCCAGATGAGGCCGCCGCCGGCGATGATGAGGGTCACGCCCAGGCCGGCCGCGATGGCGGCGACGCCCAGACCCATGACCAGCACGTTCGCGGTGACCGAGCCGACGCCCAGCTCGCCGATGAGGGCGTGAGCGGTCGCGGTCCAAGCCTCGGCGCGAGCCGGGCCCTCGAGCGGGTGCATGCGGTCGAAGTCGGCCCAGTACTTGCCGTCGGTGGCGACCTCGTAGGTGCCAGCGGCGAAGGTCTCACCGTTGTACTCGACGTCCTCGTCCAGCGTCACCGTGGTGGTGCCGTGGAGGGTGTGGTAGGCCACGAGACCCATCTGGTACATGTACTCGGAACCGGTGTTCACGAGCGGGTCGTTGGGGTCGAGCTCGGAGGACTTGAGGCTGTAGCCCCAGTCGTTCTCGACCAGGTCGATGATGCCCTCGGCACCGGCGACCTCGCCGCGGTCGATCAGCTGGCCGTCCTCGTTGTAGGTCAGCGTGACGTTCTGCGCCTCGGAGAACTTCTCGAGCGAGTGCTGCCCGGCGGCCACCTGGAGGTAGGCGAACGCGCCCACGCCGATGAAGCCGAGGCCGATGACTGCCAGGACGATGCCCAGCGCCTTGAGTCTTGCGGTCATGATTGTTTCCTTTCCCATCCGGGGTTGGTTACCGGTTGCCCCAAGCCTTGCGACAACGCTTTCCGTTGACCCGGGACCATGGGCCCGCAGAGTCTTCTTAACGCCGTCTACCAGGGACTTTGATGACAGAAAGAAATGTAACGATGAGGTAAAGATCGGCGGCGGGGGCGCATTCGGGACCAACGTCCCGGGGCATTTCGGACGCGTCCGCAGCGCCGATGCGCGCGCCGGGGCGCGCTCGACCTGTCGGGTTCCCGCCGGGCTCAGCGGGTCAGGAAGCCGTCGCGCACCAGGTCGCGCACCGCGGGGACGAGCCCGCCCACCATCTGCCCGGCGGGCACGTCCAGCAGCGCCGCGAGTGCGTGCGCGATCTGGCCCACGGTGAGCTCGCCGTCGCATGCGCCGACGAGGCCCGCGAGCGCCGTGTCGGCCTTGATCGACCTCCCGAAGCCGCCGCCCTGGCGCAGCAGGATATGCTCCGGCTCCGCGAGAAGGGGGCGGCCATAGGTCTCCTTGGTGACGTCGGGGGCGACGGTGACCGCGGTGTCGAGCAGCTCCGCGTCGGAGGTGGCGGCGAGCCAGTCGTGGGCCTCGAGCGCGGCCGCGAGGGTCGGGCCGAGCGGTGCCGCGAGAGCGCCCTCGTGCTCCTCGAGGCGGCGCAGCGTGGGCGCGCCGGCGGCCGGGCGGCGCAGGGTGAGGATGCCGAAGCCCACCGCGTCGGCACCCACCGCGTCGAAGGCCGCGACGTACGCCTCGTACGCCGCGCGGAAGCGCGACGGGTCGCGATCGGGCGTGATGCCCGCGTCGCGCAGCCAGGTCTCGGCGTACTCGGCCGGGTCGAGGACGTCGCGCTGGACGATCCATGCGTCGAGCGGCACGGCGGCGGCGTCGAGCGCCTCTTCGAGCCGCGCCGTCCAGTCGCCGTGGATCTCCCAGTTGCCCAGGAACTGCGCGACGCCCCCTGGGGCGAGCACCGTGCCCACGTCGCGCAGCAGCGTGCGCACCACGCCGTCGCGCTCGAGGCCGCCGTCGCGGTACTCGAAGGCCGGGGCCCCCGGCGGCGTGATGACGAACGGCGGGTTGGAGACGACCAGGTCGAACTGCTCCCCCGCGACGGGCTCGAGCATCGACCCCTCGCGCAGGTCCCAGGGGGTGGGGGCTGGCGTGCCGGCCTCAGCCGCGGCGCGGTTGAGCAGCTCGTTGAACCGTGCGTAGCCGAGGGCGCGCGCCGAGACGTCCGTCGCGACCACCGCGTCGCCATGGAGCGAGGCGTGGAGCGCCTGGATGCCGCAGCCCGTGCCGAGGTCGAGCGCTCGGCCGCGCGGCGCGCGCATGGTCACCGACGCCAGCGTGGTCGAGGCGCCGCCCACGCCCAGGACGTGGTCCTCGGCGACGGCGTTGCCGGTGACGGCCTCGCCCGGGTCGGAGGCGATTCACCAGTCGACCTGCCCTGTCTCGACCGCGGCCGCGTATGGCCGCAGGTCGACGGTGGCGCGCACCGCGTCGTACCCTCCCTGTCCCTGGGTGACGACGAGGCCGGCCCGCTCGAGGCCCTCCGAGCCGATGCGCGCGAAGGCCGCGTCGACCTCGGCCCTGGCGACCTGGTCGCCGAGCATGAGCAGCCGGGTCACGACGGCGCGGCGGTCGCCGTTGGCCCGGGCGGCGACGAGAGCCGGCAGCACCTGTTCGCGGCCGAGCGCGCGGGTGGCCCGGTCGCCGAGGAGCTCGCCCACCGCGTCGACGGACCATCCCTCGAGGTCGGCGCGCAGAGCGGCCGCGGAGCTGGCGTCGAGAGCGGGGACGGTCATGCTCGGCAGGCTAGCGCGCCACCGCCAGCGTGGCGCCCCCGTCCGCGCGACTGCACCGAAACGCCGCAGCGCCGCAGCGCCTCACCTTCGCACCACCGCGAATCGGATCCGAATCGCTGGCCTATGGCCTGAGGCCAGCGAGTTGGATCCATTTCGCTGCCTTGGGAGCGCTATCGGTTGGGGGCCGGCGGGCCCAGGGCGTCGCCCGTCAGCAGTGCCCGGTAGAACGCGACGCCGCGCCCGAGGGACTCGATGGAGACGTTCTCGTTGGGGCCGTGGATGGCCTCGCGCTGCGCCTTGTCCATCAGCAGCGGCGAGAACCGGTAGACCGCCGGGGCGATGCGCGCGACGTGGCGCGCGTCCGAGGCCGCCATCATCACGTACGGCACGGCGACCGCGTCCGGGTACGAGTCCGCGACCGCGGCCACGAGCGCCTGCCACCGCGGGTCGTCGCCCGTGGGCGACACCGGGGACGGCTCGGACGCCTCCTGGACCTCGAGCCGCACCCGGTCGTCGCCGATGACCCGCTCGAGATGCGCGATGGTCTCGGCCACCGACGAGCCGACGGCGATGCGGCAGTTGACGGTTGCCGCGGCTCGCGTGGCGAGCACGTTCTGCGCGGGGCTTCCCTCGAGCATGGTGATCGCGGCGGTGGTCCGCACCATCGCCGCGAGCTCCGGCCCGACGCGCGGGAGGACCCGGGCGAGCAGGCCGCTCAGCGAGCCCGCGCGCCGGAGCACCGCGCGCAGGGGTCCGCGCAGGCGGGGCGCCACGCCCTCGAACATCTCGACGGAGATGGGGTGCAGCGCCGCCGGGAACGGGTGCGCCTCGATCGCCACGAGCGCCTTCGCGAGGATGCCGGGGGCGGACTCGCGCGGCGGCGTCGACGCGTGGCCGCCAAGTCCCTCGACGACGAGGCGCACGGTGGTGATGCCCTTCTCGGACGCGCCGATCGCGGCCATCGGCGTCGACAGTCCGGGGAACGCGCCGGTGGCGACGGCCCCGCCCTCGTCCACGACGAGCCACGGCTCGACGCCGCGCTCCTGAAGCAGCTCGACCGCCGCGACCGCGGAGGGGCCGTGCTGCTCCTCGTCCGTGCCGAACAGCAGGTGGAGGTCACGCGCGGGCGTCCAGCCCTCGGCCAGCAGACCCTCGAGGGCCTCGAGCAGCACGATCAGGGCGCCCTTGTCGTCGAGCGTCCCGCGCCCGTGGACGCGGCCGTCGGCGATGACGCCGTCGAACGGCGGGTGCTCCCAGCCCTCGGCCTGCCAGTCCTGCGGCACCGGGACGACGTCCTGATGGGCCATGAGCAGCACCGGACGCTCGGTCGACGCGCCCGGCAGCCGCAGCAGGAGCCCGGCCCGGCCCACCACGTCGAGCGAGCCCGCGTCGCTGGCGGCGGCGAAGACGTGCGGGTAGGCGGCCTCGAGCAGGGCGCGCAGCTCCGCGAAGGTCGCCGCGTCGGACTCGGACAGCGGTCCGTCGGGGGGAGTGACGGTGGCGATCCGGACCGCGGCCGCCAGGTTCTCGGCGGCGCGGGTCGCGACCGCGCCAGGCTCGGCCTCGGCGGCCGCGCCGCCACGCCTGAGCCTCATGGTCGCGCCTCCGCGGAGGCCGTCTCACCCGGTCCCGAACCGTCGTCGGGTCGGGAGGCCGGCGCGCGCATCGGCGCTCCGTCGTCGCCCCCGTGTGGGCCCGAGACCGCGTCGAGCACGCCCGCCTCGGCGACGAGCGCATCGGCCCCCGACGTGAACGCCACCTTGGGCACGGCGAAGAGGAAGGCCATGGCGACCAGCGCGGTGCCGCCGCAGATCGCCCACACGGTGATGTAGCCGGAGAGGCTGCCGGCGGTGGACTCGCCGCCGCCCGCCGCGGCCGCGCCCGAGACGAGGGCGATCGCGAAGGCCGCGGAGGCGAACGCGCCGCCGATGGTCTTGGTGGTGTTGGTGAGGCCCGTGGCGACGCCGGTGTGCTGCGGCGGGGAGGCGGCTGCCGCGGCCGCCGGCAGCGCCGCTACGAGCGCGCCCGAGCCGAGCCCGGCGACCACCATGCACGCCACCACCTGGGCGACGCCGTCGTGGAACGGGATGAGCGACAGATAGCCCAGCGCGACGAGAGCCGTCGCGCCGATGAGCACGAACCGCGGCGTGGTGAGAGCGGAGACGCGGGCGAAGATGCCGGCGCCGATCAGCAGCGAGAGGACGTACGCGCCGATGAGATAGGACGCCGTCGCGGACGTGAGCCCGAGCCCGTAGCCCACCTCGCCGGGGTCGGTGCGGGCGAACGTCGACAGCGGCCCCTGCGCCCCGAGCACGCTGACGCCGAACAGCGCGGCGGTCACGATGACCGGCCACAGCGTCGGCGAGCGCAGCATCTCCATGTCGACCAGCGGGTCCTTGACGCGCTGCTCGACCTTGACGAAGACGCCCAGCAGGATGACGCCGAGCAGCACCATCCCGACCACCCACGGCGTCACGCCGTCCACACGCACCAGCGACAGGCCGCTCATGATGGCGAGCAGCGCGATGGTGAGCACAGACGTGCCGGCCGTGTCGATCGAGCCGCCGCCGCGCACGCCGGGATCCGGCACCTTGAGCAGCACGACGATGAGCGCGATCGACACGAGCACGGCGGGCACGCACAGCGCGGCCCACAGCGGCAGGATCGCGCCCAGCTGACCGCCAGCGAGGGCGCCGAGGATCGCGCCGGCCTGCAGCGCGACCACGATGGTGCCGGCGCCCTTGCGGGTGAGCGCGGCGGAGTCGGGTTGCTGTCGTGCGCGGGCGAAGATGATCGCGACGTTGAGCGGCAGCCACACGACGTAGAAGCCCTGCAGCGCCCAGGCCGCCGTGAACAGCGGGAAGCTGGGCGCGAAGGCGAGGGCGAAGCTCGCGATCATCGTGACGATGAGGGACGCGATGAGCACCCGGCGGTGGCCGAGCATGTCGCCCAGGCGCGCGAGCACGGGCACCACGATCGAGCTCAGCAGCAGCTGCGCCGCCTCGAACCAGTTGATGTCTGCATCGTGGATCTCGAGCTCGCGGGCGATGTCGGTGAGCAGGGGCGTGTAGTAGCCCTGCAGGACGCCGGAGGTCCCCTCGACCACGACGAGGGCGCCCACGACGCCACCCGCGAGTGCTGTGCGCTTGCCAGTCATGCGCTCATGCTCCCACCGTCAGATGTCGCGCTTGTGTCGCCCGCGCGCCCACCACGAAAGTGGGCCCACTCTCATCCTCTAGCCCGGCTGGCGACGAAAGTGGGCCCACTTTCGGTGTGACGGGCGGGGAGGGGGGCGTGGAGGGCCGATGCGCTCGCTGGGTTGGACTACTCCGCTCGCTCGTCGACGGCGTCACCCGGGGAGACCGAGGCGTGACTCTCGGACGACTCGGCGAGGTCCGCCTCGGCCTCGATGCCGGCGGCATGCGAACGGCGCGAGGCGCCCGCCACGGCGACGACCGCGATGGTCGCCGCGATGAGCGCGATGCCCCAGCGCATCCACGGGTTGGCGCCGTCGCCGTAGGACAGCAGCACCACCGCGGGAGCGATGAGCAGCGCGACGAGGTTCATGACCTTGATCAGCGGGTTGATCGCCGGGCCGGCGGTGTCCTTGAACGGGTCGCCGATGGTGTCGCCGATCACGGTCGCCTCGTGGGCGGGCGAGTTCTTGCCTCCGTGGTGGCCGTCCTCGACGATCTTCTTGGCGTTGTCCCACGAGCCGCCGGAGTTGGCGAGGAACACCGCCATGAGCACGCCGGTGCCGATCGCGCCACCCAGGAAGCCCGCGAGCGCGCCCACGCCGAGCGCGAAGCCCACGAAGATGGGAGCCATCGCGGCCAGCAGGCCGGGGGTGGCGAGCTCGCGAAGGCTGTCCCGCGTGCAGATGTCGACCACGCGGCCGTACTGGGGACGCTCCTCGCCGGTCATGATGCCGGGGTGCTCGCGGAACTGGCGGCGCACCTCGAGGACGATCGCCCCGGCCGCGCGGGTGACGGCGTCGATCGCCAGGCCCGAGAACAGGAACACGGTCGCTCCGCCGATGATCACGCCCACGAGGGTGAGCGGGTTGATGATCTCGTAGGAGAAGTCGTCCAGCGATGCGGCGGCGTCGCTGATCGCGATCGCCACAGCGTCCTGGTAGGAGCCGAACAGCGCGGTCGCCGCGAGCACCGCGGTGGCGATCGCGATGCCCTTGGTGATGGCCTTGGTGGTGTTGCCCACGGCGTCGAGGTCGGTGAGGGTCTGCGCTGCCTCCTCGTCGACCTCGCCGGACATCTCGGCGATGCCCTGGGCGTTGTCGGAGACCGGACCGAAGGTGTCCATCGCGACGATCACGCCGACGGTGGTGAGCAGGCCGCAGCCCGCGAGCGCGACGAGGAACAGCGCGAGGGTGATGGACCCGCCCGCCACGAAGAACAGGATGACGATGGCGCCGGCGATGACGGTCGCGGTGTAGACGGCCGACTCGAGGCCCACGCCGATGCCCGACAGCACCACGGTGGCGGCGCCCGTCTTGGAGGTGGCGGCGACGCGGCGGGTGGGCTTCTTCGCGGTGTCGGTGAAGTAGCCGGTGAGCCACAGGATCAGGCCCGCGAGGCCGATGCCCACGAACACCGCGACCGTCGCCATGACGCGCGGGTCGCCGGACTCGTCGGCGATGGCGGCGGTGCCGATCTCGGAGAACGAGGACGGCAGGTACGCGAAGGCCGCGACCGCGGCGAGCACCGCGCCGATCGCGGCAGAGATGTAGAAGCCGCGGTTGATCGCCGCGAGGCCGGACTCTCCGCCGCGCACCTTGGTGATGAACACTCCCACCGCGGCGACGATAGCGCCTATCGCGGTGACGATGAGCGGGAACACGAGCCCCTGCTCCCCCATGGCGGCCTTGCCGAGGATGAGCGCCGCGACCAGCGTCACGGCGTAGGACTCGAAGAGGTCCGCGGCCATGCCGGCGCAGTCGCCCACGTTGTCGCCCACGTTGTCCGCGATGGTCGCCGCGTTGCGCGGGTCGTCCTCCGGGATGTGCTGCTCGACCTTGCCCACGAGGTCGGCGCCCACGTCGGCGGCCTTGGTGAAGATGCCGCCGCCCACGCGCATGAACATCGCCAGCAGCGCCGCGCCGAAGCCGAAGCCCTCGAGCACGGCCGCCGCGTCTCCGCGATAGAGGAAGACCACCGAGGCGGCGCCCACGAGACCCAGGCCCACGACCGACATGCCGACCGCGCCGCCGGTGCGGAACGCGATGCGCGCCCCCTCCGCGCGGCCATCCTTCTGCGTCGCGGCGAACGCCACGCGCACGTTGGCCCGCACCGCGAGCCACATGCCCATGTAGCCGATGGTCGCGGAGAACCCCGCCCCCAGGAGGAAGAACACCGACCGGCCGATGCGCACGCCCGCGTCGCCGGGCAGCAGGAACAGTAGCGCGAACACGACGGCGGCGAACAGGACCAGCGTCCGCATCTGACGGCCCAGGTAGGCCGAGGCGCCCTCCTGCACCGCGCCCGCGATCTCCTGCATCTTGGGGGTGCCGTCGGCTGCCTTGAGCACCTGCTGGCGAAGGACGAAGGAGAAGATCAGGGCGGCGGCGGCGATCGCGCCGATCACGGCGACGATGGTCAGACTCGACCCGCCCACCTCCAGTTCGGTCGTCACTGCTGTAGGCATTCGTCCTCCTTGACGAGACTGACCTGGCGCGACGACGGTGTCGCGCGAACGGTATGCCGGTCACTCTAGGGGACGATGTGAGGCGGGGCGAGGCGCCACCCAACGATTCGCCCCACCTGTGCGTCGACACTGCGAGGAACCCGATCAGAGACGACCGGAGGGGACATGTCTCAGTGGCAGGACACGATGGAGCAGCTGGTGCGCTCACGCGAGCGCGCTCTGCTGTCCTATGCGTACCTGGTGTGCGGTGACCCGGTGCAGGCGCAGGACCTCGTGCAGGACGCACTGGTCCGGACCTTCTCCCGCGAGCGCAAGGGGCTGACGGCCGTCAAGGCCGAGGGCTACGTGCGTCGCGCCATCACCACCACCTACGTGGACCACTACCGCCGCGTCCAGCGGTGGCAGCGCGTCCAGCACCTGTTCCGGCCCGAGGCCTACAGCCCGGACCGGATGGGCCAGGTGGAGGCGGGATCGGATGTGGCCGATGCGCTCGCCACCTTGCCTCCGCGGGTGAGGGCGTGCGTGGTGCTGCGGTACTTCGACGACCTGACGGTTCCTCAGATCGCACGGCAGCTCGGCATCGCCGAGGGCACCGTGAAGCGCTACCTCAGCGACGGGCTGGGTCAGCTGGAGCTGGCTCTCGGCTCGCTCGAGGACGCGCACATCGCCGATGCGGGCGAGGCCGCCGTGGGCTCGCCCCGCGCGGGTAGGGACGACTCGTCGAAGAACGACACTTTCGGAAGGAACGGATCATGAAGCTCTCGGATGCGCTGAGGGGCGCGGCCGACCGCGCGCCGATGGGTGACGCGCACGTCTCTGTCGAGGCCGTCACCGGCAGGGTGCGCCGCCAGCGCGCGGTGCGCACCGGCTCGGCGGGCGTGCTCGGCGCCGGCGCGTGCGCGGTGCTCGCGTTCGGCGCGATGGGTCCGCTGGCGAACCTGTCCGGCTCCGATGAGTCGACCGCCGACATGGCGGTCGCGGGCGAGGCGATGGAGGAGACGGGCGCCACGGCCTACGACGGCGGCGC
This sequence comes from Demequina sp. NBRC 110056, assembly GCF_002090155.1. Lineage (GTDB taxonomy): Bacteria > Actinomycetota > Actinomycetes > Actinomycetales > Demequinaceae > Demequina. The sequence goes on along the minus strand of NZ_BBRM01000003.1, from coordinate 239,146 downwards.
GGACAGCGCGCTCGCGCGTCCCGCCGAGCAGTGGTGGTGCGGCTCGACCTTCTCCGCCGAGGACGGCACCTGGGCGTGGGGAGACGCCTCGGGCGTGACGTTCGAGCTGGGCGAGCCCGCGATCGACGGGACCGAGCTTCAGCTCCCGCACACGCTGACCGTCGACCGTCCGGTTGACCTCATCTCCTCGCCCGATGCCCTGATCGTGTGGGACGGCATCGTCGTGGGCCGCGTGGTGGGCGACTCGCCGTTCGAGTACGGACCCGCCGACGAGCCGATGCTGCCCGACGACGTGTACGAGCGCCTGGACCCGGCGACGGAGTTCACCTCGCTCGAGCAGACCACCGTCCTCGAGGCGGCGAACTGCTGGGACGGAGCCCCTCTGCCGGCCGGGAAGTACGAGGTCCACCAGGCGTGGACCCTCGCCTACGCCGATGGCACCAGCGAGCCGGCTCCGATCGAGACCCCCGAGGAGGTGCCGTCGGACGAGCTCGTCGGCCCGACGCCCGACGACGTCCCTCAGGAGGACATCGAGGGCACCGACCCGTCGGTCGTCACGGACGGCGCTGAGTCCGGTGCCGCAGAGTCCGGTGCGGCAGAGTCCGGCACCGGTGGCGGGTCCTCCGGCTCGGCGGGCTCGGACACCACGTCTTCCCGGGCCTTGCCCGAGACGTTCCGCGTCGCGGCCGGACCGACCACGCTCGTGATCGAGGGCGATCCCGTGGACGACCCCTTCGGCGCGTACCTCGGCCACTCGGAGCCCGGCGAGCCGCCAGTCGACCCGATCGACCCGGTCGAGCCGAACGACCCCGTCGAGGTGCCCGACGACCTCCTCACCCCCGAGAAGGCGCGCGCCCTGTTCGACGCGACCCGCGCATCGGCGCTGTGGGACATGGCCCCCGGCAGCCAGCGCTGGGTCAAGGCGAACGACGCCGCGACACAGACGGATGGCGCCTGGGAGTCGCTGTACTACGGCTGCGTGTGGGACTCGGGTACGGACGGCACGTTCCCGTCCGAGTCGGCCGACATGGGCCTGCTCGACGTGCGGTTCGACGCCCCTGCCTCGATCTCGGTGAGCTACGGCTACGTGGTCGACGGCAACCCGCTCGTCTCGGCCTCGACGACCAACGTCTCCGAGTACACCATCCCGAGCTTCTGGGGCGGGCAGACGCCCATGCTTGCGCTGGTGCGCGACGGCCGCGTGGTCGCGGAGAGCTACACCGAGCCCCTCCAGCGCGGCGGCTACGGCATGGCGGAGCCGGCGATCGCCGAGCTGTCCGTGATGCCGGACAACGGGCACTTCGCCCCGGGCGCGACCGACGCGAGCGAGAGCCTGCTGCGCAACGTCAACGCCTGCGACGGATCGTCGGGTGTCGCCCCGGGGACCTACACGCTGCTGACGCACACCAGCGTGTACGTGGGCGGCGAGTACGCCGTCGCGTTCGGCGGTGAGGCCGATGCGCTGGTCGAGCAGGAGGCGATGGCCCGGCTGGAGGAGCTCGGCGAGGCGGGCGCGACGGGCGGCTTCACGGCCGGCGACGAGCCCGTGCTCTACGGCGATGGCGACACCCCCGCCGTCGAGCCGGACATGATCTCGATCGCCCCGGCGCCGGACGGCGGTGGAGACTGGGTCGAGTTCCAGGTGTGGACGGCGCTGGGCACGCTCACGGTGCGCTGACGGGAGGTGGTAGCGGGCCCGTCGATGGCCCGTCACCACGGCAGTATCGAAACTCTTTGAAACCTGCCCGCGTGGCCCCCACCTGTGGCACTATTGCGACAAGAGCGCGGAAGGCGTTGTCCGACCTGGCTCGTCATGCACCCGGGGGCGGCGTGACCCCCTCAGCCGCGCCGCCTCCGGGCCTCCTCTGCGCGTGCTGAGAGCACGCTCCCGCCGAGACCGCCACGCTCGCGTCCGCGGCACCGGCGCCTCATGCGACCGCTGGACGTCGGCAGCCTCACGGCGATCGCGCACCTGCGGCGGCGAACGCCGGTCCCGCCACCGCGACCGCGCCGACGCCGCTGGGCGCTCGCACCTCCACCGTGACGTCCGCGCGCCGCACCGCGCAGCGCACCAGCGCGACGCCGTTCGCCCGCGCGCCTTCACGCGCCGCCTCACACCCCGCGCCAGTGGCATCGGCACCCATCGCGAGCGCGCCTCGCGCCGCGTAGGCGCCGGCGAGCGCCGCCTGGTCGGCCGCGTGCTGGGCAAGGACGCGGCTGTGTGCCTCGGCTGCGGCGGCGATCAGCGCGAGGCCCAGCAGCACCGCGGCCACCACGACCGCGAGCGCGACGACGCTCCCCGAGCCGCGGTCGCCCCGGCTGACGGCGCGTCGCGGTGCGTCCGTCACGGCGTGCGTAGCGCGGTGGAGCGGGCGCTGGCCGCCGGCAGCCAGGAGACCGAGTCGATGGTCACCCGCACCGTCACGGACCGGCCGTCACCGCTGGACGTCACCTCGACCCGGGCGCCCGAGCCGGACGTCGAGACCGCGGCGACGGCCGCATCGGCGCCTTCGACGGCCGCCACCCGCGCCGCGAACGCCGCCAGGTCCGCGGCGGTGATGGCGTCCCTGGACCATCCGACGGCGGCCAGCACGACGCCGAGCACCAGCGCGACCGCGGGCAACGCCGCGGCCAGCTCCACCGAGACCGACCCGCGGTCGCGCCGGACGCTCACCCGAACGCCGACCGCAAGATGTTCGCGAGCAGCTCGCGCACCTCGTCGGAGCGGATGAGCGCGATGAGGATCCCCGCGAAGGCCGCGGCGGCCACCGTCACCAGGGCGTACTCGGTGGTCGCCATGCCATCGTCCTCGCGGAGCGCTCGTCGGAGCAGGGTCATGGTGTCTCCTTCCCGTCCCGAACGGTCGCCGGGACGTGGCCAGCGTGCGGGGGATCCGGCGTCGTCGCGATAGCGACGGACCCGAACTGTGGGCAGCTCACCGGGTCCACGCACTTGGGGACGGTTCACCGCTCGGCGGCGGCTCGAGCCCGGGCAGCGATCCCAGGTCGGCCCCGGCGATCACGGCGATGAGCAGCGGCACCACGCCCACGAGCACGAACGACGGCAGCAGGCACAGCGCGAGCGGGAGCGTGAGGCGCACGCCGAGCTCGCCGGCCGCACGCTGGGCGCGGCGGCGCTGCTCGCGATCGAGTCGCACCATCGCGGCACGCAGCCCGAACCGGGCCGGCGCACCCGCGTGCGCGGCGAGCGCGAGAGGCCCCGCGAGCGCGTCGTGCAGCTCGTCGAGCTCACCGCGCGAGCGCGCGGCCCGACTGCGGCGCCGGGTCCGCGCGACCGAAGGCGAGGGCGCGCCCTCGGCAGACGGAGCCGCCGCCTCGGAGGCCCTGTCGAACCCAGCCTGGAACTCCGCCAGCCGCCGCAGCGCGCGAGCGCCGCTGCCGTCGACCACCCGCGCCACCCGCTCGCACGCCACGTCGACCGGCACCCCCGCCGCGAGCGCGGCGTCGACCAGCGCGAGCACCACCGACGTCGGCACCCGCCCGCCGGCGCGGTGCCCGGCCGCGGTCCGCACCATGCGCGACATCCACGCCGACCCGGCCCACGTGAGAACGCCCGCGACCGCGAGCAGCGCCCACCCGGCGGGCGAGGTCGCCAGGAGTGTCACGACGCTCGGGTCCACGCCGGCGGCGAGCGCCGCCCCCACGAGCGGCAGCCATCTCAGGATCTTCGCGCTCATCCTGGGCCCGGCGAGTGCGGCCTCGGCGGCGTCCCGCGCATCGCGCACGAGCGACAGCGCGCCGTCGATGGCCTCGAGCACCCGAGCGAGCGGGGCGCCGGTGTCGCGCGCGAGGAGCGCGGCAGCTCGCACGGACGCCTCGACGTCGCGGTCCGCGGAGAACGCCGATCCACCCCGCACCGGCACGCCGTCGCCCTCGGTGCTGACGCCGAGGACGCGCCAGGCGCTCTCGGGGTCGAGGCCGGCGTGCAGGAGCGCCACCGCGTCCGCGAGCACCGCTGCGGGATCACGCGCGGCGGGCTCACCCGAGCCCGGAGACGGCTTGCGGCGCCAGCGCATCATCCGGCCCGCCGCTCGGGGGCGAGCATGATCCTGGACGACAGGCGCGCTCGGCCGAGTCCGGCGAGCGGGCCATCGCCGACCAGCGTCGCTAGGGCGTCGACGCCCGGGCCCGGGTCCGCGTCATCCGCGCCATCGACGCGCAGCAGGGCCGGCACCACCTCGAGGCCGCCACCGGTCGGTGACAGCACGGCCACCTGCGCCACGCGCCTCCCGCTGGGGCCGCGGGTGACGTGGAGCACAGCGTCGAAGGCCGCGAGCGCCTGGGCGTGGACCGCGCGCTCGGGCATGCCGGCGAGCGCCCCGAGCGTCGCGAGCCTGGTCGGCACCTGGTCCGGGGCGTTCGCGTGCAGCGTGGTCATCGACCCCGGGTGCCCGGTGTTGAACGCGGCGAGCACGTCGAGGACCTCGGCACCGCGGCACTCCCCGAGCACGACCCTGTCAGGGCGCATGCGCAGCGCCTCGCGGACGAGCCGCGCGAGCCCCACCGCCCCGACCCCCTCGACATTGGCGCGCCGCTCGACGAGCCGCACCACGTGGGGGTGGTCGGGCACGATCTCGCCCGCCTCCTCGATCACGACGATGCGCTCGGTCGGGGACACGCGGGACAGCAGCGCGGCCATGAGGGTCGTCTTGCCGCTCCCGGTGGCACCGGTGACGAGCACCGACGCTCGTCGCTCCACCAGCGCTTCGAGCACGCGCCGCGTCACGGAGTCCAGCGCGCCCGCGGCGGCGAGGTCCGCGAGGGTGAGGGGCTCGGCCCTCACCAGCCGCAGGGAGATCGCCGCGCAGTCGGGCACCACCGGCGGCAGCACCGCGTGCAGCCGCGTGCCGTCGGGCAGCCGCGCATCCGCGACCGGGCTCGCGTCGTCGAGCCGGCGTCCTCCGGCGGCGGCGAGCCGCACCGCGAGGCCGCGCACCGCGTCGGCCGTGGGCAGGTCGACCGCGACGCGCTCGAGGCCGCGTCCCCGGTCGATCCACGCCTGCTTCGGTGCGTGCACGAGGACGTCCGTCACGCCCGGTGCTCCGAGCCACGGTGCGAGAGGCCCCGCAAACGCGGACGTCCCCCCCGCCTCGTCCCCCGCCACCCCGACCGTCACGACCCCCACGGTCGCCCACCCGCCCGGCCCGCGCATCGGCGCTGCTGCACTCCTGAGGACTGCGGCGATGCCCACGAACCCTGGGGACGCGCGACGCTGGTCGGCGTCAGGGGCTCCCGTTAGGCTGACCGGACAAGGAGGTCTCCATGCCCATGCGCAACCGCAAGGTCCGTTCCGCCGCGTTCTTCGACCTGGACAAGACGATCATCGCGACGAGCTCGTCGATGGCGTTCGCGGGGTCGTTCATGGACGGCGGCCTCATCACCAGGGCGCACGCGCTCCGGACCGCGTACGCGCAGTTCCTGTTCCTCATCGGCGGCGCGGACGAGCGCCAGACCAATCGCCTGCGGGACTCGCTCAGCGACCTCATCAAGGGCTGGGAGGTCGCGAAGGTCCAGCAGATCGTCCAGGAGACCGTGCACGAGCACATCGATCCCGTTGTCTACGACGAGGCGCTCGCGCTGATCCGTCGTCACCAGGAGAACGGGCGCGATGTGGTCATCGTGTCAGCGTCCGCCCGCGACGTGGTCGAGCCCATCGCCCAGCTCCTAGGCGCCGATGCCGTGGTCGCGTCCGAGCTCGAGGTCAAGAAGGGCTTCTACACCGGCGAGATCACCTCCTACGCCTACGGCGAGGCCAAGGCCGACGCGATCCGCGAGCTGGCCGAGGAGAAGGGCTACGACCTGTCGCGGTCCTTCGCCTACTCCGACTCGATCACGGACGCGCCCATGCTCAACGCCGTGGGCCACGGCTTCGTCATCAATCCCGACCGCAACCTGCGGGCAGCCGCCGCTCATCACGGCTGGGGCGCGCTGCGCTTCAAGCGACCCGTCGGCCTGCACCAGGGCCCCTCGCCCCGGTCGACGCTCATCACGGTGGTCGCGATCGCCGCGGTGGTCGCGGCGGTCGTCCTGCTCGCCCGCAGCGCGAGCACCGAGGAAGACTGACCCCGCTCCCTTGCCCATGCGGCACGCGCCCCGTTGGACGTAGTGTCGTAAGGGACTGAGGAAGAAGGGGCCATGTCGCGCTGGCAGCAGGCCTATGACGCGCTCACCGGCGAGCGGTATCCCGGGCTGCTCGCCCATGCCCGCCTGCTCTGCGACTCGGACGACGACGCCGAGGCGCTGGTGCGCGAAGCCGTCGTCGCCGCCGTGTCCCGCGCACGCCGCTTCCCGCCGGACGACCTGCTCGCGGTCGAGGTTCGCGACGCGATCTCGCGGCGCGCGGCCGTGCTGGGCTCCGCGCCGCGCGAAGAGTCGACAGCCTCGTCCGACCACCACCCGGATTGGGACGAGCGCGAGTCCGCGCTCGAGGCGCTCGCGCCGGGCGCGGTGCACCATCCCGGCGACCGCCACCACGACTCGGTCCAGGGGGTCCGGCGCGCAGGGCCTCCGGCAGCCGGCCTCGCGGCAGCCGGCCGTGCCCCGCACGACGCTGCGTCCGCCGAGCCGGCCGCGCCGTCCACAGCGCCGATGCGCGGCTCGCCCTTCGCGCCTCCGCCCGGCTTCGTAGCGCGGTCGGTCACACGAGCGCCGGCTCATGCCCACGCGCCGACGGCCGATCGGCCACTCACCGCAGGTGACGACCTGACTGCCGAGAGTGCACAGACCGATCCGTATGCACCCCCGCCCGACGGGGGCGACCGCCACCACCGCACCTCGGAACCGGGATCGAGCCGCGGCGCCGTGGCGCCCGGCGACGGTGCGGCGACCACGGCGAGCGCGCACGACCCGAACCTTGGGCCGCTCGACGAGCGCGCCCACAAGGCTGGCGCCCCCGAAGTCGGCCACGAGCCCCCGCCATCGGAGCCGGATCCGGAGCCAGATCCGGAAGCCCAGCAGGATCCGGTCGCGGACGCCTTCGCCGACCTCGACACGTCGACGCGAGCCCTCGTCGTGCTCTACCACCTGGACGGGGTCTCGCCGCGGCGCGTCGCGGACCTCACGGGCATGACGTCCCCCGAGGCGCGACGACGCATCGACGCGGGCGCCGACAGCATCGGGCGCGCGGCGGGGATCATCGTCGCGCCGGCCGTGGTGGACGACGCCCTCGCCGAGGTCGAGGTCACCATCGACGCGGGGCCGTGACATGCGCGACCTGCCCACCGAGCTCGCGCGCCTGCGCGACGATCACGCGCGGCGCCTCGACGGTGCACGCCCGCCCGAGGAGTGGCGACGGACGGTGCGTCGCAACCGGGCGCGACGCGGCGCGCTCTGGGCCGGCGGCGCGGCCGTGGCGGTCGCCCTGCTGAGCATCGCCGCGCTCCCTGGGCCGAGCTCGGCGCCGCCGGCTGCCGCGGACGCGTCGGACCCCATCCCCGACGTGCTGCCGACGACCGAGCCGGTCCAGTGGGAGCTCGCGACGGTGCGCTTCGGCGCGGGCGAGGACTGGCTCGACGATCCCCTGCTGGAAGGGCCGCCGCAGTGCGGCCAGCCTCTGCCCGCGTCCATGAGCGCCCGAGACGGCTTCCGCGCGGAGCACGAGGTGCCCGACCAGGTGATCGTGCGCGCGGGCGGGTACGGGTCGCCCGCGCAGGCGAGCACCACGATTCGCTACGGGCGCTACGACGAGTTCCCCGTCGTCGTCGACCCGCTCGTGGGGCTGGTCGCCCAGGACGGCATCGTGGTGGGCTGGCTCACGCCGAGCGCGCGGCGCGGAGTGACGACCTTCGCCGATGCGTACCCGAGCACGCAGCACTGGGTCGGGCTCGCGACCCTTGCGCTCGCCTGCGGCGGGACGGCCGACCCCGGCCCCGGCGCCGCGATGGGCCCTCTCGCGAGGCTCGAGGCGGGCGACTACGAGGTGGCCTGGATGACGCGGGTGCACGCGACCGAGGAGGCCAACGCGCGGGCGGATCTCGCCGGCCGAGGCTTCGCCGTCCCGCCGACGAGCCTGCTGACCGCCTACCGCGAAGGGTCGTACGAGTGCGACCTGGCACGCGAGCAGCCCCGCGCCTCCCTGCCGCTGACGTGCGACCCGGACGCCGTCCCGGGGACCACCGTCGACCTCGAGGGCGGAACCGTCACGTTTCCCTATCGCGCCGAGTCGTTCGGGCGCGCGGTGGACGTCACCTTCGTCACCGAGCCCGTCGCGATGACCATCTACGACGTGGCGCCCAACCCGCGGGTGCGCATCGAGCGTCAGAACCCGCCGCACGTCGCCGGCGAGCCGATGGAGTGCGGCGCCACCTACGGCGGCCTGAACGAGTCCGCGGTGCGCCTGAGCTGGTCCGAGCCGACGGACTCGATCGCGTTCGGGTCGCGGGAGCTCGTCGACGTGTGGGTCGCGGGGCGCGACTGGTCCGCGGCGGCGGTGCTGGTGCCGGACGGCGGGACGCTGTGGCTCACGGAGCGCATCGACCGGCGAGCGGCGCTCGACGACGGCGGCTCCTACGGGTACACGTTGCACGAGGTGGTCGGGTCCGCGCCGATCGCGGTCGAGCCCCGGATCGAGATCGATCGCTACGTCGGGCCCACGACGGTGACGGTGTCGCTGGGCGACATCGAGTGGTGCGAGCGCCCCTCGCCCGTCCCCACCGCGTCGCTCACGTTCTCCCTGGTCGCCCCGCACACCGTGGTCACCGGCAGCGGCGTCGAGACCTACGAGGTGCTGCGCATCGAGTGAGACCTGCCGCGTCGCCCCAACCTTTCGCACCCCCGCGCCCGTAGTGTTCAGTGGAGCCGAATCGCAAAGGGGGCGTCGTGGCGCGCTGGCAGGACCTGTACGAGCAGCTCGCCCATGCCCGGTATCCGTCTCTCGTGGCGTACGCGACTGCGCTCGCCGGGGAGGACCGGGCGGGCGCCGAGCTCGTGGACGCCGCGCTGGTCGACGTGCTCGGCCGTCGGCGCCGCCTCGCGTCCCCCGACGAGGCGGAGCACGCCGTGCGCCGCGCGATCGTCGCGCGCTTCCTGCGGGCCGCGACGCCCGAGGGCGAGGACCCAGCGAGGGCCGACGGTCGCACCTCGCCGCCCAGCGCCGCACTGCACGACACAGCTCCGCACGCGTTGGCGTCGCACCAGGCCGAATCCGACCCGTTCGCTCCGCCCCCTGCCCGGTTGGCAGAGGTGTCCAGCGTCCGTGGTGCCGTCGCGCCCGAGTCGAACGACACGAGCGCGTTCGCGCCTCCCGGCGCCCACAGCCAGTCCGCACCCGACGCGCCCGCGGCCACCACCGCGGCGGAGTCGGCCACAGCCGCGGACGAACCGGACGCCGGGGACCTGACGACCGCATCGGCTCCACCGGCCGCCCCGGCGCACTCCCGCGGTGCCGGGGAGAGCCCGGACGTCGACCGCTCCCCTTCCTCCGCCCCGGTGACGGTCGCCGCCCCGCCCACGCCCGCATCGGCGCTGTCCACGCTTCCTCCGCGCACCCGCGCTGCCACGGTGCTGCGCTGCTACGACGACCTCACCACCAGCCAGATCGCGGATCGCCTCGCGATCGCGCCGACCGCCGCGCGCGAGCTGCTCGAGGACGCCCGAGCGCGCCTGCGGCCGCTCGGCTGGGATGTGCCGGACCAGGCGGACTCGGACGGCTCGCTCGAGACCGCGACGGTGACCGTGGGCGGCCACCACAAGGACTGGTGACGTGCGCGACCTCGGAGACGACCTCAAGGCCCGTATCGGAGCCCATGCGCGGGCCGGCGCCGGCGCCCACGCCCCGGGCACCGTGCGGCGCGCGATCCGCAGGCGCCGCCGCCGCTCGGCGATGGGGATCGGCGCCGGCTCCGCGCTCGGCGTGGGCCTGCTCGCCGTCGCCGCCGTGACCACGGCCGGCAGCCTCGCCGAGCCCGAGGAGGCGCTGCCGTCGCCATCGGTCTCGTCCACCGCGCCCATCGCGTACGCGACGCTCGACCTCGACGACCCCACGACGCTGGGGTGGTACGGCGCACCCGAGACTCTCGGCTGCGGCGAGGCTCCCCCCGAGCCCCGGGCCACGGACGGCGACTTCGCGGCGGACTTCGACATCACCGTCGACGGCGAGCTGTCGCAGGACTCCAGCTCCGGCATCAGCACCGCGCTCGGCACGGCCCACCTCACGGCGACCCCGACCGAGAAGCAGCTGGCCTTCGTCCACCAGCCGTATGCGCTGTTCGTCCGCGATGGCGTGGTGGTGGGCTTCGACGGAGCGGTGGGCTCCCGCGACTGGTGGCCCATCGGCACGGAATGGTCCTTCAGCCCGAGCCTCGAGTGGTGGAACTACACCGTCGGCTGCGAGAGCTTCGAGACGTCGTACGAGCCCCTGCCGGCGGGCGAGTACGAGATGTACATCGTCGCCCGCATCTCCGCCTCGGAGTCCGAGGCCGCCGTCTACGATCTCGAGACCCACGGCATGCAGGTCATGGGTGGAGGCTCGTGGGAGTCCATGGAGCCGGGATCCTTCGAGTGCGAGCAGTACGCGGACTGGGACAGCTATCAGCCGCTCGTGTGCGACCCCGGCGGACTTCCGGGCACCACGATCGACCGCAGCGCCGGCACCGCCACCGTGCCCTACGACGCGAGCCTGTACTCAGGCGACCTCGACATCACGCTGGTGTCCGAGCCCGTCACGGTCACGCTCGGCGAGCGCATCGATCACCACGGGACCGACGGCGGGCCCGGGCCGCTCGAGGCCGGCGAGGTGCCGGCGTGCGGGGAGACCTACGGCTGGTTCGAGGGCGGCGAGGCGCTCCTGCACTGGAGCGGCAACCTGGGCTCCATCGACGCAGGCGACACGATCGAACCCGGCGTGTGGGTGTGGGGCGACAGCTGGGCGGAGGCCTCCGTGACGATGCCGGACGACGGTCGCCTGTGGCTGTTCGCGGGCGAGGACCTCACCACCGAGGACGGGTTCACGACCTGGGTCGAGCGGGTGGTCGGCTGGGCCGACGTGACGTCGATGGGCGACGCGACCCTCGACATCGTCCGCTTCGACGGCCCCGCCTCGTGGCCTCTGTCCGTCACCGACCTCCAGTGGTGCGAGGGCTTCGAGGAGGCCGCCGAGAGGATTGCGAGCTCCGTCATGGTGGCGACGATCACCATCACCGACGACATGGGCACACGGGACTCGGAGGGGCCGCTGCAGATGGGCAACTTCTGGTAACCCGCCGCCGCCCGGCCCCCGCCGCGCTCGTCAACGCCCGACGGGGCGCGCGAGCACGCCACCTACGCGTCACCGCCCCACCGCGGGGGTGGTGACGTGCGCGACCTCGGGGACGAGCTCAAGGCTCAGGTGGGCGCCGATGCGCGCGCCGGCTCGGGCGCGCAGGCACCAGAAGGGGTGCGGCGAGCGGTCCGGCGACGGCGCCGACGGTCGGCGCTGGGGATCGGCGCTGGCTCCGCGCTCGGCGTGGGCCTGCTCGCCGTCGCCGCGGTGGCGACCGCCGGCAGCCTCGCGGCACCGGTCGATCCTCTTCCCACGCCCTCGGTGGCGTCCACCGCACCCATCGCCTACGCGACGCTCGACCTCGACGACCCCGCGATCCAGGGGTGGTACGGCTCGACGCCGCCCGTCGCGTGCGGCGACGCGGCGCCCACGCCCGCCGACCGGGACGGCGCGTTCTCCGCGACCTTCGACGTCTCGGTGGACGGCGTGCTCTCGCAGGACCAGACGGAGTCGACCGGCCAGACGGTCGCGAACGTCACCCTCGCTGCGGACGTCGAGGAGACGACCCACGCGTTCGTGCAGTCGCCCGTCGCGGTGCTCGTCCGCGACGGCGTGGTGGTGGGGTACGACGGGTTCGGCGGCTCGGTCGAGTGGCGCACGATCTCGCAGGGGTGGAACACCGCCGAGTACCTCCCGTGGTTCGGCTACGCGTTCGACTGCGCCGACTCCGCGCGATACGAACCGCTCGCCGGCGGGGACTACGACCTCTACGTCGTCACGCGGGTGACCGCCTCCCCCGAGCAGGCCGCGATCTACGACCTCAACGGGTCCAACCGCATGATCACCTCCGGGGACTGGCGCGCCCTGCAGCCTGGCTCGTACGAGTGCGAGCAGTACGGGGACACCTGGGGAGGACCCGCACCGTTGGTGTGCGACCCGAGCGCCGTGCCGGGCACCACGATCGACCGGGAGGCGGGCACCATCACGGTCCCCTTCGACGCGCACCTGTTCTCCGAGGAGCTGGACGTGACGCTCGTGTCCGAGCCCGTGACGGTGACCGTCGGCGAGTACGTCCCCTACGTGTCGCCCGAGGACCAGCCGCAGCCCCTCGTCGCGGGCGCCGTCCCCGAGTGCGGCGCCGAGTACGGGTGGGTCGAGTCGAACGAGCTGAGCATCGACGTCGAGGACAGCCTCGCCACGCTGGAGACCGGCGACACCATCACGGCCGCGGTCTGGCCGCGCACCACCGGGGCGTGGTCGGAGATCAGGGTCGAGCTGCCCGAGGCCGGCCGACTCTGGCTGCTGTCGGGCTCCGAGGTCGAGGTCGACGCCTCCACCACCGTCTACGTCGAGACGGTCGTGGGCTGGACGGACGTCGTCAGCGTCGGCGGGACCGAGCTCGACGTGATCCGCTACGTCGGGCCCAAGCCCTGGGCGCTGGAGACGTCGACGATCCACTGGTGCGACGGGGAGGCGCCCGCCGCCGTCCAGTCAGGTGCGATCGTCGAGGATGCGGCGATCACCGACCGCGAGGGTCGGCGGGTGGTGCCCGGCCCGCTCGCGATCCACTCGATGTCGTAGCCCCCGATGGATGGCGTAGCCCGACCCAACCCTTCGCCCCCTCCCGCACGTTGAGTCTGGTGAGGGCGCATCGGCGCTGCTGGTGCGCGACACGACTCAGGGAACGGGGAGGCCATGGGACGAGCCCTCACCGGCGTCGCCGCGGCGGCGGCGCTCGCGCTCGGCATCGCGATCGGGTGGACCATCCAGGCGTGGCAACCGTCGCCGGACGGGATCCCCGAACGCCCTGCCGCACCCGTCGGAGCACCCGCGGCGTGACGGCTTGCTCACAGGGGATGCCCCTGACCAGGCACGGCGCGCAATCCTTCGCGCGGGCTATCGATTCGTCAGATTCGAGGCCGTACCATTGAGCCTCAATCACGAAGATTCACGGTGGCGCGAGCCTGCGCCGGAAGGATACGACGGCGCGATGAACAAGGGGCTCATGGCCGTGGGCGCGATAGCGATCGCGGGCCTGTCCGCCGCGGTGGGATGGTACGGCGTCAAGCTCCTGGTGCAGCCGGAGAGCGAGGCCGCGGGCGACCCGTCCGCCACACCGGCGGCGACCGGCGCGACCGTCGCCGTGACCTTCGCCGTCGACGAGATCGAGGCCGAGGCCGGCGGGCTCTTCACTCCTCCGGTGTGCGGCGAGGAGTGGACGTCCGAGCCCTCCACCGCCAACGGCGTGTCCCCCCAGGTGACGGTCGAGACCGACGGCACGAGCGCATCGGCCACCGTGTCCTACGTGACGGACGCGGACCAGGCGACGGCCTTCCTCGCGCAGGAAGGGCAGCTCATCGTCACCCGTGACGGCGTGGTCGTCACGCCCGACTGGGCCAGCGAGTTCGTGCCCGAGTACTCCGTCGCCTCGCCCGAGGGCGAGCCCGCGTCCGAGCCGGTGAGCTTCGCCGGGGCGTCGCTGTGCGACGTGTCCGCGCAGCTGTCATCGTTCTGGGACGACTTCGACTGGTCCGCCGCGAGCGACGACGAGGTCGCCGAGCGCCAGGCCGAGGCCGCCGCGTTCGAGGCCGAGCACGCCGATCTGCCGGCCGGCGAGTACAAGGTCTACGCCTGGACCCCGGTGATCATGGGCGAGTCCGCCGCGGCCGCCCGCGCGCTGGTCGAGGAGGGCTACACCGACCTCGCCTACCTGCAGTACACGGCCGGGTACTCCCCGCTGGCCGACAGCGCCGAGCTCGAGCCGTACTGCCACGAGTCCGACACCCCCGGCGGCGGCACCGAGCTGCTGTGCGACGTCCCCCAGGACGTGCTCACGGAGCTCCTCACGCGGGAGGTCCCCGAGTACTACGTGGTGGACGCGGCGCCCGCGATCGCGATCTCCGAGGCCGCGACCTTCACCATCGAGTAGGGGCCCGGTCAGCCGCTCTTGCGGCGGAACTCCTGGTGCGGGTGCGCCTCGCCGTTGCCGTGCAGCGACGTCGAGGAGGTCGCCTGCGATCCCGGTCGCGCCATCTGGCCGTCGTTGCCCACCGCGGCCGCCATGACCTCCTGGGCGTCGCCGCCCTTGATCGCGTCGAGGAACTTCTGGGCCTCGGCGTCCCGCATCATCTTGGCGAGCTTGCCGTGGTGGAAGATGGCGACCTCGCCGTTGGTGCGGGTCCGGTAGTCGAATCCTTCAGCACTCATGCGCCCATGGTCACACGTCGGGCCCCGCGGCGCGCGTCGACAGCTCCCGCCCACCCTCCACGAAAGTGGGCCCACTTTCACCTTCTGCGCCCCTAGGCGACGAAAGTGGGCCCAAATTCTTCGTGGGGAGCGGGCCGATGCGCCCGCCGGGTTCGCGTCAGTCGCTCGGGGTCTCCTGGTCGTCCGTCTCGCGCGGCTCCCCGTCGCCGTGGGGCACCGGCTTCTCGGTCGCCTCCTCCTTGGCGGGGTGGGTGTCCTCGGGGTCCGTCGCGCCCGTCGTGGGCTGCTCTCCCTGGCTCCTGTCAGTGCTCATGACCCCATCGTCACATGCCAACCCAGCCCGCGCATCGGCTCTCTACCAGGCACCCTTACAAACTGTTGGCCCAGGACCAAAGTCCCATTAGCCTGACGCGCATGGTCAACGACGTCCAGACACAGTCCCCCGCCCACCCCGAGCACGCCACCTTCGCGCCGCCCGCAGACTTCGCCGCGCGGGCGAATGCCCAGGCAGACCTGTACTCACAGGCCTCCGAGGACCGCCTCGGCTACTGGGCGGAGCAGGCCCGCCAGCTCCACTGGGACACCCCGTTCACCGAGGTCCTCGACTGGTCCGACGCGCCCCACGCGCGGTGGTTCGCCGACGGCACCCTGAACGCCTGCGACAACGCCGTGGACCGCCACGTCCGGGAGGGTCGGGGCGACCGCGTCGCCTTCCACTTCGAGGGCGAGCCCGGCGACACCCGCACCCTCACCTACGCGGACATGCAGCGCGAGGTGTCGAAGGCCGCCAATGGCCTCGCGAGCCTCGGCGTGACCAAGGGCGACCGCGTCGCGATCTACCTCCCCCAGATCCCCGAGGCCGTGATCTCGATGCTGGCCTGCGCGCGCATCGGCGCGATCCACTCCGTCGTGTTCGGCGGCTTCTCCGCCGAGAGCCTGCGCCAGCGCATTGACGACGCCGAGGCGAAGCTCGTCATCACCGCGGATGGCGGCAACCGCCGCGGCGCGCACCTCGCCCTCAAGCCCCTCGTGGACGAGGCGCTCGCGCCGTCCGAGTCGCACCCGTCGCCGGCGCAGTCGGTCGAGCACGTGCTGACGGTCCGCCGCACCGGGCAGGACACGGCGTGGACCGAGGGCCGCGACCTGTGGTGGCACGACGTTGTGGAGCCCGCCGCGGACACCCACGAGCCCGTGATGGTCGAGGCCGAGCACCCGCTGTTCATCCTCTACACGTCCGGCACCACCGGGAAGCCCAAGGGCCTGTTCCACACCACCGGCGGCTACCTCACCGGAGCCTCGAGCTCGCACCGCTGGGTCTTCGACATCAAGCCCGAGGAGGACGTGTACTGGTGCTCCGCCGACGTCGGCTGGATCACCGGGCACTCGTACATCGTCTACGGGCCCATGATCAACGGCGCGACCCAGGTGCTCTACGAGGGCGTCCCGAACGCCCCGCACCAGGGACGCTGGTGGGAGATCATCCAGAAGTACAAGGTCACCATCTTCTACACCGCGCCCACCGCGATCCGCACGTTCATGAAGTGGGGCGAGGCCATCCCGGCCGAGTACGACCTGTCCTCGCTGCGCCTGCTCGGCTCGGTGGGCGAGCCCATCAACCCGGCCGCGTGGCTCTGGTACCGCCGCGTGATCGGCGGCGACCGCTGCCCCATCGTCGACACCTGGTGGCAGACCGAGACCGGCTCGATCATGCTGTCGCCGCTGCCCGGCGTGACGCACACCAAGCCCGGTTCGACGCAGGCCGCGCTGCCCGGCGTCGCGATCGACGTCATCGATGATGAGGGCCGCTCGCTCGGTCCCGGCGAGGGCGGCTACCTGGTGGCCTCGGAGCCGTGGCCGTCGATGCTGCGCGGGATCTGGGGCGACGAGGAGCGGTTCCGGTCGACGTACTGGGAGCGCTTCCCCGGCCGCTACTTCGCGGGCGATGGCGCCAAGCGCGACGAGGACGGCGACATCTGGCTGTTGGGCCGCGTCGACGACGTGATGAACGTCTCCGGCCACCGCCTGTCGACCACCGAGATCGAGAACGCCCTGGTCTCGCACCACTGGGTCGCCGAGGCCGCGGTCGTGGGCGCCGCCGACGAGACCACCGGCCAGGCCGTCGTCGCGTTCGTCGTGGTGAAGTCCGACGACGAGGGCGCCTCCGCGTCCGGCCACGAGGTGGCGGTGGAGCTGCGCAAGCAGGTCCGCAAGGAGATCGGCCCGCTCGCGACGCCGCGCACGATCCTCGTGGTGTCGGAGGTCCCCAAGACCCGCTCGGGCAAGATCATGCGCCGCCTCCTGCGCGACGTGGCCGAGCACCGCCCGGTGGGCGACGTGACGACGCTCGCCGACTCGTCGGTCATGGACGCGATCAGCGAGGGCCTCGAGTCGGGCAAGGCCGACAGCGACTGACCACACGCGGGGTCGCGCTGATTCCGCGCTTCAGTCGCCGGTTCGCACCCAGCCGTCGCAGCCGTAGACCTTGAGCACCTGGCCGGGCTCGACGTGCACGAAGTCCGGCGTCTCACCCCAGCCGTAGTCCGCCGACGCGAGCACCTCGTCGGCGTCGCGCTCGAGCACCATCGCGGTGCAGTAGTCGCCCTCGGAGTCGAGGTCCGGCCCCGTCCAGGTGCCAGCGGCGACGTCGACGCCGACGAGCCACTCGCCCTCGTCGGCGGTGGTCGCGCCGAAGCCGTCCGCGACGAGCGCCTGCGGGTCCACCAGCGTGAGCGGGTCGCAGTCGCGCGCCTCGACGCGATCGCCGTCCTCGAGCTCGATGAGGGCGCTGCCGGTGTCCATCCAGAGGAACTCCGGCAGCACGTCCTCGCCCATGAAGCCGAAGTGCTCGGCGACCTCGACCGTGCAGACGATGGGGCCGTTCGACGGCTCGACCAGGTAGGTCCCGGAGACGACGTCGCGGCCGACGTAGTGCTGGCCGTCCTCGATGACCTCGGCCGTCGCGCCCACGAAGGCTCCGTCGGGGTCGATCGCCTCCCAGGTGCCGCATGCCGACGAGGTGCTGACGACGTACCCGGGCGGCGCGAGCAGCATCGCCGAGCCGTGCCGCAGGACGCCGTAGGACTCGTACGTCGGCGCATCGCCGGGGTACGGCGTGACCCACCAGTCGCAGGCCCACTCCTCGTCCGTCGACGGCGTGGCGCTGGGCGCGATGTAGATGCCCGGCGCGAGGTCCTGACCGACGACGAGCGTGTCGTAGGTGCCCTCGAAGGTCTCGCCGGGCAGCGCGGTCAGGAGCGTCTCGTCCGTGAGCTCCGTCGGCAGCTCGGCGGCGGGGACGGCCTCGACCTCCGTGGAGTCGCCGCCGTCGCCGGGGCCGGATTGACCCCAGCTCACCTCAGCATCGGAGAGGTTGCGCCACAGCAGCCACCCGCCCAACACGAGGGCCGATGCGGCCACCGCTGCGAGCACCACCATGACGACGATGGCCGTTCCGCTTCCTGCCGTGCGGTCGGGGACGGGCAGCGCCGATGCGCCGATCGGGGCGACCTCATCGCTCGCCCCGTCGCGGGCGTGAGACGCCCGTTCATCCTGGTCCGCCACGGCGCGTCCCCCCTTCTGTGCGGGATCAGCATCGCGGTCGGCACCGCGGTGTGGCAACTCGCCGCGCGGACTGAACGTTTGTTCAGTATGGTGGCGCCATGGCCGCCGAACACAGCGCCGCCCCTGCCGCCGGACGCGACGCCCTCGTCGCCGCGGCGCTGCGGCTGTTCGCCGACCACGGCTCCGACGCCACCTCCGTGCGCGACATCGCCGCGAAGGCAGAGGTGTCGCCCGCGCTCGTCATGCACCACTTCGGCTCCAAGGCCGGGCTGAAGACGGCGGTCGACGAGCACGTCGCGGCCGTGTTCGCGTCGCTCGGCGAGGCCGAGGCGGTGGAGGCGCTGACGGTCCGGGAGCACGAGCACGACGGCACCAACGTGCTGAGCGCCGGGTTCGTCCAGCTGCTCCTCGACGGCCTCCCGCCCGGCTCCCCCATCCCGGCCTACCTGCGCCGCCTGCTCCTCGAGGGCGACCCCGCCGGGCACGAGATCTTCGCGCGCTGGCTCGACGCGAGCCGCTCCGCCCTGAAGGCGATGGAGGGCGCGGGCCTGGCACGCGCATCGGCCGACCCCGAGGTTCGTGCCGCGTTCCTCATGGTCAACGACCTCGCCATGATCCTGCTCCACGACCACATCGCCCGCGCCACGGGCGTCGACCCCCTCACCCACGACGGGCTGCACCGCTGGTCCGCCGACGTCCTCGACGCCTACACCGACGGCGTCTTCCGAAAGGAGCCCGCATGACCGCCACCGCCACCGAGACCCAGAGGTCCGTCCGCACCGTCGGCCTCGCCCGCGTGTTCGGGGAGGGCGACGCCGCCGTCGAGGCGCTCAAGGGCATCGACCTCGAGATCGCCTCGGGAGAGCTCGTCGTCGTGCTCGGGCCGTCGGGCTCGGGCAAGACCACGCTGTGCAACATCATCGGCGGGATCGACCAGGCCTCGGGCGGCACCGTCGAGGTCGCCGGCGAGGACATCTCGACGAAGGACCCGGGGCGCCTGAGCGACTTCCGCCGCGACCACGTGGGCTTCATCTTCCAGTTCTTCAACCTCATCCCGACGCTCACGGCGCGCGAGAACGTCGAGGTGATCATCGAGATGACCGGGCGCGGCTCGAAGGAGCGGGTGCCATCCCTGCTCGACGCCGTCGGCCTCGGCGATCGCATGGACAACTTCCCCGCGCAGCTGAGCGGAGGCCAGCAGCAGCGCGTCGCGGTGGCGCGCGCCCTCGCGACCGACCCCGACATCCTGTTCGCCGACGAGCCCACGGGCGCGCTCGACCTGCCCACGGGCCGCCAGATCCTCGGACTGCTCCAGGACCTCAACGCCCAGGGCCGCACGGTCATCATCGTGACGCACAACGCTTCCGTGGCGCAGATCGCCAACCGCGTCCTCACGCTCGTCGACGGCCGCATCGAGTCGGACGAGACCAACGCGAACCCGGCCGCCGCGGCGGACGTCACCTGGTGAGCCGCATGCAGGCGCGCACCCACAAGACCATCAGAGACCTGGGCCGCCAGAAGGCGCAGGTCATCGCCGTCGCGATCACCATCGCGCTGGGCGTGATGATGTACATCGCGACTGCCGGCGCCTTCCAGAACCTGTCCGCGTCCTACGACGCGACCTACGACCGGCTCGCGTTCGCGGACCTCGTCGCGAGCGGCGGCGACACGGACGCCATCGCGCAGGCAGCTCTCGACGCCGGAGCGACCGACGCCATCACCCGCACGCAGCTCGACCCTCCGATGCTGATCGAGGAGACCAAGCTGCTGGGCCGCGTCATCTCGATCCCCAGCGACGCGCACCCGGCCGTCGACGACGTCGACGTGATCGACGGCTCCTACCTCGACGACGGCGCGACCGACCAGGTGCTGCTCGAGACCCACGCCGCGGACACCTTCGACATCGGCCCCGGCGACACCGTGCAGATCTACGGCGTGAACGACTGGGAGACGGTGACCGTCCAGGGCGTCGTGGACTCGCCCGAATACCTGTGGCCCGCGCGCTCGCGCCAGGACATCCTGTCCGACCCGCACTCGTTCGCCGTCGTGTTCGCGCCCACCGAGGCGGTCGCCGATTGGTTCGGCGCGCCCGCCAACCAGGTCCTAGCCCTCCTGCCGGACGGTGCGTCCGACGCGACCCGAGACGGGGTGAGCGCCGCGATGACCGATGCGGGCGCATCGTCCGTCATGACCCAGGACGACCAGCCCTCGAACGCGACCCTGTCCGAGGACCTCCAGGGCTTCGACCAGATGTCCGTCGCCTTCCCCGCGCTGTTCCTGCTCGCCGCGGGCGTCGCGGCGTGGGTGCTCCTCACGCGCCGCATCCTGCAGGAGAAGCCGGTCATCGGCACACTCATGGCCGCGGGAGCCCGGCGCGGCAGGGTGCTGCGCCATTACCTGGGCCAGGGCTTCTGGATCGGGCTGCTCGGCTCGGTGCTGGGCGTCGCGCTCGGCGTGCTGGCCAACTCTGCGATCACCACCGCGTACACCGGGTTCATCGGCGTCCCCGACACGGTGATCAAGAACTACCCGTGGATGATCGCCGCGGGGCTGTGCTTCGGCGCGATCGTGGGCGTGCTCGGCGCGCTCGGACCCGCGGTGACGGCCTCCCGGACCGCCCCCGCCGCGGCGATGCGCACCCAAGGCTCGGCCAAGCCGCCGGGCGCGTGGAGCGCGTTCGTCGCGCGTCAGACCTGGCTGCACGCCTCCGCGCGCATGGCACTGCGCGACCTCGTGCGCTCCAAGCGCCGCACCTTCGCCACCATGCTCGGCACGGTGCTCGCCCTGGTCATGGTCCTCACCTCGGTGGGCATGATGACGTCGATCATGCAGGCCATCGACATCCAGTACAAGGACGTCAACCTCGAGGACGGCACGGTCGTCACGCAGTCGGGCTCGGTGGGCGCCGATGCGCTGGCTGGGGTCGACGGCGTCGCCGCCGTCGAGACGACGAGCCTGGGTCAGGTGACGGTGGTGGGCGACGACGACTCGTATGCGACCGTGCTGCACGGCTTCGAGCCCGACACCGAGATGCACGGGTTCATCGGGATGGACGGGGAGCCCGTGTCGCTTCCCGATGGCGGCGTGCTCGCGGGCCACTCGATCGGCGACCTGCTCGACGTCGGGGCCGGAGACACCATCACCCTGCACGCGGAGGCTGGCGACACGGACGTGACGATCGCCGCGTTCCTCGACGAGCCCATCGGGACGGCCGTGTACGCCACCAACGACGTGGCCGCATCGGCCCTGCCCGACGCCGGGGTGGACACGTTCGCCCTGGCCTTCGACGACGGCGCCGACCGCGACGAGCTGCGGACCACCATCACGCAGATCGACGGCGTCGTGGCCTACCAGGACTCGCGCGCCATCATCGCGACCATCGACGACTACCTGGGGCTGTTCTGGGTGTTCATCGGCGTGATGATCGTGCTGGGGATCGTGCTCGCGCTCGCCGTCATGTACGTGACGATGGCGGTCAACGTGGTCGAGCGCACCGGCGAGCTGGCGACCCTGCGGGCCGCGGGCGCGCCGCTGCGCAAGGTCGCAGGCGCCATCGCGACCGAGAACATGCTCGCGACGATCGTGGCGATCCCGGTGGGGCTGGTGCTCGGCATCTGGTCCGCGGCGGCGTTCCTGCAGACCTTCAACGACGACCTGTTCACCCTCGAGCTGCGGTGGGCGTGGTGGACGCTGCCCGCCGCGGCCGTGGGCGTGCTGCTGGCCGCGCTCATCTCGCAGTGGCCGGCGTCGCGACAGATCAAGAAGGTCGACATCGCGAAGGTGGTCCGGGAGCGAGCCGCCTGACGAGCGCCCGCGACCCACGACGAGCCTGCCGTCACCAACGAAAGTGGGTCCACTTTCACCGGGCACGGCCCCTTCGAATGGAAAGTGGGTCCACTTTCGTGACCGGGAACGGCGGGCCGATGCGCGGGCCGGGTCAGCCGATCAGCTCGCCCACGGCCCACCAGACTCCGCCGATGAGCAGGAAGGCGCCGAGGACCACGAACACGTAGGTCGTCCAGCGGTAGCCGCGGCGCAGGCCGGCGCCGACCGCGAGCGTTACCGCGACGATGCCGAGGCCGACGAGGACCATCCGCGCCTGATCGCCCAGCGCGCTGGTCTCCGCCGTGCTGGCGAACTCCGCGACGACGAGCGCGTACGCCACCACCAGAAGTCCGACGGCTGCGCCGACGCCGGACACGATCCACCCCGCTGCCCTCATGCCCGGCAACCTACCGGTCACAGGGGATGAGGCCTAGGAACGACGCTCATCCACCATCCGGTGACACCGCGCGTCCGATCCCGACACTGGCCCACCATCACCGCGCCAAGGCAGGGAAAGCGAGCGCGGGGGCGACGGCAGGGAGGGCTCAGGGACGGAAGGGTCAGGTAGGGAGGGCTACGGCACGGAGGCCGACCGGGCCTTCCGCAGGTCGAGCCAGCGGTCGGCGCAGATCACCAGGCCGAGCGTGAACAGGCCCAGGCATGCGCCCGCGAGGACGTCCGACAGGAAGTGATAGCCCAGGTACATCCGGGTCGTGGCGACGAGCGCGATGAGAGCCACCGAGCCGACCGCCCACGCCGCGAAGGCCCGCTTGCCGCGCCGCCGACGCCACAGCAGGTACGCCAACGTCAGCACCAGGGTCGCGGTGCCCGTCGAGTGCCCGGACGGGAAGGAGAACGACTCCTCGACGCCCGGCACGGTCTGGAACTCGTCCGCGGGCCGGTCGCGAGCCACCGTCGCCTTCACCAGCACCGAGATCCCGGTGGACACCACCATCGCCGCCACGAGCAGAGCGGGGTCGCGCCACGAGCCGGTGCGCCGCCACCACACGAGCGAACCCACGCCGACGAGGATGGGCAGCACCACGGGCC
Source organism: Demequina sp. NBRC 110056 (assembly GCF_002090155.1). Lineage (GTDB taxonomy): Bacteria > Actinomycetota > Actinomycetes > Actinomycetales > Demequinaceae > Demequina. The sequence continues at coordinate 216,286 of NZ_BBRM01000003.1, read as the reverse complement.
CGAAGAGGGTGGTGATGCCCGTCATCACGGACGTCAGCCAGGGGGTGCGGTGGGCGGCGAACCACTCGAGCAGCGGCTGGTCGATCTTCTCGAACGTGTCCCGCTCGATGACCTCGTCGAGGATCTCGAGGAACCACCACGCGCCGAGCCCGGCCACGATCAGGCCCGGCACCAGGGCGCGCGCGAGCGGCGGAAGCCGCTCCCATGCCCGTCGCACCATCGGGCCAGCGTAAGCGCTGCGCCGCGACGACCCGCCTATCCGCGCAGGTCTCGCGCCCGATACGCGGCCGCACCCGCGGCGATCAGCACGGCGCCCACTCCCACGAGCACGCCGAGGTGCCACCACGTCATCCCGATCTCGAGCGGGTTGCCGTCGGTGTAGTAGTAGAACGGCGAGACCTGGGCCCAGTGGGCGAGGTCGGGGTTCACCGGCACGAAGCTGTTGATGCCCCAGCCGACCACCGCCACGCCGGTGCCGACGCCCACCGCGAGCGAGTGCCTCCCGGTGAGCCCTCCCGCGAGGAACGCGGCTCCCCCGAGCACCAGTCCGAGACCCGCGAGCAGCACGCCCGCCGACAGGATGTGCCACGGGTCCATGCCGAGGCCCGCGAGCGCGTTGCCGGCAAGGATCGACAGCGAGACCACCGCTCCCACCACCAGCGACCCGGTGAGGATCGCGAGCGCCTTGCGCCACGCCACGGAGGTCCGCGAGATCGGCAGGGTCAGCAGCACCGACGCCGTCCGGTCGCGCTCCTCGCGGGCGAGCGCGGCGCCCGCGGTGATGGCGACGATGGACACCACCACGGGCGCGACGATCGACAGCGCCTCGCCGTAGTACCAGCCCTCGGGGGTCGAAAAGTCCGCGAAGCCCACCATCGCGAGGATCGACTCCGGCATCGCCTCCACGAACGGGCCGATGTCCGCGGAGATCGCGTTGAAGAGCAGGCCGAGCACGATCGCCTGGAACGCGGCGAACGAGCAGGCGACGATGAGGATCGGGCGCAGGTCGGTGAGCGCCCGCGAGGCCACGCCGCGCGTGGAGCCGCGGCCCGACAGCATCGCCACCGCGCGGCCCAGACGCGGGTCGGAGCGAAGCCGCTCGAGCATCGGCACCCGCGCCAGGCCCGAGCCGAGGTCGCGCCGGCGCAGACCCCACCAGCCAAGAGCGCCGACGGCCGCCGCAGCGGCGAGGATGATCACCACGGGCGTCCAGTCCACCCCGGTGGTGAGCGGGTCGGTCCCGTCGATCCAGTACCAGGGCGACACCTTGGCCCAGTCCTCGAAGCCCTCGACCAGCGGCAGCAGCCCCGACGCGAGGAACGACACGGCGATCAGACCCACACCCGTCCCGGAGGCGAGCGCACGGTTGCCCGTCCACGCGCCGACCGCGAGCGCGACGGCAGCGAACAGCAGGCACACCGCGAGCATGTGGACGGTCGCGGCGGCGAGGTTCAGCGCGGTGATCGACTCGCTCGACACGGCAGCCGCGAGCACGTAGGACACCGACGCGAGCACGCCTGCACCCACGACGATCGAGACGATCGCGAGCGCCTTCGAGCGCAGCAGCCGCGACCGCGACCGCGGGGCCGCGCCGAGCACGTTCATGGTGCCAGCGGCCTCCTCGCCGGCGATGGCCGCGGCGCCCATGGACACCCCGATCCCGGCGATGACGAACGGGCCCATGAAGGTGAACATGTTCGACAGCATCATCCCGGCGACGCCGGCGTCGGCGGAGATGCCCGTGAGCGACAGGTACGCCGGGGGCATCGCGTCGATGAACGCGAGCGCCTCATCCCCCATCCCCGCGAAGGACCAGATGCCCATCCACGCGACCGCGAACAGCGCCACGACGCCGAGCATCGCGCCGAGCCACCGGTCACGGATCGACTTGAGGTAGACCGAGCGGAGCATCACGCGAGCTCCGACGCCGCCGCGGGCCCGAGCTCGCCCGCGCCGGGCTCGCGCGTGCCCGACTGGCGGGGCCCCGACTCACGGTCACCCGGCTCGTCGGGGTCGTCGCCTGCGGCCACCACCTCGTCGCGGTAGAACTCGAGGAAGATCTCGTCGAGGTCGACGCTCGCGGAGGACACCGACAGCACGTCGTGCGCGGTCGCGACCGTCAGCAGCGGGGCCATCGAGCCCTCGAACTGCGCGGTCACGGTGGCACCCTCGACGGTCACCTCGTGGACGCCCTCGACTCCGTCGAAGGCGCCGGCGGCGACGGGTGCGCCGAACTCGAGCGTGATGCGCCGCAGGGCCTTGTCCTGCAGCTCGCTCATGCGCTCGATGGCGATGAGGTGGCCGCGCCGGATGAACGCGACGCGGTCCGCGACCCGCTCGACCTCGCTGATGGTGTGCGACGACAGGAACACCGTCCCGCCGGCGTCCGCCATCTCGCGCAGCATGCCGTGGAACTCGAGCTGGACGAGCGGGTCGAGGCCGGTGATCGGCTCGTCGAGGATGACCACCTCGGGCGCGTGCATGAACGCCTGGATGATGCCGAGCTTCTGGCGGTTGCCCGACGAGTACTCGCCCACCTTCTTCGACAGGTCGGCGTCGAGGCGCTCGGTCAGCGCGCTCACGCGCGCCCAGTCGACGCCGCCGCGCAGGTTGCCCAGGTACTCGAGCGTCTGTCGCCCCGTGAGGTTGGGGTAGAGCGCGAGGTCGGCGGGCAGGAAGCCGATGCGCCGGTGGATCTCGACGGCGTCGCGCCGGGAGTCGAGCCCGAGCACGCGGCACGCGCCCGAGGTCGGCCGGATGAGGTCGAGGATCGAGCGGATCGTCGTGGACTTCCCGGCGCCGTTGGGCCCCAGGAAGCCGAAGATCTCGCCGGGTTCGATCGCGAAGCTGACGTCGTCGACGGCCGTGAAGGAGCCGAAGGTCTTGGTGAGGTGGTCGACCTCGATGGCGGGGGTGTCGGTCATGTCCCCTCCTTTCGTAGGAACTCGTCGAGGCGGGCGGCGATGCGCGGCCATTCGCCCTCGAAGAACCGGACCATCTGGTCCAGCGACGTGATGCGGTCGGGCCGGGTGGCGGGCAGCGCCGCCATCCCGGCGTCGGCCAGCGCGCGCAGGCCCGCGATGCGCTGGTCCTCCGTTCCGAGGATCCGCACCCACATGTCCTGCGGGAGCTGGTAGTGGTAGGCGCGCTCGCCCGGCGGGCGCACGCGCTCCACCATGCCCACCGCCGTGAGGGTCCTCAGCTGAGTGGAGACGGAGCCGGCGGACAGGTGGAGGGCCGATGCGAGGGTGGCCTGGGTCTGGGCCGCGGGCTCGCACACCATGAGGTGGCCGAGGATGCTTCCAGCCGCGCGCGTCAGCCCACCCGTCTCCCAGTACTGGGAGACCTGGGCTGCGTAGCCAGCCCGCGCATCGGCGCTGCGGGCGGTGTCGTCGTCGGTCACATTTCAGTTCTAACTGAAACTTCGTGGCGCGTCCATCATCCACGCGGACGATCCTGAGGGGTGGTCGCACCCGCGCGCGCGTGCCACGATGGGCACATGCACGAGGGCACCAGCACCGACAGCGTGACCACCGACGATCTCGACCGCACCGAGCCCGCTCCCCTGCCGGCGGCCGACGAGCCTGCCGCGCCGAGCGCGATCGCCCAGGAGCTGAGCGTGCAGACGCCTCCGTTCGAGGACCACCACGACGACGAGGACCCGTCGGACGAGCCGCTGCCCGAGGACCGCTACCTCGACCGCGAGCTGTCCTGGCTCGCGTTCAACGAGCGCGTGCTGGAGCTCGCCGAGGACGAGGAGACGCCGCTGCTCGAGCGCGCGCGGTTCCTCGCGATCTTCGCGTCGAACCTCGACGAGTTCTTCATGGTCCGCGTCGCCGGCCTCAAGCGCCGCATCGCCGCGGGCTTCGCCGTCCCGAGCGCGACGGGCATGAGCCCCACGCGCCTGGTCGAGGCCCTCACCGATCGCGCCCACCAGCTCATGGATCGTCACGCGGACGTGTTCGAGGACTCGGTCCGTCCGCAGCTGCAGGAGCAGGGCATCCACCTGGTCCACATCACGGACCTCGAGGAGGACGAGCGCGAGCGACTGCGCAAGCTGTACCGCTCCGACATCTTCCCGGTGCTGACTCCGCTCGCCGTCGACCCGGCGCACCCCTTCCCCTACATCTCGGGCCTGTCCCTCAACCTCGCCGTGGAGCTGCGCGACCCCGACACCGGCAAGCAGTTCTTCGCCCGCGTCAAGGTGCCCGAGACCCTTCCCCGGTTCCTGTCCGTCGACTCGGCCGGTCACGCCGCCCAGGTGACGGACGCCTCGGCGCTGTCCGACGAGCCCCGCAGCTTCGTGCCGCTCGAGGACGTCATCGCCGAGCACCTCGACTACCTGTTCCCCGGCATGGAGGTGCTGTCGAGCTACACCTTCCGCGTCACCCGCAACGAGGACGTGGAGGTCGAGGAGGACGACGCCGAGAACCTCCTCAAGGCCATGGAGCGCGAGCTGCTGCGGCGCCGCTTCGGGCCCGCGGTCCGCCTCGAGGTGGCGCAGGACCTGCCCAGCAACGTGCGCGACCTGCTGGTGCGCGAGCTCGGCATCACCGAGCACGACGTGTTCCACCTGCCCGCGCCGCTGGACCTCACCGGCCTCAACGTCATCGCCGACCTCGACCGTCCGCGGCTCCAGTTCCCGGCGTTCCGCCCGACGACGCACCACCAGCTCGCGCCCGTCGAGACCGCGGACGAGCAGAACGTGTTCGACGCGATCCGTCGCGGCGACATCCTGCTGCACCACCCGTACGACTCCTTCTCGACCTCCGTGCAGGCCTTCCTCGCGCAGGCCGCGGTCGACCCGCGCGTGCTCGCGATCAAGCAGACCCTCTACCGCACCTCGGGCGACAGCCCCATCGTGGACGCCCTCATCGAGGCGGCCCGCAACGGCAAGCAGGTCCTGGCGCTGGTCGAGATCAAGGCCCGCTTCGACGAGCAGCAGAACATCTCGTGGGCGCGCAAGCTGGAGAAGGCCGGAGTGCACGTCGTCTACGGCCTCGTGGGCCTCAAGACGCACTGCAAGCTCTCGCTCGTGGTGCGCCAGGAGGACGAGGGGCTGGTCCGGTACTGCCACGTCGGCACCGGCAACTACCACCCCAAGACCGCGCGCCTGTACGAGGACTACGGCCTGCTCACCAGGGACGACGCCGTGGGCGCCGACCTCACGAAGCTGTTCAACCAGCTCTCCGGGTACGCGCCCAAGGCGCGCTTCCGTCGCCTCATCGTCGCCCCCACCGGGGTGCGCCTGGGCCTCATCCAGCGCATCGACGCCGAGGCCGAGCGGGCGCGAGCCGGCGAGGACGCGTGGGTGCGGATCAAGGTCAACTCGGTGGTCGACGAGAAGACCATCGACGCCCTGTACCGCGCGTCGCAGGCCGGCGTGAAGGTCGACCTCGTGGTCCGCGGCATCTGCGCGCTGCGACCCGGGGTCGAGGGGCTCAGCGAGAACATCAGGGTCCGCTCGATCCTCGGCCGGTTCCTCGAGCACTCGCGGGTCTACGCCTTCGGCAACGGCGGCGACCCCGAGGTGTTCATCGGCTCGGCCGATCTCATGCACCGCAACCTCGACCGCCGGATCGAGACGCTCATCTCCATCGCGTCCGACCAGCAGAAGGACTTCCTGCTCAGCAACATCGCGATGGCGATGTCGGACGACTTCATCGCGTGGGAGCTGGGATCGGACGGGTCGTGGACGCGCAGCGCCGCGGCCGAGGACGGCACCCGCCTCAAGGACCTCCAGGCCACCTACATCAAGCGCCAGCCCAAGCGGAGGGCCAAGCGCAAGTGAGGCGCTACCCGCTCGGCACCGTCATCGCGGCCGGCGCCTTGGTCTGGCGCATCCGCGATGGCGAGCTGCAGGTGCTCGCCGTGCATCGGCCCCGGTACAACGACTGGTCGTGGCCCAAGGGCAAGCTCGACAAGGGCGAGACCCTGCCGGCGTGCGCGATCCGCGAGGTCGCCGAGGAGACGGGCAAGCAAGTGGTGCTCGGCCAGCCGCTGCCCACCCTGCGCTACCCCGTGGGCGGCAAGACCAAGGTCGTGAAGTACTGGGCGGCGCACGTCGCGTCGACCTCGGCAGGGCCGGTCAAGGCCCGCCCCAAGGTCAAGGACGCCTCCAAGCACGAGATCGACAAGACCCGCTGGCTCACGGTCGAGGAGGCGCGCAAGAAGATCACCTTCCGCGACGACCTCAGGCCGCTCGAGGTGCTCGTCGAGGCGTACGAGAACGAGCGCCTCGACACCCGCGCGTTCGTGCTCGTGCGCCACGCGCGCGCCAAGCGCCGGAAGGCGTGGTCCGGCGAGGACATCGACCGCCCCATCACCGCGGCGGGCGAGCGGCGCGCGGAGCAGCTGGTGCCGCTGTTCGCGGCCTTCGGCGCGCGGCGGGTGTCGTCGTCGCCGGCGCGACGGTGCATGGCGACGGTCGAGCCCTACGCCGAGGCGGCCGGCATCGACATCAAGACCTACAAGCCGCTGACGGAGCCCGGGCACGCCGCGAAGCCGCTCGATACCGCCAAGACCTTCGTCAAGCTCCTCGACAAGCCCGCGGGCCAGCTGGTGTGCGCGCACCGGCCGACGCTGCCGACCATCGTCGAGATGATCCGCGCCGCGACGCGTCCGTACACGCGCGGAGCACTGCCGCGGAAGAACCCGTACCTGCCCGCGGGCGGCGTCCTCATCGCCCACGTCCTCGACACCGAGTCGGGCCCCCGCGTCACCGCGATCGAGACGCACCTGCTGCAGGTCCACCCATAGGCCAGCCCGCGCATCGGCCCCTCACGGCCGGGAGATGAAGGACATCGGACTGGGAGCGCCAGTCGGCGCGAAGGCCGCTCGTGGCGGCTGATGTTGGAGCCCGGGGCTACCGCAGTCCGATGTCCTCCACCACTCTACGCCCCCGCCCTTCCCGACGAAAATGGGCCCACATTCATCGCGAACGGCGCTCTGCCGATGAAAATGGGCCCACTCTCGCGGGGGTGGGTGGAGCCGATGCGGTCTCGGCTCGGCCGCCTCCGTCGCCTGTGCGTCAGTCCAGGCGGTCCTCGCGCCACATGGCGGCGCAGCGCTCGAGGTCCTCGCCGGTGCGCAGCAGCTGCGCGGCGCGCAGCGCGGTCTGGTGGGCCCGGCGGTCGTTGTGTCCATCGTCGGACTCGGCCTCGTACGCCGCGCCGGTCGCGACGACGCGGCAGAACGCTCCTGCGCGCTCGAGCGCGACGGCGAGGTCGCCCGAGAACACGCCCGACAGCACGGAGTCCGCGAGCGCGCGCACCTCGGTGGGTCCCGGCGGGTCCTCGACGCCGGCGATCGCGTGGCGGACGTGCGCCGCGTGGACGCCGTGGTGGTACGAGCGGGCGACCGCGTCGGCGTCGTGCTTGACCCACTCGCGCAGCATGTAGATCCGCCACAGGGCGCCGGGCAGCGTGTGCGCGCCGGCCTTGGACCACAGCATGGCGACGGTGTCGATGCCCTCCTCGTCGACCAGGCGCACCAGGCGCGCGGTCAGCGTCGGGTCCGAGGACTCCCGCGCCTGCGACACCAGCGCGAGCGCGGTCTCGTGGGCGATGAGCGCGCGATCGGCGGGATCGATGTCCCCCTCGATCTGCTCGGCCTCCTCCATGTCGAGCATGGCGGGACGCCGGAAGCGCGGCTCGGCCACGTCAGCGGTCCTCGGTGGTCTCGGCCTCCGCACCCAGCGAGGAGCGAGCGTCGCCGCCCGAGCCCTCCGCCGCATCGGCGCCTTCGAAGGTCAGCGACACCGAGTTGATGCAGAACCGGTCACCGGTGGGCGTCTGCGGCGCGTCGGGGAAGACGTGCCCGAGGTGCGAGTCGCACGTCGCGCAGCGCACCTCGGTGCGGATCATGCCGAGCGTGAGGTCCTCCGAGAGGTTGACGGCGTCGTTCTCGGCGGTGAAGAACGACGGCCAGCCGCAGTGCGAGTCGAACTTGGTGTCCGAGCGGAACAGCTCCGCGCCGCACGCGCGACAGCGGTAGACGCCGTCCTGCTTGTTGTCGAGCAGCTCGCCGGTCCAGGGGCGCTCCGTGCCTGCCTCGCGCAGCACGTGGAACTCCTCGGGGCTGAGCTCTGCTCGCCACTCGGCGTCGGACTTGGTGATGCGGGCGGTCATGGTCGCTCCTCTCGTCACGCCTCAGCCTACGGGGCACGACAACACGCGACGCCCGGTCCGCTGAGGGGGGGAACTGGACCGGGCGCCACGTGTTCTCGTGCGAAGCGCTGCGCGGCCTCCCGCCGTTGCAGGTTCACAGTGTCTGACGCGGGCGCGCCCCGGTTTGTTCCCACCTGGGCATGCGACGTGCCGTCGCCCGGAGCGCCGATGCGCTCGTCGGTTTGTCTCAGATTTGATAACTACCAGCGGTGTTGGCTTTTTAGCAACCTTCCGCTAGCGTAATTCGCGCCGGTTCCGCCGAGGGCGAACCGCGCGCGACGTCGACGTCCTTTCACACCACCATCACCTGGAGAATCCATGTCTGTCGCCACCCGCCTGCGCCTGCCCGCGCTCGCCGCCGTGACGGTGCTCGCGCTCGCCGCCTGCGCCTCCGACACCGAGTCCGAGGAGACCGCCGAGCCCGCCGCCGAGGACCTCGCGGAGGTCGTCGAGGAGACCACCGAGGCCGCCCCGACCGAGGTCACCGTCGTGACCGCTCAGGGCGAGGCCACCGTGCCGTTCCAGCCCGAGACCGTGGTCATCTTCGAGCACGGCATCCTCGACACCGTCGACGCGCTGGGCGCCGGCGACGCCGTCGCCGGCATCCCGCACCACGCGCTGCCCGACTACCTCGCGGGCTACACCGAGAGCGCCGCGAACACCGGCACGCTGTTCGAGCCGGACTACGAGGCCATCAACGCCCTCGAGCCCGACCTCATCATCGTCGGCGGCCGCTCCGCGGCCACGCTGCCCGAGATGGAGGCCATCGCGCCCACCATCGACCTGTCGTTCGGCTGGGGCTCGCAGGCCTTCCAGGAGACCTTCACCGCGAACACCACGGCGCTCGGCCAGATCTTCGGAGCCGAGGACGAGGCCGCCGCGGCCATCGCCGAGGTCACGACCGACGTCCAGGCCGTCGCGGCCGACGCCGCCGACGCCGGCACCGGCCTGGTGCTGATGACCAGCGCAGGCGAGGTGTCCGCGTACGGCCCCGCCGAGGAGGGTCGCTTCGACTTCGTCTACGGCCTCCTGGGCGTCACGCCCGCCGCGGAGCAGGTCGCGATCGACACCCACGGCGACGCCGTGTCGTTCGAGTACATCGCCGAGCTGAACCCGGACCTGCTGATCGTGCTCGACCGTGACGCGGCGATCGGCACCGAGGCAGAGGCCGCAGAGGCGGTGCTCGACAACGAGCTCGTCGCCGGCACGTCGGCCGCGACCAACGACAAGATCCTCTACGTCGACACCGCCAAGTGGTACCTGTCCTACGGCGGCCTCACCTCGGTGGGCACCATCGTCGACGAGGTCGGCTCGCTGGTCGGCTGACCCCTTCATGACCGCACGCACGACGTTCGCGGCCGTCGCCCCCTGGGCGGCGGCCGCGCTCGTGCTGCTGCTGGCCGTGGTGTCCCTGCTGCTGGGCGCCGCGGACGTGAACGTGTGGGCGCTCTTCACGGACGCCGAGGCGTGGCAGGTGGTCACCGTCAGCCGCGTCCCGCGCACCGCGGCGCTGATCCTGTCGGGCGCCGCGCTCGCGGTGGCCGGCCTCATCATGCAGCACCTCGCGCGCAACCGGTTCGTCGCCCCGTCCACCGCAGGCACCGTCGACGCCGCGGGCCTCGGCCTGCTCGTCGCGACCATCTCCTTCGCCGGCTCGTCGATCATGGTCAAGATCGTCATCGCGATGCTGTTCGCGCTCGCCGGCACGGCGCTGTTCATCGGCGTGATCCAGCGCATCCAGTTCAAGGACGTCATCTTCGTCCCGCTCGTCGGGCTCGTGCTGGGCGGGGTCTTCGCGGCCATCGCCGAGTTCATCGCCTACCGCTTCAACCTCACGCAGACGCTCAGCATCTGGATGAACGGCGACTTCTCCGGCGTCATCCAGGGCCGCTACGAGACCCTGTGGCTCGCCGGAGCCGTCGCGCTCATCGCCTACCTGTTCGCCAACCGTTTCACCGCGGCGGGGATGGGCCGCGAGTTCGCCACCAACATCGGCGTGAACTACCGCGCCTGGATGACCACCGGGCTCGTCATCGCCGCCATGGTCACCGCCGTCGTCGTGGTGACGGTGGGTGCGATCCCCTTCCTCGGGCTGATCGTGCCGAACATCGTCACGCTCATGCTCGGCGACAACCTGCGCCGGGTGCTGCCGACGACCGCGCTCACGGGCGCGGCGCTGGTGCTCGCCTGCGACATCCTCGGCCGCACCCTCATCTACCCCTACGAGATCGCCGTCGGCACCATCGTCGGCGTGATCGGCTCCGGCGTGTTCCTCGTCCTCATCATGCGAAGGAGGAACACCTATGCCGCGGCCTGAGCGCACGTCGTCGAGCCCCGCCGAGACGAGCCCCCGCGAGACCGTGGCGACGGTCCCTGTCGGCCCCGAGCGCGCGCATCGGCCCTCCGCACCGTCCGAGCACGCCCACCCGTCGCGACGGACCGCGCTGCTCTTCGCGGGTCTCGCGCTGGCGCTCGGCGGCGCGATCGCCCTGTTCCTCACCTGGGGCGTCGACGGTCACTGGGACTTCGCGCTCCCTCGCCGCCTCGAGCAGGTCGCCGCGCTCGCCGTCGTGGGCATCGCCATCGCCGTGTCCACCGTCGTGTTCCAGACGCTCACCCAGAACCGCATCCTCACGCCGTCGATCATGGGCTTCGACGCGCTGTACGTCCTCGTGGCGACCACGCTCGTGTTCTTCCTGGGCGCGGCGACCGCGGAGGCGATCGACCCTCTGGCGATGTTCGCGCTCAACGCCGGGCTCATGATGGGCGCCGCGACCGCGCTGTTCCGCTGGGTGCTCGGCGACGGCACGCGAGGGCTGTACACGATGGTGCTCGTGGGCGTGATCGCCGGCACCTTCTTCTCCTCGCTCACCTCGTTCATGTTCCGCGTGATGAACCCCAACGAGTTCGACACGCTCATGGACCAGCTGTTCGCGAGCTTCAACGCGATCGACACGGGCCTGCTCGGCATCGCGGCGGTGCTGCTCGGCGCGGGCATCGTCGCCGTCTACTGGATGGCGCCGCGGCTCGACGTGCTCGGCCTGGGCCGCGAGCGCGCGATCACCCTGGGGCTGCCGTATCAGCGCACGGTCACCACCCTGCTGCTGATCGTCGCGGCCCTGGTGTCCGTCTCGACGGCGCTCGTGGGGCCCATCACCTTCCTGGGCCTGCTCGCGGCCAACGTCGCCTACCAGCTCACCCGCACCCACCGTCACGTCATCAACCTCACCGCCGCCGCACTGATCTCCGTGCTCGCGCTGGTGCTCGGCCAGGCGCTGCTCGCGCACGTCCTGCACTTCAACGGCACGCTCAGCGCGATCATCAACGTCGTGGGCGGCATCTACTTCATCGTCCTGCTGCTCCGGGAGGCCCACGCATGATCGCCATCGACTCCGTCACCAAGTCCTACGGCGACGCGACCGTCGTCGACGCCGTGTCCCTCACGCTGCCCGACTCGGGAGTGACGTCGATCATCGGCCCCAACGGCGCGGGCAAGTCCACGCTGCTGTCGATCGTTTCCCGCATCCTGGGGGCCGATGCGGGCGTCGTCTCCGTCGAGGGCCTGGACGTGTTCTCGGCGCCATCCCGCGAGGTCGCGAAGCGGCTGTCCATTCTGCGTCAGGACCAGCACCTCACCGCGCGCATCACGGTGCGCGAGCTCGTCGAGTTCGGACGCTTCCCCCATTCGCACGGACGCCTCACGCCGGAGTGCCGCGAGGCGGTCGCCTCCGCGATCGAGTACTGCGACCTCGCGGAGCTCGCCGACCGCCCCATCCACCAGCTGTCCGGAGGCCAGCGCCAGCGCGCCTTCGTGGCGATGGTGCTAGCGCAGGACACCCGGTACGTGCTGCTCGACGAGCCCCTCAACAACCTCGACATGGTGCACGCCACGGGGCTCATGCGGCTGCTGCGCTCCCTCGCGGACGACCACGGCAAGTCCATCGTGCTCGTGCTGCACGACATCAACTACGCGAGCGTGTACTCGGACCGGATCATCGCGATGCGCGGCGGCGCCGTGGTCCAGGACGGGCCGCCCACCGAGGTCATCACGGAGGCCGCGCTCGAGGACGTGTACGGCATGGAGTTCCGCGTGCACGAGGTCGACGGCGAGCGCATCGCCGCGTACTACCGCTGATCAGGAGGACACCATGACCATCGACGTGACGGGGCGCGCTCGCACCGAGCGCGGGCAGCGCTACCTCAAGCAGCTCACCAGCCACCTGGGCGAGAAGCTTGAGGTGACGCTCGAGGACGGGCGCGGCGTGGTGCGATACGAGGAGGTGGTGGCGACACTCACCGTGACGCCCTCGACGCTCGAGTACGCCATCAGCGGCGAGGAGCCGGACCACGTCTACCGCACGATGGGCATCGTGGTGGGCCACCTCGAGCGGTTCGGCGCCAAGGACGGGCTCGAGTGCGGCTGGGACGACGCCGTGGTGGAGGCCGAGTATCGCACGCGTCGCGAGGCGTTCATCGCGCAGCGTCGGGCTGAGGTGGAAAAGGAACACGCGGGCGACGTAAATCCCTCGCCGTGAGCAAAATGCCCGGTAGATCAGCGGTAAGGCTCGCCTTTGCGGAACAATGGTGTTTCTTTATTCCTTAGGAAACACGTCGGTTTCTTTATTTGAGAATGTGACAACGCGCATTCTTGGGCGTATTCTCGAGGCGTAGCCATCCACGACGCCCAGGAGGACACCATGGCCACCATGATCAGCCTGCCGATCGTCTCGTCCTGCTCGGTCGAGACCTGCGGCTTCAACCACGACGGCTGCCACGCCGGCGCCATCAACGTCTCGGGCGACCACGCCCACTGCTCGACGTTCGTCGACACCGACCACAAGAGCGGCAAGGCCGGCCCCGCCGGCGTGGGTGCCTGCACCCGCACCGACTGCAAGTTCAACGACGAGATGTCGTGCACCGCGGAGGCCATCGAGGTGGGCGCGTCCTTCGACACCGCCGACTGCCTCACCTTCGAGGCCCGCTAAGGCCCAACGCCTTCGAGACCCCGGTACGCCGCACGGCGGGCCGGGGTCTCGTCACGTCCGGGCCGCGCCATCCCACCGCGCGCCAGCCGGTCGACCCTGCACAAAGTCGCGGATCTGCTCCCGCAACGCCTGCCGCCCCCCGCATGGCACCCGCACTGCACGTCGAGCTGATCCGCGACTTCGTGCACGCCCCCGCAGCGCACGTGCCCCGCACCGTCGGGACACCCGCCGGGTTCCAATGGCACCTCCACTGGCACCGAGCCCCCGTGCGAGACTGTCGAGGTGACCTCGCCCGCCCGCCCCGCTCGCTGGGGCGTGGGCCCGCAGCAGCGCGCCGACTTCTGGACGGGCGCGCGAGCGATCGCCCCGCTGATGCCGGGCTCCGTGGTCTTCGGCATGGCCTTCGGTGCGCTGATCCAGGTGGTGGGCCTCGCGGGCTGGCTCGCGCCGTACGCGAGCTCGACCGTCACGGCAGGCGCGAGCCAGATCGCCATCGTCGAGGCGCTCCGCCAGGGCGCACCCGCCATCATCGCCATCGTCACCGCGCTCGTCATCAACGCCCGGCTGGCCCTGTACTCGGCGGCCCTCGCGCCCATCTTCGCGCCCTTCCCGCTGCGGTGGCGCCTCGCGCTCGCGTACCTCATGACCGACCAGTCGGCCGCGGTGTCGAGCATGGAGGCCGAGCGCTGGCCCGACCCCGTGCGCCGCCGCTGGTTCATCCTGGGCGTCTCGGGGCCGTTCGTGCTGGTGTGGATCCTCGGCACGGCGGCCGGCGTGATCCTGGGCCCCGTCATCCCGGAGTCCTGGCAGATCGGGTTCATCGTGCCGCTGATGTTCATCGCGGTGATGGTGCCCGGCCTGCGCACGTGGCCCGCGGTGACCGCCGCGGGCGTGTCGGTAGCCGTGGTGCTGCTGCTCAAGGACCTGCCCTACGGGCTCAACGTGCTCGCCGGCGCGCTCACCGGCATCACGCTCGGCTCGTTCGTGCCGGACCGCAAGGGCAACCGGCCCGGCGAGATCCCGCCGGAGGCCGCTCCGGAGGCGCACGACCCATGACCCTCACCGCCTTCATCGTCTTCACGCTTGCCGCGATCGGCACGTACGCGATCCGCCTGTCCGGCATCGTGCTGCTCGGCGGCGACCGCGAGCTCCCTCCGCGAGTCTCGAAGGCGCTCGCCCTCGTCGCGCCGGCCGCGATGGCCGCGATCGTCGCGAACTCGCTGTTCCTCGACGCGGGCGAGTGGCGCGCGTTCGGCGCGTGGCACATCGCGGCGATCGTCGCGGTCGCCGTCGCGCTGTGGAAGCGGTCGATGGGCTGGACCCTCAGCCTCGGCGCGCTGGCCTTCGCCGCGCTCCTGCTCGCGGGTCTCTGAGGCCCAGCCCGCGCATCGGCCCTCCGCACGGGCCCCTCCGCACAAGCTCCCACCTCGCACTCCCAGGCACTCCCAGGCACTCCCAGGCACTCCCAGGCACTCCCAGGCACTCCACATGTCAACCCGTTGACAACTCGCCCGCCAACAAGTTAACTGGTTGACATGTCCGACAAGCTGACCTTCACGCTCCACGAGCTCGTGCAGGTGCTCGATATGTCCGCCGACTCGCTGCTGACCGCCAAGTACGGCGTCACCGGCAGCCAGTTCGTGTTCATCGCCACTCTCGCCGACGTCGAGCCCACCGACGTCACCACGCTCGCCGAGTGCCTCGGCGTCTCCAAGGCCGCGGTGAGCAAGCGGGTGCCGGGTCTCGTCGAGGCCGGCTGGGTCACCACGGCCCACGACCCCCACCACGGCCGCCGCGTCGTGCTTGCCGTCACCGAGCGGGGACGCGACCTCGTCGACCGCGCCGGCCGCGACCTCGACGCCCAGTTCACCGCGCTGTTCGCGCACCCGGCGGCCGAAGGCCTCGACCCGGCCGTGCTCAACGACCAGCTCAACTCCCTGATCTCGATCCTGCGACAGAACGGACCTCTCTCATGACCCGCATCCTCGTCGTCATCGGCACCCCGCTGGCCGACAGCCTCAACCACGCCCTCGCGCACGCATACATCGACGCCGCGCGCACCGCCGGAGCCCAGGTGGACGTGGTCGACCTCGCCCGGGACGCCATCCCTGAGCACCCCGCCGTGCGCCAGGATTTGCGCGTCCCCCGCACCGACGACGACCCGACGCTCGACGCGGCGATCGCGGCCCACGTCGCGCGCATCGACGCCGCCGACCACCTCGCCCTCTTCTTCCCGCAGTGGTGGGGCACCTACCCCGCGGCGTTCAAGTCCTGGATCGACCGCGCCATCCTGTCGGGCTCGGCGTTCCGCTACAAGGACGGCCGCGGCTGGGCCAAGCTGCTGACGGGCCGCACGGCGCGCATCGTCATGACCATGGACTCGCCGCGCTGGTGGAACTGGTGGATGTACCGCGACGCCGCCGTGCGCGCCCTCAAGGTCGCGACGCTCTGGTACGTCGGGGTCACGACCGTGGGCGTCGAGCGCATCCCCGAGGTCAGGCACGCGTCCCCCGCGCGCCTCGAGCGGTCCGTCGCGTCCATGGCTCGCCTGGGGAAGGCCGATGCGCTCAGGACACCCAGCCCGTCCATCACCCGGGCTGCGGACAGGGTTCCCGCGGCCTCGGCCTGACCCTCAGGCACACGCAGGGCGCTCCGGAGGCCCACACGTGGGCCTGGTCCACACGAACCCGGGGGGGTGGGGCGGCGGACGGTCCGCGGCTCAGTGCAGCGAGGCGTCGGCCTCCGTGCGCCGGTGTCCCGTGAAGGTCACGACCAGGCCCGATCGCGTGGGCGCGCAGCAGAACGGGCCGGCCGCCGCGACCGCCTCGGGCGCGAGCGGCGCGACACGCACGAGCCGCCACGGCTCGTCGTCCACGCGTGCGCGGATGGTCACGGCGTCCCCGGCCCTCGACGCCCGCACGGTCACCTCGCGCCCGACCCACTCGGGCACGGGCGCGACGGACCAGTCCGACACCCCGTGGGTGACGACCGCGCCCACCTGGGCGACGCCGTCGGACACCTCGACGCCGGCCTTGATCCACGTGGACTCGTCGATGCGGATCATGACGCCTGCCTGGTCGAACTGCTCGGCGTAGTCGAGCAGGAAGGTGACCTCGATCGCCTCGGACGAGCCCAGCGGTGCGAGCAGCGCGTGGGCGTCGTCGTGGATGAAGCCGTACGACGTCGTCCGCCACGCGTCGGAGCCCTCCCGCGCCTCGACCTCGAGACGGCCGCCGGCCATCCGCGCGGACACGGGGGCGGCGGCCCACGTGCCAGCCTCGAGCAGCGTTGCCAGGTCCATCGCCCCAGGCTACGGCGAGCGCAACTGATTCTGCGCGCCTAGTGTCGAATCCGGGACGCCCCATTCGTGAAGTGGTCATGAGGCGGGAACGGCCCGCCCGGAGAGGACACCATGACCGAGTACCTGTTCAGCGTTCACCACGACTACTCCAAGCCGCTGTTCGACCCGAGCTTCGACGTCGACGCGATGATGCGCGACACGGCGGCGTTCAACGAGCGCGCCCAGAAGGCGGGGATCTACGTCTTCGCGGGAGGGCTCGAGGCCCCCGACACCGCGACCACCGTGACGGTGCGCGAGGGCGAGACCCTGACGACTGACGGTCCCTTCGCCGAGGCCCGCGAGCGCATCGGCGGCTTCTGGGTGCTCAAGCTGCCCGACCTCGACACCGCCCTCGACTGGGCGGCCGAGGCGTCCGCCGCGTGCCGCGGCCCGGTGGAGGTGCGCCCCTTCCAGGGGGTCTGAGCGTGGGGGCCGATGCGCGCTCGAGCATCGCGGCCACCTTCCGGGAGAGCTCGGGCAAGGCCGTCGCGACGCTGGTGCGCGTGCTCGGCTCGATCGACGCCGCCGAGGAGGCGGTGCAGGACGCCTTCGTGCGAGCGCTGGAGACCTGGGAGCGCGACGGCATCCCGGCGTCGCCCGCGGCGTGGATCGTCACCACGGCGAAGAACCGCGCGATCGACGTCGTCAGGCGCGAGTCGACGCGTGACCAGCGTCACCAGGGCCGGGCCCGGATGGTCGGCGACGACGGCACCACGCCCGATCCCGCATCGGCCGTCGCGGAGCGGCTCGACGAGCCGGTCGAGGACGATCAGCTGCGCCTCATCTTCACGTGCTGCCACCCGGCGCTCGGGATGGAGGCACGCGTCGCGTTGACGCTGCGGCTCATCGCGGGGCTCGAGACGCGCGACATCGCGCGGGCCTTCCTCGTGCCCGAGACCACCATGGCGCAGCGTCTCACCCGGGCGAAGCGCAAGATCGCGGCGGCCAACATCCCATATCGCGTCCCGGAGCGGGAGGACCTCCCGCCGCGGCTGGCGAGCGCTCTCGCCGTCCTCTATCTGGTGTTCAACGAGGGCTACGCGGGCACGACGGACGCGACGCGCCCCGACCTCGCGGCGGAGGCGATCCGGCTGACGCGCGCGCTGCACGCGCTGCTTCCGGAGCCCGAGGTCGCCGGGCTGCTGGCGCTCATGCTCCTCACCGAGTCCCGCCGGCCCGCGCGTTTCACCCCTGACGGCTCGATCGTGCTGCTCGCCGACCAGGACCGGACGCAGTGGGACGCGGGGCTCGCGGACGAGGGGCGGCGGCTGGTGTTGGAGTGCGTGCGGCGCGGGCAGCCCGGGCAGTACCAGGTGCAGGCCGCGATCGCCGCCGTGCACGCGGACGCCGTGCGCTTCGAGGACACCGACTGGCCGCAGATCGTCACGCTGTACGACCAGCTCTTCGCTCTCACGCCCACCGCGGTCGTCGAGCTCAACCGCGCCGTCGCGGTCGCTGAGGTGCGCGGGCCCGCCGCGGCGCTCGGCATCGTCGACGGCCTTCCGCTCGAGCGCTACCACCTGTGGCACGCGACACGCGGGGAGCTGCTGAGCCGCCTCGGCCGGAGCGCCGATGCGCGGGTCGCCTTCGCGACGGCCGCCGAGCTCACGGACAACCCGGCGGAGCGGGACCTGCTGCTGGGCCGGGCGGCCACGTAGCACCGGCGAGGGGCCCGGGACGGGACTGTTCGCGGTGCTAGCGTCGCGAGCATGACCGATGCGCCGGTGCACACCCCGCTCGACACCGGTCCGCCCGCCGCCCACGCCTCGATCTCGCTCGAGACGGCCCGGGCGCTGGTCGACTCCCAGGCGCCGCAGTTCGTCGACCAGGAGCTGGGCGACCGGTTCGACGGCTGGGACATGGCGATGTTCCGGCTGGGAGGCGCGCTCGCGATCCGCCTGCCTCGGGTCGAGGCCGCGGTCGCCTCGCTCGCCCGCGAGATCCGCTGCACCACCGAGCTCGCCCACGACTGGACGTTCGCCTACCCTCACGTCGTCGCGCGCGGCGAGCCGGGCGAGGGCTACCCGTGGCCGTGGGCCGTGGTGACGTGGGTCCCGGGCGACACTGCCGATGCCAGGCCCTTGAGCGCATCGGCCGGCCGTGATCTGGGGCTGGCGATCGCCCAGATCCACGCCCCAGCGCCCGCCGATGCGTGGCACAACCCCGAGCAGTCCCTGCCCTTCGCCGAGCGCACCGCGGAGACGCGGTGGGCGCTGAACGAGGTCCTCGAGCGCGGCGGGCCGGACGGCGCCCGCGTCGACGCGGCGGCCGCCCACGCGCTCTGGGAGGCCGGGCTCGCGGCGGACGAGCCCCGCGACCAGGTGTGGTCGCACGCCGACCTCCACGGCTCGAACGTCCTGGGCGACCGCGGCGCGTTCGCCGGCATCATCGACTGGGGCAAGATGGCGGCCTGCGACCGCGCGGTCGACCTCGCCTTCCTCTTCACCGCGATGCCCGCCGCCGGCGTCGACGCGGCGATCGCGACGTATCGCGAGGCGACGGGCGTGGACGACGCCGGGCTCGAGGCCCGCGTACGCGCCATCGCCCTGCAGAAGTGCCTCTTGTGGGCGACGCTCGACCGGCCGCTCAACCTCGAGATGGCGTGGCGAGGTCTGCGCGAGCTCGGCGTCACGGCCGAGTCCTGAGCCCCGTGCCACGATGGTGAGCGTCCACCCCGAAGGGAGCCGCCCGTGACCGACCGCCGCTATCCGCGCTCCGTGTACTCGGTGGGAGAGGAACCTGACCCGCGCTTCTCGATGGCCAACGAGCGCACCTTCCTGGCGTGGGTGCGCACCGCGCTGGCGCTGATCGCGGCCGGCGTCGCCGTCGAGGCCCTCGACCTTCCCGTGCACCCGGGCCTGCGCGCCGCCGCGGCGACGATCTTCGCGCTGCTCGGGCTCATCGCAGCCGCGCAGGCGTGGCTGGGGTGGGCGCGCGCCGAGCGGGCCATGCGCCTGGCCGCGCCGATGCCCGGCCCCGGACTCGGGGTGGTGATCGTCGCCGGCGTGTTCGTCGCGGCGCTGCTGCTGCTCATCGGCTGGCTGGTGTGAGCACCCCGCGCTTCGACGACGGGCTGCAGCCCGAGCGCACCCTGCTGTCGTGGCGGCGCACCGCGCTCGCGATCGCGGGCGGCGGGGCCGTGGGTGCGCGCGTGCTCGCGGACCAGATCGGGCCCGTGTCCTACGCGATCGGGCTCGTCGTGGTCGCGGTGGCGCTCGGCGCGTACCTGCTCGCCAACCGCGGCTACCGCCGCGCCGTCGCGGAGATGGTCGACGGCTCGGGCCTCGCGCCGGCCCCTGGCGTGGCCGTCGCGGCGCTCGCCGGAGCGTGCGCGCTGCTCGCCCTTGCCGCTCTGGCGTTCGTCGCCGTCGGTCTGCCCTGAGCGCGCGGCGTCGTCACCCGAAGACCGCGTAGCCCTCGCCGAGGACTCTGTAGATCCCGAGGCCCAGGTACAACAGAGCCAGCAGGGCGCTCGCCACGCCGAGCAGGGCGCCGATGCGGCCGCCGGGCTCGCGGTCGCGCGTGAGCCGCCGGGCGGCGCCGAGGATCGCGAGGTTGGCGGCCAGCACCACCAGGGCGATCGCGACGTTCCTGCCAACCCCGTCGTCGAGCACCACGGCGCTGATGATGACGAAGGCGGTGCCCGCCACCCACAGGGCGGCCGCCACGCGCATCGGCGCTGCCGCGGAAGGTGCCGTGCTCGTCACACGCCCCACCCTAGGCGGCGCGGAGCGCTGGCTCGGGCCGCGTACGCTGGTGCAGGGCCTCTAGCTCAGTTGGTAGAGCAGCGGACTTTTAATCCGTAGGTCGTGGGTTCGAGCCCCACGGGGCCCACCTCTCGGGGAGGAGCAGCGTGAGCGAGCCCACGACGCACGACGAGTACATCGATGCGGCGCCGGAGCGCTTCCGACCGCTCCTGCGCGATCTGCGCGCGGCCATCAGCGCAGCGGCACCAGACGCGACAGAGGTGATCGCGTACGGCATGCCGGGCTTCCGCCTCGGCGGCGCGACCCTCGCCGGCTACTCCGCTTTCAGCAAGCAGTGCGGGCTCTACCTGCCCGCGGAGGCCATCAGCGAGTGCGCCGATGCGCTCGCCGGGGCCGGTCTCAAGCACACCAAGACCGGGGTCACCTTCACCGCGGCGCGCCCGATCCCCGCGGAAGTGCTCGCGGCGCTGCTCGACGCGGCGCGGCGCTCGATCGAGCCCTAGAGGCCCGGAGGCGGCGCAGGTTCGCCGCCCGGCACCGCCAAGGTCTCCAGGAACCACGGCTCCGACTCAGCGGGCATCGCGACCTCGACGGTCGGGCCCGGCCCTCGGAGAGTCAGAACGACCGTGTCCACGCCGGGCGGAAGGAGAAAGTCCCCCGGCGCGCCGTGCCGTCGGACTGGGTCGACGCTCGACGCCACGACGGTGGTGGACCCGCACCGCAGCCTGCCCGGCGATACCCGCCACTCGCTGGACAGCCACTCCGTGCCGAAGCGCCCGAGGCCGGCCTCCGGCGCCCGGACGGCGCCCAGCAGGATGTCCTCGGCCTGCAGCCTCCGCACTCGCGCACGCAGCGCGCGCCGGCTCCACCTCTCGGCGATCGCCTCGAAGACCAGCTCGACGACCATGGCACTCCGGTTCTGTGAGGGTGAGGATCACCGGAAGGCGCCTCTCGCTGGTGCGATGGTGACAGAGCACCAGGCCACACGAGCAGGACACGCCCAGGAACCCGCGCGGCCGCGCGCGCGTTGCGTGGGCGTGATCCCTGGCACCCTCCCCCGCGTCGTCGTCGACGGCGTCGACGTCGGCGCACCGTTGCTCGCGCTGGGCGCGCTCACGGTGGTGCTGGCGTTCGCGATCGGCCTCGCGCGCGGCCGCGGGGTGCGCTACGCCCTCTGGGCAGGGCTGGTGTTCACCCTGGCGATCATCGGACTCGTGACGCTGGGCTCCGTGCTCACCGACAGCACGGGTGGCGCGCCAGGCGTCAACCTCGTGCCGTTCCAGGAGATCCAGCGCGGCCTCGACCACCGCTCAGGGGTCGCCTGGGCGAACCTCGTCGGCAACGTCCTGCTGTTCGTGCCGCTGGGACTCGCGGTTGGCGGGCTGGTGCGCGGCGGGTTCTGGGCACGGCTCGTCGCCGCGACGGCCACCGGCGTCGTGCTGTCAGCCGCCATCGAGCTCGTCCAGTACACGGGCGGCCGTGTGGCCGACATCGACGACATCATCCTCAACGGCCTCGGCGCGCTGGTGGGCGGAGTCGTGGCGGCGACCGCCGCAGCGCTGGCCCGCCCCGGCGCACGTGCGCGGTCCTCAGAGGTCGACTCGGCCTAGCGCTACGCTGCTTCGCGCGCCGTGGCGACGTCCTTGCTGCGTGACGAGCGGAACTTGAACCACCAGTACGCGGCGGTCACGAGGAACAGCACGAGACCCAGCGCGGCGAGCCACAGCAGCGCCTCGATGAGGAAGCCGACGATGCCGAGCGCGACGGCGGCGATGAGCACGACGATCAAGAGGATCTTCATGCTCATCACGACGCCCGGAAGGCCCCTGCTATTCCGCCGACGCTGGCCGTGCTGCCGTCACCCGAACGTGAACGAGTAGGCCTCCACACCTTCGCCGACCGTCACGTCGAGCACGTGCCGCTCGCCGTCGAGGTCGTCGAAGAGGCCGTACGAGCGGGGCGTGCCGTCGACCTCGATCTCGCGTTCGGACCCGCCATCGAGGGACACGGTGACGGTGCCGGATCCGGCCAGCACCATCCGCACCTCGGTCGCGTGGAAGTCCAAGCGCATCCGCGCCTCAGCGGCCGCCGGCGTCGCAAACTGCGTCTCGAGTTGCCAGTCGCCATCCAGAGCAAACGAGTCGGCCGCCTGACTATCAGGGAACGTGTAGGTTCCCTCGCCCGGTGCGTAGCGGTCTCCGCCGCTGTAGTTGACGTCCTTGGAGGTGCCCAGGAAGGTCTCCTGGGTGGTCGAGCCGACATCGGGAGTCGCGTCCTCGATCCCCGTCTCGCCGGGGAGCGCCACCGACGCATCGGCGTCGACGAGCAGCTCGCGGATCATCGACTCCGTCGCTTCGTAGTTGCCCTCGCCGAAGGCGATGTGTCGCACCGTCCCGGAGGCGTCGATCAGGTAGTGCGCGGGCCAGTACCGGTTGCGGTAGTTGGTCCAGGTGGCGAGGTTGTTGTCGAGGGCGACCGGGTAGGTGATGCCGAAGTCCTCCGCGCCCGCCCGAACGTTGCCCTCGTCCTTCTCGAACGCGTACTCCGGAGAGTGGACGCCGATGACGTTGAGGCCCAGGTCGCGGTACGTCTCGTCCCACGCGACCACGTGGGGGATGGACCGCTGGCAGTTGATGCACGAGTACGCCCAGAAGTCGATGAGCACGACCTCGCCGCGGAGCTCCTCGAGATCGATGCCCTGCTCGCCGGGGGTGTTGAACCACGACTCGATGCCCTTGATCGACGGCGCCGTGCCGCAGCTCTCGAGCTCGGTCGCGCCGTTGGTGCACTGGTCCAGGTCCTCGTTCTCCTCGTTGACCAGCCCGCCGAGCTGCAGCGCGCGCTGCGCCTCCTCGTTGTCCGTGAGGTCCCGCTGGATCTGCGCGGTGTAGTCCGGCACGAGCCGCTGGAGCGTCTGCGGCAGGTTGAAGGCCAGCCCGATGGCGAGCGCGATCATCGCGACGCCCGCGGCGATCCGCAAGCCACGCTCGCGACGGCGGAAGGCCTTCACCCGCTCCGCGACGCCGCGACCCGCGAGCGCGAACACGAGCAGCGGGATCGCGACACCCACCGCGAAGGACACCGTGAGCAGCACGGTTCCCACGCCGATCTGGCCGGTCGAGCCCGCGACGATGATCGCGGCCAGCACCGGTCCCGCGCACGGCACGAAGACCGCGCCCAACGCGAGCCCGACGCCGAACCCGTTGCCGCCGTTGTCCACGCGGCGGGTGGGAACCCACGTGAAGGCGCGCTCGAGCACGTGTGCGAAGCGCGGCACGATGAGGCCGATGCCGATGGCCACGAGCACAGCCATCGCGATCCACCGGATCACGTCCTGCGGCAGCCCGAGGGCGCCGAGCACGAGAGAACCCACGAGCGTCACCAGCGTGAAGCTGGTGACGAGCCCCGCGATCACGAGGAACGGTCGCCACCGTGACGGCTGGGCGGCCGATGCGCGTGCCGGCTTGGTCGCGACCGCGGTGGTTCCCGCCGCGCCGGCACCGGCCGCGCTGGAACTACCCGCAACACCCGTGCGCAGCGCGTCCGCGCCGATCGCGTCGACCTGGGGGATCCGCGCCGACTGCGCGCCGCCGGTGAGGAAGATGACCGGCAGCACCGGCAGGATGCACGGCGAGATGCCGGTGATGAGGCCGCCGAGCAGGCCGATGAGCACGAGCTCCATGGGGTGTCCTTTCGTCCACCCCGGTTCGCCCGAACCCCCTGCCCGGATTGCCCGGGTGACGGGGCGGGCCGGCCCAGCCCGCTCATCGGCGCTGCTGACGCGGCCCGGGAGAACCGGCG
Source organism: Demequina sp. NBRC 110056 (assembly GCF_002090155.1). Classification (GTDB taxonomy): domain Bacteria; phylum Actinomycetota; class Actinomycetes; order Actinomycetales; family Demequinaceae; genus Demequina. Next base: position 192,285 of record NZ_BBRM01000003.1, on the reverse strand, counting down.
CCGTACCGCTCAACACACGGCGGGGGCTGGTGGGGCTGCTGGGACTGACGGTGGAGCACACGCGTCCCGCGCGCCACGTGCGTCCCAGGTGTGTGGTGAGCGGTACGCGACGACGGTCGAGAAAGGCGACCAATCCGCCCCTCCAGGCCAGGCGAACCGGGCTGTGAACGCCGTCGACAGGCGGCGGGGCGCTCCGCCGGAGCGCTGCACCAGGACCCCAGGTCCACGACACACGGAGGAAGTCATGCTCACCAGCAAGACGAAGTTCTCGACCGGCATCGCGCTGGCGTTCGCCGGCACGCTCGCCCTGTCCGCCTGCAGCGCGTCCGACGACGCAGCGGAGACCCCCACCACCGAGGCACCCGCCATGGAGGAGACCACCGACCCCGCCATGACCGAGGACGCCATGGAGGAGGACGCCATGTCCATGGACCCGTACGCCAACCTCGTGGGCCCGGCATGCATGGACTACGACGAGGCGGTGCCGGACGGCGCCGGCTCGATCCAGGGCATGTCGCAGGACCCGGTCGCAGTCGCGGCGTCCAACAACCCCATGCTCACCACCCTCGTGTCCGCAGTGAGCGGCGGCCTCAACCCCGACGTGAACCTGGTCGACACGCTCAACGGCGACGAGTTCACCGTGTTCGCCCCGGTCGACGACGCGTTCGCGGCGATCGACGAGGACACCATCGCCGCGCTGCAGGAGGACGCTGACCTGCTCACGTCGATCCTCACCTACCACGTGGTGCCCGGCCAGGTGGAGCCCGCCGACATCACCGGCACCTGGACCACCGTCAACGGTGCCGACCTCGAGGTGACCGGCTCGGGCGACGAGCTCACCGTCAACGGCGAGTCGATGGTGCTGTGCGGCGGCGTGCAGACCGCCAACGCCACCGTCTACCTCGTGGACGCCGTGCTGCTGCCCCCGAGCGAGTAAGCAGCCCCCAGACCGGTTCCCGCCCGTCACCTGAGGGGCGGGCGGGAACCTTGCACCACCGCGGCCGCCGGCCTCCCTCTCCTGGGTCGGCGGCCGCAGGCATGCCCGGCTGCGGGCGCTGCCCCGCCCGCGCATCGGCGCCCCGACCACCCCATACTGAGACGGTCAGCACCCACCTCAAGGAGAGCGACATGGCGCACGGCGACATCACCCACATCGACATCCCCGTGTCCGACATGGACAGGGCCAAGCACTTCTACCACCTGCTGTTCGGCTGGGAGATCTCCGCGCCTCCCGGCTTCGAGGACTACCCCATGTGGCAAGCGCCCAACAAGATCAGCGGCGGCGGGCTGGCGCCCCGGTCCGAGGACTTCGCTCAGCCGCGCAGCTACGTCGAGGTCGACTCGATCGATCACACCCTGGGCGTCGCGCGCAGCCAGGGAGCCACGGTGCTGATGGAGAAGTCCGAGATCACCGAGACCAGCTGGTGGGCGGTGATCCAGGACCCAGACGGCAACGTCGTCGGGCTCTACGAGGGCGTCACCGAGGTCGGCTGAACGCCGGCGGCGAACCGCGAAGGGCCGCCGCCCGCTCAGGTGAGCGGACGGCGTCCCTGTGCGTCGGCGCGCGGGACGCCGTGACCGTTGCCGTCACGACGCCACCAGCGGCGCCGCCCCCTCGGCCTCCCCCCTGGGCTGACCGCGCCCGGTCTCGCGCCTGCGACGGCGACGAGACCTGCGGCGAGGAGTCGCCGCTGAGGCGAGACGATCGGACGCGCGGCGTGCGGTCCCCGTGTCCCCTCAGCATGCGGCCATCGAATCACCGGATGCGCGCGGCGCACATCGGGCAAATGCCCGGGTCCTCCACAGAATCGCGTGCGACGCGCCGCTAGGGTGTGGATCACGATGATCGAGGAAGCGCGCCGCGAGGAGCTCGCACTCGTGCGCGCGTGGGCGCGAGACCCCGACACCGCGATCCTCACGCTCACCGGCTTGCCTGGCTCGGGGCGGCGCGCGCTCGCTGCGGCTGCCGTCGCGGACCTGCCACCAGCGGACCGGCCGCGGATCGCCGGTGCCGCGGACGACGTGAGCGGCACCACCATCGTCATCTCTTCCGCGCCCACCGGCCGCGACGGCGAGCGGGTGATCCGGCTCGCGGCGCTCGGCGACGAGGCGTCGGTCGAGCACTACCGCCATCACGCGGCACGCGCTGGCGCTCGCACGGCCGACCTCGCCGAGCATGAACGGGCGATCGCCGACATCGCGGCCGCCGTGGGCGGCCACCCCGGCACCCTCGCGGCGCTCGCCGCCCACGCCGCCGCGCACCCGCCGCGCGACACCGCGGCGGCGCTCGAGGCTCGCCGGGAGCTCGATCTCGTGGAGTGGGGCGACGCCTCTGCCTGGGCAGCGGAGCTCACGGGGGCCGTGGCCGAGCTGAGCGCCGATGCGCGGGCTGGGCTCGACGTCCTCGCGGCCCTCGACAGCGGCGTCACTCTCGACGACCTCGTCGCGATCGCGGGCACCTCCAGGAAGCGCATGGCGCGCGCGCTCGAGCACCTCGTGAACGCGCACCTCGTGCTCGCGCCGGCCCACGACGACGCCACGCGCTACCGCGTCGACCCGCTCGTGCGGCGCCTCCTCGAGGCGTCCTGGCTGCCCGACGTCCCGACGGCCGATGCGCGGGCACAGGTCGACGCCTGGATCACCTCGCTCGCGCGCCACGCGGGCTCGTCGGCCCGCAGCGAGGCGGGCTTCCCTCACCCAGCGATCGCGTCCGTCGCCGTGGACGTCGAGGCATCGCTGCTGCGGGCGATCGCCGAGCGGCGGTCCCCCGACGCCGCCGCGCTGCTCGCCGCGCTCGGGCCGCTGTGGCTCATGCACTCCGACGAGCGGGGTGCACGCCTCGCGGGCGACGTGGTCGCGCTCCTCGCGCACGACGAGTCGCCGGCGGCATTCCTCGCGCGCGCCTGGGAGGCGTCCCTCGTCGCCGAGCTCGCCCAGTCCCCCGGCGACGTCGACCGCATCGACGCCGCCAACGAGCGGTGGGTCTCCTACGGCGACTCCGCCGATCCGGTGACCCGCCTGCGCCTGCTCGCCCTCGTCGTCCGGTCCTGGCGCGGCAGCCTCCCCGCCGAGCGCATGCACCGCCTCTGCGACGAGGGCCGGGAGCTCGCAGAGACGCTCCGGGACCAGCCCACCGCGTGCCGGTTCGATGTGTGGACAGGAATGATCCACCACGCATCCGGCGAGGCCGACGAGGCGCGCGCATGGGCCGTGCGCGCCTACGACCGCGCCCTCGCGGCGGACGACCTGGGGATGAAGGTCGTCGCCGCCGCGCTCCTGCGCACCCTGCCCGAGGAGGTGACCGCGGGCGACACCATGCCGGAGATCGGCGACATCATCGACGCGGCCGAGCGCATCGGCGACGAGCGGACCCTGCAGTGGTTCGCGCCCTACGCGATCCGAGCGCGCATGGCCGCAGGCGACGTCAGCGGCGCGGGCGTCCTGCTGGACAGCGCGGTGGCGAAGCTCCAGACGGTCGACGGCTGGCGCTGGCCCGTCACCCCGGTGGTGGTGATGTTCGCAGGGTGGAGCGCGGCCCGCCGCGACTGGGAGTCGGTCGCGCTGGCGGATGGCGGCTTCGGCTCACGCATCCGCGCCATCAGCGCCGGGCTGCCGCCCGCGGCGACCACGCTGTTCGAGCAGTCCTGCGCCGGCGCTCGCGCCGCGCTCGGCGACGACGGCTGGAGGACCGCCACGGCGCAGGCGATGCTCCTCGACCACGCAGCTCTGCTCGCGCGCATGCGCAGCGCGACGTCGGCACCGCCGGACGAAGGGCCGCGCCGGCGCCACGACCTGACCGCGCGGGAGGAGGCGGTGCTCGCGGCGCTCGCGGAGGGCCTGAGCAACAAGCAGATCGCGGCCCGCCTGCTCATCACGCCCAAGACCGTCATGCACCACACGTCCGCGATCTACCGGAAGCTCGGCGTCACCGGGCGAGCGGGCGCTGCCGCCTGGGCGACCAGCAACCCGCGCGGCTGACGACCTCCGCGCGGCCGAGCACTCCTGGGTCCTGTGTTCCTAGGGCCTGTGCTCCTAGGGCCTGTGCTCCCGAGTCGAGCCCTACTGCGTCGAGACGATCGCCGCCGTCGACGCCACGGCAGCCACCGACACCGCCGCCGCGGCCGCCGCGACCGCGCGGCTCACCTCGCGGGCGCCCCAATCGCCCTTCTCGAGCTCGCGGCCTCGACGCTGGACGTCGCCCGACCAGGGGATGTCGTCGCGCATGAGGTAGAGGTTGCCGCTCGCGGACAGGAGCGCGCTCAGGATCGCGTCGCGCGGCCTCGGCTCCACCCCGCCCAGCAGCACCCCTTGGAGGGGCTCCAGCACCTGGGCGCGCCGGCCCGTTCCACCGTCGCTCAGGTGCGTGGTCGGGAAGATCCTCAGCCACCGTCCGCGCTCGCGACGGATGTCGCCCCGCTCGACGAGGCGGTCGAGCACGGGGCCGCGAAGCCTCGGGCCCGCAGCGGCCAGGAGGCTCTGCGCCTTGAGCGGCTTGGCCTCGAGTCGCTGCCACATCTCGCGCAGCAGCGGGTCCTCGGGGCCGGAGCCCGTCGCGATGACGCGAGCACCCTTCCACGCGCCTCCATCGTCGATCTCGACGTGCTCCTCGAGCGCGAGCTGCGACAGGACCGCCCCGCCGAGCGGGAAGTGCAGGCGTCCCTCGCCGCGGATGGAGCCCCGCTGCGGATCGAAGAGCAGCAGGAGGAGGTCCTCGACCATCGTGGGCTCAGGCAGGTCCGTCACGCGACTCACGTCGGGGCTCCTCTCGGGCGGCGCGCGGCGCGCCGTCGCCCACCAACGTAGGCGGCGGGGCCGCTCCGCGTCGTCGTCCGCAAGCACGAGGGGCATCACCCGGAGGGACGAGCCCGGCGGTCGGGAGGGCTCGCGGGCTACGGTGAACGCATGCGCTGGGAGCTGGTGGGCCGCCACGCCGAGCTTGCGCGCTTGCAAGCGCTCCTCGCCTCGAGCCCGGTGACGGTCCTCCATGGCGACGCCGGCGTGGGCAAGTCGCGACTGCTGGCAGAGGCCGTGAGGCACCACGCGCGCTCCGGTGGCTCGGTGTTCCACACCCTCGCCACGTCCGCGACTCAGGACGTGCCGTTGAGCCCCTTCGTCGGACTGCTCGCTCAGGCCCCGCCCTCCGACCCGTCGCTGCTCATGGCCACGCTCGCCACCGCCGCGCGCGCGCGCGGAGGCGACCGAGGGCTCCTGATCGCGATCGACGACGCGCACCACCTCGATCCCACCTCCGTGGGCTTCCTCGCCGTCGCGACCTCCACGTCGGGGACCCGCATCATCATGACCGTCCGCGACGACGCGGACGTGCCCCCTCCGCTCACCGAGACGCTGCGCCAGGACATCGTCGCGCGCGTCCGAGTGGAGCCGCTGCGACGTGACGAGACGGCCGCCCTCGCCGACCAGATGGTCGCGGGGCTGCCGGTCGACGTGGTCGAGGACGTCTGGAGCCTCACCGAAGGCAACCCGCTCATGGTGCGCGAGCTGCTCGCCGACGGAACCTTCGCCGGCTCCCCCACCGAACCCGTGGCGCGCGACGCCGCGCTGCCCGCCCTCGCCCGCCTGCGCGCGCTCGCACGGGAGCGCCTCGCGGCGTTCCCACCCGAGCTCTCGGACGCGATGGAGCTGCTCGCGGTGGGAGCGCCGGTGCCTCACCCCGTGCTGGAGCACGCCACCAGCAGGGCGACGGTGGACGCGCTCCTCGCGCGGCACGCCGCCCAGGTCGACGCTCAGGGAGATGCGGAGGTGCTGATGCCCGCGCATCCGCTCTACGGCGACGTCCTGCGCGACGGCATCGACGCCGACCGCAGGCGCGCGCTGTGCCACCGCCTGGTGCGCGCCGCGGCGGCCACCGGAGCGTCCGTCGACCCGCTGCGCGCCGCGCTGTGGCAGGACGAGGCAGCACAGCGGATGGATGTCGACGTCGCGGTGTCCGGAGTGGAGGCAGCGCTCTTCCGCCAGGATGGCGCGCTCGCGGAGCGGCTCCTCACGACAGTCGCCGACAGGATCGAGCGGTCGCGGCGCGCGCTGCTGCGCGGGCTGGCGCTCATGCAGCAGAGGCGCTTCGTGGAGGCCGAGGCGGCGTTCGCTGAGATCGAGCCTGCGGCTGTCGACGCACCGGTCGCGGGCAACGTCGCCTCGGCGCGGGCGTTCAACCTCGCCTTCGGCCTCCAGGACCCTGCGGCCGCCGATGCCGTGCTGAGCGCTGGTCAGGAACGCACGGCGGGAGGCCCCATCGCGGCGCGACTCGAGTCCGAACGCGGCGTGATCGCCGCCATGGGTGGCGACCTTGAGCCCGCCATCGCCGCGGCGCGGCGCACCCTCGAGCTTCCCCAGGCGGACCACGCGACGCTCGCGTCCGCCTACGTGAGCCTGACCGTCGCGGAGGCGATGAGGGGGACCTGCTCGTCGATGGAGGAGGACGTCGAGCAGGGTCTCACGTACGCCAAGCGGGCCGGCCCGGCGATGCCGTTCGCCCGCGATCAGCTGGAGATCACCCTGACACAGAGCCTGCTGTTCGACGGGCGCTGCGAGGAGGCGAGCGTGCGGTGCGCCGACGCGAGTGCCGACCCGTCGCGCGCACAGATGCGTTGGCTGTGGCAGGTGTTCGCCACGGTGGTCGCCTGCACCCGCGGACGAGCGGAGGACGCCGGCCGAGCGAGCGCAGATGCGATCGCGCGTCGCGCATCGGCCGCGCTCCTCGACATCGAGGGTTCGGTGCTCGGCGCCGACGCGATGGCGCGGGCGCTAGCCGGCGACGTGCGCGACCTCCATGGTGTCGAGGAGGCATGGGCCCGCCGCGGCGACGTGCGCAATCGCCACTGGATCGACCGCGGACGTGTCTGGATGGCGGCCGCGCGTGGCGACGTTCGGTTGGCGAGCGAGATCGCCGTCGAGGCGGGCCACCGCACCCTCCAGCGACAGCACCGTTCGTGGGCCATCGACGCGCTGCACGATGCCGTGCGGCTGTGGACCCCCACCGCGCCACACGGCTCGGTCGACCTCGCGGAGGTCGCCTCGAGCATGGCGCTCGCTCGTGACGGGACGTCTGCGGTGCGCCTGCTCGACATCATGACGGATCACGCGCGTGCGACCGCGGCTCGCGACGCAGGGCAGCTCGAGCACGTCGCCCACAGGTTCGCCGCCTGCGGCGCGCACCTCTTCGCGATCGAGACGCAGGCTCAGGCAGCGATGCTGCTCGAGCACCTGGGCGATCAGACCGCCTCGGCCCGAGCCGCGGTGCAGTCGGCGGCGTGGCAGCGAGCGTGCCAGCCGATGCGCACTCCCGCGATTGAGGCCCGGCCGTCACCGGGCGTGTCCGAGCGGGTGCTCGACGTCGCGATCGCCGCCGCCGCGGGGACATCGAGCGCGGAGATCGCCCAGGACATGTTCCTGTCCGTGCGCACGGTGGACAACCATCTGGGATCCGCGTACCGCGCCTGGGAGGTCTCCGGGCGACGCGAGCTCGCCGCCCTCCTCGGCGGTGCGACCGCTAGCGCGGAGCCAGGCGCCTCGCGCCCCTGACGCGGAGCGCGACGCCGGTCACGATCAGCGCGCACGCGAGCGCGAGGAGCGCGGCGGTCTCGGCCCGTCCGGTCAGCGCGAGCTGGTCCGTGGACGTCACCACGGGCGTCGCCGGGGCCGCGCCCGAAGCACCGTCGGTGTCCGAGTCGGCAGGCGCATCGGCAGGCGTGTTCGCGGGCGCGGTGGCCGGCTCGTCCGGGGCGGTGGCCACGGAGATGAGCGCGAGGTCGAGGTTCACGGCCTGCCCCTCGGTGACGTCGACCGTGACGACCTGCGTCCCGTAGCCGGGCGCTGAGATCGTGACCTGAACCGGGCCGAGGGGCACCCCGGTCAGCTCGTAGGACCCGTCGGGACCCGTGGTGGTCTGCGGATTCACCGAGATGGTCGCGCCCCCGATGGGTTCGCCGGTGGCGCCATCGGTCAGCAGTCCTCGGATGGTTCCCGTGGGGGCAGCCGACACGGTGAGAGTCTCGCAACGTTCCGTCCCGGAGTTGCCCGCCGCGTCGCTGGCGCGCACGCAGATCTCGTGGTCGCCCTCCCCGGGCAGCGCGTCGCCGTCGATCGTGTGCGCGACGTCCTCGGTCACGGCATCGAAGGTGCCGGAGACGGCGCTCATCGGCGACCACGCACCTCCGTCGATCCGCCACTGCGCACTCGCGATCACGCCACCGCCGGTGTCCGCATCGGACACGGTCGCGGCGACCTCGACAGCTGCGCCGGGCGCCACGGCCGCCGGGCTGAGCCCGAGAGCGGTGACCACCGGCCCGACGTCGTCGATGCCGCAACCGTCGCAGGACGCGAGCACGACGAACTCGGGTTGGACCGCCGGCGCGTCGGGGAAGCCCACGTACTCGATCCCGCCGTCGACGCCGGGCGGAACCAGGTCCGTGAACCTCACCTCGTAGTCGCCGCCGCCGTCGGGCCCGGCGTCGAGGTTGTAGAGGATCGGACGCCACGTGCCGGCCTCGGGATTGGCGGGGAAGGTCACCACACCGTGCCCCGAGCCATAGCTGCTGAGCGTGAATGACCCCCTGGCCACCTGCGTGAGGGATGGCGACCACACCTCGATGTTGCGGATGCGGAAGGTCCAGTTGGCGCACTGCGCCTCGAAGTCGAAGTCAGCGCAGGACGTGGCCACGCCCACGCTGAAGCCCACTCGCGTGGGCTCGGAGACGTCATCGCTCGCGCCGATCATGTCCGGATCGAAGGAGAACGCGGTGATCCACGCTGGGTCGGGAGGCAGCACACCGCCCTCGCTGTCGTCGGCGGTCGCGGCCGTCGCGCCGAGCGCGAGCACCAGCGTCGCCCCCAGGATCGCCGCGAGCTGGCGAGCCCCGGTCGCCACGGCCGTCACCGCTGGCCTCATGAGCACGCCACCTCGACGCTCGATTCGAATTTCGCTCCCGTGAAGTCGATCAGCGGCTGCTCACCCGATACCGAGGCGTCGGCGTACGTGAGGGCGACCGGCGGCGGCTCGACGCCGAAGCCCGGGAGCGCCTCATCGGACGCGGCGAGCATGCCGTAGCTGGGCAGCTTCGCCACGAACTCGTTGACGATGCCCTGCTCGGCGGCCACGTCCTCGGGGTACACGGTGAGCTGGAGCTGGCCGGCGTCGTCCGGCGCCTCCTCGCCATCGATCGAGGTGAGGATCATCGACGCGACCATGCCGCCGTAGAGGATCCGGCAGATGCCGTCGACGGCCTCGCCAGTGGCAGTGAAGCCGTAGGTCCTGCCGTCGAGCTCGAGCGTGGCCTCGCCCGCCTGCGACGAGCTCCCGGCCGCGTCCTCAGCGGCATCGGCGGGAGCCGCGTCGGCTTCATCGGCCGTCTCATCGATGCGCTGTGATGCCTCGTCGTCCGCCGCCGGAGCATCAGCACCCTCGGGCTCGTCCGCCACCTGCGCGAGGTCCTCGGCAGCGGGTGCCTCAGCGCCCGCATCCTCGGCATCGCCGGCGGCACAGCTCGCCAGCATGCCGGCGATCCCGATCGCCGCGACCGCTTGTACCCACCCCTGTCGACTCAGCGCCATGGTCCGCCCCCACTCTCGGCACGTCGGCTGTCGCCGTCACTGTAGGTTCGCGGCGCGCGGGCATGGGTGCTCACCAGGGGGATTGAGTAGTGAGCGCGGGCGAATGAGTAGAGGCGACGCCGATGCGCGGGCTGCGACCGCGGTCACGCACGACGGGGCGGGCTGGGACACTAGCGGAGGACCGTCACCCGAGGAGCCGCCATGTCGCACGTCGCCGCACGCGCCACGCCCCGCGCCGCGTGGGCCGTCCTCGGCGCGGCGGCGTTCATCTACTTCGTCGCCATCGTGCAGCGCACGTCGCTCGGGATCGCGGGCGTCGAAGCGCTCGACCGGTTCGGCGTCGAGGCCATCGGCCTGTCGATGCTGTCGGTGGTGCAGATCAGCGTCTACGCGTCGCTGCAGCTGCCTGCCGGCGCGCTCCTCGACCGTCTGGGCCCGCGGCGCATGCTCGTCATCGGCTCGCTCATCATGGGCACCGGCCAGCTCACCCTCGCCTTCGCGGACACCATCTGGCTCGCGCTGCTCGCGCGGGTGCTCATCGGCGCCGGCGACGCGCCCATCTTCGTGGCCGCGACGCGCCTGGTATCCGAGTGGTTCCCGCCGCGGCGCGCGCCGCTCATGGTCCAGATCCTGGGGATGCTCGGCCAGGTCGGTCAGATCGCGAGCGCCATCCCCGTCGCGTGGCTCCTGCACCAGAGCGGCTGGAACGCCGCGTTCTCGATCCTCGCCGCCCTGGGCCTCGCCGCCGCGGCCATGTCGCTGTGGCAGATCCGCATGCCTCCCGTCGACCACGCCCACCACGCCGTGCCGTCGGTCGCCGGCGCGCAGGGCGAGGTCGCGCCCGCTGGGCCTCCCACTCCTTCCCACAGCGCCAGTGCACACAGCCCCGGAACACACAGCGCCGATGCGCCCGCCAGCATCCGCGACGCCATCCGCCCTCCCGGGGTCAGGCTGGGCTTCTGGACCCACTGGACGGGCCTGTTCTCCGCGAACACGGTCGCCCTGCTGTGGGGGGTGCCGTTCTTCGTGCAGGGTCAGGGTCTGTCGACCGCCGAGGCGTCGGGCCTGCTCACGCTGCTGGTGATCACCAACATCGCGAGCGCCCCCATCATCGGCACCCTCACGGCGCGCCACCCGCTGCGCCGTTCGTGGCTGAGCCTCGGCGCGGCGACGGCGACGGCCATCGCGTGGGCGACGGTGCTGATCCCCTCCGGGCCGCGGCCGATGTGGCAGCTCGCCGCGCTCATCGTCGTCCTCGGGGCGGGCGGCCCGGCGTCGCTCATCGGCATGGACTATGCCCGCACCTTCGGGCTTCGGGGGCGGCTCGGCACCGCGACGGGCTTCGCGAACATCGGCGGCTTCGCGGCGACCGTGCTGTCGGTCGCGCTCGTGGGCGCGGTCCTTCAGGTCGTCTCCCCCGGCACCTCGGAGTACACCCTGGATGACTATCGGATCGCGCTCACCGCGATGGCCGTGCCCTGGGTGATCGGTGTCGCCGGGATCCTGCGCTCGCGACGCCGGACGCGCGCGTTGATGGCCAGCGACGGCGTGGTCATCCCCTCGTTGCGACAGGCGCTGCGCGAGGGCCGGCGCCTCTGACCCGAGGCCCGCGCACCGTCCCGACTGACCGTCCGGCGACGGTGGGCGGCGACCGCGCATCCGGGCGCTCGCGACTGACGCTCGTGCGAACGGTCAGTGCCGAACTCACGCGCTGTGCCCCAACTCCCCGTCCGTTCCCAGCCGGCTCCCAGGAATGCCCCGTTGACTGGCGGGCATGAGATTCCCCACCCCGGTCCGCATCGCCGCCTCCGTCATCGCCGGCTCGCTCGTGCTCGCCTCGTGCACCGCGACCTCGAGCGAGACCGCGTCCCTCGCGGGCGCGACGTCGGCGGCCGGCGACGTCGCGGTCCTCGACGCCGACACCCCCGAGGTGTGGGACTCGTCCGAGCTGCACGCGATCGAGCTCGCCTACGACGAGTCCGACTACGAGGCGCTCATGTCTGCGTACACGGAGTCCGGGGAGAAGGTGTGGATCTCCGCGACCGCGACCATCGACGGCACGACGTTCGAGAACGTGGGCCTCAAGCTCAAGGGCAACTCCTCGCTGCGGGGAGCGAGCGCGGAGGACGACCCGGAGACGCTGCCGTGGATCATCCGGCTCGACAAGTACGTCGACGGCCAGTCCCTCGACGGAGCGACCGAGCTGGTGATCCGCTCGAACTCGTCGGAGACGTCTCTGAACGAGGCGCTCGCGCTGGACCTCCTCGAGGCGGCGGGACTCGCGGCCGAGGAGGCCGTCGCGGCGACCGTCAGCATGAACGGCTCCGAGGAGACGCTGCGGCTGATCGTCGAGAACCCCAACGACGCCTGGATGGAGCGCGAGCTGGGCGATGGCCTGCTGTGGAAGGCGGAGTCCGGCGGCACCTGGGACTACCTGGGCGAGGACCCGTCGCTCTACACGGAGTCCTTCGACCAGGAGGGCGGCGAGGACGACTACCAGCCGCTCATCGACTTCCTCCAGTTCGTCAACGAGTCGGACGACGCGACCTTCGCGTCCGACCTCGGCTCGTGGCTCGACGTCGACGCCTTCGCGACCTACCTCGCGTTCCAGGACCTGGTCGGCAACACCGACGACATCGACGGTCCCGGGAACAACGCCTACCTCTACTGGGACCCCGACGCCGCACAGATGACGGTCGTCAACTGGGACCTCAACCTCGCGTTCGGCGCCTCACCCGGCGGCGGGGGCGGCTTCGGGAGGGCCGATGCGGGCGCGGGGGCCGCGCCCGACGGCACGGCTCCCGACGAGGGTGTGGGCGAGTGGCAGGACGGTGAGGCGCCGCAGGGCTGGGGCGAGCGCGGCGGCACGCCGCCGGAGGGCTTCGACCCCTCGGACCTGCCCGAGGACTTCGATCCCTCGACCCTTCCCGGCGGCGGCGACCTGACCGAGCTCCCCGACGGCGCCGAGATGCCGGCACGGCCCGGAGACGCGACCGCGGGCGCTCAGGGCATGCCCGGCGGCGAGGGAAACCCGGGCGGCGGACGCGGCGGCATGGGTGGCGGCATGGGCGGCTCCAACATCCTCGCGGAGCGCTTCCTCGCAGTCGACGAGTTCGCGGCGCTCTACGAGGCGGAGCTCGAGCGCCTCGAGGCCGAGCTCATCGAGTCGGGCCTCGCGGCCGAGCGTCTCGCCGCGTGGAGCTCGCTGCTCATCGCGGACGCCTCCTCCCTCGTGCCCGAGGCGACGATCCGCAGCGAGGCCGACGCCCTCGAGACCGCCCTCGACTCCTGAGGCGAGCCCGGACGGGCAGCTAGCGCGCGCATCGGCCCTCCGTCCGGGCCACCCCGTGGACCGGCGTAGGTTGGAGACATGACTGCTCCCACGCGCACCCTCAACGACGGCCAAGAGATCCCCGCGATCGGCTTCGGGACCTACCCGCTCAAGGAGGACGAGGCGCACGCGGCGATCACGTCCGCGCTCGACACCGGGTACCGCCTGCTCGACTCGGCCGTGAACTATGGCAACGAGGCCGAGGTCGGCAAGGCCGCGGGCGACTGGCTGAAGGCCAACGGCGTCGACCGCTCCGAGCTCACCGTCCAGACCAAGCTGCCCGGCCGCCACCACGACTACGAGTCCGCGATCGCCTCGGGCATGGAGTCCATGGACCGCATGGGGCTCGGCCGGATCGACGTGCTGCTCATCCACTGGCCCAACCCGATCACCGACAAGTACCGCGACGCGTGGCGCGGCCTGGTCGAGCTGCAGCGCCGCGACGTGGTACGGACCATCGGCGTCTCCAACTTCACCGACGAGCACCTCGCGAACATCGTCGACGACAGTGGCGTCACCCCGGCGATCAACCAGGTCGAGCTCCACCCGTACTTCGTCCAGGAGCGCATGCGCGCGGTGCACGCGGAGCGCGGCATCCTCACGCAGTCGTGGTCGCCGCTGGGCAAGCGCCAGGCGCCGTTCGACGAGCCGCCGGTCGCCGATGCGGCCGCCGCACACGGCGTCACGCCGGGTCAGGTGATCCTGCGCTGGCAGGTGCAGCTGGGCAACGTGCCGGTGCCCAAGTCCGCGACGCCCGAGCGTCAGGCGACCAACCTCGACGTGTTCTCGTTCGAGCTCACCGACGCGGAGATGGCCGCGATCTCCGGTCTGCACCGCGAGGACGGGCGCCTGTTCGACGGCGACCCCAACACGCACGAGGAGATGTAGGCGCTACCTGGTCGCGCTGAGGCGCAGGAAGACGAAGCCGCCGACCTCGCGGGTCTCGGCGAGCGTGTAGTCCGCGCGTGCCCCTTCGGGCAGCGCCGCGAGTCCGCCGCCCACGATCGCGGGCACGATCCACAGCTGGAGCTCGTCGACGAGGCCCGCGCGGATCGCGGGCGCGGCCAGGGTGGGGCCGGCGATGGCGACGTCCCGGTCGGCGTCCGCGGTGAGGGCGCGCAGCCAGTCGAGGTCGAGGTCTCCGCGCAGCGTGGTGCGCCGGGTGCTCACCGCCTCGAGCGTCGACGACACGACCACCTTGTCGGCGCCAGCCCAGACCTGAGCGAACTCGCGCATCGGCCCCTCGTTCTCGGGGGTGTCGAGCTCGTCCCACACCGCCATCACCTCGTGGGTGCGACGGCCGAGCACGTAGGTACCCACGGGTCGCGCCACCTCGTTGATCGCGAGGTGCGCGTCGACGGACGGCTCGGCCCAGCCGAAGTCGCCCGTCGCGTCGGCGATGTAGCCGTCGGCCGACATGATCGCGGAGTAGATGAGGCGTCCCATGGTGCCATCCTCGCGCAGCGGCGCCTCACGCGCGCGGCGCGTACGTGACCACGTCGACCGCGAGGCGCGTCGAGACCGCGCCCACCGCGGCAAGCGCGGCCTCGTCGAGGTGGTGGGCGGACGGTCCCATCGCGAGCGCGTCGCGTGCCTGCGTGGCGTCCCAGTCGACCTCGGTGTCGACGACACGCGACTCCACGACCTCGTACGCGCGCAGCTGCTCCGCGAGGCGCTCGCCCTTGCGCTCGTCCACCTCGACGCCGCTGACCGCACGCACGAGCTCGCGCAGGTGCTCCGGCCGGGGCGTGACGACCACGAGCGCGCCGCCCGGCGCCAGCACGCGTCGCACCTCGGCGGGATCGCGGGGGCCGAACACGCTCGTGACCAGCGCGCAGGACCCGTCCGCGAGCGGCAGCGCCGCACGTGCGTCGGCGCCGAGGGCGAGGGCGCGCGGGTGCGCGCGGGCCGCCCGTTTGAGCGCTGGCACGGAGGCGTCGAGGCAGATGCCCTCGGCTTGCGGGAGCGCGTCGAGCACGCGAGCGAGGTAGAAGCCCGTGCCGCCGGCGAGGTCGAGCACGACGCCGCTGGGCTCGGCTCCGTCGCGCGGCGCCGCGCGGAGGGCAGCCTCCGTCAGCGCCTGCGCGACGGCGTCGTACGCACCCGAGCCCTGGAGCCGCTCGCGGGCGGCGACCATCGCCGGCGTGTCAGCGGAACCGGTGAGGCGAGCGCTCGAGCGCAGGTTGACGTACCCCTGGCGCGCCGCGTCGAAGCGATGGCCCCGCTGGCACTCCAGCCCGGACTCGGCCGCGTGCAGCCGTTCGCGGCAGACGGGGCATCGCAGCGCGGCGACCGCGGTGGCGAGCCGGGCGAAGGGCGTCACGCCCTCCACCCTAGGGCTCACGCGCGTTGACATACCTAGAACTGCTATGCATACTGCCTCAAGGGATGCCGGCGCATCCTGGAGGAGGCGACCCATGGACATCCCCAAGGACTTGGTGGCGGCGAGTGCGGCGCCACTGGTGCTGAGCATCCTCGCCGATGCCGACAGCTACGGCTACGCGATCATCAAGCGCGTGGGCGAGCTGTCCGGCGGAGAGCTCGAGTGGACGGACGGCCTGCTCTATCCCCTGCTGCACCGGCTCGAGCGCAACGGGCTCGTCGCCAGCCGCTGGGGCGCCTCCGAGAGCGGGAGGCGCCGGAAGTACTACTCGATCACCCCCTCCGGCACGGCGGCCATCGCCGACCATCGAGCGCAGTGGAGCGCGGTGGCCTCCGCGCTCGACGCGGCGTGGAACGGCGCTCGGGCAGAGCTGCGCGCAGCCGCCGGACCACGTGAGGCGCTCGCGTGAGCGCGCCCGAGGAGGCCTCTGCCCTCGACGGGCAGATCGGGCTCTGGCGCGCGCACCTGGAGCGCCGCGGCGCCATGGGCACCGCCGACGTCGACGAGCTCGAGGACCACCTGCGCGGGCACGTCGAGGCCCTCCTCGACGCCGGGCTGAGCGACGAGGAGGCGTTCCTCGTGGCCGTCAAGCGCCTCGGCAGCCAGGACGCGATCGCCCGCGAGTTCGCCCAGGAGAACTCGAAGCGCCTGTGGAAGCAGCTCGTGCTCGGCGGAGCCCCCACGCAGAGGGCCGATGCGCGCGCCGGGGGCCTCGCGGCCGTCGCCTTCGCCGTGCTCGGCGGACTCCTGGTGCAGGTGCCGCGCCTGTGGAGCGCGGGCGAGGAGCTCTACCTGCGCAACGCGTCGCTGCTCGGCCTCGCCGCGCTCGTCGCCTACCTGCTGTGGCGCAGACCCCAGGGCCGCACCTTCGCGCTCGCAACCCTGGGCGCCCTCGTCGGGGTAGCGGTCGTCGCGAACGTGCTGCCGCTGGACGCGCACAGCGACGCGATGCTCGTCACCGCGCTGCACGTGCCGATCCTCACCTGGCTGGTGGTGGGCGTCGCGTACGCCGGTCGCCGGTGGCGCGACGTCGACGGACGCATGGAGGCCGTGCGGTTCTCCGGCGAGTGGGTCATCTACATGGCGCTGCTGGCCGCCGGGGGCGGCGCCCTCGCGGGCGTGACGGTCGCCGTGTCACAAGCGGCGGGCGTGGACGCGGGGCTGTTCGTCGAGGGCTGGCTGATCCCGTCCGGCGCCGCCGGAGCCGTGGTCATCGCGGCGTGGCTCGTCGACTCGAAGCAATCGGTGATCGAGAACATGGCGCCCGTGCTCGCTCGCGTGTTCACGCCGCTGTTCGCGCTGACGTTCGTCGCCCTCTTGGCCGTCGTCGCGCTGAGCGGTCAGGCGCTGGCCCTCGACCGGGACGTGCTGCTCGTGTGCGACGCGGTGCTCGTGATCGCCGTCGCGCTGGTGCTCTACAGCCTCACGGCCCGCCCGGACGACGCGGTCGCGGGGTGGTTCGAGCGCACCCAGCTGGCGCTGGTGGGCGGCGCGCTCGTGCTCGACGCGGTCGCCCTGGTGAACATCGTGGGCCGTCTCGACGACGGGTGGACCATCAACCGCGCGGTCGTGCTGGGCATCAACGTGATCCTGCTCGTGAACCTCGCTGTGACCGGGTGGCTGCTCGTGCGGTTGCTGCGGGACCACCCGGGCGCCACACGCGCCCTCGAGCGCTGGCAGACCGGGCTGCTGGTGGTCTACGGCGCGTGGGCCGTCGTGGCGATCCTCATCCTGCCGCCGCTGCTCGGGCGCGTGTGACCGAGGGGTCAGCCCGCGCATCGGCGCTCAGCGGTCCTGCTCGGCCTCCATCGCGGCGACGAACTCGCGCTTCGACGACTGCCAGCCGTCCTCGTTCATGCCGGTGCGCCAGTAGCCGGAGATGGAGACCTTGTCCCGCGGCACCTCGCGCTCGTTGAAGAGGTAGTGGCGCAGCGGCTTGATCATGTCCGCGTTGCCGTGGACGAACGCCTCGAGGTCGCCCTCCGGGAACGTGGCGGTCTGCACCGCGTAGGTCAGAGCCTCGCCGTAGCCCAGGCCGTGAGCGTCGCGCTCGACCCAGTGGACGACGGTGCCGTCGGTGACGGGGAGCTCCTGGCGTGACGCCGCATCAGGCACCTCGAGGAAGACCTCGGCGCGCGCGTGGCTCGGCAGCGCCTCGAGCGCGGCGGCGATCGCGGGCAGCGCCGAGTCGTCGCCCACGAGCAGGTGGACGTCTGCGTCACCGCGGGGTGCCCACGCGCCGCCGGGACCCATGAAGCTGATCTCGTCGCCGGCCTGCGCGTCGCGCGCCCACGGCCCCGCGAGGCCCTCGTCGCCGTGGATGACGAAGTCCAGCGCCATCTCGCGCGCCTCGTGGTCGAGCCAACGGATCGTGTACGTGCGCGTCACGTCGCCGAACTTCAGCTTGACGTAGTGGTCCGTGTAGCTCAGCGGCGGAAGGTCGTCGATGGCCGGGCCGCCGACGATCACCCGCACCATCGTCGGGCTCAGCGTCTCCTTGCGGACGACGGCGACGGTGCGGACGGGGCGCGGGGGGCGATTCGGTGCAGGCACGCGCCCATCATAAGCAAACACCCTCTTGCGAAAATCTCGGCCTGGCGCTCCCGCACCTGAGATCAGCGCGACGGCACCGCCAGGGGTGCCGAGCCGTCCGCCGACCACACGCCCTCGACCCGGGGCGCGCCCGTCCCGACGCCGCTGATCGCGGCCGTGAGCGAGCGCGACACGAACACCTGCGGGCGGAAGCCCATGACGACCGTGTCGCCGGTGCTCACCTCGGCGGCGGACACCGTCGCGTAGTAGTCGATGGCGTTCGCCGCGGGCATGTCGACGGGCCGCGGCTCGACGGCGGCGGGGTCCTGGCCCGCGCCCACCACGAGCGCGCGCGTCGACGCGTCGCCCAGCACCGGGTCGACATACAGTCCGCCGCCGAACACGAACGCCTCGTCCCTGTGCAGGTGCGAGACCTCGCTGATGTACGCGATCGCGGGCTCCTCGACCAGGTCCTCGACGGCGTGCAGCGGAGTGGTGCCGGTGAGCCCGTGTCCGGGCTCGACCTGGGTCGCGCCCGCCGCCGCGAGCGTCTCGAGGATCGACGTCGAGGTCGTGCCGGGCGCGTTGAGCTCGACGTGCTCGCGTCCGGCCGCGAGCAGCGCCTCCTTGGCGCGCGTCAGGGTCGCGAGGTTGGGGGTCGAGGCCGCGCGCCCCGTCGCCGCGTCGAACAACGTCGCCGGGAAGCTCGTCACGCCCGCGAAGCGGACGCCGGGGATCGCGTCGAGCGCGTCGGCCACGGCCACGACGTCGGCGGCGTCGAAGCCGCCCTCGTGGCCGCGATAGAACCGGTCGCCGGGGGCGGTGATGCGCGCGAGGACCGCCTGCTCCCGCCCGAGCGCCGTCGCGGCGGCTCCCGCCTCCCGTGCCTTGTCGAAGGAGAAGACGGTCCAGTACGCCGGGCGCAGCGCGGCGGCGTCCGCGGCCCGGTGGCGTGGGACCTGCACGAGGTGCCCCACGTGCCCGACGGACAGCCCGCCGTGCGCCGCGGCGATCGCGCACTCGAGGTCGACGCCGACGGCGTGGGTGATGCCGCGGGCGACGAGCGCGCGCGACACGTCCGGGTTGCGGCCGATCTGCTTGGTCATCGCGAACGGCGTGAGGCCCAGCCGGCTCGCCTCGGCCACGAACGCGTCCGCGTTGCGCCCGATCGTGTCGAGGTCGAGCACCGTGCAGTTGGCGGGGATCGCGCCGGCCTGGTGCAGCGCGACGGCGTCGCGCACGAGGGCGGGGTTGCGGCGTCGCAGGACGTCGAGGAACACGGGTGTCTCCTAGGTGAGGGCCGATGCGCGTGCTGGCTCGGGCGAGGACGTGGACAGGGCGAGGCGCACCGCGCCGAGGAGGGGCCCGCGGCCGCCGAGGGCGCTGGCGCGCACCTCGGTGTCGACGAACCCCAGCGCGGCGAGCCAGTCGCGCACCCGCGGAGCGAGGTCCTCCCGCGAGCCGATGCCGCCGCCGAGCAGGATGAGCGCGGGGTCGACGACGGCGATGACGGCGCCGACCGCGTGGGCGACCCAGCGGGCGTAGGCGTCGACGGCCGCCTCGGCGCCCGCGTCGCCGCGCGCGGCAGCCGCGAACACCTCCGCGGTGTCGAGCTCGACGCCGGCGAGGTCCGCGTAGCGCTGAGCGACGGTCTCGCCAGCGGCGACCTCCTCGAGGGCGCCGCGGCGGTGGTTGTCGGGATCCGTCGGATCGGCGCCCATGGGCAGGTAGCCGATCTCGCCCGCGGCGCCGCGCGCGCCGCGCACGATCCGACCGTCGATCACGAGGCCCATGCCGATGCCGGTGCCGAGCGACACGAAGGCGAACGACTCGCCGGCCTCGCGCGCGTGCAGAGCCCCGAGCGCGGCGACGTTGACGTCGTTCTCGAGCGCCACCGGGTGGCCCACGAGCACAGCGAGGTCGCCGCCGAGCGTGGCCGCGGCGGTCGCGTCGAGGTGCGGGGCGTCCGTGAACCCGTCCCCGGTCACCACTCCCGCGCCGCCGACGGCGGTGACGGCGACGTCGGCTGCCGCTGCCCCGACCTGGGCGACGAGCCGGCCCTCGAGGGCGGCGACGGCCGCCGCGAGCCCGGCGCCCGCATCGGCCGTGCGCACCTCGTCGACGGCGAGGATCTCGCCGCGGGCGTCGGCGATCGCGGCACGCACCTTGGTGCCGCCGAGGTCCACCCCGACGACGAGCGTCATGAGCCACCTCCGAGCGTGAGCAGGCGCAGCGGCGTCGATCGCAGGAGCGTGTCGGCGGCCTCCGGCGGCAGCCCGTGCTCCATGGCGAGTGGCAGGAAGACCGCGGGCAGGTAGGCGTACCCCCACTGGCCGTGCGTGGTCGGGTTGAGCGACACCTCGGCGCCGGTGAGGTCCTGGGCCAGGAGGATCTGGTCGCCATAGCCGCGTCGCCACAGCTCGGCGAGGATGCGGGCTCGCGACAGGTCGGAGCGGAAGTAGCCGCGCTTGCCGTACTCGCCGTCCGTCTCGGGGGTGGGCTGTGGGGCGAGGAAGAAGTCCCAGTGCTGCTTGCCGATGGTGTCGAGGGCGAGGCACGCGCCCATCTCGAGGACGGCGGCGAGGACGTCGATGTCGGGCTGGATGTCCATGTGGCCGATGACGACGCGCGACAGGTCGGCGCCCTCGTCCCGGAGGATCGCGACCTGCTCGAGCGCCATGGTGCCGTGCGTCGTGTGCGTCATGATCGCGGCGCCGGTGCGCAGGTGGGCACGGGCCGCCGCGCGCAGGCACTTGTCCTCGTGGGGCGTGATCGCGCCGAGCCCGGTCGCCTGCTCGCCGAGCACGCCCGCCCGGACGGCGGTGCCCGCGATGCCGCGCGTGAGGTCGGCGGACATCCGTTCGGCCATCGCGTCGAGCCCGGCGTCCACGGTCCACGCGGGGCTGAAGGCCTCGAGGTAGACGGACGTGCCGGCGACGATGTGCACCCCCGAGCGCCGCGACACCTCGGCCAGCAGCTCGATGTTCTCGCCGTGGTCGGCTCTCCCGACGACGCCGTACGGACTGAGGTCGACCACGACGTCGATGCCGTGATCCAGCAGCGGCGCGAGCGCAGAGGCCGCGAGCGCGATGGCGTGCTCGTCGACGTCGCCGCCGCCCGTGGTCCATGGGCCCGGCGCCAGCGACAGCGGGTGCTCATGGACCATCACGCGGCCCAGCGTCGCCGGGTCGACCGGCCCGAGGACGGTCTGCACCGTTGCCGTGGGCAGCGCCGATGCGCCGGCCGGGCTGGGGGACGAGGCGGGCAGTGCGGTGGTCACGACGGCTCCTCTCGCGGTCGTTCGACGGCTCGCCCCAGCGGGTCGCGGCGGCGGGTGCGTGATAGTTTGCGCGGTGAAAACAAATGCGTCAAGCGGGCCGCCGACGTCGGCTCGCGGAGGAGGCCGAACGCATGGTGGACCGCACCCGCGGCAGGATCTTCGCGGCGCTGCTGCGCCTGCGGCCTGCGAGCCGCAAGCGCCTCGCGCTCGCGACCGGGGCCTCCCCCGCGACAGTGACGCGCGCCGTCGACGCGCTGATGACCGAGGGCCTCGTGGTCGAGGTGGCGGAGGTCGCCGCCGACCGTCGCGGACGCCGCGAGGTGCTGCTCGACGTGGCTCCTGGCGCGGGGCTCGCCGTCGGGATCGACCTGGGCGCGTCGCGCACGCGGGCCGTCGCGGTGGACGCGACGGGCACGGCGCGCGCGACCGCGGACGTGCCGACGCCCGCCACGCTCGGTCCGGCGGAGCTAGCCCGGTGGCTGCAGGACATCGCAGAGGAGGTCGGGGACCGCGCACGCGACGCCGGTGCGGTCCCGGGCGGCGCGCGGCCCTCCCCTGCCCCGCGGGGCCTCGCCCTCGCCGTGGGACTGCCCGGCGCTGTAGCCGCCGCAGCGTCCGACCCCGCGACCGGCGCGGTGCGCCGCATCTCGAATGCCGCCAACCTCCGCCAGGTCGAGGACCCCGCCTTCCTCGAGGCGCTCGAGGCCGGCTCCGGGGGCGCGCTCGTCGCGGTGGACAACGATGCGAACCTCGCCCTCGTCGGCGAGCAGCACGCGGGCGCGGCGGCCGATGCGACGTCCGCGGCGATGGTCACGCTCGGCGCGGGCCTCGGCGTGGGGCTCGCGGTCGACGGGGCCATCGTGCGCGGTCGGCGCGGGCTCGTCGGAGAGTTCGGCCAGATCCCCGCGGGCCCCGAGGGGCTGACGCTCGAGGCGCTCGTCACCGGACCCGGCCTGCTGGCCCGCGCCGTCGCCGCGGGCATCGCGCTCGACGATCCGGCCGCGGTGTTCCGCCCCGGCCCGGCGGCCGCGCTGCGCGCCGACTTCGACCGGGCGCTCACCACCGTGCTCGCCGCCGTCGCGGTGGCGAGCGACCCCGACGTCATCGTGCTCGGCGGGGGCATCGCGAAGTCCCTCACGGGCGACCTCGCTCGCTACGAGGAGGCGCTCGCGGCGACGCTCACCGTCGCACCACGCGTGGTGGCCACGGAGCTGGGCGACCTCGCGGGCGCCGCGGGCGCCGCCGTCACCGCGCTGCACGGCCTCTATGCGGGCTGGGGCGCGGACCCGTCCGCCCTCGCCGGCGCGCCAGCGCCGGGGACCCTGACGCGGGAGGCGCTCGACGCGCTGTGAGCCGACGAGCGCATCGGCGCTGCTGGAGGCCCTCTGCTCGTGGCGGTCCTCTCCTCCTGGCCGACCCCACGCTCGCGATGAAAGTGGGCCCACTTTCATCGTGACGGGCGCGCGGAAGGTGAAGAAGTCACCGCGCGGGCGCTACGCGAGCAGGGCGTCCGCCGTCGCCGCCCACTCGGCGCGCATGTCGAAGCCCTCGGGATCGCGCAGGTAGTGCAGCTGGAGCCCGTCCATGGCCGCGAAGATCCGCCGCGCACGCCGGCGCGGATCGGGCCCGTCGAGCAGGGCCGCGAGCCCGACCTCGAGCATCGCCGCGCGCTCCCGGAAGTAGGCGTGGCCGGGGTGCGACGGGTCGAGCGCGTCCGCCTCGACCATCGCGAACAGCCGCGCCGCGTGCGGCAGCGCGACGATGTTCTCCACGGTCCTGTCGAGCAGCGCGCGCGGACCTTCGGCGACTGCGCGCTCCCAGTCGATCGCCGCGTCGTCGCGCTCGTCGCGGCGGCGCACGAGCGCCACCAGCAGCGTGTCGAGGTCGGGGAAGTAGTGCATGAGGCCCGGGGTGGACATCTCGCACCGGCGGGCGAGCTCGGCCATCGTGAGACCGCGGTGCCCCTCGGCGTCGATGACCGCGAGCGCCACGTCGAGGATCCACTCGCGACGCGCCTCTGGCGTCATGCGTCCTGCCACCCCAGCCACCTCCCCACGTGCCGGTCGAGACTTGCGGCGCGCGCATCGGCCCGCCTAGACTCCACCTTATCTAACTGTCTTAGATAGGCAAGGCATCGCCGCCGCCACAAGGAGCATCATGACCGTCACCGACGCCCCCGTCCTGCCCCACGGGGTCACCGAGCAGGCCCTCGAGATCGTCTCGCGCCTGCCCCGCGAGGAGCGCATCCGCCTCATCTCCGGAGCCAGCATGTGGTACTCCGAGGCGCTCGACTCCGAGGGCGTGGCGTCGTTCATGATGACCGACGGCCCGCACGGGCTGCGCAAGCAGAACGGGGACGGCGACCACGGCGGCCTGCACGAGTCCGTGCCCGCCACCTGCTTCCCCACCGCCAGCGCGCTCGCCGCGACGTGGGACCTCGACCTCCTCGAGCAGGTCGGGCACGCCCTGGGGCTCGAGGCCCGCACCGAGGAGATCGGCGTGCTGCTGGGCCCCGGCCTCAACATCAAGCGCCACCCTGCCGGCGGCCGGAACTTCGAGTACATGTCCGAGGACCCGCTGCTGGCCGGCCGCGCCGCCGCGGCGCTCGTGCGCGGCATCCAGGCCGAGGGCGTGGGCGCGTGCCTCAAGCACTACGCGGTCAACAACCAGGAGACCAACCGCATGGGGCTCGACACCATCGTCGACGAGCGCACCCTGCGCGAGATCTACCTCACCGGCTTCGAGATCGCGGTGCGTGAGGCTCAGCCGTGGACCGTCATGAGCGCCTACAACCTCGTCAACGGCGAGCACGCGGGCGAGTCCCGGAAGCTGCTCACCGAGATCCTGCGCGACGACTGGGGCTTCGACGGCCTGGTGATGACCGACTGGATCGCGACCTTCGACCGCGCCGTGGGGGTGCACGCCGGGCTCGACCTCGAGATGCCGTCGAGCACGGGAGCCTTCGACGCCCGCGTGAGCGCGGCCATCGACGCCGGCGAGCTGAGCGAGAGCGACCTCGACACCGCCGCCGCGCGCGTCATCGCGCTCGCGCTGCGCGTCGCCGCGGAGCGGGCGAGCCGCCACCCGGCCGCCCACGTCGACGCGATGCACGCCGACCACCACGCGCTCGCCCGCCGCGCGGCCGCCGCGGGATCGGTGCTGCTGACCAACGACGGCATCCTGCCTCTCGCGCCCCAGGGCAGCATCGCCCTCATCGGCGCCTTCGCGGAGGCTCCGCGTCACCAGGGCGGCGGCAGCTCGCTCGTCCAGACCACCCGGCTCGACACCGCGCTCGAGGCCATGCGCGCCCGCCTGGGCGACGGCGCGACGCTCACCTACGCGCCGGGCTACGACGCCGGGACCGGCGAGGCGACGGACGCGCAGCTGCAGGAGGCCCTCGCCGCCGCCGACGGCGCGGACACCGTGGTGCTCATGGTCGGCCTGCCCACCTCGTTCGAGTCCGAGGGCTACGACCGCGACCACCTCGACGTCCCCGCCTCGCACGTGCGCCTCATCCAGGCGATCACCGCCCGACACGACCGCGTGGTGGTGACGCTGTCCAACGGCGCGCCCGTCGACATGCCGTGGGCGGACGCCCCGAACGCGATCCTCGAGTCGTACCTGGGCGGCCAGGCCTCCGGCAGCGCCGTCGTGGACGTGCTGTTCGGCGACGCCGAGCCCGGCGGCCGCCTCGCGGAGTCCTTCCCCGTCGCGGTGACCGACCTGCCCTCGAACCACGACTTCGCGAACGACCCGCGCCTCGTCCAGTACCGCGAGGGCCCCTACGTCGGCTACCGCTTCCACGACACGTTCGGCGTGCCCGCGCGCTTCGCGTTCGGCCACGGCCTGTCGTACACGACCTTCGAGCTCGGCGCCCCGAAGGTGACCGGGCGCGGCGCTGCCCGCAAGGTGACGGTGCCCGTCACCAACACCGGCGACCGCGCCGGGTCGACCGTCGTGCAGGTCTACGTGCACGACCCGGTGTCGACCCTGCACCGCCCGGTGCAGGAGCTCAAGGGCTTCGCGAAGGTCACCCTCGAGCCCGGTCAGAGCGCCGATGCGGTGGTGCAGCTCGACGAGCGCTCGTTCGCCGTCTACGACGCGGCCGACGGCGCCTGGAAGGTCGAGGCGGGCGACTACGAGCTCCGCGTGGGCCTGTCGTCGACCGAGATCGTCGCCACCAAGTCCATTCGCCTCACGTCCGACGACGTCGTCACCGAGGCCGCCCGGCCCGCCTCGGCCATCGCCACCGCGAGCGAGTTCGCGCGGCTGATCGGGCGGCCGATCCCCGCCTCGCGCCCGGCGTTCCCGCTGCACTACGACTCGGTCATCGGCGACCTCGACCAGACCTGGCTCGGCGGTCGCGTGAAGGCCGTGCTCACCGCGCAGATCGGCAAGATGCTGCCCGTGGGCGACGACACCCCGGACGAGGTGCGCACCACCATGGAGGCGTTCATCACCAACATGCCGCTGCGTGCGATCGCCATGGCCTCCGAGGGCAAGGTGTCGTTCGCGCAGCTCGACACGCTGCTCACGGTCCTCAACGCCACGGGGCTGAAGGCCAAGCGGGCCGCGCGGGGTGAGGCAGGGCTGACCTAGCCTGGGCGCATGCCACGGCGCTGGGAGTGCGAGGCCACGCTCGACCGCGGTGACCACGGGATGGGCGCCACGCGTGGCGCCGCCCAGCGCACCGGCCTGATCGAGGTGACCGGGACGACCCTGCGCTGGGTGCCGCGCGAGGGGCTCGAGTGGACGCTGCCGCTGTCGGAGCTCGCGGTGACGCCGCCGGGCCCGTGGCCGCGCCACGGGGTCGAGGTCCGTCACGCGGACGTCGGCACCTTCCGCATCCGTCCCGTGGGAGGGCCGATGCGCGCGCGGGCCCTCGTCCGCCGCCTCACCAGGCCTCGCGCCTAGTCTGCAGGCATGAGCCTCAAGCGCTGGAGCCTCGCGGCCCACATCAACGACGAGGACCACCGCGTCACGACGATGGAGCTGCTGTTCGACGTCGTCTACGTCTACGCGTTCATCCAGGTGACCTCGTGGATCGCGGGAGAGCACACGTGGCGAGCGGTCGCCGAGGGCCTCGTGGTCCTCGCCGTCCTGTGGTGGGTGTGGATCGCGTGGACGTGGCTCGGCAACGTCATGCGCGCGGACCGAGGGCTGCCGCTCGCGGGGTTCATCGTGGCCATGGTCGCGGTGTTCGGCATCGCCCTCACCATCCAGGGCATCTGGGAGGCCGAGGGCGGCTCGTTCGCGCCCGTGGCGTTCGCAACCCTCTACCTCGTCATCCGCGTGGTCCACGCCGCCGTGTACCTGTGGGGCGCGCGCGGCGACGAGCGCCTCACCCGCCAGATCCTGCTCACCACGGCCGCATGGATCCCCGCCGGGGCGCTGCTCGTGGTCGGCGCGCTACTGCCGCCCGACCAGCGGCTGTGGTGGTGGGCGGGCACCGTCGCGCTCGACGTGCTCGGCACCTGGATCCTGTCGGTGCGCGGGCCCGGCTGGCGCGTGCAGTCGGGATCGCACTTCTCCGAGCGGTTCGACCTGCTCGTCATCCTGGCGCTGGGCGAGTCCGTGCTCGCCGTCGGCATCACCGCCGCGGGCTTCGACCCCAGCCCGGCGCTGGTCGCGCTCGGGCTGCTCGGCGTGCTCGTCGCCGTCGCGCTGTGGTGGCCGTACTTCAAGGACGTGGGCCCCACCCTCGAGCAGGCGCTTGACGACGCGGACCACGAGCGCAAGGCCGACATCGCCCGCGACGCCTACACGTACCTGCACCTGCCGCTGCTCATGGGCATCATCCTGGTCGCGGCCGGCAACGAGGAGGCGGTGATCGCGCTCGACGCGGAGGAGGCGTCCACGGCGTCGTCCCTGCTCATCTGCGCGGGAGCGACGCTGTTCGCCGCGACGTGCGCGGTGCTCATGCGCGTGGCGGGTGGCACCTGGCGCTGGCTCGCCGCGTCCGCCGTGTTCTTCGCGCTCGGAGCGCTGTGGCTGCCGCTGCTCGACGCGACCGTGGCGATCGCGGTCACCGTCGCCGTGCTTGGGGCGGTCGGCTGGATCACCCCGGCGGCGCGTCACCGCGAGCCCACCGCCGTGGCGGCCGGGGACCACGGCGACACGGGCGACTGACCCGGCCCGCGCATCGGCGCTCCGGGCGGTGCGCATGCTCCCCGCACCACCCCCTCCGCACGACGAAAGTGGGCCCACTTTCATCCTCAACAGGCGCGCGGCGAGGAAGGTGGGCCCACTTTCGTGGAGGGGAGCCGGACGGGTCACCGCGCTCATCGGCCCTGGTCGCACTAGCGTGGAGGTCGGAGGAGAGACATGAGCGACAGCACCAGTGTGACCACCAGGCGCGAGCCGATGACCCGCTCCACGCTGGCGAAGTGGGTGTTCTGGCCATCGGCCGTCATCATCCTCAGCTTCTGCCTGTTCGCGATCATCGCGCCCACCGTCGCCGAGGACTTCTTCGCTGCCATCCAGTCAGGCATCATCAACTCGTTCGGCTGGTACTACGTGCTGATCGCCGCGTTCTTCGTGGCCTTCGCGCTGGTGATGGGGTTCAGCAAGTTCGGCAACATCCGCCTCGGCAAGGACGACGACAAGCCGCAGTTCACGATGTTCTCGTGGTTCGCGCTGCTGTTCGCGGCCGGCATGGGCATCGGCCTCGTGTTCTACGGCGTCTCCGAGCCCCTCGCGCACTTCTCCGACCCCCGCCCCGGAGTGACCGGCTCGCCGGAGCGGCTCGCCCAGCAGGCCATGGCGCAGACCTTCCTGCACTGGGGCATCCACGCGTGGGCCATCTACATCGTCGTCGGGCTCGCGATCGCCTACGCGGTGCACCGGCGCGGCCGCCCGGTGTCCATCCGCTACGCGCTCGAGCCGCTGCTCGGCAAGCACATCAAGGGCGCGTGGGGCGACGTCATCGACATCACGGCCGTCGTCGGAACTCTCTTCGGCGTCGCCACCTCGCTGGGCCTGGGCGTGCTGCAGATCTCCTCGGGACTCGAGTCGGTCGGCATCGCCGAGCCGTCCACCGAGACCCAGATCGTCCTGATCATCGCGATCACGATCGTCACGATCTTCTCGCTCGTGACCGGCCTGCAGCGCGGCATGAAGTGGCTGTCGAACATCAACCTC
The DNA here is from genome assembly GCF_002090155.1 of Demequina sp. NBRC 110056. Classification (GTDB taxonomy): domain Bacteria; phylum Actinomycetota; class Actinomycetes; order Actinomycetales; family Demequinaceae; genus Demequina. The sequence continues at coordinate 164,052 of NZ_BBRM01000003.1, read as the reverse complement.
GCGCTCGCGCTGTTCCTGCTCCTGTTCGTCCTGTTCGCCGGACCCACCGCGTTCCTCATGCGCGAGTTCGTGCAGTCGATCGGCGCGTACATCCAGGAGTTCGTGGGCCTCGCGTTCAACGTCTCCGCCTTCCAGGGCGCCGCGGGCGAGGCCTGGCAGGCGTCGTGGACCACGTTCTACTGGGGCTGGTGGATCTCGTGGGCGCCCTTCGTCGGCGTGTTCATCGCGCGCGTGTCCAAGGGCCGCACCGTCCGCGAGTTCGTGTGGGGCATCCTGCTGGTCCCGACCCTCATCACCATGCTGTGGTTCTCGGTCATGGGCGGCACCGCGCTGTACGAGGAGCTCTACGGCGGCGGCGGGATCCTGCTGCCCGACGGCTCGGTCGACTACAACGGCTCGTTGTTCGCGATGCTCGAGCTGCTGCCCGGCGGGACCGCGCTCACGATCGGCGCGATGATCCTCATCGCGGTCTTCTTCGTCACCAGCTCGGACTCCGGCTCGCTGGTGCTGTCGATGCTCACCACCGGTGGCGACGAGAGCCCCCGCCGATGGATCCGCGTCTTCTGGGCCTGCACCACCGCGCTGGTCGCGATCGCGCTGCTGCTGTCCGGTGGGCTGTCCGCCCTGCAGACCGCGGCGATCATCACGGCGCTGCCGTTCTCGCTGGTGATGATCGGCATGTGTCTGGCCACCATCAAGGCGTTCAGACGCGAGCACAGCGCCTTCCTGCGCTCCAACCGCGAGGACTTCGTGTCCCACATCACGGAGACCATCGGCGAGGAGTACGGGCTCGAGCCCACCACCGCCGAGATCGACGTCGAGGGCGCCAAGACCCACCTGCCGCATCCCAAGGGCTGGCACCTCCCCGGGCGCTCCCGACGGGAGGCCGATGCGCGCGCCGGGACCCCCACGGGCGTCGCCTCCGGCGCGGCTGGGGTGGGCGTCGCTGGCGCCGCCTCGGCGGCGAACCTGGCCACCGATGGGAGCGGAGCAGACGAAGGCCGTCCTGGCGTCGAGTCCGCGGGCAGCTCGGACACTCCCGAGGCGCAGGCCTGGGAGGACGCCGTCGCGCAGACCGCCGGCGAGTCCGACGGCGCCGCTGCCGAGTCATCGGCCACCGTCGAGGCGGGCTCACCCGAGCAGACTCCCCCCGCCCAGGCGACCGAGGGCGAGGACCCGGCGGGCGCATCGGCCCCTCCGACGGGCGCCGCGGCGCCGGGAGCGGAGATCCCCACGTCACCGGGACCGGTGGACACCGACGCCCCCGAGGGCGCCGACGAGAAGCCGCCGGCCTACGAGGCCATGCACACCGACGAGATCGTGCTGCCGCTGCCCGAGGACCTCGACCCCAAGGACTGACGCGCGCGGTCACTCACCCCGCGCGCCAGAAGGCACTGAGTGCCGGAATCGAGCCGATTTCGGCACTCAGTGCCTTCCAGGGCGCTGGCGGTAGGGCTACAGCCCCTGGGCGAGGCGGTAGTAGGCCTTGTTCCAGCGGACCTGGTCGCGGAAGCCGCGCGCCGTGGTCTCCTCGTCGATCTCGAGCAGCTCGAGCTGCGCGATCTCGGCGAAGTCGCGGAACACCTCGATGCCCACGGCGGTGGTCATGACGGTGTGGTGGGCGGCGCCGGCGGTCAGCCAGCACTCGGCGCTCGTGGCGAAGTCCGGCGCCGGCTTCCACACCGCGCGGCCCACGGGCAGCTTGGGAAGGTCGGGGGCGTCGACGTTCTCGACCACGTTGGCCGTGAGACGGAAGCGGTCGCGCATGTCGCTCATCGCGACCACGAGCGCGGGACCCGGGTCGGCGGTGAAGACCAGGCGCACCGGGTCCTCCTTGCCGCCGATGCCGAGCGGGTGGATCTCGAGACGCGCCTTCTGGCTCGACAGCGAGGGGCTCACCTCGAGCATGTGGGCGCCAAGGATGCGCTCGTTGCCCGGCACCAGGTCGTACGTGTAGTCCTCCATGAGGCTCGCGCCGCCGGGCAGTCCCGCCCCCATGACGTTCGCGACGCGGACGAGGATCGCGGTCTTCCAGTCGCCCTCGGCGCCAAAGCCGTAGCCCTCGGCCATGAGGCGCTGCACCGCGAGCCCGGGAAGCTGCTTGAGCTCGCCGAGGTCCTCGAACGAGTCCGTGAAGGCGTGGAAGTCGCCGGCCTCGAGGAACGAGCGCAGGCCCACCTCGATGGCGGCGGCGTCGCGCAGCGACTGGTGGCGGTCGCCGTCGGGCAGGAGCTCCTCGGCCACGTCGTAGCTCGCGAGGTAGTCCTCGATGAGCGCGTCGACCTGCTCGTCGGTCGCCGCGGCGACGGCCTCGGCGAGCTCGTTGACGCTCCAGGTGTTGACCTGCACGCCCAGACGGATCTCTGCCTCGGTCTTGTCGCCCTCGGTGACGGCGACCTGGCGCATGTTGTCGCCGAAGCGGGCCAGCTTGAGGGTGCGCACCGCGGCCCAGCCAGCGCACGCGCGCTGCCAGGACTCGATCTTCGCGGTGACCGCGGGGTTGGACACGTGGCCCACGACGGTCTTGCGGGGGATCGCCATGCGCGACTGGATGTAGCCGAACTCGCGGTCGCCGTGCGCGGCCTGGTTGAGGTTCATGAAGTCGAAGTCGATGTCCTCCCACGGGAGCTCGACGTTCGCCTGCGTGTGGAGGTGCAGCAGCGGCTTCTGGAGCGCGTCGAGCCCCGTGATCCACATCTTCGCGGGGCTGAAGGTGTGCATCCAGGCGATGACGCCGATGACGTCGTCGCGCGCGTTGATCTCGAGTGCGAGGCGACGGATCGACTCCGTGTCTTTGAGGACAGGCTTCCACACGACCTTCACCGGCAGGCCGTTGAGGCCGGCGACGACCTCCTGGGACTGCTCGGCGACCTGGCGCAGGGTCTCCTCGCCGTAGAGGTTCTGGCTGCCGGTGACGAACCAGATCTCGTACTGGCTCAGCGGATTCTGGGCGATCGTGGTCTGGGTCATGCGGGTTCTCCTTGGGTCTGGGGGGTCTAGAGGGCCGATGCGGCGGCGCGCTCGACGGCGAGCCCGGCGCGGTAGCGGTCCAGGTAGGCGGTGTAGCCGGCCACGTCGGCCGGGTCCGGGTCGACGACGGACACCTCGGCGTCCGCGAAGATCTGGGTATCGAGGTAGGCGGGCAGGTCACCGGCGTCGGGACCGGCGGCGCGGAACGCCGCGAGCACGGCCATGCCCCACGCGCCACCCTCGGAGGCGGTGTCGCCCACGGCTACCGGGGCGCCCACGGCCGCGGCGAGGAAGCGCTGCGCGACCCCGGCGGTGCGGAAGATGCCGCCGTGCGCGAACATCCGGTCGAGCGCGACGTCCTCGCTCGCGAGCACCTCCATGCCGAGGCTCAGCGTGCCGAACACGCCGTACACCTGGGCGCGCATGAAGTTGGCGAGCGTGAAGCGGCTGTCGGGCGTGCGGACCACAAGCGGCCGGCCCTCGGGGAGGTCGGCGATGGGCTCCCCCGCGAGGGTGTTGTAGGCCAGCAGGCCACCCGCGTCGGCCTCGGCCTCGAGCGCCTCGGTGAGCAGCGTCGCGAAGACGGCGTCCGCATCGGCCGGCTGCCCGCTCGCCTCGGCGAACCGGGTGAACAGCGACGCCCACGCGCCCAGCTCGGAGGCGCCGTTGTTGCAGTGCACCATCGCGACGGCGTCGCCCACCGGCGTCGTCACGAGATCGATCTCCTCGTGCGCGCTGGCGAGGGGTCGCTCGAGCACCACCATGGCGAAGATCGACGTGCCTGCGGAGACGTTGCCGGTCCGAGGTGCGACGGCGTTGGTCGCGACCATGCCCGTGCCCGCGTCGCCCTCGGGAGGCGCGAGCGGGATCCCGGCCTGCAATGCCCCGGTGGGGTCGAGCAGCGCGGCTCCCTCGGCCGTCAGCACGCCGGCGTCGGCGCCGGCGACGCGGACCTCGGGCAGCAGGGCGCGGGCGTCGACTCGACCGGCCGCGAGCGCGTCGTACGCGTCGAGCATCGCCGCGTCGTAGTCCCGGGTGGCGGAGTCGATGGGGAACATGCCCGACGCGTCGCCCACGCCCAGCACCTTCTCGCCCGTGAGGCGCCAGTGCACGTAGCCCGCGAGGGTCGTGATGTGGTCGAGCCGGCCCACGTGGGCCTCGCCGTCGAGCACGGCCTGGTGCAGGTGCGCGATGGACCAGCGCAGCGGGATGTTCACGCCGAGCGCCTCGGTCAGCTCCGCGGCCGCGACGCCGGTGTTCGTGTTGCGCCAGGTGCGGAAGGGGGTGAGCAGCTCGCCGTCCGAGTCGAAGGCCAGGTAGCCGTGCATCATCGCGCTGACGCCGATGGCGCCGTAACTCGTAGGCGCGACCCCGTGGCGGGAGCGCGCGTCCGCGACGAGCGCGGCGTAGGCGGACTGCAGTCCGGCCCACACGTCCTCGAGCGTGTACGTCCATAGCCCGTCGGCGTACTGGTTCTCCCAGGCGTGGGAACCCACGGCGAGCACCTCAGCGGTGTCCACGTCGATCAGGCAGGCCTTGATCCTCGTCGACCCCAGCTCAATGCCCAGTGCTGTTGATGAGCCCTGTGCGGTACGCGACCCGGCCAGCGCATCGGCCGTCATCAGGCGGACTCGCCGTCGCGCCGGTCGTCGGACGCCTGCCCGTAGACGTTCTGGTAGCGCGCGTAGAGGGAGTCGATCGCCTCCTGCGGGATGGGGATGAGGTCGCCGCCCTGCTGTGCGATGTGCACGGTGCGGGCGACATCCTCGAGCATGACCGCGGCCTTGACGGCGTCCTTCGCGGACGAGCCGATGGTGAACGGCCCGTGGTTCTGCATGAGCACGCCGCGCGAGCGGTGGCCGCGCAGCGTCTCGACGATGCCGCGGCCGATCGAGTCGTCGCCGATGATCGCGAACGGCCCCACCGGGATGGGTCCGCCGAACTCGTCGGCCATCGCGGTGATGACGCACGGGATCTCCTCGCCGCGGGCCGCCCACGCGACGCCGTACGTCGAGTGGGTGTGCACCACGCCGCCCACCTCGGGCATGTGGCGGTACACGTAGGCGTGCGCGGCGGTGTCGGAGGACGGGCTGCGCTCGGATCCCGGGGTGCCCGGGATGACGTTGCCGTCGAGGTCGCACAGGATCATGTTGTCCGGGGCGAGGTCGTCGTAGCTCACACCCGAGGGCTTGATGACGAACAGGTCGGCACCGGGTACGCGACCGGAGACGTTGCCCCCGGTCCACACGATGAGGTTGTAGCGGACCAGCTCCGCATGCAGGGCGGCGACGTCCTCACGGACCTTCTGGATCGCGGCTTCGAGATCGGTCATGCCCTCAATGTTAACGTTCAATAGAATAGCCGTCCACTCGGCCGCCCTCCCCTTTCCCCGCGGTTCGTGTAGACGTCGCCCACATCTCGCGTTTGAGTGCGCGCTGCGTGAATGGCCGGGTTCGACCACCCGTGTCCAGATCTACACGCAGGAGTCGCCGGAGCCCGTGATGTGGGCGACGTCTACACGAACCGGACGCGGTCGCCGGGGCGCAGCTGTGCTGCGCGCGCCGCGGAGTCCGCGTCGAGCACCCCGATCACCGGGTAGCCGCCCGTGGTCGGGTGGTCCGCGAGGAAGATGACGGGCTGCCCGCTGGGCGGCACCTGGATCGCGCCGAGCACCATGCCCTCGCTCGCCAGCTCGGCCGTCGCGGCCCGCTCGAGCGCCGGGCCCGCGAGCCTCACGCCCACACGATTCGAGTCGCCGGACACCTCGTAGGTCGCACTCCGAAGCGTCTCGAGCGCGGCCGGCGCGAACCAGTCGCCACGGGGTCCTGGAAGGACCCTCAGACAGACGGCCGATGCGCTCGCCGGCTCCTCGCGTTCCGGCACCTGGGCCGCGGCGAGGGCGCGCAGGCGTGCGAATCCTTCGTGGTCGAGGGACGCGGCCGTCCCCACCGGGAGCGCGTCGCCGTCTCGCAGCGGCGCGGGTCCGAGCCCGGACAGCACGTCGGTCGATCGGCTGCCGAGGACCGGCTCGACGGCGACGCCGCCGCGCACTGCGAGGTAGCTGCGCAGCCCCGCATCCGCCGTCCCGATCTCGATGACCTGGCCGGCGGCGAGGCGCAGCGGTGAACCGTGCGGCGCAGGAACGTCGCCGACCCACACGGGCGCCGTCGCCCCGGTGACGGCCACCACCGCCGGAGCCCGGACGCGGATCGCGCAGCCGTCGAGGGTGGTCTCGAGCACCGCGGCGTCTGCCTCGTTGCCCACCAGCGCGTTGGCGCGCTCGCGCGCCGGACCGTCCGCCGCACCGGACCGCGGCACACCCAGGTGTGCGTGCCCCCGCCGACCGGAGTCCTGAATCGTCGTGAGGGCGCCCGCGCGCACCACCTCGAGCGCGTGCGATGGCTCCGACTGCGCCGCTGCGGGCACAGCTGCGGGAGCCGTGGACGAGCTCGTTGCCGCGCGCGCCCCTGCGTCCACGAGGCGCACCCGCACGCCCGGTGCGAGCAGCGCCGGCGGCTCGCGAAGCGAGTCCCACAGCGTCACGTCGACGGCGCGGCCCACGAGCTGCCAGCCGCCCGGCGACTCCCGCGGATAGATGCCCGCGTACGCACCCGCCAGTCCGAGCGCACCGGCCGGAACCCGGGTGCGGGGCGACGCGCGGCGCGGCACCGCCCACGCGTCGGGCAGACCGGTGAGGTAGGGAAATCCTGGCGCGAACCCGCTGAAGGCGACGAGCAGCTCGGTCGCGAGCAGCCGCTCGATCACGACCTCGGCCTCGACCCCCCACAGGCTCGCGACCGCGTCGAGGTCCGGCCCGTCGAACGCGATGGGCACCTCAACGAGCGGACCGTCACCCCCCGCGAGAGACGCCACCTCCCACCGCGGGATCTCGACCGCGAGCGCATCGCGGTCGACTCCCTCGATGCCGTCGATCAGCACGGTCGTCGCACCTGGGACGATCTCCCGGGCCGACCATGCCGCGCTCGCGTCCGTGTCCGTGTCCGCGTCCGTGCACGTGCCGGTGCCGGTGCCGGTGCCGGTGCCGGTGCCGGCAACCAACCGCGACCGCGCGGTCTGCGCGACAGCGGCGACCGCATCGGCCGTCTCCACCTCGACCAGGAGGCCGTCCTCGCCGACGGGCAGGACGCGGCCGATCACGGGTCGCACCTCGCGGCCCATGGCTCAGCGTCCGCAGACAGCAGGGCGCGTCGCGCAGCGCGGCTGAGGACGCACCGGTCGCGGGCGCGGGCGCGTGCAGGCGGCGCTCACGCGAGCCTCACCAGGCCCCGTCGCCAGCATCGGCGACGCCGACGAACGGCCGCACGTCGACGCCGGCCTCGGCGAGCGCCGCACGCACGCGCGCGGCGACCTCGACCGCGCCGGCGGTGTCGCCGTGCACGCACAGCGACTCGGCCTCGATGGACAGCGGCGTGCCGTCGATCGCGGTCACGGCGCGGCCGGTCGCGACGGCGACCGCACGGTCCACCACCGCGTCGGCGTCCTCGATGACCGCGCCCTCGCGCGAGCGCGGCACGAGCGTGCCGTCCGGCAGGTAGGCGCGGTCGGGGAAGGCCTCGGCGACGATCGGCAGGCCCGCGGCGGCCGCGAGTCGTAGCAGCTCCGAGCCCGGCAGCCCGAGCACGGGAAGCGCCTCGCCGAACGCGGTGGACGCGAGCAGCACGCCGTCGACGACGGCCTTGGCCTGCTCCGCGTCCGCGACCACGCGGTTGTAGAGCGCGCCGTGCGGCTTGACGTAGTCGACCCCGCCGCCTGCCCCTGCGGCGAAGACTTCGAGCGCACCCACCTGGTAGGCGACCTCGGCGGCGAGCTCGTCGGCGGGCATGTCCATCGCCCGGCGGCCGAAGCCGGCGAGGTCGCGGTAGGAGACCTGGGCGCCGATCGCCACGGACCCGGAGACCGCATCGGCGCACACCCGGCGCATCGTGACCGGGTCGCCGCCGTGGAAGCCGCAGGCCACGTTGGCGCTCGTCACCGAGGCGAGGAGCCCCGCGTCGTCGGTCAGGCTCCACCGCCCGAAGCCCTCGCCCAGGTCCGCGTTGAGGTCGATCACGAGGCTCACGCTATCGCGGCGCCAGCGACTCGTCACGGCCCCGTCACCGGAAGTTTGTTGACAGTCAGGACAAAGGTCCGTCGCGATTCGGCACGCGCTTTCCTACGGTCGAAGTGAGCCCCCTTCCGACCCTGCCCGGAGCCCGCCATGACCGCACCCGCCACCTCCTTGCGCCCGCCCTCGGCCCGTCCGACCGCGACCTCGCCGTCGCCCGCACCCTCGAAGCGCAAGGAGCGACCCATGCGCCGCCGCGAGCTCCCGCAGATCACCACGGGCAGCGCCGACCTCCACTTCGCGGAGCAGGTCGTGCCGCACGCCGCGGACACGACCGCGTTGGCGTTGCAGATCGCGCGCATGCCCGGCACGGACGTGACGGTCCAGGCCGAGTGCTTCCAGGTCGCCGCGGAGTCCGAGCACGTGCGCTCGACGGTCAGCGACTGGCTGCGCGCCCGAGGCTTCGACTCGCTTGCCGACCATCACTCGTCAGTGGTGCTCGAGCGCGAGCGCGACGCCCAGGCGCAGGCACACGCCCTCCGGTCCCTTGCGGGCCACCAGCTGCGCTCCGTGGTGCTCGCTGGCGCCTACGCACCCCACGGCGGCTCGGCCGACCTGGTGCGCGTCGCGCGGGACCTGGCCGCGACGGCGGCCGTCGAGGCGGACCGCCTCCGGGCCCTCGCCCAGCTGGTCAGCCTGCGCGCCTCACGCCCGTAGCAGCAGACACACCTCGACAGGGCCCTCGAGACCGGACGCGCTCTCGACGGGCGGCTCGGGGTACCACTCGTACCAACACTCCCAGGTGTCGACCCCGTCCGCGCCGGACACCGCGTAGTCCATGCCGCGCGACTCGCCCCACGTCATCAGCTCGCGGGTGAGCCCGCCGATCCACGCGTAGGGGCCGCGCTGCTCGGCGACCGCGAAGTGGCCCTTCGCGAGCTCGTCGAGGACGAAGGGATCGCGCACGCGCGGCCGGTCGCCGCGCCCCGACAGTGCCAGCCCCACCTCGACCGTGAACGTGCCCTCGTACGAGAAGTCGCGGTAGCGCAGGAGGGACGGGCCGGCGAGGTCGATGCCCCGCATCTCGACGTACCTGTCCAGCTCCTCGAAGCCGGCGCCGACGTCTGCGGGAAGCGTCTCGAGGGTGGTCTCGACGGGGAGCCCGACGTACGCGACGGGCGCCCGTCGCGCGATCCGGAACTCGGCCATCCCTGCAGGCTAGTGCTGCACGGCCCACCTGAACAGGACCGATGCGCTCGCCGGCCCCCCTCCCAGGTGAGGGGTGCACTCGGGACGGCACGCGCATCGGCGCTCCGTCCCGGTCGACTCAGCGGTACTCGGGGTTGGGGTGGCCAAAGCGCTCGCCGTCGCTCCACGCCTCCGAGGAGTTCCCGCCTGCCGGGAAGCCGCCCGAGGCCTTGAGCCAGGCCGCGGTGTGCAGGAGGTTCCACGTCATGAAGGTGAGGTTGCGCTGCGTGAACTCGGTCTCGGGGCCGCCCGAGCCCTCGTCAAGGTAGGACGGGCCCGGCCCGATCGCGCCGATCCACCCCGCATCGGCGTTGGGCGGGATGACGTAGCCCAGGTGCTGCAGCGAGTACAGGATGTTCATCGAGGCGTGCTTGACGCCGTCCTCGTTGCCCGTGACGATCACGCCGCCGGTGCGGCCGTAGTACAGGAACTGGCCGCGGTCGTTGGTGTCACCCGACAATCCGTAGAGGCGCTCGATGAGCCGGGTCGCGATCGACGACTTCTCCCCGAGCCACAGCGGGGTGCCGATGACCAGGATGTCCGCGGCGAGGATCCGCTCGGCGAGCTCGGGCCAGTCGTCCGCGGCCTGGTTGCCGCCGGGGACGTCCTCGCGCATGTCGGGGTAGACGCCGGGCGGGACGTCGAAGTCCGCGAGCCGGATCTGGTCCACGGAGACGCCCTGGTCCTCCATGATCCTGACGGAGTCCTCCATCAGGCCCTGGGTGTGGCTGAGCGCCGGGTTGGGCTTGAGCGTGCAGTTGACGAACACGGCCTTGAGGCCGGAGAAGTCGAGCTCGGGAGCGGGGTTGGTCATCGTCGTACCTCCTGGAGGTGCGACGCTCGGCGGCGCCCGCCTATTCCTGCGGACGGTTCGCACGGGAGCGCCACCCGCGCCCGCGCGTGCCGGCTAGCGCGGAGTCACGTCCACGTAGTCCGTGGCGTGCTGCAGGCTCGCCTCCCACTGGTTCTTCTCACGGGTGGCGAGCATCACGAACACGCCCCACACGCCCAGGTCGTCGATGAAGCCCAGCGGCCCGAGGAACATCTCCGGGATCAGGTCCACGGGGATCGCGGTGTAGATGACGGCGGCGATCGCCGTGAGCCACGTCATGGGCGCGAGCTTGTACTCGCCGCGGCGCACCGCCTGGAAGAACTTCCACCACATGGGACACCTCCTGGGTCTCACGTCCCTAGGCGTCCACGGTAACCCCGGGCGCCGTCATGGGGCTAGACGACCTCGCGCAGCTTGCCCGTGTGCACGTCGAACACGAAGCCGCGCACCTGCGACGAGTCCACCAGGAACGGGTTGCGGCGCAGGCGCTCCATCGACTGGCGCAGGTCCGCGTCGAGGTCGCGGAACGACTCGGGGCTCCACGTGGGCTTGAGGCCGGTCTCGTCGAGCAGCTGGTTGCGCAGCTCGTCGTCGGTGAAGGTCAGGGCGCCGCAGTCGGTGTGGTGGATCAGGATGATCTCGCGGGTGCCCAGCTTGCGCTGCGAGATGACCAGCGAGCGGATCATGTCGTCCGTGATGACGCCGCCGGCGTTGCGCATGATGTGCGCGTCGCCCACCTCGAGGCCCAGCAGGGCGAACACGTCCAGACGGGAGTCCATGCACGCGACGACCGCGAGCTCGCGGCGCGGGGGCAGCGGCCGGTCGGGGGCGTAGTCGGTGGCGTAGGCGGCGTTGTTCTCGATCAGCTCATCGGCGATGCCCATGGGTGACTCCTTGCAAGATCCGGGGGGGTTCATCGGACGTTCGCCCGCGGCGGGACGAATGGTCCGGTGCGCCCAGCCTACTGGCGCGTACGCTGAGCATGCCGAGGCCGTACTTCTCTGGGCGTTGTGTGCCGTTCCGGTGGAGTGCGGCCTCGGTTTCGCGCCTGGCAGCCCCGCGTCCGTAGGGTGGTCGCATGGCTCGCATCCTCGTCACCGGATCCGCCCAGGGCATCGGCGCCCAGACCGCGCGCGACCTCGCCGCGCTCGGCCACGACGTGGTCGTCCACGGCCGCACCCCCGAGAGGGCCGATGCGGCACTCGCCGCGGTGCCCGGCGCATCGGCCGTGGTGGTGGGCGACTTCGACTCGCTGGCCTCGGTGCGCGAGCTCGCCTCGGCGGCGCGACGGGCCGGCCCCTTCGACGTCGTGATCCACAACGCGGCGCTCGGGCCCGACCAGCCCGAGCCGGTGACCACGGTCGACGGCCTCGAACGCATGCTGCAGATCAACGTCGTCGCGCCGTACGTGCTCACGTGCCTCATGCCGCTCGCGCCGCGCATGGTCTACATCGGCTCGGACGCGCACCGCTACGGCACGGTCACCTTCGATAGCGCGGCGTCCGGCTGGGACGGCGGGCAGGCCTACGCGGACTCGAAGCTGCTGCTGCAGATGTGGGTGTTCGAGCTGGCGGCGAGCGCCACGCACGCGGCCGTCAACATCGTGCACCCCGGCTGGGTGCGCTCCGCCATGGGCGGGCCGGGTGCGGCGCTGCCACTCGAGGACGGCGCCGACACCCCCGTGTGGATGGCGACGAGCGACGACGACCTCGCGCTCGGCTCGGGCGCGTTCGTGCACGAGCGCGCCGCGGAGGACGTCAACCCGGCCTCGCTCGACCAGGATGCTCGGGCCGCCGTCGTCGCCCGTCTCGAGGAGCTCACCGGACTGGTGCTGCCGACCAGCTGACCGCGCGGGCGCCCAGGCGTGTCTACGCTGGTCGCATGGCACGCGTCCTCATCACCGGATCCTCGCAAGGCATCGGCGCCGAGTGCGCCCGCCAGCTCCTCGACCTCGGCCACGAGGTGGTCCTGCACGCTCGCGACGACGAGCGCGCCCGGGCCGCGCTCGAGGCCAACCCCGGCGCCCTGGCCGTGGTGACGGGAGACCTGGCGAGCCTCGGGCAGACCCGGGCGATCGCATCGGCCGCGAACGATCACGGACCGTACGACGCGATCATCCACAACGCGGGACTCGGCGGCGGCTCCGAGCGCGTCGAGACCGAGGACGGCCTCTCGCGGCTGTTCCAGGTCAACGTCGTCGCCCCGTACCTGCTGACGGCGCTCATGCCGGTCGCGCCCCGGATGGTCTACCTCACCAGCGGCCTTGAGGCTGACGGGGCGTGGACCCCCGAGGACCTGCAGTGGACCGCCCGCGAGTGGAACGGCCACCAGGCGTACGCCGACTCGAAGGTCTACGACTCGATGCTCGCCTTCGAGGTCGCCGAGCGACACCCGGACGCGATCGTGAACGTGGTGGATCCGGGCTGGATCCGCACCCGGATGGGCGGACCCGACGCATGGGACCCCGTCGAGGACGGCGCCGAGACCCAGGTGTGGCTCGCGGTGTCGGACGACGCGGAGGCGCTGCGCACCGGCCGTTACGTGAAGCGCCGCCAGACCCTCACGCCCAACCCCCTCGTCGAGGACGCCGATGCGCGTGCTGGGCTGATCTCCGAGCTCGAGCGGGTGACGGGGGTCGCGCTCAGCTAGGAGCTCGGCGCGGCGGTCGAGGCGCGCACGACGAGCTCGGGCGCGATGAGCTGCGCGGCGGGAGACTCTCCCGCGACGTGCGCGACCACGAGCTCGACCGCGCGCCGTCCCACCGCCTCGAAGTCCTGGCGCACCGTCGTGAGCGGCGGCAGCGAGTGCCGCGACGTCGCCGTGTCGTCGTAGCCGACCACCGAGAGGTCGCCCGGCACCGAGCGGCCTGCGGTGGCGAGGGCGTGGATGAGCCCAAAGGCCATGTCGTCGTTCGCGCAGAAGACCGCGGTGGCGCTCGGGTCGAGCCGCGCGCCGGCCGCGAAGCCGGAGTCGGTGGTCCAGTCGCCCTCGAGTATCTCGAGCTCGGGCAGGCCGGCCTCGGCGGTCGCTGAACGGAACTCGTCGCGGCGCAGCTGCGCCTCGATGTAGGTCAACGGACCGGCCACGTGCTGGATGCGCGTGTGGCCCAGGCCGATGAGGTGGTCGACCGCGAACCGCGCTCCCGCCCGCTGGTCGATCGATGCGGCGGACCCGGCGGGCTCGCCGCCTGTCAGCAGGTGGATCACCGGGACGCGCGGGTCGACGCCGGCGAGCGCCTCGAGCACGGAGCGCTGCTGGGCGACGAGCACGATCGCGTCGACGCTGCGGCCCACCAGGAACTCGAGGGCGTCGCGCACGCTCGCCGCGGACGGGTCCGCGCTCGTCATCATCGTGTGCAGGCCGGCATCGCGCGCGGCACGCTCGACGGCGTGCAGCGTGGACAGCGGGCCGATGTCGGGGATCTCCGGGCCGATCATGCCGATGGTCTGCGACCGTCCCGTCACGAGGGCACGCGCCGCGAGGTTGCGCCGGTAGCCCAGCTCCTCGATCGCCTCGAGCACCTTGTCGCGGGTCTCGGGCCGGATCCCCGGGAAGTCGTTGAGCACGCGGCTGACGGTCTGGTGGGACACGCCAGCGCGCGCCGCCACGTCGTGCATGCTCGGACCGCGATTGCCGTTCGCCACTGGTGCCTCCCTGTCGCACGTTCACACTAGTGCGCGGCGGGGCCGCGGCCGCGGAGCCTTGCCCGAAGCGGGTTTACCGAGCGTCTCTCGCACGCCCCGAGAACCGCGAGATGGATCCGAATCGCTGGTCTCAGGCCTTGGAGCAGCGATTCGGATCCATTTCGCGGAAGGCTGGGAGCGGTCGGTAGACTGGACTGTGACCGGTCACAGGGTGCCCCGAGCCTGCGATACTGGACACCAGCACTCAGCACCCGCGCGCCCTAGCGGCCGACGACGAAGTGGAGCCACCGATGACTGACCACCTTGCCTCCGTGACGGCTGCCTTCGAGGCCGCCTACGGTCACTCCCCCACGGGGATCTGGTCGGCCCCGGGCCGGGTGAACCTCATCGGAGAGCACACCGACTACAACAACGGGTACGTCCTCCCCTTCGCGATCGACCGCCGCACCTGGGCCGCCGTGGGCGTCCGCGAGGACCGCACGGTGCGCCTGCGCTCGACGTTCGCCGACGAGGAGATCGTCGCGTCGCTGGACGCCCTGAGCCCGGACACGATGGACGGCTGGAGCGCCTACGTGCTGGGCGTCGCGTGGGCGATGGCCGACTCCGGCATCGACCTGTCTGGCGCGACCGGCCTGGACATCCTGATCGACTCGGACGTGCCGGTCGGTGCGGGGCTGTCGTCGTCGGCGGCCCTCGAGTGCGCCGTGGGCAAGGCCTTCGATGAGCTGTGGGGGCTGGGCCTGGACAAGCTCGCCCTGGCCCGCATCGGCCGTGTCGCGGAGAACAAGGCCGTCGGCGCCCCCACCGGGCTGCTGGACCAGGCGGCCTCCATGCTCGGCGAGGAGGACCACGTGGTGTTCCTCGACTGCGACACCGAGGATGCCCGCCCCGTCGCGCTGCACCTGCGCGAGGAGGGTCTGCAGATCCTGGTGATGAACTCCAACGTCGAGCACGAGCACGCCACGGGTGGGTATGGCGACCGCTTCGCGTCCTGTGCCAACGGCGCCACGGCGCTCGGAGTGACGACGCTGCGGGAGATCGGCCAGGCCGACCTGGCCCGCGCGGAGGAGGTGCTGGACGAGGAGACCTACCGCCGCGTGCGCCACGTCGTCACCGAGAACCAGCGGGTCCTGGACACCGTGGACACGCTGGGCAAGGCCGGCCCGCGCGCCATCGGCGAGCTGATGGGCGCCTCGCAGGCGTCCATGCGCGACGACTTCGAGATCACCGTGCCCGAGATCGACCTCGCGAGCGAGGCCGCGGTCGCGGCCGGCGCGATCGGCGCGCGCATGACCGGTGGGGGCTTCGGCGGATCCTCCATCGCGCTCGTGCCGGCGGACAAGACCGATGCCGTGGCTGCGGCGGTCACCACCGCCCTGGCCGACGCCGGCCTGCGTGAGCCGACCATCTTCACCGTCACGCCCTCCCAGGGTGCCAGGCGCGACATCTAGTACTCACCACAGTCCTCAAAAGGAGCTCTCATGGCTTGGATGGTGACCGGCGGAGCCGGCTACATCGGCTCGCACGTGGTGCGGGCGCTGACCGACGCCGGCATCGACGCGGTGGTCCTCGACGACCTGTCGTCCGGCTTCGAGAAGTTCATCCCCTCAGGCGTGCCGTTCGTCAAGGCCAGCATCCTGGACACCGACACGGTGCGTGCCGCGATGGTCGAGCACGGCGTGTCCGGCGTGATCCACTGCGCGGGCTACAAGTACGCCGGCGAGTCGGTGAAGTTCCCCATCCACACCTACCGCCAGAACGTCGAGGGCACCGCGTGCCTGCTCGAGGCGATGGCCGACGCCGGCGTGACCCGCCTGGTCTTCTCCTCGTCCGCTGGCGTCTACGGCACGCCCTCGGAGGCGGTCGTGACCGAGGAGACAGGCACCACGCCCGAGTCGCCCTACGGCGAGTCCAAGCTCATCGGCGAGTGGCTCATCCGCGACCAGGTACGCGCCACCGCCGACACCGACGCACCGCTGAAGGCGACGAGCCTGCGCTACTTCAACGTGGTCGGCTCAGGCACGCCAGACGTCTACGACGCGTCGCCCCACAACCTGTTCCCCAAGGTGATCCGCGCCATCAAGGCCGGCCAGGCGCCGCTGATCTTCGGCGACGACTACGACACCGCTGACGGCACGTGCGTGCGCGACTACGTCCACGTCCAAGACCTCGCGCACAGCCACGTGGCGGCGGCCAGGATGCTCGACTTCGGCAAGCCCCTGGCGCCGGTCTACAACCTCGGCTCCGGCGACGGCACGTCGGTGCGCGAGATCGTCGGCAGCCTCCTCGAAGCCGCCGACTCCGACCTCGAGCCCATCGTCAAGGAGCGCCGCCCCGGCGACCCCGCCCGCATCGTCGCCACCGGCGAGCTCGCCGCGGACGACATCGAGTGGAAGATGGCCCACACCATCGAGGAGATGGCCTCCTCCGCCTGGGCGGCAGCCCCTGACGAGGGCTGACGGCCGCTACAGCTCAGCGATGATGGTCTTCAGCTCGGTGTAGTCCTCGACGCCGAACGAACCGAGCTCGCGGCCCCAGCCGGACTCCTTGTAGCCGCCGCGCGGCAGCGTGACGTCGTCCGCGTGCCACGAGTTGAGCCAGACGGTGCCGGCGCGCAGGCGACCGCCGACACGGTGCGCCGTGCCGATGTCCCGCGACCAGACCCCGGCCGCCAGCCCGTAGCGCGTGTTGTTCGCGGCGGCGATGGCCTGCTCCTCGGTGTCGAAGGGCACCGCGGTGACGACGGGACCGAAGATCTCGTCGGTCTGGATCGACATCTGCTCGCTCACATCGGTGAACACCGTGGGGCGCACGAAGTAGCCCCGGTCGCCCACTCGCACGCCACCCTCGGCCACGGTGGCGCCCGCCGCGACGCCCGCTTCGAGGTAGCCCGTGACCTTCGAAAACTGCTCGTCCGAGATGAGCGGGCCCATGTCGGTGCGCTCGTCGAACGCGCTGCCGACGGTGATGCCCTTCGCGATCTCGGAGATGCCGGCGACGACCTCGTCGTACACCCCGCGCTGCACGTACAGGCGCGAGCCGTTGACGCAGCATTGGCCCTGGTTGAAGAACGCGGCGTGCGCCGAGCCCGGGATCGCCTTGGACAGATCCGCGTCGTCGAACACGATGTTCGGGGCCTTGCCGCCGAGCTCGAGCGAGACCTTCTTGAGGTTGCGGCTGGCAGCCGCCGCGATGACCTTGCCGACCGCGGTGGAGCCGGTGAAGGCGACCTTATCGACGTCGATGTGATCGACGAGCGCGGCACCGGTGTCGCCGAAGCCGGGAAGGACGTTGACGACGCCGGCGGGTAGGCCGGCCTCGAGCATGAGCTCGCCCAGGCGCAGCGCGCTGAGCGGAGTCTGCTCCGCCGGCTTGAGGATCACCGTGTTGCCCACCGTGATGGCGGGCACGATCTTGAACGCCGCCATCGTGAGCGGGAAGTTCCACGGGACGATCCCGGCGACGACGCCGATCGGCTCGCGCACCGTGTACGCGAGGAAGTCCGCCGTCTCGCTCGACAGCGGGATCGTGGTCCCTTCGATCTTGTTCGCCCACCCGGCGAAGTATCGGAACAGCTCCGCAGCCGTCGCCACGTCTCCGTCGCGCGCGCCGACGAAAGGCTTGCCTCCGTCGAGCGCCTCGAGCTGAGCGAACTCGTCCGCGTGCTCCTCGAGGAGGTCCGCGATCCTCCACATCAGCCGGCCGCGCTGGCGCGGCGTGAAGCGGTTCCAGTCCGAGCCGTGCTCGAAGGCGCGACGAGCCGATGCGACGGCCCGGTTGACGTCCTCGGCGCCGGCCTGCGCGACCTGGGTGATCTCGTTCTCGGTGGCCGGGTCGACCGTCGCGAAGGTGCGACCGTCAGCGGCGTCGCGAAGCTCGCCGTCGATCAGCAGCTGCTTGGGTGCGCTGACGAACGAGGCGACGCTGGGGAGAAGGGCGTCGGTGGTCATGAGGTGTCCTTTCTTGGGGAACGTCACTTGACGAACAGGAGCTTGGAGCGGTCGATGGTCAGGGCGACGGCGGCGATCACGAGTGCGCCGTAGAAGATCTGCACGTACGACGGGTCGACGCCAGCGACGGACAGTCCGACGCGAAGCACCGTGATGATCAGGACGCCGATGACGGTGCGTCCCACCCCGCCGAACCCGCCGGTGATGGCAGTGCCGCCCACCACGATCGCGGCGACGACGGGCAGGAGCAGGGAGTCGGCGAGGGTCGGCGCCCCGCTGTACGTCCGACCGACGAGCATCACGCCGGCGAAGCCCGCGCACGCTCCGGAGACGATGAAGGCGCCGATCTTGGTGCGCGCGACGGGCACGCCTGCAAGCAGGGCCGCCGGCTCGTTGCTGCCGATCGCGATGAGCCAGCGGCGCACCGGAGTGAGCAACATGACGAGCCCCAGCACCGCGACGACCGCCGCGCCGATGAGGACCGCGCTCGGGATGTTCCAGCCCGTGAGGCGGGTGAAGGTCCAGGCGAGGGTGTCGCCCGAGACGCCGATGGTCGCGGCGCCCGAGACGACCAGCGCGATCCCCGACCACACGGCGAGACCACCGAGGGTCACGAGGAAGGACGGGATCTGCGCCACGACGTGGACCACCCCCTGGATGAGCCCGGCGAGCGCGCAGACCAGCACCACGAGGACCACCGCCCAACCTTCCAGCGCGGGCACCCACAGGGCGACCAGCACCGACGCCATCGACGCGAGCGCGGCGACCGAGAGATCGATGCCGCCGCACAGGATCACCAGCATCGCGCCGAGCGCGAGGATCAGCAGCGGCACCGAGGAGTCGAGGACCGTCCAGATGCTCGCTGGGCGCAGGAAGTTCGGGTTGGCGATCGAGATCGCGCCCACCAGGCACACGAGGACGGCGACCGGCATGATCGTCAGCAGCAGCTGCCGACGGGACATCCGCGGCATCCGCAGCTTCTCCCGCTGTTCGGTGGTGGTCTCCACCTTGTCCACGACGCTCATCAGATCATCCGCTCCAGAACCGTGACCGGGGTGGGCTTGGCTCCCACCGGGGCGTCGACGACGTCGGTCACTCGGCCGTCCTTCATCACCAAGACGCGATGGCTCATCGCGATCAGCTCCTCCAGGCTGTCCGCCATCAGCAGCACCGACACCCCGGAGGCGGTGAGCTCCCGGATGAGCCGGTACACCTCGCTCTTCGCGCCGACGTCGAGGCCGCGCGTGGGATGGTCGAGGATCAGCAGCTTGAGAGAGTCCGACACCATCCAGCGCGCGAGCACGGCCTTCTGCTGGTTGCCGCCCGAGAGCGACGCGAGCGGCGCCGCCGCCGACGCCGTGCGGATGCGCAGTCGCTCGATCCAGTCGTCGGCGAGCCGGCGCTCCTTGCTGCGCTGCAGCACGGGACCGGCACAGACGTCTGCGATGTGCGGAAGCGTGATGTTCTCCGCCACGGACATGGTGCCGACCATGCCTTCGCGGCGGCGCTCGGCAGGGACGAAGCCGATGTCCGAGGAGATCGCCGACCGCGGCGAGGAGGTCCTGATGGGTCGACCGTCCATCTCGAGCGACCCCCGGGTGGCGGACGCGCCGAAGATTCCCCGGCACAGCTCCTCGCGGCCGGAGCCCTGCACACCCGCGATCCCGAGGATCTCGCCGACGTGCAGGTCGAAGTCGACGCTCTCGCACACGCCCTTGACGGACAGGTCGCGCACCCGGAGCCGAACCTCGTCCTGCACCGGAAGCTGCCGCTCCTCGCTGTAGTGACTGCCTTCGAGATCGCGGCCGATCATCAGCCGACGCAGCTCCGCCTCATCGACCTCTCCCGGCACGCACTCCGCGACGCTGCTGCCATTGCGCAGCACGTAGACGCGGTCCGAGACCTGCAGCACCTCGTCGAGCCTGTGAGAGACGAACACGACCGAGGCGCGAGTGCGCAGCCTCTCGATCTGCGCGAACAGCACCTCCGCCTCGTCCCGGTCCAGCACAGAGGTCGGCTCGTCGAGGAGGACCACCGGCTCGGCGTTCGTCCGCTCTTCGGTGGCGAGGACCTTCGCGATCTCGACGAGCTGGCGCTCGGCGAAGGTGAGGTCCTCAGCCATGGCATCGACGTCGATGGTCGAGCCGATCTTGTCGAGCTGCGCCTGGGCGCGCTGACGCAGGGTCTTCCAGCGGTACATCCCCCCGACGATGGCGTCTCCTTCCGCGCCGAACAGGATGTTCTCGGCGACGGTGAGGTTGGGGATGAGCGACTGCTCCTGGAACACCATGCCGATGCCCGCGGCACCGGCCTGCGCGATGCCGCGCATCTTGATCTGCTCGCCTCGCAGTGCGATCGAGCCGGAGTCGGGCTGCTCCAGTCCGATGAGCATCTTCAGCAGCGTCGACTTGCCGGCGCCGTTCTCGCCGATGAGGCCCACGACCTCGTGGCGCCGCACCTCGAAGGACAGCCCGTCGAGCGCAGTCGTCTCGCCGAAAGTCTTGCGGACGTCGTGGACCGCGAGGACCGGGGCCTCGGCCGGGGCGCTCACTTGACGACTCGCAGACGCTGGCGCAGGGGCCACGCGGTGATCGCGACCGCCGCGACGACGATCACGCCCTGCACGGCACCCTGGACGTAGGGACTGACGCCGATCAGCACGAGTCCGTTGACGAGCACGGTCACGATGAGCACTCCCACGATCGAGTGCAGGACCCCGCCACGGCCGCCCGACAGCAGCGTGCCGCCGACGACCGCAGCGGTGATCGCTGCGAAGTTCTGCCCCACTCCGGCCTGCACGATCCCCGAGCCGAGCTGGATCGTGACCATGACGCCGGCGAGGCCGTACACGGCGCCGGCGAAGGTGAAGGCGATGGTCTTGTAGCGGCGCACGCGGATGCCGGACAGCAGCGCGAGGTCCTCAGCGCCGCCGATCGCGCGGGCGTAGCGGCCCAGTCGCGTGTAGTGCTGGACCAGCAGGCCCACGATCACCACGCCGATCGCCACGAAGGTCAGGCGGGTGAGGCCGAACCACTGGCCGGACGCCCATTCGCCCATCGCCGGCGACGTGACGCTGGGCTGCACGCCGGCGAAGAGCACGGTCGCGATGCCGATGCCGATCGCCGACATGCCTAGGGTCGTCATGAACGATGGGATCTTCAGGCCCGTCGACAGCAACCCCGTCGCAAGGCCGAAGCAGGCGCCGAGCGCCACCGCCGCGACGATGGCAAGGAAGCCCAGGTCGATGTCGTTGCGCGTGTTCGCGATCAGCAGCGCCACGCTCAACGCCGCCGTCGCCATCACTCCCTCGATCGACAGGTCGATCGCGCCGAGCATCAGGACGAAGGTGAGTCCGACGGTGATGACGGCGAGGACCGCCGCCGAGTCCAGGACGTTGCGCAGGTTGCCCCACGTCGCGAACTGCGGGCTCAGCACCGAGAACGTCAGGCACAGCAGCACGAGGGCACCCAGCGGACCGTAGTCCGCGAGGAGGCTCGCGCGGCGACGCGAGCGGGCGGGTGCCCGCCCGGTCTCGGGCGGGGCTTGCCCGAGCCGGGCGGGCGCCACCTTAGCTCACCGGTCCGGTGACGCGGTCGAAGAGGTTGCCACACTCGAAGTCGGCGAGGTTCGCCGTCGGGGTGAGGTTCTCCTCGGCGTTCTCGGCCGAGATCAAGGTCTGGCGTGCGAAGAACGCGCGCTGCTCCTGCGTGACGTCCGCCATGTCGAGGCCGCCCGTCAGCACGCAGTAGCCCATCGCCAGGCCGATGCCGCCCTGCCAGGGACCGTCGACCGACACGGTCGCGGTCATGGTGCCGTCTGCGACCGCCTGCACGGCCTCGGGGACGGCATCGATGCCGGCCACGGCCACGTCGGACATGCCTGCCGCCTCGAGGGCCTGCAGGGCGCCGAGCGCCATGTCGTCGTTCGCCGCCCACACGCCCTTGATCTCGTCACCGTGCTTGGTGATGAGGGTCTTGGTGATGTTGAACGCCGACGTGCGGTCGAAGTCGGCCGCCTGCTGGTCCAGCAGCGTGATCCCGGGATTCGCCTCGAGCGAGTTCTCGAGACCGATGAAGCGGTCCTTGGCTGCGCTCGTGTCGAGGATGCCCTGGAGAGCGATGATGCCGCCCTCGCCGCCCATCTCCTCGAAGATCGCGTCGGCGATCTGAGCGCCGGCGTCCACGCCGTCGAAGGTGATGTGCGAGATCCAGGTGTCGTGCCCGTCCCACGGGTTCAGGTCAGCGGGCTTGTTCCAGTGGGTGACGAGGTAGGCGCCGGCGGCGTCGACCTCGGCCACGATCGGAGCGGTGTCGGAGTCGCCGTTCGGCAGCACGTTGAGGACCATGCACTCCGGGTTGCCGGTGCTCAGGGTCTGACGCAGCTGCTCCTGCTGCTTGGGGGACTCGCCGTCGTAGGTGAGGCGGGTCTGGGTGAGACCGACCGACTCGGCGAAGGCGTCGCCGCCGTCGAGCCATGCCTTCTCGTACGGGTTGGTCTCGTTGCGGACCTGACCGATGAGCTGGATCTCCTCAGGCGCGCAGGTGCCGCCTGCGGACGAGTCGGGCGTCTCCGTCGAGCCGGCGTCGCTCGTGACGTCGGTCTCGGTCCCCTCCGTGCCGGCGCTGCAACCGCTCAGGATGAGCAGCGATCCAGCCGCCGTCGCCAAGGCCATCCCTCGGCGCGAACGCATCATTGAGTTCACTGTGATTCTCCATTCTATGGACATGAGTGTCTGTGGTGGTTCCTGCTCGATCTGCACCGTCATCGCGCCATCCAGCCCCCATCCACCACCAACGTGTGGCCCGTGACGTAGTCGGACGCCCGCGATGCGAGGAACACCGCCGCGCCGCTGATGTCCGTGGGCTCACCCCAGCGCGCGCTCGGGATGCGCGCGAGGATCTCGGCGGAGCGCGCGGAGTCCTCGCGCAGCTCCTCGGTGTTCGCCGTCGCGATGTAGCCAGGAGCGATCGCGTTCACCTGCACGCCGTGCTGAGCCCACTCGTTCGACAGCGCCTGGGTGACGGCCATGATCCCGTGCTTGCTCGCGGAATAGCTCGCCACCCGCAGCCCGCCTTGGAAGGCGAGCAGGCTTGCGACGTTGATGACCTTGCCGTGGCCGCGCTCGATCATCGCCGCGCCGAACGCCTGGCTCAGCACGAACGCCGCGTCGAGATTCACGGACAGCACGCGCCGCCACTGGGCCTGGCTCACCTCCACGCTCGGGGTGCGTTCGATGATCCCGGCGTTGTTGACGAGGATGTCGATCGATCGCTCCTGAGCGAGCTCGCGGGCCTCCTGTTGGAGGGTGTCCGTGTGCTCGAGGTCCCAGGCGACGGTCGAGGCCGCGTAGCCCTGCTCGGTCAGCAGCTCGGCGGTGCGCTCGACGGAGCCGTTGCGGCCCGCGAGCACGACGTCTGCTCCAGCGCCTGCGAGGCCGCAGGCGATCGCCTTGCCGATGCCGCGACCGGCGCCGGTGATCAGCGCGGTGCGCCCCTCGAGCGAGAAGAGCTCACGCACCTCCGCCGTGATCACCGGAGGTCTCGCAGGGCCACCGGCTGGAGGTCGCCGTAGTCCGTGTTCTCGCCCGCCATGGCCCAGACGAACGCGTAGGGAGTCGAGCCGGCACCGAAGTGAACCGACCACGGCGGTGCGATGACCGCCTCGTGGTTGCCGACCACGAGGTGCCGCGTCTGATCCGGCTCGCCCATGAAGTGCATCACGCGGTCGTCCTCGCCGAGCTCGGTGTAGAGGTAGATCTCCGTGCGCCGGGTGTGGAGGTGCGGCGGGATGGTGTTCCAGGCTGCGCGGGGCTCGAGGATCGTGATGCCGAACTGCAGCTGGCACGAGGCGTGGCCTCCTCCCCAGACGTAGCGGTACAGGCGACGGCTGCCGGCACCGCGCGGGTCCTCGATCTCCACGGGCTCGACGGAGGCGTGGGGGATCACCGCGGTCGGATGGTCGGCGTGCGCCGTCGCGGAGATCAGATAGAAGATCGCGCCGGCTCCACCGAAGGCGACATCGTGTCCACGCCCGACGTAGAGGCCGTCGTGGTGGCCGAGCTCGTGACGCTCACCATCGACGAGCACGTATCCCGGCTGGCCGAGGTTGATGACGCCAAGCTCGCGGCGCTCGAGCAGCGTGTCCGCCCCGATGAGGTCGAGCCCGCTCGGCACCACCTCGCTCTCGCCGGGCACGACGCCCGCGATCAGCATGCGGTCAAGACCGGCAAGGACTGCGCGGAACTCCCCAGTGGAGAACAGGGTGTCGACCAGGAACCGCTCGCGCAGCTCCTGAGTGGTCGCGCGGCTCATCGACTCTGGTCCTGCCGCGTGGCGAAGCTCGATCATCATTGATCCTCTTGTTCGGCTATTTGAACGTCGTTCCGGATTCCGTACACTCGAACAGTAGCGACCCTAGCCGCATGGGTCAAGTACGTGTATGGTGTTCAGCATGTTGAACGCAGAGACGCCTCAGGAAGGCGCTGGCGCCGTCCAGGACTTCACGCCCGTGAAGTCCGCAGACCGTGCGCTCGACGTGTTGGAGTACCTCTCCGCCCACAGCTCGGCGGGGCTCGTCGAGCTGACGCGAAGCCTCGGCATCCCCAAGAGCAGCCTCCACAGCATCCTCCGCACGCTCGAGCACCGCGGCTGGATCGAGGCCGACGCGTCGCGCTCGGAGTTCCATCTGGGGATGAACGCGCTGCTGACGGGCGCGTCCTACGTCGACCAGGACTTCATCGTCACGCGCACGGCGGAGGCTCTCGACTCCCTGGCCGCCAAGACCGGCGAGACCGTCCACCTCGGCCGCCTCGAGGGTGATGACGTGGTCTATCTCGCGAAGCGAGAGTCGCGCCACCCGCTTCGCATGTTCTCCGCGATCGGGCGTCGGCTTCCTGCGCACGCCACCGCTCTCGGCAAGGCGATGCTGGCGGAGATGGACGACGATCGCGTGCTCGAGACCCTTCGCGCGCCGCTCGACGAGCTCACGGAGCACACCATCACGTCGCCGGCAGCGGTGGTCGCCAGCCTCGCCGAGGTGCGCGCCCGCGGATACGCCGTGGACGACCAGGAGGCTGCACTGGGCCTGCGCTGCTTCGCGGTGACCCTTCCGTTCAGCTCTCCGTCGCGAGACGCGATCAGCTTCTCCGTCCCCTACGCACGGCTCGACGCCGCGCGCGAGGAGGAGATGATCGCTCTCCTGCTCGCCACCCGAGACGAGCTCGCCCAGCGCGGGCCATCACGCACATCCTGAGAAGAAAGAGAGACACCGATGCCCAACATCACCGTTCAGCTGCTCAAGGGTCGCGACATCGACCAGCGCCGCGCCTTCGTCCAGGAGGTGACGGAGAGCGCGGTGACCACGCTCGGCGCCCGCGCACAGGACGTGCGGATCGTGTTCGAGGAGATCACGCCGGACATCGTCGCGAACGGCGGCGTCCTCGCCAGCGAGGACGAGTCGCGTGCGGGAGTCATCAGCAACCTCGCGCCGTAGGGGAGCGAACGCAGACCGGAGGCCTACTCCTCGACGTAGGCGTCCGCCTGGATCTCCACCAGGTAGTGCGGGTCCGCGAGCGCAGACACCTCGACCAGCGTCGCCGCGGGCAGCACGTCGCCGAAGGAGCGCCGATGCGCGGCCGCCACCTTCTCGGTGTCGCGGATGTCGGTGACGTAGGTGGTGGTGCGGACGACGTCGGCGAGCGACGCTCCTGCCTCTGCGAGCACGCGCTCGATGACGCGCAGCGCGTCCACCGCCTGGGCGTACGCGTCGGGCACGATCGCCTCGTCGCGAGCGCACGAGCCGGAGACCCACACGTGCGCCCCGACGCGCACCGCGCGGGAGTACCCGTACATGTCCTCGAACGGCCCGCCGGAGCCGAAGTTCTGCCTCATGGACTCACGCTACGCCCGCCCGCGTACGCTGGCCCGATGGAGCCGTTCAGCATGAGCCAGGGAACCCAGGTCAAGGTGTTCCACACGGAGGACGAGGGCGCCACCCTCGTCACGACGACCACCGACACCGCGCACCCCGAGCGTCCCCCGCACGTGGGCTACGAGCAGTGCGAGAACGACGCTGAGGCCCAGGCCGTCCTCCAGAAGTGGGTGTTCGACCTGCAGCGTCAGGGCTGGCAGATCACGGACTAGGGGTCAGCCCCAGCCGAGCTCGTGCAGGCGCTCGTCGTCGATGCCGAAGTGGTGGGCGATCTCGTGCACGACGGTCACCGCGACCTCCTCGCGCACGTGATCCGTGTCCTCGCAGAAGCGCAGCGTCGGGTTGCGGTAGATGAAGATGCGGTCGGGCAGGTCGCCCAGGCCCCACTCGGAGCCGCGGTCGGTCAGCGCGACGCCGTCGTAGAGGCCCAGCAGGTCGGGCTCGTTCTCCGGCGCCTCCTCCTCGATGAGGATCACCACGTTGTCGACCAAGGCGAGCAGCTCCTCCGGGATCGAGTCGATCGCGTCGTCGACGGCCTCCTCGAAGGCCTCGCTCGTCATCTCCACCATGGCGACATTCTCGCAAAGCCCAGCGAGCGCATCGGCCCTCCGCGGGCGGCGCGGTTTGTGGGCACGTGCGCGCGCCCCGTACGATAGGCGGGTCCACGGCGCTCGGGAGACCGAGAGTCGGACGGCGCCCTCATCGTCTAGCGGCCTAGGACGCCGCCCTTTCACGGCGGTAGCACGGGTTCGAATCCCGTTGGGGGTACCACCGAAGAAGGTGCTCGAGTGTGAGCCAGATCACCGGTTCGCGCTCGGGGTACGACACAGCCTCCGGGATGGTCTACAATCTTCTTCGGCCCACTTCTCGCGAGGTGGGACACAGCAAGGCCCTGTGGCGCAGTTGGTTAGCGCGCCGCCCTGTCACGGCGGAGGTCGCGGGTTCAAGTCCCGTCAGGGTCGCGAGTGGCGATGCCCCTTGTTCGCAAGGGGCATTCTGCTCAGTGGGGGTCACTCCCCTGCGACCAGGCTCTGTAGCTCAGTTGGTAGAGCGTTCGACTGAAAATCGAAAGGTCACCGGATCGACGCCGGTCGGAGCCACATCGGGAAGGCCCCGCTCCTCAAGGAGCGGGGCCTTCTGCTTTTCCCGGTGAGAGCCGATGCGCGGGCACGGTCCCACCGTGCGCTCGCCTCACGCGTTTGCGCTGGTGTGCCGATAGACGGTGTACTAGGAGCACGCCAACCTGGGAGGAACCATGGCCTCGAGCTACGGGAAGATGTTCGTCAACGCCATCCTCGGCGCGATCGCCGGGCAGTGGGTCGCGACCATCAAGACCGAGGTCGAGATCGTCAAGGTCGAGCTCAAGTACAAGAGCCGGCAGCTGGGCGCCGGAGTCGGGCTCGTCGCCGCTGCGGCCATCCTCGCCTTCTGGATGCTCGCGGTCCTCATCGCGGCCGCAGTGCTCGGACTGTCGAACGTCGTGTCGCCGTGGCTCGCCGCCCTCATCGTTGCCGGTGGACTGCTGTTCTGGATCCTCGTGTTCGGCCTGTGGGGCGCGGCGAAGATCAAGAAGAACAAGGACATCTTCCCCGCCGCCTCGATCGAGCGGATCAAGGACTCGTTCTGACCTCGCGCCCACTCAGGCGGGCGAACCCTTGAGCTCCTGCATGACCTCGGGCCGCGGCTTGGGCTTGCGCTGCGCAAGCCACACGCCCGTGAGCACGATCGCGGCGCCCACCGGCTCGTACCAGTGCAGCCGCTCCCCCAGCACCACCACGCCCAACACGGTGGCGACGACGGGCACCACGTAGGTCACCGAGGTGGCGGTCGTGGCTCCGGCGGCCTTCACGATCTTCCAGAACCACACGTAGGCGAAGCTCGTGCCCGTGACGCCCAGCGCGATGATCGCCCACAGAGACACCGAGTCCAGCGCGATCGCGCCCGCCTCGGGCGCGGGCGCCGCGAGCGCGAACGGCGCCACGATGAGCACCGACAGCGAGATCTGCGTCGCGGACAGCACCACGGGCGACTCGTGCACGCGGTTCAGGAGCACCCGCGACAGCGTGGAGCCGATGCCGTAGCAGGCGGTCGCGGCGAGCATGAGCCCGGCGCCCACCGCGGGGAAGTCGGCGACGTTCCACGCCCCCAGCAGCACCGCGATGCCCGCCGCGCCGAGCACGAGGCCCACCAGCTGCAGCCGGCTCACGCGCTCGCTCGGGATCAGCAGGGCCACGAACAGCGCGGTCCACAGCGGCGTGGTCGCGTTGAGCAGACTCGCGAGGATGCTCGTCAGGTGCTGCTGCGCGAGCGGGATGAGGATCAGCGGGATGCCCGACATGAAGGCGCCCACGACTCCCAGCGACACCACCGCGCGCCAGGTGAGGCGCGGCAGGCGTCGGAGCGCTGCCACCATCGCGATCAGCACCACGGCGCCGAACAGCAGGCGGCCCAGGCCCACCTGCGCCGGCGCGAACTCGCGCAGAGCCACCGCGATGAACAAGAAGCTCGAGCCCCACGCGAGCGAGACGCCCAGGAAGTACGGCAGCCACGCGCGCAGGGGCACGTCGGACAGGGGGCTCACCACTCACCGTCCGGACGCTCGACTCGTACGCGAGGGGCGGTGCGTGCGGCGGCCGCGCGCGCATCGGCGCCCACCAAGGTCTCCTCGGTGACCGGCCCGCGCGCGATGGCGACGCCCTCGTGGGCGAGCATCGCGGCCTTGATGCCCGAGCCGCCGAAGCCGTAGCTGCCCAGGCGGCCGCGCGCGGCGATGACGCGGTGGCACGGCACGAACAGGCCCACCGCGTTGCGCGCGCACGCGGTGCCGGCGGCACGCATCGCGCGAGGACGGCCCGCCATGCCCGCGAGCTCCGCGTAGCTGACGACCTCGCCGCCGGGCACCGTGCGCAGCGTCTCCCACACCTCGGTGAAGAACGGGCTGCCCGCGAGGCGGACCGGAACCCTCGTGATCGCGTCGGCGTCGCCGTCCTCCCAGGCCGCGACCGCATCGGCGATCCCGGGCAGCTCTCCGGCCTCGATGCCGGCCCGCGCCTCGGCGCTCGGCAGGTGCGTGATCACCTCGGCCAGCGGCAGGAACCCGGCGGCGACCACGACGCCGTCGTCCGCGATGACGTTCAGCTCACCGAAGTCGGTCGCGAAGCGCGCCGAGGTGAGGGTCGAGGACATGCGACAAGGCTACGGCCGCGCCCGGTGGCCGCTGGGACCCCAACTGGCACCTGCCGTGCCGGTCCACGTGACGAAGAACGGCCCTGCATGACGAAGAACGGCCCCCGCCCCTTGCGGGACGAGGGCCGAATCCAGTGGCGGTGCTACGGGCGACGCTGTTCCTGTGCCTCGGCGAGGAGGGCCTGAACCTCGGCCTCGCGGAAACGACGGTGGCCGCCCAGGGTGCGGATGGAGGACAGCTTGCCGACCTTGGCCCACCGCGTGACGGTCTTCGGGTCGACCCTGAAGATCGCAGCAACTTCGCTGGGCGTCAGCAGCTTGTCCGGCTCCTGGACTGTGTCAGCCATCATCCTTGATTTCCCCTCGGTTATCGTGTCAGACCCGTGCGGGTCATCGAATGATGAGAGGTCCGACGTTCTCGATTATGACGACGTTTGTCGAGGATTTCTCAAAACGGACGCATCGGAGGGACTCGCAAGCATCGTCGCGTGCGTTGTAAAGTACGTGTCAGGACTCAAACCGCAGGGCCCGCAGTACGTGCGCGCCCGCGAAGCAACCCGGGAAGGGACGGCGACATGGGGCGCGGCCGTCAGAAGGCAAAGGACGCGAAGATCGCGCGTCAGCTCAAGTACTCGAACCATGGCGCGGACCTTCGCGACCTGGAGCGAGAGCTGATCTCCGGTTCCGCGGAGTCCACGCCGTCCGCCACCTCGGCCACCGACACCGACGACGAGTTCTACGACCGCTGGGCGGACGACGAGCGCTGAGCCTCGGCTGTCCCCGCGGTTGATTCTGACGGCTCTACGCCCTTAGACCAGCCATTTGGATCCATTTGGCTGGGTTAGCGGGGGTTGAGCGACCAGAATCAACCGCACTGATCGGCGCCGATGCGCTCGCTGGTTCGCTTTCCTACCGGCGGTAGTCGCCGGTGAGGTGCACCGCGCCACCGACCACGCCCTTCGCACCGCGTACGGTGTCGGGGCTCGCAGGTCGGCCGTCGTCGGCGCTCACGTCGCCGAGGACCCACGCGTCCACACCCGCGGCCTTCGACGCCGCGATGAGGCCGTCCGCGTCCTCCGGGGCGACGATCGCGACCATGCCCACGCCCATGTTGAGCGTCGACTCGAGGTCGGACGTCGGCACAGCGCCAGCGTCCTGCACCGTCGAGAACACAGCCGGCAGCTGCCAGGCGTCGCGGGCGATGGTCGCGGCCAGCCCGGTGGGCATGACGCGCGCCACGTTCGCGGCGAGCCCGCCGCCAGTGACGTGCGAGAAGGCCCGGAGCCCAGGAGTGTCCTCGGCGAGGGCGACGCACAGCTTCGCGTAGATGCGGGTGGGCTCGAGGAGCTCCTCGCCGATGGTGCGGCCCAGGTCGCTGACGTGCTGATCCAGGCCCCAACCCGCGTGCTCGATCACGCGGCGCACGAGCGAGTACCCGTTGGAGTGCAGGCCCGAGGACGCCATCGCGACCACCACGTCGCCCTCGGCGACGCGGTCGGGGCCGAGCAGCGCGGACGCCTCGACCACGCCGATCGCCGCGCCGGCGACGTCGTAGTCGTCGGCGTCCATGACGCCGGGGTGCTCGGCGGTCTCGCCGCCCACGAGCGCCACGCCGGCCATCTCGCAGCCCTCGGCGATGCCGCGGACGATGTCCGCGATGCGCTCCGGCACGACCTTGCCGCACGCGATGTAGTCCGTCATGACGAGGGGCTTCGCGCCGCACACGACGATGTCGTCGACGACCATCGCGACCAGGTCCTGGCCGATGGTGTCGTGCACGTCGAGCGAGCGGGCGATGACGATCTTGGTGCCCACGCCGTCGGTGGACGAGGCCAGCAGCGGCCGCTCGTAGTCCTTGAGGGCCGAGGCGTCGAACATGCCCGCGAACGCGCCGATGCCGCCGAGCACCTCCGGTCCGTGGGTGCGGGCGACGGCCGACTTCATCAGCTCGACGGCCTTGTCGCCGGCCTCGGTGTCGACGCCGGCGCCGGCGTACGTGATCGGTTCGGTCACAGGGGAGCCACCTCCACGGGCTGGATCGCGAGCAGGTGCCTCGCGTCGACGGGCGGCGCGATCGGATACTCGCCCGTGAAGCACGCCGTGCACAGCCGCTCCTGCGCCTGCTCGGTCGCGGCAATCATGCCCTCGGCAGAGATGTAGCCGAGCGAGTCGGCCCCGAGCTGGTCGCGGATCTCGTCGACGGTGTGACCGACGGCCGCGAGCTCCTCGCGAGTCGCGAAGTCGATGCCGTAGAAGCACGGCCACTGGACCGGAGGCGAGGAGATGCGCACGTGCACCTCGGCGGCGCCGGCCTCGCGCAGCATCGACACGATGGCGCGCTGGGTGTTGCCGCGCACGATCGAGTCGTCGACGACGACGAGCCGCTTGCCCTCGATCTGCTCGCGCAGCGGGTTGAGCTTGAGGCGGATGCCCAGCTGGCGCAGGGTCTGCGACGGCTGGATGAAGGTGCGACCCACGTACGCGTTCTTGGTGAGGCCCTGGCCGAACGGGATGCCCGACTGCTGCGCGTAGCCCACGGCCGCGGGGGTGCCGGACTCGGGCGTCGGCATGACCATGTCCGCCTCGACGGGGTGCTCGCGCGCGAGGGCGCGGCCCATCTCGACGCGCGCGGCGTGGATCGAGCGCCCGCCGATGCTGGTGTCGGGACGCGCCAGGTAGACGTACTCGAAGACGCAACCCTTGGGGTCCGCCTGCGCGAAGCGCTGGGAGTGGACGCCGTCGGCATCGATGGTGAGGAACTCGCCGGGCTCGACCTCGCGCACCAACCGCGCGCCGACGATGTCGAGAGCGGGGGTCTCGGAGGCGACGACGAAGCCGCCCGACGGCATCTCGCCGAGCACGAGCGGACGCACGCCCTGCGGGTCGCGCGCCGCATACAGCGTGGTCTCGTCCATGAAGACCAGCGAGAACGCTCCGGCGATGTGCGGCAGCAGCTCGAGCGCGGTCTCGGTGAGGGTGTCGTAGCGGTCCCAGCCCAGCAGGGCCGTGACGATCATCGTGTCGGAGGCGCCGCGCGCCTCCATGTCCGCGCGCCGCTCGGCGCCGAGCCGCTCGCCCACGAGATCGAGCAGCTCGCGGGTGTTGGTGAGGTTGCCGTTGTGGCCCAGCGCCACGGTCCCGTGCTTGGTGGGCCCAAGAGTCGGCTGGGCGTTCGCCCACGTCGACGCGCCCGTCGTCGAGTAGCGCGCGTGGCCCACGGCGATGTGGCCCTGGAGCGCCTCGAGCGCCCCCTCGTCGAACACCTGCGACACGAGCCCCATGTCCTTGAACACGAGGATCTTGTCGCCCATAGACGTCGCGATGCCGGCGGACTCCTGTCCGCGGTGCTGGAGCGCGTAGAGGCCGAAGTAGGTGAGCTTCGCGACCTCCTCGTCGGGGGCCCAGATGCCGAAGACCCCGCACGCGTCCTGCGGTCCCTTCTCGCCGGGAAGCAGGTCGTGGTTGAGACGTCCGTCACCTCGGCCCATCAGCGTCCCTCCTCGTCCATGGTGGGCGCCGATGCGCTCGTAGGCTCCTCGTCCTGACTCGCCCACGCGGTCGCGGCCGCCTCGCGCTCCTTGACCTCCTTGAGGTGGGCGGGGCTGCCGCGGTCCAGCCACACGGCGACCAGGGCCGCGATGAGGCCCGCGAAGCAGGCGAAGCCGAACCCGACGACGAGGCCGACGGTGCCGCGGCCCACGCCCGTCGAGTTGGGCAGGAGCAGGCCGCACAGGAAGCCGACCACGAATCCGGCCACGGCGCCCGTGCCGATGACGCGGGCGAAGCGTGGCGCGCGACGTAGCGTCGCCGGGAGGGCGGTGCGCTCGAGCTCCTCGGCCGAAGGCGCGGAGGTGCTGTCGGGGACGTCGCTCACGGGCCCAAGTCTAGGCGTTGCCCGCGAGCTCGAGGGCAACCTCGAGCCACCACTGGCCCGCGGCGGGGCCGCCGTTGCACGCGCCGTCCGACTCGCCCGGCGGCTTGACCCACGCGGTCGCCTCGAGCGGCCACTCGCGCAGGACCGCGGGCGGCTCGCCGAGCGCTCGCCCACGGGCGTTGCACCACTCGCCGTTGGAGCCGTTGCCGTTGCGGGAGGTGTCGACCAGATACCCAAGCCCCGTCGCGCCGGCGATCTGATCCGCCCACGCCCGCTCGTCCGCGAGCGCCTGGTAGTTGGAGGTGTTGGTCGCGAAGCCGGCGATGCTCTCGAGGCCCACGCGGTCGATGCGCTCGAGGGCCTCGTCGACGCTCAGCCACCCCGAGTGGCCGATGTCCAGGTAGACCCGGGCACCGCCCGACGCCAACGCCTGCGCTCCCGCGGCGAGCAGCGCCGCCCGGTCGCCCTGGCCGTCGCAGTCGCCCATCTGGGCGAGCGCATCGGGCTCGAGCACCACCCACGCCTCCGCGGCGGGATCCATCGCGCCGGCGAGCGACTGCACGAAGTCCACGTAGCGGTCCTGCGCGACGCCGCCTGCCGAGTGCAGGCCGCAGTCGCGCCCCGGGATCGCGTAGACCACCAGCAGCGCGACCTCGTCGGCCGCGGCGGCGGCAGAGGTCACCGACGCGACCGTCGCGGCAGGGTCCGCGATCCACTCTCCCACCCACACCGCCTGCGGCTCGCGGGCGATGCGTTCGACGAGCGCGGCGTCGTCAGCCCGGCCCTCGGCGACGAGCTGCGCGTAGGCGCCGTCCGCCTGGGTGCCGGCGTCGTAGAAGGCCGCGCGCCCCGCCGTGGACCACGCCAGCGTCTCCGATGGATCGGGGACGGCCGCGGACTCGGTGCCGGCCACCGGCGAGGGCTCGGCGTCGGGCTGGAGCGTCCCGGACAGCAACGGCGCCGGGGTCGACGCTTCCGCATCGGGCGCGTCCGCCGAGCACCCGACCAGAGCGAGACCCACGGCGGCGGCGAGAGCCAGCCCGCGCATCGGCGCTGCGGACGTCCGTGACGGCATGACCACATGCAAGCGGCCCGTGTCGCACCCGTCAAGGTGCGACACGGGCCGCCCGTCCCCCAGCCCGTCAGCCCTTGGTCGAGCCAGCCAGCAGACCTCGCACGAAGTACCGCTGCAGCGAGAAGAACACGATCAGCGGGATGATCATCGAGATGAACGCCGCGGGCGGCACCAGGTAGGCCGTGGCGCCATAGCTGCCCGCGAGGTTCGAGATCGGGTAGGTGAGCGGATAGGTGTCGATGGAGCCGAACACCGCGGAGACCAGCAGGTCGTTCCACACCCACAGGAACTGGAAGATCGCAAGCGAGGCGATCGCCGGCAGCGACAGCGGGATAATGATGCGGAAGAACACCTGCGTGTGGCTCGCGCCGTCCACCCGGGCCGCCTCGATGACGTCGCTCGGGATCTGCGCGATGAAGTTGTGCAACAGGAACACCGCGAGTGGCAGCGCGAAGATCGTATGCGCGAGCCAGACGCCGGGGAACTCGCCGGCGATGCCGAGGTTCTCTGGGCCGAGCAGGCGCAGCAGCGGGATCAGCGCGAGCTGGATCGGCACCACCTGGAGCGCGAAGATCAGCACGAACAGGAAGCCCGAGCCCTTGAAGGGGATCCACGCGAACGCGTAGGCGGCCATGAGCGCCAGCACGAGCGGGAAGACCACCGTCGGCACCGTCACCACGATCGAGTTGATGAGGTTGCCCAGCAGCGGGTCGGAGCTCGAGCTGTCGCCGAACGAGTCGAACAGGACGATGCCGAAGTTCTCGAACGTGAGGTTGCCCTCGAGCATCACCGTCCACCAGGCGTCGGTGCGGTAGTACTGGCCGGGAACCAGGGACGTCATCAGCAGACCGACCGTGGGGATGGTCCACAGCACGGCGATGATGATCGCCGCCGCGGTGGCCCAGGGCGAGGTGAGCCTCTCCTTGGCCTTCTGCGAGCGGGTCTTCTCGGGGGCGGTCGCGGTCTTGTCGGGGATCGCGGGTGCGGGAGTGGTCATCAGCGGGTCTCCTTCACCTTCTGGAGCGATCGCACGTTGTAGATGACGACCGGGATGACGAATATGAAGAGGATCACCGCGAGTGCAGCACCCAGCGGTTGTCGTTGCTCGACGAAGGACAGGACGTACATCTTGTTCGCGACCACGTCCGTGTTGTTGCGACCCTGCGTCAGGGTGCGGACGATGTCGTAGACCTTCAGCGTGGCGATCGTGATGGTCGTCAGCACCACCACGAGGGTGCCGCGGATCGACGGGATCGTGACCGACCAGAACCGCTGCCAGGCGTTGGCCCCGTCGAGCGAGGCCGCCTCGATGATCTCGACCGGGACGCCCTTGATGGCCGCCGAGATGATGACCATCGCGAATCCGGTCTGGATCCACGCGAGGATGACGATGAGGAAGAACGTGTTCCACGGCTCGGTGGCGAGGAAGTTGATCGGGTCGATGCCGAACACCCCGAGCACCGCGTTGATCATGCCGGTCTGGGAGCCCGTCTGGTTGTAGTCGTACATGATCGAGCCCCAGATGACCGAGGCGCCGACGAACGAGATCGCCATGGGCATGAACACGAGCGACTTAAGCTGCTTCTCGCCTCGGGCGCGGTCGATGAAGACGGCGTAGGCGAGACCGACGATGGTCGACATCAGCGGCACCAGGATGATCCACGCGATGGTGTTGAGGATCGTGCGCAGCATCGTCGGGTCGGTGAACGCGAAGATGTAGTTGTCGAGCCCCACGAAGTTCATGGACTCCGTGTTGATGCCCGTGACCGGGTCAGGCTCCTTGACGATCTCGGTGAACGACAGCCACACCGTGTCGATCGCCGGGTAGATCAGTCCGATCGCGAGCAGCAGCAGCACCGGGGTGATGAGCACCACCAGCTGCACCTTGTCGCGCTTGCGCCCCTTGACCAGGTCGGCGCCGAACATGATGAGAGCGACCACCGCGATGAACACGATGATCGCCAGGGCCGCGAGGATGAGCTTGCTGCCCTGCTCCGACCAGAAGTTGGCGTCCAGCCCTGCCATCGGCAGCGGCCGCGACGCGGCGGCAAGAACCGTCATCAGTGCCTCTTCTCCTTTGAATGAACAGCTGACCGGTGCGACCAGCCGGGTCCCGCGCGAAGCGGGACCCGGCCGGTCACCTCGTGGTGCGGCTTACGGCCAAGCGGCCTCGATGTCCGTCAGCACCGTGTCGATGTTCTTGCCGTTGACGTACTCGACCATCTCGGTCCAGAACGCCGAGGCACCCACCGCGGACGGCATGAGGTCGGAGCCGTCGAAGCGGAACACCGTGTCCTCGCCCTGCAGGATCTCGATCGACGCACGTCCGAGGTCGGACGATGCGAGGCTCGGGTCGAGGCCCTTGTTCGCGGAGATGACGCCTCCCAGCTCGACGCGGTTGTTGGCCCACGTGTCCGAGGACATGTAGGTCTGCACCGCGGCGACCTCGTCGGAGTCGCTGAAGGCGGCCACGAACTCGCCACCACCGGTGACGGCCGCGGGGTCGCCCTCGTTGATCGGCGGGGTCAGGAACGCCCAGATGTCGCCGTCGGGCGCGACCACGATGTCGGGGTTCGCCTCAGGCCACTGCGCCTCGTAGAACGAGGCCTGGTGGTGCAGCGAGCACGAACCGTCGAGGATGGGCAGGCCGCCCTCCTGGAACGCGGTGTCGACGATCGACGACGAGCCGCCCAGGCCACCGTTGACGTAGTCCTCGTTCAGGGCGATGTTGCCGAACGCCTCGAACGACTCCTTGATCTCGGCCGAGTTGAAGTCGAGGTCACCCGCGACCCATGCGTCGTACTGGTCCGCGCCGTGCTGGCGGAGGACGAGGTCCTCGATCCAGTCCGTGCCGGGCCAGCCGGTCGCCGTGCCCGACTCGAAGCCGATGCACCAGGGCTTGTAGTTGTCGCCCTCGCCGCCGTTCGCGACCATCGTGTCGGTGAGCTCCATGAGCCCGTCCCACGTGGTCGGGACCTCGTAGCCGTTGGCCTCGAAGTCAGCCGGCGAGTACCAGACGTAGCCCTTGACCGACGCCATCAGCGGCGCGGCGTAGAACGTCTGACCGACGGTGCCGTAGTTCTTCCAGTCCTCGGACCAGAACTCGTCGACGTTCGCGGCGACGGACTCCGGTGCGGCCACGACCGAGCCGGTGCCGACGAGGGTCTGCAGCAGTCCGGGCTGGGGCACGATCGCGAGGTCAGGCGGGTTGCCGCCCTCGACGCGAATGTTGATCTCCGTCTCGAACTCGTCCGAGCTCACGACGTTGACGGTCAGTCCGGTGCAGCCCTCGAAGTCCGTGAAGCTGTCCTCGAGCTGGCCGAGCTCGATGCCGGTGATGGTCGTGTAGACCTCGACCTCACCGCCGTCGAACGTGCCGTAGTCGGCGTAGTCCTCGCAGCCGGCCGCGACCTCGCCGCCGCCACCGCCGCCGTCAGAACCTGAGCTGTCGGGCTCGGTGTCGCCGTCAGACGACGAACAGCCCGCCAGGACCAGGCCCGCTGCGGCCAACGCCGCGGCCGGGCCGATGAACCTTCTCTTCATGCGCAACGCTCCTCCTCTTCGAGTGGCGTCCCTGCGCTCAGAGGTCCCACGCAGAGACGTGCTGGCCGCGATCCACGGGAGCGGACCGCAATGTCAGCGCTTGCATTCTCACCTTATGCAGGGACGACGCCTGATGCCAAGCAATTCCGCGACCGTCATCGAATCGTGACGTTTCTGAGATCGACTAGGACGTCACGCCTGGTAGCGGGAGAAGTTCGGACAAATCGCTACGCTCGCCCGAGGCGTCGACGGCGCCTTCGGCGACCGCATCGGCCCACCGGACGCGGCCTGTGACCAGTCCCAGCCAGGTCGCGGCGTCCATCTCGACGACGGCGGGCGGGGTGCCGCGTCGGTGGTGGCGGCCCGCGACGCATTGGGCGGCGCCGAAGGGAGGCACGCGCACCTCGAGCGCGCCGCCGGGCGCGACGTCCGCGAGCTCCTCGAGGGCGTACCTCACCGCGGTCGCGATGGTCGCGCGATCCACCGTCGGCGCGGCGTCCTGAGCGATCGCGACGCCCGGCTGGTGCAGGTCGGGCTCGCGCGTCGAGGCGAGCCAGCCGCGAAGCGCGGCGCGTCCTGCGGAGGGGTCGATGCGGCGGCGTGCAGGCATGTCAACTAGCGTCGCACAGTGAGCGCCCCGCCCTCGATCCCGCCCTGCACGAAGTCGCGGATCAACTCCGAGGCCGGCGACGAGCCGCGCTCAGGACACCAGTCATTCTCAACGCTGGTCCGTGCGTTCGTGCGGGCAAGCCGGACGCGACCCGTCGCAAGGTCGCGCCGGGCCGATGCGCGGGCCGGCCCAGCGCCGCACTCACCCGTGGGAAGGGGACCGGGCGAGACGCCGGTCAGCCGAAGTGCGCGCGCAGCGGCTCGGCCCACGCGGATCGCAGGTCGCCCAGCGCGAGCGAGAACTGGTCCTGCACCTCGAGGGTCTCGCCCTCCTCGGTGACGCCCAGGCGAATCGCGGGTACGCCACGCGCCTCGAGCATCGCCACCAGACGGGTCTCCTCGTCGCGGGGCAGCGCGAGGAGCACGCGGCCCTGGGTCTCCGAGAACAGCGCCTGCGCGGGGGTCACGCCGTCGCGCTCGCAAACCTCGTCGAGCACCACGCGGGCGCCCACGCCGTAACGCAGCGCGCCCTGAGCGAGCGCCGCCGCGAGGCCGCCCTCGCCCACCTCGCGCGCCGCGTCGATGAGCCCGTCGCGCGATGCGGACACCAGCACCTCCGCGAGCACCTTCTCCGCGGCGAAGTCCACGGCCGGCGGGCGCCCACCCAGGTGGCCGGAGAGCTCGGCGAAGCGCGACCCATCGAGGTCGGCGCCCGTGGCGCCCAGGAGGTAGAGCAGCTGGCCGCCCTTGCGCCAGCCCGAGGGCGTGGCGCGCTCGACGGTGTCGAGGATGCCGAGCATGCCCACGATGGCCGTGGGGTTGATCGACGAGTCGATGCGGCCGGGCTCACCCGTGCCGTTGTAGAGCGAGACGTTGCCGCCGGTCACGGGCACCTCGAGCGACGCGCACGCGTCGGCCAGGCCGCGGATGGCCTCGACGAACTGCCACATGGCGTCGGGGTCCTCGGGCGAGCCGAAGTTCAGACCGTCGGTGATCGCGGTCGGCACCGCACCCGCGACGGCGACAGCGCGGTAGGCCGCGACCACGGACTGCTGGGCGCCCGCATACGGGTCCAGCTTGGTGTAGCGGTCGTTGGACCTCGTGGCGATCGCGACGCCGCGACCGGTCTCCTCGTCGACACGGACCACGCCGACCGTGTCGGGGCGCGCGAGCGCGGTGTTGCCCTGCACGTAGCGGTCGTACTGGTCGGTGATCCACGAGCGGTCGGCGAGGTTCGGCGAGGACATGAGCGCGACCAGGGCCGAGCCCAGCTCGGAGCCGGACGCGGGCAGGGAGCCGGCGAACGCATCGGCCTGCAGTCCGTCCATCCACGCGGGGCGAGCGAACGGGCGGTCGTAGGTGGGGCCCTCGTGGGCGACCGTGCGCGGGTCCACGTCGACGATGCGCTCGCCGTGGTGGTCGATGGTGAGACGCCCCGAGTCGTTGACCTCGCCCACGACGGCGGACTCGACGTCCCACTTGCGCGTGATCGCCATGAACTCGTCGAGCTTGTCCGGCGTGACGACCGCCATCATGCGCTCCTGCGACTCCGACATGAGGATCTCGCCGGCGTTGAGGGTGGGGTCGCGCAGCAGGACGTCGTCGAGCCACACGTGCATGCCGCCCGAGCCGTTGCTCGCGAGCTCGCTGGTCGCGCACGAGATGCCCGCCGCGCCCAGGTCCTGGATGCCCTGCACCACGTCCGCGCGGAACAGCTCGAGGCAGCACTCGATGAGCACCTTCTCCATGAAGGGGTCGCCCACCTGGACGCTCGGGCGCTTCGCGGGCACGCCGTCCTCGAAGGTCTCGGAGGCCAGGATGGACGCGCCGCCGATGCCGTCGCCGCCCGTGCGCGCGCCGAACAGCACCACCTTGTTGCCCACCCCCTCGGCGGAGGCGAGGTGAATGTCCTCGTGCTTCATGACGCCCACGCACAGGGCGTTGACCAGGGGGTTCCCCTGATAGCTCGCGTCGAACACGCTGCCGCCGCCGATGTTGGGTAGGCCCAGCGAGTTGCCGTAGCCGCCCACGCCGCCCACGACGCCGTGCACCACGCGCGCCGTGTCGGGGTGGTCGATGTCGCCAAAGCGCAGCTCGTCCATTCCGGCCACCGGGCGGGCACCCATCGCGAGGATGTCGCGCACGATGCCGCCCACGCCGGTCGCGGCGCCCTGGTACGGCTCCACGTAGGAGGGGTGGTTGTGCGACTCGACCTTGAAGGTCACCGCCCAGCCGTCGCCGATGTCCACGACGCCAGCGTTCTCGCCCATGCCGACCATGAGGCGCTCCTTCATGGCCTCCGTGGTCTTCTCGCCGAACTGCTTGAGGTGGATCTTCGAGGACTTGTACGAGCAGTGCTCGGACCACATCACCGAGTACATCGCGAGCTCGGCGGCTGTGGGGCGGCGGCCCAGCAGGTCGACGATCTGCTGGTACTCCTCGGGCTTGAGGCCCAGCTCCGCGAAGGGCATGTCCTGGTCGGGCGTCGCCGCTGCGGCGTCCACGGTGTCGAGCTGGTGCTGGGCGGGCGCGTCGGTCATGTCATCCCTTGCGTGTGAAGCCTGGAGGTGCGGCGGCGTGGCGTGGCTCGCGCGTGCGCGCGGCGTCTGGTCTCAGCCTACCGGCGCGTGCGGGGCGCTTGGGTGGCGCCGATGCGCGGGCTGGGTTCGCTTGCCACGGACGGATCCCGGATTCTTCAGTGACGACGTGCCCCACGGACCGTCGTGACGGAACGAATCGCGAAGCGTCAGTCGGGACGGTACGGCGGCCGTCGCACGCGCGGCGTGCCGTCGCAACGGACGGATCCCGGAATTTCCAGTGACGAGGCGCCCCACGGACCGTCGTGACGGAAGGAACCGCCAAGCGTCCGTCGGGACGGTACGGGGTCAGCCGCGGGCGAGCGCGGTCACCGCAGCGCGCGCCGCCTCGACCAGGTGATCCCAGTCCATGCCGGGCGCGCGCACATGAAGTCGGTCGAGCCCCTCCCACGTCCACCGCTCGACGCCGTCGATGCCGCCGACGGCATCGCCCAGGCGCTCGGCGACGTGCGAGCCGAGGATCGACTCGGCCGACGGCGAGATCCACAGCACGTGCGTGAAGCCGTCGTGGCGCGAGGTGCCGCAGTCGAGGATGACGGCGGCGGCCCCTGCCGTGGGAGCCTGCGCGACGGACGACAGCGCGGCACCGCGCTGACGGCCCGGGAGCTCGCGGTGCGCGGCCGGGGTGGCGGCAGGCGTGAACTCATCGGCGTCTCGCTGCAGACCCTGGGCAAGGGTCGCGAGCACGCCGTCAGCGCCCTGCGTGTGTGCCATCGAAGTCCCTATCGGCAGTTTCTTGCGACTCCATGACAACGCATGCGCGCGCGAAGGGGAACCGAACGTGACGAATCAGACATCACCGCGCGCTCGCTCGACCGACGCCGGGCCAGTCGCCGGCGAACGGGGCACAAGGATGACAGCGGCGCCGCCGCGTGCGACGAGCCCTGATCGACACGGGAGCGGCCAAGGGTGGGCCTGCGGTGGGCGACGTCTCCACGAACCGAGGGCGGGGAGGTGGCGGCGGAGCTCCGAACGCCACTCGCCTCTACAGTGAGGCCATGGTCTGGGTCCTTGCCGCCCTGGCGGTCGCGGCGGCCGCCGTCGCGGCGGTGCTCGGCACGCGCCTGCGTCGCGCCCGTGCGCGCACGGCAGAGCTCGAGGCACAGCTCGCGCGCGACACCGAGGCCGAGCGGGCGCTCGCCGCGGCGGCGGAGCGGGCACGCATCGCCCGCGAGATGCACGACGTCGTCGCGCACACGCTGTCGGTGGTGGTCGCTCAGGCCGACGGCGGCCGGTTCGCGGCCGCGCAGGAGCCGGAGGCGGCCACGCGGGCGCTGAGCACCATCGGCGAGGTCGGCCGTTCCGCGCTTGCGGAGATGCGCTCGCTGCTGGGCCTGCTGCGCGACGCGGACGACGAGGCGGCGCTGGGCCCCCAGCCGAGCATCGACGACATCCCGGCGCTGGTGGCTGCGACCCGCGACGGCGGCCTCGACGTGAGCTTCGTGACCACCGGCACGCCGCGACCCCTGCCCATCGGCGCCGGCCTCGCGCTCTACCGGATCGCCCAGGAGGCGCTGACGAACGTGCTCAAGCACGCAGGTCCTGGGCCTCGCGCCTACGCGCAGCTCACCTGGGACGACGCCGCCGTGACGCTCACCGTGTCGGACGATGGCCGCGGCGCCGCGGCCAAGGACGACGGCAAGGGCCAGGGACTCGCAGGGATGCGGGAGCGGGCGACCGTGTTCGGCGGCACTCTGTCGACCGGCCCCCGCGCGGGCGGCGGCTACCTGGTGCGCGCCACGCTGCCGCTGCGCGCGGGCGCGACCAACACGTTCGCTCCCGCGGCGCCGTCCGTCGGCGCCGGTGACTAGGGTGAGCGCTGAGACCGCCCAGCCCGCGCATCGGCCCTGCCGACGCTGGCACGGGGCCACCTGGGCACGTGGGCACGAGGGACGGAGATGCGGCATGACAGACGAGCGCGAGGTGCTCACCTGGCAGGGATTCGGCGACGCGTCGCGGGTCCTCGCCCAGATGGTGGTGGACGACGGCTTCGAGCCCGAGGTGGTGGTGGCCGTCGCGCGCGGCGGACTGCCGATCGGCGGCGCGATCTCGTACGCGCTCGGCACCAAGGGCGTCGGCACCATGAACGTCGAGTTCTACACGGGCGTCGACGAGCGACTTCCGGCACCGGTGCTCCTGCCCCCGCTGCTGGACACGGACGCGATGGCGGGCCTCAAGGTGCTCATCGCCGACGACGTCGCGGACACCGGCGAGACGCTCGCGCTCGTCAAGCAGCTCATGGAGCAGCACGCCGGCGAGGTGCGGACCGCGGTGCTCTACGCCAAGTCCCGCTCGGTCATCGACCCCGACTACGTCTGGAAGCGCACCGACCAGTGGATCACCTTCCCGTGGTCCGCCCTGCCTCCCGTGACGCCGGGCAAGGCGCACCCGGAGGAGGGGTGACCATTCGGGTCGCGCTGGTCGACGACCAGCAGCTCATCCGTGCGGGCTTCCGCATGGTGGTGGACTCGCAGGGCGACATGGAGGTTGTCGCCGAGGCCGGCGACGGCGCCGATGCGGTCGCCCGGCTCACCGCGCTCGACCCGCCCGCCGACGTGGTCCTCATGGACGTGCGCATGCCCGGCATGGACGGCATCGAGGCATGCCGCGCGCTCGCCGATGCGCTGCCCACCCGGGTCGTGATCCTCACCACCTTCGACCTCGACGAGTACGTGGTGGCCGCCATCAAGGCCGGAGCGAGCGGCTTCCTCCTCAAGGACGCGCCGCCCGAGGACCTGCTGTCCGCGATCCGCACCGTCCACGCCGGTGACGCCGTCATCGCCCCCTCGTCCACCCGCCGCCTCCTCGCGAAGGTGGCGGAGCTGCAGACCGAGCCGGCCAGCGCATCGGCGCTCGAGACGCTCACGGACCGCGAGCGCGAGGTCCTCACCCTCATGGCCAAGGGACACTCCAACCAGGAGATCTGCGGCGAGCTGTTCCTCGCCGAGCCCACCGTGAAGACCCACGTGGGCCGGGTGCTCGCGAAGCTGGGCGCGCGCGACCGGGTGCAGGCGGTCGTCATGGCGTACGAGACGGGGCTCGTTCGGCCCCAGGGCTGACGCCCCCGACCTCGGCGTCATACCTGGGTATCACCCAGGAGAAGACCGAGGGCCGATGCGCGCGCCGAGTCCCGCTCGATAGCGTCGCTGGCATGGACACACCAGCGGTGACGGGCGGCGAGCAGCCGGCGAGCGCATCGGCGCCCGTCGCGCTGACCACCCGCGGCCTCACCAAGACCTACGGGACCGGAGACGCCGCCGTCACCGCCGTCGACCACGTCGACCTCGACATCCCCGGCGGCACGCTCACGGCGATCATGGGCCCGTCGGGGTCGGGCAAGACCACTCTCGTTCACCTGCTCGCGGGGCTCGACCGGCCCGACAGCGGCGAGGTGTGGGTGGGCGAGGACAACCTCGCCGCCCTGAGCGACAAGCAGCTCGCCCGGGTGCGGGGCCGCGTGGTCGGCTTCGTGTTCCAGGGCTTCAACCTCATCCAGACCATGACCGGGCGGGACAACATCCAGCTGCCGCTCCGGCTCAACGGCCTGGCGCACGACAAGGACTGGATGGCGACGCTGGTCGACATGCTCGGGATCGACCGCGAGCTCGACCGCCGCCCCTATGAGATGTCGGGTGGTCAGCAGCAGCGGGTTGCCATCGCCCGCGCGCTGATCACCCGGCCGCGCGTGGTGCTCGCCGACGAGCCCACCGGCAACCTCGACACCCATGCGAGCGCGGAGATCCTGTCGCACCTGCGCGTCAGCTGCCGCGAGCTGGGCCA
This sequence comes from Demequina sp. NBRC 110056, assembly GCF_002090155.1. GTDB lineage: Bacteria > Actinomycetota > Actinomycetes > Actinomycetales > Demequinaceae > Demequina. The sequence goes on along the minus strand of NZ_BBRM01000003.1, from coordinate 119,750 downwards.
GTCGGTCGTCATGGTGACGCACGACCCGACCGCCGCGTCGTACGCGGGCCGGGTGCTGCTGTTCGCCGACGGCCGCGTCGAGGGCCACATCACGGATCCGTCGCCCGAGGCCGTCCTGGCCGGGCTCGATGCGCTTGCGGGGGTTGAACGATGAGGTGGATTCCTGTCGCGATCGTGGGGCTGGTCGCCAGCCTGCTGACCTGGGCGGGCCCCGCGCCGTTCACGCCCTGGGACGACCAGCACTCGCCGTGGATGCTGTCCTCGTACTTCGTGGTGCTGATCTACGCGCCGTTCCTCATCGTCGCGATCGGCGGCACCGCGGCGGCGTTCCGCGGGCTGTGGATCTCGACGAGGCGCGCGGAGCTGGCGTCCGAGCTGGCGCTCGGGCGCTCGCGCGGCGACGTGGTGCGTGCACACACGGTCGCCGGCCTACGCGACGGACTCGCGGGGGGCGCGGTCGGGGCGCTGCTCGGCACCACCGCGCGCCAGCTTGTCGCGGGCTTCGGGGGATACTTCGTCGCCGATGCGGTCTGGACCTGGATGGTCGCCGTCGCCCTGGCAGCGGTGTGCCTCACGGTGGCGTACTGGGTGGTCGCGGCGTGGGCCACGCGCGGGTCCGTGCGGGAGGTGGCCGATTCCGGTCCCACAGCACGCTCGGCGACGACGAAGCGCGCAGAGAAACTTCCTCCAGAGCATGGGGAGCGGGCGCGGGGGCGGCGACGGGTCTGGCTGTGGGTCGCGGCGGGCGCCGTTGCCGCCGTCGTGGCGCTGGGCGCCGTGCTCGCCGCCACGGGCAACCTGTCGACGGACGAGTCCGACGGCGGTCTCGCGATCGCCGCGTCGGTCGTGTTCGGCCTGGTGCTGATGCTGACCCTGTACATCGGCCTGCCTGCGCTGCTCGTCTGGGGTGGCACCAGGGCGGCGGTGCGGCTCTCGCGCGGCGCGCTGGCGGGGCTGGCGAAGCGAGCGGCACCCGGCGGCGCACGTTCTCTTGCAGCCGATGCGCTCGCCCGGCCCACGCCCATGCGCACCGGTGCGCTCGCGGCGGTCGTGACCGTGATGGGCGTGGCGACGGTCGTCACGTCCGTCTACGCCGGCACGGAGTCGCGCAACTCGCTCGGCGCGCGCGTGGTCCCGCACGCCACGGTCTCCGAGGTGTCGCTCACGCGCGGCATGTCCGACGTGGACACGCTCCCCTCCGGCTGGGTCGCGCCGCTTCCCTCCGACGTGCTCGAAGAGCTCACCGCTGACACGGACCTGCTGGTCATCCCCGCGGGCGTGCTGCTCACCGATCCCCGCGAGCGAGAGGCCGCGTGGAGCGAGGAGGGCGAGGCGGACTGGAGCGAGGAGCGCGACCTGCTCATCTCCGTCGACGCGACGGACTTCGACCGCGTGGTGCCAGGCGCCTCGGACGCGATGTACCTCACGGCCGGCGCCGAGTGGATCTGGGGCCACGTGGGCTGGACTGCACCCTTCGACGGCGAGACGGGTCCCTACGTCGCGGTCGACGGCGTGCGCGAGGGCACCCAGTCCGTGAACCAGGCGGTTCCGTGGGCGGGCGTCGAGCGCACGTGGGCCGAGAGCGTCTGGGGGATGTCGTCGACCGCGGCGGTGCTGCTCTACCCGCGCGGCGAGGTCTCCGTTGCGGAGGCGCTCGCCAGGCATGACCTTGAGGGGCTCCGCGTGGAGGACCTCTCCAACGCCACCCGGTACGCCCCCGAGGTGCGCGGCGACATCGTCGCGGCGGCGACCGCGCCGTTCCTCGCCGTCGCGGTGGCGATCGTCATCGCGCTGGCCTGGTCGACCCAGCGCCTGCGCGCCAAGGACCAGGCGACCCTGATCGCGCTCGGCGCGACCCGCGGCGCTCTGCGCGGAGCGGCGGCGCTCGAGGCGTTCGTGCCCACGCTGATCGGGGGCCTGTTCGGCGTCGCGGGAGGCGCGCTCATCGGGCTGCCGCTCATCGAGATCGCCAACGCGCCGCTGGGCGCGGCGGGCATCGGCGACATCGTCGCGGGCATCGGGGTGACCGCCTCGGCGATGCCGTGGGCCGCGCTGGTGGGGCTCGTGATCGTCGCGGCGGCCGTCGCCGCGGGCGGGGCCGCGTTGGTGAGGGTGCGGCTGGACCGGCTGACGCCTGCTCAACAGCTCGCGGAGGCGCAGAAGGCGGGCATCTCGTGACCTGGACCCTGCTGCGCGAGCAGATCCGAAGCCAGCGTGGATACCTGGCGACCGCGCTCGCCATGACGGTCGCGGCGGTCGCGTTGGCGACGTACGCGCTGCTCGTCGCAGCGACCCAGGCCGAGGTCGACGCCCGCACGCAGGTGCTCGGCCAGGGCTACGAGTGGAGCACGGACTTCCCCGTCGCGACGGCGCGCTACGCCTCGACCGACGAGGGAAGCCTCACCCCGACAGAGGTCGACGAGCTCGTCACCAGCGCTTCCGCGAGCGACGATGACTTCACGCTCAGCGCCACCGCGGAACGTCGGGTCTCGAACGTGAGCACCGGCGCGGTCGAGCCATTGGAGATCGCCACGTGGGCCGGCACGGTCGACTGGTCGGGCATCATCCTCGAGGGCCGGGCGCCGGGGGACGGCGAGGTGCTGCTGAGCCCCGCCGCCGCGGGCCGGCTCGACGTCGCCATCGGCGACACCGTCGCGGTCGCCGCGATGCCGTCGGATGACGTGGCACGCGATCTCGAGCTCACGGTGAGCGGCCTCTCTCATGGCGAGGCGCGGGCCCCGGTCCAGGTCCGCACGGCCGATGCGCACACCAGCTGGGTCGAGCTCGTCCCCTTGTCGGAGGTGCAGTCCGCCCGCTCGGGTTGGGTGACCGTGGGGTGGAGCGGGCGGTCGGCCACGTGGGACGAGCTGGGCGAGCGCATCGGCTGGTCATTCTGGGCCGACCAAGGCATCCCCAGCAACACCACCACCTTCGTGTCGGGATTGCTGATGCTGGCCGTCGTGCTCGGTGCCGTGGGCGCCGCGCTAGGACTCGGCCGTGCGCAGGCTCAGGCGCGGGCCGCTTGGGTGGGCACCGCGCGGGCCCTCGGTGCGACCCGTACCTCCGTCACCCGGGCGGGCATCCTCGACGCGGGCCTGCTCGCCGTGCTCGGCGCGATCCTCGGGTGGACGCTCGGCTGGCTCGCGGTCGTCATCTCTCTCGCCGCGGAGCGCGCCGCGGGCGACGCTCCCGCGCTCCCCGTCGTTCCCCCCGTGCCGTCCTGGGCGGTGACGTGGCCCGTCGTCGCAGGCGTCTTCATCGCGTGCTGCCTGGCCCTCGCCCCGGCGCTGTGGGCGCGGTCGGTGACCCCCGCATCGGCGCTCCAGCCACGGCCGGTCGGCGAGTCCGAACGGCGGGTGCTGCCGACGTGGGCGTGGTGGACCGTGCTGGCCGGGGCGACCGCCCTCTACGTCCTGCCCTCGGGCAGATCGCAGCACGGTGCCCTCGTCCCCATCTCGGAGTCGTGGTCGCTGGGCGCCTCCACCTGGACCGCGCTCGGCCTCGCGCTCATCGCGTCGGTGGCCCTCGCCGCTCGCCTCACGCGCCTGCTCGTGGCGCGCATCGCCACCCGGCTCGACGCGGGCTCGGCGCCGTGGGCGATCGCGGCATCCGCGGCTCTGACGGGGAGGCCGCGCACGGCGGCGACCGCGGGGCTGACCGTCATGCCGTGGGCGCTGGCGGTGACGCTCGGCGTGAGCGCGATGGCGAGCTCCGAGCGCGTCGACCTCGACCCCGCATGGCTCGGCTACCTCTCCCTGGGGGTCCTGCCGGGGATCGTCGTGGTGACCATCGCGATGCTCGCCGACCGGGTCTCGCTACGCGCCACCGCCGCCGAGTGGGCGTCGATGGGCGCCCTGGGCCTCACCTCGCGCGCGGCACGCATCGCGGCCGGCGCACGATTCGCCGCGTCCGGCATTGCCGGAGCCGCGGCGGGCTCAGCTTCCGGCGCCGGCCTCGCGCTCCTGCTCTCGCTCTGGGGAGAGTGGACGGGCATCGAGTCCGCGTCGTTCGGCGACACGCTCGTCTACGCCACCGCCACAGCCGTCGTCACCGCGTTCGTCGGGACCGTCCTCGTCGCAGTCGCGACGCCCGCCGCGGCCGCGGCGTCCTCTCCCCTCGTGCGGGTCCGGGTGGACGGACCGACTCCGGACGAGCAGCCCGCTCACGACCAGAAGGCAGGCGTGCGATGACCTGGACCCTCCTGCGGGAGCAGATCCGCTCCCAGCGCGCCTACGCGATCTGGGCGACGCTGCTCATCGCCGCCGCTGTCGCGCTGGCCTCCTACGCCTGGACCGTCGATCGCACGCTCGAGGCCCAGGAGCGGGCGTACGCCGTCGCGTCGGGCGACGTTCGAGAGGTCTCCGCCCAGGCCGCCCTCTACCCGCCCGACGGCGGGCCCGCGCCCGACATCGACGAGTACGGCGTGCCGATGACCGTGGCCGAGCTCGAGGACCTGATCGCGACGGCCAACGCCGAGGGCGCGGGAGCCGTCGCAGCCCTGCAGGGAGCCGAGGTCACCGTCTCGTCGGACTCCGCGGGGCCGTGGGGCGAGGTCGCAGCCGTCCAATGGGGCGACGTGCGATGGGACGATGCGGTCGCCGACGGACGAGCTCCCGGGCCGGGCGACGTGATGCTCGAGGCGTCGACCGCCGAGGCGCTCGGTGTCGGCCTGGGCGACGTCGTCGCGGTCGCGCCCAGCGGGCCGCCAGGGACGGCGTCAGGCGCGGTCGAGTCGCGGACGCTGTCAGGACTCGCCTACGACGGCGCGATGTGGCCAGCCGACGCGTGGCCCGTGGGGCGCGCGTACCTGCCGACGGAGGACGCGAGCGCGGCGGTCGCGGCCGTCGACGCGGCACTCGTCGACTCGGACGGCACGCGCCACGCGTACGCGACGGTGACCGTGTCGTGGGACACGACCACGCCCGCTCTCGCCCAGACCTTCACCGAGATGTGGTCCTCCGGAGGCGCGCTGTCGACGCCGCCCAACGTCGTCGCCCCAATGTGGCTCGCGATCGCGCTGGCGGTCGGGCTCGTCGCGATGGCGTTCGCCGTGGGCCGCGCACAAGCTGCCAGCCGCGTCCAGTGGACGGCCACGGCGCAGGCTCTCGGCGCGACTCGCGGGCGCATCGCGGTCGCGACGGTCGCGGAGGGCGTCGTGATCGGCGTCGCCGGCGCGGCGCTGGGACTCGCGAGCGGCCTGGGGGTCGCGGCAGCCCAGTACGCGGCGCATCGTCACTCGCTGGCGGCAGCGTTGCCCGTGCCGCTCACCACGAGCCCGACCCTGTACTGGCTCGCGCTCGGCGGCGGCGTCGCGCTCGGGCTCGTCACCGCCGCCATGCCCGCGGTGCTCGCCTCGCGCGTCTCGCCGTCGGCGGCCCTCAAGGACCTGCCCTCGGTCGACGAGGCCACGCTGTCGCGCCGCGCCCCACTCCTGCCCGTGGCCCTCCTGTTCGCTGCGCTCTACATCGCCTTCCTCATCGCGGCCGCGAACGCCAGCCAGGAGGAGGCGCCGTGGTCGCTGCTCCTGTGCGCGGGCGCCCTCGTCACCTTCGTGCCCGTGCTGGTGGAGACCGCACGGCGTCTCGCCGCAGTGCTCGGGAGGCTCGTGGGTCGCTCGCACCACCCGGCGCTCCTGCACGCGGGCGCAGTCATCGCCGCGCATCCGCGCCAGGCCGCGATCCTCACCACGCTCCCAGCGCTCACGGTGACGACGCTGGTGGGGGTGAGCGCCGTCACGTTCATCACCTTCGGGTCCGCGTCCTACTCCCCCTGGCCGGTGGCCGCCGCCGCCCTCGTGGCGACCCAGGCCTTGTGCGCAGCCGGGTGGACGGCGACGCGGCGGCTCACGGCCGACGAGGACGCCACGGCGAGTGCGCTGGGTCTCGATGCGCAGCGCCTGGGCCTGTCCGACGCTGTGCGGTACGGGGCGCCGCAGGTCCTCGGCACGGCGCTCGGCGCGCTCGCCGGCGTGATCATCATGGTTCCCGCCGCGACCGCGATGGCGATGGGCTGGTCTCCCATCTACGGCGGCGCCACGCCAGCGTTCCCCAGCCCCCTGTGGGCGCTGGTGAGCAACCTCACGGCGATCACCGCGGTGGCGAACGTCGCGTTCATCGCCGTGTGCGCGGCGGGCGCCGGGTTGACGCGGCGGGCACGGAGCTCCCGAGCTCAGGCGCTCTCGCGACCCTGACGCGGCGCCATCTGACCGCGGACCGGCCTGGTCAGCCGTTCATCTGCGCGAGCTGGATGAGGTTGCCGCACGTGTCGTCCAGGACGGCGGTCGTGACGGGCCCCATCGCGGTGGGCGGCTGCACGAACGTCACGCCCAGCTCGACGAGCCGCGCGTGCTCGGCCTCCACGTCGTCGACGCTGAACGACGTCGCCGGGATGCCGTCAGTCACCAGCGCCTCCTGGTACGGCGCCACGGCGGGGTGACCTGCGGGCTCGAGCAGCAGCTCGACCGCCGGCACGCCCGCGCTCGCCTCCTGCCCGGGGTTGCCCACGGTGAGCCACCGGCCGCCTGGGCCGAGGTCGACGTCGTTGCGGAGCTCGAACCCGAGCACGCGAGTGTAGAAGTCCTTGGCTCGCTCCTGGTCGGTGACGAACACGGAGGCGAGGTGGATGCCGATCATGACTGCTCCTGGGGGTCGGTGAGCCAGCGCCGCGCGATCTCGCGCAGCGGCTCGGGGGTGAGGGTGTGCAGGACGTACCGCCCCTGGCGGCGACGCTCGACGAGACCCGCGTCCTCGAGCACCTGGAGGTGCTGGGAGACCGCCTGCCGGGTGAGAGCCGTCGCCGGGTCGCTGCCCAGGCGGTTGACGAGCTCGAACAGCGTCTGGTCGGCGCGCTCGGCGAGCGCGTCGAGGATGGCGCGGCGCGCCGGGGCGGCGAGGGCGTCGTAGACATCGGGCACGCGACCAGAATAGGCAAGTCGCAGCTTGCATGCAAGTGGGGGCTTGCCTCACGCGGCGGACCCGCATCGACACGCAGGAGGCACGGAGGCGCGGAATCGGGGCGACGTCTACACGAACCCGGTGGTGGGGCGGCACGGGTGACCAGCGCGCCGATGTCTAGACTGCCGGTCATGAGCAACTACGCCGGAGACATCACGCCGCAGGAGGCGTGGGACATCCTCACGTCGAACCCGGACGCCCGCCTCGTGGACGTGCGCACCGAGGCCGAGTGGCGGTTCGTGGGCGTGCCGGACACCTCCTCGACGCCGCACGAGACCCTGTTCATCGAGTGGGTGTCGTACCCCGACGGCGCCCGCAACTTCCAGTTCGTCCAGCAGCTCAACGAGGGCGGCATCGAGGCCGACGGCGAGACGCCGATCATCTTCCTGTGCCGCTCGGGCCAGCGCTCGATCGGCGCGGCGGTCGCCGCCACCGACGCCGGCATCGGCCCGTCGTACAACGTCCTCGAGGGGTTCGAGGGCGCCGTCAACGAGGACGGCCACCGCGGCTGGCAGGGCTGGCGCGCCGCCGGTCTCCCCTGGCGCCAGGGATAGCGCCGACAAACGTCACCTCGCCGTCACCCTGAGTTCAGGGCCCGTTCGCGTGCGCGACCTACCGTCGAGTCGTAGGAGAAGTCCCGTACCGACGAGAGGGTAAGCGCATGTCCGCCGAGTTGAGCTCGATCGCACTCGATGCCGTCGCCGCAGTCGGCGGCGCCTGGGAGGCCACGCTCATCACGTGGAGCACGCTGGGCATCATGGTCGGCGGCGCCGCGCTGTACGTGGCTCGCCGCCGCCTGGGCTGAGCCTCAACGCTCCGCCCCACACCGCTCCGCCCCACACCGCTCCGCCCCACACCGGTTGGCGCGCTGCGGACTCGTCCGCGCCGACCGCCGCCGACGTGGCCGCTCAGGCGCCGCGGCAGGAGTTGGGCGGCCCGCGCGCACGGCCTCCACGGCCGTCCCGCACGCGGGCACCCGCCCCGCTCCGCCCTCCACAGGCGCCTCCGCGACGAGCCGCCATCCAACCGTCACCTGGCATTCAGGGTCCGTTCGGGTTGGCCCCCTAGGTTTCCCTCGTCCCTGCTACTTCGCTCCCAACGAGGGGAAGAACCCATGCGATACCCCCGGAGGTCGGCCGCGCTCGCGGCCGCCACCACGCTCACCGCCGCGCCGTTCGCGGTCACGGCCCCGGCGCTCGCCGTCAACCCGGCGACGCCCGAGGAGTTCCTGGTCGTCAACGAGGTCACCTCGCAGGACACCGGCCACTTCGACGGCGAGGACTGGGTCGAGCTCACGAACATCGGCACCGAGCCGCTGGACCTCTCCGGCGTGATCGTCACGGACGACAAGGACGAGGACGCGTACGCGATCCCCGCGGGCACGATGCTCGGCGCCGGGGCCTACCTGGTGCTCGCTGGCGACAAGGCCACGGGCCCTGAGGGAGTCCTGGCGTTCGGGCTCGGCAAGGGTGACGAGGTGCGCCTGTACTCGGCCGGCACCGCGGTGGTGGACGGCGTCGTCGACGACGCCGCCGAGCCCTTCACCGTCGGCGGATGGCCCGACGACACCCACACCGACGACGACGGCGCCTCGTGGGGCCGCCTTCCCGACGGCACCGGCGACTTCGCCTTCACCGGCGAGGCCACGCCCGGCGCCGCGAACGTCGCCCCCGCCGCCCCCGTGCTCGAGGACCTCGTGGTGATCAACGAGGTCGCCTCGCAGGACACCGGCCACTTCGGCGGCGTCGACTGGATCGAGCTTGCCAACACCGGCGACGTCGCGTTCGACCTGGGCGGCGTGGTCGTCTCGGACGCTGACGCCGACCACCACTACGTCATCCCTGCCGACACCGAGATCGCCGCGGGCGGTCACCTCGTGCTCGACGCGTACGACGACTCGGACAACCCCGGCGGCACGTTCGACTTCGGGCTGGGCAAGGGCGACTCCGTGCGCCTGTTCTCGGCGGGCACCGCGATCGTCGACGGCGACATCGACGCCGCGGCCATGCCGTTCGATGCGACGACCTGGCCCGCGGGACAGCACACGGACCCCTCGTGGGGCCGCTGCGCCGATGCGACCGGCGACTTCCGCATGACCGGCTCGGCGACGCCGGGCGCGGCGAACGACTGCTCAGGCGAGGTCGAGGTCCCGGTCGAGGAGCCCGCCGAGCTCTCGGGCGACCTGGCGATCAACGAGGTGGAGTCCAACGGCGACGACACCGACTGGGTCGAGGTTGCGAACCTCACCGACGCCGACATCGACATCTCCGGCTGGGCCATCAAGGACGACGACGACTCGCGCACGGACGTCGTGCCGGACGGCTCCGTGGTCCCGGCAGGCGGCCTGCTCGTGATCGACCAGGAGTCGGCGACCTACCCCGAGGGCTTCACCTTCGGACTCGGCAACGGCGACATGTTCCGTCTCTACGACGAGGAGGGTGAGCTGGCGGCGAAGTACGCGTGGCCCGAGCACGCGCTCGTGTCGTGGGCGCGCTGCCCCGACGGCACCGGCGACTGGCGCGACGCCACCGCCTCGACCAAGGGTGCGCCCAACGAGTGCTCGACGCCGCTGCGCGTCAACGAGGTCAACTCCTCGGGCACGGACTGGGTCGAGATCATCAACATCGGCGCGACCAGCGTCGACGCCTCCGGCCTCATCGTGAAGGACTCCGACGACGACCACGTCTACACCGTGGCCGCCGACACCACGATCGCGCCCGGAGCGCTGCTCGTGCTGCAGGACCTGGGCTACGGCCTGGGCGGCGAGGACGAGGTGCGCCTGTTCGAGGCGGACGGCGAGACCCTCATCGACTCCTACGCGTGGACGTCGCACGGCGCGCCCAGCTGGGGCCGCTGCCCCGACGGGTCGGGAGAGTTCGTCTCGACCGCATCGGCGACCCCGGGCGAGCTCAACGACTGCGAGGGCTTCGTGCGGGCGACCGCCTGGCCCGGCGGCGCGGACGTCGAGGTGATCGACGACGAGGCGTGGTTCTCGGGAGACATGTCGGGCATCGACTACGACGCCGCGACCGGTGACCTCTGGGCGGTGCAGAACGGCGATGGCCTGCTGTACCGGCTGACGGCCGATGCGCTCGGCACCTGGTCGCTCGCGCCCGGCTACGAGGCGGGTCGAGCCCTCGCCTACCCGGCGGGCGAGTCCGGGGTGGTCGACGCCGAGGGCGTCACGGTGCGCGAGGGCGAGCCCGGCGTGGTCTACGTCTCCACCGAGCGCAACAACGACGCGGGCTCCGTGAGCCGTCCGTCGATCCTGCGCTACGAGATCGGCGGCACCGGCACGCTGCAGGCCACCGACGAGTGGAACCTGTCGCAGCTCGCGCCGCTGTCCTCGCTGCCCGCCAACGGCGGCCTCGAGGGCATCACGTGGATCCCGGCGCTCGATGCGTTCGCCGTGGGCGTCGAGGGCACCGCAGCGGTCTACATCGTGCAGCTCGGCTCGAACGGCGAGGCCACGCTGCTGGACACGCTGTCGACCGAGGCGGCGTCGTTCCCGCTCGTCGCCGACGTGCAGTGGGACGGCGAGCGCGACGTCCTGTGGGTCGTGTGCGACGAGGCCTGCGACGGCCGCATCGCGACCTTCGCCCACGACGCCGGGACGTGGGAGATGACCGCGCTCTACGAGCGCCCGGCCGGGATGCCCAACGTCGCGAACGAGGGCTTCGCCGTGGCGGCGTCCTCCGCCGCGGTCGACGGCGCGGTCGCGACGTTCTACGTCGACGACGCGGACACCGACGGGTTCTCGCTCCGGTCCGGCACCCTGCCCGCCGTCGCGGGTGCGCCGGGCGGCGGCTCGGGAGATGGCGGGTCCGGCTCGGACGGTGGCGCCGGTGACGGCGGGTCCGGCGACGGCACGGATGCTGGTTCCGGTTCCGAGGGGCCTGCAGACCTGGGCTGCGCCCTCGAGGCCCCGGCCTCGGCGGCCGCCGGAGCGACGGTCACGGTCGTGCTGGACCTCGACTGCGCCGGTCCCGTCACGACCGTCGAGGGATTCCTGTACTCGGAGCCCACCTACCTCGGCACCCTCGCGGTCGCCGCGGACGGCTCGGTCGACATCGTGATCCCCGCGTCGATCCCTGCGGGCACGCACACCATCGAGCTGCAGCTCGAGGACGGCACCGTGCTCGGATCGACGTCGATCGAGGTCGCCGCCGACGGCACGGCGACGCTGTCGAGCACCGGCGCCGAGGGCGTCGCGCAGCTCACGTGGTTCGCACTGGGACTCGCGCTCGTCGGCGCGACCCTCGTGGCGCTGCGACGACGCACGGTCTAGCTCTACCCACGCGCTCGGGGCGGGGATCCTTCGGGGTCGCCGCCCCGAGCGCGTCGCGGCACGATCGCGTCGATGATCACGAAACGGTAAACCCGGTTGCTAAGTTGCCGAACGCAACTTATGGTCGTCAACACAGGCGCTTCGAAGCGCTTCGAACAACCGAGACGAAGAGGTCGACGATGGCAACCATCGATGATGTAGCCCGAGCTGCGGGCGTCAGCATCTCGACGGTGTCGTACGCCCTGAGCGGGAAGCGCTCCATCAAGGAGAGCACCCGCAATCGCGTCCTCGACGCGGCGGCGCACCTGGGCTACCTGCCCAACGCCTCGGCCCGCACCCTCGCGGCCAACCGGTCACAGATCTTCGCCGTGACCGCACCCTTGCACCCCGACACTGACCACAGCGCCCACATGGTGTTCGCCATGGAGGTGACCAAGGCGGCGCGCGATCTGGACTACGACACGCTCTTGCTGGTCCACAATGACGCGCTCGACGGCATGAAGCGCTCGGCTGCCACCAGCCTCGCGGACGGCATCATCGTCCTCGACGTCGATGCCCACGACCCTCGGGCTGACCTGGCTCGTCAGCTCGCCTGCCCCGTCGTCTTCATCGGAGTTCCCGAGGACACCACCGGCCTGGTGTGCGTCGACCTCGACTTCGAGGCCGCGGCGGCACTGGCCGTCGACCGCCTCGTCGCGGCGGGGCGCAAGCGCATCGGTCTCATCTCCCACCCTGAGGAGACCCTGAGCCGCGAGTCCAACTTCCCGCTGCGCTTCCTGCACGGCTTCGAGCGCCACGTCGCAGAGCTCGGCATCGAGCACGTCGAGATCACGCCACGCACCCACCGCGGCCTTGAGGCCGTCGAGGACGTCCTCGACGCCATGCCGGACGTCGATGGGCTGGTGCTCAACACCAACGTCGACGTCGCCTCGAGCGTGGGCGCCGCGCTCGCGCTCCACGGCAAGTCGGTCCCGACGGACGTCTCGGTCATTGCCGCCGGCGTCACGTTCTCCACTGCCCGTTTCCCTGTGCCGTTCGACACCATCCCGCTCGACGCGCACGCCTCCTGCTCCGCCGCGGTCGAGATGCTCGCCCGCATCGTGGAGACGAGCGCCTCGCTACCCGAGACCACGCTCATCCCGCCCACCTACATCGACCAGGGCTCGGTCGCACCAGCGTTTGGCCACGCCCCGACACCTGCGCGGTAGACCCCATGTCTCCCACGCACCATCACGCCCATCGTCGAAGCGCTTCGAAAATAGCCCTCGAAGTCGTCGACGTGGCACCCCCAACCCCGGCCCGAGGGCCGCTACAAGGAGGTAGAACACCATGAAGAACCGCACACGAATGATCGGCGCTGCTGCCGCAGCCGGCGCCCTGACCCTGGGCCTGTCCGCGTGCTCGTCGGACGGCGACAGCGGTGGCTCGGAGGCTCCCGCCGACGGCGACTGGAGCGGCGAAACCCTCACCGTCATGCACTATGAGGGCGAAGACTCGGCCATGGGCATCGCGTGGAACCGCGCGATCGAGATCTTCGAGGAGGAGACCGGCGCCGAGGTCAACCTCCAGACGACCGCGTTCGAGGACCTCCGCACCTCGGCCGAGCAGTTGTTCGACTCCTCGGACGCTCCCGATGTCTCCGAGTACAACAAGGGCAACGCGACCGCCGGTCAGCTCGCCGCCATCGGCGTGATCCAGAGCCTCGACGAGGCATACGAGGAGTACGGCTGGGGAGACCAGCTTGCCGACTCGATCGCGACCACAGCGCAGTACAACGAGAACGGCGTGATGGGATCGGGCAGTTACTACGGCGTGCCCAACTACGGCGAGTTCGTCTTCCTCTACTACAACGCGGACATGTTCGCGGAGCAGGGCCTCGAGGCACCTCAGTCGATCGAGGACGTCGAGGCTGCCGCAGCGGCATTCTCTGATGCGGGGGTCACTCCGTTCGCCGAGTCCGCGCAGGAGTACCCGCTCGGACAGCTCTGGTACCAGCTCGCGCTGAGCCAGGCCGATCGCGCCTGGGTCGATGCGTACCAGCTCTACACCGAGCCCGTCGACTGGAGCGGACCTGAGGTGACCTACGCCACCGAGACGCTCGCCGAGTGGATCGACTCGGGCTACATTGCGTCGGCCTCCACCGGCATGACGGCCGAGGATGCGGGCCTGCAGTTCATCAACGGCGAGGTCCCGATGTTCTACTCCGGCTCGTGGTGGTACGGACGCTTCCTGTCCGAGATCTCTGGCTTTGAGCTGGGCGTCACCAATTGGCCTTCCACCGACCTGACCCCTGGGTCGGGCGGCAACATGTGGGTGGTTCCGGTCGAGTCCAAGCAGCCAGAGCTCGCAGAGATCTTCATCGACATCACGATGCGCCCTGAGATCCAGGCGCTGCTCGGCGAGTCCGGCGGCCTGCCGGTGGCTGCCAATACCGAGGACATCACGGACGAGGACGCCCAGGCGCTCATCGGGCTCTTCAACGAGGTCAACGAGCGCGACGGCCTCTCCTTCTACCCCGACTGGCCCACTCCTGACTTCTACGGCGACCTGAACGCCGTGCTGCAGGGCCTCGTGAACGGCGACTACACGCCCGCCGAGGCGCAGGCCCAGCTCGAGGAGTACTACGAGAGCTACGTCGCGGACGTCCGCGAGTAGTCACACCCGTCATCGGGAGCCCGGGCCTCGCGGCCCGGGCTCCCCCGGACAAGGACGCGATATGTCTTCCACCAAGGTTCCGTGGGTGCGGTCGACCCGACCGGCAGAGCCCGCGCGCATCCCGCAGCGCGGTGCCGGCAAGCTCGGATATTGGCTGTACTTCATCCCCGGCATCATCCTGGTCGGGATCATCATCTTCTGGCCGATCGTCCGCAACTTCCGCCTGAGCTTCTACCACTGGCGTGGCGGACGCGCGGAGGAGCAGTGGGCCGGCCTGGAGAACTGGGCCGCGCTGTTCCAGGACGAGGAGTACATCCAGTCCTTCCAGAACATCATCCTGGTCATCATCGCGATGGTGATCATCCCCACCGTGCTCGGTCTCATCATCGCCGCGTTGCTGTTCGACGTGGTCGGCCGCAGGTTCGGCAACAAGCTGTCGAGCTTCCTTCGCGCGACGTACTACCTGCCGCAGATCCTCCCCATCGCCGTCGCTGGCGTGCTCTTCGGATGGCTGCTCAAGCCCGACAGCTCCGGCGTCTTCAACCAGTTCCTCAGCACCATCACGGGTGACGCCGTCGAGGTGAACTGGCTGGGAGGCAGCTACGGAACCGCCATGGCCTCCGTGATGATCCTCATGATCTGGATCCAGATCGGCTACCCCGTCGTCATCTTCATGGCCGCTCTCCAGCGCGTCGACCCGGAGCTGTACGAGGCTGCCGAGCTCGACAACGCCAACTGGTTCCAGCGTTTTCGGGCCATCACCCTGCCGATGATCCGCCCCGAAGTCTTCGTGGTCTCGCTGACCACGACCATCGCCGCGCTCAAGGTGTTCGCACCGGTGTTCATCCTGACGCAGGGCGGCCCCAACAAGTCCACCTACGTGCCGTCGTTCTACGCCTACAACGAGTTCATCAACGGCACAGACAAGGGCTACGCGGCCGCGATCGCGTCCTCGATCACGATCGTGGTCTTCGTCGTCGCCGTCATCTTCATCCGTGTGCAGAACCGCGCCGAGCGAAAGGACGCGTGACATGACCACTGTGCCCGCCGCATCGGCGACAGACCAGACACCGGCAACCGGCGCATCGGCCGGAAGCGCCCCGCCGCGCACACCCGAGAAGTCCAGGCGAAACAAGTCTCGGCCCCGCACCCCCACCGAGTGGATCCTCATGGTGCTCGCGGTGCTGGGCGCGTTGGTGATCTTCTTCCCGATCCTGTTGCTGCTTCTCAACGCGTTCAAGTCGCCGGCCGACTATGCGACCTCGACCCCACTGGAGCTTCCGGAGGCTCTCGACTTCACGGGAATCCAGACATTCTGGGAGCAGAACAACTTCCTCCGGGCGCTGTGGAACTCCGTCTTCATCTCGACCATGGTCGCGGTCATCGCGGTCGTGATCTCCGTGCTGAACTCGTTTGCGATCGGGATCGGCCGCGTCCGTGGCCGCACGTGGATCGTGCTCGTGTTCCTGATGGCAAACCTGGTGCCACAGGAGATGCTCTTCGACCCCCTGTTCCAGCTCTACGACGATCTTGGGCTGCTGTCGAACTCGTGGTCCGTGATCATCACGTTCGTCGTAATCCAGTCCGCGTTCGGCACGTACCTGCTGTCGAGCCTGCTCGGCACCTTCCCCAAGGAGATCCTCGAGGCGGCGGCGGTCGACGGCGCATCGCGCTGGCGTTCGCTGCGCTCGATCATCGTGCCGGTCATCCGGCCCACGTTGTCGGTCCTCATGGTGTTCTTCTTCATCTGGACCTGGAACGAGTTCCTTCTCCCGCTGGCGTTCCTCAACACCGAGGACTCGCTGACCGTGCCGCTCGTTCTCGAGCAGCTCAACGGCGAGCGTCAGACGGACACCACCACGCTGATCGCGGGAACGCTGATCAGCATCATCCCCACGATCATCTTCTTCCTCATCTTCCAGCGCACGCTGACCCGAGGAATCACGGCAGGAGCAGTGAAGTGAAGTTCACCGACGGATTCTGGCAGCGCCGCCCCGGCGTCGACGCCGCCTACGCCCGCGAGGCCTACCGGATCGTGGAGCGCGACGGCGCGCTGGAGGTCACCGCCCCCACCCGCGAGATCACGGCCCGCGGCAACGTCCTCAACCTCACCGCGCTCACCGTGACGGTCGCGCCCGTCGCCGAGGGCGTGATCCGGGTGCGCATCGACAACCACCAGGGCACCCGGCGCTCGCCGGGCTTCCCGTGGAGCGCCGATGCGGGTGCCGGCTCGGTCTCCGTGTCGGAGTCCGAGGGGGTCGTCACGGCCGGGCGCCTGCACGCCGTCGTGCGCCAGGGCGCCCCGTGGGACCTGTCCTTCTACGACGGCGACCGCCGCCTCACCGGCTCCGGCGACAAGGGCCCGGCGCGGGTCGAGCTCGCTGCGGGAGCAGCGGTCGTCGCCGAGCCTGCCGGGCCCGCGGGGGTCAGCGCGGACGCCACGGCACCCGCGTCGACCTACATCCACGAGCAGCTCGACCTCGGCGTCGGCGAGCTCGTCTACGGCCTGGGCGAGCGCTTCGGTCCGCTCGTCAAGAACGGTCAGACCGTCGACATCTGGAACGCGGACGGCGGCACCAGCTCCGAGCAGTCGTACAAGAACGTGCCGTTCTACCTCACGAACCGCGGCTACGGCGTGCTGGTCAACCACCCCGAGCACGTCTCCTTCGAGGTGGGCTCGGAGTCGGTCGAGCGCGTCCAGTTCTCGGTGCCGGGCCAGTCGCTCGAGTACCTCGTGTTCGCCGGGCCGACCCCCAAGGACGTCATCGACCGCTACACGCGGCTGACCGGGCGTCCGGCCTCAGTGCCCGCGTGGTCCTACGGGCTGTGGCTGTCGACCTCCTTCACCACCGACTACGACGAGGCGACCGTCAACCAGTTCGTCGACGGCATGCGCGAGCGGGACATCCCCCTCAGCGTCTTCCACTTCGACTGCTTCTGGATGCCGGAGTTCGAGTGGACGTCGCTCGCGTGGGACGAGCGCACCTTCCCCGACCCCGAGGGGATGCTGGCCCGCCTGCACGCCAAGGACCTCAAGGTCTGCGCCTGGATCAACCCGTACATCGCGCAGCGTTCGCCGCTGTTCGCGGAGGGAGTGGAGCACGGCTACTTCGTGAAGCGCCCCGATGGCTCCGTGTGGCAGTGGGACCTGTGGGTCGCGGGCATGGCGCTCGTGGACTTCACGAACCCCGAGGCGACCGCATGGTTCCAGGGACACCTGCGCACGCTGCTGCGCCAGGGCGTGGACGCGCTCAAGACGGACTTCGGCGAGCGCATCCCCACTGACGTCGTGTGGCACGACGGCGAGGACCCCGGCGTCATGCACAACCTCTACACGCAGCTGTACAACAAGGCGGTGTTCGACGTGCTCACGGAGGAGCGCGGCGAGGGCGACGCCGTGCTGTTCGCCCGCTCGGCCACCGCCGGCGGCCAGCAGTTCCCCGTCCACTGGGGCGGCGACAACACCTCGACCTATCCGTCGATGGCGGAGACCCTGCGCGGCGGCCTGTCGCTCGCGGCCTCGGGCTTCGGGTACTGGAGCCACGACATCGGCGGCTTCGAGGGAACCCCAGATCCGGCGGTGTTCAAGCGGTGGCTCGCGTTCGGGCTGCTGTCCTCTCACTCGCGCCTGCACGGCTCGGACAGCTACCGCGTGCCGTGGGCGTTCGACGAGGAGGCCGTCGCCATCACCCGGCAGTTCGCGGAGCTCAAGAACTCGCTCATGCCGTACCTGTACACGGCCGGCGCCGACGCGGCGGCCACCGGCGTGTCCGTCGCACGGCCGATGCTGTTCGAGTTCCCCGACGACCCGGCCGTGGAGCACCTCGACCGTCAGTACATGCTCGGCTCGGACATCCTCGTCGCCCCGGTCATGTCTGCGGACGGCAGCGTCGACGTGTACCTGCCGGCTGGAACGTGGACGTCGTTGCTCAGCGGAGAGCGCGTCGAGGGCGGCCGATGGGTCCGCGAGACCCACGGCTTCGACTCGCTGCCGGTCTACGTGCGGCCGGGCGCGGTGATCCCGCGTGGCGCGCGCTCCGACCGCCCCGACTACGACTGGATGGACGGGCTGACGCTCGAGGCGTACGGCGACGGCGACTCCACCGTCGACGTCGTCACGCCTATCGGCGAGCGCGTGACCT
This sequence comes from Demequina sp. NBRC 110056, assembly GCF_002090155.1. GTDB lineage: Bacteria > Actinomycetota > Actinomycetes > Actinomycetales > Demequinaceae > Demequina. The sequence goes on along the minus strand of NZ_BBRM01000003.1, from coordinate 101,712 downwards.
TCCAGGTGACGGGCGGAGCCTCCACCGCCCGCAGCACCGCCGACCACGCAGCGCAGGTGCGCCTCATCCCCTGACGCCCCTCGCTGCTTCCCCAGCGGCCGGCGCTCCTCGTCGCCACCGCCTGGATCGCGCGGCCCCGCGAGCCTCTGCCATCGGCTCGCGGGGCCGCGCTCTGCGTTGCGGGGTGCGCTCGGAGGGGGTTCCGAAGGTTAAGAAAAGGTGAACGACCGTGGCCGAAACGCTTCGAAGGCAGCATCGTCCCTGGTGACGAACGAACGAGGCCCGGCACGCGCATCGGCGCTCCGACGATTTCTGCGATTCACAGTCAATGGCGCGTGCCATTCCATGACGCGCGGATGCACTTGTCGTGACCATTCTTTGACCATTGCCCGGCATCCCCGTGGGCGCTTCACGCCGCTACCCTGAACCCATGAGCGCCGACCTTCCCGACTCCCTGCGCCCCGACACGCTCGCGGTGCACACCGGCATCCACCGTTCGGAGGCGAACGAGATGTCGGAGGGGATGTTCCTCACCCAGGGCTACGCGTACGACAGCGCCGAGCAGGCGCGCGACGCCTTCGCCGGCGAGATCGACATCTACATGTACTCCCGCTACGCCAACCCGACGGTGACGGCGTTCCAGGAGCGCCTCGCCGCGATCGAGGGGGCCGAGAGCTGCTTCGCCACGTCGACCGGCATGAGCGCGGTCTTCGTGTCGCTCGGGTCGATCCTCGGCCAGGGCGACCGCCTCGTGGCGGCGAAGGCGCTGTTCGGCTCCACGCTGCAGACGTTCGCCAACTTCTTCGAGAAGTGGGGGATCGAGATCGACTACGTCGACGGCAACGATCCCGCAGATTGGGAACGGGCCCTCGCCACCCCGGCGAAGGCCGTGTTCATCGAGTCCCCCACCAACCCCATGCAGGACGTGCTCGACATCCCGCGGATCGCGGAGCTGTCGCACGCCGCCGGCGCGCTGCTCATCGTCGACAACGTGTTCGCGACGGCGATCGGCCAGAAGCCGCTCGAACTGGGCGCCGATGCTGTGGTCTACTCCGCGACCAAGCACATCGACGGCCAGGGCCGAGTGCTGGGTGGCGCGATCCTGGGCTCCGCCGACTACGTCGACGGCCCGGTCAAGCTCATGGTCCGCAACATGGGCGCGACCATCTCGCCGTTCAACGCGTGGGTGCTGCTCAAGGGCCTCGAGACCCTCGCGGTGCGCGTCCGGCACCAGGCCGCGAGCGCGCTCGAGCTCGCCACGTGGCTCGATGATCACCCGAAGGTGCGCATCGCGCGCTACCCGCTCCACCCCTCGCACCCGCAGCACGAGCTCGCCGTGTCCCAGATGAGCCTCGGCGGCACGCTCGTGACGCTCGACCTGGACCTGGGCCCCGGCGTGGACGTGGCCGGCCCCGAGGCGCAGGCCGCGGCGTTCCGCTTCATGAACGCCCTCCGCCTGTTCACGTGCTCGAACAACCTGGGCGACGCGAAGTCGATCTCGACCCACCCGGCGACCACGACGCACAACAAGATGAGCCCCGAGGGTCGCGCGGAGGTGGGCATCTCCGAGACCACCGTGCGCCTGTCGATCGGCCTCGAGGACGTCGAGGACCTGCGAGCCGACCTCGAGCGCGCGCTCGCACAGGTCTGACCGCTCCGCGCCCACGATGTTCGACCTTCGCAACCCCTTCGTGTGGGTCAGCGGCATCCTCACCTTCGTGGGCGCCATCGGTTTGCTGCCAGTGATGCTCGGTGCCCTGCTCGCGTCACCCGTGGGCTTCGCGACCGCGATGGTGCTCTGGTCGCTCTACGGGTGGGCGCTGTTCCTGCTCGTGCGCCGCATCTTCCGTGCGCGCGAGAGGCCCCGCGGCCCCGCGATCGCTGCGGTGGTGTGGGGAGGGATCATCGTCGCCGGCGTCGGCACCTGGGTGACCAACGCCGCTCACGCGCTCGTCAGCGACGTGGTCAGCGACGACGGATGGGCACAAGCCATCGCCGCGGGCCTGTCCGAGGAGCCGCTGAAGCTCATCGCGGTCGCCGTGCTCGCCTCGATCCCCGCGACCCGCATGACCGAGCCCCTCGACTTCGTGTACTACGGGCTGCTCGTCGGGCTGGGCTTCGCGGTGACCGAGTCGATCCTCTACTCGTCGGAGGCCGCCGCGTCCGGCAACCCGATCCTCGTGGTGATCCTCATGCTCGTCCTGCGTGGCGTGATCTCGGGCCTGTGGTCGCACCCGACGTACACCGGGATCTCGTCAGCAGGGCTCGGCTATGCGATGCGCGGCAAGGGCTCCCCCGCCGTGCGTTGGCTGGTGGCGGCCGGAGCGCTCGTTCTGGTGATCGCACTCCACGCCTTCTTCGACTCGCCACTGTTCGACAGCAACGAGGTCCTGGGCTCGATCATCAAGGGACTGCCAGCACTGGCGGTGCTCGTGATCGCCTGGCTGCTCGCCCGTCGTGCATCGACGCGCGCGGTGCAGCCCGCTCCGTCCGACGCGACCTGATCACGGACGAAATGTCCGGTTCTGACGGCGGGGCGCGGGGCCGTCCCGCGCGCCCGCGATCGTGATACCGTCCCGGCCATGAGCGCCGCCGAGCCGTCCCCCCAGGACGCCTCCGCGCCCACCACCGAGACCCTCGCGACGACGCCCCGCATGCCCCTGTCGGTGCGGCTCATCGGCCGCAGCTCGCTGCCCGGCGCGGCGATCGTCGCGGCGATCGCCATGGTCCTCGTGGCCGGCGTCCCGATGCTGGCAAGCTGGCTCGCGGAGCCCGCGGCCGAGGAGGAGGCCGTGTCGGCAGGCACCCTCGAGGTCACGCTCGCGCAGGGGTGGTCCGTCGACGGTCAGGAGTCCGGGGTGACCACGCTCGTGCAGGGCAGCTCGACGCTGACCCTCGAGGTCACCACGAGCGACGCCGACGACCTCGAGGCCTCGGTGGCCGCGCGCGTGGAGGACCTCGCGTCGGACGAGAGCGCCAACTGGGTCTCGACCGATCCCGTCGAGTACACGGCCGACGACGGACACCCGGGGGCCACCGTGAGCGCGACCTCGGAGACCCGTTCCACCCAGGTGTGGATCGCGGTGTACGGGGAGTTCGCCACCGTCGCCACCCTGGTCGCGCCGGTCGAGTCCTGGGCCGCCACCCAGCCCAGCGCCGAGGACATGGTGATGTCGCTGACGCTCACCGACGAGTCGGCCGACGCACCAGCATCAGACGCGCCGGCGGGCGGGCCATGACCGCGAGCGAGCAGCAGCCGTACACGGTCAGCATCGCCGCGCTGCCGCGGCTGATCCCCCGCACCTCGACCTTCGTCGACGTCCGGTCCTGGGTGTTCTGGGTGGGCCTCGCGCTCACCGTGTACGGCCTGGTCCGCTGGAGCCCGCACATCGCCCGCGCCATCCAGACGGCGCCGGACACGGCGCTCCTCGCGGCGTCGCTGTGGCTGCTCTACGGCCTGGCGTTCATCGTCATCCTGTACCGGATGGAGCTGTTCGAGCGACGGTCTCCCATCACGGTGATCGGCGCGCTGCTGTGGGGCGCGCTCGCCGCGCCCGGCATGGGCGCGATCGCGGCACCTGCGATGCACGACGTGGTGGCCTCGGCGCTCGGCGCCGACAACCCGTGGGTGACGTCGTTCGCGGCGCCGCTGTCGGAGGAGCCGCTCAAGCTCCTGGGCGTCCTCGCGCTCGCCCTCATCCCCGGCGCGCGCGTGCGCTCGGCGGCGGATGGCCTGTTCTACGGCGCCGTCGTGGGCCTGGGCTTCCAGATCTCGGAGAGCTTCCTCTATACCGCTACGTTCGCCGCCGAGGGCACCGCGGAGACCGTGTGGCAGATGTTCCTGCTGCGCGGGGTCATCGGCGGTCTCTGGAGCCACGCGACGTTCACGGCGATCGCCGGCGCCGGCCTGGGCTACTTCTTCAACGCCGGCACCTCGTCGCTGCGGAGGTGGGCGGCGCTGCTCGGTGGGCTCGGGCTCGCGATGGCGCTGCACGGATTCTTCGACACGCCATGGTTCTCGGGCACGGCGGTCGTGAGCTCCGTGGTCAAGGGCGTGCCCGTGCTCGCCCTGTTCCTCGTCGTGCTGCGGTGGGCGCACCTCAGGGAGCGGCGCACCTTCGCGGGCCTCGCGCGCCACGTCGTCCCCGACGACCTCGTGAGCCCCGGCGACTTCTCGACGCTCGCGACACGTCGCGCGCGGCGCCGCGCGCGCCACTGGGCCGAGCGCCGCGGCGGACGCCCCACCGCCCGCGCGCTCCGGCGCCTCCAGGGTGCCCAGCTGAGCCTGCTGACCGCGGCCCACGAGGACGGGTGGGGGTCGCCACGCACGGTCGAGCTGTCACGCGACGTCCGGATCCTGTCCGCGACGCTCGACCGCCGTCAGGGTGCCGCCGACGCGCAGCGCCGAATCGACAACCAGCGCCGCATCGACGACCGCAGCGCTCAGGACCGCCGGTAGCCCGCGAAGCCCCTGAGCCGCAGGGAGTTGCCGACCACGAACAGGCTCGAGCCTCCCATGGCCGCCGCCGCGATCATCGGGTTGAGGATGCCGAGCGCCGCGAGCGGGATCGCCGCGGTGTTGTAGGCGAAGGCCCAGAACAGGTTGCCGCGGATCGTGCCGAGCGTCCGTCGCGACAGCGCGATCGCGTCGGCCGCGGCGCGCAGGTCGCCGGACACGATCGTCAGGTCTGACGCGTCCCGGGCGACGTCCGCGCCGGTCCCGATCGCGAGCCCCAGGTCGGCCTGCGCGAGCGCCGGCGCGTCGTTCACGCCGTCGCCGACCATCGCGACGCGCGTGCCGTCGGCCTGCAGGCTGCGCACGACGTCCGCCTTGTCGCCCGGAAGCACCTCGGCGATCACGGTGTCGATGCCCACCTCCGCGGCCACCGCCTGCGCGGCGCGCTCGTTGTCTCCGGTCAGCAGGACCACGTCGAGTCCCAGCTCGCGCAGCGACCGGATCGCCGATGCGCTCGTGGGCTTCACGCGATCGCTCACCACGAGGACGGCCTCGGCTTGTGCGGAGGAGCGCGTCTCCAGGGTGCCCGTGCCGAGCCCGCCCTCGGACGCGGCGACCCGCCCGGCGAACACGGCCGTGCGGCCCTCCGCCTCGGCCTCGGCCGCGAGCGCCTCGAGCCGCTCGGGCACCTCGTCGAAGAGCCGGCGCGAGCCGACGAGCAGCTCGGCGTTCGCCGCTCCCTCGCTGGGAGCCTCGCCGGGGAGCCCGAGGTGCTGGACCGTCGCCGCCACGCCCTGGCCGGCGATCGAGCGGAATCCCTTGATGCGTGGCCGCCCGGCCCGCGCATCGGCGATGGCCTGCGCGATCGGGTGCTCCGAGCGAGCCTCGACCGCGGCGACGGCATCCAGGAGGGTGGCCGCAGCATCGGCGCCGTGGAGGCGCTCCACGTCGGGCGCGACGGCGCTCACGAGCGCCATGCGACCCTCGGTGACGGTGCCGGTCTTGTCGAGCACGATGGTCTGGACGTCACGGGTGTCCTCGAGCGCCTCGGGGCCGCGCACGAGCACACCGAGCTGGGCTCCGCGGCCGGTGCCGACCATGATCGCGAGCGGCGTCGCGAGGCCGAGCGCGCAGGGGCAGCTGATGATGAGGACAGCCACGGCCGCGGTGAAGGCGGCGTCGACGTCTCCGGTGACGAGCAGCCAGACGGCGAGGGTGACGAGCGCGACGCCGATCACGACGGGGACGAAGATGCGCGAGATGCGGTCCGCCAGGCGCTGCACCCTCGCGCGGCCGGTCTGCGCGTCGTCGACCATCCGGGCGATCTGCGCGAGCATCGTCTCGGAGCCCACGCGCGTGGCCTCGACGGTGAGCGAGCCGTCCGTGGCGATGGTGCCGCCGACGACCTCGGAGTCCTTGCCCGCATCGGGCTCCACGCGGACGGGGACGGACTCGCCGGTGACCAGGCTCGCGTCGACCGCCGCTCCTCCCTCGACGACGACGCCGTCGGTGGCGATGGTCTCGCCGGGGCGAACCACGAAGCGCATGCCGACCTCGAGCTCCTCGCGCGGGATGACCGAGCCGTCCTCGAGCCGCGCGGTGGCGCTCTGGCGGCTCGACAGGGCGCGGATCGCGTCGCCGGCGCGTGCCGTCGACCGGACCTCGAGCCACTTGCCCAGCAGGATCAGGCTGACGATCACGGCACCGGTCTCGTAGTACACGTGGCCCGTGCCGGTGATCAGCACGATGGTCGACCAGGTCCACGCCGCGAGCGTGCCCATGGTGACGAGGGTGTCCATGTTGGTGGTGCGGTGCCGGGCGCTGCGCCACGTGCTGACGTGGAACGGCCACGCCGCCCACCAGATCACGGGCGTCGTGAGGATGCCGACCACCCACTCCCACCCCGTGAACTGCCACGCCATCACCATGGAGATCAGCAGCACCGGGACGGTGAGGATCGCCGCGACGATGAAGCGGCGGCGGTAGTCGGCGATGCGGGACGCGTCGGCCTGCATGTGCGCGGCGTGCTCGTCCATGTCGTGCCCCGAGTGGTCGGTCTCGTGGTCACCGCCATCGCCACTCGCGGCGCCTTCGTGCGACGTGTGATCGCCGTGGTCGCCCGAGGGATCGGGCGCGCGGCGGGTGAGCACCTCGTACCCCAGCCCCGCGATCGTGTCCCGCATCGACTCCTCGAGCGCCACCGCATCGGCGCCCTGCGCGGGCCGCACCGTGGCGCGGCGCGTGGCGAAGTTGACGATGGCGTCATCGACGCCGGGAAGCTTGGCGAGGCCGCCCTGGACGGTCGCGGCGCAACTCGAGCAGGTCATGCCGGAGACGGCGAGGTTGATGGCCTGGACCTGAGGAATGTCGGCGGCGCCGGCGTGCGTGCGCTCGGTCATGACGCCACCACCCGGTAGCCGACGGACTCGATGGACTCGTCGAGGGCGAACTCGAGGTCGCCCGTGGGAACGGTGCCGTCGGGCGTGACCCTCACCGCGCCGGTCGCGTGGTCGACTTGTGCGGACGTCACGCCCGCGGTCGCCTCCACGGCGCCGCGGACCTTCGCGGCGCAGCCGCCGCACGTCATCCCGTCGACCGTGATGTCGATGATCTGGCTCATGATGGGCCCCTTCTGTCGGTGCTGAGGCCCACGCTAGACCTTCCACCTGACTGGAAGGTCAACAGCTTGTCCGGAATGGGTGTTCCGCGAACGCAGTCGACCCCCGCACCCTCAGGGGGTACGGGGGTCGACCGCAGGCGATCCTGTCGACTACGCGCGGCGGCGCACCGCCACGATCATGAGCGCACCGGCGAGCAGCAGCGCGGCGGCGCCGGTCGCGAGGGCGGAGCCGGTGAAGCCGGTGGCGGAGAGCTCGCCGCCAGCGGTCGTGCCGCCCGTTCCCGTCGCACCGGTGCCATCGGTCGTGCCGCTGTCCGTGCCGCTGTCGGTGCCGCTGTCCGTGCCGCTGTCCGTGCCGCTGTCCGTGCCACCGTCGGGGTCGACGGGGTCCGTCACGGCCGTGTTGGTCGCCGTGCACGTGACGTCCTCGCCGGCCGCCGGCACGAAGCTCGTGTACACGTACGTGTCCGACGCGCCCGACTCGGTGACGTCGTCCGCGTCGCAGACGATGGTGGTCGTGTAGCCGTCGACGATCTGCTCGCCGACCGAGTACTCCACGCCGGCCTCGAGCTCGATCGCGGTGGTCGACGCCGACGTGTTGCCGGTGCCGGAGAGCGACGGGCGCGTCATCGGCTCGCCGTTGTTCAGCACGAGGAAGTCGAACGTCCATGCGGCGTCGTCCTCCCCGCCCTCGACCGTCTTCGTGAGGACGAAGGTGGGCGGCACCGCGTTGGTCGCCGTGCAGGTGACGTCCTCGCCGGCGACGGGAATGAACGACACCCACTCGTAGGTGCCGTTGTTGCCCTGGCCGGTGACGTTCGACGCCGTGCACGAGATGTCGGTGACGTAGCCGTCGACGATGCGCTCGCCGACGGTGTACTCGGTGCCCACCTCGAGCTCGACAGCCGCGGTCGACGCCGACGTGTTGCCCGTGCCGGAGAGCGTCGGGCGGGCCATCGGCTCGCCGTTGTCGAGCACGAGGAAGTCGAACGACCAGGCCTCGTCGTCGCCGACGCCCTGCACCGTCTTGGTGAGCGTGCCGGTGGGCGCGACGGTGTTCGTCACCGCACAGGTGACGGCCTCGCCCGCGGCGGGAACGAAGGACACCCACTCGTAGGCGCCGCTGTTGCCCTGCCCGGTGACGTCCGCTGCGGAGCAGGAGATGTCGATGACGTACCCATCGACGACCTGCTCGCCGACGAAGTACTCGACACCCGGGTCGAGCTCGAGGGGAGCGGCCAGCGCCTCGGTGGAGTCGCCCGTGCCCGCGATCTCGCGCGAGTACTGGACCTCTTGACCGGCGACCACGCGGAAGTCGAACGCCCAGTCGACGCCGGCACCGACGCCAGCGACGGTCTTCTCGATGTTCAGCGACGCTGCCTTCGTGTTGGTGGCGGTGCAGGTGATCTCGTCGCCGGGCTGCGGGGTGAACGTGGAGTAGGTGAACGTGCCGTTGCTGCCCGGTACGGCGCCATCGACGCCCGTGCAGCTGACGACGGAGGCGAATCCGTCGACGTTGCGCTCGCCGACGTTCCACTCCACACCCGGGGTGAGAGTGATCGGCGCCGTGCTCTGCGGCGTGGCGCCCGTGCCGGCCAGCGTCTCGCGGAACTGCACCTCCGAGCCAGTGACACCCAGGAAGTCGAACGACCAGTCACCGGTCTCGCCGACAGGCTGCTTGGTGATGGTGAGGGTCGGCAGCTTGGTGTTGACGACGTCGCACTCGATGACCTCGTCGTCCTGCGGCGTGAACGTCACATAGGTGTACGCGGCGCTGCTGCCGGACGTGTACCCGCCGCCGATGCCGGTGCAGGTGATCTCCGTCGAGTAGCCCTCGACGTTCGCCTCGCCGATGTTGTAGACGGCGCCGGTGGTGAGGGCGATCGCGTCGGTCGACTCCGGCGTCGCGCCGGTGCCCGAGAGCGTCCGGCGGAACTCGACCTCGCCGTTGCGCGCGCCGACCATGTCGAACGACCAGTCCCCTGGCTCGCCCACGACGGACTTGGTGATGACGAGCGAACCCGGCGCGGCGGCGGCCGGAGTGGGGCTCGCGACGGTGATGACGGATGCCAGGAGCGCCGCGAGGACGATCGCGATGGCGGGCTTCGCTGCGCCGGGGGCTCCGGGCAGGCGGGACAGAACGGACATCGAGTGCCTTACCTTCGTGGTGGGAGTTGCCCCGGCCACGGAGGTACCGGTGCTGCCCATAGTGTGCCCCACTCGCGCGGATTCTCCAAGCGGTGAGAATGCGCCTCCACCAGGGCGTACCGGCAGCGCTACGCCGAGACAGGCTCCGTTGCCGGCATCGCGGCGACGATCGCCTCGACCTGCGTCTTCGCGTCGCCGAACAGCATCGACGTGTTGTCGCGGAAGAACAGGGGGTTCTGGACGCCCGCGTAGCCGGTCGCCATCGAGCGCTTGAAGACCACCACGCGGCCCGCCTGCCATACCTGCAGGACGGGCATCCCGGCGATGGGTGAGTGCGGGTCCTCGAGGGCGGCCGGGTTCACCGTGTCGTTGGCCCCGATGACGAGCACCACGTCGGTCTCCGCGAAGTCGTCGTTGATCTCGTCGAGCTCGAGCACGATGTCGTAGGGCACGCGCGCCTCGGCCAGCAGGACGTTCATGTGGCCGGGCAGGCGACCGGCGACCGGGTGGACCGCGAACCGCACCTTGACGCCGCGTGAGCGCAGCCGCGCCACGAGCTCGGCCACCGGGTACTGCGCCTTCGCGACGGCCATGCCGTAGCCGGGCGCGATCACCACGGAGCGCGCGGACTGCAGCAGCTCGACCGTCTCGGCGACCGACACCTCGGTGTGGGTGCCCTCGACCGCGGCGGCGCCCGACGGCGCAGCGGCGCCCTCGCCCCCGAACCCGCCCAGGATGACCGACAGGAACTGCCGGTTCATCGCCTTGCACATGATGTAGCTGAGGATCGCGCCGGACGAGCCGACGAGCGCGCCCACCACGATGAGCAGGTCGTTGCCGAGCATGAAGCCCGCGGCGGCCGCGGCCCAGCCGGAGTACGAGTTGAGCATCGACACCACGACGGGCATGTCGCCGCCGCCGATCGCCGCGACCAGGTGCACCCCGATCGCGAGCGCGATGACCGTCATGAGCAGCAGGGGCCAGATCGACGGCGAGGCGATGAACCACGCACCGAGCGCGACGGACGCGACGAGCCCAGCGAGGTTCAGCGCGTGGCGGCCGGGCAGCGTGAGCGGCGCGGACTTCATGCGCGCGGACAGCTTGAGGAAGGCGACGATGGATCCGGTGAACGTCACGGCGCCGATGAACACGCCCAGGAACACCTCGACGAGGTGCATCGCGTCGTGGCCCTCGGTGAGGTACGAGTTGAAGCCGATCAGCACCGCCGCGGCACCGACGAACGAGTGCAGGATCGCGATGAGCTCGGGCATCTGCGTCATCTCGACCGACCGCGCGCGCCACGTGCCGACGAGCGCGCCGATGAGCAGCACGCCCACGATGAGGGCGGCGGTCACGCCCACGGGACGCTCGGACTGGTCCAGCGCGAGCGCGACGGTCGCGAGGATCGCGATGGCCATGCCGGCCATGCCCAGCAGGTTGCCGCGCCGGGCGGTGGACTGACGGGCGAGCCCCGCGAGCGACAGGATGAACAGGACGGCGGCGACCAGGTAGGACACCTGCGCGATCGACACGAGCGTCATGGCGTCACGCACCCTTCTGGAACATGCCGAGCATGCGGTAGGTCACGAGGAATCCGCCGAACACGTTGATGGACGCGACCGCGGCGGCCACGAACGCGAGCGCGGTGACGACGGCGCTCGACGAGCCCAGCTGCAGCAGCGCGCCGATGAGGATGATGCCGCTGATCGCGTTGGTCTGGCTCATGAGCGGCGTGTGCAGCGAGTGGCTGACGTTCGAGATGACGTAGTAGCCGATGAACACGGCGAGCACGAACACGGTGAACATCGCGAGGAAGGCCGGGGAGCTGAACGCGAGCGCCACGCCCAAGGCCACCGCGCCGACGGCGGTGAGCACCGTCCGTCGCGTCCGAGAGGCCGATGCGCTCGCCGCCTTCTGCTCCGCGTCCTCCTGGGCGGCGGGCTCGGGGTCGGGCGCGGCCGCGGGGGCCGCCGAGACGGTCACCGGGGGCGGGGGCCACAGCACGTCGCCGGCGTGCGCGACGGTCATGCCACGCACCACGTCGTCCTCGAGGTCGAGCCCGGCCTCGCCGTCCTTGCCGGGCGTCACCAGCTTCAGGAGGTTGACGATGTTGGTGCCGAGCAGCTGGGACGTGTGCTGCGGCATGCGGCTGGGCAGGTCCGTCCAGCCGATGACGGTGACACCGCCCTCGGTGACCACGGTGTCACCGGGGACGGTCGCCTCGCAGTTGCCGCCTCCCGCGGCAGCCAGGTCGACGATCACTGAGCCGGGGCGCATCGCTGCGACCGCATCGGCCGTGATGGTGGTGGGCGCGGAGCCGCGCACGAGGGCGGTGGTGATGACCACGTCCGCCCGCGCGGCCTCCTCGGCGTAGAGCTCGAGCGTGAGTCGCTCCTGCTCCTCGCTCAGCGCGCTCGCGTAGCCGTCGGAGGAGACCTCCTGCTGCGCGGCCGGCAGGTGGACGAACGTGGCGCCCATGGACTCGATCTGCTCCGCGGCCTCGGGGCGCACATCGAACGCGCGGACCTGCGCCCCCAGCGAGACCGCGGCGCCGATCGCCGCGAGCCCGGCGACGCCGCCGCCGATGACGAACACGTTCGCGGGCGCGGTCTTGCCCGCGGCCGTGACCTGGCCGGCGAACATCGCGCCGTACGCCTGCGCCGCCTCGATGACGCCGCGGTACCCGGCGACGTTGGACAGCGTGGAGATGGTGTCGAGCGCCTGCGCGCGGGAGATCCGGGGCACGGCGTCGAGCGCGAGGGCGGTGACGCCGCGCTCGGCGAGGGCGGCGGTGAGCTCCGGACGGGAGTGAGGCGCGAGCGGCGCGATGAGGATCGCTCCCTCGGCGAGGAGCGCGAGGTCCTCGTCGGCGGGCGTCCCGGTGGTGGCGACGAGGTCGCCGCCCCACGCTGCCTCGCGGTCGCCGATGCTCGCGCCCGCGGCGACGTAGGACTCGTCGGGAAGGTTGGCGGCCTCGCCGGCGCCGGCCTCGACGGTGACGTCGTAGCCGAGCCGGATGAGCTGCTCGACGGTGCGCGGCGTCGCGGCGACGAGCGAGTCGCCGGCGCGGGCCTGGCTGGGGACTGAGACGCGCATGCTGGGCGGGGTCCTCCCTGGTCGATGCGTCGGGCCTGGATGTCTCGAGCCTATGCCCGCGGCGAGCCGCGCGAAGGGGCCAAGGTCCCGCCACCCTCTTCACGAAAGTGGCCCACTTTCTTCCTCAGGGTCGGCTCCATGATGAAAGTGGGCCCACTTTCGTGCTGGAGGGGAGGAGAGTCGGAGGGCCGGCGGGCCGATGCGGTCGCTGGGTCAGTCGACCGGGACCACCTGGCAGCGCTGGGGGTCGGTGCAGTCGGCCGGGTCGAGGATGTCGGCGCGGCTGGACAGCGCCACGAGCTCCGCACGCGCGGCCTCGAGGGACGCGATCTGCGCGTCGATGTCCGCGAGGTGGCGGTCGAGCAGGGCACGCGTGTGCTGGCAGGTGCCGTGTCCCTCGGCCTTCATGTCGAGGATGGTGCGGGACTCCTTGAGGGTCAGCCCCGCCGCCTGGGCGTCGCGGATGAACCGCAAGCGCTGCGAGGCGTCCTCGTCGTAGTCGCGGTAGCCGGAGGGCGACCGGCCCGGGTCGGGCAGCAGCCCGATCGACTCGTAGTACCGGACCGTCTTGGCGGTCACCCCCGCCTGCTCTGCGAGCTCACCGATGCGCATCCCTCGACTGTACGTCAAGGTTCCAGTGCGCTGGAAGCCGGCGAGCGCATCGGCGCTGCAGACCGCCCCTGGCGGTGCGTTCTCGCTGATTCACGCCCCTAGAACAGCGAAATGGATCCAACTCGCTGATCTAGGAGACGTGAGCGACGAGAATCGACCACCGGCGCGCGGGTTGTGGTGGACTAGGCGCACCACGGCCCCCGGGGCGCCTCTATCGCTCCGGGGGCCGTGGCTGTCCTACGTGAGGGTCAGCCCTCGGTGAGCGGCCCGAGGGTCGCGTCGTTCGCGTAGACCTCAGCAGCGTTCTCCTGCGTGACGATCTTCGGGTCGAGCAGGTACGCGGGCACGACCTTCACGCCGTTGTCGTACTGCTCGGTGTCGTTGACCGGGATCTCGCCACACGCGGCCAGCTCCTCGATCGAGGCGATGGTCTGCGCCACCAGCTCGCGGGTGTCCTTGTAGATGGTCGAGTACTGCACACCCTCGACGATCGACTTGACCGACTCGACCTCGGAGTCCTGGCCGGTGATGACCGGGACGTCCTTGCCGGCCTGGTCCACCGACGTCAGCGCCGCGCGAGCGAGCGTGTCGTTCGGCGACAGGATGCCGTGAAGCTCGGTGTCACCCGAGTAGGTGCCCGACATGATGGTGTCCATGCGGGTCTGGGCGTTCTGCGCCTGCCATCCAGCGGTCGCCACCTGCTCGAACGTGGTCTGGCCCGAGCCGACGGTCAGGGTGCCGTCGTCGATCTTGGGCTGCAGGATGCTCATCGCGCCCTCGAAGAACGGGGTGGCGTTGGCGTCGTCCGGCGAGCCCGCGATGAGCTCGATGGTGTACGGACCGTCGCCCTTGCGCTCGGCGAGGCCCTGCAGCAGCGCCTCACCCTGGAGCTCGCCCACGCGGAAGTTGTCGAACGCGATGTACGCGTCCACGGCCTCCGTGTTGAGAACGAGACGGTCGTACGCGATGACGCTCGCGCCGGAGTCCTTCGCCGCCTCGAGCTGCGAACCCAGCTGCGAGCCGTCGATGGCACCCACGACGATGACCTGAGCGTCCTGCTCGATCATGGCCGAGATCTGGTTCTGCTGCTCGGTCACGCCCGAGTTGCCGAACTGGACGATGGGCGTGAAGCCCGCCTCGGTGAGGCCGTCGTTGAAGAGCTCCTCGGCGAGAACCCAGTTCTCGGAGGTCTTCTGGGGAAGGGCGACGCCGATCGCAGCGCCCTCCTCGATGCAGACGCCTCCATCGCTGGAGCCGCCCGTGGCACCGGCGGTCGACTCCTCGTCGGACCCGCCGCGGTCGGTGGAGCAACCTGCGAGCACCATGGCGCTCGCAGCCGCGAACACGGCCACTCCCTTGAAAGTCTTGCTCATCTCTCCTCGTTTCCTTCCCGCGCACTCGGCTGTGAGTGCGACGTCTCTGGTGATTCCGGGTGGCCTGCGGCCCCCGGCTCCGCGGTGTGCGTCGCGGTGGTCTGGTCCTGGACCGCGCCGATGGTGCTGGCGGCGGCCGAGCCGCCACCTGCGACGGCGAGGGCCGGCTCCTGCGCGCCGTCCGAGTCCTTGCCCGGCGGGCGCGGCGGACGGCGGAACAGCAGTCCGATGATCGACGGACGGCCCTGCGTCTTGTTGTAGACGTCGAAGGCGACCGCCGCGAGCAGCACCAGGCCCTTGATGATCTGCGTCGCGTCGGAGCCGACGCCCATGAGCTGCAGGCCGTTGTTGAGCGTCGCCATGACGAGGCCACCGATGATGGAGCCGGTCACGGTGCCGATGCCGCCGGTGACGGCGGCGCCGCCGATGAAGACCGCCGCGATCGCGTCGAGCTCCCACAGCGTGCCGTCGAACGGGCCGGAGGCGCGAGCACGGCCGATGAACATCATGCCGGCGAAGGCCGCCAGCACCGACATGTTGGCCATGACGAAGAAGTACGTGCGACGGGTCGACACGCCGGACAGGGCGGCGGCGGCACGGTTGCCACCGACGGCGTAGACGTGGCGGCCGAGCTTCGTGCGCTGGGTGACGATGTGGTAGATCACGATCAGCGCGACGAGGATGACGCCCGCGATCGGGAACGAGGTCCCCTCACGCCCGGTGCCGAACAGGTACGTCACGTAGGCGATGACGGCGACCAGCAGACCCGCGCGGATCACCGCGACGTAGATCGGGTCGGGCTCGAAGCCCACGCGAGCGGCACGACGGCGCTTGGAGACCTCGCTCCAGATGACGTAGGCCGCGGCGAGGATGCCGAGCAGCAGCGTCGGGTTGTTGAACCCTGTCGCTGGCCCAATCTCCGGCAGATATCCGCCGCCCATCGTCTGGAACTCCTCAGGCACGGGCACCGAGTTCGACTTGCCGATGTACTGGTTCAGGCCGCGGAAGATCATCATGCCGGCCAATGTGGTGATGAATCCTGGGATTCCGACATAGGCCACCCACCAGCCCTGCCACATGCCGATCACCGTCCCGACGGCGAGGCCGAGCAGCAGGCCGACCCACCAGGGGATGCCCCAGTCTCTGAGCGCGATCGCGACGATGATGCCCGTCACGGCGGCCACGGATCCGACCGACAGGTCGATGTGCCCGACGACGATCACCATCACCATGCCGATCGCGAGGATCAGGACATAGGAGTTGCCGTTGATGAGGTTCATCATGTTCGACGGCGTGAGGACCTTGCCCCCGGTCGCCACCTGAAAGAACAAGATGAGAGCGACGAGCGCACCCAACATCGAGAACTGGCGGATGTCCCCGCCGAAGATCCCTCTCAATGACTTCATTGTCTCGTGCTTCCTTCTGCGTGTTCTGCGGTCGTGGTCTGACGGTTCGGCGCCTACGCGGCGGACGACGTGGTCGTGGTCATGAGGCGCATCAGCGACTCCTGGTCGGCTTCGGCGGCCGGCACCTCACCCGTGATGCGACCCTCGCACACGGTGTAGATGCGGTCGCACATGCCCAGCAGCTCGGGCAGCTCGGACGAGATCATGAGCACGCCCTTGCCCTCGTCGGCGAGCTTGTTGATGAGCGAGTAGATCTCGTACTTCGCTCCCACGTCGATGCCGCGGGTGGGCTCGTCGAGGATGAGCAGCTCGGGCTCGGTGAACATCCACTTGCCCAGGACGACCTTCTGCTGGTTGCCGCCCGACAGGGTCGCGACGCCGCGGTTGACGTCGGGAGTCTTGATGCGCAGCGACTTCCGGTACTTCTCCGCTGCCTGGAACTCGAGGTTGTCGTCGAGCAGCAGGCGCGGCGTGATCCGGTCGAGGTCCGCGGCGACGATGGTGTCGCGGATCGAGTCGAGCAGGTTGAGGCCCAGCGTCTTGCGGTCCTCGGGCACGTAGGCGAGGCCGTTCTTGATGGCGGACTCGACGGTGGGCATCGTGATCTCCTTGCCGTGCATGCGCACGGTCCCGGAGCGGTAGATCCCGAACGAGCGCCCGAACACGGAGCGCGCGAGCTCCGTGCGTCCGGCGCCCATGACGCCGGCGAAGCCCACGATCTCGCCGCGGCGCACGGTGAAGGACGAGCCACGGGCGAGCATGCGGCCGGGGATGGTCGGGTCCTCGACATTCCAGTCCTCGACCTCGAGCAGCACCTCGCCGGGGTTCGGGTCGCGGTGCGGGTAGCGCGACTCGAGCGCGCGGCCGACCATGCCGCGGATGATGCGGTCCTCGTCGAGCTCGCCGTCCGCCGCCGAGAGGCGCTCGATGGTCTGGCCGTCGCGGATGATCGTCACGGCGTCGGCGACAGCCTCGATCTCGTTGAGCTTGTGGCTGATCATGATCGAGGTCATGCCCTTGCCGCGGAAGCCGCGGAGCAGGTCCAGCAGGTTCTCCGAGTCGTCCTCGTTGAGCGCCGAGGTGGGCTCGTCGAGGATGAGCAGCTTCACGTCCTTCGACAGCGCCTTGGCGATCTCGACGAGCTGCTGCTGGCCGACGCCCAGGTTCTTGATGGGCGTGCGCGGGTCGACGTCGAGGCCGACGCGGGCGAGCAGGTCGAGGGTCTGGAGGCGGGCCTGGTCCCAGTCGATGAGGCCGCGGTGGACGACCTCGTTGCCAAGGTAGATGTTTTCCATCACCGACAGCTCGGGGATGAGCGCGAGCTCCTGGTGGATGATCACCACGCCCGCGCGCTCCGAGGCCTTGAGGTCCTTGAACTCGACGGTCTCGCCCTCGAGGACGATGTCGCCGGTGTAGGTGCCGTGCGGGTAGACGCCCGACAGCACCTTCATGAGCGTCGACTTCCCGGCGCCGTTCTCGCCGCAGATCGCGTGGATCTCGCCGGCGCGCACGGTGAGGTCGACGCGATCGAGCGCCTTGACCCCAGGAAACTCCTTGGTGATCGAGCGCATCTCGAGCTTGATGTGCGACGTCGTCACTGCTACTCCACTTCGTTGTGCAAGAGCCCTTGCTCAGAGCGTTCTCAGCGAGTCATGACGCTAGGACCGCGGCCACCTTGTCGTCAAGTCTCGAACTCAAGCGTTACCAATCCGTGACAGTTCGAGAACTCAACGCAGCGTTCGGGGGCCGTTGAGCGGCCCTGGGGTGCCGCTGGACCGCCAAATCGGACACTTCGAGCCACAAACGGGCGAACGAGGGGCCGAAAGGGCTGAATTCAAGGCCCTCAGCGTCCCGATTTGCGTTCGTTTATCGAACGCAATGCCCCTATGCCGGCACCCACCGCTTCTGTACTATGCCGCCATGGCGACGATGCGAGGGACCTCGGGCTCTCAGTCGTCCCTTCGCGAAGCCAACAGCGAGCGGCTGCTCGACGCCGTCCGCCAGTTCGGATCGATCACGCAGGTCGAGCTCGCGCAGGCCACGGGCCTGTCGCCCGCCACCGTGTCGACCATCGTCAAGCAGCTGCTCGAGACCGGGGTCGTCGAGACGCGCCACACCATCCGCAGCGGACGTCGCGCGCAGCTCGTCACCATCGCGCACCGCGCTGGGCTTCTGGTCGCCGTCCACGTCGGCGAGCGCACCATGCGCCTCGCGATCGCGGACTCCAGCTTCGACTTCCTCGAGCAGCGCTCGCTGCCGCTGCCCGTCGATCATCGCCACGACACGACGCTGGACCGCGCCGCCGTCCTCGTCGCGGAGCTCGTCGACGGGCTGGGGTCCTCGCTGTCGGAGGTGCTCGCCGTCGGCGTCGGCCTGCCGGCGCCCGTCGACCCGGCGACGGGCCGCATCTCCGTGCCCGGCATCCTGCGCGGCTGGGAGGACATCCCCGTCGCCGAGGTGCTGGAGCGACGCATCGGCGCGCCCATCGCCGTCCACAACGATGCGAACCTCGGTGCGCTCGGCGAGCTGCGCTTCGGCGCCGCCCGCGGCGCCTCCGACCTGCTCTACGTGCGCGCCTCGTATGGCGTGGGGGGCGGAGTCATCGTGGCCGGTGCGCTGCACCAAGGCCACCGCGGGCTCGCCGGCGAGCTCGGCCACGCGCTCGTCGATGCGCAGGGACCGATCTGCCGCTGCGGGTCCCGCGGGTGCCTCAACACGGTGTGCGGCGCGCAGGCGCTGGTGGACTCGCTGCGACACTCGCGCGGATCGCTGACGCTCACGGACGTGCTCGACCTCGCCTCCGACGGCGACCCGGGCTGCCAGCAGGTGATCATCGACGCCGGCGCGGCGATCGGCACCGTCGCGGCCAACACGGCCGTGTCGCTGGGCCCGCGCCTCATCATCGTGGGCGGCGAGCTCGCCCAGGCGGGTCCGTTGGTGCTCGAGCCGCTGCGCGATGCGGTCCGCCGGCGCGTGCCGCTCGCCCAGGGAACGGCGCTCGAGGT
This sequence comes from Demequina sp. NBRC 110056, assembly GCF_002090155.1. Taxonomy (GTDB): domain Bacteria; phylum Actinomycetota; class Actinomycetes; order Actinomycetales; family Demequinaceae; genus Demequina. The sequence goes on along the minus strand of NZ_BBRM01000003.1, from coordinate 82,996 downwards.
GCAGGCCGCGCAACTCGGGCTGGACGCGGAGCTCTACGGTGGACTTGCCGTTGCGGCCGACCTCGCGCACGTGACGGCGAGGGCGGTCTGAGATGGTCGAGACTCAGCAGTCGAACAAGGAGGAGCTCATGGCAGCGACGCCACTGCTCCGCGCGCGGGGCATCAGCAAGTACTTCGGGGCCGTCCAGGCGCTGGTCGACGTCGACCTCGAGGTCGACGCCCACGAGGTGGTCGCCCTCGTGGGCGACAACGCCGCCGGCAAGTCCACCCTGGCCCGCGTCATCGCCGGTGTCCACGCCCCTGACGAGGGCACCCTCGAGATCGACGGAGAGCAGGTCCGGACCTTCACCACGCGCGCCGCGCGCGCGAACGGCGTCGCCACCGTCTTCCAGGAGCTCGCGCTCGCCGAGAACCTCGACGTCACCGCGAACATCTTCCTGGGCCAGGAGCTGCCGGACCGCGGCCTGCTCGACGAGGAGGCCATGGAGACCCTCGCCCGCGGCTATCTCAAGGACCTCAACGCCCGTATCCCGTCGCCCCGGACCCCCGTCGCTCACCTGACGGCGGGCCAGCGCCAGTGCGTCGCGATCGCCCGCACGCTCGTGGGCAAGCCGCGCATCATCGTGCTCGACGAGCCCACCTCGTCGCTGTCCGTGGCGCAGACCGCGGAGGTGCTCACCCACATCGAGCAGTTGCGGTCGATGGGCCTCGGCGTCGTCATCATCAGCCACAACCTCACGGACATCCGCGCGGTCGCCGACCGCATCGAGGTCCTCCGGCACGGCCGCAACAACGGCTCGTTCATCGCCGCGGAGACCGCGTACGAGGACATCATCGCCGCCATCACGGGCGCCCCCCGCACGAGCCGCCGGCTCGCCTGACGCGAGACCCCACCACCGGGGTCGGGCTACGGTGAGCAGATGCGCACCACACCCCGCACCCTCGGCCTGCTCGGCGGCATCACCTGGCACTCCTCGCTCGAGTTCGAGCGCCTCCTCAACGAGGGCGTCAACGCGCGGCTGGGCGGCTCGTCCGCGGCGGACCTGCTGGTGCGCTCGTACGACTTCCAGCAGATCGCCGATGCGCAGTCTGGCGGCGACTGGGACGGCCTGGGGGCGACGTTCGGTCGGGACGCGCGCCGGCTTCAGGACGCCGGCGCCGAGGCGATCCTCATCTGCGCCAACACGATGCACAAGGTCGCGCCCGCGGTCGTCGACGCCATCGACGTCCCGCTGATCCACATGCTCGACGCCACCGCGGACGCGATCGCGGCGGCCGGCCTCGACACGGTCGCGCTGCTCGGCACGGGCTACACGATGCGCGACCCGTTCTACCGCGATCACATGGCCGCGCGCGGGATCACCACGATCGTGCCCGACGAGCCGGTGCTCGGCGAGGTCCACGACCTCATCTACGGGTCGCTCGCGCGGGGCATCGTGCCCGACGACGCGCCCGCGTGGGTGCGCGGCGTCTACGAGGACCTCCGTGGCCGCGGTGCTCAGGGGGTCATCTCGGGCTGCACCGAGATCCCCATGGTGCTGACCGCCGAGGACGTCGAGGACCCGTACTTCGACTCCCTCGCGCTCCACGTCGACGCGGCGCTCGAGTTCGCGCTCGCCGACTGAGGGGGCGTCGCCGCGCACTCGCGCGGAGCCCTGCGACGCGGCAAGCGCATCGGCCCGAACCGCCCCATACCTGGACGAACACCCCTCCCGACCGGGAATGCACTTCTTCACACAGGCGTGTCGCGCGGCTAGCCTGGGCGCAAGACTGGGCTCGAAGGCGCGACAGCCCAGGATCGATGAGCTGAGGGGCACATGGGAACGGCGACGCGCGCAGGCTTCCCTGCGCAGACGCCCGCCGGACAGGGGGCGTGCGCGGAGCGTGCCCAGATCGCGGCCGCGCGCATCGTCGCCTACGACTTCCCCGACCGCACCCCGGCCGAGCGCGCGGCCATGCTCGAGCGCATCGGCCTGACCCGCATCGTGTGGGACTGGCGCGAGGACCACATGCTCCGCTTCGAGGAGGAGATGGACGCCCTCGCCGCGCGTCGCATCGACGTGGTGGGTCTGTGGTGCCCCATGCCGCTCGCGGACCAGGGGGCGCCCGACGCGGACGCCGCGCTGGGCGTCATCGACCCCCACATCACGGCGCAGGTGGAGTCGCTGCACGCCCGCGGAATGCGGCCGGACCTGTGGACCTGCGTCGAGTTCGGCCAGGAGGGGACCCCTGCGCGGCTGTCGCCCCGGATCCAACGCGCCCGCGTGCGCCGCTCCGCCGATCACCTCGAGCCGCTCGCGCTGCTCGCCCGCGAGCACGGCATGTGCCTCGCCCTCACCAACCATCTCGGGTGGTTCGGCGAGCCCGAGAACCAGGTCGAGGTCATCGAGGAGCTCGGATCGCGCGGACTGCGCAACGTCGGCATCGCCTACCAGCTCCAGCACGGGCACCACCACGCGCACCGCTTCGCGGAGGTGCTCGCGACCATGCAGGAGCACCTCGTCGCGGTGGCGCTGTCGGGCATGGACGCCGACGGCGTGCAGACCGGCCGCAAGATCCTGCCGTGGGGCGCCGGGCGCCTCGACCGCAAGCTCGCTCACCTCCTCATGGCGTCCGGCTGGGAGGGTCAGATCGCGGTCCAGGGCCACAGCGCCGACGACGCCGAGCCACGCCTGCTGGACAGCCTCGAGGGCATCGAGTGGATGCTCGACCGCTGGCGCGGCATCCGCCACGACCGCCCGGTGCCGCGCATCGCGACGCCCGCGTGGCCCGCCCCCGTGGGCATCGCCGGGCCGTACATGGGCATGTCGCTCATGAGCCGGCGGCTGCGGCGCCGCCTGGTCGAGTCGGGCGAGGCCGCGCCCACGCTCGCGCGCGTGCGGACGTCCCCGCCCGAGCCCGAGCCGATCACCCTGCCGCCGCGCGTGGTGGACGACGTGGCCGACGCCGCAGCGGCACCTGCCGTCGTACCCGCGGTGGCCTCCGCAGCGCCGATGCGCTCGCCCGAGCCCGTGCCGACGTCACCTGAGCGGTCCGTGCCCGACGAGGCCGTCGCGGACGCGCCAGCCGCGGCAGATGGCATGGCACCGCCTGCACCCGCACCCGCCGAGCCGCCCGCCGCGGCGGACGTCGCACCGCTCCCGAGCCGGCGCACGCGACGCCGCGACGGCGCGCCCGGGGCGGCGTCGACGGCGGCGGCGGCAACCAGCGGGGCGGAAGCCCGTGGGGCAGCGACCCGTCGGGAAGCGGCTGGCGGTGCGCCCACCGGGACGACCTCGGCCGGGGCGACTCCACCCGTGCCCGCAGCCGAGCCCGCCTCGCCGGCGAGGTCCGCCGAGAGCTCCGCGAGCGCATCGGCTCCTCGCCCGCGGACCACGGCCGGCGACGGACCACCCGTCCCGCCCCAGCAGTCCGAGCCGCGACGCGCGCGCGGCGGTGCTGCCGGGGCGCTCGCCGCGATCCACGCCGCACGGCAGCAGTTCAGCGACTCCGGGGTGCCGGCTCTCGCGGACCTGCCCGGAAGCCCGACCGCCGGCACCTCCGGGTCCAGCGCGTCGCGGGCCGGCACACCGCGAGCGGACGCGACCGCCGAGCCTGCCGTGAGCGCGCATCCGCTGTCGCCGCTGTCCTCGGCGCCGCGTCGGGGCAGGGCCTACCGGCCAGAGCGGGACGACTCCGCGAGCGAGCTGCCGCTGCGCATCGCGCGCCGCGAGGTGTCGCTCGAGGCGCCCGACCCGTACACCGGCGCCATCCACGCTCTGCTGAGCCACCTGGAGGCCGTCGGCTTCCGTGGGGCGCCGCGCAGCTTCGGCTGGGATGCGCAGGGCCGCCACCTCGTCGAGTGGGTCGACGGCACCCGAGCCGACCACGCGGACGCACCGGCGGGCGCGCTCGACCCCGCGCGCATCGGCGCGTTCATGCGTGAGATGCACGACGCCCTCGCGAGCTTCGTCCCTCCGGCCGACGCCCAGTGGTTCGACGGCCTGCCCGGCCCGGGCGGGGACGTCATCATCCACCAGGACATCGCGCCGTCGAACCTCGTCATCGCGCCGGACGGACGACTGGTCGCGATCGACTGGGACGCCGCCGCTCCCGGCACCCGGCTGTGGGACATCGCCCACGCGATCCACGCGTTCGCGCCGCTGCACGGCCAGGGCTTCGAGCTCGCGAGCCAGGCCGAGCGCATGCGAGCCTTCGCCGACGGCTACGGCCTGGACGACGCCGAGCGCGAGCGGCTGCTGCCGCTGCTGTCGCTGCGGTCCGAGCGGATGCACGACTACCTCGCGCAGATGCGCGCCACCGGGGAGTCGCCCTGGCTCGAGCTGTGGGAGCGGGGCGTCGGCGAGGTGTGGGAGGCGGACGCCCGCTGGATCCGCGCGCACGAGCCCGACTGGCGCGACGCCCTCCTGGGCTGAGGCGCGAGCCCAGCCCGCGCATCGGCGCTCCCCAGCACCAGCGAGATGGATCCAAAACGCTGGCTTAGGTCCTCAGAACAGCGAAATGGATCCAACTCGCGGGGTTCGGAGGGGGTCGGATCGCAGCGCTACCAGCCCGCGGCCTCCAAGACCTCGGCCGCCACGGTGAGGCGATCGCGGTCGCCCGCGTTGTCGACCACCGCGTCGTCGCCGTCGAGCTCGCGCAGGATGGCATCGAGCTCCACCGTGCGCGCGTGGGAGTGGTCGCGCCAGTACCCCTCGGGCTCGCGCGCGGTGAGCCGGTCCAGCCGCACGGCCTCCGGCGCGTCGACCCGCACGATCGCGACCTCGGCGGCGCCGGCGTCCGGGTCCGCGAAGGCGTGCGCGTAGCGGTCGCGGTCCCGGGCGTCCTCGACCACGCGCGGCACCACCATGAAGCCGAAACCCGCGGCGCGGTAGTTCGGGGCGATCGCCGCGAGGTTCGCGAACAGCAGGCGCTGGTTGAAGGGGTCCGAATCCGCGTGGGGCTCCGCCTGGCACAGGAAGTCGGCGTCCACGTACCCCGAGTGCGCGCCGCGTTCGGCGAGCAGGTCGTGGACCGCCGCGGCGATGGTGGTCTTTCCTGCGCCCATCGTGCCGTTGACGACCAGCACGCGCGTGGGCAGATGCCGCTGGTAGCAGCGCGAGTCGGGCTCCTGGTGGTACTCGCCGTAGGGCGCGAGCGGCAGCCAGCCGGAGGACTCGTACAGCGCCATCGCCTCGGGCTGGCCGGTGCCGGTCTCGAGGATCAGCCGCGTCGCCCCCGCGCGCCGAGCCGCCTGCTCCGCCGTGCCCAGCATCACCCGGGCGTGCCCGTGACCACGATGCGCTGGCTCGACCCACAGCCGCTTGATCTCGACGTCGCCCGGCCGCGTCTCCTCGTAGGGCGACCAACGCGCGACGATCGACGCTACCGGCGACCCATCCTCCGCGTACCCCACCCACGACCCCACCAGCGTGGGGAACACCGTCTCGAGCTCGAGGTCGGGCTCGTCGTAGCGCTCGGCGAGGTCGCGCTCCTGCGCCTTCCACAGCGCGTGGGCGTCGGCGTCGTCGGGCTCGACGCGGCGGACGGTCAGCATGACGAGAGTCTAGGAGCGCCGGTGCGGGGCGGAAGGGGTCACAGGCCCTGGCCGGCGTCCCAGAGCCGCTCGGTGGTGCCGGCGACGAGCGCGTCGAGGTGCGTCGCCTGGGCGTCGGTCAGGGCGGCGACGTAGTCGATGACGCCCCGGCCGAGCGAGCGGCGCCGCAGCTCCTCCTCGTCGACATCGGGCAGCGCCTCGGGGCGCTCGCGGCGGACAGCGAGGTAGTCCTCGGTGGCCATGTCGACGAGGTCGAGCAGCCGCCGCGGCGCGCGACGCACGTCATGCGGATCGTCGAGCCAGGCCGCGAACCCGTCGACCAGCCGCTCGAGCACGCTCGCCTGTCCGCGCTGGTAGACGGCCAGGTCCGGGCGGTCGAGGATGAAGCGCTCGTGCAAGAACTTGAGCACCGCGACCTCGTGCCAGGCGGTGCGGTCGAGAGACACGTGACCGGACCGATGGTCGGGCTCACGATGCACCTCGACCGACGACTGAAGGTGACGGATCCACTCGGTGGTGAAGCGCGCGAGCGAGCGATCGGCGGCGAGCGAGCCGTCGAACGGCACCGTCAGCAGCCCCTCGACCACCTCCTCGGTGACCTTCGCGACCGCAGCGTCGAACGCCTCGGCGTCCGCCATCCACGGGTCGCGGTCCTCCAGGCGGCGCCACAGCAGCTCGAGGGAGTGGCCGGGCGAGCGGCTCGTGTCGCGCAGGGTCGCGGTGTCGAGCGCGCGGATGTCGCCGAGCTCGCGGCGCCACTCGCGGAACTCGCCCGCGATCGTGGCTTGGTTGAGCAGGCCCGCGCGATAGAAGTCGTCGAGGTCGTGCAGCGAGTACGCGATGTCGTCGGCGATGTCCATGACCGAGCACTCGAGCGTCTGCTGCCCCTGCGCGATCTGGGGATAGGCGCTGAGGGCGTCGAGCGCATCGGCCGCGTCCACCACGTACATCGAGAACTTCCTGCTGGGGCCGCCGCGGCGCTCCCCGCCCTGGCCGCGCAGCCAGGGGTACTTCAGCACCCCGGCGCGTACGGCGCGCGTGAGGTTGAGGCCCACCCCGGCAGTGTCGTGCTCGTCGAGCCGGGTGAGGATGCGATAGGTCTGGGCGTTGCCCTCGAACCCCTCGCGCAGCCGGAACCTGTCGCGAGCGAGACGGTCGAGCGCACGCTCGCCGAGGTGGCCGAAGGGTGGGTGGCCCACGTCGTGCGCGCTCGCCGCCGCCTGGACCACCACGGGATCGCAGCCGCCGAGCTGCCCGACGAGCGCACCCACCGGCCCGGTGTCGCGGTGCAGATGCATGGCGATCGCGCGGGCGACGGCTGCGACCTTGACCGAGTGCGTGAGGCGGTTGTGCACGGCCAGGCCCGCGCCCGACTGCGAGATGACCTGGGTGACGGCGGACAGCCGCGAGAAGTACGGCGAGAAGCGGATGCGCTCGATGTCGACCCGGTAGTCGGGCCTGCTCTCCGCGAGCTGGAACTCGTCCAGGTCCTCGGGAGCGCGGCGCCCGATCCGCGGGTCGAGGACGGTCGGATCGGCGGAGCTCATGGAGCGAGTCTAAGGAGGCGTGGCTATCCTGGGGCCGACGATGGCGCCGTCGGGGCGTGAGTGCGCCTCGAGTGGGAGGGGGGGGGTCTCCATGGCGACGAGCAGGCATCGCACCGCGCTGCGCTACTTCTGGCGAGCGCCCGCACCTCGCTGGGCGACGCTCGTGTCGATCCCTCTGATCGTCGTCGCGGTGGTCTCGTTCGTCGTGATCATCCTCAACCTCGAGGACCCGCCGGCATGGGCGGTCGCGATCCAGCCCTACGTCGCGATCAGCATCTTCGCGGTGCTCATCGCGGGCTGGACGCACACCTACGTCCGGATCTACCGCACCACCGCGCCGCCTCCCGCGGCCTGAGGCAGGAATGCCGGGAGGCTGCGCGGACGTTCAGCGCCCATGATCAACATCGGTTTCCTGAGCTTCGGCTGGTGGTCCGGGGCGCCCGGGTCGAAGGTGCGCACCGCGAGCGACCTCATGCACGACACGATCGCCCTCGCCGAGGCGGCCGAGGACGCGGGGATGGACGGCGCGTGGCTGCGCGTCCACCACTTCGAGCAGAACACCTCGTCGCCCTTCCCGCTGCTCGCCGCCATGGGCGCGCGCACGAGCCGCGTCGAGCTCGGCACGGGCGTGATCAACATGCGCTACGAGAACCCGTTGTACATGGCGGAGGCGGCGGCGACCGCTGACCTCATCAGCGACGGCCGGCTGCAGCTGGGCGTGAGCCGCGGCTCACCCGAGCCCGCCGCGGACGGCCCGGGCGAGTTCGGCTATCCCCTGCCCGTGGGCAAGCTCCCGGTCGAGGACGCCGCCGAGCGCATCGCGCGCTTCCGAGAGGCGATCTCCGGGGCAGGCATCGCAAGGCCGGGCGCGCGGGCGCACGGCCTCGCAGGCGAGCTGCTGCCCATCCAGCCCCACTCCCCGGGCCTGACCGACCGCATCTGGTACGGCGCGGGCGGCGAGGAGTCGGCCCGCAAGGTCGGCGAGCTCGGCATGAACCTCATGTCGTCGACGCTCGTCGAGGGCGGCTCCGGGGAGCCGCTGGGGGTCATCCAGGCCCGTCAGATCGCGGCGTTCCGCGAGGCCTGGAACGAGGCCGGCCACGGCGGCACGCCTCGCGTGTCGATCTCGCGCTCGATCATGCCCATCATCGACGACGAGACCCGCATGTACTTCGGCACGACCCTCGAGCGCGACCGCCTGGGCGCCAACCGCGACCAGGTGGGCCAGATCGACAACTTCATCGCGACGTTCGGCAAGACCTACGTGGGCGACCTCGACAAGATCGAGGCCGAGCTGCGCGAGGACGAGGCGGTGCAGTCCGCGGACACGGTGCTCGTCACCATCCCCAACCAGCTGGGCGCAGACTTCAACCACCGCACGTTCGGCGCCCTCACCGAGCTGCGCGACCGCCTGAGCGGGGACCACGCGGGCCCCTCCCCGGCATCGGCGCTGCGAGGACTCCCGGGGCGCTGACCGCCCCGGGAGGCGCCGCGTTCCTAGGATGAGCCCATGACGACGGTCGTGGCCTACGCCGACGCGGCGCCACACCTGCGGGACGGGCTGCAAGACGTGTTCACGCGTGCGTCCGAGGGATCGCCCGCAGGCGCCCTGTGGGGCGATGCGCCGTCCGAGGCCGCGGTCTACCTCGACCCGTACATCGACCACGAGCCGGAGTCGCTGCTCCTGGCCGTGACGGACGGCGCGGTCGTCGGGTACCTCGCGGGCTCGCTCGGCACCGCGTCCTTCCCGTCCGAGTCCGAGCTGATCGACGCAGCCATGCGTGAGCACCAGCTGTTCCGGCGCCGCGACACCCGGGCCTTCTTCACGCGCGCGATGCGCGACGCGGCGGGCGCATGGCTGCGACGGCGGCCGACGGCGCGCGAGCTCGACGACCCGCGGTGGCCAGCGCACCTGCACATCGACCTGGTGCCCGAGGCACGCGGCACCGGCGTAGGCGACGCGCTCATGGAGGCGTGGCACGCGCGGCTGGAGGCCGCGGGAGCGCCGGGCTGCTTCCTCCAGACGCAGGTCGAGAACGAGCGGGCGCGGCGCTTCTTCGCGCGCCACGGCTACGTCGACCACGGTCCCGCGGTGCTGATCCCCGGCGTCCGGCACCGCGGTGAGATCACCTACCAGCAGACCATGGTGCGGGACGGAGCCCCCGCCCCGCACCCCGACGGAGGGAGTCACCCATGACGCGCGTGCGCGTGGATCTGAACATCTCGCTCGATGGCTTCATGACGACGACCGACCAGACCCCGGAGAACCCCTTCGGCGAGGACTGGGGCAGGCTCACCGGCGACTACGTCGCCACACGCACGTTCCGCGAGCGCGTGCTGCACATCGCGGACGGCTCGGGCACCACGGGCGTCGACGATGCGTACGCGACGCGCTACTTCGAGGAGCTGGGCGCCGAGATCATGGGCGCCGGCATGTTCGGGCTGCACCAGCACGGCGACGACCCCGACTGGCGGGGCTGGTGGGGCGAGGAGCCGCCGTTCCGCGTGCCCGTCTACGTCCTCACGCACGCGCCGCGGCCAAGCCTCGAGTTTGCGAACGGGACGACCTTCCACTTCCTCGACGCGTCCCCTGAGGACGCGCTCGCCCACGCCCGCGAGGCTGCGGCCGGGGCCGACGTGCGCATCGGCGGCGGCGCCCGCACGGTGCGCAGCTTCCTCGCCGCGGGCCTCGTCGACGACCTGCACGTGGCCGTCGTCCCGCTCCTGCTCGGGCGCGGAGAGAACCTGTGGGAGGGGCTGCGTGGGCTCGAGTCCGGCTTCGCCGTCACGACCGAGGCCGCCGAGAGCGGCGTCACCCACGTCACGTTCAGGCGCGGCGGACGTCAGGGATAGCGCACCCGGAAGCGCTCGCAGATCACCGGCATGTCGGGCTCGAAGCCCCGCGGGCCCTCGGAGTGCTCGCGCCAGTAGCGCTCGTGCGCCGCGCGCCAGTACGCGAGGGTGAGGTCTCCCTCCCCCTCGGAGGCGGCGTGCTCGGCGTCCACCTGGTCGAACGGCACGGTCGCGACGGCCGTCGTCTCGATCAGCGCCTGCGGAGCGCCCGCTCCGTCGAGGATGATGCTCAGGTCACCTGCGGCCGGGACCGGATCGCCCGCGTGCTCGTAGTCCCACAGCGAGCTCGCCGTGCCGGTCTTCGTGCCGGCGAGCACGAGCGCGAGGAGGGCATCGGCGTGTGCGGGCGTGGCACCGAAGGCCCACACCTCCGGCAGCGCCTCGGGCAGCGTCGGGTCAGCGGCGCGACGCGCGGCCCAGAACTCGGAGATCGCTGGTGATGTCACGGGTCGCGAGCCTACGGCAGTGGCGCCGCCGTGAATACAAAGTCAGTCCACTGGCTCGCCATAATGCAGCACCACGGGGAACGGGTCGTAGAACCGGTGGAGGAGGCCCTTCCACTCCAGGTAATCGGCGGAGCCACGGAACCCCCTCTCGTGCGCGTCGACCGACTCCCACTCGACGGTCAGCAGGTACGTCGACGGCTCCTCGATGCCGCGGCGCAGCGTGTGGCCGCCGTAGCCGGGCTGGCGAGCGATCAGCGGAGCCGCCACCGCGAACGCCGCCTCGAACTCCTGCTCGCGCCCCGGGATCACCGGCAGCACGACGGACTCGACGATCACGCGCCCCTCAGCCCCAAGGCCGTCCGGGGCGCATCCTGGTCGCCCGCGCGGGGCAGCAGCCGCGGCCGTGCGGGATCGGTGTTGTCGAGGATGACGAGCGCGCGCTCCCGCGGCCCCACCTCGCTGCGATAGATCAGCTGGCCGTCGAAGTACCGGCGCTGCAGCGGGTCCTCAGGGTCGCGCGGCAGCCCGTCGCGCTCGACCATGCGGTCGAAGCGCACCGAGTACGGCGCCTCGACCCACACCACCGCGTCCCAGCGATCCGCGAGCCCGGGGTGCTGCATGAACAGCCCGTCGGCGAGCAGCGTCACGTCATCCCGCACCGAGAACTCCGGAACTCCGTCGAGCAGCGCGTCCGACGCCAGGTCGTGGTGGCGCAGGCTCACCACCCGGTCTCCGTCGGGGCCGAGCGGGTCGAGCACCTTGGCGATGAACGCCTCGTGATCGAAGCTGTCCTCCCAGAACCCGCGCGCGGACGTGCGCCCCTGGCGGTACCGGTGGTCGGCCTGATGGTGGAAGTCGTCCATGCTCGCCTCGACCACGTCGCGGCCGCGCTTGCGCAGCAGCGCCGCGAGCTCCCGACGCAGCGTGGTCTTTCCCGACGCGTCCGGTCCGTCGATCGCGATCAGGACAGGCCTGCCCTCAGGCTGGGGCAGTGCGTCGGCGACGGTGCCGATGACCTTCTCGCGGCGGCTCATGGCTACGTGGCGGCCACCAGGGTGGAGATGGCCGAGGTGAAGAAGCTCAGGCCGTCGGTGCCGCGGCGACCGTTCAGCACCGAGTCCGGTCCGAAGCCGGCCTCGACGGCGTGCTCGGGGTGCGGCATGAGGCCGACGACGTTGCCGCGCTCGTTGGTGATGCCAGCGATGTCACGGCGTGAGCCGTTGGGGTTGAAGCCCACGTAGCGGAACGCGACCCGGCCCTCGGCCTCGAGGGCGTCGAGGGTCGCCTCGTCGGCCACGTACTGGCCGTCCTGGTTCTTCAGCGGGATGGTGATCTCCTGGCCCGCCTCGTAGTCCGAGCTCCATGCGGTCTCAGCGTTCTCGACACGCAGGACCTGGTCGCGGCAGATGAAGTGCAGGTGCTCGTTCTTGATCATCGAGCCGGGCAGCAGGTGCACCTCGGTGAGCACCTGGAAGCCGTTGCAGATGCCGAGCACCGGCATCCCGCCGTGCGCGGCGTCGACGACCTTCTCCATGATCGGAGCGAAGCGGCTGATCGCGCCGGCGCGCAGGTAGTCGCCGTAGGAGAAGCCGCCGGGCAGCACCACGGCGTCGACGTCCTGGAGCGACTCGTCCGAGTGGAAGAGGTTGACGGACTCGCCGCCGGCGAGGCGCACGGCGCGCGCGGCGTCCCGGTCGTCGAGCGAGCCGGGGAAGGTGACGACGCCGATGCGGGCCATCAGCTGGCGGCCTCCGAGGTCACGACCTCGACGGCGACGACGTCCTCGATCACGGGGTTCGACAGCATGGTCTCGGCGGCCTCACGGGCCTTGCCGAGCAGCTCCTCCGTGACCTCGCCGTCGACGGTGAGCTCGAAGCGCTTGCCCTGACGGACGGCCGCGAAGCCCTCGAAGCCGAGGCGCGGCAGCGCGTTGCCGACGGCCTTGCCCTGCGGGTCGAGGATCTCGGGCTTGGGCATCACGTGAACGACGATCGTGGGCATGGGCCCGAGTCTACCCGGCGCGTGCGCGCCCAGGCGTGCGTCTCAGCACGCCCACTGGTACTCGATGGGCGTGGTCGTGAGCCAGGTCTCGAGCCGGCCGCTGTCCGACGTCCAGTGGGCGAAGCCGTTGTCGTAGACGACCAGGGTGCCGACGTCGTCGCCCGGCCCGGGCTCGGCGACCGTGCGCACGTGGGCAGTGCGCAGCGCCGATGCGCGCGCGAAGCCCAGTGCAGCGTCGCCGGTGCGCTCGGGCAGGGTTGCGGCGGCGGCAGTCGCGCTCGGCTCGACGTCGAGCGGCGGGTGGTTGGAGGGGTCAGGGAAGCCCTCCGTGTCGGCGGGCTTGAACGGGTAGTAGTCGTCCTCGGCCCAGTCGAGCACCTCGTTGCCGCACGCGGGGTAGTACTCGACGCCCCCGCTCGCGATGATGAGCTCGCCCGGCACGCCGAGGTCAAGGTCCCCGTCCCACGTGAGAGGCGGCGTCCCGTCGACTCCGTCGGCGCCGGGCGCCGCGCACCCCGCGAGCACCGCCACACTCAACGCCACCACCCCTCCCAGCACGCGCATCGGCCCTCCCAAGTCTCCACATCCGTACTTCCGAAAGTGCGCCCACTCTCCACGTGAAGGTACCGCTCAGGACGAACGTGGGCCCATGGTCATCGCTGAAGTGATGACGCACCGCGCGCCTCGATCGTTGGGTCACGCCGTTACGCTGGCCGCCATGAGCGCATGGATCCAGGCGGCGGTCGACGCCCCGGAGCTGATCGACTCAGCGCTCGAGACCCTGCGCACCGTCCTGGAGTACATCGGCACCGTGGCGTTCGCGATCTCGGGTGCGGTCGCGGCGGGCCGCAAGCGCATGGACATCGTCGGCGCGGTGGTGCTCGCGTGCATGGTCGCCGTCGGCGGCGGAACGCTGCGGGATGTGCTGCTCGACGTGCCGGTGTTCTGGATGGAGAGCCCCAGCTACTTGCTCGTGGGCGCAGGAGTGGGGCTCGCGGTCGCGCTGCTCGCGCGCTGGCACCCGCCGGACCGCCTCGACCGCTACCGGATCGTGCAGCTGTCCGATGCGCTCGGGCTCGCTGTGTTCGTGGCCGTCGGCGCTGGGATCGCGGTCGACGCCGGGGCATCGATCGTCACCGCCGCGGTGATGGGCGTCATCACCGGCGTGGGCGGCGGCATCATCCGCGACATGCTCGCCAACGACGTGCCCGACGTGCTGCGCAACGGCCAGTTCTACGCGACGGCCGCTCTCGCCGGGGCGACCCTGTACGCCGTGCTCATCGCGCTCGAGGTCCAGCGAACCATCGTCATCTGGGTGCCGATCGTGGTGGTGCTCGCGATCCGCATCGCCTCGCTGCGGTTCGGCTGGGGCGTGCCCACCATCGGGGGCAAGCCGGTCGACCTCGCTGCACACGACGACCCGCGCGAGAACGCCTAGTTCTTCGCGAGCCTGTCGTAGGCCTCGAGGTAGCGCTGACGGGTGCGCTCCACGACGTCGTCGGGCAGCGCGGGTGGCGGCGCGTCGCTCGCCTTGTCCCAGCCGGACTCACCGCTCGTGAGCCAGTCCCTCACGAACTGCTTGTCGAAGCTCGGCTGCGCGCGCCCTGGCGCCCACGTGTCCGCGGGCCAGAACCGGCTCGAGTCGGGGGTGAGCACCTCGTCGGCGAGCACGATGCGGCCCTCGCCGTCGCGCCCGAACTCGAACTTGGTGTCGGCGAGGATGATGCCCTTGTCGGCCGCGATCTCGTGGGCACGCGAGTAGACGGCCAGCGTGAGGTCACGCAGCGCGGTCGCGTCCGCCGCGCCGATGCGCTCGACCACGGCCTCGAACGTCACGTTCTCGTCGTGCTCGCCCACCTCGGCCTTGGTGGCCGGCGTGAAGATCGGCTCGGGAAGGCGGGAGCCGTCGGTCAGGCCGGGGGGCAGCTCGATGCCGCACACGGTGCCGCTCTCGCGGTACTCCGCGAGGCCCGATCCGGTGAGGTAGCCGCGCGCGACGCACTCCACCGGGAACATGTCGAGCCGCTGGCACACCATCGCACGACCGGCGGCCTCGTCGGGCACCGGAGCCTCGACGGTGTGGTTGGGGACGATGTCGCGGAGCTGGTCGAACCACCACAGGCTGAGCGCGGTGAGCACTCCGCCCTTGCCCGGGATCTCGGTGGGCAGGACCCAGTCGTAGGCGCTGATGCGGTCCGACGCGACCACCAGCACCACGTCGCCGCGGGGATGGGGCTCGACGGGCTCGTAGAGGTCGCGGATCTTGCCCGAGTAGACGTGGCGCCAGCCGTCCAGCTGCGGGGCGGTGGGCTCGATGACGTGACCGGGCATCAGTCCGCCACGATCTCGGACGCCTTCAGCGCGATGTCGCTGCGGTGGTGCGAACCCGGCAGCGAGATGTGGCTGAGGGCCTCGTACGCGGTGGCGCGCGCGTCGGCGAGGTGCGCGCCGACGCCCACGGTGCACAGCACGCGCCCACCCGATGCCACGAGGCTGCCGTCTCCGTCGAACGCGGTGCCCGCGTGGAGCACGTGCGCGCCGTCGACGCCGTCTGCCTCGTCGGTCCCGGTGATCGGATCGCCCTTGCGGGCGTCCTCGGGGTAGCCGTGGGCGGCGAGCACCACGGTGACCGCGGCGTCGTCGCTCCACTGGAGGGCGGGGAGCTCGTGCAGCCGTCCCTGCGCCGCGGCGAGGAGCACCTCGCCCAGCGGCGTCTCGAGCCGCGCGAGCACCGACTGAGTCTCGGGGTCGCCGAAGCGGGCGTTGAACTCGACCACGCGGGTGCCCTTGCTCGTGAGCGCGAGGCCGCAGTACAGGACGCCCTGGAAGGGGGTGCCGCGGCGTGCCATCTCGTCGACGGTGGGCTGCGCGACCGTGCGCACGACCTCCTCGACGAGTCCGGGCGGCGCCCACGGCAGCGGGCTGTACGCACCCATGCCGCCGGTGTTCAGACCCTCGTCGCCGTCGAAGGCGCGCTTGAAGTCCTGAGCCGGCTGCAGCGGCACCACGGTCGCGCCGTCGCAGATGCAGAACAGCGACACCTCGGGCCCGTCGAGGTACTCCTCGATCACCACGGTGCCGCCGGCGGCGAGGATCGCGTCGCCGTGCGCCGTCGCCTGCGCGAGGTCGTCGGTCACCACCACGCCCTTGCCCGCGGCGAGCCCGTCGTCCTTCACGACGTACGGGGCGCCGAACTCGGCCAGAGCCGTCGCGAGCTCGCTCGGAGTGGTGCACACGCGCGGCTCCGCGGTCGGCACGTTGGCCGCCGCCATGACCTCCTTGGCGAACGCCTTGGAGCCCTCGAGCATCGCCGCGGCTGCGGTGGGCCCGAAGCACGGGATGCCCACCTCGCGCACGGTGTCAGCGACGCCCGCGACGAGCGGCGCCTCGGGACCGACCACGACGAGGTCCGCGCGCACGTTGACCGCGAGCGCCGCGATCGCGGCGCCATCGTTGGGGTCCTGGGAGTGCAGGGTCGCCAGCGCGCCGATGCCGGGGTTGCCGGGGACCGCGTGCAGCTCGGTCACGCTCGGGTCGAGGTGGAGGGAGCGGGCGAGCGCGTGCTCGCGGGCCCCCGAGCCGACGATCAGTACCTTCACGCGAGCGAGTCTAGCGACGCGTAGCGATCAGCAGGCTTCGCTGATGAAGGTCTCCTCGGTGGTGTACCACGTGGTGTGGCCCGTCGCGGCGTCGAAGCGGGCGATGCCGTCGTCGAAGTGGGTGACGGTGCCGCGCGTGGACGGCTGGCCCGCGATGACCATGCTCGCCTCCGGCTCGGGCACGCCGCCGGCATCGGACTCGTCGGGGTCGTCGTCCGCGGCCGGGAGCGGGTGGGTGCTCGCGAGGTCTCCTACATCGTCGCTCGGGATCCCGTACCTCGTCTCACCCAGCAGCTCGATGGGGTTGGAGAAGCACGGGGGCGGCAGGTTCTCGACGTAGCCGCTCGCGACGACCTGCGGTCCGTCGCCGCCCGGGGCGCTCTCAGCACAGGCGCACAACGTCATCACGCCTGCCACGAGCACCACCCAGCGCCTCATGTCGAGAGCATATTCCCCAGCCGTACCTTGTGTAGGAAGGATCTCTGCGCGGAATGCCGTGGCGCTGCGCGCTGGAGGAAGGATCTCTGTCGTCATCCGCGCGGCCGGATGAGGTCGGTCACCACCGTGAGCCGCGCGGGCGCGCCAGTCGAGACGACGGCGACGATGCAGCGCCCCTCACGATCAGCACCGCCGTGCCAGACGAGCGCGCCGGGCGGCGCGACAGCCGCGATCGATCCGCGGGCGGGGGCGGATCGGCTCATGTCCGTCACGATCCACGTGGAGCCGTCCGAGGTGACGTCCATCGAATGCCCCTCCAGGTCGACGGCGACGTCGCCCGCGTCGAGGGCTCGCTGCGTCGGCTCCGACGCGATCCAGCCGTGCCGGGTGACCTGTCCCGCGAGGTCCGCGAGCGCATCGGCCGCATCGTCGACCTCGTAGAGGTCAGCCACGGTCCCGTACCCACCGGAGCCCACGGACGTCGACATGCCCGGCATGGACCCCTGCAGGTACGTGAGCACTCCCCGCGGTTCGCGGGCCATCACGACTCCGTCGAAGGAGGTGATGACGAGCGGAAGGTCGTGCGCCTTGAAGGAGTCGGCCGCGCGGGGCCGGAAGGGCTTGGGCGCGCGCCGCAGCAGCCCTTTGCGCGCGGGCGCGGCGGTGGTCTCCGGCTCGTAGTCCACGAGGCCCTCGCCAGCACAGACTTCCCAGCGCAGCGTCGAAGCGAGGGTGATGACGGTGCTCGTCAGTCGCGCGCCGCGCAGGTGGTGCGTCGGCTCTCCCGAGGCGGTGTGGAGTGCCTGCACGAGGTAGAAGTTGCGCTCGTCCTTGGTGAGCGGCCTGCCCTCGGCGAGCGCCCACGAGCCGCCCTCAGCGCCCAGTCCGGTCCGTCGACCGTCGTGGCGCGGGTCGACGACGGGCAGCCGCCACGTCTTGTCACGCCGCGCGTCATCGGTCGACATGCCTGCGACGCTAGCGATCACTGGTGAACGCCGGGTGAACGGCTCGGCTCCCCGGAGGGCCTCAGGGTTGTCTTGCGGCTATTTCACGTGGGAGTGAAATAGCCTCACAGCATCTCCACATGAACCCTCGATCCCCCTGTGGACAACGGGGCTCGCACCCCTCGCCACGGCTAGGTTCGGTGGCATGCGCTCATCCATCGACCATGGCGACGAGGACCGCGTGAGCCTCGACACCGTGTTCGATGCCCTCGCTCACCCTGCTCGCCGCTACCTGCTCCAGCTGCTGCGCCATGACGGGGCGCTGGCAATGGACCTGAGCGCTTCCGTGCAGTTCGCGTGGAACATCTCCGCTGCACGCGCGTCACAGCACCTCGGGGTGCTGCGGCGCGCCGAGCTCGTGACGGTGATCCCATGCGAGACCACCCGCCACTACCGCTTCGAGCCCGGCTCGGCTGACGCCGTCGTGCGCTGGATCGACGGGCTCGGCAAGCCCTGAGCTACTCGCCGCGAGCGTGCAGCAGGTCGTGGTTGACGATGATCTCGTCGCGGCCGGGGCCCACGCCGATCGCGGAGATGCGGCAGTTCGAGATCTTCTCGAGCGCCATGACGTAGTCCTGCGCGGTCTGCGGCAGGTCGGAGAACTCGCGAGCCGCGGAGATGTCCTCGGTCCAGCCCGGCAGGTACTCGTACACCGGCGTGGCGGCGGCGAAGGCCGCCTGGTCCTGCGGCAGCTCCTCGTAGCGGACGCCGTCCACCTCGTAGGCGACGCAGACGGGGATCTCCTCGAGTCCCGTGAGCACGTCGAGCTTGGTGAGCACCAGGTCGGTGAGGCCGTTGATGCGGGACGCGTAGCGGGCGATGACGGCGTCGTACCAGCCGCATCGACGCTGGCGCCCCGTGGTGGTGCCGAACTCGTGACCCACCCGTGCCAGGAACTCGCCGTTCTCGTCGAACAGCTCCGTGGGCATCGGCCCCTCGCCCACGCGGGTCGTGTAGGCCTTGACGATGCCGATCACCGAGTCGATGCGGGTGGGACCCACGCCGGAGCCGGTCGAAGCGCCGCCCGCGGTGGCCGAGGACGACGTCACGAAGGGGTACGTGCCGTGGTCGACGTCGAGCATCGTCGCCTGGCCGCCCTCGAACAGCACGGTCTCGCCGCGGTCGAGCGCCTGGTTGAGCACGAGGGACGTGTCCGTCACCATCGGCTCGAGGCGGTCGCGGTACTGCAGCAGCTCGTCGGCGACCTCGTCGACCTCGATCGCGCGGCGGTTGTAGACCTTCACCAGCAGGTGGTTCTTCTGTTCGAGCGCGCCCTCGATCTTGTCGCGCAGCAGCTGCTCGTCGAACAGGTCGCCCATGCGGATGCCGAGGCGGTTGATCTTGTCGGCGTAGGCCGGCCCGATGCCGCGGCCCGTGGTGCCGATCTTGCGCTTGCCGAGGAAGCGCTCGGTGACGTTGTCGAGCGTGCGCGCGTACGGCGCGATGACGTGGGCGGCGTTCGAGATCAGCAGCTTCGACGGGTCGACGCCGCGCTCGATGAGCGCGTCGATCTCGCCGAACAGCACCGAGATGTCGACGACGACGCCGTTGCCGATCACGGGCGTGACATCGGGCGTCAGGATGCCCGACGGCAACAGGTGCAGGGCGAACTTCTGGTCCCCGATCACCACCGTGTGACCGGCGTTGTTGCCGCCATTGAACTTCACCACATAGTCGACGCGGCTTCCCAGCACGTCGGTGGCCTTGCCCTTGCCCTCGTCGCCCCACTGGGCTCCGACGATCACCACTCCGGGCATCTCGCCCACTCCCCTCACCCCGGAACCGTGCCGGGGGCTTGGTCAACGAGGCTGTCGCCTCGCCTGATTATCAGCCGATGCGCGCCTCACCTGGACATGCCATGCCCGGGCGCGTGCGCATCGGCCCTCGCGTAGCGAAGCCCCGGGGTGTCTGCCGACTCCCCGGGGCTTCGCCTGACCGCTGAGGTCAGATCTTCTTCCCGGCGGAGCCCAGCTGCTGGCAGGCCTCGACGACGCGAGCGGCCATGCCCGCCTCGGCGAGCTTGCCCCAGGCGCGCGGGTCGTAGGCCTTCTTGTTGCCCCACTCGCCGTCGACCTTGAGGACGCCGTCGTAGTTCTTCATCATGTGGTCGACGACGGGACGCGTGTACGCGTACTGCGTGTCCGTGTCGATGTTCATCTTGATGACGCCGTGGCTGACCGCGGTCGCGATCTCCTCGGCGGTCGAGCCCGAGCCACCGTGGAACACGAGGTCGAACGGCTTGTCCTTGCCGAACTTCTCGGCCGCGGCGGACTGGATGTCGCCCAGGATCTCGGGGCGGAGCTTCACGGCGCCCGGCTTGTACGCGCCGTGCACGTTGCCGAACGTCATGGCCGTCATGTAGCGGCCCTTCTCGCCCAGGCCCAGGCGCTCGATCGTGGCGATGCCGTCCTCGGGGGTCGAGTAGAGCTTGTCGTTGACCTCAGCCGAGTGGCCGTCCTCCTCGCCGCCCACGACACCGATCTCGATCTCGAGGATGGTGTCCGCGGCCTGCGACAGCTCGAGCAGCTCCTCGGCGATCGACAGGTTCTCCTCCATGGGGACCGACGAGCCGTCCCACATGTGCGAGTTGAAGATGGGGCCGTTGCCGGCGGCGATCGACTCAGCCTCGAGCTTCAGCAGCGGCTTGAGCCACTCCTCGAGGTAGACCTTGTGGCAGTGGTCCGTGTGCAGCGCGATGGTGACGCCGTACTTCTCCGCGACGACGCGGGCGTAGGCCGCGAGCGCGAGGGAGCCGACCACGGCGTCCTTGATGGTCGAGCCGGAGGCGTACTGGCCGCCACCGACGGAGACCTGGATGATGCCGTCGGACTCGGCCTCCGCGAAGCCCTGGATGGCGGCGGTGACCGAAGACGACGAGGTGATGTTGATCGCGGGGAACGCGTAGCTGCCGGCCTTGGCGGCGTCAAGCATCGCGGCGTACGACTCAGTGGTGGCGATGGCCATGTGTCTCTCCTGGTCTTTCAGAGGGGAAGTGAACCGCCGTCCATTCTGTCAGACATTGACCCCGGTCGTCATGGGGCCCTTGGTCCCACAGGATGCGCCGCGAGGGCATACTGCGCAGAGAACGTTCCTCCACGAAGCCTGCCGGGCCGATGCGTGGGCTGGGTTCGTCTGTCAGGCGGGCTCGGTGAGGATGACGCGGGCGGCGAGCGTGCCGACCGTCACCGTGGAGCCGTCGACCGCGAGGTCCACGGTGCCCGCCGCGGGCCGCTGCGCGGCGACGTCCACGACGACGCCGATGTCGACCCCGATCTCGCCGAGGTGGCGCAGCAGCGCGGGGTCGTCGTCGGAGACCCGGGCGATCCTCACCCGCTCCCCCTCCGAGACCTGGTCGAGGGACACCTGCGCCTCGTGCGGCAGCGAGCCGTCGGCGGCCGGGATCGGGTCGCCGTGCGGGTCGTGGGTCGGCTCGCCGAGCTTGACCGCGAGGCGGTCGACGAATTCGTCAGAGACGGCGTGCTCGAGCACCTCGGCCTCGTCGTGCACCTCGTCCCATCCGTAGCCCAGGTACTCGACGAGGAACGTCTCGATGAGGCGATGCTTGCGCACGGTCGCGAGCGCGATCGCCCGGCCCTCGTCGGTGAGCGAGATCGAGCCGTACTTCACGTGGGTGACGAGCCCGCGGTCCGCGAGCTTGCGCACCAGCTCGGACACCGACGACGGCGACAGCCCCAGGCGTGCCGCCAGCACGCTCACCGTGACCGGCGCATCGGACCACTCGCGGGCGTTCCAGATCGCCTTGAGGTAGTCCTGCATCGTGGTGTCAGTGGCCAACGCGTGCTCCCCGCCTCGCCGTCCGCCACCGGCCGAGCAGGCCGTGCCGAGGGCTCAGGAGGTAGACCAGGGCGAACGCCGCGCCCTGCACCACCACCACGAGCCCGCCCGAGGCCGCATCGAGCCAGTAGCTGAGGTAGATCCCCACCACCGAGCATAGTGACGAGATCAGGGGGGCGATCCAGAGCATGCGGGAGAAGCGGTCCGTCAGGAGGTAGGCCGTCGCGCCCGGGATGATCAGCAGCGCGACCACGAGCACGACGCCGACGACCTGGAGCGCGACCACGGAGACGACCGCGAGCAGCCCCAGCAGCAGCGAGCCGAGCACCCGCGGCGACAGCCCGATGGCCCTCGCATGAGTCGGGTCGAACGCGTACAGCGTCAGGTCGCGGCGCTTGAGGATCAACGCCGCGAACGCGACGGCGGCGAGGATGGCGATCTGCCACAGGTCCGTGGACGACACCCCGAGGATGTTGCCGAAGATGATGTGCGACAGGTCCGTCTGGCTGGGGGTGACGGACACGAGAACCAAGCCAAGGGCGAAGAGGGTCGTGAAGACGATGCCGATGGCGGCGTCCTCCTTGACGCGGCTGGTGCCGCGCACGACGCCGATGAGGACCACGGCGAGCACGCCGAACACGAGGGCGCCGATGGCGAACGGCGCGCCCATGATGTAGGCGAGCACGACACCGGGCAGCACCGCATGCGAGACCGCGTCGCCCATGAGCGACCAGCCGACGAGCACGAGCCAGCACGACAGCAGCGCGCACACGACCGCGGCGATCACGGTGACGAGCAGGGCGCGCACCATGAAGTCGTACTGCAGCGGCTCCACGAGGACGTCGATGATGCTCACGCCGCACCGCCTGAGTCATCCTGGCGCGTGTCGCCCAGGTCCATGCCGAAGGCGCGGGTGAGGTTCTCGGGCCTCAGGGCCTCGGTGACGGAGCCGTGGAACAGGGTCCGTCGCAGGAGCAGGATCGCGTCGTCCGCGAGCTGCGGCAGCGCGTGGAGGTCGTGGGTCGAGACCAGCAGCGTGCGCCCCTCGTCGGCGAGCTCGCGCAGGAGCGCGACGATGGTCCGCTCGGAGCGCTTGTCGACGCCGGCGAACGGCTCGTCGAGCAGCAGCAGCGAGGCCCCCTGAGCGAGGCCGCGCGCGACGAAGGCGCGCTTGCGCTGGCCGCCCGAGAGCCGCCCGATCTGGCGGCCGGCGAGGTCGGCCAGCTCGACCCGAGCGAGCGCCGCGTCCACCGCGGCGTGGTCGGCGGCCCGGGGCCGGCGCATCGGCCCCATTGAGCCGTAGCGACCCATCATGACGACGTCGCGCACGGACAGCGGGAAGTCCCAATCGACGTCCTCGCTCTGGGGGACGTAGGCGATCGCCGAGCGCGCGCGGGCTCGCGCCGGGTCCTCGCCGTCGACGCGCACCGTGCCCGATTGCGGTCGCACGGCACTCATGACCGCCTTGAAGAGCGTGGACTTGCCCGAGCCGTTCATGCCGATGAGGCCGTGCACGCGACCGCGGGTGAGGGTGAGCGAGCAATCGTCGAGGGCCGTCACGTCGCCGTAGCGAACCGTGACGGCGTCGACCTCGAGGGCGGGCGCGTCAGCCACTGGCGCCGCCTGCGGTGAGCGCCGCGGCGATGGTCTCGGCGTCGTGGCGAATGAGGTCGAGGTAGGTGGGGACGGGGCCGTCCGCCTCCGACAGCGAGTCGACGTAGAGCGTGCCGCCGAACGTCGCGCCCGTCGCCTCGACGACCTGCTGCATGGGCGCGTCGGACACCGTCGACTCGCAGAACACCGCCGGCACGTCCTGCGCTCGCACCTGCTCGATGGCGGCGGTGATCTGGCCGGGGGTGGCCTGCTGCTCGGCGTTGACGGGCCAGATGTAGACCTCGTCGAGGCCGGCGTCGCGCGCGAGGTAGGAGAAGGCTCCCTCGCAGGTGACGAGCACGCGCTGGTCGTCGGGAACGCCCGCGAGCGCCGCGAGCAGGTCATCCTGCACCGCCTGCAGCTCTGCCTTGTACTCCTCCGCCCGGGCGTCGTAGTCGGCCGCATTCGTCGGGTCGAGCTCGCCGAACGCCTCGGCCATCGCGTCGACGTAGGACTGCGCCAGCACCGGGCTCATCCAGGCGTGGGGATTGGCCTGGCCGGCGTACGCGTCGGAGGCGATGTCGATGGGCTCGACCCCCTCGGACACCACGACGTGCGGGGCGTCGACGGATTCGACGAACCGCTCGAACCACGCCTCGAGGCCAAGTCCGTTGTCGAGGATCAGGTCCGCGTCGGAGGCGCGCGCGATGTCACCCGGCGTGGGCTCGTAGCCGTGGATCTCGGCGCCGACCTTCGTGATGGACTCGACGCGCAGGTCGTCGCCCGCGACGTTGCGCGCCATGTCGGCCAGGACCGTGAAGGTCGTGAGGACGAAGGGCTGGTCCCCTCCTTGGCCAGCAGCCGAGCCGTCCGACGCTATCGTCTCCGTCTCGCTTGCGCAGCCGGCGAGGGCGAGCACCGCGGCAGCGGTGACCACGGCGGCGCGGACGAGACTTTTCGGCATACCGAAAACTCTAACGCCGACAGACCGAAGCCTCGATCAGTTCGAGGTCACGATTCCTTGACTCGGGACCTAGCCCCGGGGCTTCATCTGCGTCACCTTGTACGGCGCGCCGTGCTTGTCGTAGGTGGTCCACTCGCCCACCTGGGCGCCGTGGTCGAAGGTGCCCGACCGCATCATCGTGCCGTCCTTGCGGAAGAACTCCCAGTACCCGTGCTCGGCGCCCTCGTGCATCTGGCCGCGCGCCCACGGCGAGCCGTCGGCATGCAGCTTCTCGTACGGCTCAAGCTCGTCCTCCGGAACCTCGGTCATGCGCCCTCCTGGTGCTCTGCTCGTCCGCGAGCGTACGCCGCCTCGGCCGGGTTCGCCGCGAGCGCGGCGGCCCGCTCCCACTCCCCGACGGCCTCGCCGCCGCGACCCAAACGCTCCAGCAGGTCCGCCCGCGCGGCGTGCCACAGGTGGAACCGATCGAGGCTGTCGATCGCGTCGACCTCACGCAGCCCCGCCTCCGGACCGTCGACCTCGGCCACCGCGACGGCGCGCCCCAGCCGCGCGACCGGCCCCGGGCTGAAGGTCGCGAGCAGGTCGTGGTAGCGGACGATGCGGCTCCAGTCTGGCCGCTCGCGCGTGTGCTCGGCGGCGATCAGCGCCTGCACCTGCCACGGTCCCAAGCGCCGCCGGGCGAGCGCCTGCGCGAGCACGGTGAAGCCGCGCGCCACCTGGACGGTGTCCCACAGCGAACGGTCCTGGTCCGCGAGCCTGACGAGGCGACCTTCGGCGTCGACCCGCGCCGCCTCGCGGGACCGATGGAAGAGCTCAAGGGCGAGCAGCCCGGCGAGCTCGGGCTCGTCGGGGAGGGCATCGGCCGCCGTCGCGGTGAGGCGGATCGCCTGGTCCGCCAGCTCAGCGCGGGTGAGGCCCGCCGCGGACGCGGAGTGCGCGAGGTAGCCCTCGTTGAAGATCAGGCCGAGGACGGTCACCAGCACCTCTGCGCGCTCACCCAGATCCTCCGGGATGACCAGCGGTATGCCTGCCGCACGGATCTTGCGCTTGGCACGCACGATCCGCTGCGCGACGGTCGCCTCGGGCTGCAGGTACGCCGCTGCGATCTCCTCCGTCGTGAGCCCCCCAGCGAGGCGCAGCGTCAGCGCGACCTGCGCGTCGCGCGACAACGCCGGGTGGCAGCACAGCAGGAGCAGGCGGAGCTGCTCGTCCCCCACCTCGGCATACTCCGCCACCAGCAGCGCCGATGCGCTCGCAGGCTCCTCGCCATCCTCACCGGGGCGCTCGACGGCGGTGTCGAGCACGCGGCTGCTCGTCGACAGGCGGCGATGCGCCGCGGCCTCGCGGCGCGACCGGTCGACACCGACGTTGCGGGCGACGACGTAGACCCACGCGGCGGGGTCGCGCGGGACCTCTCCGGAGCGCCATGCTCGCGTGGCGCGAGCGCAGGCCTCCTGCAGGCTGTCCTCGGCGACCTCGAGGCTGCCCAGGCGATCCGCGAGGAGGGCGAGCAGGCGCCCGCCCTCCTCGCGGACCACGCGGGTGAGGACCGCGTCGACCGAGTCGTCGGTATTCAGGCGACGCGCCTTCCGCGGCTCAGTAGCCGTCGGTCGGGAAGATCGGGCGCACCTCGACGGCCCCGGTGCCGATTGGCACCTTCTTGGCCCATGCCAAGGCATCGTCGAGGGTGTCGACGTCGAGGACGTAGTAGCCGCCCAGGTGCTCCTTGAGCTCGGCGAAGGGCCCGTCGACGATGGACGTGGATCCCTCGGCGTGACGCACGGTCGTGGCGGTCTCGTGGCCCTGGAGGGCCTCTCCGCCCTGGTAGACGCCGGCCTCGACCAGCTCCTGGGTGTACGAGCCCCACGCTCCCATGTAGGCGTCGAAGTCGTCGTCGCCAGGAGCGGGCGACGGGATGGCGGGGTCCGAGGCGAGAATCAGCAGGTACTTCATGGCAGTTCCTCCGTGTCTGAGAGAGCCGGGCCTGTCCCGAGTCTCACCCCTACGACGCAGCGTCGGCAACAGATCGACACCGCTTCGCGAGAAACTTCTACGAGTGCCCACTCGCGATGTCGGCGTGCTGGCGCACCCACTGGTGCATCGCGATGGCCGCCGCGGCCCCCGCATTGATGGATCGGGTCGAGCCGTACTGCGCGATCGCGAGCGTCGCGTCGGCGGCGTCGCGCACGGCGTCGGTCAGCCCCACCGACTCCTGGCCGAACACGAGGACGCACGCCCGCGGCAGCTCGGCAGTCTCGAGGGGGACCGAGCCGGGCAGGTTGTCGATGCCGATCACCGCGAGCCCCTCGCCGTGGGCCCACGCCACGAACTCCTCGACCGTGGGGTGATGCCGCACGTGCTGGTAGCGATCGGTGACCATCGCGCCGCGCCGGTTCCAACGGCGGCGCCCCACGATGTGCACCTCGCGAGCCGCGAAGGCGTTCGCAGTGCGGACCACGGAGCCGATGTTGAGGTCGTGCTGCCAGTTCTCGATGGCGACGTGGAACGGATGGCGCCGCTCGTCCAGGTCCGCGACGATCGCCTCGTGCCGCCAGTAGCGGTAGCGGTCGACGACGTTGCGGCGGTCGCCTTCGCGCAGCAGATCCGGGTCGAGCCGGGGGTCGTCCGGCCAGGCATCCTCGCCGCCCGGCCACGGGCCGACGCCGTGCTCGGGCACGTGCTCCGCGCCCTCAGCCCCGCTCGTGGTGTCGCTCACCGCGCCAGGCTAGCCCCCGCATCGGCGCTGCGGCGCCGGCCCGGAAGCCTAGAAGGTGACGGTGGGCGCCTCGCGCGTCTCGGGGTCGACCACCTCGAAGTAGTCCTCGCGACCGATGCCCATGGTCGACGCGACGAGGGTGGTCGGAAAGGTCTCGACCTTCGTGTTGAGGGCGCGCACGTTGGCGTTGTAGAACCGGCGGCCGGCGGCGACGCGGTCCTCGGTGTTCGTGAGCTCCGCCTGGAGCTGGCCGAAGTTCTGATTCGCCTTGAGGTCGGGGTACGCCTCGGCGACCGCGAACAGGCGGCCGAGCGCCTGCGTGAGCACGTTCTCCTGCTCGGCCTGCTGCGTGCGCGACGAGCCGGGCTCCGCCGCCGTGTTGCGCGCCGCCGTGACGTCCTCGAGCGTCTGACGCTCGTGGGCCGCGTAGCCCTTGACCGTCTCGACGAGGTTGGGGATGAGGTCGTGGCGGCGCTGCAGCTCGACGTCGACCTGGCGCCACGACTCCTCGACCAGATTGCGTAGCTTGATGAGCGCGTTGTACTGGACGATCGCCCAGATGATGACGACGACGATCAGCGCGCCGAGCACTGCGATGAAGACATCGATCACGGTGTCCACCCTCCCGTTCACCGGTACGTGCCGACCCTAGCGCGCCCGCGCGCGTTCACCCGCGAGGCAGCTGCCGCCAGTCCTCGATGCCGTCGCCGTCGGCATCCACGCCGACCCCCGTGTACCGACCCGTCGTGAGGGCCCCTGACTCGGTCGCCCAGGCCGGACCGGCGAGAGGGGGCTGGCCCTCCCGAGCCGCGAGCGCATCGGCGCTGTGCCCGCTCCCTCCACCGACCGCCGCGCCGCCGCGGCCCGGGCCGCCGCCGGCCTCGACGGGCATCGGCGTGTAGCCGGCCTGCGCGGCGAGGTCGGTCGGGCGGCGCGAGGTGAGCGCGCCGGGCTCGGTGGCCCACGAGGGCGCGCCGTCGGAGATCCCCTCGGTGACGCCGTGGCCGCGCTCGCGGTACTCGCGCAGCACGTGCGGCGGGATGCGCCGGGCGATGCCCGCGACGAGGCCGAGGCTCTTGGCGAGAGCGTCGACCCCCTGGCGGCCCGGCGTCCACGTGTAGACGGCGCCGCCCTCGATGCGGATGGCCGCGCCCCACGCGTCCGGCGAGAGCAGCCGCTCGATCATGCGGGGATCGAGCACCGCGTGGGCGTAGCGAGCGTCGTCGGCGATGACGCGCCAGCGGGCGTTGAACTCGTGCGACTCGACGTCGACGTCGCGGCCACCGAGACGCTTGGCGACCTGCGCCCCGAGCGTCTCCGGGACGATGTCGAGCCGCGGCAGCGCCACCGGCAGCTCCGCGAGCGTGACCTGATGCGCGACCGGGATCCGCACCTCGCCGTCGCGGTTCGAGCTCTCCTCGTAGACGTGGGTGAAGCTCGCGCAACGCACGCCCGAGAAGTCGCCCCGCACCACCGACTCCTGGCGCCGCTGGATGCCCTCCGCGAACGGGTACGCGCGGAACCTGCCGCCGTACTCGTGGCTGCTCGCCAGGTAGTCCCAGCCGTGCTCCGCGGCGAAGGTCGCGTAGGCGTCGCGCTGGCGCGCCGCACGCACGCCGTCCGCGATGGCCCACGCCATCCCCGTCGCGATCGCGACGACGCCGATGATCGCGACCCAGCCGCTGCTGGCGCCGAGCACGACCGCAGCGAGTCCTACGGCGATGGCCGCGAAGGCCGCCCACCGACCCCTCGTCTGGCGCAGCATGGCGCCACCCTACTCGCGGGGGTGGCCGGCGTGAAGGACGGTGTGACTAGGCCAGGCCGAGGTCGTCAAGCCCGAACAGCGACAGGTACGGCAGGCCCTCGGCCTCGATCTTCTCGCGCGCGCCGGTGTCGCGGTCGACGATGACCGCGACGGCGGCGACCGTGGCGCCCGCCTCGCGGATCGCCTCGACGGCCGTCAGCACGGAGCCGCCCGTGGTCGAGGTGTCCTCGACGGCGACCACGGTCCGGCCGGCGATGTCCGGACCCTCGATGCGGCGCTGCAGGCCGTGCGCCTTGCTCTCCTTGCGGACCACGAACGCGTCGAGGTCGAGGCCGCGGCTCGCGGCGGCGTGCATGAGGCTCGTCGCGACCGGGTCGGCTCCGAGGGTGAGGCCGCCCACCGCGTCGACGTCGGCGGGGCCGTAGCCCGACACCTCGAGGTGGTCGAGCAGCACGTGGCCCACGAGCGGAGCGGCGCGGTGGTGCAGGGTGATGCGGCGCAGGTCGACGTAGTAGTCGGCCTCCTTGCCGGAGGCGAGGGTGATGCGGCCGTGCACGACGGCCAGCTCCTTGATCAGATCGCGCAGCTGCTCACGGGGGGTGCTCATGGGCGAGATCCTACCGACGCGGGTCCGTCCGCCCCTCCCCATCTTGCTGGAGGAAGGCTTTCTGCGCGCTTCGCCATCGGGCGGCGTCCTGGAGGACCGATATCCCACCTCGCACGCGAGACAATCGGATCAGCTTTCTCGAGCGTGCGAAGAGGCGGGACCGAGCCGTGTCAGCGCGAGCGCCGCGTCAGGGAGCGGGGCGCCAGCCGCATGAGGCTGCCGCTGGCCGCGTACCGCACCGACGGGGTGACCGTCACGGCCTTGCGCCGCACGGCCGCGAGCGCGGACTCCACGACCTGCTCGGGCTCGAGCCACGCGAAGTCGGGGTAGTCGTGGCGCATGTGCTCGAGGTCGGGGCCGTCGTGGAAGTGCGTGCGCACGAGGCCAGGTAGCACGGCCGTGGCGCTCACTCCGGTGCCCTTGAGCTGGCCCGCGAGGGCCTGCGTGAACTCGACGACCCAGCGCTTGTGGGCGGCGTACGTCGTGTTCGACAGGTGGGCGGCGATCGACGCGACGTTGAGGATCGCGCCGTGGCCGCGCGCGGTCATCGCCTTCGCGGCCGCCTGCGACAGGCACAGCGGGGCGGTGACCAGCACTGCCAACGCGTCCCGCTCCTCCTCCCACGTCGTC
Organism: Demequina sp. NBRC 110056; assembly: GCF_002090155.1. GTDB lineage: Bacteria > Actinomycetota > Actinomycetes > Actinomycetales > Demequinaceae > Demequina. Next base: position 53,502 of record NZ_BBRM01000003.1, on the reverse strand, counting down.
TCCAGCACGCCCTTGCCCAGCCCGTAGCCGGCGTTGTTGACCAGCAGGCTCACGGGTCGGTCGGGGTCCGACACCCGCGCCTCGACCGCCGCGAGCCCCTCGGGCTGGGCGAGGTCTGCCTCGAGCACCTCGGCCTCGACGCCCGCGGCGCCGCGGATCGTGTGGGCGAGCTCGGAGAGTGCGTCACCGCTGCGGGACACGAGCACGACGTCGTGGCGGGCGGTCGCGAGCTGCCACGCGAACTCCTCGCCCAGGCCTCGGCTCGCTCCGGTGATGAGTGCGGTCGCCATGGCCCCAGCGTACGTGGAGCGATCAGACGCTCGGACCCCGCGGGCGCATCGACCCGGCTCCGCCCCGCCCCGCCCCGCCCCGCCCCGCCCCGCCCCGCCCCGAGATGAAAGTGGGCCCACGTTCGTGCGGAAGGCGCCGTTCGCGATGACAGTGGACCCACTTTCGTCGACGCTGGCGGCGGGTAGCGTGGGGCCATGCGTCTTGCCACCTGGAACGTGAACTCCGTCCGTGCCCGCTGCGACCGCGTGGTCGACTGGCTGCAGCGCTCAGACACCGACGTGCTGGCGATGCAGGAGATCAAGTGCAAGCCCGAGCAGTTCCCGCGCGAGCCGTTCGAGGCGGCGGGCTACGAGCTGGCGATCCACGGCCTCAACCAGTGGAACGGCGTCGCGATCGCGTCGCGCGTGGGACTCGCCGACGTCGAGACCTCCTTCCCCGCGCAGCCGGCCTTCGGCAAGCCCGGCCAGGACCCCGTCGTCGAGGCGCGCGCGCTGGGGGCGACCGCCGGCGGCGTGCGCGTGTGGAGCCTGTACGTGCCGAACGGGCGCGGCCTGGCGGACCCGCACTACGCCTACAAGCTCGAGTTCCTGCGGACCCTCCGCGAGGCGGCCGCGACGTGGGCCGATGCGCCCACCGCGCTCGTGGGCGACTTCAACGTCGCGCCGTTGCCCACGGACATCTGGTCCGAGGAGGACTCCGAAGCCGAGACGCACGTCACGCCGGAGGCTCGCGCGGCGTTCCACGCCTTCGCGGACGCCGGCTACACCGAGCTGTCCCGCCAGTTCATCCCCGACGAGCGCCGGTACACCTTCTGGGACTACAAGCAGCTGCGGTTCCCCAAGAACGAGGGCATGCGGATCGACTTCGCCTACGCCTCCCCGGCGCTGGCCGCGGCGACCACCGGCGTGACCATCGAGCGCGACGAGCGCAAGGGCAAGGGCGCCTCGGACCACGTGCCCGTCGTCCTGGAGATCGGCGCGCTGTGAGCGACTCGTTCGCCGCTCCCGGAGGGTTCACCCCTCCCGGCGGCGAGCCGCGCGACGACGGGTCGCGCGCGAGTGCCGACGCGACCCCGGCGACCCAGCCAGGCGGCGCCACCCCCGCCCCGTCCCGAGGCGAGCGTGCCGGCGCGACCCAGCCCGCGCATCGGCCCGCCGGCGGGCGCGACACGACCACCGCGCGCAAGGCCGGCCCGGCCATGGCGATCGCGGCATGGACAGGCATCGCCGCGGGCGTCGCGCTGCTCATCGGCATCTCGTGGTCCGTCGCCCTGGACTGGCAGGGCGCGTCGCTCGAGCCGGCGGACCCGGGTGCGACGGGCGACCTGGCGGCGACGGCCCTGGTGCCCGGCATGTGCCTCGAGACCGTGGGCGACGACGGCGCCGTCGGGACCGCGACGGTGGTCGACTGCGCGAGCGCGCACGAGGCGGAGGTGATCTCCGAGGTCACGTTCCCCGAGGCGCGCTTCCCCGGCGACGAGGCGGTGGCCGAGCGCTCGCTCGAGGCCTGCGCCACCCGGATGGACGGCGTGGGGCCGGCCGGGTCGACGTGGACCGCGTGGGTGCCGACCGCGGATTCGTGGCAGCGGGACGACAAGCGTGCGCTGTGCATCCTCGTGCTGGACGCTCCCACGGAGGGCCGCGTGGGACCCGACGCGGGCGGCTCGACGGGCAAGGATCCCGTCGACGGTCAGGACGTCTGAGGGCTCACGCCACCGAGACGGACGGGCCCGCCGATGCCGGCCCCTGCATTCCGGCGGCGCGAGTCGAGCGAGCGGCGATGGCCGCGTTGATCTCGGCGTCCCCGTGCGTGGACAGCCACTCGAGGACGGCGAGGGGCGTCGCCGGGTTGGCGGCGACGATGGGCCGCAGGTGCTCGTGGCGCCACGCGATCTGCGCGAGCTCGTGCGCGGACGACTGGGGGCTCGCGGCGCGGGCGCGGAGGGCCCGGCCGGCGGCGGTCTCGATCTCGCCGGAGACCTGCGTCGACGAGCGGCGCACGACGGGTGCCTGACGGGGCGTCGCGGCCGCCCTCGAGGCGTCGCGCGCGATGACCACCAGCACGATGACCGGCACGACCGGCGCCGCCCACAGGAGCGGCGGGTAGAGGACGTCCTCGATCCTCGCCAAGAGTGCGGCTGCCCCGGTGAATGCGATAGCGCCGATGGCAAACGCCGCTCGCGACACGGGGGTGAGTTCCACCCTCGGGAGGAAAGAGGATGCCACGACTACCAGGAACAGGAGGCCAGTGATGACTAGGACGAACTCCTCCGCCGACCAGTGCATCGCCCATCCCCTTCCGGGCTGTGTGGCAAGGGGGGCGAACCCCGCCTCAACCTCGTCTCCGAGACTGCCACCGACGCGGGGACCGCGGTATCCCCACTTGTGGGGGGTGAAGGTGAACTTTTCGCGTCCGGTCACGGCACAGGGCCGATGCGCGCTCGCCTGCCCGGTTCGGGCACCTCACGCCTGGTAGAGCGCTAGGGTGGCGACCAGGTCAGGTCAACGGAGAGGGGGCGCGGTGGAGGCGCATCGCATCGCGCTCGTCGAGGACCACGCGCTGGTCGCGAGGGGCTTCGAGACGCTCGTCGCCAGCGCCCCCGACATCGACCTCGTCGCGACCGTCGGCACGGTCCACGAGCTCACGACCCTCGACCCGGCGCCCCAGCTCGTCGTGCTGGACCTGCGCCTCGCCGACGGCTCCGACCCCGCCGCGAACGTCGCCGCGATCCACCGCCTCGGCGCGTACGTCCTCATCCACACCGGTGCCGAGGATCGCGCGCTCGTCCAGTCCGCCGCGCGCTCGGGTGCCCTCGGCCTGGTGCGCAAGTCGTCGGACCCAGACGAGCTGCTCGATGCGATCCGCACGGCCGTGCGCGGGGACGCCGTCTTCAACGCCGACTGGGCGGCGGCCATCGACGCCGACGCGGCGCTCGCGGATGCGCGCCTGTCCGACCGCGAGGCCGAGGTGCTCAGCATGTACGCGTCGGGCGAGACGGCGGCGTCCGTCGCCTCCGCCCTCGGCATCTCCCGAGCGACGGTCGCCGACTACGTCAAGGCCATCCGGCGCAAGTACGAGGCGGTGGGGCGGGCCGCGGCGTCGCGCGTGGACCTGTACCGCCGCGCGGTCGAGGACGGCATCCTCGAGTGAGCACGCTGTCGGTCGAGTCCGCCCGGGATCGGCTCCAGCGCGCGCTCTACACAGCGTCCGGCATCGGCGCGGTCGTGTTCGGCGCGCTCCTGCTCACGGGCTCGAGCGGCATCCTCGCCCAGCGCGCCTCGCTCGAGCCTTGGTACTGGTGGGCGAGCGTGGTGGTCGCGCTGCTGATGCCGATGTCGCTGCTGCTCATGGCCCCCTTCGGGGCGCTGCGCGCGGCCACTGCGACGGCACGCATCGCCGTGATCGGGTTCCTCACCCTGCAGGTCCTGTGGATGCCAGGCATGAGCGTCGAGCAGCTGCCCACGGGGACCACGCCGTGGATCCAGGGGGTGACGGCGCTGTGCTGCACCCTTGCCGGCATCACCTGGCGGTCGCGCTGGGTGTGGCTCGCGCCGGTCCTGCAGGGCCCGCTCGTCGCCGGCGTCCAGATCGCCGCTTCGGACACCGCCGTCATCGACGCCGTGCTGGACGGTGTGGGAGCCGTGCTGTTCTGCTCGATCCTCGCAGCGATCGCGCAGGCGGTCCTCAAGGCCGGCGAGGCCCAAGACGACGCCGCACGCCGAGCCCGTGAGGCGGCGATGGCGGCCGCCTCCACCGCGACGCGGGAGCGCGAGCTCGCCCGCATCAACGCCATCGTGCACGACGACATCATGTCGGTGCTGCTCGCCGCTGACCGCGCGAGCGACGACCCGACCGTGCCGGAGCGCGCGACGGAAGCGCTCGACGTCATCCGATCGCTGACCGCCCCGGACGCGGCGCGGCGCGACTACGCGCCCGACGAGCTCGCGGCCGTGCTGCGGTCGACCGCGACGGACGTGCGCGAGGAGGTGGTCGTGAACGCGGCCGCCACAGGCTCCGGGGAGATCCCCGCCGCGGTCGCGGCCGCGGTCGCCGAGGCGCTGAGCGAGGCGCTGCGCAACGTGGAGCGCCACGCCGGCGCCGAGGCGCGCGTCACGGTCGACGCCCAGCTCACCCCCGATCGTGTCCGGGTGGTCGTCGCCGACGACGGGCGCGGGTTCGACCCGCGGCAGGTCGGCCAGACCCGCCTCGGGATCCGCACGTCGATCGTGGGCAAGCTCGCGTCCGTCGACGGGGGACGCGCCGACGTCGACTCCGCTCCCGGCGCCGGGACCCGCGTGACCCTCAGCTGGAGCGCGCCGTGACGGCCCCCGCCTCCCGAGTCAGGCCGCCCGAGGCCGACGTCTCGTCGCTGCTGTACCTCGGCTCCCGGCCCGCCCTGGCGCTCGTCATCCTGTTCATCGCGGCGAACGCGATCTTCACCTTCGCGACCATCGACGTCCTCATCCAGCCGTGGCAGTCGTACCTCGCGATGGTGCTCGTCAGCGGCGCCGGCGTGCTCCTCGCCCGCGCGCACCCCGATCCGTTCCCCCGGGCCGACACCTACGCGGTGCTTGCGGTGGTGGTCGTGTCGACCGCGCTCGTCGCCACCAACCTCAGCGACGTCGACGACCTGGGCCGTGCGACCTGGCACCTCGGATCCAACACGTGGCTGCTGTTCTTCCTCGCCTTGCGCCGACGGGCCTCCATGGCGTGGGTCGGCATGGCGCTCATGGCTGCGATCACGATCGCGTGGGCGGATCTCAGCGGACGCGGGCTGCTCGCCGGCGTGCTGATGCTGAACACCCACCTGGGCATCCTGCTCGTGGGCACCCTCTTCGCGCTCGCGCTGCGGCGCACGGGCCGGCGCATCGGCTCCCTCGAGCGCCGGTCCCTCGCCGCCGCGGCCGACCAGGCGGAGGCCTCAGCCGCCGAGGAGATCCGCAGGACTCGGTCCGCCGAGCTCGCCAAGCTCGCGGTGCCGCTGCTCGATCGCATCGCGGCAGGTGCGCCGTTCAGCGCCGACGAGCGTGCGCGCTTCCGCCTCGCCGAGGCTCGGCTCCGCGACGGCGTGCGCGGCAGGGCGCTGATGCTGCCCGAGGTCGCCCAGGCTGCGTCGGGCGCGCGGTCCCGCGGCGTGGCCGTCACGATCCTCGATGACCGTGGCACCCTTCCCGCCGAGGGGGACGCGACCGAGCGGCTCATCGCCGCGTGCGTGGGGGCGCTCGAGAATGCGGCCTCGGGAACCGTCACCATACGACTCGTGCCCGCCGGGCGGAGCACCGCGCTGACGATCGTCGCCACCGAGGGTGACGAAGTCCGCCGCACGACGCTCGCGCCCGACGGGCACGAGGTGACGGTGAGCGACTAGCTGAGGGCCTTGGCCTTGAGCGCGTCGTACTCCTCCTGGGTGATGGTGCCCGCGTCGAGCAGCTCCTTGGCTGCCTTGATCTGGCCGGCAGCACCGCCGACCTCCTCGACCACGCCGCGGGTGTACTCGCGCTGGGCGTCGCGGATGGCCGCTGCGTCCTGCGCGTCGCGGGAGGCCATTCCCTTGCCGCGAGCGAAGAGGTAGATCAGCGCGCCGAGAGCCGGCAGCAGGATCACGAGGATGAGCCAGCCGGTCTTGCCCCAGCCGCTCAGCTCCGAGTCACGGAAGATGTCGAGGATGATGCGGATGACCACCACGAAGAACGCGATGACGATCATGAACCACAGCGTCCAGAGCAGGATGCTGAAGAAGTTGGCGAAGAAGTCCACGGGTGTTGCTCCTTAGAAGTAGTGCTGTCCCGATGCACAGGGGACTACACGCACACTAGCGCGTCGCGCGCCCCTCGACGTTGGGGAACGCGCGACGCACGAGGCTGAGCCTCAGCTCTCCCGGACGCGGCGGCGGCGACCCGCGACCGCGAGCACTCCTCCTACCGCGACGAGCCCGGCCGCTGCCGCGCCCCATGCGAGGGAGTCGGCGCCGGTGTGCGACAGGTGCGTCCGGCCGGCAACCGGGTGGTGCGGGGTCGGAGCCTGCGTAGCCGGGTGCTGAGCCGTCGGGTGCTGGACCGTCGGCTGCGGCGCGCGAGGTGTCGAGTGGGCGACGGTCGTGGTCGTGACCTTGCCGGGCACCATCGGAGGCACGGCCACCGGGGTCGGCGTGGGCACCTGGCCCGGCACCTGGTGCGGAGCGTTCAACACCTGCGGCACCATCGGCGGCACAGCCACCGGAGTCGGCGTCGGCACCTGGCCCGGCACCTGGTGCGGAGCGTTCAACACCTGCGGCACCATCGGCGGCACAGCCACCGGAGTCGGCGTCGGCACCAGCCCCGGCACCTGGTGCGGAGCGTTCAACACCTGCGGCACCATCGGCGGCACAGCCACCGGAGTCGGCGTCGGCACCAGCCCCGGCACCTGGTGCGGTGCATTCAGCACCTGCGGCACCATCGGCGGCACAGCCACCGGAGTCGGCGTTGGCACCTGGTGAGGCGCCTGGTGGGGCGCGAGCACCGGTGCGAGGGGCGGCACGGCGGCCGTCGGGTTCTCGAGCCGCACCTCGACCGTTCCCTTGCCTCCGGAGACGGTCGCCGACCGAGCGCCGGCAGCGTTCACGCCGTGGCCGGTGTAGACGGGAGCCGTGAACACCACACCATCGACGTCGTTGGCGGCCTCGGTGAGCGTCACGGTCTGACCTTCGGGGATGCGGGCCAGCGTCGCGCTCGAGCCATCGTGGACGTGCAGCACGCCGTTCTTCGCGTCGGCACCTGAGCCGTAGCTCCACGTCACGTCGAAGGGGGTGTCGCCCACCTGGGCCTCGCCGGGACCCGTGACGTCCTTGGTGACGTGCAGCGCCCACAGAGCGACACCCGTCGCGGCGCCACCGGCGCTCGCGGTGTAGGTGACGTCCTTGGTGGTGGTGACCGAGCCGATGTCGACCGTGTTCGAGTACGCCTCACCGGAGAAGGCGTCGCGGGGGTAGGCCGTCGTGTAGGTCAGCACGTACTGCCCTCCGTCGACGCGGCAGGTCTGGTCGGTGACGCTGACCTCGAGCAGCTGGCTCGACGGGTCCGAGCCGGACGCGGTCCACGCCGAGCCCGACAGGTGCTGGGTGCGGCCGAGGACGCGGCACTGGAGGGACACCGAGTCGGGGTCCAGAGTGAGGCGGTCCGAGTAGTGGTCCGAGATCACGGCCTCGCCGGAGCCGAGAGAGGCGGCATCGGCGACGACCGTCCAGGATGCCCGGCGGTTGGCGTTGTCGCCCTTGACCGACTTGGACAGCGCCGCCGGGGGGTTCCAGGTGGCGTGCGCCGTCGCCCGGTGCGCGCCGGGGACGACCGCCACGTTGCCGTAGGTGGCGCGGCCGGTCGCAGTGGCGGGGATCTGCGTCGAGTAGTCGAGAACGTACGTGCCGTCGCAGCTGGAGTCGGTGATCGACACCGTGACGCCGTCGGCACGCTCCGTCACGGCGTAGCCGCGGGCGGCGACGGCCGAGGTGTGGCCGGAGGGCTGGGCCTTGCACGTGAGCTTGGCGTCTCCGGTCAGCGACAGCGGGGTGCTGCCGCTCCAGGTGTCGGTGACGGTGAGCGGGCCGTGGCTCGGGCGGGCTGCCGTCGGCACTGTGACCTCCCAGTCGATGCGGCGACGCGTGGAGTCGACCCGGCGCGAGCGCTTGGTCGGCTGAGCTGCCGGGTGGTAGGCGTGGGTGGCGCCGGTGTGAGGCTGCGTCGGCGTCGGCTGCTGGACCGTGAGGTCGATGCGGTGGGTCGCGCCGCCAGCCTCGACGAGGTCCACGTGGGAGGCGCCGTCGGTGTAGTGCGCCGTCACCTTGAACCACAGGGTGCCGTGCACGTCCTGGTGGTGAGCGACGTAGTCGCCGGCCGTGCACTCGATGCCGCCGCGCGTGACCTCGCAGTCACCGACCGGCTGCCCGGCGGTGTCGAGCAGCGGGAAGGGCGCGATGGGCGCCGCGACGAGCTCCGCGGGGAGCGAGAGTCCGAAGGTGCTGCCGGGCGCCGTGCCGGCGGGCAGCGCCCATCCGGCGTCGATGCGCAGCTGCTTGCCGTCCGCGACGTCGCTGACGCTTGCGTGGACGTTCGACAGAGCGTCGATCGCGGTGGGCGCGGCCGGAGCGGGCGCCGGGTCGGGAGCGGTGCCGGCCGGCTGGTCGTCCTCGACGACGGCCGCGGCAGGTGCGGGCGCAGACGAGTCGCTGGCGTCGGCCGCCGGCTGGGCGGTCGGCGCGACGGAGGGTGCTGCCGCCGGCTCGGCGGTCGCGACCGCTACGGGCTCCTGCGCGCCGGGCTCGGGAGCGGGTGCCGAGGAGACGGGCTCAGAACCCGCACCCACCGACTCCGCGGCGGAGGCGGGAAGCGCCGCGAGCCCGAAGGCCAGGAGCGCGATCGCGGCGAGGGCGACGACGGCGATGATGCGGGCGACGATCGCGACGGCCAGGCCGGCCGTGCCGCGCGTGACGCGTGCAAGTGCATTCATAGGGACCACTTCCTCAGAGTTGGGCCGGAGCAGTCCTCGAGGGGGGTCGTGGTGAAGGTCGCCATCGGGCGACGGGCGGGGACTCGTGGGGCCCCGGCTTGTCATGTCGTTGTGACGTAACTCACAGTGTCACGTTCACGTGGGGAAGGCTCGGGCCCTTGGTCCCTATTTTCGCGACTCTCGCAACAAATATGGCCGGGGACAGACGAAAAGCCCCGTCACCATCGGCGACGGGGCTTGGAAGCGCGCCCTGAGGGATTCGAACCCCCAACCTTCTGATCCGTAGTCAGATGCTCTATCCGTTGAGCTAAGGGCGCACGGCCCGTGAGGGCCGAGTCACGAGTATACAGGCTTCGCGACATGCGTCGCGACGGGCCCGATCCCGGTGGCGGAGACGGTGGGATTCGAACCCACGGATGGGTAACCCCATCACATCCTTAGCAGGGATGCACTTTCGGCCGCTCAGTCACGTCTCCCGAATGCCACCACAGGGTACCGGTCACGGGCCGCGCGGAGCAAAACTGAGCCGCCGGAGCGGAGAGTGCGGGATTCGAACCCGCGGAGACGGGTTACGCCTCAACAGTTTTCAAGACTGTCACCTTCGGCCGCTCGGTCAACTCTCCTCGGCGACCCGGGGGTCGCCAGCGACCATTGTGCCAGGCCCTGTGAGCGCATCGGCCCTCAGGTGGGGCGTCCGCCCCCATGCCAGCCCGGCTCGAGGCCGGGCGTGATGACGGTGAGTCCGTAGAGCTCGGCGGCCTGCGCGAGCTCCGCGTCGTACGTCGCGATCGTGTCGATCGCCGGGTGCGCGACGGCGGCCCCCAGATGGAGCGCGGCGAAGGGCTTGAGGACCGCAGCCGCGTGGGTCGAGACCGACACGTTCTGGTCGGAGAAGCGGATCATCGCGATCTTCGCGCGGACCTGATCCACCACGTCGTAGGCGAGCGACTTCTGCTCGCGGGGCATGAGCTCCGCCGCCTGGCGCAGCTCCGTGACGCCCAGCTGCGTCATCGCGACCTGGTCGATGCGCGGCACCACCCAGGAGTTCCAGTCGTCGAAGTGCTTCACGCCGGGCAGGAAGCGGCACAGCGCGGAGCCGTCGACGTAGATCACGGACACCAGGGTAGTCGGGCGGCGAGCCGATGCGCACGCCCCATTGCGCGCGCACCGGCCGTCTTGTTCAGCCCTTCCGGAGCTGCTTCATCGCGAGCTGGACGACCGCGATGAGGGCCTGCTTGGTGGCCGCCTTCTCACGGGCGTCCGTGTACATGACGGGGACCTCGGGCGGGATGCCCAGGGCCTCGCGGACATCCTCGAGAGTGTGGCGGGCGACGCCGTCGAAGCAGTTGACGCACACGACGAACGGGACGCCGCGGCCCTCGAAGTAGTCGACGGCCGGGAAGCACTGGTCGAGACGCTCGGTGTCGACCAGCACGACCGCGCCGATGGCGCCGCGCACCAGGTCGTCCCACATGAACAGGAAGCGGTCCTGCCCCGGCGTGCCGAACAGGTACAGCCACAGCGAGCCCGGAAGCGCGATGCGTCCGAAGTCCATGGCGACCGTGGTGGTGGTCTTGCGGTCGGTCACACCGCCCGCGTCGTCGATGCCGATCGACTTCTCGGTCATCGCCGCCTCGGTGTTGAGGGGGTCGATGTCCGAGATCGAGCCGATGAACGTGGTCTTGCCCACCGCGAATCCGCCCGCGATCACGATCTTGACGACGGTGGGGGCAGTGGGGGCGGCGGTCGTCACGACCGCCGCGTCAGAGGGCTGCGATGCCATCGAGGACACTCTCCAGGAGACTCAGGGAAATGCCGCCGGACTCGTCGTGCGTGGACGTGTCGTCGGCCGTTCCGCCGGTGTGAATCGTCAGGTGATTTTCTTCAGCAAGATCCGTCACCAGCACGCGGACCACACCGAGCGGGAGCCGGGTGTGGGCCGAGAGCTCGGCGACGGATTGATATTGACCTGTAGCAAGCTGCAGGATCTTCTTCTTCTCCGGGGTGAGCCCCTTCAAAGCCTGGGTGTCGGAGCGCGACTCGACCAACGCCTCCATGGGGAGGTCCTTGCTCGCGGCGCTCACGCGGCCGCCCGTCACGGCGTAGGGGCGGACCGTGTAGGTCTCCTCCTCGCCGTGCGGCGTCAACGCGTCGGTCATGGTCGCATCCCCTTACGAGCGCAGCAGGCCGTCGGTGGGAAGGTTCTGACGCATCTCGGTGATGAGCTGCGGCGTGAGGGCGTTCTCGGTGCGCGACACGAGCAGCGTCATCTCGTAGCCGACGAGGCCGACGTCGCAGGTCGAGTCCGCGGCCACGGCCAGCACGGAGCCGTTCGACACGCTCATGAGGAACAGGAACAGCTCGTCCATCTCGATGATCGACTGACGGACCTCGCCGGCGCCCAGCTGGCGGGCGGCGCCGCGCGTGAGGCTCGCCATGCCGGAGACGACCGCGGCAAGCGTGTCCCCACCCGTGCGGTCGAGGTTCTTCGACATCGCCATGAGCAGACCGTCGGCGCTGACCACCAGGGTGTGGCGGGTGCCGGGCACGGTCTGAACGAAGTTGTCGAGAAGCCATCCGAAGTTGGTGGCCTCAGTGCTGAGCTCGGTCACAGCTCCTCCTTGCTGGTCGCGCTCCCTCGGTGGAGCGAGTTCTGGTTGGTGGGGATGGTAGTCGGTCGGTGTGTCACGATTCGTTCGCCTCCACAGGCTCACCCTGGCGCTGGAAGGTCGCGACATCGTCCTTCGCGCGCTGGGTGCCGGAGTAGAACGAGCTGAAGCGGTTGCGCACCGCGTCCGCGTCGCGCTCCGCCGGAGCGATCTCGACGGACTCCTCGATGGGCTTGACCTCGACGGGCGCCGCGTTCGACGGGCGACGACGCTGCAGGCCAGCGCGGGTCTTCTCCACCTTCGGGCGCTCCGAAGCGAGCGAGCTGAGCTCCGAGAAGACCGCGGACATGTCCTCGCCGCCGCCGGCATCCGGCTGGATGACCGGCTGGTAGCTGGTCGCGACCTCGGGCTCCGCCGCCTGCAGCGCGCTCGCACCGGCAGCCTCCCAGCCCTCGGGCTTGGCCAGCTGCTCCGGCGTGTAGGCGCCCGGCTGGGCTCCGGCCGTCTCCTGGTAAGGGCTCCAGTCGCTTTCCGCGGCCGGGAAGTCCTCCGCGACGGGCTGCGCCTGGGACTCCGGCGCGAACGACGTCGGAGCGGACGGCGCCGCGGGCGCCTCGGCGACGGGCTGCGCCTGCGGCTCTGGGGCGAAGGAGGTCGGGGCCGACAGCCACGGCGCCTGAGGCTCCTCCACCGGGGCGGACGGTGCCTCGTTCACCGGCTCGCTCGCGGGCTCGGCGATCGGCTCCGGCGAGAAGCCGGTGGGCGCCGATGCGGGCTCGGGGGCGGACTGGGGAAGCGGCTCCGGGGTGAAGCCCGTCGTGCTCGGCGCGGACGGCGCGCTCGGGTACAGGCTCGGTGCCGACGGAGCGGCTCCCAGCGTGGGCGACGGCGCGCTCGGCGCGGGCTCGTTGGCCGCCACGGGCTCGAACGTCGGTGTCGACGGCTGCGAGGGTGCGCTCGAGCGGGTCGCGGCCGTCGCCGCGGCTCCGGCGGCGACTCCCGCAACTGCGGCTCCGGCTGCCTTCTTGTTGCCGCGTCCGAAGAGGCGGGCGAAGAAGCCGGGACGCTGCTCTGTGTCCTCGTCGACGGCGCTCTGGATGAGGTCGTCGAGGCTCGGGCTGGTGGTCGCGGGTGCCGCGTCGGCCGGCTGAGCCGATGCGGGGTTCGCGACCTCGCCGTACGCGGGCGCCGGGGCGGCGAAGCCCACGGGCGGGTCGTCGGCGATGGCCTGCGGCTCCGGGGCGCTCACGGCCGCAGGGCCTTCGAACGCCGGGGTCTCAACCGCCGGGGCCTCAGGCGCCTCCGCCTCGTATGCCGGTGCCTCGTACGCAGGTGCCTCGGGCGCGGTCGGCTCCTGGGCCGACGTCGCCCACGGCGCGGGCGCCGCGTCGTCGGCCTGTGCCGCGGTGAAGGGCTCAGGGCTCGACGCCGCGAACGGCGCGGGCGAGACCGCTGAGGGCGCCTCGGGCGCGGACTGCTCCCACGCGAGGGCCTCGGGCGCGGACGGCGCCGCGTCGAAGGCAGGCTCAGGGGCCGAGGGCACGCCGGGGCCGGCGTACTCGTCCTCGTCGAGCGACACCTGGTCGACGCCGCCGAGCACGGGCTCGGGAGCGCTCGCAGGCTCGGGAGCGGACACGGAGTCCGTCACGGGCTCGTCGTCGGCCTCGAGGCTCGGGATCACCATCGGCGCACCCGAGTCGGCCGCGAGCGTGGGCTCGTAGGCGTCGGCGCTGGTGACCGACGGCTCGTCCGCATCCTCGTTCTCGAGCGACGGTGTCGAGGCGGGCTCGGGCGCAGACGCGCTCGTCGCCGCGACGGCGGCGGCCGCAGCCCCAGCACCCGCGAGCTTAGGCATGCGGAACGTGGGCAGGTCGTCGTCATCGTCGGCGGCCACGTCGGACTCTGCGGCCTCGGCCGACTCGTCGTATGACTCGTCCACGGGGGCGGCAGAGGCAGCCGATGCGGGCTCGGGTGCCACCTCGTTGTCGCCGTCGAGGACGACGGCCTCGGGCGCGCTCGCCACGCTCGGTGACGACACCGCGGAGGTGACGTCCGACGCCTCGTCGGCGGGCGCATCGGCCCCACGCGATCCGAAGAACGCTGCAGCACCGAACGCGGCGGCGCCAGCGGCCGCGGCACCAGCCGCGGCACCGAAGCCGTCACCCTCCGGGCTCGAGGCGGTCTCGGGCGCGGAGGACTCGGCGACCGGGGCCGCGTCGTCGGGCTCGAGCGCGGGGATCGACAGCTCGGGCTCGTCGTCCTGGTGCGCGGCGGCGAGCGCGGCGGCGTCGAGGCCGCCGCGGCGCGCGGCGTGACCCAGCGACTCGCCCTCGGGGTCCACCGCCGCGTCCTCCTCGGTGGACTTGCGCGACCGGAAGCCGCGGAACATCGACGCGCGCTCCTCGGCGGACTGCGGGGCCACCTCGGACGGCGACACGGTCGGCATGAAGCCTCCCGCCTGCTCGGCCTCGAGGGCGGACAGCTGCTCGTCGGTGGCGCGGGCCGGCAGGCCCACGATCGACTGCTGCTCGCGCTCGGCGTCCGCCGGTGCGGGCGCCTCGCGGCGGCGGCGCGTCGGCAGACCAGCCTCGGTGGTGCCCTCGGTGAGGTCCGCGAGGTTGGTCTGCTCGCCTGCCGGCGCATCGGCCGCGTCGGCGGCGATGAGCGCCTCGATCGAGTTCGGGTCCTGCGCTGGCGTGGCCTCGGCGGGGGCGCCGGCGGCGGCGCCGCGGCCCGCGAGCAGGCTCGCGCCCTCCTCGATCACGGTGGGCGTGTAGGCCGGCGCCGCGTTGGCACGCGACGGCAGGTCCGTGATCTCCTCCCGCGCGTCGTGGCTGACCAGCGCCGCCGGAGCGTGCGTGGTCTCGTCCACGGCGGTCGACGAGACGTGCGCCTCGGGAGCGTGGTCCTCTGCCGCGAACAGCGACGGCGGCATGGTGATCGTCGCGACCGTGCCCTTGTTCTCCTGCGACGCGATCGAGACGCGTGCGCCGACGCGGCGGGCAATGCGGCCGACCACGAACAGGCCCAGGCGCTGGGCGCCGAGGATCTCGGATGCGGCGGTCGACGCGACACGGTTGTTGGCCTCGACGAGCTCCGACTCGGACATGCCGATGCCGGAGTCCTCGATCTCGACGACGTAGTTGCCGTCGACCTCGCTCGTGCGCACCACGACCTGCGTGCCCGGGTCGGAGAACACGGTCGCGTTCTCCAGCAGCTCCGCGAACAGGTGCGCGGCGGTGAGCGCCGAGTGGCCGAGCATCGACGGGTCGGCGTCGAGCTCAAGCTGCACGCGCTCGTACAGCTCGATCTCCGACGACGCGGTGCGGATCACGTCGGACAGCGGCATGGGGCGACGCAGGCGGCGACCGGTGTCGATGCCCGCGAGCACCAGCAGGGACTCCGAGTTACGACGCATTCGCGTCGCGAGGTGGTCGAGCGCGAACAGACGCGTCAGCGTGTCCGGGTCGTCCTCGGTGCGCTCCATCTCGTCGATGGACTTGAGCTGGCGGTTCAGCAGCACCTGGTCGCGACGGGCGACGTTGACGAACATCTCCGAGATCGAGCCACGCAGCGCGGCCTGCTCGGCCGCGATCGACAGGGTTGCCGCGTTGACGCCGTTGAACGCCTCCGCGAGCGTGCCGATCTCGTCCTGCGACTCCACGGTGATCTGCACCTCGGAGACGTCGACCTGCTCGCCGGGCATCGCGACGCGCTCCACCAGTCGCGGCAGCTCCTGACGCACCGCGGTAGCGGTCGTGGTCAGGCGTCGCAGCGGGTTGATGATGCGGCGGGCGATGACGAGCGCGATGAGGATCGAGCCGGCGACGACGAGGATCGCGACGATGCCGGTGGCGATCGCGCGGAACAGCGCGTTCTGAGCGTCCTCGGCCACGAGCGCCTCGACCTCGTCCCAGCGCGCCTCGCGCAGCGGGTCGTAGACCGCGAGCTCCTCGTCCACCTGGGTGGCCCACTGGGAGTCGCGCTCGCCGACGAGGTCGGTGTCGGTGCCGCGCAGGATGGACGAGCGGACGGACTCGTAGGAGACCTGGTCCAGCCCGGAGTCGAAGCCCACGGAGGCGCCGTAGTCAGGCACGGGCTCGGCGCCGGCGATGGACGCCGACGAGGCCTGCGCGTCCTCGAGGCTGATGTCGGTACGGGCGACGAGGTTGCGGGCCTGGGTCGACTCACCGACGAGGAAGGTTCCGGCGCGGATGAGGCGCTCGAACTGCACCTTCTCGTACTCCATGTTCTCGATCAGGATGTCGAGGTCACCGTAGGCCTGGAGGTTCGCGACGACGTCGCGCTGGGGGATGGCGACGGCGATGTCGTCGGCCGCGCCCACGATGGTCGTGAGGATCGTGCGGTAGAAGCCCGCGTAGGTCGCGACGTTGCCGGCGCCGGCCTTCACGCCGGCGCGCACCTCGCCGAGGCTCGCGATGGCAGCCTCGCCCTGGCCCAGCGCGGACACCGCCTGGGCGTTGTCCTCGTTGTCCTGGAGCTCCTCCGTCGAGCCGAGCATCGCGGCGATGGACGCGTCCACCGCGGCGGACGAGCTCTCGATCGCGTCGATGTACTCCTGCGGCTCCGTGAACAGCGTCGTCGCGGTGTCGGACTCGAAGGAGATGCGGAAGTCGAGAGTGTTGAAGGAGCCGCCGGTGTCGGCCGGCGCCTGCGCGCGCACCGCGGCGAGCGCCTCGCGGGCGGCGGTGTAGCCGTTCTGCATCGCGGTGACGTCCTCGGCAGCGGGGAACTGGACCCAGCCGCCCTCCTCGGTGGGCGGGCCGAGCGCGAGCGCGCGCTGGTCCACGAACAGCGGGTCCTCCGCGCCGGTCACGCCGAGCGCAGCATACGTGGCCGCTACCAGGTCGTTCGCGTCGTCGGCGCCGGAGGCCTGGAGGTCGGCGACCAGGGTGGCGAGCGCCTCGTCGGTGGCGACGCGTCCCTGCACCAGCTTCGACGAGGAGTCCTGGATGACGTTGACGTAGGTGACGGAGCTGTAGCGCTCGTCCTGCAGGTCCGACTCGAGCGTGCGCGCCGTGTCGAGGGTCTCGACGAGCTTCTCGGCGTTGCGCGCGGTGGAGAGGTCCTGGGCAGCACCGAAGGTGATGAAGACCGCCGCGAGCACCAGCACCAGGATGGGCACTGCGACCACGGCGAGGATCTTCCCTCGAATTCCAAGCCTCTGGAGCATCTACTCTCTCCTCACAAGCCATGTGCTGGGCGGACCGGATACCTTCCAGCCGCGCGACCATGCATCTGGACCCCAGCGTTATCGGCACCTTCGCCGAGAACCTGAACCACGCGGCTCTGTGGACTGAGACGCTATACCGTGGCGGCGATGACGGGAACAAAAGGCGGTCCAGGTGTGATCATCTCCACTTTGCGAAGTTTTGGTGGACCCGAGGTGCTCGACCTCGCGGAGGTCCCCGCGCCGGTGCCCGCCCCGCACGAGATCGTGATCTCGGTGCGCGCGGCCGGAGTCAACCGCGCGGACGTCCTCCAGCGCGAGGGCCACTACCCCCCGCCGCCGGGTGCGCCCGAGTGGCCCGGGCTTGAGGTCGCGGGCGAGGTCGCCGCCGTCGGCGAGGCCGTGTCCCGGTGGCAGGAGGGCGACGCGGTGTGCGCGCTGCTGGCCGGCGGCGGCTACGCCCAGGGCGTGGCCGTGCACGAGGACCTCGTGCTGCCGATGCCCTCAGGCCTCACCTGGGAGGAGGGCGGCGGCATCGTCGAGGCCGCCTGCACCGTGTGGTCCACCCTGCAGGCGGCCGATGCGCGGGCCGGGGAGACGCTTCTCGTCGAGGGCGGCTCGGGCGGGGTCGGTCATCTCGCGATCCAGATCGCCCGGGCCCACGGGATGCGGGTGTTGGCGACCGCACGGGGGCCGGAGCGCGCCGCACGCTGCGCCGACCTCGGCGCGACGGGCGTCGACCACTCCGCCGGCGACGTCGTCGACCGCGTCCGGGACGCCGGCGGCGCCGACGTGATCCTCGACGTGCTGGGCGCTGCCGCGCTGGCCGACCACCTGAGCATGCTGCGCCCCGACGGACGCCTCGCCGTCATCGGGCTGCAGCGGGGAGCGCGCGGCGAGCTCGACCTCGGCCGGCTGCTCTCGCTGCGCGCACGCGTGATCGGCACGACGCTGCGCGCCCGGCCTCACGAGCAGAAGGCCGCGATCATCCGTGCGGTCGAGCGCGACGTGTGGCCGCACGTCCCTGACGCGGTGCGGCCCGTGATCCACGCGGCGTATCCCCTCGCCGAGGCGAGCGAGGCGCACCGAGCCCTCGAGGGAGGCGACGTGTTCGGCAAGGTGGTGCTGACGCCACCAGGGTGACGAGCGCATCGGCGCTGCGAACCCCCTCTTGCGCGAGTTGGGCCCTTCTCGTTCATCTATGGCCGTTGCACTCACGACCTGAGACCGCCGCGCTAGATGAGCGAGAAGGGCCCAACTCGCCGGAGAGAGGGGTGGGGGGTCAGTGCAGGTTGCCGGCGGCGAGGGAGGCCGCGAGCGCGGGCGAGACCGGCAGTCGCGGGATGAGCGTGGCCTGGACTGCGTGATAGATGTCCGCCTTGCCCTCCCAGACGGTCCGCGACACGGTGTTGTCGGTGCCGAGCTCGTGCCACCACGACCCGCCGTCGCGGTCGAAGTGGAACTCCGCTGCGTAGTCCCACCAGCGGCGGTAGTCCTCCGCGTAGGACGCCTGCTTGGTCGACGCGTACAAAGCAGCCGCGGCGCCGATCGCCTCTGCGGTCACCCAGTGCATGCGCTCACGCACCACCGGCTTGCCGTCCCAGTCGACGGTGTAGACGAAGCCGACGGCCCCGTCGACGTTCCAGCCCTCGCTCACGGCGGTGGCATACAGGTGTCGGGCGTCCTCGAGCATCCAGTCAGGCCGGGCGAGGCCGGACTGCTGCAGGGAGGAGCCGAGCTGGAGGGTGAGGCGCGCCCACTCGAGCAGGTGGCCGATGGTCGCGCCGTACGGGCGGAACGGGTGCGCGGGCTGCTCCTCGTTGTAGTCGAGCAGCGGGTTCCACTGCGCGTCGAAGTGCTCGGGCAGACGCCAGTCGTTCTCGCGGGCGTACGCGTGGACCACGCGCTCGGTGATGCGCAGCGCCCGCTGGAGCAGCTGCTTGTCGCCAGTGACGTCCGCGGCGGCCATGTACGCCTCGACGGTGTGCATGTTCGCGTTGACGCCGCGGTAGTCCTCGATGTCGGACCAGTCGCGCGCGAAGGCCTCGCGGCTCATGCCGGCCTCCTCGTCCCAGAACCTGCTCGCGTGGACCTCGAGGGCCTCGTCGAGCAGGACCTGTGCGCCGGGCCGGCCCGCCATGACGGCGGAGGACGCCGCGAGGATCACGAACGCGTGCCCGTAGGCCTCCTTCACATCCTTGGTGACGGTGTCGCCGTCGACCGCGGCGAACCAGCCGCCGTGGGTGTCGTCGTGGAGGCGTCCGCGCAGCGCGTCGATGCCGTGGTCCGCGAGCGCGCCGGCGCCCGGCCGGCCCATGAGCGCCGCCAGGGAGAAGCAGTGCGTCATGCGGCACGTGATCCAGAGCTCGACGTCGTGCTTGGGGTCCAGAGTGCCGTCCTCACCGAGCCAGCCGAAGCCGCCGCGGGGATCGAGGCTCGCGGCGCCGAACTCGAGGAGGCGATCGGTCTCGGACTCGAGCCAGCGCACGTGAGCGGGGTTGGTCATCCAGGTCATGGTGCGAGGCTAGCGGGGCGAGCTACAGAACGGCGAGGCGGTCCGGGTCGATCAGGCGCTCGAGGAGCGGCAGGATGCCGTCGTCCTCGACCGAGCCCAAGACCTCGTCCGCGGCATCGTGCACGTGGGCCGGGGCGTTGCCCATGGCGGCGGACTGTCCCGCCCACGCGAGCATCGCGAGGTCGTTGTTGCCGTCGCCGACCGCCACGGTGTGCGCGGGATAGACGCCGAGCTTGCGGCGCAGCGCCTCGAGCGCGGAGGCCTTGGTCACGTTCGGAGGGGTGAGGTCGAGCCACGCCGAGTAGCCCACCGCGTAGGTGACGTCGCTGAGGCCGATGCGCTGGACGAGGTCGTCGAAGTGGCTGACGTCGACGCCCGGGGCGCGGATCACCACGCGCGTCACCTCGCCCTGAGCCAGCTCCTCGAAGCTGTCGACGACGATCTGCCGGCCGACGAGCTCTCCCATGGGGAACTCGCGGCTCACGCGGAAGCCCACGCCGAGGTCCTCGACCGCGAAGAACGCGTCCGGCATCTCCTCGCGGATCAGCTCGAGCGCGGCTGTCGGGTCGAACGTCACGGTCTCGAGGATGTCGTAGCCGCCGGGGCTCGCGGGGTTGAGGCGGATCGTCACCGCGCCGTTGGCGCACACCGCGTAGCCGCGGCGGATCCCCAGGCGCTCCGCGACCGGCATGGTCGCGACGATGTTGCGGCCCGTGGCGAGGATCACGTGGTTGCGGCACATCCGCACCTGCTCGATCGCGCGCACGACACGATCGGAGATGTCGCCGCCCCAATGCATGAGGGTGCCGTCGATGTCGAGCCCGAGCAGCCTCCACGCGTCGTTGTCGAGCGGGGGGTGCATGTCCTCGGGCGCCGCGTTCATGACCCCGATGCTACGACGCCGTGGTGACACGCAGGTGAAGCCGGCCCGCGCATCGGCGCTCGTGACGGCTCAGCCGACGGGCTCGAGCCGCTCGGCCCCGCCCAGGTACGGACGCAGGATCTCCGGCACGTGCACGGAGCCGTCCGCCTGCTGGTGGTTCTCCAGCAGTGCGACGATCCACCGCGTGGTGCCGATGGTGCCGTTGACGGTCGCCACGGCCTCCGTGCCACGCTCGCCGCGCTCGCGGATGTTGAGGCGTCGAGCCTGGTAGGTGGTGCAGTTGGACGTCGAGGTGACCTCCATCCAGCGCTCCTGGCTGGGCAGCCAAGCCTCGCAGTCGAACTTGCGTGCCGCGCTCGATCCCAGGTCGCCGGCCGCGGTGTCGATCACGCGGTACGGCAGCTCGAGCGCCTGCAGCATCCGCTCCTCGGTGGCGAGGAAGCGCGCGTGCTCTGCGGCGGCGTCGGCCGCCGTCACGTAGGAGAACATCTCGACCTTGTGGAACTGGTGGACGCGGATGATGCCGCGGGTGTCGCGGCCGGCCGAGCCCGCCTCCCGGCGGTAGCAGGCGCTCCACCCGGCGTAGCGCAGAGGCCCGTCGGACAGGTCGAGGATCTCGTCGGTGTGATAGCCCGCGAGCGCGACCTCGGAGGTACCCGTGAGGTACAGCTCGTCGCGCTCGAGGTAGTAGATCTCGTCCGAGTGCCTGCCGAGGAAGCCCGTGCCGGCCATCGTCTCGGGGCGCACCAGAGTGGGAGTGATCATCGGGCTGAAGCCGGCCTCCTGCGCGACCGCCATGGCCGCGTTGAGGATCGCGAGCTCAAGGCGCGCTCCGATGCCCGTGAGGAAGTAGAAGCGCGCGCCCGAGACCTTCGCGCCGCGTTCCATATCGATCGCCTTGAGGCCCTCGGCGATCGCGAGGTGGTCGCGCACCTCGACGCCCTCGGCCCCGAAGTCGCGCGGCGCGCCCTCGTGGCGCAGCACGGTGAAGTTGTCCTCGCCGCCGCTCGGCACCCCCTCCTCGGGGATGTTGCCCAGCGACCGGGCGAGCTCGACCGCCGTGGCGGCGGCAGCATCGGCGCTCGCCTGGAGCTCCTTGACCTCGGCCGCGAGCTCCTTGGTGCGGGCCAGCAGCGCCTGCTTGGCCTCGCCCTGGGCCTGAGCGACGTCCTTGCCCAGCGCCTTCTGCTCGGCGCGCTTGGTCTCGAAGCCCGCGAGGGCGGCGCGGTGCTCGGCGTCCGCGGCGAGCACCTGGTCGACCACTGCGGGGTCGTCCCCGCGGGAGCGCTGGCTGTCCCTCACGAGGTCCGGTTGGGCGCGCAGGAGCTTCAGGTCGATCATGACCGCGAGTCTATCGGGGGCGTAGGCTCACCCCATGGTTGCCCTGGTTATTGGCGTGATCGCCCTCGTGCTGGCGGTGGTCGCGCTCGTGCTGGTCATCACGATCACGCGCCGCGTCGGCACCCGCGACCCCTTCGTCGTGCCCAAGTTCTGGCGACGTCTGCTCCGCATTCGCGCTGCCGTCCCGAACGTCTCCGGCGCGTTCAGCCTCGACCACCCGGACAAGCAGCGCGTGGCGTTCGTCGCCAACCCCAGCAAGGACGGCATCCCCGAGATCAAGGAGCGCGCGATGCGCGCCTGCGCGATCCGCTACCTCCCGCAGCCGATGTGGTTCACCACGACCGAGGAGGACCCCGGCACCGGGCAGGCTCGTGCGGCGATCGAGGCGGGTGCCGATGTCGTGGTCGCCGTCGGCGGCGACGGCACCGTCCGCGCGGTCGCCGAGGCTCTCGCCGGCACGGGCGTCGCGATGGGGATCCTGCCGATGGGCACCGGCAACCTGTTCGCCCGCAACCTCGACCTGCCCTTGGCGGACACCAGCGCCCTCATGCGCACGGCGCTCGAGGGTGCCGATCGGGCCGTCGACGTGGGCTACATGGACGTCGAGCACGCCAACGAGGCGCACGGCGAGGACGGGCGTCACCTGTTCCTCGTGATGGCCGGCGCCGGCATCGACGCGGAGATGGTCGCGGGCGCCAACCCCGCGCTCAAGAAGCGCCTGGGCTGGCTCGCCTACTTCTTCGCCGCGCTCGAGCACCTCGGCGACAAGCGCATGACCGCCACCGTCACCATCGACGATGGCGAGCCGGTCACCAACGAGATGCGCACCGTGCTGCTCGCGAACGCCGGCCGCCTCCCTGGCGGTCTGCAGCTCATCCCTGATGCCTCGATCTCGGACGGCACCCTCGACATCGCGACGCTGGACGCCCGCGCCGGCATCGTGGGCTGGACGGACCTCTTCGGCTCCGTCATCGCGCAGGGGGCCGGCATCAAGCAGTCAGAGGTCCTGCAGGCCTGGCGCGCGTCGCGCATCGACACGGCGACCGGGCAGAAGGTCGAGATCTCCATGGCCCAGCCGGAGCGCGTGCAGGTGGACGGCGAGGAGCTGGGCCGCGCGACGCGGATCACGGCCTTCCTGGACCCGGGAGCCCTGAAGGTCCGCGTCCCCACCACGTAGCGTCCTCCCCAATCCCGCCATTTGGATCCATTTCGCTGGCCTGAGGGCTTAGACCAGCGAGAATCAACCGCCAGGCGACTGGCAGCTTCGAGCGCTAGGTTCGGCGCGCACGCAACGCCTGCCTCGCCCGCTCGCGGCACCAGTCTGGCCGGCGCGTCACGTCCTCCCAGGTGAGACGGATGACGATGAATCCAACTGAGGCCAGAAGCGCATCCCGCTCGATGTCGCGCCTGCGCTGTTGGTCGTCAGAGTGGTAGCGCGCACTGTCGAGTTCGATGGCAACGCTTCCAGCACGATGCACCATGTCCGGGTGGAGCACCGCGTGCCCCGCCCGCACCGGCGCTTGCCGCTCCCACTCGCGCCACTCTGGTCCGTGGAAGACCTCCGTTGCAGCGATGAACTCGAGCATGCTCTGGACACCTTCACGCGCGAGCGCGACCACCTTGAGGAGTCCCGCGCGGTCTGGCAGCCGTCGTGTGGCGTCGATGCGCGCGGGCAGGGCGCGCGCCTCGACGGGTCCGTCGCGCAAGACGTCGAGTAGCAAGCCTCGGCGAGACTCTGGACGTGCTCGGCGCCACACCATGAGCGCCGCGTCCTCAGCCGACACGGTCGGCGTACCTGCTATGACCACCCGTGCCACCTCATCGTCGGTCCGGAAGGTGTCAACATACGGTGGGCGCGAGAGTCGGATGTCACGGGGAAGCGTAACGTCGATGCGCTCGGGCCGCACGACTCGCCAGCCGCGCAGCCAGAGCCCAGCCAATCCAGACACAGCGCCGTGCGGAGCCATCCACGTCCGCACGGCGCGCAGGCGGCAACTCACATCGCCGACGTGGTCGCGGTGCGCGTACTGGCCCGGCGCGATACGCGCGACGAGGCCCCGGCGCATCGCCTCCGACAAGGTTGCTCCGCTCCAGCGCTCCTCCAACACGGCGCGCGTCCATGGCAGAGGAGCCGATTGCATCGCTATGGTCATGGACCGAATCGCGGGCGCGGAACGTCGTCGAGTCATGGTGTGCACGGTAGGCACGCTCTCGGCTCGCCGGTCAGGCCTGATGTCTGAGTTGTGGAAAACTCCGCCTCGCTGCCAATGCTGGCGGTTGATTCTCGCTGGCCTAAGCCCTCAGGCCAGCGAAATGGATCCAAATCGCGCAGAAGGCGTGGAGCGACGGGGCCGCGGTGCTAGGCCTGGCCGTTCCTCAGGCCCGCCACCCAGTCCCTCGCCTCGTCGAAGGCCGCGTCCGTCATCCCCGCTGGGATCGCCGTCGCGCCCGAGCCGACGGCGGGGTACGAGCCGAGGAACACCACCAGGGGGCACGTGCGGCGCAGGCCCGCGAGGGCATCGGCGATCCGCTCCTCGGCGATGTGGCCGAGCGCGTCGATCGAGAACGAGTACTCGCCGGGGCGGTCCCATCGCGGGCGCGACTCGATGCGCGACAGATTCACGCCGCGCGCGGCGAACTGCTCGAGCATCTCGAGCAGCGCGCCGGAGCGGTCGGTCGGCAGGTGCACTGTCAGCGTCGTCTTGTCTCGCCCGGTGGGCGCGGGAACGTCGCCCGGGCGGCCGATGCGCACGAACCTGGTCGCCGCGTGAGGGTTGTCCGCGACGTGGGCCTCGACGAGGGTCAGGCCGAGCCGCTCGGCAGTGCCGGGAGGTGCGAGCGCAGCGTCGACGGCGACGCCGTCGAGGGGCTCGCCGGCGGCGATCGCCAGGGCTCCGGAGGCGTTCGACGACGCGGGCACGAACACGGCCTGCGGGATCGTGACGTGGGCCCACCGGCGCACCTGCGCCCACGCGTGCGAGTGCGCCGTGATGCGCTGGATGTCGCCGTGCGCCACGCCGGGCTGCGCGACGAGCTCGAACTCGACGGGCAGCACCGTCTCCCCGAGGATCACCAGCGGGGCACCCTCGGCGAGGGTGTCGAGAGTCGCGGTCACGCCGCCCTCGACGGTGTTCTCGATCGCGACCACGGCGTAGTCCGCCTCGCCGGAGCGGACGGCACCCAGCGCCGCGGGAACGTCGACGACGGGAACCGCCTCGACGTCGGCGTCGCCGACCATCGCGTACAGCGCGGCCTCGGTGAACGTGCCGGCCGGTCCCAGGAAGGCGTAGCGGGGCCTGTCGGTCACTGGTCCTCCCCTGTCTCCGTCCGCGCCGCGACGTCGCCCGCAGCGTCGCGCTTCGCCGCCTCGACGGTGCCGTCGCCGCCGCGCCTGCTCATCCGGCGGCCCACCGCGGCCCTCGCGCCGGTCATCCCCGACCGCACGCGCCGCGCGCTCACCGCCATCATGACGTCACGGTACTGGGTGGCGCGCTTGGCCGCCGCGCGCGGCGAGCTGCCGCCGGGACGGTGGCGGATGTCGCACTCGACCTCGGTGACGGTGAGGCCGGCATGCAGGACGTCGAGCGTCATGGCCACCTCGAGCCCCGCGCCGCGCGCGAGGGGGACCGCCGCCTCGAAGGCCTCTCGGGTGATGCAGCGGATGGGTCCGAGCGGGTCGTGCGGGGCCCATCCGGAGAAGTGCTCGACCGCGCGCCGCGCGAGCCGGCCGGAGTTGCTCAGCGCCTTGTCGTCGTGCTCGGTGACCGCGACCGCGAGGTCCGCGACCTGCTCGACGACCGCGGGGACCAGCGGTGCGGCGCCCACGGCGTGATGGCCGAGCCCTCCGGGCAGCAGCAGGATCGCGCGGGGCGTCCGGCCGGGTTCGTCGCGCATGGCGATCACCGACGCACCGGTCTCCACGGATGCGCTCTTGCCGCGGTAGTGCGAGTGGCGGATCACGACCGCGCCAGCCTTCCGGGCGAGCTCCTGGGTGTTGTCGCCCGACGCGTCGTCGACCACGAGGACGAGGTCGACGCCGGGGATGGATCGCGCGGCCCGCACCGTCGCGGCGATGCGCCGCGCTTGGTTGTGGGCGACGATGAGCGCCGCGGCTGCGTGGAGGTCCTGGGGCTTGACGACGGCGCGCCTCCGGGCGGACGCGGCCGGCGAGTCCGTCCGGGCGGCCGATGCGCTCGTCTTCTTGGTGCGCTTGGTCACCTTGACGGCGGGCTTGGCGCGCGGCTTGGGAGCCTGCGTCGCCTCGGCGTCCGCAGGCTCCGGGGTTGCGCTGGTCGTGCGCCGGGCTGCCACGTGCCCAGCCTAGCCCTCCAGCCGGGGGGTTTTTCCAGTCTTTGGCATGACCGTGACCTCGACCTGACCCGTGTGTCGTGGCGACCCACCGATGGACGGCCAGCCTCGTTCGGTGGAAGAGTGGGAGCCATGCACGAGCGCGCCGGAACTCCCGCCCAGCCACAAGACCTCATCGACGTCGACCAGCTCCTCGGCGACTACTTCGACAAGGTCCCCGACCCCGCCGACCCCGCCCAGCAGGTGGTGTTCGGCACCTCCGGCCATCGCGGCAGCGCCTTCGACACGGCGTTCAACGAGGCCCACATCGTCGCCACGACCACGGCCATCGTCGAGTACCGCCGCGCCCAGGGCACGGACGGCGTCCTCTACCTCGGCAAGGACACGCACGCGCTGTCGGGTCCCGCGCAGGACACGGCTCTCGAGGTGCTCGCTGCCGCGGGAGTGCGGGTGCGCATCGACGCTCGCGACGGCTACACGCCCACGCCTGCGGTATCGCTCGCGATCCTCGTCGACAACGGCGCCGTGTCGCCCACCGGCCTGCGGACGGGCGGAGCGGGCCTCGCGGACGGCATCGTCGTCACGCCGTCGCACAACCCTCCTCGCGACGGCGGGTTCAAGTACAACCCCCCGCACGGCGGACCCGCGGACACCGATGCCACGAGCTGGATCGCCAACCGGGCCAACGAGATCCTCCGCGGCGGCGCCTGGAAGCAGGTGTCCCGCAAGCAGCTCACGGCGGCCCTCGCGGCCGAGACGACCGAGCGCTTCGACTTCCTCAAGCTCTATCTCGAGCACCTCCCGAGCGTCATCGACCTCGACGTGATCCGCGACGCCGGCGTGCGCATCGGCGCTGACCCGCTCGGCGGCGCGGCCGTCGACTACTGGGGCGCCATCGGCGAGGAGCACCGCCTGAACCTCACGGTCGTGAACCCGGAGGTGGACCCGACCTGGCGCTTCATGACGCTCGACTGGGACGGCAAGATCCGCATGGACTGCAGCTCCCCGTCCGCGATGGCGAGCCTGCGTCACCTCATGGAGGGCGCCGACGCGCCGTACGACATCGCGACGGGCAACGACGCGGACTCGGACCGCCACGGCATCGTCACCCGAGACGGCGGACTCATGAACCCCAACCACTACCTCGCCGCAGCGATCTCGTACCTCTACGGTGGGGCGCGTCCGCAGTGGAGGGACGATGCGCGCATCGGCAAGACGCTCGTGTCGAGCTCTCTCATCGACCGGGTGGGCGCGAAGATCGGCCGCCGGGTCGAGGAGGTGCCGGTGGGCTTCAAGTGGTTCGTGCCCGGGCTCCTCGACGGCTCGACCGGCTTCGGCGGCGAGGAGTCGGCAGGCGCCTCGTTCCTGCGCCGCGACGGCCGCGTGTGGACCACCGACAAGGACGGGATCATCCTCGCGCTGCTCGCCTCGGAGATCACCGGGGCGACGGGGCGCACGCCGTCGCAGCTGCACGCCGCGCTCACCGACGAGCTGGGCGAGTCCTGGTACGCGCGCGTCGACGCCGCCGCCACCAAGGCGGAGAAGGACACCCTCAAGAGGCTGTCGCCCTCGCAGGTGCGCGCCACCGAGCTCGCGGGCCAGGAGATCACCGCGAAGCTCACCGAGGCGCCGGGCAATGGCGCGGCGATCGGCGGCCTCAAGGTGACCACCGCCGACGCGTGGTTCGCCGCGCGCCCGTCCGGCACCGAGGATGTCTACAAGATCTACGCGGAGTCGTTCGTGTCCGAGGCGCACCTCGCCGAGGTGCAGGCGGCGGCCAAGGACGTCGTGGGCGAGGCGCTCAGCGACTGAGCAGGGCCGCCCGAGCTCGGGCGGTGTCGCGGGGCGTTCCCCGCGACACCGCACCGGTGCTCACTCCTTGCCGCGACGCCTCACGACGACCAGCACCACGCCGAGCACCAGCAGCACGCCCGCGATCACCGCGATCCACCAGCCGTCGAAGCCCGTCAGCGGCAGGACCGCGTCGTAGGTGTTCACGGCCGTGACCATCACGGAGGTGCCGGCGGCGATCGTCACGAGCGCCGTGCCGGCCTCCGGGCCTGCGGGCGTCATCGTGACGGCGTCGGCGTCTCCCGAATCGGTCTCGGTGATGAGGCACTCGGAGCCCGCGACGATGCCGTCGATGCCAGCGCTCAGCGGCTCGTCCCCTCCGAGCACGACGTCCGCGGTGTACGTGGGAGCCGCGCCGCGGCCCGGCTGCGCGAACGTGCACGCCACCGAGAAGGTGAACGGGCCGGCGTCGGCGTAGGCCTCGGGATCGCCGGCGAGCTGCTTCTCGATGGTCAGCGAGCCGGGCTCGTACGCGTTCGTCACGACCACGAAGGTGGTCGCCTCGTCCGCGTCGTCGTTCGGCGTGATCGCGACAGCGCCCTCGGTGCCGTCGACCGGCTCGCCCGCACCATCGGCGTTCGCCACCGTGACCGTGCTCGACGCGGCGCCGCCGTCGATGAGCTCGGTGACGGTGCACACCGACGTCGCGGGGATGCCCGTGTAGACCACGGTCTCGCCGTCGTCGAGCAGCGCGACCATGGGCCGCAGCAGGCCGTGGCCGTCGGCGTAGACCTCGTGCTCGTTGGGGCCGCCCGGGTCGTAGATGCACTCCACGGCCACCACGTACGGGCCGAGGTCGGGGACCTGGCCGTTCTGGTCGGCGACCGTCTCCTCGACGACCTTGGTGACCTCGAGCGAGGCGAGCGGCTCGAAGTGGTTGGTCACCGTGACCGTCACCGGCGCCTGGGCGTCGGCTGTGACGAGCACCGTGCTCTGGCGTGCTCCCGGAAGCGCGGGCGAGAAGAACACGGCGTCCGCGCCGCCGTCGTCGGTCTCCGTCACCGTGCACAGCGACGGCGCCAAGATGCCTTCGATGGTCGCGGTGAGCGGCTCGGTGCCTCCGAGGATCACGTCGCCGGACCAGGTGTCGACGCCGAACGTCGGCGAGGTGCACTCGACGTGGAGCGTGAACGGTCCGGCTCCGCGGTCCGCGACTCCGTCGCCCGTGAGCTCCTTCGCGAGCGTGAGCGAGCCCACCGGGAACTCGTTGACGAACGTCACGTGGTTGGTGGTGCCGCCGAGCGGGCCGTCCTCCGTCAGAACGATCTCGGTTTCCGTGCCATCCACGGCGCCGGTGGTGGCGTCCGCGTTCTCCGCCTCGACCGTCGTGCCGATGGCGCCGGCGGTCTCGACCTCCTCCACCGTGCACACCGTGCCCGTGGGCATGTCCTCGAGCACCTGCACGTCGCCGTCCATGAGCTCGAAGGTCATCGGACTCGAGGTGTACCCGGCCGCGAGGATCTCGCGCTCGTAGGGCGTGTCCTCGGCGTAGATGCACGTGACCGTCACCTCGAACGGACCCACCTCGGGGATGCCGCCCTGGCCGTCGTTGAGGGGCGTGTCGTCGACGATCTTGGTGACGTCGAGATCCACGAGGGCCTCGAAGCGGTTGGTCACCGTGACGTCGACCGCCTCGGTGTCGTTGTCGACCACGACGAACCCGGAGTCGGGGTTGGCGGGGTCGGTCGCGGGGTCGAAGGTCCACTGGTCCGCGCCGTTGGTGACGCTCTCGGTGACGGTGCACTCCGAGCCGACCAGGATGCCGTCGATGCTCACCGGCACCCCCGGGGTGAGGTCGACCGGGCCGTCGTACGACACGACCGGCTCGGCGTCCTCGGGCGACGTGGGCTGGAAGGTGCAGTAGACGTCGACGGTGAAGGTGTCGTCGAGGTGCTCGTCGCCGGCGGGACCGTCGACGACCTTCAGCAGCTGGATGCTGCCCTCGGCGTACTGGTTCACCACCAGCACGTCGTTCTGCGTGGCGGGGGGCTCATCGCCCTGCGGGTCATCCGGAACCAGGGTGAAGATGTCCGACACCAGCGGGGACTCGTCGGCGTCGTAGACGTTCGCGCCTGTGACGCCACCGGCGTCCCATGCGACGCCCACCCGGTTCGCGTCCAGCGGGTCGATCTCGCCCGCGACGCACTCGGCGCCTGCCGGAAGGCCTGTGAGGACGATCGAGTCCTCGTGGCCCAGCGACACCACCATGAGGTTGGGGAAGGCATCGGGGTTGGTGACGCCGGTCGCGGCGTCCGCGACGACGAAGTCTCCGAGGTAGCGGCACAGGACGGCGATCTGGAACGGACCCGCGAGGTCGGGGTCGACCGTGGTGCCGCCGCCGTCGCCGATCACCCTCTTGGTGAGCCGCAGCGAGGCGAGCGGGTAGTCGTTGGTGATGGTGATGGTCGCCGGCGCGACGGAGCCGTCGGGCACGACCACCGTCTCCGGGTCGAGGGTGACGGTGTACTGACCGAAGTCAGCCTCCTCGAGGGTGCACTCCGCCTGGTACGGCAAGTTGTCCACGAGCACGCTCGGGTCCACGGTGAGGTCGACGTCGAACGTGTTGCGGTAGACCTCCTCGCCGAGCGAGGTGCACACCACGGTGACCTCGAACTCGTCAGGCGCGAAGTCCGGAGCGCCGTCGCCAGTCACCTCCTTGTTCAACTCGATCGCTCCGGTCGCGAGCGCCACGCCCGCGGCGTTGCCCTCGGTGGCGAGCAGGTTCGTCCCGTCGTCCGTGGTCGCGGACGTCGCGACGGTGTTCCACGCGATCGGATCGGCCGTCGCGGTCGCCGGGTCGGTCAGCTCGGGAGCAGTCGCAGGCGTCGTGGTCTCGACGTCGATCCAGACGACGTCGGTCGGCTCGAGCTCCTGACCCTCCGGGAAGTCCGCGATGTACATGGAACCGGTGAGGTCGGCCGGATCGCCCGACCAGTCCTCGAGCAGGGTCCACGATCCCCCACAGTCTCCGGAGTGCTCGATGACCTCGGTGCACGGCTCCGGATCCTCGGTGACGTACACCGTGAGGACTGCGGACTCGTTGCCTCCCGAGCCGGAGATCGGGCTCGTGAGCACCGGCGCCCACTGGGAACCGCGCGGGAAGTCCGGGTTCAGCGCGGTGCCGTCGCCCACGTCGGGGAACCGGTCGACCGCGATGATCTGGCTCAGGGGAACGTTGCCCGTGTTGCGCAGCACCAGGCGCC
Organism: Demequina sp. NBRC 110056; assembly: GCF_002090155.1. Classification (GTDB taxonomy): domain Bacteria; phylum Actinomycetota; class Actinomycetes; order Actinomycetales; family Demequinaceae; genus Demequina. Next base: position 22,832 of record NZ_BBRM01000003.1, on the reverse strand, counting down.
AGGTCTCGGTCTGGCCGGGAGCGGTCCGCGGCACACACGGCAGTGCGAAGAAGCCGTCGTTGAAGGTGCCGTCGTAGGGCTCGCACTCCGCGCTCGGGTCGAGCGTGTTGATCTCTCCGAGCGAGTCGTCGGGCTCGTCCTCGGTGCCCGCGCGGACGAACTTGCCCGAGCGGAGCGCTCCGCCGGCCGCCACCGAGTTGGTGGCGTCTCCCTCGCAGGTGTCGAGGATTCCGGGCGTCAGCGGGTCGTACGGTCCCGGACCGCAGTAGTCGAAGGGCCGGTCGCCCTCGATCACCGCGTTGTTGATGATTGTCGCGTCGGGCGACAGGCCGGCACGCGGGTACATCAAGATGGTGATGGTGTAGGTGTCGCCGACTCCGAGCGCGTAACCGTCCGGGAAGGAGAAGGAGATCTCCGTCGTACCCTCGGGTGCCGGGTCTGGGGTGACGGTGATGAGCGACTCGTCCTCGGGAAGCTCGCTCCACCCGACGGGCAGGTCCTCTCCGGTGTCCGCGCGGTCGAAGCCGTACGGGCTGTCTCCGCTGAGCGCCGGCTCCGGGTCCACGAACAGCAGGGTGCCCTCTCCGTCGGAGGGGATCTCGTCCGTGAACACCGGGTTGAAGATGGGGGTGTCGCCGGTGTTCTCGAACTCCAGCGTGAACTCGGTCGGCCCGGTGAGGTTGAGCGGCGACGCGCCTTCCTCCGACTCGGTGTCCGGCGTCTTGACCACGTTGGCGGCGGTCACCGAGTGCCGGTAGATGACGACCGCGTCGTCGTCGTCGGCGATCGCGTTGACGCCCTCGCTCTGCGGGCCGCCCGCGTCCAGGTACGCCGTGATGGCGCCCTGCACGGTGTTGACCCAGACGCCGGGCAGGTCCTCGCCCGGGGCGGGATCGTTGCCGGACAGGTCCGTGGGCGGCGGCCCTCCCGTCACCATCTCCTCGCGTCGCTGCACGACGATCGGGATGGTCTGGAAGGGGTTCCAGGGGTCCTCCCACGCGGAGTCGCTGGAGAACCGGAACAGCACGCCGAGCACGTCCTCGGGCGCGACTCCCGTCGGCAGCGCGAAGGGGTTGGTGCCGTCTCCTGCGAGCTGGAGCGTTCCGGAGTAGTCGACCGTGTTGTTGAGGGGGTTCGCGGCGCGCAGGCAGCCGCCGGAGATGACCCCCGCATCGTCCGCGGTGAGGGTCTCGCCGGTGCACACCCACATCTCCACCTGCTCGATGGGCGGCTGCAGCACGAACGCCTCGTCGTCGACCTCGACGAACTCGTAGGCGTTCCAGAAGGTGCGGTCGAGGTCCGACACGTCCATCACCCTGGGCCGGGCTCCCTCGGTGGGCTGGCCCGACAGGGTCATGAGGAACGGCTCGCGGTTGGGCTCGACCTCGAGGTAGGTGCCGCCGGAGGGGCCCTCGAGTGGTCCGAACTGCTTGGTGACCTGCATCGAGATCTCGAAGAGGTCCAGCATCACCTCAGCCGAGGCGTCCTGCGAAGGCGGCTCGCCGTCGACCGCGGGGTTGCGGCCCGCGTCGTCGACCACACCGGTCGCCGTGTTGTGCACGAGCTCACCCTCGTAGTCGTCGCCCCGCACGCCCTGGGGAGCGCGGTACCGGTCGACGGCGCGCAGCCGCTCGATCATGGTGATGCCGCCGACGGCCTGCGGCGCGATGCCGGCCGTGGTCGGGTTGCCCGATCCGTCGCTCGGCTCGCTCCGGCCGTGGAACACCAGCTCGAGCCCGACCACCGGCGCGAGCTCGGTGGGGCTCCAGGCGCGTGCCACCGCGACATCCGACGTCTGCAGGTGGACGTCGCCCGCGTCGTCGAAGAGCGTCAGCGTGAACGAGTCCGCGCCCGCGGGCATCGTGATCGCCTGGATCGCCGCGAGGTCGAAGACGTCAGGCATGAGCAACTCGGGGTCGTCGTCGGGACGGCCCAACGTGGGGCGATCGGTGAGGCGGAGCTCATCCACGTACACGATGGAGGTGTCGTTCCGCACGGTGAGCCGGACGCCGGTCGTCGGGTAGTCCGAGAGCGCAGTCGCGAGCGGCGGGATGCCCACCGGGGAGCCGTCCCAGGTCTTCGTGGTGGCGACCGCGAGGTCCGGGCTCGTGATGACGATCTCGGTGCCGTCGGTGACGGTGACCGGGTCGCCCGTCGCGTACTCGGAGGATGCCGACGCGACGTCGCGCACCACGCCGTTCTCGCCGGCGACGTTGTAGACCTCGAGTCCGTCGACAGGCACCAGCGGGTCGGGGCTCGAGCGCAGCCAGTCGCGCACGCGGAAGGTGAGGTCGAGGGTTCGGCCGTCCTCGGCGCTCGAGCGAGCGACGCCCGAGCCGACCGGCGGAGCCGTCACGGCTCCACGAGCCTCCTCGTACTCGACGTACACGACCTGGACGCCGACCGTGCTGGCCTGCTGCTCGGGACTCAGCTCGATCGCCGGCAGCGTGCCGGCGCAGGCGTCCACGTATGCACCATCGAGCTCGCCACAGGGGCCGATCGCGGTCCACGTCGTGCCGTCCGAGATCAGCACCGCGTCCACCGCGTCGTACTGCATGAGCGGATCCGACGTCGCGGTGATGGGACCGACCTGGATCAGGTCGAACTCGTCGTAGAAGGAGCTCGTCAGCGGCGTCACAGGAGCGCCGGCCTCGTCGGAGAGCGTGAGGGCCTCCACGCCCGAGGTGCCGCCGGTCGACCACTGCAGCCGAGCCGTCGTCGTCTGGTGCGACCGAGCGGGGATGCTCGGATCCTCCGAGCCGTCGGGGTTGACGAACCTCTTGTCCATCGTGGGCCCTGAGCCGTCCGGGTCCGGCTCCAGCACGTTCACGTCGTCGCACGCCGGCGGGGCGTCTCCGGAGGAGGTCTCCCCACCGTCATTGGCCGAGGCCGTCACGCAGTTGGTGAACTGCGCGGGAAGATCGCTGTCCCAGGCCGACGTGTCCGCGTTGTCGCGGTCGAAGTTCATCACCACGTTCGGCTGGAACGTCTCGCCGGGCGGGAATCCGGCACCGTCCAAGCCGGTGTAGTCGTACTGGAACTGCAGGCCGCCGATCTCCTCAGGGGTGGGAGCCGGGTCAGGCAGGTCGTCGATGTTGACGGAGTACGTGGTGGCGCCGTCGATGGGACCCACGAGGTACACCCACTCGTCGCCGTCCCAGTAGTTCACCGTGAGCGAGGCGTTCGCCGGGATGTTGATGTCCACGAGTTGGGTCGGGTGGAACGCCTCCCAGAACGGATCGGGGTTGTCCGGGTCGGGGTTCGCGGGGTCGCTGATGACGATCTGCTGGGACGGGATCGACGAGTAGGGGTCGTCCGTGCTTCCGCCGTCGGGAGCACCTGCGGTGCCTCCCGAGAGCTGCATGACGATCCACTCGTTGTCCCATCCGGTGATCGTGCTGGGCGAGATCGACTTGGACGTGGTCGAGTCGATGTGCTCCTCGAACGCGTACAGCGTGTCGTCACCCGTCGCGACACCGTTGACGCCGTCCGAGGTGGTGCCCGTGACCGTGGTCTCGTTGGGCAGGGGGGTCACCTCGGCGGTGTCGTTCGGGTCGGTGCCGACCGTGAAGGGGATCGACGCCGGAGTGCCGCCGGCGACGATGCCGGATCCGTTGGTGTCCTCGAACGTGATCGAGAAGGACTCGACCGCGTCGAGGTCCGCGGGAAGCGGCACGTCCTGGCCCGGGGTGAACGGCCCGAAGGTGCCGCCCGCGTCGTAGGTGATCGTGGCCTGCTCCGCACCTTCGGGGAAGGTGATGGGGTTGACGAAGCCCTCGAAGCTCATCGCGTCCGAGAACACCGTGTTGGTGGGCTCGGTGACGGTGAGGGTGTCGACGTCGAGCGGCTCGGCGACGCCCGCGGTGATGGTGGCCGTCGAGGAGTCGCCGTGGAGCACCTGGTTCGGCGTGAAGCTCTTGTCCGCGGTGACGGAGGGGATGTTGGTGGTGATGTCGTAGGTCGCGTCGCCGGTGTCCGTTGCCGGCACATCGTCGCGGCTCACCTCTGAGCCGGCGGTGTTCTCCACCGTCACGTTGTCGGTGAGCTCGCCCGGGTCGCGCTGCACCATGCCGACGTCGACGCCGGCGGTGGCGCCTTCCTCGATGTGGGAGCCGTCGGTGTCCGTGAACTCGATCTGGATGCCCACCACGGACTCGAGGTCAACGCCCGCGAGGGAGATCACGTACGGCGTGTCCGGCGGGTTCACGTCGATGGCTGCGCCCACCGGCTCCATGCCACTGCCCGTGTCGACGTACACCGTCATCTCGTCCGCGCCCGCGGGGATGTCGGTCACCGTGATCGAGTCGAGCGCGAGGTAGTCGAACGTCGTGCTGCCAGAGCCGGGCGCGGGATCGGTGATGACGAGCGAGTCGACCCCGGTCTCGGACTGGTTCGAGGCCTCGATGGAGATCACCGTCGGCTCGCCCTCGCGAGCCGTCGACTCGTCAGGCGCGAAGGACTTGGTGACGTCGGTGTCCACCACGAGCGGCACGTCGAGCGTGACGTCGTGGGAGTCGGAGACGGGGTCCGTGTCGGGGTTCGACGCGTCGAACTGTGCCTCGTTGACGATGGTGTCGCCGTCGTAGTCGTAGTCGACGTCATCGGGGACCACCACCGGGATCGTGATGGTCGCGATGGTTCCGCCCAGCATGCCGGAGCCCGGGTCGGTCGGGTTGAGGAACGTGGTGTCGAACGTTACGGTCACGTCGTTGCCGCTGGTCTCGATGTCCGCCGAGTTGCCGTCGGACACGACGGTGGGCGTCCCTGCGAGCTCGAACGGCTCGGGGATCGTGTCCGTCATGACGGCGTCGTAGCAGCCCGAGTTGGGGATCGGGTACGAGCACTGGACGGTGACGACGTAGTTGAACGGCACTCCAGGCTCGAGCGGGAGGTCGTCCCCGGAGGGTCCGGTCTTCTCGATCGAGAGGCCCGCCTCCTGGATCGCCGCGGACGCTGACGTCGAGGCGACGACCGTGGTCGCGCCCGCCATCAGCAACGCGAGGAGCCCCGCCGTCCACCGTCGACCTGAACTCCACTGCGCGCGACCGTCCGTCACGTGCCCTCCCTTGCCCGCGTATGTTGTGACACCGGCTCCCTCAGCGCAATGCCGTCCAGGAGCCACGGTAGCCGAACCGCCCCGAAACTGCTCCTACCTGCCTTATCGGCGGTCACGCCGCCGACTGAAGCCACCGGCCGTGCGGATGCGCCCGTGCGACGACCGGAGCATCGGCGAAGACCGGGCCGACGCGAATCTCCGGATCCTGCCCCGCCGTGACGGGCTCGAACCCGATGCGCACCACCTCTCGCGTACGCGCGGCGGCCGCCACGGCCGCGTCTATGTCCGCGAGCACCGGCGGGGGCGCCTGGTACAGCGCGATGGTGTGCCAGATGACCACGGCGCCGGGCGGCAGCGCCGCGACGACGTCGGCGAGCGCGGTCGCGGCGTCGCCCGCCACCATGCGCACGTCCACGGACCGCCGCACCTCGATCGCGGCGCGCAGGCGCTCGAGCCGGTCCTGGTGCTCCGGCCAGACGAGCGCCTCGAGCCACGCGGCGGCGTCGGGGTCGGTCGCGTCGATCGGGGAGAGGTCGATGCCGGTGCGGCTCGCGAGCTCCGGCAGTCGAGTTGGCAGCGCGATGTCGCCGTGCACCTCGCAGTCCAGGCGCGGCTCGCCGCGACCGAGCCGGGCGGCACGGTCTCCCGTGTAGGCGTAGGAGAAGCGGTCCAGGCACAGGTTCAGCCCGGCCGATGCGCCCAGGTCGATCGCGTGGACCGGCACCTCGGTGGGGATCCACGGCAGCAGCACCGCGGCCCTCGCGGTCTCGTTCGTCTGGGTGCGGTGGGTCGCCGCGATGGCGAGCAGCTCGTCCGCCCGTGACAGCACGTGGTCGCGGAACGCCGCGAACGCCGCGTCACCCGCCGGCCGCGCCTGCGAGGTGAGGTGCGGGTACCAGGCCGCGAGCGCATCGGCGCTGCTGAGGGTGAGCTTGACGGCCCCGAGCAGCAGGTTCATGGGCGGCACGTTGTCGATGCGGGCGACCAGCCGCAGCAGGTCGGGGTCCTCGGCGATGCCCAGCGCGAAGGCGCTGTAGAGCGGCGAGTCAGGGACCGAGCGCTCCCAGCTCAGCACCTCGGCAGCGATCCGGGCGAGGTCGGTGCGGTCCGCGGACGACCAGTTGATGAGCGCCATGGAGCGATGCTCTCGCATCCCGGGCCCGGATGCCGAGGTCCGGGGTTCGCCGAGCCGGCACCTGCTCGGGAGGCGCGGTCAGACCCACTGGCTGAGGGCGAAGATGACCAGCACGTAGACGCCGATGACGCCGAGGATGGTCAGACCTCCCAGGACGGCCGCCCACATGCCGAGGGCGCCGTTGGTCGCGAGCCCGTTGCGTGCGGAGGCCCAGCCGCGCAGCCCCATGACGATGCCGCCGATGGCCGCGCCGAGGATGAGCAGCAGCGGCGTCTGGATGCTGGCGAACCACGAGGCGAGCGAGGCCAGCCCGATGCCCGACAGCGCGATGCCGATGACGGCGCTGGCGTTGCGTTCGCGCGAGCGGTCGGGGCCCCAGCGTTGCTCCTGGTGGTGGCCCGTCGCCACGTGCGCGCGCCTGCCGATGACGGGGGCGTCGTCGGCCGCGTAGGCGGGACGTGGCGCGGGCGTGGGCGCGGCAGGCGGCGCCGTCGCGGACGGCGCGGTGGGCTCCGGGGGGTCCACCGGCGGCAGGCCCGAGGGCGCGTCGGGCATCCAGCTGGTGCGGTGCTCGGGCTGCTCGGACATGGGCCCCTCCTCGCGGATGCGGCCAGGCTAGACCTTCGCGGGCTCGCCGGCAGCGTCACCGCGCCGTCGCGCGCGCCTTCCGCTCGCGAGCAGCGCGACGAGCGGGAGGAGCAGGATCGCCCCCGCCGCGGAGAGCCCGGCGTAGCCCAGACCCGCGAGGGCGACGCCCGACAGGATCCCGGCGGTCGCGCCCGCCAGTCCCATGGTGAGGTCGGCGACGCCCTGGACGTCCGTGGGCGCGGCGCGGCCGTGGTGCGACAGCACCGCGATGAGCGTCGCGGCCGCCACGGTCACCGCGGACCAGCCGAGGCCGATGAGGACGAGTCCCGCCGTCGCGAGCGCCTCCGCGGTGCGGTGCGAGCCGTGCCCGGCGTCCACCCAACCGGACGCCGCGGTGCCCGCGCACCCGACCAGCAGCGTCACCGCGCCGAGCCCCACCACCCAGCCGGCTCCGCGGCGGTCCGCGAGCCAGCCGAACACGGGAGCGAGTAGATACATCCCGGCCACGTGCGCGCTGATGACGAGGCCGATGAACCGCAGGCTTGAGCCGTGGCCGTGCAGGTGGACGCTGCTCATGGCCATGACACCCACCATCACGGCATGACCCGTGGCCATCGCGACCAGGCCCAGCCGTCCCGACGGGTGCGCCCAGGTCGCGCGAACGGTGTCGAGGATCCGCCTCTTCGCCGGCGGCGTGGCGGGCCGCGTCCCGCGCAGCCCCACGAGCACCACGCCGGCCGCGATCAGCAGGGCCACGCACGCGAAGATCCAGGGGCCGCCGAGCGGCAGGATCCCGAGCCGCGTCCCCAGCGCCGCGCCGGGCTCGATGAGGTTGGGGCCCAGGATCGCGCCGATCGAGCTCGCCCACACCACGATCGACAGCACCACGCCGCGATGCCGGTCGGCCACGCCGTCCGTGGCGGCGAAACGCGCCTGCAGGCCGGCGGCCATGCCGGCGCCCACGAGCAGGCAGCCGAGCACGAGCAGCACGAGGCTCTCGACGGCGGCCGAGGTCAGCGCCACCCCGGCGCCGACCGCAGCGAGCGCGAAGCCCAGCGCGAGCGCGGGGCGGCGTCCGGCGCGGCCCGCGAGACGGGCGAGGGGGACGGCCATGAGCGCTGCGCCGAGCACGCTGCCGGTCTGCGGCAACCCCGCGTAGGCGGCCGTGCCCGAGATCGCCTCGGCCAGGAGGCCACCCACGGACACCGCCGACGCGACGCCGATGCCGGCGACCAGCTGAGCCGAGCCCAGCACCGCGACGCGGCCCTTGGAGCCTGGCGGCGCGCCGTGGCCGATGCCGGCGTCGCCGGAACCCTCCGGGGCCGGTTCACCCGCGCGGGGCACCGCGACCGGACCGTCGACGGTCGCGGGCACGGGCACGGCCAGGGCCGGCGGGTCCTCCGCCGGTCCGGAGCCGGTCACGCCCAGACGAGTCCCTGCGCCGGGTCCTCCATGACCCGGCCGACGTCGTACAGCACGCGGGCGCCCAGCTCGCCGTCGACGAGGCGGTGGTCGAAGCTCAGCGCGAGCTGCGTCACCCACCTGACCTTGATCTCACCCTCGTGGACCCACGGCTGCTGGCGCACGGCGCCGAACGCGAGGATCGCGGCCTCGCCAGGGTTGAGGATCGGGGTTCCGGTGTCGATGCCGAGCGCGCCGACGTTCGTGATGGTGATCGTGCCGTCGGTCATCGCGGCGGGAGGCAGCTTGCCCGCGCGCGCCTCGGCGGTGAGGTGCTGGAGCTCGACCGCGAGCGCGTGCAGCGGCAGGCGGTGCGCGTCCTTGATGTTCGGCACGACGAGGCCGCGCGGCGTGGACGCGGCGATGCCGAGGTTGACGTAGTGCTTGTAGACGATCTCCTGCGCGTCTTCGTCCCACGCGGCGTTGATCTCCGGGTGGCGGCGCACCGCGAGCAGCAGCGCCTTCGCGACGATCAGCAGCGGAGTCACGCGCACGTCCTGGAAGTCGCGGTCCTGCTTGAGCTTCGCGACCAGGTTCATGGTCTCGGTGACGTCGACGGTGTGGAACTCGGTGACGTGGGGCGCGGTGAAGGCGGACTGCACCATGGCCTCCGCCGTGCGCTTGCGCACCGACTTCACCGGCACGCGCGTGGTGCGGCCGTCGCCCTGGGTCGTGCCGGTCTCGAGCCACGGCTGGTCGTCGCCGGGGTAGGTGGCGAGCGTCTGGGCCGCGGTGGCCTTCACATGCTGCTCGACGTCCTCGCGCGTCACCAGGCCGCCGGGGCCCGAAGGCGTGACGGTGGTGAGGTCGACGCCGAGGTCGCGCGCCAGCTTGCGCACCGGGGGCTTGGCGAGGACCGGGTAGTCGCCCAGGTCCTGCGCGCCGCCGACGGGCTCGAGCGCATCGGCGTTGCGCGGGCGTCGCTGCGCGGACCCGGCACGCACCCCGTACCCCACGAGCACCGCACCCGAACCCTCGTCCGAGCTCGACCCGGCGGCCGCATCGGCGCTGGGGACGGGCGCGTCCTGTGCGGGAACGTCGTGGGCAGGGCTCGCGGGCGCCGCAGCCGGTGCAGCAGCGGGAGCGGTCGCGGCGTCCGCGGACGGCGCGGGCTCCGCCGGTGCCTCGCCGTTCGGGTCCACGTCCACCTCGAGGATGGGCGCGCCCACGTCCACCGTCTCGCCCTCCTGGGCGAGCAGCCGGGACACGACGCCGTCGAACGGGCACGGGAGCTCGACCAGGGACTTCGCGGTCTCGATCTCGACGATGGGCTGGTTGACCTCGACCGTGTCGCCGGGGCCCACCATCCACGTGATGATGTCCGCCTCGGTGAGGCCCTCGCCCGCATCGGGCATGGTGAACTGCTGGAAGGTGGGCACGCGCGCTCCTTAGTGCTGCATGACCCGGTCGACCGCGTCGAGGACGCGATCGAGCGAGGGCAGGTAGTCGTGCTCGAACGTGGCTCCAGGGTAGGGCGTGTGGAAGCCGCCGACGCGGAGCACAGGCGCGTGCAGGTGGAAGAAGGCCTGCTCGGTGACGCGCGCGGACAGCTCGGCGCCCGAGCCGAAGCTCGTGGGGGCCTCGTGCACGACGACCACGCGACCGGTGCGCTTGGCGCTGCGCACCACCGCGTCGGAGTCGAGCGGGGAGATCGAGCGCAGGTCGATGACCTCCGCGTCGACGCCGTCCTTCGCGGCCACCTCGGCGGCCTGGAGCGCGAGCCTCACCGTCGGGCCATACGCGACCAGCGTGAGGTCGGAGCCCTCGCGAGCGACGCGGGCGCGAGCCATCTCCGCGGTGCCGGCGGCCTCGCCGTCGGCGGCGTCGAGCTGGGCGGTGACGCGGCTGGTGTCGACCTCGCCCTTGTCCCAGTAGCGGGCCTTGGGCTCGAAGAACATGACGGGGTCGGGGCACGCGATCGACTGCTGGATGAGGTCGTAGGCGTCCTGCGGCGTCGCCGGGGAGACGATGCGCAGGCCGGCCGTGTGCGCGAACAGCGCCTCGGGGCTCTCGGAGTGGTGCTCGACCGCGCCGATGCCGCCCGCGAACGGCACGCGGATGACGATCGGCAGCGTGATCTGGCCCTGCGACCGGTAGTGCATCTTCGCGAGCTGGGTGGTGATCTGGTCGTACGCCGGGAAGATGAAGCCGTCGAACTGGATCTCGATGACGGAGCGGTAGCCGCGCATCGCCATGCCGATCGCGGTGCCGACGATGCCGGACTCCGCGAGCGGGGTGTCGATCACGCGGTCGTCGCCGAAGTCCTTGTGGAGCCCGTCGGTGACGCGGAACACGCCGCCGAGCGCGCCGATGTCCTCGCCCATGAGCAGGACCTTGGGGTCGCGGTCCATCGCCGCGCGCAGCCCGGCGTTGATCGCGCCCGCCATCGTGAGCGTGGTCGGGGCGGGCGGAAGGGCCGATGCGCCCGCTGAGGGCCGCTCGATCGTGGCGGTCATCGTGCGGCCTCCAGGTCCTCGAAGGAGCTCTCGTAGCGCTCGAACCACGCCCTCTCGGCCTCCACGGTGGCGTGGGGCAGGGCGTAGACGTGGTCGAACATCGTGGCGGTGGCGGGCTTGGACCAGCTGCGCACCGTGGTGCGGGTGCGCTCGCCGAGCGCCTTGCACTCGGCGGCGACCTGGGCCCGGAACTCGTCGGTCAGCTCGCCGGTGCTGGTCAAATAGGCGTCGAGGCGGGCGATCGGGTCGCGCTCGGCCCAGTACTCCTCCTGCGCCTTGGAGCGGTAGCGGGTCGGGTCGTCCGAGGTCGTGTGGGCCCCGCGCCGATAGGTGAAGGCCTCGATGAGCACGGGGCCCTGCCCCGACCGCGCGTGCTCGAGCGCCCAGCGTGTGACGGCGTGGCTCGCGATCACGTCGTTGCCGTCGACGCGCACCGAGGGGATGCCGAAGCCCTTGCCGCGGTCCGCGATGGGCACGCGCGACTGGCGGGTGGCGGGCTCGGAGATGGCGAACTGGTTGTTCTGGACGAAGAACACGACGGGCGCGTTGTTCACCGCGGCGAACACCATCGCCTCGCTGACGTCGCCCTGGGAGGTGGCGCCGTCGCCGAAGTACGCGACCACCGCGCCGTCGGCGGCCGGGGTGCCGCTGGCGACCAGCCCGTCGCGGTCCATCGCCATGGCGTAGCCGGTGGCGTGCAGCGCGTGGGTGCCGATGACGAGCGAGTACAGGTGGAAGCCGTGGTCGGCGGGGTTCCACGCGCCGTGCTGCAGGCCGCGGAAGATCCGCAGGATCTCGACCAGGTCGACGTCCCGGGTCAGCGCGACGCCGTGCTCGCGGTAGCTGGGGAAGACGAAGTCGGGCTCGCGCAGGGCGTGGCCCGACCCGATCTGGGCTGCCTCCTGCCCCCACGACTGCACCCAGAGCCCGAGCTCGCCCTGGCGCTGGAGGCTCGTGGCCTCCATGTCGAACGCGCGCAGCACCGTCATGTCGCGCCAGAACGCGCGCAGGTCGTGAGCGGTCAGATGGGACGCGTAGGCGTCGAACTGCTCGTGGCCGATGCGCTCGCCGCTCGGGGTGAGGAGCTGGACGAGGCCATCGGAGGAGAGCGGACCAGTGGTGTCCACGGGGCCTCCAGGTTCCGCGGGTGCGCACACCCGCCTTCGCTAACTTACGCCAGCGTAGGCTACGGAACCGTAGGTTGCAACCGAGTCAGTTCTTCGACGCCTGGTACGCGTCGACGACCTCCTGGGGGTCGCCGTCCATCTTGAGGTTGCCGTGATCGATCCAGATGACCCGCGAGCAGGTGTCGAGGATCGAGCGCATCGAGTGGCTCACGAGGAACACCGTTCCGGCCTGGTCGCGCAGCTCGCGGATGCGGGCCTCGGACTTGGCGCGGAACTCCTTGTCGCCCACCGCGAGCGCCTCGTCGACCAGCAGGATGCGGTGGTCGCGCGACACGGCGATCGAGAACCGCAGGCGCGCGGCCATGCCGGAGGAGTAGGTCTTCATCGGCAGGTCGATGAACTCCTCGAGTCCGGAGAAGTCCACGATCTCCTGGTAGTTCTCCTCGGCCTCGGCGCGCGAGTGGCCGAGCGCGAGGGAGCCGAGGATGACGTTCTTGCCGCCCGACAGGTCGCCCAGCAGGGCTGCGTTGACGCCCAGCAGGGCGGGCTGGCTCGACGCGTACACGCTGCCGCTCGCCGGCTGCTGCAGGCCCGCGATCGAGCGCATGAGGCTGGACTTGCCCGAGCCGTTGTGGCCGATGACGCCGATCGACTCGCCCTCGCGGGCCACGAACGACACGCCCTTGACCGCGTGCACGACGCGCACGCCGCGCTGACGCTGCAGCAGCGCGCGGGTGGAGTTGGCGGCCTTGCCCGAGGCGAAGGTCTTGTACTTGATGTGGAGGTCGTCCACGATCACCGTGGGGCGGCTGGTCGCGGTGTCAGTCACGTCCGTACCTCTCCTCGGCCTTCCAGAAGTACACGATGCCGAAGGTGAAGGTCACGACGGCGGAGGCGATCGCGATCCACCACATGAACGGCTCGATGGGGTTGCCCGAGACCATGTAGCCGCGCACCAGCGCGATGAAGTCGTGCACCGGGTTGAGGCGGGCGAGCATCAGCAGGTCGGGCTGGTCCGCGAGCACGCGCTCGAGGTCGAAGAAGATGCCCGAGGTGTAGAAGACCACGCGGGACACCAGCGGGATGATCTGCGACAGGTCCCGCACGTGCACCGTGAGGCGCGCGGTGATGAGGGCGATGCCGGCGTTGAACATCGTCATCAGCAGCATGACGGGGACCAGCATGAGCCACCACCACGTGATGGGCTCGCCCAGCAGGATGAGGATCACCATCATCACGATGAGCATGGGGATCAGCTCGAGGAACTGCCGAATGACGATCGCGACCGGCAGCAGGATGCGCGGGAACGTCAGGCTTCTGACCAGCGACTTGGAGCCGACGATCGAGTTCGCGCCGCCGGACAGGCTCTTCGAGAAGTACTCGAAGATGAAGAAGCCGACGACGAGGAACGGTACGAAGTTATCGGGCCTGGTGTCCGAGGGCATGATGATGCCGAAGATGGTGCCGAACAGCGCTGCGTTGAGGATGGGCCGGAGCACGACCCAGCCCATGCCGAGGCGGTTCTCGGACATCGACGCCTGCAGGCGGTAGCGCGCGAGGGTGGCCGCGAAGTCGCGGCGACGCCAGGCGTCGGCGAGGTAGCGGTGCAGCGGCGGCCGAGCGCCGACGCGCTCCAGGCCGTTCTCGCTCGCCAGCGCCTCGAGGTCGGTGGAAGTCACACGTCTCCTTGGAAACAGGTCCTCAGCGGAGATTCCCGCGGGACACAGGCGCGACCACGTTACCAGCGGCGTGCCCGAGAACGAGAATTGCGACCACGTCAGCTCGCGTTCGCCCCGAGCGACGCGAGCGCCGCGAGCATGGCGTCGTTCTCGTCGCGGGTGCCGATCGTGACCCGGATCCCTTCCCCGGCGAACGGGCGCACGAGCACCGCGGGCTCCGCGGCGGCGAGGGCCGCGGCGATCTCGGCGGTGCGCTCGCCCGCGGCGAGCCACACGAAGTTGCCCTGCGGGTCGGGGACGGTCCACCCGAGCTCGGCGAGCGCATCGGCCACCCGTCCGCGCTCGGCGACGACGGCCTCGACGCGCTCCAGCAGCTCGTCGCGAGCGTCGAGCGAGACGATCGCCGCGGTCTGGGCCGGCGCGGACACCGAGAACGGGGTGACGCACGAGCGGACCGGTGCGATGAGTTCGGCGTCGCCGGCGACGTAGCCGACGCGAAGCCCGGCCAGTCCGTACGCCTTCGAGAAGGTGCGGGCGATGAGCAGGTTCGGGTGGCGGTCGAGCGCCGCGCGCCCGTCGATCACGTCGGGGTCGCGGACGAACTCGACGTACGCCTCGTCGAGCACCACCAGCACCCGGCTCGGCACGTGCGCGAGGAAGCCCTCGACCTCGGCGGTGCGCAGCGTCGGGCCCGTGGGGTTGTTGGGCGAGCACAGCAGGATGACCTTGGTGCGCTCAGTGATCGCGGCCGCCATCGCGTCGAGGTCGTGGCGGCCGTCCTCGGTGAGCGGCACGGGCACGGCGGTGGCCCCGGCCACCTGCGTGAGGATCGGGTATGCCTCGAAGCTGCGCCACGCGAAGATCACCTCGTCGCCGGCGCCGGTGTAGGCCTGGAGGACGTGGTGGAGCGCCGCGACCGAGCCTCCGCCCACGGCGACGGACTCCGCGCTCAGGCCGAGGAAGGCGCCGATGCGCTCGTGCAGCTCGACCGCGAACATGTCGGGGTAGCGGTGGGCCACCTCGCCCGCGGCCGCGACGGCCTGCGCGACCGACGGCAGGGGCGGGTACGGGCTCTCGTTCGAGGACAGCTTCACCGGCGGCGGGCCGTCCGCGGCGCCGCGGGCGCCCGGGACGTAGCGCGGCAGGGCGGCCACCGCGGGGCGGGGCTCGGGACGGGCGGCGGGTCGATCCATGCACCCAAGGATGGCAGGTGCCGCGGCCGTCCGGCACCTTCGGGGCCACGCGGCGTTGTGGAAGACTGCTCGCCATGAAGTTCCTGCTCAACGTCATCGTGTCCGCCGTGGCCATCTGGATCGCGACGCTCCTGCCGCTCGAGCTGGCCGTCACCGGCGGCGAGGCGGAGTGGTGGACGCGCGTCCTCGCGTTCCTGGCGCTCGGCGCCGTCGTCGCGCTGCTCAACGCGATCGTCAAGCCGGTGCTGAAGGTGTTGGCGCTTCCCATCACGATCCTGACGCTGGGCCTGTTCGCCCTGGTGATCAACTGGTTCATCCTGTGGCTCACCGCGTGGATCTCGGAGCAGGTCGACTTCGTCAACCTGTCGATCGGTGGCTTCTGGCAGACCCTCTTCGCCGCGCTCGTCATCTCGATCGCCACGGCGATCATGGGCGCGCTGGTGGGATCCCGCCGAGACTAGGCTCGGCCAGCCGCGGCAGGTCCGCGGTGCGCGAGCCCACGGCTCCCGCGGGTCGGCACGGCTCGACCTGCTGCGCCGCTGAGGCCGTCGCTCCGGCGCCGGCCGGGGGACCTCCGGCGGGCTCGTGCAGCTGCCCGTAATGGGTGCGTGTCGACTCGCCTGACAGGAACGGCGCGGACTGCTGCTTCCAGTGGGTCAGCGACGCGCTGCGGTGGCGGTCGGCAGCCGCGAGCGCCGCGGCGTAGGTGGTCGCGTGGTGCGCCCCGACGATCGTGCGGGACCGCTCGGCGAGAGCGCGGTCCTCGGTGGCCCGGCTGTCGAAGGCGACCACGGTGACGTGGGGCCCGAGGGGGTTGAGCGCGCCGTCGGCGCCGGGCGTCGGGTCGGGCGCGTTCTCGAGGTGGAGGTACTGGACGTCCGGAGCGTGGCCGATCGCCGCCGCTGGGGCACCGATCGTGAGCACGGACCTCACGTCGTACCTGCCCGTCTCGGACGCGGCGAGCGCGATGTCGGCCGCGAGCATGCCGCCCTGGGAGTGGCCTGCGAGCATCACCGGCTCGCCCGGGGCGATGCCCGCCTCGGCCATGGCCGCCAGGACCACGTCGCCGGCCTCCGAGGGGTCACCCGCCACGGCCGCGACGTTCGCCTCGATGTCGAACTCCTCGGGGTTGGCCCCCACGGTGTCCGCGGTGCCGGGGATGGTGACGATCCACGCCAGCGTGCCGTCGGCCTGCACCACGCGGTCGACCGCGACCTCGCGGGGGTGGATCGCGTCGAGCTCGGCGAGCAGGGTGCCGAGGTCCGCCAGCGAGCGCACGGGGTCGGCGTCGGGGCGCGGGCGAGGCTCGACGCCCACGAGGTCGGGCTCGCCGGCGAGGTGGTCGACCCACCGGGTGAGGGCGCGTAGGCGCTCGCGCATCGGCTCGTACCACCCGCGCCGGCGCAGGGTGACGGCGAGCAGCTCGGTGACGTTCTTGTGGAAGTAGCCCGCCGTCGGGACCGGGTCGTCGGGCGCGAGCGCCTCGCGCACGGGGTCCGTGCCCACCGCGCCGGCGATGATGCCGAGGGGGCTCGCGCTCCAGGCGAGCGCGGCCGCCGAGCGCGTGACCCACACCCGAGTGTCGACGGCGTCGCGCAGCGTCCAGGCCAGGTGCACGAAGGTCGGGACGTGGGAACGGGCCGCGTCCTCGCGCTCGAGGAGGATGCGGGCGACCTCGCCGACGCGGACGCCGATCTCCTCCGCCTCCCGCGCGAGGACCGCCGCCCCGTGCGGGCCGTCGCGCGCCTCGACCGCGGCCTCGCGGGCGTCCCACACGTGCGGCGCGACCTCGGGCAGCGCGAGCCGGTGCGCGTCCTCGAACGCGAGGGCTGCGAGCAGCAGGGCGCGGCCTGCCTCGACGAGGTCCTCCGAGGATGCGCCGAGGACGCGGGAGGCCGCCTTGAGGTCCTCCGTGACGGCCTGCGTGCCGCCCGCGCCGCCGTAGACGTTGAGGCGCAGGGGCGCGTCGCTGATGTCGGGCTGGGTCACAGCTGTCCGTGCGCGTGAGCCGCCCAGCGGGCGCGCGTGAGCCGGTCGCGGGCGTGGTCGATCGCGGCGGCGAGCGCGTGCACGCGCGCCTCGAGGTGGGCGAGCTCGGCGCGATACCGGTCGCCGACCGCCGAGACCCAGGTCACCTCGGACGCCCGCGCAAGGGCCGCGCGCGCATCGGCCACGCAGGCCTCCGCCTGGGCGAGGTGGTGCACCGGCAGGTACAGGATCGGGGCGGCGAGAGGCGCGGGCTCGGTCATGGCTCGACGCTAGGAAGGCGCTCCGAGCTCCGTCGCTGACGGCGGCGCCGCTGTGGACGACGCCCACCCGCGAGCGCCCTGGGGGCGTGGAACAATGGGCGCCGTGACCGCCTGGGACCCCGCCTCCATGACCTCGTTCGCCGCGCTCGAGCCCGCCGTGGCGCTCGGACCGCTCGACGGCCGCTACCGGGCCGCCGCATCGGCCCTCGTGGACCACCTGTCGGAGCCGGCGCTCAACCGCGCTCGCCTCCACGTCGAGGTCGAGTGGTTCATCCACCTGTGCGCCACCGCCGCCGTGCCGGGCGCACGCGAGCTGACGGCCGCGGAGACCGACCTGCTGCGCGCCATCCCGCGAGACTTCGACGCCGACGGCATCCGCGAGCATGCCGCGATCGAGAAGGTCACCGTCCACGACGTCAAGGCCGTCGAGTACTACATCAAGCGCCGCATCGAGGGCAGCACCCTCGAGCCGCTCGCGGAGCTCGTGCACTTCGCGTGCACCTCCGAGGACATCAACAACCTGTCCTACGCGCTCATGGTCAAGGGCGCCGTCGAGCAGGTGTGGCTACCGGCCGCCGAGGCGCTCGCTGCGCAGATCGCGGAGCTCGCCCAGGCCACGGCCGGCGTGCCGATGCTGTCGCGCACCCACGGCCAGACCGCCACCCCCACCACCCTGGGCAAGGAGCTCGCGGTGCTCGCGCACCGCCTCCGCCGCCAGCTCGCGCGCGTGCGCGCGCAGGAGTATCTGGGCAAGATCAACGGCGCGACCGGCACCTTCGGCGCTCACACCGCCGCCGTGCCCGGCACCGACTGGGTGACGGCGTCGCGGACGTTCGTCGAGGGACTGGGCCTGACGTGGAACCCGCTCACCACCCAGATCGAGAGCCACGACTGGCAGGCCGAGCTCTACGCCGACGTCGCGCGCTTCGGTCGCATTCTGCATAATTTGGCGACGGATGTGTGGACCTACATCTCGCTGGGCTACTTCGCGCAGGCTGCGGTCGCCGGCGCGATCGGCTCCTCCGCGATGCCGCACAAGATCAACCCCATCCGCTTCGAGAACGCCGAGGCGAACCTCGAGATCTCGGCGGCGCTGTTCGACACCCTGGGCGCCACGCTCGTCACGTCGCGCCTCCAGCGGGACCTCACGGACTCGACGTCGCAGCGCAACATCGGCGTCGCGTTCGGCCACTCGCTGCTCGCGATCGACAACGTCCGCCGCGGCCTCGGCGCGCTGTCGGTGAACGAGGCGGCGCTCGCGGCCGACCTCGACGCGTCGTGGGAGGTGCTCGCCGAGCCCATCCAGTCCGCGATGCGCGCCGCCGCCCTCGCCGGCGTCCCCGGCATGGAGAACCCGTACGAGCGCCTCAAGGACCTCACCCGCGGTCACGTCATCGATGCCGCAGCGATCCGGGCCTTCGTCGGCGAGCTCGAGCTGCCCGACGAGACCAAGGAGCGGCTCGCGGCACTCACCCCCGGCACGTACGTGGGTCTCGCCGAGTCCCTGGTGCGCGACTACCTCAGCTGAACGCGCCTCCCGAGCCAGACCGCGCATCGGCCCGTCGCGGGCATCCTGGAAGGCATTGGGTGCCGGTTTCGGCGGGAAAACGGCACTCAGTGCCTTCCAGCGCGAGCATCGGTGCCGCCAGACCTACGGGCAGCTCCTACGAGGTGCTGACGGCACGCTCGGGGCCGTTTCCGTGCACTCAGCACCTCACAGGGCTCGCGATCAGGTGAGGACCGGGTCCCCCACCGCGATCTGGCCAGGCGTCACCACGTCCAGGTAGACCGCGACGCGCAGGTCTCGCTCCGCGCCGAGCGCCTTGAGCCACTTCGTCGTGGTGTCGACCCCGTCCTGAGCGAGGTCGATGGTGCGGCAGCGCTCGATGCGCCCCGCGGTCCTCAGCACAGCAGAGCCGATGCGCACCTCGCCTTCCCAGCCCTCCTCCTCGAAGGGCTCGGTCGTCTCGACGACGAGGTTCGCGCGCAGCCGCCGGGCATCCGCATCGACGCCGAGCTCGCGCTCGCACCAGGCGAGCGTCGCGGTGCCGATGAGCGAGATCGCGCCATCGTCGAAGTGCGGCACGTCAGTCTCGGGGGCGACGGCGACGTCGGCCGCGAGCGCATCGGACAGCCACGCGTCGAGGTGGGGCGCGCCCACGACCGCGTGCCGCCCGCCGGGCCCGGTGACGACGACGCCCTCGGCCTGGGTGGCCGCACGGAACGCGAAGATCCCGTCGCGGCGCACCATGCGCTTGGTGTTCTTGCCCGACGCGAGACGGGAGTCGTGGTCGCGCACCGCGTACGCGCGGTCGCCCACCAGGCCGCGTGCGTCCACCTCGACGGAGGCAAGCGACTCGCCTCCCATCGACTTCACGGGATAGCGGCGGATCGACACGACGGAGGTCATGGCCTCCAGGCTACGGTCCCTCGATCCGCTGCCACGAGTAGACCGGTCCCGTGACCGTGCCGTCGGCGTCCACCGCTGCGGCCGCGCTCACCGCGTAGAGGTCGAAGCTCTCGGGTTCCTCGCCGGGGCAGTCCTGCAGGTCCCTGAGGTCGAAGAGCCACGCGTGCGCCGCCGCGCCCGACTCGTCGCGGTCGACGATGAGCCCCTTCTGACGCTCGGGGTACTGCGGGTCGGTAGTCGTCACCACCTCGCCCCAACGCACCCCGACGACGGAGATCGACGTGGACTCGAACGGCGCGTGACTCGTGAGCAGGGAGTCGCCCGTCCCCGGCTCGAACGTCCCTGATTCCCCTGGAACTCCGCCCGTGAGCAGGGTGCCGTCGACGTCGATCCTGAGAACGTCCTGACGAATCTCGCCGACCCACACGGCGTCGACGCTGCCGAAGCTGTCCGTCAGAGCCTGCGCCGCCTCGTCAGCGGTGAGCCACTCGGTGCCCGTGATGCGCCACTGACCGGTGCCGTGCGCCGTGCTCGGGAACGCGAAGCCGCACTGGTACGGGGTCGTCGCGGTCGCAGCCGCGATGCTCGCGCTCGGCGCGGGAGAAGGGTCGCGCTCGGGTGGGCTCGCCGTCGCGAGGGCGGACGGCTTCGGAGCGGTCTCGGTCGACGCCAGGTCGGGACGCTCCTCGAGGGTGGTGGTGGGGACGCACAGCACGCCCGTGCCCGGGGCGGTCGCCTCGGTGGAGGCCGAGATCTCGGTGGGCTCGGGCGCCTCGCCGGCGAAGCCGAACGCCACGTCGGAGCCCGCCTCGAAGGTCACCCATCCTCCGCCGGGCGCCTCGAAGACGTAGAGGCCCTCATCATTGGGCGCGATCTCGTAGGTCACCCCGCTGGTCTCGATGACTTCGACGTTGCCGCCCGGCAGGACCGTGAACTCAGCCGCCGGCTGCTGCGCGACGTCGTCGTAGATGACCCACGTCTCGCCCGCGCGCACCTCCGAGATGTCGATGCCGTGGGTGGTGGGGGACGCTCCCGGGACCGGCGCGTACGCGCCATACAGCTCCGCGCCGGAGACGGCGAAGTAGCCGTCGACGCACTCGCCCGCGCTCGGCACGAGGCCTCCGCTGATCGGCTCCGCCACCAGCGTGGGGACCTTGGCGGCGCCGAACGCCACCGCGCCCACGGACACCGCCGCCATCGAGCCGATGCCGGCCGCCCGAGCCGCACGGCGCCGGCGGACCCGGCCGCGCACCGCGCCGCCCAGAGCGTCGGCGAGGTCGTCGCCCCTGGTGGCAGCCGCATCGGCCGTCACCGTGGCCCTCATCAGATCGCGCAGATCGTCCATCATCGTGCTCCCTTCTGCGCCGGCGCCTCCACGGGCACCGAGGTGTGGTCGCCGTCCCAATCGGCGTGGGTGTCGAGCAGCACGGCCATGCGGGCCGATGCGTCTGCCAGGTAGCGCTTGACCGTCCCCTCGGCGAGCCCCAGGTGGGCGGCGATCGCGGGCACGGTCAGGTCGTCGTAGAAGCGCAGCACCATGCACGCACGCTCGCGAGGCGCGAGCCGGGTCAGGGCGTCGCGCACGTCGAGGACCGCGGCCGTGTCGGGCCGATGCGGCTCGGGGTCGCGGGTGCGCCGGTGGGCGCGCGCCGCGGCGTCGCGCTTGCGCAGGCGGTCGATGAACACCGTCGGGATCGCGCGACGTACGTAGGCCTCCGCACGGTTGACGTCGTCGAAGGCGCGTCCGCGGGAGAAGCTGCGCACCAACGCGTCCTGGAGCACGTCCTGCGCCTCGGCGTCGTCGCCCGTGAGCAGGCGCGCGTAGGCCAGCAGCCTCGCGCCACGCTCGCGCATCACCGCGTCGAGCACCGGCTCCCATCGCGCCACGCGCGCCTCCCTCACCTCGCTGGCATTCTCGCCCACACAACGCGGGCGGTGGGGCAGATCGTTGGGGAGCAGATTCTCGTCCTGCAGAGAGCCGGAGGTGAGGGAGGTGGGGACGGGACGGCGCGGTGGATCGTTAGGGTGGCGTGATCATGGACGACCGCCCCCGTACCGACGACGCTCCCGAGCCCGCGGGCCCCGCCGACGCCACCGTCGCGACGCCGAGCCGTCGCCGCCCGCGCGCGGAGATCGTCATCGTGCTGGGCCTGTCGCTTGGCTACTACGCCATCACCGCGGCGCTGCGCCTCGTCGAGCGCTACCTCGCCGAGCCGGCCATCGGCAACCAGGTCACCACCATCAACCCGTCGCGCTCCGAGATCGACTACGTCGACCTCGCGTTCCAGGTCGTGCGCCAGCTCTACCTGCTGATGCCGGTCGCGCTGGTGCTGTACCTGCTGAGCGCCGGTGGCAAGAGCGCCCTGCGGCGCCTGGGGCTCACCGGCCCGGGCCGCGCCTGGTTCAAGGACCTCGGCTCCGGCGTGCTGCTCGCCGCCTGCATCGGCATCCCCGGCCTGGTCCTGTACGCCGTCGGACGCGCGATCGGCCAGACGGTCCGCGTGGACACCTCGGGCCTGCCCGACGCGTGGTGGACGGCGACCATCCTGCTGTTCTCCGCGGCCGTCGCTGGCGTCATGGAGGAGACCATCGCGGTCGGGTATCTCGTCACCCGGCTCAAGGACCTGCGGTGGTCGCCGTGGGCGGCGATCGCCGCATCGGCCCTGCTCCGCGGCTGCTACCACCTCTATCAGGGGTGGCCGATGGCGCTCGGCAACGTCGTCATGGGCATCGTGTTCGCATGGTGGTTCCACCGCACGGGCAGGCTCGGGCCCCTCATCCTCGCGCACTGGACGCTCGACGCGGTCGCGTTCATCGGACCGGAGGTCATCGGCCAGGAGACCCTTGAGTCCTGGGGCATCTCCTAGGTGTTCTTCCCTGGGAGGTTGTGAACGCGTGAAGTAAGCGAAGACCTCCGGGACGATGTGGGTTACCACACTCACTTCGTTCCACGGAGGCCTTCGTGACCCACGCTAACGCTCCCTTGACGCCCGAGGGGCGTCGCAGGCTTGCTTCACTGATCGTCGATGACCATTGGACGGTGCGGCGAGCGGCTGAACGGTTCCAGGTGTCACCGGCCACCGCGTCGCGGTGGGCTGGCAGGTATCGTGCCGGGCTGGCACTGATTGACCGGTCGTCGCGGCCCGGCCATTGTCCGGGCCGGTTGTCGTCCAGGCGCGAGCGACGCATCATTGCACTGCGGTTCAACCGCCGTTGGGGTCCCCACCGCATCAGCTATCACCTGGGGATCCCCCGCTCGACCGTGGGGCGGGTGCTGGCCCGCTATCGGATGCCGCTGCTGCATCACCTGGACCAGGCCACCGGGCTGGCGGTGCGCAAGCCCAAGCCCGTCCACTACGTCAAGGACACCCCGGGCGAACTCGTGCATGTCGACATCAAGAAGCTCGGTCGGATCCCCGACGGTGGAGGCTGGCGCAAGGTCGGCAAGAAGACCGGCCGGCACAACAGTGGCAAACGC
>NZ_BBRM01000002.1 GCF_002090155.1 Demequina sp. NBRC 110056 | reverse complement strand
CTTAGGGCGCCGAACGCCACGTTGTCGACCTGCGCGCGACCTCGAAGAGGGAGGCAACCTGGTCCGGATCGAGCACCGCTGGCCGCTTCTTGAACCAGCGCGGCACGTCCCACTTGTCGAGGACGCACACGTCATCGGGCATCTGCTTATACGTGACCTCGGGGATCAGCGAGCCGGTGAGCACCACCACGCAGCCCATCACTGGCACTTCGAAGGGGAGATGTGCCTCGAGCAAGCGCTTTGCTCGGGTGGCCTCGTGCCGCGAGTTGCGCAAGTACGGAACAGGCTGCCCGTTGACTCGCATCTGGTACTTGGCGACCCAGATCTTCTTGCCGTCGTGCTTCTTGGAGTTGACGGTGAACACACCGCCCGGGCCGATGACGATGTGGTCGATGTCGGAGTCGCCTTTGCCGACCGGCACGCTGTGCAGGACGTGCCAGCCCTTCTCGCGGAGCTTGTTGAGCTTGTCGCCTACGAACTCCTCGCCCTCGGCTCCCTTGCGCCAAGCGCGCTCGTCTGTGTGGCTGTCGAACACGTAGCGATTCAGGGTCGAGAAGACTCTCGATCGCCCCTTGGCGGCGGCCCACTCCTCGTTCGCGAGCTGGCGTACGCCCTCCCCGGGGCGATTGGTAGCGAGGTCCGTCCACTCCGGCTGAGGTGCGGCCTTTGGCTCGTTGTTAGAAGGGTTCTCGGGTGCGACGGCCGATGCGATTGCCGGGCCCGCGTCTCCTGTCGCCTCGGTTGTCGCGTCACCTAGCCCTGGGTTCGGTGGCCGCAGCAGCTCAATGTCCTGCTCCGCGCACCACTCCCACAGCGCTGAAGCGATCGCACGAGAATTGCAGCCTTCTTCGAGCGAGAGCTCGCCCGTTGCCAGGTCCGCGTACCCGAGTTGCGTGCCGTGCGCATCGGCGATGTAGGCGCGGTCCTTGCCGTAGCGCTTCCAGCGGGAGATGGCGAAGGTTTCCGTGTCCATCGGGCGGTCGTGCAATCGTCAGTTCGCGAACTCGAACGCGACGTCGATCTCGGGATCGACGCTCATGACGATGGAGCGGTAGAAGGCCTCGGCCTGCTCTTGGAGCAACTCCTCGTTCGCCTCGAGATAGTCGGCCTGAGCGTCGTTGTCGAGCACATCGTTGACCACCTCCAGCGGGTCGATGTCCGCAGTTGCCCAACTCAGCACGCCATTGTCTTCTACCGCCGAGCTGAACTCGATGTCATCGTGACCGATGAAGATGAACTCCGGCATGGCGACCAAGTAACTCTTCTCGCCAGTCGGCGTCACCGACACGTCCTCGCCATCGAGGCCGAGCTTTGCATTGAACGAGTACTGGATAAAGGCGACGCGCTCGCTTCCCGGAACGGCGAACCCGAACAGCTCACTGCTTTCTCTAGTCTCGGTGATGCCCTGAATCCCGAGACTCACGAGAGCGATTTGCTCGGTTCGGTTGACGGCATTGACCACTTGCGAGTCCTGGGTCTCTGTGGTCTCGGCGAATGGCGACAACTGCGGAAATGCGCTCGCGGCCCAGAGCGCCGCCGCGGCTCCCGCAATGACCAGCACAACCGACACGACCACGCGCAGGACGATCCTCATCGAGCTTCCTCTTCCCCTCAGCACGCCGGACTATGCCCGACTCCCGTCGCCGCGGCCCCAACACGGCGATCGCCGCGGTGCCGCGAGCCTAGCGGCGGCGTCCGACAATGTGGGGCTTCAGCAGGGAGGTTGGCCTCGATTGTGGTCAATCCAACACCTCGCCATGCCGAGCAGCGCCCGAGGACGTCCAACTCTCGGAGTGCTTCGCCCTGAGCCGCTCCGCAGTCGAGGGATCGAGTTCCACCAAGAGCGCAGAGTCCATGTAGTCGCCGCTGTCGTGCAGACCGGCAGAGTGTTCGCGAGATCGCGAGATCGCGAGATCGCGAGATCGCGAGCGGCAGCGACGAGATCGGGGGAGATCTCGGGCGCGGGGTTAGAACAGGAAGCGCGTTCCGCTTAAACCGGTTTCTGGGTCGATGCCCAAGCCGCGATCCGCGCGTTCCTCGCGCGGAGGAACTCCGAGGCGTTGTCGCGATACGTCAGGTACTCGTCGTAGGTCCGGGGAAGTGGGGACCGGTCGAAGTCTTCAAACGGAAGAAAGGTCCTGACGACTCCGGATTCGACGAGGTCCTCGAGCAAGAAGAAGTCGACGAACCCGTCGAAGTCACCGAAGGTCTCGAAGAAGTCCGCGTAGCGCGCGAGGGGCTCGGCAAGAGGGCTGTCCTCTCCGCGATAGTGTCTGCGGATGCACTCGACGGTGAGATCGAACCTGTCCTTGATGCGTGGGTGAAACCCTCGCGCGCCATTGATGGTCATCTTCCCTTCGCGGCGTTCGCCAGGGAAGAGCATCATGCCGCCGATCGTGTAGCCCAGGTGGTCGAACGCTGCAACGCTGTCGGGATCGAGACGCGAGGTTATCGATAGAAGCCGACTCTCGCGCATGAAGTCCGGAATGACCGTGTCGCTTGCGAGCCAGAACTCACCGACCTCGGACTTGTGGTGGAGGTACGAGTCGGTGCCGCGTGCAAGGCCGAAGTCGCGTCCGTCCGGAAGCGGTTTGCTCCAGAGAACCTGGTGATACTCGCGCAGCGTTGGGCTGTACGTATCGGGGTCGAGCCCGCCGGGTGTATCGGACCGAAAGTTGAAGGAGACGTCGATCTTGGTCATGGCGGTCACTACCGTTCGTGCGCTTGCCTCAAGGCGGGCGAGGTTTGTGGCCGCATCAAAGCGCCTGATAGTAGTCGCGAATAGTCGCGGCCATCAGCTTCCGTCGTAGCCCAAGGAATTCCTTGTAGGTTTCCGCGGTCGTCTCGCCGATGGTGGATGGGATGGCATTCTCACGCAGGTTCTCCGCGAGATCATCAGCATCGGTCATCTCACCCAGCGTGAGCACGCCGGAGTTCACCTGATCCGCAATATCCGACATGTACTGCATCGGTGGCTTGTTGCTGATACTGATGTTGATAGCCGTCTCTGTCAGGGCGTAATTCGCGACCTGGTTGTAGTCGCCACGATCGGGGTAGCCGTTCTTCTGCAAGTAGTCCTTGGGCACAATGTGGTGGATATCCCCGGAGTGCTCGCTCATCGTTGCGACAGTGATGCCCTTCGAGAGGAACCCGCGTGCGTGGTTAGCGACCTGCGCGGCGAGGAAGGTCTGGAAGAACGGGCTTGCGGTGCTGGTTGTCTCCAGGTCTGCAGGGAGTGAGACCGCCCAGAAGGCGTCCGAGAGTTCCGATTCCTCGATCTGACGCAGGTAGTTTGCAGGACCTTGTTCCCCGATGCGGCGGATGTCCTGCTCCCAACGGGACTCGAAGCTGCCCGAGTGCCGCCCGGTCAACATTGACATGACGAACCACCGCTTGACGATGCGCTTCCGCTCTCCTTCGCTCAAAGCCTTGTCCTCTCTGAGGCGAAGGTAGAGCGCGTAGGCAAAGTTGAGGGCGTTCTTCGAATTGACCATGCCAGCGTCGATGAAGCCGGCGGACTTGATCAGCATGAGGAAGTTGTCGAAGTGGTAGTTGTTGACGATCTGCAGCAAGGCTCGCTCGAGCTTGTCGTAAGCAACGGGGATGCGGTCCTCGTCTACCTTGCGCGTCTCTGGGTCGCGCCCGGAGAGTTCGCTGACGATGCTGGAGGCCTTGCCTCGGCTGAAGCCGACGAGCCCCGCAACGCGGATGATGTCGCCGTAGGCGGGGTCGTAGAGGTCCTCGGCCTCATCCTTCAGCCACGCGATCGCATTCAGGTACGGCGTTGCTGCGAACTCTGCGTCGTTCTCGCTGATGTCTTCGTAAGCGTGAGGAGCCACGGCCAAGTGGCAGAAGTAGTCGATCAGCTTGCGCAGGTTGCGGCCACGATCCCCGTAGGTCGCGATCTTGCTCATCGCGAAGTCCGCAGAACTCAGAGGAACCCCCTTGGAGTTGATGCGGATGAAGATCTCCGAGACTGTCTCGACATCGAGATCGTCTGCAAGGCCGATGATGCCGATCTGCGCGTTCTTGATCCCCTCAAGCCGTGCCAGGTTTGCCTCGAACGCCTTAGCGTCAACGTCTTCGTTGCGCTCCAAGTATTGGCGCGCGAACGACAACGGTGAGTCGGAGTTGAAGTACTCACTGATGTCGGCGATCCACTGAGGGTTCTTCCGGATCACGGGAGTCGCGGTGGCGAACTCCTCGGTGATCGGGTTGAACGCGATCACGATCCGCACCGACTTGTATTTCTTGTTGACAACTTTGAGCCCCGCGACCGCCGCTCGGAGTGCGGTGATGCGTTGCTGACCATCGATGAGGATCTGTTGGTGGGCGGCGACCTGACCGCCCTTGAGCTTGGCTCCGACCGACTGCCATGTGATCAGATAGCCCACGGGGTAGCCCTTGTAAAGGGAGTCCATCAAGTCGCGAACCTTGACGCTGTCCCATACGAACGGCCGCTGCAATTCGGGGATCGCGATCTTGTCGCTCCTGACGTCAGCCAGGAGCTGCGTCACCGCCGACTGTGTCACTGAGTACTTCGCCACGAGATCTCCTTGTTGGTCTTTGAGAACGATAGCCGCGGGGCACGGACCGCGCCCGGGACTCTCGTCCGTCTGAAAGGGGGCTGGCGCGGGTCGTGTCCTTGCTGGCGCACCTCCTGTGTCTGAGCCAGCGGGCCTCGCCGGCCCACCATCGACCTCGCGCGAAACGCACGTCACCCGGAAAGCGGTCGGCCCGACTTCTCGGATCGCCCGGCTGCCCTACAGAGTGCAGCGAGGGCGTCGACCACGCGTGCAAGCCCGTCGTGCACCTCATCGGCCTCCTCGTCCACGTACTGATCCCGACGGATCTCGACCATGACCGACACCACTCGAGGTTCGACCCTGTAGTACCGCAGCGGCACGTAGGTTCCTGCGAAGGGCGAGTCGAGACCCACCTCGAAGCCAGCAAACGCCGTGCGCGCCGCGGCCAGTAGCCACGGCGGGGTGTGGGTTGCATCGCTGCCGATGCAGATCTCGGGTCGCGCGGCATCCGCCGCCGACATCTCATAGGGCAGTCGATCCTTGGGATACGAGTGCACATCGATGACCACAGCGTGGTGATGCTTGGCGAGCGCCGACGTCACCGCGTCCTCGACGGCTTGGGCGTGCGGGTGACAGTAGCGGTCCAGTACAGCGGGATCGACGGTCGCTCGCAGCACCCGCTGGTCGTGCGTGCGGGTGTAGACCGGCCCCATGCCGACGGCCTCCATCGGTTCCGAGCCGTCCGTGAAGCGCTCGACGTCGACCACCAATCGCGAGACGGGGGCCTCCACCACCACAGGCGTGAGAGCTCCGGACGCACCCACCACATCGGCCGTCCGTCGGGCGATGACGTCCGTGAACGAGTCGGTCATGTGGTCCAGCTCTCGCTCGAGCTCGGCTTCCGAGAGGACGATCGCCGCCCGCGCATCGGCAGGCACCACCCGCGACGCGTGGGCGATGTGGAGGACGACGGGTGACGTCACGCGCGCCTCAGTGGTGCATCATCGGTGGGGGCGAGAACGCGGGCTCGGCGACCTGCACGCGAACCTGTGGCAGCTCTGTAGAGGCTTTCACCCCAGAACGGTTCACGATGTCGAGAGCAAGAGAGTCGACCGAGTCGCCACGCGCGAAACGCGCAGCGAGGTTGATCCGCTCGCCGACACCGTTCCAAGCCCAGCCGTTCCACAGGTACGCGACCGGAGTCTCGCCGCGCATGATTGCCCAAAACTCCGTCGGTGGGATTGTCGAAGTCTCGGGCGACGGCGCCCCAAACTTCAACGGTGGGCCGTCGTAGTAGCCGGAGGTGTCCACCCATTGGATCCGGCAGTCCCACACTGCAGAGTCAAATATGCGGCTAGCAAGTACGCGTGCGATGACCTCGTAGGTCAGAGGCCAAGGCGCACGCGAGGGCTTCTTGCTTGCGTCGAGTCGGCAGTGGGCGACGACCACGTCGACGAGGGCCTTCGTGCCGGCCGCCGACGCTGCTGCGCGTGGCCAGTCCTCCAGTGGCACGAGGCCCATCGCTGGACCGCCGTCGCTTACGTGAGCATGGACGGAGCCGTTGCGGTTGATGTCAATGTGCAGTCCCTCGCGGCCGATCGCCAGGCAGTCGTACATTCCCCCGGCTGGGTGATACTCGTAGATTCGTGACGTCGGGTCGATGCCGACGACCCGAGCGGCAAGGTCCCATGAAGCAGCGATGCGGACGCGCTCGTCCCCCATGGCTTCCAATCCAAATGTAGACAAGAGTCAGTGCTCCTTAGCAGGTGGTGTAGATGGTGGACGAAGTCTGATTAGTTGAACCCTGAGCCCATGGCCAGAAGGATCTCGTCGTCGGTCCAGTCGGCGTCGTCCTGGGCATGCGCCCGCAGCCACCGCGCGCGCTCTGCAGCGCTGAGGCGAGACTCGAAGCACTCGGAGGGAGGCGCCGGTGGGGGATCGTCGTGGGTGCCGAGGTACGTGTCGTACGTCTCGCCGTCCTCGTCGACGGGACCCATGATGTCGGCCAGAGACCGCCCCACCGCGAACTCTTTGGCACGGGCCTGGAACAGGTTTTGGATGCTCGCAGCCGCGCTGTGGTCCTCGCGGTAGCGCGCGTCCAGGTAGAGCCGTTGCAACGCAATCAACTCGAGGTGCGTGATGGGCTCGCGGTCGTCGGCAACGGGCGAGTGAGCGCTCATGGGTTCCCCTGTCTCTTCGCTAACAGCCTGGCAGGCTCCCGTCCGTTCCTCGTTCCTCCTCGCCGGTGTCGACCAACTGCGGCTCTATGAGCCGCCGGAAGGTGACTCTGGACCCGCGCCGGCCAGGATCGCCAGGCCGGTGCAGCGGCTCGAGCTGACGGACGTTCGTGACGGAGTGCTGGCTCCCGTCCGAGCGCCGGTGCGGCATTCGCACGTCATCGACGTATCCGGACATGGTGGGCCTCGCGCATCACCTCAACAAACGTCCTGAGGTTCTGCGGGACTGATCTGGTCGCGCCTCATTGCGCACATCACTCGCCACCTTCGCGCCGCTTCCGAGCACGCTCCGCAACCTCGGCAGCGACCTTGCCGCCGGCGGCCCGAGCACGGCCAGCCTGGGTACTGCCCACTTCGCGCGCAGCGCTCACCCCGCGAGCACCCGTCTCGAGTGCGCGGTCGCGTACGTCAGTGGCCGCCGCGCTCCAGCGGCGTGCCTCGACGCCGTCACCGGCCAGCCCGATGCCCAGCACTTCGTGGAGGCCCGCCACCGCGGAGGTCACCTCGTTGCCGGACGCCACGACGGTGCGCGCCGCCGTGGGGTGCAGCAGCACCTTCGCATTCGCTACGCCGGCCGCAGCGCCGATGCGCTCGACAACCCGCTCGGTCGCCCGCCCGATCGTTGCGAGGCGCGCCGACCTGGCTGCCCGCAAGGCAGTGCGGTGGTCGTCGAGTTCCTCAGGCGCAGCGTCCAGCGCCCGGTCCAGTTCGAGCACACCGAGCGCATCCTGCAGTTGAAAGCACCGCGCAAGCACCGCAAGCCACTCCTCCACGTCGCGCTCGACATCGCGAGTGGCCTTTGCGATGTCGCCTACGGTCTTCGCTCGCTCCAGCTTCTCGGCCTTCGCATCCAGTTGCCTGAGCGCGTGCGCCTGCGTGCGCGCGATAGCGCCGGGCGCGGCCTGCACTTTCGACCAGTTGATCTCCGGCATGCGCCCCACCTGGTCGCGCACCAACACTGCTTCCTCGAGCTGAACGCCCACGCCGATCATGTCTGCGAGCACCGCGTCCTTCTGGGCGCGCAGCACGTCGTCCACCTTGGCGTCGAACACCTTGAGGTAGTCGGTGATCTCGTCCATGGCCTGCTGCATCGCCATTTGCGCCATGAGTCCGCTCACGCCGGTGAGCACCGCGGGGTTCGCGAGGGTGCGGCCTGAGGTCGTGGCGAACTCGAGTATCCCCGAGACCTTGCCGTTGTGGGTGAGTACTGCGCGGCTGACTCCGGGCGCTGAGCCGGTCATGGTGTCGCTGACCTTGAGCGCTTGCGCTGACTTCTCGGTCAGTTTGATCCACCGGCCTGAGCTTTCCGCGATCTGACTGCCCGTGGTTGCTACGGCCGATGCGGTGGTGGCCGCTTTGCTGACGCGGCGGACTTCCATCTCTCGGGCAGGGACGTTGTGGGCACCGAGAAACCGGTCGATGGCGGTCGCGTCGCCAATGAGTGCCAGACCGTCGCCGTCGGCGACGATCTCGATTTCGGTTCCTGGTGGCGGATCCTCGGCAGTCGTCACGGATTGTCGCCAATGGCGTGCACTGAGCGGGCTCACGGCACTTCCCAAGCATCCTAAGGAGCGGCAGGGCGAGCCCCGTGCGGCTCACCTTCCGTGTCGGTGCTCAGCGCTAGTCTCGATCGTGCGGCAATGGACGCCGTTAAGAAATGAGGGAAGTGTGACCAGCCACCAGCAGCGAGCCGAGCTCCACAAGACCATCTGGCGCATCGCGAACGACCTACGCGGCAGCGTCGACGGCTGGGACTTCAAGACGTACGTGCTCGGCATGCTCTTCTACCGGTTCATCTCCGAGAACCTCACCGCCTACATCAACAAGGCTGAGCACGAGGCCGGCGAGACCGACTTCGACTACGCCCGTCTTCCCGATGCCCATGCCGAGTTCGGTCGCAAGGACACGGTGGAGGAGAAGGGCTTCTACATCCTTCCCTCGGACCTGTTCCAGAACGTCCGCCGCAATGCAGCGAACGACCCGAACCTCAACGAGACCCTTGAGCGTGTGTTCAAGGACATCGAGGGATCGGCGCTCGGCACCGACAGCGAAGGTGACCTCAAGGGCCTCTTCGACGACCTCGACGTCAACAGCTCCAAGCTCGGCAACACGGTCGCCAACCGCAATCAGAAGCTCGTGAAGCTCCTCGACGCGATCGGCGACCTGCCGCTGGGCAACTTCGACGACCACACCATCGACCTCTTCGGCGATGCCTACGAATACCTCATGCAGATGTACGCCTCTCAGGCCGGCAAGTCCGGCGGTGAGTACTACACGCCACAAGAAGTCTCCGAGGTGCTCGCCCGCATCACCGTCGCGGGCAAGAAGCGCGTCAACAAGGTCTACGACCCGGCCGCAGGCTCCGGCTCGCTGTTGCTGAAGTTCGCGAAGGTGCTCGGCAAGGAGAACGTCGGCGGATTCTTCGGCCAGGAGATCAACCTGACCACGTACAACCTCGCACGCATCAACATGTTCCTGCACGACGTGAACTACGAAAAGTTCAACATCGCGCACGGTGACACCTTGATCGACCCGCAGCATTGGGACGACGAGCCGTTCGAGGCGATCGTGTCCAACCCGCCGTACTCGATCAAGTGGGAAGGCGATGCCAACCCGCTCCTGATCAATGACGAGCGCTTCGCTCCTGCCGGTGTGCTGGCGCCGAAGTCGAAGGCCGACCTGGCCTTCACTATGCACATCCTGTCGTGGCTGGCAGTGAACGGGACGGCAGCGATCGTCGAGTTCCCGGGCGTGCTCTACCGCGGCGGTGCCGAGGCAAAGATCCGCAAGTACCTCATCGACAACAACTATGTCGACGCAGTCATTCAACTGCCGCCGGATCTGTTCTTCGGAACACCGATCGCGACCTGCATCATCGTGCTCAAGAAGTCGAAGTCTGACAACGCTGTGCTCTTCGTCGATGCGTCAGACGAGTTCAAGCGCGTCGGCAACAAGAACAAGCTCACCTCAGACAACCAGCAGAACATCCTGCTTGCACTTGAGAACCGCGTCGATAAAGACTACGCCGTCAAGCTCGTGTCCAACGAAGACATCGCGTCCAACGACTACAACATCTCCGTGTCGTCATACGTGGAAGCTGAAGACACCCGCGAAACCGTCGACATCGCCGAGCTCAATTCCGAGATCGCCCGCATCGTCGCCCGACAGGCTGAACTGCGCACCTCCATCGACGCCATCGTGGCCGACCTGGAGGGATCCAAGTGAGTCGCATCGACGAACTGATGCGAGAACTTTGTCCTCGAGGAGTGCCTTTCATGCCCCTCGGCGACTGTGTTGTAGAGAATTCTGGCGGTGGAACCCCTTCGCGGTCTCGGAGCGAGTACTGGAATGGCGGCATTCCGTGGGCTTCGGTAGGAGACGTCACCGCCACGAAGGTGTCGATCGCTTCCACGCGACAAACGATTACTTCAGCCGGCTTAGAAGGTAGCTCGACCAGCTTGGTTCCCGCCGGGTGGGTCGTTGTGGCTGTAAAGATCGCGCCTGGCGCGATGCGGGTTGTCGAGAGAGATCTTGCGATCAATCAGGATCTCCGCGGCTTGCACCTGACGGATTTGGTGGACCCGTATTTCTTGACCTACCACTTCAAGACGATTCGTGTCGTGGGCAACGGGACGATCGTCAAAGGCATGACCAACCAGGCGTTGCTTCGAATTCGAGTCCCAGTGCCGCCGCTGGAAGTGCAGCGGGAGATCGTGCGAGTCTTGGATCGGTTCACTCGGTTGGAGGCGGAGCTGGAAGAGACGCTGGAGGCGGAACTGGAAGCCCGCAAACAGCAGTACGCCTACTACCGTCCAGCTCTGCTCACGCTCGACCCGAACTCTGGCGGGGTCCCGTTGAATGAGATCGCCGATTACGCAAACGGGAAGGCCCACGAGAAGCTTGCCGATCCTGACGGTACAGTCCCGATGGTGACAGCGCGGTTTGTGTCGCGTAATGGTGAGGCGAACCGATTCGTCCGCGCGCAAGATGTCCTAATGCCTGCGGATGCCGGCGATATCGCGCTAGTCCTAAGCGACCTCCCCAACGGTCGCGCCTTGGCTCGGACGTTCTATGTTGACCGAGCCAACGGGTACGCGATCAATCAGCGAGTGGCGCGGATTCGCGTCAAGGATCCCGAAATGACCGACCCGAGGTACCTCTTTCATGTTCTCGACCGAAACCCGGGACTCCTCAAATACGACAATGGAGCAGATCAGACTCACCTCAGCAAGTCTCAGGTGACAGGCCTGCTTGTACCAGTTCCGCCCATTGACCAGCAGCGTCGCGCCGCGCGACTGCTTGACCAACTGAAGTCACTCATCGATGAAGTGAGCGCCAGCCTGTCCGCCGAGTCGGCTGCACGTCGCAAGCAGTACGAGTTCTACCGCGACAAGTTGCTGACCTTTGAGGAGGTCACAGCATGAGCGAGGCCCTTCCACGCAAGTACGATCCGATCGCGGTCTCGGCCGAGAGCACGGTCGTTGCCGAGTACGTTCCGGACCCAGCGTCGCAGTCGGCGTATCAGTCGGAGTCTGCTCTTGAGCAGGAACTGATTGGGCTTCTTGAGTCGCAGGCGTACGAGTACCTGCCGGTTACATCGGAGGAGCGGCTCGTCGCCAACCTTCGCACCCAGCTCGAGGCGCTCAACGGCATCAACTTCACCGACCTCGAGTGGGAGCGGTTCTTCACCACGAGCGTGGCCGGCAAGAACGACGGCATCGTCGAGAAGACGGTCCGCATCGAGGAAGACCACGTCCAGGTCCTCAAGCGTGACGATGGTTCCACGAAAAACATCACGCTGTTGGATAAGAAGAACGTCCACAACAATCGCCTGCAGGTGATCAACCAGTACGAGATCGACCGCGGCGAGGGTGGTGCGAACTACGCCAACCGCTACGACGTGACGGTCCTGGTCAACGGACTGCCGATGGTTCACATCGAGCTCAAGCGACGCGGTGTCGACATTCGTGAGGCCTTCAACCAGATCAACCGCTACCAGCGCGACAGCTTCTGGGCTGGCTCCGGCCTGTTCGAGTACGTTCAGCTGTTCGTGATCTCGAATGGGACGCTGACGAAGTACTACTCCAACACCACGCGTAGCGCGCACCTCAAGGAAGCGACGAAGCCGGGCAAGGGTCGCAAGACCAGCAATAGCTTCGAGTTCACGTCGTGGTGGGCGGATGCGCAGAACACGCCGATCACCGATCTGACCTCGTTCGCGAAGACGTTCTTCGCTAAGCACACCCTGCTGAACATCCTCACCCGCTACTGCGTCCTGACCGCCGACCGGCTGCTGCTGGTGATGCGGCCGTATCAGATCGTCGCGACCGAGCGGATCTTGCAGCGCATCGACATCTCGATTACACCGGGCAACAACAAGCCTCTTGGCACCACCGCTGCTGGCGGTTACGTGTGGCACACGACTGGCTCGGGCAAGACCCTCACGTCGTTCAAGACCGCGCAACTCGCTTCGAAGATGGACAGCGTCGACAAGGTGTTGTTCGTCGTGGACCGCAAGGACCTCGACTACCAGACCATGCGCGAGTATGACCGTTTCGAGAAGGGCTCCGCGAACTCGAACACCTCGACCGCAGTGTTGAAGAAGCAGCTTGAGGACCCGAATGCGCGGATCATCATCACCACGATCCAGAAGCTCGCGAACTTCATCGCCGCCAACAAGGGTCATGAGATCTACTCGGGTCACATCGTGCTGATCTTCGACGAGTGCCACCGTTCCCAGTTCGGTGACATGCACTCGGCGATCACGAAGGCGTTCAAGCGCTACAACTTGTTCGGCTTCACCGGCACTCCGATCTTTGCCGTGAATGCTGGCTCCGGCGGGAACCCGCAGCTGAAGACGACCGAGCAGGCCTTCGGAGACAAGCTCCACACCTACACGATCGTGAACGCCATCACCGACAAGAACGTGCTGCCCTTCCGCATCGACTACGTCAATACCATCAAGGTCGGCAACGTCCAAGACGCCCAGGTCTCCGCCATCGACACCGAGCGTGCGCTGCTCGCTCCCGAGCGCATGACCCAGATCGTCGACTACACGCTGGCCCACTTCGAGCAGAAGACCAAACGGTCCTCGAGCTACGAGCACTCGGTCGTGACCAACGTCCACGAGTCCACCCGGGCTCGCCGTCAGGCCGAAGCGATCCGCGAACGCAAGCGTGTGCGCGGCTTCAACGCCATCTTCGCGACTGCCTCGATCGACGCCGCGACGCGCTACTACTTCGCCTTCCACGAGGCCCAGCGGCACCTTCCCGAGGCGCAGCGGCTCAAGATCGGAATGATCTACTCCTACGGAGCCAACGACGCCGTCGACGACACGACCTTGGATGACGAGGCGTTCGACACCGATCGCCTGAGCAACGATGCACGCACCCAGCTCGAGATCGCGATCGCCGACTACAACGAGATGTTCGGCACCAGCTACGACACGAGCGCCGACAAGTTCGGCAACTACTACAAGGACCTCTCCCAGCGGCTGAAGAATCGCGAGCTCGACATGGTCATCGTGGTCAACATGTTCCTTACTGGCTTCGACGCCACCACGCTGAACACCCTGTGGGTGGACAAGAACTTGCGCGCTCACGGCCTGATCCAGGCCTACTCGCGCACCAACCGCATCCTCAACTCCGTCAAGACCTACGGCAACATCATCGCCTTCCGCGACCTCGAAGAGGAGACCAACAAAGCCCTCGAGCTGTTCGGCAACAAGGACGCCCGCGGCATCGTGCTCCTCAAACCGTACGGTGACTACTACGCCGACTACGCCGAGAAGGTCACCGAACTCCTCGACCGCTTCCCACTCGGCCAGCAGATCATCGGTGAGGCCGCCCAGAAGGACTTCATCGCACTGTTCGGCGCGATCCTGCGCCTGACCAACATCCTGACCTCGTTAGACGACTTCGCCGGCAACGAGATCCTCACCGATCGCCAAGCCCAGGACTTCCGCAGCGTCTACCTCGACCTCTACGCCGAGTTCCGTGACAAGGACAAGGCTGACAAGGAAGCGATTAACGACGACATCGTCTTCGAGATCGAGCTGATCAAGCAGGTCGAGATCAACGTCGACTACATCCTCATGCTCGTCGAGAAGTACCGCGCCGCCTACGGCGACGGTGATGACAAGGAACTGCGCGCGGAGATCTCTCGTGCCGTCGACGCCAGCCCGTCGCTGCGCAACAAGCGCGACCTGATCGAGGACTTCGTGGAGCGCGTCACCGTCGACGGATCGATCGACGACGAATGGCAGACCTTCATCGCAGCACGCCGTGAAGCCGAGCTCGCGGCGATCATCACGGACGAGAACCTCCGCGCCGACCGCACCCGCGAGTTCATCGACACCGCCTTCCGCGACGGAGCCATCCGCACCAGCGGTACTGCGATCACCAAAGTCCTGCCGCCTGCCTCACGCTTCAGCGCTGACGGCGGCCACGGCGAGAAGAAGCAACGCGTGATCGAAAAGCTCGGAACCTACTTCGAACGCTTCTTCGGACTTGGATCGGCAGGAGAGTAGTGGTGCTGAGGCGGATCGAATGGATCAGGGAGTGCGGCAACTTCGAGGACTATCGCTGGGGCTCGTCCCTCCCCGAATTGGCGCGCATCAACGTCATCTACGGCCCGAACGGCATGGGCAAGACGTCCCTCGCGACTGCCTTCGACGGTGCGCGTCAATTGGACGAGGGCTTCAAGCGGATTTCCCTCGACGTCGAAGAGTCCGGAGCCCGGCGGAGCACGAACGGCGCCGAAGACCCGATATTCGATCGCCTTCACGTTTTCAGCGACGGATTCACTGCGCGGAGTCACCGGTTTCACGAGGGGAGTCCCAATATCGATGCCGTCCTCACGCTTGGCGAGAAGACCGCCGAAGCTGAGGAGAAGATTCCTGCATTGCGCGTGGAGCTCGCCACACGGATTGATGCTCGTGACCAGGCGAAGAAGGACAAAGCGGCGGCCGAGCGTGCGATCACACAGGCTCGTGAGCGCGTTTCCAAAGCTGTTGTAGGGGATCTCTCCCGGGTCGAAGGCTATCGGACGCGAGGTAGCTATAGTTCCGGCGTCGTAGCTCGCAAGTACGCAGGGGACCGCACCGATTGGGCGGAACTCTCGCCAAAGGACCTTGCAGCGAAGAAGACGTTCGTCTCAGCTGACAAGCCGGAACCTCTCGACAGCGACAGCTTCACGTTAGGGGTTCCAGCAGGCCTCAAGGTTCGAAGTGAGTCGCTACTCAAGAGCACCCCGGTCACGATCGTGCTCGACACGCTTCGCACGCACCCGGAGGCGACCGCGTGGGTGTCCGAAGGACGAGCACTCCACAAGGAATCGGGCGTCTGTCTGTACTGCGGGAGTGCGCTCAGCAACGCGCGCAAGCACGATATTGAACAGCACTTCTCCGATGCCGTTGCCAGCGTTGAGGCCGACCTCGACAGTCTCGCGAAGGAACTCGCGTCTATCCGCTCCGACTCCGACGAGCTTGTGCGAAGAGTGCCGGCGCGGGGTCTGTTCTTCGAGGACCTGCGCGAACAATACGACTCTGCATCGAAAGGCGTTCTGAAGCAGGCGGCAGAGCTCAATACGTGGATCGATTCGCTCGCCAAGCGTGTGAAGGCAAAGCGCGCTAACGTGCTAGGCGCCGTCGTGAGTGAGGTTGACGATGCGCCAGACGTTGATGGCGCGGATCTTGAAAAGGTCCGCGACACACACAACAAGCGAGTCGACGACCACGCGGCGCTACTCATAAAGGCTGCTCGCGGCCTCGAATCCCACCACCTGAAGGCCGAGGAAGCGACGGTCGACGCTCAAACCAAGGCGTGCGACGACGCTGAAGAGACGCGTTTGACCGCCGCCGCGCGCATCGAGGAAATCGAGACTGAGATTGCGTCGCTCGAGAACGTCGAAGGTGACCCAACGCCAACCGCCGAGGTTCTTACGCGGGAGGTTGCACGGCTGCTTGGCCGTAGCGAACTCACTTTCCTCTCTCGCGACGGCAAGTATGTTGTGACTCGAGACGGTGAACCCGCGATCGGCTTGAGCGCAGGCGAACGCACGGCAATCGCACTCGTGCACTTCCTGGAGGGTGTCGCGCGGCATGACGCCTCGCAGGGCAAGCCCATTGTTGTCATCGACGATCCCGTGTCGAGTCTCGACAGCAACGTGTTCATGGGCATCTCGACCTACATCTGGAGCGAGGCCGTCGCCCGTGACCACGTGGAGCAGGTTGTGGTCCTCACGCACAACTTCGACCTGTTCAAGCAGTGGGACGTGCAGATCGAAAGCATGCACCGAAACGGTGCGCTTAAGAAGTCGCACCCAGCGGAACTCTATGAACTGAAGTCAAGGCACATCACGAGGAATGGGCGCACCCGGCGTGAGCCGGTGCTTGTCCCATGGCCGGAATCCAAGGCGGTTCGAAAGAAGGTGCGGTCAAGCTACCACCACGCGTTCATCGCGGTCGCGCATGCCAAACGCAAGCTGCTGGAAGACGACTCGCTCGAGAACCGACTTGATGCTCAGCTTCTGTTCCCGAACGTCATTCGTCGTCTCCTCGAGTCTTTCCTCGCTTTCAAACGACCTGAATGGGTTGGTGACTTCACTGATTCCATGCGCAAGGCGGGGCAACTTCTGGATGAGTCGGGGTACAAGGGCGATAGTGCTGCGCTGCGCCAGCAACTGACCAGGTATGCGCACGCCTATTCACACAGTCAGACTCCAGAGACGGACGGGCTAGTAAGCCCGGACGAGATTGGTGGCGCGATCAGCTCCGTCTTCGTGTTCATGGACCAGCTCGACCACGCCCACTTCGTGGGATTGTGTACAGTCGTCGGCGTCGACCCGGCTACGTTGCTTCCGGAGCAGCCCCAGGTTGAAGAGGCAACTAGCCAGGAGAGCGAAGTCTCCGCCAAGCACGACCCTCAGCGTCAACGAGGTCCGCGCAGCTCGTGAGCCCCACGAATCCGCACGCCGGCCTTCTTGAGCCGACGGGCAATGGTCTCGGCATCGAATCCGAGCCGTTCACCGACTGCAGCGAGTGACAGTCCGGACTCGTAGAGCACGCGGGCTTGCCGGATCAGGTCGTCGTCCATGGCGTGCTCGCGGAGTGCAACACCCTGGCGCTCGAGGATTGCCGTGACCGTGGTCCGGTGCAGCTTGAACTGGCGCGCGACCGCCTGGATCGTGCCACCAGCCTCGTACGCGGCCACGACTTCAAGTTGTTGATCCCCGCTCAGGTGGCGCTGGACCTGCGAGCGCACGCGCAGTGCCGGAGAGGTGTCTAGGACAGGGGCTGATGCCGCCCAAGCTTGACGAATGAGCGGGATCGTTTTGTGAGAGTCCCAGACTGAGAGGTCCACCAAGCAGAACTCAAACCCCTGACCGGTTCGGCAGGTCGCTCGAGCCCAAACTCTGGGGGCGGCGTACCGCAGTTTGGTTCGGGACTTCGGAGTTTCGAGGTGACTCGCGAAATGTCCTGTCACGTGTGGAGGGCTGTGCGCATACTGAACCCCATGGACAGGCGACAGCCGTGACGAACCCAACCAGCGCATCGGCCCCAAGCAAGCGCGCGAAGGCCGGCACTGCCGTCGCCCTCCCCGACGACTTCCAGGAGCGCGTGTTCAAGGCCATCGCCGTGCAGCGGCCCGCCGTCACCGCCTACATCAAGGAGGTGCGGCGGCGGAAGCCGGACGCCAGCCCCGCCGAGGTGATGCGGATCATCGAGCGGCAGTACGTCGCGACCACCACGTCGGCCAGCGCGGCGGTGGGTGCCTCGGCCGCGATCCCGGCGGTGGGCGTGCCGGTCGCGATCGGGCTCGGCGTCGCCGACCTCCTGTTCTTCTACGAGACCACCGCGCTGTTCGCCCTGTGCATGGCCGAGCTGCGCGGCATCCCCATCGAGGACCCCGAGCGCGCCAAGGCCGTGGTGCTGGGCGCGATGCTCGGTGAGAAGCGCAAGAGCCGCGTGACTGAGCTCGTCCTGTCCGCCCTGCCCGCCGGCGCGACTGTGTCCACCGCTCGCGCCACCGCCGGCAAGGTCGCCGGCGTCGCGAGCCCCCAGTGGGGCGACCTCCTCGCGCAACAGCTGCCGGACTCGGCGCTCGTGCCCGTCAGCGTGGTGCTCGCCAAGAACGCCATCGCGCAGGGCGCCGTGATGGGCGGCGTGCGGATCGGCTCCAAGGCGATACCGGTCATTGGCGCGGTCGCGGGCGGCGCGACCAGCTACTACTTCGGGTCGTCCGTCGTGAAGTCGTGCCGCGAGGGGTTCTCGCCGCCGGTGGAGGAGTGGCCGTCGTGGCTTGAGTTGAGTGGCGACGAGGGGGACGATGCGCCCGTCACCACGCGGGCTGCCGTGGCGATGCGGTCGGCGTCGGTGTCGGTGAAGGACTTCGGCGAGGGCGTGTGGGGCAAGGTGGCGTCGACGGCGACCGGGTGGGGTCGGCGCGTTCGCGGCGGTGCGCGGAGCGACTCCGAGGTCGATGGTGACGGCGAGGCCGCCGAGTCGTCCGACTGAACCGAGCTGTCGGGTGAGGTGAGTACTGAGGCTGCGCGCGCATCGGCGCTCTGCAGTCCTGAGGTGCCCGCCGTTCCTGTCAGGATGACTCCGTGCCCTCCCAACGCATCTTCAACCGGCTCATCAGCGACGATGACGCCGACCTCGACAGCCTGAGCGAGCAGGCGCGGCCGCACGTCGCCGGCAACGCCGTGCGGCAGATGGTCGCGCAGGCGCTGCAGTCCACCGGCGATCAGATCGTGAACGCGAAGACGGTGCTGCCGTGGCTCCTGAGCGCGCTCGGCGCCCCGAGCGCGTTCGTCGCGTTCCTGGTGCCCATCCGCGAGTCCGGGTCGATGCTGCCGCAGGCCGCGTGGGCGCCGCGGGTGCGGCGCCAGCGGGTGCGCAAGTGGGTGTGGGTCGCGGGTGCGGCGGGGCAGGCGGCGGCGACGGCCGGGTTGGCTTTGGTGGCCGCGACCGCGGAGGGAGTGGTCGCGGGCGTGGGCGTGCTGGTGGCGCTTGCGGTGTTCGCGCTCGCACGGTCGCTGTCGTCGATCGCGAGCAAGGACGTGCTGGGCCGCACCGTTCCCAAGGGCGTGCGCGGGCAGATCAAGGGCGTGACGACGGTCGCCTCGGCGGTGGTGGCGTTGACGCTCGGGCTCGCACTGCGCGTGTGGGGCGGCGACACCGCGGGTGTGGGCGTGCTCGCCGCGCTGCTCGGCGGTGCGGCGCTGGCGTGGGCGGTGGCGGCGTTCGTGTACGCGGCCATCCGCGAGCCCGCCGAAGACATCGAGCCCGAGGCCGAGGACGGCCCCGGGTGGGTGGTGCAGGCTCGCGACCTGTGGCGGGACGATGCGGTCTTCCGCCGGTTCGTCACCGCGCGGGCGCTGCTGCTCGTCTCGGCGCTCAGCCCGCCGTTCGTGGTGACGTTCGGCACCGCGCAGGGGGAGGGCAGCTTGTCCTCGCTCGGCCTGTTCATCATCGCGCAGGGCGTGGCCGGCGTGGTGGGCGGGCCGCTCTTCGGTCGCCTCGCCGACCGCTCGTCGCGGCGGCTGATGATCGGGGCGTCGCTCGCGGCGTCGGCGGTGATCGTCGCGTTCCTCGCCCTCGCGCGGGTGCCCGCGCTGGAGGACGCCGCGTGGCTCGCCGCCGCGACCTACCTGTTGTTGGCGCTCGCTCATGTCGGCGCGCGGCTCGCACGCAAGACCTACGTGGTCGACATCGCCGAGGGCGACCAGCGCACGCAGTACGTCGCCGTCGCTAACACGCTCATGGGGGTGCTCCTGCTCGCGGTGGGCGCGGTGACGGCGGCGCTGGCCGCCTGGGGCTCGGGGTACGCGCTGCTGCTGCTCGCAGCGCTCGGCGTCGCGGGCGCCCTTGTCGGGCGGTCGCTGCCGGAGGCCGAGCGCGCGTAGGCCCGATGTGTCCTGGTGGCGCGAGTGCTGGTGAGGTGGGTACGAAAGGTGCGCGCGCATCGGCCCTCTGTCGCTGTGGGGTCCGGCGGGGCTAGATTCGCCTCGTGACCACTGCGTGGCTGCCCGCCGACTTCGACCACCCGCTGCACATTCCGCTGAGTGACGGCGTCCACCTGCGCCCCATCAGCGCCGACGACCTCGCCATCGACATGCCCGCCGTCATGGGCAACCAGCCGATGCTGTGGGCCAAGTACGGCGCCGCGTGGGGCTGGCCGCCCGCCGATATGAGCGCCGAGGCCGACCGGTCTGATCTTGAGCGTCATGCCCGCGAAATGGTCACGCACGAGTCCTTCAACTACGCGATCCTGCCTGCTTCCGAGGACGCTCTGTATGGGTGCGTGTACATCGACCCTCTTGAGGGCTTCGGTGGGGCCGATGCGCTCGCTGGGCCGGTCGCCGACGTCTCCTTCTGGGTGGGGGCCGATGCGCCCGCTGGGTTGGGTGCGCGGGTGACGGAGTTCGTGCCGGCGTGGCTGGCGGCGGAGTGGCCGTTCGTGGAGGTGCGGTACCCGTTCGGCGAGGTGGGCTGAGGCGCTGTCTCGGGTTGTGCTGTGGATAAGTCGGCGGTCTCGTCGGCGATGTCAGACCCCGGTGGTGTGATGGATCCATGACCCAGACGCCCACTCTCCTCGACATCGCCGGTGGCGATGCGGGCGCTCCTGCGCCGGGGGACTGGGATGCTCGGGCGAGGGCGGCGCTGGTCGAGCGCAAGGAGCTCACGCATGCCGGGGTGAGCGGGCTCTCCGATGATGACCTGGTGGCGCTCGGAGCCGCGGTGGCGGCAGTCCGCAAGGATGCGGACCGGATGATGGGCGTCGTCGCCGCCGAGCAGGCCGCGCGGTCCCGGGCGAAGTCGCGCTCGGTCGGGCTCGCGCGCAAGCGTGGCAAGGGCGACGAGCGCGGCTTGGTGTCCGCCCAGACCGGCGGATCCAACGCCGAGGCCGGGCGATTGATTGAGCTCGGCGAGATGCTGCGGGATGCCGAGAAGGCCGAGTTGGGCGCGTCCGAGCCGAGGGGCGAGGCTGAGTCTCCCAATGCGGCGCCTCCCGCGGCCGAGGCGCGGCCGGTGTTCCCGGTGGTCGCCGCCGCAGTGAAGGCGGGCGAGCTGAGCACCGAGGCGTCGACGATGATCACGCGGATGCTCACGCGCGTCGGCAAGCGGATCGGTGACGCGGCGATGGCCGTGGCCGAGAAGGACCTCGTGTTCTCCGCGCGGTACATGCGCCTCGAGAAGCTCGCCGGGCTGATCACGCGCACCGAGGAGCGGCTCGACCGCGAGCACCGCGAGCAGCTCGCACAGGAGCGTCGGGAGCGGCGCTACCTGCGGATCGGCGAGGCGGCCGACGGGATGATCACCATCAACGGCCGGCTGGACCCCGAGAACGGCGTGCCGCTTGTGAGCCTGCTGCACGCGATGGTCAACCAGAACTTCCGCCTGCGCAAGCGCATGCAGGACGCAGCCAAGGCGGGCGAGTCGGTCGTCATCGACGAGCGCACGCCCGAGCAGGTGAGGGCCGATGCGCTCGGCGACTTCGCGCGTCACGTCGCCGGGTGCGACGTCGAGGTGCTGCCGCGCTCCGGCGCGACGCTGGTGCTCCGCACCGACGTCAAGGACCTGCGCGAGGGCCTCGCGGGAGCCTCGATCGACGGGCTGTCTGCCAGCGTCGATGCCGGAACGCTGCGCCGGATGGCCGCCGCAGCCGGGATCATCCCGCAGGTCATGGACGGGAAGTCGGTGGTGCTCGACCAGGGCCGTCGCACGCAATACTTCACTCGTCCGCAGAAGCTTGCGCTCGTCGAGCGCGACGGAGGATGCGCGATGTGCGGAGCGCCGCCGAGCTGGTGCGACGCTCATCACATCGTTCACTGGTCCCGAGGCGGTCCGACCGACCTCTCGAACGGGGTCCTGCTCTGCGTGCGATGCCACCACGATCTGCATCGGGCGGGCTGGAAGATCGACGCGACGCC
Organism: Demequina sp. NBRC 110056; assembly: GCF_002090155.1. Taxonomy (GTDB): domain Bacteria; phylum Actinomycetota; class Actinomycetes; order Actinomycetales; family Demequinaceae; genus Demequina. Next base: position 927,653 of record NZ_BBRM01000002.1, on the reverse strand, counting down.
GGAAGAGGTGTGGTTCACGCCGCCGGCCGAGGTCGATCCGGAAAGACGACGGCGTCCCGGTGGGCGACGGCTGTTTGACGCGTATCCGTTGGAGCCGGAGTCTGATCCGGATCCTGGCGGTGCTTCGGAGGCATTGCTGCTCGATGATCCGGCTCTGCTCGATGACAACGGCGAGGTCACGAAGAACTGTGGGTTGGAGTCGAGGCAGGTGTGCGTGTCGGTTCCGGCGGACCTCGACGACGAGCCCGCGCCGGGATCGATCGAGCGCGAGCTCGAGGAGCTCGTGCAGTCGGAGCTGGAGCGGTGGCTCGAGGAGGCGCTAAGGTCGGGCGGCTCCGGGACCTGCGAACGCGCACCGGGGCGGGCTGCGAAACGGCGGGACGGTCCAGCGCACCTACACTCGCAGGCAACGAGGAGGACCATCGATGCATGAGATCACCTGCCCGCACTGCGGCAAGGCGTTCAAGGTCGACGAGGCCGGCTACGCGGACATCGTGAGCCAGGTGCGCACCCGAGAGTTCGACGCCGAGCTCGAGAAGCGGCTGCACCTCGCCGACGCGGACAAGAAGGCCGCCGTCGACCTCGCCAAGTCGCAGGCCGCCGCCGACTCGCAGAAGACCGCGGCCGCCAAGGACGCCGAGATCCAGGACCTCAAGGCCAAGCTCGACGCGACCGGCACCCAGCAGCAGCTCGCGGTCGCGGACGCGCTCAAGGCCATCGAGAAGGAGCGGGACGCCCTCCACAGCCAGCTGGAGCAGGCGAAGGCGGCGAGCGCATCGGCCGCCGAGCTCGCCGAGACCAAGATGGCGAGCGAGCTCCAGAAGGCCGCCGCCGCGCAGGCCTCGCAGATCCAGAAGCTCCAGAGCGACCTCGAGCGCGCCGCGCTTGAGAAGTCCCACGCCGAGACCGCCCTCAAGGAGAAGCACGCGGCCGAGCTCGCCTCGCGTGAGATCCAGATCAAGGACCGCGATGACGCGATCGAGCGGCTGCGGGACATGAAGGCTCGGCTGTCGACCAAGATGGTCGGCGAGACGCTTGAGCAGCACTGCGAGTACGAGTTCAACCGCCTGCGCGCGACCGCGTTCCAGAGCGCCTACTTCGAGAAGGACAACGACGCGTCGACCGGTTCGAAGGGCGACTACATCTTCCGCGACCTGGACCCCGAGGGCACCGAGGTCGTCTCGATCATGTTCGAGATGAAGAACGAGTCTGACACCACCGCGACCAAGCACAAGAACGAGGACTTCTTCAAGGAGCTCGACAAGGACCGCAACGAGAAGGGCTGCGAATACGCGGTCCTCGTGACGCTGCTCGAGCCGGACAGCGAGCTGTACAACTCGGGCATCGTCGACGTCTCGCACCGCTATCCCAAGATGTACGTGGTGCGGCCCCAGTTCTTCATCCCGATCATCACGCTGCTGCGCAACGCCGCCCAGAACTCCCTGCAGTACAAGCAGGAGCTCGCGCTCGTGCGGGCGCAGAACATCGACATCACCAACTTCGAGTCGGAGCTCGACACCTTCAAGCAGGCGTTCGGCCGCAACTGGCGCCTCGCCTCGGACGGGTTCGAGGAGGCCGTGAAGCGCATCGACGAGGCCATCAAGGACCTCGAGAAGACCAAGCAGGCGCTGCACAAGTCCGCGAACAACCTGCGCCTGGCCAACGACAAGGCCGACGACCTCACCATCAAGAAGCTCACGCGCGGCAACCCGACCATGGCCGCGAAGTTCGCCGAGCTCGAGCCGGGGGAGAGCTAGGAGGGTCGGTCTCGCGCTGCTTCGAGCTCTCGACGAGCGCTGGGGTAGCCGGGGCGGCATTCCTCCGCGCAGGCCGTCACTGTGTGCTCCGCGCAGGCCGCCACTGGGGTGGCGAATGCACCGTCGTGCCGCGCTCGGACCACTCTGTTAGTGCTGGGCAGCTTCCGGTTCGTCGGCGTCGGGCGCGGCCGAGGACTCCGGGGTCGGCACTGCGGGGCCGGCAGGCGTGGCGCTGGTGAGAGGCGCGACGTGGATCTCGTACTGGAGCTGGAGCTGGCGGTCCAGCAAGGACACGATCACGACGAGCGGGATGCAGGCGATGAGCCCGACGGCGAACCCGCCGAACATCGCACCCACGCTGAAGCTTGCGTATTCGTGGATGCTCGGATCCCACGGCACGAAGACGTTGCCGAACACGATGCCCGTGGCGATGCACGAAGCGATGACCCAGACCGTGACCCACGCCTTGACGTTCACGGTGTCGCGCAGCTTCTGCGCCCTCGCAAGATCCATGCGCTGAATGTAGACCCGCTCGGCGCGATCTGGGAAGAGGTCTAGGCGCCTGGAGCAGGGGGTTCACCGTTTCGGCGACGCTTCTCCTCGCGCTCGCGGTCCCGCATGCGCAGGTACTGCTTGATGAGCACCACGAGCGAGACGACGATGCCGCCGGCGAACGCGACCATCAGGATGGTCCACCACATGTCGTAGTTCGCCGGGATCTGCGTGGCCGCGCTCATGGTGCCAAGGTAGCCCGCACTCGTCCGAATGTCAGACAGTGTGTGATGCCGCTGGACAGCATTTGCGTCGGCGCCGGCGTGGCGGACCGATGGCGGCTGGGTGTCGAATCGATGTCCGACACACCCGGACGCGTGAACCGGGCAATCTGTACATAACGGTTCGGTTTCTCGCCAGGCGGAATGTCCTGGGTACGGGGTAGGTTCAGACAGTAGATGGCACGCCAAATCCATAAGTCCCTGGAGGAATCGTGACAGTCGCCCACCCCTCAGTGGTGACGCTACGACCGCCGGCGAAGGAGCGCGCACTGTCGCGCCTGCCCAAGTCGGTCATCGCGTCCGAGCGTGAGACCCGTGTCGGCTTCTTGCGGCCTCGGCCGCGCCCGGCCACGGCATCGCCCGTCGGTGACCGGATCGCCCGCGAGCGCGTCAAGAGCTATGTGCGGACCGGGATCATCGCGTTCTCTGGCATCGTCCGGCTGGCGATCGCCGCCGCGCTGATCGTCGCCGGGTACATGCTCATCACCCAGGGGATCGTGCCGCTCGCGACCGAGGTCTTCACCGGCTGGTACACCGGGGCGGTCGCGCCGCACATGGGCGTCGACTTCACCTTCGGGACCGTGGGGCCGAGCCCCGCGGTGCAGATGGGCATCCTGCCCGGACTGCCCGACGCCATCAGCGCCGCGCGCTGACTCCCGCGAGCTCGGCGGCTCCGGAGCGCAAGCTAGTCCTCGCGTGGGTGCTCCGCAGGGCGTTCGCGTCCGACTGCCGATGACAACTCTCACGACCCGCCCGACCCCGCGGATCGGCTAGCGTGACGGGGAAGCCAGCGCGCGCATCGGCGCTGACAAACCCCATCAAAGGAGACGACGTGACCGTGTTCCCAGGCGTGACCGAGGAGACCTGCGAGATCGCGTGGTCGATGATCCTGCCCGCCATCGAGAAGGCCTACGCCGATGGCCTCACCAACGGCCTGCGGGGCACGATCATCGTGCTCGACCCGGCCGAGCCCGAGGTCGACAACCCCGTGTTCGTGGCTCACGTCGGAGAGCCCGACTCCGCATTCCTCACCAACGTCGAGGGCAAGGTCAAGGTGACGATCCGGACCGGGCTGGACAGCTCGCGCGTCCGCCAGGACTTCCCGCACCTGTACCGCGCCGGCGACATCAAGTACCCGGGCGCGATCAACCGTGAGGGGCTCATCGTCGCGTTCTCCGGCGTGCAGGGCGACTTCGACGAGATGATCTGCGAGTGGATGGTCGCCGCCCTGCGGGCCATCGGCCGCGATCGGTTCTCGCGGCCCGGCGGCGCCGACGATGCCGAGGGCGCCTACCTGTGAGTGAGCCCGCGGCGCCCGATACTCCGGCGATTCGTGCGCTCGAGGACTCCGGCATCGAGTTCGAGGTCACCGCGCACGGCCCCGTGCGGTCGCTTGAGGAGGCCGCCGAGGCGCGCGGGCTCGACCCTCGCCAGATCCTCAAGACCCTCGTCGTGCGACGCGGCGAGGACGACTACCTGTTCGTGCTCGTACCTGGTGACCGGCAGATCTCGTGGCCCAAGCTGCGGGAGCACCTCGGCGTCTCGCGCCTGTCGATGCCCGACAAGGACGTCGCCCGTGACGTGACCGGCTACGAGCGCGGGACGATCACGCCGTTCGGGTCGACCGTCGCATGGCCCGTGATCGCCGATGCGCTCATCGTCTCCCGCGAAGGCCCCGTGTCGATCGGGGGAGGGGCGCACGGCGTCGCGGCGTCCGTGCACCCGGCGCAGCTCGTCGAGGTGCTCGACGCGACCGTCGCAGATGTGACCGAGGCGCTGTAGTCCGAGCTGGTCCGCCAGAGTCGCGTCTCCGTGCCGACTCGGCGTGCCACTGGTGGCTGCGCGTCGGTTCCCGCGGGTGCTCGGCACGTGTTGGTGGCTGAGCGTCGCTGCTGGATGCGGCGAGGCGATCGCGAGTGCCGCGCCCGTGCGACAACGAGCCGCCATCTGGTGACGCTGGACTACCGAAACCGACCGCCATCCACCATCAGGGCGCTAAGGCAGAGGCTGTGCGTCGGTGCAGTGGCGCGTGACTACATCGCGGCCGGGACCGGGCCCGCGCGGCCCGCGTCGAGGCGCGCGAGCCAGTCGTCGAGGCGCTCCTCGAACAGGTCGGCGGCGTCCGCGTCGTAGTCGCGCAGCCCAGGGTCGGGGAACATGTGCCGCTTGTTGCGGTAGCGGTGCACCTCGGCGTGAGGGACGGCGCGCTCAAGGGCGTGGAGCTCGTCGGGCAGGCACCAGTCGTCCGGATCGGCGACGTGGACCTGCAGCGGCACATGCGGCCGCCACGTCCGCCCGAGCATCTCCGGCGGCGCCACCCCGCCCATGAGGACGCAGCCGCGGATGCGCTTGAGGTGCTGCGCCAGGTACTGCGCCTGGACCGTGCCCATCGAGAAGCCGATCACCACATCCGCGCTCGGGTGTAGCCGAGCCGAGCGCCCCGCGACCTCGAGCACCGCATCGTGGCCGATCCGCTCCGCGTGGGCGATCCCGTCGTCCAGGCTGCGGAACGTCTTGCCTGCGTAGCAGTCGGGCGTATGGACCGTGTGGCCGTCGGCGCGCAGGCGGTCCGCGAGGGAGCACAGGCCGTCCGTCAGCCCATGCGCGTGATGGAACAGCAGGATCTCGGCCATGCTCCCAGTCTCATACGGACGGGACGTTCTCGCATGGTGGAACGCGAAGAGGAGCCTAGAGCTCGACCACCGAGACCACGTCCGAGGTCGGCTCGTCGGAGCCGCCCGGAGGCTCACACGTGATCGCGACGGCGACCACGTCGTCGTCCGTGTGGACGACGGTCATGTAGCCGCCAGCGTCGTCGGGCATGAACGTCGGGCCCGCGACCTTCGAGCCATCCTCAAGGATCAGCCACACCTGGTACTCGGTGCCCTTGGTGGGCATCGGCGCCGCGGAGCCCATGAGCGCGTAGCCATCCATTCGGTCGCTCATGACGAGGTGACCCGTGCCGAGGTCCATGTCCATGCTCTTCGCATCCGGAGCGGACTCGATCATCATGACGTCCTTCTCCATCGCGAGCGACGAAGGCTCGTCGCCGCTCGGCCCGGCCAGGCCCCACGCGACGGCGAACACCGCGGCAGTCGCGGCGGCGCCGGCGAGCGCGGGCCACCAGCGGCGGGCGCCCGACGCGCCTCGGGACGAACGGCGGCCGGCGAGCTCATCGGCGGAGGAAGAACCCTGGCCGGAGCCGTCGGCGTCACCCGAGCCCGAGGACGCCCCAGCGTCTGCGGCCCCGGACGTGCCGTCCGAGCCCTCGTCCGATCCCACACGGGAGGCAGCGCCAGGCGCGCCGGGACGAGACCCTGCAGCCGCATCGGCGCCGTCGACACCACCCGAGCCGTCCGCAGGCGAGGGAGAGTCGACACCAGCGGGCGCATCGGCGCTGCTGGGCTGTCCGAAGGGGGCCGCGACCGCGATGGGGTCCGTCGAGGGCGTGCTCGTCACGACGGGCGGCAACTGCGCCGTCCGCGCGATCTCCGAGAGCACCGAGGCGCGCAGCGAGGACGGGGGAGCGGTGGCCTCGGCGTCGGCGAGGGAGGCGGTCGCGGCGGTGAATCCGGCGACCTCGGCGAGGCACTCCTCGCAGCCGGGCAGGTGGCGCTCGAAGGCCTCCCGCTCGGCGGGGTCGAGCGCGTCGACGGCGTAGGGGGCCGCGAGCGCGTGGATGTCGGTGATCATCGCTCCACCCCCAGGGAGTCTCGTAGCTTGATGAGGCCGTCGCGGATGCGGGCCTTCGCGGTGCCGAGCGGGATGTCGAGCGCGTGGGCGGCCTCGCGATGCGTGAAGCCGCGGAAGAAGGTCAGGTCGAGCGCCTCGCGCTGGCGCTCCGTGAGCGTGGCGAGCCCCGTGTGGACACGGGCCGCCTCCCACTCGCGGTAGCTCGCATCGACCACGGCGTCCTGGTCCTCGGGGCCCACGTCGTCGACGCGTCCGTGCGCCGCGACCCGGTCGGTGTGCGCCTGCTCCGAACGGACCCGGTCCACGGCCCGACGGTGCGTGATGGTGAGGATCCACGAGCGCGCCGTGCCGGCCGAGCTGTCGAACCGCGTGGCCCGACGCCACACCTCAACAAGCGCCTCCTGGGCGACGTCCTCGGCCATGCCGCGGTCGCGCACGATCCGTAGCGCCAGGCCGAAGACCGACGCCGCGACCAGGCCGTACAGCTGCTCGTAGGCGTCCGTGTCGCCGCGCGCGGTGCGCTCGAGGAGGTCGGCGAGGTCGGCGGCATGCCCCGGGGCCCGCTCAGCCCCGGAGGCCGCCCCCTCACCCGAGCCGGTACCCGTGACCGGGCGTGCGTCGGGAACCGCGCGCAGGTGGCGCTCAGCGCTCATGCGGTCCTCCTCGTCGCCCGAAGCCATGTACCGAGTATCGGCTGGTCAGCCCTCGTCCTCCATGGCGTCCTCTTCCATGGCGTCCTCCGAGTGCTCCATGGAGTCGTCCTCTTCCATCGAGTCGTCCTCCATGGAGTCGTCCTCCTCCATGGCGTCGTCCTCCATCATGGCGTCCTCGGTGGACTCCATGGTCTCCTCCATCATCTCGTCGGAGTCGGAGGCAGGTTCGGTGTCGTCGCCGCATCCCGCGAGCAGGGTCCCGGACAGCAGGATGACCGCGGGGATGGCGAAGGTGCGAAGCGTGGGCATGGTTTCCTCCCTGGTGGTGTCCGCCGGACAGGACCGCCCGACACCAGGCCTTCGGGGCGGCCGCGCGGCCGGATGGGTCGGCACGGCTCCCGGGGGAGGGCCGATGCGCTCGCAGGGTCTGCGTGTCTTGTGCGCCGATGCGCGTGTCGAGCATGCGAAGGGGCGGCCGGATTCCCGGCCGCCCCTGTGAGTGACGTGGGTCAGGCCCCCGTCGTCGCCTCCATGGTTGCCTCCATGGTCGACTCCATGTCGTCGCCATCGCCCGAGGTGCTGTCGCCGCACCCGGCAAGAAGCGTGGCCCCCGCGAAGATGACGAGGGGAACTGCAGCCTTGCGAACGTCCATGTGGAATGCCTCCAGAGTCATGGGACGGCGGGCCACCGTGACCCGCCACTTCCATTGACGCCCGGTTCGTCCCTTTTCGCACGCCGAGCGGGGCAAAACTTCGGTCAAGGGCTTTACCTTCGCGTCCCTCCCGGACGCCGGCGAGAACTCACCCGAACGTGAAGGCGTACGCCTCGATTCCCGGCGTGAACTCGAGCTCCATGACGTCCTGGGTGGGCTCGCCCTCGAAGAGCGTGTAGAGGTCGGAGGTGCCGTCGACCTCGATGGTGCGCTCGTAGTCCGGGTCGTTCGCGAGCCGCACCGTGACCTCCCCCTCGCCCGCCATGACGAGGTGCACGTCGGCGGCGTAGAAGTAGATCCTGAGGCGCGCATCGTCCCCTGCCAGGGCGTACTCGTCGGTGAGCGTCCACTCGCCCTCGTAGACGAAGTGGTCGCGCTCGAGGGTGCCGTCGAAGGTGAAGTCGACCTCCTCGTCGCGGACCACCTGGTCCGCGTTGTGCGCCCACTGGAGCCGGCCGTAGCCCAGATACGTCTCCTGGGTGCGGCCGCGGGTGTGGCCGGCCTCGTCGTCCTCCTGGAAGGCCATCTGCGGCGCCGCGTCGAGCAGCTGCTGGATGAGCAGCTCCGTGTCCGCGTAGGCGCCCTCGCCGTAGTGCACCTGGCGCACCACGCCGTCGGTGTCGATGAGGTAGTGCGCCGGCCAGAACCGCTGGTCCCAGGTGCGCCACGTCTCGAAGTCGTTGTCGATGGCGACCGGGTACTCGATGCCGTAGCGCTGCGTGGCGTCCTCGACGTTGCCGACGACCTTCTCGAAGGCGAACTCGGGGGAGTGGACGCCCACGATCGTGAGGCCGTCGTCGCCGTAGCGGTCGTCCCATTCGGTCAGGTACGGGAAGGTGCGCTGGCAGTTGATGCAGGAGTAGGTCCAGAAGTCGATGAGGACCACCTCACCGTCGGCGGCCAGCTGCTCGAGGTTCAGCTCCTCGCCGTCCGTGTTGAGCCACTCCTGGATGCCCACCAGGTCGCGGGCGGGGCCGCAGTTGAGCAGCTCGTCGGGCGCGCTGTCCGCGCACTGGTCGAAGGTGAGCGCGTCGCCGCTCGCCGGCTCGGCGTCCTCGCGGCCGGCGAGCGTGTCGAGCTCGCCGCGGACCGAGTCGTTGTCCTCGATGGACTCCTGAGCCTGCGCGAGCACGCCAGGGACCCAGCGCTGCAGCGGCTCGGCGACGTTCGTGGCGATGACGGCCGCGGTGAGCACGAGCACCACGCCCGAGGCGATGCGGATCGCGCCCAGGCGCTCGCGGACCGCCTTGATGCGGCTGCCCATCGCCTGACCCGCCAGCCCGAACCCGAGCAACGGGATCGAGATGCCCACCGAGAAGCTCAGCGTCAGCGCGACCAGGCCCCAGCTGAGGCCGTTGGTGGCGGCGAGCACGGTGATGGAGGCGAGGATCGGGCCGGCGCACGGCACGAAGACGAGGCCCAGCGCCAGGCCCATCACGAAGCCGTTGCCGTCCCGGTTGAGCTGCGGGGGGCCGATGCGCTCGAACGGCTTCTGCAGGTACTCGCCGAACGGCGGGATGGCGAGTCCCAGGCCGACCACCGCGAGCACGATGATGCCGGTCCACCGCAGCAGGTCGTCGGGCAGCCCGAGCGAGCTGAGCAGGATGCCGCCCAGCAGCGTGAAGACCGCGAAGCTCGTCACCAGTCCCGCGACCACGACGATCGGGCGGCGCTTGGAGGCCGCCCCGTCTTGGATCGAGCTGGTGAGGATCGCCGGCAGCACCGGAAGGACGCACGGGCTGATGGCCGTGATGATGCCGGACACGACGCCGACGAGCACGAGGGTGATCATGACGGGTCTTCGGAGCGGCCGATGCGGGGGTTGGGTCGCGCGGGCAGGTCCCGCGTTCGCGCACGGCCCCGTGTACCGCTCAACACACAGCGGGTGCGGATGTGGCACATGGGGCCCAGGGGGATGCTCATGCGCCTCGCGAGTCACGTGAGTCCCAGCCCTGTGTTGAGCGGTACGCGTGGCGACGACGCGCGCCTCGACAGTACGAACCAGATTCCGTGTCGACACGCCGCGAGACGAGCCCAGGAAGCGCGATCGCCGGCGTGGCGCGCGAAGACTTGGTTCGCACTGTCACCGGCCGGGGCCCCAGAGCCGGGGTGCAGGCCCCGGTCGACGTCGAGTCCGAGTCCGACGTCCGGCGCGAGCACGAGAGTGCCGGAGGAGTCCCGGCCGGGGGCGAGGGCGACCGCTGCGACCAGCGCCCGACCAACGCCCGACCAGCCCCGCCCCGCGGTGCGAGCCCGGCCGGCGGCGCGCGCTCCCACTAGCGTGGAGCCATGACGGTCGCATTCGTGCTGGGAGGCGGCGGCGTGCGCGGCGCCGTGGAGGTCGGGATGCTGCGCGCCCTGCTCGAGCGGGGGGTGAAGCCGGACCTCGTGGTCGGCACGAGCATCGGCGCCATCAACGGCTCGGCCGTCGCCGCGAACCCGACCCCATCGGTGGTCGAGCGCCTGGAGCGCGCCTGGGCGTCGCCCGAGGCCGGAGCGGTCTACGGCGAGTGGTGGCCGCGTCAGCTGCGCCGCCTCGCCCAATCGCGCACCCACCTCAACGACCCCGAGCCCCTGCGCGAGCTGATCGCGGACATGGTGGGCGCCGAGGCGCGCTTCGAGGACCTCGAGGTCCCCCTCGCCGTTTGCGCGGCGAGCATCGAGCGCGCCGCAGAGACGTGGTTCGACTCCGGCCCGCTGATCCAGGCGGTCCTCGCCTCGTGCTCAGTGCCCGCGGCCCTCCCGCCCGTCGAGATCGACGGCGAGCACTACATCGACGGCGGCGTCGTGAACTCGATCCCGCTGTCGGAGGCCATCCGCCGCGGCGCGACCACCGTGTACGTGCTGCAGGTGGGCCGCATCGAGGAGCCGCTCACGGTCCCTGAGAAGCCGTCCGACGTCGCGAAGGTCGCCTTCGAGATCTCGCGCCGTCACCGGTTCTTCCGCGACCGCGACGCCGTGCCCGACCACGTCGACCTGCACATCCTTCCCTATGGAGGCGCGGACGCCGCCGACGCGAAGCTCACGTCGTTCCGCAAGATGGACCGGACCCACGCGCGCATCGAGCGCGCCTACGACGCGACCGCGGCCTACCTCGACGAGGCGGGCGCATGAGCGGCGCGAGCCCGGAGGAGGTGCGCGAGCGCAGGCGCCGCCGCCGGATCTCGTGGGGGCTGCCACCCGTGTGGGTGCGGCGCATCGTCCTCGCGCCGCTGATCATCCTGCTGGCGTTCTTCTGGACGCCGACCGCGCTGTGGCTGGGCATCATCGTCGCGGGCGCCGTCGCCTGGGCTCTGCCCGGCCGCGTCCGGCCGCTGCGCGTGCTGTTCATGGTCGGCCTGTACCTGATGTGGGACGCCATCGCGCTGGTGTGGATGTTCGGCCTGTGGATCGTCTCCGGGTTCGGCTGGAAGATCCGCTCGCCGCGCTTCGAGTACGAGCACTACCGCCTCGCCGGCGCAATGCTGAAGTCGCTGTTCCGGTGGGCCCGGCGCATCCTGCGCCTGCAGATCGTCTCCGAGGACGCGAACATCGACGCGATGGCTCCCGGCAAGCCCCTCATCGTGGTGAGCCGTCACGCCGGCCCGGCCGACTCGTTCATCATCGTCGAGTCGCTCATCAACCGGTTCGACCGCGAGCCCGCGATCGTGCTCAAGGACACCCTCCAGTGGGACCCGGCGATCGACGTCCTCCTCAACCGCCTGCCCACCCGCTTCGTGTCCTCACGGCGCAAGCGCAAGCCGGGCTCCGCCGGCGGCGCCGCCTCAGTGGGCCAGCTCGCGAAGGGCCTCGACGACAACGATGCGCTGCTGATCTTCCCCGAGGGCGGCAACGCCACCCCCAAGCGCCGCGAGCGCCGCATCGCGCAGCTGCGCGCGGGCGGCCACGGGGAGCTCGCCGACCGCGCCGAGGCCATGCCGCACGTGATGCCGCCGCACGCCGGAGGCGTCCTCGCGGCGATGGACGCGTGCCCCGAGGCCGAGGTCGTCTTCCTCGCCCACACCGGCCTCGAACGCCTGAGCACGGTGCGAGACATCTGGCGCGAGCTGCCGGTCGACAAGCGCATCGTCCTCAAGGGCTGGCTCGCGGGCGACGCGCCCGAGGGCCGCAAGGAGCGCGAGGCGTGGCTGTACGACTGGTGGGCCAAGGTCGACGCCTGGATCGACGTGAACCAGCCGCCCGCGGCGGATCCGCAGGCCGTCGCGGTCGCCAAGACCGCCTGAGCGCGGACGGCCGAGCCAACCCGCGCATCGGCGCTCCGGCGCACCCCGACGCTCCCGCGCTCCGCGACAGTTTCGAACATCCCGGACGGAACACGCCGGCCGCACGGCCGTCAGGCGGGCCGATGCGCGGCGTGGCGGATCTGCCATGTTCGGAACTGTCGGGACGGGTGGGGTCGAGCGGTCGCCCCGGGGCGGTCGGAACGGTAGCACCATCGTGTGCACGTACGCTGGCGGAATGGAGCGGCGGCAGGTCAGAGCGTGGGGCATGGTCGGCGTCCAGGGGCTGCTCTTCCTCGCCGTGGCGGTCACCGCGCTGCTCGACGCCGAGCCGCACTGGTGGTCCTCGCTGCCGGTGTCGATCGCGCTCGTACTGATCGGCGCGGCGGGGGTCCTCGGCTCCGGCCGCAACCTCGGAGCGTCCCTGACGCCGTCGCCGGTGCCCAACCGCGCGGGGCTCGCCGCGAGCGGGCTCTACCGCTGGGTGCGCCACCCGATGTACTCGGCGCTGATCCTCATCTGCCTGGGCGTCGCGGTCGGGTCGGGCAGCGCGTGGTGCTACGCGACCATCGTCGTCCTCTCAGTGTTCTTCGACGTGAAGGGCCGGACCGAGGAGCGCTACCTCGTCGAGGCCTACGACGGCTACGCGGAGTACGCCGCGCGCACCGGCAAGTTCATCCCGGGGTTGGGTCGACGGCGCGGCTGAGCCCCCAAGATCCCTGCTGACACGCGGGTCGCCCGGTGCGACACTGGCCTCGTGGAGCGCGTGCAGATCGCCATCGAGGTCGGTCCCGTGGGGGCCGATGCGCTCGCCCGCCTGGAGGCGGCCGGGCACCTCGTGCGTCACGAGGGTGAGCGGTGGCGCGTCATCGTCACGGCCACCGTGCTGGGGCAGCACTCGGTCCGCGCGCAGGCGCACGTGCTCGCCCACGATGTCATCCACGACTTCGCGCTCGAGGCTCTCACGCAGCCCCCGTCGATCGCGATCCGCGACCCCGACGGCGTGCTCGACATCGCCGACACCGAGGTGATGCTCGACGGCGTGCGCCGCGCCTACGACCCCGATCCGCTCAAGCGGTACGACCCGCATTGGTGGCAGAAGCAGATGGAGCTGGGCCTGGGGGAGCGCAAGGCCTGAGACCGGTCACGGCGCCAGCACACCGCGCGGCAACGATGCGGAAATGCGCGGGAAACCGAAGGAATGTGTCCGATCCAGGGCTTTTGCGTGTCTAGACTCGCAAGCATGTCGAACGAGAGAGCGCGGCTGCTGCTGCATCCCGTCCGCATGAGGGTCGTGATCGCCCTGAGCGCGGACGACCTCACCACGCGCCAGATCGGCGAGCTCCTCAAGGACGTCCCGCAGGCTTCGCTTTATCGCGCGATCGCTCAGCTGCACGACGCGGAGATCATCGAGGTGGTCTCCGAGACACGGCGCGGAGGCGCGATCGAGCGCACCTACTCGATGGTCGCCGCGAACGCGGTGATGACTCCCGACACCTTCACCTCCGGCACGCCCGAGGAGCTGCTCGGCGCCGCCCAGACATTCGCCGACCTGATCGTGCAGTCGACCGCCGAGCACCTCGCCGTCGGGGGCGACGCCTGGCGTGAGGATCGCTTCGGCATGCGCCACGAGCCGCTGTGGCTCACGCGCGAGCAGCGCGACGAGCTGTCCGACGACCTCAAGGCTGTGTTCGACAAGCACCTGCAGCGCGAGCGCTCCGAGGACGCCAAGCTGTGGTCGATGATGGTGGCCGTGGTGCGATCGCAGACGGCCCCGCCGCTCGACCCGGCCTCGTCCCCGAGCGCCGACTAGAACGACTCGATCGCCAGGATCAGCAGCGCCAGGAGCGGCGCGACGCCCTGGATGAGCGTGCCGCGCCACATCCGCGGCGAGCGGCTGCGCAGCACCTGTGCGGCGCCGACCATGAACAGCAGCCCGAAGACCAGCAGGGCCACCTGGCCGCGGTCGAGCCACAGCCACACGCCCACGCCCGTGCCGATGCCGAGGAACAGGTTGTAGAAGCCCAGGTTGAAGAAGGCGGGGGAGAGCAGCTCGGCCTGCTCGGGCGTGCGGGCGCCGAAGATGCGGTGCACGGCTGGGCGCTTCCACAGCACCGCCTCGAGCACGAAGAAGCCCACGTGCAGCAGCGCGGCCAGGGAGGCGAAGACGACGACGAGCCAGTCCATGCCTCGCACAGTAGCGAGTGGGCGCACAGGACGCCTGTCAGCGCGCGCCACGGCCTGCGCGGGCGTCGCCGGCGCCTGAGACGCACGTGCCTCGCGGGCGCGTTGCGCTTGACGCGAGGCGTTCGAGCCCGGCACAGGCGTGAGCGATGCGCCCTCGCACGGCGGGCGCGAGCGACCCTCCGCTCACTCGCGAGCTGACCTCCGCCGACTTGCGAGCCGACCTCCGCCGACTTGCGAGCCGACCTCCGCCGACTTGCGAGCCGACCTCCGCCGACTTGCGAGCCGACCTCCGCCTACTCGCCAGCGGACCCGCACCTACTCGGCTGCGGTGGTCGGCGTCCCCTGACCTGCCTGCGCAGCCTGTGCGCGCTCGGCCTCCTGGCGCGCGCGACGGGCTTGGGCCTCGTGGCGGCGGGCCGATCCGCGCGCCTGACGCGCCGCCGCGTCCACGCGGCGGCTCCACTCGCCGCGGCGCTGGCGCAGCACCGTCGGGCTGATCGACCGCACCGGACGGGCGGGGCGGGTGGCCGCGCGCGTGGCGCGCTGTGCCTTGGCCTGCGCCTTGCGCCGCGATGCGAGGTGCGCCGCGCGCTGCTGACGTGCCTTGTAGCGCAGCCGCACCCGGCGCGGCACCTGGAGGAGCTCGACGGTGCGTCGGTCGACCGTGCCGATGGTGGCGACGGCCGCCAGCGTGAGCCCGAGCGAGACCACCGGCAGCCACGCGGTGCCGAACGACGCCACGATGGCAGCGCCGAGCAGCGGGCCGATCGCCGCGCCCGCGTTCATGGTGACCGTGTACGCGCCCGCGCCCATCTCGGTGCGCCACGGCGTGTGGCGCATCGCCCACGTGAGCAGGCCCGCGGTGATGATCGCCCAGCCCGTCGAGATGACCGCCTGCGCCGCGACCGCGGACCAGTCCTGGCGCAGCGCGAGCAGCACCCAGGACACGGCGATGAGGCCGGCGCCCACGCCGACGGTCTGGACGGCGTGACGCACGAGGAAGCGCCCCACGCTGAGGGTCGCCGCGACCGCGAGGGTGCCGCCGAGCGCGAAAAGCGCCGGGAGCATCGCCGAGGGCAGCCCCGCGACGTCCGTGTAGAACGGCACGATGTAGGTCCAGGTGACGGACATGCCGACGCTCGCGAGGAACGCGACGGCGAGCACGCGCGCGAAGGCCTTGCCCGAGGGCAGGTCGCCGACGGTGCCCGAGATGGGTCCGAGCGCCTTGACGGCCGGGAGCGTCATCACGGCCCCGACGGCGAGCACGACGCCGAAGCCGGCGAGCGCCCAGTACGGCGCCTGCCAGCTGAGCGACGCTCCGACCCACGTCATGAGGGGCGTGCCGAGCACGCCCGCGGCGGAGGCTCCCAGCATGATGGCGGTGACCGTGCGCGCCCTCAGGTGGGGCGCGAAGAGGCTCGCGGCGGTGGGCGCGACGATCGCCCAGAACAAGGCGTGCGCGGCAGCTGACACCACGCGGCCGGTGACGAGCATCGGCAGGCTGGTCGCGCTCGCGGCCACGACCACGCCGACCGTCCACGTGCCGATCGCGCCGGTCACCGCGGCCCGGCGGCTCCACCGGCGGGTCGCCATGGCCAGCGGGATCGCGGCGATGACGACGGTGAGCGCGAACGCCGTCGCGAGGATGCCGACGCTGGTCACCGGAACGCCGAGCCCGGCGGCGATGGGCGCGCTCATCGCGACCACGGACGCCTCGTTGACGCCGAACGCGAAGGCCGCCAGCGCGAGCGTCAACAGCGCGAGCTTGGCGCGCCGCGACGTCATCATCAGCGACTCGATGGTGCGAGTCGCGGCGACGGGCTCGTCGAGCACGACCGGCAGCGCGGACGTCGCCTGCGGGATCGCGACGGTCGTCGGGTCCACCTCGGCGGCTGGTGCGCCGATGCGCAGGCCCGCGCGCGCGAGGTCCTCCGTCAGCGGAGAGTTGGCCGTCGTGGGAGCGCCGAGGAGCGCGTCGCCGTCCGCCCCGTGGCCCGCGCCCGAGGCCCGGCTCCCGGAGTCAGCACCGCGCGAGCCGTTGTCGTAGGAGTCGTTGTCGTATGGGCCCGTGCCGAGCGGCTCGTCCACGAGCGGCAGCAGCGCGGTCGTCGCGTCGGTGAGGTCGAGCTCGGCGCTCGCCAGCTCGGCCTGCGCGGCGGCGACGTCGGGTTCGACGTCGTGCGAAGCGTCGCTCAGGCGGGGACGCTCGAGCTCCGCGGTGGGAGCACTGGGGCTCACGGCAACACTCCTTTCCGCGGCGTACCGGGCGAAGAACATGGGGGGACTGCACAACAACGTGCCCGGCGCGGTTCACGGATGGAGGCGCCTCCCGACACAACGGAGGGGAACGGGCGCGTGTTCCCGATGCTGCGGCACGGCCAGGCGGACCCCCCGGACGGGGTTGCGCCGGGGGACGGCGGGCCGATGCGCGCGCCGGCTCGGCTGCGCCCGCGTCAGCCCTCGAGGTCGAGGTCGACGCGTACGAGCCGGTCGTCGCCGTCACCCGGGCTACCGCGCCCGTCGGTGTTGTTCGTGAGCACGTGGAGCGCGCCGTCACCGTCGACCACGGCGGCGCGCACGCGGCCCAGGTCGTCGATGATCGCCTCCGGCTCCCCGAAGACCCCGTCGACGTACGAGACCCAGTGCAGCGCCTCGCCGCGCAGCGACGCGACGAACACGCCGGCCTCGGTCGCGGCGATCCCGCTCGGCGAGGACGCGGACGTGGGTCGCCACTCGGCCACGGGGTAGGTGAGCCCGTCGACGGTCGCGCCCAGCGCCGTGCCGTCCGGGGCGCCGATGAGCCCCTCGACGACGGGCCAGCCGTAGTTGGCGCCGGGCTCGATGACGTTCAGCTCGTCCGCGTCGGACTGCCCGAACTCCGAGGCGACCATCGTCCCGTCGGGCAGCCACGCGAGGCCCTGCACGTTGCGGTGGCCGTAGCTCCACACGCCGTCGCCGAACGGGTTGCCGGGAGCGGCGGAGCCGTCGGAATCCGAGCCGTCCGCGACCACGCGCAGGATCTTGCCGGCGAGCGAGCCCTGGTCCTGGGCGAGGTCGGGCTGGGCGGCGTCCCCCGTCGCGACGTACAGGAAGCCGTCGGGCCCGAAGGCGATCCGGCCGCCGTCGTGGTTGCGGGCCTTGGGGATGCCCGCGACCACGTCGACCGGCTCTGACAGCGTGTCGCCGTCGAGGCTCATGCGCACGACGGCGTTGCCGTCGCCGCGCGTGAGGTACGCGTACAGCACGTTCGGGTCGTCGGGCAGGAGCGCGAGGCCGAGCAGCCCCGCCTCGCCCGTCGCGTCGACGGCGGAGGCGAGCGCCTCGGCCCCTGGGCCCTCGAGCGGCGTGGCCGAGTCGCCGTCGATCCGCAGGATCCGCCCGGCGTCGCGCTCCGAGACGAGGGCCGAGCCGTCGGGAGCGAACACCGCCTCCCACGGCGCCGCGAGCCCGGTGGCGATGTCCGAGGTGCCCGCGACCGTCACGGTGGTCACCGGCGTGGTGACTCCCGGCGCAGAGGCGGACGGTGCCGCGCCGCCTGGGCCTGCCGTCACCCCCGGTTGCGTGTCCGAGGTGGCGGTGGGCGAGGACTCAGCGGGCGCATCGGCGCTGCAGGAGGCGAGCGCGAGGGCGCTCGCGGCGGCGAGGGCGGACAGGCGTGCGGCTCTCATGGAGGGGCAACCGCCAGCGCCCGGCCGCTGTTCCCGGCGCGTCAGGCGTCGACCGCGAGGATCGAGATCCAGTTGCCCGCCGGATCCTTGAACCACGCGGTCTCCGGCATCTCTCCGTTCGGGTCGCGCGCGACGCCGTCCTCGTCGGTCCACTCGAGCTGCTCGAGCCGGACGCCGGCCTCGACGAGCCGCCGGGCCGTGGCCGTGACGTCCTCGACGGGCAGCATGAGCACGGTGTGCGTCGCGGGGGCGTGGTCGTCCTTCTCGTAGACCAGGAACCGCGCGCCGTTGGGGAAGGACAGGGTCAGCATGGGCCCCATCGCGTCGTCGACCTGGGTGTCGATGCCCAGGACGTCGCCGTAGAACGCGGCCGCCTTCTCGACGGAGTCCGTCGAGAACGATCCGAAGGCCGGGCTGGAAGCGAGCATGGCTACCTCCTCGGTGAGTGTGCTGTCCTGCCAGTGTCGCTCGCGCAGCGCCGATGCGCAGGTTGGGAGATCTCACCCCCAACCTTTTCGCGGTCGGTGGTGTGATGGAGGTACGGGCGGCGCGCGAGCGCAGCCGCCAGAGGAGGACGCCATGGGGTCTCGGCGCACCGCGTCATGGCAGACGCAGTCGTGGGGAGCGACGCTCGAGACCCTGGTGCGCGAGCGGAGGGGAGCGCTCGTGGGCTACGCGTACGTGCTGTGCGGCGACAGGGCCGCGGCGGAGGACCTCGTGCACGAGTCGGTCGTGCGGACCTTCTCCCGCGGGCGGCGCCTGACCGACGCCCAGCACGCCGAGGCGTACGTCAAGCGGACCATCCGCAACCAGTTCCTCAACGAGCGCCGGCACGAGCGCCATGCGCGAGCGAAGGAGCACCTGGTCGCGGCGCCCGAGGTCGCGCCAGCGGACTCGCGGCTCGACGACTACGACGACCTGCGGCGCGCCCTCGCGCAACTGTCGCCGCGTCAGCGCGCCTGCGTGCTGCTGCGCTACTACGACGACCTGCCCATCGCCCACGTCGCCGACGAGCTGGGCCTGGGCGTCGGCACCGTCAAGCGCTACCTGCATGACGCGGCCGAGCGGCTCCGCGCCGCGCTCGGCGCAGAGGTCCCCGGGCTTGAGCCGACCGCGGCCGACGAGGTGTCCATCCACGCGACCGTGGAGACCACGGGCGAGGGGGCGCGCCAGCGGTGGTCGCGCCGGGCCGGCGCCGTCGGACGGACCGGACCCGCTGCTGTGAGGAGGATGCGATGACCGAGGACCTGCATTCGAGGCTCGGCGGACTGATCGAGGTGGAGGGTCGTGCGTCCGCGCCCGTGGCCGACGAGGTCGACCTGTACGCCGGGCAGATCCGGTCACGCAGGCGGGCCCGCACCATGCGGGGCTCGGCAGTCGCCGCGGCCGTGGTCGGCGTCGTCGCGGTGGGCGGCGTCGCGCTCCTCGGCGGCTGGCCCGACCGTGCCGCGGAGCCCGCGTCGACCATCGAGAGCATCATCGAGTTCGCGCCGTCCGTCGATGGCCTGGGGTTCGAGGCCGACGGCGCGGTGCTGCCCGCAGCCGCTGCCTATCGCGACGCGGCGCCCGCCGCGCAGCCCGTGGGATGCGCCGCGCTCGATGAGTACGCGCGACTGGTGCGGCCGGCGGACCTCTGGGCGTCGAGCACCGATGTCACGGTGCGCACCGGGATCGTGACGGACCCCGACGGCATCGCCCTCGCCCGGGTGACGTCACGGTGGTTCGTCGACGGAGGCGCTGAGGCCTTCGTCGACGACTTCGCGACCCTCGCGGCCCAGTGCGCCCCCGGATACGCGGGGCTCGGCGGCGAGGAGACGGCCGGTGCGACGACGGGCGACGGAAGCGCGCCGAGCGGGGCCGATGAGGGTGACGCGCAGGAGCCCGGCGGTGGCGAGGCTCCCGCTGTCGCCGGAGAGACCCGGTCCGCGGCGATCCTCTCCGTCGAGACTGGCGCTGTCCGCATCGCGGACGCTGAGGAGGACGCCGTGCGCGCGCGGCTCACCTTCGCCAACGGCGCGATCGTCGACCTCTACCTGCTGGGCGAGCGCGAGGCGGCGATCGCGGTCCTGACGCAGCAGCTTGAGCCGCACGACACCGACGCAGCCGCGGTGGAGGTGCTCGAGCAGTTCGCCGCTCAGGTGCTGGCCCGGACCGGCGGGTAGGGATCGTGTCCACAGCCGGTGTGGCACGCGCGGGCGAGGTCGGAGAGCCTCGGGGGGCAACCCCACGCTCGGGTCCGGTGTGGACACCCCGAGGGTCACGCGCCGAAGGGGCGCGGGCCGGGGACGGGGGAGTCGCCATGAACGGGATGCAGACCACGAGCACCGCACGCGTGAAGAGGAAGGCGCACCGCGAGCTCCGCACGCACGTGGGTCGAGAGCACCTGCGAAGAGGGTCGCGCCGGGCGGCGATCGCCGTGACGGCGGGCCTCGTCCTCACGGCGTGCAGCAGCGGCAGCGGCGACGAGGGCGACCTCGATCTCGCCGCCGTCGAGGAGGACCTCGTCGCCGCCAGCAACGAGGAGGCGCTCGCTGCCGTCACGGTGGAGCTGCCGGACTACCAGGCGCTGGCATGGGTCACGAGGCCCGAGAGGGCGGGGATCGTGCCCACGGAGGAGTACGCGCTGGACCTGGATCCGGCCGAGTGCCAGAGCATCCACCACGCCATTCGGCTGCGGACCGCGGACGACCGCGAGGCGTTCGAGGACGACCTCGTCTTCGAGTACGGGACGCTCCTGCACTCCAGCTGGATGGACGACGACGAGGCCAACGACGTCGCCGCAGCGCCGCCCGTGACCGTGGCCGTGCGCGAGTTCGCGGCATCGGACGTGCCGCAGCAGGTCGCTCAGGCGGCGCTCGACGGCGCCGCAGGCTGCGACGAGTACCGGCACGGGCCCGACGAGGACGGCGTCACCCTGGTGGTGAGCGAGATCGCCGCCACGTCGACGTCGGTCGACGGCGTCGAGGGCGACATGGTGCTCGTCACGGACACCTGGTCGTACGACGGGCTGAGCGAGGATGAGGCGTTCGAGCCTCAGCCCGAGTCGACCTACCTGTACCCGCATGAGCGGCTGGTGATCAAGGTGCTGCTCGGCGACGGGCCTGACGACGGGCTCGCTGCCGAGGTCATCTCCCAGGTCCTCGCTCAGGTCGACGCCTGAGCGGCGCTCGCCGACTGAAGGCTCGGCGAGGGAGCGCGCGTGGGTGCGGTGCTGCCCGAGCCCGAGCCCCGTCAGTCCGCGAGCACCTGCCGACGCGCGGTCGCGAGCGGCACCGAGCCGTAGCGGAGGAAGCGGTCGTGGAACTCGCGGATGTCGAAGCCGTCGCGCTCCTGGGCCTCGCGGCGCATGTCCATGATCTCGAGGCGGCCCACCATGTAGGCGAGGGCCTGCCCGGGCAGGCCGATGTACCGGTCGACCTCCTGCTCGATGTGTCCGCGGTCCATGGGGGTGTGGTCGACCATGTACTGGATGGCCTGCTCCCGCGACCAGCCGAGCGCGTGGATGCCCGTGTCGACCACCAGCCGGCAGGCGCGCAGCGAGTCGGCGCTGAGCATCCCGATGCGCGACAGGTCCGAGCCGTACAGCCCCATCTCGTCCGCGAGGCGCTCCGTGTACAGGCCCCAGCCCTCGGCGTAGGAGGTGGAGTGCAGCTCGCGCTGCACCTTGTGGATCGCCTGGTTCTCGGCGTTGAGCGCGAGGTGCTGGTGGTGGCCGGGGATGCCCTCGTGGAACACGATCGCCTCGAGCTCGTACGTCGACCACGCGTCCGGGTGCGAGGTGTTGAAGTAGAACGTGCCCACCTTGCCGGTGTCGGGGTCCGGCGCCGAGTAGTACGCCATCGCGCCGTAGGGCGTGGCCTCCACGAGGCACGGGGTCTGCGGCATGACCGCGAACCACTCCGGAGCCGCCGCCTCGGCCTTGCGCAGCGCGGCCTCGGCATCCGCGACCAGCGTCGCCGCGTCGGTGTACCTCATCGACCGGTCGTCGCGCAGCCGCGCGTAGATCTCTGACACGTCCGTCGTGCCGAGCACCGGGCCGGCGATCTCCCGGTACTCCTCCTCGAGCGCGGCGACCTGGTCGAGCCCCAGCTGGTGGATCTCCTCACCCGTGCGGTCGAGGAGCAGGTGGCTGAAGATCTTGTCCCGGTAGACCTCTGCGCCGCCGGGCAGGTGCACCAGCCCGGGCCGCTCATCGGGCATGCCGCGCTCGGCGAGCGCCCGCAGCGACTCCTCGAACGCCGCGAGGCCAGGGCGCACCACCTCGCTGATGACGCGTGCACGCTCGGCGACCCACGCTGATCTCGCGTCCTCGTCGAGCTCGGTGGGCGGGGCCTGGGCAGCGAGACGGTCCTCCGGTCCCTCCGGCGAGCCCAGGTAGGCCGCGACCGTATCGGCGCTCGCGGTGAGGTGGCTCTCGAGCGCGACCACGCCCTCGTCGGCCGAGTCGCTCGCGACCTGGGCCATCTGGTCGAGCGCGCGCGGCATCCCGCGGAGCTTCGCGAGGTAGTCCTCGCCGTGCTGGGCCGTGGCGAGGGGGAAGTTGTCGACGAAGGACAGCGCGAGCTCGAACACGCCCATCTTGGGGTTGAGCGCCTCGAGCTCCGTCACCCAGGTGGCGCCGCGCGCCATCGACTCGGCCGTGGCGACGATCGTGTCGCGCAGCGCGACCCGCTGCGGGTCGTCGCCGACCTCGAGCGCGGCGGCCCGGGCGGCGAACTCGCGGGCCCGCGTGACGCGTGACGCCGTGCCCACCACCGAGTAGTCGTCCCACTCGGCGAGGTGCTCGAGCTTGCCCGCCCACATGAGGTCCGTGGGATGGGCGGCGAGGGAGAAGGCGTAGAACTCGTCGGCAAGGTCGGTGAGGTCGCTCATGTCCCGAGCCTAGGTCTCTCGGGACGGGCATGCCCGTCCCGTACACTGGTGGGCAGCAGCGTCGACCCGGCCATCACCGGTGAGCTTGCGGAAGAACGGAAGGGCGCATCGGCCCCTCTCAGTAGAACCGCACGGGCAGCCCGTCACAGCGAGCAAGAGCGGCACCCGCAGGGTGCAAGCGGGGTGGTACCGCGCACCGGGATCCGGGGCGTCCTCGCCAAGAGTTGACGCCAGGACCACCGAAGGAATCATGAGCACGTACCCCCAGCATCGGCCCGACGCCGAGGTGCCCGCATCGCCCGCCTTCCCCTCCATCGAGGAGGACGTGCTCGCGTACTGGAAGGCCGACGGCACATTCCAGGCGTCGATCGACAACCGCGCGGACGCGGACGAGTACGTCTTCTACGACGGCCCGCCCTTCGCGAACGGCCTGCCGCACTACGGCCACCTGCTCACCGGCTACGCCAAGGACGTGGTGCCGCGCTTCGAGACCATGCGCGGCAAGAGGGTCGAGCGCCGGTTCGGCTGGGACACCCACGGCCTGCCCGCCGAGCTCGAGGCGGAGCGGATCCTCGGCATCACCGACAAGTCGCAGATCGAGGAGATGGGCATCGCCCAGTTCAACAAGGCCTGCCGCGACTCGGTGCTGAAGTACACCCAGGAGTGGGAGGAGTACGTCACCCGCCAGGCCCGCTGGGTGGACTTCGAGAACGACTACAAGACCCTCGACGTGACCTTCATGGAGTCCGTGATCTGGGCCTTCAAGTCGCTGTACGACAAGGGCCTCGCGTATGAGGGCCACCGCGTGCTGCCGTACTGCTGGCGCGACGAGACCCCGCTGTCCAACCACGAGCTGCGCATGGACGACGACGTCTACCAGATGCGCCAGGACCCGGCCCTGACGGTGCTGCTGCCGCTCGACCCCGCGTCGGTCGCCGCGTCCGCGCTGTCGGGCGACGACGCGGCCGCGCTCGAGGGCGCATCGGCGGTCATCTGGACCACCACGCCGTGGACGCTGCCCAGCAACCTCGCCGTCGCCGTCGGACCCGAGATCGAGTACGTGGTCGTCTCGCCCATCGAGGGTGAGTGGACCGGGCGCCGCGTGGTGCTCGCCGCGTCGCGCCTGGGCGCCTACGCCCGCGAGCTGGGCGCCGAGCCGACTGTGCTCGCGCGCATCCCGGGCGCCGCGCTCGCCGGGCTGCACTACCAGCCTCCCTTCGGCTACTTCACGGACGGCGCCAACGCGCACCAGGTGCTCGCCGCCGACTTCGTGTCGACCGAGGACGGCACCGGCATCGTGCACCTCGCGCCGGCGTTCGGTGAGGACGACGCCGCGGTGTGCGCCGAGGCCGGCATCGAGACCGTGATCCCCGTCGACTCCAAGGGACGCTTCACGAGTCAGGTCCCTGACTACGTGGGCCAGCAGGTGTTCGACGCCAACACGCCCATCATCCGCGACCTCAAGACGTACGGCGTCGTCCTGCGGCACGAGACCTACGACCACAGCTACCCGCACTGCTGGCGCTGCCGCAACCCGCTGATCTACCGCGCGATCGGCTCGTGGTTCATCCGCGTCAGCGAGTTCCGCGACCGCATGGTCGAGCTCAACGAGGACATCACCTGGGTGCCCGAGCACATCAAGCACGGGCAGTTCGGCAAGTGGCTCGAGGGCGCCCGCGACTGGTCGATCTCCCGCAACCGCTACTTCGGCACGCCCATCCCGGTATGGGTGTCGGACTCCGAGGAGCACCCGCGCGTCGACGTGTACGGCTCGCTCGAGGAGCTCGAGCGCGACTTCGGGCGCCTGCCGCTGAACGAGGAGGGCCAGCCGGACCTGCACCGCCCGTACATCGACGACCTCACCCGCCCCAACCCGGACGACCCGACGGGGCAGTCGACCATGCGCCGCATCCCCGACGTGTTCGACGTGTGGTTCGACTCGGGCTCGATGCCGTTCGCGCAGGTGCACTACCCGTTCGAGAACGGCGACTGGTTCGACGGCCACAACCCGGCGGACTTCATCGTCGAGTACATCGGCCAGACCCGTGGCTGGTTCTACGTCATGCACGTCCTCGCGACCGCGCTGTTCGACCGGCCGGCGTTCTCGACGTGCGTGTCGCACGGCATCGTGCTCGGCTCCGACGGACGCAAGATGTCCAAGTCGCTGCGCAACTACCCGGACGTCAACGAGGTGTTCCACCGCGACGGCTCCGACGCCATGCGCTGGTTCCTCATGCGCAGCCCCATCCTGCGCGGCGGCAACCTCGTCGTCACCGAGGAGGGCATCCGCGAGGGCGTGCGCGAGGTGATGCTGCCGCTGTGGAGCTCGTACTACTTCTTCACCCTCTACGCAGGCGCGTGCGCCGGGGGCGAGGGCTACGTCGCCTCGCCCGTGAGGGCCGATGCGGTTCCCGGCCTTCCCGTCATGGACCGGTACGTCCTCGCCAAGACGGCGGAGCTGGTCGACGAGGTCACGGCCCAGCTCGACGTCTACGACGTCCCGGGAGCCTCGGACACCCTGCAGGGCTTCATGGACCTCCTGACGAACTGGTACGTGCGCACCCAGCGCGACCGGTTCTGGGAGGAGGACGCCGCCGCCTTCGACACGCTCTACACGGTGCTCGAGACTGTGACGCGCGTCGCGGCGCCGCTGCTGCCGCTCGTCTCGGAGGAGATCTGGCGCGGGCTCACCGGCGGCCGCTCGGTCCACCTCACCGACTACCCGGAGGTGCCCGACGCCTGGCGTGACGCGTCGCTCGGCGACGTCATGGATCAGGTGCGCGAGGTGGTCTCGACCGCGCACGCGCTGCGCAAGAAGGAGCAGATCCGCGTGCGCCAGCCGCTCGCCCGCCTCGAGGTGGCCGTGGCCGATCCCGCATCGCTGTCCGACTACGCCGCGCTCATCGGGACCGAGCTCAACGTCAAGGACGTCGCGCTCACCGGCATCGACGCGTTCGCCGCGGCGCACCCCGTCGAGCAGCGCCTCACCGTCAACGCCCGCGCGGCCGGCCCGCGCATCGGCAAGGACGTCCAGGCCGCGATCAAGGGCTCGAAGACGGGCGACTGGTCGGTCTCGGAGTCCGGCGGGCTGGTGTCCGGCGGCATCGCGCTGGTCGAGGGCGAGTACGAGCTCGCGACCGTGATCGGCGGCGGCGACGAGGATGCGCAGGAGGCCGCGGCAGTGCTGCGCGGCCCCGACGGCGCGGGTGGCTTCGTGCTGCTCGACACCGCGCTCACCGAGGCCCTCGAGGCCGAGGGCTACGCGCGCGACGTCGTCCGCTCCGTCCAGGACACCCGCAAGGCCGAGGGCCTCAACGTGTCCGACCGGATCCGCCTCACGCTGCGCGTTCCCGTGGACCGCGTGGGAGCCGTGGAGGCATGGCGCGAGCTCATCTCGCGCGAGACCCTGGCCGTCGATCCGGCCACCGGCGACGCTCAGATCGAGGTCATCGCGGGCACCGAGCTCGACGTCGCGGTCGCGAAGCTGTAGCGACGCGCGCGGCGCGGCGTCCCCCTCGCGGGATGCCGTGCCGCGATCGCCTCTCGATAGGGTCATCTACCAGGCATGACGCTGGTGGTGCGACGGCCAGCCGGGCGACGATCCGAGGTGCAGCCCCGCGCCAGAAAATTCACCCTCTGTTTGGTCCTCAGGAGCGCGTGAGAGGCCGCACAATATCCTGGTGAATCTCCCTTCCATGGTCGGGCTCAGCCCGGCCGACGCCGAGCGTCAGATCGACGCGCTGATCTTCTCCCGCCCCACCCACGGCGACCACGACGCCAAGATGCGTCGCGTCGCGGAGGCCCTCGCGATCCTGGGCGATCCCCAGACGCAGCTCCGCGCGGTCCACGTCACCGGAACCAACGGCAAGACGTCGACCAGCCGCATGATCGAGTCGCTGCTGCGCTCCCACGGACTCCGCACGGGCCTGTTCACCTCGCCACACCTGACGACGTTCCGTGAGCGCATCCAGATCGACGGCCAGCCCCTGCCGCAGGAGTCCCTCCAGCGCCTCTGGGAGCGCGTCGCCCCCGTCATCAACGCGGTGGACGCGCGCTCGCTCGCCGCGGGCGGGCCGCACATGAGCTTCTTCGAGGTGCTGACGGTGCTGGGGATGGTCGCCTACGCGGACGCCGAGGTCGACGTCGCGGTGATCGAGGTCGGCATCGGCGGCTCCCGCGACGCCACCAACGTGGTCCACGGCGAGGTCGCGGTCCTGACTCCCATGGCCGAGGACCACTCGAACTACTTCGTCGGTGGCATCACCGGCGTCGCGACCGAGAAGTCGGGGATCATCAAGTCCGGCGCCGTGGTCGTGTCCGCGACCCAGCCGGTGGTCGCCGAGGACATCATCCGCGCGCACGCCGCGCTGCGGGACGCCTCGCTGCGCTGGGAGGGGTTGCACCACGACCTCCTCGCCCGAGAGGCGAGCCCCGCCGGCCAGGTCGTGACGCTGCGCACGCTGAGCGGGACGCACGAAGGCGTGCTGGTGCCGCTGCACGGCGACTTCCAGGCGCAGAACGCGCTCGTCGCTCTCGCCGCGACCGAGGCCGCGCTCGAGCTGCGCGGGCTCGAGCTCGACGACGCCGCCGTCGCCCGCGGCTTCGCCGGCTCGACTTCACCCGGGCGTCTCGAGGTGATCGCCGCCGAGCCGACCATCGTCGTCGACGCCGCTCACAACCCGCACGGCGTCACCGCGCTCGCGGGAGCGATGGGGGAGACGTTCGGCTTCGAGTCGGTGGTCGGCGTCGTCGCGGTGCTCGCAGACAAGGACGGCGACGGCATCCTCGCGGGCCTCGAGCCCGTGGTCGACCACGTGATCGTGACGCAGACCTCGTCGCCTCGCGCGACGCCGGTCGCCGAGCTCGCGGCCGCGGCCGTCGACGTCTGGGGACCCGAGCGAGTGACGGTCGCGGACTCCGTCGCCGAGGCCCTCGACCTCGCGACCTCCATGGCGATCGCGCGCGATGGCGAGTGCGGCGTGCTCGTGGCTGGCTCGATCACGCTCGTCGCCGAGGCGCGTCGCCTCGTGCAGCGCGTCCACGAGGCCGAGGTGGCGCACGAGGCGCCCCGCGGGCTCGCGGATGCGGGCGAGTCGTCGACCGAGGCGGTGCCTGCCTAGCGCGCGTCGAGCCGGTGGCGGCTCGCCGACGTGCGGATCGGTGCTCGCCACCGTTCGGCTCGGTTCTCACGAGCTGGCTGCGCGGACCCCACACGCGTCCGGCTCGGCCGCCGAGGAGTCGACGGCGCTCGTCGACTCCGCTACTCGACCTGAGCCACGACGCGCACGGGCGACGTCGCCAGACCGACGAACGGCAGCGGGAGCGCGGTGAGGGCGAACCCCGCGGCGGGCAGCGCCGCGAGGTTCGTGAGGTGCTCGATGATGGGCACGCCGGCCGCCAGCAGGGTGGAGTGAACGGGCCGGTCGTCGCCCTCGGTCGAGTCGATGTTGGGCGAGTCGATGCCCACGAGCGCGCACCCCGACGCCGCCAGCAGCTCCGCGGCCCCGCTCGTGAGGTGCGGGTGTCCGCCCACGTAGTCGGGCCGGCCGAACCGCTCCGACCACCCCGTGCGCACGAGCACCGCCCGGCCCGCGAGCTCCAGCCCGGCGAACGCATCGGCGTCGACGGCGCGGGCGTCGCTCGCACGGGAGTCGAGCGCGTCTGGGACGTCGACGACCACCCCGGGCACCGCGGTGAGGCGGGCGAGGTCGATGCCGAGCGCATCAGCGCCGTCGGCGTACCGATGCAGCGGGGCGTCGAGGTACGTCCCCGTGCCGCCGATGATGTCGAGATGGCTGAAGGCGAAGCTCGTCCCCTCGGCGTAGAGCTCCTCGGTGTCCTCGTGGGTGCGCCACCAGCCGATGCGCGCCGCAGGCTGCCCCGGGGTGGTCACCGTGCCGTCGGCGATGGGGTGGGAGAGGTCGACGATGCGCGTGGTCATGGCGCGACGATAGCGACACGGCGGCGCGACCCCGAGTCGCCCCTGGTCCCGCGCTCGTCCTCGCGGGTGAGGCGTGCGCCCGCGCACGCGTGGGAGACTTGTCGCATGCCTGACGCCAGCGACCTCACGCTCGGCGGCCTCACCCCCGACGAGGCCGAGCGCGAGATCTACAGCCACATCCTCAGCCGCAACCCCGAGCACGACTTCGAGCCCACGCTCGACCGCGTGCGGGAGGTCACCGAGCTCCTGGGCCGCCCCCAGGACGCCTTCAAGGTGGTCCACCTCACGGGAACCAACGGCAAGACGTCCACCGCGCGCATGGTCGAGTCCCTCGTCCGCGAGCACGGACTGCGCACCGGACTGTTCACGTCCCCGCACCTCAGCACCGTGCGCGAGCGGATCCAGATCGACGGCGAGCCCATCGCCCAGGACGCGTTCATCCGCCTCTGGCAGGACGTCGCGCCGATCGTCCACCTCGTCGACGCCCGCTCGGCCGAGAACGGCGGACCGCGCCTGAGCTTCTTCGAGGTGCTCGTGGTGCTCGCCTACGCCGCGTTCGCCGACGCCCCTGTCGACGTCGCGGTCATCGAGGTCGGCATGGGCGGCGTGTGGGACGCCACCAACGTGGCCGACGGCGACGTCTCCGTCATCACGTCGGTCTCGCTCGACCACCAGCAGTGGCTCGGCGACGACCTCGCGGGCATCGCTCGCGAGAAGGCCGGCATCATCAAGGACGGCGCGACCGCGGTCATCGCCGAGCAGACCGATGCGGTCACGCCCGTGCTGCTCGAGGCCGTCGCCTCGCGCGGAGCGACGGCGCTGTGGGAGGGCGACGCCCTCGAGGTGGTCGACCGCCAGCCCGGCGTGGGCGGCCAGCTCGTGACGCTGCGCACGCCCGCGGCGACCTACGCGGAGATCTTCGTCCCGCTGTACGGCGACTACCAAGCGCGCAACGCGCTTCTCGCGCTCGCGGCCGTCGAGGCGCTCATGGCCGATGGTGGCGAGCCGTCGGCGCTGTCCGGGGAGACCGTCGAGCAGGGCTTCGGTGCGGTCACCTCACCCGGCCGGCTCGAGGTGGTCCGCACCTCGCCCATGGTCCTCGTGGACGTCGCCCACAACCCGGCCGGCATCGACGCGCTCGTCGGCGCGCTCGAGGAGTCCTTCGCCTTCCAGGCGCTCGTCGGCGTGGTCGGCGTGCTCGCCGACAAGGACGCCGAGGGCATCCTCGCGGGACTCGAGCCCGTGCTGGACCACGTGGTGATCACCTCGTCGACCTCGCCGCGCGCCGTCCCCGCAGACGAGCTCGCCGAGATCGCCCGCGACGTCTTCGGCGAGGACCGCGTGAGCGTCGCGAGCGACCTGCCCGACGCCATCGACCGCGCGGTCCAGGCCGCCGAGCGGGACCACGACATGGGCGCGGGCGTCCTCGTCGTCGGCTCCGTCACGGTCGTGTCCGAGGCGCGCATCCTCATGAACGCCGACAAGCGCAAGGGGGCGGGCCAGGCCCGATGACCGAACCCACCCAGCCCACGCCGCCCGAGACGGCGGCGCCGCGCCCGGCGAGCGCATCGGCCCTCCCGGGCGACACGACCCCCGACGCGGATGCGGCGCCCACCAAGCCGCAGCGGCCCGCGACCCTGGTGTTCACTCAGGCGGTGCTGCTGCTCGAGGCCTTCGTCGCGCTGTTCGCGACGCTCGTCGCGTGGAGCTTCGCCCGCACCGGCCTCGTCGACGCGGACCCCGTGTGGATGCTCGTTCTTGGACTGCTGCTCATGCTGGCGCTCGGCTACGCGTCGGGCCAGCAGAAGAAGCGGTGGGGGCGCTGGCTCGGATGGATCCTGCAGGTGCCGCTGCTCGTCGGCGGCATCATCGACCCGATGATCGCCGTGATCGGCGCGGTGTTCCTCATCATCTGGATCATGGCGCTGCGCCTGGGCGGGCGCATCGACCGCGAGCGCAAGGAGCGCGACGAGGCCGCTGCACAGGGTGCCGGGAACGGAGAGGACGCCCCGTGACGACCAAGTCCTTGGTCCGGCGCGCAGGCGCGCTCATCATCACGGGCATCGTCGGCCTCACGATGCTGTTCTACGCGCTCGAGCGCACGAGCCTCGTCACCTTCGCCGAGGGAGCCGGGGCCCGGCCGCCGTTCCGGATCTACCTGACGCTCTTCGTCGGCCTCGCGATCGTCAACCTGTGCGTCTTCTACGGGTTCAAGATGTGGGCGCGGTACGTGCGCGAGCACCCCGACACGCGGCACCTGCCGATCTGGTTCCTGCTGACGATCCTCGTGATCGGGGGTGGCGCGCTCATCACCGCGGTCGCCACCCATGCGGGGTACCTCCGCGGGCTGGACACCATGCCCGAGGCGCCCAACATGGGGTACGTGGGCTTCCAGGTGATCGCCGCAGCCTTCGTCCTCATCCCGCTGGTGCTGCTGTGCGCGCGCTTCGCGCCCGGGTACAAGCGGGCCGTGGGTGCTCCGCAGCCGGAGTAGGGAACAGCGGGCGTCAGTCGATCGGGGGCACCCGCACCACGGAGTGCACGCCGTGTCCCGCGAGCGCCTCGCGCCCGCCCAGGCCCTCGAGCTCGAGCAGGAACCCGAACTGCACGTCTGCGGCGCCCGCGCGGCCCAGCATCTCGGCCACGGCGCTCGCTGTGCCACCCGTGGCGAGCACGTCGTCGATGACGAGGACGCGCTTGCGCTCGATGCCGGCAGGGGAGAGGACGAGGTCCGACGCGCCGTACTCGATCTCCGTGGAGGACTCGAGCAGCTCGCCGGGCATCTTGCCCTTCTTGCGCACCATCGACATGCCGACGTCGAGTCGCTGGGCGACCACCGGCGCGAAGATGAAGCCGCGCGCGTCGACGCCGACGACGATGTCGACGGGCTCCGCCGGCATGAGCGCGGCGCACGCCGTCGCGAACTTCGACGGGTCCGCGAGGATGGGGCTGATGTCGTAGAAGAGAATGCCCGGCACCGGGAAGTCGGGGTACGTGGCGAAGTCGTCGAGCGTGATCACGCCACCATGCTCCCACCCGCGGCGTCCTCGCGGGAAACCCTGGACGTAACAGGGGGTTCTCGCTAGCCTGGCGCCACATCGAACCTCGGGGGTGGGGACATGATCGGTGCATGCGCGTGTGCGCGAAGACTCGGGATGGCGCCGTCGCGCGGACGCCTCGGACCGGCGGCCCGCAGGACCCCCGGAGTCGCGGCGTCATGAGTGGCTGGCGAACCCGACGCGCCGCGCGGCTCGCTCTGGTCGAGCTCGAGCTGGTCGAGCGCTCCGTCGACGTCAGCATCAAGCGAGTGTCGGGCGCCCGTCACGATCGCGGCACGCCCGAGGCGCGCACGACGCGCGTCCAGTTCTCGACGCGGCTACCGGGCGCGATCGGCGCCTACCGGCACGCGTTCGAGCGACTCGACCGGCTGGGGGCGACATCCACCGTCGCCGCCACCTGCCCGCGCTACCGGCAGGCACGGACGCACGCCGAGGCGGCCATGACCCGGCTGGACGACCCGCACCTGACGATCCACGACGCGCTCGAGACCCTCGACGAGCTGCGCACCCCCTTCGGCGCGGTGCTCGAGTCCTACCGCGAGGCGCTCGCAGACCTCGTGGCGTGAGCCGGGCAGCGGTGCTGCGCACGACCGCGCCCGTACGCGTGCGCGACCCGGCCGGCCACCCCTTAGGCTGTGCGCCATGACGGAACGCACCCTCATCCTCGTCAAGCCCGACGGCGTCCAGCGCGGACTGTCGGGAGAGATCCTGCGCCGCATCGAGGCCAAGGGCTACACGCTCGTGGCCGTCGAGCTGCGCCAGGCGACCCCCGAGCTGCTCGAGCAGCACTACGCCGAGCACGTCGGCAAGCCCTTCTACGAGCCGCTCGTCGAGTTCATGCTGTCCGGCCCCACGCTCGCCGTGGTCGCCGAGGGCGAGCGCGTCATCGAGGGCTTCCGCTCGCTCGCGGGTGCCACGGACCCCACGACGGCCGCGCCCGGCACCATCCGCGGCGACTTGGGCCGCCAGTGGCCCACCAAGGTCCTCCAGAACCTCGTGCACGGCTCGGACTCGGAGGAGTCGGCCGCCCGCGAGATCTCGATCTGGTTCCCGGGCCTCGCGTGAGCAGGTTCGAGGATGGGCTCGAGAGGAGCCTGTTCGCCAGCCGGTGGCTGCTCGCGCCTCTCTACGTCGGGCTGCTCGTCGGCCTCGTGATGGTCGGCATCAAGTTTTTCTCGCAGCTCTGGTACATGATCGATACCTTCACGCTGTCGAAGACCGCCGAGGACGTCACCGTCGAGATCCTCACGCTCATCGACATCGCCCTGCTGGGCAACCTCATCCTCATCGTGATCTTCGCGGGCTACGAGAACTTCGTCTCGAAGATCAAGGTCGCCGAGGGCTCCGAGGACCGCCCGTCGTGGATGGGCACCGTCGACTTCTCGGGCCTCAAGATGAAGCTGATCGGCTCGCTCGTCGCCATCTCGGTGATCCTGCTGCTGAAGGACTTCGTCGACGCCGACCCCGAGGGCGGCAAGCCCATGGACTACGAGGCTGTCGGTTGGCGCATCGGCCTGCACTTCACCTTCGTCATCTCGGGCGTGTTGTTCGCGGTCATGGACTACTGGGGCGCCAAGCGCCAGGCGCTGCTCATGGACACCAAGCTCAAGGCGAAGGGCTTGAACCCGGAAGCCCTGACGGAGGAGGCGGCCGTGTCCGCCTCCGACGCCAAGTAGCGCCGATGCGCGTGCAGGCGGGGTGGCCTCGTCACCTTTCGTGCCTGGTCCCCTAGGCTGAGCGCGTGCACCTCAAGACGCTGACGCTGCGCGGCTTCAAGTCGTTCGCGTCCGCCACGACCCTCGACTTCGAGCCGGGCGTCACGTGCGTGGTGGGGCCCAACGGCTCCGGCAAGTCCAACGTGGTCGACGCGCTCGCGTGGGTCATGGGCGAGCAGGGTGCCAAGACGCTGCGCGGCGGCAAGATGGACGACGTCATCTTCGCCGGCACGTCCGGCCGCGCGCCGCTCGGCCGCGCCGAGGTGTCGCTCACGATCGACAACACCGACGGCGCGCTGCCGATCGACTACACCGAGGTGACGATCACCCGCACCCTGTTCAGGTCGGGCGGCTCGGAGTACGCGATCAACGGTTCGAGCTGCCGCCTGCTCGACATCCAGGAGCTGCTGTCGGACTCCGGGCTGGGTCGCGAGATGCACGTCATCGTCGGCCAGGGCCAGCTCGACGCGGTGCTGCGCGCCACCCCCGAGGACCGCCGCCACTTCATCGAGGAGGCCGCGGGCATCCTCAAGCACCGCCGCCGCAAGGACAAGGCGCTGCGCAAGCTCGACGCGATGCAGGGCAACCTCACCCGCGTGCAGGACCTCACGGCGGAGATCCGCCGTCAGCTGGGACCGCTCGGCAAGCAGGCCGAGGTCGCTCGTGCCGCGCAGCGCATCCAGATCGACCTGCGCGACGCGCGCGCGAGGCTGCTGGCCGACGACCTCGCCCAGCTGCAGGCGACGCTCGAGCAGGAGCAGGCCGACGAGACCGCCCTCAACCAGCGCAAGGCCGAGGTAGAGAAGGCGCTCGGAGACGCCCGTGCACGACTCGCCGACCTCGAGCGCGCATCGGCCGAGGCGACGCCCGCCCTCACCAAGGCGAACGACACGTACTACCGACTGAGCGCCATCCGCGAGCGCCTGCGCAACCTGTCGGGTCTCGCCGAGGAGCGCCTGCGCATGCTCGGCGGCGTCGCGCACGAGGCGCCTCCGACCGACCTCGTCGACCTGGACGAGCAGCTCGAGCGGGCGCGCGACGCGAAGGCGGAGCTCGACGCCGAGGTCGCCCAGGCCGCGACGGCGCTCGAGGGCGCCGAGGCCGCCCGCGCCGAGGCCGAGGAGACCGCGCTCGCCTCCGAGCGTCACCTCGCCAACCTGCTGCGCTCCGTGGCTGACCGCCGCGAGGGCGTCGCTCGCCTGGCCGGCGACGTGGCCGCACGCCGCAGCCGCGTCGAGGCCGCGGAGGCGGAGATCGGCCGCCTGCGCGAGGGCCTCGCCGACGCCGAGCGACGCGCCCACGAGGCGACCACCGAGTTCCAGCACCTCGAGACGCAGGTCGCGTCCGTCGAGGAGGGCGAGGAGGACCTCGACGACGCGCACGAGGCCGCGACCGAGGAGTGGGACGAGGCCAAGACCGCGCTCGAGACCCTCAAGGACGCCCTCAACGCCGCGATGCGCGAGCGCGACACCTGGGCCGCGAAGGTCGAGGCGCTCGACATGTCCCTCGCCCGCAAGGACGGTGCCGGGGCGCTGCTCGCCGCCGGATCGAAGTCCGTCCGTGGCACGGTCGCGGCGCTCATCGAGGTGGGGGCAGAGGCCGAGGACGCGATCGCCGCGGCGCTCGGCGCGCTCGCCGACGCGCTCGCCGTCGACTCGGTCGAGGACGCCGTCGACGCGATCCGGTGGCTGCGCGACGAGGACGCGGGCCGCGCGCGGTTCGTCGTGGCCGACAGCTCCGCCACGGTCACGAACCCGGCGATCGCGCTGCCGTCCGGCGCGGCGTGGGCGTCGGAGCTCGTCTCCGGGCCCGCGGGCATCGTGGACACCGTCCGCGCCTCCCTGTCGGGCGTCGTGGTCGTGGACGACCTCGCCGCCGCGCGCTCCTTGGTCGGGGCGCACCGCGAGGTGGTGGCGGTCACCCGCCGCGGCGACCTGCTGAGCTCGCAGAACGCCTCCGGCGGCGCGGGCGACGCCCCCAGCGTGTTGCACATGCAGGCCGCGCACGACGAGGCCAAGGCCAAGCGCGACGCCGCGACGGCGACGGTCGAGACCACGACGTTCGAGATCCGCGCCGCCGAGGAGCGGGCATCGCAGGCCCGCACCCGCTTCGAGATGACGCTCGAGCGCCTCAACGAGTCCGACGCGCGCATGTCAGCGGTCGCCGAGCAGCTGGGCCACCTGGGTGCGTCCGCGCGGGCGGCGAAGGCCGACGGCGAGCGCCTGCAGAGCCAGATCGTCGCGGCGCAGGAGCGCATGGCCGAGCAGTCCGACGAGCTCAAGAGCCTCGCCGAGCGCCTCGCCGCCGCGCAGGCGGAGCCCGAGCAGACCGAGTCCGACACCAAGGACGCCCAGTCCCAGCGCGACGACGACGAGGCCGAGGCCCGCGCGTCGCGCGCCCGCGAGACCGAGGCCCGGCTCGCCCTGCGCACCGCCGAGGAGCGCGCCCGCGCGCTCGCCGCGCGCGCCGAGTCGCTCGAGCGGGCCGTGGTGGCCGAGCGCGACGCCCGCGCCCGCGCCGAGGAGGCCGCGAAGCGCCGCGAACGTCAGGCTCAGGCGGCCCGCGAGGTGATCGCCGGGACGGCCGATGCGCTCGCCGCCATCGACGTGTCCGTCGCCAAGGCGGACGACGCCAGGGCGGCGGCGGAGGAGGCGCGCTCGGAGCGCACCTCCGAGCTGTCCCAGGTGCGCCAGCTCGTGGAGCAGCACGCCGACGAGCAGCGCCGGCTCACCGACGACGCGCACCGCGACGAGGTCGCCCGCGCGCAGCAGCAGGTGCGCCTCGAGCAGCTGGAGCAGCGCTCGGTCGACGAGCTGTCGATGGACCCCTCCCAGCTGGTCGAGGAGTACGGTCCCCACCTGCCCGTGCCGCTGACCGCAGAAGAGCCGGACCCCGAGTCGGGGGAGCAGCCCACCGAGCCGTACGTCCGTGAGCGGCAGGAGAAGCGCCTGCGGGTCGCCGAGCGCGAGATGCGCCAGCTGGGCCAGGTCAACCCGCTCGCGCTCGAGGAGTTCGCCGCGCTCGAGGAGCGCCACACGTTCCTCCAGACGCAGCTGAGCGACATCAAGAGGTCGCGCGAGGACCTCCTCGAGATCGTCCGCGAGATCGACGAACGCGTCGAGAAGATCTTCGTCGAGGCCTTCGACGACACCAAGCGCCAGTTCGACCGCATCTTCCCCCGGCTGTTCCCCGGCGGCGAGGGCAAGCTCGTGCTCACCGACCCCAAGAACATGCTCGAGACCGGCATCGAGGTCGAGGCGCGGCCCGCCGGAAAGAAGGTCAAGCGCCTGTCGCTGCTGTCCGGCGGCGAGCGCTCCCTCACGGCGGTGGCGCTGCTGGTGGCGATCTTCAAGGCGCGCCCCAGCCCCTTCTACGTCATGGACGAGGTCGAGGCGGCGCTCGACGACGCGAACCTCGGCCGCCTGCTGGAGATCTTCACGGAGCTCCAGGAGGACAGCCAGCTCATCGTCATCACGCACCAGAAGCGCACCATGGAGATCGCGGATGCGCTCTACGGCGTGACGATGCGCGGCGACGGCGTGACGACGGTCATCAGCCAGCGGCTCAAGGACGAGGGCGCCGCCTGAGCCGACGGCGGCGGCGTGACGGCTACGGCGCTTCGACGCGGATGTCGTAGTCGGCAGCCGTGCCCGCGAAGTAGGTCGTCACGGCGACCAGCCAGGTCCCGGCCGGGAGCGTCTGGTCGATGCGCGGGTCGAAGTTCGCGAGCACGTCGATCTCGGGGTTCTCGTCGGCCCACGCGATCCGGTACGGCGCGCCCGCGTCGAAGCCGATGACCTCGAGCACCAGGTCCTGGTCCGTGAGCGTGGCCGCCTCGATCGCCACGCGGTCGGTCTCGCCGGTGGTGAGGCACAGATATGTGACCTCACCCTCCACGGTGATCGCATCGCCGACCACCAGGGGCGCGGCGTCGGCGCAGGTCTGCTCCGTGACGTCGGCGTGCAGCGAGGTCACGTCGGCGCTGCGGAACAGGTCCGCGTCGTCGTCGACGTAGATCTCGAACGCGCCCGGCGGCACGTCGAACCATGCCGTGGCCTCGAGCAGGTAGGTGCCGGGGTCGAGGTCGAGCGACATCTCCGGGTCGAACCCGAGCTCGTCGTCGGCCGAGCGCACGAGCGTGCCGTCGGCGTCGTACAGCGCGAGCTGCAGGTCGGGCGACTCCTCGTCGGACGGGTCCTCGGAGGCCAGCCCCAGCTTGACGAACGATGCCGCGGTGACGTCGACGCAGGCGTAGGTGGCCGCATCGGCGCCCTCCACGGTCAGGGGCGCGTCGTCCGCGACCCACGGCACCGTGTCGCCGCACGCCTCGACAGAGGGTAGGTCGGCGGCTGCCTCCTCGGTGGGCTCGCCGTCGCTGCCGGCGGGGAAGGTCGCCGTGTAGATCAGGAACGGCGGCAGCGGGTCCTCGGTGCTCGAGACCTCGATGACGTACACGCCCGGGTCGAGCGTGATCCCCACCTCGGGGTCCCAGCCGGGCTCGCTGGTCGCGGCCGTGAGCTCGGTCAGGTCCGCGTCGAGCAGCGTGACGGTGAGGTTCGCGCCCTCCTCGAGCGCGGCGGCGCCGACGGTGACCTGCAGCGCCTCTTCGATCACGAAGCATGTGCGGGGCTCGGGCTCGACCACCTGCGTGTCGAGTTCGATAGGATAGGCGTCGATGCCGCCGCAGGCATCGTCCGCCACGGGCGACGCCGATGGGCTCGGCGCCACCTCACCCGCGGGTCGCGCGAGGAGCCAGATCACGGCCGTCGCGCCGACCACCGCGAGCGCGATCGCCGCCGGCCACACCCAACGTCTGGGGGTCCGCTGAGCGTTGTCCATGGTGGGAGGGTAGCCGCTCGACGCGGCGCTCCCGTCACGACTCCCGGGCCGGTCCCGGACCCGTCGCGCGGGCCCCATTCTGAGTTGATTCTGAGTTCGACGGAGAGCAACAATCCGTCCGTATTGTCCTGTCTTCCTGGAGGAGTGCAGTGTTCTCGTCTGTCGCCGGCATCCTGGTGCTCATCATCGTCCTCGCCGTGGCCGTCATGGTCGTCGCGGGCTTCGCTGAGGGACGCGGCCGTCACCTCGCGCGTCTCGCGTTCGGCGTGCGCCCGCGCGGCAGCGCCGACGAGATCCTCGCGCCCGCTCCGCGGCCGGAGCCCGACTGGAGCCTGGTGTCGGATGTCGCGTCCGTCCCCGACCGCCCCGCGCCCGGCACCCGCGCCGGCGTGTGGGCCGCCGATGCGACGGTGCACGCGATCGACGCCGTGAACGCCCGCGCCGCCGCGCTGCGCGACAGCCGCGAGGAGGCCGCGCCGGTCACCGGCGAGCTGGGCCTCGCCGGCCGCTGACCCGCGGAACGCAACCCGCGCCGGTCACCGGCGAGCTGGGTTCTTTCGGCCGCTGACCCGGAGCGCGCAACCCCTGCCGGTACCGTTCCGAGGCCGGAGGGTGACCTCCACGCCCCTCCACGGCGCGCGTGCGCGCAGTGGGAGGCAGCATCGGCGCTCACGGACGCTCCGGCGCCTGACACACTGGTGACATGGACGTCTCCTGGATTCCCGGCTCAGCCGACCTCGTCGTCGTCATCGTCGCCGCGCTCGCCGTCGTCGGCGGTGCCGGCGCCGCGCTCGCCTCCCGTCGCCGCGGCCCGTCGGCCCCGCCGACCACCCCGGCCGAGGGCGAGAAGCCGACGAGCGCATCGGCGCCCAGCACGACCGCGCCGACGGCGACAGCACCGACGGCGCCGGCCCCGAAGTCCGCCGCTCCCGAGGCCCCCGAGTCGCGCCTCGCCCGCCTGCGCAGCCGCCTCGGCGGCGGCCTGGGCGCGAGCCTCCTCGCCCTGCTGTCGAAGGGCAGCCTGAGCGACGACGACTGGGACGAGCTCGAGGAGACGCTGCTGCTCGCCGACGTGGGCGCCTCCGCGACCGACGACATCCTCGATGCGCTCAAGGCGCGCCTGAAGGCCACGCCCGACGCGGATCCGCGAGCGGTGCTGCGGGAGGTGCTCGTCGAGGTCGTCGACCCGAGCATGGACCGCTCGCTCGCGCTCGGTCCCGCGGGCCAGGGCGCCCACGAGCCGATCATCGTCGTGGGAGTCAACGGCGTGGGCAAGACCACCACGGTCGGCAAGATCGCCCGTGTCCTCGTCGCCGAGGACCGGTCGGTCGTGCTCGGCGCGGCCGACACGTTCCGCGCCGCAGCAGCCGACCAGCTCGAGACCTGGGGCGCGCGCGCCGGGGTGCCGGTCGTGCGCTCCGACCGCGAGGGAGCCGACCCCGCGTCCGTGGCCTTCGAGGCGGCCGACAAGGCGCGCGCCGACGCCGCCGACGTGCTGCTCATCGACACCGCCGGCCGCCTGCAGAACAAGGCAGGGCTCATGGACGAGCTCGGCAAGATCGTGCGCGTCGTGTCCAAGGTCGCGCCGCCCGTGGAGGTGCTGCTCGTCCTCGACGCGACCACCGGCCAGAACGGACTGACGCAGGCGCGGGTGTTCGCCGAGGTCGCGAACGTCACGGGCATCGTGCTCACCAAGATGGACGGCACCGCCAAGGGCGGCATCGTCGTCGCGGTGCAACGGGAGCTCGGCGTGCCGGTCAAGCTCATCGGCCTCGGCGAGGGAGCCGACGACCTGGCGCCGTTCGACGCGGAGCAGTTCGTCGACGGCCTGCTGGGCGAGACCGCGGCGTGAACCTCGACGACCTCCCCGAGGGCATGACCCCGGCGCAGGTGGTCGAGGCGTACGAGCAGGCCTGGCGCGAGGGCAGCTTCCTCGCGTTCCTCGAGCTCACCACACCCGCGCTCTGGCACGACCTGGGGCTGCGCGACCGTGAGGCCTTCGCCGAGGCCGCCGCCGACTACCTCGAGTCCTCCGCGGGCCTGACGACCGTGGTGACGGGCGTCGAGGTCGTCGGCGACCGTGCGGTCGTCGAGACCACCGAGACCTCGGCCGACGGGACGGACCACCTCGTGGAGAAGGTCGAGCACCGCCTCGTGCGCGACGGCGCCGACGGCTGGTTGATCGACGCGATCGAGAGCGTCGACGCGTAGCTCGATGCGCCCGGGCTTCGTGTCGTCGCGCGACCGCGACGGGAGCCCGTGAACCGGACGTTCACGGACCTCGCAACACACCTTTTACTCGGACGCACTCCTTGTAACCGTCCCGAAACACGCGGGCATTTCAGGGGCAACATTCCTGCGGGAGGGTGACTGATGACTCGCCGAGGGGGCGAGGGAACCAATCAAGGAGAAGCAGAATGGATAGCCCTAACGTTGCATGGCTCCTGACTTCTGCCTCGCTCGTGTTGCTGATGACGCCTGGTCTGGCGTTCTTCTACGGTGGCATGTCGCGTCGCAAGTCGGTCCTCAACATGATGATGATGTCCTTCAGCGCCATCGGCGTCGTTGGAGTGCTCTGGGTCCTCATCGGATTCTCGGTCTCCGCGGGTGACACCGTGGGCGGCTGGTTCGGTAGCCCGCTGTCGGACTTCGGCATGCAGTCGGTGTTCCAGGCTGGCGTCGATGAGAACCCTGACGACGCGGCGACGCTGATCCTGGCCGCGTTCGGCGCGACCTTCGCGATCATCACCGTCGCGCTGATCTCGGGTGCGGTCGCGGACCGCATGAAGTTCAGCGCATGGCTGGTCTTCGCCGGCCTGTGGGCCGTGCTCGTCTACTCGCCCGTCTCGCACTGGGTCTGGGGCGGCGGCCTGCTCTCGAGCGACTACCTGTTCGCCGACATGACGGCACCGCAGGACATCGCCGGTGGAACAGTGGTCCACATCAACGCCGGTATCGCCGCGCTCGTGCTCGCGCTGCTGATCGGCAAGCGCAAGGGCTTCGGCAAGGAGCCGATGCGCCCGCACAACCTCACCCTGGTGATGATCGGTGCCGCGCTCCTGTGGTTTGGTTGGTTCGGCTTCAACGCCGGCTCGTGGTGGGAGGCGGACAACTTCGCCGCCCAGATCTGGCTCAACACGCTCGTCGCCCCCGCGGCCGCGATGCTCAGCTGGCTGCTCGTCGAGAAGATCCGCGACGGCAAGGCCACCTCGCTCGGTGCGGCCTCCGGTGTCGTCGCCGGTCTGGTCGCCATCACGCCCGCCGGTCTGTCGGTCTCGCCGCTCGGCGCGGTCGCGCTCGGCCTGGTCGCCGGTGTGGTCTCCGCTCTGGCGGTCGGCCTCAAGTACAAGTTCGGCTACGACGACTCGCTCGACGTCGTCGGCGTCCACCTCGTCGCTGGCCTCTGGGGCACCGTCGCGGTGGGTCTGTTCGCCACCGACACCAACGCGTTCGGTGACGCCGGTCTGTTCTACGGCGGCGGCGCAGGCCTGCTGGTCTCGCAGATCATCGCCGCGGTCATCGTCATGGCGTACTCCGCGATTGTTACGCTGATCATCGGACTGGCCATCAAGTACACCATCGGTCTGCGCATCTCCGAGGAGGACGAGGTCAGCGGAATCGACCTCGCCGCCCACGGTGAGACGGCCTACGAGGAGGCGATCTGATCATGAAGCTGGTCACTGCAATCATCCAGCCCCACCGCGTGGACGAGGTCCGTGCAGCTCTCGAGGCCGCAGGCGTCAAGGGCGTCACGGTCTCCGAGGCCGCCGGCTACGGCCGCCAGAAGGGTCACACCGAGGTCTACCGCGGTGCCGAGTACACCGTGGACCTGGTGCCCAAGACCCGTCTCGAGATCCTCGTCGACGACGCGGACGCCGCCACCGTGACCGAGGCCATCGTCTCGGCCGCGCAGACCGGCAAGATCGGCGACGGCAAGGTCTGGACGGTCCCCGTGGACGACGTCGCACGTGTTCGCACCGGCGAGCACGGCGCCGACGCCCTGTAAGGGACGCCGCACATCAATGGAGGGCCCGAAGGGCACTGCCCCTGACGGCCCCCGCGCAGAGGTCCCGCACCCCCAGGGGGTGCGGGACCTCAAGCGTGAGCGGGCCGCCCTGGCAGCCCGTCTCACGTCCGAGTCAGTGCCGGGGAACCAGCGCCGCAAGGCGATCTCCGAGCTGATCCTCACCCGCCTGCGCGAGCACTGGGACGCATCCCACCCGCTCACCGAGGGCGTGGCGCTCGGCGCAGTCGGCTCGATCGGCCGCGGCGACGCCGGCCCGCACTCGGACCTCGACCTCGTGCTGATCCACGACGGTCGCACCCACTCGACGCAGC
Organism: Demequina sp. NBRC 110056; assembly: GCF_002090155.1. Lineage (GTDB taxonomy): Bacteria > Actinomycetota > Actinomycetes > Actinomycetales > Demequinaceae > Demequina. The sequence continues at coordinate 885,225 of NZ_BBRM01000002.1, read as the reverse complement.
AAGTCGCCGACCTCGCGCAGCGCCTCTGGTACCCCATCTGGGACGCCGGCCTCGAGCTCGACTACTCGATGCGCTCGATCTCCGAGTGCCGCCAGGTCGCGTCGAAGGACCTCGCCGCGGCGGCGGGCCTGCTCGACCTGCATCCCGTCGCCGGCGACGCCCAGCTCGCGCAGCAGGCACGCGCCGCGATCTATCACGACTGGCGCGGCGCCGCCCGCAAGCGCCTGCCCGAGCTCCTCGCCGCCTCGCGCGCCCGCGCCGAGCGTCACGGCGAGCTCGCCTACCTCATCGAGCCCAACCTCAAGGAGGCCAGGGGAGGGCTGCGGGACCACATGAGCCTGTCGGCGCTGTCCGCGACCTGGCTCACGGACCGCCCGCATGGCGCGGTCGACGAGGCCGGCGATCACCTCAAGGACGTGCGCGACGCGCTGCACCTCGCCGCCGGCCGGGCCACGAACGTGCTCGGCCGCCACGTCGCCGACGAGGTCGCCGAGCTCGTGGGCTTCGACGACCCCGACGACCTGCTCGCCTCCCTCGCGGAGGCCGGCCGCACCGTCGCGTACGCGCTGGCGACCACCGAGCGTGGGGCGCGGCGCTCGCTCGAGCGCTCCGGCATCGGCTCGCGAGCATGGAAGGCCCGCAGGCTGCGCTCGGCTCCGCGGCACATCGACGTCGCCCCGGGGCTCATCGACGTCGACGGCGAGATCGCGCTGTCGAGCGACGCCGATCCGGACAACGACGCGCTGCTGCCGCTGCGAGCCGCCGCCACCGCGGCGTCCACGGGCCTGACCTTCACGCCCGAGCTGCTGCTCGCGATGCAGCGCGCGCCCGAGCTTCCCGAGCCGTGGCCCGTGCAGGCGCTCCTGCACCTGCGCGAGCTGCTGCGCTCGAGCCAACACCTGGTCTACGTGTGGGAGGCGATCGACCTCCACGGCATGGCCGTGCGCTGGGTGCCCGAGTGGGAGGGAGTGCGCAACCGCCCGCAGCGCAGCCCCGTGCACCGTTTCACCGTCGACCGCCACATGCTCGAGGCCGTCGTGCTCGCGGGCAAGCATCGTCGCCACGTGCCCGACGGGGACCTGCTGCTCATGACCGCCTGGCTGCACGACATCGGCAAGCGGGCCGGGGCGACCGACCACTCCGTGGACGGCGCCGCGCTGATCCCCGCGATCGGCGCTCGCCTGGGCCTGCCCGACGCGACCATCCGAGACATGACGCTGCTCGTGCGCGAGCACCTCACGCTCGCGGCGCTGGCGACCAAGGAGGACCCGTCCGACCCCGCGACGGTGGCGCGACTGCTCGACGCCGTCGGCGGGCGTCGCGACCTCCTCGAGACGCTCAGGGCGCTCACCGAGGCCGATGCCCGCGCGGCCGGCCCCAAGGCGTGGACCACGTGGCGCACGAGCCTCATCGACACGCTCATGGCCAACGCGCTGCGCGAGCTCCCGCCTCCGCCTGCCAGCTGACCCGAACGAAGGCTCGCGCTCGTCTACGGCGACGCCCTGTGCTCGGAGGGGTACCGACCACGCCAGGCCGAGCAGGCGCGCTGACCCAGCGCGCGCATCGGCGCTCCGGCCGGTGCCGCCGCAGGCGCGCAGGATGGCCCTGCGGACCGCCGGTAGGCTAGAGGCCACGCTTCACCCGAAGGGACACCTGTGTTCGCCAACCTCTCCGATCGCCTGACAGAGACCTTCCGCAACCTGCGGGGCAAGGGCCGTCTCAGCGAGGCGGACATCGACGGCACCATCCGCGAGATCCGCCGCGCCCTGCTCGACGCCGACGTCGCGGTGCCGGTGGTCCGCACCTTCACGGGCAACATCCGCGAGCGCGCGCTCGGCGCCGAGGTGTCGGGCGCCCTGAACCCCGGCCAGCAGGTCGTGAAGATCGTCAACGAGGAGCTCGTCAGCATCCTCGGCGGCGAGGCGCGCCCGCTGAAGTTCGCGAAGACGGGCCCCACGGTCATCATGCTCGCGGGCCTCCAGGGAGCCGGAAAGACCACCCTCGCCGGAAAGCTCGCGCACCACCTCAAGCAGCAGGGGCAGACGCCGCTTCTCGTCGCGGCGGACCTCCAGCGACCCAACGCGGTCAACCAGCTCCAGGTCGTCGGCGAGCGCGCGGGCGTGCCGGTGTTCGCGCCCGAGCCCGGCATCACCCGCGAGGGCGAGCGCGTGCGCGGCAACCCCGTCAAGGTCGCCAAGAAGGGCCTCAAGGAGGCCGAGCAGCGCCAGCACTCCGTCGTCATCGTCGACACCGCGGGCCGCCTGGGCGTCGACCAGGAGCTGATGCGCCAGGCCGCGGACATTCGCAAGGCCGTCGAGCCCGACGAGGTCCTGTTCGTCATCGACGCGATGATCGGTCAGGACGCGGTCGCGACCGCGCAGGCGTTCCAGCGGGGCGTCGACTTCACCGGCGTGGTGCTCACCAAGCTCGACGGCGACACGCGCGGTGGTGCGGCGCTGTCCGTGCGCGAGGTCACCGGCCGTCCCATCCTGTTCGCCTCCACGGGCGAGAAGCTCGACGAGTTCGAGGTCTTCCACCCGGACCGCATGGCGAGCCGCATCCTCGACATGGGCGACATCCTCACCCTGATCGAGCAGGCCGAGAAGAGCTTCGACCAGGCCGAGGCCGCCCGCATGGCGGAGAAGGTCACCAAGGGCGAGGACTTCACGCTCGCGGACTTCCTCGTCCAGATGCAGCAGCTCAAGAACATGGGCTCGATGAAGAAGATGCTGGGCATGCTGCCTGGCATGGGTCAGATGCGCGACCAGATCGAGAACTTCGACGAGCGCGAGCTCACCCGCATCGAGGCCATCGTCCAGTCGATGACCCCGGCGGAGCGCGACAACCCCAAGATCCTCAACGGGTCGCGCCGCTCGCGCATCGCGACCGGTTCGGGCACCCAGGTCTCCGACGTGAACTCCCTGGTCAAACGGTTCGAGGACGCGCAGAAGATGATGCGCGCGATGTCCAAGGGCGGCGGCATGCCGCAGATGCCGGGTCAGGGCGGCGCCCCCGGAGCGTGGGGCGGGATGCCCGGCGGCAAGAAGTCCAAGGGCAAGCAGGCGCCGCAGCGCAAGGTCAAGGGCAAGTCCGGCAACCCCGCGAAGCGCGCGCAGCAGGAGGCCGCGGCCCGCGACCGCGCCGCGAACGGGCCGCAGGCGCCCGCGGGCAGCGCGTTCGGCCTGGGCCAGCAGCAGCCCGAGGACTTCGACCCGGCCAAGCTGCAGTCCGACCTCGGCAAGTACCTGGGGCGGTAGGCCCCGTGGCGGTGGGTCTGGTGGCGGCGGCACCAGCCTGCACGGTGCCAGATCTCGGAGCGCCGATGCGCGCGCTGGGTTCCCGTCCGGGCGCCCCCATGGCGGTGCTGAGTTCTCACCCTCTCGCGCCGGGGCAGCCGACACTGTCCGGTACGACACCGTGCAGGACCGCACCGTGAGCGCCGCGGGCGACGTCCTCCACCTCACCGGGCCGGTGCTGGTCGACGATGCGCGCGTCGAGCCCGAGGCCTGGGTCCTGGGCGGACGCATCACGTTCGAGCGCCCGCGGCACGGTGGCGCGGTCACAGAGATCACCGGCACGGTGGTCCCCGGCCTCGTCGACGTCCACTGCCACGTGGGGCTCGACTCGGGAGGCGCGACCGATCGCGACCTGGCGGTGAAGCAGGCGACGCTCGACCGCGACGCCGGCACGCTGCTCATCCGCGACGCGGGCTCGCCGCTCGACACGGCCTTCGTACACGAGCGCGAGGACCTGCCGCGCCTCATCCGCGCGGCGCGCTTCATCGCCCGACCCAAGCGCTACCTCCGTCACTACGCGCGCGAGATCGAGCCCTCGGAGCTCACCGCGGTGGCCGCCGACGAGGCGCGCAAGGGCGACGGCTGGATCAAACTCATTGCGGACTGGATCGACCGCGACCACGGCGACCTCGCACCCCTGTGGACCCCCGAAGAGCTGCGCGACGCGCTCGAGGCCGTCCACCGCATCGGCGCCCGGGCGACGGCGCACACCTTCGCCGAGGAGGCGATCCAGCCGCTGCTGGACGCGGGCATCGACTGCATCGAGCACGGCACGGGCATGACCGAGGAGCACATGCGGGTCGCGGCCGCGCGGGGCATCCCCGTGGTGCCCACGCTGCTGCAGGTGGACAACTTCACCGGCTACGCCGACGCGGGCGAGGCGAAGTTCCCGCGCTACGCCGAGCGCATGCGGGCGATGCACGGCCGCCGCTACGAGCAGGTCCGCGCCTTCCACGAGGCGGGAGTGCCGCTGCTCGTGGGCACCGACGCTGGCGGGACTCTCGGCCACGGGCTCCTGCCGCAGGAGGCGGCAGAGATGGTGCGCGCCGGCATCCCCGCTGCCGACGTGGTCGCCGCGGCGAGCTGGCGCGCCCGCGCCTTCCTGGGGGCGGACACCCTCACGGAGGGGGCGAGCGCGGACCTCGTCGTGTACGCGGAGGACCCGCGCGAGCGCATCGCCGCGCTCGCCGACCCCGCCCACGTGGTGCTGCGCGGCGCTCGGGTCGCCTGACGTCACGGTCGACCACGCGCTGGACCACAAGCCTGCGGAGAACCTGAGAGTTTCCTGGGGGAGCGTTTCCGGGCCGTGACAGGCGTTGCGACCGCGGGGGATACTGACGCACGACCCGCGACGGGCTCGGCTGAGGCTCCGTCGCGACGAGACCGTGTCCCCGAGCGCACCAGGAGTGCCGTGTCCCTCACCACGACGCCAGCAGCGCGCGCCCGCGCCGCGGCCCGCAGAAGCTGGTGGGCCGACGGCCTCGAGGCCGCCATGTGGCTCGCCGCGGTCAGCGGCATCGCGCTCATGATCGCCGCCGGCGGTCTCCAGGCGACTAGCGGTGCCGACTGGCTCTACACGCTCGGGCGTGCCCTCGGCATCGTCGCCGCCGTGCTGATGATGACGCAGGTGCTGCTCGCCTCCCGCGCGCCCTGGGTCGAGCGGGCCATCGGGCACGATCGCGCGATCGCGAAGCACACCCGGCTCGGCAAGGTCGCGATCATCCTCATGCTGATCCACGCGACGCTGCTCACCACGGCGTCGGGGATCTTCGACGGGCGCGACCCCGTCAGCCAGTTCCTGGCGTGGCCGCAGTACGGCTGGTTCATGCTGTTCGCGCAGATCGCCGTCGCGACCTTCGTCGTCGTCCTCATCACCTCGCTCACCGCGGTCCGGCTGCGCTGGCCCTACGAGCGCTGGCACGCCGTGCACATGCTCGTGTACTTCGGCGTGGCCTTCGCGGTCCCGCATCAGTTCCTCGAGGGCTCGACGTTCCGCACCGGCGGCCTGTCGTGGTGGTTCTGGGCGGTGCTGTGGACCGTGTCGATCGGCTCCTTCGTGGCCTACCGCCTCATCCGCCCGCTGGTGCTGCTGGCGCGCCACGACCTGCGCGTCGCGGCGGTCGACACGCTTGCCGACGGCTCGACCTCCGTCACGCTCGAGGGCCGCGACCTCGCGCGCCTGCGCGCGCAGGCGGGTCAGTTCTTCCTGTGGCGCTTCCTGTCGCCGCAGCTGCGCACGCAGAGCCACCCGTACTCGCTGTCGGCGGCCCCCGGGGACCGGCTCCGCATCACCGTCAAGCCCTCGGGCACCGGCTCGTCAGCAGTCCGGTCTCTCACCCCGGGCACGCGTGTGCTCGTCGAAGGGCCGCTCGGGGTCTTCACCCACGGCTCACGCACCGCGAGCCACCTGGTCCTCGTCTGCGCAGGGATCGGCGTGACCCCGGTGCGGTCCATGCTCGAGGCGGCGCAGGAGGGCGACACCATCACGGTCGTCGTGCGCGCCCGCTCCCGCGAGGAGGCGCCCCTGCTCGACGAGCTCGAGGCCCTCGCCGCCGAGCGCGGCGCGGACCTCCACGTGCTGCTGGGCCACCGCGGCGACACCTGGGGGACCCGCGAGCAGCCGGCGCTCATCAAGGACTTCGTCGACGACCCCCGAGGCGCCGACGTGTACATCTGCGGCCCGCGGGCGTGGGCGCTGTCGGTCGAGGCCGATGCGCTCGCCGCCGGGGTGCCGCGCGACAGCGTTCATCGTGAGGAGTTCGGGTGGTGACGGCATGAGGACGTCCCGTGCACTGATGGTCGGAGGGGCCTCGGCGGTGGTGCTCGCCGCCGGCGTGATCGCCGCCCCCGACCCCCTCGAGGAGGTGCTGGCCGAACCCGGCGAGAGCGCCGACCAGACCGGCGGCGCGACCGGCTCCGACGACGACTGCACCCGCGACATCGACCCGGACTCGAACTCGGGACGCGGCAACACCGAGGACCCCATCGAGGACCGCGAGCGCGACGACGACCCGTCGGGCGACGACTGCGAGGACGCGCCCGCGACCGGCGGAGGCGAGGAGGTCGCCTCGGACACCGCGACGACGGTGGACGGCCCCGTGGTCTCCAACATCCGCGGCGACTACCAGGTGCGACTGGTGATCGAAGGCGGAGCGGTGGTCGCCGTCGAGTTCCCGGTCGCGGGCACCTCGGCATCCGAGTCCCGCCGCGTCAACGAGATGGCGCTGCCGATCCTCGAGGAGCGCATCGTCGAGGCGCAGTCGGGCGACGTCGAGTACGTGTCCGGCGCGAGCTTCACCTCACCCGCCATCACCGAGTCCGCGCAGGCGGCCTTCGCCGACGCCGGCCTCTAGGCGACGCGATGGGTGCGGTGCGCCACTCCGTCGCCGCCATGGCGATGGACTTCACGCTCGAGTGCGAGGGCGCCGACGCGGAGGCCGTCGGCGTGGTCATGGAGCACGTGGGCGCCGACCTGCGGTGGGTCGACGAGGTGTTCTCGACCTGGCGCGAGGATTCGTGGATCTCGCGCCTCGGCAGGGCAGAGGCGAGCATCGCCGACGCGCCCCCGGCCGTGGCCGAGGTGCTCGACCTGTGCGAGCGCTTCCGCGAGGAGACCGGCGGCGCCTTCGACGCGCGCGACCCGGACGGGCGCATCGACCCGACCGGGATCGTCAAGACCTGGGCGATGGAGCGTGCCCGCTGGCGGCTCGGGCTGCTCGGCGCCTCCGGGTGGCTGTGGGGATGCGGCGGAGACGTGACCGTCTCGGGACGCGGGCCCGCCGAGGGTCGCTGGCGCGTCGGCGTCGCCGACCCCCGCGAGCCCGCCGGCGCCGACGCGCGACCGGTGCGCCGCATCGAGCTCGGGGGAACGTCGTCGGGCCGCGACCGCGGCCCCGTGTCGCTGGCCACCAGTGGCGACGCCCACCGGCCCGGACACGTCTGGGACCCCCGGACGCGCGCATCGGCCGAGCACTATGCCCAGGTGAGCGTGGCCGGCGCGGACCTCATCGCGTGCGACGCGTGGGCGACCGCTATCCTCGCGGGCGGCCAGCGCACCCTGCGCCGCGCCAACGAGCTCGGGCTCGCGGCCCTCGCGCTGCGGGTCGTCGACGGCAAGGTGCGCGCGAGCGCCACCGCCGCCTGGGCCGACCGCGGCTGACCCGCGCCGCGGCGAACAGGCCGGCGAGCGGGCCGGCGAGCGGGCGGGCTCCGGGACAAAGCGGACATTCTCACAGCCGGCTGGGCCGCTCTGTGAGGCGTGCGCTACTGTGACGCGAAATGGCCCAGCCGAGGGGACATCGATGGCACCGATGAGGACTCCCCGGCGAGCACTGGCGCTCGTCGGACTGTTGGCGCTCGCGGGATGCGCGACGTCGGCGGACTCGAGCGCGCCCGCGGAGGCGTCGGCCAGCGCGGACATGGCCCTCACGCTTGAGGCGGCGGCATCACCCTCGCCCGCCGATCACGCGGTGGTGCTGCAGCACCTCGTCGCGATGGACGCACCTAGCGCCGACGGCTCGCTGGGGGCCGGCTGCACGGTCGAGGACGACGCAGAGCTCGCTGACGGCGCCTGGTACGGCTTCGTGGTCGACTACGCGGTCACGACCATCACCCTCGACGTCGCGTGCGCGTTCGGGCCAGGCACGGATCAGTTCGAGGCCTTCGCCGCCGCCGGCGACGACGCCACGTACGTGGTCGTGAACGACGTGGTCGACGAGCGCGTCCTGCGCTTCACCAGCGCGACCCACGTGATGCTCGAGGAGGACGCGTGGGAGCCGGTGTCTCCGGACCAGGCGCGCCACGCCCTCGACCCAGAGGTCGCGGGCGGTCACGTCGCCGTCTGGGTGTGCATCGAGGACGGCCGCGTGGTCGAGATCGTGCAGCCCGCGGCGCAGGAGGTCGCCGCCGGTTGAGCGCGCTTTGCCCGACGGGCCCCGCGTCTGGCAGAATGGGTCGCTGGCTGACGCGGCCCTCTACCCGCAGCAGCTATTCGTCTTGCTAGCGACCGCCGTCCGATTTCCCCGGGCGACGCGAGCCGGCTCACACCGAATGAACAAGGAGTACAGCCATGGCTGTGAAGATTCGTCTCAAGCGCTTCGGCAAGAAGAAGGCGCCGTTCTACCGCGTCATCGTCATCGACGGCCGCGCGAAGCGTGATGGTCGTGCCATCGAGGAGATCGGCAAGTACCACCCCCTGTCCAACCCCTCCGTGATCGAGATCGACTCGGAGCGCGCGCAGTACTGGCTGTCCGTGGGCGCCCAGCCCTCGGAGCAGGTCCAGAAGCTGCTGACGCTCACGGGCGACTGGGGCACCTTCAAGGGCGAGAAGGGTACCAAGAGCACCGTCGAGCTCCCCGCGGGCAAGCTGTCGGCCGACGACCAGATCAAGGCCACCGCCGACGCCGCCGAGAAGCTCAAGGCCGAGAAGGCCGCCGAGGCCGAGAAGGCCAAGAAGGAGGCCGAGGAGGCCGCCAAGGCTGAGGCCGAGGCTGCTGAGGCCGCCGACGAGTCCGCCGAGGAGGCTCCCGCCGAGGAGGCCGCCGAGGGCGAGTCGTCGGAGGAGAAGTAACCCATGGTCGTCGACGCGCTGGAGTTCCTGGTCAAGAGCATCGTCCGCAACCCGGATGACGTCACCGTGACCGAGCGCTCCGGCCGTCGTGGCACCACCCTCAACGTGGTGGTCCACCCCGATGACCTGCCGCGCGTGATCGGCCGCCGAGGCCGCACCGCGACGGCGATCCGCACCGTGGTCGACGCGATCTCGCGGGACGACGTCCGGGTCAACATCGTCGACGTGGCGTAGCCGCCACGCTCACAGCGAAGCGCCCCGTGCCGGTTCGGCACGGGGCGCTTTCGCGTGTCGCGGACGTCGGGCGGGCGCCGACCGGCCTCCGGGGCTTGCGCGCCGATGCGCGGGCCGGGCCCTCGACGCGTGCGCCTCAGCGCTGGTGGAAGAACGCGCTCGCGCGCGACGTCGTGAGCATGATGATGATGAGGAACGACCATCCGATCGAGATGGCCGCCTGGATCCACGGGTAGCCCTCGACCGCGATGAGCGCGAAAACGTCGAGGCCGATGCGGAACACCATGAGCGTCATCACGAGGAAGCGCGAGAAGCGCGAACCGCGGAACAGGCCGATGCCCACCAGCAGCGTGATCGCTCCCAGGATGAGCGCCGTCCAGCCGAACAGCTGCGCGTCGTCGGCCGTCACATCGACCTCGCCAAGCACCTCCGCGTCCCCCGAGGCCCAGAGGAACAGCCCTCCGAGCGCCATCGTCGCCGCCGCGTTGAGGATCGTGAGCACGCCCACGAACGCCACGCCTGCCGGCATGTTGCCGATGCCCTGCTTCTCCGTTGCCATGCTCTCCTCCATCGTCGCTGGTAGACCGTCACCCCACGCTACTCCGCTGACGGCGTCCGCGCCCGGTGCCCGTACCCTGGTGTCATGAGTTCCGATGCCATGAAGCTGACCGTCGCGCGCATCGGCCGTGCCCACGGACTGAAGGGCGAGGTGACGGTCGAGGTCCGCACCGACATCCCCGAGGACCGGCTCGTCCCCGGCGAGGAGTACGAGACCGAGCCCGCATCGGCCGGGCCGCTCACCATCGCTGCGGTGCGCACCCAGGCTGGCCGCTGGTACCTCCGGTTCGACGAGATCGTCGGCCGAGAGGCCGCGGACGCCGCTCGCGGCGTCGAGCTCGTCATCGACGGCGAGGAGTCGGACGAGGACGACGCCTGGTTCGTCCACGAGCTCGTCGGCCTCGCCGCGGTGCGGCCGTCGGGCGAGGCGGTCGGCGAGGTCGTCGACCTGCTGTCCATGCCCGCGCAGGACATCCTCGTCGTGAAGGAGCCGAACGGCCATCGCGCGATGATCCCCTTCGTCGAGGAGTTCGTCCCCGAGGTCGACATCGAGGCGCGCACGGTGACCGTGACGCCGCCGTACGGCCTGCTGTCGGGGGAGGAGCCCGAGGCGACGGGGGAGACGCGTTCATGAGGATCGACGTCGTCACGATCTTCCCCGAGTTCTTCGGCGTGCTGGACGTGTCGCTGCTGGGCAAGGCCCGTGCGCGCGAGCTCGTCCAGGTCGGGGTGCACAACCTGCGGGACTGGACCAGCGACGTGCACGGCACCGTCGACGACGCTCCCTTCGGCGGCGGCGCCGGCATGGTGATGAAGCCCGACGTCTGGGGCCTGGCGCTCGACGAGGTCATGCAGCCCGGCGCGCACCTCGTCATCCCGAGCCCCGCGGGCGTGCCGTTCACACAGGCGATGGCCGCCGAGCTCGCTGCCGAGCCTCAGCTGGTGTTCGCGTGCGGGCGCTACGAGGGCATCGACGTGCGCGTCGCCGAGCACTACGCGTCGACGGGCTTCCGGGTCACGGAGGTGTCGCTGGGTGACTACGTGCTTAACGGGGGAGAGGTCGCGACCGTCGCCATGATCGAGGCCGTGACGCGGCTGATCCCGGGGTTCATGGGCAACGCGCAGTCGATCGTCGAGGAGTCGCACTCCGACGGGCTGCTCGAGTACCCGAGCTACACGAGGCCGGCCTCGTGGCGCGGCCTCGAGGTGCCCGATGTGCTGCTGAGCGGACACCACGGGCGCGTCGCCGAGTGGCGGCACGAGCAGCAGCTCGAGCGCACGCGCGCCCGTCGGCCGGACCTGCTGCCGCCCGAGGACTGACCCGCTCGCGCCAGCGGACTGTCGGCGCGCGCACCGTCCCCACCGGCGCTCTCGCGCACCGTCAGTCCGGAGCGCACCGGTGCACCGTCCGCACTGACCTCCGGGCGTATCGTGAGCGCTGAGCGCACGCGGCCCCCCAGCGTGAACCCCGCTCCATCGCCCCAGACCGAGGCGCGAGGCGTGCGCGACCAGCGCGCGCATCGGCCCTCCGCACGGGTGGACGTGACCAACGCCTCACCGCAGAGCGCTCGCTGTCGCTGCGAAGGCTGTGGCAGAATAGTCCCTCGGTGCGCGCGGCGCTCATGCCTGCCACAGGGGGCCGAGCTCAGTCCGCGACGCACAGTCACCATCAGATGCCGTGAGGCAGATATCGTGCAGGACCTGTGGCGTGCGCGAGGAGAAAGAGCCATGCAGAAGCTTGACCACATCACCGCGGGCCAGCTCCGCGATGACGTCCCGGACTTCCGGGCCGGCGACACCGTCAAGGTGCACGTCAAGGTCATCGAGGGCAACCGCTCGCGTATCCAGGTGTTCCAGGGCGTCGTGCTCGGCCGTCAGGGCCAGGGCATCGGCGAGACCTTCACCGTCCGCAAGATCTCGTTCGGCGTGGGCGTCGAGCGCACCTACCCGGTGCACGCCCCCACGATCGACCACATCGAGCTCGTCAGCCGCGGCGACGTCCGTCGCGCGAAGCTGTACTACCTCCGCGAGCGCCGCGGCAAGGCCGCGCGCATCCGCGAGAAGCGCGAGAGCTGAGATCAGCGACATCTCACCGGCACCGGCGGGCGGCTCCAAGCCGTCCGCCGGTGCTCGTCTCTGGGGGTACACCAAGGAGCTGCTGATCATCGTGATCAGCGCCCTGGCCCTGTCGCTCCTGCTCAAGACCTTCTTCTTCCAGTCGTTCTGGATCCCCTCGGGCTCGATGGAGCCCACCCTCCAGCTCAACGACCGCATCCTCGTCACCAAGTGGCGCCCCGGCCCGCTCGACCTGCGCCGCGGCGACATCATCGTCTTCAAGGACCCGGGCGGCTGGCTCGGCCCCGTCGACACCAGCGACGACACCCCGCTCGAGACCGCGGGCAAGACGATCCTCACCTTCACCGGCCTGCTGCCCGAGGACGCGGGCGAGCACCTCGTCAAGCGCGTCGTGGGACTGCCGGGCGAGACCGTCGTGTGCTGCGACGCTGACGGGCGCCTCACCATCGACGGCGAGCCGCTCGACGAGACCTACCTGCCCGAGGGCATCGATCCCTCGCTCATGGAGTTCGAGACCACCGGCCCCGACGGGTACGTGTGGGTCATGGGCGACAACCGCCCCAACAGCGCGGACTCGCGCGCGCACATGGGCAACCCCGGCGGCGGCTGGGTGCCCATCTCCAGCATCGTCGGCACGGCGTTCGCCACCGTGTGGCCGCTGGATCACTTCCACGGCATCGGCAACCCGTACGACGACCCGGACGTGGTCGAGGACTGACCCGTGGCCGTGTCCCTCGCCCACGAGGCGGCCCTGTGGGACGCCGGAGCGACCGTCGTCGCGGGCATCGACGAGGTGGGGCGCGGTGCGCTCGCCGGCCCCGTCACCGTGGGCGTCTGCGCCGTGGCGCGGTGCGACGCCTGGCCCGAGGGCCTCGCGGACTCGAAGGAGCTCACCCCCGCGCGGCGACTGCGGATGGCCGATGCGCTGGCCGGCTTCGGCGCCGCCCGCGCGGTCGCGCACGCCTCGCCCGCGGAGATCGACGCGCTGGGCATCGTCGGCGCATTGCGTCTCGCCGGCACGCGGGCCCTCGCGGCGATCGCTGCCGAGGGCGTGCGCGTCGACGCAGTCCTGCTGGACGGCAAGCACGACTGGCTGACCCCGCCCCCGGCGACCCTCTTCGGCGACCTGGACGCGCCGGACCCGGCGAGCGCATCGGCGCTGCAGGAGCCCGCGGTGCCCACGCCGCCCGTCACCATGGTCATCAAGGGCGACACCCTGTGCGCGTCGATCGCCGCGGGGTCCGTGCTCGCGAAGGTCGAGCGCGACGGGCTCATGGCCGAGGCGCACGAGCGCCATCCCGAGTTCGGCTGGGCGGGCAACAAGGGCTACGGAGCCGCGGCGCACCTCGACGCGATCCGGCTCCTGGGGCCCACCGACGAGCATCGGCGGTCGTGGTCGCTGCCCGAGCGCACCTGACGGGTTCTGCGGTGCGGCCGTGTGCCGCGCCTCCCCATGGAGCGAGCCGGGGCCTCGCGCCCGGCGCGCCGGATTCGCGGTGCCCGCGCCGCGCCGCCAGAATGGGACCGTGAGCAGTGAGGACCTGGAGAACTACGAGACCGACGCGGAGCTGGCGCTGTACCGCGAGTACCGCGACGTGGTGGGCCTGTTCCAGTACGTGGTCGAGACCGAGCGGCGCTTCTACCTGTGCAACAAGGTGGACCTGCAGGTCAAGGCCTCGGGCGGGGACGTCTACTTCGAGGTCACCATGGCCGACGCGTGGGTGTGGGACGTCTACCGCTCGGCGCGGCTCGTGAAGCACGTGCGGGTCGTGACGTTCAAGGACGTCAACATCGAGGAGCTGTCGCAGGACGACGACGCGATGCCGGACATCCGCCAGCTGCGCGCGCGCTGACCCTTCCCGCCGCATTCCCCCTGCACGGAGGCCGGTGCGCCGCTAGCGTGGCGCTATGAGCGCAGCCCCGGACGCCCATCCCCGCAGCGGCATCGTGCCGATGTTCGTCGGCCTCATGGCCGCGATGCTGCTGTCCGCCCTCGACCAGACGATGTTCGCGACGGCGCTGCCGACGATCGTGGGCGAGCTGGGCGGCGTCAACCTCATGCTGTGGGTGACGACCGCCTACATCCTGGCCGCGACGATCATGATGCCGATCTACGGCAAGTTCGGTGACCTCGTCGGCCGCAAGGGCCTGCTCATCGGCGCGATCGCGGTCTTCATGGCGGGCTCCGTGGTGGGGGCGCTCGCGTCCACCATGCCCGAGCTCATCCTGGGGCGCGCCATCCAGGGCATCGGCGGCGGCGGGCTCATGGTCCTGTCGCAGGCGATCATCGCGGACGTCATCTCGGCGCGTGAGCGCGGCCGGTACATGGGCATCCTCGGCTCCGTGTTCGCGTTCGCGTCCGTCGCCGGGCCGCTGCTCGGCGGCTGGTTCACGGAGTCGATCGGGTGGCAGTGGTGCCTGTGGATCAACATCCCGGTGGGGCTGCTGTCGATCGGCGCGGTGCTGTTCTTCCTGCACCCGCCGAAGATCGACCGGGAGAAGGTGCGCCCCGACGTCGCGGGCATGACGCTGCTCGCGGTCGCGACGACCACGCTCGTGCTGACTACGACGTGGGGCGGCCACGAGTACGACTGGATCTCGCCCATGATCCTTGGGCTGTGCTTCGTCACCGTCGCGTGCGCTGCAGGCCTCGTGTGGGTCGAGGCGCGAGCCGCCGAGCCGGTGCTGCCGCTCGAGCTGTTCAAGCGCCGCAACTTCGTGCTGACGACCATCGCCGGCCTGCTCGTGGGCATCGCGATGTTCGGCACGCTCACGTACATGCCGACCTACTTGCAAATGGTCACCGGCGTGAGCGCCACCGTCGCCGGCCTGCTGCTCGTGCCGATGATGGGCACGATGCTCGTGACGTCGGTGATCGCTGGGCGCGCCGTGACCCGCACGGGCAAGTACAAGCGCCTGCTGCTCGCCGGCACCGCGTCGGTCGCGTTGGGGCTCGCGCTGATGTCGACGATGGTGTGGGACGAGCCGCTGTGGCTCACCTGCCTCTACCTCGCGATCCTGGGGCTCGGGCTCGGCATGACGATGCAGAACCTGGTGCTCGTGGTCCAGAACACGTTCCCGCTGTCGGTGGTGGGCACCGCGACGGCGGCCAACAACTACTTCCGGCAGATCGGCGCCTCGCTGGGTGCCGCCGTGGTGGGCTCGCTTTTCACGTCGAACCTCGTGCGGCTGCTGCGCGAGCGGCTGCCCGCGGACGTGCCGGCCGAGGCGGGCGACTTCAACTCCATCACGCCCGAGGCCGTGTCACAGCTCCCGGGCCCGCTGCACGACATCGTCGTGAGCTCCTACAACGACGCCCTCGCGCCGGTGCTCGGGTGGATCGCGCCGCTCGCGCTAGTGGCGATGGTGCTGCTCATGTTCGTGCGGGAGGTGCCGCTGCGCACCTCTCTGGACCGCGACACGGTGGGCGACGCGCTCGACGTCGACGGGCGCTCCGACTCCGACTTCACCGCCCACACGGGAGAGCACGAGCGCGTCGAGCTCGAGTACGGCCCCGAGGGCGACGAGGTGGGGGAGCGCGCGTGATCGACGCGGCTTGACTTTTCGTTGCAGACTCTGCAAAGTTGCATACTGTGCAACAAGATCAGCTGCGACACGAGGAGGGCCTGCGCGACCGCAAGCGCCGGCTCGCCCGCAACGCCACGCAGAAGGCCGCCATCGAGCTGAGCCTCGAGCACGGCGTCGAGGCCGTCACGGTCGAGATGATCTGCGACGCGGCCGGGATCTCGCCGCGCACGTTCTACAACTACTTCCCGTCGCGTGAGCTCGCGCTGCTGGGCGACCCCAAGCCTCGGCCCGCGGCCGCGCAGATCGACGCCTTCCTCGCGATGGAGGGCGTGTCGGACGTCGAGGCGTGCGCGGCGCTCATCGCGCAGGCCTGGATCGCGTCCGAGCCGGACCGCGACCTGTTCCGCAAGCGCCGCCGCCTGCTCGACGCCAACCCCGAGCTCGCGGCCGTCGACTGGGGCCGCAGGATCGACTCGCGTGCCGAGTACGCGGACCTCGCGCAGCGCCGCCTCGCGATGCGCGAGCCCCACCGGGACGCGGCGGACCTGGCGACGGACGCTGAGCTCACCGTGAGCCTCGCGATGGGCATGTTGCAGGTCCTCGCCAAGACGTGGGCGCGCGCCGAGCGCGAGCCCGACGTCGCCTCCCTGATCCACGAGTACTTCCCGCGCGTGCGCCGCCTCACCCAGGCCCCGCACGCCGCCACGCCGGCCGTCTGACCGACGCCGGTCCCGTCCCCTCGAAAGGCACCACCATGTCTGAACCCAGCGTGTCCGCCACCGCGGACGCCACCGCATCGGCTCTCTCCACCCCCCAGGGCGAGGGCGCTCCTGAGCGCCGCAGCGTCATCCCCGTCTTCATCGGCCTCATGACGGCGATGCTGCTGGCCTCGCTCAGCCAGATGATCTTCGCGACCGCGCTGCCGACCATCGTGGGCGAGCTCGACGGCGTCGACCTCATGCTGTGGGTGACGACCGCGTACATCCTCGCGTCGACCGTGATGATGCCGGTCTACGGCAAGCTGGGCGACCTCATCGGCCGCAAGGGCCTGTTCATCTCCGCGATCGTGATCTTCATGGCCGGCTCCGTCCTGGGCGGGCTCGCCCAGTCGATGCCGATGCTCATCGCCGCGCGCGCCATCCAGGGCCTCGGCGGCGGCGGGCTGATCATCCTCGCGCAGGCGATCATCGCGGACATCGTGCCCGCGCGTGAGCGCGGCAAGTACATGGGAGTCATGGGCGCGGCGTTCGCCGTGTCCTCCGTCGCCGGCCCGCTGCTGGGCGGCTGGTTCACCGAGGGTCCCGGTTGGCGGTGGGGCCTGTGGATCAACATCCCGCTCGGACTGCTCGCGATCGTCGTGGCCGCGCTGTTCCTACACCCGTCGGCGCGTCGCGAGTCGCGGCCCAAGATCGACGCCGCGGGCATGGTGCTGCTGACGATCGCGACGACCGCGATCGTGCTCGTGACGTCGTTCGGTGGCCACACCTACGACTGGGCGTCGCCGCAGATCATCGGCCTCATCGTGGCGGCGGTCGTCGCCGGCGTCGCGTTCGTGATGGTCGAGCGCCGCGCGGCCGAGCCCGTCATGCCGCTGGGCCTGTTCCGCTCGCGCACCTTCAACCTCGCCACCGCGGCGGGCATGCTCACGGGCGTGGGGATGTTCGGCGTCATGGCCTACATGCCCACGTACCTGCAGATGGTCGCGAACGTCGACGCGACCGAAGCCGGCCTGCTCACCGCGCCGATGATGCTCGTCATGCTCATCACCTCGACCGTGACCGGCTTCGTCGTCTCGCGCACCGGCCGCTACAAGTGGTACCCCGTCGCGGGCGCGGCGATCGCCTCCGTGGCGCTGTACCTGCTGTCGACCCTGCAGTTCGACACCCCGGTGTGGGTGACCTGCTCGTACCTCGCGGTGCTGGGCCTCGGGCTCGGGTTCTCGATGCAGATCCTCGTGCTCATCGTGCAGAACGCCTTCCCGCTGCGGATGGTGGGCACCGCGACGGCGTCGAACAACTACTTCCGCCAGGTGGGCGCCTCGATCGGCACGGCCGTCGTAGGCTCGCTGTTCACGTCGCGCCTGCTCGAGCTGCTGACCGAGCGGCTGCCGGCGGACGCCCTCGCGGCCTCGGGCGGCACCCACTCGCTGACGCCGGCCGCCGTCGTCGGCCTGCCGGAGCAGATCCACGACGTCGTCGTGCAGTCCTACAACGATGCGCTGACGCCGGTGTTCCTGCTCATGGTGCCCCTGTCCGTGCTCGGTGTGCTCCTGCTGCTGTTCATCAAGGAGACGCCGCTGCGCACCACCGTCGACAAGGACGCGGTCGCCGAGTCGATCGAGGTCGACGGCATGACCAGCGACTACCTCGAGCCGCACGGTGAGGTGGCGCAGGGTGACGAGGCGCAGGAGGATCGCGACGCGGAGCTCGCGGAGGCCGCCGCTCCCTCGCGCAGCTGATCCCTTCCATCGCCGACGCCCACCGGGGGTAGGTCCGCGCGTTCCACGCGTGTGGTCCGCCGCCGGTGGGCGTCGGCGTCTGTCGACGGGACTGCGGAGGGCCGATGCGGTCGTGGGCTCCCGCGGCCGTGCCGCCGTGCCGCCGTGTCCCAGCACTCCGTGCTCCGTGCCCGTCGCCTCCTTGCCCCGTCGGCCCCTTGCGCCCGTGCGTCCGTGCGTCCCTCCCACGGTCCCGCTGAGCCGCCGTTGCGCGCGGGGCCATACAGGGCCGATGCGCGGGCTGGGTCTCGTTCGCGCCCGGTCGAATTGCGACGGTCGTCCCCAAGGCGGCCGACCTGGTGGCGCGTCCACATCTCCGTGGCCGGCCGGTCGCGGGAGGCGACCCACCGCGCGAGCGTGGCACCCGGAGGTGCTCATGGACGTACGGCAGGCGGTAGGCAGGCACGGCGAGACCGTGGTGGCTCGGGCCCTGGAGGACCAGGGCTGGGAGGTGCTCGACCGCAACTGGCGTTGTGCTCGGGGCGAGCTCGACATCGTCGCGCGCGACGGCGACTGCGCCGTCGCGGTCGAGGTGAAGACGCGGCGCTCGGATGTGTGCGGCAGCGGCCTCGAGGCGCTGACGCCCACCAAGGTGGCGCGGCTCCGCCGCCTGCTCATCGCGTGGCTCGACACGCGCGTCGAGCGCTTCGCGCACGTGCGCATCGACGCCGTCGCCGTGCTGCTGCCCGCTGCGGGGCCCGCCCAGCTCGACCACGTGCGGGGCGTCGGATGATCGGGCGCACCACGGCGGTGGTCTTGGCGGGGCTGTCGGGACATCTCGTCGACGTCGAGGCGCATATCGGCTCGAGCCTGCCCGCGTTCACCCTCGTGGGCTTGCCGGACGCGTCGCTGTCGGAGGCTCGCGACCGGGTGCGCGCGGCGATCGCGAGCTCGGCGCTCGACTGGCCGCAGCGGCGCGTGACGGTCAACCTGTCGCCCGCGTCCCTGCCGAAGAGTGGCACCGGCACGGACTTGGCCATCGCCATCGCGATCCTGGCGGCGGCCGATCAGGTCGATCCCGCGCTCGCGGGAGCCGCGGCGCATCTCGGAGAGCTCGGGCTCGACGGTCGAGTGCGTCCCGTCGCCGGTGCGCTGCCTGCGGTCGCGGCCGCGGCCGCGCGGGGCGTTGACCGGGTGGTCGTCGCCGCAGCCAACGCCGAGGAGGCGAACCTCGTGCCGGGCATCGAGGTCGTCGCGGTCACGACACTGGCGGAGCTCGCGCGGTCCTACGGCGCGCCCGACGCGATCGCGTCGGCGACCGCGCCCGTGCCACTTCCCGCGCGGCCGCTCGCGCTCGTCGAGGATGTCGACCTGTCCGAGGTGCAGGGGCAGGAGGAGGCTCGTTGGGCCCTCGAGGTGGCCGCCGCCGGTGGGCACCACCTGCTGATGTCGGGTCCACCCGGCGCCGGCAAGACGATGCTCGCTCGCCGCCTCCCGACGATCCTGCCGCCCCTGACGGACGAGGACGCTGTCACCGCGACCGGGATCCACTCGCTCGCCGGCACCCTCGACCCGAGCGAGGGCCTGCTGCGCACCCCGCCGTTCGAGGCGCCCCACCACAGCGCGTCGGCCGCCGCGATCGTCGGCGGTGGCTCGGGTCTTGCGCGGCCGGGCGCGATCTCGCGCGCCCACGCGGGGGTGCTCTTCCTCGACGAGGCGCCAGAGTTTCCTGCGCGCGTGCTGCAGACGCTCCGGCAACCGCTCGAGCACGGCGAGGTCGTCCTGCATCGCGCCCACGGAGCGACGCGCTATCCCGCGCGGTTCCAGCTGGTGCTGGCCGCGAACCCGTGTCCGTGTGGCCAGTACTACGGCACGGGGGACAGGTGCGGGTGCAACGCTGTCCAGCGGCGGCGGTACTTCGGGCGGCTGTCAGGGCCGCTCCTGGACCGCGTCGACCTGCAGGTCACCGTCATGCCGCTGCGCGTCGGTTCGGCCGAGCCTGCGGAGGCCTCGGCCGTGGTCGCCGCGCGCGTGGCGCGTGCTCGCGCGAGCGCAGCGCGCAGGCTTGAGTGCACGCCGTGGCGCCTCAACGCCCAGGTGTCGGGCAGCTGGCTGCGCAGTCACACGGACGGCGAGGCGGCGAGGCTCGTCTGGCAGGCGATCGAGCGCGGAGTGCTCACCGCGCGCGGCGCCGATCGCACGCTCAGGGTCGCGTGGACGTTGGCCGACCTCGACGACCGCCCCGAGCCCACGGCGGACGACGTCGCCCAAGCCCTGACGCTGCGCTCGCGCGGAGCGTCAGCGTGACGGGCGAGCTGCGGGATCGTGTCGCCCGCGCGAGCTCGGATGAGGGCGACGCGTGGGTGGCGTGGAGCGTGATCGCAGAGGCCGCCGACGACGTCGCGGGGTGGCTCGTCCAGTCGCTCGGTCCGGTGCGCGCTCTGGCGTGGGTCGCGGACGTCGCCGAGGATCCCGTTGGGGCCAGCATGGTGCTCGCGGGGCTCGGCACGCCGCGCGACATCGACCATGCGGTGCGGGCGAGCGAGCGCTGGGCACGGAGGAGCGCGAGCCTTGACGTCGACGAGGTGCGCGAGCGCAGTCGCCGGTGCGGCGCGCGCTTGGTGGTGCGCGGGGACGCCGAGTGGCCCGTTGCGGTCGAGGACCTGGACCGCGCGGCGCCGTTCGCGCTGTGGGCGCGTGGCGACGGCGACCTGAGGGCGCTCGGGACCGCGTCGGTGGCGATCGTGGGCGCCCGTGCCTCGACGGCCTACGGCGACCACGTCGCGGCGACGATTGCGGGAGACGTCGCCATGGCCGGCAGGGCCGTCGTGTCCGGAGGGGCGTACGGCATCGACGCTGCCGCCCACCGCGGGGCGCTCGCAGCTGGCGGCACGACCGTCGCCGTGATGGCGGGCGGCGTCGACAGGCCGTACCCCGCCGGCAACGCGGACCTGCTGGACCGGGTGATGCGCTCCGGACTGCTCGTGAGCGAGTCGCCCCCGGGGTGGGCGCCCCACCGGTCGAGGTTCCTCAGCCGCAACCGCCTCATCGCGTGCGCCGGAGTCACGGTCGTGGTGGAGGCGGCGCACCGGTCCGGTGCCCTCAGCACCGCGGCGCATGCGCAGGCGATGGTGCGTCCCGTCGCCGCGGTCCCGGGGCCGGTGACGAGCGCTGGATCAGCCGGCTGTCACCGCATCGTACGAGCCGCCGAGGCGGTGCTGGTCACGTCGGCAGCGGACGTCCTCGAGCTCGTCGCTCCGCTCACCGATCCGCAGCACACCGAACGCCCCGAGGAGGCTCCGGGCGCAGAGGGGTGGACGCTGGAGTTCGCCGGACCGGCCGACCGCGCCGCCTTCGACGCGCTGGGCAAGCGCACCCGAGGGGCGACAGGCGTCGCCGAGACCGCCGGTCTCACGTTGGCCGAGGTGCGCGCCGCGATGGGCCGCATGGAGGCCGCGGGCCACGTCGAGCGAGACGGGGACGGGTGGCGTCGTGTGCGACGGTCGCGGTCGTGAAGGACGCCGGGGGAGGGCGAGGGTGACTCGAGTCACCTGCACCGGGCGGCATTCAAGATCGCCCGCGGGGCGCTCAAAGTGGGTCAAACTAGGACAAAAGAGGGGTGATTGATGAGATTGGTGTGACAAATGTGACAGGAGGGGTTGATTTGACGTATGTGACGGTGCCACGCTGTCAACATGTCAACGAGGGGTGACGCGAACTGGGGTGGCCTGGTCGCGAGGTTCGAGGGCTACCTGCGCCACGAGCGCGGGCTGTCCGAGAACACCGTGCGCGCCTACCGCGGCGACCTCGTGCACCTCGCCACGCACGCCTCGGGCGGCGCCGGGCTCGAGGACGCATCCGAGGTCGACGCGGTCCTCGCCGACGTCACGCTCGCCGACCTGCGCTCGTGGCTCGCCGCGATGGCGACGGACGGACTGTCGCGCACCACGATGGCGCGCCGCGGCGCCGCTGTCCGAACCTTCTACGCGTGGGCGCACGACGCCGGGCACCTGGGTGCGAACCCGGCGCTCCGGTTGGCGTCTGCACGACCGTCCTCGACGCTCCCCTCGGTGATGAGCCCCGCCGAGGTGGTGACGCTGCTCACCGCCGCGCAGACGCGCTGCGACGACGGCAACCCGCTTCACGTCCGCGACTGGGCGATGGCCGAGCTGCTCTACGCGACCGGGATGCGCGTGGGAGAGCTCGTCGGCATCGACCTCGCCGACCTCGACCTCGACGAGCGCCTCGTGCGCGTCATCGGCAAGGGCGACAAGGAACGGCGCGTGCCGTTCGGTGTGCCTGCCGCAGACGCGATGCGGGCATGGCTCGAAGTGCGGCCGCTGCTGGTGGACGCGCGCACCGGACAGGCGATGTTCCTGGGATCTCGGGGCGCGCGCGTCGGTCAGCGCCAGGTCCGCGAGACCATCCACGAGCTGTGCCGGCTCGCCGACCTGCCCGAGGTCGCGCCGCACGCGCTGCGCCACACCGCGGCCACCCATCTGCTCACCGGGGGCTCCGACCTCCGATCCGTCCAGGAAGTGCTGGGACACGCAAGCCTCAACACCACCCAGCGCTACACCCACGTGTCCGCAGAGCGACTGCGGGCTACCTACCAACTCGCGCACCCGCGCGCCTAGGGAGAAGTCATGCCGAGCCTCAACCCCGTGCTGTCGCAGGACACCGAGGAGCCCTTCAGCTACGCGCCGGCGCGCACCGACGCCGCGCAGCTCGAGGCGTGGTGGCAGGACCTCGCCGATGGTGGCGAAGTGCGCCAAGGCGCGCGCGACGGGCTCATCACGCACTACGCGCCCCTGGTGACGCAGGTCGCGACGCGCATGATCGGCCGCCTGCCCGACATGGTGGAGCTCGCGGACCTGGTGTCGTATGGGATGTTCGGCCTCATCGACGCCGTCGAGAAGTTCGAGCCCGCGCGAGGCTTCAAGTTCGAGACCTACGCAGGGCAGCGCATCCGGGGCGCCATCATCGACGAGCTCCGCGCCGCGGACTGGGTGCCGCGTTCGGTGCGATCGAAGGCGCGCACGCTCGAGCACGCGCACCGCAGCCTCGAGCAGACGCTGCTGCGCCAGGTCGCGGACGAGGACATCGCCGAGCACCTCGGCTGGGACACCGCCGACGTGCGGACGGTGCGCGCCCAGGTGGCGCTGTCCCACGTGGCAGCGCTCGACGGCATGGTGGCAGCGGGGGAGACCCGCGCGATCGACGGCGCGCTCGAGAACGCCGCCCCCGAGGCCTCGGTGTCGGTCGAGGCGCAGGAGACCACGGCGCTGCTCGCGACCGCCATCCAGGGCGTGCGCGACCGCGAGCAGGAGGTGCTCCGGCTCTACTACTTCGAGAGCCTCACGCTCGCGCAGATCGGCGAGATCCTCGGCGTCACGGAGTCGCGGGTCTCCCAGATCCACTCGGGCGCGGTCAAGAAGCTCCGCGAGTCCTTGGTGCGCACCGGCGCCTTCGTCTGAACGACGCCGCGCGCTCGCGCGGCAACAGGCGCACGGGCCCGAACCCCGTGAGCAGGTCGAGCGGATCGACGTAGCGACCGTCCTCGCGCACGCCCCAGTGCACGCACACCACAGGCGCGCAGTGCCCGGCGCCGGCAGCGACAACGCCGATGGCGTCACCCGCACGCACCGCCGTGCCCGTCGCGATGGTCCCTTCGACCGGCTCGAGGCTCGAGAGCCTGCCGTCGTCATGCGTCACGGTCACCACCGGCCGGTCCACGACGACCCCGAAGAACGTGACGGTGCCACCTGCAGGCGCCGTGACCGGGGCGCCGACCACAGCGTGCAGGTCGATGCCACGGTGGCCGGGACGCCAGTCGGGCTCGGGGATGCGGGCGAGGGCCGCCACGCGCATCGGCGCCACGGGCGCGAGGTATCGCGGAGGATCCGGAACGGACCCCGCGGCGGGCGGCGACGGTGCGTCCACCCCGAGCGACTCCGTACCGCGCGCAAACGGCGCGTCACCTGTGAGCGACGCCCCGCCGGGCGACCACGGCGCGTGGGCCGCGAGCGTCGTCCGGCCGGGTGGGTGCCCGCCGCCATCCGTGGCGGGTAGCCCAGCGGCAGGGGACAGCCCCGCCGCCACCGCGACCGCGAGTGCGGCCAGGGCCGTGGCGACGGTGCGGCATCCGCCGCGGCTCGACGCCCACTCAGCGCGGCGCGGCGACCGACCACCACGCCAAGACGCCCACCCAGCCCGGCGCACCGCCCACCCACCCGAGCGGGCGCGCTGACCCAGCGAGCGCATCGGCGCTGCAGGTGGAGGCGCGAGTCCGTCGCAACGCTGGTGCCGTGCCGTACGTGGGCCGGACGCGTGGAGGAGCTCTGCGATCATGGACGACATCCGACCCTCGTGGCCGCCGCGAGGCGAGCGGGCCGGAACCTCGCGGTGGAGACCGCGCCCTTGCGCATGGGCTGGGGACGCCGCCGAGGTCGCCGCGGACCCCGCCCGTCGGGTATCATCGTCGGTGCATCCGGTGTGCCCGGATGACATCGCGTGCCATTCGCGCCGCCCACCGCTGATGCGGCAGGGAGCGCGCCGGGAAGGCGTGGTCCGAGCTCAGGCTCGGTGCCGACCCGCGTTGGTGCCAGGGATGCGACCCGTGGTGGGCCGCATCGACAACTCAAATCGCGGGACCAACCCGCCCAAGAATCATGCACGCGCGTGCGCGTGCGGAACAGGACAGCCATGGCCGTCGTGACCATGCGCCAGCTGCTCGACTCGGGCGTCCACTTCGGACACCAGACCAGCCGCTGGAACCCCAAGATGAAGCGCTTCATCTTCACCGAGCGCAACGGTATCTACATCATCGACCTTCAGCAGTCGCTGTCGAAGATCGACGCCGCCTACGAGTTCGTGCGCGACACCGTCGCCCACGGCGGCACCGTACTCTTCGTCGGCACCAAGCGCCAGGCGCAGGAGCAGATCGCCGAGCAGGCCGCTCGCGTGGGCATGCCCTACGTCAACGAGCGCTGGCTGGGCGGCATGCTCACCAACTTCCAGACGGTGAGCAAGCGCGTCGCGCGCCTCAAGGAGCTCGAGGAGATCGACTTCGACGACGTCGCCGGCTCGGGCCGCACCAAGAAGGAGCTGCTGGGCCTTCGCCGCGAGAAGGACAAGCTGGACAAGACCCTCGGCGGCATCCGCGACATGGCGAAGACCCCCTCCGTCGTGTGGATCGTGGACACCAACAAGGAGCACCTCGCCGTGGACGAGGCCCGCAAGCTGGGCATCCCCGTCGTCGGCATCCTCGACTCGAACTGCGACCCCGACGAGGTCGCGTACGGCATCCCCGGCAACGACGACGCCATCCGCGCCGTCGGCCTGCTCACCCGCGTGATCGCCGATGCGGTCGCCGAGGGTGTGCGCATCCGCCACACCCCCAAGGGTGACGAGGCGGACGCTGAGGGCACCGAGGAGCCCCTGGCCGAGTGGGAGCAGGAGCTCCTGGACGGCGCCAAGGATGAGGCGAAGGCTGACGAGGCGAAGGCCGACGAGGCCCCCGCTGCCACCGAGGCCCCCGCCGAGGACAAGGCTGAGGAGGCCACCGAGGCTCCTGCCGAGGCTGAGAAGGCCGAGAAGAAGCCCGCTGCGAAGAAGGCGCCGGCCAAGAAGCCTGCCGCCAAGAAGACCACGAAGGCCGCGGACAAGGCCGACGAGGCCGCCGCAGCCGACGAGAAGTAAGGGAACCGCACATGGCGAACTACACCGTTGCCGACATCCAGGCGCTGCGTGAGCGCACCGGCGCCGGCATGCTCGACGTCAAGAAGGCGCTCGACGAGGCGGAGGGCGACCTGGACAAGGCCGTCGACATCCTTCGCGTCAAGGGCCTGAAGGGCGTGACCAAGCGCGAGGGCCGCTCGGCCTCCGAGGGCCTGGTCGCCGCCTCCATCGCGGACGCCGACGGCGGCCAGGTGGGCACCCTGATCGAGCTCAACTCCGAGACCGACTTCGTGGCCAAGAACGACAAGTTCGTGGCCCTCGCGGACAAGGTCCTCGCTGCGGTCGTCGCCGCGGGCGCCGACTCGGCTGAGGCCGCGCTCGCGACCGACGTCGACGGCAAGACCCTGCAGGACGTCATCGACGCCGAGGCCGGCATCCTGGGCGAGAAGATCGTTCTGCGTCGCGTCGCCCGCGTCGAGGCCCCTGTCGTCACCGAGTACCTCCACCGCACCAACAAGGACCTCCCCGCGCAGGTGGGCGTCCTGGTCGGCTCGGACGAGAAGGCCCGCGAGGTCGCGCGCGACATCGCCATGCACATCGCCGCCTACTCGCCCTCGTACCTCGTGCGCGAGGACGTCCCCGAGGACGTCGTCGCCAACGAGCGTCGCGTGGCCGAGGAGACCGCGAAGGGTGAGGGCAAGCCTGAGGGCGCCCTGCCCAAGATCGTGGAGGGCCGCCTGAACGGCTTCTTCAAGGAGAACACCCTGGTGGACCAGGCATTCGCGAAGGACCCGAAGACCACGGTCGGCAAGGTCATCGAGAACGCCGGCGGCTCCGTCACGGCCTTCGCCCGCTTCCGCGTGGGAGCGTAGGCTTCGAGCCAGGAGACCACCAGCCACAGCACGCGCCGCTACCCCAGGAGGAACCCGATGTCCGAGTCCACCACCGTGAATCCGGACACCGAGACCGCCTCGGGGGAGCGGCGCGTTCTGCTGAAGCTGTCGGGTGAGATGTTCGGCGGCGGATCCGTCGGCCTCGACGCCGACGTCATCAGCCGCATCGCGCGAGAGATCGCCGACGCCGTCGCCAAGGGCGTGCAGGTGTGCATCGTCGTGGGTGGCGGCAACTTCTTCCGCGGCGCCGAGCTGTCGCAGCGCGGCATGGAGCGGGCCCGCGCCGACTACATGGGCATGCTGGGCACCGTCATGAACGCCCTCGCCCTCCAGGACTTCCTCGAGCAGGCGGGCGTCGCGACGCGCGTGCAGACCGCCATCACGATGGGACAGGTCGCGGAGCCCTACATCCCGCTGCGCGCGGTACGCCACCTCGAGAAGGGTCGCGTGGTGATCTTCGCCGCCGGCGCCGGCATGCCGTACTTCTCGACGGACACCGTGAGCCTGCAGCGCGCCCTCGAGGTGGGATGCACGCAGGTGCTCATGGGCAAGAACGGCGTCGACGGCGTCTACACCGCGGACCCCCGCAAGGACCCCTCCGCCGAGCTGCTCGACCACGTCACCTACGCGGATGCCCTGCGACAGGGCCTCAACGTCATGGACGCCGCCGCGTTCTCGCTGGCCAAGGACAACGCCATGCCCATGCGCGTGTTCGGCCTCGAGGAGCATGGCAACGTGACGAGGGCCCTGGTGGGTGAGAGAATCGGCACGCTGGTCACCGCCTGACGGCGCTGGTCACGAGAACGCATAAGGAGCACACGTGATTGACGAGATCCTCCTCGAGGCAGAGGAGCACATGGACACTGCCGTGGGCGTCGCGAAGGACAACTTCGCTGGCATCCGCAGCGGTCAGGCGTCCGCCGCGATGTTCGCCAACATCTCGGTCGACTACTACGGCGCGCCCACCCCGCTGCAGCAGCTCGCCGCGATCACGGTGCCCGAGGCCCGCATGGTGCTCGTGTCCCCCTACGACGCCTCGGCGAAGAAGGAGATCGAGTCCGCGATCCGTTCCTCCGACCTGGGCGTGAACCCGTCGGACGATGGCAACGTCCTGCGCATCGTCATGCCGCAGCTGACGGAGGAGCGCCGCCGCGACTACGTCAAGCTCGCGAAGACCAAGGCCGAGGAGGCCCGCGTCACGATCCGCAACATGCGCCGCAAGGCGAAGGATCAGATCGACTCCGCGGTCAAGGACGGCGAGGTCGGCGAGGACGAGGGCAACCGTGCGGAGAAGGAGCTCGACTCCCTCACCAAGAAGCACGTGGACGCCGTGGACGCCCTGCTGTCGGCGAAGGAAGGCGAGCTGCTCGAGGTCTGACCTCGGGCCGCCTTCGCGACCCTCATGAGCATCTTCCGACGCCGCGCCGGCGCACAGCCCGAGCAGGAGCCGGACGCTCTCCGCTCGGCGAGCTCGGTGCCGGACGCGGCGTGGCTCCCGGTGTCGGCGCCCGAGCCGGCGTCGCCGGTCGAGGCCGGGACGCTCGCGGATCCCGCGCCGTACTACGCGCCGGGGATGCCGTCGCTGCACCCGCAGGACGCGGCGACGTCCGCACAGGCGCCCGCGGTCGCCGACCCAGCGAGCGCATCGGCCCACCCGGGCACGGGCCCGGCGAGCGCATCGGCGCCGTCGACGCCCTCCGAGCCCGCCGCGCCCACCTGGTCGGCGATCCACGGCGACGGCGGCGCCGAGGCCGCCCAGCGAGACGCGACCCGTCTCGCCGTCGTCGGAGACGCCTCCGACGAGGAGGAGGCCGTCGACGACGTCCGCGTGGACCCGGCGACCATTCGCTCCGTCGAGCAGCCCGTGCCCCAGATCGCGCCGGTGTCCCGCTCGGGCCGCAACATGACCGTCGCGACCGTGGTCGGCCTCGCACTGCTCGGCCTCGTCGTCGTCGCGGCGTGGTGGAACCCGCTCGCGTTCGCGCTGCTCGCGGGGGCCGCGTGCATCGCCGCGGCCTACGAGTGGCGCAGCGTGCTCGCGAAGCACGAGCGCCGTGTGCCGCTGATCCCCGTCACGATCGTCACGGGCGGCCTGATCATCGCCACGTGGTTCGGCGGACCCGAGGGGCTCGTCGTCGCGCTTATGGTCGGGCTCGCCGGCACCGTCGCGTGGCGGGTGGTCGACGAACGCATCGAGAACACGCTCGCGGACTCGCTGGCCTCGATGCTCACGATCCTGTGGATCCCGTTCCTCGGCTCCTTCCTGGTGCTGCTGGAGCTCGCCGGCGACGGCTGGCAGCGCGTCCTCGTGGTCATCCTCGCGGTGGTCGGCTCCGACACCGGCGGGCTGTTCGCCGGGATGCTGCTCGGCAAGCACCCGATGGCGCCGCGCGTGAGCCCCAAGAAGACCTGGGAGGGCTTCGCGGGAGGCCTGCTGCTCGGCACCGCCGCCGCCTCGGTCGCCGCCTACTTCTTCTTCGACGGCCAGTGGTGGGTGGGAGCGCTCGTGGGCGTCGCCTGCGCGCTCGCCGCCGTGCTCGGCGACCTCGCCGAGTCCGCCATCAAGCGCGACATCCAGGTCAAGGACATGAGCTCCTTCCTGCCGGGACACGGGGGCATCATGGACCGTGTCGACTCGCTGCTGCTCGCCGCACCCGTGGCCTACGTGGTGTTCGGCCTACTCCTGGGGGTGTCATGACCGACCGTCCACTGCTGCAGATGGCAGCGCCGCGGCGAGGCAAGCCGCCACGCCACTTCGCCGACCTCACCCATGACGAGCGGGTGGAGACGATGCGCGAGCTGGGTCTCCCGGCCTTCCGGGCCAAGCAGCTCGCGAACCACTACTACTCGCACCTGACCGTCGATCCTGCGGACATGACCGACCTTCCCGCGGATGCCCGCGAGGACCTCGCGACGCAGATGTTCCCGCCGTTGATGACCCCGGTGACCTCGCTCGTGGCCGACGGCGGCGCCACCCGCAAGACCCTGTGGAACCTGCACGACGGCGTCAAGGTCGAGTCGGTGCTCATGAAGTACCCGGAGCGGGCGACGCTGTGCGTCACCAGCCAGGCGGGCTGCGGCATGGCCTGCCCGTTCTGCGCGACCGGCCAGATGGGCCTCACCCGCAACCTCTCCGCCGCGGAGATCATCGAGCAGGTGCGCCTGGCCGCGCGCGCCGCGCGCGACGGCGACCTGGGCGAGCAGGTGCGCCTGTCCAACGTCGTTTTCATGGGCATGGGGGAGCCGCTCGCCAACTACAAGGCCGTCATGCAGACCGTGCGCGCGCTCGTCGCGCCCGAGCCGCAGGGCTTCGGGCTGTCTGCTCGCCACGTCACCGTGTCGACCGTCGGCCTCGTGCCCGCGATCGACAAGCTGTGCAAGGAGGGCATCCCCGTGACCCTCGCGCTCAGCCTGCACGCGCCCGACGACGAGCTGCGCAACGAGCTGGTCCCCATCAACACGCGCTGGACCGTGGACGAGGCGCTCGACGCCGCGCGCCGCTACTTCGACGCGACCGGGCGGCGGGTGTCGATCGAGTACGCCCTCATCCGCGACATGAACGACCACGCCCACCGTGCCGACCTGCTGGGCCGCAAGCTGCGCGAGCGCGGCGACGGCTGGGTCCACGTCAATCCCATCCCGCTGAACCCCACGCCGGGCTCGATCTGGACGGCCTCCGACCCCAAGGTCGAAGAGGAGTTCGTCCACACCCTGCGCGCTCACGGAATTCCGACGACGATCCGGGATACTCGTGGCAGTGACATCGATGGCGCGTGCGGACAGCTCGCGATCAAGGAGGCGTGATGGCGGACCTGTTCCCGCGTTCGGGTGCGACGAAGCTGGGCTACAGCGTCGACGACGTCGACGCGTACTTCGGCAAGGCGCGTCACCTCTACGAGCAGCCCGGCGGCGCCGAGGCGCTCGAGGCCTTCGACGTGCGCCGCGCGAGCTTCGGGCTCAAGCGCGGGGGCTACACGACCACCGCGGTGGACTCGGCGCTCGACCGCCTCGAGGTCGCCTTCTCGTCGCGCATCCGTGACCGCTACGTGGCCGAGCACGGCAACGATGCGTGGATGCAGCACCTCGCCGAGCGCGCGCAGGCCCTGTACCCGCGCCTGCGCCGTCCCGCGGGGGAGCGCTTCGCCAAGCCGGGCGCGATGCGTTCGGGCTACTCCGCCGCCGAGGTCGACCAGCTTCTCGACCGCCTCACCGCGTTCTTCGACCAGGGCAAGCCCCTGACGGCGGACGAGGTGCGCGCCGCGAGCTTCAAGCGTCGCGCCTCGTGGGGCGCGTACGAGGAGCGGGTGGTCGACGCCTACCTCTCGCGCGTGGTGGACATCCTGCTCGGGGCGGCGTGACGGGCGAGTCCCGCACCGTCGCGCTGCTGGGCTCGACCGGCTCGATCGGCACCCAGGCGCTCGACGTCATCGCCCGCAACCCGGGCCGCTTCACGGTCACGGCGCTCGCCGCAGGCGGGTCCGACCCCGCGCTCGTAGTGGAGCAGGCGCGCGCCACGGGTGCGCGGCTCGTCGCCGTCGCGAGGGCCGATGCGGTCGCTGAGGTCGCGCGCGACCTGCCGGGCGTCGAGGTCGTGGGTGGGGCCGATGCGGTCGTCGCCGCTGCCTCGACCGGCGCCGACGTCGTCCTCAACGGCATCACGGGCTCGGTGGGCCTGCGGCCCACCCTCGCGGCGCTCGAGGCGGGCTCGACGCTCGCGCTCGCGAACAAGGAGTCGCTGGTCGCGGGCGGCGCGCTCGTCAAGGCGGCCGTCCAACGCCCCGGGCAGATCGTGCCGGTCGACTCCGAGCACTCTGCGCTCGCGCAGGCGCTGCGCGGCGGCTCGGCGGACGAGGTGCGGCGCCTCGTCGTCACCGCGTCCGGTGGCGCGTTCCGCGGCCGCTCCCGCGCCGACCTCGCCGACGTGACCGCCGCCGACGCGCTCAACCACCCGACCTGGGACATGGGCCCCGTCGTGACCATCAACTCCGCGTCGATGGTGAACAAGGCGCTCGAGGTGATCGAGGCACACCTGCTGTTCGACATCCCGATGGACCGCATCGACGTCGTCGTGCACGCGCAGTCGGTGATCCATTCGATGGTCGAGTTCGTGGACGGCAGCACCTTGGCCCAGGCCTCGCCTCCCGACATGCGTCTGCCGATCGCCTTGGGGCTGTCGTGGCCCGAGCGGGTGGCGGATGCCGCGCCCGCGTGCGACTGGACCCAGGCGGCGACGTGGACGTTCGAGCCGCTCGACGAGGACGCGTTCCCCGCGGTCCGCGTGGCGCGGGAGGCCGTCGCCGCATCGGCGCTCCACCCGGCCGTGTTCAACGCCGCCAACGAGGAGTGCGTGGCCGCGTTCGTGACCGGATCGTTGCCGTTCCTCGGGATCGTCGACACGGTCAGGCGCGTTGTGGAGGAGTACGAGGCCCCGGCGCAGCTGTCGCTCGAGGCCGTCGACGAGGCGGAGCGGTGGGCGCGCGAGCGCGCCCGCGCCCGCATCGGCTGAGGAACGGGTACGTAGGGTAGGCAGATGGCGACGTTGCTGGGGATCCTCGTGCTCGTGGTGGGACTGCTGGTCTCGATCGCGCTGCACGAGCTCGGCCACATGATCCCGGCCAAGCGGTTCGGGGTCAGGGTCAGCGAGTACTTCGTGGGCTTCGGTCCGCGCGTGTGGTCGCGCGTCAAGGGTGAGACCGAGTACGGGGTGAAGGCGATCCCGCTGGGCGGCTACGTGCGACTGGTGGGCATGATCCCGCCGGAGGAGCGCGTCAAGCCCGTCCGTGTGGGCGGGTGGGCAGGCCGCCTCATCGCCGATGCGCGTGACGCCGCCGTCGAGGAGATCCCCGACGGCGAGGACCACCGGGCGTTCTACCACCTCGCGTGGTGGAAGAAGGTCATCGTCATGATGGGCGGCCCGCTCGTGAACCTCGTGCTGGCCGTCATCATCTTCACGGCCGTGCTGTCCACCGTCGGCGCACCCACGCAGTCGCTCACCGTCGGCGCCGTGGTGCCGTGCGTGCCCGCCGCGGGACAGGTCGAGTGCACCGATGCCGACCCCGCGTCACCTGCCGCGGAGGCCGGGCTCGAGGCTGGCGACACGCTCGTCGCCGTCGACGGCGTGGCGGCGGAGGACTGGGAACAGGCGACCGCGATCATCGCCGCGGCGCCGGGCGAGTCCATGGCGCTCGAGATCGTGCGCGACGGCGAGCCGATGACCCTCACCGTGACGCCCGACGCGCGCGAGCGCGTGGTCTACGACGACGAGGGCGAGCCGGTGCTCGATGCGGCGGGGGAGCCGGTCCTCGAGACCGTGGGCTACCTGGGCGTGTACTCCGAGGTGGTCGCCGAGCCGCAGCCGCTGTACGCAGGCGCGGTCCAGACGTGGGACTACCTGGTCGCGACCACCGAGGTCGTCGTCCACCTGCCGGCCCACCTGTGGGACGTGACGCAGGCGGCGCTGGGCATGGAGGAGCGGCGCTCCGACTCGATCATGGGCGTCGTGGGAGTGGGCCGCGTCGCCGGCGAGATCTCGTCTGCCGAGGTCGAGGGCTACGGCGTCTCCGAGCGGATCGGCGACATGCTGATGCTGCTGGGCGGCCTCAACCTCGCGCTCTTCGTGTTCAACATGATCCCGCTCGTGCCGCTCGACGGAGGTCACGTCGCCTCGGCCCTGTGGCAGGGCATCAAGAACGGGTGGGCCCGCTTGCGGTCGCGCCCCGCCCCCGCGCCGGTCGACGTCGCGCGCATGATGCCGCTCGCGTACGGGGTCTTCGGAATTCTGCTGGTGATGGGCGTCGTTCTCATCTACGCGGACATCGTGGCGCCCGTGGACTTCGTGTGACCGGATGCCTGACGCGTGAGGAGATAATGAGACTGTGACTGCCATCGGACTTGGAATGCCCGCGATGCCGGCGCCCGTGCTGGCGCCCCGTCGGAAGACCCGCAAGATCAAGGTCGGGGACGTGTACGTCGGAGGTGACGCGCCGGTCTCCGTGCAGTCGATGACGACGACGAAGACGACGGACATCAACGGCACGCTGCAGCAGATCGCCGAGCTCACCGCGGCCGGCTGCGACATCGTGCGCGTCGCGTGCCCCACGCAGGACGACGCCGACGCGCTGCCGATCATCGCGAAGAAGTCGCAGATCCCCGTCATCGCGGACATCCACTTCCAGCCCAAGTACGTGTTCGCCGCGATCGAGGCCGGCTGCGCCGCGGTGCGCGTCAACCCGGGCAACATCAAGAAGTTCGACGACCAGGTCAAGGAGATCGCCCAGGCCGCGAAGGACCACGGGACGTCCCTGCGTATCGGCGTCAACGCGGGCTCGCTCGACCCCCGCCTGCTGCAGAAGTACGGCAAGGCCACGCCGGAGGCGCTCGTCGAGTCCGCCGTCTGGGAGGCGAGCCTGTTCGAGGAGCACGACTTCCACGACTTCAAGATCTCCGTCAAGCACAATGACCCCGTCGTCATGGTGGAGGCCTACAAGCAGCTGTCCGAGCGCGGCGACTGGCCGCTCCACCTCGGCGTCACCGAGGCCGGCCCCGCCTTCCAGGGCACCATCAAGTCCGCGACGGCCTTCGGCGCACTGCTCAGCCAGGGCATCGGCGACACCATCCGCGTGTCCCTGTCCGCCCCTCCCGTCGAGGAGGTCAAGGTCGGCATCCAGATCCTGCAATCGCTCAACCTGAAGGAGCGCAAGCTCGAGATCGTGTCGTGCCCGTCGTGCGGCCGCGCCCAGGTCGACGTCTACGAGCTCGCGGAGAAGGTGACCGCCGGTCTCGAGGGCATGGAGGTGCCGCTGCGCGTCGCCGTCATGGGCTGCGTCGTCAACGGACCCGGGGAGGCCCGCGAGGCCGATCTCGGCGTCGCCTCCGGCAACGGCAAGGGCCAGATCTTCGTCAAGGGCGAGGTCATCAAGACCGTCCCCGAGTCGCAGATCGTGGAGACCCTCATCGAGGAGGCCATGCGCATCGCCGAGACCATGGAGCCCGTCGAGGGCGCGGCGCCAGAGGTGGTCGCCACGTCATGACCGACTCGCTGCTCCGGCGCGCTCAGCATTCGCTGGCGCCGGCGCAGCGTCGTGACCTCGAGGGCCTGCGCGACCTGTGCGCCCAGGACCCCGTCGCCACGGTCGTTCCCGCGATGCACCTGGACGCGGCCCTCGCCTCCGGCGTGGTGCCCGCGGGCATGTGGGTCGTGCGGCGCCGCTCGGGCTGGGGGCGTGAGACCGCTGGCCTCATCTGGGCGAGCGCGAACCTGTGTGCCGTGGTCCCGTCGACCGGAGACGCCGACGCCGACGAGGACACCCGCGCGGACATCGCCGCGGCGATGGTCGGGAGGCTCTCGCGCCCGGCCGCGATCGTCGGGGAGGCGGACCTGACCCTCGACCTGTGGGGTCGGGTGGAGCCGTGGTGGGGTCCCGTGCGCGAGGTGCGCGCGAGGCAGGCGTCGATGGTCATCGACG
The DNA here is from genome assembly GCF_002090155.1 of Demequina sp. NBRC 110056. Classification (GTDB taxonomy): domain Bacteria; phylum Actinomycetota; class Actinomycetes; order Actinomycetales; family Demequinaceae; genus Demequina. The sequence goes on along the minus strand of NZ_BBRM01000002.1, from coordinate 850,489 downwards.
GAGCGGTGCGCCGGGTGGCGCCGCTGAGCGCGCCCGAGCTGCACCTCGAGGCGGTCCGCGCCGCCCGTGAGGACGACTACGACGCGCTGCTTCCCGCGTGCGTGCACATGTTCATCGGCGAGGTGGGATACGACCCGATGCGTCACGGACGCACCGCGTACGAGGAGCGCCTGCGGTACCTGGTGCGTGCCGGGCGGGCGTACATCCAGTACGGCGTCGCCGAAGGCAGGCGGCAGATCGTGTTCAAGGCCGAAGTCGGCGCTCTCGGTGGCGGCGTCGCCCAGCTGCAGGGGGTCTGGGTGCACCCAGCGTTGCGCGGCCGTGGGCTCGCGCGTGCTGGGCTCGCGGCCGTCGTCGAGGCGGTGCGCCGCGATCACGCGCCCAGGGTCTCGCTTTACGTCAACGACTTCAACGCTCCCGCCTTGCGCGCCTACGAGGCCGTCGGATTCCGCACGGTCGGCACCTTCGCCACCGTGATGTTCTAGGAGCGATCTCGCACTATCGCGCGAGCGGCCGGGTGGACTAGGTTTCCCTCGTGAGCGCACGCGCGCAGCCTGCGGGCGGGTCTTGGCGGCCCCCGACGATCGACATCGCGATCGCCGTCCTCTTCGCCGCGCTCACCGTCGCTGAGGCGCTGTCCGCGGGGGACGATCGTGGCCCGTGGCGCCTCGGCATCGCGCTCGTCGGTGTCGCGGCCTTGGCCTGGCGCCGGCGCGCGCCCATCCTGGTGGCGGCGATCCTCGTCGGCTCGGACCTGTTGTCGAACCCCGAAGGCCGCTTCTCCACCGTGCTGGCACTCGTGGTCGCCTCGTACACCGTGGGGTTCGAGTCTCCGTCGCCGCGCCGGTATGCCGGGCTTGCGCTGCTGGTGGTTCCGTTCGTGGGCGCGGCCGTGTCGCGCGAGGCGTTCGAGTTCTCGGACCTCGCCGCCTCGGTCGTGTTCCTCGCGGGCCCGTGGATGGTTGGTGTGGCGACCGCGGTGCGGGCTGAGCGATCCGCCGAGGCGATCGCGCTGGCAGACAGGCTTGCGAGAGAGCAGGACGCGCGTGAGGCCGAGGCCGTGGCGGACGAGCGCGCTCGGATCGCCCGCGAGCTCCATGACGTCGTCGCGCACTCGCTCACGGTCGTGACCATCCAGTTGCAGGCGGTGCGGCGCCGCCTCGGCGACGACCATGCCGACGAGGCGCGCGACCTCTCCGCGGCCGAGACCGTCACGCGTGAGGCGATGGGGGAGATGCGACGGCTGCTCGGGGTGCTGCGGGGCGGCGGCGACGGAGACCTCGCGCCCGCGCCCGGCCTGGACGAGCTGCCACGCCTCGTCGAGCGGCTGTCGACCCCTCACACGTCGGTGCACCTCGCGATCGAGGGAACGCCGCGACCGCTGACGCCCGGCCTGGACCTCGCCGCGTTCCGGGTCGCGCAGGAGGCCATCACCAACGCGACCCGGCACGCCCACGCCTCCCGCATCGACGTCGCCGTCCGGTGGGAGGCCGGCCGGGTGGTGCTCGAGGTGCGGGACGACGGCCGCGGCATGCCGAGCGAGGACACCCTGGGCGGGCACGGCCTCGTCGGGATGCGTGAGCGCATCGCGCTGTACGGCGGGCACCTCGACATCGCCGATGCGTCCGGCGGCGGCGTGGTGGTCACGGCGGCCTTCGCGCGGGAGGGGACGGCATGAACGACGACAGAATCAGGGTGGTCGTCGCCGATGACCAGGGGATGGTCCGCGCCGGCTTCCGGTCGCTGCTGTCGAGCGAGCCGGACATCGAGGTTGTCGGCGAGGCCGCCGACGGGGAGCAAGCGGTCGCCGCCGCGCGTCGCGAGCGGCCCGACGTGATGCTCATGGACATCCGCATGCCGCTCCTTGACGGCATCGAGGCCACGCGCCGCATCACCGCCGTCGGAGGCGGACCACGCGTGCTGGTGCTCACGACCTTCGACCTCGACGAGTACGTGTTCGCGGCACTCCAGGCGGGAGCCTCGGGCTTCATGCTGAAGGACGCGCCCGCAGAGGAGCTCGCCGCAGCCATCCGCGTGGTCGCTGCCGGCGAGGCGCTGCTCGCGCCGCGCATCACCGCCCGCGTGATCGACGCCTTCGTCACTCGGGCCGCGCTCCGCAGGCCGGTCGCCGGGAGCGAACTCGCGCTGCTCACGGCGCGCGAGCTCGAGGTGCTCGGGCTCGTCGCGCGCGGCGCATCCAACGCGGACATCGCACGCGAGCTGTTCGTCACCGAGGCGACGGTCAAGACGCATGTGTCAAACCTGCTGGCGAAGCTTGGTCTGAAGGATCGAGTGCAGGCCGTGATCTACGCGTACGAACACGGAGTGGTGGCCCCGGGGGAGGCCGTCCCTCCGTCCTGAGGCGGAGATCAGAATCCGTCGCAGGAGGTAGGCGAAGTTCGCGCTTCCGGGCGATCCGGTTCAGACGTCGTGCCTGGACAGTGGTGGTGTCCGCTCCACTCGAAAGGAAACACCCGCATGTCCACCACCGTCCCCACGCTCGCCCCGTCCGGGGTCGAGCCAGCGCCGCTCGCGGTGCAGCTGCGTCGTTGGACGCTCATCGCGATGCCCGTACTCGCAGGCATCCTCTGCACCGTTGCCACGCTCGCCGACCCCGCTCCCGGCGCCACCGGTGCCGAACTCAATGAGGCCTACACCGACGGCATGGCCGCGCTGCAGATCAAGTCCTTCGCCTTCCACTGGGGCTACGCCCTGTGGGTGGCCCCGGCACTGCTCATTGCGTCGACGATCATCGGCCGCGGCCGCGTGATCGCGAACATCGCCGCGGTTCTCGCGTTCTGCACGCTCACCACGTTGCCCGGGATGCTGATGGTCGACTGGATCCAGTCCGCCATCGGCCAGCTCTACGGCCCTGAGGCGATCGACGAGGTCTTCACCGTCGTCTCCGATCAGGCGTGGGCCTTCCCGCTCCTGCAGATGCCGGCCATGCTCGGCCTATTCCTGGCTGTGCCGCTCGCGATGGTCGCGCTGTGGAGGGCGGGCCGCGCCCGCTGGTGGGCTCCCGCCGCCGCGCTCGCAGCGTTCGTGGCCTTCATGGCGTCGAGCGCCACGTGGCCCGGCACGCTCGCCGCGACGGCGTTCCTCACGGTCGTCGGCGTGGCGCTGGAGCGGGCCACCCGACCGGGGGCGAGCGCGTAGCCTCGCCCTCCGCGCGGCCCGTCGGGTGATCCCCGGCGGGCCGCGTGCACGCACCGCACGTCCCGTTTGTCCGTTTCTGACGGTGAGTTTTCTCACATCTGATATCGACGGCCCGTTTGCGCGTCCGGCGATGTCGGACGGCGTGCTTAACGTGAGGCACGCCATTGCACGTCGGGCCTCGTGAAAATCGTCACGATACGCGCGGCTGCATCGACTGCTGAGGGAACAACCCATGCACCAGAAGAGTGCCCGCATCGTCGCGGGCGTCTCCCTCGCGGCACTCGCCGCGACCCTGGTCGGCACCGCCGCCCAGGCCACTGTCACTGTCGACACCGCGGGTACGCCCGTCGCGTCGCCCACCGACGTCGGCGCGCCGACCGCCTGCGCCGCGGTCGAGACCGTGTACCTGTCCGACACGAACACGACGAGTGCGCTTCATCAGTGGACCCTGTCAGACGGTTCGGCGACAGCCTTCACTCCTGACGGGCTCGACATCGTCTCGACCAGCAAGGTCGGCTACATGAACTACGAGATCGAGCGGTTCGACGTCGCCGATGCAGGCGAGCCTGCGTTCGACTACGTCCGGGTCGGCGAGGACGACGAGTTCGACATCAGCCTCAACCTCGCTTACTCCGAGGACAGCTCCGGTAGCTGGGCGGGCACACTCGTCTACGAGCCCGGCGTCTACGGCGTCGGCAACTGGTGGAGCACCAAGGACAACAAGAACGGCAACTGGCACCTCTTCACCCTCGAGGAGCTTGTGGAGGATCTCCCCGAGGCGATGGTTCTGGGCGTCGGCTTCTCGCTCGGATCGACCCAGGAGGGCACTGGCACGGTGAAGTCCCTCACCGCCGGCTGTGCTGAGTATCGCTTCCTCGACACCGCATCGGTGCCGCACGGACCCGCGCTTCCGACCTCAGTCGTCGACTTCGAGGACGCGGCGCACGCCGCGGGAGCCGATGGGGGCCTTTCCGGCGTCGCCATCGCGGGTGCCGACAAGACTATGCCGGCTGCCGCGGGCTGCTACTACGCCGAGGCGCCGGTCGTCCAGTACAACACCAGCGTGTTCACGCGTTACGCGGGCTACTCGTCGGTCTTCCCCGAGGGCGGCTACACGGCGTCGGCTGACTTCTACCTCGACGCCACCGCACCCGCGGGTCAGTTCGACTGGTCGCACGCGATCAATGGAACCGACGGCTCGGGCAAGCGGGACTTCATCTTCCACGCTGGCGCCGACGGTGCGGGCACGTGGACGGTCGGTGTTTCCAACAACGCCGCGAACTCGTCGCCGTACCTGAGCGGCTTCGGCGCCGCGCCTGTCACGGTGACGGACTCCGGCTGGTACACGTTCCAGCACACGGTACGCGCGCAGGACAACCTCGCGTACGTCGACCTCGCAGTGCTCGACGCGCACGGTGACGAGGTCGCCGCGTGGACGCTCGGCGGCAACGCGGCCGACATCGTCCCCACCGTCATCGGTGGCAACCGGTACGGCTGGCTCGTCAACAACTCGTACGAGAACCTGCCGATCGACAACGTCCTCCTCAACGCCGAGCGTCCCACGGACGCTTGCCCGGCTGCCGACTTCACCGAGCTCAACGCGGCGCTGGCCAAGGCGGACGCGCTGGACGAGGGCCTCTACACCGCCGAGTCCTTCGCCGCTGTGACCACGGCCGTCGAGGCCGCGGCTGCGGTCGAGGGTGCGAACAAGCTCGAGCAGGACGAGGTCGACGCTGCGACGGCCGCCATCGAGGATGCGATCGCCGCTCTCGAGTTTGGTCCGGCGGACGTCGCGGACCTCGAGCAGGCGCTCGCGGAGGCTGAGGCTGTCGTCCGCACCGATCGCACGCCCGAGTCGCTCGAGCTGCTCGACGCAGCGATCGTGCTCGGCAAGGGCGTCCTCGGCTCGACCGCGGACGCTCAGGTCGAGGTCGACGCGGCGGTTGCGGTTCTCAAGGCCGCGATCGAGGCGCTGGACTACCTGCCGGCCAACGTCGACGTGCTGAAGGCGGCGATCGCCTCCGCCGACGCCGTGAACCGTTCGCAGCGCACGCCGGGTTCGCTCGCGAACCTCGACGCCGCGGTGGCGGCAGGCGAGGCACTCCTCAACGCCAATGTCACGCAGCAGGACCAGGTCGCCGCGGCGACCAAGGACGTGCTCGATGCGATCGACGACCTCGTCTACCGCTCGGCCGACACGGCCGCGCTGAAGTCGGCCCTCGCGGCCATCAAGGGCGTCAACCTGTCGAACTACACGGTGCCGTCGGTGGCGAAGGTCAACACGGCGCTCAAGGGCGCGAACGTCCTCGTCAACGCGGACATCCGCTCGCAGGGCGAGGTGAACGCCAAGGCCAAGGAGCTGCGCATCGCCTACCAGGGCCTGGTCCGCATCCCGAAGTTCTCGGACATCGCGACCAGCCAGTTCCGCACCCACATCGAGTGGTTCGCGGCGCAGGGCATCACCACGGGCTACGCGGACGGCACCTACCGCCCGCTCGGCACCGTGAACCGTGACGCCATGGCGGCCTTCCTCTACCGCTGGGCCGGCTCGCCCGCGTACACGGCGCCCTCGAAGTCGCCGTTCGCGGACGTCCCCACCTCCCAGCCGTACTACAAGGAGATCGCGTGGCTGGCCTCGGAGGGCATCTCCACCGGCTGGGCCGTGGGCAGCAAGAAGGAGTACCGCCCGTACGAGCCCATCGACCGCAACGCGATGGCGGCGTTCCTCTACCGGTTCGCTGACGTGAAGGGCTACACGGCTCCTTCGAAGTCCCCGTTCGTGGACGTGAAGGTCGGCCAGCAGTTCTACAAGGAGATGGCGTGGCTCGCCGAGACCGGCGTCTCGACTGGCTGGACCGTCCCCGGCGGCAAGGAGTTCCGTCCGTCGGAGTCGATCACCCGCGACGCGATGGCCGCCTTCCTCTACCGGATGGACCGCTTCTAGCCTCCTGACGGTGTGACCGCATGACGGGGCCCTGAGACCACTCGGTCTCAGGGCCCCGCTGCGTGTCCCGGCGGTGCGGCAGAGGCGCCCCGGCGCGTTCCCGACTGACCGAGGCGAGATGCGTCGGTCGGGAACGCGCGCATCGGCCCTCCTGACGCACGGAGGGCGCGGACGTCAGTGCGGAACGCACACGCCGCCCCGGAACGGCGCCGCCGCCCCGCGCCACTACGCTTGACCCATGCTCCGCATGTCCACGCTCTTCCTCCGTACGCTTCGCGAGGACCCGGCCGACGCCGAGGTCGCCTCCCATAAGCTCCTGGTCCGCGCCGGCTACATTCGCCGCGCCGCCCCCGGCATCTATTCGTGGTTGCCGCTCGGCCTCAAGGTGCTCGCCAAGGTCGAGGCCGTGGTGCGCGAGGAGATGGAGGCCGCCGGCAGCCAGGAGGTGCACTTCCCGGCGCTGCTGGGCAAGGAGCCCTACGAGGCGACCGGACGCTGGGACGAGTACGGCCCCAACCTCTTCCGCCTGCAGGACCGCAAGGGCACGGACATGCTGCTCGCGCCCACGCACGAGGAGATGTTCACCCTGCTCGTGAAGGACCTCTACAGCAGCTACAAGGACCTGCCGCTGTCGCTGTTCCAGATCCAGACCAAGTACCGCGATGAGGCGCGCCCGCGTGCGGGCCTGCTGCGCGGCCGCGAGTTCATCATGAAGGACGCCTACACGTTCGACATCGACGACGAGGGGCTCGAGGCCGCGTACCAGAAGCAGCGCGCCGCCTACATCCGGATCTTCGACCGGCTCGGCATCGACTACGTCATCGTCAACGCGATGTCCGGCGCGATGGGCGGCTCGAAGTCCGAGGAGTTCCTCGCGCCCACCGAGATCGGCGAGGACACGTTCGTGCGCTCGGCCGGCGGCTACGCGGCCAACGTCGAGGCGGTCACGACGCCCGTCCCGCCCGCCCTCGACTGGACCGACGCCCCCGAGGCGCACGTCGAGGACACCCCGGACACCCCGACCATCGAGACGCTCGTCGCGGCAGCGAACGCGAGCCACCCGCGCCCCGACCGCGAGTGGACGGCGGCGGACACCCTCAAGAACGTGGTGATCGCCGCGACGGACCCGACCGGCGCTCGCGCGATCATCGTCGTCGGCGTGCCCGGCGACCGCGACGTCGACCTCACCCGTCTCGAGGCGGCGCTCGCTCCCGCGACCGTGGAGGCCGCGACCGAGGAGGACCTCAAGTCCCGCCCCGAGCTCGTGAAGGGCTACATCGGCCCCGGCGCGCTCGGCCCGCAGGCGCGTCCCGACGGCGTCGAGTACCTCTCCGAGGGCGACACCGCCATCCCGTACCTCCTCGACCCGCGCATCGTCCCCGGCACGCGCTGGATCACCGGCGCGAACGTCCACGGCAAGCACGTGTTCGACCTGGTGGCCGGGCGCGACTTCGTCGGTGACGGCACCATCGAGGCCGCAGCGGTGCGAGCGGGGGACCCTGCTCCCGACGGCTCGGGCCCGCTCGAGCTCGCGCGCGGAGTCGAGATCGGCCACATCTTCCAGCTGGGCCGCAAGTACGCCGAGGCGCTCGACCTCAAGGTCCTCGACGTCAACGGCAAGCAGCAGGTCGTCACCATGGGCTCGTACGGCGTGGGCGTCACCCGCGTCATGGCGCTGCTCGCGGAGCTCAACAACGACGAGCTCGGCCTCGCCTGGCCCGCCCACGTCGCGCCGTACCACGTGCACGTCGTGGCGACCGGCAAGGACCAGGAGGTCTTCGACGCCGCTGAGTCGCTCGCGACCGGCCTCGAGTCGTCCGGCATCGAGGTGCTCTTCGACGACCGTCCCAAGGTCTCGCCCGGCGTGAAGTTCAAGGACGCCGAGCTGCTCGGAGCCCCGTTCATCCTCGTCGCCGGCCGCGGCCTCGCGGACGGCGAGGTCGAGCTCAAGGACCGCCGCGCCGGGACGAGCGAGGCACTGCCCGTCGCCGATGCGGTGACTGAGGTCGCCCGACGCGTCCAGGACGCGCTCGGCTGAGCTCTGCCCGTCTGAGCTCTCCGCGCTGCAGCGCCGATGCGCTCGCTGGCTACTCGTCCGGCGTCGCCGAGGTCTCGGCGACGGTGAGTCCCGGTAGGGCCGGCACGGCGTAGGCGTCGGCTGACGCGTCGCCGAGCGCGGCCGCCTGCGCGTACGCGTCGAACGCGGCGTTGAGGAGCCACGGCATGTCCTCGGCGCCCGCGGACACGGCCAGCGCGGCGTACGTATCGCCGAGCGCGTCCTGCAGGCCCGTCGCCGTCGAGAGCGCGTGCGTCGAGTCGTCCACCTGGTCGAACGTCAGCACGTACACAGCCTCGCGCAGGTCCTCGACGCCGGGGACGGAGACGAGCGCCTCCGCGCGCGCGGCGTGCAGGGCGCGCAGCTCGAGCCACTGCCCGCGCAGGTCCTCGCCGGCCCGGGCCGCGAGGACCTCGTAGGCGTAGCGGGCCTGGTCGTGCTCGAGCGCGAGCTGGGCGAGCACGGTCGCGTCGATGGCGGTGGCCTCGCCTGGCAGCAGGTCAGGGTGCGGCAGCGAGGGGCTCGCGAGGGTGCGTTCCGCGACCACCGGCTGACCGGCATCGGCGACCGCGTCGGCGACCCACACCGCGAACCAGCTCGACAGCGCGTGCGCCAGCCCCGCCGAGGCGAGCAAGGAGGCGAGGTCGGCGTCGTCGGCCACGAGCGCATCGGCCAGGTGGCCGTCCCGTGCCTGCGTGACGGCGTCCTGCAGCGCGAGCGACGTGGGAGCGGGCGACGGGCTCGCCGTCGCGTCGGGATACGCGACGTACAGGCCCCCGAGGGCGTCCAGCCGCTCCTGGGCGTCGGGGTCCTCGATCTGGACGAGGACCGACGTGGCCGCGGTGGCGTCGACGCCCGGGTCCGACGTCGCGTCGACGACCGCCTGCTCGCGCTCGGCCGCGTCGTCGCGCATCACCGTCGCAGCGTCGGGGGAGGGCCAGTCGGGCGGCGGCGTCTCGGCTCGCCACGAGCATGCCGACAGCACGAGCGCCGCGGCCGCAGCGATGGCCCAGGTCGTGTGCGCCCTCATGGCCGTCATCCTCCCATGGGCCCCCGCGGGGTGGTCTCACGCAGGTACACTGTCTGCGACCGAATTTCAGGAACGGAACGCGCACTCGCGCAGGAGGCTGGGCCCATGGACCTCACGACCAGGATCGCCGAGCTGGCCGCGCCGGGCGCCGCCGAGGCGGGGCTCGTCCTCGACGGCGTGAGCGTGTCTCCCGCAGGCAAGCGCACTCGCGTGACCGTCACCGTCGACCTGCCAGAGACGGAGGTCGGCAGCGCGGACCTCGACCGCGTCGCCGAGGCCAGCCGTGCGATCGGCGCGGCTCTCGACGAGGCCAACGTGCCGTCGACGCCGTACGTGCTCGAGATCGGCACGCCCGGCACGGACCGGCCGCTCACCGAGCGCCGCCACTTCCTGCGTGCCCGCACGCGCAAGGTCGCGCTCGCGCTCGTGGACGGCACGGAGACCGTGGCCCGCCTCACCGACGTGGAGGGCGACACGCTGGTGCTCGACGCGCCGCACGGCGTCGAGCGCATCGACATCGCGGATGTCGCCGAGGGGCGCATCGAGGTCGAGCTCAAGCGTCTGGACGAGGGGGCCTGATGGACATCGACATGTACGCGCTCAAGAGCCTCGAGAAGGAGCGCGAGATCAGGCTCGACGTGCTGGTCGACGCGATCGAGCAGGCGCTTGTCTCCGCGTACCACAAGACCCCGGGAGCCTTCCGGCACGCGCGCGCCCACGTGGACCGCGACACCGGCAAGGTGTCGATCTTCGCCCGCGAGGACCCCGAGCCCGAGTCGGAGGTCGCGCTCGAGGACCTGCCCGAGTTCGACGACACCCCGGAGAACTTCGGCCGCATCGCGACGGCCACCGCCCGCCAGGTGATCGTGCAGCGCATGCGCCAGGTCGGCGACGACGCCGTGCTCGGCTCGTACGCGGGCAAGGAGGGACACCTGGTCTCCGGCGTCATCCAGCAGAGCGCAGACCCGCGCAACGTCCACGTCGACATCGGCGAGACCGAGGCGCTGCTGCCGCCGCACGAGCAGGTCCCGACCGAGATCTACACGCACGGCGAGCGCCTGCGCGGGTACGTCCTCGACGTCTCGCGCGGCCAGAAGGGCCCGTCGATCACGCTGTCGCGCACCCACCCTGGGCTCGTGCGCAAGCTCTTCGAGCTCGAGGTCCCCGAGATCGCGGACGGCACCGTCGAGATCATGTCGCTCGCCCGCGAGTCCGGCCACCGCACCAAGATGGCCGTGCGCGCGACCGAGCCGGGTGTGAACGCCAAGGGCGCGTGCATCGGCCCCATGGGCTCGCGCGTGCGCGCCGTCATGAGCGAGCTGCGTGGCGAGAAGATCGACATCGTCGACTGGGACGAGGACCCCGCGACCTTCGTGGGCAACGCCCTGTCGCCCTCGCGCGTCGTGTCGGTCACCGTGGTCGACGAGGAGGCGCGCGCCGCACGGGTCGTCGTGCCCGACTTCCACCTGTCGCTGGCGATCGGCAAGGAGGGGCAGAACGCCCGCCTCGCCGCCCGTCTCACGGGGTGGCGGATCGACATCCGGTCGGACGAGGCGCCCGACACTCCGGGGCGCGCCGCGCCCGAGCGTCCCTAGCCCGCGCGCCGAGACGCTAGACTGATGGAGCCGAGTTCGCCTTCCGGTGACATCGACGCGCGTTCGCACGAACCCGTGCGCACCTGTGTGGGATGCCGCAGCAAGGCGGCTCGGTCGGCTCTGGTGCGACTCGCACTCGAGGACGGCCGCGTGGTCGTCGACGAGCGTGAGTCGCTGCCGGGACGGGGTGCGTGGCTGCATCCCGAGTCCGATTGCCTTGCGCAGGCGTTGCGTCGCAACAGCATCGGGAGAGCGTTGCGCTCTCCTGGCGCCGATGCGAGCAGCGTGGCCCTCCCCGGGCGCGCGGGACCCAGCGCCGCCATGCCCACCATCGAAGTCAAGGGATGAAAGCCCATGAGCGACCGATGAGTACCTCACGATGAGTACCCACTCGTAACGATGGTTCGACCCTGCCTCGGTCGGACCGAGACAGGAGAATTGTGGCAAAGCCCCGCGTTCATGAGATCGCGAAAGAGCTCGGAGTCTCGAGCAAGGATCTGATCGCCAAGCTGAACGAGCTCGGCGAGTACGTCAAGGGCGCCTCGTCGGCGCTCGAGGCGCCCGTCGTGCGCAAGGCCCGCGAGGCCTTCCCCGCGAACGCCGGCGGCGACGCTCCCAAGGCGTCCGCCCCCAAGGCCCCCGCGAAGCCTGCCGTGAAGCCCGGCCCCAAGCCCGGCCCGAAGCCGGCGGCTCCGGCCCCCGAGGCCGAGGCGCCCGCGCCTCAGGCTCCTCAGGCGCCTGCGGCGGAGAAGCCCGCGGCACCCGCCGCGCCTGCCGCTCCCGCGGCGTCCGGTGCCTCGCCCGCCGACATGCCCAAGCCCCGCCCCCGTCCGGGCGGCAACAACCCGTTCTCGGATCGCGCAGCCGGACCCCGTCCGCGCCCGCGTCCGGGCGGCAACAACCCCTTCCAGACCCAGCGTCCCGGCGGCGCGCGTCCCGGTGGTCCGGGCGCACGGCCCGGCGGCCCGGGTGCAGGTGGCCCCGGCGGCCCCGGTCGCGGACCGCGTCCGAGCCCGGGCCAGATGCCCAACCGCACGCCCGGTGGCCCCGGCGCGCCTGCGGGTCGCGGTGGTCCCGGCGGTCGTGGTCCTGGTGGCCCCGGCGGTCGCGGACCTGGCGGTCCCGGCGGCTTCGGTGGTCCCGGCGGCCGTCCGGCCCCCGGTGGTCGCGGTCGCGGCGGCGGCACCGCCGGCGCCTTCGGACGCCAGGGTGGCAAGCCCGCGCGCTCGCGCAAGAGCAAGCGCGCCAAGCGGGCCGAGTACGAGCAGCAGCAGGCTCCGGCGATCGGTGGCGTCAACATCCCGCGGGGTGACGGCGAGACGCTGATCCGCCTGCGCCGCGGCGCGACGCTCACGGACTTCGCCGAGCGCATCGACGTGAACCCCGCGTCGCTGGTCACGGTGCTGTTCCACCTGGGCGAGATGGCCACGGCCACGCAGTCGCTCGACGAGGACACCTTCGAGTCGCTCGGCGCAGAGCTGGGCTACAAGATCCAGATCGTGTCCCCCGAGGAGGAGGACCGCGAGCTGCTCGAGGACTTCGGGCTCGACCTAGAGGCCGAGCTCGAGGCCGAGACGGACGAGGACCTCGAGGACCGCCCGCCGGTCGTCACGGTCATGGGTCACGTCGACCACGGAAAGACGCGCCTGCTGGACTCCATCCGCAAGGCCGACGTCATCTCCGGCGAGGCCGGCGGCATCACCCAGCACATCGGCGCCTACCAGGTGCACCACGAGCACGACGGCCAGACCCGTGCCATCACCTTCATCGACACCCCGGGTCACGAGGCGTTCACCGCCATGCGTGCCCGTGGTGCCCAGGTGACGGACATCGCGATCCTCGTGGTCGCGGCCGACGACGGCGTGATGCCCCAGACCATCGAGGCGCTCAACCACGCCCAGGCGGCGAACGTGCCGATCGTGGTCGCGGTCAACAAGGTGGACAAGGAGGGGGCCAACCCCGACAAGATCCGCCAGCAGCTCACCGAGTACAACCTGGTCGACGAGGAGTGGGGTGGCGACACGATGTTCGTCAACGTCTCCGCGCTCAAGAACCAGGGCATCGACGACCTCCTCGAGGCGGTGCTGCTGACGGCGGACGCCGGCCTCGAGCTGCGTGCGAACCCCAACAAGGACGCGCGTGGTGTGGCCGTCGAGGCTCACCTCGACAAGGGCCGCGGCGCCGTCGCGACCGTCCTGGTCAACTCGGGAACGCTGCGCGTGGGCGACTCGATCGTCGCCGGCACGGCCTACGGCCGCGTGCGCGCCATGTTCGACGAGCACGACCAGCCTGTCGAGGAGGCCACGCCTGCCCGTCCGGTCCTGGTCATCGGCCTCACATCCGTGCCTGGCGCCGGCGACACCTTCCTGGTGGCCGAGGACGACCGCACCGCCCGACAGATCGCGGAGAAGCGCGAGGCTGCTGAGCGTGCCGCTCAGCTCGCCAAGCGCCGCAAGCGCATCAGCCTCGAGGACTTCACGAAGGCCATCGAGGAGGGCAAGGTCGACACCCTCAACCTCATCATCAAGGGTGACGTGTCCGGTGCCGTCGAGGCACTCGAGGACGCGCTGCTCCAGATCGATGTGGGCGACGAGGTCGACCTGCGCATCATCCACCGTGGCGTGGGTGCCGTGACGCAGAACGACGTGAACCTGGCGACGGTCGACAACGCGATCATCCTGGGCTTCAACGTCCGTCCCGCGGAGCGCGTCCAGGACCTCGCGGACCGCGAGGGCGTGGACATGCGCTTCTACTCGGTCATCTACCGCGCCATCGAGGACGTCGAGGCGTCGCTCAAGGGCATGCTCAAGCCGGAGTTCGAGGAGCGTCAGGTGGGCGCCGCGGAGATCATGGAGATCTTCCGCTCGTCCAAGTTCGGCAACATCGCCGGATCCCTGGTGCGCAGCGGCAAGATCGTCCGCAACGCCAAGGCGAAGGTCGTCCGCGAGGGCGTCGTCATCGGCGAGCCGACCATCGACACCCTGCGCCGCTTCAAGGACGACGCCACCGAGGTCAAGGACGGATTCGAGTGCGGTATCGGCCTGGGCAAGTTCAACGACATCCAGGTCGGTGACATCATCGAGACGTTCGAGATGGTCGAGATCCCGAGGTCCTAATGGCAGACAGCGCACGGGCACTCCGGCTCGCGGGCACCATCAAGAAGCTGGTGGCCCGCGCGCTGGAGACCGAGATCAAGGATCCCCGGCTGGGGTTCGTGACGGTGACCGACGTTCGCGTCACCGGCGACCTCCAGCAGGCGTCCGTGTTCTACACCGTCTACGGCGGGGAGGAGGAGCGCGCGGCCACGGCCGCCGCCCTCGCTTCGTCGAAGGGACGGCTGCGCTCGCTGGTGGGGCGTGAGCTGGGCATCCGGCTCACGCCCACCCTCGAGTTCCACCTCGACGCGGTCCCCGAGACCGCAGCGAGCCTGGACAAGGCGCTGCACGAGGCGCAGCAGCGGGACGCCGAGCTCGCCAAGCTGCGCGAGAACGCGCAGTACGCGGGGGAGGCGGACCCGTACCGTCACCCCGAGGACGACGAGTCTGACGGCGCCGATGGCGAGGCGCGCTAAGGACGAGCCCGCCCCCGGGCTGGTCCTCGTCGACAAGCCCGCGGGCTGGACCTCGCACGACGTCGTGGGACGCATGCGGCGTCTCGCCGGCACGCGCAAGGTCGGCCACGCCGGGACGCTCGATCCCATGGCGACTGGGCTGCTCGTCATCGGCATCGGCCGGGCGACCAAGCTGCTCACCTACGTGGTGGGCCACGACAAGGTCTACGAGGCGACCATCCGGCTGGGCCAGACGACGGTCACGGACGACGCCGAAGGCGACGTCACGGCGACCGCCGACGCCACGGATGTCACCTCACCGCAGATCGCCGATGCGATCGCTGGGCTGACCGGCGACATCCAGCAGGTGCCGAGCTCGGTCAGCGCGATCAAGATCGACGGCGAGCGCGCCTACAAGCGGGTGCGCGAGGGCGAGGACGTCGAGCTGCCCGCGCGGCCCGTGACGGTGCACGCGTTCTCGGTGCTGGGCGCCCGACGGGAGGGGACGTTCATCGACCTCGACGTCCGCGTGGACGTGTCGTCCGGCACTTACGTGCGCGCCCTCGCGCGCGACCTCGGCGCCGCGCTCGGGGTCGGCGGCCACCTCACCGCCCTGCGCCGCACCAGCGTCGGCGACCTCGAGATCAAGGACGCGGCGACTCTGGATGCGCTCGGAGACATCGTGGAGGCCGGGGGAGAGGTCCCGCGGCTCGGGCTCGGCTCCGCCGCTGCCGACATCATGCCCGTGCACGCCCTGAGCGAGACCGAAGCGGTCGCGCTGGGTTACGGCCAATGGCTCGACGCCGACGCCGGGATCGCCTGGGACGGCCCCCTCGCGGCGCTCGATCCCGCGGGCGACCTGGTCGCCATCGTGCGACCCGAAGGCGGACGCCTCAAGCCCGAGGTGGTCTTCAAGCCCTCGGGACAGGCGTCCTAGCAAGGGACCAGCGTCACAGGTGCGGCCGGAAAGGCGGGCCTAGCCTCATCGAGAGGCGAGAGGAGCCCCGCATGTCCGCCACCCCGTCCCAGCCCGCCCGGCTGCGTCCCTCGATGCTCGGCGTCGACCCAGCCGACGCATCGGCCCACATGACCGCCGTCGACGACCTCGCGAGCCTCGTGGCTGTCCAGCCCGAGTCCACGCTGTCGCGGACCGTGCTCAAGGAGCCCGGCTCGCGCATCGTGATGTTCGCGTTCGACGAGGGCCAGGTGCTCACCGAGCACACCGCGGCGATGCCCGTGCTGCTCATGGTGCTCGAAGGTCGACTGGCGATCACGGCCGACGGCCGCACCGAGGAGCTCGTCCCGGGCGGCGTGATCCACCTCGGCACGCGCCTGCCGCACGCGGTGGAGGCGCTCGAGCCATCCAAGCTCGCGCTGATCATGCTCGACCACCGGTAGGCGCACGCGCCGCCGGGCCCACGACCCGCCGCTGCGCTTTGGCACAGCGCAGTCCGGTGCCTCCGCTGCGCTCCGGCATGGGGCCGTCGGGTGCCTGCGCTGCGCTCCGGCATGGGGCCGTCGGGTGCCTCCGCTGCGCTCCGGCACAATGGCACCCATGCAGATGTGGAACTCGCTCGCGGACGTCCCCGCGGATCTTGGGCCCACGACGGTGACGCTCGGCAACTTCGACGGCGTGCACCGCGGGCACCAGGCGGTGCTCACGCGCATGGTGGCCGACGCCAAGGCGCGAGGCCAGCGTGCCGTCGCGATGACGTTCTGGCCCCACCCCAAGGCCGTCCACGACCCGGAGCACCCGCCCGTCCTCATCATGGGCATCGACGACCGGCTCGACAGCATGGCTCAGACCGGCCTGCACGGCACCATCGTCGTGCCGTACACCCTCGAGTTCGCCCAGCAGACGCCCGAGGAGTTCGTCCGCACGTGGCTCGTCGAAGGGCTGAACGCCCAGCGCGTCGTCGTCGGCAAGGACACCAAGTTCGGGCGAGGCAACGCGGGCGACGTCGACACCCTGCGTGAGCTCGGCGACGCGCTCGGCTTCGAGGTCGAGGTCATCGACGACGCCTGCGCGATCTCCGAGTCCGGGCGACGCTGGTCCTCCACCTGGGTGCGCGAGCTTCTCGACGACGGCAAGCTCGTCGAGGCCGCGGAGGTTCTCGGCCGCCTGCACGGCGTGCGCGGGACCGTGGTC
Organism: Demequina sp. NBRC 110056; assembly: GCF_002090155.1. Lineage (GTDB taxonomy): Bacteria > Actinomycetota > Actinomycetes > Actinomycetales > Demequinaceae > Demequina. Next base: position 834,006 of record NZ_BBRM01000002.1, on the reverse strand, counting down.
CACGGCGACAAGCTGGGCCGGGAGATCGGGTTCCCGACCGCGAACCTCGACGTCTCCTCGGGCATGATCCCGCGCCACGGCGTGTACGCCGGCTACCTCGGCATCCTGGAGGCCGGCGACGGGCCGAGCGCGACGCCGCCGAGCACGACGCCGCTGCCGGCGGCCATCAGCATCGGCCATAACTACACCGTCGGCAGCGAGGGGCTGCGCGTCGAGGCGTACGTCATCGACGGCAAGGGACTCGACCTGTACGGCGCCGACGTCGAGCTCGCTCTCGTCGAGTGGCGCAGGCCGATGCTCGACTTCGGCTCGCTCGACGCGCTCGTCGACGCGCTCGCCGAGGATGTCGCGTGGTGCCGCGACGTGTTACATCTCGATTAAGCCCGGCCACAAACAGGTGAATGCGGCTATGGTCGAGTCATGGACGAAAGCCCTGGAAGCACCGGCGTAGGGGACACCAGCCACCTCGTCAGGCTCGCGGAGGTCAACAAGCACTTCGGCGACCTGCACGTCCTCAAGGACATCAACCTTGCGGTCGCGAAGGGCGAGGTCGTCATCGTGATCGGCCCCTCCGGCTCGGGAAAGTCGACGCTGTGCCGCGCGATCAACCGCCTGGAGACCATCGACACCGGTTCGATCACCATCGACGGCCAGGAGCTGCCCGCCGAGGGCAAGCCGCTCGCGCGCCTGCGTGCGGACGTCGGCATGGTGTTCCAGTCGTTCAACCTGTTCGCCCACAAGACGATCCTCGAGAACGTGACCATGGGCCCCATCAAGGTCAAGGGCATGTCGAAGGCCGAGGCGAACGAGCAGGCCATGGCGCTGCTCGAGCGCGTGGGTGTCGCGAACCAGGCGGAGAAGTACCCGGCCCAGCTCTCGGGCGGTCAGCAGCAGCGAGTCGCCATCGCGCGATCGCTCGCGATGAAGCCCAAGGTGATGCTCTTCGACGAGCCGACCTCGGCGCTCGACCCCGAGATGATCAACGAGGTCCTGGATGTCATGACGGACCTCGCGAAGGAGGGCATGACGATGATCGTCGTGACCCACGAGATGGGCTTCGCCCGCAAGGCTGCGAACCGCGTGGTGTTCATGGCCGACGGAGCGATCCAGGAGGAGGCGACGCCGGAGGAGTTCTTCACGAACCCCAAGTCCGAGCGCGCCAAGGACTTCCTGTCGAAGATCTTGACGCACTAGTGCGTGAGGGCCCCGGGCAATCCTCGGGGCGGGACAAGAGGAGAGACAATGCTGAAGAAGACCAGGATGGCCGCGCTCGGTGCGGCTGCCGCGATCGCTCTCGCAGCGTGCTCGTCGGGCGACGGCGAGACCGCCGACGTCGACGCCGGGGACTTCCCCGAGGGCTCGACGATGGCGACGCTGGCCGAGGCCGGCTCCATCACGATCGGCACCAAGTTCGACCAGCCGCTGTTCGGCCTGCTGGCGCCGAGCGGCGACCCCGAGGGCTTCGACGTCGAGATCGGCAAGATCATCGCGGGCGAGCTCGGCATCTCCGAGGACAACATCGAGTGGGTCGAGACGGTGTCCGCGAACCGCGAGCCCTTCATCCAGGATGGCTCCGTCGACATCGTCGTGGCGACCTACACGATCAACGATGACCGCAAGGAGCTCATCAGCTTCGCGGGCCCGTACTACAACGCGGGCCAGGCGCTCATGGTGCTGGCGGACAACGAGGACATCACGTCTCCGGACGACCTCGCAGGCAAGAACGTCTGCTCGGTCGAGGGATCGACGCCCGCGCAGAACATCGCGGACAACTACCCCGACGCCGAGCTGTCGCTGTTCGCGGCCTACACCGACTGCCTCGAGCCGCTGCGCAACGGCCAGGTCGACGTGGTGACCACGGACAATGTCATCCTCGCCGGCTACGTGGCCGAGGACGACGCGTTCAAGGTCGCGGGTGAGCCCTTCACCGAGGAGCCCTACGGCATCGGCCTCACCCGTGAGGACACCGAGTTCCGCAACTGGATCAACGACGTCCTCGAGGAGATCTTCGAGGACGGCCGCTGGCTCGAGGCCTGGAACGAGACCGCAGGCACCGTGCTCCCCGAGCCCGAGCAGCCCACGGTCGACCGGTACGAGGTCAGCTGATCGACGCCGTGCGTGGCCCCTCGCCGAGGGGCCACGCACGGCCATCACCCGTCAGGAGAGTGCGTGCAGACGTTCATCGAGGAGTTCGGCTTCATCTGGGGCGCGTTCCTGGCGACCCTGTCGCTGACCGCTCTGTCCGGGATCCTCGCCCTCGTCGCCGGCACGGTCCTCGCCGCGTTCCGCGTCTCACCCATCGGCCCGCTGCGGACCTTCGCCACCGTCTACGTCGAGATCGTCCGCAACACCCCGCTCACCCTGATGTTCTTCTTCTGGGTGTTCGTGGCGCCGGCCTTCGGCTTCGTGTTCCCGCAGCTCGGCTTCTGGCCGGCCATCGTGTCGCTCAGCATCTACACGAGCGCATTCGTGTGCGAGGCGATGCGGTCGGGCATCAACTCGGTTGGCATCGGCCAGGCTGAGGCCGCGCGCTCCATCGGCTTCACCTTCGGGCAGACGCTCACGCAGGTGGTGCTGCCCCAGGCGTGGCGCTCCGCCATCCCGCCGCTGATCTCCGTGCTCATCGCGCTGACGAAGAACACCTCGGTCGCGGCAGGCTTCGCGTACACCGAGCTCACGGCCTCGTCGCAGCGCCTCATGAACGCCAACCCGGTCGACGGCCTGTGGATCTTCTTCGGCGTGGGCCTCATGTACTTGGTGATCACGATCCCGTTGGGCGTGCTCGCCGGCAGGATCGAGAAGAAGGTGGCGTTCGCGCGATGAGCTCCGAGTCCTCCGTCCTGTACGACGCCCCCGGCCCCAAGGCGATCCGCCGCGACCGGATCTACAACATCGTCTTCACCCTGGGCTTCCTCGCGCTGTTCGGCTACCTCGCGTACCGGATGTACCAGAACGGCATCTTCGACGAGCGGTGGTTGGTGCTCACCGACCCGCCCAAGGGGCAGAGCGCGGGCGACGTGTGGCACTCCCTGCTCGCACGCGGCCTGGTGGCCACGCTCACCGCCGCCGCGATCGCAGCGCCCATCGCCCTGCTCATCGGTGGCTCGCTGTCGGTGGTGCGTCGAGGCGCCACCGGCAGGGTGCTCAGCGGTTCGGCCGCCGTGACGACCGAGCTCGCACGCGGCCTGCCAGTCCTGCTGCTGATGTTCCTCGCCAAGCTCGTGTTCGGCTGGTCACCCCTGTGGTCGGTCGTGTTCGGCCTCGTGGTCTACAACGCCGCCGTGGTCGCGGAGATCCTGCGCGCCGGTCTTGCCGCGCTTCCCAAGGGCCAGCGCGAGGCCGGGCTCAGCATCGGCCTGTCGCCCATGCGCACCACGGTGCTCATCGAGCTGCCGCAGGCGGTGCGCATCATGCTTCCCGCGCTGGTGAGCCAGCTGGTGGTGCTCCTCAAGGACACCTCGCTCGGCTACATCGTGGGCTACCAGGAGCTGCTGCGCGTCGTGAAGCTCAACCGCGACTACTTCGGCGACTACTACCTGGTGCCGCTGTTCTTCGTCGGCGCGATCATCTACATCCTCATCAACCTCTCGATCTCGCGTCTCGCGATCTGGCTCGAGGGCCGCATGCGGCGCTCGAAGCACGTCGCCAAGAAGGACGACGGCTCCTCCGCGATGCACGAGGGGGGTGCCGAGGCCAAGCGGTACGCCGCGAACACCGGCTACGGGACCGGGGGCACGCCGGGTCCGTAGCCAGCCCCCGCGTCGGCCCTCCGGCGGCGCCGGGAGCACGCTTGCCGGGGACGCGCGCAGACCTGCTGCATGCGTAGGGGTCAGGCTTCGCTACTCTCACTTCCGAGAGAGAGGGGTCTCATGTCCGCGATGAGGAACGTCGGCGTGGGAGGCGCTGTGCTCGCCGCCGTCGCGCTCGCTGGTTGCAGCAGCGACGAGTATCCGGATGGGTCGACCATGGCGAGCCTGGCGGACGCCGGCGCCGTGACGGTGGGCATCAAGTACGACCAGCCGCTGTTCGGCGAGCTCGACGACGCGGGCGTGCCGCAGGGCTTCGACGTCGAGGTGGCGCGCATGATCGCGGCCGAGCTCGGCATCGACGAGGACGGGATCACGTGGGTCGAGGCCGTCTCGGGGGAGCGCGAGGAGATGCTGAGCGGCGGTGACGCGGACTTCATCGTCGCGACGTACACGATGTCGAGCGAGCGCAAGGAGGTCGTGGGCTTCGCGGGGCCGTACTACGTCGCCGGTCAGTCGCTCCTGACGCGCACCGACGATGCGTCCGTCGCCTCGGTCACGGACCTCGCCGACAAGCAGGTCTGCTCGGTCGACGGGTCGACCGCCGCGCGCACGGTCGAGCAGCTCGCGCCCGAGGCCAACCTGGTGCTGTTCGACGACTACGGGGCGTGCCTCGACGCCTTGCTCGCGGGCCAGGTCGACGTGCTCACCACGGACGACGTCATCCTCGCCGGCTATGCGGCGGAGGCGGACGGTGCGCTGCGCCTCGTCGGAGGCAACTTCACGTCCGAGCCGTACGGCATCGGCGTCGCGCTCGCGGACGACGAGTTCCGGCTGTGGATCAACGACGTCCTCGAGGAGGCGATCGACGACGGCCGCTGGAAGGACGCCTGGGACTCGACCGCGGGCGCGGTCCTGCCGGACCCGCAGCAGCCGCACCTCGATCGCTACTGATCCGTCACCTGGCGCCGCTGGCGCGGTGAACGCGCGCTGAACACTGCGTGAACCTTGGCGGATGCGTGCGCTCCTGGCTTGCCCGCGCGCCTGCTCGCACGACAGATTCTCCGCATGCCCGATGCGCCCGCGCCACTCTCCCTGTCCGCCGCCTCGGCTCGTGGCGACCGGGCGAGCGTCGCGCTCTGGCACGGAGGCGGCGATGTCGAGGTGACGCACCAGCCGCTGCCGTGGCCCGGGCCGGGCGAGGCCGTCGTGGCCGTTACGTGCACGACGGCCTGCGGCTGCGTGCGGCGCGTGGTGGAGGAACGGCGCTTCGGCGGCGCGCCCACCGTGCTCGGCCACGAGGGTGTGGGGCGGCTGCTCGCGGTCGGAGCGGGCGTGGCCGACGTGAACGGCGCCCCGCTGGCGGAGGGCGACCGCGTCGTGTGGCTCGCGCGAACGTCGTGCGGCGAATGCCGCCGCTGCCGCGCCGGGGATCGGTCCGCGTGCTCCGGCGCGCGGGAGATCGGCGCCGAGCCCGTCGCGGACGAGTGGACGCTGCCTGGCTCGTTCGCCTCCCACCTGCAGCTGCCGCGCGGCGCCGCGCTCGCGCGAGTGCCCGATTGGGCGCCTGACGCCCTCGTCAGCCCCGCCGGCTGCGCCGTGGCGCGTGCCGTCGCAGCCGTCGAGCGCATCGGCTCCCTCGCGGGCAAGCGCGTCATGGTCGTCGGCGCGGGCCTGATCGGCCTCGCGGTGACCGCGCTCGCGGCCGAGTCCGGCGCCGCGTCGTGCGTGGTCGTCGAGGAGCGCTCGCAGCGGCGCGCCCGCGCGCTGGCGTTCGGCGCGGACGTCGCGCTCGACCCCGGCGCGCGCCTGCCCGCCTGCGACGTCGCGGTGGTGGCTTCCGGCGCGGCGGACTCGCTGGCGCCCACGGTGGGCGCGCTCGCGACGGGTGGCTCCGTCGCGGTACTCGGGCCCCTTGAGGCAGGCGTCGCCGCATGCGACGGCACGCGCATCGCGAAGGAGGGCCTCACCGTGACGGGCGTCGCGGGCACCGAGCCCCGGCACCTCGCGCAGGCCGTCGACCTGCTCGTGTCGACCCACGCCGTGAGACCATGGACGGAGCTCGTCGCGGCACCGGTGCCGCTCGCTCGCGCGGCCGCCGTGATGATGGACGGGGGAGCGGGCGACCGGCGTGGCGCCGTCGCTCCCGCGTGACCGTATTCCGGTCGCGCGGCAGGCCCCACGTCCTGTATGCTTGATCGTCGCCGTGAAACGGCCGCGGATCCCAGTGCCCCGGAGAACCAGCCCGGGTGCGCCGCGCAACGAGACGAAGAAGAAGGAGTGCGCATGCCTCTCGACGCAGCCACCAAGAAGTCCATCATGACCGAGTACGCCACGTCCGAGGGTGACACCGGTTCGCCCGAGGTTCAGGTCGCGCTCCTGTCGCAGCGCATCAAGGACCTGACCGAGCACCTCAAGGAGCACAAGCACGACCACCACTCGCGTCGTGGCCTCCTCCTGCTCGTCGGCCAGCGCCGCAACCTGCTGAACTACCTCCAGCGTGTCGACATCGAGCGCTACCGCTCGCTGATTGAGCGCCTGGGCCTGCGTCGCTAAGACGCGCCCGGTGCGCTCGGCCCGGCTGCTCCCTCCTCACGGAGGTCGAGCGGCCGGGTCTTTCGCTTGCTCCGGCACGTTCGGCCGGCCCGGTCGGCACGGGCCGCGCGCTTCGCTCTCGGCGAGCACTCGTGAGGGCCCAGATCCCCGCGCATCGGCCCCACGCTGGTAGCATTGACACGGCCCGCCACACGTGGCGGAGCCCAACTTCATACACCTGGCAGGCCAGCTGGACGCTGATCCTCGGTGGAGATGGGCAGAATCCCCGCGCACGAGTCGCGGACACGAGTCTGAGCATGTCGACTGACGATCAGTGAGGCATCTGACGCCCCTTAAGTTCGCCTGGCCTGCTCCATAACGATTGGAGCGACTTCCTGATGGAAGGTCCCGAGATCCAGTTCGCCGAGGCGACCATCGACAATGGTTCGTTCGGCACCCGTACCGTGCGCTTCGAGACCGGCCGCCTCGCCAAGCAGGCCGCCGGCTCCGCCGCCGCGTACCTCGACGGCGAGACGATGCTGCTGTCCGCCACCACCGCCGGCAAGCACCCCCGCGACGGCTTCGACTTCTTCCCCCTGACGGTGGACGTCGAGGAGCGCTCGTACGCCGCCGGCAAGATCCCCGGCTCGTTCTTCCGCCGCGAGGGCCGCCCCTCGACGGACGCGATCCTCACGTGCCGCCTCATCGACCGTCCTCTGCGTCCGTCCTTCGTGTCGGGCCTGCGCAACGAGGTCCAGGTCGTCATCGACGTCCTCGCGATCCACCCGGACGACGCGTACGACACCCTCGCGATCAACGCCGCGTCGATGTCGACCCAGCTGTCCGGCCTGCCCTTCTCCGGCCCCATCGGCGGCGTGCGCGTCGCGCTGATCGACGGCCAGTGGGTGGCGTTCCCCAAGTACTCCGACAAGGAGCGCGCGGTGTTCGACATGGTCGTGGCCGGCCGCATCGTGGGTGACGACGTCGCCATCATGATGGTCGAGGCCGAGGCGACCGACGACGCCTTCGAGCTCGTCTCCGAGGGTGCCCAGGCCCCCACGGAGGAGGTCGTGGCCGAGGGCCTCGAGGCCGCCAAGCCCTTCATCCGCGCCCTGTGCGAGGCTCAGCAGCAGCTGGCCGACAAGGCCGCGAAGGAGACGGTGGAGTTCCCGCGCTTCCTTGACTACCAGGACGACGTGTTTGCCGCCGTCGAGCCGCACGTGGCCGGCGACCTCGCCGCCGCGCTGCAGATCGCTGACAAGCAGGAGCGCGAGAACCGCCTCGACGAGATCAAGGCCGGCGCGCTGGAGCACTTCGCGTCGACGTTCGAGGGCCGCGAGAAGGAGGTGTCCGCTGCGATCCGTTCGGTGACCAAGCAGACCATCCGCCAGCGCATCCTCAAGGACGGTGTCCGCATCGACGGCCGTGGGCTGGCGGACATCCGCCCGCTCTCGGCAGAGGTCGGCCCCATCCCGCGCGTGCACGGCTCCGCCATCTTCGAGCGCGGCGAGACCCAGATCATGGGCATCACCACGCTGAACATGCTCAAGATGGAGCAGCAGATCGACTCCTTCAACCCGGAGACGAAGAAGCGCTACATGCACCACTACAACTTCCCGCCCTTCTCCACGGGCGAGACCGGTCGCGTGGGCTCCCCGAAGCGCCGCGAGATCGGCCACGGCGCGCTCGCCGAGCGTGCCCTGGTGCCGGTGCTGCCGTCGCGTGAGGACTTCCCCTACGCGATCCGTCAGGTGTCCGAGGCGCTCGGCTCGAACGGCTCGACCTCGATGGGCTCGGTGTGCGCCTCGACGCTCGCCATGCTCAACGCGGGCGTGCCGCTCAAGGCCCCCGTCGCCGGCATCGCGATGGGCCTCGTGTCCGACACCGTCGACGGCGAGACCCGCTACGCGGCGCTGACCGACATCCTGGGCGCGGAGGACGCGTTCGGCGACATGGACTTCAAGGTCGCCGGAACCTCCGAGTTCGTCACCGCGATCCAGCTCGATACCAAGCTCGACGGCATCCCCGCCTCGGTGCTCGCCGGCGCGCTGGGTCAGGCCAAGGACGCGCGTCTGCACATCCTCGGCGTCATGGAGCAGGCCATCTCCGAGCCCGACGAGATGAGCCCGCACGCTCCCCGCATCATCACGGTGCGTGTGCCTGTCGACAAGATCGGCGAGGTCATCGGCCCCAAGGGCAAGATGATCAACCAGATCCAGGACGACACCGGCGCGGACATCTCGATCGAGGACGACGGCACGGTCTTCATCGGCGCCGTCGACGGCCCATCCGCCGAGGCCGCGCGCGCGGCGATCAATGCGATCGCCAACCCGCACGTGCCCGAGGTTGGCGAGCGCTTCGTCGGCACCGTCGTCAAGACGGTCGCGTTCGGCGCGTTCATCTCGCTCAGCCCCGGCAAGGACGGACTCCTGCACATCTCGCAGATCCGCAAGCTCGTGGGCGGCAAGCGCGTCGAGAACGTCGAGGACGTCCTGTCCATCGGCCAGAAGATCCAGGTCGAGATCAACGAGGTCGACCCGCGCGGCAAGCTGTCGCTGGGCGTCGTCGAGGAGGGCTCGTCCGAGGGCTCCGAGGAGGCCGGCGAGTAATCGCCCGCACCGTCTGACTGTCACGAGGGCGGTCCCGACGCCGGAGAGATCCGGTGCCGGGGCCGCCCTCTGGCATATCCGGCGCGGGTGACGTTCGCGCTGACCGCGCGTCCTCCGCACTGACGGATGGCTGGTGGTCAGTCGTGAGAGCCCATCCGGGTCCTCCGCGCTGACGCAAGCGCGATGCGTGAGCGCGGACCGCGCGCGAGGGCCGCCGCCCGGCCGATGCGCGTGCCGGCTTCCGTGCGGAGCCCAGCCCGCGCATCGGCCGCCTGCAAGCGGGGTTAGGCTCACCCCTATGCCTCACGCTCTTCCCCTCGTCTCCGCGTCCTCGTTGGGCGCCCATCTCACGGTCGAGCAGGATCAGGGGGCGGTCATCCAGCGCTCCGTGCTGCCGGGAGGCGTGCGGGTCCTGACCGAGCACATCCCGGGCATGCGCTCGGCGACGTTCGGCGCGTGGGTGGGCGTCGGCAGCCGCGACGAGACGCCCGAGCATGCCGGCTCGACGCACTTCCTCGAGCACCTGCTGTTCAAGGGCACGGGACGGCGCAGCGCGCTCGACATCGCGGAGGCCTTCGACCGGGTGGGCGGGGAGTCCAACGCCCTCACCGGCAAGGAGTACACCTGCTACTACGCGCGCACCATCGACACGGATCTGCCGCTCGCGGTCGACGTGATCCTCGACATGGTGACGTCCGCGCGGCTCGACCAGGCCGACTTCGACATGGAGCGCGGGGTGATCCTCGAGGAGCTCGCGATGGCGGAGGACGACCCGGGCGACGTCGCCCACGAGCGCTTCACCGAGGCCGTGCTGAGCGGCCACCCGCTCGGCCGGCCCATCGGCGGGACCCCCGAGATCATCCGCTCGGTGAGTCGCGACGCCGTCTGGGAGCACTACCAGCAGCACTACGGACCGGCTGGACTCATCGTCACGGCCGCGGGCAACGTGCACCACGAGACGGTGTGCTCGCTGGTCGCCGATGCGCTCGTCGCCGGGGGCTGGGACCTCACCGGGGAGACGGCTCCCGTGGGGCGCCGTGATCCGCTCGCGACCGTCGAGGCCCGCCTCACGCCCGAGGTGCGCATCACGCGCGACCTGGAGCAGTCGCACGTGCTGCTGGGCTCCCGCGGCTTCCGCGCGACGGACGAGCGCCGCTCGACGCTGGGCGTCATGAACGCGATCCTGGGCGGCGGCATGTCCTCGCGGCTGTTCCAGGAGATCCGCGAGAAGCGCGGCCTGACGTACGCCGTGTACTCGTTCGGCGCGCCCAACGCCGAGACTGGGATCTGGGGCATGTACGCCGCCTGCAACCCGACCAACGCGGACGAGGTGGAGCGCCTGCTCGGCGCGGAGCTCGAGCGTCTCGCGGAGGGCGTGACCCCCGAGGAGCTCGCCAAGGCCAAGGGCCAGATCGCCGGCACCACCGTGCTGCGGCTCGAGGACTCCTACTCGCGGATGTCCCGCCTGGGCAAGGCGGAGCTGGTGTTCGGCGAGCTGTGGTCCATCGGTGAGGCGCTCGACCAGGTGCGCGCGGTGACCGCCGACGAGGTGGTCGGCCTCGCCGCGGAGCTCGCGTCGCGCGAGCGCGTCTCGGTGCGGGTGGGTCCGGCGGCGTAGCTGCGCGCGGCGCGGGCCGCGTCCGCCCGGCGGAAGGCTCCATGCACTTCCCGTCTTGCGCGTCCTGGAAGGCATTGAGTGCCGGTTTCGCGCCGGATTCGGCACTCAGTGCCTTCCAGCGCGCTGGCCGGAGCGTGAGCCAGCCTCCTCCGCTCCGCACGGGATCCTGGCCGATGGCGCAGCGCGTGGCCGTTAGGCTCGAGGCCATGATCAACGTCGCAGTCTTGGGCGCCGCCGGGCGCATGGGTTCCCACGTGGTGCGGGCGGTCGAGGCCGCAGAGGACCTGGCCGTCGTGGCCGCGCTCGACGCGGACGACGACGTCGCCGCTGCGGTGCACGCGCAGGCGACCGTCGCCGTCGACTTCACGGTGCCCGACTCGACCGAGGCCAACGTCCACGCGCTCATCGACGCCGGCATCCACGCCGTCGTCGGCACGACGGGGTGGACCGCCGAGTCTCTCGGCCGCGTCGAGGAGCACCTGCGCGAGCGCCCCGAGCTGGGCGTCCTCATCGCCCCCAACTTCGCGCTCGGCGCGGTGCTCGCGATGCGCTTCGCCGAGGCGGCCGCGCCGTACTTTGAGTCGGCCGAGGTCGTGGAGCTGCACCACCCGGACAAGGTGGACGCGCCCTCCGGCACGGCCGCCCACACCGCGCGGGGCATCGCCGCCGCGCGCGCCGCGGCAGGCTTGCCCGCGATGCCCGACGCGACCGCCCACGACCCTGACGGCGCCCGCGGGGCGAACCTCGACGGCGTCCACGTCCACGCGGTCCGCCTGCGCGGCCTGGTCGCCCACGAGGAGATCATGTTCGGCAACGCCGGGGAGGCGTTCACGATCCGCACCGACAGTTTCGACCGGGTGTCCTTCATGCCCGGCGTGCTGCTGGGCGTGCGCGAGGTCGCCTCCCACCCCGGGCTCACCGTCGGCCTCGACAAGTACATGTCGCTGTAGATGAACCTGTTCCGCAACCCCGCGTTCCTCGCGGCCGTCGCGATGACGGTCTTGGTCTCGCTCTACTTCGTCTTCGTAGCCGACTTCGCCTTCGCGTTCCTGCGCGCCCCCGAGATCGCGGCTCGCATCCTCGGCGGAGCGCTGCTCGTGCTGCCCACCGTCGGCGTGTGGTGGCTCTACCACGAGTGGCGGCTGGGCATCACGACGCAGCAGATGGCGAGCCAGCTGGAGCGCGAGGGGCGCCTGCCCATCGGCGGCGGCGAGACCCTTCCGGGCGGCCGCCTCACCGAGGAGGCCGCAGAGGCGAGCTTCGAGGCCGCCCGGCGCAACGCGGAGATCAACCCGGAGGACTGGGCCGCCTGGTTCCACGTCGCCCACGCCTACGAGGACAACCGCGACCGCTCGATGGCGCGCAAGTCGATGCGCCACGCGGCGGACCTCTACCGCGCGGAGCGCAAGCGCGCCCGTCCCTGAGCGGGTTGAGCGGGTTCGCTCAGGCCTCGAGCTCGGCGCGGAACATCAGCTCGGCGAGCTCGCCGTTGGGCCCCTCCATGCCGCGTCGGACCCCGCCCTCTCCCAGGCCGGCGCCCGTCAGGAAGGCGACGCGCGCATCGTCCCCCTCCAGTGCCCACGCCCGGACGGCAGTGCCGCCCTGGAGGCGCACCGTGTCGACGCACGCCGCGAGCAGGCGCGAGCCGTGGCCGAACCGGCGGTGCTCGGGCGCGACCTCGAGCGCGATGATCTCTCCCGCGGAGCCGAGCGCGGCGAAGCCGACCACCTGAGGCCCATCGGTCGCGACGAACACGCGGTGCTCGCGCGACGGGGGAGCCTCGATGGCCGCCTGCCAGGTGGCGAGCACCTGGTCGCGCGGGATCTGGGCGACGGCGTCCGCGCCCACCAGCCCGTGCCAGGCCGCGAGCTGGATGGCGGCGATGGCCTCCTCGTCTCCGGGCACGGCGGGACGGGCGGAGACGTCGGCGGTGGGCATGGATCCAGCGTACGCGGGCGCCACGGGCGAGGGCGCCACGTGCGCGGGCGGTGGGCAGGAGCGCCGATGCGCGGGTCGCCAGCCACGCCAGGTACCGCCGGTGTTGGGTCGAGCCGGCAACGCTGGTAGAGGCGTGGCAGCGGAGCGCGTGCGGGTCAGCCCCAGCCGAGCAGACGCAGGCCCGCCGCTACGGCGGCTGCGGCGAACACCACGACGATGAACGGCGCGCGCCGCCACAGCAGCACCGCGGCCACGGCGACGGCCGCGACGCGGGCGTCGAGCACGATGGACGAGCCCGAGGTGAAGGCCTGGACGGCGAACAGCGCCCCCAGCAGCGCGACCGTGACGAAGACGGCGATGCGGTGCACGCGCGGGTTCTCCAGCCACCGCTCGGGCACGGTGTGCCCGGCGAGCTTCGTCAGCCACGCGAGCAGGCCCGCCGCGACGATGGCGGCCCACATGAGGGCGTAGGAGCTCACTCGGGCACCTCGTCCGCGGTACGGGGCGCGCGCCAGCCTGCGACGATCGCGACCAGCGCGGCCGCGAGGATCGGCAGACCCGCCGGCAGCACCGGCGTCAGGGCGAGCGCGAGCACCGCAGAGGCGGCGGCGACGGCCTGTGCGGGACGGGTCGCGAGGCGCGGCCACAGCAGGCCCAGGAACGCGGCGGCGGCCGCGGCGTCGAGGCCCCACTGCGCCGGGTCGCCGATGCGCGAGCCGAGCACGGCGCCCACGACCGTGATGGCGTTCCACAGGACGAACACCCCGACCCCGGTCCACCAGAAGCCCGCACGCCTGGCCTCGAGGTCCTCGGCCGGCTGCGCGAGGGCCACGGCCGTCGACTCGTCGATCGTCACCTGGCTCGCCCATGCGAGCCGCAACCCGCGCATCGGTCGCATGACCGGCGCGAGCCCCACACCGTAGAACCCGTTGCGCAGGCCCAGCACGGTGGAGGTGGCGATGGCGGCGCCGGGGGAGCCGCCGGCGCCGATCACGCCGACGAAGGCGAACTGCGATCCGCCGGAGAACACGAGCAGGCTGAGCGCCATCGTCTGCCAGATGTCCAGGCCCGCCGCGACCGACAGGGCGCCGAAACTGACGGCATACGCGCCCGTCGCGATCGACACCGACAGCGCCTGCTGGCGAGGTCGGTCGAGGCGCGGCATGCGCTCATCCTGGCACGGCGTCTCGGGGCCACGGGCCGGCGCGGTGGCGCCTGGTTTGTGGGGCCAGTGACGGTGGTCAGGGGACGCGCCACCCCGGCTCGGCGACCCAGACGTTCATGAGCGGCACCTCGCCCGGGTGCTCGCGGTACGAGGGCTCGGTGCCTACGAGCTGGTAGCCCAGACGCTGGGCCACGCCGTTGGATGGGAGGTTGCGCGTGTCCGCCCAAAGCTCAACGCGGGGGAGCCTCAGACGATCGAGGGCCACCGCCGTGAGCGCTGCCGACGCCTCGGTCGCGTACCCCTGACCGAGGTGGGCGACCCCGAGCCAGTACCCGAGCTCGATGCGGTCCTGGCTCGCGCCGGTCACGAGGGCCGCTGAGCCCAGCAGCGCACCGTCCGCGAGTCGCTCGATCGCGTAGTGCGCGGCGATGCCCGCGGCGAGCTGGTGGGCGAGGTCGGCGAGGTCGCGGCGACGCTGCTCGAGAGGATGCGGCTCGTCGGCAGCCCACGGCTCCCACGGCAGCAGGTGCTCGATGCTCGACATCACGAGCGCATCGAACGCCTCGGCGTCGTGGGCCGAGAACGCACGGAGCACCACGCGCGGCGCCACGATCGTGCGAGGGGCGCCGTCGAGCGGCGTCATGCCGGCCACTGCAGCACGGCGCCGGCTTCGTCGAGGAGGCGCGGGCGCGGCGTCGAGGCCAGCGGCTCCGACTGGAGCGAGTCCCAGGTGGCGAACCAGGTCACGGACTGCTCGTGACAGCCGCCGTCGAAGCATTCCTCGCCGCCGTCGTCCTGACGCTCGAAGCCCAGCCGGGCGGGCACCGCCGCGCTGCGTTCGTTGGAGGGCGCGTGCGAGATGTCGACGACCGTAGCGCCGGTCACCGTGAGGCCTACGACGGTGAGCGCGGCCGACGCCTCGGTCACGAGCCCGCGCCCCTCGTGCTCCGAGGAGATCCAGTAGCCGATCGCCAGACGCTCGGGCCGCGAGCGCACGTGGAACCCGGTGCCGCCGACGAACTCGCCCTCGCTGCCGTCGCCGCCGCGCAGGAACATGCCGAGCGTGTAGTCCTCGCCAGCGTCGGCCTTGGCGTTCACCTCGGCGATCCAGGCGCGGCGCTGCTCGATGGACTGGGGCTCGAACCTGATCCATTCCATGTACCGGCGCAGGTGCTCGACGTTGCGCGTGGTCACGGCGGCGAGCTGCTCGGCATCCGCCTCGACGTAGCGGCGGATGATGAGCCGCTCGGTCTCGATCCGATGAGGGATGGCGTACGCGGGGGCTCGCATGCGCTCATCCTGCCAGCGTGCACGAACTCGCGGACGAACTGCGCGGGTCAGACTGCTTCAGGCGGGGGCGCCCGCACGATCTCAGAGTTGGTCCGCGAGTTCGTGCGGGCCGAGCGGCAGGAGGCGACAAGCGCGCACGGCCGATGCGCGGGCCGGCTGGGATGCGCGGGCCTACCGGCGGGTATACGTGAGGAAGCGGTGGCGCACGCCCGTGCGCGACGTCGCCCAGTCGCCTTCCGCCGTGAGCTCCCAGACGGCCGGATCGATCGCCGGGGCGTAGGTGTCGCCGTCGACCTCGAGATCCAGCTCAGTGACCTCGAGCCCGTCGACGGCGTCGAGCGCCGCCGCGTAGACGCGGCCACCCCCGATGACCCACACGTCCCCGTTGGGCGTGAGGCGCGCCGCTGTCTCGAGCCCTGACGACAGGGAGGCGACCACCGCATCGGCGCCCTCGACGGACTCTGCCGACGTGACGACGACGTTGATGCGGCCCGGGAGGGGCCGGAAGCGCTCGGGGAAGGACTCCCAGGTGCGGCGCCCCATGACGACCGCGCCGCCGCGGGTCAGCGCTGAGAAGCGCGCGAGGTCCTCGGGCACGTTCCAGGGCATGTCCCCGGCGGCGCCGATCACCGGCCGGCCGGCCCCGTCGCGCGCCTGCGCCCAGATGGCTCTCAGCATCGGGCGGCTAGACGGCGACCGGGGCCTTGATGCCCGGGTGGTGCTGGTAGCTGTCGATGACCACGTCGTCGATGTCGTAGTCGAACAGCGAGTCCTTGGTCGGCAGCGACAGGGTCGGGTAGGGGTACGGCTCGCGGCTCAGCTGCAGCTCGACCTGCTCCAGGTGGTTGGAGTAGATGTGGCAGTCGCCGCCGGTCCACACGAAGTCGCCCACCTCGAGGTCGGTCTGCGCCGCGATCATGTGGGTGAGCAGCGAATACGACGCGATGTTGAACGGCACTCCCAGGAACAGGTCGGCGCTGCGCTGGTACAGCTGGCACGACAGCTTGCCGTCCGCGACGTAGAACTGGAACAGCGCGTGGCATGGTGGCAGCGCCATCTCGTCGACGAGCGCCGGGTTCCACGCGCTGACGATGTGCCGGCGCGAGTCCGGCTTGGTGCGGATCGACTCGATCACCGCGGCGATCTGGTCGACGTGGCCGCCGCCGGGAGCCGGCCACGAGCGCCACTGGTAGCCGTACACCGGCCCGAGGTCGCCGTCCTCGTCGGCCCACTCGTCCCAGATCGAGATGCCGCGCTCCTGCAGCCACCTCACATTGGTGTCCCCGCGCAGGAACCACAGCAGCTCGCCCACGACGGAGCGCACGTGGACGCGCTTGGTGGTGATCAGCGGGAAGCCCTGCGACAGGTCGTACCGCAGCTGGCGGCCGAAGACCGACAGCGTGCCCGTGCCGGTGCGGTCGTCCTTGCGGGTGCCGGTCGCGAGCACGTCGCGCAGCAGGTCCTCGTACGGCGTGGGGATCGCGGCCATGGCGACAGCGTACGCCCGGCTGGCGACGGCCCGGGGGAGCGCCGATGCGGTTCGCAGGGCGCCGATGCGCCACACTAGGGGCGTCGACAGTTCAGTTGGGTGACGGGGAGAGCAGCAGTGAGCGACAGCAAGGACGCGAAGTCCGGCGACATCAAGGTGACCAAGGAGCCGCGGCGCACCGGTCTGCAGGTGACGGCGGTCGTCACGATCATCGCCCTCGCCCTGGGCCTCTTCGGCGGCTGGGCGATCGCCGCGGTCAGCAACAACAGCGCCGAGGGCGACCTGTGGGTCATCCCCGCGAACGGCGCGACCGTCACGTCGGACTCCGTGGTGCTCACCGCTCCGGCATCGGTGGTCGTCGGCGTCACGCTCGACGGCGAGCGCACCGCGTCCGAGGCGCCCATCTCCAAGGTCGTCCAGCAGTGGGACGACGTGTTCGGCGAGACGACGCCGCGCGCGCTCCTCGTGGGAGCTGATGCAGGCGGCACGCACTCCGTGATCGTCGAGCTGTCCAAGCCCGAGGCGACCGTGGACGCGATCACGTTCCCCGCCGTCGGCGTAGGCGGGGAGGCCATCCCGGCGTTCGAGGCGACGCAGGCGACGCTCGTCATCGACGGCTCTGGCGAGCTCGACGAGGGGGACATCGAGGCGCTCGTCGCCGCAGGCTGAGCGTCGCGACCGCGGCCGTGCCCGTGCGCTGAGCGCGCGAGAGCGGCACCATGGTTGACATGGAGATCGTCGACCTCGCGGCGCTCGCGGACGAGCAGCTCGCTCTCGCGTACGAGGCGCACAGCGGGCGCCACTCGGTGACGCTCGTGGGCGACCACGACCATGACCTGCGCCAGACCCTCATCGCGCTCGCGGGCGGCAACAGCCTGCACGAGCATGACAGCCCCGGCGAGGCGACGCTTCACGTGCTGCGCGGCGAGGTGACCTTCACTGCGGGCGACCGCCAGCTCGCGATGAGCGCCGGCGACTTCCTGGTGATCCCGCCCGCGCGCCACGGGCTCGAGGCGGTGACCGACGCCGCGGTGCTGCTCACCGTGGCGACCCGCGGCGAGAGGTGACGCCGGGCGCACGGCCCGGCGAGCGCATCGGCCCTCCGCACGCGATCGCCACGAGCTGGCGTACCGCTCACCACACACCTGTGACAGAGGCGGACCTTGTGGCGCTTGGGGCTGCACATGCGTCGCTCGCGTCCCAGGCGTCACCGCCGTGTGTTGAGCGGTACGGCGTGGCGATCGCGGGGGAGAGACGGGCCTGGTCGCGGTAGGTTATGCCCATGACGATCTCGCGACCCTTCGGCACCGTGCTGACCGCGATGGTGACGCCGATGCACGAGGACGGCGAGATCGACTTCGAGGCCTCGGCGGCGCTCGCGCGGCACCTCGTCGCGCACGGATCCGACGGCCTGGTGCTGTCGGGGACCACGGGCGAGGCGCCCACGACCCACGCTCCCGAGAAGGTCGACCTCATCCATGCGGTCCGCGAGGCCGTGGGACCGGACGTCACCATCATCACGGGGGCGGGATCGAACGACACCGCCCACGCGATCCGCATGGCGGAGCAGGGCGCGGAGGCCGGAGTCGACGGCATCCTCGGCCTGGTGCCGTACTACTCTAAGCCGTCGCAAAAAGGCATCGTCGCGCACCTCAGCGCGATCGCCGCGGCGTCCGACCTGCCCGTGATGCTCTACGACATCCCGGGCCGCACAGGCGTGGCGCTGACGGACGAGTCCTTCGACGCGCTCGCCGAGCTCGACACCATCGTCGCGAACAAGGACGCGACCGGCGGCGTCGAGCAGGCCAAGGACCGCATCGCACGCACGGGTCTCGCCTGGTACTCGGGCGATGACCCCCTCACTCTCGACTTCCTGCGCGCCGGCGCGGTGGGCGTGGTCTCCGTGTCCGCCCACGTGGCCGGTGAGCGCATCGCGGCGATGATCGCCGCACACGACGCCGGCGACACCGCCAGCGCCGAGGCGCTGCACGACGGGATGCTGCCCGTCCACGACGCCATCTTCAACGGCCCCGGGGCCGCGAACGCCAAGGCGGCCATGCAGCTGCTCGGCGTCATCCCGGGGCGCCACATGCGCCTGCCGCTCCTGCCGCTCGACGACGACGAGTACGCCTCGCTCGCGTCGGCGCTCAGCGCAGCGGAGGTCGCCCTTCCCTAGGAGCCCCGTGAACTTCCACCCCGAGCTGACCGAACCGAAGCCGCTGCTGCCCGGCACCCTGCGCATCGTCCCGCTGGGAGGACTGGGCGAGGTGGGCCGCAACATGGCCGTCTTCGAGATCGACGGCCGCCTCCTCATCGTCGACTGCGGCGTGCTGTTCCCCGAGGACCACCAGCCCGGCGTCGACCTGATCCTTCCCGACTTCGGCTACATCGAGGACCGAGTCGATGACATCGAGGCGATCGTGCTGACGCACGGCCACGAGGACCACATCGGCGCGGTGCCCTACCTGCTGCGCCTGCGCGAGGACATCCCGATCATCGGCTCGCAGCTGACGCTCGCCTTCATCGAGGCCAAGCTGCGCGAGCACCGCATGAAGCCCATCACCCTCGCGGTGAAGGAGGGCCAGCAGGAGCAGCTGGGGAAGTTCGGCCTCGAGTTCGTCGCGGTCAACCACTCGATCCCGGACGCGCTCGCGGTCTTCATCACCACCGACGCCGGCACCGTGCTCCACACGGGCGACTTCAAGATGGACCAGCTTCCGCTCGACGGGCGCATCACGGACCTGCGCGCGTTCGCCAAGCTCGGCGAGCGCGGCGTGGACCTGTTCATGACGGACTCGACCAACGCCGAGGCTCCCGGCTTCACGGCCTCCGAGGTCGAGATCACGCCGGTCCTCGACCAGATGTTCGCGCAGGCCGAGGGCCGCCTCGTCGTGGCCTCCTTCTCGAGTCACGTGCACCGCGTCCAGCAGGTCATCAACGCCGCGCACGCGCACGGCCGCCGCGTCGCCTTCGTGGGCCGGTCGATGGTGCGCAACATGAACATCGCCGCGGAGATGGGCTACCTCGACGTGCCGGCGAACATCCTCGTGGATGCCCGCAAGGCGGATGACATGCCGCCCGAGAAGGTGGTCTACATGTGCACCGGCTCGCAGGGCGAGCCCATGGCCGCCCTCAGCCGCATCGCGAGCCTGGACCACAAGCTGCGGGTGGGCCCCGGCGACATGGTGATCCTCGCCTCATCGCTCATCCCGGGCAACGAGAACGCGGTGTTCCGCGTCATCAACGGGCTGATGCGCCTGGGCGCGACCGTGGTCCACCAGGGCAGCGCGCGCGTGCACGTGTCCGGCCACGCGAGCGCGGGCGAGCTGCTGTACTGCTACAACATCGTCAAGCCCCGCAACGTCATGCCGGTGCACGGCGAGGTGCGCCACCTGCTCGCGAACGGCAAGCTCGCGATGAAGACGGGCGTGCCGGAAAAGAACGTCGTCTTCGCCGAGAACGGCGTCGTGGTGGACATGAAGGACGGCCGCGCGAAGGTCGTGGGCGCCGTCGAGACGCACAACGTCTACGTCGACGGCTCCTCGGTGGGCGAGATCACCGACACCGAGCTCAAGGACCGCCGCATCCTGTCAGAGGAGGGCTTCGTGTCCGTCTTCGCGGTCATCGACTCGGCGAACGGCAAGGTGGTCTCCGGCCCCGAGGTCCACGCGCGGGGCCTCGCGGAGGACGACAGCGTGTTCGACGCGATCCTGCCGCAGATCAAGAACGCGCTCGAGGACGCCGCCCGCACCGGCTCGACCGACCAGCACCAGCTGCAGCAGGTGATGCGCCGGGTCCTCGGCCGGTATGTGGGCACCAAGCTGCGCCGCCGGCCGATGATCATCCCGATCATCATCGAGTCGTAGAGAGCACCTGAGGAGGGCCGATGCGCGCGTGGGGCTGTGCTCTCGCGTGCGGTGTGGCCGTGGCCCTTGGCGCGTGCGCGCCGGCGACCGAGGTCGACGCCGCTGAGCTGTCACTCGACGGCACGCGAGTCGCGATCACCTTTGACTCGTGCAATGAGGCCGAACCTGTCGAGGTGGACGAGACCACCGAGCAGGTGACGGTGACGCCGTCGGGCAGCGGCGGGCTGATCGAGAGCGCGGGCGACGACTGCCAGGACTACGTCGTCGTGCAACTGGCGGAGCCGCTGGATAGCCGGACGTTGATCAACGGGGCGACGGGCACCGCTGTGGAGGTCGCCTCCGCGCCACCCGAGAACACGGTCGACTGGCCGTATGACCGGGCCGAAGTATCCGAGGCAGAGTTCGCAGCCGCGATCGAGGACATGGTCGCGTGCCTGGAAGCTGAGGACCCTCTCGTGGACGCATGGGTCACGCAGGAGTTGAACTGGCCCGGTTGGGACGTCGCGAAGGAGCCCGACGCGAACGGCACGGTAGAGGTACCCGCGATCGCGGTATGCGAGGAGCGGGTGCTGGTGCCGTTGCATCGATGAAGCGGAGCCCTACGCTCCACGCTGGGTGCCGCGCGCGCCTGAATGTGGGCGAGGCCTACACGAACTCGGCAAGGGGATCGCGGGGTGTGGGCGCACGCGGGGTGGCAACCGTGCAAAGCGCCGATGCGCGGGTAGCGTCCGGAACCATGGCTCAGTCACGTTCTACGAGCACGCGCCCGAAGTCACCGGCGTCACGCTCCAAGGCGCCCGAGAAGAAGCCCGCGCCCGCGGTCCTGCGCGGCGTCGCGGCGATGGGGCGCGGCGTGTCCGGCGCGGTGGGCGGCTCGGTCCGCTCAATCGGTCACGGCGCCAAGGAGGTCAGCCCCGAGGTGAGGCGCGACGGGCTCGCGATCACCCTCGTCATCGCCGCGATCCTCATCGCCGCGCGCGAGTGGTGGGGCCTCGAGTCGTGGGTGGGTGTCGCCATCCACTGGGTCGTCGCCGGCACCTTCGGCGTGCTCGCCTTCGCGATCCCGATCGTCCTGCTCGCCTTCGCGGTCCGGCTGTTCCGCGCGCCGGGCGAGGAGGAGGCGAACCACCGCATCACCCTCGGCGCGGTCATCCTGGTGCTGACGATCGACGGCCTCATCCAGATCAACGCTGGCCGTCCCAGCCCCAACGAGGACGGGCTCGAGGCGATCCAGGACGCCGGCGGCATCCTCGGCTACCTGGTCGGCACGCCGCTCGCGTGGGCGCTGACGGCTCCGCTGGCCGTGGTCGTCCTGATCCTGCTGGGACTGCTCGGCGTGCTCATCATCATCGGCAAGCCCATCCGCGAGGTCGTCGCGCACGTGCGCGCCTTCGTCGGCCGGCTGCGCGGGCGCGACGAGGAGGCCGAGGACTACCTCGACCTGCCCGAGCACCGCACCCTCGATCGCATCCCGCAGAAGGAGCCCAAGCACAGGCGCCGCCTGCTCAGCCGCGGCAAGTCCGCGCAGGCCCAGGACGACGCGCTCGACGGGTACGAGGCGGACGAGGCGTTCGCGCACGCCGCGAGCATCGACCACACCGAGTTCGACGAGATCATCAACCCGGGCAGCGCGGCGAGCGCGGCGACACCGCCGCACGGCAACGATCTGGGCGGCAAGGGCGCTGGAGCGGGCATGGCCGGCACCGAGGTCCTCGAGACGCGCTCGCTGTCGCCGTACGACCCCGCGGGCGAGGACGTCGACACCGCTGGGTACGACGTGCTGGCCGACGTGGCCCCCGAGCGCAACGCGCCCCCCGCCACGAGCATCGTCCCCACGGGCGAGCAGGGCGAGCTCGAGAACTCCAACCCGTACGTGCTGCCCGACATGGAGGTGCTCGCCAAGGGTGCCCCGCACAAGACCCGCTCCGCGGCCAACGACCGCGTGGTCGAGGCGCTCAGCGCAGTCCTCGAGGACTTCGGCGTCGACGCGCAGGTGACGGGCTTCACGCGCGGCCCGACCGTCACGCGGTACGAGGTCGAGCTCGGGCAGGGCGTCAAGGTCGAGCGCATCACCAACCTGTCGAAGAACATCGCCTACGCCGTCGCGAGCCCCGACGTGCGCATCCTGTCGCCCATCCCGGGCAAGAAGGCCATCGGCATCGAGATCCCCAACGTGGATCGCGAGACGGTCTCGCTGGGTGACGTGCTGCGCTCTCCCACGGCGACCAAGAACGACCACCCCATGGCGATCGGCATCGGCAAGGACGTCGAGGGCGGCTTCGTGCTGGCGAACCTCGCGAAGATGCCGCACCTGCTCGTCGCAGGTGCCACCGGCGCCGGAAAGTCCTCGTTCGTCAACTCGATGATCACCTCGATCCTCATGCGCGCCACCCCCAACGAGGTGCGCATGGTGCTCGTGGACCCCAAGCGCGTCGAGCTCACCATCTACGAAGGCATCCCGCACCTCATCACGCCCATCATCACCGATCCCAAGAAGGCCGCCCAGGCCCTCGAGTGGGTCGTGAAGGAGATGGACATGAGGTACGACGACCTGGCGCTGTTCGGCTTCAAGCACATCGACGACTTCAACAAGGCGGTGCGCGCTGGCAAGGTCAAGCCGCTGCCCGGCTCCGAGCGCAAGATCACGACGTACCCGTACCTGCTGGTGATCGTCGACGAGCTCGCCGACCTCATGATGGTCGCGCCCCGCGACGTGGACGAGTCGATCCAGCGCATCACCCAGCTCGCGCGCGCCGCCGGCATCCACCTGGTGCTCGCGACGCAGCGCCCGTCGGTGGACATCATCACGGGCACCATCAAGGCCAACGTGCCGAGCCGCCTGGCGTTCGCGACGAGCTCGCTCGCCGACTCCCGCGTCGTGCTCGACATGCCCGGCGCGGAGAAGCTCATCGGCCAGGGCGACGCGCTCTTCATGCCGATGGGGGAGTCGAAGCCGATGCGCGTGCAGGGCTCGTGGGTGTCGGAGTCCGAGATCCACGCGGCCGTCGACCACGTGAAGAACCAGGCGAACCCGGTGTACCGCGAGGACGTCACCCAGCCGCAGGGCGGTGCCGCCGCGGTGGCCGAGGACATTGGCGACGACCTCGACGACCTGATCGCCGCGGCGGAGCTCGTCATCAGCACCCAGCTGGGCTCGACCTCCATGCTCCAGCGCAAGCTCAAGATGGGCTTCGCGAAGGCCGGCCGGCTCATGGATCTGCTCGAGACCCGCGAGATAGTAGGGCCGTCGCAAGGCTCGAAGGCTCGTGAGGTATTGGTCACTCCTGACGAATTGGCGTCGACGCTCGCTATTCTGCGAGGGGAGTCACCCACTACCGTGGAGACTCCGGCGTTCGATGACGATGCTGAGGGAGAGCCATGGGGTCAGTCGTAGATCAGCTCGAGCAGCCTGCCGTGGCCATCACGGTCACGGTGCTCGCGCTGGGTCTTGCTGCCCTGGCCTTCTACTCCTTCTGGCGCTCCTACAAGGCGCGCAAGGTCCGCGACACCATGCTCGCCCGCGAGCGCCAGCTCCGCAGTCAGTTCGACGCGGTGCTGTCCTCGGCGCGTGACGGCGTCCTCATCATCACGCAGGCCGACGAGATCGCCCTGATGTCCGACGTCGCCGCGAGCATCCTCGACGTCAACAGGGCCGATGCGGTGGGCCTGCCGATCGCGAGGCTCAACCTTCGCGCGGTCGACGACCAGCTGCGACCGATCCTGCTGCGGGAGGCGTTCGGCATCGGCAGGACCGACGAGAACCCGCGGATCGTCGGCGTCCCCGGACGCCGCGGCGCGGACGACGTGCGCTGGATCCAGGTGCGCGCGCGGGTGGTGCCGGACAGCCTGGACGAGGGTCCCGTCACGGTCGTCACGATGATGGACACCTCAGGCCTGCGCGAGGCCGCCGAGGCGCTCAACCGCTCCGACGCCCAGTTCCGCAAGGCGATGGAGAACGCCCCCGTGGGCATGGCGCTCGTGGACCTCGAGTGGCGTCTCATGGAGGTCAACCGTGCCTTCGCGGAGATGATGGGCTCAACGGTGTCCGCGCTGCGCGGCACGCCGTTCTCGGCCCTCAGCCACCCGCAGGACCTGCACGCCGAGCGCGACCAGCTGCAGCGGCTGTACGACGGCCACTCCAACCGCTTCTCGGTGGAGAAGCGCTACGTGCGCGCCGACGGCAACGTGGTGTGGGCCGTTCTCGACGTGGGCCTCGTCAGGTATGCCGGCGGCGCTCCCGACCACTACGTGGTGCAGGTGCGCGACTCGACGGACGACCGCATGCACTCCGAGCTCATGGCCCACCGCGCCATGCACGACCCGCTGACGGGCCTCGCGAACCGCACGTTGCTGCAGGACGTGCTCCAGAACGTCCTCGAGCAGCCCGACGCCGAGGCGCGGGTGGGCGTCATCGCCGTCGACCTCGACGGCTTCAAGGGCCTCAACGACCGCTTCGGTCACGCGATGGGTGACAATGCCCTCGTCCACGTCGCCGGCATCCTGCGCACCGCCGCGGCGGGCCGCGGCACGGTCGCGCGCATCGGCGGCGACGAGTTCGTCATCGTGGTCCAGGACCCCGACTGCTCGAAGGCGCTGTTCGAGATCGCCGGCGCGATCCACCAGGGCCTCAAGCGCCCCGTGCAGGTGAAGCGCCACCAGATCACGCTCCACGCGTCCGTGGGCATCGCGATGGCCGACGAGGAGACCACCTCCGGCGGCGCGCCCAGCCTGCTGAGCGCCGCCGACGCCGCGATGTACCGGGCGAAGTCCACCGGCAAGTCGCGCACCGAGGTGTACGAGCCGTCGATGCGGACCACCACCGACGCGCAGTCGGCGCTCGCGCAGGACCTCGTGGCCGCCATCGAGGCGCGCCAGCTGGTGCTGCACTATCAGCCCATCCTCGAGCTCGCGACGCGCACCATCGTCGGCTACGAGGCGCTCGTCCGCTGGCAGCACCCGACGCGGGGGCTGCTGCTGCCGTCGGCGTTCCTGCCGCTCATCGAGGACAAGAACCTGTCCGTGGCGCTCGGCACGGCGCTCGTCGACCAGGCCGCGGAGTTCCTCGCGCACGGCCCGTCGACCACCACCTGGGTGTCGCTCAACGTCAGCGCCGACCAGCTGGGCGACTCGGAGTTCGCGGACCGCGTCCTCAGCGCGATCGGCCGCTACCACCTGAGCCCGCAGCGGCTCGTGGTCGAGCTCACCGAGGCGTCGCTGGTGGCGCCGAACACGCGCATCCGCCACGAGCTCACCGAGCTGCGCAACGCGGGCGTGCCCATCCTGCTCGACGACTTCGGCACGGGCGTGTCCCCGCTGAGCTACCTGCGCGACCTGCCCGTGTCCGGCGTGAAGCTCGACATGTCCTTCGTCGCCGGCATCCCCGAGGACCCGGCGGGCGCGCGCGTCTCGCGCGCCCTGGGCGCCCTCGCGCGCGAGCTGGGGCTCGCCACGATCGCCGAGGGCATCGAGACCGAGGCGCAGGCCGAGTTCCTGGCCAACTGCGGCTGGCGTTACGGCCAGGGCTGGCTCTTCGGCGTCGCCCAGCCCGCGGGAGCGGTGGGGGAGTCGCGGCCGCAGTTCACCACGAGCCTCATCGACCCGCGGCCGCAGGAGCACGACGCGGCGTTCGCCGAGGACCGCCTGGGCTGAGCCCGCCCCCGGATGTGCAGGCCGCCCGCACGGCGCGCAGGCCACGGTCCACGCCCGGGCGAGCCCACGCGAACGGCACGGTCCCCGCCGAACCCAGCGCGCGCATCGGCGCGAAGCCACCAGGACCCGGCGCCCTGGCGCGACCGCGCGGGACCTACGCCCCCGGCTGCCACCACCGCAGGTGCGCGTACCCGTTGTCGGCGAGCTGCTCGGGCGGGGAGGTGCGCTCGGGCGCCTCGTCGCCCACCGCGTCGGCGACGCGGGCCAAGCGAGCCTTCGCCTCGGCCGCGCTGACGCTCGCCGATCCGGTGTCCACGATGTCGCGCAGCACCTGCATGGTGTGCGAGTCGAGGCGGTCGACCGTGACGCCGGTCCACTCGACGGACACGTCGACCCCGCCCTCGGGGTCCACGGTGATGGTCGAGGTGGTGATGTAGCCCGAGTTGCTCGCCGCCACGCAGCACTGCGTGTCCTGGTTCGACAGGAAGTTGCCGTGGCCGAAGGCGGTCCACATGCCCTTGCCGGACGGGCCGCCGGGCAGCAGCTCGATGGGCTGCGGGACGTGCGCGTGGTGGCCGATGTAGAGGTCCACGAGGCCGGAGTCCGCGATCTGCGAGGCGATGGACCGTTGCGCGTCGGTGGGCTCGGTGCGGTACTCGACGCAGCAGTGGACCGACGCGACGACGACGTCGGCGCCTTCGTCGCGAGCGCGCTGCGCCGCCTCGAGGATGGGCGTCACGTTCGCGTCGTCCGCATTGAAGGTGTCGACCGCCCAGGGCTTGCCCTCGGGCTTGGGCAGCCCGTTGAGGCCGTAGGTGAAGGAGATCGAGGCGACGTCGACCACGCGTCCCTCGGAGCGCACGGAGTACAGCTGCGTCGACAGCTGCTCGGTCTCGGTGCGCGCGGTGCCCGAGTGGCCCATGCGCGCCGCGTCGAACGCGTCGAGCGTCGCCTCGAGCCCCGCGAAGCCGCGGTCGACCGAGTGGTTCGACGCTACGGAGCAACCGGTCCAGCCCTCAGCGTCGAGCGCCGGGATGAGCTCCTGCGGCGCGCCGAACACCGGGTAGCCGCTGGGCTGCGTCCCCTCGGGAGCGATCGGCACCTCGATGTGGCAGATCGCCAGGTCCGCGCCGCTGACGTACGGCCGCACGTTCTCCATGAGCGGGGCGAAGTCGTAGCCCGAGCCGCCTGCCGCGCGCTGGGCAGAGCGCAGCACGGGCCCGTGCGTGAGGATGTCGCCTCCTGCGACGAGGGTGAAGGTCACGTCCGGCTCGGGCTCCGGAGTCTCGCTCGGCTCGACGGGGGGTGGCGCCGATGCGCTTGAAGGGGCGGTCGGAGAGGGGTCGCCGGCCGCGGTGGGGGCGTCGGCGAGGTCCGCGGGGGTGTTGTCCTCGCCGGCGCCCGTGCCGGCGATCGCGGCCCATCCGATCACCGCGAGGCCGATGCCGAGGATGCCGCCGGTGAGCGGACCGGCCCAGCGCCGCGGGTGGCTGCTGGCGTGGACGGGCGGCTGCGACGGCATGGCGCCCATTATCGCGGAGCGGGAGGGTTGCCTCGGTCAGCTGTGCGTGAGGGACACGCGGCGCATCTCGTCCTCGATGGCGCGGGCGGTGCGCTGCAGCGCGTGGACGAAGCCCTCGGTGGTCTCCGCGTCGCGGGGTGCGCCCGCTCCGGTCGCGACGTTGATGGCGGCGACGATGCCGTGCGGGCCGCGCACGGGCACGGCCACCGACCGCAGGCCCTCTTCGAGCTCCCCGTCCACGGCGGCCCACCCGTGGACCATCGTCTCCCGCAGGACGCCGAGCAGCGTCGAGAGGTCGATCTCGGTGCGGCTGGTGAGCCTTGCGAGGCCCGTCTGACGCAGGCGCTCCTCCCACGCGTCCTCCGGGAGGGACGCGAGCAGGACGCGTCCCATGGCGGCGGCGTGTGCCGGGAAGTGGGTGCCGACGGCGATGCGCACGCTCATGATGCGTCGCGCCTCCGCACGCGCCACGTAGACGATCCGAGCGCCGTCGAGCACGGCGGCCGAGACGGACTCTCCCAGCTCTGCGGCGAGCGCCTCCAGGTGGGGCTGGGCCACCTCCGGGAGGGACAGCGACGACAGGTAGCTGACGCCCAGCTCGAGCACCTGCGGCGTCAGGCGATAGGCGCGGGCCTCGCTCGTGACGTAGCCCAGGGACTCGAGGGTGAGCAGGAAGCGCCGCGCGGCGGCGCGAGAGATGCCCGCGTGCTCGGCCACCTCCGAGAGCGTCATCGCCGGACGCTCGCCCGAGAAGGCCCGGATCACGCTGAGGCCGCGGGCGAGGGACTGGACGAAGGTCGCGGAGTCCTCGGAGGTCGCGGCGGTGGAGTCGTCCATCCCTACCTCTCGATGACGACGGCGAGGCCCTGGCCCACGCCGATGCAGATCGCGGCGACGGCCACGCCGCCGCCGCGGCTCGCCAGGTGGTGAGCCGCGCGGCCCACGATACGCGCCCCCGACGCGCCGAGCGGGTGCCCGATGGCGATGGCGCCTCCGTGGACGTTGAGCCGCTCGGGGTCGAGGTCGGGCCACAGCCGCAGGCAGGCGAGCGACTGCGAGGCGAAGGCCTCGTTGAGCTCGACGACGTCCACGTCGTCCCAGGTCCTTCCGGCGCGTGCGAGGGCACGGTTCGCGGCCTCGACCGGTGCGACGCCGAAGACGTCGGGGTCGTTGCCGGCGACGCCGCGCCCGGTGATGGTGGCGAGCGGCTCCACGTCGAGCGCGCCTGGCGCGCCCACGAGGATCGCGCTCGCGCCGTCGCTCAGCGGAGACGAGTTGCCGGCGGTGACCGTGCCGTCCGCCGCGAAGGCCGGCGATAGGGTCGCGAGCGCCTCCGAGGACGAGTCGGGCCGGATCGACTCGTCGCGCGGCAGCGGATGTTCAGCGATCTGGACGATCTCGTCGTCGAACACGCCCTCGTCCCACGCCAGCGCCGCGAGCCGATGGCTGCGGACAGCGAACGCGTCCTGGTCCTCGCGGGAGATCCCGTAGATGCTCGCGAGCCGCTCCGCGCTCTCGCCGTTCGAGATCGACCACTCCGCTGGGAAGCGGGGGTTGACCATGCGCCACCCGATGGAGGTGCTCCACAGGGTCTGGTTCGCCGCCGGGAAGGCGCGGGGCGACTTCTCGAGGACGAAGGGTGCGCGCGTCATCGACTCCACGCCGCCCGCGACGACGAGCGACGCGTCCTCGGCGATGACTGCTCGGCTCGCGTGGATGATCGCGTCGAGGCTCGATCCGCACAGGCGGTTGACCGTGGTGCCGGGCACGCTCGTCGGGAGGCCCGCGAGCAGAGCGCCGAAGCGCGCCACGTCGCGGTTGTCCTCGCCTGCCTGGTTCGCGTCGCCCATGATGACGTCGTCGATCGAGGCCGGGTCGAGTCCCGACCGCTCGACGATCGCGCCGATCACGGTCGCCGCGAGGTCGTCCGGACGCACCTGCGCCAGCCCGCGCCCGTGGCGTCCGAAGGGCGTGCGCACCGCGTCGTAGATCACCGGCGCCGTGCTCATGTCTGGTCCTCCTGTCGAGCGTCGACGAGGTCGAGGTCGAGCGTGGCGCGCAGCCAACGGACGTCCGCGTCGCCGTAGATCTCGTCGAGCGCGAAGCGCCCGTCGGTGATGGTGAACGCCCCATGGTCGGTGAACACCCGGGTGACGCACGCGACCCCCGTCAGGGGATAGGTGCAGTCCTGCACGAGCTTGGGGGTGCCGTCGCGGGTGAGCAGGTCCGTCATGACCACGACCTCGCGCGCGCCGGTGGCCAGGTCCATCGCGCCGCCGACGGCGGGGATCGCGCCGGGCGCTCCGGTGGACCAGTTGGCGAGGTCTCCTCGCTGGGAGACCTGGTAGGCGCCGAGGACGCAGAGGTCGACGTGGCCCCCGCGCATCATGGCGAAGGAGTCCGCGTGGTGGAAGTAGGAGGCGCCCAGCACGGCCGTGACAGCCTGCTTGCCGGCGTTGATGAGGTCCGGGTCGACGTGCTCGGGCGCAGGCGCGGCGCCCATTCCGAGCATGCCGTTCTCGGTGTGGAGCATGATCTCGACCCCGTCCGGGAGGTGGTCGGCGACGGCCGTGGGGGCGCCGATGCCGAGGTTGACGCACGCGCCGTCGGGGATGGCCGCGGCGACCTTGGCGGCGACCTCCGCTCGGCTGAGCCCGGTCGGGCGCTGGGGCGTCGTCATGCCGTGGCCTCCTTCGTCGTGGGCTGTGACAGTGGCTCGCCGTTGACCGTGACGCCTCCGACGAATGCGCCGTCGCGGAGCCACGGGCGCTCGCCGACCTCGACCACGCGGTCGACGTGGACGCCCGGGGTGACGATCGCCTCGGGGTCGAGCGCGCCCAGCTCCACGATCTCGTCGACCTGGGCGATCGTCGTGCGTGCGGCCGTCGCCATGATCGGCCCGAAGTTGCGCGCCGTCCTGCGGAACACGAGGTTGCCCCAGCGGTCGGCCGCGAGCCCCGCGATGAGGGCGTAGTCAGCGGCGAGGGCGTGCTCGAGCACGTGCTCCCTGCCGTCGATGACCCGCGACTCCTTGCCCTCGGCCAGCGGGGTGCCGACGCCCGTCGGGCAGTAGAAGGCAGGGATGCCGGCGCCGGCGGCGCGGATGCGTTCCGCGAGGGTGCCCTGGGGGACCAGCTCGAGCTCGACCTCGCCTGCGCGGTAGAGGCCGTCGAAGACCCACGAATCGTGTTGACGGGGGAACGAGCACACCATCTTGCGCACGCGTCCGGCCGCGAGCAGCGCAGCGAGCCCCGTATCGCCGTTGCCGGCGTTGTTGTTCACGACGGTGAGGTCGCGAGCGCCCTGGGCGATGAGGCCGTCGATGAGCTCGACCGGTTGGCCGGCGCGCCCGAATCCGCCGACGAGGATCACCGCGCCATCGTGGATGTCCTCGAGGGCCTCGGTGACGGTGTCGCGGCGCTTGTCGATCATGGACTCTCCTTTGGGTGATGCGATGCGCAGGGCCTCACGACCTCACGCGCGTTCGCAAAGCGAACGAGCCTGCGCTATGCGGTCAGTCTAGCGTCTGTGCGGTGCCGGGGTGGCCGTCATCGCTGGTCTCGTCGGCACGGAGCGCGCGCTCGGCGACCGCGAACGCCTGGTGCGCGGCGGGCACTCCGGCGTAGATGGCGGACTGCAGGATCACCTCTTTGATCTCGTCCACCGTGAGCCCGTTGCGGAGTGCTGCGCGCACGTGCATCTCGAGCTCGTGGTGGTGGCCGAGTGCGATGAGCTGGCTGAGCACGGCGATGGAACGGTCGCGCCGGCTCAGGCCGGGCCGCGACCACACATCGCCCCACGCGGTGCGCGTGATGAAGTCCTGGAAGTCCGCGGTGAAGTCGGACGCGCGCCGCCCTGCGGCGTCGACGTGCGCGTCGGAGAGCACGGCCCGGCGCACCGCCATGCCGCGCTCGCGGCGCTCGCTGTCCGAGAGGTCGGCTGGACCGTCGGTCATGGGTGTCCCTCCAGGTGGGTGATGAGCGCGTCGGCGACCGCCTGCGGCGCATCGACGGGGGCGAGGTGTGAGGCGCCTGCGATGCCCTGCGCTCGACCGCGGCGCACCCCGTGCGCGACCTCGGCGGCGCAGGCCTCCGGAGTGACGGGATCGAGGTCGCCCCACAGTGCGAGCGTGGGAGCCTCGACCTCGCCCAGGTGCTCGCGGGCGTCGAAGCGGGCGAGTGCCTCGCAGCATCGTGCGTACGATGCGTCGTCCGCGTCCCGCAGGCCGTGCAGGAGACGGCCGACGAGGTCCGGTCGACGGCCGATGGTCTCGGGCGCGAACCATCGTGAGGCGGCGCCCGTGACGAGCGCCGCCGTCCCGGTCGACCTCACCTGCGCGGCCCGGTCCTCCCACGCCTGCGGCTCGCCGAACGCGGCGGCGGAGCACACCACCGCCAACGAGGCCACGAGGTGAGGGTGGCGCCGTGCGAGCTCGAGACCGACGGCGCCGCCGAGCGACACGCCGGCGTAGGCCACCGGACCAGGCAGCGCCGCGGCGAGCGCATCGGCCAGGTCGGCGACGGTGAAGGGAGAGTCGGACGCCGGCGCGGTCCCATGGCCCGGCAGGTCCCAGTGGACCAGCGTGAACCGTGCCGCGAGCCGTGCCTCCGCGTCCTCCCACACCTGCGCGGAGACCGTGCCGAGCGAGGGGCCGAGCACCAGCGGCGGCCGCGCGGCGTCCGCCCCGTGGGCGTCCACGCGAATCGAGACGGTCGTCACGGCCGGCCGCCTCGCACGTGAGCGGGGTCGACGAGCCCCAGATACGAGTGCGGATCGAGGAGCTCGTCGATCCTGTCCGACTCCCACGCGGTCTCGGCGGCGATGGCGGCATGGGCCTCTTCGCGAGAGCCGAGGGCAGCGGTGACGCGTGCCAGCGCGTCGGGAGCGAGCGCGTCGCGCAGGTGCGCGGCGATGCGCTCGCTCAGGAGCGCCGCGCCGGCGCTGTCGACGTGCGCCCGCGCGGCCACGGGGTCCACGGCGAGGCCCTCGACGAGTGCCTGCCCGGTGACCGCGCTCGCGACGGTGAGGGCGAGCAGCTCCTGGAGCGGGCGCCACTCGGCGTGCCACGCTCCGTCGGGTCGCTCATCGATCGCGGTCGCGGCGCAGGTGTGGAGCGTCATGGCCAGCGCGGGGGCGCGGAGGGCTCCGGCGCGCACGAGCACCGCGCGGACGGGGTTGCGCTTGTGGGGCATCGCCGATGAGCCGCCGCCCGAGGTGTCGATCACCTCGCCGATCTCCGGCCGTCCGAGCAGCGCGACATCGCTCGCGATGGTTCCCAGCGCATCGGTGCACCTCACGAGCGCGTCCCCGAGAGCGGTGACGGGCCCGCGGGAGGTGTGCCACGGACCCGCGGGCGTCTCCAGGCCGAGCCTCTCGGCGAGCGCGGCGGGCAGGGTCGCTGCGGCGAGGCGGGCGTCCTCCACCGCGAGTCCCTCCGCTCGCGAGATCTCGACGAACGAGGCGAGCGTGCCTCCCGCTCCGCCGAGCTGGACGGGGAGGCGGGCGGCGCCGAGCAGTCCGACGCGGGCCTGCTCGACCATCGCGGCCCACGCGTCGAAGCGTGCGCCGAGGGTGGTGGGGACTGCGGGCTGCGTCAGCGTTCGCGCGACCGCGAGGTCGCTCGCGTGGAGCGCCGCGCGCCTCCTGAGCTCCGTGACCGTCGCGGCGAGTGCCGCGTCGATGCTGGCGGCGGCCGTCCGCGCGACCACCATCAGCGCGGAGTCGACGACGTCCTGGGTGGTCGGGCCGCGGTGGACCCAGCGCCGGGCCTCCGGGGGCGCCTCGGCGCGCAGCAGGTCGACCAGAGGCAGCACGGGCGCGCCGGAGCCCGCCGATGCGCGTGCGAGCTCGGAGGCGGTGCATGCGAGCGAGTCGCTCGCGAAGGGCGAGCCGGGCGCGTCGACGCTTGCGCGAATCCGCTCGGCCGCGACGGCCGCGCTCGGCACGGACTCGGCCCACGCCTCGACCAGAGCGACCTCGACCTCGACCATCGCCGCGACCACGGCGGCATCGGAGGTGCCTCCCGCATCGGCCGCGCCACTCGCATCGGACGCCCGGAGGGGGTCGAGGAGCGGCGCGTGCGCGTGGAACTGCTCAGAAGACAAGGAACACCGTCTCCCGTTCGCCCTGAAGGCGAATGTCGTGGACCAGATGGCCCTCGGCGGTGCGGACGGCCGTCAACGTCGCCGCCTCGTCCTGATCGAGCGAGGCCAGGAGCGGGTCGCTCGCGAGCGCATCGGCGTCGCCAGGGACATAGATGCGGGTGGCCAGGCGCGCCGAGAGACCCCGCGCGAACACGCCGACGGCGAAGAACGCCGCTCCGCCGGCCGCGGTGGGCGCCGGCTCCGTGGTCCAGAACAGGTAGCGGCCGTCGTCGTCCGTGAAGGCGCGCCCGAAGCCCGTGAAGCGCAGGCCGTCCCGTCTGAGGCTCCCGCGCTCGCGCGGGATCTCGCCCCCGGCTGTCGCCGAGAAGATCTCGATGACCCCGTCCGGCACCGGCGCGCCGGCGCCGTCGAGGAGGCGTCCGCTGAGCGTGATGGCGCCGTCGCTGTGGGGGTGGGCGACCTGATGCATGTCGGGATACTCGAGCCCGAACGCGAAGAAGGGTCCGACCGTCTGGTGCGGCGTCGGAGCGAGGCTGACGTCCGATGCGCTCATGCCGGCTCCCCGTCCCGCTCGAACCACGTCGCGTCGGGTCCGTCCACCACGATGTCGAACCGGTAGGCGATCGAGAACTCCGGCACGTTCGCGTCGTGGTCGTAGGCGGCGACCAGTCGGTCGCGATCGGCCTGGCGGTGGATCGAGTTGTAGATGGGGTCCAGGGGGAACATGGGGTCCCCCGGGAAGTACATCTGGGTGACGAGGCGCTGGAGGAACGCGCGGCCGAAGACCGAGAAGTGGATGTGCGCCGGACGCCAGGCGTTCGCGTGGTTGCGCCACGGGTACGCGCCGGGCTTGATCGTCGTGAACGAGTAGCGGCCCTGGTCGTCCGTGATGATGCGCCCCGCGCCGGTGAAGTGGGGGTCGAGCGGGGCGGCGTGGCGGTCACGTTGGTGCACGTAGCGGCCCGACGCGTTCGCCTGCCACACCTCGACCAGCTGGGATCGCAGCGGCCTCCCGCGGCCGTCCATGAGCGTTCCGGTGACCGTCATGCGCTCGCCCTGCGGCTCACCGGTGTGATGCGCGGTCAGGTCCGCCTCGACGCCAGCGACGTCGTGCTCGCCGAATGCGGGGGAGTGCAGCTCGACCGCCTCGGGGTCCGCCAGGCGCGGATTCTTGGTGGGATGGCGCAGCAGGCTCGAGCGATACGGCGCGAAGTCGACGGCGGTCGCGGGGGCGGAGTCGCCGAGCGCCGCGAGCTCGCGGTGGCGCCGGGCGATCGCGGCGCTCATGTCGGCCTGCGTCGGGACGGTGTCGGGCGCGGGCGCCCTCTCGGGCGCGACCGTGGGGACTGTTGCCATCGTGGCTCCTTCGTGCGGCTTCGTTGCCCTCTCAGTGTCGTGCGAGTAGCGTCGCGAGGAGTGAAAGTTCTCATTGAACGGGAAGCGAGGTGAGGCGCGGTGGCGAACTCTGCGAGCGGCGAGTCGGTGACGGAGAGACTCGTGCGCGTCCTGGCGACCTTCTCGTCGGACCGCACGGCGCAGACCCCGTCGGAGATCGCGCGTCGCGCCCACCTCCCGATGTCGACCGCGCACCGGATCGTCGAGGACCTCACGACTGCAGGCCTGCTCGACCGCGACCCGCGAGGCGAGGTGCGACTCGGGCTGCGGCTGTGGGAGCTCGCCCACCGTGGCTCCGAGGTGCTGCGCCTGCGCGAGGCGGCGCGCGGACCGATGGAGCAGGTGCAGGCGAGCATCCGCGAGCACACGCAGCTTGCCGTCCTGGAGAACGGCGAGGCGCTCATCGTCGAGCGGCTCTCCGACCCGCAGGCGGGCCTCAACATCGCCCGTGTCGCGAGCCGCCTTCCGTTGCACGCGACCTCATCGGGGCTGGTGCTGCTCGCCCACGCCCCCGATGACGTGCGCGAGCAGGTCGTGCAGGGCCCGTTGCGGCGCCACACCGCCCACACCCTCGTCGACCCCCAGGCCGTGCGTCACGCGCTGGCCGAGGTGCGTGCGACGGGGTGGGCGATCTGCCCGGGCATGGTGTCGGAGGCGTCGACCGGGGTGGCCGTGCCGGTGCGAGCGGGCGCCGGGCGCGGGGCGCCGGTCGTCGCGGCCTTGTCGGTGGTCCTGCCGCGCGAGGCCGAGGCGCCCAGGGCGGTGGCGGCAGTTCTCGCGCGCGCGGCGCGGCTCATCTCGAGTGCGCTTCCCGATGGTCGGGCCGCCTGAGTCGGGCTAGCGGCCGGCGATCCCGCTGGTCAGCCACCCGACGACGATGTCGCCGATCATCGAGCGGTGGTGATCGCGCAGGTCCGGGTCGAGCATGTCGCGCTCGAACAGAAACCCGAAGGTATGGCGGTTGGCGACCTGGAAGAAGCAGTACGCGCTGATGGCGATGTGCACGTCGAGCGGGTCCACGTCGGTGCGAAGCGAACCGTCCGCACGGCCTCTCTCGAGCACCCCGTCGAGGATGCCCAGCGCGTTGCGGTTCAGCGACCGCAGGCTGTCGAGCCGTCGGATGAAGTCGCCGCGGTGGATGTTCTCGATCGCGACGAGTCGGATGAACGCGGTGTGGTTGAGGTGGTGGTCGTAGGTCAGCTCGGCGAGTCGCCGCACGCCCTCGACGGGGTCGAGGTCGCCCACGTGGAGCGACTCCTCCGCCTCGCGGATCCCGCGGTAGGCCTTCTCGAGGACAGCCAGGTAGAGCTGCTCCTTGCCGCCGAAGTAGTAGTAGATCATCCGCTTCGTGGTGCGGGTCCTGCTCGCGATCTCGTCGACGCGGGTGCCCGAGTAGCCGGACTCCGCGAACGCCTCCGTCGCCACGTCGAGGAGCTCGGCGCGCGTGCGCTCGGCGTCGCGTCGTCGCGGTGTCTCGGTCACGCTCCCCACCCTAGTGACCAGCGAGGATTCGACGCGGATTGTCGATCATCATGGTGGCGAGGGTGCCCTCCGAGACTCCGCGCTCGCGCAGCGCCGGAAGGATCGTCCGATGCAGGTGCTCCATGTGCCAGTGGGGCGTGTGGGTGGCTCGCCACGACGGCGGGGTCACCCGGCTGTGCACCGCCGCGTCGTGCGAGAGCACCACGCGATCGGCGTACCCGAGCTCGATGAGCCGGACGAGGTTGTCGACGCGGCGGGCGTCCGGCGCCGTGTGCTCCATGCCGAATCGGTCGAAGCCCAAGAACGAGCCGCGGTCCGCGATCCGACGCAGAAGGGTGAGGTCGCTCCCATCGCCGGCGTGGCCGATCACCACGCGCGTCAGGTCCACCCCGAGCGACTCGAGGAGATCCTGCTGATCGGGGCCGCCTCCGGCCAGCGGGTCCGAGTGCGTCGTGATGGGCGCGCCCGTCTCCGCATGGGCGTGCGCTGCCGCGGCGAACACCCGCCGCACGTCCTCGGTGATCCCCGATCCGGCCGACGCGACCTTGATCATCCCCGCGCGCACCTCGGTCCCCGCGATGCCCCGGGTGAGGTCTGCCACGAAGAGGGCGGAGAGCAGATCCGGGCCGTCGACGAGACGGCCGGGTCCCTGTGCCTGCAGCGCGGGTGGGAGGACGGTCGTCGTGTACCACCCCGTGGAGGCGACGATCGCGACCGGGCTACGGCGGGCGACCTCGCCGACCAGGGTCGCGTCCCGTCCGATGCCGGGGACCGTGAGGTCCACGAGGGTGCGGACGCCGTGAGCGAAGAGGCGCTTCAGGAGCTCCACCGCGCGCTCGACGGCGCCCTGCGCGTCCCACTCGGGATCGGGCAGGACGCCGTCGAGCTCCGGCTGTCGCACGAACAGGTGCTCGTGCATGAGCGTGACCCCCAGGTCCGCGGCGTGGGTGTCGCCGGAGTAGGTGGCTACTGTCCCCACGCCGCGGATCCGGTCAGGGCGCGGTCGCGCGGATCGCGTTGAAGACCTCGAGCGACTCGCCCGTGAAGGTCTCCTCCAGGTACGTGACGGCCATCTCGGAGAAGGCGTCGCGGTCGACGTCGTCGACGATCTCCCACTCGCCCTCGGCGCGCCACGCGTCGAGGGTCTCGGTCTCCGCCTCCGCGACGCACGCGGTGACCGCGTCGACGGCGGCGAGGGTCGCCGCCGACAGCGCGTCCTGCTGCTCCGTGCTGAGCTCCTCCCAGATCGGGCTGACGATCACGAGGTTCGTGTTGAGCTGGTGCGCGGACAGGCTCAGGTAGTCCTGCACCTCCTTGAGGTTCGAGGCGTCGATGTTGGTGATCGGGTTCTCCTGGCCGTCGACCGTGCCCTGTTGCAGCGCCAGGTAGAGCTCCTCGTATGCGACCTCGGTGGCGGTCGCGCCGAGGGCCTCGGCATTCATGAGGTACTGCGGCGATCCGGGGAAGCGCATCCTCAGCCCCTCGAGGTCGTCGGGGGTGCGGATCGGGTCGTTCGCGGTGAAATGGCGCGCTCCGGCGGACCAGACGCCGAGGGTCTGCACACCCGTCTCGGTGGCGAAGCCCTCGATCAGGACGCCGGACTCCTCGCTGGCCATGAACGCCGCGAGGTGGGTCTCGTCGTCGAAGGCGAACGCCGAGTCGAGCACGCTGATCGGCTCGTAGACCGCGCCCAGAGCGGAGGCGCCCTGGATGTCGATGTCGATGTCGCCGGAGACGACGGACGCGATGCGGTCCGCGTCGCCGCCGAGCTGGCTCGACGGGAAGATCTCGACGGTGAGGCCGACGTTCGCGGCGGCGACCTCGTCGGCGATGACCTGCGCGCCGCAGGCGTGCTGCGGCTGGTCCTCGGTGTAGCTGTGCGCGAGCGTGAGCTCGATGGTCTCCTGCTCAGCAGGCGGAGCCGACGACTCCTCGGGTGCCGCGCTGTCGGTCGGATCCGTGGCCGGGTCCTCGGACGAGCAGGCAGCGAGAAGGAGAGCCGGCGCGGCCGCGAGGGCCACCCAGCGAGTGCGCATCGGACGTGGTGACGTCATTGTTCCTGTCCTTTCATGGGTGCCGCTGGGGCAGTGGTTGCGGCCGCCTCGGCGGCGACCATCTCTGTCAGATCGGCGAGCATGGCGCGCCGATCGGCAGTCTCTGAGGTGAACAGCTCGAACGCGTCGGCTGCCTGGTGCATCGCCATGCCGAGCCCGGTCATGACGGTGCAGCCCCGGGCGCGTGCCCGGGTGATGAGCTCCGTCTCGACCGGCCGGTAGACGACGTCGGCGACGAAGGTCGTGGGGGAGAGGAGATCAACGTCGATGGCGCATCCGGGCAGGTGGGCCATGCCGACGGGGGTGGCGTTGATCACCAGGTCCGCGCCGCGGAGTGCCTCCTCGGCGTCCTCCGGCATACGTGTCGTCGCCTCGCCGACTCCGGTCGCGGTGTCCGCGAGCTCCGCGGCGCGCGCGGTGTCCTCGTCGACGATCGTGAGCCGGGCGATCCCGCGGTCCGCGAGAGCGGCGGCGACCGCGCACCCGGCGCCGCCCGCGCCGACGAGCACCGCCCGCTCGAAGGAACGGCCGGCGGCGGCGTCCGACAGCGACGCGGCGAACCCCGTCACATCCGTGTTGTGACCGACGGCGCCGTCGGCCGTGAACAGGACGGTGTTGACCGCGCCGACGGCGGTGGCGCTGGGAGCGAGGCGGTCGAGCGCGCCCATCACGGTGCGCTTGACGGGGTGGGTGACGTTGAGCCCGTCGAAGCCGAGCCTCCTCGCCGACTCGAGGAGCGCGTGCAGGGCGCCGACCCCGCTCTCCGCGTTCGTCAGCTCGATCGTCCGGTAGACGTACGCGAAGCCGTGGCGCGCACCCTCCCGCTCGTGCATCGGCGGCGTGAGCGAGGTGGAGATTCCCTCGCCGACGAGCCCGACGAGGCGGGTGCGGGCGTCTGCTGGTGTCGTCATAGTCCGAGCGCCTTCGGCAGCCAGGTGACGACGTCAGGGAACAGGATGATGATCGCGACGATGCACACGGAGGGGATGAGGAACGGGATCGAGCCGCGGAACACCTCGCCGACCTTGGTCTTCGACACGTGTGCCGTGACGAACAGCACCGTGCCGACCGGCGGTGTGAGCAGCCCGATCATGAGCGAGACGATCAGCAGGACGCCCATGGTGATGGGGTCCACGCCGAACTCGCGGGCGATGGGCAGGAGGATCGGGACGACGAGCACCAGGATCGCGGTGGCATCGATGACGGTGCCGAGGATCAGCATCATGAGCGCGGCGAGCGCGAGGAACACCATCGGGCTGTCCGTCACCGCCAGCACGGCCTCGGTGAGCATCTGCGGCAGCCGCTCGCGCGCCAGGATGTAGCCCAGCAGCGATGCTGACGCGACGATGAGCATGATCGAGGCGGTGGTGGTGACGGCGTCCTTCACCGCGCTCGCGAACCCGCCCCAGTTGAGGGTCCGGTGCAGCAGGCCGACGATGATGATCCACACGACGCCGATCGCCGCGGCCTCGGTGGGGGTGAAGAAGCCGCCGAGGATCCCGCCGAGGATGATGATGGGGGCCAGCATCGGCAGCAGGACACCCGGCACC
Source organism: Demequina sp. NBRC 110056 (assembly GCF_002090155.1). Classification (GTDB taxonomy): domain Bacteria; phylum Actinomycetota; class Actinomycetes; order Actinomycetales; family Demequinaceae; genus Demequina. Next base: position 793,994 of record NZ_BBRM01000002.1, on the reverse strand, counting down.
GAGGCCCGCAGCTCGGCGCGGTCGAAGGTGTCCGTCGTGATCGACCGATCGCGGCGCACCAGGACGAAGACGACGATGCACAGGCCGACCGCCATCGCGATCGCCGGCACTACCGAGGCGGCGAACAGAGCGCCGGTCGAGACGGCGGCGAGCCCGGCGTAGATCACCGCGGGGATCGACGGCGGCATGACGGGGGCGACGAGCGACGACGAGGCGGACACGCCCGTGGCGAACCGTCGCGAGTAGCCCGCCTTGAGCATCGCAGGGATCTGGACCTTGCCCAGCGCGGCCGCGTCGGCGACCGCCGAGCCGCTCATCCAGGAGAAGCCCACCGAGGTGCCGACGGCGACGTACCCGAGGCTTCCGCGCACCTTGGCGAGAGCGGCGAGAGCGAACCTGAAGAACTTCTCCGCGATGCCGGTGTGGTTCGCGAGCGTCCCGAGCAGGACGAAGAGCGGCACCGCCAGCAGCGGGAAGCTGGCGGCCGAGTTGGTGACGTGGCGCAGCGCGGAGCCCGTGGACTGCTCCATCATCGCCATGTAGACGAGCGATGGTCCCAGGAACGCGAAGGCGACGGGCACGCGCAGCAGGAGCAGCACGGCGATGCCGATGCCGAGGAGCGCAAGCGTCATGACGCCACCTCCTGAGCGTCGCTCACGGGCTGCTCCGCCTCCGGCGGCGGGGGAGGGCCGTAGCGGGCGACCTCGTACGCGGCGAGCAGCGCGCGCACCACGGTCATCGCGGCGCCGAACAGCACCGGGATGTACACCCACGACATCGGCATCCTCAGCACCGGGGACTTGATGATGCTCTGCGTCTCGACGAGAGCCCAGGCCTCGAGCGCGAGCCCCACGCCGGTCGCGGCGACGACCACGAGCGCGAGGGTCTGCGCTGCGCGGACCACGGACGGCCACGGCAGGGTGTCGACGACCTCGAGCGCGATGTGGCCCCGTGCCGTGACCAGCCAGCCCATCACCGCGAAGGTGAGCCACACCAGCGAGAACCGCGCGATCTCTCCGGTCCACGCGATCTGGTCGATGGGGAGGTAGCGCTGCAGGGCCTGGAAGAACACGAGCACCAGGATCGTCAGCAGCGACAACGCCCCGATGCCGAGCTCGAGGAAGCCGAGGACGCGCAGGGTTGCGGCGACGGGGCGGGGCTGCCCCTCACGTCGTGGATCGTCGGTCACGAGACACCTTTGTTCGTTCCGTCTTGAGCGCCTCGGGGGAGGCGCCTCGCCGCTAATGTACTGGTTGGTACACAGCGGTGCAAGGGCCTCGGCGAAGAAATGTACCGAGTGGTACATTGCGTCTCATGCGCACGTCAATTGCGACGGTCTGCCTCTCCGGAGGGCTCGTGGAGAAGATCCATGCCTGCGCCTCCGCCGGGTTCGACGGCATCGAGATCATGGACGCGGACCTGGTCGCCGCCGAGGAGTCACCCGAGGAGATCCGCGCGCTGTGCGCACGGCTCGGCCTCGAGATCGACATGTTCCAACCGTTCCGCGACGTCGAGGGCGTGGATGATGCGACCTTCGCGGCCACGCTCGAACGCGCGGAGGCGAAGTTCGACGTCATGCGCAGGCTCGGCACGGACCTCATGCTGGTGTGCTCGAACGTCGCGACCGCGACCATCGGCGACGACGCGGTCGCGGCGCGCCAGCTGGGCGAGCTCGCGGACCGTGCCGCCGCCCACGGCATCCGGCTCGCCTACGAGGCTCTCGCGTGGGGAAGGTTCGTGAGCGACTACCGCGACGCGTGGCGCGTCGTCCGTCGCGCGGATCGACCCAACCTCGGGGTCTGCCTCGACAGCTTCCACATCCTGTCCCGTGGGCACGATGCGCGCGCGATCGAGGAGATCCCCGGCGACCGGATCCTCTTCGTGCAGCTCGCCGACGCGCCCGCCCTGCAGATGGACGTCCTGTCGTGGAGCCGGCACCACCGCCTGTTCCCGGGAGAGGGCAGCTTCGACCTCGCGGGGTTCTTGCGCCACGTCGAGGCCGCAGGCTACGCGGGGCCCATCTCTCTCGAGGTGTTCAACGACACGTTCCGCCAGACGGACGTCGTGCGCACCGCCGCTCACGCCCGCCGATCGCTCACCTGGCTCGAGGATCGCGCCGGCTCGACCGCGACAGGCGCCGTCCCGGTGCCGCCCCAGCAGCTTCCGACGGGCACCGACTTCGTCGAGATCGGCGGCGCCGACCTCGAGCGCTTCGACGCGCTCCTCGAGCGCTGCGGCTTCGCCTTCCGAGGCAGGCATCGCAGCAAGCCCGTGCGCCTGTGGACCGCAGGTGACGCCCGCATCATCCTCAACGAACAGGTCCGCGACGAACGGCCGAGACTGTCGGCGATCGGGCTCGAGGTGCCGGACGCCGACGCGGCGGTCGAGCGTGCGCAGGCGCTGGGCGCGCCGCGTGCCTACCGTCGCACCTACGCAGGGGAGCAGGAGCTGCGGGCCGTGGCGTCTCCCGACGGGACCGAGGTCTACTGGAGCTCGCACCGCGCGGAGGAGTCCTGGATGACGGAGTTCGTGGGCGGAGGCGCCGAGGGCTCCTTCGCGGGCGTCGTGGACCACGTCAACCTCGGCTTCCCGTGGCAGGAGTTCGATGAGGCCGTGCTCTTTGCCGGCAGCGCGCTCGGGCTCGAGGCGCAGGCGGCCGAGGACGTGCCCGGTCCCATGGGCCTCGTGCGCAGCCAGGTCATGCGCACACCGTCGGGCGACGTGCGGATCCCGATCAACCTTGCGCCGCCCACCGCTCCGACTCCGCAGCGCCACGTCGCCGTCCACTGCGGGGACCTCGTGGCGCTCGCTCGTGCGGCACGAGCGCGCGGACTCGAGACGTTGCCGGTGCCCGACAACTACTACGACGACCTCGCGGCACGGTGGGGAACGAGCCTCGACGCGGACCTGCTCTCCGACCTGCGGGAGCTCGGCATCTTCTACGACCGCGACGCGAACGGCGAGTTCCTGCACCTCTACACGCCCGCGGTCGGCGACGTGTTCGTCGAGCTCGTCGAGCGCCGCGGCGGGTACGACGGCTACGGAGCGGTGAACGCGCCGGTGCGCCTCGCGGCCCAGCGCCGCGCCACCGCCGCGACGCACGCCCTCGGCTGACGCCGCCACCGTTAAGGTGTGCGTGTGAGCGCCGCCGTCCCCAACATCCTCACCGCCGCACGCCTCGTGGCGGTGCCGATCGTGGTGTGGCTGCTGCTCGCGGACGGCGGAGCCGACGGGCCGATGCGCTGGTGGGCCCTGGGTCTCTTCCTCGCCGCGGCGGCGACCGACTACCTCGACGGCTACCTTGCACGCCGCTGGGGCGTCGTGTCCTCGTTCGGCAAGCTCGCCGACCCGATCGCGGACAAGGTGCTGATCCTGGGCGGGCTCGCGTGCCTGGTGATCGTCGACGGGCTCCCGTGGTGGCCCCTCGCTGTCCTGGTCGTGCGCGAGGTCGGCGTGACCCTCGGACGGCTCGCCGTCGCCGCGGACACCGTGATCGCGGCGTCGATGGGGGGCAAGGTCAAGACGGTGCTGCAGCTCCTCGCCCTGACGCTGCTGATGTGGCCCGAGGGGCCGGCGTGGTTCGACACCCTCGGCTGGTGGTCGCTCGTCGCCGCTGTCGTGGTGGCGGTCGTGACAGGCATCGACTACGGCCGCCGCATCGTCGCCGCGGCGCGGGCCTCCCGCGCCCCCGCGGCGGTCACGGAGGCCGATGCGGATGCCGGCTCCTGACGCACCCGTCACCCCGTCCGCGGTGCTGGACGCGGCGCTCGCGGCTCAGGTGACGCTCGCGACCGCCGAGTCGCTGACCGGGGGAGCGCTCTGCAGCTCTCTCGTCGACACCCCGGGTGCCTCCGCCGTGGTGCTCGGCGGCGTCGTCGCCTACGACGCGAAGCTCAAGCACAGCGTGCTCGGCGTGGACGCCGCGCTCCTGCGCGACCACGGCGTCGTGTCCGAGGCGACCGCGGCGGCCATGGCCGCGGGAGTCCGCGAGGTCACCGGCGCCGACGTGGGCGTCGCGACCACCGGAGCGGCGGGGCCTGAGGCGCACGACGGGGCCGCGCCGGGGACCGTGTGCCTCGCCGTGTCGACGGACGGGCGCACCGTGGCGCGGACCCTCATGGTGCCCGGTGACCGCGCCCAGGTGAGGGCCGGCGCGGTCACCGCGGCCCTCGGACTCGTGCTCGAGGCGTTGGACGAGCGCATCGGCCGTTCCGCTCAGCGCGGAACGTGACCTGAGCCTCGTGGACTCAGGGAACACGGCTGGGGTACCCTGCGTTAGACGTGACGTGAAAGAGCTGAGCGCCACTCCGGGGAGGATCCGCATGCCTGTGCTGCGCAACGAGATCGGCGACGTCCTGAGGGACGCCCGCCTGACCCAGGGCAGGACGCTGCGCGACATCTCCTCGGGAGCCCGTGTCTCCCTCGGCTACCTGTCCGAGGTCGAGCGTGGCCAGAAGGAGGCCTCCTCCGAGCTGCTCGCCTCGATCTGTGAGGCGCTGGACGTCCCGATGTCCGCGATCCTGCGCGAGGTGTCCGACCGCTTCGAGACCGCCGAGGCGCTCGACGACGTGTCGGTCATGCCGACCATCCCGGACACCGTTCCCGAGCTGCTCGGCGAGGTGCGCGCCCGCTAGTGCGCCACAGCCAGTTCTGGGCGCTTCTCGACGACGTCTTCGGCGAGGCCTACTCCCGCACGCTGGCGCGGGAGCTCGCCCTCGACGGGCTCGACTCGCGCACGGCAGATGCGGCCCTGGCTGACGGGGTCGCGCCCCGCGACGTGTGGCACGCCGTGTGCGATCAGATGGACGTCCCGCTCGAGCGTCGCGACGGGGGACGGCGCGAGCGCGCCGTGCCTCCGCCGCGCTGACCGCGAGCCGCCCGCGCCGCTCGCGCGACACGCCGTGCGCGTGCGCTTTCCTTCGAACATGCGTTCGATTACGCTGGTCCCAGGACGGCCGTCGCGCCGGCCCCTCCTCAGCGAGTCGGGCACCACGCGACGCCGATGTCAGAGGCGCGTCATAGCGTTGCTGATGGAAGGTCAGGCGCGGCAGGAATGCCGCAGAGCATTGGGAGACGACATGGCACAGGCGGCAGACCGCTCGAAGGCGCTGGAGGCAGCGCTCGGACAGATCGACAGGCAGTTCGGCAAGGGCTCGGCGATGCGCCTGGGCGAGCAGAAGCGCGTCGCCGTCGAGGCGATCCCCACGGGCGCGATCGCGCTCGACATCGCGCTCGGCATCGGCGGGCTTCCGCGGGGCCGCATCGTCGAGATCTACGGTCCGGAGTCCTCGGGAAAGACGACCGTCGCCCTGCACGCGGTGGCGAGCGTCCAGCGCTCCGGTGGCACCGCAGCGTTCATCGACGCTGAGCACGCGCTCGACCCCGAGTACGCGAAGAAGCTCGGCGTCGACACCGACAGCCTCATCGTGTCGCAGCCCGACACCGGTGAGCAGGCCCTCGAGATCGCGGACATCCTCGTGCGCTCCGGCGGCGTCGACGTCCTCGTCATCGACTCGGTCGCGGCGCTCGTGCCCAAGGCCGAGATCGAGGGTGAGATGGGCGACAGTCACGTGGGCCTCCAGGCCCGACTGATGTCGCAGGCGCTGCGCAAGATCACCGGCGCGCTCAACACGACCGGCACCACCGCGATCTTCATCAACCAGCTGCGCGAGAAGATCGGCGTGTTCTTCGGCTCGCCCGAGACCACCACGGGCGGCAAGGCGCTGAAGTTCTACTCGTCGGTGCGCCTCGACGTGCGCCGCATCGAGACCCTCAAGGAGGGCACCGAGCCCGTCGGCAACCGCACCCGCGTCAAGGTCGTGAAGAACAAGATGGCGCCGCCGTTCAAGCAGGCGGAGTTCGACATCCTCTACGGCCAGGGCATCTCGAAGGAGGGCGGCATCATCGACCTCGGCGTCGAGCACGGCTTCGTGAAGAAGTCGGGTGCCTGGTACACCTACGAGGGCGACCAGCTCGGCCAGGGCAAGGAGAACGCCCGCAACTTCCTCAAGGACAACCCGGAGCTCGCGGTCGAGATCGAGAAGAAGATCAAGACCAAGCTCGGCATCGGCGTCGCGGCAGGCGAGGGCGACCAGTCGCCGCAGGTCGCGCCCGAGGACGAGACCCAGGCGGCCGCCAAGGCCGCCAAGGAGCGCGCGACCTTCTGAGTCGCGCATCGATGTCCCCGCGCGCTCGGCAGCAGTCCGCACCCACGACACCCGTGGACCCTGCCGAGCGCGCGCGGGAGATCGCGCTGAGGCTCCTCACGCACTCAGCGCGCTCGTCCTCGCAGCTGCGCGAGGGGCTGCTCAAGCGCGAGGTCGAGCCCGCGATCGCCGACGAGATCATCGCGCGCTACCTCGAGGTGGGGCTGCTCGACGACGCCGCGCTCGCCGGATCGATCGCCCGCACGCGTCACGCCGAACGTGGAGCCTCGCGGCGCGCTATCTCGCAGGAGCTGCGGCGCAAGGGCTTCGAGCACGACGACATCGAGGCGGCGCTCGAGCAGATCAGCGGCGACGACGAGCAGGATGCGGCACGATCCCTCGCGGCCAAGCGTTGGAGGTCCTTGGAGGGCCACGACGACCAGACCCGCGTCAGACGGGTCGTCGCGATGCTCGGGCGCAAGGGATACTCGCCTGACGTCGCATTCGGGGTTGTGAAGGAGCTCCAACGTGCCGATAGAGCAGGCGAGTAGCATGCCCTGATGCGAGGAGGACCGCGGTGCCACAGCTGATCGCGACCGTCGCGACCCTGCTGCTTCTCCTCGCGTCCGTGCTCGTGGTGCACTTCGCCAGGCGCGAGGCCGCGGAGATCCGTCGCTCGACGTCCGCGGAGACGCAGGCGATGCGCGAGGAGGCCCGCGACCTGCACTCCGAGGCCCAGCGCCGCGAGGAGCGCGTCGCCCAGCGCGAGAAGGACCTCGCCGGCGATCAGCGCGCCTCGCAGAAGTTCCAGCGTGCTCTCGACGAGCGCGCCACCGTGGTCGCGCGCGACGAGCGCCGGCTCGCGGACCAGCGCTCCTCGCTCGAGCACCGTGAGCGCGAGGCACTCGCGGCGGTCGCCGGGCTCACGGCGGCGGAGGCGCGCGAACGCCTCGTCGCGGAGCAGGTGCAGGCTGCCAAGGACGCAGCCATGTCCGAGGTGCGCCGGATCGAGCGCTCGACTCGCGAGACGGCCCAGCAGCGTGCCCGCGAGGTGCTCGTGCAGGCGATGCAGCGCCAGACGGGCGAGGCCGTGACCGAGACCTCGACCACCTGGATCGACCTCCCGAGCGAGGAGATGAAGGGCCGCATCATCGGACGCGAGGGGCGCAACATCCGCGCCTTCGAGTCGCTCACCGGCGTCAACGTGATGGTCGAGGACGGAGTCAACGCCGTCCAGCTGTCGTCGTTCGACGTGGAGCGCCGGGAGATCGCCGAGGTCACGCTGCGCGACCTCATCGAGGACGGCCGCATCCAGCCCCAGCGTGTCGAGGCCGCGTATGCGCGCGCGGTCGACGACGTCGACCAGCGCCACCTCGACGCGGGACTCGACGCCATCGAGAGCGCCGGCGTGCGCGGCATCAGCCAGGAGCTGGTCTCGACGCTCGGCCGGCTTCGACTCAGGACCTCGTACGGCCAGAACGTGCTCAGCCACCTTGTGGAGTCGGCGCGCATCGCCGCCGACATCGCGCGCGAGATCGGCGCCGACGTCGAGCTGGCACGACGGTCGGCGTTCCTGCACGACATCGGCAAGGCGTTCAGCCACGACCGCGACGGCACCCACGCGGCGATCGGTGCCCAGCTCGCCCGCGAGCACGGCGAGAGCGGCGAGGTCGTGAACGCCATCGCCGCGCACCACGACGAGGTCCCGCAGCAGACCCTCGAGGCCGTGATCGTGCAGATCGCCGACGCGGTGTCCGCGTCGCGCCCCGGCGCCCGCCGCGAGGACTCCGATGGCTACGTCGAGCGCATGGAGAGCCTCGAGCACCTGGTCGCCGAGCACGCGGGCGTCGTCAAGGTGGTCGCGATGGCAGCCGGTCGCGAGGTGCGCGTCGTCGTGGAGCCCGACATCGTCGACGACGCGGGCACGCGAGACCTGGCGCGTACAATTGCTGAGCACATCAGCAAGGACTTCAGCTTCGCTGGAGAGATCAAGGTGACCGTCATCCGTGAGCTACGCGCGGATGCCGTCGCAGGGTAGGCATGACTGACACCGCACTCGCACCCACGTACCTCGTCCGGACGCTCGGGTGCCAGATGAACGTCCACGACTCCGAGCACATGGCCGGCCTCCTCGAGGGCGCCGGCTACGTCGCCGCGCCCGCGGGGGCAGACGTCGCGGACGTCGTCGTGATCAACACGTGCGCGGTGCGCGAGAACGCCGCCACCCGCCTCTACGGCAACCTCGGCCAGCTCGCTTCCGCGAAGGCCGAGCGGCCCGGCATGCAGATCGCCGTGGGCGGCTGCCTCGCGCAGAAGGACCGCGGCGAGATCGTGGAGAAGGCGCCGTGGGTCGATGTGGTCTTCGGCACGCACAACCTCGACGTGCTGCCCGCCCTGCTCGACCGCGCCCGGCACAACGCTGAGGCGCAGGTGGAGATCGAGGAGTCGCTCCAGGTCTTCCCTTCGACCCTGCCGAGCCGCCGTGATGCCATCGCGAGCGGCTGGGTGTCGATCTCGGTGGGCTGCAACAACACGTGCACCTTCTGCATCGTGCCGAGCCTGCGGGGCAAGGAGCGCGACCGGCGACCGGGCGAGATCCTCGCCGAGATCGAGGCGCTCGTGTCTCAGGGCGTCGTCGAGATCACGTTGCTGGGCCAGAACGTCAACTCCTACGGAGTCGAGTTCGGCGACCGCGGCGCGTTCGCCAAGCTGCTGCGCGCGTGCGGCGACATCGACGGCCTCGAGCGCGTCCGGTTCACCTCGCCCCACCCTGCGGCGTTCACCGACGACGTGATCCAGGCGATGGCGGAGACCCCCAACGTCATGCCCAGCCTGCACATGCCCCTGCAGTCGGGCTCTGACGCGGTGCTGCGCGCCATGCGCCGGTCGTACCGCTCGTCGAAGTTCCTGGGGATCCTCGACAAGGTGCGCGACGCCATGCCGGACGCGGCGATCACCACCGACATCATCGTCGGCTTCCCGGGCGAGACGGACGAAGACTTCGAGGACACCCTGCGGGTGGTCGAGGCCTCGCGATTCTCGAGCGCCTTCACCTTCCAATACTCGCCGCGCCCGGGGACCCCGTCCTACGAGCTGCCCGAGATCCCGGCGGACGTGATGAAGGAGCGCTTCGGGCGCCTCCAGGAGCTCCAGGAGAGGATCTCGCTCGAGGAGAACCAGGCCCTCGTCGGCCGTACCGTCGAGCTGCTCGTCCTCGACTCGTCCGGCAAGGCGTCCGGAGGTCGCAAGGACTCCGCGCACGCCAGGCTGTCTGGACGCGCTCCCGACAACCGCCTCGTGCACTTCACCGTGCCCGACGGCGCGGAGTCTCCGCGCCCCGGCGACCTCGTCACGGTCGACGTCACGCACGGCGCCCCGCACCACCTCATCGCGGACAGCGGCATCGCCGGCGGCACCTACGCCGTCCGCCGCACCCGGGCGGGCGACGCCTGGGACGGCGTGCAGTCGGGCGAGCACGACCACACGTCGGGCGGTTGCGGCAGCGCCTGCGGCACCGGCACCCCGGCGCCCGGCGGCCCCGTGGGGCTCGGCATGCCGACGCTGCGCCCCGCGAACGCCGCGCGCGGCGCCTGAGCCGCCCGTGAGCGCCCAGGCCGAGCGCGCATCGGCGCCCGCACCCGACCGTGTCGCCGCGCCCCGTGCGATCGCGCTGGTGGGGGCCACGGCGACCGGCAAGTCCGCGCTGTCGCTCGCGCTCGCCGAGAGGCTCGGCGGCGAGGTCGTCAACGCTGACTCGATGCAGTTCTACCGAGGCATGGACATCGGCACCGCCAAGCTCACGGCCGAGGAGCGCCGGGGCATCCCGCACCACCAGCTCGACACGCTCGACGTCACGGAGGACGCCTCGGTGGCGCGCTTCCAGCGCGAGGCACGGGCCGACATCGACGCGATCCACGCGCGCGGCGGACGGGCCGTCGTCGTCGGCGGCTCGGGCCTGTACGTCCGTGCGCTGCTCGACCGCTTCGAGTTCCCGCCCACCGATCCGCAGGTGCGGGCCCGCCTCGAGGCACGGGCGGAGGTCGAGGGCCCGGGCATCCTGCACCGCGAGCTCGCCGCGGCAGACCCCGACGCCGCTGCGCGCATCCCCGCGCAGAACGCCAAGCGCATCGTGCGTGCGCTCGAGGTCATCGAGCTGACGGGACGGCCGTTCTCGTCGACGCTGCCCACGCACGAGTACGAGATCCCGGCGGTCCAGATCGGGCTGCGGCTCGACTACGACGTGCTCGACCCGCGCATCGAGAGGCGCGTCGACCACATGTGGGACGCGGGCCTCGTCAACGAGGTGCGGTCCCTCGAGGCGGCAGGACTGAGAGACGGCGTGACGGCACGCCGGGCGGTGGGCTATGCGGAGACGCTGCGCCACCTCGACGGCGAGCTCACCGTCGAGCAGACGCGCGCGCTCATCCAGCAGTCGACGCGGCGCCTCGCGCGACGCCAGGCGAAGTGGTTCCGCCCCGACGCGCGAGTGCGGTGGATCGACGCCCCACGCGACGGCGCGGACGTCGAGCGCGCGGCGACCGACGCCCTGGCCGCGGTCGAGGGCTGAGCCAGCCCGCGCATCGGCCGTCCTGGCGATGCGCCGCAGGTAGCCTGAGGGCATGACTCACCTGCGCTTCACCAAGGGCCACGGCACGGAGAACGACTTCGTGCTGCTCTTCGACGAGCGCGGCGCGATCGACCTGACTCCCGAGCTGGTGCGCTTCCTGTGCGACCGCCGCGCCGGCCTGGGAGCCGACGGCGTCATTCGTGCCGTGCGCGCGGGACACCTCTCCGCGGGGTCCGGCCTCAGCGCCGACACGTGGTTCATGGACTACTGGAACGCGGACGGCTCCACGTCGGAGATGTGCGGCAACGGCGCTCGCGTGTTCGCCGCCTTCCTCGAGCGTGAGGCCGGCGCCGAGCTGGGCGGCGGCCTCACGATCGGCACCCGCGGCGGCACCCGCACCCTCACGGCTCTCGGCGGGGGACGCTACGCCGTGGGCATGGGGGAGTTCCGCATCGCCGATGCGCCCGGCGGCTTCGACGCGGAGGTCGAGGCTGGCGGGCTGAGCCCCGCGCGCCCCGCCCTGTCGATCGACGTCGGCAACCCTCACCACGTCGTGGCGCTGGCCTCGACCGACGAGCTCGAGGCGCTGGACCTGACCTCTGCGCCGCGCGTCACCCCCACCCCGCCCGCGGGATCCAACGTCGAGTTCGTGGTCACCCGCGGCGGTGAGGTCCGCGACGGCGTGGAGCGGGGGCGGGTCCGGATGCGCGTGCACGAGCGCGGCTCGGGCGAGACGCGGTCCTGCGGCACCGGCGCCTGCGCGGCGGCGCTCGCGGTGCGTTCGTGGGCCGGCGAGGGCGCCCCCGACGTGTGGGACGTCGAGGTCCCCGGCGGCATGGTGACCGTCCGGGTGGTCGGCACGCGGACGGTGCTCGAGGGACCCGCGGTGCTGGTCGCGGACGGCGAGGTCGACGTGTCGCTCGCCTCGCCCTCGGTCGTGGCTCAGGCGGCGCCCGCGGGCGCCGTGCGCGCCTGACCGGGGGAGTGCCGAGCGATGCACCCCGTCGACGCGGCGCCCGACGGGCGCGAGCGCATCCATCCCGAGAGCGCGGCCGAGTGTCGCGCGTGGCTCGCCGCCCACCACACCCGCACCGCGGGCGTGTGGGTGGTGCGCTGGACCGCCAAGAGCGGCCGGGTCGAGATGGAGTACGACGACCTCGTGCGCGAGCTGCTCTGCTTCGGCTGGGTCGACTCGACGGCGGGCAAGGTCGACGACGAGCGCACCATGCTCTACTGCGCGCCGCGCAAGAAGGGCTCGGGCTGGTCGCGGCCCAACAAGGCGCGCATCGCAGAGCTCGAGGCCGCGGGCCTCATCGAGCCTGCAGGCGCTGCGGCCATCGCGCGGGCGAAGCAGGACGGATCGTGGACGTTGCTCGACGACGTCGAGGACCTGGTGGTCCCGCCCGACCTCGCCGCGGCGCTCGAGGCGCGACCCGGCGCCCGCGCACACTTCGACGCCTTCCCGCCGTCCGCGCGCAAGTACGCGCTCGCGCAGCTCGTGCTCGCCAAGCGGGAGGCGACGCGCGCGGCGCGGATCGAGCGGATCGCCGACGCGGCGGAGCGCGGCGAGCGGATCTGACCACCTCCGCCAACCCCTTCCCCTGACGAGAGTGGGCCCACTTTCATCCTTTCGGCAAGCTTCAGGGTGAAGGTGGGTCCACTGTCGTGCTCGGAGGGGAAGGGCCGATGCGCGCTCAGCTGGCACGGCGGGTGACACGCAGCACGCGGAAGCCCTTGGCGCTCGCCACCTTCTCGATCTCTCCCCAGCCCTGCTCGCCGATCCACCGCGCGAGCGAGTCGGCGCCGAGGTTGCGCTGCACGACGAGCCAGGCCTCGCCGCCCGGCGCGAGGCGCGGAAGCCACGTCGCGAGCAGCTCGTGCAGGGCCGCCTTCCCGATGCGGATCGGCGGGTTCGACCAGATGGCGTCGAACGTGAGGGTGGTCGGCACGTCGTCGGGCTCGAGGGCGGTCACCTGAGCGGCGACGCCGAGGCGCTCCGCGTTGCGGGCGGTGAGGTCGAGCGAGCGGCGGTTGACGTCGACGGCGGTGACGCGCGCATCGGCCGTCCCGAGCGCCGCCGTGAGGGCGAGCGGCCCCCAGCCGCAGCCGATGTCGAGCACCTGACCGGCCGGAGCCGGCGGGAGGTGGCGCAGCAGCACCTGGGTGCCGAGGTCGACGTGGCCGGGGGAGAAGATCCCCGGCGCGGTCTCGACGTCGACCTCGCGGCCGGCGAGGTTCACGGAGATCACGCGTCGTTCGTCGGCGGACGCCGGCTCGGCGCTGAAGTAGTGGTCCTCGCTCACGCCAGGAGCGTACCGCCGCTGGTGGTGCGTGTCGGCGGCCGATGCGACAATGGATCCAGCATGAGTGAGACCCTTCCGTACGACGACGGCCCGTACGACCACGACGACCAGGCACCCTCTCGCGCCGACGCGGTGATCGAGCGAGTGCTGTCGCGCGCCGGGACGGCCGTGGCTGAGGGCGGCACCGCCCGGACCGACTACGACGGCGACCAGTTCGACCGCGAGGAGCGTGCGGCCCTGCGCCGCGTCGACAACCTGTCGACCGAGCTCGAGGACATCACCGAGGTCGAGTACCGCCAGCTGCGCCTGGAGAAGGTCGTCCTCGTCGGGCAGTGGTCGCACGGCTCCGCCGCCGACGCCGAGGTGGGCCTGCGTGAGCTCGCCGCGCTCGCCGAGACAGCAGGCTCGCAGGTGCTCGACGGCGTCCTGCAGCGCCGTCCGCATCCCGACCCCGCGACGTACATCGGCAAGGGCAAGGCCGAGGAGGTGCGCGAGATCGTCGCCGCCGTCGGCGCGGACACCGTCGTCGTCAACGACGACCTCGCCCCCAGCCAGCGCCGCGCGCTCGAGGACGTCGTCAAGGTCAAGGTCATCGACCGCACCGCGCTGATCCTCGACATCTTCGCGCAGCACGCCAAGTCCAAGGAGGGCAAGGCTCAGGTCGAGCTCGCCCAGCTCGAGTACCTGCTGCCGCGCCTGCGCGGCTGGGGTGAGTCGATGTCCCGTCAGGCCGGTGGCCAGGTGGGCGGCGCCGGGGCGGGCATGGGATCGCGCGGACCCGGTGAGACCAAGATCGAGCTCGACCGTCGACGCATCCACACCCGCATGGCGCAGCTGCGTCGCCAGATCAAGGCGATGGAGCCGGCGCGCGAGGTGCGCCGCGCCAACCGCCAGGCGCTGCCCAACGTCGCGATCGTCGGCTACACGAACGCCGGCAAGTCCTCGCTGCTCAACCGCGTGACGGGCGCCGGCGTCCTCGTCGAGAACGCGCTGTTCGCCACGCTCGACCCCACCGTCCGCCGCTCCGAGACCCCGGACGGCCGCGCCTTCACCGTCTCCGACACCGTCGGGTTCGTGCGCGACCTGCCGCACCAGCTGGTCGCGGCCTTCGCCTCGACGCTCGAGGAGGTCGCCCACGCCGACCTCATGCTCCACGTCGTCGACGCGTCGCACCCCGACCCCGAGAGCCAGATCAGCGCCGTGCGCACCGTGCTGTCCGACGTTCCGGGTGCGGACAAGGTGCGCGAGGTCATCGTGCTCAACAAGGCCGACATCGCGGACCCGGAGACGCTCATGCGGCTGCGCGCGCGTCCCGAGACGACCATCGAGGTCTCCGCGCTCACGGGAGAGGGCATCGGGGCACTCATGGAGCTCATCGGCCGCGAGCTGCCGCGTCCGGAGATCCGCATCGACGTCCTCGTGCCGTACACCCGCGGCGACCTCATCAGCGAGGCGCACACCCACGGCGAGATCCTCGAAGAGACCCACGAGCCCGAGGGTACTCGCCTGGTCGCGATGGTCGACGAGTCGCTCGCTGCCCGCCTGAACGCCGCCGCCGTCGCCGCGTGAGCGCCTCGGTGACGCGCTCGTGACGCCCCGGGGGACCTCTATGGGCGGCGACGCGAGCACAGGCGCAGGCGCCGCGCCGGACGCCACCTCCGCAGCGGCCTCGCCCGGCGAGGAGGCGACGGAGGGCGACACCCCAGCGCGCGCATCGGCGCTCCCCGGCGACGAGGCCGACGAGACCGAGGCGACTCGCCTGCTCGGCATCGCGGTGTCGGCGCTCGGCGGGGCCGAGCGCGAGGGCCAGACCGCCATGACCCGCGCCGTGGAGAGGGCGCTGTCGCACCGCGAGCACGCCCTCATCCAGGCGGGGACGGGCACCGGAAAGTCGCTCGCCTACCTGGTCCCGGCGGTGACCCATGCGGCGCGCCACGACGAGCGGGTGGTGGTCTCGACCGCGACGCTCGCACTGCAGCGCCAGGTCTTCACCAAGGACCTGCCGCGCGTGCTGGACGCCCTCGAGCCGGAGCTCGGCGGACGGCCCGACGTGGCGCTGTTCAAGGGGCGCGGCAACTACCTGTGCAGGCACAAGATGGCCGGCGGCTACGGCGAGCCGGACGACGACATGCTGCCCATCCAGGCAGGTCCGACGAGCGAGCTCGGCAAGGAGGTCGCACGGCTGCACGCCTGGGCCGAGGAGACCGAGACCGGCGACCGCGACGACCTCGTGCCGGGCGTCTCGCACCGGGCGTGGTCGCAGGTGAGCGTCACGGGCCGTGAGTGCCTCGAGTCGAAGTGCCCGATGCTCAAGGAGTGCTTCTCGCAGCGCGTGCGCGACCACGCCGCGCGGTCGAAGGTCGTCGTCACCAACCACGCGGTGCTGGGCGTGCAGGCCGCGAGCCACGACATGATCGGCGAGCACGCGGCGCTCATCGTCGACGAGGCGCACGAGCTCGTGTCCAGGATCACGTCGTCGGCGACGCACGAGCTGACCGTCCAGCGCATCGACCGCGCGGGCAGCGCCGCCCGCCGCGTGGGCGTGCTGTCCGACGACCTGGACCGTGCGGCGCGAGCCGTCGATGCCGCGCTCGGCGACTGCGAGCCCGGCCGCCTCCGGCTCGGCCTGCCCGAGGCGCTCGCCGAGGCCATCGACCTCACCCGCGCCGCCGCCCGCGCGATGGTGTCCGAGCTCCAGAAGCTGAGCAAGGACCAGGGCGAGGGAGGCAGGCCGGGGGAGAGCGCATCGGCGACCACCAAGGTCGCGCACGCCGCCGTGACCGAGGTGTTCGACGTGTGCGAGGAGCTGCTCGGGGAGCACGGCCGGTACGTCATCTGGCTGGCGCCTCCTGATGGCGACTACGAGTCGCGCCAGGCGGTGCGCATCGTCGCGGCGCCGCTCGATGTGGCGGGCCTGGTGCGCGAGCGCCTGATCCAGGACAAGGCGGCCGTGTTCACGTCGGCGACCCTCGCCCTAGGCGGCAACTTCGACTCGATGGCGCGCCACCTGGGGATCGACGACCCCGTCTCGATGGACGCCGGCAGCCCCTTCGACTACGGCAAGCAGGGCATCCTCTACGTCGCCAAGCACCTGCCCCGCCCGGGCGCCGGCGGCATCTCCGAGGAGGCCCTCGACGAGCTCGCGGAGCTCATCACCGCTGCGGGCGGCCGCACCCTGGGCCTGTTCTCGTCGCACCGTGCGGGCCAGGCCGCAGCCGAGGCGATGCGTGCGCGTCTCGACGTGCCCGTCTTGTACCAGCTCGATGACCAGCTGCCCACGCTCGTCGAGCGCTTCCGCGAGGACCCGCGCGCCTGCCTGTTCGGCTCCACGTCGCTGTGGCAGGGCATCGACGTGCCCGGGACCACGGCGCAGCTCGTGGTGATCGACCGGATCCCGTTCCCGCGTCCCGATGAGCCGATCGCGCAGGCCCGCACCGAAGCCGTCGCGCAGTCGGGCGGCAACGGCTTCATGGCCGTCTCGGCGACGCATGCCGCGCTGCTCATGGCACAGGGCGCCGGGCGGCTCATCCGCACCCACGGTGATCGGGGCGTCGTGGCCGTGCTCGACTCGCGGCTCGCGACCGCCCGCTACGGCGGATACCTCGCACGATCGATGCCGCCGCTGTGGGGCACGTCCGACCGCACCGTGGTCCTCGACGCGCTGCGCCGGCTCGACGCCGCGGCGGGGGACTAGGGCCTAGGCTGTGCTTCCAGAAGGAGACCCCACATGAGCGACACGACCGACGAGTACGCACGCGGCCAGCGCGAGGAGCGCGAGCGCTTCGCCGAGTACCTCGCGCACTTCGAGAAGGGCTCCCGGGAGCGCGCCGACGCGGCGACCACGGACGAGTCGCGGGTCTACCAGACCACGATCGCCAACGCGATGAAGGCGATGCGCGAGGCGATCAGGGGCGGGTTCCACTGGCAGGACGGCTGGCGCCAGGAGTCCTGACCGCCGCCCTGTCTCAGGGCACCGCGGCTGCCTCAGCAGCGCCGATGCGCGTGCTGGGCTGTGGCTGTGCTCGAGTCGCGCCTCAGACGCGACGCAGGACGGAGACGACCTTGCCCATGATGGACGCGTGGGTGCCGTCGATCGGCGTGTAGAGCGGGTTGTGCGGCATGAGCCACACCTGACCGTCCTTGTGGCGGAACGTCTTCACCGTGGCCTCGTCGTCGAGCAGCGCCGCGACGATGTCGCCGTTCTCCGCGGTGTTCTGGCGCCGCACCACGACCCAGTCGCCGTCGCAGATCGCGGCGTCGATCATCGAGTCTCCGGTGACGTTGAGCATGAACAGCTCACCGTCGCCCGTGAGCTGCTTGGGGAGGGCGAAGATGTCCTCCACGGCCTGGTCGGCGAGGACTGGGCCACCGGCGGCGATGCGGCCGACGAGCGGCACCATCGAGACGTCGTCGCGCTCGACCGGAGCCGCGGACGGCGACGATGCGGTGCTCGGCTCGGGGGCGGCCGTCTCCTGAGACTCCTCGCCGGGCAGAACGACCTCGATCGCGCGCGGGCGGTGCGGGTCGCGCCGCAGGTAGCCCTTGGTCTCGAGCGCCGACAGCTGGTGCTTGACCGATGAGGTGGAGGTGAGGCCCACCGCCTCGCCGATCTCGCGCATCGACGGGGGATAGCCACGCGACTCCACGGAGTCCCTGATGGTCTCGAGGATGCGCCGCTGACGGTCGGTCAGGCGCTCCCCAGGGGCGCTCGGGAACTGGTGGATGGTCGCGCCCTCGCTGCGCTCGCCCATGTCTCCTCCTGCATCGATGTCAGACCCCGGTGATGAGGTGTCTTCCATGACGGTAGGGCACTCGCGAGGCGAAATCAAACATATGTTCGAGCGAGTCTTGCGAGTGTCGCCGGTGGATGCTACAACTAGAACACGTGTTCGACGAACATATGTTCGAACGGAGGAAGAGATGACTGCCTACGCGATGACCTCGCCGATCGCCATCCATTGTGCACGCACCGCGCCCGTCCGGATGGTTGCCCCGGCGTCGACGCCGGCGCGCCGACCTCAGGCCGTGCGACCCGAGTCGGGGCGCGTCCGCATCTCCGCCATCCAGACGCCTGCCGCCCGCGCCCGCCGCCGCGGCATCGTCGTGGTCCTGCTCCTCGTGCTCGGCGCGTTCCTCGCCCCGCAGGCGATCGCGAACGCCGGCGACGAGGTCCCGCCGGTGCTCGACAGCTACACGGTGTCGTCAGGCGAGACCCTGTGGTCGATCGCCGCGAGCATCACCCCCGAGGGCGTGGACGTCCGCGACGTGGTCGCAGATATCCAGACCGTCAACGCGATGCAGGGCGCCTCGCTCCAGGCGGGCCAGCAGCTCCTGCTCCCCGAGGTCGGCTGATTCGCGAGGTCGTCTGACCCGCGAGCCCGTCTGGTCTCGCGAGCCCGGCTGACCCGCGCGTCGCCTGCCACTCCAGTTCCTTAGCGTTCAGATGGTGGCTGGCTGTCGGTTTCGCGAGGCGCGTGTCGCCCGATGGTGGCTGAGCGTCGGTTTCGCGAGGCGCGCTTAGCCTGTGCGCCCGTCTGACCCGCGAGCCCGGCTCACCCAAGGCGTGCCACCCCCGTTCGTTAGCGCACAGATGGTGGTGGGCTGTCGGTTTCGCGAGGCGCGCGTCACCTGATGGTGGCTCAGTGTCGGTCAACGAGGTGCGCTTGACCTGCGCGCCCGGCTGACCCGCGAGCCCGGCTCACCCATGGCGTGCCACCCCCGTTCGTTAGCGCACAGATGGTGGTGGGCTGTCGGTTTCGCGAGGCGCGCGTCACCTGATGGTGGCTCAGTGTCGCCAAACGACGCGGCCAGGGGCGCAGCGCGCGCGTGGCAGAGTAGTGCCATGCACTGCCCCTTCTGTCGCAACCCCGATTCGCGTGTGGTGGACTCCCGGACGGCCGACGATGGCCTTTCGATCCGCCGGCGGCGCGAGTGCCCCAACTGCGGCAAGCGGTTCACCACGGTCGAGAACGCGAGTCTCTCGGTCGTGAAGCGCAACGGAGTGGTCGAGTCCTTCAGCCGAGACAAGGTCATGTCCGGTGTGCGCAAGGCGTGCCAAGGCCGTCCCGTCAGCGACGACGACCTCGCACTGCTGGCGCACAAGGTCGAGGAGTCCATCCGCGCTTCGGGCCAGGCGGAGATCGACGCCACCGACATCGGCCTCGCGATCCTGCCTCCGCTGCGCGAGCTCGATGAGATCGCCTACCTCCGGTTCGCAAGCGTCTACCAGGCATTCGAGACGCTCGACGACTTCGAGTCCGCGATCTCGCGACTTCGCGCAGAGGACGCCGCGCGCGACTGAACGCGGCCGTTCGACGGTTGGTGCCGCTCACCCGACGCCCGAACACCATCAGGTGACACGGGTGGCGCCAAAGCGACAGCGAGCCACCATCGGGGCGCGACGACTCCGGGGGAGCGCACCTCGTGGCGTCCGGTGTCAGCGACGCTCAGGCACCATCGGGTGACACGCCTCGCTCAAACACGACAGTGAGCCACCATCACGGCGCCAAGGTACTGACGGCTAGCGGCCCGAGCCTTGCGGGGCGACACTGGGTGCGACAGGCGCTGTGACGCATCCGGCCAGGGAGACGTGCGCTCCGAGGCTCCCGGGGACTAGTGCTTCTTCTTGGGGCGCGGCTTGCCGCTGCGGCCGGTGGTCTTCTTGCCGGCCGACTTCTTCCCCGACGACTTCTTGCCGCCCGCCTTCTTCCCGCCGGAGCCCTTGGCGCCAGAAGCGCCGCGTCCCGGGTCGCCGTCGCTCCACGAACGCGAGCCGTCGTCGGCTGGGCGGCGCCGGTCATCGGCTGCTCCGCGCGGTGCGCGGTCGGCCCGTCGGTCGTCTCGCCCACCACGATCGTCGAAGCGCTTGCCCCGAGGCGCGCCAGCGCGCTCGTCGCTCCAAGTGCCTCGCGAACGCGAGCGCCCACCCGCGTCGCGACGCTGGCCCCGCTCGTCGTCGCGGTCCCAGCCACCGCTGCGGCGCTCGTCGCTCCAGCGACCCTGGTCGCGGCCACCCGAGCGTCGCCCGTCGCGCTCGCCCGAGTCGCGCCTGGAAGTGCGGTCGCCGTCCCAGCGGTCGTCTCCGCGTCGACCATCGCTGCGCCGGTCGCCCGACCGCGCGCGCCCGTCGCTGCTGCGTCGTTGGCCACGGCCGTCGTTTCGCGAGTTGCGCGTTCCGCCGGCGCGACCCTTGCCGCCTGCGTCGCGGCCGTCGCGGCCGCCACGCTCGTCGCCGTGCGAACGGCTGTCCCGTCGCGGCCGGGTCGCGGCCCGCTCGCGGTCAGCCATGTTCTGCTCGCGCAACGCCAGCTCGCGCTCGCGCTGCTCGATCGACTGCTCGCGGGCATCGAGCTCCGCCCGTGCGCGCGAGCTCACGTGCTGCGCGGAGGCGCGCGCTCCATCCGAGGACCGTGAATGCGTGGGACGTCGTCCCTGCTCCCCACGGGACGGCCTGTCGCGGCGGTCTCCGCGGTCACGAACGCGATCGCCGCGGCCTCCGCCACGACCACCGCGCTCGGGGCGACCGCCGGAGGGGCGAGGCTCGTCGACAGGGATGCCAGACGGCTCCTGGGCGCCAGTGAGCTCCTCGACGATGCGGAGGGAGTCCTCATCCTCGCCGCGCAGCTTGCGGAAGGTGGCGTCCACCCCGGCCATCTCGATGAGCCGGTCGACGCCCTTGCGCTGGTGGGGAAGCGCGAAGGTCACGACGAGGCCGTCCGCGCCGGCGCGAGCGGTGCGTCCGGCGCGATGCGTGTAGTCCTTGTGGTTGCTCGGCGGGTCCATCTGGAGCACGAGGTCGACGTGGTCGACGTGGATGCCTCGCGCCGCGACGTCGGTCGCTACGAGCACCGGGATCTGTCCGGCACGGAAGCCGGTGATCGCGAAGTTGCGGTCGTGCTGGGTCTTGTCGCCGTGAAGCGCGACCGCGAGCACGCCGGCGTCGCGCATCTCGCCCGCGATCCGGTCGCACGCGAGCTTCGAGCGCACGAAGACGATCGTGCGGCCCTCGCGAGCGACGATGCGCGTGGCGATCTGGTACTTGATGTGCGGCGGCACGTTGAGCACCACGTGGCGCAGCGTCGACGGGGCGTCGTCGCCCTCGGTGACGTCGTGCAGGACGGGGTCCTCCATGTACGCGGAGACGAGGCGGTCGACGTCACCGTCGAGCGTCGCGGAGAACAGCAGCCGCTGGCCGCCCGCGGGCACACCCGCGAGGATCTCCTCGATCTCGTCCATGAACCCCATGTCCGCCATGTGGTCGGCCTCGTCGAGGACGACGAGCTCCGCCTCGGACAGGTCCGCATGGCCGCGGCGCACGAGGTCGGCCAGGCGACCCGGGGTCGCGACGAGCAGGTGCACGCCGCGCTCGAGCGAGCGCACCTGCTTGGACATCGACAGCCCGCCGGCGACTAGGCGCAGCGACACCTGCATGGCGTGGGCGAAGGGCTCGAGCGCGTCGTTGACCTGCATCGCGAGCTCGCGCGTCGGCACGAGCACGATGGCGCGGGGACGCCCCGGCTCCGCCCGACCCGTCTGAGCGAGCCGAGCGATCGCGGGAAGGCCGAAGCCGAGCGTCTTCCCCGACCCCGTGCGGGCCTTGCCGAGCACGTCCCTGCCAGCCAACGCATCGGCGATGGTGGCGGACTGGATGGGGAAGGCCGTGACCATCCCCGCGGCCTCGAGGGCCTCGACGAGCGTGTCGGGCAGACCGAGCTCGCGGAACGGGACGGTCGCGGGCTCGGTCGCGGAGGCTATGAGAGCACCCGCAGACGAACGGTTCCCGGCATCGCGCCGAGCGCGGCGACCGAGTCCTCGGTGAGGCCGGCGGCGATGTCCGTCACCACGTAGCCGAGCTCGCCGCGCGTGCCGAGGAGCTGGCCCTCGATGTTGACCTCGTGCTCCGCGAACACGCGGTTCACGGCGGCGAGGACACCCGGGATGTTCTCGTGCAGGTGCGCGATGCGGTGCGACCCCTGCGGCTGGTCGAGCTGCAGGTTCGGGAGGTTGACGCTCAGCGACGTCGAGCCCTTCTGGACGTAGTCGCGCAGACGCGTCGCGACGAAGATGCCGATGTCGCGCTGCGCCTCCTCGGTCGAGCCGCCGATGTGCGGCGTGAGGATCACGTTCGGGGTGTTCTGCAGCGGCGAGACGAAGGGGTCACCCTTCTTCTTGGGCTCCTCGGGGAACACGTCGATGGCCGCGCCGCCGATCGCGCCCGACTCGAGCCCGTCCTTGAGCGCGTCGACGTCGACGATGAAGCCGCGCGACAGGTTGAGGAACAGGGCGCCGTGCTTCATCGCCTCGAACTGGGCGCGGCCGAAGAAGCCCTGGTTGCCAGAGCGGCCGTCCACGTGGAGCGTGACGATGTCGGCGGCCTCGAGCAGCGACTCAAGGGTGGGCATGCGCGTGGCGTTGCCGAGCGCGAGCTTCTCCGCGTTGTCGTAGAAGATGACGTTCATGCCGAGCGCCTCGGCGACGACCGACAGCTGCGAGCCGATGTTGCCGTAGCCGACGATGCCGAGCGTGCGGCTGCGGATCTCGTGCGCGCCCTCGGCCGACTTGTTCCACACGCCCTCGTGCATCAGTCGGTTGTGGACCTGCAGGCGCCGGGTGAGGGAGATCATCTCCGCGACGGCCATCTCGACCACCGAGCGGGTGTTCGAGAAGGGCGCGTTGAAGGCGGCGATGCCGCGCTTCGCCGCGGCGGCGAGATCGATCTGATTGGTGCCGATCGAGAACGCTCCGACCGCGATGAGCGACGAGCTCGCCTCCATGACGCGGTCCGTGAGCATCGTCTTGGACCGGATGCCGAGCAGCTCGACGCCGTCGAGGGCCTCGATCAGCTCGTCCTCGTCCATGGCGCCGCCGTGGTTCTCGACGGAGATGCCGGCGGCCTCGAGGATCTCGGTGGCCTGGGGAGCAAGGTTCTCTAGGAAAAGTGCGCGCACGGCGCACAGTCTCTCGCACTCGGGGCGGTGTCACCAACTCCACGGCTCGCGCGTGCCCATCGCGCACGCGCGCCTGCCGAGCCGTGGCAGGCTTGCGCCCATGAGATCCGCGGGTCGCCTGCTGGGGATCGTGGCGCTGGGAGCGGCCGCGATCCTCGCGGTCGCGTGGGTCACGGACTTCGAGTGGGGGTCGCTGGGGCGTTTCGGCGAGCCGCGCAACGTGCTCGTCGTCGAGGGGGAGCAGATCCGCATCCCCGAGCCTCCCGGCGACCCGTCGCGGCTCGTGCCTGCGGTTCCCGTCACGACTGACGGCGCGTACGCGTTCATGTTCGAGGAGGACGGTCAGGGCCCCACGCGCTACGACCCGTGCCAGCCGCTGCGGTGGGTGCTCAACCCCGACGGCATGCCGGAGGGCGCGGAGGAGATGGTCCACCTCGCGGTCGCCGACGTGTCCGAGCACACCGGCCTGGTGTTCCGTGACGAGGGGCGCACCGACGAGGTCGCGAGCTTCGACCGGGACCTCTTCCAGGAGCGTTATGGCGACGACTTCGCGCCGATCGTGGTCGGCTGGTCGACGGCAGCGGAGACGCCGGAGCTCACGGGCGCGGTGACTGGGCTCGGCGGATCGAGCTCGGTGAACGGCGCCTACGGCGAGCAGAGGTACCTCGCGGCGGGCGTGATGATCCTCGACGCTCCCGACATGACGGAGCTGATGGAGACCGACCGCGGCGCCGACCTCGCGACGGCCGTGATCAAGCACGAGCTCGCTCACGTGGTGGGCCTCGCGCACGTCGACGATCCGACCGAGCTGATGAACGCGGAGAACCGCATGCTCACCGACTGGGGGCCCGGCGATCTCGCAGGTCTGGCCATCGTCGGCAACGGCCCTTGCCAGGAGTGATCAGACCCTCGCCAGGAGTGAGCAGACCCTTGCCAGGAGTGACGGTTTCTCGACGCGCGACCTGACAGTCTGAACCAACGCGCGCGCCGACACCCCGAGCGCGTCGCCTCGGCGAGGGCCACTCCCCGGCGTGTCCGCGCAAGCTTGGTTCAGACTGTCAGGGAGGACGGCGGAGGAGCGTCCTGTTCTGCAGTCAGAACGGCACCCCCACCCGGAGCAGCGCCGATGCGCTGGCTGGCCCGCTCTCTCCGGCTCGGCTCACTCGAGACCTGGGTTCAGCCGACCCCTCGGCTCAGCCGAGCCGTGAACTCAGCCGAGCCCCTGTGTCAGCCGAGCCCCTGGGGCAGCGGTTCTGCGTGGACGATCTCGAGGCGTCGGGTGGGTCGGGTCAGCGCGACGTAGAGGTCGCCTGCGCGCGCATCGGCGATCGCGGCCGGCTCGACCACGATCGCGACGTCGAACTCGAGTCCCTTGGTCTCGCGTGCGGAGTGCACCTCGACCGTGGTCCCCTCGACGTCCGAGGCGCCGATCGTCGCGCGAGCCTGCGCCACCATCGCGTCGGGCACGATGACCGCGACCAGCCCGCCCTCGCCGTCCGCCATGTCGGACGCGTGGCGCGCGGCCACGGCGGCGGCGGACGCCACCAGCTCGCGCGACTCGACCCGCGAGACGGCCACGGCGTCGTCGAGCTCGCGCGCGGCGCGCAGCTCGCTGACGGGCAGGCGCGCCGCGGTCGCGAACGCCTGCGCGGCCTCGGCGACGGCGGCGGGGATGCGGTACGAGATGGTGAGCTCGCGCTGCGTCCAGGACTGGCCGAACACCGGGTCCATCGCCTCGGGCCACCAGCGGGTGCCGGCGGGCGAGGCGACCTGGGCGACGTCGCCGACGATCGTGAACGACCGCGTGGGGCAGCGGCGCAGCAGCATGCGCCACGCCATGGGCGACAGCTCCTGGGCCTCGTCGACCACGACGTGGCCGTAGGTCCAGGTACGGTCGCGGATCGCGCGCTCGGCGACCGACAGGCGCGACTCGCCGCCCTTCATGCGGGCGGCGAGGGACTCTGCCGAGACCATCCCGTCGCCGCCGAACGTGTCGAGCACGTCCTGGGCGTAGGCGAGCTCCTCCTCGGTCGCCTCGGAGGACGACGAGCGGGGAGCGTCGCCGGGCATGTCGCCCAGCAGCTCCGCCGCCTCGTCCAAGAGCGGGATGTCCGCCTCGGTGAAGGGCGCCGATGCGGGGCGCAGCAGCAGGTCGCGCTCGCGGCGCGGCATGGACGCCGCGGCGTGGTCGAGCAGGTGCGCCTTGGAGAACAGGTCCCGCAGCAGCTGCGCGGGCGACACCGGCAGCCAGCACAGGTTGAGGGCGATCTTGATGGTCTTGTTGTCGCGGACGTCGCGCTCGAGCTCCATGCGGTCGTCGGCGTCGCCCAGCCCGTCGAGCTGCTCCATGAGCTGCGTGGTGAGCCGGGAGATCATCTCCTTGGCGAACGTCGCGCGCGCCTGGTTGTGCGGCTTGCCCTCGCGCCTGGCCTTCGCCTGGGCGTCCTTGATGTCCGAGCGGCGGATCACGACCGTGCGGCCGTCGACGCGGATCTCCTGGTCGCGGCGCGGCGCACGCTGGCGCTCGCGGACCGCGGAGGCGATGACGGCGGCCATGTCGGTGCGGCCCTTGATGGAGGCGACGGCGTCGGCCTCCT
The DNA here is from genome assembly GCF_002090155.1 of Demequina sp. NBRC 110056. GTDB lineage: Bacteria > Actinomycetota > Actinomycetes > Actinomycetales > Demequinaceae > Demequina. The sequence continues at coordinate 768,434 of NZ_BBRM01000002.1, read as the reverse complement.
CGCCGGTGATGCGCACGCCCTGGACGAGTCCCGCTAGAGTGGTCGACACCGCGCCGGTCTCGCCGAGGGACGGCAGCACGTGATCGATGTAGCGCAGGAAGTCGCGCGAGGGGCCGATGAGCAGCACTCCGCGCCGCTCGAGCTGCTCGCGGTGGTGGTAGAGCAGGAACGCGGCGCGGTGCAGCGCCACGGCGGTCTTGCCGGTGCCGGGACCTCCCTGGACCACGAGCGCGCCGGTCATGGGGGCGCGGATCACGTCGTCCTGCTCGGCCTGGATGGTCGCGACGATGTCGCCCATGCGCCCGGTGCGGCGCGCGCCGAGAGCCGCGAGCAGCGCGCCCTCGCCCGCGAGACCCTCGTCGAGCCCGGCCTCGCGCAGGCGCTCGACGTCGAGCACGTCGTCCTCGACCGCGACGACCGTGCGGCCGCGGGTGGTGAGGTGGCGGCGGTTGACCACGCCGCCGGGGTTCGCGGCGGTCGCCGAGTAGAACGCCTGGGCCGCGGGCGCGCGCCAGTCGGTCAGCAGCGGGGCGTGCTCCGCGTCGGACAGCCCGATGCGCCCGACGTAGAAGCGCTCGCCGTCGCTCATGTCGAGGCGGCCGAAGCACAGCCGGTCCTCGACCGCGTCGAGCTGCATGATGCGGTCCTCGTACAACGTCGCGAACGCGTCGCGTTCGGAGCGGTTCTGCGGCGAGCCGGACGGTCCCTCCCGTCGCACCTCGCCGAGGCGGCGCGCCGCCTCGTCCCTCAGCTCATCGAGTCGCGAGTACAGCCCGTCTACGACGTGCTGCTCGGCATCCAGGCCACGGCGCTCGGCGGCCAGGGTGCGGTCGTCATGCATCGGCATACCCTTCGATGCCCCGGTGTTGTCCTGTTCGAGGCAGTCCTCCATTATCCCCGTGACCCCGCCCGAAAGCCACCACCTGTGACCAGGCCGACGTGCGCATCGGCCCGTATTTCGCGCTCAGCGTGACGGGCCTGGCAGGACCGGGGAAGGGAGTGGACGCGTGAGACGATGAGGAGATCATGGACACACCACTCGTGAGCTGGAACGCCGAAGGCGTGGAGGCGTGGGCCGCGGTCGCGCCCAAGGAGGGCGCGGTGCTGATGCAGTCGCTGCGCGGCTTCATCGACGCCGGACGCGCGGGCCTGCTCGTGGCGCAGCACATCCTCGACGAGGGTGAGCCGGTGCGCGTCGCGACGTTCGACATCGACCAGCTGCTCGACTATCGGTCCCGCCGCCCCGAGATGACGTTCTCGGTCAACGAGTGGACCGACTACGACGAGCCGCACCTCGACCTGGACCTCGTGAGCGACGCCGACGGCACCCCGTTCCTGCTGCTGCACGGGTTCGAGCCCGACATCCGCTGGGAGGCGTACATCCGCGCCGTGCGCTCGATCGTGGACCGCATGGGCATCGGCCTCACGCTCGGCACGCACGGGATCCCCATGGCCGCGCCGCACACCCGACCCCTGACCGCGACCATCCACGGCACGGCCCAGGAGCTGCTCCCGGACTCGCCGAGCCTGTTCGGCACGGTGACGGTCCCGGCCAGCGCGCAGAACCTCATGGAGTACCGCTTCGGCCAGTGGGGCCTGCCCGCGATCAACGTCGCGGTGCACGTGCCGCACTACCTCGCGCAGTCGCCGTACCCGCAGGCAGCGCAGAAGGCGATGGAGGAGATCGAGGCCATCTCCGGCCTTGCGCTGTCGACCGACGCGCTCGACGACGAGGCTGCGCGCGCCCAGGAGGAGATCACCCGACAGGCCGCGGAGAGCGACGAGGTGCAGGCCCTGGTGGCCCAGCTGGAGGAGCAGTACGACGCGTTCGTGGAGCAGCGCGAGTCCGGCATGGGCGTCGAAGGACCCCTCCCTTCGGCCGAGGAGCTGGGGGCCGAATTCGAGAGATTCCTGCAACAACAGCGAGGAGACTCTCCCCCTGGGCCCTAAAACGTGCCACACTTGACCTGGTTGCAGATACGTAGTGTGCACGAACCGGCCAGCATCGGCCCGGGACCAAAGCATTGCGGCGACAAGCGAGGCACGGTGTCTCGCTTCCCGTCACCCGGGCAGTAACGATAGGAAACATGCATGGCACAGGGTTCTGTGAAGTGGTTCAACGCTGAGAAGGGCTACGGCTTCATCGCGCAGGACGGCGGCGGCGCCGACGTCTTCGTCCACTACTCGGCGATCCAGTCCGACGGCTACAAGTCCCTCGAGGAGGCGCAGCGCGTCGAGTTCGAGGTCACCGAGGGCCCCAAGGGTCCCCAGGCGGAGGCAGTTCGCCCCCTCTGAGCCACTTAGGCTTCGATCAGGAGGCCGTCACCCCGTTCGCGGGGTGGCGGCCTCTTGGCATGTCGGGCCGCTGTCTTCCCGGGGATGGCAGGACAGGGCGGTGGAGTGCAGAGGGCCGATGCGCTCGCGGGTGTCCCTGTCAGCTCGGCCAGTCGGGGGTCACGCTGGTGGGCAGCGGCGCGGACGCGGCGTACCGCCGCAGCGCGGCGACGTCGACGGAGTCGCCGGCGACCAGCACCGCGTTGCCGCGGCGCCGCCCCTTGAGCACCGCGCCCTCGCCGACGGCGACGACGCCGGGGAACACGGATCGCGCCGCGAGGGCGTCGGGCCGATGCGTCGCGTGGCCGGGGACGGTCTTGACGTTCGCGACCACGAGGCCGCCGGGCCTCAGCACACGCCTGGCATGGCCCCACCACGCCTCGTCGGCGAGCGTGGGCGGCGTCGCGTCGCACGCGAACGCGTCGCGCAGGATGAGGTCGAGCGAGTCGTCGTGGCGCTCGGCGACGGCCGCGAGCCCGTCCTGAGCCCGCACCCGCAGCTGCGGCGAGCGCGGCAGGTCCCACCACGAGCGCGCGAGCTCCGGCAGCGTCGCGTCGACGTCGACCGCGATGTGACGCGAGTCGGGGTAGGCGTGGGAGAGGTGGCGCGCCATCGTGCACACGCCAGCACCCACGTGGAGGGCGAGCATTCGCTCGGGCGGCCCCCACGCTCGGATCGCCGCTGCGAAGTGGCGCATGTACTCGAAGTCGAGGACCTCCGGATCGGCGCGCATCGAGGAGCTGGGAACATCATTGACCCATACGGTCGTTGACCCATCTGGATCGTCGGTGAGCCTCACGGTTCCCGTGGCGATCGGGAGGTCGGTGTCCCGCGGGACGGCCGTCGCGATGGGCGCGGCGGCGGTGCGTCGGGCCACGTTCAGCCTCCTGGTCGATCCGGGTAGTACTTGACGGTCACTTGGAACTAGACTACGAACATTCGCCGGACGCGTTGAGAGGGAGGTCGCCATGCCGCTGTCGGAGTATGAGCAGCGCGTGCTGGACCAGCTCGAGCAGGATCTTGGGCAGGACACCTCGCTTCACCGCGCCATGTCGCGCGGCCCCCGCACCCCCGGACGCGTCATCGGCGCGATCGCCGGTGTGGTCGTCGGCCTCACCATCGTGGTCGTCGGCGTCATGACCCAGCTGCCCGTCCTCGGCATCTTCGGCTTCGCCATCATGGTGGGAGTCGCGCTGTGGGCGCTGCTCGCTCCCCGCAAGAAGGGCGTGCCGGCCTCGGCGGAGGCGCCCGCGACGTCGCGTGGCTCCTCCAAGCCGCGACCCGCGAAGCAGAGCAAGCCCTTCATGCAGCGCATGGAGGAGCGGTTCGAGCGCCGCCGCGAGAACGGCGACTTCTGACCCTCGCCTGAGGAGCGCGGCCCCTTCGGTGGCCCTGCGTCGCCCTCGGCCGTGCTCGGTGCGCGTCCACCACGAGTCCGCGACGCGCGAGTAAACCCAACTCCGGACGCGGAGCTCCCCACGTCCTAGCGAGCGGAGGCCCGCTCCGCGCGCTCAGCCTCCCGGGCCTCGCCCACGACGTCGGCGGCCCACGTGCGCAGCGTCTCGAGCTCGACGTCGCTGCCGTGCGGCGCGTAGCGAGCGTCCGCGACCGCGTTCGCGAGGCGCGTCAACGACTCCCGAGAGCCTCCCGATAGCCCGTCGCCCATGACACGCATGCCCGCCTCCACGTGCTCCGCGGCCTCGTGCGGAGTGAGGGCCGCGGGCCAGCGCATCGGCTCGGGGAGCTCCTCGCGCATCCGCTCCCAGACCTGCTCGGCGTCGCGGGCCGCGGCGCGGTGAGTGCCGCGCCGGCGTAGCAGCCACCAGGCGCCGAGCCCGGCGCCGATGAGCGCGAGCGCGATCGAGATGGGCACCCACAGGGGCAGCGGGGACTCCTGCGCCGCCCCGCCGGTGGGCGTCTGCTGCTCCGGCACCGGCAGCGGCTGCTGGGATGGCACGGGCCCCGGCGGCACGTTCTGGCCGCTCAGCACGTCCTCCGGCACGGGGGCCGCGTTCGCGCCGGGATCCGCGTACTCGGGCGGCGCTCCCGTCTGGACCGCGGGCGTCGGCTCGAAGCGCACCCACCCGGCGTCCGGGAACCACAGCTCGGGCCACGCGTGGGCGTCGCCGCCCTGGACGACGAAGGTGTCGGCCGCCGTCGCCGAGCCGCCGAGGAAGCCCACCGCCATGCGCGCGGGGATGTCGATCGACCGGGCCATCGCGACCATGGTCGTGGCGAACTGCACGCAGTAGCCCACACGATCGTCGAGGAAGGTCGACACCGCGTCCCCGCCGGAAGGGCTCACCGAGGTGTCGTACGTGAACTGGGTCGTGTCGCGCAGGTACTGCTGGATGGCGAGCGCCTGGTCGTAGCGAGACTCGGCCTCCGAGGTGAGCTGGGAGGTGAGGTCGCGCACGCGGCCCTCGTCGATCGCGGGGGAGAGGTCGACGTAGCGCGGGTCGGACGGGTCCTCGCCGGCGTCGATGGCGGCCTGGTTGTCCCGTAGCGCCCGCGCGGACGTGTACTGGAGGTTGGTGACGACCGAGTACTGGGTCTCGCGCGCGGTCACGCCGTCGCCCACGACCTCGTCGCGCTCGCGGTCGTAGAACCACGGGCCATCGATGTCGAGGGTGCGCGGGGAGGGAGGCAGCGGCAGGTTGGTCTCCGCGAGCCCCAGCACCTGGACGTCGATGCGCTGACGGGTGCCCTCGTCCCAGTCCGGAACGGGCGCCGGCCACAGGAGGCCCGAGCTCGCGGAGATCCCCGGGATCTCGGTGTCCTCCCGCGACCACTGGACGCCGTCGAAGTCGGTCAGCGCGTACAGGCGGAACGCGTCGGGCTGGCGGCCCTGCGTCGTGTACGCGATCACCGGCGTGGTCGAGTTGGTGGTGAGAGACGTGCGCAGGTCGAGCGCGAGGTTGAGCCTGGTGGCGGTCTCGAGCGAGGCGGGGGCGTCGATGCGCGGGATCATCCCCCAGCCGAGTCCACCCATCGCCGTGGGCACCACGAGGACCGCGATGCCCATGGTCGCGGCCGTCGCGGCGAGCGCGCTCGCGACGGCGGGCCGGCGGTCGCCCGAGGCGGAGCGGCGCGCGATCGCGAGCACGAGCAGCCAGCACACGATCGCTCCGAGCAGCGCCGCGGTCGACACCCGGTGCTGGAAGATGACGGCAGGCAGCCACGGCAGCAGCAGGAGCAGCCCCGCGCTCGCGGCCGTGCGCCACGACACCGCCAGGTGCTCCGCGACGAGGAACAGGGCGACGGTGGCCGCCGTGATCAGCGCCGTGAGCGGCAGCGCCTCGGGCGCTGGGGCCACGGTGTCGGCGGCGTACTCGACTCCGCCACGGATCGCCACGCCCAGGTCGGCGAGGGCGCCGGGCGTCGGCAGCAGGTGGACGCTGCCATCCTCGCGGCGCGCGAACATCGGGACGAGCACCACGGTGGTGGCGAGCGCGGCGATGACGGTGGGGAGCACGCGCGAGCGCGACAGCAGCCGGGTGATGACGAGCGCGGCCGTCGCGACCAGCAGAGCGGTCGCGACCGTGCGCATCCAGGGGCCCATGACGAGCATGGTCGACAGTCCGTACAGCCCCAGGAAGGTGGCGACGGCGATGAGTGGCGTCGCCATCCACGGCGAGCGCGACGACGTCGCGGCGCTCACGAGATGTCTCCCGCGGTCAGCATGCGCGTCCACAGCGCCTCGAGATCGTCGGCGGCGGTCACGGTGGTCGCGCGCCATCCCGACCGGCGCAGCGCGCGCACCGTCGCGCGGGCCTCCTCCTCGAGGTACTCGTCCGAGCGCACCAGCGCCCACGCGCGGCCCGTGTCGCCCAGCGGGGACAGGGCGTCGAGCGCCTCCTTCTCGAGCGGATCGACCACCGCCACGGTCACCTCGCCCTGCGTCGCGTCCTCCGCGGTGAGGGACGCCGCGCGCACCAAGGCGTCGGTCGCCGCACCGCGGGACACGGGTGCACGCAGGTCGATCGTCTGGTTGAGGAGGTCGACGCGGGCGGCGGCGGAGCCGCGGTCGCCCAGGTGGCGGATGGCCGCCGGGTCGAGTCCCGCGCCCACCATGCGCACCGGGTGGCCCGAGTCGAGGACGGACAGCGCGATCGACGCGGCGGCGGAGATGCCCCATTCGAGGGCCTTGGGGTCGCGGGGCGGGTCGAGGATCACGGAGGCCGGGCGGCGGCCGGCGCGCTCGTCCGAGCGCACGAGCATGGTGCCGCGCCGTGCCGAGCTGGCCCAGTGCACGCGTCGAAGGTCGTCGCCCTCGCGGTAGTCCCGCAGGGATGCGTCGTCCGGTGACGGAGTGCGGGCACCCAGGACGATGCGGTCGGCATGGCCCATGAGCGCCCCCGCCGTGGCCGAGAGGTCGACCACGGCTGGCCACACCGGCACCAGCTGGGGCTCGCCGACGGGCGTGTTGGCGAGGAACATGCCGAACGGGTCTGAGCTGTGCACGAGCGAGGGCCCGAGGGGCCAGCGGCCGCGACGCACCGGATGCACCGCGTAGGACAGCTCGAGCCTGCCGGGCTCGCGACGCACTGTCGCCTTGGTGCCCATGCCGCCGGTGAGCTCCGCCGATGCCTGCTCGCGGATGTCGAGGTGCTCGGCGAGCGAGCGGCGCAGGCGGTGGCGCGCACGGGAGCGCGCGGCCTCGATGGTGACGGTGACGGTGCCCGAGCGCCCCGCGGTGAGCGGGTGGGGGCTCACCTGCCGGCGAGCCAGCGGGAAGGTCCTGAGGAACGAGTCGACGGCGAGCAGCACCCAGATCCAGGCGACCGCCACGGCGCACGTCATGGCCACCCCGATGTGGACGAGGATGGGCGTCGACAGGCCGACGCCGAGGGCGGCGATGACGACTCCGCTGGCGAGCATGCCGGTGCCGCGACTGGTCATCTCCGCTCGCGGGCGCCTCCTGCGGGCGCCGCTCGGCTTCGCGTTCCCCGTCGTCATGCTCGAGCCCCTCGCCTCCTCACAGTTGTGTCCTCGTCACCCGCGCACCCACGTCGCGTCGTGCGCGGCTCAGGTCGCCCGCACGACGGCGGCCTCGCGCGCCGGGGCGGTGTCGCGGGCGGCGCTCGGCACGGCCGTCGCGGTGACGACCTCCCGGATGATCTGCGCGGCAGTGCGCCCCGACAGTCGCGCCTCGGTGCTGACGATGAGGCGGTGGGCGAGCACCGGCACGGCGAGCGCCTTCACGTCGTCCGGCAGCACGTGGTTGCGGGCCGCCATCGCGGCGCGCGCCTTCGCGGCGGCGAGCAGCTGCAGCGAGGCGCGCGGCGAGGCGCCCAGGCGCAGCCCCGGGTCCTGTCGCGTGGCGCTCACGAGGTCGACGATGTACTGCTTGATCGCGGGCGCGGCGTAGATGCGACGCGCGACGCCGATGGCGTCGACCAGCGCCTGGGCGTCCGCGACCGGCCTGACCTCGGCGAGCGGGTCGTGGCCGTCGTGGGAGTCGAGCATGGCCATCTCCGCGCGGGCCTCGGGATAGCCGACGGACACCTGTGCCATGAAGCGGTCGCGCTGCGCCTCGGGCAGCGGGTAGGTGCCCTCCATCTCGACGGGGTTCTGGGTCGCGACCACGAGGAACGGCGACGGCAGCGGCCGGGTCTCCCCGTCGACGGTCACCGCCCGCTCCTGCATGGACTCGAGCAGCGCGGCCTGCGTCTTGGGCGAGGCGCGGTTGATCTCGTCCGCGATCACGACGTTGGCGAAGATCGGGCCGCGCCGGAACTCGAAGCGGTGGTCGTCAGCGCGGAAGATGCTCACGCCGGTGACGTCGGATGGCAGCAGGTCGGGGGTGAACTGGATGCGCCCGACGGTGCAGTCGATGCTCGCCGCGAAGGCTCGCGCGAGCGTGGTCTTGCCGACGCCGGGCACGTCCTCCATCAGCAGGTGGCCCTGAGCGAGCGCGGTCGCGAGCGTCGCGGAGATGGCCTGGTCGAGCCCTGAGAGCACCGTGGAGATCTCCTCGCGGATGCGTGAGGTGACCTCGGCGACGTCGCTCAGCTCGGCGTCGGTGGGCAGGGGATTCGACATGAACGCTCCTTTGCAGCCTTTCCCCGAGCCTAGGCGAAAGCTCGCGGCTGCGGTACGCCCAGACGCGCCGATGCACTCTCGACTCAGAGATTTCCCTCCACCTTCCTCCACCGCTGATTACCTGCATGTTTGACCGCCGCGGCACAGATTTCTCACAGTTGCTCCACGATCGTGGAGAGAAGTGGAGTAAAGTGGGGCGCACTGGCGAGTCGTGGCGTTGGGAGGTGAGGTCGAGTGTCGGAACTGGCGGCGCACGGCCTGGGACCCACAGGGGTCTTCCTCGGCACGTTCACGCCCAGGCTCGACGACAAGGGGCGGCTGATCCTGCCCGCCAAGTTCCGCGGCCGCCTGGCCTCGGGACTGGTCGCCACGCGCGGTCTCGACCGGTGCGTGTTCCTGTTCCCGTTGGACGAGTTCGCGGTCATCCACGACCGACTGCGTCGCGCTCCGCTCGAGAACAAGCGCGCCCGTGACTACCTGCGCAACTTCCTTGGCCACGCCCAGGACGACATCCCGGACAAGCAGGGGCGCATCCTGCTGGGCTCGCCGCTGCGCCGGTACGCGGGACTCGATCGGGAGGTCGCCGTGGTGGGCATGGGCTCGCGCGTCGAGATCTGGGACGCGGCGACCTGGGAGCAGTACCTGGAAGACGGAGAAGAGGACTACGCGGCCACCGCCGCGGAGGTGTTCGACGACATGTGAGGCCACCGTGGCCCGCGGCCTCCTCCCGCGCAGCTCTGACGGACTTCCCCCCGTCAGAGAGCCGGAGGGAGACCACGGGTCACGGTGCATCAGGAGGGGAGAGGAATGACCGATGCGGCATCGCGTCACCAGCCGGTGATGCTGCAGCGGTGCGTCGACCTGCTCGCGCCCTCCCTCGCCCGCAGCGGCGCGGTCGCCATCGACGGCACGCTGGGCATGGGCGGCCACACCGAGGCGATCCTCGAGCAGTGCCCCGAGGCGCGGGTGGTCGGGATCGACCGCGACCTCGACGCCATCGCGCTCGCCTCCGAGCGCCTCGCGCGCTTCGGCGACCGCTTCACCGCCCACCACGCGGAGTACGACGACATCCGCGGAGCGCTCGCCGCGGTGGGGGCCGATGCGGCCGACGGCATCCTGCTCGACCTCGGCGTCTCCTCGCTCCAGATCGACGAGGCGGAGCGCGGCTTCTCCTACGCCCAGGACGCTCCGCTGGACATGCGGATGAACCGCGAGGACCCCGTCACGGCGGCCGACCTCCTGCGCGACGCGGACCAGCGCGAGCTCACCCGGATCCTGAGGGACTACGGCGAGGAGCGCTTCGCGGCGCGCATCGCCGAGTCGATCGTGAAGCGCCGCGCGACGGCTCCCGTCACGCGCAGCGCCGAGCTCGCCGACATCGTGCGAGCCTGCATCCCGGCGGCCTCGCGCCAGCCCGGCTCGAACCCCGCCAAGCGCACGTTCCAGGCGCTGCGCATCGCCGTCAACCGCGAGCTCGAGGTGCTCGAGGACGCGATGCCGGCCGCCATCGAGGGCACCCGCGTGGGCGGGCGCATCGTCGTGATGGCGTACCAGAGCCTCGAGGACCGCATCGTGAAGTCCGCGTTCGCCGAGGGCGCGACGTCGTCGGCGCCGCCCGGGCTTCCCGTGGTCCCCGAGGACGACCAGCCGTACCTGAGGCTCGTCACCCGCGGTGCCGAGAAGGCGAGCGCCCAGGAGGCCGAGGCCAACCCCCGTTCCAAGCCCGTGCGGCTGCGCGCCGCCGAGCGCACCCGTCCCACCCCGCCGTCACGCCTGAGGAGGGCAGCATGAGCGCCGCGCCCCTGCGCAAGCCGCGCACCGTGTCCTCCGCCGGAGCGCAGCCCCGGGAGCGCACGCAGTCGCGCCAGCGGCCAGAGCTGCGTGCGGTGTCCGCCCCGGAGCAGGCGCGCTCGCTCGCGCCGTTCGCCTGGGGCTGCGTCGCGGTGGTGCTCGCCGCCATGCTTGCGGTCCTCATGATCAACACGGCGATGTCGGAGGGCGCCTACGAGCGGCGCGACCTCAAGATCGAGATCGCCCAGCTCCACCAGCAGCGCGCCTCGCTCATCAGCGAGCTCGAGTCCAACTCGTCGCCGACGTTCCTGGCGAAGGAGGCGGCCGGGCTCGGCATGGAGCCGGCCGAGAGCCTCGGCTTCGTCTCGCTCACCGACGGCTCGGTCCTGCAGCAGGGAGGCAAGGGATGACGCGCGAGGACGGCAGCAGCGGCGGTCAGCCGCGCCGTACGGGGGGCAAGCGCACGACGGGAGGCCAGCGCGCATCGGCGCCCCGGCCGAAGAGCCAGGGCTCGAGCCGTGACCGCGCCGCGCAGCCGCGCTCGTCACGGGCGAGCAGCGGGCAGCCCCGTCCAGCCCAGTCCCGTCCAGCCCAGTCCCGTCCAGCCCAGCGCCGCCCCGCGCCCGCCCGCACGGTCCGCGTCGGCGTCCCCGGCGCGGCGACCGTCGGCAACCCGCGCAACCGCCAGCGGATCATCACCCTGTTCAGCCTCGTGCTGCTCTTCGTGTTCGCGGTGCGGCTGGTCATGATCCAGGGCGTCAACGCCGCGGAGCTGTCGACCGCCGCCCTCGAGAACCGCCTCGCGACCACCACCGACGAGCCGCTGCGCGCAGACATCGTCGACCGCAACGGCGTGGTGCTGGCGACGTCGGCGGAGCGCTACCACGTGTTCGTGAACCAGGTGAAGCTCCAGGAGTGGTCGCGCCAGGAGGGCGGCCAGGTGGTGATGCAGGGGCCGCTCGACGCCGCCAAGGTGCTCGCGCCCATCCTCGGCGTGAGCGAGTCGGAGCTCGCCGTGGACCTGGTCGGCGACAAGTCCTTCCAGTACATCGCGAAGTACATCACCCCCGAGCAGTGGAACCTCATCGACGACGAGGGCATCTACGGCATCGACCGCGAGCCGGTCACCGAGCGCTTCTACCCCAACGGCGACATCGCGGGCAACATCGTGGGCTTCGTGGGTGGCCGCGAGGACAAGCAGGGCGTGAACTGGGGTCTCGCGGGCATCGAGGCGTCCTACGAGGACGAGCTGCTCGGCACCCCCGGCTCCCTCACCTACGAGCGCGGCGGCGGCGGCACGGTCATCCCGACCGGCGTGCTCGAGGAGGAGCCCGCGGTGCCGGGCTCGAAGGTGGTGCTCACCATCGACCGCGACATCCAGTACTACGCGCAGGAGCGCCTGGCGCAGGCGCTCTCGGAGTCCGGGTCGTCGGCCGGCATCGTGATGATGCAGGACGTCCAGACGGGCGAGGTCCTCGCGCTCGCGGACTCCGGCTCGGTGGACCCCAACGACCCCGGCTCGACCCCGGCGTCGCGGCGCGGCTCGAGCGCCGTCGAGGACGTCTTCGAGCCCGGCTCGACCGCGAAGATCATCACCATGGCCGCTGCCCTCGAGGAGGGCCTCGCGACTCCCACCAGCCGCTACGTCGCGCCGTACCAGTACACGACCGACAACAACCAGACCTTCAAGGACTCGCACGAGCACGCCGACGAGAAGCTCACCCTGTCCGGGATCCTCGTCAGTTCCTCCAACACGGGAACCATCCAGGTGGGCGAGGACCTCACCGAGGAGCAGCGCTACCAGTACCTGTCCGACTTCGGCTTCGGCCAGCGCACGGGAGTGGGCCTGCCGACCGAGTCGGCCGGCATCCTGCACCCGTGGCAGAAGTGGGACGGCCGCACCGAATGGGCCGTGCTGTACGGCCAGGGCGTGTCCGTGACGGCGCTGCAGACCTCGCAGGTCTACCAGACGGTCGCGAACGGGGGAGTGCGCATCGCTCCGAGCCTCGTCAAGGGTCTCCAGCAGCCCGACGGCACGCTCGTCGAGAGCGAGGCCGCCGAGCCCGTCGAGGTGATCTCCGAGGACACGGCCGACCAGCTCATGCTCATGCTCGAGGACGTCACCGAGTCCGGCACCGGCGGCATGGCGAAGATCGACGGCTACCGCGTGGCCGGCAAGACCGGTACGGCCCAGGCGGTCGGCTCGGACGGCCAGCTCAGCCGCATCATCGCGTCGTTCGTGGGCGTGGCGCCCGCGGACGACCCGCGTATCGTCGTGTCCGTGATCCTGTTCGACCCCAAGAGCTCCATCTGGGGTGGCGTGGTGGCCGCGCCAGTGTTCTCCGACGTGGCAACCTTTGGTCTGCAGGCCTTGCGCGTTCCGCCGTCGGGACCCGCCGAGGAGTTCTACCCGACCACCTGGGAGTGACCGTGCAGGAGATGGCACTGCGACCTCAGCGTTCTGTGCCCCGCACGCTCGCCGAGATCGCCCACCGCGCTGGCGCGAGCCTGCGCAGCGCCGATGCGGCCGCGGCGGACGCCGTCCGCGTCACCGGCGCGACGGTCGACTCGCGCGACGTCCGCGACGGCGACCTCTTCGGCGCCTTCACGGGGCTCAAGGTGCACGGCGCGACGTTCGCGCGGGACGCGATCGCGGCCGGCGCGGTGGCGGTGCTCACCGACGCCGCGGGTGCGGAGCTCCTCGCCGACGTGACGGTGCCGGTTCTCGTGTCGGCCGATGCGCGGGTCGCCATGGGAGAGGCCGCGGCACTGGTCTATGGGGACCCGTCGCGCGAGCTCGCCTTCGTGGGGGTGACCGGCACCAACGGCAAGACCACGACCGCGTACTTCATCGACAACGCGCTCGCGCAGACGCACGAACGCCGCGGCATCATGGGCACCGTCGAGCTGCGCATCGGAGGAGAGGCGATCGAGTCGCCCCGCACCACCGTCGAGGCACCGGTCCTGCACGGCCTGCTCGCCCGGATGGTCGAGGACGGCGTCACCGCCGCCGTGACCGAGGTGAGCTCCCACGCGGCCGCCCTCGAGCGCATCGGCGGCGTGGACTTCTCGGTCGCCGTGTTCACCAACCTGCAGTGGGACCACCTGGACTTCCACGGCACCATGGAGGCCTACCTCGAGGCCAAGGCCAAGCTCTTCGCCCCCGGCCGCGCGCGCCGCGGCATCATCAACGTCGACGACGAGTGGGGCCGCAAGCTCGCCGCGCAGGTGCGGATCCCGTGCGAGACGGTCTCGACCCACGTCGACGACCCGCAGGACGCGGACTGGGTGGTCACGAGCGCGGACATCGGGCTCGACGGCGTGGGATCGCGCTTCGTGTTCCGGGCCCCCGACGGCTCGAGCCACGCGGCGGCGTCCCCGCTGCCGGGCCTCGTCAACGTGTCCAACGCGATGGTCGCGATCGCGGCCGCTCACGCCGCGGGCGTCCCGCTCGAGAAGGCGATCGACGGCGTCGCCACGGCCCACGAGGTCCCAGGCCGCATGGAGCGCGTGGTCGAGCGCTCGGAGGCGGACCCCCTCGCCATCGTGGACTACGCCCACACGCCGGACGCGCTGACGCTCGCGCTCCAGGGGGTTCGACCCATCACGCCGGGACGCCTTATCCTCATCTTCGGCTCCGACGGCGACCGCGACCAGGGCAAGCGCCCCGTCATGGGCTCGATCGCGGCGGACCTCGCCGACGTGATCGTGCTCACCGACGAGAACCCGCGCTCAGAGGAGCCGGCCGCGATCCGCGCGGCGATCCGCGAGGGCATCCGGGAGGCACGCCCGGACCTGCGCGACGTGCACGAGGTCGAGCCGCGCGTCGCTGCCGTCGAGTACGGGCTTCGCCTGGGCGCGCCTGGCGACACGGTCATCGTCACGGGCAAGGGTCACGAGCCCACCCAGGAGATCGCCGGCGTGTTCCACCGCTACAACGACCGCGACGCCTACCTCGCGGCGCACGAGCGGATCTCCGCCGGCGCGGCGCCGCTCGCCGCCGCCGTCACGGTGCACGGACCCGTGAGCGAAGTCGATGCGGCGGTCGCCACGCTCTTCGTCGCCGCCTCCGTCGACGCCTCCGCCGCCGCCTCCTCCGCCGCCGAGCCGACGCCGGGGGAGACCGCGTGAGGCCCGTCACCGCGCAGTGGGTCGCGAACGCCGTGGGCGGCGAGCTCGCGGCGGACGTGCACGCCTCGGTCTCGTCCGTCATCAAGGACTCCCGCGACGCCGTCGACGGCGCGCTGTACGCGGCGTTCGTGGGCGAGCGCGTGGACGGCCACGACTACGCGCCTCAGGCGTTCGCCGCGGGCGCGAGCCTCGCGCTCGTGTCGCAGCCGGTCCCCGGGCCCCACGTGCTCGTCGAGGACGTCACCGCCGCGCTCGGCCGCCTCGCCGCGGCGTATTTGGCTCTGCTGCGCACCGAGGGCGACATCACGGTGATCGGCATCACCGGGTCGAACGGCAAGACCACCACCAAGGACCTGCTGGCGCAGGTGCTGCCGGACGCGATCGCTCCGGAGGGCAGCTTCAACAACGAGATCGGCCTGCCGCTCACGGTGCTGCGCGCCGACGCCACCACGCGCCACCTCGTGCTCGAGATGGGCGCGTCGGCGCCGGGCGACTTGGCCTACCTCACCGCGATCGCGCCGCTCGACATCGCCGTGGTCCTCACCGTCGGCAGCGCCCACCTGGGCGGCTACGGCTCGCCCGAGGGGCTCGCCGAGGAGAAGGCGACGCTGCTCGACGGGCTCGTGCCCGGCGGCGTGGCGCTGCTCAATGCCGACGACGCGCGGGTGGCCGCGATGGCGCAGCGCCCCGTGCTCGGCGAGGACGGACGGCGCACCTCGACGTTCGGCACGGCCGCATCGGCGGCGCTGCGCGCGAGCGCCGTGACCGTGGACCGCGGCCGCGCCCGCTTCCACGTCGAGGCGGCCGGCGAGGCCGCCGACGCCGCGCTCACGCTCGTGGGCGAGCACCACGTGACCAACGCGCTCGCCGCGACCGCCGTCGCCCTCGAGCGTGGGCTCGACCTGTCGCGCGCATCGGCGCTCGTGGGGGCCGCGAGGCCCCTCAGCCCGCACCGGATGGCACTGACCGAGCGCGCCGACGGCGTGTGGATCCTCGACGACAGCTACAACGCGTCACCCGAGTCGATGGCAGCCGCGCTGCGCGCGCTCAAGGACGTCGCGACCACCGGCAGGTCCTTCGCCGTCGTGGGCGAGATGCGGGAGATGGGCGAGTCCTCGCGGGCCGGCCACGAGGAGGTCGGGCTCACCGTCGTGAGGCTGAGGATCGACCACCTGCTCGCCGTCGGCGAGGGTGCGCGGCCCGTCTACGTCTCCGCCGTCCGCGAGGGCTCGTGGGGGGACGAGGCCGCGTACGTCGCTACGATTGACGAGGCCCGCGCGTACCTCGACGCGCGTCTCGAGCCGGGCGATACCGTGCTGATCAAGGCGTCCCACGGCTCCGGGCTGTGGAAGCTGGCCGACGAGCTGCTGGGAGTGGATGCATGAGAGCGGTGGTCTTCGCGGGAGGAATCTCGCTGTTCATCGCGTTCCTGGGCACCCCGCTGTTCATCCGCTTCCTCACCCGCCACCAGTACGGCCAGTTCATCCGCCACGACGGACCCGCATCGCACCTGGTCAAGCGCGGCACGCCCACCATGGGCGGCGTCGTCATCATCGGCGCGACGGTCATCGGCTGGCTGCTCGCGAACCTGCTCACCGGCCGCACGCCGTACGCGTCCTCGATGCTCGTCGTGCTGCTCATCGTCGGCCTCGGCTTCGTGGGCTTCCTCGACGACTACATCAAGATCCGCCAGGAGCGCTCGCTCGGTCTGAGAGCCCGCTACAAGATCCTGGGCCAGGCCGTCGTCGGCATCGCGTTCGCGGTGCTCGTGCTGCAGTTCCCCAACCAGCACGGCATCACGCCCGCCTCGGAATCGATCTCGTTCCTGCGTGACACCGCCCTCGACCTCGCCTACTGGGGCCCCGCGGTGGGCATCATCCTGTTCGTCATCTGGGCGAACTTCCTCATCACCGCCTGGTCCAACGCCGTCAACCTCACCGACGGCCTCGACGGCCTCGCGACGGGCGCGGCGCTCATCTTCTTCGGCGCGTACACGATCATCTGCGTCTGGCAGTACAACCAGTGGTGCAGCCTCGACGCCGCCACGAACCAGTGCTACGAGGTCCGCGACCCGCGCGACCTGGCCATCCTGTGCGCCGCGATCGCCGGCGCGTGCTTCGGGTTCCTGTGGTGGAACGCGTCCCCCGCGAAGATCTTCATGGGCGACACCGGCTCGCTCGCGCTGGGCGGCGCGATCGCAGGAGTGACGATCATGTCGCGCACCGAGCTGCTGGGCGTCATCATCGGCGGCCTGTTCGTCATCATTGTCGCGAGCTCGGTCATCCAGATCGGCTATTTCAAGATCTCCGGCGGCAAACGGGTGTTCAAGATGGCGCCCCTGCATCACCACTTCGAGCTGCTCGGGTGGGGCGAGGTGACCATCGTGATCCGCTTCTGGATCATCGCGGGCCTCGCCGCCGCAGCCGGCGTGGGCATCTTCTACGCCGAGTGGATCGCGGCGCTGCCGCCGGGCGAGTGAGCGGGGAGCCCCTTGCCGGCCTGCGGGTGCTGATCCTCGGGCTCGGCGTCGCCGGACGGTCAGCGCGCGAGGCGTGCGCCGAGGTGGGCGCCACGGCGGTCGTGGTCGACCCCGGCGCGCCCGACGCGGATCACGCCGACCTCGCCGAGGTCGCCGTCGCCGGCTTCGACCTGTGCATGTCCTCGCCAGGCTTCGCGCCGCATCACCCGTGGGTGGTCGCGGTCGCCGATGCGGGCGTCGAGATCGTCTCGGAGATGGAGTTCGCGTGGCGCGTGCGGCGCCAGGGCATCCCCTGGGTGCTGGTCACCGGCACCAACGGCAAGACCACGACGACGCAGATGGTGGGCGCGATCGCGGCCGCCGGGGGACTCGACGTGGCGGTGTGCGGCAACATGGGCGTGCCCGTGATCGCGGCCGCCCGTGAGCGCCGCGACCTGCTCGCCGTCGAGATCGCGTCCCTGCAGCTGCACTTCACGTCGACCTTGTCGCCGCACGCCGCCGTGTGCCTCAACGCCGACGAGGACCATCTCGACTGGCACGGCTCGGTCGAGGCCTACCGTGCGGACAAGGCCCGCGTGTACAACCTCGTCCAGGTCGCGTGCGTGTACCCCGCAGCGGATGCGGTGGTCGAGGCGATGGTCGCCGACGCCGAGGTGGTCGAAGGCGCTCGCGCGATCGGCGTCACGCTCGGGTCGCCCGCGGTGTCCCAGCTGGGCGTCGTCGAGGGCCTGCTCGCGGACCGTGCCTTCCACGACGGCCGCCGCACCGAGGCGCTCGAGCTGGGCGCGGTGTCCGACCTCGAGCACCTGGTCGCCGGCGCCGTGCCGCCCTACCTCGTCACCAACGCCCTCGCGGCCGCGGCGCTGTGCCGCGCCGTCGGCGTCGCGCCGGAGGCCGTCGGCGAAGGGCTGCGGTCGTTCGGGCTCGACGCGCACCGGACCGCGCACGTCGCGACCGTCGGCGAGGTGCACTGGGTGGACGACTCCAAGGCCACCAATGCGCACGCCGCGATCGCGGCCTTCGGGGGGCGCTCGGCGCGGTCCGTAGTGTGGATCGCCGGCGGGCAGGCCAAGGGTCAGGAGTTCGACGACCTCGTCCAGCGGGTCCGCGACAGGGTGCGTGCGGTCGTGCTCATCGGGGCGGATCCGGAGCCGTTGGCGAGCGCGCTCGCAGGACACGCGGCCGATATCCCCGTGACCCGCATCGAACCGGGCGACACTGTGATGGAGCAGGCGGTGGAGGCGGCTCGACGCCTGGCCCAGCCTGGCGACACAGTCCTCCTGTCACCGGCTTGCGCATCGTTCGATCAGTTCCGCTCCTACGCGGACAGAGGGGACGCCTTCGCGGCAGCGGTGGGGGCGCTGGAAGCCTGAAGGAGGCGTTGATGACGGCCACGGCCCCGCGGCGCACTCCCGCATCCCGTGACGGAGGCAACGGCCCTCAGCCCAGCGGCTCACCGGTCCTGACGTACTACCTGCTCGCCGCCGCGACCGCGCTGCTCGTGGTCGTCGGCCTCGCGGTGGTGCTGTCCTCGACCTCGTCCGACGCGCTGCGCCGCACCGGCGACAACCCGTACTCGCTGTTCCTGTTCCAGGTCCTCGCGCTCGGAGTGGGCGTGGTCGCGCTCGTGTTCGGCTCCCGCATGCCGCTCGGGTTCTGGAAGAAGCTCGCCTTCCCGTTGCTGCTCACCTCGATAGGCCTGCTGCTAGTCGTGGTCGCCGTGGGTGAGGCGTCGGGCGGAAACCGCAACTGGATCCGCATCGGCCCCGCCACGTTCCAGCCGTCCGAGCTCGCCAAGCTCGCGCTCGCCCTGTTCCTCGGCGTCGCCCTCGCGGTGGGCCGCGAGCAGCTGACGACGCTGCGCGGCGCGCTGGTGCCCGGCGGCATCGCCGCCATCACCGTGCTCGCCCTGGTCCTCATCGGCCGCGACATGGGCACCGCGATCGTCATCTGCCTCATGGTCGCGGCCGCGTACTGGGTCGCGGGCCTGCCGCTGCGGTGGTTCGCCGCCGCGGGCGGCGTCGCCGTGGTCGGCGCCATCGTGCTGCTCAACGAGGGCACGTCGCGTGGCTCGCGCATCGACGCGTGGCTCAACCCGGAGACCTGCGACCCGCAGGGCGCGTGCATGCAGACCCTCCACGGCACCTGGGCGCTCGCCTCGGGCGGGCTGTGGGGCCTCGGCCCGGGGATGAGCCGCGAGAAGTGGGGCTACCTGCCCGTCGCGGACTCCGACTTCATCTTCTCCATCATCGGCGAGGAGTACGGCCTCGTGGGCACGCTGCTGATGCTGGTCGCGTTCGGCATGCTGATCGTCGCGGTCAACCGGCTCGTGACCCGCCACTCCGACCCGTTCGTGCAGATCTCCGCGGCGGCCATCGGCGCGTGGATCGTCGGCCAGGCGTGCATCAACATCGCGGTCGTCGTCGGCCTCGCGCCGGTGACCGGTGTGCCCCTGCCGCTCGTGTCCTCGGGTGGCTCCTCGCTCATGGTGTCGCTCGCCGCGATCGGCGTGCTCATGGCCTACGCGCGCCGCGAGCCGGGCGCCCAGGAGGCCTTCGCCGCGCGCCCCTCCGTCATCAAGCGCTCCTTCGCCGTCGTGGCCCGGGGCCGCCGTGGCTAGCATCCTGCTCGCCGGCGGTGGCACCGCCGGACACGTCAACCCCCTGCTCGCAACCGCCGCGGAGCTGCGCTCGCGCGATCACGTCGTCGCCGCGCTGGGCACCGCGGAGGGCCTCGAGCAAGACCTGGTGCCGCGCGCGGGCGTGCCGCTGCACACCGTTCCCAAGGTGCCGATGCCGCGGCGCCCCTCGGGCGACCTGCTCCGGCTGCCCCGCAACCTGCGAGCGGCCGTTGCGGCCGCATCGGCTGCCATCGAGGACTCGAAGGCCGATGCCGTGGTCGGCTTCGGCGGATACGTCTCGACCCCGGCATACCTCGCCGCGCGCAAGGCCAAGGTCCCGATCGTCGTGCACGAGGCGAACGCCCGGCCCGGCATCGCGAACGAGCTCGGCTCGCGTCTCACGCGGCACGTCGCCGTCACCTTTCCCGGCACCAAGCTGCGCGGCGCGGTCGTCACGGGCCTGCCGCTGCGCCCCGAGATCGGCGAGCTCGCCGACGTGCTCGCGGACCCGACGGCCGGTCCCGAGGCTCGCGCCGCGGCGCGTGCCGTCGCGGGCTGGAGCGCCGACGCCCCCGTGCTGCTCGTCACGGGTGGGTCCCTCGGCGCCGCGAGCGTCAACGCCGCCGTCGTCGACGCCGTGCCGCGGCTCGTCGCCGGCGGGGTCCACGTGTGGCACCTCACGGGCCTGGGCAAGGACGAGGACGCCCGGCGCGTCCACAGCCTGCTGCCGCCGGACCAGGCGGGCCGCTACCGCGTCGAGGAGTACAGCCACGACATGGCCACGGCGCTCGCCGCGGCCGGCGCGGTCATCTGCCGCGCGGGCGCCGCGACGGTGTGCGAGGTCACGGCGCTCGGGCTCCCGGCGCTCTACGTGCCGCTGCCCCACGGCAACGGCGAGCAGGCCGACAACGCGCGCCCCGCCGCGGCCGCGGGTGCGGCCGTCATCGTGGACGACGCGGACCTCGACCCGGTCGCCATCGAGCGCGGGGTGGAGCACATGCTGCTCGACCCCGAGGTCGCAGAGTTCATGCGCGGCGCCACCGAGGCGATCGCGATCCGCGACGGCGCCGCCCGCGTGGCGGACATGATCGAGACCGCCATCGGCGCCGGCCCGCGCGAGGGGGACGCGTGACCGAGCGCATGCACTTCATCGGCGTCGGCGGCTCCGGCATGTCCGCCGTCGCGCGGCTCGTCGCCGCGCGCGGCGTGACCGTGTCGGGCTCCGACCAGCGCGAGTCCGCGTACTTCCTCGCGCTGCGCGAGGCGGGGATGGACGTGAGGATCGGCCACGACGCGACGTACGTCGAGGGCGTCGATGCCGTCGTGATCTCGACCGCCGTGCGCGAGACCAACCCGGAGCTGGCCCGCGCGCGCGAGCTCGGCATCCGCGTGCTGCACCGCTCGGAGGCACTGGCGTTCGCGCTCGAGGATGACCGTCTGGTCGCCGTCGCGGGCTCCCATGGCAAGACCACGACCTCCGCGATGGTCGCGCACACGCTGCACCGCAGCGGCATCGACGCGTCCTTCGCTGTCGGCGCGCGGGTGTTCGGCGTCGAGGGTGCGGTCGCGGGCGGCTACGCGGGCACCGCCGGCATCGGCGTCGTCGAGGCCGACGAGTCCGACGGCTCCTTCCTCCGCTACGACTCGGAGGTGGGGATCCTGCTCAACATCGAGCCGGACCACCTCGACCACTACGGCTCGGTCGAGCGTCTCGAGGAGGCGTTCGCGCAGTTCGCGCTCGGCTGCCGCGTGCTCATCGCGTGCGCCGAGGACGCCACCGTCATGCGCATCGCGGACCAGGCGCGCGACGCGGGCGTCGACGTCATCACCTACGGCTTCGAGGGCTCGGACGCGGACGTGCAGGTCTCCGCGACCCACCTCTCCGTGACCAGCCCCCTCTCCTCCGGCGAAATGGATCCATCTCGCTGGCCTCAGCCCTTAAAGCAGCGAGATGGATCCATTTCGCGCGATGGCGAGGTGGCGCTCGACGGACCGTTGCGGCTCACGGTGCCCGTGCCCGGCTCGCACCAGCGGCTCAACGCCGCGGCCGCGTGGGCGGCGGCGGTCGTCATGGGCGCCGATGCGCTCGCAGCGGCCGATGCGCTGTCCACCTTCGCGGGCACGGGACGGCGCTACCAGCTTCGCGGCGAGGTCGGGGGAGTGCGCGTGGTCGACGACTACGCCCACCACCCCACGGAGGTCGCGGCCGTGCTCGCCGCGGCCCGCTCCGCGGGCCAGGAGCACCTGGTCGTCCTGTTCCAGCCCGCGCTCTTCACGCGGACGCAGCTGCACGCCGGCAACTTCGCGGCCGCCCTGTCGATCGAGGATGCGGACGTGGTCATCGCGGGCGTCCACGGCGACCGCGAGGACCCGATCCCCGGCGTCAGCTCGCAGAGCATCCTCGACCAGATGGTCGTGCCCGAGGGCTCGTCGGCCCAGGTGGTGGAGGACCTGCGCGAGGCCGCGGACGTCGCCGCCTCGCTCGCGCGTCCCGGCACCCAGGTGATGACGGTCGGCTCGGGCACCGTGACGCTCGCGGCCGATTGGATCCTCGACCGCCTCCGGGACGGCTCCGATGGCTGAGCGACGGCCCCCGACGACGGGCAGCGTCGCTCGCCCCGCCGCGCCGCGGTCGAGCCAGCAGCGCACGGCGCAGAATCGAACGGCTCAGGATCGAACGGGACAGGATCGGCCAGCGCAGGATCGTGCCCCCCGCTCGCGGCCCGCCGCAGCGAGCGCGCCGTCGAAGCGTGGTTCCGGAGGAGCTGCCAAGCGCGACTCCGGTGGCTCGCCGTCGCGCGGCGCCAACGCCAAGCGCACCGCCGAGTCCTCGCGCAAGCCCGCCGCGCCGCGCAAGCCTGCGCGGGCCACCAACGCACGCCCGGCGTCGACGCCGTCGGCTCCACGTCAGCGCGCGGCGGCGTCGGCCGCCCGTCCGCCGTCGGCACGGTCGTCGGCTACTTCGGCGCCCAGCGCGACCTCGGCGCAGCGTTCAGTTCAACCGCCGCGATCGTCCGAGGTGCAGACCCAGCCGGGCGTGCTGAGCCGCACCCTGTCGACCCTCACCGGCGGCCGCCTCGGCCGCTCGGGTGCGGAGGCGAGCGAGACCCAGCCCGCGCATCGGCCCTCACCGACTTCCGGCACCCTCGCGACCCCGTGGGCGAAGACGGCGGCGACGCCGTCGACCGTGTCCACCCGCATGCAGGACCGGCTCAAGGAGAAGCGCAGCGCGCATCGGCGCCTGCTGTCGGCGCGCTGGGGACGCCGGGCTCTCTACGCCGCAGGAGGAGTCGCCGCGGCGTGGGTGCTGCTGATGTCGCCGGTGTTCGCGTTCGACGACGACAACCTCGAGGCGAGCGGCTTCGGCACGGTGGTCGACCCCGCGGACGTCGAGGCGATCGTGGCGGAGTCGGCTGGCACGTCGCTCGTGCTGCTCAACACGGCGCACGTCTCCGACCGCCTCGAGGAGCTCGTGGGGGTGAAGGAGGCGCGCGTCGAGCGTGTGTGGCCCGCGGGCCTGCGCGTCACGATCGACTCCGCGGAGCCCGTCGCCGCGATCCCGGTCGCGGACGGCACGTTCGTCCTGCTCGACGAGAGCGGCACCCAGGTCGCCGAGGCGGAGGCCGCGCCCGAGGACCTGCCCGTGGTCAACGTGCCGGTCGACGCGGAGAACTCTCGCATCCTCGACGGCGTGATCGCGGTGATCGACGAGGTGCCGGTGTCCCTGCGCGACCGGATCCAGGACGTCGAGGCGCAGACCGAGGACTCGATCCACTTCGTGCTGCGCGACGGGCCACGCGTGGAGTGGGGGAGCGCGGAGGAGTCCGCGCTCAAGGCGCAGGTGCTGCTGGTGCTGCTCGAGGAGCAGGCCGACGCGGACGTGATCGACGTCTCCGCGCCGACGCTGCCGACGGTGTCCTGACCGCTCCCGCCGCCAAGGTCGCCGCGATTATCCGGCGACACGCGCGCGCCTCACGCGCCGATCGCGCGCCCGGCCGTACCTTCGGACGTGGAAGTAGTTGACATAACTATAACCCTCAACTAGAGGGTTAAGGTTGGGAGAGGGTCTCATGGCCGCACCGCAGAATTACATCACCGCCATCAAGGTCGTCGGCGTGGGCGGCGGCGGCGTGAACGCCGTCAACCGCATGATCGACGTCGGCCTCAAGGGAGCCGAGTTCATCGCCATCAACACCGATGCGCAGGCGCTGCTCATGTCCGACGCGGACGTGAAGCTCGACATCGGCCGCGAGCTCACCAGGGGACTGGGCGCCGGCGCCGACCCCGAGGTGGGTCGCCAGGCCGCCGAGGACCACGAGGACGAGATCGCCGAGGCGCTCAAGGGCGCCGACATGGTGTTCGTCACCGCAGGCGAGGGCGGCGGCACCGGCACCGGTGGCGCGCCCGTCGTGGCCCGCATCGCGCGCGGACTGGGCGCCCTCACCGTGGGCGTCGTCACCCGCCCGTTCAGCTTCGAGGGCCGCCGCCGCGCGGACCAGGCCGACTCCGGCATCCAGCGCCTGCGCGAGGAGGTCGACACCCTCATCGTGATCCCCAACGACCGCCTGCTCGACATCGACGACACCGAGCTGTCGATCCTCGGCGCGTTCGCGGCCGCGGACCAGGTGCTCCAGGGCGGCGTCCAGGGCATCACGGACCTCATCACGACCCCGGGCCTCATCAACGTCGACTTCAACGACGTCAAGTCCGTCATGCAGGGCGCGGGCACGGCCCTCATGGGTGTGAGCTCCTCGCGCGGCGAGTCCCGTGCTCTCGAGGCGGCCGAGGGCGCGATCTCGTCGCCGCTGCTCGAGGCGTCGATCGAGGGCGCGCACGGCGTGCTGCTGTCGATCGCCGGTGGCTCGAACCTGGGCATCAAGGAGGTCGAGACGGCCGCCCGCCTGGTGCGCGAGGCCGCCCACGCCGAGGCGAACATCATCTTCGGAACGGTCATCGACGACTCGCTCGGCGACGAGCTGCGCATCACGGTCATCGCGGCAGGCTTCGACGGCGGCGCTCCCACCACGCGTCACCACTCGGGCGCGCTCGGCACCATCGAGGGCGCGAAGGCGACCCCGACGGCCGAGGAGAAGGAGCCGGTCAAGGTTCCGGTCGAGTCGTCCTCGGCGCCCGTGCCGCAGGCGATCGACGCTGACGACGCCGAGCCGGCGCCCGCGACCGACGCCATCGACGTGAGCCCGGTCCGCAAGGAGGCCGACGCCCTCGACGTGCCCGAGTTCCTGCGGTAGGGGCAGGTGCTCGACGCCGGACTGGGAGTTCGCGCGTTCTTCACGAGTCGCGCAGGGGGCGCGAGCGTCGCTCCCTTCGACTCGCTCAACGTCGCCGACCACGTGGGCGACGACCCCGCCGCCGTGGCGCGCAACCGGGAGACGGTCGCGCGCCACGCCGGCGCTCCGGTGACGTTCCTGTCAGCGGAGCACGGGATCGCGGTGGCGCGCATCTCGCGCCCCGGTGAGGTGGCGCAGACGGCCGATGCGCTCGTCACCGACGTGCCCGGCGTCGCCCTCGCAGCGATCGCGGCCGACTGCGTCCCCGTGCTCATGCACGACCCCACGACGGGCGCCGTCGCCGCGGTGCATGCGGGGCGCGAGGGGCTCTTCTCGGGCGTCATCGACAACGCCGTCGCCTCCCTGCTCGACATCCGCGGGGTGGGCCGCCACAGCCGCGGCGCCGGCGGGATGCACGCGTCGATCGGGCCGTCCGTGTGCGGCCGCTGCTACGAGGTCCCCGCGGAGATGCGCGCCCGTGTCGCGGCCCGCCATCCGTCCGCGTTCACCTCGACCCGCACGGGAACGCCGTCGCTCGACCTGGGGCGCGCCATCGAGACCCGGCTGTCCCAGCTGGGCTTCGAGCAGATCATCCGCAGCCGGCTGTGCACGGTCGAGACGGACACCCTGTTCTCCCATCGCCGCGACGGCGTGACCGGCCGATTCGCCGGAGTTGTGGTGTGCGAATGACCGCGCGGCGTGTCGCTCCCCGAGTGGGTGCGACGCCCGACCTACCGTTCTACCAAGAGCGAGATCTTCGAAGGAGCCCCCGATGAGCGCGATGCGCAAGGCGATCCAGTACCTCGGATTCGACGTGAACCAGCACGAGGAGTACGACTACGCGGACGACGAGCTCGCGCCCGTCACCAACCTCCACGACATGTCCGAGGTGCGCGAGCGCCACGAGGCACCGGCGAAGGCCGCGCGCAACGAGCGCCAGCGCACGCCCGCGAGCCACATGTCGGCGAACGACCTGCGCCGCATCCAGACCATCAAGCCGCGCACCTACAACGACGCTCGTCTCATCGGCGAGGCGTTCCGCCAGGGCGTGCCGGTCATCATGAACCTCACCGAGATGTCCGACGCCGACGCCAAGCGTCTGGTCGACTTCTCGGCGGGCCTGTCGTTCGGCCTCCACGGCTCGATCGAGCGCGTGACGACCTCGGTGTTCCTGCTGTCGCCGGCCCACGTCGAGATCGGCATGGACACCGAGCAGCCCGAGCCCGTCGAGAACGAGTTCTTCAACGGCCGCTAGCCTCCGTTAGGCTCTCTGCGTGGTCCTGATCCTCGACGCGCTGCGCTTCGCGCTGTTCCTGTTCATGCTGACGCTGTTCGCGCGCGTCATCCTGGGCCTCGTGCTCTCGTTCGCGCGCGATTGGCGACCCAGCGGCATCTCCCTCGTGGTGACGGAGTCCGTCTTCACGATCACGGACCCGCCGCTCAAGGTGCTGCGCAAGGTCATCCCGCCCCTCCAGCTGGGCCAGCTGCGCCTCGACATCGCGTTCCTGGTGCTGTTCTTCTCCTGCTACCTGCTGAGCGCGGTGCTGGCGTACGCGAGCGTGGCGGTCCGGTGATGACCGCTCGCCCTTGAGCGGGCGACGACGGGTGCCGATAGACATCCTTGAGTAGAGTGACCAAGACGGAAGGCCGGTATCCCGGCCGGACCGAGGAAGTGAAGGTGGTTCGACCATGGCACTGCTGACGGCAGAGGACGTTCTCAACAAGGCGTTCTCGAAGACCAAGTACCGCGAGGGCTTCGACCAGGACGAGGTCGACGACTTCCTCGACGAGGTCGCGCACACGATCCAGTCGCTCACCGCTGAGCGCGACGACCTCGCGCAGCGCCTCGCCCAGGCGCAGGCTGGCACCGCCACCACGCCGTCGCAGCCGTCGGCCCCCGAGCCCGAGCCCTCGACCGAGGGTGGCCTCCTCGCCGCCGCGACCGACCCCACTCCGCCCAGCGCGACCGGCATGCTCGCGATGGCGCAGAAGCTTCACGACGAGTACGTGCAGGCCGGCGAGTCCGAGCGCGACCGCCTCATCGACGAGGCGAAGGTCAAGGCCGAGTCGATCGTCGAGCAGGCCGAGACGGACGCCCGCGACCGCATGGACCAGCTCGCGACCGAGCGCACCGAGCTCGAGACCAAGATCGACGACCTGCGCCGCTTCGAGCGTGACTACCGCGCTCGCCTCAAGAGCTACCTCGAGAACCTCCTCGGTGACCTTGACCACGGTGCCAAGTCCGAGGAGCCTGCGGCTCCTGCGGCCGCTCCCGCCTTCGACGGCGGCTTCGGCCAGGCCGCCGAGGACGCCTCGGTCGCCGACGCGCCGTCCGCTGCTTCGGCCGCGGCCGACGAGGACGGCCCCAAGGCCGCCGAGAGCCCCTGGGCTCAGGTGCGCGACCAGGAGCCCTCGGCCGAGAGCGCCGCGCCCTGGGGCGCATCGCCCGCCGGCTCGAGCGACGTCGCCCAGGTGTTCGGCGAGCAGCCGGCCGCCGAGGACGAGCAGCGCTGAGCTGAGACCGAGTGACGGCGCGCCGTACGGCGCGCGGTGCTGGCGTGGCACTTTGCGATGCCGGGCAAACGGGATTAGTCTCTCGTCACTACCCTGATTCGAGGAAGAGGGCATGACCAGTACTGATGTGACGATCGTGGTCGTCGATCCGGCCGAGCTCAAGGCCGGCGACGCCAAGCGCCTCGCGGTGCGCGACGGGGACGAGCCCTGGAAGGTCGCCGAACTTCGCGCGATCGTCAAGACGCTCAACGCTGACGTCGAGCGGCTGGTGCAGGAGTTCCACGGTGCCGAGCACGAGCTCGACGACCTGCTCCACACCTCGGAGGGTGCTGGCGACGACCAGGCAGACGCGGGGTCGACGGCCCTCGAGCGCGAGCAGGAGATGTCGATCGTCAACAACACGCGCGACATGCTCGAGCAGAGCGTCGACGCGCTGCGCCGCGTCAAGGCCGGCACGTACGGCACCTGCCAGTCGTGCGGCCAGGGCATCGGCAAGGCTCGCCTCCAGGCGTTCCCGCGTGCCACCCACTGCGTGACCTGCAAGCAGCGCGAGGAGCGGCGGTGACCTGGCGACCAGCCCTGTGGCTGGTCGCCCTCCTGGTGGTGGTGATCGATCAGATCACCAAGCAGTGGGCCCTTGCCGCCCTCGAGCCGGGCGAGCAGGTCGAGGTCCTGGGGGACTTGCTGTCGTTCCAGCTGGTCTTCAACTCCGGGGCCGCGTTCTCGCTGGGCAACGACACGACGTGGATCCTCACCATCGTCGCGCTGATCGTGACGGCGGGCATCGTCTACTACGCACGGCGCGCGCAGTCGCGGCTCGCGGTCGTGATCTTCGGCATCGGCCTCGGCGGCGCGGTGGGCAACCTCATCGACCGGCTGTTCCGGGAGCCGTCCTTCGGCCAGGGGCACGTGGTCGACATGATCAACTACAACGGCTGGTTCGTGGGCAACGTCGCCGACATCGCCATCGTGGGCGCCGCGGCCGCCGTGCTGCTGCTGAGCTTCATGCACAAGCCGCTCCTGGCGCCCGAGCCGAGCGAGGACGGCGTGGCTGAGTCGAACGTCGAGGCGGCCGATGCGCACGCCGGCGACGCTCCCGCGTCACCCACCGACGGGGTCGTGGACGACGCTCCCGCGGCGTCCTCGCCGAGCGACGCCGACCACCGTGGCTGACACCCGCTACCTGCCCGTCCCCGATGCGGTGGTAGGCGACCGCGCCGACGCTGCGCTCGCGCGCATGCTCGGCCTGTCCCGCACCAAGGCCGCCGAGTTGCTGAGCGACGGCGCGGTCATGCTCGACGGGCGGATCCTGGGGAAGTCGGATCGCGTCAGCGACGGCATCCTCGCCGTGGACATCCCCGACGAGCGCGAGGCGGCCCCGGAGCCCGAGCTTCCCGGTGGGCTCGGCATCGTCTACGAGGACGCTGACCTGGTCGTGATCGACAAGCCCGTGGGCGTCGCCGCGCACCCGTCACCGGGGTGGACCGGACCGACGGTCGTCGGCGCACTCGCCTCGATGGGCGTCACGGTCGCCGATGCGGGACCGGCCGAGCGCAAGGGCATCGTGCACCGCCTCGACGTGGGCACCTCGGGCCTCATGGTCGTCGCGCGATCCGTGCCGGCGTACTCGGCGCTCAAGGCGGCGTTCAAGGAGCGGACGGTCGAGAAGGTCTACCACGCGATCGCGCAGGGCCACCTGGACCCGACGGCGGGCACCATCGACGCGCCCATCGGCCGCCACCCGTCCTCGGACTACAAGTTCGCGGTCGTGCAGGACGGCCGGCCATCGATCACCCACTACGAGGTGCTCGAGATGTTCCCCGCGGCGTCGCTGCTCGAGATCCACCTCGAGACCGGCCGCACGCACCAGATCCGCGTGCACATGGCCGCGATGCGCCACCCGCTCGTGGGCGACCAGACCTACGGCGCCGACCCCGCGCTCGCGCGCCGCCTGAACCTGTCCCGCCAGTGGCTGCACGCGCGCGAGCTCGCCTTCGAGCACCCCGTGCGCGGCGGCGAGGTGCGGGTCTCGTCGGAGTACCCCGAGGACCTCGCGAGCGCGCTCGAGCAGCTCCGCGGCTAAGGCCTCAGGTCGCTCCTCTTCGTACCGCTCAACACACAGCGGGGACGCAGGAGACTGGTGAGGCGCACGGGACAGCACAATGACCTCACCCGTCACCTCAGCCCCAGCTGTGTGTTGAGCGGTACGCGAGACTCCGGGTGGTCGGGCTTGCAGCTCTATGAGAGCGAGTCGAGGAACGCGAGCGCCGCCGCGGTGATCTGCGCCCGCGCGTCGTCGTCCGAGATCGTCGCCACGCCGTCTCCGGGCTGGGGTCCGTAATCGCCGAACTGCGCGTGGCTCGCGCCCTCGATGATCGTGAAGTGCGCGTCCGCCGGCAGGTTGGCGCGGGACTCGTCGATCGCCTCGGGCGTCGACAGCCCGTCCTCGGTGCCGGAGATCGACTCCACGGCGGCCGTGAGCGTCGAGCTGATGTCGCCGGCCGGGTAGGACGCGAAGAGTAGGAGTCCGGCCGCCGGAGCCGCGGCATCGTCGCTGGCATCGGCCTCCATGGACGCGACGACGCCGCCCAGAGAGTGCCCGCCCACCGCCCACGACGTCACCCTCGGGAAGTCCTCACGCGCGGCATCGAGGGCGCCCATGTTGAGGAAGCCGATCCCGAGCGGCTGCTTGGTGATCACCACGAGGTGACCGGCCTCGGCGAGCGGCCGCAGATGCGCGGCGTACGCGCGGGGGTCGACGCGGGCGCCTGGTTGGAACAGCAGCGCCGGCTCGTCCCCGCCATCGGCGGGCTCGAAGACGATCCGGGTCGCGGTCTCGGTCACCGCGACCGCATCATCGGACTCCAGAGCCATGAGCGCCGGCTCGATCGCGGGGAAGGGGCGCAGCCACGCGACGGTGACGATCCAGACGAGGCCCAGGACGGCTCCGCCCACGCGCAATGCCCGGCGCCACCCGGGACGGCCCGTGCGACGCGTCACGCTCAGCACGAGCACGAGGACGGACCCGATGGCCGTCAGCGCGAGCAGGATCGCGTA
Source organism: Demequina sp. NBRC 110056 (assembly GCF_002090155.1). GTDB lineage: Bacteria > Actinomycetota > Actinomycetes > Actinomycetales > Demequinaceae > Demequina. The sequence goes on along the minus strand of NZ_BBRM01000002.1, from coordinate 738,175 downwards.
CGCGGGGTGGCCGTGCACGATCGCGCCCCACGCCGTCACGCACGCCCACGCGACCACGCCGAGCGCCGCGGCGGCGAGCACACGGTCGGTCCACAGCAGCCAGGCGGGCGTGGGGGTGCTCTCGGGCGACGTCATGGCAGGGTCCTCTCGAGCGTCATGCGAGCAGCTTGCGGATGCGCTTGTCGCTGACCGGCTCGGACGTGCCGAGCCCCTGGGCGAACAGCGACACCCGGAGCTCCTCGAGCATCCAGCGCGCGTGGTCCAGCTGCGCCGCGCGCTCGGGGTCAGGACGACCCTGGGCGGCCGATGCGCGCGCAGCCTCGAGCTCTTCGGTCACCTCGCGTACGGTCCAGATCTGCGCGGCGTCACGGTTCGGGTCTGCCGTCGCCTTCTCGAGCCGCGCCGAAGCCGCCTTGAGGTAGCGCGGCAGGTGCGGCAGGCGCTCGAGGGGGGTGCGGGCGAGGAAGCCGTCGCCGACGAGCGCGTCAGCCTGGGCGCGGATGTCGGCGACGACGGCGAGCAGGGCCATCGAGCGCGAACCGCTCAGCGCAGCGTCCAGGTCGCGGTAGGCGTCGAGGGCGGCGACGACCAGGCCGGCGAGCCGGTGCGTCTCGTCCTCGATCCGGGCACGGACGTGGTCGCGGGCGCGCCCGTAGGCGTCGGCGTCCATGACGGCGGCCGCGGACACGTCGGGCCCGGACGTCAGTGAGCGCACGGCTGTCTCCTGCAGGGCGGCGACGAGCGCGTCCGTACCGCGGTAGGGCGCGGCGGCCAGGGTCAGCGCCTCGCGTCCGGTCCAGCGCGAGCTGATGCGCTTGGGCGCCAGCGCGCACTCCGTCAGGAGCAGGCGTTGGACGCCCGCCGCGTGCGCCGCGGCGCGGTCCTCGGCAGACGCGAGCACCCGCAGCGCGGCGGCCTTGCCCTCGTCGACGAGCGACGGATAGCCGCGGACTGTGGCGCCGCCCACGGTGCCGGTGACCTCGTCGGGCAGCGCGCCTCCCGGAAGGTCCGGCCAGGTGGCGAGCCCAGCGCGCTCGGCAAGACCAGAGGCGGAGGCCGCGCCCGCGAGGGCGGCGGCATCGACCCGGCTGGTGCCGTCTTGGCCGCCACCCGAGGAGACGTCGGCGGGGGAGCCGGCGGGCGCATCGGCGCTGCGGCCGCGACCGGAAGCGGCCCGTGCGGCGCGCTCGACCGCCGAGCTCACCGCGGTCTGAGCCTGAGGTGCCAGCGAGCGCTGCAGCAGCACGAGGTCGGTGGACTCCTCGAGGGTGCGGCCGCGCTCGTCCTCGGCGCGGAAGGTCATGCGCAGGTGCGCGGTGAGGCGCTCCGCGAGGCCCTCCCATGCCTCCGCCGGGATCTCGACGCCGCGCACTGCCCGCACGGCGCGCGTGAACGCGTCGCGATAGGAGTCCGCCATGTCGCCGGCGCGCGCCATGTCGGCCCACTCCGGCGTCTCGCGCGCGAGCCACGCGACCACGTCGCGCGCCGCGTCCGGCGCGGGGACCAGCAGCCGGCGCACGGTCTTGGGCAGCGCGCGGATGGTCGCGGTGGCGAGCTCGGCGCTCATGCCGGGCACCATCCAGTCGAAGCCGTCGGGCACCACCCGCGGGAGCACCGCGAGGGGGATGTGCACGGTGACGCCGTCCGCATCCGTGCCCGGCTCGAACTGGTAGGTGAGCGGCAGCTCGAGGTCGCCCTGCGGCCACAGCTCGGGGTACTGCGAGGTGTCGACGTCCTGGTGCTCCGGCGCGACGGTGTCGAGGGACAGCGTCAGCAGCTCGGGGGAGCGGCGGCGCTCGTCCTTCCACCAGCGGTCGAAGTGGCGCTGTGACACCACGTCCTCGGGGATCCGCTCGTCGTAGAAGTCGAACAGCGCCTGGTCGTCGGCGAGCAGGCCGCGCGTGCGGGAGCGAGCCTCGAGCTCTTCCGCCTGCTCGATGAGCCGCTGGTTGTCCTTCCAGAAGCGGTGGTGCGTGTCCCAGTCGCCCTCGACGAGCGCGTGGCGGATGAACAGGTCGCGCGCCTCCTCGGGGCGGACGCGGCCCCACAGCACCGTGCGGTCCGCGACGATGGGCACGCCGTAGAGCAGCACCTTCTCGGTCGCGACGGCCGCGCCGCGGCGCTTGGACCAGTGCGGGTCGGAGTACGTGCGCTTGGCGAGGTCTCCCGCAAGGTCCTCGGCCCACTCGGGCTGGACCGCGGCGACGTCGCGCGCCCACAGACGGCTGGTCTCGACCAGCTCCGCGGCCATGATGAACGCAGGCGGCTTCTTGGACAGGGGAGAGCCGGGGAAGATCGCGAACCGCGCTCCGCGCGCGCCCATGTACTCGTTGCGCGCCTGCTTCTTCGCGCGGCGCATCGCCGCCTCGCGCTGCGGCCCTCGCAGGTGGGAGAACTGCGACGCCTTGGGCTCGCCGGTCTCCTGCATGCCCAGCTGCGACAGCAGCCCGGCGAGCACGGACCGGTGGATGGCGTCGGCGTTCCACACGTAGCGATGCGCCTGACTATCAGCGACGTCCGACGAACGCTGCGCGTCAACGCGGGGCATGGCGAGCCCCAGCGGCTTGGCGGTGATGCGGATCTGCTCCACCACGTCCTGCCACTCGCGCACGCGCAGGAAGTTCAGGTGCTCGCTCTTGCACAGCCGACGGAACGCGTTGCCGGACAGGTCGCGGCGCTGCTCGCGCAGGTACTCCCAGAGGTTGAGGTAGGCAAGCAGGTCCGACGTGGGGTCAGCGAAGCGTCGGTGCAGCGCGTCGGCGGCCTCGCGGTGCTCGGCCGGCCGCTCGCGCGGATCCTGGATGCTGAGGGCGGCCGCGATGATCGCCACCTCGCGCGCGACGCCGTGGCGCCCCGCCTCGACGATCATGCGCGCCTGGCGCGGGTCCATCGGCAGGCGCGCGAGGGAGCGTCCCGTCGTCGTGAGCCGTGCGCGACCGCCGTCATCGGTCGCGATCGCGCCCAGCTCGGTGAGCAGCTGCACGCCGTCGCGGATGGCGCGCGTGTCGGGCGGCTCGACGAAGGGGAAGGCCGCGACGTCGTCGGGAGAGGACACCACGCCCACGGCGATCATCTGCAGCAGCACCGACGCGAGCGACGTGCGCAGGATCTCGGGCTCGGTGAAGGCGGGGCGCCCCTCGAAGTCTTCATCGGCGTAGAGGCGGATCGCGATGCCGTCCGCGAGGCGGCCCGCGCGTCCGGAGCGCTGGTTGGCGCTCGCCTGCGAGATGGGCTCGATGGGCAGGCGCTGGACCTTGGTGGCCTTCGAGTACCGGGAGATGCGCGCCGTTCCCGGATCCACGACCGAGTGGATGCCGGGGACCGTCAGCGAGGTCTCCGCGACGTTCGTCGACAGCACGATCCGGCGGTGCGAGTGCCGCTCGAACACGCGGTGCTGCTCGGCGGCCGAGAGTCGGCTGTACAGCGGCAGGATCTCGACGCGCTGGGGGTGGCGGGCGTCCCGGGCGCGCGGACCGAGCCAGCCCTCGAGCGCATCGGCCGCGTCCCTGATCTCCCGCTCGCCGGACAGGAACACGAGCACGTCGCCCGTGGTCTCGCGCATGAGCTCCTGGCAGGCGTCGACGATGCCCGTCGCCTGGTCCTTCTCCTCGCCCCGCGTCTCGCCCGCGAGCGGCCGGTAACGGATCTCGACCGGGTACGTGCGGCCGGTGACCTCGATCACGGGCGCCGTGGCCGGGGCATCAGGGTCGGCCGATGCGCTCGCTGGGTCCTCGAGGTCGTCCACCTCGAGCGGGGGCAGGGGCCCGCCGGGCGCGAAGTGGCGGGCGAAGCGCTCGGAGTCGATGGTCGCCGAGGTGATGATGATCTTGAGGTCGGGCCGGCGCGGCAGCAGGTTGGTGAGGTAGCCGAGCAGGAAGTCGATGTTGAGGCTGCGCTCGTGCGCCTCGTCGATGATGAGCGTGTCGTACGCGAGCAGGTCGGGGTCGCGCTGGATCTGCGCGAGCAGGATGCCGTCCGTCATCACCTTGACGAGAGTCTTCTCGCTCGACTGGTCGGTGAAGCGCACCTGGTAGCCGACGATCGCGCCCAGCGTGGTGCCGAGCTCCTCGGCGATGCGCTCCGCCACCGACCGCGCGGCGATGCGTCGCGGCTGCGTGTGGCCGATCTGCCCCGCGCGCCCGCGCCCCAGCTCGAGCACGATCTTGGGAAGCTGCGTGGTCTTGCCCGAGCCGGTCTCGCCCGCGACGATCACCACCTGGTGGTCGCGGATCGCCTGCGAGATCTCGTCGCGGCTCGCGCTGACGGGCAGCTCGGGCGGGTACGTGATCGGCGGGACCTCGACGGCCTCGCGGGTGCGGGCGGCGGCCTCGAGCTCGCCGCGGCTCACGCGCCGATGCGGGTCGCGCCCGCGCTGGCCACCGCCCCCGCGCTGGGCTTGCCCGCGGCGGTCGCCGCCACGTCCGGCGCCGCCCTGCGCCTCCTCGCCCTGGCCGTTGCCGCGCTGGCCCTGGTTGCCGCGCCCTCTGCGACGGCCCGACCGTCGCCCCTGCCCGAGCGCGTCGGGGGACGACCCAGCCCGCGCATCGGCGCTGCTGCCGTCGGGCGAGGGGGACTGGGGACTCACGCCGGCCATTGTCCCAAGGTTCGAGCTGCTCATAGTTCTCTCGACACCGTTCCCCCGACACTTCCGAACATCGTGAGCCCGACACGCGGGCGCGACGGTCGCATCGGCCCCTCATCATCGGCGTGTTGCTGGGCGGATGTTCGAAACTGTCGGGAGGTTGGTGGAGGAGGGGACTCGATGTCGGTTGCCAGCCCTAGAATCGGGTGCCATGCCCGGCAGTGATTTCGTCCACCTTCATGTGCACACCGAGTACTCCATGCTGGACGGTGCCGCGCGACTGGACGACCTGTTCACGCACGCGAAGGAGCTGGGCCAGACCGCGCTCGCGACCACGGACCACGGCTACATCTTCGGCGCCTACGACTTCTGGGCGAAGGGCCAGGCACATGGCGTGAAGCCCATCGTCGGCGTCGAGGCGTACCTCACGCCGGGCACCGCTCGCCAGGACAAGACGCGAGTCCGCTGGGGCGAGCGCGGCCAGGAGGGCGACGACGTCTCGGCGGGCGGCGCCTACACCCACATGACGATGTGGGCCTCGACCACGGCGGGCATGCACAACCTGTTCCGCATGTCCTCGTACGCGTCGCTCGAGGGTCACTTCCACAAGCCGCGCATGGACCGCGACCTCCTGCAGCGCTACTCCAAGGGCATCATCGCGACCACCGGCTGTCCCTCGGGTGAGGTGCAGACCCGCCTGCGCCTGGGTCAGTACGACGAGGCGCTCAAGGCCGCCGGCGAGTTTCAGGACATCTTCGGCGCGGAGAACTTCTACGTCGAGCTCATGGACCACGGTCTCGACCTCGAGAAGCGCGTGCGCGAGGACCTCCTGCGCCTCGCCCACCAGATCGGCGCGCCGCTGGTCGCGACCAACGACTCGCACTACGTGCGCAAGGACGACTCGGTGGCCCACGAGGCGCTGCTGTGCGTCCAGTCGGGGTCCAACCTCAACGAGCCCACCTACGAGCAGGGCGGCAAGCGCTTCGCGTTCAACGGCGATGGGTACTACCTCAAGTCCGCCGAGGAGATGCGGCACCTATGGCGCGAGCTGCCCGAGGCGTGCGACTCCACGCTCGAGATCGCGGAGAAGTGCGAGGTCGAGTTCGACACCAAGGCCGACTACATGCCGGTCTACGACGTGCCTCCAGGCGAGGACGAGCACTCCTGGTTCGTGAAGGAGGTCCAGAAGGGCCTGCACGAGCGGTTCGGCGAGACGATCCCGGCCGAGGTCCAGGAGCGCGCGAACTTCGAGATCGAGGTCATCGCGGGCAAGGGCTACCCGGGATACTTCCTCGTCGTCGCCGACTTCATCCAGTGGGCCAAGGACAACGGCATCCGCGTGGGCCCCGGCCGTGGCTCGGGCGCCGGCTCGATGGCCGCGTACGCGATGAAGATCACGGACATCGACCCGATCGTCCACCAGCTGTACTTCGAGCGCTTCCTCAACCCGGAGCGCGAGTCCAAGCCCGACTTCGACATCGACTTCGACGAGCGCAGGCGCGGCGAGGTGATCCGCTACGTCTCGGACAAGTACGGCGAGGAGAAGGTCGCGATGATCGCGACCTACGGCACCATCAAGGCCAAACAGGCGCTCAAGGACGCGGCCCGCGTGCTGGGCAAGCCGTTCGCCGTGGGGGAGCAGCTCACCAAGGCGTACCCCGAGGCGATCATGGGCAAGGACATGCCCTTGGCCGGCATCACCGACTCCACCCACGCCCGCCACCACGAGGGCGGCGACTTCCGCGCCCTGCTCGAAGCCGATCCCGAGGCGCAGCAGGTGTTCGAGCTCGCCCAGGGCCTCGAGGGGCTGAAGCGCCAGTGGGGCGTCCACGCCGCCGGCGTCATCATGTCGAGCCACCCGCTCATCGACATCATCCCGATCATGCGCCGCGAGCAGGACGGCGCGGTCATCACCCAGTTCGACTACCCCACGGCCGAGGGCCTGGGGCTGGTCAAGATGGACTTCCTGGGTCTGAGGAACCTCACGATCCTCGACGATGCGCTCGACAACATCGTCGACAACGGCAAGGACCCGCTGGTCCTCGAGGACCTCGAGCTGGCCGACGAGGAGACGTTCAACCTGCTGGGCCGCGGCGACACCCTGGGCGTGTTCCAGCTGGACGGCACGGCGATGCGCTCCCTGCTGCGCCAGATGAAGCCCGACAGCTTCGAGGACATCTCCGCGGTGCTCGCGCTGTACCGGCCCGGCCCGATGGGCATGAACTCCCACACCAACTACGCGGAGCGCAAGAACGGCCGCCAGCCGATCGAGCCCATCCACCCCGAGCTCGACGAGCCGCTGCGCGAGGTGCTGGGGATCACCTACGGCCTCATCGTGTACCAGGAGCAGGTGCAGCGCATCGCGCAGATCGTCGCCGGCTACACGCTGGGAGCGGCAGACCTGCTGCGTCGCGCGATGGGCAAGAAGAAGAAGGAGATCCTCGACAAGGAGTTCGAGCCCTTCGAGGCCGGCATGAAGGCCAACGGCTACTCCGACGCGGCCATCAAGGCGCTGTGGGACACCCTGCTGCCGTTCGCCGACTACGCGTTCAACAAGGCGCACACCGCCGCATACGGTGTGCTGTCGTTCTGGACCGCCTACCTCAAGGCGCACTACCCGACCGAGTACATGGCGGCGCTACTCACGTCGGTCGGCACCGACAAGGACAAGTCGGCGCTGTACCTCGCCGAGTGCCGCCGCATGGGCATCACCGTGCTGCCGCCGGACGTCAACGAGTCGAAGGACCTGTTCTCGGCCGTCGGCACCGACATCCGCTTCGGCATGACCGCCGTGCGCAACGTGGGCTCCAACGTGGTCGAGGCGATCATCCAGACGCGCCAGGAGAAGGGCAACTTCACGTCCTTCCAGGACTTCCTCGACAAGGTGCCCGCGACGGTGTGCAACAAGCGCACCATCGACTCGCTCATCAAGGCCGGCGCCTTCGACTCGCTGGGACACACCCGCCGCGCGCTCAACGCGGTGCATGAGCAGGCCATCGACTCCGTCGTGGGCGTCAAGCGCCAGGAGGCCACGGGCCAGTTCGACCTGTTCGGAGGCGACGCGGACCTCGGCGGCGGCGTCACCGTCAACGTGCCGCACCTCGAGGAGTGGGACAAGAAGACCAAGCTCAACCTCGAGCGCGACATGCTCGGCCTGTACGTGTCCGACCACCCGCTGTCGGGACTGGACCACGTGATCCGTTCGGAGGCGTCGCACCAGATCCTGTCCGCGACGCCGGCCGGCGGCGTGAGCGACGGCGCCCAGGTGTCGTTCGCGGGCCTCGTGACGCGCGTCGACCGCCGCGTCGCGAAGTCCGGCAACGCCTACGCGATCGTGACGCTCGAGGACCTGTCGGGCGAGACGGAGATCTCGTTCTTCGGACGCACCTACGAGACCTACGCGCGGGACCTCGCTGACGATGCGGTGCTCACCATCAAGGTGCGTGCGCGCGAGCGTGGCGACGGCGGGCTGCAGTTCTCCGCGGTCGAGCTGCGCGTGCCCAACCTCAACGTGGTTGACACCTCACCGGTGGCCATCACGCTCCCGGCCGCGCGAGTGAACCCGCCGATGGTCGAGGAGATCAAGGGCATCCTGCGCTCGCATCCCGGCTCGGTCGAGGTGCGCATGGTGCTCACGGGCTCCGGCGAGCCGATCACCATGAGGCTGGGCGACGAGTTCCGCGTGGCCCGCTCAAGCGCGCTCTACGGAGACCTCAAGGCCGCGTTCGGCCCGAGCTGCCTCGCGGGCGCGTAGCGAGCCCGAAGCTCAGCGAGGCCACTGCTCTCGTCCTTTGCGTCCAGGTGGTGCGTGGCTGTCGGTTTCCGCGGGCGCGTGTGCGGTGATGGTGCCTGAGCGTCGCGACGCCCCCCCGAGCGCCCGCCGCACCAGCCCCGTAGCCTGGGCGGCATGAGCACCACGACGTGGCAGCGGGTCGAGAACGCCGTCATCGCGATCGCCGTGATCGTCGCGACGGTGACCCTCGACTACGCGTGGTGGTGGCTGCTCGTGCTGTTCCTCGCATTCGACCTGTCGGCGCTCGGCTACGTCGCGGGCACCCGCGCAGGCGCGTTCTTCTACAACCTCGTGCACTCGTACTGGGGCCCCGCGGTCCTGGGGGTGGTCGCGCTGACGGCCGATGCGCGCTGGGCCGGCCTCGTCGCCCTCGCCTGGGCGTTCCACGTCGCCGTAGACCGCGCGCTCGGCTATGGGCTCAAGCACGGCGACAGCTTCGAGCACACCCACCTAGGGTGGATCGGCAAGGCCCGCGCGAACAGGGCACAGACGGAGGGCACGGCATGACCGGCGCGCCCGTGATCGCCTTCGTGCCCGCGCACGACTCGGAGCGGGCGCGGGACTTCTACGTCGACGTCATCGGCCTGCGGTTCGTGCGCGACGACGGTTTCGCGATGGTGTGCGAGTCGGGCGGCACGATGGTGCGCATCGTCGACGCCGCGGACTTCACGCCCCAGCCGTTCACCGTGCTCGGATGGGAGGTCGCTGACATCCACGCCGAGGTCGCGCGCCTCACCGGCGCGGGCGTGACGTTCGAGGACTTCGCGCTCGCGGAGGATGGCGTGGTCTGGAACGCCCCGGGAGGCGACGCGATCGCCTGGTTCCGTGACTCCGAGGGCAACCTGCTGTCGATCTCGCAGCACGCCTTCCCCGTGTCCAACCCCGCGCCACCGCGGGAATAGCCCGACCACGCGCCGAGGTTCTCCCTGGCAGACGAACAAGGGAGCGAGCCGTGTCCATCGCCGTGACCGCCGCCTCGGGCAACCTGGGCCCGCTCGTGGTCGATGCCCTGCTCGAACGCGGCGTGCGGCCCGGGCAGATCGTCGCCGTGGTGCGCGATCCCGCGAAGGTCGACCACATGGCCGCGCAGGGCGTCTCGATTCGCCAGGGCAACTACGACAACCCGCCGAGCCTCGCCGCCGCCTTCGAGGGCGTGCAGAAGGTGCTCGTGATCTCCGGGTCCGAGATCGGCCGGCGGGTCCAGCAGCACGCGAACGCGATTCACGCCGCGGCCGCCGCCGGCGCCGAGCTCATCGCCTACACCTCGGTGCTGAGGGCGGGCGATGCGACGGAGAACCCGGTGCTCCCCGAGCACGTGGGCACCGAGCGCGTGCTCGAGGAGTCCGGCGCGCCCTTCGTCGTTCTGCGCAACGGCTTCTACACCGAGAACTACGTCGACCAGGTTCGCCAGGCGATGCGCTCCGGCGAGCTGCTGACGAGCGCGGGCGAGGGACGCACCGCATCCGCGACCCGCGCCGACTTCGCCGCAGCGGCCGCCACGGTCCTCACCACCCCGGGCCACGCGGGGCAGCGGTACGAGCTCGCAGGCGACGCCGGGTGGACGATGCGCGAGCTGGCTGAGACGGCCGGTCGCCTGGGCGGTCGTCAGGTGGTGTTGCGCCAGCTCGACGAGTCGGCTCACCTGGAGGCGCTGCTGGGCGCCGGCACCCCGGAGCCGATCGCGGAGTTCGCGGTCGCGCTCGACCGTGCGGTGCGCGACGGCGAGCTGGACGTGCTGGGCGCGGATCTCGCCGAGCTCGCGGGGCGTCCCACCACTGCGCTCGAGGACGGTCTGCGCGCGGCGCTCGCCAGACCCAGTCCGAGCCGCGGCCCCGACTAGGCTGATCCCGTGCTGAGCCGAATCGACCTGCGTGACCGCGACCTGACCGCCCGCGAGCTGCTCTCCGTCGTGCCCCGGGCAGACGTCGACGTCGCCGATGCGCTCACGACGGTCCAGCCGATCCTGGCCGACGTCCGCGCGAGGGGAGCCGAGGCCCTGCGCGAGTACGGCGAGCGCTTCGACGGCGTCACGCCGGAGCACCTGCGGGTGCCCGCGGACCGCATCGAGGCCGCGCTCGCGACCCAGGACGAGGCCGTGCTCGACGCGCTGCGCGAGTCGATCACCCGCGTGCGTGCGTTCCACGAGGCGACCGTCCCGCCGCCCGTGTCGGTCGAGGTCGCGCCGGGCGCGACCGTGAGCCAGCGGTGGATCCCCGTGGGGCGCGTGGGCCTGTACGTCCCCGGCGGCCTCGCCGTCTACCCGAGCTCGGTCGTCATGAACGTGGTCACCGCTCAGGCGGCAGGCGTCGAGTCGATCGCGGTGGCCACGCCGCCGCAGCGCGCCTTCGGCGGCGCGCCCCACCCGACCATCCTGGCGGCATGCGCGCTGCTGGGCATCGACGAGGTCTACGCCGTCGGCGGCGCCCAGGCCATCGGCATGCTCGCCTACGGCGCCGAGGACCTGTGTGAGCCCGTCGACGTCATCACCGGTCCGGGCAATGTCTACGTGGCAGCCGCCAAGCGCGCCGTGAACGGCGTGGTCGGCATCGACGCGGAGGCCGGGCCCACGGAGATCGCGATCATCGCTGACGACACCGCGGACGCTGACTTCGTGGCGGCGGACCTGCTGAGCCAGGCCGAGCACGACCCCATGGCCGGCTCGGTCCTCATCACCGACGACGAGGAGCTGGCCGAGCGCGTCGAGGAGGCGCTGCTGCGGCGGGCGGACGAGACCAAGCACCTGGCGCGCACCAAGGAGGCTCTGACGGGCCGCCAGAGCGCCGTCATCCTCACGGGCAGCATCGACCAGTCGATCCAGGTCGCCGACGCCTACGGGGCGGAGCACCTCGAGATCCACACCCGCGACGCCGCCGCCGTCGCCGAGCGCATCACGAGCGCGGGAGCGATCTTCGTGGGCCCGCACACTCCCGTCCCGCTCGGCGACTACCTCGCGGGCTCCAACCACGTGCTGCCCACGGGCGGCACCGCGCGCTTCGCGAGCGGCTTGGGCGTCACGAGCTTCCTCAAGGCGGTCGCGACGATCCACTACAGCGCCGATGCGCTCGCCCAGGTGGGAGACAAGGTCGTCGCCCTGGCGAACGCCGAGGACCTCCCGGCCCACGGCGAGGCCATCCAAGCCCGTCTCGACCGGCAACAGCGGTAGGGACGGACCCATGCGCTCAGCACACGTCGCGGCCGCGGTCGCCGGCGTGTGTGCCGCGCTCGCCGGGTGTCAGGGCACGGGCGACGAGGACGCCCAGGGCGGCTTCGGCGTGCCGATCCAGCCCTCGGCCGACGCCGTCGCGGGAGACCGCCAGCAGATCTCGGGCACGGTGACGGTGCGCGCCAACGGGTGCGTCGACTTGGCCGTCGAGGGCGAGGCCGACAGTCGGTGGGTCGTCTGGCCGCCGGAGACGCCGGCGGCCGACGGCGGCGCGATGCCCGAGCTCGACGGCGTCGCGGTCGCCGACGGCGACACCGTGGTCGGCACCGGCGCGCTGGTGGATGCCGAGGCGCTTCCCGATTGGGAGCGGGACGGTTACTTCACGGCCTTCGGCGGCTTCTGTGAGGCTCAGGAGCGCGGCGTGGTGGTGCTCGACGACGCGCACCTCGGGTAGCGCAGGACGGTACCCGTCACCGCACCCCGAGCACGAACGGCATGACCGCGCTCGCCCCAGCGCGCCGCAGAAGCCGTGCGGCGACCGTGAGCGTCCAGCCCGAGTCGATCGAGTCGTCGACGAGCAGCACGGTGCGCCCGGAGACGCCAGCTGTCGCGTCGGACTCGAGGTCGAGCCTGCGCGTCACCCCTGCGAGGCGCTGCGCGGAGTTCACGTCGTGGCGCATCGGCTCCTCGAGACCGGGCCGGGGTCCGGCCCAGCCCAGGAACGGCACGCCGAGGTAGCGGGCGAGACCGGGCCCGAGGTGCCCTGCGAGCAGCGGACGGGTGACCGACCGGACCGCCACCACGCCCTCGACCACCGTCGTCCTCGCGCCGCCGGGTCCCGGACGCCAGAGGTCCGGCCAGTCCTCGAGCGCGCGCACGGCCGCGCCCCGCAGCGGCACGGGGGTCTCGCCGTCGACCACACCGCCCTCCGGCGTGCGCGTCTCGAACAGCTCGCGGAGCGCGACGGACCAGCCGAGCCCATCCAGCCGTGCGACGGCGCGGCCGGTCGCGGCCTGCTCGTCCGCCGGAATGCGGCCGCGTAGGTCGAGCCCAAGCGCATCGAGGCCGCTCGGCCACTGCCGCCGGGCCACGAGCTCCACGCCTACGCGGTCGAGCCCGTCGCGCACGGCCTCGACGTCCGACGTCGACGGCGCGTCGGGCAGCGTCACGCCGCCGCAGACGTCACAGCGGCCGCACGCCCAGCCGTCCTCCAGCTCGGGATCGTCGAGCACGCCGCGCAGGAAGGCCATGCGACACGTGTCGAGGCGCTCGTACTCGAGCATCGTGTCCTGCTCGGCGGTGCGCGCGGCGGCGACGCGGGCGTACCGCTCCGCGTCGTACTCCCACGGCTCGCCGGTGGCGATCCACCCGCCCTGGACGCGGCGGACGGCTCCGTCGACGTCGAGCACCTTGAGCATCGACTCAAGCCTGCCTCGGCGCAGCTCGACTTGCGTCTCGAGCGCCGCGACGGAGGTGGGCGACGCCGTGCCGAGCGCCGCGAGGGCGGCGCGCACCTGGTCCTCGGGAGGGAAGGCCTGCGAGCCGAACCACTCCCAGATTGCGCGGTCCTCGGAGCCGGGCAGCAGCACCACGGTCGCGCGGGAGACGCCGCGGCCCGCGCGGCCCACCTGCTGGTAGTAGGCGATGGGGGAGGACGGCGCGCCCACGTGGATGACGAAGGCGAGGTCGGGCTTGTCGAAGCCCATGCCGAGCGCCGACGTCGCGACCAGCGCCTTCACGCGGTTGGACTTGAGGTCGTCCTCGAGCTGCTCGCGCTCGGCGGGGTCGGTGCGGCCCGTGTAGGCGCCCACCTCGAGCCCGGCGTCGCGCAGCTGCGACGCCACCTCCTCCGCTGCCGAGACCGTGAGGCAGTAGACGATGCCCGACCCGTCCATCGACCGGAGCGCCTGCGCGAGCCACGCCACCCGCGTCGCCGGGTCGGGCAGCTGCTGCACGGCCAGGTGCAAGGACTCTCGGTCGAGCGCCCCGCGCAGCACGAGCACGTCCTCGCGGGCCGTGAGATCTGCGCCGCGCACGCCCAGCTGCTCCGCCACGTCCGCGGTGACGCGCGAGTTCGCGGTCGCGGTGGTCGCGAGCACGGGGATCCCGTCGGGAAGCTCCGCGAGCAGCGTCCGAATGCGTCGGTAGTCGGGCCGGAAGTCGTGCCCCCAGTCGGAGATGCAGTGCGCCTCGTCGATGACGACCAGGCCGGCGTCGCGCGCGAGCCGCGGGAGCACCTCGTCGCGGAACTGCGGGTTGTTGAGCCGCTCCGGCGAGCACAGCAGGACATCGATCTCACCAGCCGCGATCGCGGCGTGGACCTGGTCCCACTCCGTGACGTTCGCGGAGTTCACCGTCGCCGCGCGGATCCCGGCGCGCGAGGCGGCGGCGATCTGGTCGCGCATGAGCGCCAGCAGGGGAGAGACGATGATCGTGGGACCCGCGCCGCGCGCCCGCAGCAGCGTGGTCGCCACGAAGTACACCGCGGACTTTCCCCACCCGGTCCGCTGCACCACCAGAGCGCGCGCGTGCCGCGCCACGAGCGCCTCGATCGCGCGCCACTGGTCCTCGCGCAGCGACACGTCCTCGCGCCCCACGAGCGCGCGCAGTGCCGCCTCACCCTCGACTCGGAGTGCGTCGGCGGTAGGCCCCTCGGCATCGGGCAGGGCCGATGCGCTCGTGGGCTCAATCGTGGAGGTGTCGGTCGGTGCGGGGTCGCCAGCCATGCCACCACCGTAGGTGCCGCCACCGACATCCCCGCCCGCGCATCGGCGCTCCGGCGAGACCGGCGCATCGGGGCCGACTCTGACGACCACAGCCCCGCCACTAGACTCCCTGCCATGACCCTGCCCCTGCGCCCCGAGCTGGCCGGTTTGGAGCCCTATGGTGCCCCCCAGCTGGACGTGACCGCGCGTCTCAACGTGAACGAGAACCCGTACGCGCCGCCGCCGTCCGTCGTGGACGCCATCGCGAATGCCGTGCGCAAGGCCGCCGAGGGTCTCAACCGGTACCCGGACCGCGACTTCACGGCGCTGCGCGCGGACCTCGCCCACTACCTGTCGGTGGAGAGCCGCGTCGACTTCGTCGAGGTGCGCAACATCTGGGCCGCGAACGGCTCGAACGAGGTCATGCTGCACCTGCACCAGGCGTTCGGCGGCCCGGGCCGCACGGTGCTGAGCTTCGCGCCCACGTACTCGATGTACCCCGAGTACGCGCGCGACACCATCACCGAGTTCGTGACGCTGCCGCGGCGCGAGGACTTCACGCTCGACATCGAGGCCGCGCAGGCGGCGATCCGCGAGATCCGGCCCAGCATGGTGATCGTCGCGAGCCCCAACAACCCGACGGGCACGGCGCTGAGCCTCGACGACGTGCGTGCACTGATCGCCGCGGCCGACGAGATCGAGGACGGCTGCGTGGTCGTCATCGACGAGGCCTACGCGGAGTTCCGCCGCAACGGCGTGCCGAGCGCGGCGACCATCATCCCGCGGCACAAGAACCTCGCGGTGAGCCGCACCATGTCGAAGGCGTTCGCCCTGGCAGGCGGCCGCCTGGGTTACCTCATCGCGCACGAGGAGCTCGTGGACGCGCTGCGCGTGGTGCGCCTGCCGTACCACCTGAGCGCCGTGACGCAGGCGACCGCACGCGCGGCGCTCGCGCACCACCGCGAGCTGCAGGCGCAGGTCGACGAGATCCGCGCCGAGCGCGACGAGACCGTCGCGTGGCTGCGCGATCAGGGCTACACGGTCGCGGACACGGACGCGAACTTCGCGCTGTTCGGGCCGTTCGAGGACCGTGAGACAGTGTTTCAGGGGCTGCTGGCGCACGGAGTGCTCATCCGTGTGACGGGGCCCGAGGGATGGCTGCGGGTGTCGATCGGCACGCCGCAGGAGATGGCGCTGTTCCGCAGCGCGCTACTGGAGGTCACTGCATGAGCGAGGCAGCAGCCCGCACCGGCCGCATCGAGCGCAAGACCAGCGAGTCCGAGGTCCTGGTCGAGCTCGACCTCGACGGCTCCGGCGTCACCGAGATCAGCACGGGCGTGCCGTTCTACGACCACATGCTCACCGCGCTCGGCAAGCACTCGCTCATGGACCTCACGGTGAAGGCGACCGGCGACGTCCACATCGACTCGCACCACACGGTCGAGGACGTCGCGATTTGCATCGGCGAGGCGCTCAAGATCGCCCTGGGCGACAAGGCCGGCATCTCGCGGTTCGGCGACGCCCTGGTGCCGCTCGACGAGGCGCTCGCGCAGTGCGTGGTCGACGTGTCGGGCCGCCCGTACTTCGTGCACGTCGGCGAGCCCGTGGGCCAGGCGACGCACCTCATCGGCGGCAACTTCGCTGGCTCGCTCACGGGCCACGCCCTCGAGTCCATCGCGCACCACGCGGGCATCTGCGTGCACATGCGCGTGCTCGCGGGACGCGACCCCCACCACATCGTCGAGGCGCAGTTCAAGGCCCTCGCGCGTGCCCTCCGGTTCGCGGTGACGGCCGATGCGCGGGTCAAGGGCATCCCGTCCACGAAGGGCGCGCTGTGACGGACGAGCAGGGTCGGTCCGACGACGGTTTCGACGTCCCTGACGACCTGTCGAGCCTCGCGGACGCGAAGCCGATGGGGGAGACCGGCAAGCACATCGACAACGACACCGTCGCGCTGTTCACGCCCATCCAGAACGGCCGCGTCCTCGCTGCCGTGTGCTCGCTCAACGGCGTCAAGGGTCAGACCATCGAGACCTCGGCCGGAGCCTTCGCCGTGCTCGATGACACGAGCCCGGGCGCCGTCGACGCCGCCGGCCAGGTGGTGAGCGCGTTCGTCAAGACGCAGCCCATCCTCGCGATGGAGCGCCGCAAGGGTCAGATCACCATCACCCGCTGGCTCGGTGGCCAGAAGGGCGACACGGTGCCCCCGGGCCTCGCCCTCGACCAGGCTCCGGGCGTGATCCACACCCTCATGGCCGGCACCCAAACCATCGAGGAGCTCTCCAAGACGCACCCGGGCAAGACCTTCGAGGCGCGCATGGGCCGCTTCGAGGCGTTCAAGGAGCTGCGTCGCGCGTCCAAGGCCGCGAAGAAGCAGTACCAGGCGCAGCAGGAGAACAAGCGCAACTCCAACCCGGACCCGAGCGGGGAGTAGGCGGCGCGCGGGCGCGACCCGGCGCGCGCATCGGCGCTGCTCAGGCGACGCGAGGGGCGCTGCCGCCCGCCGATAGACTGAACCGGTGACCTCCCCCCTCGTCTGCGTCCTCGACTACGGCTTCGGCAACGTCCGCTCGGCGGTGCGCGCGGTGGAGCACGTGGGGGCCCGCGTGGTCCTCACCGACGACCGCGTGATCGCGGAGAACGCGGACGGTCTGATCGTCCCCGGCGTCGGCGCGTTCGAGGCCGTCATGACGGGCCTCAAGGGCGTGCGCGGCGAGCAGATCATCGGCCGGCGCCTGTCCGGAGGCCGCCCCGTGCTCGGCATCTGCGTGGGCATGCAGGTGATGTTCGAGCGCGGCGTCGAGCACGGCGTCGAGACGGAGGGCCTCGACCAGTGGCCCGGCGTCGTCGAGAAGCTGCAGGCGCCCGTCGTGCCCAACATGGGCTGGGCACAGGTGGATGTTCCCGAGGGGTCGAGCCTCTTCGAAGGCATCGCCGACGAGCGCTTCTACTTTGTCCACTCCTACGGCGCGCGCGAGTTCCCGCTCGGCACCACCGAGGACACCGGCCGCTTCCGCGCGCCGCTCGTCACGTGGTCGGAGGCCGGCACGGCCGATGCGCCCGACAGGTTCGTCGCCGCCGTCGAGAACGGCCCGCTCGCCGCGACGCAGTTCCACCCCGAGAAGTCGGGCGAGGCCGGGCTGCAGCTGCTGCGCAACTGGGTCGCGACGCTCTAGCGAGTCGCCATGCGCATCGTCCTGGAGCCCCACGAGGTCGCCACTGCGCTGCGCACCCAGGTCCGCGAGGTCACCGCCGCGCGCACCACCCGCGACGGCACCCTCGAGATCGACGTCACCCTCAAGGTGGGCCCGATGCACGTGGCCGGCACGGCGGCCGTCCGCGATGTCACGGTCGAGGGCGGTCAGCTCCGCGCCGTCGCCGACGTGCACGCCGGACGCCTGCGCGCGCCCGGCTTCGCGTTGCGGGTCGCGCTCGCGCGGCTGTGGCGCCCCGAGCGCACGAGCCTGCCTCCCGGCGCCGTCGACATCTCGGTGAGCGGCTCCACCATGCTCGTCGCGGTCGACGTCCGCGCGCTCGCGGACGTGCTCGCGCGCGACATGGGGACGCGGATCGTCGTCGACCGCGTCGAGATCGCGGGTGATGTCACGATCGTCGCGACGCTCGCGCCCGCCTAGCCGTCAGTCGCAGCAGCCGTCGTCGCAGCCCGCGTCGCACGCGCACGTCTCCGCGTGGCCGTGCAGCAGCGCTCCCGACGTCGCGCAGCACCCGTCGCCGCGCCAGGCCTCGAGCCCCTCCCGCACGGCGAAGCCCGCGATCACCGCGGCGGCGGCCGGGTCCGCCCACCACCAGCCGAGCCACGCGTTGAGCACCAGGCCCAGGAGCAGCGCCACCGAAAGGTAGGCGCAGATGAGCGTCTGGCGCGAGTCCGCGACCGCCGTCGGGGAGCCGAGCTCGCGCCCCGCGCGGCGCTCGAGGTAGGACACCGTGGGCATGATCGCGACGGACAGCGACGCGAGCACGATGCCCACGGGGGAGGCCTCGGGCTGCGCGCCCGTCAGCACCGCCCGGGTGGCCTCGACCAGCACGATGGCGGCGAGCGCGAAGAACGACACCGCGATGAGGCGCATCGCGAGCCGCTCGCGTCGGCGCGGGTCCGTGGCCGTGAACTGCCACGCCACGATTGCCGCGGAGGTGACCTCCACCACGGAGTCGAGCCCGAAGCCCAGCAGCGCGGTCGACGAGGCAGCAGCGCCGGCGGCCAGCGCGACCACGGCCTCGACCAGGTTGTACGCGATGGTGAGCGACACGATGATCCGGATGCGGCGAGTCAGCAGCGCGCGCCGCTCCGGCGTCAGGCGCGGGCCGGACGGCATGCCTCGGCCGGACCGGATGTGCTGGGCGTGAGCGTGCGTGGTCATCAGCAGGTGCACTCCTCGCCGTCGCAGCAGGTGGGGTCGAGCGTGAAGGTCACCGCGAGCAGCGCGTCGAGCGGCGTCGCGATGGACGCGTCGGCGAGCGAGTAGTGGGCGTGGCGGCCGCGCTTCTCGGCGCGCACGAGGCCGCAGCCGCGCAGGCAGGTGAGGTGGTTCGACATCGACTGACGGCTCACGTCGAGCTCGGCGGCCAGGTCTGCCGGGCAGTGGCTGCCGTGGCGCAGCGCGAGCAGGATCGCGGCGCGCGTGGGGTCGGACAGCGCGTGGCCCACGTGCGCCACCGCGCGGGTGTGCTCGGGATGCGCGCACTGGACGTGGTCGCGCGGCTCGGCCGTCAGGTCTGCGGGCGCCGGGGACGCCGGGGCGGCGCCCGGCAGCGCCTCCTGCAGCGCCGATGCGCGGGCGGGGGCGCGCTGGACCGTGACAGGGGAGGGCGGGGTCGAGGTCATGCTTTCCACGTTAATACATTGAACGCTGTACTGTCACGGTCGGGCTCGTCGCCGCAGCGCACCGCGCGCGGTAGCCTGGTGCCCGCCTCGCCAGGTGAGGCAGCCCGCGGACCCAGCCCGCGCATCGGCGCTGCGAACCCCGCACCTCCCGCCTGGCCACGACACGAAAGCGAGACCATGACCGACTCCCCGCGCCTCGAGCTCCTTCCCGCCGTCGACGTCGCCGATGGCCAGGCCGTCCGCCTCACGCAGGGCGAGGCCGGCTCGGAGACCGGCTACGGCGACCCGCTGTCCGCGGCGCAGGACTGGGTCGACGGCGGCGCGGAGTGGATCCACCTCGTGGACCTCGACGCGGCGTTCGGGCGCGGCGAGAACTCGGCGCTGCTCGAGGCGGTCGTGAAGTCGGTCGACATCAAGGTCGAGATGAGCGGCGGCATCCGCGACGATGAGTCGCTCGAGCGGGCGCTCGCGACCGGCTGCGCGCGCGTCAACATCGGCACCGCCGCCCTCGAGAACCCCGAGTGGACCCGGGCGGCGATCGCCAAGCACGGCGACCGCGTCGCGGTGGGCCTCGACGTGCGCGGCACCACGCTGTCGGGCCGCGGCTGGACCCGCGACGGCGGCGACCTGTGGGACGTGCTGGCGCGCCTCGACGCCGAGGGCTGCGCGCGCTACGTCGTCACCGACGTCAAGAAGGACGGCATGCTGTCGGGCCCCAACCTCGAGCTGCTCGCTCAGGTGTGCGAGGCGACCGACCGCCCCGTGGTCGCGTCGGGCGGCGTGAGCTCGCTCGAGGACATCGCCGCGATCCGCACCCTCGCGGGCGTGGGCGTGGAGGGCGCGATCGTGGGCAAGGCGCTCTACAACGGCAACTTCACGCTGCCGCAGGCGCTCGACGTCGCCGGCCGTCCCTGACCTCGGCCCAAGCGCGGCGGGCCGCTCAATACACAGCGGTGACGGATGTGACCTGAGTGGCCACGGTGACTACCCATGCGCCCCGTGAGCACCATGCGTCCCAAGTGTGTGTTGACGAGTACGCCACACGAGCGTTCCGGCGTCACCCCGAGCACGTAGCATCGGAACCATGAGCGACGGCGAGCCTGCCAAGGAGATTCCCGAGTCGATCTTCGCGGACGACGACGGGAGCGCCGATGCGCACCTCGCCCAGGCGCTGATCCGCCACTCCCACGGGAAGGCACCGCTGGCCGACGTGGTCGACGCGCTCGCCTACGCGCGCGTGCTGATTCCCGTGCTGGCCAGCGGCGAGCGCCGCGTCATGGGCGCGCACGGCGTCGAGAAGGACGAGATCGCGTCGACCGGCGTGGTCGCGGTCCAGATGCCCGACGGCCGCGCCGCGCTGCCCGTGTTCACCGACGTCGACGCGATGAAGGCCTGGAACGACAAGGCCCGACCCATCCCGGCGGAGGGGCCCCGCGCCGCGCTCGCTGCCGTCGCCGAGGGCTGGTCGAGCCTCGTCATCAACCCGGGCATGGAGACGATCCTCGTCCCGCGCCCGGCGGTGTGGGCCATCGGCCAGGGGGAGGCGTGGCGCCCCGCGGTGGTCGACGGCACCGTCGTCGACGAGGTGCGCGAGGCCGTCGCGAACGCCGTCACCACCGACAGCGCTCTCAAGGCCGTCGAGGCCGTCGCGGGCGCCGGCGCGGAGATCTCCATCGTGCTCAGCATCGCGCCGGGGCTGACGCAGCCCGAGCTCGACTCGGTGGTCGAGCGCGTCCAGCGCGAGCTCGCGCACTCGGACGTGGTGGCTCAGCGGGTCGACACCCTCGAGCTCAAGCTCACGACCGCGTCCTAGGCGGCGGGGGATCTCAGAGAGCGGGCCGCAGGCGTCGCGTCAGGACGTCGTGCACTCCAGCGAGTCCGGCACCAGCAGCGACGGCTGCGCGAGCAGCGTGTTGAGCATCGACACCGGGACGATGAAGCTCTGGGTCTCGTTCTTCGCGTAGACGACGCCCACGACCTCGCCCTCGTCGCTGAGCACGGGCGAGCCGGAGGAGCCGGGCTGCACCTGCGCGGTGGTCGCGAGGACCGTGTCCACGGCGCCGCCGTCCTCGACGGGGTCGGGCACCGCGCCGAGCACGACGCCCGACACGGTGGTGAGCTTGCCGCCGCCGGGGTAGCCCACCACGGTGATGACGTCGCCCTCGACGGGGTCCTCGGTCGCGCGCGCCGCGAAGGCGCCGCCCAGGGGCTCGGTGGTGGTGATGATGGCGATGTCCGCGACGGTGGTCGAGGACGCTGCGGTGGCCTCGATGACGCGGCCGTCGTGCGTCGACACCTGGATGTCGCGCGAGTTCTCGATGACGTGACGGTTGGTGACCAGCGTGAACGCGTCGAGCGCGAAGCCGGTGCCGGTCTTGATGAAGCCGCAGCCGATGTTGCGCACGCGCAGCGTCATGCGCTGCGCGGCCGTGAACCCGTCGGGGGAGAGGCCGACGTTCTGGGCGACGGGAGTCGCGGTCGGCTCGGGGACCCAATCCGACGGCATCGGCGCGGGACCGGCCGGCAGCGCCGAGCACCCGGTCAGGGTCAGCGCGGCGGCCGCCGCGAGGGCGAGCGCGCGCCTCACTCGGCGAGCTCCGCGAGCATCCGCTGCTGGTTGCGCTCAGCCGTCGCGCACAGCTCGTTGACGCTGTCCTCGAAGTCCGCGAGCTCGTCGGGGTCGTACTCGTCGGGGGTGTGCAGGTACTCGGTGAGCTGCTGCTGGCCGTCGACGCAACGCTGCAGCGACGTCGCGGTCGAGGTCGCGGTCGTGAGGTGGCCGGTGAGCAGCTCGATCTGCTGGTCGGCGAAGGCCGACTCGTCGATGGCGCTCGCGGACTCGGCGCTCAGCTCGATGACGCGCTGGTTGGACGTCGCGAGCTGCTGGCTCACCAGGTCGATCTCGGACTCGAGCTGCATGGTCGTGGCCTGCTCGGCGGACAGCCGCGAGCCCAGGTCGTAGTTGATCGCGGTCAGCTCGTCGGCGCGCGCCTCCCACGCCTCCGTGGTGTGCCACAGGTGCCAGTTGAGCGCGACGGACACGCCCAGCAGGAGGAACAGCACGATCGAGGCGGCGATCCAGCCCGCGCCTCGGCGCGATCGGCGGCGGTGGTCGTCGCGGTGGCGACGCTCGCCCTCCGCGTAGTTGTAGACGGCCGGCGGCGGGTCGGAGCGGCGGCGCCGATGCGGCACGCCGTCGTCGGTCAGCGGGCCCGCGGTGGCGGCGGCGACCGGGGTGGTCTCGGCCGGCTCGTCCTCGTCGGCCTCGGACGCGTCGGACTCGGTCTCGGCGTCGTACTCGTCGTCGAGGTCCTCGGCGTCCGCGTCGACGCCGTCCTCTCGCAGCGCCGATGCGCTCGTCACCTCGGGCTCGTCCGCGTCAGCGGGGGAGTCGGTGGCCGAGTCGGCGGGCTCAGTCACATCGGCAGACTCGGGCGCGTCGGCCGGGTCTGCCACGTCACTCGCGGGGGCGTCGTCGGCGACGTCGCCGCTCGACTCGGCACGCGCATCGGCGCCGTCGACGCGAGTCTCGTCGGCCTCGGCAGGGGACGTCTCGGTGGACGCGTCGGCCGCGTCCGCATCGGTCGCGCGAGCGTCGGTGCGCTCGTCGGTCGATCCCGTCCCCGTGCTCATCTAGGTGACTGCCCCCGTGTACTTCTCGCCCGGACCTTCGCCCGGGGGATCCGGGAAGACCGAGGCCTCCCGGAACGCCAACTGTACGCTTCGCAACCCGTCACGAAGCGAGCGCGCGTGTGTGTTGCCGAGATCGGGCGCGGAGGCCGTGACGAGCCCGGCGAGCGCGTTGATGAGCGCGCGCGCCTCGTCGAGGTCCTTGTGGTCCTCGCCGTCCTCGGCCAGTCCGCACCTGAGCGCGGCAGCGCTCAAGAGATGAACGCTTACGGTGGTGATAAGTTCCACGGAGCTGACGTCCGCAAGGTCGCGCGCGGCCGCTTCGGAGGCCTCGCGGAACGCCTGCGCGCCCGATTCCGGTGAAGATTCGCTCATTCTGCTATCCTTGATGACTGACCGGCCGGGGATCGCTCTCCGGCGCGCAAGTGGAGTCCACCTCCCACCCTAGGGCCAAACTGATGGGCCAGGGTTCAGGTCTCGGCTCTCGCCGTGCTTCAGGCATGGGGAGGATCCGAAGCCTCGGTGGCCTCTGCTCGCGTTCGGGTAGGGGCCTTTTTCCTTGCCCGTCGGAGAGAAGACGACGAGAAGGAGCCACTCATCAACGAGCCCCGTATCAACGATCGCATCCGCGTCCCTGAGGTCCGCCTGGTGGGCCCCAACGGCGAGCAGGTGGGGATCGTCCGCATCGAGGACGCTACCCGTCTGGCGCAGGAAGCGGATCTCGACCTCGTCGAGGTCGCGCCCAACTCGCGTCCCCCTGTCGTCAAGCTCATGGACTACGGAAAGTTCAGGTACGAGGAGGCGGTGAAGGCTCGCGAGGCCCGTCGCAACCAGGCGAACACCGAGGTCAAGGAGATGCGTTTCCGCCTCAAGATCGATGAGCACGACTACGAGACCAAGAAGGGCCACGTCATCCGCTTCCTCAAGGGCGGCGACAAGGTCAAGGTCACGATCATGTTCCGCGGTCGTGAGCAGTCGCGTCCCGAGATGGGCCGTCGCTTGCTGCTGAAGCTGGCCGACGAGCTGCAGGAGTACGGCATCGTCGAGAACATGCCGTCTCAGGAGGGCCGCAACATGTCCCTCGTCCTCGGCCCGCTGAAGAAGAAGGCGGAGGCCAAGGAGGAGCAGCGCAAGGCTCGCGAGGAGCGCAGGGCGGCCGGCAAGGCCGAGCGCGCCGAGCGTGCGGCTGCCCAGACGGCCAAGCAGACGTCGGGCGGAGAGCCCGCTTCGGACGAAGCAGAGTCCGAGTAACAGACCCGCACGTCCCCACCGGGACGCGCAGAACGCAAGGAAGGGCAGTCATGCCGAAGAACAAGACCCACTCGGGCGCCAAGAAGCGCTTCAAGCTCACCGGCACCGGCAAGGTGAAGCACGCGCACGCGATGAACGTGCACAAGTTCGAGGAGAAGACGTCCTCGCGCAAGCGCCGTGTGGCGCAGGACGCGATCCTGTCGGACGCGGACTCCAAGAAGGTCAAGAAGCTGCTGGGCAAGTAAGCGCCCGCGTACACACGTAACAAGGAGTAAGAAACATGGCACGCGTCAAGCGGGCAGTCAACGCCCAGAAGAAGCGCCGCAGCACCCTCGAGCGGGCCCACGGTTACCGTGGCCAGCGCTCGCGCCTTTACCGCAAGGCGAAGGAGCAGGTCACCCACTCGATGGTCTACAGCTACAACGACCGTCGCAAGCGCAAGGGCGACTTCCGCAAGCTGTGGATCCAGCGCATCAACGCCGCCGCTCGCGCGAACGGCATCACCTACAATCGCTTCATCCAGGGCCTCAAGGCCGCTGAGATCGAGGTGGACCGCCGCATGCTCGCCGAGCTCGCGGTGAACGACGAGGCCGCCTTCGCCGCCCTCGTGGAGACCGCCAAGAAGGCGCTCCCCGAGGACGTGAACGCGCCCGCCGCGTAAGTCTCGCAGCATGACAGGACGCCCCACGGGGCCCGACGACCTCACGGTCACGCTCTCCAACCCGAGAGCGGAGCGAGTGAGGAAGGTCGCGGCCCTGTCGGGGCGTCCTGCGCGTTCCCGGGCCGGCCAGTTCCTGGTCGAGGGGCCGCAGGGGGTCCGCGAGGCGGTCGCCTTCGCGCCCGAGCGTGTCCGGGACGTCTACCTGAGCGCCGATGCGCTCGCCAAGCACCCGCAGATCGTCGCCGATGCCCTCGCAGCCGAGCTGTGGGTGCACCTCGCGACGGACGAGGTGGTCGCCGCGATGAGCGTGGACTCCCAGGGCATCCTCGCCGTGGTCGAGACCGCCGGAGCGTCGCTCGACGACATCGTCGCCGCGAAGCCGCGGCTCGTCGCCGTGCTGAGCAACGTGCGTGACCCCGGCAACGCCGGCACGGTCATCCGGGCCGCGGATGCTGCGGGAGCCGACGCCGTGGTGCTCGCGGGCGACAGCGTGGACATCACCAACCCCAAGGTGGTGCGCTCGACCGCGGGGAGCCTGTTCCACCTGCCCATCGCGAGGGCGCCGCTGGCGGACGCCTGCATCGCGCTGAGCGAGGCGGGGCTGACGCTGCTCGCAGCGGACGGCTCGGGCACCGTGGAGCTGGGCGGCGAGGGCGCCGGCGGCGCTTCGCTGGGCGGACCCACGGCGTGGGTGTTCGGCAACGAGGCGTGGGGCCTCGCCGAGGACGACCTCGCGCTCGTCGACACCGTCGTCCGGATCCCCATCTACGGCCGCGCCGAGAGCCTCAACCTCGCGACCGCCGCCTCGGTGTGCCTCTACGCCTCGGCCGCGGCCCAGCGTTCCTGACGCCGCAGCGTTCCTGACGACACCGGCTCGTGACGCCCACGAGCGCACCCTAGCGAGCGCATCGGCGCTGCTGCGGCCCGTTCGCGGGCGTCCCGGAGGACGTGAAACCGGCCCCTTCGTGACCAACTCCACTCAGAATCGTCCTGAGAGCGGCCCCCGCGCTCCGTAAAGTCGACGTATGTCCCCTGCTGTGAGTCGCCTGCGGCGTCTCAGCCGCTCTCGCGGCTTCCTCATCGCTGCCGCGATGGTGGTCGGCATCCTCGTGCTGCAGATGGTGACGACGGTGGCCGCGGGGATCGCCGCGACGCGGCTGTCGGAGGACGCGGCGCGGGACACGTTCAGCTATGTGGGCGACCTCACCGCCGAGCGGGTGGCTCGCTACGCGGAGGCAGCCCGCGACGTCGTCGACGGCACGACGGCGCAGATCCAGCGCACGCCGGAGATCGAGACCACCGAGCTCCTCGGGTCCATCTACCAGCGCCTCGTGCGCGAGCCGTCGGTGCGCGCGATCTACGTGGGCCGGCCCGACGGCTCGTACCTCGTGGTGCGGCGTGATGGCAGCGGCTTCGACGTGCAGATCGGCGCGGGTCCCGGCGAGGCGACGGTGCTGCGCGACTACGACGCGCGCTTCAAGCTGCTGGGCGAGACCGAGCAGGTGGTGGACTACGACCCGCGTGAGCGGCCCTGGTACCTGCAGGGCAGCGCGGGCGGCGGGACGCAGTGGACGGATCCGTACGTGTAGTTCGGCGGGGGCGAGGGCCTCGTGTCGGCGACCCGCTCGGCCGAGGTGGGCAACGACCTCGTCGCGCTCGTCGGCGCGGACCTCGAGCTGACGAGCCTCAGCCAGGTGCTCGCGGACCTGCCCATCGGCGACGGTGCGCGGGCATACGTGCTCGCGCCGTCGGGAGCGATCGTCGCGGCGCCGCCCGAGGCGCTCGAGCTGCTGCAGGAGACGGTCGACGCCGAGGGCCGCGTGCTCACGGCCGACGACCTCGGGCTCACGACTCCCGCCGACGACCTGGGTGCGGGGGAGACCCGCTACGACGTGCAGGGCGACCGCATCTTCCTCACGCGAGCGTTCGAGGCCGACGAGGACCTCGACTGGATCCTCGAGATCGAGGCCGACGAGGGCGACCTGTCGCCGGGCCTCGACCGCCTCACCGCGACGGTCGTGGCGATCACGCTGTTCTCGCTGGTCATCGCGATCGGCGCGCTCCTGCTCGCGCTGCGCGTGTGGCGCCCGCTGCGCGCGATGCGCGACCGCGCCGCGACGGACCAGCTCACGGGGCTCGCGAACCGCCACGAGCTGCTGCGCCGCGGCTCTGCGCTGGTGGAGAAGGCGGCGGCACGAGGCGACCGGGTGCTCGCGGTGGCCTTCGACCTCGACAACTTCAAGCTGCTCAACGACACCTATGGTCACGAGGCGGGCGACCATGCGCTCGAGACGGTGGCGCTGGCGCTGCGCGAGAACGTGCGCGCCGGCGACCTCGCGGCGCGCACCGGCGGCGACGAGTTCGTCGCGGTCCTGGTGCTGCGCCGCAACGACGAGCCCTTCGACGTCGTCGCCCGCATGCGCGACCACATCGAGCACGCCCTCAACACGCGCGTCTTCGGGGGCGAGGAGGTGGGCGTCACCGCTGGTTACGCCACGACCGTGAGCGAGGACGGGCTCGACGGGCTCATGGGCCGGGCGGACGATGCGCTGGTCGCCGGCAAGCGCGAGGGCAAGGGCCGCGTCTACGGCGCGTAATCCGGCGATGCTAGGGTGCCGCCTGGATCGAGAGGGAACTGATGGCTGACAACACGGTCGCACTGGACATCGCCGGCGCGCGCGGCAACGTGGCGCTCGAGGGCGCGGACGGCGTCTTCTACAAGGTGCTCATCGACGGGCAGCCCATCAAGCGCGCGAAGGGCCACTGGCCCATCCCGATGCGCAACGGCTCCACCGGCAAGCTCGAGTCGCGCGGCATCCTGCCGGGCTTCCAGAAGCTCGTGATGGACGGCCAGGACGTCTACCAGATGGGCGGCCACGCCTCCCTGGCAGAGAAGATCCTGATGTTCCTGCCGCTGGTGCTGGTCGTGTTCGGGTTCCCGGGGATGATCCTCGCGCTGATCCTGTTCTTCATGAACGTATTCGCGGTCAAGAACCCGCAGATGCCGCGCGCGGTGCGCATGGCGCTGCCCATCGTCAACACGATCGCAGGCGCCATCATCCTCTACGTCCTGGCGGGCATGCTCTGACGCTGACGCGTCACCCGTTGGTCGGATCGGCTCCGGGGTCGGGGATCTCGGGGTTGGGCGGCCGATGCGCGCTCGGGCCCGCGCGGTTCGGGTCGAGCCTATGCGGCTCACCTTCGGCGACGTCGCGGCCCTCGACGAGCGCCACCAGGGCGGCGAGGTCCTGGGGGAGCGCGCGCTCGAGGACGGCGCGCATCTCCATCTCGAGCTCGCGGCCCTGAGGGCCGTCGAGCCACGCGCGGATCTCGACGCGGCTGCCGTTCTCGAGCGGCCGCGCCTCGTGGTGCACGGTGAGGGTGGTGGCGTTGCCGTCGATGTCTTCAGCGACCACGGTGGTGTCCGAGTAGACATGCGGCGCTTCGAGCGCGGTCACCTCGAAGGGCGCGGGGTCGTTGCCCACGGACTTGGCGGTGCCGCGTGAGCCGAGCGCCACGGGCGTCTCGACGTCGAACCACTCCATGGAGGACGCCCACTCGGGATGCGTGGGCAGATCCACCCAGCGCTCGAAGAACGCCTCGGGCGGGGCGGTGGACGTGTGGATGACGCTGCCGACTTCGATCATCTCCCCACGCTAACCCGAGCCCGCTCGCGCGGCACGGGAAGTGGTGTTCGGGTACTTCACTCTGGCATGAAATAGCGTCGCAACGATGCGCGGTGCGGGACCGACGTCGCTCAGTCGCCATCAGGTGACGCGCCACGCCCAGAGCCGACAGCCACGCACCATCAGGACGCCAAGGCACCGGAGACGGGGGAGCGGCGCCGCGAAGGCACGCTACGCTGGCCCCATGAGCACGAGCGAGCAGCACCGGGCCACCATGGCCCGCGCCGCCGTGCGGCGGGAGTCGGGAGCGCCGCAGCGCACCGCACCTTCGCTGTTTATCTAGGCCCAGGGAGAACCCCTGGGCCGCCCCGCGCCGGGCACGCACTCCCCGCGGTCGATTCTCGTCGCTCTACCGCCTTAGACCAGCGAAATGGATCCATTTCGCCGGTTCAAGGGCGAGGATCAGCGCCGATCAACCGCCAGGACGCGCCGGTAGACTTCCCTCCGACCCCCAACCCCTGGATTGGCACTCATGACTGACCTGTCACCGCTCGATGGCGATGCCGTCGAGGCCGCTGTGGCCGATGCGCTCGCAGCCATCACCCTCGCGTCCACCTTGGATGAGCTGAAGGAGGCGCGGCTCGCCCATACGGGCGACAAGGCCCCGCTCACTGCGGCGAACAAGCAGATCGGCGGGCTCGACCCGGCCGACAAGGCCACCGCCGGCAAGACCATGGGCAAGGCCCGCGCCCAGGTGAACCAGGCGATCGCCGGTCGCCAGGCGATCCTCGAGGCCGAGCGCGACGAGCGCGTCCTCGTCGAGGAGACGGTCGACGTCACCCTCCCGGTGAACCGCCACCTGCAGGGCGCACGCCACCCGCTGGAGACCATGCAGGAGCGCATGTGCGACACGTTCGTCGCCATGGGCTGGGAGGTCGCCGAGGGCCCGGAGATGGAGGCGGAGTGGTTCAACTTCGACGCCCTCAACTTCGATCCGGACCACCCGGCGCGCGAGATGCAGGACACGTTCTTCATCCAGCCGCCCACGTCGGGTCTGCTGCTGCGCACTCACACGTCGCCCGTCCAGGTACGCGCCGCGCTCGAGCGCCGCGACGCACTGGAGAATGAGGGCCGCGGCATCTACGTGGTGTGCCCGGGCAAGACCTTCCGCACCGACGAGCTCGACGCGACGCACACGCCCGTGTTCCACCAGATCGAGGGCCTCGCGGTCGACAAGGGCCTCACCATGGCCCACCTCAAGGGCACGCTCGACGCCTTCGCGCGCAGCCTGTTCGGCCCCGACGCCGTCACGCGCCTGCGCCCCAGCTTCTTCCCGTTCACGGAGCCCAGCGCGGAGATGGATCTGCGCTGCTTCGTCTGCAACGGCGAGGACAGCGGCTGCCGCACGTGCTCGGGAACCGGCTGGATCGAGTGGGGCGGGTGCGGCATGACGCACCCCAACGTCCTGCGTGCCGCCGGGATCAACCCGGACAAGTACACGGCGTTCGCGTTCGGCATGGGCATCGAGCGGACCCTGATGTTCCGCCACGGTGTGAAGGACATGCGTGACATGGTCGAGGGAGATGTGCACTTCTCCCAGCAGTTCGGGATGGAGTTGTAATGCCCAAGATTCCGCTTCAGTGGCTCGCGGAGTCCGTGGACCTGGTCGACGGCCACACCGCCGTCGACGTCGCCGCCGCACTCGCGAAGGTTGGCCTCGAGGAGGAGGGGATCGAGGGCGGTGGCGTCTCCGGTCCGCTGGTCCTCGGCCGCGTCATGAGCCTGGTCAAGGAGACCGCGTCCAACGGCAAGACGGTCAACTACTGCCGGGTCGACGTGGGCGAGCACAACGACCCCGCCGGGCCCGGGCACAAGCCCGACAACAAGGAGGACTACCCGTCCTCGAAGGGCATCGTGTGCGGTGCGCACAACTTCCACGAGGGCGACTGGGTGGTCTGCATCCTGCCCGGCGGCGTGCTGCCCGGGAACTTCCAGATCGGCGGCCGCAAGACGTACGGCCACTGGTCGGACGGCATGATCTGCTCGGCCAAAGAGCTCGCCCTGGGCGAGGACCACGACGGCATCATCGTGCTCGCCTCGCCCTCGGGCGAGTCCGAGGTGACCTACCCCGGACTGGTGAGCGAGGACCAGCTGGTGGCGGGCGCATCGGCGATCTCCCTGCTGGGACTCGACGAGGAGACGCTCGAGATCAACGTGACCCCCGACCGTGGCTACAGCTTCTCGGTGCGCGGCGTCGCGCGCGAGTACAGCCACAGCACGGGGCAGGTCTTCCGTGACCCCGCCGCCATCGAGGTGACGGGCGCCCGGACGGCCGATGCGCTCGCTGAGGGCGTCTTCGAGGTCGCCATCGAGGACGACGCGCCCATTCGGGGCACCGTGGGCTGCGACCGCTTCGCCGCCAGGGTTCTGCGCGGGTTCAACCCCGCCGCGGAGTCGCCGTCGTGGATGAAGCGTCGCCTCGACCAGGCGGGCATGCGCCCCATCTCGCTCGCGGTGGACGTCACCAACTACGTGATGCTTGAGCTGGGCCACCCGCTGCACGCGTACGACCTGGACAAGGTCGTCGAGCCCATCGTGGTGCGTCGCGCGGTCAAGGGCGAGGTGCTGAAGACGCTCGACGACGTCGACCGGATCCTCAGCACCGAGGACCTGATGGTGACGGACTCGGCCGGAGGGCGCGGTGCGCGTCCGATCGGCATGGGCGGCGTCATGGGCGGCGCCGAGACCGAGGTGTCCGCGTCCACCGTCGACGTGCTGCTCGAGGCCGCGCATTGGGACCCGATCACGATCGCGCGCACGTCGCGACGGCATCGATTGGGCTCGGAGGCCTCGCGTCGCTACGAGCGTGGTGTCGACACGCAGCTCGCGCCGGTGGCGATCGAGCGCGCGCTGACGCTGATGCAGGAGTTCGGCGGGGGAGAGATCGACGACTACTGGCTCGACATCGACAACACCGTCGCGCCGTCGTCGATCGCGATGGACGTCGCGTACCCCAGCCTGATTGTGGGCGTCGAGTACACGCCCGACGAGGTCGTGGCGGCGCTCGAGCTGGTCGGTTGCTCGGTGGATCGCGATGCGGAGTCCCTCCTCGTCACCCCGCCCACCTGGCGCCCGGACCTGCAGGAGCCGGTCAACCTCGTGGAGGAGGTCGCGCGACTTGAGGGCTACGACGACCTGCCGTCGGTGCTGCCGGTCGCGCCTCCCGGTCGCGGTCTGACGCACTCGCAGCGTGTGCGCAGGTCCATTGCGCGCACCCTCGCCGAGTCCGGCCTCACCGAGGTGCTGACCTATCCATTCATGTCGGAGACCAGGCTCGATGAGCTGGGTGTGCCGGACGTGGACGCGCGCCGCGACGTGGTGCGCCTGGCGAACCCGCTGAGCGCGGAGCAGCCGTTCATGCGCACCACGATGCTGGCGACGCTGGTGGATGCGGTGAAGGTCAACCTGGGCCGCGGCGAGCAGGATGTCGCGGTCTACGAGCTGGGCCGGGCGTACCAGGCGAAGAATATCGGCGTGCTGCCGACGGTCGACAACACGGACGGCGGCATCCAGCCGCATGAGGTCGAGGCACTTAACGAGGCGCTTCCGGGACAGCCGCGCCGTGTAGCGGGCATCATGGCGGGCAACCGCGTGCGCGCGGGCTGGAACGGACACGCGACCGCGTGGGATTGGACCGATGCGCTGGCGGCCGTGGACCGCGTCGTCGCCGCCGCGGGCGGCTCAGTCGTCGTCACGCAGGGTTCGCGGATGCCGTGGCACCCGGGCAGGGGAGCTACGTACTGGCTGGAGTCCGGCGAGTTCGTGGCCCACGCGGGCGAGCTGCACCCGAAGGTTTGCGAGCGCTTCGGTCTACCGGCGTGCACGGTGGCGTTCGAGATCGTGCTCGACGACCTGATCGCGTCCACCGAGGGTGCGATCCAGGCGGCCGAGCCGGTGTCGCAGCAGGTCCTAGCGAAGGAGGACTTCGCGTTCGTGGTGGCTTCCGATGTCGCGGCTGGCGACCTGGTGCGCGTGATCCGCAACGCGGGCGGTTCTGTTGTTCAGGATGCTCGGGTGTTCGACGTCTACACGGGCGAGCAGGTGGGCGAGGGCAAGAAGTCGCTGGCCGTGAACGTCGTGATGCGAGCTCCCGATCACACCCTGTCCGCGGACGAGGTGCTCGCGGTGCGTGAGGCGATCATCGGGGCTGCGGAGGCGGAGTTTGGGGCCGTGTTGCGGTAGGCCGTTGCCGCAGTGCCCAGAGTCGGATGTCAACTCTCTCGAACTGTCGGGCCGGCACCAGCGCGCTTCGACGGCATCGAGTCAACCCTTTGCGTCGCCGCCCAACACTTCGTCAGTGATCTCGCGAACGGACGGTCTACTCTGGCCCTGGCCCCCGCGAAATAGCCTGTAGACCCTAGGTTTGCCTTCGCGGTCCTCGAACGTCACGATCCATGGGTTGTTCCCCTGTCCGGGAGCTCGAGAAGCCCCAACCAACTGGTGAAGGAGCCAGCGCCTCGAAGTCGGTGGTTCCGCCGCACCACGTCGCCAGCCCCAGACCAGATCAGCAATCACGTAGAGCGGCACGGCATCGGGCAAGTAGGGCTCGCCACCTTTCTCTCCGTGCGAGAAGATCTCGGTAGCACACGAGTCTGAGTCGATGTCGTCGCCGTCGGCTGCTTGTTCGGCGAGCAGCTGTTCAGATGCGTTCATCGGCACTGATGGACCCGCCAAGCGCGCTCTCTCCAAGAGGGCCGCCTGCGCGTCGCGGACTGCATCGATGCCTTGATCAACTCCGTCGAACCTGCTCTCAAAGCGATCGCCAAGTTTGTCAAGAATCTCAGCGAACTTGCTGTTTGCATTCGACGATGACTTCTCTTGCTGCACGAAGATCGCTCCAGCCACGGCCACCCCTATCAGGGAAATCGCGAGTCCTGCGGCCAGCCAAGCGTGACTCCAGGATCCCTTGGCCGATAGGAAGACGAAGCAAACAACGGCGACTACCGCCAAGACGACGGCCGTGATCGCGAGGGCCGTGGCGCCACGTGTGAAGGTAGAGCTTTCAGTGTGGGCTGACTTGCCTTTATCCTGCATGCGGAGCTCCAAGTTTCTACGGCGGGTGGCAAAGCCAACATAGGGGCCGCAACGCCACTCGGCAACAATGAAACCTTCGAGAACGGCGCCATCTCGACACGCAATACTGATACCGGCGCAATAGCCAGAGTTTCAGTGCAACTTGTCGCGCCCAAGGCCCGATGTAATCTGAATTCTTGAGGCGGTACGACAGGCAAGTGGAGCGGCCGTTGTGCAGAACAGAAGTCCAAGCCGGGCGCAGTTCGGAGGGAATCGTACTTGTACGAGATCAACATCTTCAGTAGCCCCTTCGATGCTGTGACTCCCGCTCCTAATGGGAAAGAGCGCGTCGGGCACGCTTCCGAGATCGTCCGCTATGACGAGGACTTTGTGAAACCTGCGTTGTTCCTGGCGGACCGCGCGGTTCTCAAGACCACCCGGGTAGATGCCTACCTCGACGAGTTTCGAGAAGCGTCGGCAGCCAGCATGTTCGCACCCGCGAAGGCGTTCGCCTTCTGGATCTCTCGATCTCGAGACCCCGAGCAACTTGATCGCTACGGCATCGACCCCAAGGACTTGCTGTCCGAAGAGGAGATGGAGACCTGGGAGAGAGTCTTGGAGAGCCCCTCTAGCCGAGAGTTCACTGACGAGGAGATCGACGAATTCAACTTCGCTGACGCTTATCGCAAGCATCGGGCTGAGACTGGCAATAGGGCCGAGCCCGAGACCCGCTTCCGGCATCGGGTGCAACCCCTCACAAGTGCGAGGGCCGCGATTTTCAAGAGCCGTGCAGACTCGTTTTTGAGTGCGCGTCTGAATGCCATGCCAACGACCGTCATCCGTCAAGAGCCGTGGGACTCGACGGTGCGTACGCAGTACCAGAAGTTCCTTGACACGCGTGTGGGCGAGCACGCCGCAAGCGACCGAATGGTCGAACAAATGGAGACAGCAGTCCTTCACTCCGTGGCCGGCGTGATGCTCGATCCGGCGGTGTCCTACGGTTTGGGCGTGCGAGGAGCTACCCCCGCGGAGATCGGCTCTGCCGCCACCGTCTCGGGCGCTGTCGAACTGATGAGGATGGTTGGAGGCCTCTCTGAGTTGCCGCTTGATGAGGTAGTTGAAGTGCGCGAGGAGTTGCATCCATATCTACAACCGTTCCGAGGGTTTCTGCTGGAGACAAGTGCCGCGGCGAACTTGGAGGACGCGGACGCCCTCGAACAGGGAAGGCTGCTGCAAATCGCATGGGAGGCCGAAGTCGCCCCAGCAATCTCTGATATGAGAATTCACGTCGAGGGTGCGACCTTCAAGCGCAATGCGCTCGACCTGTTTTCGTCCGCTAGCGACGCGACCAAGACGCTTGGGATGGCGGTGGGTGCGGCGTGGGCTTCAGGGCTGACAGGTATTGCTGCGTTGTCTGTCGCCGCGGCAGCAGCGCCGCCAACGTTGACAGCGCTCGTCAGTTCCATTCGGGCGAAGCAAGATGTGAGACACAACCGAGCGTACTTCGTCCACGGCCTCGAGAAGGTCACTCGCAAGGGCTAGAGAATCGTACGCGCCACCGCGTCACTATGACGGCCGCTGGACAGCATCCGCAAATAGCTGCCCAACGCGATCTGCAGAGGATACTGATACCGCCAGGCGCGATCTGAGGTGCGATTCGTTGCTCGCTGCACACTTACTCTGTACGGCGCTGCGCTCGCATTCTCATCATCTGGTC
This sequence comes from Demequina sp. NBRC 110056, assembly GCF_002090155.1. GTDB lineage: Bacteria > Actinomycetota > Actinomycetes > Actinomycetales > Demequinaceae > Demequina. The sequence goes on along the minus strand of NZ_BBRM01000002.1, from coordinate 703,131 downwards.
TTGTCCGGACTCCGTGAGCACCCAGTACTTGTTGGTGTCGCTGGCAGTCCGCTGTTTTTCTCCACGCGCGATCAAGCCGAGCGCGAAGAACTGAACGAGAACGTCGCTTACGGATTGGTCTGTGACAGTCGGGCTCTCTGACAGACGTCCAAAACCGTCTGGGAGTAGTTTCGCGTCACTGTTGACCTGGGCTACGAGGAGGTCGGAGAGGGTGCTCTTGACCTCAGTCTCAGCCGCCTCGTGAAGCATGGTCGGCCCGACGGCTGCAAGAATCTCATTCCAGGTCAGTTTGACCGGAACAGTCCAGGTGCGTTTGCGAGAGTTGTACTGGACATTCCCTTCAACCGACAGTTCTGACTTGAGGTATCCGACGATGGTCAGGTTGAGTGACGACTCGTCTTCACCTTGTGAGAGCGCCTCGGGTGCCTCGAAGCTGGCAGCCCGACGTGTTTCGACCTCGAGAGTTAACTCGGTGACGCGCGCTCGTAGTTCAGCGAGCTCCGTTCGGGTTTCTGGCGTGAGGGCGTTTGACGCGCGAACCCAGCCCTCGGCTGGGAAGTTCTCTCGGGCCTCAATCAAGGACAGCGCAACTTCGCCAGGCAAAGCGTCTGGCGTGGTCCAGTAGCGCACGACTCGAGCCGCCTCGACTTTCTCCCTGAACTCCTTGAGGCGTTGACGTGGCGCAGGATCTAGCTCGATCTGGTCGCTCTTCAACTCGCCGGGCTGTCCATGTAAGAACGCCATGACGGGCTTGCCAATGGAGTCTGCGAAGTCGTATTCCATCTCCGTGTAACTTAGTTCAGTCTCAGGGTCGACCGAGCCGTACTTGCCGCCGATGACGAGCACGTAGTAATCGCACTCGGATATGACCCGCTTTATGAGGCGCCACTTCTCGTCGTTTCCCGCGACAAACAATTCCATACCTGCGGGTATGCAACCAGCCGTTAGCAACGCCTGAATGACCGACTGACGCTCGTTCCTGAGGTCTAGGTAGGTTGAACTCACAAAGACTTGCTCGCGACGATCAGATGCCATGCAATCACCGTAGCGGGCAGCGGTGCGCGGGGAGTGTGCCGTATTCGATACAGCTCGAGTCTTGTACGCAAGTCCAAGCCCTGTCGGACGCGTGTGGTCAGATCGACAGTGTTTGGTTGCCGGGCTAGTGCCCATTGACCTGCCCCTATTTCTCGAAGCTGCTCACTTCGGGGCGCGGCGTCGCCCTGACGTCTGGCGCGAGTCACGTGTGGGAGTCGGCAACACGAAAGGAGTGACCCTTGCGGCAACGCAACCCCAAATACCCGCGCCACGGGTCCTGCCCGCAGGGCAAGCGGTGAGTGCGCGTCGCGCGCGCCAGGATCCCGCCGGGTTGTCGAAGCCATGGCGGCCGCATTCACCACCTCATGATGGCGACGCGCAGGCCAGAGGCCTTTGCCCTAGCACTGGCATGCGACCTGCCTGCTATCCTTAAACCTGTGCCCAGCCAGAAAATCGGCTGGCACGCGTCGCAGATTGCTTCCACTTCTCGCCAGCGCAACGGCCTCAACAGGGGACAGAAAAGCGCCAGGCTCGTAGAAATCCTCTCTTCGGCGAACGAACGCGGACACCTTCGCGATTCGCCACCATCGCCGGTGCCCTGGTTGTCGAGACAACCCGGCCCAGGGAAACTCACGCGCGCAGACAAAGAAAGCGCGCGCATCGGCCCGTAGCCCGAAAGGCTCACCCGTCCCTATGACGAACACCTTCGCCGAACTCGGCGTGCCCACCAAGCTCACCGAGGTTCTCGAGCGCGACGGCAAGACCGCCGCGTTCCCCATCCAGGCCACGACCCTGCCCGATACTCTCGCCGGACGCGACGTGCTGGGCCGCGGCAAGACCGGCTCCGGCAAGACGCTCGCGTTCTCGCTGCCGATCGCTGCGCGCCTGGGCGCCAAGGGAGGCCACGCCAAGCCCGGCCGCCCCCGCGCGCTCATCCTTGCCCCCACGCGCGAGCTCGCGACGCAGATCGACGCCGTCATCGCGCCGCTCGCCGCCGCCTACGGCCTCACCACCACCACAATCTTCGGCGGCGTGAGCCAGCACCGCCAGGAGGTCGCCATGCGCCGCGGCGTCGACATCGCCGTGGCGTGCCCTGGCCGCCTCGAGGACCTCATGGGCCAGCGCATCGTGAGCCTCGACGACGTCGAGATCACCGTGCTCGACGAGGCCGACCACATGGCTGACCTGGGCTTCCTGCCCGGCGTCACCCGCATCATGAACGCCACGCCCACGCAGGGCCAGCGCCTGCTGTTCTCGGCGACGCTCGACAACGGCGTGGACAAGCTCGTCAAGCGCTTCCTCACGAACCCCACGACCCACAGCGTCGACAGCGCCGAGAGCCCTGTCGAGGCCATGACGCACCACGTCTTCCACCTCACGAGCGCCGATGCGAAGAAGGACGTGGTCCGCGCCCTCGCCTCCGGCACGGGTCGCCGAGTCCTGTTCATGCGCACCAAGCACCACGCCAAGCGCCTGGCCAAGCAGCTCACCGCCGACGGCATCCCCGCCGTCGACCTCCACGGCAACCTGTCGCAGAATGCGCGCGACCGCAACCTCGCGGCGTTCTCGTCCGGTGAGGCCAAGGTGCTCGTCGCCACGGACGTCGCCGCGCGCGGCGTGCACGTTGACGGCATCGAGCTCGTGGTCCACGTGGACCCACCCGCCGAGCACAAGGCGTACCTGCACCGCTCGGGCCGCACGGCTCGTGCCGGATCGGCCGGTGACGTGGTGACGCTGGTGCTGCCGGAGCAGAAGCGCGACACCGCGCAGCTGCTGCGTCAGGCCAAGATCAGTGTGGCGCCCGTGCAGGTCAATGCGACGTCGCCCGCCGTCGTCGAGCTTGTGGGCGAAGTCGCCGCGTGGGTCGACCCGGCGATCGCCGCCAAGAAGGCCGCGGCGCAGCCGCAGCGTCAGGGTGGCAACGGTGGCGGCCGCAACGGCGGCCGTGGCCAGAACGGTCGCGGCGGTGCCGGTGCTGGCGCCGGCTCGAATGGCGGCGGTCGTCGCCGTCGTGGCGGCAGCGGTCGCGGCAACGCGGCGGGGGCCCAGGGACAGTCAACCGGCTCCGGCCCGCGCACGGCCAACGGCCACCGCAACGACGCCGGTCACTCGACCGCGAAGCCCGGCCAGGGCGGCGGCAACCGCAGCCGCTCGGGCAACCGCAACTCGCAGGGTGGTGGCTACCGCTCGGCCGCGGACTTCTCGTCGGGTCGCGGCGGGCGCCGCTCGCGCTGACCTCAGAGTTCAGTGATCTCCTCGGCTCGGGTGGCGACAGCTGCCCGAGCCGAGGCGTTTCTGGGGCACTTCCTTAGTGCTGGAGGGCCGATGCGACAGCGGCGTCCACCTGCTCACGTACCCTGGAGAGGTGAGCATCCAGGAGGTGGTCGGCGCCGTGTGCGCCGACACCAGGTCGTAGAGCCCCGGCCGTGCCCCCTCAGGCACGGCTGACTTCGCCGACCCCTGACAACCTCCGCCCGCTCGGCGCGAACGCCGCGCCCGGGCGTCACCGAAAGTGACAACCCATGCTCCCTCTCACCGACCAGACGCTGCGCGCGTCCTTTATCAACGCCTCTCGCCGAGAGGTCAACGACCTGTCCCTGCCCGCCGACTTCGACGCGATCGACTGGGCAGCCATCGAGTTCCTCGGTTGGCGCGACCCCAAGTTCGAGCGCCGCGCCTACGTGGTCATCCCGTTGCTCGACGGCGGCCACGCCGGCATCGTGTTGCGCCACCCGGGATCCACGCCGCGCGTCCGCGCTCAGTGCTCGTGGTGCCAGGACGTCACCTTGCCCAACGACGTGATCCTCTACACGGCCAAGCGTGCCGGCAAGGCCGGGCGCAACGGCGACACGGTCGGCGTGCTCGTGTGCGAGGACTTCCAGTGCTCGCGCAACGCGCGAAGGCCACCGCGGGCCTTCTACGAGGGCTTCGATGCTGAGGCTGCGCGCCAGGAGCAAGTCGACAGCCTGCAATTGCGCGTCATGGCGTTCGCCGCCGAAGTCTGACCAACGCGCCAGTGCCCGGCCGCCACAAGGCGGCCGGGCACTGCTGTCTGTCGGGGTGTGCTCAGGCCTCCACGGACGTGGCGACGTCGGCGCGAGACCCCACGAGCGCATCGGCCCTCAGCCCGTCGGACTCCGCGGCAAGCTCACGCCACCGCTCGGCCCGGACGCCCTTGACGATGAGCCACACCGCGAAGGACAGCTCGGCGGGGATGGCGAGCACCATGACGAGCGTCTCGGCGACGCCGGCCGCGCCGGGCAGCACCACGGGGGCGAGCGAGTCGAGGAAGTAGCCGGCCGATGCCGCGATGAGCAGCCAGCCGATCACCTTGGGCATCAGCCCCGACCGCGCGACCAGCAGTCCCAGGAACAGCACGTGCAGCGCGAACGGGATGCCCCACACGAGGATGCCGAACTCGTAGGCCGCCATGGACGCGAGCACGACGGTCTCGCGCCCGGACGCGGACATCTCCGCGTAGACGCCGGTGCCGGTCGCGGCGGACAGGGCGATGAAGCTCGGGACGAGGTTCACGGCCTGGATGGTGGCCTCGGCGGCCCGGGTGAGCGCCGCGCCCAGGGCGAGCGAGCGGCTCACCGGACGGAACAGCGCGAACAGCAGAGCCGCGAGGACCAGCTCGATGATGACGACGCCCACCTCGGCGAGCATGCCGAGCCGGAACAGCTGCTCGTTCTGGAGGATGGCGAAGGTCGCGGACTCGCCCTCACCGAGGCCCGTGATGGGCGACTTGCCGATGAGGAAGCCGACGGGAGCGAGCAGGAAGATGGCGGCGTAGAGCTCGCCGGCGGCGCGGCTCATGCGCTTGAGGGAGCGGTCGGTGGCGGTGGCGATCATGGTGTCTCTCCTGAGGTGATGTGGGGTGTCGCCCGGCGTCAGCCGTCGACGGCGATGACGGACTTGCCTTGGGTGTGACGGCCGCCGATGTGGTCCATGGCGTCCGCGAAGCGCGACAGCGGGAAGGTGCGGTCGATGGCCGGGGTGACGGCGCCCGACGCGACCAGGTCGCGCACGGCCGTCAGCGCGGCCTTGTCGGGACCCGAGAACAGCGGCTTGAGGCCCTGCTTCACGAACGGGCTCAGTAGCATCGCGCGGATGGTGCGAGAGAAGCCCATGGTGACGCGCCCGCCGCTGCCGCCGACGATCACGGCCGTGCCGCGGTCGGTCAGCAGGCGGCGCAGCGAGCGCACTCCTCGATTGCCGGCGAGGTCGATGACGACGTCCCAGGTCTGGCCCAGCTCGGCGACGTCTTGGGTGGCGTAGTCGATCACCTCGTCGGCGCCCAGCTGGGTGACGAGCGAGGCGTTGCGCGCCGAGGCGACGGCGGTGACGTGCATGCCGAGCGCCTTCGCGATCTGCACGGCGAAGGTGCCGACCGCGCCCGAGGCGCCGAGCACCAGCACGCGGTCGCCGGCGGTCGCGCCGCCGAGGTCGGTCAGCGCCTGGTACGCCGCGACGCCCGACACGGGGATCGCTGCGGCCTCGGCGATGCCGAGGTCGTCCGGCGTGGCGACCAGGTGAGCGGCCTCCGTGACCGCGTACCCCGCGAAGGCGCCCTGCGCGAAGCCGAGCACGCGGTCGCCGGGGGAGAGCGCATCGGCGCTGCTGGCGACCCCGTCGCCTACGGCGACCACGGTCCCCGCGACCTCGTTGCCGAGGACGGGCGCCTTGGGCCGCGCGAAGCCGTACGACGGGCGGGCGATGTACGGCAGGCCGTGCATGGTCAGCCAGTCGCCGATGGCGATGCCCGCGGCCTCGACCTTCACCAGCACCTGGGTGGGGCCGGGGGAGGGGATGGAGGCCGATGCGATCTCGACCGACGTACGCGCCTCACCGAACGAGCGGTGGAGGGCGGCGGTCATGGTCTCGGGGATCGAGGGCTGGGTGGCGGTGCTGTTGCTGGTCTTGGTGTGGGCGGTGGCGGTCATGGTGGTTCTCCTTGATGTGGTGGTGGGTGGTGGGCCGGGGCGGGTGCTCCAGTTGTCGCTGTTGCGTTGCTGGCTACTCGGGGTCGATCTGCTGGAAGAGGGTGAGCTGGAGGCCGGCCGGTCCTTCGAGGCGCGCGTTGAGCGAGCCCCAGGGGGTGTGGGTGGGAGGCGCGACCTGCTCGGCGCCGGCGGCGAGGGCGCGGTCGGTGGCGGCCTGCGCATCGGCCACCTCGAGGCCCACGCGGATCTCGCGGGAGACTTCCCGGCCGACCTCGAGCGAGTCGATGAGGTGGCGCTGGCGGGTGTCGATGAGCTCGAGCGTCGCGCGGCCGGCGTCGAGGACCACCACGCGGGCGGGGCCGTCGTCGGTGTCGGTGGTGAGGTCGAGCTCGGGGGACAGGCCCAGCGCGTCGCGGTAGAAGGCGAGGGCGGCGTCGAGGTCCTCGGCGTGGACGACCAGGCGGAGCTGCGCGGCGCCGGTGGCCTTGTCGGCGTGCAGGTCGCTGTGCTTGTCGGCGTGGTTCGCGTTCATGGCGATCGTTCTCCAGGTGTGTCGTGGTTGTGCGTACTAAGTACGCCTGATAGCGTTGAGGTTAAGCGTACTAAGTACTCACTGTCAACAGATGCGGGAGAAGTCGTGGCGAACACCAAGCAGAGCGAGGCGCCCAAGCAGCGTGCTACCAGGGCGAAGCTGTCCAGGTTGGTGGTGCTCGCGACGGGCGTCGAGCTGGCCGATCGTGACGGGCTCGAGTCGCTGACCATCCGCTCGCTGGCCTCGGAGCTGGGCGCCAAGCCCATGTCGCTGTACCGACACGTCGAGAGCAAGGAGGCGCTGCTCGACGGGATGGTGGACCGGGTCATCGCGGAGATGGAGCCGGCCAGTGCGGAGCTGGAGTGGCGCGAGGCGATCCTGCGCCGCTGCGAGTCGGCGCGCGCGGCGCTGATCCGCCACCCGTGGGCGATCCCGCTGCTCGAGTCGCGCTCCAACCCCGGGCCCGAGCTCCTGCGCCACCACGAGGCGACTCTCGCTGCCCTGACGCGCGGCGGGCTGCCGCTGTGGTGCATCGCGCACGCGTACGCGCTGCTGGACTCGTTCGTCTATGGGTTCGCGATGCAGGAGGCGTACCTGGGCGTGGGGGAGTCTGGCGGGGAGTCGGGCGGCGAGGGCGACAGCCACGCCGACACGCATGCCGAGGAGGTCGCCGGCTCCCTCGAGGAGATGCTGGATCCGGCGGAGTTTCCGCACCTGCTGCGCTTCGCGTCCGAGCACGCGATGCAGCCCGGCTATAGCTTTGGTGCGTCGTTCGAGGTGGGGATCGAGCTGATCCTCGACGGCGTCGAGCGGCTCGCCGCGGCCTGACCAGGGCGGATGCCCGCGGCGTTCGGTAGGGTCGAGGCACCCGATCGACGAAGCCCCTGCAGCCCAGACCTCCGGGAGAACTCGTGAGAGCAACCGCCAGGCCCGCCGTCTCCGTCCTCCTGGGCCTCGCGCTCGTCACGGGGCTGACCGCGTGCGATCAGCTGCCCGACATCGACCCGTCGCGGCTGCCGGACATCACGCGCACCACGGACGGGCCGGACCCCGAGCCCACGGATACCTCGGACCCGCAGCCGACGGAGACAGAGACCACGGACCCCGAGCCCGTGCCCACCGAGACGGTGACTGAGGAGCCCGAGCCGGAGCCCGTGCCGACCGAGACGGTCACGGCGGAGCCGAGCCCGACGCCCACTGCATCGGCCGACGCGGATGCCTCCGACGACGAGGGCACCTCCTGGTGGCCGTGGCTGCTGCTGGCCATCCCCGTGCTGGGACTGTTGATCTGGTGGTGGGCGGTCGCCGCGAAGCGCCGCGGCTGGGACAAGCGCCTGGGTGCGGGTGCCGCCGAGCTGTCGTGGTTCGAGGACTCGCTCGTGCCCCAGGTGCTCTCCAAGCCGACCGCGGCCGAGGCCGCGGCGATGTGGCAGGCGGCGAAGCCCCGCATCATCGACCTCGACCGGACGCTCCACGAGCTCGAGGAGACGGCGCCGTCGGAGGCGCGCAGCGGGCGTGCGGCGCACGGACTCAGCGCGACGCGCGCGCTTGCCGGTGCGCTCGACGACGAGACGTCGACCCAGCCCGGCGCCACGTCGGACGAGCTGCGCGCCCGGCGCGCGGCGATCGACGCGGCGCGGGTGCAGGCGCGGAACTGGGTGACCCTCGTACGGAAGTAGGCGTGCGCGCCCACCTCGCACAGGGGTGAGGGCGCGTGCCTAGGTCCGAGGTCGCATCGGCCCGTCGTAGTCCTCCCGTAGTCTCGAAGGGCAGAAGGAGGCAGCCATGAACCAGTCCGTCCTGGACGCCGAGGTCGCGCACTACGTGGCGCGCGGGTACGGCATCGAGTCGCGCACGCCCACGCAGGTGGTGCTCGCCAAGCAGCGGCGGATCGGTTGGTTCTGGAACACGATCTTCGTGCTGCTCACCGCCGGGCTGTGGCTCATCTACGTCATCTACCGGCTCGCGAACCGCAAGGTGGACCGCGTGGTCCTCACCGTGGACGGCGCGGGCGGGGTGCGGCGGTCGTAGCGTCCCCGGGGCGAGCGTCTACGCGCCGTAGTCGCCCAGGCTCGCGTCGACGATCCAGCCGGCGTCGGTGGTGCGCGAGTCGAGGATCGGGTCTCCGTCCTCGACCAGCAGGTAGTCGTGGCGCAGGACGGGCTCGGGCGCGATGGGGTCGTCCCACGTCGTGTCGACGAGCAGCCACTCGCCGTCGATGAGCACCTTGTTCCACGCGTGGTTGCCGCCCGTGGCGCCCGCGGTGTCGGACCCCGTGATGAGGATGGTGTCCAGGCCGGCCTGCTCCGCCATCACCGTGAACGCCTTCGCGTACCCGGTGCACACGGCGGTGCCCATCACGAGGATGCCGTAGGCCTCCTGCGACTGGTCGACGCGCGGCGATCGTTCGCCTGCCTCGACGGCCTCGAACACGCCCATGTCGTAGGTCGCGTTGTCGACGATCCAGTCGTGGATGAGCGTGACCCGCTCGACCGGGTCGTCGGCGTCGTGGGCGCCTGAGGCGACGAGCGCATCGGCCCCTGCCTGTCGCGTCGCCGAGCGGCGGCGCTCGGCCTCGGCATCGTCGTAGGTGTAGTCGGGGACCACGGTCATGGCCTCGCCGAGCGTCATGACCTCCCACGCCGTCGAGTACGCGTAGGGGCTCTGGGTGAGGGCCTCGTGCATCGCGTCGATGATGCCGTCGGCGCCGACCTCGAACCCCCAGAAGCTCACGTCGATCTCGGGCTCCTGGGCGATGAGGGCGGCCTCGAGGTGGCGCACGAGCTCGTTCGAGCCGTGGAGCGGGTAGTCGACGGGTGTCGCGGCGGGGGCGACGGTGGGGCGAGCGCTCGGGGCCGGCTGGGTCGGGACGGTGGCCACGGGACCCGCGGGCTGCGCGGCCGCCGGGATGAGCGGCTCGACGTAGCCGGCGTCCGCGGCGTACATGTAGCCCACGCCGGACAGGGTGATGATCGCGACGGTGGCGCCGAGCACCCGGCCGATGCTGAAGGACTTCCGCGGCCTGGAGCGCCGATGCGCGGGCTCGGGACTCCACGTGCGCGGCTCGTAGGCGAGGCTCACCGGGGGAGGGCTCTCGACCCGCGTGAAGCGGTCGCGCGTCCGGCCCGTCCACCGGGCGCCGTCCCAGAAGCGCTCGAGGTCCGTGTGCGCGGGGTCCGGGAGCCAGCCGGCGGGAGGGAGACGGGGTGCGCCGCTGTGGCTCGGCTGCGTTCCGTCGTGTGTCATGCCGTCCCTTGGTGGTGGTTCCAGGCCCGCGCGGCCTGTGGCGAATGTAGTGCCTACCAGGGGGAAGGAGCACCCTCGTGTGGTGGAGTCGACAGCGTGTCACGAGTGCCGCATGCTCGAAGGCGTACCTGGATCCGGGGGAGAGGAACCGCCGATGTCCGAGCAGCAGCCGTCCGAGCAGCACATCCCCGAGCCCATCGCGTCGTTCATCGCCGCGGTCAACGGTCACGACGAGACCGCGTTCCTCGAGGCGTTCGTCCAGGGCGGGTACGTCGACGACTGGGGGCGGATCTTCCGCGGCCGCGACGAGATCAAGGCGTGGAGCGACAAGGAGTTCCTGGGCGCGAACGGCACGCTCGACGTGCGGGAGGTCGAGGTCGAGGGGCACGTCGTGACGGGCGTAGGCGACTGGCGGTCCTCGCATGCGAACGGCCTGTCGAGCTTCGAGTTCGTGCCCGAGGAGGGGCGCATCGCGTCGATGACGATCCGCGAGGGGTAGGTCGTTCCTGTGGTCGTCTCTGTCGTCGCGTGAGCCGCGCCGGAGGGCCGATGCGGTTGCTGGGTTGGTGGTGGTGTTCGGCCTGGTAAGTGGGCGTCTCTAGCGATGTCAGACCCGCGTGGTGAGATGAGCTCATGGACTTCTCTCGCGTGTGTCTCGGTGCCGCTGTCGTGGTGTCTGTGGATGGCGTGCGGGTGATGTCAGTGCCTCGTGATGGAGTGTTCTCATGACCTTCACGGAGGCGGACTGGAAGCAGCTTCACGAGCTGCTGGCTGGTGCTGCCCGTGAGGACGTGTCGGCGTTGGCGAAGGCCGAGTTATTGGACCGGTTGGACACGGTAGGGCAGATCTCACGCACAGTCGGCGCTTTGGAGGCCCGCTACGCAGGTGAGGTCGCGCGGCGCACGGACCCGGACCTGCCCGGTGGTGGTCTCGCCCGTGTCGAGGGTCACGGGGACGCGCCGACGATGTTCTCCAAGATCCAAGGCGGCTCGGTGGGGCGGGCACGCTGGTCGGTCGATGCCGGGGACGCGTTCACGCCGGTCGAGGACGACACGCCCGAGCCAGTCGCTGTCCCCGTCGAGCCGGGCGCGCTGCCCGACGGTGAGCCGGACGGTGACGTGGAGCCGACGTTGCTGCCCGAGCCTGTGGTGGAGCCGCCTGCGCCGCCGGTAAAGCGGACCCGTAACAAGTATCCGCTGGTGGCGGGTGCTCAGGTGGCTGGGGATCTGGCGGTGGAGGCGGCTGCTGCGATCGTCAACGGTTTGAACCAGCTGGCCGGACGCGTGAGCGCCGAGACTCTGGTGGAGCTCGAGACGCGGTTCGTGAACAAGGCCCGCGGTATGCAGGTGAACCTCGTCAAGCGCATGGTCGCACGCGCGATCGCGCGGATCGATGTGGAGGAGCATCAGGAGCGCGAGAAGGTCAACCACGACAAGCGGTATGTGTGGTGGAAGCAGGACCACACCGGGATGGTCGTCTTCCATGGCGAGCTCGATGCCGTCACCGCAGCACCGATCCTGACCGTGTTGGAGCAGATGACGACCCTGCAGGTCCGCAAGCAGTCCCGCCCCGGCACACCAGGCACGGTCGACCCCGACACCGGTGCGATCACCGAAGTGTGCGGCTGTCAGGTCAACCACGCCGGTCACGACTGCGACGGACCCGGCGCGTGCCTGGAAGGACACTGTGAGGGGTGCACGGGTGAGCCGGTCGAGCACCGCACGATCGGTCAGATCCGCGCCGACGCACTGCACGACCTCGCTCGTCACGCACTCGGCTGCACCAACACCCATCGGTCGGGAGTGCGCACCACCATCGTGGTGCGGATGAGCCTGGCAGACCTCATGGGCGGGGTGGGGCTGGCGAAGATCGACGGGATCACCACCCCGGTGTCGGTGCGTGAAGCCCGCCGTCTGGCCGGAGATGCCGGCTTCATCCCCGAAGTCCTCGCCGGCGACGGCACCGTCCTGGAGCTCGGCCGCACCCAACGCCGATTCAGCGCCTCGCAGCGTTTGGCGATGCTTGAACGGGATGGCGGGTGTGCGAAGTGTCATGCTCCGCCGGAGTACTGCGAAGCTCACCACATCCAGTTCTGGGAAGACGGCGGAATGACCGACCTGAGCAACGGCGTCATGTTGTGCACCCGATGTCATCACGACATCCACCGCCTGGGCTGGCGCATCACCATCGACGGCAGACGCGTCACCTTCACACCACCAACGAACATCGACCCCGACCGCACGCCTCAACCCGGTGGCGAGAGCGTGTTCGACGTCGACCTCACCGGCATCCACACCGTCGACCAGTTCATCGACCCACCCGTCACCCCCGACGACGAAGCGTTCATCCGCAGCCTCCCGCACCAAGGCGCAAAGCCCGACCTCATCACCGACGACCAGCTCCAAGCCTTGATCGCCGACTGGGACGCCACACAACAAGCCACCAACCCCCGCGAACTCATCGCCACACCCTGACCAGCCAACATTCAGCCACCCGCACACTCCACGGGAGCCCCAGGAGGAACACGCAGCGCAGCGCTGTCCTCGCCCGTGCGCCACACCCTCGCCCGGGCGCCACACCCCCGCTCACGCGCCGCACCCTGGCCCGCGCGCCACACTCTCGCTCGTCAGCCGGTCCCGCAGGAGAGGCCGAGGCGGCGGTCTCGTTCCTGGCCGCCGCGCTCAGCCCGCGCATCGGCCCTGGTCCGGGGCTACCGTAGGGACAAACGCCTGCGAACCAGGGGAGATCACGATGGCCGGAGATGACGCCGGAGCCGCCGGTAGCTCATCGAGCCCGAGTGCGCCTCAGGAGTCGGGCTCCTCGCGGGCCCCGCGCTCTGCAGACGCGACGTCCGCACGGGCTGACAAGCGCGAGCACTGGTCGGGCCAGACGGCCTTCATCCTCGCGGCGATCGGCTCGGCCGTAGGCCTCGGCAACATCTGGCGGTTCCCGGGCCAGGCGTACGAGAACGGTGGCGGGGCGTTCATGATCCCGTACCTCGTCGCCCTTGTGGTGGCGGGCATTCCGATCCTGTTCCTGGAGAACGCGATCGGTCACCGCTTCCGCGGATCGGCGCCGCTGGCGATGAAGCGGGCCGGGCCTGGCGGCGAGTCCGTGGGATGGTTCCACGTCGCGATCTGCTTCGTCATCGGCCTCTACTACACGGTGATCATCGCCTGGGCGGTGAGCTACTTCGTCTACAGCTTCGACCTGCGCTACGCCGACGATCCGACCGGCTTCTTCAACAACGAGTACCTGCAGCTGGGCGAGGCGGGCACCTTCAGCCTCGACTTCGTGCCGGCGGTGTTGATCCCGCTCGCCGCGCTGTGGGCCGTCGCGATCCTGGTGCTGGCGCTCGGCGTCGCGAACGGCGTGGAGAAGCTCAACGTCATCGGCATCCCGCTGCTCGTGATCACGTTCGGCGTCCTGGTGGTGCGCGCACTGTTCCTCGATGGAGCCGCCGAGGGCATCGAGGCACTCTTCACTCCGGACTTCGCCGCGCTGAGCGACCCGGCGGTGTGGATCGCGGCCTTCGGTCAGGTGTTCTTCTCCCTGTCGCTCGCCTACGGAGTGATGATCACCTACGCCTCGTACCGGCGGCGTCGCTCGAACCTCACGGGACCGGCCCTGGTGGTGGCCTTCGGCAACTCGTCCTTCTCGCTGCTTGCGGGCTTGGGTGTCTTCGCGACGCTGGGGTTTCTCGCCGCGCAGCAGGGCGTGGCGGTCTCCGAGCTCGAGGGCCTTGCCGGCGTCCAGCTGTCCTTCGTGACCTTCCCCGCCGTGATCGCGCAGATGCCCGGCGGACAGCTGTTCGGCGCCCTGTTCTTCGCCTCGCTCGTCATCGCGGGCCTCACGTCGCTGATCTCGGTGCTGCAGACCATCTCAGCGGCGCTGCAGGACAAGTTCTCGCTGTCGCCGCGCGTGGCGGCGGTGACCGTCGGGGGCGTCTCGGCGGTGCTGTCGATCCTCGGCTTCTCGACGGCCACCGGGCTGTACCTCTTGGACGTCGTCGACGCCTTCTCGAACCAGCTCGGCATCGTCGCCGGCGCGGTGGGCATGATCGTCGCCGCGCTGTGGCTCGGCCGGCGCACGGTCGAGCTCGACCGACACCTCAGCGCGACTTCGACCTACCGACCGGGGGTGCTGTGGCGCGTGCTCGTCAACGTCGTCGCGCTCGTGCTGATCTTCATGCTGATCCAGAAGACGGTCGAGTTCATCGCCGATGGCTACGGCGGCTACCCCGGCGGCTACCTGATCCTCGCCGGATGGGGGACCGTGGCGTTCCTGTTGCTGGTCGCCGTGGTGCTGCCGCTGTTCGGCTGGAGGCGCGACATCTCGAGGTTCTCGGTGTGGCCGACGCGCCAGCAGCTCCACCTGCAACGCCCCGACCGGCGCGTCGACGCCGGCTCGACCGAGGGGAGCCCGTCATGAGCGCCGATGCCATCGTCCTCATGGTCGTCTCCATGGCCGTCATCTGGGGTGGGCTGGGCATCTCTGTCGCGGTGCTCGCCCGCAAGCCCGAGAGAACCGACCTGCCCGAGGGCGGCGAGGACACCCCAGCGCCCAGCTGAGCCCAGACGCGCGACACCGCCGGGTCCGCCGGTGCCGCGAACGAGCGTCAGTTGCCCCGACTCCGAGTTGTTCTGCCGCCTGAGCGCGGAGGTGGTGCGTGGCTGTCGGTTCCGAGAGGTCGCCGGATCCTGCTGGTGTCTCAGCGTCGCGCCGGATCCCGCCTCCGCCTTGGCGTCCAGGTGGTGCGTGGCTGTCGGTTCTGAGAGGTCGCCGGATCCTGCTGGTGCCTCACGGTCGCGCCGCCCGCTCAACCGCGCGCACCGCAGCTGAGCAGCCACCGCCGGCGACCGCCGTCACGCCTCGGAGACCACCGCCTGGCCGGCATCGACGACCTCGCCGACGAGCCGCTCGATGACGTCCTCGAGCATCGCCGCGCCCACCACGGCGCCGCCCTTGTGGACGAGCGCGATGTGGGTGCCCCGTGCCTGCATGGCAGTCAGCGCGGACTCGAGGGACGCATCGGCGCTGATGAAGGTCAGCGGCCGGATCGCCTCCTCGGCCACGGGCTTGGTCGCCCCACCGCGCGGCACCTCGACGAAATCCTTGAGGTGCAGGTAGCCCACGAACTCGTCGGAGTCGTCGACGATGGGGAAGCGCGAGAAGCCCGTCTTGAGCGACGCCTTCTGCGCCTGCTGCGGAGTGACGTCGACCGGCAGCGTGACAAGCTCCGATCGCGGCGTCAGCACCGTCTCGACGGTCTCGAACGCGAGCGTGAGCGATCCGGAGAGCACCTGGTGCTCCTCGTCGTCAAGCAGGCCCTCCTCGCGCGACTCGGCCACGAAGGAGGCGACCTGGTCGGCGTCGAACGCGCTCTCGACCTCGTCGCGCGGGTCCACCTTGAGCAGCCGGAGCACGCAGTTCGCGATCCAGTTGAGGGCCCAGATGACGGGCTTGAGGACCCACACGATGCCGTAGAGCACCGGGCCGAGGATCATCGCCGACCGCTCCGGCCCCGCGAGCGCGATGTTCTTGGGCACCATCTCGCCGAGCACCATGTGCAGGAAGACGACGATCGCCAGAGCGATGCCGAACGCGATGCCGTGCAGCCACGCGCCCTCGATGCCAATGGCCGCGAGCGGCTTCTCGAGTTGATGCGCGACGGCGGGCTCGCCGATCGCACCCAGCCCGAGCGAGCACATCGTGATGCCCAGCTGGGCGCCCGCCATCATGAGGGACACGCGCTCCATGGCGCGCACGGTGATGCGAGCCGACCACGAGCCTTCGGCGGCGCGAGGCTCGATCTGGGTGCGGCGCGCGGAGACGAGGGCGAACTCGGCGCCCACGAAGAAGGCGTTGCCGACGAGCAGCGCCACGGCGAGCGCGATCGCAAGTCCGTCAGACATCGGAGGCCCCCTTCCGGTCGTCGCCGGCGTCCCCGGAGCGGCCGCCCGAGGTCTCGCGGGTCCGGTGCTCGCTGGACGAGGGCTTGCCGTCCTCGTCCTCGCGCGGCATGAGCTCGACCATGACGCGGTCCACGCGGTGGCCGTCGAGGCGGGTCACGGTGATGCGGACGTCGATGGGCGTCGGGATGTCGTCCTCGTCGCGGTGCTGCTCGTCGCGCGCCTCGACGGTGATCTGATCGCCCAAGGTCGGGAAGCGCTCGAGGTGCTCGGTGAGGAGGCCGCCGATGGTGTCGGACTCGCGCGCCTCCGGCATGTCGAGGCCCATGATCTCGCCGGCCTCGTCGGGCCGCAGCAGGCCGGACAGGGACCACTTGCCCTCGCCGATCTGCCGGTGGCGCGACACGGGCAGGTCCTGCTCGTCCTCGATCTCGCCGACGATCTCCTCGACCAGGTCCTCGAGCGTGACGACGCCGTCGGTGCCGCCGTACTCGTCGACCACGATCGCGATCTGGGAGCCGCGTCGCAGCGCGTCGAGCACCGAGCTCAGCGGCATGGTCGACGGCACCGACTCGACGGGCAGGCAGATGTCGCGGACGGTCATGGTCTTCCGCTGGCGCGCGGCGACCGCGAGCGCCTTCTTGAAGTGCGCGACGCCCACGATGTCGTCGACGCTGTCGCCCATGACAGGAAAGCGGGCGTGACCTGTGCGGGAGGCGAGGGCGAGCACCTCGGCGACGGGCGCATCGGCCTCCACGAAGGTCACGCGGGTGCGCGGCGTCATCGCGTCTGAGGCGGTGCGCTCGCGCATCTCGGCGGCGCGGGCGAGGCGCGTGGCGACGCGCGGCTCGAGCGTTCCCTGCGCGGCCGAGCGAATCGCGAGCGACTCGAGCTCCTGCGCCGAGCGTGCCGAAGCCAGCTCCTCCACGGGCTCGATGCCGAGGCGGCGCACCAGCCAGTTGGCCGAGCCGTTGAGGAAGCGGATGAGCGGCCCCATGAACCACGTGAAGCCTCGCTGCGCGCCCGCGACGGCGCGACCCACGCGCAGCGGCTCGGCGATCGCCCAGTTCTTCGGCACGAGTTCGCCGAAGATCATCTGCGTCGCCGTCGCGAGAATGAACGCTGCGGTCAGCGAGATCGCGAGCGCGGTGCCCTCCGGAAGCCCTGCCGCGTCGAGTGGCGAGCGGAGCAGGGTCGCGATCGACGGCTCGGCGATGAAGCCCACAAGCAGGCTCGTCACGGTGATGCCCAGCTGGGCGCCGGACAGCTCCGTGGACAGCGTCGCGAGCCCCGCCTTGAGGGACGCCGCGCGCTTGTCACCCGACTTCGCGGCCTTGTCGACGGTCGGGCGGTCGACGGTGACGAACGCAAACTCGGCGGCGACGAACAGCGCGTTCGCGCCGATGAGCGCGATCGCGAGGACGAGGAGGAGCCAGGCCTGCGTCATGACAGAGCGCCGATGCGCTGGCTGGGGTGCCCCGTCACGTGGCCGAGGGGTGCGCGTGACTTCCGTGCGCCGATGCGCGCATCGGCGCGGAACGTACACGCAGGCTGGGCACATGCCGGGTGGGCAGGCAGGTGGGCGAGGGCTGGCGCCGGGCCGTGGGCGCTCGCGAGGGGCGAGGCGGCGGGCCGGCGCTTGGGACTATGGCCGTCGGGCATGCAGGAATGGTACGTGAGATGCGGCGCGATCGGGAGTCGTTCCTCAGCATGAATTGCGGGCGCGCGGCATCTAGGGTCGAGTCATGGCTGAGGACTCCGTGCGCCCCACCGACGAGTCCGTCGACGCGTTCATCGGCGCCGAGGACCCGGACGGCACGCTTGCAGCGGTCGACCGCGTCATCATTGAGGCGCTGCCGGGCATCTCGCGCACCCTGTGGCGCGGGGTGTTCTGGGGCGGGACTGACCAGGCGATCGTCGGCTACGGCCGCATCGAGCAGCCGCGCCCGCGGGGCGAGTCCGTCGAGTGGTTCCTGCTCGGCCTGGCGCGCCAGAAGCGGCACGTGAGCCTGTACGTCAACGCCGCCGAGGGGCGCGAGTACCTGTCGAAGACCTACGCGCCGCGCCTCGGCAAGGTGAAGGCTGGGGCGGCGGCGCTGACGTTCGCGTCGGCAGAGGATCTCGACCTCGAGGTGCTCGCCGAGCTCGCTGCGCACGCCGGGCGCGTGCAGCCGTTCGACTGACCCGCGCGGGCGGAGCAGGGCCTCTGGATGTGCCGCTGCGTTACGAGTGCTCGGCCCACGAGCCTCGATGGGGTGCGCCCCGGTCGGCGGGGTGCGGGCCGAGCCCGCGCCGGGCGAGCGTCGTCGCGGTGATCCGCGCCGTCAGCCCAGCTCGCGCACCACTCGCGCCGGGTTGCCCGCCACGACGACGCCTGGGGGCACATCCCGCGTGACCACCGAGCCGGCCGCGACCACGGAGCCGCGTCCCACCGTGACGCCGGGGCACAGCACCACCGACCCGCCCAGCCACACGTCGTCCTCAAGCGTGATCGGGAATGCACGCTCCCATCCCTCGCGCCGGATCTCGACATCGAAGTGATGGTTGACCGTGTAGAAGCGCGCGTCGGGCCCGATGAGGGCGTTGTCGCCGATGCGCACCTTGCCAGAGCCGAGGATCATGAGGTTCGCGTTGATGAAGACGTTGGCGCCAAAGCTCACGCGCTCGCGGTACTCGAGGTAGATCGGTGGCCGGAAGTCCAGGCCAGGACCGCACTCGCCGACGAGCTCCGCGACTCCCGCGTTCGCGGCGTCAGGGTCCGCGTAGAACAGCTCGCCGAGCTCCCGCAGGCGCGCGATCGTGGCGCGCTGCATGTCCGCGAGCTCGGGCCCCTTGCGGTAGCGGAACCACTCGTCGTTGGAGAGCTTCTCGTGCTCGGTGCGGGTGGGGTCCTCAACAGGGGTCTCGGCCATGGCGGCACGCATCGCGGCGGGGTCCAACGGGGTCTCCTCGGGGTCGGTGCCTCCAACCTACGGTGCCAAGTGGCGCGCCTGCCGGGACCTTGGTGCCTTGGGTCCGCGCGTTACGCTCGGCGTCATGGCTGGCCAGACCGATCTCGAGACCCTCATCGCGTCGATGGAGCCCGTGCTCGATCCCGTGACCTACGTCTGGGCAACCGTCGACGGCCTTGCCTCGGCCGGTGCGCTGATCGATGCGGTGGCTACGGTGCGCGAGGGCGAGGGGATGACCTTGGTGCTCCCGATCGATGCCGCGGCGAAGCACGGCGTCGAGAACGTGGAGTTCCCGAGCCGGCGCATCACGCTCACTGTGCACTCGTCTCTCGAGGCGGTCGGCCTGACGGCGGCGTTCGCGAGCGCGCTGACCAATGCGGGCATCAGCGCCAACGTCGTCGCGGGCTTCCACCACGACCACATCTTCGTGCCCGCCGGCAGCGCCTCGGAGGCGATGGCCGCGCTCCGGGAGCTCGCGGCCGGCGCCTGAGGCAACCGACGTCGGACCCGGCGGCCGCGACGTCTCTCAGCCCTCGAGCTCCATCTGCAGGTGGAACGCCCGATCGCCGGAGCCGGGATCCCGGTGGACGAAGCCCTCGCGCTCGTAGAAGCGCAGCGCATCCACGTCGGGCTCGTCGACGCCGACCTCGACAAGGCCGATGCCGCGGCGGTGAGACTCGGCGATCATCAGCTGCACCATCGCCGCGCCAAGGGCTTGGCCTCGCAGACGAGGGACGACGTAGAGATCCTCGAGGTAGACCGCGCCGCGCGCGTAGTAGGCCGAGTCGCGCTCGGCGAGCGTCGCGAATCCCACGGGGACGCCGTCGTCGGCGCTCGCGACGATGGCCCAGAACCGAGAGCTGCCCAACAGGAGGCGGAAGCGTTCCGTCAGCTCCGGAAGCGGCGGCGACGGCTCCCCGTACTCCGCGTTGAACTCGGTGAGCATGCGTGCGAGCACCGGTGCGTCGGATGGGGTCGCCAAGCGTGCGCCGGGCGAGGACTGGGCCATGGAAGTGACGCTACCGCCGCGCGGGCCGACGTGCCCGACGGCGGCGATGGGAGCGAACGAGCCGACCTGGTGTCGCCCATCGCGGCACGCCGGTGACGCCCGCCGACGTGCGCGCGGGATGCCTCGCCGCCACGCCGGTCGCAGACAGTTGAACCGCGGTCGAACATATGTTCGAATGGTCGCATGCGGTGGGAAGGCCAGGCGATCGCCACGGAGAACGACGAGGCGCTGCCCGGCCTCGCCCGGCTCAACAACCTTGTGCGCTCCGTCCGGACTCCGGAATTCGACGGCATCGTGTTCCACGAGGTGCTCGCCAAGAGCGCGCTCAACAAGGTGGGGCAGGGGAGCGCCGTCCCGTTCACGTGGACCATCAACCCGTACCGCGGCTGCAGCCACGCGTGCGTGTACTGCTTCGCCCGACCCTCGCACCAGTACCTCGAGCTCGACGCCGGCCGGGACTTCGACAGCCAGCTGATCGTCAAGGTCAACATCGTGGATGCGCTGCGCAAGGACCTCGCGAAGCGTTCGTGGGCGCGCGAGCACGTCGCGCTCGGCACCAACACCGATCCGTACCAGCGGGCCGAGGGTCGCTACCGACTCATGCCGGGGATCATCGACGCCCTCGCCGAGTCGGGAACGCCGTTCTCGATCCTCACCAAGGGCTCGTTGCTGCGCCGCGACCTGCCGCGGCTCGCCGAGGCGCGCAAGGACGTGCCCGTCGACCTGGCCCTCTCGATCGCGATCCTCGACGACGATCTTCAACAGTCCGTGGAGCCCGGAACGCCCACGGCGCAGGCGCGGCTCGCGACGGTGACCGCCGCTGCCGAGGCCGGCTTCGACGTCGCCGTGTTCATGATGCCGATCCTGCCGTTCCTCACCGACTCGGAGGAGCACCTGGACCGCGCGCTCGCGAGGATCAAGGCCGCCGGCGCGACCTCCGTCACGTACACCGCGCTGCACCTGCGCCCCGGGGTCAAGGAGTGGTACGCCCGGTGGCTCAACACTCACCGGCCCGATCTGACGCCGCGCTACCGCGAGCTCTACGGAGACGGCGCCTACGCGCCCAAGGAGTACCGCCGCAGGCTCGCTGCCCGCATCAAGCCACTCATCCTCGCGCACGGTCTCGAGCGGGCCCCGGAGGACCCGAACACCGGCTCGATGGGCAGCACTGCATCCGATGCGACCGGGGCCCGCGCAGCATCGGCTACGACGGTCTCGCGAGCCAACGCCCGCGACGGCAACGGAGAGTGGCGGCGCACGAGCGCGACGGCGAACCTCGCCGAACTCGCCTCAGCGGCACCTGAGGCGACGCTGTTCTGAGCGCCTCGTTCTAGGCACCGTGGTGCGCGCGGACTCCACGGCGTCGTGGCGGCACAGTGGCGCAACACGGGTGCGGGCAAGGACCTGACACCGCCACGGCGTGCGGCTGCCGGAGCCCGAGCTCACCAGGGGGCGATGTTGATCTCGGTGCCCGCCATCACAGCGGTGCCACCGGGGTGCACGTCGAGCGCGCTGATCCCCACCGAGAGAGCCTGCTCGACCGCGTGGCGCGAGCGCTCGTCGATGATCCACACCGCGGCGCCCTCGCCGTCGCTGACCATCATCCCTCGCTGCGTCAGACCCGTGACCCACATGCGCATCGGCGCCCGCTCTCGTCCCATCGCCGACTGGAAGGTCGGTACGGGCGTGCGCACGAATGAACGTGTGGCGCGGTGCGGGGCTGCGGTCTGCTGCGTGGTGGTCACGGCGTCTCCTCTCGTGAGCCGAAGGTATCAGCCGCGAGGCGGGTCTCGACAGCGGCCAAGGTCCCGCTTGGCGCCGATACGATGACTGCGAGCGAGAAGCAACGGGAGGCGTCGCGTGGAGTACCTGGTCATCGGCGTGGTCGCGCTCATCTCGATCTCGCTCGCGACCGTGATCAGCCCGCGTGTCGGCGTCGCCGCGCCGCTGATCCTCGTGGCGATCGGCGTGGCCGCGAGCTTCATCCCCGGCGTCGGCCCCGTCGAGATCGACCCCGAGGTGATCCTCGCCGGCGTGCTGCCGCCGCTGCTGTACGCGGCGGGCGTGTCCATTCCGGCAACGGACTTCAGGCGCGAGTTCAAGTCCATCGGCGCCCTCTCGGTCCTGCTCACCATCATCTCGACGGTGCTGCTCGGCGTGCTGTTCCACGCGCTGCTGCCGGACCTGTCGTGGCCGTGGGCCTTCGCCATCGGCGCGATCGTCAGCCCCACCGACCCGGTCGCCACCGCGATCATCAAGCGCCTCGGCGTCGCCCCGCGCATGGTGTCGCTGCTCGAAGGCGAGTCCCTCCTCAACGACGCGACAGCGCTGGTGGTCATGCGTGCCGCGGTCGCCGCCGCCGCATCGGCCGTCACCGTGTGGGGCGTCGCCTGGGAGTTCGTGCTGGCCATGGCGATCGCCGTCGCCATCGGCTGGGCGGTCGGCCACCTCAACCTGTGGATCAGCGCGCGCATCCGCGACACCACGGCCAACACCGTCTTCACCTTCGCGGTGCCGTTCCTCGCCTCCATCCCGGCCGAGCTGCTCGACGCCTCGGGCCTCGTCGCCGCCGTGGTGGCCGGCCTCGTCACCGGCAATGGCGCCGCCCGCAAGCTCTCGCCGCTGGTGCGCACCTCGGACCACCGCACCTGGAACGCGATCGAGCTCGTCCTCGAGGGCGCCGTCTACCTCATCCTCGGCCTCGAGCTCGTGTCCACCATCGAGGCCGTCGAGCGCGATCACGCGGGAGTCGGGTTCGCGATCGGCGTCGCCGCCGTCGTGCTCGTCGCGGCGCTCGTCGTGCGTGCGGGCTTCATCGCGCCGCTGCTGTGGTGGCAGGGCAGACGCGTCGCGCGTGCGGCGTCTCGTCGCGGTCGGATCGCCGATGCGCGTGCCCGGCTTGCCGACGACGGCGCCCAGACGGGGGTCATCAGGGCGGTGTCGCGTCGGCATCGGCTGCGCCGGTCCGCGCACACGGCCGAGGGGGTGGAGCGCTTCCTCACCCGCGCGGAGGCGGACATCTCGTACTTCGAGCGCGCACGGCTCGGACCCCGCGAGGGTGCCCTCATGGTGTGGGCGGGCATGCGCGGAGTCGTCACCGTCGCTGCCGCCCAGACCCTGCCGACCGACACGCCAGACCGCGCGCTTCTCGTGCTCATCGCGTACATCGTCGCCATCGGCTCGCTCGTGATCCAAGGCGGCACCGTCGCCTGGGCGGTGCGGTGGCTCAATCCCTCCCGCGGCGCGACGCAAGAGGAGCAGGATCACGAGCGTGCCCGGCTGCGCGAGCTGCTCGACGAGGTCGGCTCCGAGGCACGCGAGCAGTTCCAGCGCGAGGGGCGCGACGGCCACGGGCACGCGCAGCACCTCGCGATCATCAAGGCCAAGCGCGACGCGCTGCTCGACGTGCGCTCGCTCGGCACCTTCAGCTCGCCGTCGCTGTCGGCGATGCTCGCGGAGCTCGACGTCGAGCAGATCCGGCTCGAGCTGTGACCGCTGCGCGCCCGGCGCGCGCCGTCCCGCCCGCTCGGCGACGAGGCACGGTCGAGGCTGGGACGCGGCCCAGGGATGGCGCACGGGGCGGCACGCGGGCAGCGCGCGGACCTTGGGCAGGGGTCGGGGCGAGTTCCAGGGCAGCGGCTGCGACTGGAGCCGGGGCTAGTACCCGGGCTGCGGCTCGGGCCGGCGCAGCGACGGCAGCCGCCGTTGCCGCCCTGGCACTGGCCGGCTGCGCCTCGTCAGATCCTGCGCCGCCGCGGGTCACCGTCACGGCCGAGCCTGGCGCGACTCCGGTGCCCACGGCTGAGGCGAGCGGGCCCGAGGGCTCAGCGAGCGCATCGGCGCCTGAGGCGTGGCCGAACGGCGAGGTGATCGAGGTCGACGCCGAGGTCGTCGACCACGCTGGCTGGTCCTATGCCGTCGTGACTCTGCCGCTCGCAGACTGGGACGTGCGCGTCGACTGGGACCCCGCGGACCATGGCGTCATGCTCGCCGATGTCATCGCCGAGGACCCCGAGATCGCCGTCGCGACCAACGCCGGCATCTTCACCCCCGAGATGGTGCCCGGCGGGCTGCTCGTGAGCGACGGCGATGAGCTCGTGCCGCTCAACCTCGCCGACGGCGGCGGCAACTTCCACCTCAAGCCCAACGCGGTCTTCGCGGTCTTCGACGACGGCACCGCGACCGTGGTGAACAGCGAGGACTACGAGCCCGCGGGCGTCACGCAGGCGACCCAGTCGGGCCCGGCGCTGCTCCTCGACGGGGAGGTGCACCCCGAGTTCCGCGAGGGCTCGACCAACTTCGCGCTGCGCAGCGGCGTGGGCGTGAGCCCCGATGGCGAGACGGTGTACCTGGCGATGTCGGTCGGCATCACCAACCTGTGGGACTTCGCGACGCTGTTCCGCGACGAGCTGGGCGTCGAGGATGCCCTCTACCTCGACGGGCAGATCTCCGACCTGTGGGTCAGCGGGATGGGCGAGCCCGGCGCGCTGTCGGGTCCATATGCCGGCGTGATCACGGCAAAGCAACGCTGACGCGGCAGACGCGACACGGCAGCGGCGACACGCCAGACGAGACACGGCAGCGCCACGCGGCCAGGAAGGCCAGGACTCGATCACGCGACTCGCGTGACACTGCGCACCCGTCGCTCGTAGGTGAGACTGGGTGCATGACCCACCTGCGCGCCCTCAAGGCCGACATCACCACCCTCGATGTCGACGCGATCGTCAACGCCGCGAACGAGACACTGCTCGGCGGCTCGGGCGTCGACGGAGCGATCCACGCCGCCGCGGGCCGCGGGCTCTACGAGGAGTGCCGTGAGCTCGGCGGCTGCGAGCCCGGCGAGGCCAAGATGACCGGCGGCCACCGGCTCCCCGCGACGCACGTGATCCACACGGTCGGCCCGATCTGGCGCGGCGGCGGTCACGGCGAGCGTGACACCCTCGCGAGCTGCTACTCGGAATCCATCGCGCTCGCCGCGGGGCACGGGCTCGGGACCGTCGCCTTCCCGTGCATCGCGACCGGGACGTATGGGTTCCCGCGGGACTTCGCGGCGGACATCGCGATCGAGACCGTCCGCGCAACCGCGGCGGAGCACCGCACGATCCGCGAGGTCATCTTCTGCTGCTTCTCCGACTACGACCTCGAGCTGTACGAGGCCAGGCTGGACTGACGAACCGTCGCGGGGCGCGTCGCACCGCACCGCACCGCACCGCACTGCGCTGCACCCCAGAACACCGCACCCCACCGCACCGCACCACACCGTGCCGTCCCACCCATGCTGAGTTCGTCCTGAGCACTCGTCCCATCAGTAGGGTGACGCGCATGACGACACTGCGCATCATCGCCCTGTTCGCCGTCGCCGCCCTCGCCGAGATCGGCGGCGCGTGGCTCGTGTGGCAGGGGCTGCGCGAGAACCGCGGAGCGCTGTTCGTGGGTCTCGGCGTGCTGTGCCTGGGGCTCTACGGCGTCATCGCGACGTTCCAGCCGGATCCGCACTTCGGGCGCATCCTCGCGGCGTACGGCGGGATCTTCGTGGCGGGCTCTCTCGCGTGGGGCATCGTCGTCGACAAGTTCCGACCGGACGTGTGGGACTGGACCGGCGCCGCGCTCTGCCTGGTCGGTGCCGGGGTCATCATGCTCGCGCCGCGCTGAGGCGAATCCTGCCGGGGGAGGAGGCCGGCGAGCCGATGCGCGTGGCAGGGTGGAGGCCATGGTCGCCTACCGCTCGCGTCAGCTCTCGTTCCAGAACCGCCTCGCGTGCGCAGCCCTGCTGGGCTCGCTCGCGCTGTGCGTGGTGCTGTTCACCGTGAGCGGCGCCTGGGCGGAGCTGCCGTGGCTCGCCGTCGGCTGCACGGCGCTGCTCGCCGCCCTCCTGTTCGTCCCGCTGACGATCACCGTCGACGAGACGGCCGTGCACGTGTCGCTCGCGGGCGTCCTCAAGCGTTCCGTGCCCCTCGGGGAGGTGACCGCCGTCGAGACGCGCGACTACCGGCCCATCCGCGAATTCGGCGGCTGGGGCTGGCGGTGGGCCTTCGACCGGCGCGCGAGCGCCTACGCGACGCGCGGCACGTCCGCGGTGGTGCTGTCGCTCGCCGACGGCTCCGAGGTCTACCTCGGCGTCGACGACGAGCCCGGGCTCGTCGACGCGGTGAGCGTCCGCATCGCGGCCTGACGGGCGCGCGGACCTCTCAGCATCGCCGTCAGAAGCGCACGGCGTCACCGTCCGAACTGTCACAGTTCGGCAAAATGTCCTTCCGCGTCGCCCGGTGACGGTGCTACCTTCACCGTTGCGCAGCCGGCCCGGCCGCGCAGGATTCGCCTCCGGAAGCGTGCGCTCTCGAGGCCCGGCCCTCAGGAAGGGAGGAAGCTCATGATGGATATCGACGTCACCAGCGCCGCAGTGGCGCCGGCCGTTCGCGCGTTCGCCGCGACCCTCGAGCCCTCCCGCGGCTCCTGGGCCCAGCGGCAGCAGCCGCGCGGCAAGCGTCCCGTCGCTGCCGTCCTGGCCGGCTAGCCCGAGCATCCTCGCTCGGGGCTTCTAGCTCCGCCGCCGCCGTCGCCAGCTCGTCTGCCGACCTCGCTCACGCTTCCTGACCGTTCCTGACCGTTCCTGACCGTTCCTGACCGTTCCCGACGCCCGAGGCCCGCCCTCGGCCCGCCCCGGCAAGGTTCGGACAGTTCGGTTCGCCCGTGAGCCCCCGTCCCGCGCCGCGTGCCGCCGCGCGAGAGCCCTGATCGGTGTGCGCCATCCGGCGTGGCTCGACCGGGGAGCTCGCGGGAATCGGCCGTGGCCCCGGGCACGCACGCTCGCGTCTCGAAACCGCCAGCGCGCGTGCTCCCGCCGCTCGATCCTGTCGAGAGGAGGTGAATCCGCCATGACTCACTACGAGCAGCTCGGACGGTTGGCCGCGTACTACGCCAACCACCCCGAGCTTCATCACGCCGACCGCGCCGACGACCGCCTCGGGCCACGACCGTCCGGTCTGACCCGAGCCCGCCGCCGCGTGAGGCTCCTGCGCCTGCGTGCCCGGCGGCGACTGCGCGTCGCCGCCGGCGCGTTCGCGCAGCCCGGCCGCGTCACCCCCTGAGGGTGGCGCGGCCGGGCGCCGCGGCCACCGAGGAGCTTGGATCGCGGGACGGCATGGACGCTCGTTGCGCTGCTCGGGGTTCTCGCTGTCGCCGCGCTGCCCGCGCTCCTCGAACTACTCGCCCGTGGGCTTCTCCTGGTGGCCGCCGAAGCCCTTGCGCATCGCGGACAGGACCTTCTCGGCGTAGATGTCGAGGTCGCGCGACGCGAAGCGCGAGTACAGCGCGGTGGTGAGCACCGGCGTCGGCACGCCCTCGTCGATCGCGGCGATGGACGTCCATCGGCCCTCGCCGGAGTCCGACACGTGGCCCGAGTACTCCGTGAGGTCCGCATCCTCGTGGAGGGCCTCCGCGGTGAGGTCGAGCAGCCACGAGCCGATGACGGACCCGCGCCGCCACACCTCGGCGACCGCGGCGGTGTCGATGTCGTACTGGTAGAACTCGGGCTGCGATAGCGGAGCGGTCTCGGCGTCCGCCTGACGCGCCGTCGATCCGGCGTTCGCGTTGCGCAGCACGTTCAGACCTTCGGCGTAGGCCGCCATGAGCCCGTACTCGATGCCGTTGTGGACCATCTTCACGAAGTGGCCCGCGCCGTTGGGCCCGCAGTGCAGCCACCCGTGCTCGGCCGAGATCGGGTCGCCCGTGCGGCCCGGCGTGCGCTCGGCGGACTCGACACCAGGGGAGATGGTGTCCCAGATGGGGGCGAGGCGCTCGACGACCTCATCCTCGCCGCCGATCATGAGGCAGAAGCCGCGCGCGAGGCCGTGGACTCCGCCGGAGGTGCCGCAGTCGACGAGGTGCAGGCCCTTGTCTGCGAGCATCGCCGCGTGGGCGATGTCATCGCGGTAGTAGCTGTTGCCGCCGTCGATGATGGTGTCGCCCGGCTCGAGCACGGCCGCGAGGGACTCGATGACGGACTGCGTGATGGGGCCAGCCGGAACCATCACCCACACCGCACGCGGGGCCTCGAGCGCGGTGACGAAGTCCTTGAGCTCATGCACTGCGACGGCACCCTCTGCGGCGAGCGCATCGATCGCGTCTGCAGAGACGTCGTGCACGGCGACGGTGTGGCCGTCGCGCATGAGCCGCCGACTGAGGCCGGCGCCCATGCGTCCCAGTCCGATCATTCCCAGCTGCATCGGCGTCTCGGTCATGTCTGTCTCCTTGGTTCAGGTGGTGAAAGGTCGGGTCTGTGCTGGTGTCGCTACGCGAGCGGGTTGTGCCAGGGGCCGTCGTCGCCGATGAGCCGGCCCGCGGCCTCCTCGGGTCCCCACGTGCCCGGCTGGTAGGGGATGGCGGCCGGACGGTCCTCGAGGATGCCGTCGACCACACGCCACGCGGCCTCCACGGACTCCTCGTGCGTGAACAGTGCGCTGTCGCCCTTGAGGGCGTCGGTGAGGAGGCGCTCGTACGGCGCGCGCTCGAGCTCGCTCTCCGTCGGCAGCAGCAGCTCCTGCTCGTGGCCGACGAACTCCTCGCCGGGTCGCTTCACGCGCACTCCGAGGCCGATCGCGCCGTCGGGCTGGAGGCGGAAGCGCAGCCGGTTGGGGTGCTGGTCGGGGTCCATCGCGTCGCCGAACAGCGCCTGTGGCGGCCGCTTGAAGTCGACCACCACCTCGCCGGCCGACACGGCGAGGCACTTGCCCGTGCGCAGGTAGAACGGCACCCCGGCCCACCGCCACGAGTCGATGTGCAGGCGCACTGCGGCGTACGTCTCGACGTCCGAGTGCGGGTTCACGCCCTCCTCGTCGCGGTAGCCGATGAACTGCCCGCGCACGTAGTCCTGCCGCGTCAGCGGCCGCATCGCCTTGAACACGTTGGCCTTCGCGGACTGGACGGCCCCGTAGCCGCGGTACGTGGGCGCCTCCATCGTCAGCAGAGCGACGATCTGGAACAGGTGGTTTTCCACGACGTCGCGCAGGGCTCCCGCGGACTCGTAGAAGGAGCCCCGGCCGCGCACGCCGAAGTCCTCGGCGAAGGTGATCTGCACAGTCTCGATGTAGTTGCGGTTCCAGATGGGCTCGAACATCGCGTTGGCAAAGCGGAAGTAGAGGAGATTCATGATCTCCTCCTTGCCCAGGAAGTGGTCGATGCGGAAGATCGCGTGCTCGTCGAAGGCGCTCGAGATCACCGCGTTGAGCGTCTTCGCACTCGCGAGGTCGCGTCCGAAGGGCTTCTCGACCACCACGCGGGCGTTCTCGTTGAGGCCCACGCCGCGCAGCCCCTCGACCACGGTGCCGAACAGCACCGGCGGGATGGCGAGGTAGTGCGTGGGCGACGAGCACTC
The DNA here is from genome assembly GCF_002090155.1 of Demequina sp. NBRC 110056. Taxonomy (GTDB): domain Bacteria; phylum Actinomycetota; class Actinomycetes; order Actinomycetales; family Demequinaceae; genus Demequina. The sequence goes on along the minus strand of NZ_BBRM01000002.1, from coordinate 674,127 downwards.
GGCGAGCACCTCGCGCAGCTGCGTGAAGGTCGCCGGGTCGTTGTAGTCGCCGTCGACGTAGCGCAGCAGGCCCACGAGCTGGTCGAGCGCCGCCTCGTCGACGTCCCCGGCGGCGGCGACCGCCTCGCGTGCACGCTCCTGCAGGTCCGCAAGGGTCCACTGCGAGAACGCGACGCCCACCACCGGCACCGTGAGGCCGCCGGCCTTCACCATCCGGTACAGCGACGGGAAGATCGACTTCCGGGCGAGGTCGCCGCTGGCGCCGAAGAAGACGAGGGCATCGGACGGGGTGTCGGGCAGGGCGCCGGCCATGGGAATCCTTTGGGTGAAGGGCTATCTTCACTGATCACCCTAGGGGTGTGCGGCTCGTGGCGCGCGGCATCACACGCGCGCGGGAGCAGGCGCGATGCAGGAGTCTCGCGTCAGGACGGGGTAAGGCCCGCGACGGCTCCGCGCACGTCCATCGCGACGCCCGTGAGGTCCTCCGAGACCTGCCACAGGATCTCGATCGACCGCGTGAGGCCGAGGCGCCGCAGCAGGGGCCTGCGCACCGGGTCTCCGGTGTTCATCCACAGCGGCCCGTAGAACTGCCCGCCGCGGGCACGGGGGTCGGTGGCGGCGCGCAGCTGCGGCAGCGCGCCGCGCCACGGCGGCATCCCTCGCGTCGCCGCGAGCCCTTCCCAGAACGGACCGGTCGACCCGCCCCCGCCCTCGCGCACGGTGCGGCTCTGGAGGTCCGTATGGGACAGGCCCGGGTGGGCCGCGAGGGACGATGCGCGCGCACCGGCGGCGCCGAACTCGCGGTCGAGCCCGTAGGCGAAGTGGAGGTTGGCGAGCTTGGCCTGCCCGTACGCCTTCCACTCGGTGTAGGTGCCCTCGAGGTGGGGGTTGTCGGGGTCGATGCGACGGCCCATGTGGTGCGCGGTGCTGGAGACGGTGACCACGCGCGCCGCGTCGGCCGCGACGAGCGGTGCGAGCAGCCCCGCGGTGAACGTCCAGTGGCCGAGGTGGTCGATGCCCAGCTGGGTCTCGAAGCCGTCCTCGGTGCGCCCCTCGGGCGTCGCCATGACGCCGGCGTTGTTCACGAGGATGTCGACGCGCGGGTGCGCCGACGCGATGCTCGCGGCGGCCGCGCGGGTGCCCTCCTGCGAGCCCAGGTCGAGCGCGACGGTCTCGAGTGAAGCGGAGGGGACCGAGTCCTTGATCTCGGCGACCGCATCGGCCGTCTTCTCGGGCGAGCGAGCCGCCATCACCACGTGGGCGCCCGCGCCGGCGAGGGCCTTGGTCGTCTCCAGCCCGAGCCCGCCGTTCGCGCCCGTCACCACGGCGACCCGGCCGGTCAGGTCGGGGATGTCTGCGGTGGACCAGGGCATCGGCGCTCCTTCGACGGCGGGTGGGGTGGTGGGAGCGTCAACCTCAGCGACGTCACCCACATTCCGCCGGGGCTGCCCCTCTCGTGAACGTCGGGCGAACGCCGCCTCGCACCCCTCGCGCGCGGACCCGCGCGGTGGAATGCTGACAGAGGAGTCCCGACCGTGGAGACCCGACGGGGATGTGGTCGCCGGCGCGGAATGCTCGTCGAGCCTTCCGGGTTGCCGAGGACGACCGGCCCGCCACCAGCGAAGGAGCACGCGATGACCGCCACCACCTCCACCCGCCCCCTCGAGGCGCTGTCCGCCGCCGGGGTGTCGATCTGGCTCGACGACCTGTCGCGCGAGCGCCTGCGCAGCGGCTCTCTCGCCGAGGACGTGCGCGACCGCTCCATCGTGGGCGTCACGACCAACCCGTCCATCTTCTCGGCGGCGGTGTCGGGCTCGGATCAGTACGACGCGCAGATCGGCGACCTTGCCGCGCGTGGCGTCGAGGTGGACGAGGCGGTCCGCATGATCACGACCGCGGACGTGCGCGAGGCGTGCGACGTGCTGCGCCCGGTCTACGACGCCACGGATGGCGTCGATGGGCGCGTGTCGATCGAGGTGGACCCCCGCTTCGCGCGCGACACCGAGGCCACCATCGCGGAGGCGCGCCAGCTGTGGTGGCTCGTCGACCGCCCGAACGTCATGATCAAGATCCCGGCGACCGTCGAGGGTCTGCCTGCCATCACCCAGGCGCTCGCACAGGGCATCTCCGTCAACGTGACGCTGATCTTCTCGCTGCAGCGCTACGCCGAGGTCGTCGAGGCGTTCCTCGCGGGCCTCGAGGCGGCTCACGCTGCGGGCCACGACCTCTCCAAGATCCACTCGGTCGCGTCCTTCTTCGTGTCGCGCGTGGACTCCGAGGTCGACAAGCGTCTCGAGGCCGCTGGCGTGGGGCAGGAGCTGCGCGGCACGGCCGCGATCGCGAACGCGCGCCTGGCCTTCGAGCACCACGAGGAGGTGCTGGACTCGTCGCGTTGGAAGTCGCTCGCGCACGCGGGTGCTCGGCCGCAGCGACCGCTGTGGGCGTCCACCTCGGTGAAGGACCCCGCCTACCCAGACACGATGTACGTCGACGAGCTCGTCACCAACGGCGTCGTGAACACGATGCCGCAGGCCACCATCGACGCCTTCGCGGACCACGGTGAGGCTCCGGCCGACGCCGACGGCTGGGACACCGTGCGCGGCACCTACGAGGAGGCTCACTCGGTCTTCCATCACCTCGAGGATGCGGGGATCGACCTCGCGGACGTCACCCGGCAGCTCGAGGACGAGGGGATCGCGAAGTTCGCCGATGCGTGGGAGGAGCTGCTCGCCCGCGTCGAGGAGCAGATGGGCGCCTGACGACCGCCGTCTACGGGTCGAGCGCGTCGATCCCGTCGCAGCGCTCGGCCGTGTAGCCGAGCATCGTGCCGAGCGCCTCGCCGCCGTTCTGCGCCGCCGCGATGACCTCGGGGTCGGCGAGCAGCGCCACGGTGGCCTGGTCGTACTCGGCGATCGTGCCCGCGCTCGCGGCGATCTCCGCCTCGGGGATCACCCACGTGACCATGTGCGCGTCGTAGTCCTCTATGGCCGCATCGACCTCGTCCGCGCTCACGGGGTACGACGCGTCGTCCCAGGCAGGGGACTCGAGGTGCTCGCGGGCGTCGTTCCAGTGGGCCATGGCGTCCTCGGCGTGGACGAGCATCTCCTCGCCGGCCGCGTTCATCAGCCCCACGTCGCCACCGTCGTCCTCGATCCCCGTCTGGGTGCTCTTGCGGTCGGTCGCCTCGAACAGCGCCTGGGTGGAGGTGATCCCCGCCTGCGCGGGCTCGCAATAGAGGTCGGCGCCTGCGGTGGCGCCGTCGGCGGAGTCCGAGGCATCAGACGTGTCTGAGGAGTCGGGGGAGTCCGAGGTGCCGTCGGAGGGATCCGTCGAGGCCGATGCGCTCGCCGGGGTGGTCGTCGCAGCGGGGCTGGAGGACGGGTCGGGGGACGCGTCGTCGGCGTCGGCCGAGCATCCCGCCAGGAGGGCGACAGCGATCAGAGCAGGGACGATGGTCGCGCGCATGGCCCCGAGTGTGCCAGAGCCTGAGCTCCAGCCCAACCCGCGGCGTTGCCCACGCCGTGCGCATGCCGCTGCGGTTCGCGCCGCGGTCGCCTGGGTGCAGCGGTCGCCCGGGTGCAGCGGTCGCCTGGGTGCCGCTGTCGTGCGAGTGCCGGGTGCCGGGCGCGCGGGTGCCGCTGCAGCCCGGGGGCGTGTGTCGTCCCGCTGCCCGTGCCCGAATGGTGCCGACGCGGGCAACGAGGACGGCGAAGGGTCCTCAGCGGTGCACGACCACCTTGCCGATCATCGACTGCGACTCCACGAGCCGGTGCGCCTCACGCAGGCCCGCCGCGGAGAAGGCGGCGATGTGCTCCGTCGCCGTCGGCACGATGTCGCCGCGGTCGACGAGCTCCGCCACCTCGTCGAGGATGCGGCCCTGCTCGGCGATGTCCCACGTGCCGTAGCGCGATCGGGCGAACATGTACTCCCAGTGCATCGACGCTGACTTCGAGAACAGGGGCAGCAGCGACTCGTCCGTGCCGTCGATCGACACGATCCCGCCGAATGGCTTGATGAGCTTCGCGTAGTGGCCGATGTTTCCAGGGGTGTACGACGAGAAGATCGAGTCGACCCCCGCCGGAGCCAGCTTCTCGACCGAGGCGACGAGGTCGTGGTGGTCGGCGACCGCATCGGCGCCCATCCTGAGGCACCACGCCTCGGTCTCGGGACGGCCGGCGGTCGCGATGATCCGCAGCGCCGTGAGGCGCTTCGCGAGCTGCGTCAGGATCGACCCGACGCCGCCGGCGCCGCCTACCACGAGCATCGTCGCCGTGTCCTCGCGGCTGATGCGCAGGTGGTCGAACATGCCCTCCCACGCGGTGAGCGCGGTCAGCGGCAGGGCGGCGGCGTCCGCGAAGGAGGCCGACTCGGGCTTGCGGGAGACGATGCGGTGGTCGACGGCCTGGAGGTCGGCGTTCGCGCCCTGGCGTCCGGCGTCGCCGGCCCACCACACCTCGTCGCCGACCGCGAGCCCCTCGACCTCGGCGCCCACGCCGACGATTGTGCCGGCGCCGTCGTAGCCGAGGATGCGCGGCTCGTCGCCCACCGCCCCGCGCCCGTAGCCGCCCGAGCGCTTCTTGACGTCCACGGGGTTGACCGAGACGGCCTCGACCCGAATCAGGACGTCGAGCGGTCCCGGCGTCGGGTCGGGGACCTCGACGTCACGCAGGCTGTCGTGATCGGCGATGGGCAGCGGCTCGAAAGCGGCGATCGCGTGCATCGGGTCTCCTCAAGTTGTCAGGGCGGTCAGGGGGTCGGGGCGTCAGGAGGTCAGAGCGTCAGGGTCGCGGGCCTTGGTGCCGAGGTGCCACACGGTCGAGCCGCGGCCCTGTCACTCTGGGACAACACCCCGCTGCGAGGATTCATTCGGCCGCCCGCCTCACGCAGCCGCGGCGTCGCCCTCGCGGTGCGCGCGCTGGCATGCACCCCGCCTCACCCGCGGTCCAGTCGCAGCTCGACGCGCTCGGCCACCGCGGCGGCGGCGTCCCAGGCGAGTCCAGCGGCCGACAGGGCGTGCGTGATGGCGAGGCGGCGCCCAGCCGTGGCGTCGATCGCACCGTCTGCGACGCCGGCGAGGCACGTGAGCACGGCTTGCTCGACGAGCCACGCGACTGTCGTCTCCGGCACGTCCGCGCGCATGGCGCCCACGCCCGCGCCTCGGGCGACCGCATCGGCGATGAGGACGCGCACAGGCTCGAGCGTCTCCTCGACCTCGCCCCGCAGGCCCGACCGCATCCACAGGGTCGTGAACGGCGCGACGGGCGCCTGGTCGTCCCAGATCCTCGCGAGCAGCAGTGCGATCTGCTCGGCGGGCGTGCCGTCCTCGATCACGGCCGCGGCGGCGATGCGTCGCGCGCCCCGCAGGATCGTCGCCGTCAGCAGCGCCTCCCGCGAGGGATACAGGGCCTTGAGGTCGCGTGGGTCGACACCGGCGCGGGCCGCGATCCTCTCGACGGGCGCGTGAGGGTCGCGCGACAGGACGCTCACCGCAGCGTCGAGGATCGCGTGATCCGAGACCGGGTCACGCTCCGCTGAAGCGCGCCGTCCCCACAGGCGGCTCACGGCTCGAAGATCCCGTCGACGGCGGACGTGTACGCCGCGGCGATCCGGTCCCACGAGGCGTTCGCCTCCTCGTCGATCCCGCGGCGGGACTCGTCGGCCTCGAACCAGGCGATCGACTCGTGGATCGCGTCGGCGAAGCGATGGCGGGTGGCGAAGTCGGGGACCGCGGCGCGCAGCTTGGACGTGTCGAAGATCGCCGCGTTGGTCTTGTCGCCCTTCAGCGGTCCCTCGAAGGCTTCGCGGTCGAAGCGGATGAGGGTGTCGGTGGGGATGCGGACCGTCTGCGCCTCGAGCGCATCGGCCGAGACGCCCACCGCGGCGGCGACGTGCTCGTGGATCTGGTTCCACGACAGGACGTCGTCGCCCGTGATGTGAAAGTCCTCGTGAAGCGCGGCCGGGTTGCCCAGCAGGCCCACGAGCCCGACGGCGAAGTCGCGGTGGTCGGTCACGGTCCACAGCGAGGTGCCGTCGCCGTGCACCAGGATGGGCGCGCCGCGCCGGAGGCGGTCCGCGATGGTCCAGGGGTGCGACCAGGACGTGATGCCGAACACGATGTCCGAGTACCCGTACGTGTGCGACGGCCGCACGATGGTGAACGGGAACCCGCTCGCGTCGCCCGCCTCGCGCAGGTCCGCCTCGCACGCGGCCTTGTCGCGGCTGTACTGCCAGTACGGGTTCGACAGCGGCGTCGAGTCCTCGCGCACGACGGGGCGCGACGGGGGAGTCTCGTAGGCGCTGGCCGAGGAGATGAAGACGTACTGGCGGGTGAGGCCCGCGAACGTCTCGACGTCCTGCGCGACGTGGTCCGGGGTGAAGGCGATCCACTGGACGACGGCGTCGTACTCGCCGTGCTCGGCGACGTCCGCCTTCACGGCCGCCCGCAAGGCGTCGACGTCGTGGATGTCGGCGTGGATGACGCGGGCGCCGTCGGGTGCCGCCGCGCGGGTCGAGGCGCCGCGATTGACGAGCGTGAGGTCCATGCCGCGCTCGATCGCGAGCGGTGAGCAGGCGGACGAGATCAGGCCGGTGCCACCGATGAAGAGGACGCGCACGAAGGTCTCCTGTGACTCGAGAGCGGGACTGCTCTCAGCCTACGCCCGCGCCGGAAGGCGCCGGCGCGCTCAGCCGATCCACCCCGCCGATGCGCCGGGGCGCGTCACCCGGCCCGGCGGTCTTGTGGCTCAGTGGCGCTCTGACTGTGCGGCGCGCGGCTCTGCGGCTCTGTGACTCCACAGCTCACAGCGCGCACAGCTCGCCCGCGATGCCGCCGGAGAGCCCCGTGCCCCACGTCACCTCGGCCACGACGCCGTCCACGATGTCGAACACGTAGTGGTGCGCATCGGCTTCCTCGACCACCACCTGCTGGCGGGTGCCGCGCGACGGGTCGTCCTGGGTGACCTCGCGGGCTGTGGGGTAGGCGGCGGCCAGGTCTGCCGCAGGCGAGCCGATGCCCACGCCTTCGGCGGTCGCCGGCACGTCATGAGGCGAGGCCGCGGCAGGGTCGTCGAGGTAGATCATGTGGAAGAAGCGGATGGGGCCATCGGGATCGACGGGAGACGTGATGGCGTGGATGTAGAGCGGGTCGGCGTCCACGACGGTCGCCAGCCACGGGCACATCTCCTCGCCCTCGACGGCGGGCCCTGGCGCGGACGCGCTTGCCTCAGCGAAGGTCATGCCGACGCAGATCGACCCGAACCGGTGGCTGTCGACGGCGACGTAGTCCCAGTCGAGCCCGTCGTCGTAGGTAGGGCAGTCGAGGTCGTCCGCACGAGCGGTGGTGTCAGGGCCGGAGGTGGCGCCTGAGTCAGGGCTCGTCGGCGGGGCAGGTTCCCTCGCCGTCGCCGATGCGCTCGCTGGGGTGGACGTCGCCGTGCCGGTGGCCGTGGCGTCAGGGGAGTGCGTGGCGAGGTCGCCTGCCGTGACGGGCTCGGGCTCGCTGGACTCGTCGGGGCCCGACGGGATGCACGCGGTCGCGAGCATCACGACCGCCGTCACGACGGCGGTCGCCACGAACACCCTGGACATCGCCACCCCCGAGGCTCTGCCGTGCGCGCCTCGTGGGCTTCGGGGCGCGTCACCACCAACGGTAGTCGCCGCTGTCCGTTACGTCACCCTCTCCGGGCGCGACGAGGGTCGTACGCTAGCTCGGAGTCCCCGTGGTGCCGCGCCGTGGGGTTTCCTTCCGACGATTCCGGCCCCGAGCGGACTGCGGCAGCCGCGCCGCGTCCTACGGTCGCGCCGAGTCCTCGCGTCCCGCCTCGCGCAGCGCGCCGCGGTAGATCGCAGCGACCCGGTCGAGCATCGCGTTCGCGTCGGCGTCGACCTGCTGGCGGTCGGGGTCGGCCTCGAACCAGGCGATCGCCTCGCGGATGCCCTGCTCGAACGGGATCTGCGCTGACCACCCCGGCACGAGGGACTTGATGAGCGACGTGTCGTAGACGGCGGGGTGCATCTTGTCGCCATAGATCGAGCCGGCTTGGGACGGCGCCGCGGCGACGAGCGCGTCCGAGGGGACGCAGACGCGCTGGAGCTCGTAGCGCTCGGCGTCGACGCCCGCGGCGGCAGCGATCTCCGCATAGATGGCGTTCCAGGTGAGCGCCTCGTCCGAGGTGACGTGGACGGCACGGCCGAGCGCATCGGCGCTGCTGAGAAGCCCGTGCACGCCAGCGGCGAGGTCGCGCGCGTGGGTGAGGGTCCACAGCGACGTGCCGTCGCCGGGGATGACGATGTCGGCGCCGCGGCGCATCCGGTCGACCAGGGTCCACGGCAGGCGGGAGTTGGCGGTGAAGCCCGGGATCTTCGAGGGGCCGTAGGTGTGAGCAGGGCGGACGATGACGTAGGGCAGCCCGGCGCTCGCGGCCCGCTCCCGCAGCACCTCTTCGCCCGCCTGCTTGAGGCGCGCGTACTCCCAGTAGAGGTTCTCCTGCGGGGTGTCCTCGGTGGTGGGGGCGAGCCTGTCGGCCGTGCGGTACGAGGCGCTCGTCGCGATGAGGACATAGCGGTCCGTCAGCGGTGCGAAGGTCTCCACGTCCTCGGCGACGTGCTCGGGCCCGAAGGCCACGAACTGGATGACGGCGTCGAAGCGCTCGCCGCGCAGGCGCATCCCACGCAACGCTGACCGCAGGACCGCGGCATCGGTGGCGTCGGCGTGCATCACGTGCGCGCCTGCCGGAGGTGGCGCGGCGGCGCTGCGGCCGCGGTTGACGAGCGTCACGCTGTCGCCCGCCTGCACGGCGAGCTGCGCGAGCTCGGACGAGATGAGACCGGTGCCGCCGACGATCAGGATCCGCATGCCCCGAGCCTACGGCGGTCGCCCATGGAGCCAGGCCTCGCCGTCTCGTTGTGCTGCGGGGACGTGCGGGGGAGCCGTTCGGCCGCGGTCGCCCCGACCGTCGTTCGTGTGCCGACAAGGCAGTGCTCCCGGCCATGGGCACGCCGCGTGCACCTCGGCTGCGCGACCGTTCCCGCGCCACCTCGTCGAGACTCCCGCAGGCTCTCGATGTGCGATAGCGCATGTTCGTTGGGCGCTTTGCGGCGCTTGTCCAGAAACGTCGGGCAAGCGGATCCGAAGGCGAGCTGGAAGAGCCTTTCGGAGTCGCCGCACGCGCGCTACCGTGGCGCAGGTGAGGGATGACTGGGGGATCATCGTGCAGCGCGCGCTGTCGCCGGAGCTGCCGCGAGGCTGGCGCGAGAGCGCGCCCTGGGGCTACCCGGATCAGGCGGAGCTCGCGGTCATCGCCGGCGTGTTCGCCGCGCAGCTGCCGCAGGCCACCGCCGAGGAGGTGGCGGGCTCGTACATGATGGCGAGGCCAGGGCGCATGCTCGACGATCTCCACGAGCTCGCAGACATCCCCGTCGAGCAGCTCGCTCCCATGTTGGGACCCGCCTGGGGGACGACTCGCGTCCTGGGCGTGCCGCGCATGCGCGCCGCAGTGATCCACGATGCGGCCCGGGTGCTCGCCGCGGAAGGCGTGCGGACCGCCCGCGACTATCGCGAGGCCACCGGCGACGACGCTCGCGCGATCGACGGCGCACTCCAGCGCGTCCGGGGGCTCGGGGGAGTGAGCTCCGAGGCGATCTCGACGATGATGCAGGCCGAGCACGCTCCCGGGCCGCTCGTCGTGGGCTACCTGCGTCGGCTCCTCGGCGACGAGGGCGACGCGCTCACCGATGCGGACGTGATGCCCCTCGTGCGTGCTACCGCACGGCGGCTGACGGTGCAGCCGCGGACGTTGCTGTACGCGCTGTGGCAGATCGTCGACATCGAGACCGAGCTCGAGGAGGCAGCGGCAGTGTTCGCTGCCCGCCAGGGACAGGCCTCCGCGGCGACATTCCCCGCAGGGGGTGCTGACGACTGCGAGATCGGCGTCTGCGATGACCTCGCCACCGCTGCAGGCGAGCCTGAGGCACCCGAGACGGCGCCCGCGACGCGCGTCGCGGCCGAGTAGGCGTCCTCAGCGGAGGCACGGACGCCCGCGCTACGGCAACCAGTCGACGGTCCGTGCGGGCAGCGTCCGGGCTGGTCTCGCGGGAGCAGCCCTTCGACGGGACGTGCGAGCAGCGCCGCGAGAGCTCGACTGCGCGCTACAGCAGCCCGTCGACCGGACGTGCGAGCAGCGCCACACGCACGGCGCCGTCCTTGGTCTCCTGTTCGGACAGCTGACGGAAGCCCAGGTGCTCGTGGAAGGCGATCGACCGCGGGTTGGCGGGACGCACGTTGACCTCGGCGGTCACCTCCGTGGCGCCGCGCTCGCGGGCGCGCTCGAAGACCGACTCGTACATCGCGCGTCCCACGCCGGTGCCCCGAGCGGCCTCGCCGACGACGATGCGGTCGATGTACTGATGACGCACGCCGCGCGCCTCGAACCACCGGTAGTTCTCCGACGTGTACGGCTGGCCCGAGCCGAGGCTCAACAGGAACGCGATGACCGTGCCGTCACGGCCGAGCGCGACCAGCGCCACGTCGCACCACCCGATGAGCGCACGCATCTCGTCCTCTTCCAGCGTGTTCACCGCAGGGTAGGCCGCCGTGTTGAGCGCGAGCACCTGCTCGAGGTCGCTGTCACGCATCACGCGGAGACGGAGATTCTGCATGGCGCCATTGTGCCGTGGAAGTATGTCGGGCGCGTGTCGGGATCGCGTCGCTTCCGTGTCGTGATCAGGGGTGAAGCAGCACCTTGCCCGTGGTGCGACGGCCCTGCAGGGCCTCGTGGGCGGCGACGGCCTCTGCCAACGGGAACGTGGCGCCGATGCGCACGTCGAGCTCTCCCGCCGCGACCGCGGAGAACAGGTCGCCCGCGCGCCACGCGCGCTCCTCGTCCGTGCGCAGGAAGTGGCCCATCGAGGGGCGCGTGATCGACAGGGATCCTCCGCGGTTGAGGCGCTGGAGATTGAAGTCCGGCACTTGGCCCGACGCGCCGCCGAACAGCACCATCGTGCCGCGCACGGCGAGCGAGTCGAGCGACCCGTCGAACGTCGATGCACCCACGCCGTCGTAGACCACCTCCACGCCAACGCCGTCGGTGAGCTCGCGCACCGCGCGTGGCAGCTCGCTGGCCATGTCACGGAAGCGCTCGTAGCGGATCACGTCCGCGGCGCCGGCCGCCCTCGATAGCTGCTCCTTCTCGTCGCTCGACACGGTGGTGATGACGCGAGCGCCCCGCGCCACCGCAAGCTGCGTGAGCAGCAGGCCCACGCCACCGGCGCCCGCATGCACCAGGGCCGTCTGGCCGGGATGCAGCGGGAACGAGGACGCGCTCAGGTAGTGCGCAGTGAGGCCCTGGAGCATGAGCGCGGCGGCGACGTCGAGGTCCACGGCTTCGGGCACCCGGTAGCAGTCCTCGCGGCTGAGCGTGACACGCTCGGCGTAGGAGCCCGCCGTCGAGCACCAGGCGACGCGGTCGCCGGGAGCCGCCCAGTCGACATCCGCGCCGACCGCCGCAACGACGCCGGCACCCTCGAGGCCCGGGGTGAACGGCGTCTGCACCGTATAGGTGCCGGAACGCTGGTACGTGTCGATGTAGTTGACGCCGCATGCCGCGACGTCCACGAGAACCTGCGCGGGGCCGATGCGCGGGTCGGGCACGTCGGTCAGGCTCATCACCTGCGGGTCTCCGGTCTCGGTCACGACGATCGCCTTCATGACGCCCATCCTTGCACCGGCGCGGACGTCGCGCCTGGTGCCGGGCCTGTAGCGCCGATGCGCCGTCGCATTCCGATGCATGTATAGTTATGCACATGACGATCTCTGTGGCAGTCTCTGGAGCGTCCGGATACGTGGGCGGTGAGGTGCTCCGAGTGTTCAGCGAGCACCCGGACGTGCAGTTCGGCGCGCTCACCGCGCACTCGAGCGCAGGCGATGTGCTGGGCCTGCACCAGCCCCACCTGCGCACCCTCGCCGATCGCACCATCGTGGAGACCTCGGCGGACACGCTCGCCGGTCACGACGTGGTGGTGCTGGCCCTCCCGCACGGAGCGAGCGGCGAGATCGCCGCCCAGCTTCCGCCGGAGACGCTCGTGATCGACTGCGGCGCCGACCACCGGCTCGCGAGCGCCGAGGCCTGGGCCGAGTACTACGGCGGCGAGCACGCCGGGACGTGGCCCTACGGCATGCCCGAGCTCATCACGGCCGACGGCCGCCAGCGGGACAACCTCCCCGGATCCCGGCGCATCGCCGTGCCCGGCTGCAACGTCACCGCCGTCACGCTCGGTCTCCAGCCGGGCATCTCGGCCGGTGTGGTGGACCCCACCGACATCGTCGCGGTGCTCGCGAACGGCTACTCGGGCGCCGGCAAGAAGCTCGCGACCAACCTGCTCGCCTCCGAGGGCCTGGGCGCGGTGAGCCCGTACGGCGTCGGGGGAGTGCACCGCCACATCCCGGAGATCGTGCAGAACCTCACCAGCGCGGGTGGCGACGACGTGCGGATCAGCTTCACCCCCACGCTCGTGCCGATGGCTCGCGGCATCCTCGCGACCGTGACAGCGCCGCTGGCCGCCGGCGTCGACGCCGAGCAGGTGCGCGCCGCCTGGGAGACCGCCTACGCCGACGAGCCGTTCGTCCACCTGCTGCCCGAGGGGCAGTGGCCCACGACCGCGGCCACGCTCGGTGCGAACACATGCCTGGTCCAGGTCACGGTCGACGCCAAGGCAGGCCGCGTCGTCGTCATCAGCGCGATCGACAACCTCGTCAAGGGCACCGCTGGCGCGGCGCTGCAGTCGATGAACCTCGCCTTGGGAGTCCACGAGACCACGGGCCTGCAGACGTTGGGAGTCGCACCGTGAGCGTCACCGCAGCACAGGGCTTCGTCGCCGCAGGTGTCGCCGCCGGGATCAAGTCCACCGGCGCCAAGGACGTCACCGTCGTCGTGAACGACGGCCCCGTGAAGGTCGCCGCGGGCGTCTTCACGACCAACCGCATCGAGGCGGCGCCCGTCACCTGGTCGCGCGAGGTCGCCTCGGACGGCCGCGTCGACGCCGTGGTCCTCAACTCCGGCGGCGCGAACGCGTGCACCGGCCCCGAGGGCTTCGCGGACACGCACCGCACGGCGGAGTACCTCGCGACCGCGCTGCAGGCCACCGGCCGCGACGTCGCCTCTGGCGATGTCGCCGTCTGCTCCACGGGCCTGATCGGCGTGCGCCTGCCGATGGACACGCTGCTCGCCGGAGCGGATGCCGCGATCGCCGGGCTCAGCGCCGACGGCGGCCAGGACGCCGCCGAGGGCATCATGACCACCGACTCCGTGTCGAAGACCGCCGTGGCCGGCCGGGACGGCTGGACCGTCGGCGGCATGGCCAAGGGCGCGGGCATGCTCGCTCCCGGCATGGCGACCATGCTGTGCGTCGTCACCACCGACGCGCAGATCGACGCGGCCACGGCCAAGGCGGCCCTCGCATCGGCCGTCTCCCGCACCCTCAACCGGGTCGACTCCGACGGGTGCATGTCGACCAACGACACCGTGCTCTTGCTCGCCTCAGGCGCGTCGGGGTCGGCACCCGACGCGAGCGCGTTCGAGGCCGAGCTCACCGACGTGCTGGCGAGCCTGTCCCGCCAGCTGGTGGCGGACGCCGAGGGCGCGGCCCACGACATCGCGGTGACCGTCGAGAACGCGACCACCGAGGCCGCGGCCGAGGCCGTCGCCCGCGCGATCACCCGCTCGAACCTCTTCAAGACCGCGATCTTCGGCAACGACCCCAACTGGGGCCGGATCATCTCGGCCGCGGGCACCGTCCCCGAGGCGGTCGCCCCGTACGACCCGCGCACCATCGACGTCGTCGTCAACGGCGTGCAGGTGTGCCGCGACGCCGGCGTGGGCGACGACCGCGACCTCGTCGACCTCACGGGCCGCGAGGTCCAGGTCGTCGTCGACCTCAAGGCGGGCGACGCCTCGGCGACCGTCTGGACCAACGACCTCACCCACGACTACGTCCACGAGAACAGCGCGTACTCCTCATGACACACGACATCGACTATCCCGACCTCACCCCGTCCCAGAAGGTGGGCGTCCTCATCGACGCCATGCCGTGGATCGAGTCCTTCAAGGGCGCGACCGTCGTCATCAAGTACGGCGGCAACGCCATGGTCGACGACACCCTCAAGGCCGCCTTCGCCCAGGACATCGTCCACCTGCGACTTCTCGGCCTGTACCCGGTCGTCGTGCACGGCGGCGGCCCGCAGATCTCGGAGATGCTCACCAAGCTCGGCATCGAGTCCGAGTTCCGCGGCGGCCTCCGGGTCACCACGCCCGAGGCGATGGACGTGGTCCGCATGGTGCTCACCGGCTCCGTGTCGCGCGAGCTCGTGGGCCTCATCAACGACCACGGTCCCCTCGCGGTGGGCCTGTCGGGCGAGGACGCGGGCCTGCTGCAGGCCAAGCGCCGCCACGCGGAGATCGACGGCAAGCTCGTCGACGTCGGCCAGGTCGGCGACGTCATCAAGGTCAACCCCGCCGCCGTGCAGGACATCATCGACGCCGGCCGCATCCCCGTGGTCAGCACGGTCGCGCCCGACATGGACGACCCCACGACGGTTCTCAACGTCAACGCGGACACCGCGGCCGCGGCGATCGCCGTCGCGCTGCGCGCCCGCAAGCTCATCATGCTCACCGACGTCGAGGGCCTGTACGCGAACTGGCCCGACCGCGACTCGCTCGTGCGCCGCATCCACGCGACCGACGTCGAGAAGCTGCTGCCCTCGCTCGCGTCCGGCATGGTGCCCAAGATGGAGGCGTGCCTGCGCGCCGTGCGCGGAGGCGTGCCCCAGGCGCACATCATCGACGGCCGCGAGCCGCACTCGATCCTCACCGAGATCTTCACGACCTCCGGCATCGGCACCATGGTCCGGCCCGACGACGTGGACCTGTGGGGCTGACATGAGCGACCTGTTCAGCCACGGCGAGGCCGGCCTCGAGAAGGGCGCCGTCGCGCTCCAGCGCTACGGCCACTCGCTCATGGGCACGTTCGGCGTGCCGATGCGCATGCTGACCCGGGGAGAGGGCTCGTACGTCTGGGACGCGGACGGCAACCGCTACCTCGACCTCCTGGGCGGCATCGCCGTCAACGCGCTCGGCCATGGCCACCCCGCCTGGGTCGAGGCGATCGCGCACCAGGCCGCGACGCTGTCGCACACCTCCAACTTCTTCGCGACCGAGCCGCAGATCGCCCTCGCCGAGCGGCTGCTCGACCTCGCCCACGCGCCGTCGGGCTCGCGGGTGTTCTTCGCGAACTCGGGCACCGAGGCCAACGAGGCCGCGATCAAGATGGCCCGCAAGACGGGCAAGGGCACCATCATCGCGCTCGAGGGCGGCTTCCACGGCCGCTCCACGGGTGCGCTCGCGCTCACCCACAAGGAGGCGTACCGCGCCCCCTTCGCGCCGCTCATCGGCGATGTGGTGTTCGTCCCGCCGAACGACGAGCAGGCGCTCGCCGAGGCCGTCTCCGCGGCCGCGGGCGACCTCTCCGCGATCGTGCTCGAGCCGATCCAGGGCGAGGCCGGCGTCATCCCGCTCTCGCACGCCTACCTCGCGCTCGCCCGCGCGCTCACCCGCCGGCACGAGGCTCTGCTGATCCTCGACGAGGTCCAGACGGGCGTCGCGCGCACCGGTGCCTGGTTCGCGCACCAGCTCCACGGCATCCAGCCCGACGTCATGACCCTCGCGAAGGGACTCGGCGGCGGCTTCCCCGTGGGCGCGGTCATCGCGTTCGGCGAGGGGCCGGGCTCGATGCTCGGCAAGGGCGAGCACGGCACCACCTTCGGCGGCAACCCGCTCGCCGCCGCCGCGGCCCTTGCGACCTTGCGCGTCATCGAGGACGAGGACCTCATCGCCAACGTCAAGACCGTCGGAGCCCACCTGCGTGAGCGGCTCGAGGCGATGGACGGCGTGGTCGAGGTGCGTGGCGAGGGGCTGCTGCTCGGCATCGGCCTCGCGGCGCCGCAGTCGGCAGAGATCGCCCAGGCCGCCGTGGCCTCGGGCTTCATCGTCAACCCGCCGTCGCTCGACACGCTCCGTCTCGTGCCCGCACTCACCCTCACCAAGGCGGAGGCGGACACCTTCCTGACGTGGCTCGAGGGCTACCTCGCGGCCCACCCTCTGACCCCGGACCTCGAGAAGGGCGGCGAGTCATGACGCGTCACTTCCTGCGCGACGACGACGTCACGCCAGCGGAGCAGCGCGAGATCCTCGAGCTCGCGCTCGAGCTGCGCAAGGATCGCTACAAGGTTCAGCCGTTCGTCGGCCCCAAGGCCGTCGCGATCATCTTCGACAAGCACTCCACCCGCACGCGGGTGTCGTTCTCCGCGGGCGTCGCCGAGCTGGGCGGCTACCCGCTCGTCATCGACGCCTCCACCTCGCAGATGGGCCGTGGGGAGTCCGTGGCGGACACCGCCCGCGTCCTCGAGCGTCAGGTCAGCGCCATCGTGTGGCGCACCTATGGCCAGGACCGCATCGAGGAGATGGCCGCGCACTCGTCGGTGCCGGTCGTCAACGCCCTCACGGACGAGTTCCACCCGTGCCAGATCCTTGCCGACCTCGCCGCCGTGGCCGATGCGCGCGGTGGGGTGAGCTCCCTCGCCGGGCTGGACCTGGCGTACGTGGGTGACGGCGCCAACAACATGGCCCACTCCTACCTCGTGGGCGGCGCGACCGCCGGGCTGCACGTGCGCATCGGCACCCCGGAGGGCTACCTGCCCGACGCGGACATCGTCGCCCGCGCGGAGGCGATCGCGGAGTCCACCGGCGGATCCGTGACCGTCACCCACAGCCACGACGAGGCCGTGCGTGGCGCGGACATCATCGCGACGGATACCTGGGTGTCGATGGGTGACGAGGCCCAGAAGGCCGAGCGCGAGGCCGTGTTCGCGCCGTACCAGGTCAACGCCAGCTCGCTCGAGCTGGCCGCTCCCGGTGCCCACGTCCTCCACTGCCTGCCCGCGTACCGCGGGAAGGAGATCACCGCATCGGCCCTCGACGGCGAGCAGTCGCTCGTGTGGCTCGAGGCCGAGTACCGCCTGCACGCCCAGAAGGCGGTGCTGAGCTGGTTGGCGGAGCGATGATGCCGCAGACCATCCCCGCGACCAAGGCCGCGCGCCAGGCGCTCATCCGCCGCCTCATCGAGGCTGAGCCCGTGCACTCGCAGGGCGAGCTCGCGGTGCGGCTCGAGGCGCAGGGGATCACCGTGACGCAGGCGACGCTGTCGCGCGACCTCGTCGACATCGGCGCGGTCAAGGTCCGCGGCGCCCACGGTGGCCACGTCTACGCGACCAGCGAGTCGATGTCCGCCGGCGAGGACACGGAGCAGCGCCTCACCCGACTGTGCGGTGAGCTCCTGTTCAGCGCGGACGGCTCCGCGAACCTGACCGTGATCCGCACGCCGTCGGGCGCGGCCCAGTACCTCGCGAGCGCGATCGACAGCCACGACGACGCGGACATCGTCGGCACCGTCGCGGGCGACGACACGCTCATGATCATCACCCGCGACCCCGACGGCGGGATGCGGCTGGCGCAGAAGTTCCTCGACCGGGCGGCCGGCGGGGCCCACCACTGACAGTTCCATCACTGAGTTCTCACACAGCAGCATCGAGAAAGACAAGGAAGCAACACACATGACAGACAGGGTTGTGCTCGCGTATTCGGGCGGGCTGGACACGTCCGTGGCCATCGGCTGGATCGCCGATGCGACGGGAGCCGAGGTCATCGCCGTGGCGGTGGACGTCGGCCAGGGCGGCGAGGACCTCGAGGTCATCCGTCAGCGAGCGCTCGACTGCGGCGCGGTGGAGGCCTACGTGGCCGACGCCCGCGACGAGTTCGCGGAGGAGTACTGCATGCCCGCGCTGCAGGCCAACGGCTTGTACCAGGACAAGTACCCGCTGGTGTCGAGCCTGTCGCGCCCCGTCATCGTGAAGCACCTCGTCGCCGCCGCGCACGAGTTCGGCGCCTCGACCGTCGCGCACGGCTGCACCGGCAAGGGCAACGACCAGGTCCGCTTCGAGGTGGGCATCACCTCGATCGCGCCCGAGCTCAAGTGCATCGCGCCCGTGCGCGACCTCGCGCTCACGCGCGACAAGGCCATCGAGTACGCGGGCCGTCACCAGCTGCCCATCGAGACCACCAAGTCCAACCCGTTCTCGATCGACCAGAACGTGTGGGGTCGCGCCATCGAGACCGGCTTCCTCGAGGACATCTGGAACGCGCCCACCAAGGACGTCTACAACTACACGGACGACCCGGCCTTCCCGCCGGTGCCGGACGAGGTCGTCATCACGTTCGAGCGCGGCATCCCCGTCGCGATCGACGGCGCGAAGGTGACCCCGCTGCAGGCGATCGAGCAGCTGAACAAGCGGGCCGGCGCTCACGGCATCGGCCGCATCGACATCGTCGAGGACCGCCTCGTGGGCATCAAGTCGCGCGAGGTGTACGAGGCGCCCGGCGCCGTCGCCCTCATCGAGGCGCACCGCGAGCTCGAGAACGTCACCCTCGAGCGCGAGCAGGCGCGCTTCAAGCGCTCGATCGAGCAGAAGTGGGGCGAGCTCGTCTACGACGGCATGTGGTCCTCGCCGCTCAAGAAGTCGCTCGACACGTTCATCGTCGACACCCAGGAGTACGTGTCGGGCGACATCCGCATGGTGCTCCACGGCGGCCGCGCCACCGTGACCGGGCGCCGCAGCGACACTGGCCTCTACGACTTCAACCTCGCGACCTACGATGAGGGTGACGCGTTCGACCAGTCGGCCGCCCGCGGCTTCATCGAGATCTACGGCCTCGCCGCGAAGCAGGCCGCCGCGCGCGAGGCGCGCCTGAAGGGATAGGGATGTCCGAGCAGTCCGGCACGGGTCAGTCGGGAGCGGCCACGCCCGCCACGAGCGAGAGCGCGACGGTCGAGGGCGCCACGGTTGCAGGGGCTCTGTGGGGAGGCCGGTTCGCCGGCGGCCCCGCGGACGCGCTCGCCGCGCTGTCCAAGTCGACGCAGTTCGACTGGCGCTACGCCGACGACGACCTGCGCGGCTCGATCGCGCACGCGCACGCCCTGCAGCGTGCCGGGCTGCTGACGGACGAGGAGGCCTCCACCATGGTGGGCGGTCTCGAGCGGATGCGAGAGGACAACGCTGCCGGCCGGCTCGGCCCGGCCGCGTCCGACGAGGACGTCCACGGCGCCCTCGAGCGCATTCTCATCGAGCGCATCGGCGCTGAGGTGGGCGGCAAGCTGCGTGCCGGTCGCTCACGCAACGACCAGATCGCGACCCTGTCCCGCATGTACCTGCGCCGTCACGCCCGGCTCATCGCGTCGCAGCTGCTCGACGTGGTCGACGCGCTGCTGTCGCAGGCCGACCGCCACCTCGACGACCCGATGCCGGGGCGCACCCACTTCCAGCACGCGCAGCCGGTGACCATCGGCCACCACCTGCTCGCGCACGCGTGGCCGCTGCTGCGCGACGTCGAGCGCCTCACCGACTGGGACGCCCGTGCGGCGTTCTCGCCGTACGGGGCCGGGGCGCTGGCAGGCTCGACGCTCGGCCTCGACCCCCAGGGCGTCGCCGACGAGCTGGGCTTCGCCGGCCCCATGGAGAACTCGATCGACGCCACCGCCTCGCGCGATGTCGTCGCCGAGTTCCTGTGGGTGAGCGCGATGATCGGCGTCGACCTGTCGCGCATCTCCGAGGAGGTCATCGCGTGGGCGACCGTCGAGTTCGGCTTCGCGGGGCTCGACGACGCCTACTCGACCGGGTCGAGCATCATGCCTCAGAAGAAGAACCCGGACATCGCGGAGCTCGCACGCGGCAAGGCGGGGCGCCTCATCGGCGACCTCACCGGCCTGCTCGCGACGCTCAAGGGCCTGCCGCTCGCGTACAACCGCGACATCCAGGAGGTCCACGAGCCCGGCTTCGACGCCGTCGAGACGCTCGAGGTGCTGCTGCCCGCGTTCGCCGGCATGGTGCGCACGCTCGTGATCAAGGCGGACCGCATGGCCGAGCTCGCCCCGGCGGGCTTCTCGCTCGCGACCGACATCGCGGAGTGGATGGTCAAGAAGGGCGTGCCGTTCCGCGAGGCGCACGAGGTCGCCGGCGCATGCGTGCGTCTGTGCGAGAAGCGCGGCAAGGAGCTCCACGAGCTCACGCCGGACGAGCTGGGGGAGATCCACCCGCAGCTCGACGAGGGCGTGCTCGAGGTGCTGACCGTGGAGGGTTCGCTCGCGGCGCGTGACGGGTACGGCGGCACCGCTCCGGCCCGCGTGGTCGAGCAGGGCAAGGCCGCACGGGCGCGGGTGAAGCACTTCCGCCCCTGGGCCCTCGCCGCGTCCTAGGCGCAGGACAGCCTCGCGGCGGCGCAAGCCGTGCGCGGTGCTAGCCGGGCGCCGGGCTCCCAACCCCGCGCGGTCGGGACCCCAGGTCCTCGCGCACCCCGGGCTCCCGCCCCGCGCCGTCGGGATCCCGGGTCCTCGCGCGATCCTGGTCCCACCCCGCGCGGTCGGGACCCTGCCTCGTCCGTCGCCTTCCCTGCCTGAGCGTCCAGATGGTGCCTCGCTGTCGCTTCTGCGCGGCCGGCGATCCCAGGTGGTTGCTCGTTGTCACCGCTACGGTTGAAGAGGAAGCCGACCCGGAGGAATGCCATGTACGGACTCATCGGAGCGATGCGGGCGGTGTCCGGCCACCGCGAAGAGCTGATCGAGGCGCTGACAGCAGGGAGCGAGGGCCTGCCGGGCAACGTGCTCTACGCGATCGCCGCGGACGCCCAGGACCCTGACGTGGTCTGGGTCGTCGAGCACTGGCGCTCCCGGGAAGATCACCAGGCATCGCTCGCACTTCCACAGGTGCAGGAGGCGATCGCGCGTGGCAGGCCCCACATCGCGGGGTTCGAGTCCAGAGTCGAGACCGAGCCGCGCTAGCCGGGAGCGCGAAACACCCGCGTCACGCGCCATCTGACACGATGGCACGGTGACCCTGCTCGACGACTGCCAGGCCCGACTGCCCGCGATGCTCGAGGACGTGCGCCGCATCATCGAGTGCGAGTCTCCGTCCGAGGACGCAGCCGCGAACGCCCGCAGCGCCGACGTCGTCGCCGAGGTGCTCGGCGCGCGGCTCGCCGAGGTGGGCCTGCCGTCCGAGCCGCAGCGCATCGAGGTCGACGGAGGCATCACCCTGCGGTGGCGCACGGGAGGACCGTCGCGGGTGCTGCTGCTCGGCCACCACGACACGGTCTGGCCGCTGGGCACCCTCGCGCGCCTGCCCTTCTCGACTGACGGCGGCCTCCTGCGGGGGCCCGGCTGCTTCGACATGGCGATCGGCCTCGTGCAGGCCACTCACGCCGTCGCGGCCCTCGCCGCACTGCGGGGGGCCGATGCGGTGGCGGACGTGACGATCCTCGTCACAGGGGATGAGGAGACCGGGTCGACCCGGTCGCGTC
This sequence comes from Demequina sp. NBRC 110056, assembly GCF_002090155.1. Lineage (GTDB taxonomy): Bacteria > Actinomycetota > Actinomycetes > Actinomycetales > Demequinaceae > Demequina. The sequence continues at coordinate 652,672 of NZ_BBRM01000002.1, read as the reverse complement.
ACCTGCTCGAGGAGGAGGCCCGGGAGGCGGATGCCGTGCTGGTGCTCGAGGCCTCGGGCCCCGGCGGCGCGCTCAAGACCGAGCGCAAGGGCACCTCGATGTACACGGTCGCCGTGACCGGCCGTGCCGCCCATGCCGGGCTCGAGCCCGAGCGAGGCGTCAACGCCGGCATCGAGCTCGCCCACCAGATCCACGCGATCGCAGCGCTCGCCGACCCGGACGCGGGCACCACAGTGACTCCGACCTCCGGGCGCATCGGCACGACGCTCAACACCGTCCCTGCCGCAGCGTCCGTCGACGTCGACGTGCGCGCCCGCACCGCGGCCGAGCTCGAGCGCGTCGATGCCGCGATCCGGCAGCTCGAGCCCGTGCTCGACGACGCGCGGCTCGAGGTGTCTGGCGGGATCAACCGACCGCCGCTCGAGCGCGCGATGGCTGCGGACCTCTTCGGCCGTGCGCAGCGCGCCGCGCCGGCCGCCGGGGTCCACGACCTCGCGGACTGCTCCGTCGGCGGGGCCTCGGACGGCAACTTCACGGCCGGGATCGGCGTGCCGACGCTCGACGGGCTCGGCGGCGTGGGCGGGGGAGCGCACGCCGAGGACGAGCACGTCCTCATCGAGCACGTGGCTCACCGCACGGCGCTGCTCGCGCTCGTGATCGAGGACCTGCTGGGCGCATCGGCACCCGACCCGTCACCGTCGGAGAGTCACGGCACAGGCTCTGCCAGTGCCTCGACGGCGGGCACCGCCCCGTGACCGCGCACGAGGAAGCGGAGGCGGCCGCGGCCCGCGCCGGCGTCGAGATCCGCCTGCTCGAGCCGGCCGAGGTCGCCGCTGCCGCAGACCTGCTGGCCTCGATCTGGGGCACCGCGACGGTCGAGCCGCCGCTGATGATCGCGCTGCGCCACAGCGGTGCCTACGTCGCCGGCGCCTTCGACTCACGTCAAGCGCCGAGCGGACAGTCGGGGCGCATGCTCGGCGCGTGCATCGGCTACTTCGCGCAGCCGCTGGGGCAGACCCTCCACTCGCACGTCGCGGGCGTCGCGCCCGGGACCGAGAGGCGCGGCATCGGCATGGCGATGAAGCTTCACCAGCGCGCCTGGGCGCACGACCTCGGACTGAGCGCCATCACCTGGACCTTCGACCCGCTCGTGTCGCGCAACGCCGCCTTCAACCTCTCCCGGCTCGGCGTCGACGTGGCCGAGTACCTCGTCGACTTCTACGGCGACATGAGCGACGGCGTGAACGCCGGCCAGGGCAGCGACCGCCTGCTCGTGCGCTGGGCCGTCGACAGCGATTCGGGCGGTCCTCGTCCCGACGCGGGCACCAGAGTCGCCACGGGAGGCGCGACGCACGGTGACCCGATGCGGGAGCTCGCCGAGGCCGACCCAGACCTGACGGGCACGACTCTGTCGAACCCGACGACCGCATCGGCCGCCACGACCGCACAGTCTGCCACGACCGCACCGGCGCCCACCAGCGCATCGGCGCTGCGAGCGGACGGCGACGGCGAGCCGCGACCCGTCGTGCCCGACCCCACCGCAGACGTGCTGACGATCGCCGTTCCGCCGGACATCGAAGCCCTGCGCGCGACGAACGCGCCGCAGGCGGCGCGGTGGCGCGGCGCCGTACGCGGCGCGATGGTGCCGCTGCTCGACCGCGGCTGGCGCGTGACCGGCTTCCACGACCACCACTACCTGCTGGGGAGACCATGATCCAGATCGACACCGTCACGCTGCGAGAGCTGCGCATCCCGCTCGTCGCGCCCTTCACCACGTCCTTCTCGACGCAGACGGCACGCACGCTGGTCGCGGTCGAGGTCGCGGCGCGGGTCGACGGCGCCGAGGTGATCGGCTGGGGCGAGTGTGGCGCCCTCGCCGAGCCCGTCTACTCCGAGGAGTACGCGGCGGGCGCGATGGACGTGACGGAGCGCTTCCTCCTGCCGCGCCTCGCCCTCGCGCAGCGTGATGGCGCCCTGACGGCCGAGACCGCGGCCGCGCACCTCGAGCCGATCGTAGGCCACCGCATGGCCAAGGCGGCGCTCGAGGCCGCGCTCCTCGATGCCCAGCTCAAGGCCTCGGGCACGAGCTTCGGCACGTACCTCGGCGTGACGCGCGACCGCGTGCCGTCAGGCGTCTCCGTCGGGATCCAGGACTCGATCCCGGCGCTGCTCGATGTGGTCGGGCGCTACCTGGACGAGGGATACCAGCGCATCAAGCTCAAGATCCAGCCCGGCTGGGACGTCGAACCGGTGCGTGCCGTGCGCGAGGCGCACCCCGAGATCGGCCTGCAGGTCGACGCCAACGCCGCCTACACGCTGGTCGACGCCGCGCACCTGCGCCGGCTCGACGCGTTCGACCTGCTCCTCATCGAGCAGCCCCTGGCGGAGGACGACCTGCGTCAGCACGCCGAGCTCGCGCGCGCGATGTCGACGCCCATGTGTCTCGACGAGTCGGTCGTGTCGGCCGCGTCCGCCGCCGACGCGATCGCGATGGGTGCGGCGGCCGTCATCAACATCAAGCCCTCCCGCGTGGGCGGGTACCTCGAGTCGCGCCGCATCCACGACCTGGCGCGCGCCGCGGGCATCGCCGTGTGGTGTGGCGGGATGCTCGAGACCGGACTCGCGAGGGGCGCGAACGCGGCCCTCGCGGCACTGCCGGGCTTCACGCTCCCCGGCGACATCTCCGCGTCGTCGCGGTTCTACGAGCGGGACCTGACGACGCCGTTCGTCATCGAGGACGGCCACATCGCCGTGCCCACCTTCCCGGGGCTGTGCGAGCAGCCCAGCGCCGATGCGCTCGCCGGGTTCGAGGCGACGTCCCGCTCGATCCCGGTCACCTAGACACGCGTCAGGCGACCCGCACCTCGGTCGCGCCCGTCACGTCGCGGAGATCCTCGTACGAGATCTCGAAGACCGAGGCGGGGATGCCGGCGGCGGCCCACAGCTCGCCGTGCTCGGCGAGCTCGACGTCGAGGTACGTGGGCAGCGGCGCCGGGTGGCCGACCGGTGCGACGCCACCGATGGGCTGGCCCGTCGCCGCCCGTACCTCGTCCGGAGTCGCACGGGCCACGGCCTCGACGCCGATCGCTGCTGCGAGGAGCGCCGTGTCGACCCGATGCGCGCCCGACGCGAGCACGAGGATGGGCCCCTTCTCCGTCATGAAGATGAGCGAGTTGGCGATCGCGCCGATCTCGCATCCAAGGAACGCCGCCGCCTCCGCGGCGGTGTGGGTGCCCTGGGAGAGCTCGCGCACGCGACCGTGCAGGCCCGCCTCGTCGAGGACTGCGGTGACCTTCTGAACGTTGGCGTGCATGCGGCTACCGTAGCCTGGCCCGGTGTCGAACGTCACTGGTCCCGGCGTGCCTGGGGCCCAGCCCACGGTGAGCGAGATCGTGGCCCGTGCGCGCGCAACGGCGCCACGCCTCGGAGCCACCCGCCTGATCCTGGTGGACGGGCCCGCTGGTTCGGGCAAGACGACGCTCGCCGGCCGCATCACGGTCGCGCTGGGCGGAGAGCCGAGCGCCGGCGCGGGGACGTACGACCCGTCTCGCGCCCCCGCGCCCGATGCGCCGGCGCAGCTGCTCCACGCGGACGACATGTACGAAGGGTGGGACGGGCTCGAGCAGCTGGACGAGGTGCTCGTGACCCAGGTCCTCGAACCGCTTGCCGCTGGGCAGGAGGCGGGCTTCGCGATGTGGGACTGGCAGCGAGGGGAGCGCACCGATCGCATCGCGGTGCCAGTCCGCCCGTTCCTCGTCATCGAGGGCGTGGGTGTGGCGCGGCGCGAGGCTCGTGCGTTCAGCGTGTGCACCGTGTGGGTCGAGGCGCCCGAGGAGGTTCGTCTGGCGCGGGGGATCGCCCGCGACGGGGAGGGGATGCGTGCCGAGTGGCTTCGCTGGCAGCCACGTGAGATGACGCACTTCACTCTGGATGGCACGCGGGAGGCCGCGGACATGATCGTCGACGGCACGTCTCCCATCCGCGACTGATCCGTTGTGAGACGTCTGAGAAGCCTCTCAGGAAGCGACGCCTAGCGTCGTAAGTGTCGCTGGGCATGCGACACCGCGAGTCGGTTGGACCCCTCGATTGACGTCCACCCCTCAGCGCCGATTCGTGATTCCGCTCCGCGTGCCCAGCGACTCTCTCTTTCGCCTGAGGGCGAGGAACCGTGTCCCGGAGCAATGGCGCTGCGGGACCGCTCGTGAGCGGCGGCTCTGCGGCCTGGCACAATGACAGGCATCATGACTGAGCACATCCTCGACGAGCTCGCCTGGCGCGGCCTCATCTCTCAGACCACCGGCGACGACGAGCTCCGCGCTCACCTCGACGAGGGCCCGGTCACCCTGTATTGCGGCTTCGACCCGACCGCGCCGAGCCTGCACATCGGCAACCTCGTGCAGATCCTCACCGTGAAGAGGCTGCAGCAGGCGGGCCACCTACCGCTCGCGCTCGTGGGAGGCGCGACCGGACTCATCGGAGACCCGAAGATGTCGGGCGAGCGCACCCTCAACTCCGTCGAGGTCGTGCACGAGTGGGTGGAGCGCATCCGGGGCCAGATCGAGCCGTTCCTGGACTTCGAAGGTCCCGCGGCGGCGCGGATGGTGAACAACTACGAGTGGACCAAGGACATGTCCGCGATCGAGCTGCTGCGCGACGTTGGCAAGTACTTCCGCCTCGGCACCATGATCGCCAAGGACACGGTGGCGCGCCGCCTGTCCTCCGACGAGGGCATCAGCTACACGGAGTTCTCCTACCAAGTGCTGCAGGGCATGGACTTCCTGGAGCTCCACCGTCGTTACGGCTGCACCATGCAGACCGGTGGCTCAGACCAGTGGGGCAACCTCACCGCCGGCACAGAGCTGATCCGCAAGGCAGAGGGCACATCGGTGCATGCCCTCTCGACGCCGCTCATCACCAAGGCTGACGGGACCAAGTTCGGCAAGACTGAGTCGGGAACCGTCTGGCTGGACCCGGCGATGACGAGTCCCTACGCCTTCTACCAGTTCTGGCTCAATCAGGCCGACGCCGACGTGATCGGCTACATCAAGGTGTTCACCTTCCTGAAGCGGGAGGAGATCGACGCGCTCGAGAAGGCTGTGGCGGACGAGCCGTTCAAGCGGGAGGCGCAGCGCACGCTCGCGTGGGAGGTCACCGCGCTCGTGCACGGAGCGGCGGCGGCCGATGCGGTTGTCGCCGCCTCGCAATCACTGTTCGGCAGGGGAGACCTGGCGACGTTGGACGAGGCGACGCTCGCCGGATGCGCGGATGAGCTCGGCGGTGCCACCGTGGCACGAGGCGCCTCGGTGGTCGACGCTCTCGTCGACGCGGGGATCGTGGGGTCGAAGTCCGATGCCCGGCGCGCGGTGCAGGACGGTGGCGCGTACGTGAACAACGTCAAGGTGGAGTCGATCGACGCGCTCATCGACGCTGGCCCGGCCCTTGCAGGCGGGTGGTACGTGCTCCGGCGAGGCAAGAAATCTGTCGGACTTGTGCGGACGCAAGCCTGACGGAAGCGCCCCTGGAGATCGCGAACTGCGCGGTTACCAGGGGCTTTCGTCGTTCTAGTGCGTGCGACACGCCCGGTGCGCGCCGATTTGACTTGGGGTTCACCGAGCCGTAATGTCTTCCTCGCTGCCAACGACGGAAGCGCTTCGCGGAGGACTGGAGAAGGCCACGCGAAGCCCCACTGGACAGCTCCCCAACGAACATCGAACTCGGGTCGCAAGCGCGCCCTGACTGATGTACGATGGAGAGCCCCCCGCGGGAGCAGGACCACACAACACGCCGGCAAGGCAAGTTGACAGGTACTGAAGAAGCGGGTAAGTTGGTGGAGTTGCCCGGAAGGGTTCGGCCAGAAGCTCAGATCGCAAACAATGCGATTTGACAGGCCGAAAACAACCGAGTAACTTCAACGAGTTGCCAGATCGGTTCTGACAAAAACAAATCGCAAACAAAGCGATTTGACAGGTCGGAAACGAGAAAGTAACTTAGTCGGGTTGCCACACGGGAACAGCGAAACAAATCAGCCACTAGCGCGATTTGACAAGCTGCAAACGAGTGAGTAACTTAGACGAGTTGCCCAAATGGGGCCGACACGGATCGCCGACACGGCGATTTGACAAGTCGGAAACATGCGAGTAACTTAGAAGGGTTGCCCCGAATCCCAACTCAAACGAGTTGAGAGCGGTGCGCGTCCGAACCTTGAGAACTCAACAGTGTGCCACATAGTCGATGCCAAAACCTCCGGCATCACGGTGAGCGAGCTTCGGCTCGAGCAGCGGGATGCAGGATTCCTTTGGTAGACAACGAAATGTCAGTGACATTTTGTTCGAAGCTAGAGATTAAACGATTCTTCGGAATCACTTCGTATTGTATGTGAACCGACTTCGGTCGGATTGCTATCAAACATTCACGGAGAGTTTGATCCTGGCTCAGGACGAACGCTGGCGGCGTGCTTAACACATGCAAGTCGAACGGTGAAGCGAGAGCTTGCTCTTGTGGATCAGTGGCGAACGGGTGAGTAACACGTGAGTAACCTGCCCCAGACTCTGGGATAAGCCTTGGAAACGAGGTCTAATACCGGATATGAGACGAGACCGCATGGTCATCGTCTGGAAAGAATTTCGGTCTGGGATGGACTCGCGGCCTATCAGCTTGTTGGTGAGGTAACGGCTCACCAAGGCGACGACGGGTAGCCGGCCTGAGAGGGCGACCGGCCACACTGGAACTGAGACACGGTCCAGACTCCTACGGGAGGCAGCAGTGGGGAATATTGCACAATGGGCGCAAGCCTGATGCAGCGACGCCGCGTGGGGGATGAAGGCCTTCGGGTTGTAAACCCCTTTCAGCAGGGAAGAAGCGAAAGTGACGGTACCTGCAGAAGAAGCGCCGGCTAACTACGTGCCAGCAGCCGCGGTAATACGTAGGGCGCAAGCGTTGTCCGGAATTATTGGGCGTAAAGAGCTCGTAGGCGGTCTGTCGCGTCTGCTGTGAAAACCCGAGGCTCAACCTCGGGCCTGCAGTGGGTACGGGCAGACTAGAGTGTGGTAGGGGAGACTGGAATTCCTGGTGTAGCGGTGGAATGCGCAGATATCAGGAGGAACACCAATGGCGAAGGCAGGTCTCTGGGCCACTACTGACGCTGAGGAGCGAAAGCGTGGGGAGCGAACAGGATTAGATACCCTGGTAGTCCACGCCGTAAACGGTGGGCACTAGATGTGGGGCTCTTTCCATGAGTTCCGCGTCGCAGCTAACGCATTAAGTGCCCCGCCTGGGGAGTACGGCCGCAAGGCTAAAACTCAAAGGAATTGACGGGGGCCCGCACAAGCGGCGGAGCATGCGGATTAATTCGATGCAACGCGAAGAACCTTACCAAGGCTTGACATATACCCTTTATCCCTAGAGATAGGGAGTCCTTCGGGGGGGTATACAGGTGGTGCATGGTTGTCGTCAGCTCGTGTCGTGAGATGTTGGGTTAAGTCCCGCAACGAGCGCAACCCTCGTCCTATGTTGCCAGCACGTAATGGTGGGGACTCATAGGAGACTGCCGGGGTCAACTCGGAGGAAGGTGGGGATGACGTCAAATCATCATGCCCCTTATGTCTTGGGCTTCACGCATGCTACAATGGCCGGTACAAAGGGCTGCAATACCGTAAGGTGGAGCGAATCCCAAAAAGCCGGTCTCAGTTCGGATTGAGGTCTGCAACTCGACCTCATGAAGTTGGAGTCGCTAGTAATCGCAGATCAGCAACGCTGCGGTGAATACGTTCCCGGGCCTTGTACACACCGCCCGTCAAGTCACGAAAGTCGGTAACACCCGAAGCCGTCGGCCCAACCCTTTGGGAGGGAGACGTCTAAGGTGGGATTGGCGATTGGGACTAAGTCGTAACAAGGTAGCCGTACCGGAAGGTGCGGCTGGATCACCTCCTTTCTAAGGAGCACTTGGCAGCTCTCGAGCTGTCCAGGACTCGCTTCGGCCTCAAACGCAGGCCGGCGAGAGCTCATGGATGGAACATCGACATGGCTCGACTCGTGTGAGTCTCATCAGTACGCCTCCGGGCTGGAACCATGAACAAGCACGTATCGAGCAAGGCACACTGTTGGGTCCTGAGGGATCGGGCGTCAAGCTCAACCTCAGGTCAGTCGATATGACTGACTGGACGGATCACTGGACCTGGATGAACCACCTTGCGATGCAAGGCAGGCGCCAGACGAAGGTGAACCCGCCCGTACCTTGAGAACTGCATAGTGGACGCGAGCATCTTTGATATCTGTGGTCAAGTTTTTAAGAGCACATGGTGGATGCCTTGGCAGTAGGAGCCGATGAAGGACGTTGTAGCCTGCGATAAGCCTCGGGGAGCTGGCAAACAAGCTTAGATCCGAGGATGTCCGAATGGGGAAACCCCGCTGGAGTCATGTCCAGTGACCCTCGCCTGAACACATAGGGCGAGCGGAGGGAACGTCGGGAAGTGAAACATCTCAGTACCGACAGGAAGAGATATTCCGTGAGTAGTGGCGAGCGAAAGCGGATCAGGCCAAACCGTTAGCGTGTGATAGCCGGCAGGCGTTGCGTTAGCGGGGTTGTGGGACCTTTTGGGAAGAGCTGCCGCTCTTCCAAGGAGTCAGAAATCCGCGTGATAGTCGAAGGGCATTGAAAGGCCCGGCATAGAGGGTGCAACCCCCGTAGACGAAATCTCGTGGACTCCTAAGAGTCATCCCAAGTAGCACGGGGCCCGAGAAATCCCGTGTGAATCAGCAGAGACCACTCTGTAAGCCTAAATACTACCTACTGACCGATAGCGGAACAGTACCGTGAGGGAAAGGTGAAAAGTACCCCGAGAGGGGAGTGAAATAGTACCTGAAACCGTGTGCTTACAATCCGTCGGAGCCTCCCTAGCAGGGGTGACGGCGTGCCTTTTGAAGAATGAGCCTGCGAGTTAGTGCTCAGTGGCAAGGTTAACCCGTGAGGGGCAGCCGTAGCGAAAGCGAGTCCGAATAGGGCGATTCAGTCGCTGGGTCTAGACCCGAAGCGAAGTGATCTATCCATGGCCAGGCTGAAGCGCGGGTAAGACCGCGTGGAGGGCCGAACCCACTTGGGTTGAAAACCGAGGGGATGAGCTGTGGATAGGGGTGAAAGGCCAATCAAACTTCGTGATAGCTGGTTCTCCCCGAAATGCATTTAGGTGCAGCGTTGCGTGTTTCTTGCCGGAGGTAGAGCTACTGGATGGCCGATGGGCCCCACCAGGTTACTGACGTCAGCCAAACTCCGAATGCCGGTAAGTGAGAGCGCAGCAGTGAGACTGCGGGGGATAAGCTTCGTAGTCGAGAGGGAAACAGCCCAGAACACCAACTAAGGCCCCTAAGCGTGTGCTAAGTGGGAAAGGATGTGGAGTTGCATAGACAACCAGGAGGTTGGCTTAGAAGCAGCCACCCTTGAAAGAGTGCGTAATAGCTCACTGGTCAAGTGATTCCGCGCCGACAATGTAGCGGGGCTCAAGTACACCGCCGAAGTTGTGTCATTCACACACTGCCTGGTCTTCGGATCCAAGCGTGTGGATGGGTAGGGGAGCGTCGTGTGGCGAGTGAAGTCGCGGGGTAACCCAGCGGTGGACGCCACACGAGTGAGAATGCAGGCATGAGTAGCGAAAGACGGGTGAGAAACCCGTCCGCCGAATGACCAAGGGTTCCAGGGCCAGGTTAATCCGCCCTGGGTAAGTCGGGACCTAAGGCGAGGCCGACAGGCGTAGTCGATGGACAACGGGTTGATATTCCCGTACCGGCGAAGAACCGCCCATGCTGAACGGATAATGCTAAGCGCCCGATGCCACTCAACCCTTCGGGGAGCGGTGGAGTAGCGCGCGACCCAAGTCCTTAGTAGGCAAGCGTATTAACAGGGGTGACGCAGGAAGGTAGCCAGGCGTGGCGATGGTAGTCCACGTCCAAGGCCGTAGGGCGAGCTGTAGGCAAATCCGCAGCTCATAAGCCTGAGAACTGATGGTGACCACTCAAGTGGGAAACTGGTGATCCTATGCTGCCAAGAAAAACCTCGGCGCGAGGTTCTAGCCGCCCGTACCCCAAACCGACTCAGGTGGTCAGGTAGAGAATACTAAGGCGATCGAGTGAATCGTGGTTAAGGAACTCGGCAAAATGCCCCCGTAACTTCGGGAGAAGGGGGGCCTGAGGCGTGATCAGCACTAGCGGCTGTGAGCGTTTGAGGGCCGCAGAGACCAGGGAGAAGCGACTGTTTACTAAAAACACAGGTCCGTGCGAAGTCGCAAGACGATGTATACGGACTGACGCCTGCCCGGTGCTGGAAGGTTAAGAGGAAGGGTTAGTCGAAAGGCGAAGCTCTGAATTTAAGCCCCAGTAAACGGCGGTGGTAACTATAACCATCCTAAGGTAGCGAAATTCCTTGTCGGGTAAGTTCCGACCTGCACGAATGGCGTAACGACTTCTCCGCTGTCTCAACCGCGAACTCGGCGAAATTGCACTACGAGTAAAGATGCTCGTTACGCGCAGCAGGACGGAAAGACCCCGGGACCTTTACTATAGCTTGGTATTGGTATTCGGTGTGGTTTGTGTAGGATAGGTGGGAGACTTTGAAGCCGATACGCCAGTATTGGTGGAGTCATTGTTGAAATACCACTCTGATCACTCTGGATATCTAACCTCGGTCCGTAATCCGGATCAGGGACAGTGCCTGGTGGGTAGTTTAACTGGGGCGGTTGCCTCCCAAAGAGTAACGGAGGCGCCCAAAGGTTCCCTCAGCCTGGTTGGCAATCAGGTGGCGAGTGCAAGTGTACAAGGGAGCTTGACTGTGAGACTGACAGGTCGAGCAGGGACGAAAGTCGGGACTAGTGACCCGCTGGTGGCATGTGGAAGCGCCAGCGCTCAACGGATAAAAGGTACCCCGGGGATAACAGGCTGATCCTGCCCAAGAGTCCATATCGACGGCATGGTTTGGCACCTCGATGTCGGCTCGTCGCATCCTGGGGCTGGAGTTGGTCCCAAGGGTTGGGCTGTTCGCCCATTAAAGCGGTACGCGAGCTGGGTTTAGAACGTCGTGAGACAGTTCGGTCCCTATCCGCTGCGCGCGCAGGAAATTTGAGAGAATCTGTCCCTAGTACGAGAGGACCGGGATGGACGAACCTCTGGTGTGCCAGTTGTTCCGCCAGGAGCACGGCTGGTTGGCTACGTTCGGAACGGATAACCGCTGAAAGCATCTAAGCGGGAAGCCGGTCTCAAGATGAGATTTCCATGGGATTCGTCCCGAGAGGCCCCCTATAGACCATGGGGTTGATAGGCCGGATGTGGAAGAGAGGACTAACGACTCTTGAAGCTGACCGGTACTAATAGGCCGATAACTTGACTTTTATCAATAATGCTACGCGTCCACTGTGCGGTTCCCGAGATACGGTCGGGTACTGATATCTCCATAGAGTTTCCGCTGCCATAGCGAGAGGGAAACGCCCGGCTCCATTCCGAACCCGGAAGCTAAGCCTCTCAGCGCCGATGGTACTGCACTCGCCAGGGTGTGGGAGAGTAGGTCGCAGCGGGACATTCTTTCAACGAAGGGCCGCCCAATGCTGGGCGGCCCTTCGTCATTTCCGCAAGAATCGTCCCAAGACGCGCGCACGAGCGCGCATCCGAACGGAGCATCATGGCTGGCACAGACGACCGCGACAGCGGCGACGAGCGCGCATCTCGCTCGAGCGACGGACGATCGTCCGGCGGAGACTCGCGAGATGCACGTCGCTCCGACGGCCCGCGTCGCGACTCGGCGTCATCGGGACGCGGCAGCGGCGATCGTGCCGGCAAGTCGTACGGGGACAAGCGCTCCGGAGCTCCTCGACGATCCGGCTCTAGTTCCAGTGACGATCGTCGTGGTGGCTACCAGGGGCAACGCCGTTCTGACGGCCCGTCGCAGAACCGATCCTCGAGCGGCGAGCGATCGTACGGCTCGCGTCCGCAGGGTGACCGTGGTGGCTACCGGGGCAACCGTGATGGTGACTCTCGTGGTGGTTACGGCGGGAGCCGAGACGGCGGTGATCGTGGTGGCTACCGCGGCAACCGTGAAGGTGACTCTCGTGGTGGATACCGGGGCAACCGTGATGGTGACTCTCGTGGTGGATACCGGGGCAACCGTGATGGTGACTCTCGTGGTGGATACCGGGGCAACCGCGATGGTGACTCTCGTGGCGGCTACCGCGGCGACCGTGACGGCGGCGGTGGGCCTCGCCGGGATGGCGACAGCAGGGGCGGCTACGGCGCCTCGCGGGGCGCCGGGAACGACAGGCGCTCTGGCTCCTCCGGCGGCTACGGCCGGCCTCGGCGAGACGACGACCGCCAGGATGGAGTCCGCAGCGACCGTCCCCAGGACCGCGTGCGGCGTGATGACCGCCGGACCACGCGTGACGATGGCTCCCGCCGCGGAGATCGCGCTGCCGTGCGCCCGATGGTGGACGCGCCCGAGATCCCCGAGGAGGTGCAGTACGGACAGCTTGACCGCACGGTCCGCGCACGCCTGCGCACGCTGAGCAAGGACAACGCCGAGGACGTCGGCCGCCACCTCATCATGGTCGGGTCGTTCCTCGACCTCGATCCCGAGCTCGCCTACCGTCACGCGCAGGTTGCCGTTGCTCGCGGCGGGCGCGTCGACGTGGTGCGCGAGGCCAACGCGCTCGCCGCCTACGCGACGGGTCGCTACGCGGAGGCATTGCGTGAGTTCCGTACCGTGCGCCGCCTCAACGGCTCGCACGAGCACCTCCCGCTGATGGCCGACTGCGAGCGTGGTCTGGGCCGGCCCGAGAGGGCGATCGACCTCGCGCGTTCCGAGGAGGCGAAGTCGCTTCCCGCACATGCTCGAGCCGAGCTCGACATCGTGCTGGCCGGCGCGCGCCTCGACATGGGCGACGCGGGCGCTGCGCTCGTGCTGTTGCGCCAGCTCAAGGCGACGGACGAGGACCAGCGCGTGCGCATCGGCGAGGCCACGGTCCCGGTGCTGCGCGCGATGGGCAAGGACGACGAGGCGGAGGCCCTCGAGGCGACCCTGCCGAGCGGCGAGGCGGAGCCCGATCTCGACTTCGACATCACGGTGTACGACGTAGCCGAGCTGGACGCTCCCGTCGAGGACGTCGAGGACGTCGAGGACGTCGATGACGTCGACGGAGACGCCGGCTCCGAGCCCACCGATGCAGTCGATGGAGAACCGGCCGTCGACTCGGCCGCAGGCGACGCTGAGCACGGCCCGGCCTCCGACACGGCTGAAGCCGACACGGAAGAAGCCGAACCCGCGGACACTGGCGCCGAGGAGGACCGCCAGTGACCGCATCGTCCCTTCTCGGAACGGACCTCCCGCTCCAGGTGGCGTTCGACGCTGCGCTGGTCGACCTCGACGGCGTGGCGTACCGCGGCCCGCACGCGATCCCCTCGGCGCCGCCGGCCCTCGCGGCCGCACGCGCGGCCGGGATGCGCGTCGTCTTCGTGACGAACAACGCGTCCCGCGAGCCCGGCACTGTCGCCGATCACCTGAGCGAGCTGGGCATGCCGACCGACACCGACGAGGTCATGACGGCCGCGCAGGCCGCGGCCGCCCTGATGCTCGAGACGCTCGCGCCCGGGTCGACGGTGTACGTGGTTGGCGGCGCCGGCCTGCGCACCGCGGTGACCGAGGCCGGGTACGTCATCGTCGACTCTGCCGAGGCGAAGCCCGACGCCGTCGTCCAGGGCTTCTCGCCGGACGTGTCGTGGAAGGAGCTCGCCGAGGCGTCGTACGCGATCAACGCTGGGGCTCGCTTCTTCGCGTCGAACAAGGACCTCACGATCCCCAACGACCGCGGCACGGCCCCGGGCAACGGATCCCTCGTGAACGTCGTCGTCGCGGCGACCGGGGTGAACCCTCCCGGCGCAGGCAAGCCCGAGCCCGCGATGTTCCGGCTCGCGGCGGCGAAGGCCGACGCTGAACGCCCGCTCGTCGTGGGGGACCGGCTCGACACCGACCTCAAGGGCGCGCGTGCCGCGGGATACCCCGGCCTTCAGGTGCTCACCGGCGTCGACGGCGTGCGCGACGCGATCCTCGCGCCGCCGGAGCACCGCCCGTCCTTCTTAGGCCTCGACCTCAGCGCTCTCGCGTTTTCCCATCCTGCTCCGACACGCCACGGCGACCGGTGGACGGTGGGCTCGGCGACGTCGTGGGTCGCGGGCGGCCGCCTGCACCTCGAGGTCGACGGCACGGGCACGGCGGACGGCCTGGACCCGGCGCGCGCCGCGTGCGCCGCCGCGTGGGCCACCGCCGACTACGGCCGCGAGGTGGATGTTGAGACCCTGCCGGACCTGGCGGTACCCTCGGACTCATGAGTGAGATCAAGGAGCAGCGCGAGCCGCTGGGCGAGGTGCAGTACCCCGCCGAGGTCCGCGAGGCGCTCAACGCGGTCACCGAGCTTCCGGACGACCTGGACAAGCAGGCCGAGTTCTTCGACAAGATCCAGGACTCCCTCTCGTCCCGCATGCGCGACGAGCAGTAGCTCGCCGTGCGCCTGGACCGCGCGCTCCATGCGCGCGGGCTCGCACGGTCGCGCTCGCACGCCCAGGAGCTGATCTCCGCAGGTGTCGTCACCGTCGACGGCGCCGTGGTCCAGCGTGCCTCTGCGCAGGTCGCTGATGACGCGACGCTCTCCGTCGCCGCCGGCGCGCACTACGTGTCGCGCGCCGCACACAAGCTGATCGGCGCGCTGGACGCGTGCGCGCCGCTCGGCCTCTCGGTCACGGGCGCTCACGCCCTCGACGCGGGCGCCTCCACAGGTGGCTTCACCCAGGTCCTGCTCGAGAGAGGCGTGGCGCGCGTCGACGCGGTCGACGTCGGCCACGACCAGCTCGCGTCCACCCTGCGCGACGACGCACGGGTCACCGCCACCGAGGGACTCAACGTCCGCGATCTCGCCCCCGGCGGCCCAGGCTCGGGCGCTTCCCTCGTCGTCGCCGACCTGTCGTTCATCTCCTTGCGCCTGGTGATCCCCGCGCTCGTCAGCACGGCCGATGCGCTCGCTGACTTCGTGCTCATGGTGAAGCCTCAGTTCGAGGTGGGCAGGGGTGCGCTGAGCGCCCGTGGGGTCGTCACCGACGACCGCGCGCGGGCGCGCGCGGTCGCGGACGTCGCCGCCGCGATGCAGGACGCCGGCCTCACCATCCATCACGTCGCGCGCAGCGCGCTGCCCGGTCCACAAGGCAACGTCGAGTTCTTCGTCTGGGCCTCCGGCTCATGGCAGGCTAGTGGCGAGCGCGCCGGAAGCCCGGTGCTGGGCGGCGACGCGCTCACGAACGCCATCGACAGGGAGGTGAAGGGATCGCCATGACGCGCAGGATCCTCATCGTCGCGAACCCGCACCGCCCCGGCACGCTCGAGGCGGGTGCGGAGGCCGCACGCGTGCTGGGCGCCGCTGGCATCGAGACGTGCACCTCGTTCACGTCTGGCGTCTCGGAGCCCATCGAGGCTGCGATCGTCCTGGGCGGCGACGGCACGATGCTGCACGCTGCCCAGCTGACCCACGGGACGGGCATCCCGCTGCTGGGCGTCAACCTCGGGCGCGTGGGGTTCCTCGCGGAGCTCGAGCGCGAGGATGTGGCCTCCGCCGCGCAGCGCCTCGCGGCCGGCGACTACACCGTCGAGGAGCGCGGCACGCTCCAGGTCCGCGTCACGCGCGAGGACGGGTCGACGGAGGTCGGGTGGGCGCTCAACGAGTCCACCGTCGAGCGCGCGAACCGGCTGCGCACCCTCGAGGTGACCTTGGCGGTCGACGGCCTGCCGTTGTCGAGCTTCGGCTGCGACGGACTCGTCGTCGCGACGGCCACCGGGTCGACGGCGCATGCCTTCTCCGCCGGGGGACCCGTGATGTGGCCGAACGTGGACGCGCTGCTGTGCGTCCCCCTCGCCGCGCATGCGCTGTTCGCCCGACCGCTGGTGGTCGGGCCGGACTCCTCGTTCCAGATCGAGGTCGTGCGCGGCTCCGAGTCGCAGGCGCAGATCGTGCTGGACGGCGCCCGCGCGATCGATGGCGGCCGCGGCTGCCTGGTCGAGGTGAGCCGCGGCGAGCACGGCGTGCGCCTCGCGCGCATGTCCGACGCGCCGTTCACCGAGCGACTCGTGAAGAAGTTCTCGCTGCCCACCGACGGCTGGCGCGGAGAGCGCGCCCGCGACACCCCCATCGGCCGAGAGATCCACGCCGTGACCCCGGGGACGCCCGCCGCTCCGGCGGCCGCTCCCGACGAGGACGGGTGAGCGTGCTCCACGAGCTGTCCATCACCGACCTCGGCGTCATCGAGTCGGCCCGCATCGAGCTCGGCCGCGGCCTCACGTGCGTCACGGGAGAGACCGGCGCCGGCAAGACCATGGTGCTGACCGGCCTCGGCCTCATCCTCGGCGGCAAGGCCGTGCCCGCGACGGTGCGGGCCGGGGCCGAGGCCGCCTTGGCGGAGGCGGTGCTCGACGCCCCGCGCGAGGGAGACATCGCCGCACGGCTGGCCGATGCGGGTGTCGACCTCGACGACGACGGCACCGTCATCGTGTCCCGCACCGTGGGAGCGAGCAAGCGCTCGCGCACCGTGATCGGCGGCCGCACGGTGCCGCAGAGCCTGCTCGCCGACCTCGCCTCCGAGCTGGTCACCGTGCATGGTCAGCACGACCAGGCGCGGCTGCGCACGCCGGCCCGACAGCGCGAGACGCTCGACGCCTACGCCGGCGCCGGGCACGCCGCCGTGCTGGACGCCTATCGCGAGGCCTGGAGCGCGTGGACCGACGCGGTCGCGGCGCTGCAGAGCATGGAGGAGGGCGCGGGGGCTGCCCGCGCCGAGGTGGCGCGCCTGCGCGACGACCTGGCAGCGATCGACGAGGTCGCGCCCCAGGAGGGTGAGGACACCGACCTCGCCGCCCAGGCCCGCGTGCTCGAGAACGCCGAGGACGTGCGGCTCGGGGCGGCCGCCGCGCACGCCGCGCTCGGGGGAGACGACGACCTCACGGCCGTCTCCGCGATCGAGAGCGCCCGGCGCGGGCTCGCCGACGCCAGCCGCCACGACCCGGCGCTCGCCGATCTCGAGGAGCGTCTGGCCGGGCTGAGCTACACGGCGTCGGACCTCGTCACCGAGCTCGCGAGCTACCTCGACGGACTCGATGCCGACCCCGCGCGTCTCGACGAGATCCACGAACGGCGCAGCGACCTGTCGACCCTCGCGAGGCGCATCGGCGTCCCGGACGTCGCCGGGATCCTCGAGTACGCGGACCGTGCACGGCCGCGAGTCGAGGAGGACGACGCGTGGGACGAGACGCTTGACGCGAGGCGACGCGAGGTGGACGCGACGCGTGACGCGCTGACGCGGGCCGCGCAAGAGCTTCGTGCCGGACGCCAGAAGGCCGCGGACCGCCTCGCGAGCGCGGTGCGCGGCGAGCTCGTCCTGCTGGCGATGCCCGATGCGGACTTCGCGGTGGCCGTGACGGAGTCCGAGCCGGCCGCCCACGGCGCCGACGCGATCGAGATGACGCTCGCGTCCCACCCGGGCGCGCCACACCGACCCATCGCCGAGGCGGCGAGCGGGGGAGAGCTGTCGCGCATCATGCTCGCGCTCGAGGTGGCGCTCGCCGAGAGCGCCCACGAGGGGCCGCGCACCTTCGTCTTCGACGAGGTCGACGCCGGCGTGGGCGGCCGAGCCGCGGTCGCCGTGGGCGAGCGCCTCGCGCAGCTCGCACGCACCCACCAGGTGATCGTGGTGACCCACCTCGCGCAGGTCGCGGCCTTCGCGGATGCCCACGTGGTGGTCGCGAAGGCGACCGACGGCGCCGTGACCCGCGCCCAGGTGGTCGAGGTCGCCGCCGAGCGGCGCATCGAGGAGATCGCGCGCCTGCTGTCGGGCCAGGAGGACTCGCAGACCGCACGCGCCCACGCGCTTGAGCTGCTGGAGGCCTCCGGCGTGCGACCATGACCGCATGACCCGCTCCGACCCCCTCGTGAGCGCGGCCGACGGCACCGTCACCGGCACCCTGCGCATCGAGCCCAGCGTCCGCGTGCTCGCCCGCCGGCTGCGCCCCGGCGACATCGCCGTGATCGACGTCCTCGACCTCGACCAGAAGGCCGCGGAGGCCCTCGCGTCCTGCCGACCCGCGGCGGTCGTCAACGTGCGCACCTCCATGTCGGGACGCTTTCCGACCGGTGGACCTCGCGTCCTTCTCGACGCGGGGATCCCGCTGGTGGATGAGGCCGGCACCGGCATCCTCGGCTGCCGCGACGGCGCCGAGGCCGCCCTCGTGGGCGGCGTGGTCACCGTGGACGGGGAGACCGTCGCCCAGGGCTCGCGCATCGACGCCGCGGCGCTCGCCGACCTCACCCACGCCGCCGCGGACGGCATGCACGTCCAGCTCGCGACGTTCACCGCCAACGCCCTCGACCACGTCGAGCGCGAGGCTGACATCATCCTGGACGGCACGGGCCTGCCCGACCTCGGCATCGACCTCGCCGGTCGCCACGTCGTCGTCATCGCCGCTGGCTACCAGCACCGCGAGCAGCTGCGTCAGATCCGTCGCTACCTGCGCGATCGACGCCCCGTGCTCATCGCCGTGGGCGACGCCGCCGACGCGACCTACGACCTCGCGTCGGCTCCCGACCTCATCATCGGCGACGTCGAGGGGCTGCGCGAGGAGGCCTTGCGCTCCGCCGATCACGTGCTGCTGCACGAGCCGCACGGTGGGGACGCGGGCCAGGCGCGCGTGGACGCCCTGGGCGTCTCCCACAGCGACATCCAGTCGTCCCTTCCCTCGGCCGCGCTCGCGATCCTCGTCGCCCACGCTGCTGGCGCGAAGGTCATCGTCACCGTCGGCGTCGAGGGCAGCCTGCAGGACTACCTCGAGTCGGCGCACACGGACGCCTCCGGCATGTTCCTCGCGCGGCTGCAGGCAGGACGCGCCGTCGTCGACGCGCCCGCGCTCGCGCAGGTCTACCGTCACCGCTACTCGCCGTGGGCGCTCGTCGCGCTCGTGGTGAGCGGCCTCGTGGCGTTGGGCGCCGCCATCTGGATCACGCCGGGCGGCAAGGAATGGTTCGAGAACCTGGGGTCGACCGTCGTCGGCTGGTTCGGGGGCGCCTGATGAAGGACTTCCGCTACCACGTCGTCTCGCTCGTCGCCGTCTTCCTCGCGCTCGCCGTCGGCGTCGTGCTGGGCTCGGGGCCGATGCGCGACGCCTTCACGGGTTCGCTCGCCGAGCAGGTCGACGAGCTCGAGACCGATCTGGCCCAGGCCGAGGCCGACGTCGTCGCCGCCGAGGCGCAGACCAGCACCGCTCGCCAGTACGCGGACGAGTCCGCACCGGCGATGCTGTCCGGAGCGCTGCTCGGCACGTCCGTCGCGACCGTGCAGGTCTCGCAGGCCGATGCGCAGGCGCAGGCCGGGGTGCGGGATCGTCTCGTCCAGGCGGGCGCCACGGTCAACGCCGAGGTGGTCGTCGAGCCGATCTGGACCGATCCTTCCCAGACCGCGTTCCGCTCCTCGCTGGCGTCGACCATCGCGCCGAACGTCGTGGGAGTCGACGACTCCACCTCGGCACCCACCGTGCTCGCGCACGCGCTCGCGCAGGCGCTGATGCCCGGTGTGTACCCCGCAGGCTTCGACGAGTCCGCGCTGTCGGACACCGACTTCCCCGACGCGGAGAACGCGCCGGACCGCTCGGCGCTGCTGCTGGACCTGCTCACCGAGGCGGGCCTCGTCTCGGGCGTGACGACCGATGCGGTCAGCGCCTTCGCGGTCGTCGCCGGCCCCGGTGCGGAGGACGACGCCACCCGCGCCGAGGACTCGGGCATCATGGCCGCCCTCGCGACCACCTTGGCCCAGTACACGCGCGGCGTCGTGGTCGCCTCGGGCGTGGACGCCGCCGGCGACGTGCCGAGCGCGGTGCTGAATTCGCCCGACGCCTCCGCCACCGTCGCGACGGTCGTCGAGGGCACCGAATACTATGGGCAGATCTCCGTTCCGCTCGCGCTCGCCGACGCTCAGGCGGGAGCCGTCGGGCACTTCGGCCCCGGCGAGGGCAGGACCCTCGTGCCGTCCCGCGCCGGGTGATTCCGGCAGGTCCGCCCGGCGGGTCCGTGTCGCATCGTCAGATTCGATGTTAGAGTTGAAGCCCGTGGAGCGAACGCGATTCTCGTCCGGCACGGACCATGTCACCCGTCACATCTTCGTCACGGGAGGCGTCGTCTCCTCCCTCGGCAAGGGGCTCACAGCATCATCGCTGGGCCGCCTGCTGCGGTCGCGCGGACTGCGCGTGACGATGCAGAAGCTCGATCCCTATCTGAACGTGGATCCGGGCACGATGAACCCCTTCCAGCACGGCGAGGTCTTCGTGACCGACGACGGCGCCGAGACGGACCTGGACATCGGCCACTACGAGCGGTTCCTCGACGTGAAGCTCTCCGCGAGCTCCAACGTCACCACGGGCCAGGTGTACTCGCAGGTGATCGCGAAGGAGCGCCGCGGCGAGTACCTCGGCGACACGGTGCAGGTCATCCCGCACATCACGGACGAGATCAAGCGCCGCATGCGTGACCAGGCGGGCCCCGACTGCGACGTCATCATCACCGAGGTCGGCGGCACGGTCGGAGACATCGAGTCGCAGCCGTTCCTCGAGGCCGCGCGACAGGTGCGCCACGATGTCGGCCGCGACCACGTGTTCTTCCTGCACGTGTCCCTCGTGCCGTTCATCGGGCCCTCCGGCGAGCAGAAGACCAAGCCCACCCAGCACTCGGTGGCCGCGCTGCGCAGCATCGGCATCCAGCCGGACGCGCTGGTCCTGCGCTCGGACCGCCCGGTCCAGCCGTCGGTCAAGAACAAGGTTGCGCTCATGTGCGACGTCGAGCCCGACGCCGTCGTGAACGCGATCGACGCGCCGAGCATCTACGACATCCCGCGGGTGCTGCACTCCGAGGGCCTCGACGCCTACGTCGTGCGCCGCCTCAACCTGCCGTTCCACGATGTCGAGTGGGGCGCGTGGAACGACGTGCTCAACCGCGTGCACCGCCCTCAGCACGAGGTCGAGGTGGCGCTGGTCGGCAAGTACATCGACCTGCCCGACGCCTACCTGTCCGTGAGCGAGGCGCTGCGCGCCGGCGGCTTCCACCACAGCGCCAAGGTGCACCTGCGCTGGGTCGCGTCGGACACCTGCCAGACGCCCGAGGGCGCCGAGAAGGCGCTGGGCGGCGTCGACGCCGTGCTCGTGCCGGGAGGCTTCGGGGTCCGCGGCGTCGACGGCAAGATCGGTGCGCTGCGCTGGGCACGCGAGAACAAGGTGCCCACGCTCGGCATCTGCCTCGGCCTGCAGACGATGGTCATGGAGTACGCCCGCAACGTCGTGGGCCTCGAGGGCGCGTCGAGCTCCGAGTTCGACCCCGACACCCAGCACCCCGTCGTCGCGACGATGGAGGAGCAGCTCGCGATCGTGGACGGCCAGGGCGACCTCGGCGGCACCATGCGGCTGGGGGAGTACCAGGCGGTGCTCAAGGCCGGCTCGGTCGCTGCGGAGACGTATGGCGCGACCCAGGTCGGGGAGCGCCACCGCCACCGCTACGAGGTCAACAACACGTACCGCGCGCAGCTCGAGGACGCGGGACTCGTGGTGTCGGGAGAGTCGCCCGACCGCGAGCTCGTCGAGTTCGTCGAGCTGCCGCGCGACGTCCACCCGTACTACATCTCGACTCAGGCGCACCCGGAGTTCCTGTCGCGACCGACCAAGGCGCACCCGCTGTTCGCGGGGCTCATCGGTGCGGCCCTCGCCGTGCGCGAGGGCGCCGAGGTGGACGCCCAGCCGGCGACCGCCTGAGCCATGACGGAGCCGCTCGCCGACCTCCCGGCGCGCCGTCCCGTGCTCGCGCATCACGAGCGCTTCACGGGAAAGGTGTGGGACGTGGTGAGCGACGAGGTCGACCTCGGGGAGGCCGGCGTCGTCACCCGCGACTACGTGCGCCACACCGGCGCCGTGGTGATCGTCGCGCTCGACGAGGCGGACCGCGTGTACCTCGTGCGCCAGTACCGCCATCCCGTCGAGGCGGAGTGCTGGGAGCCGCCCGCGGGACTGCTCGACATCGCGGGTGAGGACCCCGCCGATGCGGCCCGCCGGGAGCTCCACGAGGAGGCGGACCTCACGGCCGACGAGTGGCACACCCTGGTCGACTACTTCCCGTCTGGCGGCGGCGTCTCCGAGGCCGTGCGGGTGTTCCTCGCGCGCGGCATCGGCACCGTCCCGCTCGACGAGCGTCACGAGCGCACCGACGAGGAGCGCGACATGATCGGCGCGTGGATCCCGCTCGACGATGCGGTCGCCGCCGTGCTCGACGGCCGCGTGCACTCGTCGTCCGCCGTGGCGGGACTGCTCGCGGCCGACCGCGCTCGCCGGGACGGCTACGCGTCGCTGCGCCCCGCGGACGCGCCGTGGATGCGACCCGAGGCGACGCGCCTGGTCCGGTAGCGGGGACGCCCGGTCGACCCTGGAGGCGCGACGTCAGCTCGCGTCCGCGACCTCCGGGTGGAAGCCGTCCGCGACGAGCGCGTCGACGACCTCGGCCTGGTGATTCGGCCCGCGGGTCTCGACGCTCACCTGCAGGACCACGTCCCCGACCGTGAGCCCCAGGTCGTGGCGGGTGTGCAGCACCTCGATGACGTTCGCGCCCACCCGCGCCAGGATCTCGGAGACCCGGGCGAGCTGCCCGGGGCGGTCAGGCAGGGGGATCCGCATGGTCATGTAGCGCCCGGAGGCCACGAGGCCCAGCGCGATGATGCGCTGCATGAGCAGCGGGTCGATGTTGCCGCCCGACAGCAGGACCGTCGTCGGTCCTGTGGTCTCGACGAGGCCGCCGAGGATCGCTGCGACGCCCGCGGCGCCCGCGGGCTCGACCACGAGCTTGGTGCGCTCGAGCACGGTCAGCACGGCGCGCGCCATGTCGTCCTCCTCGACCGTGACGATCTCGTCGACGAGGTCGCGCACGAGCGGGAACGTGTGCTCGCCCGGGCGCGCGACGGCGATGCCGTCGGCGATGGTCGTGCCGCGCTGGATCGTCACCGGCGCGCCGGCGGCGAGCGACGGGGGATAGGCGGCGGACGCGGCCGCCTGGACGCCGACGACGCGCACCTGCCTTCCCGCGCGGGCGGCGATCTCCTTGACGGCGACGCCGATGCCGGCGATGAGGCCGCCGCCGCCCACCGGCACGACGACCGTCTCGACGTCGGGCACGTCCTGCATGATCTCGAGGCCGATGGTTCCCTGCCCGGCGATGACGTCCGCGTGGTCGAAGGGATGGATCATCGCGGCACCGGTGCGGTCGGCGTGCTCGCGGGCGAGCGCCAGGCAGTCCTCGACGGTGGCGCCGTCCGTGACGACGGTGGCGCCGTAGCCCTTGGTGGCGAGCAGCTTGGGCACCGGCGCTCCCAGCGGCATGCAGATGGTCGCCTCGATGCCGAGCTGCTGAGCGGCGAAGGCGACTCCCTGGGCGTGGTTGCCGGCCGATGCCGCCACGACGCCGCGCGCCCGCTCGGCCTCGGTAAGGCGGGACAGACGGTAGGTGGCGCCCCGCAGCTTGAACGAACCCGTCCGCTGGAGGTTCTCGAGCTTCATCGTCACGGGCACGCCCAGCACCTCGCTGAGGTGGGTCGCGTGGTCGACCGGCGTGCGCTGCGCGACGCCCGCCAGCGCGGCCGCCGCCTGCTCGATGTGGGCGAGCGTGACCTCGTGCGGGCTCATGCTCCCAGTCTAGGAGCGCGTTCCGGCGCTCTCGGCGCCGAGGCAACGGTGCGGCACCCAGCCCTCGTCGCCGGCCGGCCCGCGGCACCACGACCACCCGCTCGCGGCGTCGTCGCTGACGATCTCGACCTCGTCGCCTGCGGCCACGGCGAGCTCCTGGGTGTCGTACGCCACCTGGACCACCGCCCGAGGGCGCGCGGCGCTGAGGTGACGTTCCGGCACCCACCCGGCACCCGCATCGGCGCTCACGAACGTGAACGCAGGCCACTCGGTGTCGCGGTCGCCCACCTCGACGACGTCGCCCGGCTCGATGCGCAGCGCAGCACGCTCGGGGATCTCGTGGTCGGCCACGATGCGGCGGCGCTGGCCGGGCATGGGTCAGGCGCGCGTGACGGCGAGGCCGCGGCCCGAGGACGTGAGGAGGTAGTGCAGCGCCGATGCGGCCGCGGAGAACGCGCCGATGCCCACCAGGTGCAGCGCGACGATGGCCTCGGGCAGACCCGTGAAGTACTGGACGTACCCGATGACGCCCTGCGCGAGCGTGACGGCGACGAGCACGACCCACGCCTTGCGCACCTCGTCGCGGCCGCCCTCGGACCTGTCCTTGCGGACGCGCCAGATGAGCGCGCCCAGCACGACCACGAACGCCCACACCGCAGCCGCGTGCGCGCGGGCGATGAGCTCCGGGTCCAAGGCGAGGCGCTCGGTCGCGTCGATGTCGCCCGAGTGAGGGCCGGCGCCCGTCGTCAGTGCTCCGAGGAACAGGATGATCGCGACGACCGCCGCGAGCGCGCGGAGGTGCCAGCGCATCGGCTCTCCGGCGCGGCGCGGCGCGCGGCGGTAGGCGAGCGCGAGCCACACCGAGTACCAGACCAGCGCGGTCGACAGGAGCAGGTGAGGGGCGACGACGAGCGGGTGGAGCTCGACGAGGACCGTGATCCCGCCGACGACCGCCTGGAGGATCACGCCGATGCCGGGCACGAGCCCGTACCAGCGCAGCTCGCGGCGCGTGCGCCACACGGCGATCGCGACGCCGAGCGCCACGATCGCGAGCACGAAGGTGAGCATGCGGTTGCCGAACTCGACGGCGGGGTGGAACCACTGCTCGGGGTGGAACTCGGGCGTGAAGCTGCCGGGCTCGCACTGGGGCCACGTGGAGCAGCCGAGCCCGGACCCCGTGAGGCGCACCACGCCGCCGGTGACGATGATCCCGGCCTGCGCGATGATGTTCGCGATCAGGAACAGCCGGGCGCGGCGCGAGATGACGTCAAGGATCCTGGTCAGCACCCGACCATCCTATTTCTGCCGCGCGCGACTGCCCGCCACCGCCGAATTACGCAACGGTTCGGTAAGGCTTCCCTTGCTTGCGAGGAACTATTTTCGGCACGACAATCGTTCCTAAGAGTGCACCCCTGGAGACACGTTCACAGGACAGCCGTGCGTGAGGAGCGAACCGTGGGAACTGACACCACTCGTGACCGCGTGCTGGGGCTCATCGCCTCCGCCGGTCCCATCACCGCCGCGACCCTCGCGGCGGAGCTCGGCGTCACCCCTGCGGGCGTGCGTCGGCACCTGTCCGCGCTCGCGGACGATGCGCTCATCACCGAGCACGAGCAGCCCGGCACCCACGTGCGCGGCCGGGGACGCCCCGCGAAGTCCTATGTCGCCACCACCGAGGGACAGCGCTCCCTCACGACCGCCTACTCGTCGGTCGCCGTCGACGCGGTGTCCTTCATGCGCGAGCACGGCAACCTGAGCGAGTTCGTCGACGGCAAGCTCGCTGAGCTCGAGGAGACGTTGCGCGCCGCGGTCCCCGCGGATGCGACAATGGAGGAGCGCGTCGAGGCGCTGTCCCGATCGCTTGCCGAGCAGGGCTACGCGACCTCCGTGCGACCCGGACCCGGAGGCTTCACCGTCCAGCTGTGCCAGGGGCATTGCCCCGTGCAGTCCATCGCCGAGGAGGCACCCGAGTGGTGCGAGGCGGAGACGCGCGCGTTCTCCCGCGTCCTCGACGTCCATGTCCAGCGCCTGTCGACCCTGGCAGGCGGAGCCCACGTGTGCACCACGACCATCCCGGTCACCGCGGTGACCGCCAAGGAAGGATGACCATGAGCACCCCCACCGACAACGCCCCCACTCAGACCGATGAGGAGATCATCGCGTCGATCGGCGGCTACGAGTATGGCTGGCACGACTCCGACGACGCGGGCGCGATCGCGCAGCGCGGCCTGTCCGAGGCCGTGGTCCGCAACATCTCCGCGCTCAAGAGCGAGCCGGAGTGGATGCTGAACCAGCGACTCAAGGGTCTGCGCCTGTTCGACAAGAAGCCCATGCCGCACTGGGGGTCCGACCTCACCGGCATCGACTTCGACAACATCAAGTACTTCGTCCGCTCCACGGAGAAGCAGGCCACCAGCTGGGAGGACCTGCCCGAGGACATCAAGGCGACGTACGACAAGCTGGGCATCCCGGAGGCGGAGAAGCAGCGCCTCGTCGCGGGCGTCGCGGCTCAGTACGAGTCCGAGGTGGTCTACCACCAGATCCGCGAGGACCTCGAGGAGCAGGGCGTCATCTTCCTCGACACGGACACCGCGCTCAAGGAGCACCCGGAGCTGTTCGAGCAGTACTTCGGCACGGTGATCCCGGCCGGCGACAACAAGTTCGCTGCGCTCAACACCGCCGTGTGGTCGGGTGGCTCGTTCGTTTACGTCCCGCCGGGCGTCCACGTCGAGATCCCGCTGCAGGCCTACTTCCGCATCAACACGGAGAACATGGGCCAGTTCGAGCGCACGCTGATCATCGCCGACGAGGGCTCGTACGTGCACTACGTCGAGGGCTGCACCGCGCCCATCTACTCGTCCGACTCGCTGCACTCCGCGGTCGTCGAGATCATCGTCAAGAAGAACGCCCGCGTGCGCTACACGACCATCCAGAACTGGTCGAACAACGTGTACAACCTCGTCACCAAGCGCGCCACGGCCGCCGAGGGTGCCACCATGGAGTGGGTCGACGGCAACATCGGCTCGAAGGTCACCATGAAGTACCCGGCGATCTTCATGCTCGGCGAGCACGCGCGCGGCGAGACGCTGTCGATCGCCTTCGCGGGTGAGGGCCAGCACCAGGACGCTGGCGCCAAGATGGTCCACGCGGCTCCCAACACGTCGAGCTCGATCATCTCGAAGTCCGTCGCCCGTGGCGGCGGCCGCACCTCGTACCGCGGCCTCGTGCAGGTCCTCGAGGGCGCCAAGAACTCCAAGTCGAACGTGCTGTGCGACGCGCTGCTCGTCGACCAGATCAGCCGCTCCGACACGTACCCGTACGTCGACGTCCGCGAGGACGACGTGCACATGGGCCACGAGGCGACCGTCTCGAAGGTGTCCGAGGACCAGCTGTTCTACCTCATGTCCCGAGGCATGGAGGAGACCGAGGCGATGGCCATGATCGTGCGCGGGTTCGTCGAGCCCATCGCGCGCGAGCTGCCCATGGAGTACGCGCTCGAGCTCAACCGCCTCATCGAGCTTCAGATGGAAGGAAGTGTCGGTTGACCACCACCGATCACTCGCAGGCCACCGCAGACGCCGCGCACAGCCACGGCGTCGTCATCCCCGAGGGCTCGCGCGGCGAGCGCTTCACGTCGTTCGACGTGGACGCGTTCGAGATGCCTGGCCCCCGTGACGAGGAGTACCGGTTCTCGGCTCTGCGCGACCTCGCCCCCGTCCTCGACCAGGCCGAGGCGCCCGCTGATGGCGCGTCCGTCGACGTCACCGCGCCCGAGGGCGTGACCGTAGGCTCGCTCGCCATCGGCGAGGGTCCGCGCGGCACCGTGCTGGTCCCCGAGGACCGCATCGCGGCGATCGCGTCGGCCGGTTCGGTCGACGCCCTGCACGTCAAGGTGCCGGCGAACACCCAGGTCGCGGAGCCCATCCGCATCGCGGTCACGGGCCACGCCACCTCGCGGTCGCACATCGTCCTCGAGGCCGGCCAGTTCGCCGAGGCGACGGTCATCCTCGAGCACCGCGGCACCGGTGCCCACGCCGGCAACGTCGAGGTCGTCACGGCCGACGGCGCGCAGCTCAAGGTCGTCTCGATCCAGCAGTGGGACGACGACGCCGTCCACGCCGGCACCCACCACGCCCGTGTGGGGCGCGACGCGACGTACAAGCACGTGGCGGTCTCGCTCGGAGGCAAGGCCGTGCGCCTCGCCGTCACCGCGGAGTACGAGGGCACGGGTGGCTCCGCTGAGCTGCTGGGCCTGTACTACTCGGACTCGGGCCAGCACCTCGAGCACCGCACCTTCATCGACCACAACGCCCCCAAGTGCCACTCGAACGTGGCGTACAAGGGCGCGCTGGCGGGCAAGACGGCTCGCTCGGTGTGGATCGGCGACGTGCTGATCCGTGCCGAGGCCGAGGGCACCGACACCTACGAGCTCAACCGCAACCTGGTCCTCACCGACGGCGCGCGCGCCGACTCCGTCCCCAACCTGGAGATCGAGACCGGCGAGATCGAGGGCGCAGGACACGCGTCCGCGACGGGTCGCTTCGACGACGAGCAGATGTTCTACCTGCGCTCGCGCGGCATCCCCGAGGACAAGGCCCGCAAGCTCGTGGTCCGCGGCTTCTTCGCCGACCTGATCCACCAGATCGGCGTGCCGGAGGTCGAGGAGGGTCTCATGCGTGAGATCGACCTCGAGCTCGAGCACTTCGAGGACGAGCTGGTGGAGGACGAGGCGTGAGCGAGCAGCTCGCGTGCAGCGTGAGCGACCTGGCGCCGGGCACGGCGCTCCAGGCCGACCTCACGCTTGCCGACGGCTCCGACACCCCCGTGGCGATCGTGCGTTCCGACGACGGCGACTACTACGCCATCGGCGGCATGTGCACGCACGGCGAGGTCCCCCTCGCCGAGGGTGATGTCGAGGGCTGCCACATCGAGTGCTGGGCCCACGGCTCCCGCTTCGACGTGCGCACCGGCGTGCCCGACGAGCTGCCCGCCATGACCCCCGTGGCGACCTATCCCGTCCGCATCGACGGCGAGCGCGTGCTCGTCGACGTGGACAACCCCAAGACTTCCTGACCTGAACTTCCGAAAGAGGTAACAACCATGAGCACTCTCGAGATCAAGAACCTCCACGCCTCCGTGGAGACCCCCGAGGGCACCAAGCAGATCCTGAAGGGCGTGGACCTCACCATCAACTCCGGTGAGACGCACGCCATCATGGGGCCCAACGGCTCCGGCAAGTCCACGCTGGCCTACTCGATCGCGGGCCACCCCAAGTACCAGATCACCGAGGGCGAGGTGCTGCTCGACGGCGAGAACGTCCTCGAGATGAGCGTCGACGAGCGCGCCAAGGCGGGCCTGTTCCTCGCGATGCAGTACCCGGTCGAGGTCCCCGGCGTGTCGGTCTCGAACTTCCTGCGCACCGCCAAGACCGCGCTCGATGGCGAGGCCCCCAAGCTGCGCACCTGGGTCAAGGACGTGAAGGTCTCGATGGAGAACCTGCGCATGGACCCGTCGTTCGCCGAGCGCAACGTCAACGAGGGCTTCTCGGGCGGCGAGAAGAAGCGCCACGAGATCCTCCAGATGGAGCTCCTGCAGCCCAAGATCGCGATCCTCGACGAGACCGACTCCGGCCTCGACGTCGACGCGCTGCGCATCGTCTCCGAGGGCGTCAACCGCGTCGCCGAGAACACGGGCCTGGGCGTCATGCTCATCACCCACTACACGCGCATCCTGAACTACATCAAGCCCGACTACGTCCACGTCTTCGTGAACGGCCGCGTCGCGGAGCAGGGCGGCCCCGAGCTCGCCGAGCGTCTCGAGGCCGAGGGCTACGACCGCTTCCTGGTGGACGCGTAGGCATCCCGGAGCTCTTCGTGACCTTCCCCGACGTGCGTGACGACTTCCCGCTCCTGACCCGCACGGTCAGGAATGGGAAGCCGCTCGTGTACCTGGATTCGGGGGCGACCGCTCAGAAGCCGCGCGCGGTGCTCGACGCCGAGCGCGAGTTCAACGAGCGTCACAACGGAGCCGTCGCGCGCGGCGCGCACCTGCTCGCCGAGGAGGCCACCGGCCTGTTCGAGGCGGCGCGCGCCGAGGTCGCCGCCTTCGTGGGCGCGCGTGCCGACGAGATCGTGTGGACCGAGAACGCCACCGCGGCGCTCAACCTCGTGGCCGGCGCGATCGGCAACGCCTCCGCCGGCATCGGCGGAGAGGAGTCGGCTGCGTTCCGCATCGGGCCCGGCGACGAGATCTGCGTCACCGAGGCCGAGCACCACGCGAACCTCGTGCCGTGGCAGCAGCTCGCCGTCCGCACGGGCGCCACCCTGCGGTGGATCCCGGTGGACGACGATGGCAGGCTCGACCTCGATCGGCTCGACACCGTGGTGACCGAGCGCACCCGCGTGCTCGCCTTCACCCACGCGTCGAACATCACGGGCGTCATCAGCCCCGTGGAGACGCTGGTGGCCCGGGCCAAGGAGGTCGGCGCGCTCACGGTGCTCGACGGGTGCCAGTCCGTGCCGCACCTGCCGGTCGACGTCGCCGCTCTCGACGTGGACTTCATGGCGTTCAGCGGGCACAAGATGCTCGGTCCCACCGGCATCGGCGCGCTGTTCGGCCGCAAGGCCCTGCTCGACGCGCTGCCGCCTGCGGTGTTCGGCGGGGGAGCGGTCAAGACCGTCACGATGGAGACCACCTCCTGGCAGGAGGCGCCGATGCGCCACGAGCCGGGGACCCAGCCCGTCGCCCAGGCGGTGGGCATGGCCGCCGCGGCGCGCTACCTGTCCGCCCTGGGCATGGACGCCGTCGCGGCGCACGAGCGCGAGCTCGCGGCCATCCTTCGCGAGGGCGTCGCCGACATCCCGGGCGTGCGCCTGCTCGGCCCGGCGTGGGACTCGGGTGCCACGGACGTCATCGGCCTCGCGGCCGTGGCGGTCGACGGCGTCCACCCGCACGACGTGGGTCAGGTGCTCGACGACCGCGGCATCGCCGCGCGAGTGGGCCACCACTGCGGCCAGCCGCTGCACCGGCGCCTCGGCGTCACCGGATCGACCCGCGCGAGCGGCCACGTGTACACGACCCAGGATGACGCCCGCGCCTTCGTCGAGGCGCTCGCGACCGTCCCGAGCTTCTTCGGAGTGAGCGCATGAGCAGCCTTGAGCAGATGTACCAGCAGGTCATCATGGACCACGCCCGCGAGGCGCACGGTCGCGGACTGACCGACCCCGGCCTGATCCAGGTGGGGCAGTCGCACCAGGTCAACACCACGTGCGGCGACGAGGTCACGCTTCGGGTCGGGCTCGACGGCGATCGTGTCGCGTCGGTGTCCTGGGAGGGCCAGGGCTGCTCGATCTCGCAGGCGTCGGTGTCCGTGCTGCACGACCTGGTCGAGGACCACACGCTCGCGGAGGCGGAGTCCGCGATGGACGCGTTCCGTGACCTCATGCAGGCCAAGGGCGAGGGACTGGACGACGACAAGGAGGACCTGCTCGGCGACGCCACGGCGTTCGTCGGAGTGGGCAAGTACCCGGCGCGCATCAAGTGCGCCATGCTGGGATGGATGGCGTTCAAGGACGCGCTCATCCAGGCACGAAAGGACGAGTCATGACCGAGACCACCGCCCCGTCGAACGCGGCCGACGTCGAGGAGGCCCTGCGCGACGTCATCGACCCCGAGCTCGGGATCAACGTCGTCGACCTGGGCCTCGTGTACGGCGTCGCGCTCGACGAGAACCAGCACGCCGTCATCGACATGACGCTCACGTCCGCGGCCTGCCCGCTGACCGACGTCATCGAGGATCAGACGGGCCAGGCGCTCGACGGGATCGTCGACGGCTTCCGCATCAACTGGGTGTGGATGCCGCCGTGGGGCCCGGACAAGATCACCGACGACGGCCGCGAGCAGCTGCGCGCCCTCGGCTTCAACATCTGAGCGAGCCGTGGCCGGCGCCACGCACGTCGCGCTGATCCGCGGCATCAACGTGGGCGGACGCCGCCCCGTGCCGATGGCGCGCCTCCGCGAGGCCCTCGAGGAGCGCGGCTACGCCGGCGTGCGCACCTACATCCAGTCGGGCAACGTGCTGCTAGGCGCCCCGCGGCGGGCGCCGGCGACGGTCGCGACCGCCGTCGAGCGCGCCCTCGCCGAGGAGTTCGACGTCGACACGGTGGTCGTGGCGCTGACCGCCGATGCGCTGCGCACCGCGGTGCACGACGCACCCGAGGGCTTCGGCGAGGCCCCCGACACGTTCCACAGCGACGTCGCCTTCCTGCGCCCCGGGGTGAGCAGCGCCGATGCGCTCGCCGCGTTCGGCATCCGCGAGGGCGTGGACACGGCGTGGGCTGGGGAGGGAGCCGTCTACTTCCAACGCCTCAGCGCCGAGCGCACCAAGAGCAGGATGTCCAAGGTCGTCGGCACGCCCATGTACGCCGACATGACGATTCGCTCCTGGACCACGACGCTCGCGCTGGTCGCGATGCTCGACGACGCGACGGATTAGAGCGACACCCAGCCGGCCACGAGGGCGACCACGCCCAGCACCGCGCCGGCGGTCGCGAGGGCGCACAGGATCGCCTCCGCGGCGGTGAAGACGCGCTTGCCTCGCTCGCGGCGCGCGTAGGCGTAGATCGCCGATGCTGGCGCGTAGATGATGAGCGCGAGCAGCACGTAGGTGGTGCCCATCGCGTACACGAGGTAGATCGCGTAGACCGTGGCGACCGCGGCGGCAGCGAGCGGGCCCGCGAGGCGGCGGTCGCCGAGCGCGACCTTGAGGCCGAAGCCCGCGGTGAGCAGGTACGGCAGGATCGCGAGCGCGCTCGTGAGCTCGAGCGAGAAGTCGAAAGCGCTCTCGGCGGTGAGCGCGACGAGCAGGAACAGCTGCGTGACCAGCGACGTCGCGAGCAGCGCGCGGGTGGGAACCGAGCGGGCGCTCGTGTGGTCCAGGAAGCGCGGCGCGTCGCCGCTGCGCGCGGTCATGAACAGCGACTCGACCGCGAGCAGCGACCATGCCAGGTAGGCGCCGAGCACCGACACGATCAGGCCGATGCCGATGGCCCAGGCACCCCACGTGCCGACCGCCGCCTCGAGGACTCCGGCGGCGGACGGCTGGCGCAGCTCGGCGAGCTCGGCACGCGGAAGGACCCCGTAGCTCAGCATCGTCACCGCGACGAAGATCGCGAGCACCGACAGGAACCCCATGACGGTCGCGCGACCCACGTCCTCGCGCCGCTTGGCCCACCGCGAGTAGACGCTCGCGCCCTCGATGCCGATGAACACGAACACCGTGACGAGCATGGTCGACCGCACCTGGTCGCCGAGCGACCCCAGGCTCGGGTCGCCGGCGAGGTTGTCCGTGAACGTGTCCCACGAGAACCCGCTGAAGGCGATGACGACGATGAACAGCGCGAGCGGCACGAGCTTCGCGACCGTCGCGATCCCGTTGATCAGGGTCGCGCGGCGCACCCCGCGCTGGATGATGAGGTGGAAGGTCCAGATGCCGGCCGTGCCCAGCACGAGCGCGGCGACCGTGTCGCCCTCGCCGAAGACGGGCGCGATGGTGCCGACGGTCGAGGCGATGAGCACCCAGTACGTGACGTTCGCGACGCACGCGCTCGTCCAGTACCCGAACCCGGACAGGAAGCCCACGTAGTCGCCGAACCCCGCCTTCGCGTACGCGAAGATGCCCGAGTCGAGATCGGGGCGGGCCGTGGCCAGGCGCTGGAACACGAACGCGAGGGCGAGCATGCCGCCGCCGGCCACCGCCCACGCGACGAGAGCCCCGTACACCCCGGTCGAGGCGGCGAACGAGGACGGTAGGGAGTAGACGCCGGCCCCGACCATGGTGCCGACGACCATCGCCGTGAGCACCGGCGCGGACAGCGGGCGACGCGAGTGCCCGGCGGGCTCCGTGGCGATGTCAG
Organism: Demequina sp. NBRC 110056; assembly: GCF_002090155.1. Lineage (GTDB taxonomy): Bacteria > Actinomycetota > Actinomycetes > Actinomycetales > Demequinaceae > Demequina. The sequence continues at coordinate 618,997 of NZ_BBRM01000002.1, read as the reverse complement.
GCTGCGTCATGCACGCCTCCCAGCGTGAGCGGATCTGCGAGCCAGCCTAGCCGCCGCGTCCCGCGACCGCGCTGGTATCAGGCGTTCCGATCGCGCCGCGCGCCGCCGTTGATGAGGATGTCGAACGCCTCGTCGCGGCTGAGGTCGTGCCGTTCGCTGGACGGTGCACCGGGCGCGGCCGGGTCGCGGTCCGAGGCGGTGGCATCGGCGCCATCGGCGTCGGGAGCGGAGACCTGGCCTGCCGGAGCGTGGTCAGTTGCCTGCTGCGAGCGCTGCTGGCGGCGCGCTCGGCGGCCCCAGCGGCTCGGCGCCGCGACCTCGCTCTCGCCGTGGCTCGGCGAGTCGCTCTGGCCGTCGCTCTGAGTGTCAACGTCCGTGCTGGCTCCGTCTGCCGCGCGTGCGCCGTCCTCCGAGCCGGGCTTGGCATCATCGCCGAACGCCGGGCTGGTCGCGTCGCTGGCGCCGACAGCCGCGCCCGAGGTGGCACGCGCATCGGCGCTGCCCGTGGTGACTCCCGCCGCCGCGGCCGCACCCGCGCCGGCGCGCGCATCGGCGCTGCTCGAGCCGGATGCGTCCGGAGCGAGACCGCGCGCCGCGAGCGCCGAGGACTCCGCCTGCGCCGTCGCCTGCTGCGCCTCGGCCCGCTCCGCGCGCCGGTCCTTGCGCGACATCCGGGCCTCCTCGGCGATCCCTCGGGCGTGGAGGGCCTGGCCGAGCTGAAGGGCGAACCCCACGGTGCGGGTGGTCGTGGGGAACACGACGGCGCGGATCGAGCGGTCGAGGCCGCGCGCGCGTGCCGCCATGCGCGACTCGAGGTAGAGGCGCGCGACCTCGGGCAGCGCGCGCAGCATGAGCGCGAACATGAGTCCGAGGGTCTCGGGCGGCAGGAGGAACCGGATCGGCCGGGCCGCCGCGGACACGAAGTCGAGCATCGCGGCCATGGACGTCGAGCAGGTCACCGCGAGCGCGAGAGCGACGACGCCGATGAGGTCCGCGGCGATGTCGATCGCGCGTGCGTAGTCCCCGCGCCACATGTGCAGCGAGCCGGACAGCGCCGCGACCACGACGGTGCCCATCATCGCGTAGAGCGTCGCCTTCGCCGGCGGCTCCGTGGAGATCAGCAGCAGCACGCAGGCGCACATGATGCCGACGGACGTGACGGGGTCCTCGATGAGGACGGTGGTGACCGTGATGGCGATGAGCCCGAGCACCTTGAACCACGTCGGAGCCGCGTGCAACGGCGTCTGGCGCGGCCGGTACAGCCCGAGCATCGAGATCATGAGCGCTCCCGGCGCGACACCCGTCCGAACATGAGGTCGCGGTAGTACGCGACGGCCTCGACCGGGGAGCCATCGAACGCGACCGAGCCGTCGTCGATGACGATGGTGCGCTCGGCTCGGGACGCGGAGTCGAGGTCGTGGGTGACCTCGATGAGCTGGACAGGCAGCGACCGCAGCAGCGACCCGACGTGAGCCCGCCACCGCAGGTCGAGCAGCGTGGTCGGCTCGTCCGCGATGAGGATCGACGGGGTCACGGCGAGCACGCCCGCGAGCGCGAGCAGCTGGCGCTGGCCGCCGCTCAGAGCGTTGACGGAGACCTCGGCGCGTTCGCCGAGCCCGATCTCCTCGAGCGCGGCGAGGGCGGCCTCAGCCCGCTCGTCCTTCTTGTCGATCGTGCGACGCAGGGACAGCATCACGTCCTCGATCGCCGTGGGCATGATGAGCTGCGCGGACGGGTCCGTGAAGAGGAAGCCGACCAGGCGCCTGACGCGCGGCCCGTGCTTGACGACGTCGAGGCCCTCGACCTCGACCGACCCCTCGGTGGGCGGCACCAGACCGTTGATCATCCGCACCAGCGTCGACTTGCCGCCACCATTGGCCCCGATGATGGAGACGTGGCGCTCGGTGAGCGTCAGCGACGTCGGCTCGAGGATGCGGACACCGGAATCGGGCGCGATGACGCTCGCATCCTTGAACTCGATCATGCGTCAAGGTTATGCGGTCGTGGCCTCCGTGCGGTCCACGTCCGAGGGCACGGGCACGCGGCGGCCCGGCAGCAGCTGGGGGTAGGCCCGGTGGATGATGCTCGCGACGACGGCGGCGAGGACCACCTTGATCAGGTCGCCCGGCAGGAAGGGGATGACCCCGACGCTCAGCGCCGTGAGACACGAGTCGGAGGTGTCAAGGATGGACGTGCAGCCCTCGGCCGACTGCCACACGGGCAGCCCCGTGCGCACCGCGAGCCACGGCACTCCCACGGCGTAGATGACGGGGATCGACACGAGGCCGGACGCGATGAGCGTCCACACGTTGAGTGTGCCGCGACGGCGATTCCAGGCCGCGAGCGCGCCCACGACCCACGCGGCGATCACCATGCCCACGAGGTAGCCGCCCGTCGCGCCGGCGAGGACTCCGATGCCGCCCATCGTGTTGGCGAAGATGGGCGCACCCGCGAGCCCGACGACGAGGTAGAGCAGCACCGCGGCCGAGCCGCGCCACGGCCCCAGGCACAGGCCCGCGAGCACCACGGCGAAGGTCTGCAGCGTGAGCGGGATGCCCCCGGCGAGAGTCACCTCCGGGACCGCGGTGGAGGCGGCGATGAAGGCCGCGAAGACCGCGACGAGGGCGATGGTGGGCCCGTTGACGTGACGGCGCATCGAGGTCCTCCTGCTGATGGGACAATGGATCGGCGCTCACGCTACCGGCGGGCGCCAGCGCGCATCGGCCTCCGACGGGGTCGGTGCGCGAACATTGTCGGGACCGTACAAGAACCACGTCATCACGCGAGGGGTATTTCGTTGATCGCCGCCCAGGAGCTCGAGATGCGCATCGGCGCGCGGGTGCTGCTGCACCCCACGTCGTTCCATGTGAACGCGGGCGACCGCATCGGCCTCGTCGGCCGCAACGGCGCAGGGAAGACCACGCTCACGCGCATCCTCGCGGGCGAAGGGCTGCCCTCAGCGGGCAAGGCGATCCAGAAGGGTCGCATCGGCTACCTGCCGCAGGACCCACGCACGGGCGACCTCGAGCAGCTCGCCGTGCACCGCATCCTCGAGGTGCGCGACCTCGGAGGGCTCGCGGGCAAGATGCGCGAGGCCGAGGAGGCCATGGCCGGCGACGACGACGCCGCCCGCGACAAGGCCATGGAGCGCTACCCGCGTCTCGAGGAGCGCTTCCGCGCCGCAGGCGGATACGCCGCGGAGTCCGAGGCGCAGCGCATCGCCGCCAACCTGGGCCTGTCCGAGCGCATCCTCGCCCAGCCGCTCGGCACGCTGTCCGGAGGCCAGCGCCGCCGCGTCGAGCTCGCGCGGATCCTGTTCTCCGACGCGGAGACGCTGCTGCTGGACGAGCCGACCAACCACCTCGACGCGGACTCGATCGTGTGGCTGCGCACGTTCCTCGCGCAGTACAGCGGCGGGCTCATCGTCATCTCCCACGACGTCGACCTCATCCGCACCGTGGTGAACAAGGTGTTCCACCTGGACGCCAACCGGGGCGTGATCGACCAGTACGCGCTCGGCTGGGACCTCTACCTCAAGCAGCGCGAGGACGACGAACGTCGCCGCCACCGCGAGCGCGCCAACGCCGAGAAGAAGGCGACCGCCCTGGTCGCCCAGGCCAACAAGATGCGCGCCTCCGCGACCAAGGCGGTCGCGGCGCAGCAGATGCTCAAGCGCGCCGAGCGCATGCTCGCGGAGACGGAGAGCGAGCGACAGTCCGACAGGGTCGCGGCGCTGCGCTTCCCGACGCCGGCCGCGTGCGGCAAGACGCCGCTCACCGCCTCGGGCCTGTCCAAGAACTACGGCTCGCTCGAGGTGTTCACGGACGTGGACCTCGCGATCGACCGCGGGTCGAAGGTCGTCGTGCTCGGCCTGAACGGCGCAGGCAAGACCACGTTGCTGCGGCTGCTGTCAGGCGTCGAGCAGGCGGACACGGGCACCGTCGACGCGGGCCACGGGCTGAAGCTCGGCTACTACGCCCAGGAGCACGACACCCTCGACCTCGACGCGACCGTGCAGGAGAACATGCGTCACGCGGCGCCCGACCTCGACGACGCAGGCGTGCGCGGCGTACTCGGCTCGTTCCTGTTCAGCGGCGACGACGCGGACAAGCCCGCGCGCGTGCTGTCCGGCGGGGAGAAGACGCGGCTCGCGCTCGCGACCCTCGTGGTGTCGCAGGCGAACGTGCTGCTGCTCGACGAGCCCACCAACAACCTGGACCCGGCCTCGCGCGCCGAGATCCTCAACGCCCTGCACTCGTACGAGGGCGCCGTCGTCCTGGTGACGCACGACGAGGGTGCCGTCGAGGCGCTCGAGCCCGAGCGGGTGCTGCTGCTGCCCGACGCGGTCGAGGACCTCTACAACGAGTCCTACAAGGACCTCATCTCGCTCGCCTGACCTCCGTCCACCCTGGAACCTGAGTGGGGCAGGGGCAGGAAGCCGCTAGAGGGCGTCCTCGATCTCCTCGTCGCTCAGCTCGCGGCGCCGACGGGGGGCCGATGCGCGGGCTGGGGGCGGCGTGGACCTCTCCGGCGCCGGCCCGGCACCTTCGGCGTGGAGCCGGGCGTCGCGCCGCAGCAGCAGCACGCCGCCGACCGGCGCCATGGCCGCGAACAGCCACCACTGCCAGGCGTACGACAGGTGCGGTCCGAGCGTGAGCTCGGGCAGCGGCACGGGCTCGCCGACGGCGGCGGGGGAGCAGCCGTGCGAGCCGCACACCTCCCGAGCCATGAGGTAGCCGGGCACGGGATCGTGCGTGGGCTCGGGCAGCTGCGCCGGGGTGATCCGGGTGACGGACGATGCGGTGGGCTCCTTGCCGTCGTCCGGCTCCCAGGAGCGCAGCACGCCCGTGACCGTGACGGTCTCGGCGGGGTCGAGCTCCGGGACGGCGGGGTCCTCCTCGGGTCCCGGCCGCGGGATCCAGCCGAGGCTCACCTCAAGCGACCGGCCGTCGTCGGTGTCGAGCCATGCGAGGTACTGCCACGCCGGGGTCCCGTCGACCGGGCGCGACCGCAGCACGGTGAGCGACTCGGGGTCGAAGGTGCCGGTCGCCGTCACCGTGCGCCACTCGGCGCCCGGGGGCAGCTCGTCGACCGCCGAGGGCGGCACGACCTCCGCGAGGGGACCCACGGGGGCCTGCGCGGCCGCATCGAAGGCGGCCCGCGCATCGGCCCGATCCACGTGCCTACCGTGCTGCCAGAAGCCGAGCATCACCGCGACGGCGCTCACGGCAAGAGCGACCGCCATCGTCGCGACGATGCGCGGGATGGACGGGTGGCGGCTGGACACCCCCCGATGCTAGTCGCGGCACGCACGAGGGCCTGCCACCGCGGCAGCGGCGACAGGCCCTCGTGGTCAGTCCAGCGTCACAGCAGCGAGACGGGCTCCTGCTCGACGGACTCGAGCATCTCGAACTCGTAGACCCAGAATCGCGAGCCCTGGGTGCCGTCGATGGCGGGGCACTGGTCGTTCGCGAGCACCAGGCGGGCCTCAGGGTCGTCCGGGAAGCCCACGCTCAGGTCGATCTCGTACTCGTTGAAGAGCTCCGAGCCCTCCTCGATGGTGAGGCGGTCGTCGGCGGTCATGAGGATGGCCTCACCCGTCTCGCGCGACGTCACCATGAGGTACTCGATCCCCGTCTCGCGGTCCATGGCGCCGGCGTAGTCGTTGCGCTGGCCGTTGAACGTCGTGGGGATGTCGTTCTCCTCGATGAACCCCTCGACGTCGGTGATGCGGCGGATCGTGTAGGTCGCGGTCGGCGTCACCAGCCAGCTGTCGCCGGGACGCGCGTACTGGTCGAGCGCCGCCTCGGTGCCGAGCCCCTCGAGGTGGGTCTGCCACTCGGCCTTGAGCCCGTCGAGGTCGCCGGGGGAGGAGATGCCGTTCTCGGCATCGAACGCGGGGTCGGTCCACTCGTACATGCGGTCCGTGCTGCCCAGCGCGCGCTCGAGCTTGCCCTTCTCGCGCTCGTCCGTGGCGCTGTCGGGGTTGGTCTCGTTGTTCATGACCTCGAACAGCCACGCGGTGACGAGCCCGCCGGTGGAGGTGTAGGAGCGGCCGCGCGTCTCGACGCGCTGCCACGCGATCGGCTGCTCGCAGCGGGGCGTGCCCGCCTCGTCGAACAGCGCGACCTTGTGAGGGGCGTAGATGGGGTCGCCGTTGTCGAAGTAGGCGTCGACGTAGCCGTCGTCGCCACCCGCGCAGGCGGTGAGGGCGAGAGCCGCGACGGCGCCGAGGGCGCTCAGGCGCCCAGCGTTGCTCAGGCGCCGTGGTGCGCGAGCGGTGCGCGCGGCCGTGTCGTCCGTGGTCATTCGTCACTCCCCTTTGTGCGACGGTGGATGCTCACCATTGCGTATCCAAACGTTTCGACTGGGCCACAGTACCAACAAGTTCTGCCGCTGCCGACACCCTTCTGAGGGTGTTACGAAACGGTGACCATCGCGCTGTCGACGGCCGTCGACGGACCGCGCTCGGGCGCCGTCGGGAGCGGACGGTGGACTACCGTTGCCCTCATGTCACGCCACGTCCTCGTCACCGGAGCCAACCGCGGCATCGGCCGCGCCCTCGCCGAGCGCTTCGTCGCCGCCGGCTACACCGTCAGCTCGCTGCACCGCAGCGGCACGCTGCCCGACGGAGTGGACGGCGAGATCGCCGACATCACCGACTCCGACGCGGTGAACGCCGCGTTCGACGCCCTCGAGGAGCGCCACGGCCGGGTCGAGATCCTGGTGGCGAACGCCGGCATCACGCGCGACGGGCTGCTCATGCGCATGTCGGACGAGGACTTCGCGGACGTCCTCGAGACCAACCTCACCGGCACCTTCCGCTGCGTGCGCCGCGCCTCGCAGTCGATGATCCGCCAGCGCTTCGGTCGCATCATCCTCGTGGGCTCCGTCGTGGGGCTCATGGGCAACCCCGGCCAGGTCAACTACTCGTCGTCGAAGTCCGCGCTCGTCGGCATGGCGCGGTCCGTCACCCGCGAGCTCGGTGCCCGCGGCATCACCGCCAACGTCATCGCGCCGGGCTTCATCACGACCGACATGACCGCGGAGCTCGCCGAGGACACGGTCAAGCAGTACGAGGCGACCATCCCCGCTAAGCGCTTCGGCAGCGCCGACGAGGTCGCCGCGGCGGCCGTCTACCTCGCGTCGGACGAGGCCGGCTACGTCTCGGGGGCCGTGATCCCGGTCGACGGCGGCCTCGGGATGGGCCACTAGCGACACGACCACCTAGCGGTGGGAGGGGCGGCGGACGCCCCGCTAGGCTTCGAGCCATGGGAATGCTTGATGGCAAGAATGTCCTCGTGACCGGAGTCCTGACCGAGGGCTCGATCGCCTTCGACGTGGCGCGGCTGTGCCAGGAGCAGGGCGCGACCGTCGTCCTCACCGGCGTCGGTCGCACGCTCAAGATCACCCAGGCGATGGGCCGGCGGCTGCCGGTCGAGGCGCCCGTGGTCGAGCTCGACGTCACCAACCCGGAGCACCTCGACGCGCTCGCGGACCAGGTGAAGGAGCACGTGCCGCACCTCGACGGCGTGGTCCACTCGATCGGCTTCGCGCCCCAGTCCGTCATGGGCGGCAACTTCATGACGGGCGAGTGGGACGACGTCGCGACGGCGATCCACATCTCCGCGTACTCGCTCAAGGCCCTGGCCCAGGCGACGCTGCCGCTCATGAGCGCCGGAGGCTCCGTGGTCGGTCTCACGTTCGACGGCCGCTTCGCCTGGCCCGTCTACGACTGGATGGGCGTCGCGAAGGCGTCCTTCGAGGCCGTCAACCGCTACCTCGCGCGCGACCTCGGGCCCCACGGGATCCGGTGCAACGTGGTGTCGGCCGGCCCGATCAAGACCACCGCCGCCCGCCACATCCCCGGCTTCGACCAGATGGAGGGCAACTGGTCCGAGCGCGCGCCGCTGGGCTGGGACTCCGAGGCGACCGAGCCCACCGCGAAGGCCGTCACCGCCCTGCTGAGCGACTGGTTCCCGGCGACCACGGGCGAGATGATCCACGTAGACGGCGGCGTGCACGCGATGGGACAGTAGGCGCATGGCCACCCTCGTGCTCGTCCGTCATGCCAAGGCCGAGGCGCCCTCCGGGGCGCTGTCGGACCACGACCGTGCCCTCACGCTCGAGGGACGCTCGTCCGCGACCGAGCTGGGCAAGCTGCTGGCCGGCGCTGGCGTCAGCCCCGACCTCGTGCTCGTGTCGTCCGCGAACCGCACGCAGCAGACCTGGAAGCTCATGTCGCCGGCGTGGACCGGCCCGACCGTGCGCACCGAGCCCGACCTCTACGAGACGCACGTCGGCGGGCTCCACAGCCTGCTCACGCGAGTGCCGTCGGGCACGGAGACGGTCGTGGTGATCGGACACGAGCCCACGATCTCCGCCGCCGCGGCGTGGCTCTCGGGCCCCGATTCCGACACCAAGGCGCTGCAGCGCGTCGCACACGGGCTGCCGACCGGGACCGCCGCGGTCCTCGACGTCCCCGTGGCGTGGTCGGAGCTCGACCAGCGCTCGGCCGTCCTGACCGACGTGGTGCGGTCGGACGCGCACTTCTAGAGCTGGCACCGACTCGGGCGGAGAGGACCGCGATGTCGACCGAGCATGACAGCCTCGACGGCTTCATCGCGGAGTTCATCGCGCGACAGCCGATGTTCTTCGTCGCGACCGCGGCCGCGGATGGCCGCGTCAACGTGTCGCCGAAGGGCGGCGAGGGCACGCTCGTGGTGCTCGACGACCGTCGGGTGGCGTACCTCGACCTCACGGGATCGGGCGCCGAGACCATCGCCCATGTCCGCCAGCTCGACCGGATCACCCTGATGTGGTGCGCCTTCGAGGGGCCGCCGATGATCGCGAGGGTCCACGGCACCGCGACGGTCGTCACGCGCGACCAGCCCGTGTGGGCGGAGATGGCGGCGCTGTTCCCGGACAAGCCGGGGGCGCGGGCCATCGTGGTGGTGACCGCGGAGCGCATCAGCGACTCGTGCGGGATGTCGGTGCCGCTGATGACCTACGAGCGGGATCGCGACGAGCTCGACCGCTGGGCGCGCGGCAAGGGCGACGAGGGCCTGCGGGAGTATCGAGAGCGCAAGAACGCCGTGAGCCTCGACGGGCTGCCGGCGCTCGCTCCCCACGAGCGGGCGTGAGCTCGGGGCTCACCCGCGCGCGAGTCAGCGCTCGATGACGTCCAGGACGTCGGCGAGGCTGCGCGAGTTCACGGCGATGTCCGCCTGCTCCTGCACCAGCGGCTTGGCGTTGAAGGCGATGCCGAGGCCCGCCGCCGCCATCATGTCGAGGTCGTTTGCGCCGTCGCCCACGGCGACCGCGTCCGCCGGCGAGATGCCGAGCTCAGCGCAGAACTCCCGGAGCGCCTCGGCCTTCGCCGCGCGGTCGATGACGGGGCCTACGGTGCGACCCGTGAGGCGGCCGTCCGCCACCTCGAGGCGGTTGGCGCGGAAGCGGGTGATGCCCACCCGGCCCGCCAGCGACTCGACGATCTCGGCGAACCCGCCTGAGACGAGCGCGGCGGTCCAGCCCTCGCCCTGCAGCGTGCCGATGAGCTCCTCGGCGCCCGGGGTGAGCTCGACCTCGTCGATCACCTCGGCGAACACCGAGTCGGGTACGCCCTCGAGGGTCGCGACCCGCTGACGCAGGGACTCGGCGAAGTCGATCTCTCCGCGCATCGCGGACTCGGTCACCGCGGCGACCTCAGCCTCGGTGCCGGCGCGCGCGGCGATGCGCTCGATGACCTCTGACGTGATGAGCGTGGAGTCGACGTCGAGGACGATGAGCCGTCCGCTCATGCGGAGACGACCGTGCCCTTGGGCACCACGGTGATCCCGGACTCGGTGACGGTGAAGCCTCGCTCGAGGTCGCTCTGGCGGTCGATGCCGATGCGTGCGCCCTCCTCGACCACGACGTTCTTGTCGACGATCGCGCGGTGGACCTGGGCATGGCGGTTGATCTCGACGTCGTCGAGCAGCACGGAGTCAGACACCGTCGACCAGGAGTGCAGGCGCACGCCGGGGGACAGCACGGAGCCCGTCACGGTCGCGCCCGACACGATGACGCCGGGCGAGACGATCGAGTCCGCGGCGTGGCCCAGACGGCCCTCCTCGGAGTGGATGAACTTCGCCGGGGGCTCGGTGATGAGCCCCTGGTGGAGCGGCCACTCGCGGTTGTAGACGTTGAACACAGGCATGACGGCGATGAGGTCCATGTGGGCCTCGTAGTACGAGTCGAGCGTTCCCACGTCGCGCCAGTAGTCGCGGTCGCGGTCGGTCGAGCCGGGGACGTCGTTGTCGACGAAGTCGTAGAAGCCGCAGGTGCCCTTGTCGACGAAGTAGGGGACGATGTCGCCGCCCATGTCGTGCTTGGACTTCTCGTTCTCAGCGTCGGCCTTGAGCGCTTCGAGGAGCGGCTCGACGGATGCGACGTAGTTGCCCATGGACGCGAGCACCTCGCCGGGGGAGTCCGGCAGGCCCTCGGGGTCCTTGGGCTTCTCGAGGAACGCCTTGATCATGCCCGGGTTGTCCTTGTCGACGTCGATGACGCCGAACTGGTCCGCGAGGCCGATGGGCTGGCGGATGCCGGCGACCGTGAAGTCCGCGCCGGTCTCGATGTGCGAGTCCACCATCTGCGAGAAGTCCATGCGGTACACGTGGTCGGCGCCGACGATCACGACGATGTCGGGGCTCTCGTCCTCGATGATGTTCACCGTCTGGTAGATCGCGTCGGCGCTGCCGAGGTACCAGTGCTTGCCGCGGCGCTGCTGCGCCGGCACCGGCGCGACGTAGTTGCCGAGCAGCGGCGACATGCGCCAGGTCCTCGCGATGTGACGGTCCATCGAGTGCGACTTGTACTGCGTCAGCACGACGATGTGCAGGTACCGCGAGTTCACGAGGTTCGACAGGGCGAAGTCGACGAGCCGGTAGGTCCCGCCGAACGGCACGGCCGGCTTGGCGCGGGCAGCGGTGAGGGGCATCAAGCGCTTGCCCTCACCTCCTGCGAGGACGATGGCGAGGACTTTCTGCGCTGGCATACGACCAGCATAGGCCGCGTGTCCCACGTGTGTCAGGGCGCATCGCCCAGTCGGGCCCAGTACCGTGGAGATATGCGAGCAGACATCCTCACCCGCGAGTACCCGCCACACGTGTACGGGGGCGCCGGCGTCCACGTCACGGAGCTCGCTGCCGTCCTGCGTCAGCACATCGACGTCGAGGTGCGCGCGTTCGACGGCCCTCGCGACGCGCCCGGCGTCATCGGCTACGACCCGCTCGGCGGAGGCGTGGGCGACGCGGCGCTGGACGTGCTCGCGCACAACCTTCCGATGGCGAAGGACTGCGCAGGCGCCGACCTCGTGCACTCGCACACGTGGTACGCGAACATGGCCGGCCACCTGGCCTCGCGACTGCACGGCATCCCGCACGTCCTGAGCGCCCACTCTCTCGAGCCGCTGCGCCCGTGGAAGGCCGAGCAGCTGGGCGGCGGCTACCGGGTGTCCTCGTGGATCGAGCAGGCGGCCTACGAGGGCGCCGATGCCGTGATCGCCGTGAGCGCCGGCATGCGCGCCGACATCCTGCGCTCCTACCCGAGCGTGGACCCGGGCAAGGTGGGCGTGATCCACAACGGCATCGACGTCGAGGCGTGGGCGCCGCCCGCGACGGACGAGGAGCGCGCCAGCGCCGATGCGGTGGTCGCCCGATACGGCATCGACACCTCTCGACCCGCGCTCGTGTTCGTGGGCCGCATCACGCGCCAGAAGGGACTGCCGCACTTCCTGCGCGCGGTCGAGCAGCTGCCACCCGAGGTCCAGGTGGTGCTGTGCGCCGGGGCGCCCGACACCAAGGAGATCGCCGCCGAGGTCTCGGGCCTCGTGAAGAGCCTGCAGGAGCGCCGCGACGGCGTGATCTGGATCGAGGAGCACCTGCCGCGCCCCGAGCTCGTCGCGGTGCTCGACGCGTGCACCGCCTTCGTGTGCCCCTCTGTCTACGAGCCGCTCGGCATCGTCAACCTCGAGGCCATGGCCGTCGGGCTGCCCGTGGTGGCGACGGCGACGGGAGGCATCCCCGAGGTCGTCGTGGACGGCGAGACCGGCACCCTCGTGGCCATCGACCAGGTCCAGGACGGGACCGGGACGCCCACCGACCCCGACGCCTTCGTCGCGGACCTGGCGGCGGCGCTCACCGACATGGTGTCGGACACCGAACGCGCCGCACGCATGGGCGAGGCGGGCCGCGAGCGCGCCGCGGAGCACTTCTCGTGGGAGTCGATCGGCGAGCGGACGCTGCAGCTCTACCGCGCGCTGGTCGGATAGGCTCGGATGCATGACTGAGGTGCTGCGACTCGAGGGCGTGAGCCTGCGCCGAGACGGCAATGCGATCCTGTCCGGAGTCGACTGGGAGGTCGGCGCGACGGACCGTTGGGTGATCCTCGGTCCCAATGGCGCGGGCAAGACCTCGCTGCTCAGCATCGCCTCCGCTCGGTCCCACCCGACCGAGGGCACCGCGGTGATCCTGGGCGAGACGCTCGGCCAGACGGACACCCAGGACCTGCGCACCCGCGTCGGCCTGTCGAGCGCCGCGCTCGCGGACCGCATCCCCGACGACGAGTCCGTGCTCGACGTGGTCATGACCGCGGCGCACGGCGTCACGGGTCGCTGGCGCGAGGAGTACGACGACATCGACCAGGAGCGAGCGCTCGCGCTGCTCGAGGCGTTCGGCATGGGCGGCTTCGCCGACCGCGAGTTCTGGACGCTGTCCGAGGGCGAGCGCAAGCGCGTGCAGATCGGCCGTGCGCTCATGACCGACCCCGAGCTGCTCATGCTCGACGAGCCGGCCGCGGGCCTCGACCTGGGAGGGCGCGAGGAGCTGCTCGCCGCGCTCACGGAGCTCGCCGGGGACCGCCGCTCGCCCGCGATGGTCATGGTGACCCACCACGTCGAGGAGATCCCGCAGGGGTTCACGCACGCGCTGCTGCTGCGCGAGGGCGCCGTCGTGGCCGCGGGCCCCATCCGCGACACCATCACGTCCGCCCACCTCACCGAGACCTACGGCATGCCGGTCGAGCTGCACGCCTTCGGCGGTCGCTGGACCGCGCGGCGGGGCTGAGCCGGGCCCGTGAGGATCTCCGCGCGCTCCGACTACGCGGTGCGCGCCGCGACCGAGCTGGCCGCCGCCGAGGCGGAGGGCCGGACGCGCACCACCGAGGCCATCGCCGAGGCGCAGGGCATCTCACGCAAGTTCCTCGAGGGCATCCTCGTCGACCTGCGCGAGGCCGGCCTCGTCGTGGGGCAACGTGGCGCCGGCGGGGGATACCGCCTGACGCGTCCCGCCGACGACATCACCGTGGCGGACGTGGTCAGGGCCGTCGACGGGCCCCTCGTGTTCGTGCGCGGCGAGCGGCCCTCGGATCTGCACTACGACGGCACCGCGCAGCCGCTGCTCGCGGTGTGGGTCGCGCTGCGCGCCCGGGTGCGCGAGGCGCTCGAAGGCGTGTCGATCGCACAGGTGGCGTCGGGCGCGCTGCCCGCGTCGGTGACGGCCATGGTCGACGACCCCGCCGTGTGGGAGAACCCGCCCGAATAACCTACTTTCTCGATAGGGATTGATTCCTACTGAAGTAGTGGGTAATGTGCGTCGTGCGGCGATGAGGATCGCCGCCGGCGCCGACGCGCCGCACCCTCCAGGAGGTCGCCGTGCGCTCCCTCATCGTCCTCGCCCTCATCGGCTTCGGTGCCCAGCTGGTCGACGGCTCCCTCGGCATGGCCTACGGCGTGACCTCGACCACGCTGCTGCTCGCGGCAGGCATCGCCCCGGCGGCGGCCTCGGCGACGGTGCACCTCGCGGAGGTCGGCACGACCCTCGCGAGCGGCGCGGCGCACTGGCGCCTCGGCAACGTCGACTGGCGGGTCGTGCGCCGCGTCGGCATCCCCGGCGCGGCGGGCGCGTTCCTGGGCGCGACCGTGCTGTCGAACCTGTCGACCGAGCTCGCGGCGCCCGTGATGGCGATCGTGCTGCTGTCGCTCGGCGTCTACGTGCTGCTGCGCTTCACGGTCTGGGGAGTGCGCCACGCCCCGGACCGCAAGCCGTTGGGCAAGCGTTTCCTGGCGCCCCTCGGGCTCGTCGCCGGCTTCGTCGACGCGACTGGTGGCGGTGGCTGGGGGCCCGTGGGCACTCCCGCGCTGCTCGCCTCTGGTCGGATGGAGCCACGCAAGGTGATCGGCTCGATCGACACCTCGGAGTTCCTGGTGGCGCTCGCCGCCTCGCTGGGCTTCCTCCTTGGCATCGGCACGGCGGGCATCGACGCTGGCTGGGTGCTCGCGCTGCTCGCGGGCGGCCTCGTCGCCGCGCCCATCGCCGCATGGCTCGTCCGGATCATCCCGCCGCGCCTCCTCGGCGCCGCAGTGGGAGGCCTGATCATCCTCACCAACGTGCGCACGCTCATCAGGGCCGAGTACATCCCCGTCACCGGCGTGGCGCAGACCGCCATCTACGTTGGCATCGTGGCGGTCTGGATCGCGGCGATCGCGTGGTCCTGGCGGGCGCACCGTGCCGCGACCCGGCTCGCTGCTGACGCCTCGCCCGAGCCCGCTCGGCTCGGCCACGACGAGCCGGCGTAGGAGGGTACCCGCGGGCGCATCGTCCCTGGTGAGGACTCCACCCGCGGAGTTCATCCGCGCGGACGATGTCGTCCGGTTGCCCCGCCTGTTAGGTTCCCTGACAGGAGGTGGATCATGGATTCGCTGTGGTGGTTCGTGGGCGCGATGGCGCTCGGCATCGTCGAGGTCTTCACCCTCGACCTGACGTTCGCGATGCTCGCCGGAGGCGCCCTCGCAGGCGGCGCGGCGGCGCTGCTGGGACTGCCGTGGTGGGTATGCGTGATCATCGCCTGCGCGGTCGCTGCGCTGCTGCTGTTCACGCTGAGGCCCTGGCTCCTGAAGTCGATTCGCGCCAAGGGTGAGCTCATCGAGACCAACACCGCGGCGCTCGTGGGCGGCATCGCCCGCACGCTCGACCTCGTGTCGGAGACCGCCGGCCGAGTGAAGCTGAATGGCGAGGTGTGGTCGGCGAGGACGCCTGACGACGCCCCCGTCATCGAGGAGGGCACCGAGGTCACGGTGCTCGAGATCCGTGGCGCGACCGCCATCGTCGCGCCCGAGAAGGAGGCATGATCATGGATCCCGTCCAGATTGCCATCGCCGTCGCGGCGATCGTCCTCGCGATCTTCGTCATCACGGCGATCGCCCGAGCCATCCAGATCGTGCCGCAGGCCGAGACGCGGGTGGTCGAGCGCCTGGGACGCTACTCCCGCACCATGCAGGCCGGCATGCACCTGCTCGTGCCGTTCATCGACAAGGTCCGCCAGAAGGTCGACATGCGCGAGCAGGTCGTGTCCTTCCCGCCGCAGTCGGTCATCACCTCCGACAACCTCGTGGTCGAGATCGACACCGTCATCTACTTCCAGGTGACCGACGCGCGGGCCGCGGTCTACGAGATCGCCAACTACATCGTCGGCATGCAGCAGCTGACCGTCACCACCATCCGTAACGTCATCGGCACCATGGACCTCGAGCAGACGCTCACGAGCCGCGACCAGATCAACGGCCAGCTGCGCACCGTCCTCGACGAGGCGACGGGCAAGTGGGGCATCCGCGTGGGCCGCGTCGAGCTCAAGGCGATCGACCCGCCCCTGTCCGTCAAGGACTCGATGGAGAAGCAGATGCGCGCCGAGCGTGACCGTCGCGCCGCGATCCTCACCGCCGAGGGTGTGAAGCAGTCGCAGATCCTCGAGGCCGAGGGCCAGAAGCAGTCGGCGATCCTCAAGGCCGAGGGTGACGCGCAGGCCGCGATCCTCACCGCCGAGGGAGAGGCGCGCGCGATCCTTCAGGTGTTCGACGCGATCCATGAGGGCGACGCGGACTCGAAGCTGCTCGCGTACCAGTACCTGCAGATGCTGCCCGAGATCGCCAAGAACGAGTCCAACAAGGTGTGGTTCGTCCCCACCGAGTTCACGGGCGCGCTCAAGTCGATCTCCGCGGCCTTCGGCATGGAGGAGGGCCCCGAGCCCCTCGAGCGCGACCCCGAGCGCGGCACCGACCGCAAGTCGCGGATCACCTCCGCGCTCACGGATCCCGCCGAGGCGCTGCGTCAGGCGAAGCAGGAGGTCGAGGACGCCACGTCCGACGCCACCGATGCCGGCACCCGCTCCGGTCGCCCGTTCGACCCGAACAAGGAGCGCGGACAGCAGTAGCCGTCGCTCGACCACACGGCCCCGTCGCCTCCGCGGCGGGGCCGTCGTGCTGCCCGGCCCGGTGCGCGCACCTGTCCACCTTGACGTCCTGATGGTGCCTGGCTGTCGCTCCACGCCTGCGAGGATGTCCCCATGCCGCTGATCCCCGTCGCCGACGCCTCCGACCCGAGGCTCGAGGACTACCGCGGACTCACCGACGTCGCGCTGCGCCGCCGCATCGAGCCCGAGCGCGGCCTGTACATGGCCGAGGGCGCCAAGGTCATCGACCGTGCGCTCGCTGCCGGCCACGAGCCGCGGTCCGTGCTGCTCAGCGAGCGGTGGGTCGACTCGATCGCCGTCCCGCATGACGTCCCGGTGTATCTCGCGCCCGAGGAGCTGCTCGAGTCCGTCACCGGCTACCAGGTGCACCGGGGTGCGCTCGCGGCGATGGAGCGGCCCGCGCTGCCGTCGCTGAGCGACCTCGTGAGGGACGCGCGTCGCGTCGTGGTGCTCGAGGGCATCGTCGACCACACCAACGTTGGCGCCATCTTCCGCTCGGCGGCCGGGCTCGGCGCGGATGCGATCGTCGTCGCGCCCACGTGTGCCGACCCGCTCTACCGCCGCAGCGTCAAGGTGTCGATGGGCACGGTGTTCCAGGTGCCGTGGACCCGTGCCGAGACCTGGCCGGGGGCGCTGGACGAGCTGCGCGCGCTCGGCTTCGCGGTCGGTGGGCTGGCGCTGAGGGCCGATGCGGTCGCGTTGGACGCCTTCGCCGCGTCAGCGGGCGAGCGGGTCGCCCTTGTCATGGGAGCCGAGGGCGACGGCCTCACCCGTCAGGCCCTCGAGCACGTCGACCAGGCCGTCGTGATCCCGATGGCCGGTGGGGTCGACTCGCTCAACGTGGCCGCCGCCTCGGCGGTCGCGATGTGGGAGCTGCGCTCGCGCGAGTGACAGTCGGTGCTCAGCCGGCCTCGGTGGACACGACGTGCGTGACGGGGTCGTACGTGAAGGTGACGGACGCATCGGCGCCGAGGGCGAGGACGATGTTGCGGCCGTCCGCCGCCCCGCCCTCGCCGTAGTTCTCGTCCCACGAGCCGTCGATCGCGATCTTGTACTCGTGCTCCCCGGCGGGGAGGTCGACGGTCAGCGTCCACGCGCCGGCGGCCTCGTCGAATGTCATGACGACCGCCTCGCAGTCGGGCTGCCAGACCTCGGCGCAGCCCACGACGTCGTTGAAGCTGCCGGGAACGGATGGCGTCCCGGCGCCACGCGCGCCTCCCGCCTTCGCCGCCACCACCGACGACACCACCGTCGCGTCGCCCTGGGTGAGCGTGGCGCGGTACTGGACCTCGGAACCCGCGGTGACGGCGCCGAGGTCGTCGACGCCGGCGTAGGCGGAGGAGGACGTGTCGACGACGACCGTCTCCCAGTCGCCGCCGGGAAGGCGTCGCTCGATCGTCACGGTGGTGGTCGCCGCATCCACGCGCACGGGGGACACCGCGGCGACGATCAGCGGTTCGACCCCGAGCGTGTCGCCTGGGGCCGGCGACGCGATCGTGACGGTCGGCTCAGGGACCTGCGCGGTCACGGCGTCGCTCGTCGCGAGGGTGTCGCGGCCGTCCGACACCACGGCCTGGTACTCGACCGCCGCCCCGGGGGCGAGGTCGGTGACGACGTCGTAGACCTGGAAGGGGGCCGCGTCGTCGGTGCCGAGGTGCTCCCAGTCGCCGCCCACGGTGCGCGCCCAGAACGACACCTCGGCGTAGCCGTCGCCGGTGACCTCGGCTCGTACGGGCAGGCGGCCCAGGTCGACCTCGTCGTCGGGCCCGGCTGCGTCCCAGCCCGCCGCGAGCGAGACCGAGGCGTCCGAGCGCTCGGTGATGGGCGCATCGGCGCCGTAGACGACCGCGCCGTAGGCCGGGACGGTGAGGGTGACGACCCCCGCATCGTCCGTCTGAAGGGTCGCGTCGCCGTCGCCGGCGAGCAGCGAGAACGTGCCCCGGGACCAGGTGGGCACGTCGACGGTGCGGGGCTCGGCGGCGGAGTTGAGGGCGACGAGGGTCTCGACCCGTTCGTCGCGGTCCATGCGGGTGAAGGCGTAGACGCCAGCACCGTCCTCGGCGAGTCGCGTCTGGTGCGCGCCCGTGGTGAGCGCCGCCGAGTCGTGGGCGACGCGCGACAGCTCGGCGATCCAGGTGTACAGCGGGTGGTCCTGGCCATAGGCCTCGTCGGCGAGCGAGGCGCTCGAGCCGATCAGCGCGTCGTCGGTGTACTCCGGGATCGACGTGCCGAACAGCGGCTGGCGCGCGGCCTTGTCGCCGCCGTCGCCGGTGAGGCCCTGCTCGTCGCCGTAGTAGATGACGGGGGTGCCTCGGCTCGTGAGCAGGAGCGCGTGCGCGAGCCGGTCGCGCGCGAGCAGCTCCTCGGCCGTCGCTGACGGGTCGTCCTCGAGCAGCATCGAGCCGAACCTGCCCATGTCGTGGTTGCCCAGGAAGGTCGGCAGGTCCGCGGCGGAGGAGTCCGCATCGGTGTACCAGTCGTCGGCGTCGAAGAAGGCGGCCAGGTCCGTGGCCGAACCGCCGTCGGAGGCGAACGCGCGCGCGGCGCCCTGGAACGGGAAGTCGAGCACGGCCGGCATGCCCACCTCCGTGGTGAACCGCGACGTGACGGAGCGCGAGCCGTCGTAGACCTCGCCGAAGATGACGAAGTCGTCGTTGCCGTGCTCCTCCGCAGCCTTGAGGATCGCCGGCACGAAGGCCTCCCAGAAGCCGTCGTCGACGTGGCGCACCGTGTCGATGCGGTAGCCGTCGATGCCGGTCGCCACCCAGTCGGCGTAGATGTCGGTCATGCCCTCGACGACGGCGGGGTGCTCGGTCCACAGGTCGTCGAGCCCGTAGAAGTCGCCGTACAGGCTGTCCTCCCCGGTGAAGGTGGAGTTGCCGCGGTGGTGGTAGTGGGTGAGGTCGTTGAGCCAGGCGGGGGACTTGGCGTCCTCCGCGCCCGCCTCGAGGACGGGGCTGTAGGGGAACGATGCGGTGGTCACCTCGGGGAAGTCGCCCGCGGCCGCCGCGGCGCGGTCGTCGAAGGGCTCGCCGCCGGCGTCCGTGTAGGGGGCGGCGTCGGTGGCGACGTAGGGGACGCGGTCGCCCTCCTCGTAGCCGATCACATCCGCGGTGTGGTTGGTGATGATGTCCAGGTAGACGGCCATGTCGCGCTCGTGCGCCGCCGCGACGAGGCTCTCCAGGGCAGCGGTGCCGCCGAGGTGCGGGTCCACCTCGGTGAAGTCGGTGATCCAGTAGCCGTGGTAGCCGGCGGAGGAGTCCTCGGGCTGGACGGCCTTGTTGGTGAACGGGGGAGTGACCCAGATTCCGGTGGCGCCGAGCCCCGCGAGGTAGTCGAGGCGCTGTTCGACGCCCGCGAGGTCCCCGCCCTGGAAGTAGCCGGAGTCGGTGGGGTCGAGGCCGGAGATGGCCGGGTCTGGGCCCAGCCCTCCGTCGTCGTTGCCGGGGTCGCCGTTGGCGAAGCGGTCGGTCAGCAGGAAGTACAGGAGCTGCTCGGACCCGGCGTTGCGCGCCGGGGCGACGGCGTGCGGGGTCTCGGGTCGGGTGGTGAGGAACCAGCCGATCGCGATGGCGGCGATGGCGAGCGCCGCGGCGCCGGCGGCGACGATGCGGGTGCGGGGCGAGCTGAGCATCGACAGGGTCTCCTCGGTGAGTCCGTGCTGGTTCCGGCGACGGGATGCAAGCGCTTGCATAGCGTCGTGGGAGCCATCGTAGCCGCTCTCGCCGACATCTCACGCCCGTCTTGCCGGATGTTAGACCCTGGGGTCATAATCGAACATATGTTCGAACGCGAGGCGTGCCGGAGAGTTCGCCCCGCGAAGACCGAGGGCCCTGAGGGCCCGACCTGGAGAGCTGCGGGAGAGTTGTGATCACCGAGACGACCCCTGACGCCTCGCGCGAGGAGCGGCTGAGCCGCGCCCGCGCGGCGCTCGCGGGGGTGAGCACGCGCGTCGGCGCCGGCCGGGAGGAGTGGGAGCGGCCCGCGCTGCCGCTCGCCCAGGAGGTCGCGGGGCTGCTTCCCGAGGGCCTGCGGCGCGGCCAGGTGATCGCGGTGTCGGGGGCGACCTCGCTCATGCTCGCGCTCGCCGCTCGGGCGTCCGCGGAGGGCTCCTGGGTCGCGGCGCTCGGCATGCCCACGGTCGGGGTCGTGGCGGCGGCCAGGCGCGGCATCGACCTGTCGCGGCTCGCGCTCGTCCCGCATCCGGGCGCGCAGGCGCCCGCTGCCGTGGGGGCATGCGTGGACGGCATGGACGTGGTGCTGCTGGGGGAGCGTCTCGCGCTGTCGGACGCCGACCGCAGGCGCCTGGGCTCTCGGGCTCGCGAGAGGGGCGGGGTCATCATCGCCGCGGGCGACTGGACGGGTGCGCACGTGCGGCTCGACGTCGAGCGCGCGGCCTGGACGGGCCTCGGCGCGGGGGACGGGCGGCTGCGCGAGCGCGAGCTCGTCGTCGCCGTGACCGGCCGGCGCCAGGGCGGGGCTCGGCGAGTGCGCGTCCTGCTCGACGCCGACCCCGGGCTGCGCTGGAGCCGGCCCGGCGCGCGCATCGACGTGGACGAGGAGGTCGCATGAGCGAGACCGCCCCCGCCCGCAAGGCCGGCACTGGCCCTGTCGTCACTGGCCCCGTCGTCGCTGGGCCCGTCGCTGCCGGACCTGTCGCCACGACGCGTCGCGCGGTCCTGTGGGTGCCCGACTGGCCCGTGGTCGCCGCGATGGGAGAGGCCTCCCTGAGGGCCGATGCGCCCGCCGCCGTCCTGCACGGGCGCGGCCTGGTCGCGGTGTCGGCCGCGGCACGGGCGGCCGGGGTGCGGCGCGGCATGCGCCGCCGGCTCGCCCAGCGCGCGTGCCCCGAGATCGCGATCCTCGCGCACGACGAGGGCCGCGACGCGCGAGCCTTCGAGGCCGTCGCGGCCGCGGCCGAGGACGTCGTGTCGGGGGTCGAGGTGTCCCGCCCGGGCCTGCTGATGATCCCCGCGGACGGCGCCGCGCGCTTCCACGGGTCGGAGGAGGCGCTCGCGGAGGCGCTCGTCACGGCCGTCGCGGAGCTCGCCGGCTGCGAGTCCTCGGTGGGGATGGCGGACGGGCTGCTGGCCGCCGTGCTGGCGGCGCGCGGCTCCGCGCTCGTCCCTCCCGGCGAGTCCGCCGCCTTCCTGGCCGACGCGCCCGTCGACGTGCTGCCGCTGGCCGCCATGGAGCGCCGCCAGCGCGAGCAGGTCGAGGACCTCGTGAGCGTGCTCACCAGGCTCGGGTTGCGCACCCTCGCGGAGTACACGGCGCTGCCCGTCGGGGACGTGCTCGCGCGCTTCGGCCCGGTGGGGATGTGGGCGCATCGGGTGGGACGCGGGGAGGACGTGCGGCCGCCGGTGCTGCGCCGCTCCGAGGAGGACATCGCGGTGGGCTACGCCTTCGAGGAGCCCGCCGAGCGCGTCGAGCAGCTCGCTCTCGTGGCCGCCCACGTCGCGGGTCTGCTGGATGAGGCGCTACTCGAGGCCGGGGTGCGCTGTGGACGGGTGCGGATCGCCGCGACCACCGAGCGCGGCGACACGCTCGAGCGGGTGTGGCGCACCGACGTCGGGTCGAGGGCCGGGGCCTTCGCGCGGCACATGACGGACCGGGTGCGCTGGCAGCTCGAGGGGTGGCTGTCGGGAACCGCCGCCGGTCCCGAGCGGGCGCCGCTGACCTCGCTCGAGCTGACCGCGGAGGATGTGGTGGCGCTCGGCTCGGAGCAGGCGTACCTGTGGGGCGGGGTTTCCGGCGCGGACTCGCGGGCCCAGCGCACCCTCGAGCGTGTGCAGTCCCTGCTGGGGGCCGATGCCGTGCTCGCCGTGCGCGAGCAGGGCGGCCGCTCCCCGCGGGACCGGGTGCTTGCGCTGCCGTGGGGTCAGGAGGCACCCGCCGCGCGCCGCATCGAGCATCCGTGGCCGGGACAGATCCCCGAGCCCGCGCCCGCGACGGTGCTGGCCGTGCCCGAGCCCCTGGAGGTGCTCGACGCCGGCGGCGCGCCGGTGCTCATCGACCGGCGCCTCGGCATGAGCGCGCCTCCCACCTGGGTCAGGATGCAGGTCGACCCTCAGGACGAGCGGGCAGCCGCCGCCAGGCGTCACCCGTCCTCGGGCGGCGTGGGGCGGCGCGACGACGGTCCCGCGTGGGGCCTGCCGCAGCCCGTCGAGGCGTGGGCGGGGCCGTGGCCGGTGGTCGAGCGGTGGTGGTCGGAGGACGCCTCGCGGCGCGCCTGCCTGCAGGTCGCGCTGCGGCGGGCCGATGGCTCGCCGGGTCCGGCGCTGCTGGCCTCCTTCACGGGCGGGCGCTGGGTCCTCGAGGCCGTCTATGACTGAGCGTCCCGTCTACGCCGAGCTGCACGCCCACAGCGCCTTCAGCTTCCTCGACGGCGCGAGCCACCCCGAGGAGATGGCCGCCGAGGCGGGGCGCCTGGGGCTGTCCGCCCTCGCCATCACCGACCACGACGGGCTCTACGGCGCCGTGCGCTTCGCGAACGCCGCCCGCGCGATCGACCTGCCCGCCGTGTTCGGCGCGGAGCTGCACCTCGGTGCCCCCGAGAGCCCCGGCGGGCCGCCGGTCCTCGACCCGCCCACCGGCGTGCCCGACCCACGCGGCAGCCACCTGCTGGTGCTCGCCCGAGGCGCGGAGGGCTACGCGCGGCTGTCCCACGCCATCGGCATGGCGCACCTCGCGACCGGGGAGAAGGGGCTCGCGCGGTACACCCTCGAGGATCTGGCGGCCGCAGGCGAGGGGCGCTTCCAGGTGCTGACGGGGTGCCGCAAGGGATCCGTGCGGCGCGCGCTCGCGGGCGTCGGCGTGCCCGGCGCGCGGGCGCTGTCGGGGGCCGTCACGGCGATGGGCTACAGCGCCGCGCGCCGCGAGCTCGACCGGCTCGTGGGGCTGTTCGGGCGCGACAGCGTCGCGGTCGAGATCACCGACACCGGCGACCCCTTCGACTCCGAGCGCAACGACGCCCTGGCCGACCTCGCCTTCGACGCCTCGCTGCCGCTGGTCGCGACCACCGGCGCCCACTACGCGAGGCCGCGCGACGCCGACCTCGCGGGAGCGCTCGCTGCGGTTCGCGCCCGCTCCTCGCTCGACGACATGGACGGCTGGCTGCCAGGAACCGCGGGCAGCCACCTGCGCTCGCCGGCCGAGATGGCGCATCGGCATCGCCGCCATCCCCAGGCCGTCGCCGCCACGGCGCGACTGGCCGCCGAGTGCGCGTTCGACCTCCAGCTGGTCGCCCCGAACCTTCCTCCGTATCCCGTGCCCGACGGGCACACCGAGGCCTCGTGGCTGCGCGAGCTCGTCAAGCGCGGCGCGTACGCGCGGTACGGGCCGCCGCACGACGAGCGGGTGCCCGGGGCGTGGCAGCAGATCGAGCACGAGCTCAACGTCATCGAGGCGCTCGACTTCCCGGGGTACTTCCTCATCGTCCACGACATCGTGAGCTTCTGCCGCGACCAGGACATCCTGTGCCAGGGGCGCGGCTCTGCGGCCAACTCCGCGGTGTGCTTCGCGCTCGGGGTCACGGCCGTCGACGCCGTCACGCACGGGCTGCTGTTCGAGCGCTTCCTCGCGCCCGAGCGGGACGGACCGCCCGACATCGACGTGGACATCGAGTCCGACCGCCGCGAGGAGGTCATCCAGTACGTCTTCTCCCGCTTCGGGCGCATCAACGCCGCGATGGTCGCCAACGTCATCCAGTACCGGCCGCGCTCCGCGGTGAGGGACGCCGCCAAGGCGCTGGGCTACGACGTGGGCCAGCAGGACGCCTGGTCCAAGAGCATCGACCGGTGGGGATCGCTGCGCGTGCCGCAGGAGAAGCAGGAGGAGTGGGCGGCGCAGCAGCGCGACGCCATGTGGCCCGAGCCGCCGCCCACTCAGGATCTCGAGCACATCCCCGAGCCGGTGCTCGACCTCGCGGACCGGTTCATGCGGCTCCCGCGCCACCTCGGCATCCACCCGGGAGGCATGGTGCTGTGCGACCGCCCGGTCATCGACGTGTGTCCCGTGGAGTGGGCGCGCATGCCCGGGCGCACGGTGCTGCAGTGGGACAAGGACGACTGCGCCGACGCCGGGCTGGTGAAGTTCGACCTGCTGGGGCTGGGGATGCTGTCGGCGCTGAGGTACGCCTTCGGGTTCATCCGCGACACCGAGGGGGAGGAGCTGGGGCTGCACGTCCTGCCGCAGGAGGACCCCGAGGTCTACGACCTGCTGTGCGCCGCGGACACCGTGGGGGTGTTCCAGGTCGAGTCGCGCGCGCAGATGGCGACCCTGCCGCGCCTGCGGCCCCGCCGTTTCTACGACATCGTCATCGAGGTCGCACTCATCCGGCCCGGGCCCATCCAGGGCGGCTCCGTCCACCCCTACATCAACCGCGCCCGCGGCCGCGAGCCCGTGACCTACCTGCACCCGCTGCTCGAGAAGTCCCTGGGCAAGACGCTGGGCGTGCCGCTGTTCCAGGAGCAGCTGATGCAGATGGCGATGGACTGTGCGGGCTTCGACGGCTCGCTCGCCGACCAGCTGCGCCGGGCGATGGGCTCCAAGCGCTCCCCGGAGCGCATGGAGGCGCTGCGGGCGCGCTTCATGGTGGGCGCCAACGAGCGCGGCATCACCTCAGGCGTCGCGGAGCAGATCTTCGACAAGCTCAAGGCCTTCAGCGACTTCGGCTTCCCCGAGTCCCACTCGTACTCCTTCGCCTACCTCGTCTACGCCTCGAGCTGGCTCAAGGTCCACAAGCCCGCGGCCTTCTACGCGGGCCTGCTCGCCGCGCAGCCCATGGGCTTCTACAGCCCCCAGTCGCTCGCCGCGGACGCGCGCCGTCACGGCCAGGTGGTGCTGCGCCCGTGCGTCGAGCGCTCCGAGGTCCTCGCCCGCGTCGAGCGCCTCGCTCAGCCCTTCGACGCCCCCGCGGAGACCCGGGAGGACATGGCGGTCCTCACCCGCGTGGACCGCAGGCTCGCCGTCAGGATGGGGCTCGCCGCGGTCCGGGGGCTCGGCGCCGACGCCGCGCAGGCGATCGTGGACGCGCGCGCCGACGGGCCGTTCGTCTCGCTCACGGACATGGCCAGGCGCGTGCGGGTGCGCCCCGCTGGGGTGGCGGGGGAGTCGGGCCTCGCGCCGGAGAAGGGGCTCACGGTGGCGCAGTGGGAGGCGCTCGCCACCGCGGGTGCCCTCGAGTCGCTGGGCGTGACGCGCCGCGAGGGGCTGTGGGCATCCGGCGCGCTCGCGCGTGAGGGGCCGGACACCCTCCCCGACGTCGTGAGCGGCGTCGAGGCGCCCATGCTCCCCGGCATGAGTGCCGTCGAGGAGGCCGTCGCGGACGTGTGGGCGTCCGGGGTGTCGGCTGACAGCTACCCGACGGTGTTCGTCCGCGAGGGGCTCGACGCGCAGGGCGTGCTCACGGTGGCTGGCGTGCTCGGCCACGAGGCCGAACGCCGCGTCACGGTCGCCGGGGTCGTGACCCACCGCCAGCGCCCCGGGACCGCCAAGGGAGTCACGTTCATCTCGCTCGAGGACGAGACGGGCTTCCTCAACGTCATCTGCTCCGTGGGCGTCTGGAGGCGCTTCCAGGCGGTCGCGCGGCGCTCGGCGGCGCTCGTCATCCGCGGCCGCATCGAGCGGGCCGACGGGGCCACCAACCTGGTCGCCGAGCACCTCTCGCCGCTCAGCCTCAAGGTGCCCGCGAAGAGCCGCGACTTCCGCTGACAGGGGAGCCGCACCGGTTTCATCGGGGCCCGAATCCCGTGCTACGATTGCCGTCGCGCTGAGGCGCTCAGGGACACGTTCCCAGGGGCTTCAGACCACTCGTCCGGGTGGCGGAAATGGCAGACGCGCTAGCTTGAGGTGCTAGTGCCCGTATTAGGGCGTGGGGGTTCAAGTCCCCCCTCGGACACCAGCAGGGCCGGGAGTCTCAGACTCCCGGCCCTCTCTCGTTCTCCAGCGACTTCTCGGGCGCCGATGCGCTCCCCGGCGTAGCCTGGAGAGGAGCCCGAAGCCTCGGCGAGGGAGCTGACGATGGAGTACGCGGCGGTGGTCTCCTCCGGGAGCCTGCGCGACGACGATGCGCCGGTGAAGATCGCGCATCGCTGGACCGCGGCTGGCGTCACCATCAGCACCGAGTTCACCGGCGGCCACCTCCTCCACCTCGCCGTGGCCGGCAACGTCCTCAACGACGTGCACCGCGAGGCGCAGGCGCTCGGCCTCGCGATCGCGGGCGTGAGGGTGAGCGCGGGCGGCGGGTACGACC
Organism: Demequina sp. NBRC 110056; assembly: GCF_002090155.1. GTDB lineage: Bacteria > Actinomycetota > Actinomycetes > Actinomycetales > Demequinaceae > Demequina. The sequence continues at coordinate 592,455 of NZ_BBRM01000002.1, read as the reverse complement.
GCGAGCCTCTCCACTCGACGGGGATCACGTACGTCGTCGACATCGATGGTCCCCAGGGGCACGATCTGGCCGCGCTGCTCGACCGCGTCGATGCCGTGGGAGAGGTCGCCACGGTGCTGCGAGCCGGGACCTCCGTGACGCGCGTGGCGCGCTGAGGCCAGCGAGCGCATCGGCCCTCTGCAGTCCCCTTCCCGCCACGGAGAAAGTGCGCCCACTTTCATCGTGATCGGGCCTTGGAAGATGAAAGTGGGCCCACTTTCGTGGAGCGAGGGGAGGCGGGGGAGATCACGGAACGGTAACGAACCGGGAATGCGCTGGGCGTTTGCACGGTTGAGAAGGGTGTCCGAAGCACCACCAACGAAGTTGCAAGGGAGAAGACCATGCTCGGCACCATCCTGTGGATCATCGCCGTCGTCCTCGTGATTCTCGGCATCGTTCGCATCATCCAGAAGGACCTCCTCTGGGGCATCGTCCTGATCGTCGTGGGCCTGCTGATCGGGCCCGGAGGTGTGAGCATCTTCACCTGACACCGGCGCGCCAGCGCCGCCGACGCCCGCCCGTCCCTCCCCTCGGACCGGCGGGCGTCGCCATGTCCGCGTCGCACTCCGCGCGACGGATAGCCTGATCCCATGAGCACCCCCGTCGACGTCGTTCAGATCTGCCAGGACCTCATCCGCATCGATACCTCGAACTACGGCGACGAGCCGGGTCCGGGCGAGCGCGAGGCCGCCGAGTACGTCGCCGGGTTCCTCTCAGACCTGGGTCTCGAGCCCGTGATCCGCGAGTCCGAGCCCGGGCGCGCCTCGGTGACGTGCCTGTGGGAGGGGTCCGACCCCGACCGCGACGCCCTGGTGGTGCACGGCCACCTCGACGTCGTTCCAGCATTCAAGGAGGACTGGTCGGTCGACCCGTTCGCCGCGGAGATCATCGACGGCATGATCTACGGCCGCGGAGCCGTCGACATGAAGAACATGGACGCGATGATCCTCGCGACCGTGGCGCAGATGATCCGCGCGGGAGTGAAGCCGCCGCGAGACATCGTGCTCGCGTTCTTCGCCGACGAGGAGCACGGGGGAGCGCGCGGCGCCAAGTGGATGGTGGAGAACCACGCGGAGGACTTCCGCGGCGCGAGCGAGGCCATCAGCGAGGTGGGCGGCTTCTCCGCGTCCATCAACGGTCGACGCGCCTACCTGATCCAGACCGCGGAGAAGGGCATCCAGTGGCTGCGCCTCATCGCGCACGGCACGCAGGGTCACGGGTCGCTCGTCCACCGCGACAACGCCGTGGTGCACCTCGCCGATGCGCTCAGCCGCATCGCCGCCCACCCGTGGCCGCTGGACATCACGCCCACCGCGGAGCACCTTCTGCGGGGCGTCGCGGAGCTCGAGGGCATCGAGTACGAGGCCACCCCCGAATGCATCGACCGCCTCGTGTCAGGCCTGGGCGCGATGGCGCCCATGATCGAGGCGTCGGTACGCAACACGTCGAACCCGACGATGCTCGACGCGGGCTACAAGACCAACGTCGTGCCCGACACGGCGGTCGGGTACGTCGACACGCGCTTCCTCCACGGCCAGCAGGCGGACGTGCTGCGCACCATCGAGGAGCTCGCCGGGACGCACGTCAAGGTCGAGCCGTACATCACCGAGCAGAGCCTCGAGGTGCCCTTCGAGACGCCGCTCGTCGACAAGATGATCGCTGCGCTCGGCGCCGAGGACCCCGGCGCTCCGGTGCTGCCGTACTCGCTGATGGGCGGCACCGACAACAAGCACCTCGCGGCGATCGGCATCACGGGCTACGGCTTCGCGCCGCTGCAGCTGCCGCCCGACCTCGACTTCCCGGCGCTCTTCCACGGGATCGACGAGCGGATCCCGGTGGACAGCCTGCACTTTGGCGTGCGGGTGCTCGAGCGGTTCCTCACCGACTGCTGATCGGAGCAGCGTCCGAGCCGGCGCTCAGGCGGGTCGCGCCGTCACGCGGCGTCGGTGCGCAGCACGCGCATCACGCGCCTGCGCAGCCACACCCGGCGGGCGCCGCCGACGAGGATCTGGGAGCGCTTGAGCTCCCAGCGGCCGTACTCGACCTGCTCGCGCACCACGGCGAGGGCCTCCGCGCGGGTCACGTCCCGCGGGATGTCGACCACGCGCCACTCGAAGCGGCTGGGCGCGGTCGCCCTCCCGCGCGATGGCGAGACGACGTGCGATGCGTGCGTGCCGATTTCTCTCATGACCCCTCCCATTCAACTGCATCCCCAGGTACCTTCATAACCATGAGCACCGACGCGCGCGAGGCGCTGAGACGCCTGGTCGCCACGCTCGAGGAGCACCTCGAGGCCGTGACCACGCGCCGCGGTCCAGCCGACGCCGCTGTCGACGATGCGTACGAGGCGGTCGCCTCCGCGTTCGAGCAGTACGAGGACGCCCTCGACACGGAGTTCGCGGAGACGCTGCCGATCGTCGTCGACGACGAGTTCGAGGACGACGAGGACGACGAAGACGATGATGACGTCGGCGCGGACGACGACGAAGACAACGAGGATGACTCCCTCGACGCCCACGCCGCAGAGGACGAGGACGACATGGACGACGACCTGGAGGACTTCGACCTGCGATAGGCGAGCTCCGGCGTCGTCATGGCCGTTACCTCCGCTCCGGGTAGCCGATGGGCGCGGCTGAGATCTCGTCGAGGGCGTCCGCGATGGCCGCGGGCAGCTCGAGGTCGAGCGCGGCGAGCGATGGAGTCAGCTGCGCGGCGGTGCGAGCGCCGACCACGGCGGACGCGATGCCCGGGCGCCCGAGCGTCCAGGCAAGCGCCACCTCGAGCGGGTGGCGTTCGAGCCCTTGGGCGGCGGTGACGACGGCGTCGACGATCGAGGCGGCACGGTCGTCCAGGTAGGGGGCGACGAAGCCCGCGAGGTGTTCGGACGCGGCCCTGGAGTCCGCGGGGATCGCGTCGCGGTACTTGCCGGTGAGCACACCGCGTCCCAAGGGAGACCACGCGAGCACGCCGAGGCCGAGCGCGTCGCTCGCGGGCACGACCTCGCGCTCGATGCCGCGCTGGACCAGCGAGTACTCGGCCTGCACCGCTGACAGGGATGGGCGCCCCGCGAGGGTCGCGATGCGTGCCGTGGCCCAGCCCGGGTGGTTGGACACGCCGACGTAGCGCGCACGTCCCGAGTTCACGGCGATCTCGAGCGCGTGAAGCGTCTCGTCGACGGGCGCCACCGGGTCGAAGGCGTGGACGAGCCACAGGTCGACGTGGTCGGTGCCCATGCGTGCCAGTGACGCGTCCAGCGTGTCGAGGAGGGTGTCGCGCGAGGCGTCGATGATGCCGCCGGCCTCGGTGCGACGGATGCCCGCCTTGGTGCAGATCTGCACGTCGGAGCGCGCGATCGTGCCGCCCAGCATCGTGCCGATGAGCGACTCCGAGCCGCCGTCCGCGTACGACGCCGCGGTGTCGAGCAGCGTGCCGCCAGCGTCGAGGAAGGCGTCGAGCTGCGCGCCTGCCTCGTCGGCGTTCGTGTCGCGGCTCCAGGTCATGGTGCCCAGCGCGAGGGCGGAGACCGTCAGTCCGCTCGTACCCACCCGCCTGCGCTGCATGGACGCGACGCTACCGGCACGCGGGGCCCGCGCATCGGCGCGACGCGCGGGCGCTAGCCTTGCGGTCATGAACTGGTGGGAAGCGGTCATCCTCGGCCTCGTTCAGGGGCTCACGGAGTTCCTGCCGATCTCCTCGAGCGCGCACATCCGCGTCATCGGCCCGCTGCTGCCCAGCGGCGGTGACCCGGGCGCGGCGTTCACCGCCATCATCCAGATCGGCACCGAGGCCGCGGTGCTGCTGTACTTCCGCAAGGACATCGCCCGCATCATCTCCGCGTGGTTCGCCGCGCTCGGCGGCCGCAACGGCACCGATCGAGCGTCCCGACTGGGCAAGGGCAGCCCCGATGCACGCCTCGGCTGGTGGGTGATCCTCGGCTCGATCCCCATCGTGGTGCTGGGCCTGCTGTTCCAGGACTTCATCGAGCACCACCTGCGCAACCTCTACCTCACGGCCGCCGTGCTCGCGATCTTCGCGCTCGTGCTCGGCTTCGCCGACCGCTTCGGACGCAAGGAGCGCGAGCTCACGGAGCTCACCGCCAAGGACGCGTGGCTGCTCGGCCTCGCGCAGGCGATGGCGCTCATCCCAGGCGTGTCGCGCTCGGGAGGCACCATCTCCATGGCGCTGTTCCTGGGGCTCACGCGCGAGGCGGCCGCGCGGTACTCGTTCCTGCTCGCCATCCCCGCGGTCCTCGGCTCGGGCCTGTTCGAGCTCGTCACCAACTCCGAGGAGCTCACGGCCCCCGGCGGGCCCGGCATCGCGAACACGGTGATTGCGGCGATCGTCGCGTTCGCGGTCGGCTACGTCGTGATCGTGTGGTTCCTCAAGCTCATCACCAAGCACTCGTACTGGCCGTTTGTCTGGTACCGCATCGGCCTGTCGGCGCTGATCTTCGTGCTGCTCGGCGCGGGCGTGCTCACGGCCCTCGGCTGACGACCTGACGCGAGCCACACACCGCCCCCTCTGACAGTACGAACCAGAAACTGGCGCGACACGCCGAGCAGCGCACCGCATCGGCTCTGCGGACGGCGTGTCGCCCGGAGAAGTGGTTCGCACTGTCAGCGGGGGCGGGGTGCGGAGTGCGCGGCGCCGACTGGAGCGACGATGCGGGTGCTGGGACCGCGCGCCCGTGTCAGCGGGTGTGCACGGAGGGACGATGCGTGTGCCAGGGCGGCGCGCTGACGCTCAGGGCCGCGTGACTACTCGGGGCGCTTGGGTCCGCCGTCGCCGCGCCGGCGCAGGAACTGCTCGAACTCGGCGGCGATGGCGTCGCCGGACGCCTCGGGCAGGCTCGTCTCGTCCATGACGGACTCGAGCTGCTGCACGTGCGCGGCGATCTCCTCGTCCTCCTCGGCGAGCTCGTCGGCGCCGCGCTGCCAGGCCTCGGCCTCGTCGGGCAGCTCGCCCAGGTCGATCGGCACGCCGAGCAGGCGCTCGAGCTGGCCGAGCATCGTCGCCGTCGCCTTGGGGCTCGGCGGGTGAGCGATGTAGTGCGGCACGCCCACCCACACGCTGAGCACCGTGATGCCGCGCAGCTGCGCCTCGTGGCCCAGCACGCCCACGATGCCCGTGGGCCCCTCGTAGTCCGACGGCTCGAGGCCGTAGCGGTCGCGGGCGTCGACGTCCTCGCTGGTGACGAAGGTCGGCAGGGGCCGCGTGTGCGGCACGTCGAGCAGCAGCGCGCCGCAGGTGACGAGAGTCGTGACGCCGAGGTCCTCCGCTGCGTCGAGCACCTCTGCGCTGAAGGAGCGCCAGCGCATCGACGGCTCGATGCCGCGCACGAGCGACAGCGTGCGGTCGCCGTGCCACGGGCCCGGCGTGGTCGACACCACGGTGCCGGGCCAGGAGATGACCCGGTCGCCGGACGGCAGGCGGGTCAGCGACGGGCGGCTGACCTGGAAGTCGTGGTAGTCCTCCGGGTCGATCGCGAGGTGCTGGCGCGAGCCCCACACCTCCGCGATGTGGTCCAGCGCGGACGACGCCGCGCCGCCGGCATCGTTCCAGCCCTCGAAGGCGGCGATCATCACGGTCTCGTCCGCCCCGATGGCGGTGTCGCGCTCGTCCGTGCTCATTCGCCCAGCCTAGACTCATGACCCGTGACTTCCCAGCACCCTCTTCCCGCTGCCGTGCTGTGGGACATGGACGGCACTTTGATCGACTCGGAGCCCTACTGGATCACGGCGGAGACGGAGCTCGCCCACCAGTTCGGGGTGCCCTGGACCCACGACGACGGGCTGTCGCTCGTCGGCAATCCGCTCACCGTGTCGGGCAAGGTCCTGCAGGACCGCGGCGTCGACCTCGAGATCGACCAGATCGTCGAACACCTCCTCGGCCGGGTGACCGCTCAGGTGCGCGAGCACGTGCCGTGGCAGGCCGATGCGCGTGCACTGCTCGAGCAGGTGGTCGCCGCCGGCATCCCGTGCGCGCTGGTGACGATGTCCTACACGCGTCTCGCGAACGCGCTGGTCGCCCACGCTCCGGACGCCTTCGCCGTGGTCGTCACGGGGGATCGGGTGTCGAAGGGCAAGCCCGATCCCGAGGCCTTCCTCACCGCCGCCGCCGAGCTCGGCGTCGACATCGCTGACTGCGTCGCTCTCGAGGACTCGCCGGCCGGCGTCGCGTCGGCGTACTCGTCGGGGGCGCACACCATCGGCGTGCGACGCCTCACTCCCATCGAGGGACGTCCGGGCCTGTCCCGCGTGCGCTCCCTCGAGCACATGACGGTGCCGCTGCTGCGCGAGATCGCCGGCGGGCGCCGCATCGACGAGCTGGGCGCGTCGACCTAGGCGCGGCTACGCGACCGAGATCCCAAGGGCTCGCTCGACGGCGGCGGGATCGAGCGCCGGGGGAGTGCCGCCGAACTGGGGGCACTGTGCCTGGAAGCTGCACCAGTCGCACAGCTTCGACGGCTGGGGACGGAAGCTGAGGTTGCGCGCCGCGGCCGTGATGTCGGCCCACAGCTCGCGGATCTCGTGCTCGATGAGGTCCATGTCCTGATCCGTGGGGTGCAGGACCACCGTGCCGCCGTCGCGGAGGTACAGCAGCTGCAGCAGCGCGGGACGGCGCCCGCGCAGGCGCTCGACGAGAAGCGCGTAGAAGCGCATCTGGAACTTCGCCTGCTGGCCGTAGCGCGGATGCGGGGTCTTGCCGGTCTTGTAGTCGGTGATGCGGATCGAGCCGTCGGGCGCGACCTCCACGCGGTCGATGACGCCTCGCAGGCGCGGACCGTCGTCGAGCTGGTACTCGACGAACTCCTCGCGTCCGGTCGGCTCGAGGCGCTGGGGGTTCTCCATCGTGAAGTAGGTGTCGAGACGCCCGCGCGCATCGGAGAAGAAGCTCTCCCGCTCGGCAGGGTCCGCCACGAGATCCGCGAGCTCGGGATCCTTGGCGACCATCGCCTCCCACGCGGGCTCGAGCATCGCGTGGGCCGTGGCCGCGGTGCGCTCGGCCGGCGGCCGGTCGTACAGGTGCTCGAGCACGGCGTGGACCAGCGTGCCGAGGTTGGGCACGAGCGACGGCGGCTCCGGAAGGCGGTCGATGGTGCGCAGCCGGAACAGCAGCGGGCACTGGCGGAAGTCGCCGGCGCGCGACGGGGACAGCGCGGGGGCTCTGCTCATGAGGCCACCCTAGGACGGGCCACCGACATCGACCGCCCAGCCCGCGCATCGGCCGTATGGCCGAGGAGGCGGCGGGTCGCCACCAACTACCGTGGTGCCATGACCGAGTCCCCCCAGCGCACGCGCGGGTTCCAGCTCGGCCGCGCGTTCGGCGGCCGCATCATCGTCCAGCCGTCGACCCTCGTGATGCTCGTGCTGCTGGCGTTCCTGTTCAGCACCGGAGGCGGCGCGGATCTCACGCGCCGCGGCTTCACCATCGGCCTCATCCTCGCCGTGCTGCTGTTCGTCTCCGTGTTCCTGCACGAGCTCAGCCACGCCGCCACGGCGAAGGCGCTGGGTCGCGAGGTGCACGAGGTCGTCATCACGCTGTGGGGAGGGCACACGAGCTTCGACGCGCGCGGCCTCACGCCGCGCGACAACGGGCTCACCGCCGCCGCGGGGCCGCTCACCAACCTCGTCATCTCCGGGCTCGCCTACGCGCTGCTCGCGACGGGCGCGTTCGACATCACCCTGGTCGACCTCGTCGAGGGGGACATCACCGGCTACCTCATCGTCCAGTACCTCGCGGTGGCCAACCTCATCCTCGCGATCTTCAACGCGCTGCCGGGCATCCCCATGGACGGCGGCCGCGTGCTCGAGTCGGTCGTCTGGGCGGTCACCAAGGATCGCTGGCGTGGGGTCATCGTCGCGGCGTGGGGCGGGCGCGTGATCGCCGTGGGCGTCGTGCTGTACGCGCTCGGCGCGCCCCTCGCAGCCGGACGCACGCCCACGGTCTTCGACGTGCTCTGGGCGGGCCTCATCGCGGTGATCCTGTGGCCCGCGGCGTCCCAGGCGCTGCGCGCCGCGCAGCACCTCAGCAAGCGCGAGGTGGTGAGCGCGGGCTCGGTGATGGTGCCGGCGATCGCCGTGCCGTACACCGCGAGCGTCGACCAGGCGCTCGCGGCCGCCGTCGCCGCAGGCGCGCGCGAGGTGGTCGTCACGGGAGCCGACGGAGCCGTCGCCGGACACTTCCCGGTCGCGATCGGCGAGGCGGTCCCCGCCGAGTCGCGGGACGCCACCGCGCTGACCTCGGTGCTCATGCCGGTGCCTCGCGGCAGCGAGGTGCCACCCACGCTCGGCGGCGAGGAGCTCGTGATGCGGCTGCGTGAGTGGTGGGGCAAGACCGACGGCTGGGTGGTGGTCGACAGCGGCCGTCCCGTGGGCGTCGCGCGACTCTCGGACGTCATGGAGGCGCTGCGCTGACGGGCCCGCGAGGGGCCACCGCACGCTCGAGAGGCCCCTTCCAGCGCCCCTAGACTGGAACGCATGACCGTCCCCTCCACGCCGACCGGCGCCGCCGCGCGCCGCGGCCCCCTGCGCGCGGGCGACCGCATCCAGCTCACCGACGCCAAGGGCCGCCACCACACCATCGTCCTCGAGGCCGGCAAGACCTTCCACACGCACCGCGGGCAGTTCACCCACGACGAGATCATCGGCCAGCCCGAGGGCACCGTCGTCACCAACACCGCCGGCTACGAGTACCTGGTGCTGCGGCCCCTGCTGAGCGACTTCGTCATGTCGATGCCGCGCGGCGCCGCGGTGATCTACCCCAAGGACTCGGGGCAGATCATCCAGATGGCGGACATCTATCCGGGCGCCCGCGTGGTCGAGGCCGGGGTCGGCTCCGGCGCGCTGACGATGTCGCTGCTGCGCGCCGTCGGCGACGGCGGCGAGCTGATCTCGATCGAGCGTCGCGAGGACTTCGCGGACATCGCACGCGCCAACGTCGAGAGCCACTTCGACGGACCGCACCCCGCGTGGCGGCTCGAGCTCGGCGACTTCGCGGACCGCGTGGGCGACGTCGCGGAGCCCGGCACCGTGGACCGCATCGTGCTCGACATGCTCGCGCCGTGGGAGAACCTCGACGCGGCGGCCGATGCGCTCGCCCCGGGCGGCGTCTTCCTCGCCTACGTCGCCACGACGACGCAGCTGTCCCGGCTCGCCGAGGACCTGCGCGACCACGGCGGCTTCACGGAGCCCCAGGCGTGGGAGTCGATGGTGCGCACCTGGCACCTCGAGGGACTGTCCGTGCGGCCCGACCACCGGATGATCGGCCACACCGGCTTCCTCCTCACCACGCGCAGGCTCGCCCCGGGAGTCGAGGCGCCGCTGCGCAAGCGTCGTCCGGCGAAGGGCGCGTACCCCACGGACGGCGAGTGGTCGCCGGAGGACCTGGGGGAGCGGGCGGTGAGCGACAAGAAGATCCGTCGCGTGCGCCGCGACGCGCAGCACACCCGCGAGGTGGAGCAACAAGGCCACGAGCAGGACGGACACGAGCAGGAGGAGAGCTGATGGTCGCCGACGGCCAGGACAAGGTCGCCGCGCTGCAGGCGCGCAACGCGGAGCTGCAGCGGCTGCTCGAGACGGCCCGGACGTCGCTGGGCGAGATGCGCGACAAGCTCGCGCAGGCACAGGAGCCGCCGCAGACCTTCGCGACCTTCGTCCAGAAGGTGGGCGCCCACGCCGACGTGGTGAGCAACGGGCGACGCATGCGCGTCGCGATGCTTCCGAACATCGAGGGCGACCTCGTTCCCGGTGCCGAGGTGCTGCTCAACCCCATGAGCGTCGTCGTCGGGATCGCGCAGCCCGAGCGCGCCGGCCAGGGGGCGATCGTGCGCGAGGTGATCGACGACGAGCGCCTGCTCGTGGTGGCCCGCGGCGAGGACGAGCGGGTGGTCATCCTCACCGGCGGAGACGCGCGCTCGCGGCTGTCCGAGGGCGACACCGTCATCATCGACCCGCGCACCGGGTTCGCGACCGAGCGCATCGAGCGCACCGGCGTCGAGGCTCTGCTCCTCGAGGAGGTGCCCGACGTCGACTACGACCGCATCGGCGGGCTCGCCCCGCAGATCGAGCGCATCCGCGACGCCATCGAGCTGCCTCTGCGTCACCCCGACCTGTACCGCGAGCATGCGCTCACGCCGCCGCGCGGGCTGCTGCTGTACGGCCCTCCGGGCTGCGGCAAGACCCTCATCGCGAAGGCCGTCGCGCACAGCCTCGCCGATGCGGTGGGGGCCGACCGCTCGTACTTCCTGTCCGTGAAGGGACCGGAGCTGCTCAACAAGTATGTGGGCGAGACCGAGCGCTACATCCGCACGATCTTCGAGCGCGCCCGCGCGAAGGCGAGCGCGGGGTCGCCCGTCGTCGTGTTCTTCGACGAGATGGAGGCGCTGTTCCGCTCTCGCGGCTCGGGCGTGAGCTCCGACATGGAGACCACGATCGTGCCGCAGCTGCTGACGGAGCTCGACGGCGTCGAGCAGCTGGGGAACGTGATCGTCATCGGCGCCTCGAACCGCGAGGACATGCTCGACCCCGCCATCCTGCGGCCCGGTCGTCTCGACGTGAAGATCGAGATCTCCCGGCCGGACGCGCCGAGCGCGCGCGACATCTTCTCCAAGTACCTCACCGCGGACCTGCCCATCGCCGACTCGGCTGTGACGGCTGCCGGGGGTGACCGCGACAAGGCGGCCCGCGACCTCGCCGAGCGCGGCGTGGACCGCCTCTACGCGGACCCGTCCAACAAGTCCCTCATGTCGGGCGCGCTCATCCGCAACGCGGTCGACCGTGCCAAGACCCGCGCGATCAAGGCGCTCATCGCCGGTGGCGAGCGCGGCCTCAGCGCCGCGCACGTCGACGCGGCGTGCGACCAGGAGCTGGCGGAGGCGCGAGCGGTCGCGTCGAGCTCGCTGCGCGAGGGCTGAGCGTGCGCGTCGCCGGCATCGAGACCGAGTACGGGATCGTCGACCCCGAGGCGCCGCAGGCCAACCCGATCCTGCTGTCCTCGCGCCTGGTGAGCGCGTGCCGCCTGTGGGCCGACGGCAAGACGGCGCCGTGGGACTACGGCGGCGAGGATCCCTTGCAGGATCAGCGGGGGATGCGGCGCGACCGGGCGACCGCCGGCGCGGACATGCTCACGGACGTCCACGAGTGGGACCCGGCGCACGGACGCATCTCGCTGCGCCGCCGCCGGGGCTCGTGGGAGGACCCCGCGCACCTCAACGCGGTGCTCGCGAACGGGTCGCGCTTCTACGTCGACCACGCCCACCCCGAGTACTCGGGTCCCGAGGTGGCGAGCGCCCGCGAGGCCGTGATCTGGGACCGAGCCGGCGACGCCATCGCGCTCGCGGCCGCTCAGCGCTACGCGGTCGAGGAGGACTCCCGCGTCGAGCTCTACAAGAACAACGTCGACGGCAAGGGCGCGAGCTACGGGACCCACGAGAACTTCCTCGTGCGCCGCGACGTCGACTTCGACGCGCTGGCGCGACTCATCACCGCGCATCTCGTGACGCGTCAGGTGGTCGTCGGAGCCGGACGGGTGGGCCTCGGCCAGCGCGGGGAGCGCCCCGGCTTCCAGATCTCGCAGCGCGCGGACTACATGGAGACCGAGATCGGCCTCGAGACCACGCTGCGCCGGCCCATCGTCAACACGCGCGACGAGCCCCACGCCGACCGCAAGCACTGGCGGCGCCTCCACGTCATCATCGGGGACGCGAACTGCCTCGACGTCCCCACCTACCTCAAGATCGGCACCACGGCGCTCGTGCTCGGTGCGATCGAGGCCGACGACGAGAGGCTCGAGGCGCTCGTGCTCGCGGATCCCGTCGGCGACGTCACCCGCGTGTCCTACGACCTCGACCAGCGCACCGAGCTCGCGCTCGCGTCGGGGGAGAAGGCGACCGCGCTCGAAGTGCAGCGTGCGCTGCTCGAGATCTCGCGCGACTACGCGCAGTCCGCTGACGACCTTCAGGTGCTCGCTCGCTGGGAGCAGGTGCTCGACGCGCTCGGGCGCGACATCTTCGCCGCGGCCAAGGACGTCGAGTGGGTCGCCAAGCTCCAGCTGCTCGGGCGTCTTCGCGACAAGAACTCCGTGACCGGCGAGGACGGGTCCGCCGTGCCCCTGCCGTGGGACGACCCGCGCCTGGCCGCCCTGGACCTGCAGTGGAGTCGCCTGGGCGACGGGTGGGCGTCACGCCTCGCCGCCGCCGGCGCGGTGACGCGCCTCGCGACCGACGAGGAGGTCGCGACCGCGGTCTCGACGGCGCCGCAGTCGACCCGCGCCGCCATCCGCGGTGCCTTCGTGGCCCGCCACCCGGAGCTCGTCGACGCGGCGGGATGGTCCACTGTGGTGCTCGACCGCGAGACCCGCCACGGCCGGCTCGAGGTGCTCCACCTCGACGACCCCCTGCAGACCTCCCACCCCATTCTCGACGAGCTGGGCTGACAGGCGAGACCCGGCCCGCGCATCGGCGCTGCTCCCAGCGAGAGGCGCGAACCCGCGTGTCACCGACGCTCGCCCCGACAGTTCCGAACCCCGGGCGTCCCGACAGTTCCGAACATCCTCGTGCCGACACGCCGGCGCCAGGAGGCCGGACGGCCGCGCATGCGGGGTGTCGCGTGCCGCGATGTTCGGAACTGTCGGGAGTCGAGAGCGGGGCGCCAGCCCGCAGGGGTGTGGCCCCGGGCCGCGGGGCTAGACTCGAGGCATGCCTCAGACCCACGCCTCCGGCCAGCCGTACGAGGACGACGCGCCCGCGCCCGAGCCCACGCCGGGCGGCGCGAAGGCGGAGAGCACCGACGCGCTCGACAGCCTCCTCGACGAGATCGACGACTCGCTGCAGGTCAACGCCGAGCAGTTCGTGCGCTCCTTCGTCCAGAAGGGCGGGCAGTAGCCGCGTCCGTGCTGCCTGGCGGGATCTCCGCCGACGTCCCGCCGCCGCTCGAGGTCCCGTCCGAGCGACGGATCTTTGGGCTCGAGACCGAGTTCGGCCTGCACCTGGACGCGCCCAACGCGCGCGCCGTGACGCCCGAGGAGGTCGCCGGGCACCTCTTCCACTCGGTGGTGCAGTGGGGCCGGTCGTCGAACGTGTTCCTGCCGAACGCGTCGCGGCTGTACATCGACGTGGGCGCGCACCCCGAGTACGCGACGGCGGAGTGCGACAGCCTCACCGACCTCATCGCGTCGGACAAGGCGGGGGAGCGCATCGTCCACGACCTCGTCGCCGAGGGCGAGCGACGGCTCGCCGACGCGGGGGTCGAGGGCTCGATCCACCTGTACAAGAACAACGTCGACTCGGCGGGCAACAGCTACGGGTGCCACGAGAACTACCTGGTGCGCCGGCGCGCCGACTTCCGCGCGTTCGCCTCGGCGCTGCTGCCGTTCCTCGTCACCCGCCAGATCGTCACCGGCGCCGGGACCATCACGCGCACTCCCGCGGGTGCGCACTTCAGCTTCTCGTCGCGCGCCGACCACATGTGGGAGGGCATGAGCTCCGCGACCACGCGCTCGCGGCCCATGATCAACACCCGCGACGAGCCTCACGCGAACGCCGAGCTTTACCGCCGCATGCACGTCATCGTCGGCGACTCGTCGATGTCGGAGACCACGACGCTGCTCAAGGTGGGCGCGACGGACCTCCTGCTGCGGCTCATGGAGGCGCGCATCCCGCTGCCCGACCTCACGCTCGCCAAGGAGATGCAGGCGATCCGCGACGTCGCCCACGACCTCACGGGCGCGGCGACCGTCGAGCTCGCCGACGGACGCGAGCTCACCGCCGTCCAGGTCCAGCAGACGTACCTCGACGTCGTGCGCTCGCACGTGGGTGACCTGATCGAGCGCACCGACGAGGTCGAGCGCATCCTCGACCTGTGGCAGCGCGGCATCGACGCCGTGCGCACGCAGGACCCGACGCTGGTCGACACCGAGGTGGATTGGGCGATCAAGCATCGGCTCATCGAGCGCTATCGCGACCGGCTCGACTGCCGCCTCGACGACCCCCGGCTCGCGCGCCTGGAGCTCGCCTACCACGACATCTCGCCGACCCGGGGGCTGTTCCACCGGCTCGTGCGCGACGGGCTGGCTGCCACGGTGGTGTCGGATGCGCAGATCGAGGCCGCGCGCACGGAGCCGCCGGCCACGACCAGGGCCGCGCTGCGGGGCCGCTTCGTCACCGCGGCCCTCGCGTCGGGCCAGGACTTCACCGTGGACTGGGTGCACCTCAAGCTGGCCGGCGGCGCCAAGCGGACCATCCTCCTGAAGGACCCGTTCCGGGCCACCGACGAGCGCGTCGACAGCCTGCTCGAGGCGCTCGACGGCTCCGCCCCGGCAGTAGACTGAACCCACTCCCTCCCGTCTCGAAAGGGGCACCCATGCGTCGTCTCGCCATGCTCGCTGCCGCCTGCGCCGGTGCGCTGGCCCTCGCGGCGTGCACGAGCGAGCCGGACGAGACGGACGCGAGCGTGTCGCCGTCCGCGGGCATCGACGCCATCACCGTGACGCAGTCCGAGACCCTCGCTCCCGACATCGAGTTCGTGCCCGGCCTCGACTACAGCGAGGAGGAGACCCGGGTGCTGTGGGAGGGCGACGGCGACCTGCTCGTCGACGGCCAGTCGCTGCTCCTCGACATCTACGGCGAGTCCCTCGTCGACGGCACCGTGATCATCAACACCTTCGACGGCACCCCCACGTCGTTCCTGCTGGCGCCCGAGATCATCGGCGACGGCATGTACGAGGCGCTGCAGGGCGTCCACGTCGGCGGCCGCGTCCTCGTGGTGACGCCCCCTGGCGAGGGCGTCGCCGAGAGCGAGCCCATCGCGATGGTGGTCGACGTGCTCCCGACGGGCCCCGTGGGCGAGCCGGTCGACACCCCCGAGGGCATGCCGACGGTCACGACGCTCGAGGACGGCACCCCGGAGGTCTCGGTGCCCGACGACGCCGTGGCGCCGGCAGACCTCCAGACCGCGACGCTCGTGCGCGGCTCCGGCCCGCAGATCACGGCGGCCTCGCAGGTGCTCGCGAACTACTCGATCGTGTACTTCTCCGACAGCCCCGCGGACGAGGACGCCGGGCTCGAGGCGGGGGAGCAGTGGAAGGCGGGCGACGTGTTCGACTCGTCGTGGCCCGCGGAGCGCGAGCCGCTGCTCGTCGACATGGACGAGGTGTCCGCGGTGCCGGGCCTCCAGCAGGGCCTGCTCGACCAGACCCAGGGCTCGCGCGTGATGATGGTGGTGCCGCCCGCGCTGGGCTACCCCGCGCAGGGCACGATGATCTTCGTCGTCGACATCCTCGACGTGTGGAATCCGGAGGCGTGATGGGTGCTGCGGTGCGGGTGATCCCCTGCCTCGACGTCGACGCCGGACGCGTGGTCAAGGGCGTGAACTTCAAGGAGCTGCGCGACGCGGGCGACCCCGTCGAGCTCGCGCGAGAGTACGGCGCTGCGGGCGCCGACGAGGTGACGTTCCTCGACGTCACGGCGTCGAGCGACGGCCGCGACACCACCTACGACGTGGTGGGTCGCACGGCCGACACCGTCTTCGTCCCGCTCACCGTCGGAGGCGGCGTGCGCAGCCCCGAGGACGTCGACCGACTGCTGCGCTCCGGCGCGGACAAGGTGGGCGTGAACACGGCGGCCATCGAGCGTCCCGAGCTCATCCGCGAGATCGCCCAGCGCTTCGGCTCCCAGGTGCTCGTGCTGTCCGTGGACGCGCGCCGGTGCGGACCCGACACCGTCACCGAGTCCGGCTTCGAGGTCACCACCCATGGCGGCAAGAAGGGCACCGGCATCGACGCCGTCGAGTGGGCCCGACGCGGGGCGGAGCTCGGCGCCGGCGAGATCCTGCTGAACTCGATGGACGCCGACGGCACGACGGGAGGCTTCGACCTCGAGATGATCCGCGACGTGCGCGCCGTGGTGTCGATCCCGCTCATCGCCTCGGGAGGCGCCGGCACCGCCCAGCACTTCGTCGAGGCCGCGCAGGCGGGAGCCGACGCGGTGCTCGCCGCGAGCGTGTTCCACTTCGGCACCCTCAGCATCGGTGAGGTCAAGGAGGCCATGCGCTCCGCGGGAATCGAGGTTCGATGAGCGGGTCCACCAGGGCCGACGACTACCGCCTGAGCGGGTCCTTCAACCGCAAGGCGTTCCAGCTGCTCCGGCACGCCGTGAGGACCGAGCGCTGGCGCTTCGTCTTCGCCATCGCCGCCGCCGCGGTGTTCTCGATCCTCACCGTCATCTTCGGCACGCTGCTCGGCGAGATCACCGACGACGTCGTGATCCCCGGGGTGGCGGGCGAGGAGATCCAGGGGATCTGGGGCGAGATCACGCAGGACCCGCTCGAGGCGATCATGCTCGCCGGCGGCGCGTTCCTCCTCATCGGCATCCTCAACGCCGTCCTCGTGGGGCTGCGCCGCGGCGTGCAGGGCATCGCCGTCGCGGGCGTTGGCGCGCGGCACCGCCGCGTGGTGGCCGATGCGCTCGCCAGCCTCCCGCTCGGGTGGCACCGGGCGAACCCCTCGGGTCGCATCCTGTCCGCGATGTCTTCGGACTCGGAGAGCGCCACCAACACCCTGCACCCGTTCGCCTTCACGGTGGGCTCGTTCGTCATGATGTTCGCCGCCGGCTGGTCGATGTGGCGCATGGACCCGTGGCTGGCCGTGACGGGCCTGGCCGTCGTGCCCATCATCTTCGCGATCAACCTCGCCTACGAGAAGGTCATCACCCCGCGGTGGGACCTCGGTCAGTCGCTGCGCGCCGACGTGTCGACCATCGCCCACGAGAGCTTCGAGGGCGGCACGGTCGTCAAGGCCTTGGGCGCCGAGCAGCGCGAGACCGACCGGTTCTCGACGGCCGTGACGGGCCTGCGCGACGCCGACATCCGGGTGGGCCGCACGAGCGCGTGGTTCGAGCCGCTCATGGACCTCATCGTGCCCCTGGGGTCCGTCGCGCTGATGATCGTGGGCGCGCTGCGCGCCGAGGCGGGCGCGGTCACCGTCGGCAACGTCGTGTCCGCGATCTACCTCGTGACCCTGCTCGCGGTGCCGATCCGCGGCCTCGGCTGGGTGCTGGGCCAGATGCCGCAGGCGCTCGTCGCGTTCCGCCGCGTGGGCGAGATCGCGCAGGCCGCCACCGAGGTCGACGAGCCCGGCCACCGCGAGGTGCCTCGCGACGGTGCCGGTGCGGTGCGCTTCTCCGGCGCCGACATCGGGGCCGACGACGGCGACGGCGGCCTCGCGGTCATCCTCCGCGACGTGTCGCTGACCCTCGAGCCGGGCACGGTCACCGCCCTCGTCGGCGCGACCGGTGCCGGCAAGACCACCGTGGCGCTCGCCGCCGCGCGCCTCGCGCACCCCGTGCAGGGGGCGATCACCCTCGACGACGTCGACATGGAGACCATCGCCGCGCTGGGCGGCCACGTCGCGCTCGTGCCGCAGACGGCCTTCGTCTTCGCCGGCACGGTCCGCGACAACGTGACGCTCGGCGAGGACTACGACGACGACGCCGTCTGGACCGCGCTCGAGCAGGCGAGCATCACCGACGTGGTGCGCGGCGTGGGCAGGGGCGAGGCGACGGGCCTCGACGCCGTGCTCGCCGAGCGCGGCATGAACCTCTCGGGCGGCCAGCGCCAGCGCCTCGCGCTCGCGCGCGCGCTCGTGCGCCGCCCCCGGGTGCTGGTCCTCGATGACGCCACATCCGCGGTCGACCCCCGCGTCGAGCAGGAGATCCTGCGCGGCCTGAGCGCGGACGGCCAGGGCCCGACGGTGCTGATCATCGCGTACCGCCTCGCGTCCATCATGCTCGCCGACCACGTCGTGCACGTCGACTCCGGCAGCGTCGTGGACGCCGGCGCCCACGCCGAGCTGCTCGAGCGCGACCGCGGCTACCGCGAGCTCGTGCTCGCGTACGAGGAGGACTCGCGCCGCCAGGCCGAGGAGGAAGCGGGGTACGTCGGATGACCGGCGCGCAGCAGGCTCGCCCGCAGTCGGGCGACGAGATGTCGGTGCGGCACATGTTCCGTCGCGGCCTCCAGGTGAGCCCCGAGTTCCGGGCGGGCCTGGTCGTGACCTTGATCCTCGCCGCCCTCGCGGCGTGCGGGCGAGCGGCCGTGCCGTTCCTTACGCAGCGCGTCACGGACGAGGGGCTGCTGGCCCCCGGAGGCGTCGACGTCGAGGTCGTGCTGCGCTACGCGCTGGCCGGCGCGGGAGTGCTCATCCTCGCCGCGGTGCTCGCCTGGCGGGTGCGCGTGCGGATGGTGTCCGCCGCCGAGAAGGGCCTCGCGACGCTCCGCATCCGCGCGTTCGGCAAGGTGCACGAGCTCAGCGTCCTCACCCAGAACGAGGAGCAGCGCGGCCGCTACGTCTCGCGCGTGACCGGCGACGTCGAGACCATGCGCGACCTCATGCAGTGGACGGGAGCGGCGATGATCATCTCCGCGCTCGAGTCCGCCGCGGTGTTCATGGTGATGCTCGCGTACTCGTGGCAGCTGTCGCTGCTCGTGCTGCTGGCGTTCCTGCCGATGGTGTTCTCGCTGCTGTGGATCCAGCCGCGCGTGCGCCGCGCGTTCCAGGGCGTGCGCTCGAAGATGGCGGACCTGCTGGGCCGCACCTCCGAGCAGATCGTCGGCGTCGCGACCATTCGCTCTTACGGCGTGCAGCAGCGCATGCGCGACCAGCTGAACGCCGACATCGACGACATCCTGCGCGCCGAGCGCAAGGCGTCGATCCTCGCCTCGCTGAACTTCTCCTCGACGGTCATCGGTCAGTCCCTCGCGACGGGGCTCGCGCTCATCGGCGGCACCGCGCTCGCGCTGCGCGGCGACCTCACCGTCGGCACCGTGGTCGCCTTCGCGTTCCTGGTCTACATGTTCGCCGGCCCGCTGATGTGGATCATCGAGATGCTCGCGGAGATGCAGCGCGCCGTCGTGGGCTGGCGTCGCGTCCTCGAGCTGGTCGACGAGGAGGTCACCATCGCCGATCCCGGCGCGGACGGCACCCCCATCCCGCACGGCCACGGCGAGCTCGACATGCAGGGCATCCGCCTGACGTACCCCGGCGGTCCCGAGGTGCTCAAGGGCGTCGACCTGGCGGTGCCCGCGGGCAAGCGCATCGCGCTCGTGGGCCAGACGGGCTCGGGGAAGACCTCGCTGGCGCGCCTCATGTCCCGCTTCTTCGACCCGACCGAGGGGCTCGTGAGGGTCGGCGGCGTCGACCTGCGCGAGGTGCCCATGGACTCGCTGCGTCGGTCCATCGCCGTCGTGCCGCAGGAGGGCTTCCTCTTCGACGGGTCGATCCGCAGCAACCTCGCCTACGCCATCCCCGACGCCTCGGCCGACGACCTCGAGCACCGCGCTCTCGCCGCGTTCGAGTCGCTCGGGCTGGACGCCTGGATCGACGCGCTGCCGCAGGGCCTCGACACCCACGTGGGGCCGCGCGGCGAGCTGCTCAGCGCCGGCGAGCGCCAGCTGGTGTCGATCGCGCGGGCCTATCTGCGCGACCCGGACCTGCTGATCCTCGACGAGGCGACCTCCGCGGTCGACCCCGCCACGGAAGTGCGCATCTCGCGCGCGCTCGAGGGGCTCATGCAGGGCCGCACCGCGGTCGTCATCGCGCACCGCCTGTCGACCGCCGAGCGCGCCGACCTCGTCGCGGTCATGGAGCAGGGCGAGCTCATCGAGGTCGGTCCCCACCGCGACCTCGTCGCCGCCGGTGGCACCTACGCGTCCCTGTACGCCGCGTGGGTCTCGCAGACGAGGGACTAGCCCCGACCCAGCCGCGGGGGCGAGCCCACCCCAGTCCGCGCATCGGCCCTCCGCCGTCACGCGAGCGGGGCGACGCGAGACGTGGCCGCGATCTGGAAGGATGAGCCCATGCCGCTGAACGACACCGTCGCCGCGCGCCTCAAGCGCACTCCTGACGGGCTCGTGTGCGCCGTGGTCCAGGATCGCGACACGCGCGACGTCCTCATGGTCGCGTGGATGAACGACGAGGCCCTGCACCAGACCCTGACGACCGGACGGGCGGTCTACTGGAGCCGCTCGCGCGGCGAGCTGTGGCGCAAGGGCGACACGTCGGGACACGTCCAGCACGTCCACGCCGTGGAGATCGACTGCGACGGCGACGCGCTGCTCGTCACGGTGACCCAGGTGGGTCCCGCGTGCCACTCCGGCGAGCGGTCGTGCTTCGACGCGGGCGGCGACCTGGGTGCCGTCGACGCCGACGGCCTCGCGGGCGACGGTAGCAGCGCCGATGCGGGGGCCGGCCAGTCATGACCGTGACCGTCCAGTGGGGCGAGACCTGGCCGACCCTCGAGCAGTTCGTCGCGTATGGCGCGACGCGACGCGTCGTGCCCGTGGTGCGCCGCGTGCTCGCCGATGCGCTGACCCCGGTCGCGGTCTACCGCGCCCTGGCGGGGGAGCGGCCGGGCACCTTCATCCTCGAGTCCGCCGAGCCCGACGGCTCGCGCGGCCGCTACTCCTTCGTGGGCGTGCGCTCCCGCGCGGCGCTCACCATCGACGGCGACGAGGCGCGGTGGTCGGGTGACGTGCCCGTGGGCCTCGCCGACGGGGCGCCGCTCGAGGTCATCCGCGCGACGCTGCGCGAGCTCCAGTCCGAGCCGATCCCCGGCCTGCCCCCGCTCACCGGCGGGCTGGTGGGGGTCATGGGCTGGGACATCGTGCGCCAGTGGGAGCCCACGCTGCCCCAGAAGGCGCCTCGCGAGATCGACGTGCCGGATGCGCACCTCCTGCTCGCGGCCGACGTCGCGGCCATCGACCACCACGACGGGTCCGTGTGGCTCATCGCGAACGCGGTCAACGCTGACGCCCAGGAGACCGGCATCGAGGGTGCCTACGCCGACGCCGTCGAGCGGGTCGCGGCTATGGAGCGCGCGCTGCTCGACGCCGTGCCGGGCGAGGTCTCCGCGATCGACCCCGACGCCTCTGCGCCGGAGGTCCGTCAGCGGTCCGCGCCCGGCGAGTACGAGGACATGGTCACCTTCGCCAAGGGAGCGATCCGCGACGGCGAGGTCTTCCAGATGGTGCCCGCACAGCGCTTCGACCTCGACACCGAGGCCTCGCCCCTGGACGTGTACCGCGTGCTGCGCACCCTCAACCCCAGCCCGTACATGTACTGCTTCCATCTCGAGGACGACCTGGGTCGCAGCTTCGCGGTGGTGGGCGCGAGCCCCGAGTCGCTCGCGGCCGTGCACCGCGGCCGCGTGTCGACGTTCCCCATCGCGGGATCCCGGCCGCGTGGCGCCTCGCCCGAGCAGGACAAGGCGCTCGAGGAGGAGCTGCTCGCCGACCCCAAGGAGATCGCCGAGCACGTCATGCTCGTGGACCTCGCACGCAACGACCTCGTCAAGGTGTGCGCCCCGACGTCCGTCGAGGTGCTCGAGTTCATGAAGGTCAACCGGTACTCGCACATCATGCACATCTGCTCGACGGTGGTCGGCGAGCTCGAGCCCGCCTACGGCCCCGTCGACGTGTTCGCCGCGACCTTCCCCGCCGGCACCCTGTCGGGCGCGCCCAAGCCGCGCGCGATCGCGCTGATCGACGAGATCGAGCCCACCCGGCGCGCGTTCTACGGCGGAGCGGTGGGCTACTTCGACTTCGCGGGCGACATGGACATGGCCATCGCGATCCGCACCGCGCTCATCGAGAACGGCGTCGCGCACGTGCAGGCGGGCGCCGGCGTCGTCGCGGACTCCGTTCCGGCGAGCGAGGACCAGGAGACCAAGGACAAGGCCGCGGCGATGATCCGCGCCATCAGCCTCGCCTCACGGCTCACGGCCGTGCGGCCTGGCTAGACTGACCACCACGACACGCAAGGAGCAACAATGTCGAGCATCGAGATCGCCCCGGAGGACCTTCCGGAGGAGGCGCACGCCAACCACGGCAAGACCACGGCGGCATGGGTGACCAACATCGGCCTCATGATCGCCGCGCTGGTCGCGTCGATCGGGATCGCCATCCCGGTCTGGCCCGTGGTGTGGGTCGGCGTCGGTCTCGCGGTCGTCGCGCTGGCCGCCGGAGCGTCGCTCCGCGCGCTCGGCCACGGCCAGCCCTTGCAGTAGCGCTCGGGAGTCCCCGGCCGCTCACCCACATCAAAGGAGAGAAGCATGAGCGACATCACCCCGCCCCCTCCGCCGCCGCCCCCCGCGGCCGGCCAGCCGTTCCCCGGTGGCGGCAGCAGCGAGGAGAAGAACCAGCTCGGCGTCTGGGCGCTCGTGCTCGGCATCCTGTCGATCGTCTGCTGCGGTCTGCTCGCCGGTATCCCCGCGATCATCCTCGGCAAGAAGTCGAAGGAGGCCGGTGAGCAGGGTCTCGCGACCAACGGCAACATCGGCAACGTCGGATTCATCCTCGGAATCATCGGATCGATCCTCTCCGTGCTCGGTGGCATCCTGTACGCCGTCCTCATCGCGACCGGCACCTACGAGTGGTCGACCACCGGAGTCTGATCTCCACGTGACGAGCACGGCCGATGTGGTGGCTGGGACGTCTCCGATGTCCCGGCCGCGGCGCCTCGCGGCGCCGCTCATCGCCTCGGCCGTGCTCGCCGTCGGCACCGCCTACACGGCGCTCGCCGACCCCTACCGGGCGGGCTTCTTCCCGTCCTGCATCTTCCTCGCCACCACCGGGCACTGGTGCCCTGGCTGCGGTGGCCTGCGTGCGGTGCACGAGCTCGCCCACGGCGACGTGGCGGCCGCCCTCGCTCTGAACCCCCTCGTGGTGCTGCTCATCGTCCCTGCGGGCGTCCTGCTGCTGGCGTCGTGGCTGCGCATCGCGTGGCGTGGCGGCACGGCTCCGCATATCCCGATGTGGGTGGCGATCTCGATTCCGGCGGTGCTCGGACTGTTCTGGGTGGTGCGCAACATCCCGGCGCTCGAGCCCTTCCTGGCGCCCTAGTCGATCTCGCCCCTCAACCGACCGCGCTCCGGAGTCGAGCGTACGTGCGGCCCCAGCCCGCGCATCGGCCCTCCGTACGCGCCCGCGCCAGCGCTCAGCGCCCGCCTGCGCCCGCGCGAAACGGATCCATCTCGCTGTTCTGAGGCTCGAGGCCAGCGAAAGGGATCCATTGCGCGGCATCGGGGCGGGCCTGACCGCGGCGGTCATGGCCGCCCGGGCCCGGCGGTACGATGGTCGCCATGAACGGGGGCAGGGAATGAGCGTTCTGGAGAGCATCGTCGCCGGAGTGCGCGAGGATCTGGCGGTGCGGCAGTCGGACACGTCCATGGACGCGCTCAAGGAGCGCGCCGGGCGGCTTCCTGGCGCCCTCGACGCGCGCGCCATGCTCGCCTCCGACGCGATCTCCGTGATCGCCGAGGTCAAGCGCTCGAGCCCCTCGAAGGGGGACCTCGCACCGATCACGGACCCCGCCTCGCTCGCGACCGAGTACGAGGCCGGCGGCGCGACCGTCATCTCGGTGCTCACGGAGCAGCGCCGCTTCGGCGGATCCCTCGCCGACCTCGACGCCGTGCGCTCCAAGGTCGACATCCCGATTCTGCGCAAGGACTTCATCGTCACGCCGTACCAGGTGTGGGAGGCGCGCGCCCACGGAGCGGACGTCGTCCTGCTCATCGTCGCGGCGCTCGACCAGATGGCGCTCGAGAGCCTCACCGAGCGCGTGCACTCTCTGGGCATGACCGCCCTGGTCGAGGTGCACGACGAGGAGGAGGTCAAGCGCGCCGCCGACGCTGGCGCCCGCGTGATCGGCGTCAACGCCCGCAACCTCAAGACCCTCGAGGTCGACCGCCACACCTTCGCGCGGATCGCGCCGATCATCCCCGACGGCATCGTGCGCGTCGCGGAGTCGGGCATCCGCGACGGCCACGACGTGGTCGAGTACGCCCGCATGGGCGCCGATGCGGTGCTCGTGGGCGAGGCGCTCGTCAAGGACAAGGACCCCCGCACCGCTGTGGCGGAGATGGTCGCCGCAGGCGCCCACCCCGCGCTCCGGGCGGTGCGTCCGTGACGGAGTCGCTCCAGCAGGCCCCCGGGCCCTTCTTCGGCGCGTTCGGCGGACGTTTCGTCCCCGAGGCTCTCATGGCGGCGCTCGACGAGCTCACCGACGCCTACGACAAGGCGCGCGTCGACCCGGCCTTCGGTCAGGAGCTCGACCGCCTCGCCCGCGACTACACGGGCCGCCCGAGCATCATCACCGAGGTGCCGCGCTTCGCCCGCCACGCCGGGGGAGCGACCGTCTACCTCAAGCGCGAGGACCTCAACCACACGGGCTCGCACAAGATCAACAACGTGCTGGGCCAGGCGCTGCTGACCAAGCGCATCGGCAAGACCCGCGTGATCGCGGAGACCGGCGCCGGCCAGCACGGCGTCGCGACGGCGACGGCTGCGGCGCTCATGGACCTCGAGTGCGTCATCTACATGGGCGAGGAGGACACCGAGCGCCAGGCGCTCAACGTCGCCCGCATGCGGCTCCTCGGGGCCGAGGTGATCCCGGTGAAGACCGGCACGCGCACGCTGCGTGATGCGATCAACGAGGCCTTCCGCGACTGGGTCACCAACGTCGAGACCACCAACTACGTGTTCGGCACGGCCGCCGGCCCGCACCCGTTCCCTGCGATGGTGCGCGACCTGCAGCGCGTGATCTCCGTCGAGGCGCGCGAGCAGATGCTCGCCCTCGGTGGGCTGCCCGACGCGGTGCTCGCGTGCGTGGGCGGCGGCTCGAACGCCATCGGCTCCTTCGACGCGTTCCTCGACGACGACTCCGTGCGGCTCATCGGCTGCGAGGCCGCGGGCGACGGGGTCGACACGGGCCGGCACGCCGCGACGCTCACCGGAGGACGCTCGGGCGTCCTCCACGGCTCGCGCTCCTACATCCTTCAGGACGACGAGGGCCAGACGATGCCGAGTCACTCGATCTCGGCGGGGCTCGACTACCCAGGCGTGGGACCGCAGCACGCGTACCTGGCGGAGATCGGACGCGCCGAGTACTGGCCCGTCACCGACGCCGAGGCGATGGAGGCCTTCCGCTTGCTGAGCCGCACCGAGGGAATCCTGCCAGCCATCGAGTCGAGCCACGCCCTCGCGGGCGCTCTCACGCTGGGCCGCGAGCTCGGTCCCGACGCGACCCTGCTCGTCACGCTGTCGGGCCGCGGCGACAAGGACGTCGAGCAGGCCGCACGGTGGTTCGACATGCTGCCGGAGGACGGCGAGTGAGCGCGCTGTCCGATCGCCTCGACGCGATCAACGACGGCGAGGGGCGCGCGGCGCTCGTGTGCTACCTCCCGGTGGGCTTCCCCGACGTTGACACGTCGATCCGTGCGATGGTCGCGATGGTCGAGGCCGGTGCCGACATCGTCGAGATCGGCCCGCCGTACTCCGACCCGGTGCTCGACGGCCCCGTGATCCAGCTCGCCGTCGCCCGTGCGCTCGAGGGCGGGGTCCGGCTCGCCGACACGTTCGCCGCGGTGCGCGCCGTGCGCGAGGCCGGCGCAGAGCCCGTGGTGATGTCCTACTTCAACCCGATGCTCCAGCACGGCCTGGACCGCTTCGCCGCTGACATGGTCGCCGCGGGCGGCTCGGGCGTGATCACGCCCGATCTCACGCCCGACGCCGGGGAGGACTGGGTGGCCGCGGCGCGTGCCGCCGACCTCGACACCGTCTTCCTGGTCGCCCCGTCGACCACGACGGAGCGCATGCACATGACGTGCGCGGCCTCGCGCGGCTTCGTCTACGCGACGCCGCTCATGGGGGTCACAGGGGAGCGCGCCCAGGTGGGCGACGCGGCGGAGCGCGTGGTCCGCGAGGCACGCGAGGCCGGAGCTCCCAAGGTGTGCGTGGGCGTGGGCGTCTCGACCCGCGAGCACGCCGCCGAGATCGGACGGTACGCGGACGGCGTCATCGTCGGCACCGCGCTGGTGCGGATCCTCGCGGAAGCCGCCACCCCCGACGAGGGGATCGCGGCGCTGCGCGAGCGCGTCTCCCAGCTCGCCGCCGGCGTGAGGGAGGCCCGCGCATGAGGACGTACATCCCGAGCCCGCCCGCCGAGTGGCAGTCGTTCGCCATCGGCCCGCTCACCATCCACGCCTACGCGCTGTTCATCCTCGCCGGCATCTTCTTCGCCCTGTGGTACACCACCCGGCGCTGGGTCGAGCGCGGCGGCGACGCCGAGACCGTGGGCGAGATAGCCCTGTGGGCCATCCCGTTCGGCATCATCGGCGGCCGGCTCTACCACGTGATCTCGACGCCGGGGCCGTACTTCGGCGAGGGCGGGGACCCCTGGGCGGCCTTCGAGATCTGGAACGGCGGTTTGGGCATCTGGGGCGCGATCGCGCTCGGAGCGCTCGGCGCCTACATCGGCGCCCGTCGCCACGGCGCGTCGTTCACGGCGTTCGCCGACGCGGCTGCGCCAGCCGTCCTCATCGCGCAGGCCATCGGACGCCTCGGCAACTGGTTCAACCAGGAGCTGTTCGGCGGCCCCACGGACGTGCCGTGGGCCCTCGAGATCGATCCGGCGTTCCGCCCGGACGGCTACGAGCAGTTCGCGACCTTCCACCCGACGTTCCTCTACGAGCTGCTGTGGAACGTCGCGGGAGCGGCGCTCATCGTGTGGCTCGACCGGCGCTTCGACCTGCGCGGCGGCCGCGTGTTCTGGCTGTACGTCATGGTCTACGTGTCGGGTCGCCTGTGGATCGAGATGGTGCGCATCGACACCGCCGTGACCGTCGGCCGCCTGCGCATCAACGTGTGGGTGTCGATCGCGGTGCTCGCCCTCGCGATCGCGATGTTCGTGGTGCTCGGCAGGCGTCAGCGCGGCATCGTCGATCCGGTGCCGAGGAACCAGCTCGCCGCCCGCCGGGCGAGCGGTCAGGACGCCGATGCGGTCGCACCGGGGAGCGCCGATGCGGGGGAGCCCTCGGACGAGTCGGCGCCCGCCCTGGACGGGACGGACGCCCCCGAGACCGCGGCTATCCTGGACCGAGACGGGGCCGAGGGCTCCGCCGAACCAGCACGCGCATCGGCCGAACCGGCCGCGGCGCCGGACGACGAGGACCCGGCCACAAGCCAGGGGAAGTCATAGCCGATTCTTTACCCGGCGCCTGTTCGCGGTACGCTGAACTCCCGTGTGTACCCGGGCCGACGGCGCCCCGAAACCAACGAGTCTTCGGCCTGCGCCGAGGACGGCTAAGGACGGTGTGATGGCCGCGCAGTTCCGCGCTCACCAGCCCCAGACAGGGCTGTACAACCCCGCGTACGAGCACGACGCGTGTGGAGTCGCCTTCGTGGCGACCCTGCGTGGCACGCCCGGGCGGGACATCGTGGACAACGGCCTCACCGCCTTGAAGAACCTCGAGCACCGCGGCGCCGTGGGTGCCGAGACCGAGACCGGTGACGGCGCCGGCATCCTCACCCAGGTGCCGGACAAGTTCCTGCGGTCCGTCGTCGACTTCGAGCTTCCCGAGGCGGGCACCTACGCCGTCGGCATCGCGTTCCTCACGCCCGGTTCCGAGGCCGAGGAGGTGCGCGCCTTCGAGGAGGCTGCCGCCGCGGAGAGCGCCTGGGTCCTCGGCTGGCGCGACGTCCCCGTGAACCCCGAGCCGCTGGGCCCGTCCGCCCGCGCGGCGATGCCCGTGTTCCGCCAGGTGTTCGTCGTCGCCGACAACCTCAGCGGCATCGAGCTGGACCGCCGCATCTACCGCGTGCGCAAGCGTGCTGAGAAGGCCGGCGGCCCGTTCTTCGCGTCGCTGTCGAGCCGCACCCTCACCTACAAGGGCATGCTCACCACCTATCAGCTCGAGCAGGTCTTCCCCGACGTCACGCACGAGCTGTTCGAGTCGGAGCTCGCGCTCGTCCACTCGCGGTTCTCGACCAACACGTTCCCGTCGTGGCCGCTCGCGCAGCCGTTGCGCGGCATCGCCCACAACGGCGAGATCAACACCGTGCAGGGCAACCGCAACTGGATCATCGCGCGCGAGGGCACCATGTCCTCGGAGCTGCTGGGCGACATGAGCGACCTCATGCCCATCTGCACCCCGTCGGCCTCCGACACTGCGTCGTTCGACGAGGTGCTCGAGCTCATGCACCTCGCGGGCCGCTCGCTGCCGCACGCGGTGCTGATGATGATGCCCGAGGCATGGCAGAACAACGACGAGATGGACCCCGCCCGGCGCGCGTTCTACGAGTACCACTCGACGCTCATGGAGGCGTGGGACGGCCCCGCCGCGCTGCACTTCACCGACGGCACGCTCATCGGCGCGACTCTGGACCGCAACGGGCTGCGCCCGGGTCGCTTCTGGCTCACCGACGACGGCCTGGTCATCGCGGGCTCCGAGGCGGGCCTGCTCGACATCGACCCCGCCAAGGTGGTCCGCAAGGGCCGCCTCCAGCCCGGACGCATGCTCCTGGTCGACACCAAGGCCGGCCGCATCGTCGAGGACGAGGAGATCAAGTCCCAGCTCGCCGCCGAGCACCCCTACGAGGAGTGGGTGCGCGACAACGCCGTCCGCCTGGCCGACGTGCCCGACCGCGAGCACGTGGTCCACTCCCGTGCCTCGGTCAAGCGCCGCCAGCGCGCCTTCGGCTACACCGAGGAGGAGCTCAAGAAGCTGCTCGCACCCATGGCACGCGAGGGCGTGGAGCCGCTCGGCGCCATGGGCTCGGACACCCCCATCGCCGTGCTGTCGAGCCGGCCGCGCCTGCTGTTCGACTACTTCACCCAGATGTTCGCGCAGGTCACCAACCCGCCGCTGGACTCGATCCGCGAGGAGATCGTCACCGCCATCGGCGGCGCGATCGGCCCGGAGCCCAACCTCCTCGAGGCGACCCCCGAGCACGCCCGCAAGGTCCTGCTCGAGTTCCCGGTGATCGACAACGACGAGCTCGCGAAGATCCTGCACATCGACGCGGACCCGCGCCTCAGGGACGTGTTCTCGTCGCGCAAGATTCGCGGCCTGTACCGCGTGCGCGACGGGCACGAGGGCCTCGAGCGCCGACTGTCGGACATCTTCGACGAGGTCGACCAGGCCATCAAGGAGGGCGTGTCCTTCATCGTCCTGTCGGACCGCGACTCGAACCAGGACTTCGCGCCCATCCCGTCGCTGCTGCTGACGTCCGCCGTGCACCATCACCTGGTGCGCAACCACACCCGCACGCGGGCGTCGCTCATCGTCGAGGCCGGCGACGTGCGAGAGGTCCACCACGTCGCGCTGCTCATCGGCTACGGCTGCGCCGCGGTGAACCCGTACCTCGCGATGGAGACCGTCGAGGACATGGTCCAGCGCGGCTACCTGGGGGACATCACTGCCGAGAAGGCCGTGCGCAACCTCATCAAGGCGCTTGGCAAGGGCGTCCTGAAGATCATGTCCAAGATGGGCATCTCCACCATCGCGTCCTACCGCGGCGCGCAGGTGTTCGAGGCGATCGGCCTGTCGCGCGAGCTCGTGGGGCGCCACTTCGTGGGCACGCCCAGCCAGATCGACGGCGTCGGGATCGACGTCATCGCGCAGGAGGTGGCGCTGCGTCACGCGGACGCCTACCCGGCGTCCGGTGAGCTGCCCCCGCACCAGCGCCTCAAGTCCGGCGGCGAGTACCAGTGGCGCCGCGACGGCGAGGAGCACCTGTTCGACCCGCACACGGTCTTCAAGCTCCAGCACGCGACGCGCACCCGCCAGTACGACGTGTTCCGCGAGTACACCGACCGCGTCGACGGACAGGCCAAGCGCCTCATGACCCTGCGCGGGCTGCTCGAGTTCGCGACGGACCGTGAGCCGGTGCCGGTGGACGAGGTCGAGCCCGTCAGCGAGATCGTCAAGCGCTTCAACACGGGTGCGATGTCCTACGGCTCCATCTCGGCCGAGGCGCACGAGACCCTCGCGATCGCGATGAACCGCCTCGGCGGACGGTCCAACACCGGCGAGGGCGGCGAGTCTCCCGATCGCCTGTACGACCCCGAGCGTCGCAGCTCGATCAAGCAGGTCGCGTCGGGCCGCTTCGGCGTCACCAGCGAGTACCTCGTGAACGCCGACGACATCCAGATCAAGCTCGCTCAGGGCGCCAAGCCCGGCGAGGGCGGTCAGCTGCCCGGCAACAAGGTGTACCCGTGGGTCGCCGAGACCCGTCACTCGACCCCGGGCGTCGGCCTCATCTCGCCGCCGCCGCACCACGACATCTACTCGATCGAGGACCTCAAGCAGCTCATCCACGATCTCAAGAACGCCAACCCGCAGGCGCGCATCCACACCAAGCTGGTGTCGGAGGTGGGCGTCGGCACCATCGCGGCAGGCGTCGCGAAGTGCAAGTCGGACGTCGTGCTCATCTCGGGTCAGGACGGCGGCACGGGCGCGAGCCCGCTCAACTCGCTCAAGCACGCGGGTGCGCCCTGGGAGATCGGCCTCGCCGACACCCAGCAGACCCTCGTGCTCAACGACCTGCGCGACCGCATCGTCGTGCAGGTCGACGGCCAGATGAAGACCGGCCGCGACGTCATGGTCGCGGCGCTGCTGGGCGCCGAGGAGTTCGGCTTCGCCACCGCTCCGCTCGTGGTCGAGGGCTGCATCATGATGCGCGTGTGCCACCTCGACACGTGCCCCGTGGGCGTCGCGACGCAGAACCCCGAGCTCCGCTCGCGCTTCTCCGGCAAGGTCGAGTTCGTCGTGACGTTCTTCGAGTTCATCGCCGAGCAGGTGCGCGAGCACCTCGCCGCGCTGGGCTTCCGCTCGATCGCGGAGGCCGTCGGCCACGTCGAGCTCCTCGACTCCCGCAAGGCCATCGACCACTGGAAGGCCGCAGGCCTCGACCTCGCGCCGATCCTCGCGCGCCCCGAGCCGGGCCGCGCGCTCATCAGCGCCACGACCCAGGACCACGGCCTCGACGTCGCGCTCGACCAGGAGCTCATCCAGCGCAGCGAGGGCGCCCTCGAGCGCGGCGAGAAGGTCGCCTTCGAGGTGCCGATCCGCAACGTCAACCGCACGGTCGGCACCATGCTCGGCCACGAGGTGACCAAGCGCTACCGCGGCGCTGGGCTGCCCGACGGCACCATCGACATCACCTTCACCGGCTCCGCCGGACAGTCGTTCGGCGCGTTCGTGCCGAAGGGCATCACCATGCGCCTCGTGGGCGACGGCAACGACTACGTCGCGAAGGGCCTGTCGGGCGGCCGCGTCATCGTGCGCCCGCACCGCGAGTCGATGATGGACGACTCCAAGGACGTCATCGCCGGCAACGTCATCGGCTACGGCGCGACCGGGGGAGAGATCTTCCTGCGCGGCCAGGTGGGCGAGCGCTTCCTGGTCCGCAACTCCGGCGCGGCGGCCGTCGTCGCCGGCGTCGGAGACCACGCGCTCGAGTACATGACCGGCGGCACCGCCGTGATCCTCGGCCGCACCGGTCGCAACCTCGGCGCCGGCATGTCCGGCGGCACCGCGTATGTCCTCGACCTGCGCAGCGAGCGCGTCAACGCCGCGGCGCTGGCGGCGGGGGAGCTGACCCTCGGCGGGCTCGACGCCGAGGACGAGACCATCGTCCGCACGCTGCTCGAGCGCCACGTCGCCTACACCGACTCGCCGCGCGCGAAGGACCTCCTGACGCACTGGGACGAGGCGCGCGTGCGCTTCACCCGCGTCCTGCCCGCGCAGTATGCCCGTGTCCGTGACGCCCTCGCCGAGCTGGAGGCGAGCGGCGGAGACCTGCGCGCCCCCGGCGCGTGGGCCGAGTTCCTGGAGGTGACCCGTGGCTGACCCGCGCGGATTCCTCAAGCACCGCGAGCGCGAGACGCCCGCGTACCGCCCCGTTCCCGTCCGCCTGCTGGACTGGAAGGACGTGCGTGACGAGCTCACGCGCGATGAGCCCACCCTGCGTCGCCAGGCGAGTCGTTGCATGGACTGCGGCATCCCGTTCTGCCACCAGGGCTGCCCGCTGGGCAACCTCATCCCCGAGTGGAACGACCTCGTGCGCGAGGGGCAGTGGGAGGACGCGATCGAGCGCCTCCACGCGACCAACAACTTCCCGGAGTTCACCGGTCGCATCTGCCCGGCGCCGTGCGAGACCTCGTGCGTGCTTGGCATCAACCAGCCCGCCGTGACGATCAAGTCGATCGAGGTCGAGATCATCGACCACGCGTTCGAGGACGGCGCGGTCATCCCGCACATCCCGCAGCGACAGACCGGCAAGACCATCGCGGTGGTCGGCTCCGGCCCCGCGGGACTCGCGGCTGCTCAGCAGCTCACGCGCGCCGGCCACACCGTGCGCGTCTACGAGAAGGACGACCGCCTGGGCGGCCTGCTGCGCTACGGCGTGCCGGACTTCAAGCTCGAGAAGATCCACATCGACCGCCGCATCGAGCAGATGGACGCGGAGGGCACCCGCTTCCGCACCAGCGTCGAGATCGGCAAGGACATCACGTGGGACGAGCTGCGCGCGCGCTACGACGCCGTGCTCGTCGCGACCGGCGCGCCGATCCCGCGCGACCTGCCCGTCCCGGGACGTGACCTCGACGGCATCCACTACGCGATGCCCTACCTCCACCAGGGCAACGAGGCCGCTGCCGGCTACGAGCTCGAGGAGCAGGTCACTGCCGAGGGCAAGCACGTCATCGTCATCGGCGGCGGCGACACCGGCTCCGACTGCATCGGCACCGCGCTGCGCCAGGGCGCGGCGTCGGTCACCACCCTCGCGATCGGCAAGCAGCTGCCGATGGAGCGTCCGGACGGCCAGCCGTGGCCCGTCGACCCGCGCGTGCACGACATCTCGTCGAGCCACGAGGAGGGCGGCACCCGCGAGTTCCTCGCCTCGACCGTCGAGTTCATCGGGGACGACGCCGGATACGTGCGGACCCTCAAGGTCGCGACCACGCAGTACAACCCGGACGGCTCCCGCACCCCGACCGCCGGCACCGAG
This sequence comes from Demequina sp. NBRC 110056, assembly GCF_002090155.1. GTDB lineage: Bacteria > Actinomycetota > Actinomycetes > Actinomycetales > Demequinaceae > Demequina. The sequence continues at coordinate 559,576 of NZ_BBRM01000002.1, read as the reverse complement.
CGGGAGGTCCCCGCGGACCTCGTGCTCATCGCGATGGGCTTCACCGGTCCCGACACCGGCGAGATCGCCGCGCAGGGCCGCGTCGCCATCACGGACCGCGGCCAGTTCCAGCGTGCCGCGGACTACTCGACCAACGTCGACGGCGTGTTCGTCGCAGGAGACGCCGGCCGCGGCGCCTCGCTCGTCGTGTGGGCGATCGCCGAGGGCCGCGCCGCAGCGGCGGCCATCGACGAGTACCTCCTCGGCAGCACCGAGCTTCCCGCCCCGGTCACCGCTCACACGCAGGCGATCCGGGCCTAGATACCCAGGCGCTACCGCGCCACACCCACTAAGTTGGAGAACATGCGAAACGCCAAGATCGTCTGCACCATCGGCCCCGCCACGGCATCCATCGAGAACATGCGCCTCCTTGTCGGCGCAGGCATGGACGTCGCGCGCATCAACCGCTCTCACGGCTCCACCGAGGAGCACGAGCGCGTCTACAACAACGTCCGCCAGGCAGCGGAGGAGGCCGGCCGCAACGTCGCCGTCCTCGTCGACCTGCAGGGCCCCAAGATCCGTCTCGAGAAGTTCGCCGACGGCCCGCACGAGCTCGCCATCGGCGACGTGTTCACCATCACCACCCGTGACGTCGTCGGCACCAAGGACATCTGCGGCACCACCTTCAAGGGTCTGCCGGGCGACTGCTCGCCCGGTGACACGCTGCTGATCGACGACGGCAAGGTGCGCCTCGAGGTCACCGACATCGTCGACGGCACCGACGTCGTGACCAAGGTCGTCGTCCCCGGCCCGGTGTCGAACAACAAGGGCATCAACCTGCCCGGCGTCGCCGTGTCCGTGCCCGCCCTTTCCGACAAGGACGAGGAGGACCTGCGCTGGGGCCTCAACATCGGCGCGGACTTCATCGCGCTGTCGTTCGTGCGCTCGGCAAAGGACTACGAGGACGTCGCCCGCATCATGGCGGAGGAGGGCATCACCCTGCCCGTCGTCGCCAAGGTCGAGAAGCCTCAGGCCGTCGACAACCTCGAGGAGATCGTGGACGCCTTCGACGGCATCATGGTCGCCCGCGGTGACCTCGGCGTCGAGCTGCCGCTCGAGGAGGTGCCGCTCGTCCAGAAGCGCGCCATCGAGCTGTGCCGCGCGAACGCCAAGCCGGTCATCGTCGCCACCCAGGTGCTCGAGTCCATGACGCACTCCCCGGTGCCGACGCGCGCCGAGACCTCGGACTGCGCGAACGCGATCCTCGACGGCACCGACGCGGTCATGCTCTCGGGCGAGACCTCGGTCGGCGACTTCCCGATCATCACGGTCGAGACCATGGCGCGCATCGTCCGCAACACGGAGGAGAAGGGCTTCACCCGCATCGCACCGTTCCTCACCACGCCCAAGACGCGTGGCGGCGCGGTGACCCACGCGGCGGCGGAGATCGCCGAGGTCCTCGACATCAAGTACATCGTCACCTTCACGCAGTCGGGTGACTCGGCGCTGCGCATGGCGCGCCTGCGCCCGAGCGTGCCGATGCTGGCCTTCACCCCGGACGCCAAGACCCAGAAGCGCCTCGCGCTCAGCTGGGGCGTGCGCGCGGCGCTCGTGGAGCGCGTCGACTCGACCGACGACATGGTCAACCTCGTCGACTCGTACCTCAAGGACAACGAGATGGCCGTCGACGGCGAGTACGTGGTCGTCGTCTCGGGAACCCCGGTGGGCGTCCCCGGCACGACCAACTCGATCTTCGTGCACAAGGTGGGCCAGGTGCGCGGCTGACGCCACCGAGCCCTCACGCGACGAGGCCCGCTCCCTTCTCGGGGGCGGGCCTCGTCGCGTGTATGCGGAGCGTCTGGGGTGTGTCAGGCGGCGGTCAGGCCTTGCGCGCGGTGCCGAACTGGTCGGGGTCGCGCGGCGGCAGCTGCGGTGTCGCGCGCTCGTACTCCTCGCGGAACAGGGGAGAGGCGATGATGTAGTCCGCCGTCGCAAGGTTGGTCGCCATGGGGATGTTCCACACCGTGCCGAGGCGCAGCAGCGCCTTCACGTCGGGGTCGTGAGGCTGGGCCTCGAGCGGGTCCCACAGGAAGATCAGCAGATCGATCCCGCCCTCCGCGATGCGGGCGCCGATCTGCTGGTCGCCGCCGATCGGGCCCGACAGGAAGCGGTGGATCGGCAGCTTGAGCGCGTTCGCGAGCATCGACCCCGTGGTCCCCGTCGCGTAGAGCGAGTGCTCGGAGAGGGAGCCGCGGTTGAAGGTGGCCCACGCGAGCAGGTCGTCCTTCTTGTGGTCGTGCGCGACGAGCGCGATGTGGCGCGTGACGTGAGAAGCCATGGCGAGCCTTCCGTTCTGTGCGCGTGGTGACGGTGCGTCACCACGGTGACGAGCGCATCGGCGCTGATGCGCTCTCGTGCCCCGAGTGGGATTCGAACCCACACTGGAACGGGTTTGAGCCGTTTGCCTCTGCCAGTTGGGCTATCGGGGCGGCTGAACAAGGCTAGCGGGTGAGGCGCCGTCCCCGTGACAGCGCCGTGCCGGTGCTCGCCGGCGAGGCGCCGGTTGGGTCAAGTGCCCTGATGTTCAGTACGCTAGGGGGGTGACTGACACGAACGACACCGCTGCCGCCGCCGAGACCACCGCCGCGAAGAAGCGCCGCGCCGTGGTCGCGGAGGACGAGGCCCTCATCCGCATGGACATCGTCGAGACCCTCACCGAGGCTGGCTACGACGTGGTCGGCGAGGGCGCCAACGGCGAGGAGGGCGTCGCGCTCGCCATCGAGCACAAGCCGGACGTGGTCGTCATGGACATCAAGATGCCCGTCATGGACGGCATCACCGCCGCGGAGAAGATCGCCGCCGAGCGTGTCGCGCCCGTCGTGCTGCTCACCGCGTTCAGCCAGACGGAGCTCGTCGAGCGTGCCCGTGACGCCGGCGCCATGGCCTACGTCGTCAAGCCGTTCACCCCGGCGGACCTGCTGCCCGCCGTCGAGATCGCCGCGTCCCGGTTCGCGGAGATCCGCGCCCTCGAGTCCGAGATCGCGGACATCACCGAGCGCATGGAGACGCGCAAGAAGGTCGAGCGCGCCAAGGGTCTGCTCATGGAGAACATGCGGCTCAACGAGCCCGAGGCCTTCCGCTGGATCCAGAAGACCTCGATGGACCGCCGCCTCACGATGCGTGAGGTCGCCGAGGCCGTCATCGACCAGATGGGCAGCGCCAAGAAGTAGCGCCACCGCAGGAAACCGGCGTCGAATCGTCGCCAAGGTTTCCGAATCGTGCCCTCCCGTCCCTTCGAGGTCACGAAATCGTGATGATCGGGACCCACACCTGAAATCTGGTTTCGGTACGGTGAACCCATGGCCACCGGGGACCGTCCCCGGGCCTATGGACTGGCGGGTCTATCCGCCAGTGTGGAGGGAACAACCATGGCACGATGGAACACCATCGCGCGCGGCGCGGCTTTTGCCGCCGCCGCCTCGCTCGCCCTCGCCGCCTGCTCGTCGGACGGCGAAGAGTCGGGTAGCGAGGGATCCGAGGGCTCCGGCTCCGGCGACGCGCTCAAGATCGGCACGGTCCTGCCGCTGACCGGAAGCCTTGCCTTCCTCGGCCCGCCCGAGGTTGCTGGCGTGGACCTTGCGATCCAGGAGATCAACGAGGCCGGCGGCGTGCTGGGCTCCGACGTCGAGGTGATCCACGAGGACTCGTCCGACACCGACAACCCGCAGATCGCCTCTCAGTCGGTCTCGTCGCTCATCTCGGATGGCGTCGCTGCGATCATCGGTGCGGCCTCGTCGTCGGTGTCGCTGAACATCGTCGACGACATCGCTGCTGCGAGCATCGTCCAGATCTCGCCCGCGAACACCTCGACGGCGCTGTCCGGCTACTCGGACTTCTACTTCCGCACCGCGCCGCCGGACACCGTCCAGGGCGACGCGCTCGGCAACCTGATCCTGAACGACGGCATCGAGAACCTGGGCATCCTGCTCTTCGCGGATGACTACGCCACCTCGCTGCGCGACGTCGTCACGGGTGTCGTGGAGGGTGCCGGCGGCACCATCACCTACGGCGTCTCGGGTGACGAGTTCCAGACGGACGCGGCCAACTTCGAGTCGATCGTCCAGGACGTCCTCGCGACCAACCCCGACGGCATCCTCGTGATCGCCTTCGACCAGACCAAGGCCATCATCCCGGCCCTGGTCGGCGCGGGCTTCCCGTCCGACAAGCTGTACCTCACGGACGGCAATACGGCGGACTACTCGGCTGACTTCGAGGCCGGCACCCTGACCGGCGCCAAGGGCACCATCCCCGGCGCCAACCCGGATGACGACTTCAAGGCTCGCATGAACGAGGTCTACGGCTCGGAGCTCGACTCCTTCGCCTACGGTGCCGAGTCCTACGACGCCACCATCCTCGCGGCCCTCGCGGCTGTGAAGGGCGGCGCCACCGACGGTCAGACCGTCCGCGACAACCTGGCCGCCGTGTCGGGTGCTGACGGCGGCACGGAGTGCACCGGCTTCGCCGAGTGCGCCGAGCTGATCGAGTCCGGCGAGGACATCATCTACACCTCGGTGTCCGGTGTCGGTCCGTTCAACGACGCCAACGACCCCTCGAGCGCCTACGTGGGCGTCTACGAGTACGGCGAGGACAACGTCCAGGTCTGGGTCGAGGCGGTCTTCGGCGAGGTCTGATCGTCACCGACTGCTTCACACAGCGAGAGGGCTCCCGGCTTCGGCCGGGGGCCCTCTCCGCGTTCGCGGGGCCTCCCGCAGCGGTTGCGGCACCCGCTCCGACTGCCTCCGGTGGGCCGATGCGCCCGTCGAGTCCGCGCCGGACCCCGCCACGGGCGCCCGGGCAGGGCCGATGCTCTTGCCTCCCCGGTGCTCGCCCGCCTGGGCGTGCCACCTGGGGCGTGCGGTCTCGACTGACGCTCGCGCTCACCGTCAGTTGGGAGCGCACGAGCGTGCGGTCCGCACTGATCTCGACGAGTTCGTGGGCCGTGAAGGCGCGCTGATATCCGGGCGACAGGCGCAGTGCTCGTCGTCACGGACGCATCGGCGATCCATCCGTGAGAACTGGTCGTGAGGACCGGTCCTCACGGAACGATCCGGCAGCCGCCCGTGGGAACCGCACCGGGGGACGTCCGGGCGCATGACTGAGCCCCCGCCGGATGCACCGACGGGGGCTCAGCGCTAGGCTCAGGCGCCCAGGGTTCCCAGGTACAGCTCGATGACCTTGGGGTCCTTGAGCAGCTCCTGACCGGTCGACGTGTACGCCGAACGACCCTGGTCGAGGACGTAGCCGCGGTCGCAGATCTGCAGGCAGCGGCGCGCGTTCTGCTCGACCATGATGACCGTGACGCCCGTCTTGTTGATGTCGCGCGTGCGGACGAAGGTCTCGTCCTGGCGCACGGGCGAGAGTCCGGCGGACGGCTCGTCGAGGAGCAGCACCTTCGGATCCATCATGAGGGCTCGCGCCATCGCGACCATCTGCCGCTCGCCACCGGACAGCGATCCAGCGCGCTGGTGGTGACGGCTCGCCAGGTCAGGGAACAGGTCCATGACCCGGTCGAACTGCTGCTGGAACCCCTTGGGAGCCTGGTAGGCGCCCATCTCGAGGTTCTCCTTGATGGTCAGCGACGGGAACACGTTGTTGGTCTGCGGGACGAACCCCACGCCCATGCGGACCAGCTCGTCCGCACGCTTGTTGGTGATGTCCTCCCCGCCGAGCGTGACGGATCCCTCGCGGATCGGGACGAGCCCGAACAGCGCCTTGAGGAACGTGGACTTGCCGGCGCCGTTGGGGCCGATGATGCCGATGAGCTCGCCCTCGGCAACGGTCATCGAGCAGCCGTTGAGGATGTCGACCCCGGGAAGGTACCCGGCGAAGATGTCGTCGGCGACGAGCACGGGTGCAGCGTCGGTCATTCGGAAGCCTCCTCGTGGAGCTCGTCCGCGCTGGGCAACTCCGATAGATCCTCATCGTGATGCGAGCCGAGGTAGGCCGCCTGCACCTGCTCGTTCTGCATGACGGTGCTGGGCGGGCCCTCGGCGATGATCTTGCCCTCGGCCATGACGACGACCCAGTCGGAGATGCGGCGCACCATGTGCATGTCGTGCTCGACGAACAGCACGGTGACGCCCTCCTGCTTGAGCTCGACGATGTGGTCGAGCAGCGACTCGGTGAGCGCCGGGTTGACGCCCGCCATGGGCTCGTCGAGCATCACCATCTCGGGCTCCGACATCAGCGCGCGCGCCATCTCGAGCAGCTTGCGCTGTCCGCCGGACAGCGAGCCCGCGTAGTCGTCCTTCTTCTCGTAGAGCTTGAAGCGCTTGAGCAGGACGTGCGCCCGAGCGGTGATCTCCTCCTCGCGGTCGGCCCACAGGGGCTTCGCGAACGCGTAGAAGAAGTTCTCACCCTTCTGGTCAGAGGCGCCCAGGCGCATGTTCTCGAGCACCGTCATGCGGCTCAGCGCCTTGGTGAGCTGGAACGTGCGGACCTTGCCCGCACGCGCCACCTTGGCAGGGGAGACGCCCTTGAGCGAGTGGCCGTTGAACAGCCAGTCGCCCGTCTGAGGCTTGTCGAAGCCCGTCAGCAGGTTGAAGAACGTCGACTTGCCGGCGCCGTTGGGCCCGATGAGCGCCGTGATGGCGCCGCGCTGGACCTCGAAGTGCTCCACGTCGACGGCCGTGAGGCCGCCGAAGTGGCGGTGCACCTTGTCGGCGACGACGATCGGGTCGGGCTTGGATGCGCCCGGCTCGTGCTTCACGTCAGCGAACATGTCATCAGTCATTGAAGGCCAACTCCTTCTTGTCGCCGAGGACTCCCTGTGGCCTGAAGATCACCAGGCACATCAGGGCGATGCCCACCAGCATGAGCGAGAACGGCTCGAGCTCCTGGGTGCTGAGCACGGACTCGGGGATCAGCAGGGACGCCAGTCCCTTCACGAGCACGAGCGAGCACCAGAACAGGATCGAGCCGAGCACGGGTCCGAAGACCGTCGCGGCTCCACCGAGCAGCAGGAGCGTCCAGATCCAGAACGTCGTCGGGCGTCCCATCGAGTCGGGCTGCACGGAGGCTCCGAGCGCCCACACGATGCCGGCGATCGCGCCGATCACACCGCCGATGACGAGTGCCTGCATCTTGTACGAGTACACGTTCTTGCCGAGCGAGCGCACGGCGTCCTCGTCCTCGCGGATGCCCTTGAGCACGCGGCCCCAGGGGGACTTCGACAGTCGCCAGAACATGAGCAGGAACAGGGCGACGAGCGCCCACCCCACGAGCAGCAGCCACCACGAGGTGGAACGCGTCCCGTGGAACGTCCAGACCCAGATGGTGACCTGCTCGTCGGGGAACGGCGAGAGCATCTCGAACGAGCCCTTGAAGTCGGACCCGCGGATGCCTGTCGAGGCGCCCGTGAGCGCGTTGAGGTTCTGGGATCTGCCGAGATAGCGGATCATCTCCGCCGCGGCGATCGTCACGATGGCGAGATAGTCGCCTCTGAGCTTCAGCGTCGGCCAGCCCAACAGCAGTCCGAACACAGCCGCTGCGGCGATGGCCGCGAGGATGCCGAGCCAGATGGGCCCGCCCTCGCGGACGACGATGGCGTAGCCGTACATGCCCAGGAGCATGAAGCCCGCCTGACCCATGTTCAGCAGTCCCGTGAGGCCGAAGTGGAAGTTCAGGCCGATGGCGGCCAGCGCGAACGCAGCCGTGGTGGGCGCGATGGCCTCGCGCAGCAGGTCGTAGATGAGGTCCATGAGCTAGCCCACCCTTTCCGCTCGTCCGAGGATTCCTTGCGGTCTCACCAGGAGCACGATGATGAGGATGCCGAGGGCGGTCGCGTACTTCAGGTCGGGCCCGAGCCACAGCGTCGAGGTCTCGACCACGACACCGATGACGAGCGAGCCGACGAGGGCGCCGAAGGGCTGGCCGAGGCCGCCGAGCGTCACCGCGGCGAACATCAGCAGCAGCAGGCGCGCGCCGACGTCGAACTTGGTGCCCGAGTCGTAGAACGCCATCAGGATGCCGCCGAGCGCCGCGAGGCTGGTCGCCATGACCCACACGAGGCGGATGATGCCGTCCACCTTGATGCCCGACGCCGACGCGAGGGACGGGTTGTCCGACACGGCGCGCGTCGCGCGACCCAGGCGGGTGCGCAGCAGGAAGTAGCCCACGCCCAGCAGGACGGCGATCGAGATCCCGATCGACATGGCGGTCGTGCTGCCCAGCTGGATGGGACCGAACTGGTGGCGCTCCTCGATGGCGATGGACACGCGCACACGGTCGGGCCCGATCCACCACTGCAGCAGGTTCAGCATCGCCAGCGACAGACCGATCGACACGATCATCTGCTGCACGATCTTGACGTTGCGCTTGCGCAGCTTGGACCACAGGAAGCGGTCCTGCAGCCAGCCGGTGCCGCCAGCGACGATGATGGCCGCGATCGACGCGAGCCACAGCGGCCAGCCGATCACGAACTCCCACGGCGTGAGCGGGATGGAGACGGGCTGCTGGGTCGCGAAGAAGTACGCGAGCATCGCGCCGAGCGAGACCTGCTCTCCATGCGCGAAGTTGCTCAGCCCTGTCGTGCCGTAGATGAGCGACAAGCCCACGGACGCCAGCGCGAGCAGCAGGCCGAACACCAGCCCGTTGAACACGTTCTGCGCCACGCGGTTGGTGCCGGGGCCGGAGGACTCATCCACCGTGATCTCGGCGTCTGTCGTCTCCACGTCGGCATGGACGGTGCTGCTCGATGCCGCGATGGTCGCGGTGTCCGACGTCTCGGCGAAGGCACTGGTGCCTACGGACGAGACGAGGGTCACGGCGAGCGCGGCGACGGCGAACACGATCAAGGCGCGCATGATGGCACGCCGGTCGATTCTCTTCGTCAAGGATCCCCTCCAGGTCAGGATGTCATCACCATACGCGCGCCATGTTTCGGTCATGTCTCGGCGCGTTGACGAATCGCGCAGGTCAGTCGCGCCGTTGCGACGGGTCTGCCCGATTCGTCCTCGATGGTGATGGCGTAGCTGGCGACGGTGCGGCCACGATGCAGCGCCGTCGCCTCTCCCCGGACCGTGCCCTCGCGCACGGCTCGGTGGTGCGTGATGGACAGGTCCACGCCGACGGCGATGCCGTCTGGCTGAGCGTGGGCCATGGCCGCGTACGAGCCGAGGGTCTCGGCGAGCACGGCCGATGCGCCTCCGTGGAGCAGCCCGTAGGGCTGGGTGTTGCCCTCCACGGGCATGGATCCGACGGCGCGCTCGGCGGTCACGGCCCCCACCGTGATGCCCATGCGCTCCATCAGGGTGCCCGCTTGAAGCTGCGCGAGCGACACATCGTCGATGTCGGCCATAGGAGATAGGTTGGCACAGTGAGCGACAAAGACCAGCCAACACTGCTGCTGATCGACGGATTGTCGATGGCTTTCCGTGCCTTCTTCGGGCTTCCGGTGGAGAACTTCGCGACGTCCACGGGCGTCCCGACCAACGCGGTGTATGGCTTCACGACGATGCTGGCGACCCTCATGAGGGAGCAGCAGCCCACGCACGTCGCGGTCGCGTTCGACCTGCCCGGCGGCACGTTCCGCACCGAGCGACTTCCCAGCTACAAGGGCACTCGCGACGAGACGCCGCCGGAGTTCGAACCGCAGGTTCCGCTGATCCGCGAGGTGCTCGACGCGATGGGCGTCGCCGCCGTGGACAAGGAGCGCTACGAGGCCGACGACCTCCTCGCGACGTATGCCCGGATGGGCCGCGAGGCGGGCATGCGCGTGCTGGTCGTGTCGGGGGACAGGGACACCATCCAGCTCGTGACCGACGAGGTCACGCTGCTCTACCCCCGCAAGGGCGTGTCCGACCTGGTGCACTTCACGCCCGAGTCGGTCGAGGAGAAGTACGGCGTTCGCCCCGGCCAGTACCCGGATCTCGCCGCGCTCGTGGGCGAGACCAGCGACAACCTTCCCGGCGTGCCAGGGGTCGGCCCGAAGACGGCGGCGAAGTGGATCGGCGTCTACGGCGGCCTCCCGGAGATCCTCGAGGCCGCGGACGATGTCCCCGGCAAGGCGGGGCAGAGCCTGCGGGACCACCTCGATCAGGTCCGGCTGAATCGTGAGCTGAACCACCTCCTGACCGATCTCGAGGTCCCGCAGACCCTCGACGACCTCGAGTACGTGGGCGCTGACGCCGCGGCGATCCACCAGGTCTGCGACGCGCTGCAGTTCCGCACCCTGCGCGACCGCCTGCTGCCGTTCGCCGCGGGTGACTCGACCGAGGGTGCCCCCGAGGAGCCCGCCGAGGTGACGGTCGTCGTCGACGGCGCGGTCGAGGCCGTCGCCGCCCTCGAGGGGCCCGTCACCCTCCATGTCGACGGGCGCATCGGCGCCGATGCCGACGCCTGGGCCATCGGCGTCGCCGCCGGGGACGAGGCGTGGGGGATCGACCTCACAGCGCTCGACGCCGCGCAGGACGCCAGCCTGCGCGCCTGGCTCGAGGACGAGGGGGTCGAGAAGACGTTGCACGCGGCGAAGGACGCGTGGCACAGCCTCGCCTCGCGGGGCATCGACCTGCGCGGAGTCATCGGCGACACGCAGATCGCTGCGTTCCTCGTGAACGCCGATCAGCGCGGCTTCGACCTCGACTCTGTGCTGCAGCGGTACCTGGGCATCACGGTCGCCGGCGGCTCGAGCGGCGGCCAGCTCGACCTCGGCCTCGACGACAGCGCCGCGGAGGCGGCGGGCTCCACGGCAGCGCACGTCGCGCGGCTCGCCGCAGAGCTGGACGCCGAGGTCGACAGGCGAGGCATGACCGACCTGTACCGGGACGTGGAGATCCCGCTGATGGCGGTGCTCGCGCGCATGGAGCACGCCGGCATCGCCGTCGACTCCGCTCACCTCGGATCGCTCGCGGACGCCGCGCGCGGCCGTGCCGACCAGGCCGCGTCGCAGGCGTTCGACGCCATCGGCGGTGACGAGGTCAACCTCGGCTCGCCCAAGCAGCTCCAAGAGGTGCTCTTCGACCGCCTCGGGATGCCCAAGACCAAGAAGATCAAGACCGGGTACTCCACCGACGCCGCCTCCCTCGCGGATCTGCAGGAGAAGAGCCCGCACCCGTTCCTCGAGGCGCTGCTGGCACACCGGGACGCGACCAAGCTCGGCCAGATCATCGAGACGCTCGCCCAGTCCGTGCGCGAGGACGGCCGCATCCACACGACGTTCTCGCAGGTGGTCGCGTCGACGGGTCGCCTGAGCTCGAAGGACCCCAACCTTCAGAACATCCCGATCCGTACCGAGGAGGGTCACCGCATCCGCGAGGCGTTCGTCGTGGGTGAGGGCTTCGAGACTCTGCTGACGGCCGACTACAGCCAGATCGAGATGCGCATCATGGCGCACCTGAGCGGCGACGAGGGCCTCATCGAGGCGTTCAAGGCGGGGGAGGACCTGCACCGGTTCGTCGGCTCGCGCGTGTTCGGGGTCGAGCCGGACGACGTCAGCCCTGAGATGCGCTCGAAGGTCAAGGCGATGAGCTACGGGCTCGCCTATGGGCTGTCGTCCTTCGGCCTCGCGCGGCAGCTGTCGCTGCCGGTCGGCGAGGCGCAGGCGCTCATGGACGACTACTTCGCTCGCTTCGGAGGCGTTCGCGACTACCTCAAGACCGTGGTCGAGCGGGCGCGCGAGGTGGGCTACACCGAGACGATCCTCGGGCGCCGCCGCTACATCCCCGACCTGACGTCGACCAATCGCCAGCGCCGCGACATCGCGGAGCGGGTGGCGCTCAACGCCCCGATCCAGGGCTCGGCGGCGGACCTCATCAAGAAGGCCATGCTCGGCGTCGATCGGGCTCTCGAGGACCAAGGTCTCGCCTCCCGGCAGCTGCTGCAGGTGCACGATGAGCTCGTGGTCGAGGTCGCCCCCGGCGAGGCGCAGGCGGTCGAGGCCATCCTGATCGACCAGATGCACGCTGCCGGCGACCTGTCCGTGCCTCTCGACGTCCACGTCGGAGAGGGATCGAACTGGCGCACGGCCGGACACTAGAGTTGGAGCCATGCGCGTAGGAATCCTCACCGGAGGCGGGGACTGCCCCGGCCTGAATGCAGCCATCCGAGCCGTCGTCAAGCGCGGCACCGCCGAGCACGGCATGTCCATCGTGGGCTTCCGCAACGGCTGGGAGGGTGTCATCAACGGCGACGCCGTCCCGCTGACCAGGGACGACGTGAGCGGAATCCTCGTTCATGGCGGCACCATGCTCGGCACCGCTCGCTGCCACCCGCACAAGGTCGACGGCGGCATCGAGGCGGTCCACCAGACCGTCGAGGACGAGAAGCTGGACGCGCTGATCTGCATCGGCGGGGACGGCACGCTGCGCGCGGCGTCGAAGGTCAACAAGTCCGGAGTGCCGGTCATCGGCATCCCCAAGACCATCGACAACGACGTGGTCGGCACCGACTCGTCGATCGGCTTCGACACCGCCGTGACGATCGCCACCGAGGCCATCGATCGCCTGCACTCGACCGCGGAGTCGCACAACCGCGTCATGGTCGTCGAGCTCATGGGTCGCCACTGCGGCTGGATCGCGGTCACTGCCGGCATCGCTGGCGGAGCGGACATCATCCTCGCGCCCGAGTCGCCGTTCGACATCGAGCAGATCGGCAAGAAGATCCGCCACCGTCACCGCTACAAGGACTTCTCGATCGTCGCCGTCGCGGAAGGCGCCGTGCCCGCCGAGGGCAGCGGCTGGGACGCGTCGGACACGCTCGACGAGAAGGGCAACCCCATCGCCGGCCAGGTGGGCGCGCAGGTCACGCGCGCCATCGAGCGGGTCACGGGTTTCCCGACTCGCCTCACGACGCTCGGCTATGTCCAGCGCGGCGGCGTGCCGACCGCAGCCGACCGCCTGCTCGCCACGCGCTTCGGCGTCGCGGCGATCGACGCGGCGTTCGAGAAGAACTACGGCACCTTCACCGCGTTGCGCGGCGAGCACGTCGAGATGCTCGACTTCTCGGTGATGGCTGGCAAGACCAAGTACGTGCCCGAGGACCTGCTCGAGACGGCCTGGGGCCTCTGACGCCCCGGACGCGGCGGCGCCTCGGGCGTCCCGGGCGCGCGTGAGCGCGCCGCCGACGCCGCGGCGAGACTAGGCCGCGTCGCTGTCCTTGGCCGCACCCTGGAGCATGATCTGCTCGGTGTCCGTCGACTCGTCGGAGTCGCCCTCCACCTCGGCGGGATCCGCCTCGGCGATGAAGCGCTCGGGCGAGGGCTGCCCGAGCGGCGCGAGGCGTGGCTCGAGCGACGGGTCAGCGGGCACGGTGACCCGGGGATGCGTGGTCCAACCAGCGGGGTGCTCGGCGGGGTAGCCGTGGCCGGCGAAAGGCGCGGGATCCTCGCCCAGCAGCGCGATCCGCACGACCTTCTCCGAGGCGCGGCCGTCCTCGAAGGTGGCGAAGCGGTCGCGGAACGACGCGCGACGCTCGGCGTACTCGGCGGACTCGAACGCGCCGGATCGCATCGCGACGATGAGCTGCTCGGCGGTCGTGACGACCTGGCCCGGGGCATCCTCGGTGATGTCGAAGTACGCGCCCCGGCTCCAGCGGTAGTCGTCCCAGTCGTAGCAGAACAGGACCATCGGCTTGTCGAGCAGGGCATAGTCGAACATCGCGGACGAGTAGTCCGTGATGAGCGCGTCCGAGGCGACGTACAGGTCCTCGACCTCCCATCCCTTGGAGACGTCGATGACCTGCTCGGGCACCACCTTGCGACCACGCTTGTCGTGGTAGTAGTGGTCGCGCACCAGCAGCCGCGTGCCGGCAGGGAGCGACTCGGCGAACGCCGTGAGGTCGAACTCCTTCTCCTTGGGCCCGCGCCGGGTCCGCCACGTGGGCATGTAGAGGACGGCACGCTCGTCCTCGCCCAGTCCCAGGCGCGCACGGGCCGCTGCCCGCGCATCGGCGCCTGCGGAGAACAGCACGTCGTTGCGGGGGAAGCCCACCTCGAGCTGGACGCAGTCGTTGTTGTACGCGCGCTCCCACACCTCGGTCAGGTAGGGGCTCGTCGTGAGCGAGTAGGTCCACCGCTGGCAGCGCCGGTGCATCGTGACGATGGTGTCGTCGGTGGGCCGCTTGCCGGAATAGTGGCGGTCCGCGCCCATGTACTTGAGCGCGGTGCCGTGGTGGGTCTGGACGTAGACCTGGCCGTCACGAGGCGGAAGGCTCCAGTGCGGGTTCGCGTCGTCGATGAAGTAGGTCGCGGTCGAGATCAGGCGAAGGTAGTCGAGCGTGCGCGGCGTCACGTACTCGATTCCTTCCGGGATCTGATCCACGTCCTGCTTGCGCACGATCCACACGCCGCGCAGGTGAGGGGCGAGCTCGAGCTGCTTGCGATAGACCGCCAGCGGGTTGCCGCGGGGAGCGCGGTTCCACACGCAGGTGTAGACCACCAGGTCGGGGTCGAGAGGGAGCTGTGCGTAGTACCAGCGTCCGATCGTGCGGTCCTGGAGCGCACGAACCGCACGCGCAGCGAAGTTTCGCGTGCGGCGGTAGGAGCGGGTCAGGGTCTTCGGCACCCGGGAATCCTATCCCGCATGAACAGCAGGTGAATGAACCCGGCTACCCTTGTCGCATGACGCGAGTGCTCACCTTCGGAACCTTCGACCTGTTCCACATCGGCCACGTCAACGTGCTGCTGCGTGCGGCGTCGCTGGGCGACCACCTGACCGTGGGCGTGTCCTCGGACGCGCTGAACTTCTCCAAGAAGCAGCGCTACCCGGTGTACCGCGAGGAACACCGCATGGCGATCGTGAGCTCGCTGGCATGCGTCGACGAGGTGTTCGTCGAGGAGTCTCTCGAGCTCAAGGGCGACTACATCAAGGAGCACCGCGCCGACGTCCTCGTGATGGGTGACGACTGGGCGGGACGCTTCGACCACTACAAGGAGCTGTGCGAGGTCGTGTACCTGCCGCGGACGGCGGAGGTGTCCACCACGGACATCATCCAGTCCATCAAGGAGGACCTCGCCTGAGGGCCCGCCCCGACGCTCACCAGGGCGGCTTTGTGCTGAGAGCTCTCAGCAGGTAGGATGATCGTTGGTCTCGTGCGCCTGCGCGCGGGTCCAAGCAAGCACAACACATCTCTCATCCATCCATTCATCGGAGCCACTCCTTAATGTCCGTATCCACCCCCGAGTCCACCCCTATCGCAGTCAACGACATCGGCTCGAGTGAGGACTTCCTCGCCGCGATTGACGCGACCATCAAGAACTTCGACGACGGCGACCTCGTCGAGGGCACCATCGTCAAGGTCGACCGTGACGAGGTCCTCCTCGACATCGGCTACAAGACCGAGGGCGTCATCCCCGTCCGCGAGCTGTCGATCCGTCACGACGCCGACCCCGACGACGTCGTCGCCGTGGGCGACACCGTCGAGGCCCTGGTCCTCCAGAAGGAGGACAAGGAGGGTCGTCTGATCCTGTCGAAGAAGCGTGCCCAGTACGAGCGCGCCTGGGGCTCGATCGAGAAGATCAAGGACGAGGACGGCGTCGTCACCGGCTCCGTGATCGAGGTCGTCAAGGGTGGCCTCATCGTGGACATCGGCCTCCGTGGCTTCCTCCCCGCCTCGCTCGTCGAGATGCGCCGCGTGCGCGACCTCGGCCCGTACATCGGCCAGCAGATCGAGGCGAAGATCATCGAGCTCGACAAGAACCGCAACAACGTGGTCCTGTCGCGCCGTGCCTTCCTCGAGCAGACCCAGTCCGAGGTGCGCTCGAGCTTCCTCACCGCCCTGCAGCCCGGCCAGGTCCGCAAGGGCACCGTGTCGTCGATCGTCAACTTCGGTGCGTTCGTCGACCTCGGCGGCGTGGACGGCCTCGTGCACGTCTCCGAGCTGTCGTGGAAGCACATCGACCACCCCAACGAGGTCGTCTCCGTGGGCCAGGAGGTCGAGGTCGAGGTTCTCGACATCGACATGGACCGCGAGCGCGTCTCGCTGTCGCTCAAGGCGACGCAGGAGGACCCGTGGGAGGTCTACGCCCGCACCCACGCGATCGGCCAGATCGTCCCGGGCAAGGTCACCAAGCTCGTCCCGTTCGGCGCGTTCGTGCGCGTCTTCGACGGCATCGAGGGCCTGGTGCACATCTCCGAGCTCGCCGTCCGCCACGTCGACCTGCCCGAGCAGGTCGTGCAGGCTGACGAGGAGGTCTTCGTCAAGATCATCGACATCGACCTCGAGCGCCGCCGCATCTCGCTGTCCATCAAGCAGGCCAACGAGGGCGTCGACCCCGAGGGCGAGGACTTCGACCCCGCTCTGTACGGCATGACCGCCGAGTACGACGAGGCCGGCAACTACAAGTACCCCGAGGGCTTCGACCCCGAGACCCAGGAGTGGCGCGACGGCTTCGACGAGCAGCGCGAGGCCTGGGAGGCGGAGTACGCGAAGGCGCACGAGCGCTGGGAGGCCCACAAGCAGTTCGTCTCGAAGCAGGACGAGCAGGCCGCCGAGGCCGAGGCCGCAGGCGCCGCCGCCCCGCGCAAGCGTGGCAAGGGCGACGCGAGCGCGTCGTACACCTCGCACGACGAGCCGGCCGACGCGGGCACCCTCGCCTCGGACGAGCGCCTCGCCGCTCTGCGCGAGAAGCTCACGGGCAACTAAGCACCGCAGCACCGACAGGGCCGCGATCCCCTCTGGGGGTCGCGGCCCTGTCGCATGTGCGGGGGCATCGCGGAGGGCCGATGCGCTCGTCGGGTCTCGCTCGATCGTCCGAAGTCGCGTGCGTGACGTGCGTGACGTTCGTGGCGGGTGCGCGATTGGACTCACCTGACGCGGTTTGGCGTGAGCGCGCCGCCGGTGCGAGACTTTCGCCCATGCTCCGCATCGGCCTCACGGGCGGCATCGCCGCAGGCAAGTCCACGGCGTCCGCTCGCTTCGCCGAGCTGGGTGCCGTGGTCGTCGACCACGACCAGCTCGCCCGACGCGCCGTCGAGCCCGGCTCGGCCGGCCTCGTCGAGATCGCGCGCGCGTTCGGTGACCGCGCGGTCAAGGACGGTGCCCTCGACCGCCCCGCGCTGGCCGCGATCGTGTTCCGGGATCCCGCGGCACGGCGTCAGCTCGACGCGATCGTGCATCCCTACGTGTTCGCGATGGCCCGGGCCGCGGACCGCCAGGCCCGCCTCGACGGTGCGCACGTCGTGGTGCACGACATCCCGCTGCTCGCGGAGGCCGGCGGCGACCACGACTACGACCTCGTGGTGACCATCGCCGCGGACGCCGAGCTGCGGGTCGAGAGGATGGTCGCGACGCGCGGCATGACGCGGGCCGATGCGCTCGCCAGGATCTCCTCGCAGGCGACGGACGAGGTGCGTGCGGCGATGGCCGACGTCGTGCTCGACGGCTCGGGAGAGGCCGAGGCGCTGCGGCAGCAGGTGGACGAGTTCTGGGCTCTCCACGTTCCCGCCGGCGGGTGAGCCGGTGTCGGTGGTGGCGCGTAGCGTAGAGCCATGACCGAGGACCTCCGTCGCAGCGACGCCCCGTTCCAGGTGGTGTCCGAGTATCGGCCGTCGGGCGACCAGCCCAAGGCGATCGACCAGCTCGCCGCGCGCATCCAGGCGGGGGAGCAGGACGTCGTGCTGCTGGGCGCGACCGGCACGGGCAAGTCGGCCACGACGGCGTGGCTCGTCGAGCGCCTGCAGCGGCCCACCCTGGTGATGGCCCACAACAAGACTCTCGCGGCCCAGCTGGCGACGGAGTTCCGCGAGCTGCTTCCGCACAACGCGGTCGAGTACTTCGTCAGCTACTACGACTACTACCAGCCTGAGGCGTACGTGCCTCAGACGGACACCTTCATCGAGAAGGACAGCTCGATCAACGAGGAGGTCGAGAGGCTGCGGTACTCGGCGACCAACTCGCTGCTGACCCGGCGCGACGTCGTGGTGGTGTCCTCGGTGTCGTGCATCTACGGCCTCGGCACCCCCGAGGAGTACATCCAGGGCATGGTCGTCCTCGGCGTGGGGGACGTGGTCGACCGGGATGCGCTCCTGCGCGAGTTCGTGCAGATGCAGTACTCGCGCAACGACCTCGCCTTCACACGCGGCACGTTCAGGGTCCGCGGCGACACGGTCGAGATCATCCCCGTGTACGAGGAGCTCGCCATCCGCATCGAGATGTTCGGCGACGAGGTCGAGGCGCTCTACACGCTGCACCCGCTGACGGGCGACGTGGTCGAGCGGCGCGAGCAGGTCCACATCTTCCCGGCCTCGCACTACGTGGCGTCCGAGGACCGCATGAACCGCGCGATCTCCACGATCGAGCTCGAGCTCGAGGAGCGGCTGCAGGACCTCGAGCGGCAGAACAAGCTGCTCGAGGCGCAGCGGCTCAAGATGCGCACGACGTTCGACCTGGAGATGATGCGATCCGTCGGCACGTGCAGCGGCATCGAGAACTACTCCCGGCACATCGAGCAGCGGGAGGCGGGCACTCCGCCGCACACCTTGCTGGACTACTTCCCGGACGACTTCCTGCTCGTCATCGACGAGTCCCACGTGACGGTGCCGCAGATCGGCGCGATGTACGAGGGCGACACGTCCCGCAAGCGCACCCTCGTCGAGCACGGCTTCCGTCTGCCGTCGGCGTTGGACAACCGACCCCTGAAGTGGGGCGAGTTCCAGGAGCGGGTGGGCCAGACGGTGTACCTGTCGGCGACACCGGGGCAGTACGAGCTCGGCCGATCCGATGGGGTGGTCGAGCAGATCATCCGGCCGACCGGGCTGGTCGACCCGAAGGTGGTGGTCAAGCCCACCGAGGGTCAGATCGACGACCTGCTCGAGCAGATCCGCCAGCGCGTCGAGCGTGACGAGCGCGTGCTCGTCACCACCCTCACCAAGAAGATGGCCGAGGACCTCACGGAGTTCCTCGCGGAGCGCGACGTCCAGGTGGAGTACCTCCACTCCGACGTCGACACCCTGCGGCGCGTGGAGCTCCTGCGAGAGCTGCGCATGGGCCGCTACGACGTGCTCGTCGGAATCAACCTGCTGCGCGAGGGCCTCGACCTTCCCGAGGTGTCGCTGGTGTCGATCCTCGACGCCGACAAAGAGGGCTTCCTCCGCTCGGGCACGTCCCTCATCCAGACCATCGGTCGCGCCGCGCGCAACGTGTCCGGTGAGGTCCACATGTACGCGGACACCATCACGGACTCGATGGCGTCGGCGATCGACGAGACCAACCGTCGTCGCGACATGCAGGTCGAGTTCAACCGCGAGAACGGGATCGATCCGACCCCGCTGCGCAAGCGCATCGGCGACATCACGGAGATGCTCGCCCGCGAGGACGCGGACACCGCGAGCACGCTCGAACGCGCCGCACGGTCGACCAAGGGCGGCTCGAGTGGGCGCACGGGGCCCTCGCCGATGGCGGGACGTCCGGCCGAGGAGCTCAGCGAGCTCATCGAGGATCTGTCCGCTCAGATGCGCGAGGCGGCCGCCGAGCTGAAGTTCGAGCTGGCCGCCCGCCTGCGCGACGAGATCGGCGAGCTCAAGAAGGAGCTGCGGCAGATGCTCGATGCCGGCAGCGCCTAGGATTGCCGCGTGACTGATCCGTACGTCTGGACCTCGACCATCGCGCTCATCGTGGCGCTGTTCGTGTTCGACTTCGCCGTGGTGATCCGCAAGCCCCACGAGCCCTCCTTCAAGGAGTCGGTGGGGTGGTCGATCTTCTACATCGCCATCGCGCTCCTGTTCGGCGTCTTCCTGCACTTCTGGCACGAGGACTTCCCGACCATGGAGTACCTCGCGGGCTACATCACCGAGAAGTCGCTGTCCGTCGACAACCTCTTCGTGTTCCTCGTGATCATGACGCGCTTCGCGGTGCCGCCCAAGTACCGCTCACGGGTGCTGCTCGTCGGCATCGCCGTGGCGCTCGTGCTGCGCGCGATCTTCATCGCCGCGGGCGCGGCGGCGCTCGATGCGTTCTCGGCGCTGTTCTACGTGTTCGGCGCGTTCCTGATCTACACCGCGTGGGGCCTCGCGAAGGAGTCGCAGGACGACGCCTCCGAGGAGTACGAGGAAGGGCGCCTCGTGCGCCTCGTGCGGCGCCTGTACCCGGTGACGGACGGCTACCGCGAAGGCAAGATCATGGTCCGCGAGGCCGGCCGCCGCATGGTCACGCCGATGCTCCTCGTCATGGTCGCGATCGGCTCGACGGACGTGCTGTTCGCGCTCGACTCGATCCCCGCGATCTTCGGCCTGACGCAGGACCCGTTCATCGTGTTCACCGCGAACGCCTTCGCGCTGCTCGGACTGCGTCAGCTGTACTTCCTGGTGCAGGGGCTGCTGCAGCGGCTCGTGTACCTGCACTACGGTCTCGCGGCCATCCTGGCGTTCATCGGCGTGAAGCTCGTCCTGCACGCGCTCCACGAGAACAACCTGCCGTTCATCAACGATGGCGAGCCGTTGCACGTGCCCGAGGTGTCGATCGGCCTGTCGCTCACGGTGATCCTCGTGATCCTCGTGATCGCGACCGTCGCCAGCCTCGTCGCCACTCGGCGCACCGGCGGTGACCTCGACGAGTCTCTCGCCGAGCAGCGCGGCGAG
This sequence comes from Demequina sp. NBRC 110056, assembly GCF_002090155.1. Classification (GTDB taxonomy): domain Bacteria; phylum Actinomycetota; class Actinomycetes; order Actinomycetales; family Demequinaceae; genus Demequina. The sequence continues at coordinate 539,027 of NZ_BBRM01000002.1, read as the reverse complement.
GCCCTCGAAGGCGCCGCCGCGGAAGGCACCGCTGCCGGGGCTCCTGACTCCGATGGCGCGTCGCCGTCATCGGGCGAGCGCCAGCGCGACTGACGTCACGACCGGGGCAGCGCCGGCGCAACTGACAACGCGACCAGGCGAGCGCCAGCGCGACTGACGTCACGGCCCGGCGCGCGTCGGCCGCACGGGCGTCCAGACGATCAATGGTCGCGGAGCGAGAGCACTGCGGAGCGCCCGCGCGGCACAGTTCCCACCCCGTGGAGTGCCGCCCAGGCGCGCGTGTGGGCGACCCGCTGCTCCCTGCGCACAGGTGACACAGGGAGCCGGCCCCGAGCGCATCGGCGCTCCGCCTGCGGCGGCGCACGGCGCCCTCAGTCGGCCAGGCGACCCTCGAGCCCACGACCCCACACGGCGGGCCAGATGCGGATGCGGTGCTCCGCCACCAGGCCGGCGGTGACGAAGGGGTCAGCGGCGATGATCGCCTCGACGTCGGCGACGGTCGCCGCCTCGCACACCAGCAGCGCTCCCGGCGGCGCGTCGTCGTCGTAGCGGCCGTACGCGAGCATGCGTCCGGCGGCGGCCTGCTCCGCGAGGTAGGCCCGATGCGCGGGGCGGTGGGCGTCGCGCTCGGCCGAGCGCTCGTCGTAGGCGTACTCGATGGCGAAGGTCGTCATGGCGCCATCCTGCCAGCGACCTCCGCGAGACGACGGCGATCGAGAGCACGACACGCCCATTCGAACATGCGTTCGAACGAGAATCCACGTAGCATTGCCGTGTGAACGACAGACTGCTGGTCCAGGGCGCCCGCGAGCACAACCTCAAGGGCGTCGATCTCGACCTCCCGCGCGACGCGCTGATCGTGTTCTCGGGCCTGTCAGGCTCGGGCAAGTCCTCGCTGGCCTTCGACACCATCTTCGCGGAGGGGCAGCGCCGCTACGTCGAGTCGCTCTCGGCCTACGCACGCCAGTTCCTGGGGCAGATGGACAAGCCCGACGTCGACTTCATCGAGGGCCTGTCGCCGGCCGTGTCGATCGACCAGAAGTCCACCAACCGCAACCCGCGCTCGACGGTCGGCACCATCACCGAGGTCTACGACTACCTGCGCCTGCTCTACGCGCGCGTCGGCACGCCGCACTGCCCGGTGTGCGGCGAGCGCATCCAGGCCCAGACCCCGCAGCAGATCGTCGACTCCGTGCTCGCGCTGCCCGAGGGCACGCGCTATCAGGTTCTCGCGCCGGTGGTGCGCGGTCGCAAGGGCGAGTACGCGGACGTCTTCGAGGAGCTCCAGCAGCAGGGCTTCGCCCGCGCCCGCGTCGACGGCGAGACCGTCCAGCTCACGGATCCGCCGCAGCTGGAGAAGAAGCTCAAGCACGACATCGAGGTGGTCGTGGACCGTCTGGTGGCCCGCGACGGCGTCCGCCAGCGCCTGACCGACTCCGTCGAGACGGCGCTGCGCCTCGCCGATGGCCTCGTGCTCATCGACCCGGTCGACGGCGACGTGCCCGCGCGCCGCTACAGCGAGAAGCGTGCGTGCCCCAACGACCACGTCCTCGCGCTCGAGGAGATCGAGCCTCGCACGTTCTCCTTCAACGCGCCGTACGGCGCCTGCCCCGAGTGCACGGGCATCGGCGTGCGCCTCGAGGTCGACCCACAGCTGGTGGTGCCCGACCCGGCGCTGAGCCTCGCCGAGGGCGCGGTGGCCCCGTGGTCCACCACCTCGACGTCGTCGGAGTACTTCAGCCGCATGCTCACGGGCCTCGCGCACGACCTGGGCTTCTCCATGGACACCGCGTGGGAGGACCTGCCGGACGCCATCCAGGAGGCCGTCCTCGTCGGCAAGGACTACGAGGTCCACGTCAAGTTCCGCAATCGCTTCGGGCGCGAGCGCCAGTACACGACCGGCTTCGAGGGCGTCGTCTCGTGGATCGAGCGGCTGCACTCGCAGACCGAGTCCGACTGGTCGCGAGAGAAGTACGAGTCCTACATGCGCGAGGTGCCGTGCCCCGTGTGCTCCGGTGCTCGCCTCAAGCCTGAGGTGCTCGCGGTCACCATCGGCGACCGCTCGATCGCGGAGGTGTGCGACCTGTCGATCGCCCAGGCGCGCGACTTCCTGCTCACGGCGGAGCTCGACGAGCGCGGGCGCCAGATCGCGGTGCAGGTCCTCAAGGAGATCGACGCACGACTGGGCTTCCTGCTCGACGTCGGCCTCGACTACCTCACGCTGTCGCGCGCGGCGGGCACCCTGTCGGGCGGCGAGGCCCAGCGCATCCGCCTCGCCACCCAGATCGGCTCGGGGCTCGTGGGCGTGCTCTACGTGCTCGACGAGCCCAGCATCGGACTGCACCAGCGCGACAACCGCAGGCTCATCGACACCCTGACGCGGCTGCGCGACCTGGGCAACACGCTCATCGTCGTCGAGCACGACGAGGACACGATCCGCACCGCGGACTGGGTGGTCGACATCGGCCCCGGCGCTGGCGAGCACGGGGGAGAGGTGGTGCACTCCGGCACCTACGAGGACCTCCTCGCCAACGAGCGGTCCATCACCGGTGCCTACGTCGCCGGACGTCGCTCCATCCCGATGCCCGAGGAGCGCCGCCGCCCCGACCCCGATCGCGAGATCACCGTGGTCGGCGCGCGCGAGCACAACCTGCGGGACATCGACGTGAGCTTCCCGCTCGGGGTGCTCACCGCGGTGACCGGCGTGTCCGGCTCGGGCAAGTCGACCCTCGTGAACTCGATCCTCTACACGTCGCTCGCGAACACCCTCAACGGCGCCCGCCAGGTGGCCGGACGCCACACCCGCATCACCGGGACCGACCAGCTCGACAAGATCGTCCACGTCGACCAGGGGCCCATCGGGCGCACCCCGCGATCGAACCCCGCGACCTACACGGGCGTGTGGGACAAGATTCGCAAGCTCTTCGCGGAGACGACCGAGGCGAAGGTTCGCGGCTACGGCCCGGGCCGGTTCTCCTTCAACGTCAAGGGCGGACGCTGCGAGTCGTGCTCCGGCGACGGCACGCTCAAGATCGAGATGAACTTCCTGCCCGACGTCTACGTGCCGTGCGAGGTGTGCAAGGGCGACCGCTACAACCGCGAGACCCTCGAGGTGCACTTCAAGGGCAAGACCGTCGCGGACGTGCTCGCCATGCCCATCGAGCAGGCGGCGGACTTCTTCGAGGCGATCCCCGGCATCTCGCGTCACCTGCGCACGCTCGTCGACGTGGGGCTCGGGTACGTGCGGCTCGGCCAGCCGGCGCCCACGCTGTCCGGCGGCGAGGCGCAGCGCGTCAAGCTCGCTTCGGAGCTCCAGCGGCGCTCCACCGGGCGCACCATCTACGTGCTCGACGAGCCGACGACGGGACTGCACTTCGAGGACGTCCGCAAGCTCCTCGGCGTGCTCCAGGGCCTCGTCGAGAAGGGGAACACGGTGATCGTCATCGAGCACAACCTCGACGTCATCAAGTCCGCGGACTGGGTGATCGACATGGGTCCCGAGGGCGGCTCCGGCGGTGGCATGGTGGTCGCCGAGGGCAGTCCCGAGGACGTGGCGGACGTCGAGGCGAGCCACACGGGCGTGTTCCTCAAGGAGATCCTGGGCGCACCCGCGCGCGCGTAGGCTGGCGCCGTGAGCGATCCCGCGGACTACCGGCCCGCGCCTGGCACCATCCCGACCGAGCCGGGCGTGTATCGCTTCCGCGACCCGCACGGCCGCGTCGTGTACGTGGGCAAGGCGAAGAACCTGCGCGCCCGCCTGTCGAACTACTTCCAGGACGTCCACGGGCTGCACCCGCGCACGCGGATGATGGTGACGACGGCGGCATCGGTCGAGTGGACGGTCGTGCGCAACGAGGTCGAGGCGCTCATCCTCGAGCACACCTGGATCAAGCAGTACGACCCGCGCTTCAACGTCGTCTTCAAGGACGACAAGTCGTACCCCTACCTCGCGGTCACCATGAACGAGGAGTTCCCGCGCATCCAGGTGATGCGGGGAGAACGCCGCAAGGGCGTGCGCTACTTCGGTCCCTACGCGCGGGCGTGGCAGATCCGCGACACGGTCGATACGCTGCTCACGGCGCTGCCGGTGCGGACCTGCGCGCCCGGAGTGTTCCGCAAGGCCGAGCGCCAGGGAAGGCCCTGCCTGCTCGGCTACATCGACAAGTGCTCCGCGCCGTGCGTGGGACGCATCTCGCCGGAGGATCACCGGGCGCTCGCCGAGCGGGTGTGCGCGGTGCTGGGCGGCGACGCGAAGGGGATGATCCGCGACCTCACGCAGGCGATGTCGGACGCCGCCGAGCGGGAGGACTTCGAGGCCGCAGCCCGGGCACGCGACCGCCTCCACGCGCTGCGCGACGTGCTCGACCGCAACGCGATCGTGCTCGCGGCCGGGACGGACGCGGACATCTTCAGCCTCGTCGACGACGAGATGGAGGCCGCGGCGCACGTCTTCCACGTGCGGGACGGCCGCATCACGGGCGAGCGCGGGTGGGTCGTGGACAAGCCCGAGCCGCTCGAGGCTCCGGCGATGGTTGCCCAGCTGATCCAGGAGGCGTACGGCGAGGCCGACGCCGAGGAGCTCCCCGCGGAGGTGCTCGTCCCCGTCGCGCCGGAGGGGGCCGATGCGCTCAGGAGCTGGTTGCGCGGGCTCAGGGGAGCGGCGGTCGCCATCAAGGTCCCGGCACGCGGCAAGAAGGCGGAGCTCGCGGGCACCGGCCACCAGAACGCCCGACAGGTGCTCGAGCAGCACCGGCTCAAGCGTGCGTCGGACCTCACCACGCGCTCCGCCGCGCTGCAGGAGCTGCAGGAGTCGATCGGCATGGCCGACGCCCCGCTGCGCATCGAGTGCTACGACATCTCCCACACGGGCGGCACCAACCAGGTCGGGTCGATGGTCGTCTTCGAGGACGCGCTGCCGCGCAAGGCCGAGTACCGACAGTTCTCGATCGCGGACGGGACCGACGACACCGCGGCGATGCGCGAGGTCCTGACCCGACGCTTCAAGCGCTACCTCGAGGAGTCGCAGCTGCCGCCAGAGGAGCGCGAGAGCGCCCGGTTCGCTTACCCGCCGCAGCTCGTGGTCGTGGACGGCGGGCTCCCGCAGGCCGGCGTCGCCCGCGCCGCGCTCGACGCTCTCGGGCTCGAGCAGATCATGGTCGTGGGACTCGCCAAGCGCCTCGAGGAGGTGTGGGTGCCGGGCGACGACTTCCCGATGATCCTGCCGCGAGGATCCGAGGCGCTGTTCCTGCTGCAGCGCGTGCGCGACGAGGCGCACCGGTTCGCGATCACCCGGCACCGGGGCAAGCGTGGCAAGGCGATGAAGGCCTCGGCGCTCGACGACGTCCCCGGCATCGGGCCCGAGCGCGCCAAGGCTCTGATCCGTCACTTCGGCTCGCTCGCGAAGGTTAAGGAGGCCTCGGAGGACCAGCTCGCGCTCGTCCCGGGCATCGGTTCCGCCACGGCGCGCACGATCCTCCAGGCGCTGCGCGGCGACGGTGGCATGCTGGACTCATGACCGAGGAGCCACCCGCCGTCACGTATCCCTCCGGCATTCCGCGGCCTCAGTTCGATGCCGCGCCCCAGACGCCCGAGCTGCTCATCCTGACCGGCATGTCGGGCGCCGGCCGCACCAAGGCCGCGGCGGTGCTGTCGGACCTCGGCTGGTACGTCGTCGACAACCTTCCGCCCCACCTCCTCGGCGGCCTCGTCACCGCCCACATCGCGGGCGAGGCGCAGCGCGACCTGGCCGCTGTCGTGGACGTGCGCGGCGGCCGCTTCTTCCACGACCTCGACCCCGTGGTCGACGACCTGGAGCACCGCGGGGTGCCCGTCCGGATGATCTTCCTCGACGCCTCGGACGCCGCGCTGGTGAAGCGCTTCGAGGAGGCGCGCCGCCCGCACCCGCTGCAGCAGGACGGCACGCTCCTCGAAGGCATCGCGCGCGAGCGCGCGATCGTGGCCGATGCGCGCGACCGCGCCGACCTCGTCATCGACACCTCCCACCTCAACGTGCACCAGCTGAGGGACGTGATGACCGCCGAGGTCGCCGACGAGACGCCCGCGCTGCAGGTCAACGTGCAGTCGTTCGGATTCAAGAACGGGATCCCCGCCGATGCGGACTTCGTCGCCGATGTGCGCTTCCTCGACAACCCGCACTGGGTCCCCGAGCTGCGACCTCTCACGGGCCTCGAGGCTCCCGTGCGCGACCACGTGCTCGGCTCCGAGGGCGCGCAGGCCTTCCTGGACGGCTACGCCTCCGTGATCGACGGCGCGCTGAAGCTCTACCGCGCGCACGACAAGCATGCGGTCACCATCGGCGTCGGCTGCACGGGAGGCAAGCACCGGTCCGTCGCGATCGCGGAGGCGCTCGGCACCGCGCTGCGGGACCGCGGCTATGCGGTGCGCACGACCCACCGGGACCGCGGGGCGTCGTGAGCGACCCGGCGCGCATCGTCGCGCTCGGCGGCGGGCACGGGCTGTACGCGACCCTGTCCGCGCTCAGGGGCCTCACGCCCGAGCTGACCGCGGTGGTGACCGTCGCGGACGACGGCGGCTCGTCGGGCCGACTGCGTGCCGAGATGGGCATCGTCCCCCCGGGCGACCTGCGCATGGCCCTGAGCGCCCTGTGCGCCGACAACGAGTGGGGACGCACGTGGCGCGACGTGCTCCAGTGGCGCTTCGCCACCGACGGCCCGCTCGACGGGCACGCGCTCGGCAACCTGCTCATCGCCGCGCTGTGGGATCGCTCGGACGACCTCGTCGACGGCCTCGACTGGGTGAGCCGTCTGCTGCAGGCGCAGGGCCGGGTGCTGCCGCTGTCGACGGACCCGCTGGAGGTGTCCGCGAGCGTGCGACGCGGCGACGAGCTCACCGAGGTCGTCGGCCAGGTGGCCGTCGCCACCGCCGATGGCGTGATCGAGGACTTGCGCCTGAGCCCGACGGAGCCGCGCGTGCCCGAGGCCACGGTGGCCGCGATCGACGACGCCGACCTGGTGGTCCTGGGGCCGGGTAGCTGGTTCACCTCGGTGCTGACGCATTTCATGGTGGCGCCCGTCGGGGATGCCCTCACGCGGGCCGCCTCGCGCGCGGTGCTCGTGCTCAACGTCGGCCACGACGACGAGGAGACAGCGGGGACGTCCCGCGCGGACGACGTGCAGGCGCTGTGCCGGGCCGCGCCGGGCTTCGCGCCAGGCGACGTGCTGGTGGATCGCGAGCACGCGGACGAGCCCGGCCTTGCCGAGGCCGTCGAGGCGTGGGGAGCCCGCCTGCGCGTGAGCGACCTACGGGACGGCACGGGTGCGGCGGCGCACGATCCGCTCGCCCTGCGCGCGGCCCTCGCCGAGATCGCCGTCGAACGTGCGCTCAGCGTCACCGCCGGCCCCCGGTCAGTGGCAGGATAAGGCGCATGGCTCTGACGGCACAGGTGAAGGATGAACTGGCACGCGTGGCCGTCGAGAAGACGTCCGCGCGCAAGGCCGAGGTCGCGACGACGCTGAGGTTCGCGGGTGGCCTGCACATCGTGTCGGGCCGGATCGTGATCGAGGCCGAGCTGGACACGGCCGCGGGCGCCCGTCGCCTGCGCGCCTTCATCCACGAGGTCTTCGGCCTCATGAGCGAGATCATCGTCGTGTCGGGCGGTGCCCTCAAGAAGGGCAACCGCTACGTGGTCCGGGTCGTGAAGGAGGGCGAGTCCCTCGCGCGGCAGACGGGTCTGCTCGACCACCGCGGACGGCCCGTGCGCGGCCTGCCGCCCCAGGTGGTCGCGGGCTCGATCGAGGACACCGTCGCCGCCTGGCGTGGCGCGTTCCTCGCGCACGGCTCGCTCACCGAGCCCGGACGGTCGTCGTCGCTCGAGGTGACGTCCCCCGGACCGGAGGCGGCTCTCGCGCTCGTCGGCGCGGCGCGCAGGCTCGGCATCAGCGCGAAGTCGCGCGAGGTCAGGGGCGTCGACCGCGTCGTCATCCGCGACGGCGACGCGATCGCTCAGCTGCTGACGCGCCTGGGCGCCCACGACTCCGTGCTCGAGTGGGAAGACAAGCGCACCCGCCGCGAGGTGCGCGGCACGGCCAATCGCCTGGCGAACTTCGACGACGCGAACCTCCGCCGCAGCGCGCAGGCCGCCGTCGCCGCGGGCGCGCGCGTCCAGCGCGCGTTCGAGATCCTCGGCGACGACGTGCCCGAGCACCTGGTCGAGGCGGGGCGGCTGCGCCTCCAGAACAAGGACGCGTCGCTCGAGGAGCTCGGCAAGCTGGCCGACCCGCAGCTGACCAAGGACGCGGTGGCGGGACGCATCCGCCGCCTGCTGGCCACCGCGGACAAGCGCGCCGAGGAGCTGGGGATCCCCGACACCGAGGCGGGCATCACCCCCGAGATGCTCGAGCTCGACTGACTCGGAGCAGGACTTTCGTACTGCGCGAGGGCGCGGGCGTTAGTAGTAGGCTGACAGAAGTGGCCCGTCATCGACGTGGCCCCACTGCGCACGTCGAGGTGCGCGCAAGCATCCATCCACAACCGCGCCGGGACCTTCCGGCGCAAGTCGAGGAGATCCACTGTGACCATCAAGGTCGGTATCAACGGCTTCGGCCGTATCGGACGCAACTTCTTCCGCGCTGCGATCGCATCGGGCGCTGACATCGAGATCGTTGGCATCAACGACCTCACGGACAACGCGACGCTCGCGCACCTCCTCAAGTACGACTCCATCCTCGGCCGCCTGGGCCAGGAGGTCTCGCACACCGAGGACTCGATCACCGTGGGTGGCAAGACCTTCGCGGCCTCCGCCGAGCGCGACCCGGCCAACCTCAAGTGGGCCGACCTCGGCGCTGACATCGTCATCGAGTCGACCGGCTTCTTCACCGACGCCACCAAGGCACAGGCGCACATCGACGCCGGCGCCAAGAAGGTCATCATCTCCGCGCCCGCGAAGAACGAGGACGCGACCTTCGTCATGGGCGTCAACCACGAGGACTACGACCCCGCGGCTCACCACATCATCTCGAACGCCTCGTGCACGACGAACTGCCTCGCCCCGCTCGCGAAGGCGCTCAACGACGGCATCGGCATCGAGAAGGGCCTGATGACGACGATCCACGCGTACACCGCGGACCAGAACCTGCAGGACGCGCCGCACAAGGACCTGCGCCGCGCCCGCGCCGCCGCCCTCAACATCGTTCCCACCTCGACCGGCGCCGCCAAGGCCGTCGCGCTCGTGCTGCCGGAGCTCAAGGGCAAGCTGGACGGCTACGCGCTGCGCGTGCCGACGCCCACCGGCTCGGCGACCGACCTCACCTTCACCGCGTCGCGTGAGACCTCCGTCGAGGAGATCAACGGCATCGTCAAGGCTGCGGCCGAGGGCGCGATGAAGGGCTTCCTCACCTACACCGAGGACCCCATCGTGTCGAAGGACATCGAGACCGACCCCGCGTCGTCGATCTTCGACTCGGGCCTCACCAAGGTGATCGGCGACCAGGTCAAGGTCGTGTCGTGGTACGACAACGAGTGGGGCTACTCGAACCGCCTCGTCGACCTCACGGTCTTCGTGGGCGACAAGCTCTGACCTTCACAGGTGTCATCGTGACGACGCCCGCGCACGCGCTGCGTGTGCGGGCGTCGTCATGTCACGGAAACGAGGACTGAACCAATGAAGACCATCGACTCCCTGGGCGACCTCACCGGCAAGAAGGTGCTGGTCCGCTCCGACCTCAACGTGCCGCTGGACGGCACCACCATCACCGACGACGGCCGCGTCCGCGCCTCGGTGCCCACGATCCAGCGCCTCCTCGACGCCGGCGCCGCGGTCATCGTCACCGCGCACCTCGGCCGTCCCGGCGGCGAGCCCAAGCCCGAGTACTCGCTCGCGCCCGCGGCCGCACGCCTCGCCGAGCTGCTCGGCCGCCCGGTGACCCTCGCGGAGGACCTCGTGGGCCCGTCCGCCGAGGCCACCGTCGCCGCGCTCGAGCCCGGCCAGGTCGCGATGCTCGAGAACGTGCGCTACGACGCCCGCGAGACCTCGAAGGTCGACGAGGAGCGCGAGGCGCTCGCCGCGCAGCTCGCCGCGTTCGCCGACGCGTTCGTCTCCGACGGCTTCGGCGTCGTGCACCGCAAGCAGGCGTCGGTCTACGACGTCGCGCAGAAGCTTCCTGCCGCGGCGGGTCTCCTGGTGCAAAAGGAGGTCGAGTCGCTCTCGCGCGCCACGACCGACCCTGAGCGCCCGTACGCGGTCGTGCTCGGCGGCTCGAAGGTGTCGGACAAGCTGCTCGTCATCGAGAACCTGCTGAGCAAGGCCGACCGCCTGCTCATCGGCGGCGGCATGGTGTTCACGTTCCTCGCCGCGAAGGGCCACTCCGTGGGCTCGTCGCTGCTCGAGGAGGACCAGATCGACAAGGTCAAGGGCTACCTCGCCACCGCGGAGGCCAATGGCGTCGAGATCGTGCTGCCCGAGGACATCGAGGTCGCCGCGGCGTTCGCCGCTGACGCCGAGCACCGCACCGTGCCGGCCAGCGAGATCCCCGACGGCTGGATGGGCCTCGACATCGGCCCCGAGGCTGGCAAGGCGTTCGCCGCGAAGATCGCGGACGCGAAGACCATCGTCTGGAACGGCCCCATGGGCGTGTTCGAGTTCGAGGCCTTCGCTCCCGGCACGGCGGCCGTCGCGCAGGCCATGATCGACGCCGACGGCTTCTCCGTGGTCGGCGGCGGCGACTCCGCCGCCGCGGTCCGCCGCCTGGGCTTCGACGAGGCCGGCTTCTCGCACATTTCCACGGGCGGCGGCGCGTCGCTCGAACTGCTCGAGGGCAAGGTCCTGCCGGGCCTTGCCGTTCTGGAGGACTGACTCATGGCACGTACGCCGCTCATCGCTGGCAACTGGAAGCTCAACCTCGACCACCTCGAGGCCACCCACACCGTGCAGAAGCTCGCGTGGCTGCTGCGCGACGGCAAGCACGACTTCGAGGATGTCGAGGTCGCCGTGCTCGCCTCGTTCACCTCGATCCGCTCGGTGCAGACCCTGGTGGACGCGGACCAGCTCGAGATCAAGTACGGCGCCCAGGACATCTCGCAGCACGCGTCCGGCGCGTACACCGGCGAGGTCGCCGGCTCGCAGCTGTCGAAGCTCGGCGTCTCCTACGTGGCCGTCGGCCACTCCGAGCGCCGCGAGTACCACGGCGAGTCGGACGAGGTCGTGGCCGCGAAGACCGCTGCGGCGTTCGGCAGCGGGATCGTCCCGATCGTGTGCGTGGGCGAGGGGCTCGACATCCGCAAGGAGGGCACCCACGTCGAGTACACGCTCGCGCAGGTGGACGGCGCGCTGAAGGACCTGCCGGCCGAGCAGGCCAAGGACGTCGTCATCGCCTACGAGCCCGTCTGGGCCATCGGCACCGGAGAGGTCGCGACGCCCGAGGACGCGCAGGAGGTGTGCGCGGCGATCCGCGGTCGCCTCGCCGAGCTGTACGACGCTGAGCTCGCCGACGGCGTGCGCGTCCTGTACGGCGGCTCGGTGAAGTCGAGCTCGATCGCTCAGCTCATGGCGCAGCCCGACGTGGACGGCGGCCTGGTCGGCGGAGCGAGCCTCGATCCCGAGGAGTTCGCGAAGATCGTCCGGTTCCGCGCGCACCAGGTGGGGATCTAGTCCCACTCGGCGCGCTGCGTCGCGTATCCTTGTAGCCGTTCGACCGCGACCTAAGGAGAACTGTGGCGATTCTCGAGACCACTCTGTGGGTGCTGCTGGTGCTCACCAGCCTCATCCTCATCGGCCTCGTGCTGATTCACCGCGGCCGTGGCGGCGGCATCACCGACATGTTCGGCGGTGGCTTCGCCTCGGGTGTGCAGTCCTCCGCAGTCGGTGAGCGCAACCTCACGCGCATCACCTGGATCACGGCGATCGTGTGGGTGATGGTGATCGTGCTTCTCGGTCTCATCAGCCGCTTCGCTTTGTAGAGGGACGACGAGGGGAACCATGGCTGCTGGAAACGCCATCAGGGGCTCGCGCGTAGGCGCGGGCCCGATGGGCGAGGACGAACGCGGCGAGTCCGCGCCTCGCCAGACCGTCAACTACTACTGCGCGCGTGGCCACGTCACGTCGCCGAGCTTCGCGCTGGGCGATGAGACGGACGCGCCGGAGATCCCGCTCGAGTGGGACTGCCCCAAGTGCGGCTTCCCCGCGGGCCTGGACCAGGAGAACCCTCCTGAGCCCATCCGCAACGAGCCGTACAAGACGCACCTCGCCTACGTGAAGGAGCGTCGCACCGACGAGGAGGGCAAGGCCCTGCTCGACGAGGCTCTCACGGAGCTGCGCGCGCGCCGCGAGTCCGTCGCCGTCGCCGACTGACGGCTCGCACCCCGAGGCCGCCCGACCCGCAAGGGGAGGGCGGCCTCGGCGCGTCTCGGCCATCCTGACCAGGACGCGACCCAGCGCCGCGCCGCCACGTCGACTCGCGCATCGGCGCGCCTGCCGGTGCCGTACCAGGACGAGCCGGGCCCGCGCATCGGCGCCACTGCTAGAGCCGCGCTGGCACCCACCCGGCCCGCGCATCGGCTATGCGGAGGCCGGCGCTCCGGCTGCGCCAACTCCCGCACCCGACAGTCACGAACGTCGCGCGCCCGACACGCCGTCGTGTCGCAGCCGCGGGTGGCGTGTCGCTCGGCGTGTTGCGACGCAGATGTTCGGAACTGTCGGTGAGGCGGGACGGTGAAGCGGGACGGTGAAGCGGGACGGAGAAGCCGGGCGCGCCGACACGAGTGGACTAACGGCGGAGCGTTCAGGGCGGCCGAGGGAATGGCCGCGCGGGCGATAGTGTCGTCATGAGGGGCGGGAACGAGCCCGCCCGGATGAGGAGAGTCATGCAGATCGAGATCGAGTACTGCGTCCCCTGCGGCTACCTGGACCGTGCGCTCGACGCGCAGCGGACGCTGCTGAGCACGTTCGGCCAGGGACTGGGAGGCGTGACCCTCAAGCCCGGCGACAAGGGCGTGTTCACGTTCCGCGCCGACGACGAGGTCATCTACTCGAAGCCCGACGAGTACGACATCACGACCATCGTGGAGACGGTCAAGGCGCGTCTCTGACGCGTCAGATGCGGGTCGCCGCCGCCGCGTCGACGAGCCACAAGGTGCGCTCCGAGCCGCGGACGGCTGCGCCCGGCAGCTGAGCGTCCCCGTGGACGCAGCGGGCCACGACATCCGCCTTGGCGGCACCCGCCGCGACCACCCACACCTCGCGGGCCCGGTTGATCGTCGCGAGGGACAGGGTCACGCGCGTGGGCGGCGGCTTGGGTGAGTCGTGCACGGGCAGCGCCGATGCGCTCGCCGGGTCGGACTCGACGTACACCGGGTGACCGGGGAAGAGGCTCGCGACGTGGCCGTCGGGGCCGAGCCCGAGCATGAGGATGTCCCAAGCCGGGTCGCCGGCCTCGGCGATGTCGGCTGCATACGCGGCGGCCGCGTCCTCGGCTGTCGCGAACGCGGAGGACGAGCCCATACGGTGGATGTTGCCCTCGGGCAGAGGCAGCCCGCCCAGCAACGCGGCCTGCGCCTGGCCCTCGTTGCGGTCGGCGTGCCCGGCCTCGACGAAGCGCTCGTCGCCCCACCACACGTGCACCGACGTCCAGTCGATGGTCTGCGCGAGCGGCGAGGCCGCCGCGGTCGCGAGCGTCGCGATGCCGACGGTGCCGCCGGTGACCATGACGTCCGCGCGGTCGCGGTGCGCGAGCACGTCGCCGATGCGCACCAGCAGGCGCGCGGCGGTGGACTGGGCGACGGCGTCCGCGTCGGCGTAGACGATGACCTCAGGCATGGCTGCTCCGTTCAGTCGCGGGAGGCGGCGTAGCGCTCGAGCGCCTCGCCATAGACGGGGTCGTCGTCGAGGCGGCGCAGCTCCTCGGCCAGGCAGTCGCCCAGCGATCGCGCCGGGAGCGCGATCGTGTGGTCGGGCTGGCCGGGCTGCGTGAGCGTCGCGTTGTGGCCGTCGGGGCGGAAGATGCCGATCTCGCCGGACGGGGTCTCGAGCGTGATCGACTGCAGGCCGCGCACCGAGTCGTCGTACGAGTCCTCGATCTCGCATCCGAGCGTGTTCTGCAGCCAGGCGCCCAGCAGCAGGATCGACGGGCTGCCGGTGTCGCCGTGGAGGCGCGCACGGGTGACGCGGCGGTCCTCGACCTGCTCGAGAGCCGCGGCGAGCAGCGCGCGCCAGCGGGTCACGCGGGTCCACGCGAGGTCGGTGTCGCCCGGGGCGTAGTCCGCCGCCATGCGCGCGAGCACGGCGCCGGGCTCGGGGTCGCCCTTCGAGTCGACGATGCGGCGCACGGCCATGGTGCCGATGCCGGTGCCGGCGGCGTTCACAGGGACCCCTGCGGGCCACCACGCCACGATGGGCGCGTCGGGCAGCAGGAGGGGAGTGACGAGCGTGTCGGAGTGCGCGGTCTGCTCGCCGGAGGGGCGCAGCACGACGACCTCGGACGCGCCGGCGTCGCCGCCCACGCGCAGCTCGGCGTCCAGGCAGTCGTCGCCCTGCTCGGCCGGCGCGACGACGATGATGCGGCACGGGTGCTCGCGGGAGGCCACGTTGGCGGTCTCGATGGCGTCCTCGGGATCGGCGTCCGTCGCGTCGATGACGAGGGTCATCACGCGGCTGAGGGAGACCACGCCGCCCTCCTTGCGCGCGTTGACGAGAGCCTTGTTGATCTCCGAGACGGTGGTCTTGGGCAGGGTGATGATCATGGGCGCCTCCAGACGCGGCCGTCCTTCGCGAGCATGGCGTCAGCCGAGGGCGGGCCCCACGTGCCCGAGCGGTACGGCTCGGGCTGGCCGTTGCTCTCCCAATGCGAGGTGATCGGGTCGAGGAGCTTCCACGACAGCGCGACCTCCTCGTGACGCGGGAACAGCGGCGGGTCGCCGAGCAGGACGTCGAGGATCAGGCGCTCGTACGCCTCCGGCGAGGTCTCCGTGAACGCGTTGCCGTACGCGAAGTCCATCGTGACGTCACGCACCTCCATGCCCGTGCCGGGGACCTTGGAGCCGAACTTCAGCGTCACGCCCTCGTCGGGCTGCACGCGGATCACGAGCGCGTTGTTGCCGACCTCGACGCCGTCGATCTCCTGGAAGTAGGGGCTCGGCGCCTTCTTGAAGACGAGCGCGATCTCGGTGACGCGTCGCCCGAGGCGCTTGCCGGCACGCAGGTAGAACGGCGTGCCCGCCCAGCGGCGGTTGGGCACGTCGAGGCGGATCGCGGCGTACGTCTCGGTGATCGAGTCTGGGGAGATGCCGTCCTCGTCGAGGAAGCCGCCCACCTGCTCGCCGCCGCGCCAGCCGGCCGCGTACTGGCCACGCGCGGTGTTCGCGTCGAGGTCGGCGGGCAGCTTGGTCGCCCGCAGCACCTTCTCCTTCTCGTCGCGCAGGTCGTCGGCGTCGAAGGTCGCGGGCTCCTCCATCGCGGTGAGCGCGAAGAGCTGGAGGAGGTGGTTCTGGATGACGTCGCGGGCCTGGCCGATGCCGTCGTAGTAGCCCGCGCGCGACCCGATGCCGATGTCCTCGGCCATGGTGATCTGCACGTGGTCGACGAACTGGCTGTTCCAGATGGGCTCAAACAGCTGGTTAGCGAACCGCAGCGCGAGCAGGTTCTGGACCGTCTCCTTGCCGAGGTAGTGGTCGATGCGGAACACCGAGTCGGGCGGGAAGACGTCCGAGACCACCTCGTCGAGCGCGTTCGCCGACTCGAGGTCGTGCCCGAACGGCTTCTCGATGACGACGCGACGCCACGCGCCGTCGCGCTGGTCCGACAGACCCGAGTCCCGCAGCTGCGTGAGCACCTGAGGGAACGCCGACGGCGGGATCGACAGGTAGAACGCATGGTTGCCGCCGGTGCCGCGGCGCTCGTCGAGCTCCTCCACGGTCTCCCGCAGGCGACGGAAGGCGTCGGCGTCGTCGAAGGTGCCCTGCACGAAGCGGATGCCCTCGGCGAGCTGCTTCCAGGTCTCCTCGCGGAACGGCGTGCGCGCGTGCTTCTTCAC
The DNA here is from genome assembly GCF_002090155.1 of Demequina sp. NBRC 110056. GTDB lineage: Bacteria > Actinomycetota > Actinomycetes > Actinomycetales > Demequinaceae > Demequina. The sequence continues at coordinate 523,026 of NZ_BBRM01000002.1, read as the reverse complement.
GGACTCGTAGACGACGCCCTCGAAGTCCTCGCGGTCCCAGTCGCGACGAGCGAAGCCCGTGAGCGCGAACGCCGGGGGCAGGAGGCCGCGGTTGGCCAGGTCGTACACCGCCGGCATGAGCTTCTTGCGCGCGAGGTCACCGGTCACGCCGAACATGACCAGGCCGCACGATCCGGCGATGCGGGGGAGCCGGCGATCCCGGGGATCGCGCAACGGGTTGTTCACGGGCGGGGCCTCCGAGGTTCGGTAGCGGCGTGATGGTGGTGGGGGCACGCGGGGCGCGCCCCCACCGGAGTCAGTGGTCGATAGTCATGCGGTGGCGGTCACGGCTGAGTGGTCACTGCGCCGCGGCGATCGACTCGCGGGCGACGGCCGCGACGTTCTCGGCGGTGAAGCCGTACTTGCGCAGCAGGAGCGCACCGTCGGCGGACTCGCCGAAGTGGTCGATGGACACCGAGCGGCCAGCGTCGCCAACGACCTCGCGCCAGCCGAGCGCGGAGCCGGCCTCGATCGAGACGCGCGCCTTGAGGGCGGCCGGGATGACCGACTCGCGGTAGTCGGCGTCCTGGCGAGCGAAGCGCTCGCGCGACGGCATCGACACGACGCGCGCCTTCACGCCGTCGGCGGCGAGCGTCTCGCGAGCCTCGAGCGCGATGGACACCTCCGAGCCGGTGGCGAGCAGGAGCACGTCGGCGTCCTCGTCAGCGCCGGCGATCACGTAGGCGCCGCGCAGGACGCCCTCGGCCGACGTGCCCTCGAGCACGGGCAGGCCCTGGCGGGAGAGGATCAGCGCGGACGGGCGGTCCGTCGTCTCGAGGATCGCCTTCCATGCCGCCGCGGTCTCGTTCGCGTCCGCGGGGCGCACCACGTCGAGGCCCGGGATCGCGCGCAGCGTCGCGAGGTGCTCGATCGGCTGGTGCGTGGGTCCGTCCTCGCCCAGGCCCACCGAGTCGTGGGTCCACACGAAGGTGGTGGGGATCTGCATGAGCGCGGCGAGGCGCACGGAGGCGCGCATGTAGTCCGAGAACACGAGGAACGTGCCGCCGTAGACGCGGGTCAGGCCGTGCAGCGTGATGCCGTTCATGATCGCGCCCATGCCGAACTCGCGGATGCCGAAGTGCAGCGTGCGGCCGTACCACTGGGCGTCGGGCCACGAGTGGGTGGACCGACGCGGCGGGATGAAGGACGGCTCGCCGGCCATGGTGGTGTTGTTCGAGCCGGCGAGGTCGGCCGAGCCGCCCCACAGCTCGGGCAGGACCGGCGCGAGAGCTCCGAGGACCTTGCCCGATGCCGCGCGGGTCGCGACCTTGGTGCCGACCTCGAACGAGGGCAGGGCCTCGTCCCAGCCCTCGGGGAGCTCGCGGCCCACGAGGCGCGACAGCAGCTCGGCGCGCTCGGGGTTCTCCGCCTCCCAGCGCGAGAACTGCGCGTTCCACTCGGAGTGGGCCGCCTGGCCGCGGTCCTTCACCTGCTGCATGTGCGCGAGGATCTCGGGCTCCACGACGAACGACTCGGCCGGGTCGAAGCCGAGCACCGACTTGAGGCCGGCGACCTCGTCGGCGCCGAGCGCCGAGCCGTGCACGCCGCCCGTGTTCTGCTTGGTGGGCGACGGCCAGCCGATGATGGTCGACAGGCGGATCAGCGACGGCCTGCCGGTCTCTGCCTTGGCGGCCTCGATCGCCTCGAGCAGCGCGTCGGGGTTCTCCTCGTAGCCGCCCTCGGTGATCCACGACACGTGCTGGGTGTGCCAGCCATAGGCCGCGTATCGGGCCTCGACGTCCTCGGTGAACGAGATGTCGGTCTCGTGCTCGATGGAGATGCGGTTGTCGTCCCAGATGAGGATGAGGTTGCCGAGCTCCTGGGTGCCCGCGAGGCTCGAGGCCTCGGAGGACACGCCCTCCTGGAGGCAACCGTCGCCGGCGATGACGTAGACGTGGTGGTCGAACGGCGACTCGCCGGCAGCGGCGTCGGGGTCGAGCAGGCCGCGCTCCTTGCGGGCCGCCATCGCCATGCCCACGGCGGAGGCCACGCCGGTGCCGAGGGGCCCCGTGGTGATCTCGACGCCGTCGGTGTGCCCGTACTCGGGGTGGCCGGGGGTGAGGGAGCCCTCGGTGCGCAGCGCCTTGAGGTCGTCGAGGCCCAGCTGGTAGCCCGACGCGAACAGCTGCAGGTACAGCGTCAGCGACGAGTGCCCGGCCGACAGCACGAACCGGTCACGCCCGAGCCAGTGGGAGTCCGAGGGGTCGTGGCGCATCACGTTCTGGAACAGCAGGTACGCGGCGGGGGCGAGCGAGATCGCCGTTCCCGGGTGCCCGTTGCCCACCTTCTCGACGGCGTCGGCGGCGAGGACGCGGAGGGTGTCGATGGCGCGGCGATCCGCGTCAGTCCAGTTGACGGTCACAGATTTCTCCCCATGTGTCGTGTGGTGATTCCTCGTCAGCCTACCGGGGACGAGCGCGGCTCGGGCACCGGTGCCGGGAACTCACGGGGTCCTCGCGCCAGGCGTGAGAGCGGCGACATCGGGCGTTCATCTGGGCACGGCGAGACCCGCGTGGTCGCGCATCGGGCGGGTCGCACCCCCAGGTAGGATGGGCCCATGTCCCAGACCCTCCCTGCGCCTCAGGAGGTGACCGCTCCGGCGGTCCCCAGGTGGCTCGAGGCGACCCGGTCGGTCAAGGCGTACGTCGCGCTCACCAAGCCTCGGATCATCGAGCTGCTGCTGGTGACGACGATCCCCACCATGGTCCTCGCGGCCGACGGGTGGCCCTCGTGGACGTTGCTGCTCACGACGCTCGTGGGTGGCGCCCTGTCCGCTGGCTCCGCGAACGCCTTCAACATGTACATCGACCGCGACATCGACGCGGTGATGAAGCGCACGCGCAACCGGCCGCTCGTCACGGGCGCGGTGAGCGAGCGCGGGGCGCTGATCTTCGCGTGGACGCTCGGCGTGGTGTCGACCGCGTGGTTCGTGTGGGTCGTCGGCTCGCCGCTGGCCGCCGTGCTGTCGGTGGCCGCGATCCTGGGCTACGTCGTGGGCTACACGCTCATCCTCAAGCGCCGCACGTCGCAGAACATCGTGTGGGGCGGGGCAGCCGGCTGCATGCCGGTGCTGATCGGCTGGGCGGCGGTGACGCAGTCCCTGTCGTGGACCCCGGTCCTGCTGTTCCTCATCATCTTCTTCTGGACCCCGCCGCACTACTGGCCGCTGTCGATGCGCTTCAAGCGCGACTACGCGCACGCCGAGGTCCCGATGCTGCCGGTGGTCGCCTCGACCCACAAGGTGGCGCTCGAGATGATCGCCTACGCCGTCGCGATGGTCGCGGTCACGCTGATCCTCGTGCCCGTCGCCGGGATGACGTGGGTGTACGCGGCGGTGGCCGCGGGCGCCGGCGCATGGTTCACCGCCGGGTGCGTGCGGCTGTACCGGCGCTCCGAGCGCGGCGAGGACAAGCTGCGCGAGATGCGGCTGTTCAGGGACTCGATCACCTACCTGACGATCGTGTTCGCGGCGATCCTCGTCGACCCGTTCCTCCCCGACGCGCTCACGGTGTTCGCCGGCTGACATGCTCGCGCACGAGCGGGACGCGTACCTCGCGCACGTGACCGTCGAGAAGGGCCTCAGCGTCCACACCGTCGCCGCGTACCGACGGGACCTGAGCCGCTACAGCGCGTTCCTCGACTCCCGCGGACGTGCGGGGCTCGCGGAGGTGACGCGCGCGGACGTCGCCGACTTCTCCCAAGCGATCGGCACGGGGGCCGACGGCGGGCGGCCGCTCGCGCCCGCATCGGCTTCACGGACCGTCGTGGCCGTGCGCGGCTGGCACCGCTTCGCCGTGGCGGAGGGCTGGACGGGCGACGACGTGTCGCTCGAGGTCAAGCCGCGCGCGATACCCAAGCGACTGCCCAAGGCGATCTCGACCGACGACGTCGCCCGCATCCTTGCCGAGGCGTCCCGCGAGGGCGAGGCGGGCCTGCGCGACCGCGCCCTCCTCGAGCTGGTGTACGCCTCCGGTGCGCGCATCTCCGAGGCGACTGGCCTCGACGTCGACGACGTCACGCTGGTGCCGGGTGAGGCCGCCGTGCTGCTGCGCGGCAAGGGGCGCAAGGAGCGGGTGGTGCCCATCGGCGGGTATGCGGCCGATGCGCTCGACGCCTACCTCGTGCGCGCTCGGTCCGCGTTGGCCCAGGGCGGGCGGGGGACACCCGCGCTGTTCCTCAACACCAGGGGAGGGCGCCTGTCGCGCCAGAGCGCGTGGGCGATCCTCAAGTCGGCGGCAGACCGCGCACAGGTCCCGGATGTGTCGCCGCACACGCTCCGTCACTCGTTCGCGACCCACCTGCTCGCGGGCGGTGCGGACGTGCGTGTGGTGCAGGAGCTGCTGGGCCACGCCTCGGTCACCACGACGCAGATCTACACCGCCGTGACCCAGGACGCGCTGCGCGAGGTGTACGTCGCGGCGCACCCGCGTGCCCGCTGAGCATCGCCCCTGGCTCACGGTACTGTGGGCGCGTGAGTGAGTTCCCCGTCCCGTCACCCCTCAGCGGTCACGGCCCGGCGCGCGTGATCGCGCTGTGCAACCAGAAGGGTGGGGTCGGCAAGACCACCACGACGGTGAACCTCGCGGCCGCGCTGGCGGAGTACGGGCGCCGCGTGCTGGTGGTCGACTTCGACCCGCAGGGAGCGGCATCGGCCGGCCTCGGCGTCAACGCCAACGAGCTCGACACGACCATCTACGACCTGCTGATGCGCTCGGGTGTGAAGGCCTCCGACGTCATCCACTCGACGGGGATCGACGGCCTCGACCTCATCCCCGCGAACATCGACCTGTCCGCCGCCGAGGTCCAGCTCGTGGGCGAGGTCGCCCGCGAGTCGACCCTCGCGCGCGGCCTGCGGTCCGTCGCGGACGACTACGACGTCATCCTCATCGACTGCCAGCCGTCGCTCGGCCTGCTCACGGTGAACGCGCTGGTGGCGGCGCACGGCGTCATCATCCCGCTCGCGTGCGAGTACTTCGCGATGCGCGGCGTGGCGCTCCTGGTCGAGACCATCGACAAGGTCCAGGACCGGCTCAACCCCCGCCTGACGATCGACGCGATCATCCCCACCATGTACGACGGGCGCACCCTGCACGCGCAGGAGGTCGTCGAGCGCGTCCAGCAGAAGTTCGGCGACCGGGTGACCGAGTCGATGATCCATCGCACCGTGAAGTTCCCCGACGCGACCGTCGCGGCGGAGCCGATCACGACCTTCGCCCCGCGCCACGCCGGCGCCGAGCAGTACCGCTCGCTCGCGCGCGAGCTGGTCGCGCGCGGCGTCGCGGCCTGAGCGCGGTGGCCGCCGTCCCCGAGACCGCTCCCGCCGAGCGGCGCGGCTTCGAGGTCCACCTCGACAACTTCGAGGGCCCCTTCGACCTGCTGCTGTCGCTCATCTCCAAGCACGAGCTGGAGATCACGGAGGTGGCGATCGCCCGTGTGACCGACGAGTTCCTGGCGACCATCGCCGCGCACGAGACGGACTGGGACCTCTCCCAGGCGAGCGAGTTCCTCGTGGTCGCAGCGACGCTGCTCGACCTCAAGACCGCGCGGCTGTTGCCGCAGGGGCAGGTCGAGGACGCCGAGGACCTCGAGCTCCTGGAGGCGCGCGACCTGCTGTTCGCGCGACTGCTGCAGTACCGGGCCTTCAAGCAGGTGGCGGGCACGTTCGAGCAGTTGCTCGAGGCGCCGCGGAGGGTTCCGCGCGACGTGCCGCTCGAGTCCCACTTCGCGATGCTGCTGCCGGAGCTCGTGTGGTCGGTGACGCCGGACCAGCTCGCGCGGCTCGCGGCGCACGCCCTGCAGCCGAAGGCCACCGACACGGGCGTCAGCATCGCCCACCTCCACGCGCCGGCGGTGAGCGTGCGCGAGCAGGCCGTGGTGGTGTCGTCGCGCCTGCAACGCGACAAGGTGGTGACCTTCAGGTCCCTCATCGCGGACGCCGATCATGTCAACGTGGTGGTCGCGCGCTTCCTGGCCCTGCTTGAATTGTTCAAGGAGGCCGTGATCGCCTTCGACCAGATGCGCTCGCTCGGCGAGCTGACCATCCGGTGGACGGGCGGCGACGACGCGGAGATCGAGGTCTCGGCAGAGTTCGACGAGGCGGCCGCACCTCCGGAGCAGTCGCAGCCGAGCGTGCCACAGGAGAGCGGTGAGAATGACTGACGTGCACACCAGGGGAGCCACCGAGGCGATCCTCATGGTGGTCGACGAGCCCGTTGCGGCGGCGGACATCGCTGCCGCGATCGACGCCACGATCGACACGGTGACCGCGGCGCTCGTCGCCCTGCGCGACGAGTACGCCGACCCGGACGCGCCGCGCGGATTCGAGCTGCGCGAGGTCGACGGCAGGTGGCGCGTGTACTCGTCGCGCCTGTACGCCGATGCGGTGGGGGCCTTCGTGGTCGAGGGTCAGTCCGCGCGCCTGTCCCAGGCGGCGCTCGAGACCCTCGCGGTCGTGGCCTACCGGCAGCCCGTGACGCGTGGCCAGGTCTCGCAGGTGCGCGGCGTCAACGTCGACTCGGTGATGAAGACCCTGAGCGCGCGTGGCCTCGTCACGGAGGTGGGCGAGATCGGCGGCGCGCTCCAGTACGGCACGACCACCGAGTTCCTCGAGCGGATGGGGCTCGCGACGCTCGACGACCTGCCCGAGCTCGCGCCGTACCTGCCGGACCTCGCCGACGTCGACGGGGAGGGACGCTGATGGGTGAGCTCGAGGTCCACCGCCCGGAAGGCGTGCGCCTGCAGAAGGTGCTCGCAGCCGCCGGGGTCGGGTCGCGCCGCAAGTGCGAGGTGCTGATCGAGCGCGGCCTGGTGAAGGTCGACGGTGAGGTCGTCACCCAGCTCGGCGTGCGCGTCAACCCCGACGAGGTCCGCATCGAGGTGGGCGGCAAGCGCATCGTCGTCGACGACCGTACGGTGACGGTCGTCCTCAACAAGCCGCGCGGCGTCGTGTCGACGATGTCAGATCCGCAGGGCCGACCGGCGCTCGACCAGTTCGTCACGGAGTACTCCGAGAGGCTCTTCCACGTCGGCAGGCTCGACGCCGAGACCACCGGGGTGCTGCTGCTCACCAACGACGGCGAGCTCGCCAACAGGCTGGCGCACCCCACGCACGGGGTGCCCAAGGTGTACGTGGCCAAGGTCGAGGGCCAGGTCGCGAAGTCGCTGTGCACGCGGCTGCGCGCGGGCGTCGAGCTCGAGGACGGGCCGGTGCGCGTGAGCGACTGCGCGATCCTCGACGTGTCGAAGGGGCACTCGCTCGTGCGCGTCGAGCTCCACGAGGGCCGCAACCGCATCGTGCGCCGCATGCTCGACAAGGTGGGTCACCCCGTGGTCGACCTGGTCCGCACCGACTTTGGCCCCATCGGGCTGGGCACGCTGCAGCCCGGGGAGGTGCGCCGCCTCAACCGTGAAGAGGTCGGGGCGCTCATGGAGGTCGCGGGACTCTAGGCCGGCCATGCCACCGATACGATGGTGGGCATGCCAGTCCGAGCCATCCGCGGTGCCACCACGCTCGACGTCGACGACAGGGACCACCTGCACGGCCGGACCCAGGAGCTCGTCGAGTCGCTGATGAGCGCCAACGCTCTCGAGCCCGACGACGTCATCTCGGTGATCTTCACCTGCACGCCCGACATCGTCAGCGACTTCCCTGCCGCGGCCGCCCGCGAGCTGGGCTTTGGCGCGGTGCCCCTCATGTGCGCCCAGGAGATGGCCGTGCCCGGCGCGCTGCCGCTCGTGGTGCGGGTGCTCGCCCACGTCGAGACCGCGCGCGAGCGCGCCGACGTCACCCACGTGTACCTTCACGACGCCGTCGCGCTGCGGCGCGACCTCGCGCAATGACCGCGCCGTCCTCCCGCACTCACGTCATCGGCGCGGGGCTGATCGGAGCGAGCATCGGCATCGGCCTGTCGACCGAGGGCTGGGACGTCACCATCGAGGACGCGGACGCCGAGGCAGAGGCCCTCGCGCACGCCATCGGCGGCGGCGGTGCGCTCTCTCCGAGTGCCGATGCGCTCGACCCCGAGCTCGTGATCGTCGCCGTGCCACCCTCGGCGACGGCGGCCGTGGTCGCACAGGCGCTCGACCGCTGGCCCTCCGCCGTCGTGACGGACGTCGCGAGCGTCAAGGCGCCCATCGCCGCCGCCGCGGACGCGACCGGCCACGGCGACCGCTACGTCGGCTCGCACCCGATGGCCGGCAGGGAGATGTCCGGCGGGCTCGCCGCGCAGGGCGACCTGTTCAAGGCCCGGCCGTGGGTGATCTGCGCCAACGGCGCCGGCCGAGACGCCGTCGAGCGCGTGCGCGCGCTCGCCCACGCCCTCCAGTGCGACGTGGTCGAGATGGAGGCACCGGCCCACGACGCCGCCGTGGCACGCGTGTCGCACGCGCCCCAGGTGGCGGCCTCCGCGGTCGCCGCCGCGCTCGGGCCCCTGCACGCCGATGACGTGGCCCTCGCGGGCCAGGGCCTGCGCGACGTCACGCGCATCGCCGGATCCGACCCGCGCATGTGGGCGGACATCGCCCGCCTCAACCGGCCCGCCCTCATCGCGACGATCGACCACATCATCGCCGACCTCGAAGACATCAGGGACGCCGACGACGTGGGTGAGGCCGTGACCGACCTCATCGAGCGCGGCCGGGTCGAGGTCGGCAGGATCCCGGGCAAGCACGGCGGCGCGCAGCGCGAGTGGACGCCCGTGACCGTCATCGTGCCCGACACGCCAGGACAGCTGCTGCGTCTGCTCACGGATGCCGCGACCGTTGGCGTCAACGTCGAGGACATCACCATCGAGCACTCGCCCCGCCAACTGGTGGGACTCACGACGCTGCACGTGCTGCCAGCACGCGCGCAGGAGCTCGCGCGAGCGCTCGCCGACAACGACTGGGAGATCGCAGCACCATGAGCGGAATCGTCATCGCCATCGACGGGCCGGCTGGAACGGGCAAGTCCACCGTGTCCCGTGAGGTCGCCACGCGGCTCGGCCTCGCCTACTTCGACACGGGAGCGACCTACCGGGTGGCGACGCTCGCGTGCCTGCGCGACGGCGTGGACCTCACCAGCACCTCCGACGTCGCGGCGATGGTCGCGACCATGAACGTGGAGCTGATCCTCGACGCGCGCGCGCCCCGCGTGCTGCTCGACGGCGAGGACGTGTCCGCGCAGATCCGCACCGACACCGTGGCGCTCACCGTGTCGAAGGTCGCGACCAACCTCGAGGCGCGCCCGATCCTCCAGGAGATGCAGCGTGAGGTGATCCGACGCGAGGTCTCTGGCGGTCTGTCCGAGGGCCGCGGCATCGTCGCCGAGGGCCGCGACATCACCACGGTGATCGCGCCCGAGGCCGACGTGAGGGTCCTCATGACGGCCGACGACGAGGTGCGGGTGGCGCGCCGCGCCGGCGAGGGCGCGGACGTCGCGACCGTGCGCGAGGCCGTGCTCGGGCGCGACCGCAAGGACGCGACCGTGGTGAGCTTCCACGAGGCGGCGGACGGCGTCCACACCCTCGACACCACCGACCTGACGATCGACGAGGCGGTGCGGGCCGTGATCTCCCTCGCGCACGAGGCCCAGCTGTGACCCCTCCCGACGCGCCCAGCCGATGGGGGCCGCGATGGTCCCGATGGGTGGGCCGCTTCCTCGCCCGCGTGCTGTGGGCGACCGAGGTGCGCGGCCGCGACCGGCTCCCGCGCCACGGTGCGGCGCTGGTGGTCGCGAACCACGTCGGCTTCATCGATGGTCCTGTGCTCCACGGCATCATCCCGCGTGGCTCGCACTTCCTCATCGGCGACCACATGTTCCGCGGCGTGCTCGGTCCCATCCTGCGCGCTGCGGGCCAGATTGAGGTCGACGGTTCGGGACGCGTGGCACTGCAGCAGGGCCGCGCCGTCCTCAAGCGCGGTGACGTCGTGGGCATGTTCCCCGAAGGCACCAGGGGAGCCGGTCGCGCCGACGCGGTCCACGGGGGCGCCGCCTGGCTCGCGCTCCAGACGGGCGCGCCCATCGTGCCGACCACGATGGTCGGGACGCGCCACAGCGGTGAGCCGGTGGGAGTGTGGCCCGCGCCGCGCCGCAGGATCCTCGTCGACTTCGGCGAACCCGTGACGTTGGAGCCGCCCGCGGACCTCCGGGGCCGCGCACGCCAGGAGTGGGCGGCTGAGGCGGTGGCGGCCGCGCTGCGCAGCCAGGTCGACGCCACACTGGCCACGACAGATCTTGAGCTCCCCGTCGACGACGGCGGGCGAGCGACCCCAGAGGAGGCAACCGCATGAGCGACGACCAGGAGTACCGCGGCGTGGACGACGTCCCGGCACCGGTGGCGGTTCCGTCGGACCCCGAGGAGAGCCTCGACGAGGTGCGCGAGGCCGCGCTGCGCGCTGGGCTCGAGGAGTACGACCTCACCGCCGAGGACCTCGCCGCGCTCGCCGGTGAGGTGCCCGTCGAGACCGAGAGCGCGCTGCCGACCCTCGCGGTCGTCGGCCGCCCCAACGTCGGCAAATCGACGCTCGTCAACCGCATCATCGGCAAGCGCCTCGCGGTCGTCGAGGACACGCCCGGCGTGACCCGTGACCGCGTGTCGTACCCCGCCGAATGGGCGGGCGTGGACTTCATGCTGATGGACACCGGAGGCTGGGAGGCCAAGGTCCAGGGCCTTGACCTCTCGGTCGCCCAGCAGGCCGAGGTAGCGATCGACATGGCCGACGCGATCCTCTTCGTGGTCGACGCCACGGTCGGCGCCACCGCGTCTGACGAGAAGGTCGTCAAGCTCCTGCGTCGGTCGGGCAAGCCGGTCGTGCTCGCCGCCAACAAGGTCGACGGACCGCAGGGCGAGCTCGAGGCCGCGGCGCTGTGGAACCTCGGACTGGGGGAGCCCTACCCGGTGAGCGCCCTGCACGGACGCGGCACGGGAGACCTGCTCGACGCTGCCATCGCGATCCTGCCCACCGAGCTTCCCGAGGTGGAGGTCGACCCGGATGCCCCGCGCCGCATCGCGCTCGTCGGCCGTCCGAACGTCGGCAAGAGCTCGCTGCTCAACCAGCTCGCGGGCGAGCGCCGCGTCGTCGTCGACGAGACGGCGGGAACCACGCGGGATCCCGTGGATGAGAAGGTCGAGATCGCCGGACGGTCGTGGACGCTCGTGGACACCGCGGGCATCCGGCGCCGGGTCCACATGACCAAGGGCGCCGACTTCTACGCGTCGCTGCGCACAGGAGCCGCGATCGAGCGCGCCGAGGTGGCCCTCGTGCTCCTCGACGCCTCGGGACCGCTCACGGACCAGGACACCCGCGTCATCTCGCAGGTCATCGAGGCGGGCCGCGCGCTCGTGCTGGTGTTCAACAAGTGGGACCTCGTCGGCGAGGACGAGCGGTTCCTGCTCGATCGCTCGATCGAGAAGGACCTCGTGCAGCTGTCGTGGGCGCCGCGCGTGAACCTGTCGGCGCGTACGGGGTGGCACACCAACCGGCTCGTGCCCGCCATCGACCTCGCGCTCGGCAGCTGGGACCAGCGCATCTCCACCGGCCGCCTCAACTCCTTCCTGGGCGAGCTGGTCGCCGAGCACCCGCACCCGGTGCGCTCCGGCAAGCAGCCCAAGATCCTGTTCGCGACGCAGGCCTCGGCCCGGCCCCCGCGGTTCGTGATCTTCTCGAGCGGCTTCCTCGACCCCACCTACCGCCGCTTCATCGAGCGCCGGCTGCGCGAGAACTTCGGGTTCGAGGGCACGCCCATCCAGATCTCGGTGCGCGTGCGGGAGAAGCGCAAGCGCCGCTGACCCGCCGCGCGGCCCTCACGCGGGCTGGCGGCCTGCGGTGTGAGCGATTCCCACGGACGGAGGCCCGTTCCGTACGTCAGGGACGGCGGAGAAGCCTGCGGTCACGCACGAAGGTGTGGCGAGTACGCGAGATTCGGCGCGCATCGGCCGGTCCTCAGCGCGAGGCCGTCGGGCGGAGGTGAGGGGTCGCATGCCCAGGCTGCGACGACGTGGAGGGTGGGTGACGGCGGAGTCTCGCCGCGACCCGGCCGCGACTGGACCGGCTCAGGAGGTCGGGGCGGGCGGCACCGCGAGGTGCGCGAGCGCGTAGACGCTGCCGCCGTCCCCGCGCGGCAGGCCCCGCCGCAGATCCGCGCCGAACGTCGCGCCCGAAGCGGCGTCGACGCAGCGCAGCGAGGCGCTCACATCTCGGCTGCGCATCGCCTTCGCGCTGGCCGCGCTGGCGTCCTCGGCGATCGTGGACAGCGCCGAGTCCGGGCGCGCCGGCGACGTGGTCACCTCGAGGTGATCCGCGTCGGCGAGCGCGTCGCGGTCGACCTGGAGGCCCGCGACGGGCCACAGCGCGACGTCCACGTGGCCGTACTGCGCTCGCACGCGCTCGAAGCCCCCGGAGTCCCACAGGTAGGCCCCGAGGCGGGAAGTGTTGGACCAGACCGACAGCATCAGGTAGCGGTGGACCGTCGCCCCGTCGGCGCCCGCCTGGCGCACGGCGTGCGCGAACCACAGCAGCCCAGGCGCTGCGTCGTGGGCGACGCCGTCCGCGGCGATCCGCTCGAGGACGCGGGGCATCGGGTAGTCGCGGGGCAGGTCCACGGAGCACTGGAGCGCGATCATGCGCCCAGCCTAGGCGTTCGCGTCGAAGTCCCCGTGCTGGTAACCGAGGTCCACGAGGTCGCGCAGGACCTCCTCGTCGATGTCGTCGAGCCGCTTCACGTAGACGCAGCTCACGCCGGTCGTGTGCGGCCCAAGGCGCTCGAGGAGCGCCTTCTGGCCGGGGTCCTCGTTGAGCCCGTAGAGAGACAGCTGCGCCTTGCGCGGCGAGAAGCCGACGCGGAGCATGTCTCCCTCGCGGCCCGAGGCGTAGCGGTAGTGGTAGCTGCCGTAGCCGACCATGGTGGGGCCCCACATGACGCCCTCGTCGCCTGTCACCTCCGACATGAGGGCATGCAGTCGCAGGCCCTCCTCGCGACGGCGCTCGGGCATCACGCTGGCGAGGAAGTCCTCCACCGACTGCGGCGTCGGACGGGTCTTGTTGGCCATGCGACCACTCTACGGACAGGCTCGCCCGCCCGCCGGGACGCGGCAAACCTGTGAGTCCTGTCACGTTGCACTGTGGCGCGAAGGCTCTCGACCACTAGCGTGGCGGCATGCTCGACGTCCCGACCCTACGTGTGGTGCTCGGAGGCGTGTCGCTCCTGGTGCTGGTGCTGTTCTACCTCGCGGTGTATCGGCCCACCCGCTCGGCGTTCTCGGGCTGGTGGACGATCGCGCTCGTGGCGACCGCATCGGGCAGCTCGCTCCTGCTCCTCAACGGCACGGACGCTCAGGTCGTCGCCAACCCGCTGTCGGGCGCCGCATCCGCTGTAGGCGCGACGGCGGTGTGGTTCGCCGCTCGATCGGTCCGTGGCCTCGCGGTGCCGCGGTGGCTCATGCCAGTGGGTGCGATCTTCGTCGTCGCTGCGGCGGCGCTCGAGCGCCCGGCGAGCTCGGTCTGGGCGGGTGACGGCGTCGAGTTCGCCTACATGGGGGCGATGTTCGTGCTGGCGGCGCGGGAGATGTGGTCCGCGTGGCGCTCGGGGTGGGGCGAGGACCGGCCGCGAACGGTGGAGTCTCAGGTCGCGACCCTCGTGAGCGCGCTCGCCGCGTCCATCCTCGCGGTCCAGTACGTCCTCCGCTTCGTCCTGTACGTCGCGGTCGGGCCCGAGGGCTCGCTCTTCCTCGCGCTCGGCGGGCCGGGTGTGACCGCAGTGGTGATGCTGCTCAGCCTCGTCGCGGTGACGTTCAGCGCCTCGGCGCTCGGCTGGGAGCAGCAGACGGTGCGGCTACGCCAGCGTGCGATCACCGATGACCTCACAGGTTTGTTGGGGCGCCGCGAGTTCTGGCACCGCGCGCAGGAGGCGATCGAGCGGCACGCGCTGCGCGGCGGACCCGCACCGGCGCTGGTCATCGCCGATCTCGACCACTTCAAGGCGGTGAACGACGGCTATGGCCACGCTGCGGGCGACCGCGCGATCGTGCAGTTCGCGCGGACGCTGCGCGACGCCACTGGCCGGCGGGAGTTCGCCGGACGGCTCGGGGGCGAGGAGTTCGGCGCGGTGATCCTCGTCGCGGACGCCGCGGCCGCGGCGGCGCGCGCGGAGGAGATCGCCGCAGCGTACGCCTCGACCGGCGAGCGCCAAGACTTCCCGTTGCCGACCGTGAGCTTCGGCATCGCCGTGCCCAGTGCCGACCAGACGCTGGACGAGCTGTTCGCTGATGCAGATGCCGCGCTCTACGAGGCGAAGCAGGGCGGCCGTGACCAGGCGGTGGTCGCGGGCGGCTGACCGTCCGCGTGGCGTCCGGCGACCAGTCAGGAGCTGGCGCTGGTGTGCCGCTCGAGGAACTCGTAGACCGCCGTCCGGTCGATGCCCGTCGCGGACTCCGACGGCGCCGCCGCGAGCAGCGACGAGTTGATGCGCGCCGCCGGGAACGTCGTGCTGTCCCACCGCTGGGCAAGGTCGGGCGCCGGTGCTCGGCAGCACGTGGGGTCGGGGCAGCTCGAGAACCGGCGCGTCTGCGTGTCGCGGCCGCGGAACCACTTGGTGTGCTCGTACCGGGTGCCGACGGAGACCGAGTAGTCGGCAGCGGCGTCGGACTGCACCGCCGAGGTGCACCAGTACGTCCCATTCGGCTTGTCCGTGTACTGGTGGTAGATCCCGTAGCGGTCGTCACGCTCGAACACCTGCCGTGCGCTCCACTTGCGACACACGCGCTGCCCCTCGACGTGTCCCAACGCGTCCTGGGGGAACGACACGTCGTCGTTCTCGTACGCCTTGGTCAGGATGCCGGCCGCGTCGACCTTGAGGAAGTGCACCGGGATGCCCAGGTGCTCGGTCGCGAGGTTCGTGAAGCGGTGCGCGGCGGCCTCGTAGCTCACCGCGAAGGCATCCCGGAGGTCCTCGACCGACAGGTCGCGCTCGCGCTTCGCGCGCCTGAGGAGCTCGACTGCTGAGCCTTCGGGCATCATGAGCGCGCCCGCGAGGTAGTTGGTCTCGACGCGCTGTCGGAGCAGATCGCCGTAGTGCTGGGGCTCGGCGTGCCCGAGCGCGTGACCGGCGAGGGCCTGCAGCAGGACCACGCGACGATCGGTGCCGGCCTGCCGGATCGGCAGGTAGATGCGACCCTCGCGAGCATCCGTGACGGAGCGCGTGGTCACCGGCAGGTCGTGCACGTAGTGCAGCGAGAATCCGAGGTGCGCGGCAAGGGTCGAGGCCGCCGAGTGGGACAGCGGTCCGCCCGGGTGGCCGATCGCGGCGAGCAGGCGGGCGGCGTGCGTCTCGAGCTCGGGATAGTGGTTCGAGCGGGCGCGCTGCGCTGCGCGCAGCTCCGTGTTGGCACGGCGCGCCTCCTCGGGGGTGGACGAGTGTCGCTCGTGCTGAGCGACGAGCTCGCGATGCAGGGCGAGGATCGTCTCGATCGCCTCGTCGGGCATGCCCTTGCGTACCGGGAGCTCCGGTAGGGGGAGCGAGGACATGAGGGGCCCAGCCTGGATGCGGGCGAGCTCGATCTCGAGCGCGTCGCGTTTGCTGGGCGGGGTCGGGTCGAGCAGGTGGTCGAGGCCGCAGCCGAGCGCGGTCGCCACGCGCTGCAGGTCGCTGACGCGCAGCTCGCGCCTGCCGTTCTCGATGACCGAGACCTGCGAGGCCGAGCGTCCGAGCGCCGCGGCGAGGTCGTGAACGGTCATGCCCGCCGCCAGGCGTGCCGCCCTGACGCGTCGGCCCACCGTCAGGGGGGTGGGTCCGTCGTGAATCGCATCGTCGCTCATGGCGGCATCGTGGCACACCTTCGTTCGCGCGGCTAGAACAATCGAGAAAGTTCTCGCAAACTCTCGCAGAAAAAGCCACGGGGGCATGCGTACGGTCGACATGACGGCACCACCGCCGATGAGAGAGGAACGACCATGTCGACGACGACGAGGCCCGGCGATCAGACCCAGACCGCCTTCGAGCTCGAGGCCCAGTGGGCCACGGACCCCCGATGGGAGGGCGTGCGCCGCGACTACACCGCGGAGGACGTCATCGCTCTGCGCGGCTCTGTCCGCGAGGAGCCCACGCTGGCGAGGAGGGGTGCCGAGCGGCTCTGGGAGCAGATCCGTGCCAACGTCGACGACCGCGGGACCTGGACAGCGGCACTCGGGGCGCTCACGGGGAACCAGGCGGTCCAGCAGGTGCGCGCCGGACTCGAGGCGATCTACCTGTCAGGGTGGCAGGTCGCGGCCGACGCCAACCTGTCGGGTCAGACGTATCCCGACCAGAGCCTGTACCCCGCGAACTCGGTGCCCGCGGTGGTGCGCCGCATCAACAACGCACTGCTGCGCACCGCACAGATCGAGTTCTCCGAGACCGGCGCGACCACCCGTGACTGGATGGCCCCCATCGTCGCCGATGCGGAGGCCGGCTTCGGCGGCCCGCTCAACGCGTACGAGCTCATGCACCAGATGATCGCCGCCGGGGCGGCGGGCGTGCACTGGGAGGACCAGCTCGCCGCCGAGAAGAAGTGCGGGCACATGGGCGGCAAGGTGCTGGTGCCGACCTCACAGCACATCCGCACGCTCAACGCGGCGCGGCTCGCGGCCGATGTCGCCGGCGCCCCGACCATCGTCATCGCGCGCACGGATGCGCTGGCGGCGACCTTGCTGACGTCGGACGTCGACGAGCGAGACCGCGAGTTCCTCACCGGCGCGCGCACCGCCGAGGGCTTCCACGAGGTCCGCTCCGGCATCGACCCCGTGCTCGCCCGCGGACACGCCTACGCGCCCTACGCGGACCTCCTGTGGGTCGAGTCCTCGAAGCCGGACCTGGAGCTCGCGCGTCGCTTCGCCGAGTCCATCCACGCCGAGCACCCCGGGAAGCAGCTCGCGTACAACTGCTCGCCCAGCTTCAACTGGCGCCGCCACCTCGACGATGCGCAGATCGCGTCCTTCCAGCGCGAGCTCGCAGCGATGGGCTACGCCTTCCAGTTCATCACCCTGGCGGGCTTCCACTCGCTCAACCACGGCATGTTCGAGCTCGCCAGGGGATACGCGCACACCCAGATGAGCGCGTACGTCGAGCTCCAGGAGGCGGAGGTCGCATCCGAGTCAGGCGGCTACTCCGCCACCAAGCATCAGGCGGAGGTGGGAACCGGCTACTTCGACCGGGTCTCCACCGCGCTCAACCCCACCGCCTCGACCCTGGCCATGGCCGGGTCCACCGAGGCCGAGCAGTTCTAGGAGTCACCATGTTCGACACTCAGATCGAGATCGCGGCGCCACTGGCGGACCGCTACGACGAGATCCTCACACCGCGGGCGCTGGCCTTCCTGGCGCGCCTGCAACGCCGGTTCGCCGGCCCGCGCGCCGATGTCCTCGAGGAGCGACTGCGGCGGACGGCCGCGATCTCCAACGGCGCCGACCTGCGGTTCGACCCTGCCACCGCGTCCATCCGGGAGGATCCGACCTGGCGCGTCGCCGGCCCCGGTCCGGGCCTCGAGGATCGTCGCGTCGAGATCACCGGCCCGACCGACAGGAAGATGGCGATCAACGCCCTCAACTCCGATGCGAAGGTGTGGCTGGCCGATCACGAGGACGCGAACACGCCCACCTGGGCGACGATGATCGAGGGGCAGATCAACCTCGCCGACGCCGTGCGGCGCACGATCTCCTACGAGAGCGCTGACGGGCGCACGTACGAGCTGGGCGAGAGCTCGCCGACGATCGTGTTCCGCCCGCGCGGCTGGCACCTGGTCGACCGTAACCTCGTCCACGTCGAGGCGGACGGGATCCGTCACGCGGTGTCCGCGTCGCTCATGGATGCGGGGCTCTACGCGTTCCACAACGCCCACGAGCTCGTGGCTCGCGGCTCGGGTCCGTACTTCTACCTGCCCAAGCTCGAAGGCCGGCTCGAGGCGCGGCTGTGGGACCAGGTGTTCACGGCCATCGAGCAGGAGCTGAACCTGGCCCACGGCACCATCCGCGCGACCATGCTCATCGAGACGCTCCCAGCGGCCTTCGAGATGGAGGAGATGCTCTACGAGCTGCGCGACCACTGCGCCGGGCTCAACGCGGGCCGCTGGGACTACATCTTCTCCGCCATCAAGACGTATCGAGAGCGCGGCACCCGTTACGTGCTGCCCGACCGCAGCCAGATCACCATGACGGTGCCGTTCATGCGCGCGTACACCGAGCTGCTCGTGTCCACCTGCCACCGCAGGGGTGCGCAGGCGATCGGCGGCATGAGTGCGTTCATCCCCAACCGCCGCGAGCCGGAGGTGACCGAGCGCGCGCTGGCGCAGGTCGCCGAGGACAAGCGACGGGAGGCGGCCGACGGCTTCGACGGCTCGTGGGTCGCGCACCCTGGGCTCATCGCCACCGCGCAGGCGGAGTTCGACGCGGTGTTGGGGGATCGCCCGAACCAGATGGACCGCCGTCGCGACGACGTGCACGTCACCGCGGACCAGCTGCTCGACCTGCGCGTGCCGGGAGCGACCGTCACGAGCGACGGCGTGCGGCGCAACGTCTCGGCGGCGCTGCGATACCTGGAGAGCTGGCTGAGGGGGACCGGCGCTGCGGGCATCGACAACCTCATGGAGGACGTCGCCACGGCTGAGATCAGCCGTTCGCAGCTGTGGCAGTGGATCCGCTACGGCACCCGCACGGACACCGGTGAGATCATCACCGCCACACGGGTGGAGGGCGTCGTGGACGACGTGCTGGCGGCCGTGCCGCGCACCGTCGAGGATCGCTTCGATGCCGCGGCCGACCTGCTCCGCGAGGTGTGCCTCCAGGAGGACTTCCCGGCATTCCTGACCCTTCCGGGCTACACCCGGTACCTGCGCGAGGAGCTGCCGATCGCGGCCTGACGCGCCACCCCATGGCGGGCCGCGCCTCGGTGACCATCGAGGCGCGGCCCAGCTGCGAGGCGCGTCGCCACGTGGAGCCGCAGCTCCGCGCAGCGGCGCGGCTGAGTCCCACGGCACCACGTGCTGACGAGGAACGTCGGCGCTTCACCTCACCGCACGGAAGCACGGCGCCGCCTCGGGCGGAAGGGAACGTGTCCTGAGCTCACCGCGACCGGTCGCGCAGCTCCTTGAGGATGGCCTCGAGGAGCCGCGTCTGACGCTCCATCTCCTTGTGGATGCGATCCATGTCTCGTCCGTAGCTCGCCATCGTCGGCTCCTTCCTAGGCGTGTGCGCTCAGGGTAGGAGGAGCCACCGACACCGCGGCGTCAGCTGAGGTGACGGAGCGGCCCCGGCAGGCGCATCGGCGCCACGAACGTTCCTGAGGGGAAGGTCAGCTCGCAGGCGTCTGCGAGCGCGACTCCTCGAGCTCGCGCAGCCCACGACGGAGCACCTTGCCGACGTTCGTCTTGGGGAGCTCGTCGATGAACTCGATGTGGCGAGGCCGCTTGTAGCCCGTGAGGCGCTCCTTGAGGAACGCCGCGAGCTCGGCCTCGGTGAGGCTGTCGTCACGCTTGACGACGAACACCTTGGGCACCTCGCCGGCGTGGTCGTCCGGCACGGGGATCGCGCCGGCCTCGGAGACCTTCGGGTGCAGCATCGCCGCGTCCTCGATGTCGCCCGGGTACACGTTGAACCCGGAGACGACGATGATCTCCTTCTTGCGGTCGACGATGCGCAGATAGCCGTCCTCGTCGAGAGTCGCCACGTCGCCCGTGAGCAGCCACCCGTCGTCGGTGATCACCGCGGCCGTCTCCTCCGGCTTGTGCCAGTAGCCCGACATGACCTGCGGACCTCGCACAGCGAGCTCGCCGGGCTCGCCGAGAGCGACCTCGTTGCCCTCGTCGTCGAGGACCCTCACGTCGGTCGACGGCAGCGGGACGCCGATGGTGCCCACGCGCGGAGGCAGGTGGGTGGGGTTGACGCTGACCACCGGCGACGCCTCGGTCAGGCCGTAGCCCTCGATGATGTCGGAGTCGGTCATCTCGCGCCAGCGGGCACCGACAGCGGAGCGCAGCGCCATGCCGCCCGCGACGGAGATCTTGACGTTGGAGAAGTCGAGCTTGGCGAAGTCCTCGTTGTCCATCAGCGCCCCGGCGAGGGTGCTGACGAGCACCAGAGCGTCGGGCTTGGACGCGTCGAGCGTCTTGACGAAGCCCGGGATGTCGCGCGGGTTGGTGATGAGCACGTTGTGCCCGCCGAAGCGGAAGAAGCCGATGCAGTTCACCGTGAGGGCGAACACGTGATAGAGCGGCAGCGCGGCGACGACGGTGGAGTTCGCCTCCTCGAGCACGGCGCGCAGCTGGCCGATGAACTGCTCCTGGTTGCACAGCAGGTTCCAGTGCGTCAGGACAGCGGCCTTGGTGCCGCCGGTGGTGCCGCCGGTGTACTGCAGGAAGGCGACATCCGTGGGCTGGACGCCGGGGTCGGTGAAGGCCGCCGGGTCGCCGCCGAGCATGGCGCGGAAGGGCAGGGCGCGCGGGATCGAGTACGCCGGCACCATCTTCTTGACGCGCTTCGCGACGAGGTTGACGATCGCGCGCTTGGGCTGGTGGAGCAGGTCGCCGACCTCGGTGATGATGACGTGCTCGATCGGGTGATCGGCGAGCACGCGCTCGAGCTTGTCCGCGAAGTTCGCGAGGACGACGATCGCCTTGGGCTGGGCGTCGGCGACGACCTTGGCGAGCTCGTCCGCGGTGTACAGCGGGTTCGCGTTGACGACGATCAGCCCGGCCCTGAGCGCGCCGTAGAGCGCCACGGGGTACTGGAGGAGGTTGGGCATCTGCAGCACGATGCGGTCACCCTTGGCGAGCCCGAGCTCCTTCTGGAGGTAGGACGCGACAGCGGTGGCGGCAGCGTCGACCTCGCGGAAGCTCAGCGTGCCGCCGAGGTTGGAGAAGGCGACCCTGTCGCCGTAGCGCTCGGCCGCGCCGGCGGCCATCGCGCCAAGGCTGGGCTCGGCGGGGACGTCGATGACGCGCGGGACGCCGGGGGGATAGAACGCGTACCAGGCGCGGTCCTCGTCCCCGACGGGGTCGTGGGGACGGGCGGGGCTGGTGGAGTCCGGGGTGGTCATCAGATTCATCTCCATTGATGTCGCTGGTGGCTTCGTTGGTGGCAAGGCGTTGGTGGAACTGTAGTCGGGTCGAGCGCCCTCAACTGACAGGTGAGCGCGTGTGGTGCGTCCACTCCGTCATCCAGGGCTCGACACGCAGGTGGTCGGGGAAGCCGCCCACGGCCTCCTCGATCTCGTGGGTGTCGACGGTGCCGCCGGCGCGCCGGACGAAGCGGCCGCGCACCACGGCGTGCGCGTGGACGGTGTCGCCGACCATGAACCGGTGCTCGAGGTAGATCCACCGGTCGTCGACGCCGATCGCGCGGGTATGCAGATCGAACCTGGCGCCGAGCCGCAGCTCGCGACGGTAGGTGATGGTCTGGCCCGCGACGACCGCGGCCCAGCCCCTGCGGCCGAACTCCTCCCACCACCCTGAGCGCTTGAGCAGCTCATAGCGGCCAAGGTCCATGAGCGTGAGGTAGCGACCGTTGTTCATGTGGCCGAGCACGTCGAGGTCGGTCGGCATGACGCGGAACGAGGTGACGACGTCGTCCCAGAGGGAGGCGGGCTCGGGCCGGCGCAGGCGCAGCCAGCGGGCCGCGAGTCGCCACCAGAGGTTCACGCCGCCTCCTCGACCCGCATCCGCAGCAGGGGCTTGGCGCCGTCCTTGGTCACGACGTCCGCGAGGACGCCGCCCGGGGTCTCGGAGGCGACGAAGCCGACGCTGCTCGGCAGCAGGATGGGCTTGACGAAGTCGACGTGCGTCGTGAACGCGGCAGGCAGCCGGTTCTCGAGCGCGGCGAGCGCGCGAGCGTGGGTCCACATCCCGTGGATGATCGGCCGGGCGAAGCCGAACGCCTTGGCGGCGACGCGGCTCGTGTGGATGGGGTTCGGATCCTGGGAGACGCGGCGGTACTGCCGACCGAGGTCGGCGGGCAGACGCCAGCGGGCCTGGGGGCTGCGCGGCTCGAAGGGGGCACGCTCGACCTCCTCGGGCTCACCTTCGACGGATGCGCCGGAAGCCAGGTACGTCGTGACGCCGTCCCACACCGGCTCGCCGTCCACGCGCACCTGACCGATGAGGTCGACCAGCGCGCCGCGCCGATGCGGCCGTGGGCCCTCGAGGTGGACGGACAGCTCAAGCCGCTCGTCCGCGGTGACGGGTCGGTGGAGGGTCATGGAGTTCGACGTGTGGACGGCCCCGACGAGCTTGACCGACGACTGCGGGTCGCCGAGCAGGTGGATGTGCAGGGGGAAGGTCAGCACGTGCAGCCACGTGGGCGGCACGGCATCGCGCAGGGTGAAGCCGCACACCCGGGCGTAGTCCGCGAGGCGTGCGCGGTTCTGCGTGACGTCGTGCACCGTCGAGATGCGGCGCGGCAGCGTGACGCGGGACGTGCGCGACGGCACCATGGCGCGCGCGAATGCGGCGCCCATGCCAGGGATGGCATCGAGGTGCTCGACCTCTCGACCCGCGACCTGGGCCCCTCTCATGCTCCCACCAGGTTCTGTCCGCAGACGCGGATCACCTGTCCCGTGAGGCCCTGGGAGCGCGGGTCGAGCAGGTAGCCGATCGTCTCCGCCACGTCGACCGGCAGGCCGCCCTGGCTGAGCGAGTTCGAGCGCAGGAACACCTCGCGCTGGACGAACGGGATCTTCTGCGTCATCTCGGTCTGGATGAACCCGGGTGCGACCGCGTTCACGGTGATGTCGCGCGCCGCGAGGTCCGGCGCCATGGCGGTAACGAGCCCGGCGACCCCCGCCTTCGAGGCTGCGTAGTTGGTCTGACCCTTGTTGCCCGCGAGGCCCGACGTCGAGGCGACGCCGACGATGCGCCCTCCGTCGGCGATGCCGCCGGGGATGTCCGCGGAGAGCAGTACCTCGTTGATCCGCATCTGGGCGGCGAGGTTCACGTCGAGCACCGAGGCCCAGCGGGCGGCGTCGGTGTTGACGAGCATCTTGTCGCGCGTGATGCCGGCATTGTGGACGATGCCGTAGATCGATTCGCCGCGCTGCGCCACGTGCTCCGCGAGGCGCCGACCCGCGTCATCCGCGGTGATGTCGAGCTGAAGCGCGGTGCCGCCGACCTCGTTCGCGATCGCGGCGAGCGACTCCCCGGCGGGCGGGATGTCGACGGCGACGATGCTCGCGCCGTCGCGAGCGAGGGTGCGAGCGATCTCCGCACCGATGCCACGTGCGGCGCCGGTCACCACGACGACTCGTCCGTCGAGGGGCCGCGCCTGCAGCGACTCCGCAGGCTGGTCGGCGCCCGCGACGGTCCAGGCCTGGCCGTCGACGAATGCGGCCCTGCCCTGCAGCACGAAGCCCAGCGTCGACACGAGGTCGCCGGCGCGCGCCGAGGGGTCGACGTACAACAGCGTCGCCGTCGCGCCCCCACGCAGCTCCTTGCCGACGGTCCGGTTGATCCCGTCGAGGGCGCGCGAGACGGTGCGGGACTCCCAGTCGCCTGCGGCCGGCCGAGCCAGGACGACGATGCGCCCGGAGCGTTCGATGGACCTCACCGCGGGACGCAGGAGCGCGCGGAGCTCCTCGAGCTGCGCGATGGACGTCGCCTCGGTGGCATCGACGACCAGAGCGCCGATGCGCGAGCCGTAGCCGGGCGCGTCCGCGCCCTCATCCACGACGGGTGCCTCGGTGGAGCGGCCGAGCAGGCGCATCGTCTCGGCGGCGAGCTCGCCTCCTCCGATGGACGCGAGCACGATCGGTCCCTGGGGCCACTCGCGCCCGCGACGCAGGCGCGGCGGCTCCTTCAGGCCCGCCTTGCCGGCGATGGCCTTGCCCGCGGGGGAGTAGTAGAGCTTCTCGAGGGCGCCCATCACACCGCCTCCAGGATCGCCACGACCCCCTGGCCGCCGGCGGCGCACATCGAGATGAGGCCCTTCGAGCCGGGTCCCTTCGCGTGGAGCAGCTTGGCGAGGGTGGGGACGATGCGCGCGCCGGTCGCGGCGAACGGGTGACCCACCGCGAGGGACGAGCCGGTCACGTTGAGACGCGAGGGATCGATCGTCCCGAGCTTGCCGTCGAGCCCGAGGCCGCGGCAGTAGTCCTCGTCGTCCCACGCCTTGAGCGTGGCGAGCACGGTCGAGGCGAACGCCTCGTGGATCTCGACGAGGTCGAAGTCCGCCACCGAGAGCCCCTGGCGCGCGAGCATCCGTCCCGCCGCGGCCACCGGGCCAAGCAGCAGGTCGTCGCCACCGGGATGGTCGACCGCGGCGACCTCGGCGTCGACGACCTTCGCGAGGACGGGGAGGTGATGCTCCGCGGCCCACTCCTCAGAGGCGAGTAGCGCGGTGGCCGCGCCGTCCGACAGCGCCGTGGAGTTGCCGGCCGTCATGGAGCCTCGCGGGCCGCCGAAGGCAGGACGCAGGGAAGCGAGCTTCTCGACCGAGGTGTCGGGCCGCAGGATCGCGTCGCGCGGCACGCCCAGGTACGGGGTGACGAGGTCGTCGAAGAAGCCATCGGCCCACGCGGCGGCGAGCTTGTGGTGGGAGGCGGCGGCGATCTCGTCCTGCGCCTCACGCGTGATGCCCCAGCGCTCGGTGGTGAGCGCCTGGTGCTCGCCCATCGACAGGCCTGTGCGCGGCTCCGCCACCGACGGTGCCTGCGGCTTGAGGTGGGAAGGCCGGATCTTGGCGAGCGCCTTGACGCGGTCCGCGGCCGAGCGTGCGGCGTTGGCCTTGAGCAGCGTGCGCCGTAGGGAATCCGACACGACGATCGGCGCGTCCGACGTGGAGTCGACGCCGGCCGAGATCCCCGAGTCGATCTGACCCAGGCGAATCTTGTTCGCGATGTAGATGGTGGTCTCGAGGCCCGTCCCGCAGGCCTGCTGCAGGTCGCACGCGGGCGTGCTGGGGGCGAGCGCGGAGCTGAGCACCGCCTCGCGGGTCAGGTTGAAGTC
Source organism: Demequina sp. NBRC 110056 (assembly GCF_002090155.1). Lineage (GTDB taxonomy): Bacteria > Actinomycetota > Actinomycetes > Actinomycetales > Demequinaceae > Demequina. Next base: position 498,049 of record NZ_BBRM01000002.1, on the reverse strand, counting down.
CTTGGAATGCTTGAGGACGGCGCCACCGGCGACCTCGCCGATCCGCTCGCCGGCGAGGCCGAAGCGGGCGATGAGGCCGTCGAGCGCGGCCGTCAGCAGGTCGTGGTTGGACGCTTCGGCGTACGGGCCGCCGGCCTTCGCGAAGGGGGTGCGATTGCCCCCGATCACCACGGCGTTGTGGGTCATGCGGTGCCTCCATCGTTGAGAGAAACTATCCGATACCGACAGTAGCAGATACCGAGAGTTTCGGTTACTGTGAGGAACATGACCGTTGACGGCAGAGACGCCCGATGGGAGCAGCACCGCGCCGACCGGCGCCGGGAGCTGGTCTCGCACGCCCTGCGCGCCATCCGCGTGCACGGAGCCAGCGTCGGCATGGACGCGATCGCCGCTCGCGCGGGGACGTCGAAGACGGTCATCTACCGCCACTTCGGCGACCGAGAGGGCCTCTACGACGCCGTCGTCGAGTCCGTCCACGGATACATCCGGTCGGGCCTGTCCGCCGCGTTCCACCTGTCCGACCCGTCCGACCTGGGACGTCTCACAGCAGATCTGGCGGACGCGTACCTGGAGCTCGTCGAGCGGGACCCGGAGATCTACCGCTTCGTCATGACGCCGCCCCCGCAGGGCGCCGATGCGGTCGCCGACCCCGTGCGCGGCCTGCCGGGGCTCATCGGGGAGCAGATCTCCGCGGAGATCGAGCGCCACCTCGTGCAGCGTGGCATCGCACCCGACGCCGCGAGCACCTGGGGCCACGGCATCGTCGGCTTCATCAAGTCCACCGCCGACCACTGGATGGCGTCCTCACCGCGCCCCCCGCGCGAGCAGGTGGTCGCCCACATCGCCCAATTCTTCGCACCCGCCCGGATGGCCGCATCGGCGACCATCCCCGTCTCACAGGAGGTCTGACAATGACGTTGACGCACCCCGAGAGCTCGATCATCGAGCACACCCCGCTCAGCGAGGAGCGCCTCACGACGCTCGGCGCCTCGCTGCGCGTGGCGCTCGACGGGCCCTACGCCGCCGAGCGCGCGGTGCGACGGGCCACGTTCCCTTCCGAGGACATGCTGCGCGACCCAGAGCTCGACGTGGAGGCATCACGCGAGTGGACCCTCCAGCGCCTGCTCGACCTCGACGCGCACGGCTTCGGCCACGTCGGGGTGCCCGAGGGAGCCGACACCGTCTCGGATCCCCTCACCGCCGTGCTGGCCTTCGAGATGCTCTCCCACGGCGACCTGTCCGTGACGATCAAGTCCGGGGTCCAGTTCGGGCTGTTCGGCGGTGCTGTCACCAACCTCGGCACGGACTGGCACCACGCGACCTACCTCCCCGACATCACGTCGATGAAGCTGCTGGGCGGCTTCGCGATGACCGAGCTGGGCCACGGGAGCGACGTCGCGAGCCTGGACACGACCATCACCTACCTGCCCGACACGGACGAGTACGAGGTCCACTCGCCCACGCCGGGCGCGACCAAGGCGTACATCGGCAACGCGGCGACGCACGGCACGATGGCCGCGGTGTTCGGCCAGCTCGTCGTCGGCGACGAGCGACACGGCGTCCACGTCATCCTCGTCCCGCTGCGCGGCGACGACGGCAAGGACCTCCCCGGCATCACGACGGGCGACCAGGGCCACAAGGGCGGGCTGCTCGGCGTCGACAACGGCACCATCCGCTTCGACCACGTCAGGGTGCCCCGCCGCATGCTCCTCGACCGCTACGGCGGCGTCACCGAGGAGGGCGTCTACGCGTCGCCGATCGACAACCCCAACCGTCGCTTCTTCACCATGCTCGGCACGCTGGTCCGAGGTCGGGTGTGCGTCGGCGGCGGCGGAGGCATCACCGCGCGACGTGCTCTGTCCATCGCCACCCGCTACGCGATCGCCCGGCGCCAGTTCCCGGCGTCCGGGCGCCCCGATGGCGTGCTGCTTCTCGACTATCTGGTGCACCAGAAGCGCCTGCTGCCGCGCATCGCGCGGGCGTACGCGCTCGGCTTCGCGCAGAACGAGCTCATCGTCGACCTGGTTCACGTCCAGGGCCCCGAGGCATCGACCGAGGAGGAGCAGCGCAGCCTCGAGACCCATGCCGCCGGGCTCAAGGCCGTGACCACGTGGTTCGCCAACCAGTCCGTGCAGGAGGCGCGCGAGGCGTGCGGCGGCGCCGGCTACCTCAGCGAGAACCAGCTCGTCGAGATGCGGCGCGACGTCGACATCTTCGCGACCTTCGAGGGCGACAACACCGTGCTCATGCAACTGGTGGCGAAGGCGCTCCTCACGGACTACAAGAAGGAGTGGAGCGAGCTCGACCGGACCGGCGTCGTCCAGGCGACCGCTCGAGTGGCGGGCGACGCCGTGGCCGAGGCCACGTCGGCGGGCCTGGTGCTCGGCGCCCTCGCCGACGCCGTGCGCCGTCGCCCTGAGGAGACGACCCTCGTCGACCGCAGGTGGCACGCCCTCATGTTCCAGGAGCGCGCGCGCCACGCGCTCGACGCGCTCGCGCGCCGCATGCGCGCCGCGAGCAAGGCCGGCGGCGACCAGTTCGAGGCGTTCAACGCCCTGGGCGATCACGTCCAGTTCGTCGCGCGGGCCTACATGGAGCAGCGGATCCTCACGGCCTTCGTCGACGCGCTCGAGGCGCAGTCCGACGGCGAGACCAAGGACGTGCTCGAGAAGGTCTGCAGCCTCTACGCGCTGCAGTCCATCCACGACGATCGTGCCTGGTTCATGGAGCACAACCGCATCAGCTCGGGACGCTCGAAGGCGATCGGGGCGCAGATCAACGACCTCTGCCGGGAGCTGCGTCCGCACGCGCTGGCGCTCGTCGAGGGCATGGGCATCCCGGAGTCCTGGCTCGGCGCGGCGATCCTCGAGCCCGACAGCCCCTCCACCTCGCCGGCCTGACCCGGCGCGCGCCGCGCGGTCGTGGACCGCGCGGCCCGCGTCGGCGACAATGGCGTCAAGGAGGGACGATGCAGCCCACTGGCTGGCGAGCCGCCGCGAGGCGCCTGGCCGAGAGGATCTGGTTCCGGCTCGCGGTGTTCACGGCGGTCGCGATCGCGTTGGCGCTCGTCGCTGGCGTGGCCGGGCGGGTGTGGCCCAGCGCCCTCGAGGTCGACCTGGGCCAGGACTCCGTCACGAGCATCCTGCAGATCATCGCGACGTCGATGCTCGCGGTCACGACCTTCTCGCTGACCGCGATGCTCACGTCCTACACCACGGCCTCTGCGGGGACCACGCCGCGGGCCATCCAGCTGCTCGTCGCCGACCCGACGTCGCAGAATGCGCTGAGCACGTTCCTCGGCTCCTTCGTGTTCGCCATCGTGGGGATCGTCGCGCTGTCGACGGGCTACTACGGCGAGTCCGGGCGGACGGTGCTGTTCATCGGCACGCTGGTCGTCATCGCCGTGATCGTCGTCACGCTCACGCGTTGGATCCAGCACCTCACCGGGTTCGGCCGGATGGCGGACGTCATCGATCGCGTCGAGGCGGCCGCCACGGAGGCCGCGTGCGCGCATGCGCGCCGACCGCACCTGGGCGGCCGACCCGCCGTCGACGTGCCGGCGAGCGCGCGGACGGTCCGTTCGGAGCGTGCGGGCATCGTCACCGGTGTCGACATGGCTGCCCTCCAGCGCGTCGCGGGTCGCCACCGGCTGACGGTCCACCTGGTCGTCGTGCCCGGCACGTCCATCGGCCGCGGGACCCCGATCGTCGAGGTCGAGGGCATGGCGGACGACGAGGTCGTGAGCGCGCTGCGCGGCGCGGTGCGGGTCGAGGCGCACCGCACGTACGAGCAGGATCCGCGGCTGGGGTTCGTCGCGCTGGGGGAGATCGGCTCCCGCGCGCTGTCGCCAGCGACCAACGATCCCGGGTCAGCGATCGAGGCGCTCGGCGCCATCGAACGAGTCCTGACAGCGCTGCTGACGACCGATCCCGACGACGCCATCGAGCACCCGGACGTCCACGTGCCGTCGCTGGACCTCGCGGACGCGATCGAGGACGCGGTGCGACCGATCGCCCGCGACGGCGCCGCCGTCATCGAGGTGGGACTGAGGATCCAGCGCGTCGTCCGTCATCTCACGGGGCTCGCGTCACCGGAGACGGCAGCCGTGCTCCACGCCGCCTCACGACGCGCCGAGACGCGCGGCCTCGACGCGCTCGTGGACGTCGGCGACCGGGCGCTGCTCGAGGCGGCGGCACGCGAGGCGCGCGCTACCGAGCCGGGCTCGCTCCAGCGCCCGTGATTCGATAGGGCCATGGCCGAGATCGTCCTCGTCGTCGTCGGCGCGGCGCTGCTCAACGTGTACGCGGCGGCGCTCGTGCTGCTGCGGGGCCCGCTGTTCCACACCCGCGTCTACCGGCCCATGGTCCTCAACATCGGGCTGTCGCTCGCGCCCGCGCTCATCGCGGTGGCGACCATCGTCGTGCTGCTCGTGGTCGCGACGATGTCGCCGCAACCGTGGCTCGTGTGGCTCGTCGCGATCCTCGGAGGCATCGCGTGGCTGCTCGCGCTGCCCAACTCGGCGTACCTCATCACCGAGCTCAACCTCAGCCACCGGCGCGAGGGTGAGAGCGTGCCGCTCTGGTACGACATCGTGCTGGTGCTCAGCCTCGCGATGTCCGGCGTGATCAACTCGCTCGTGAGCGTGGTGCTCGTGCAGGCGGCGGTGGTGCTCATCGCGCTGCCGAACGACGACAGCCCCTTGGAAGGGCCCCTCGTGTGGGTGTCGGCCGCCGTGCTCATGACCCTCACGGGGTTCGGGATCTACCTCGGCCGTCACCTGCGCTTCAACAGCTGGGACGTGGTGCGCCCGCACCGCATGGTCGCCAAGACCGCCCGGCACTTCTCCCAGCCCGGGACCGTCGGCACCGCAGCCGGGTTCACGCTGGTGCACGCGATCTTCTTGATGTGCATGTACCTGGTCGTCGTCGCCCCGGCGATCGGCCTGCTGGGCTGAGGCTCACCGGGCGGGCGGCCACCGTCCGTCGCTCAGGTAGCGCTGCGCATCCCGCGCGATCCGGCGCGCCCCGCGATTGGCGCTGATCGTCGACGCCTGTGGCCCGTAGCCGGCGAGGAACAGCCCCGGAACATCCAGCGCGTGGCCGTCCGCGACCCGCACGCCGCGGCGTGCGTCGAGCCCGAGGCTTCGCAGCGGCCCCAGGTCGGCGTGGAATCCGATCGCCCAGATGATGGCGTCGAAGGGCTCGAACGTGCCATCGGCGTGCACGACGCCATCCGTCACCACCCGCGCGAACATCGGGCTGCGCTCGAGGAGTCCGGCGTCGCGCAGCGCGCGCAGGCGCGGCGTGAGGGGCATGCCGGTGGTGGACACGATGCTGGGCAGTTCGCGCCCGGCCCGTGCTGCCTCGTCCTGGAGGCGAACGGACTCGCGGCCGAGGTCCTCGCTCAAGCCCTTGGCTGGGTCTGAGAAGGCTGGTGGGCGGCGAGTGAACCATCGGACGCCGGTCGCCACCGGTGACACCTCGCGCAGGAACCCGAGAGCGGAGGCGCCGCCGCCGACGATGGCGACCCGGAGTCCAGCGAAGTCGGCGGGCGAGCGAAACTCGGGGGTGACGATCTGGCGGCCGCGAAAGTCCTCCACGCCCGGCACGTCCGGCAGGCGTGGGCTGCCCCAGGTTCCCACGGCAGCCACCAGCACCCGAGTGCGGACGTCCGCACGCGCATCGGCCGTGCTGACCACGAATGTGCCGTCGGCGTCCGTGCGCACGTCGGTCACGTCGACGGGACGCGCGACGTCGAGCGCGAAGGCGTCCTCATAGCGCGCGTAGTAGTCGCCGACGACGACCGCGGCGGGCGGCTCGGTCGGAGCGGAGTCGAACGACCGACCGGTCTCGCCCATCCCCGGCAGGTCCGCGATCCGGTGCGCGTCGCCGAGACGCAGCGTGTCCCAGCGGTGCTGCCACGCGCCCCCGGCTCCGGGGCCTCGGTCGACGATGAGGAAGTCCCCGGCCGGCTCGAGCCCGCGGCGCAGGAGGTGATAGCCGACCGACAGCCCGGCCTGGCCGGCGCCGACGACGAGGATCGGCACGGAGTCCGGGAGAGCGGCCGAGGCATCGCGGGCGACGGTCCTCTCGCTGGCTGTGGGCCTCTCAAGGGGTGCCGTGCCCGTGCTCGGCGCGCCGTCGCCACGTGCACCTGCGGGGTCACGGCGGGCGCCGCCGTCGGTGGGCACCGGGTCGCGAGTCACCGTCAAGGTGTACGCCGCCGCGCGGGTGCCAGGCAAGTCGGCTCGGCGCGCCTAGGCTGGGCCGCGCACACGACGCCCGCCAGGTGAGAGGAGCCCCGATGCTCGAGGGACTGCAGGAGTTCGCAGGATCGTTTCCCGACTGGCTGCAGTGGGCGGCCATCGCGCTGATCTCCGCCGTGCCCTTCATCGAGTCGTACTTCGGGGCGTTCGTGGGGGTCGCGATCGGGTTGGCGCCGGTGGTCGCGATCGCGGCTGCCTCCGTCGGCAACGTTGCCTCGATGATCGGGTTCGTCTACGTGACCGGACGCATCCGCGACCGGACCGTTGGCGAGGAGGAGCTGAGCCCCAAGCGGGCGCGGCTCAAGCGGATGTTCGACCGCTACGGGGTGCCGGGGGTGTCGCTGCTGGGTCAGACGGTGCTCCCGTCTCAGATCACGTCAGCGGCCATGGTGGGCTTCGGCGCGTCGCGACGCGCGGTGATCGGGTGGCAGATGGTCTCGATCGTCCTGTGGGGCACGGCGTTCGGGCTGATCGCCGCGGGCGCCTTCGGCTGAGGCGGCGGGGGAGCGGCCCCGCATCGGCCACAATGGGTGGTGCGCTACCCGCGCACCGTCCCTTCAGCCCTCACAAGGAGGCTTCCGCGTGTCCGTCGTCGATCCGCCCATCGCCGAGAGGCACGCCCTGTGGGAGGACGCTCTCGCGTTGCCTTCCGGCGCGTTCCTCATGTCCTTCGGCCTGTTCCTGCTCGAGCAGATCGGCGGCGTCTCCGGCGGCCTCGCCGGCGTGGCGATCCTGGGCAGCTACTGGACGGGCGCGTCGTTCGGGCTGGTGTTCTTCCTCGTCAACCTGCCGTTCTACTGGCTGGCGGTCAGGCGCATGGGATGGACGTTCACCATCAAGACGCTCATCACGGTGACGCTGATCTCGGCGCTGTCAGCGGTGCACGGGCTGTACCTGGACGTCTCCTCGATCGCTCCGCTGTACGCCGCGATCTTCGCTGGGCTCAGCATCGGCGTCGGCATGATCATGATCTTCCGTCACGGCGCGAGCGCGGGCGGCTTCGGCATCCTCGCCGCCTACCTCCAGGAGTCGAAGGGCATCCGCGCCGGCTACGTGCAGGGCGCGCTCGACGTGCTCGTCGTCGTGGCGTCGCTCGCGCTCGTGCCGCTCGACATCCTCGCGTACTCGATCCTCGGTGCCGTGCTGCTCAACATGGTGCTCGCCATCAACCACCGGCCGGGCCGGTACTTCGGCTAGCGCTCCGGGGGTCAGCGGTCCTTGTGACGGGGCTTGCGGTACGGCTTGCGATCGGCCGATGCGCGCTCGTCCCAGTCTCCGCGCTTGCGTGAGGAGCGGGGCCGGTCGCGGTCGTTGGAGCGCTCGTAGCGCTTGCCGCCCTGGCGAGGGCCGTCGGGACGGTTGCGGTGGGAGCCAGGGCCACGGTCCACCTGCAGCTCGATCAGCTGACCGCTGATGCGTGTGCGGGACAGGCGGCGCATCGACTCGTCGTCGAGCTCGGGCAGCTCGACGAGGGAGAACTCGGGCTTGATGGTGATGCGGCCGAAGTCGCCCCGCTGCAGGCCGCCCTCGTTCGCGAGCGCGCCCACGATCTGGCGGGGCTCGACCTTGTGGCGCTTACCCACCGAGATCCGATAGGCGATGCGGCCGCCTGAGGGCGCGCGCCGGTCGCCGCCGTCACGGGGGCCGCGGTCGTCGCGCGCGCGGTCCTTGCCGCTGCGCTCCGTGAAGCCGACCTGCTGGGGCCGGTCCTGCTCGGGGTCCAGCAGCAGGGGCGTCTCGCCCTGGGCGACCACGGCGAGCGCGGCCGCCACGTCGGCCTCGGGCACGTCGTGATGCTCGACGTAGTGGGCGATGATGTCGCGGAAGCGGTCGATGCGCTCGCGCTGCTCGAGCGCCGCTGAGATCGAGTCGTCGAAGCGGGTCAGGCGCGTCGCGTTGACGTCGTCCGCGGTCGGCAGGCCCATCGGCGTCACCGGCTGCTTGGTCGCCTTCTCGATCGACTTCAGCCGCCCGCGCTCGCGCGGCGTGACGAAGCTGATGGCATCTCCCGTACGACCCGCGCGCCCCGTGCGGCCCACGCGGTGCACATAGGACTCGTTGTCGACGGGCAGGTCGTAGTTCACCACGTGGCTGATGCGCTCGACGTCGAGGCCACGCGCCGCGACGTCGGTGGCCACCACGATGTCGAGCTTGCCGTCCTTGAGCTGCTGGATGGTGCGCTCGCGCTGCGCCTGCTGGACGTCGCCATTGATCGCGGCCGCGGCGTAGCCACGGGCGCGCAGGCGCTCCGCGACGGTCTCGGTCTCGTTCTTGGTGCGGGTGAACACGATCATCGCGGCGAAGTTCTCGACCTCGAGGATGCGGGTGAGCGCGTCCATCTTCTGCTGGTACGACACGACCAGGTAGCGCTGCGCGATGTTCGCTGACGTCGCCGTCTGCCGCTTGACCGTGACCTCCTCGGGCGAGCGCAGGTACTTCTGCGACAGCCTCCGGATCTGCGCGGGCATGGTCGCGGAGAACAGCGCGACCTGCTTGTCCTCGGGAGTCGAGGCGAGGATCGTCTCGACGTCCTCCGCGAAGCCCATCTTGAGCATCTCGTCGGCCTCGTCGAGCACGAGGTAGTCGAGCTCGGACAGGTCGAGCGTGCCCTTGTCGAGGTGATCCATGATGCGCCCGGGCGTTCCCACGACGATGTCGACGCCGCGGCGAAGCGCCGACAGCTGCACGCCGTAGCCCTGCCCGCCGTAGACCGGCAGGATGTGCACACCCGTGCGGTGGTTCGCGTACTGCTCGAAGGCCTCGCACACCTGCAGCGCGAGCTCACGGGTGGGCGCGAGGACGAGCGCCTGCGGCTTCTTCCGACCGGGGGTGAGCCGGTCGAGGATGGGCAGCGCGAAGGCCGCGGTCTTGCCCGTACCCGTCTGCGCGAGCCCGATGACGTCCGTGCCCGCGAGCAGGTGCGGGATCGTCGCCGCCTGGATCGCCGATGGCGTCTCGTACCCCAGCGCCTTCACGGCGCGCAGCACCGAGTCGCCCAGGCCCAGGTCGGCGAAGGTGGGAGAGGGCGTCGTCTCGGCCTCGGTGGGCGCGGGAGTGTCGGTGCTCATAGGACAACCGTAGGCGTACCGGGGCGAAAGCGGGCGCCGGCTCAGCCGGTCAGGGCGTAGAACCGGAAGAGCGCGAAGTCCTCGATCGGCAGCACCGCGACGTCGGTGAAGCCCGCGTCGCGGGCGTACGCCCGCAGCGTCGCCGGCCGCATCACCGTGCCCGTCGCGGCGGTCGGCGTCGTGGACATCGCGTCGGGAAGGCACACGAGAAGGCTGAATCCGTACATCAGCCGCTCGGTGTCGTCGCCCGGCGTCAGCGCGTCGGCGACGGCCTCGTCCATGACGATCAGCGGTGCGCCGGGAGCGAGGGCGCCGCGGATCGCGCTGAGTACCTCCACCGGCTGCGGCAGGTCGTGCAGCGCCTCGAAGACGAACGCGACGTCGAACGCCGCGTCATCATCGAGCACCGCGCCCGCGTCCCCGGCGCGGAAGGCGACGCGGTCGCCGAGGCCTGCGTCCGCCGCGTTGGTGGTCGCCTGGTCGACGGACGGGCGATCGATGTCGACCCCGAGCACGCTCGCCTCGGGATACGCCCGTGCTAGCGCGATGGCGCTCCAGCCCGCGCCGCACGCGACGTCCAGGATGTGGCACCCCGGTGCTCGCAACATCGCGTCGACCTCCGGCACGCTCGCCAGCGCCGGAGCGAGCCGCGACTCGAACCACGGCCGGTTCATGTCGGCCTGCGACCAGCGTGCGTCGTCGCCGAGCTCGTCCCAGCTCACCCCACCGCCGTCGCGGTACGCCGCGAGCAACGCGGGCATCTGCGCTGCGGAGGCGGCGAGCATGCGCGCGAGGGGCGCGACGTAGGCGAGCGAGCGATCGTCGGTGAGCGCCTCCGCCGCGCCCGCCGGCAGGGAGAACGCGCCGTGCACGCCGTCCTCGGCGACGAGGAACCCGGCCGTGGCCTGCTGCTCGAGCCACTCGCGCGCGTAGCGCTCGTCGGTGTCCGTCAGACGCGCGAGCTCGCCGCTCGTCAGCGCCCCGTGGTCGCGCAGAGCGCGATACCAGCCGAGCCGATCGCCGAGGTGGATCGCCAGGATGTCGACCGTGCCCAGCGCCGCGTCGAGCACCCGCCCGGCGTACGCATCGGCAGTGCCCTCGGTGCCCGTGCCGGCCGGGACCCCGGCTGTGTCGTCGGATGCCATCGTGCCTCGCTCTCGTCCGCGGCCGTGACCACGTGCCCCACGGCGTCCATGCCGGCTGGCTCGCTCGATCGCACGGCCGCGATCTCACGGCCGCGATCTCACGGCCGCCGTCACACTGTGCGTCGCCGGTCAGCCCAGTCCCACCAGTGAGCCCCCTGTGGCGGGGCTCGCGCAACCGGAGGGAGCTCACGTCGCGTGCGCGTTCTGCGGCACCGCGCTCGCAGCGCTCCACTTCTGGGTCCGCGCATCGTGCTCGTAACCGCCGACGAGCAGGGCGTCGCGCGAGCGAGCCCGCCCCGTCAGGCCGAGACGCCCGCGAAGGCGGCCAGCGCGCGCCTTGCGCCGGGCAGCGCGCGCGAGGCGCGAGCGCGCGCCTCGGCGACGCCGGGTGCGTCCGGGTCCGTCACACGCGCCGGGTTCAGCGCGGTGGAGTGCGCCCAGGCCGCGATGTCGGGCTCGGACATGAAGCCCGCGACCGCGTCCGCGCCGCGAAGCGTCATGAGCGCCCAGTCCGCCAGCGAGTCGCCGTAGGCGTTCGGCGGGCACAGGAGGTTCTTGTCGTCGTCGGAGCTGCGCGTGGCCTCGACGTACCCGATGAGCGCGGCGCCGAAGCACGGGAAGCCGGCGCGCACCGTCTGGAGCGTGATCGCGTCGCGTGACCACACCGGCGTGCGCCGCGGCCGGCGCAGGCCGTCGGCCGCGCAGTGGACCACCGTGGCTTCGCGCGGGATCCTCACGTCGCCACCGGTCATGCGGAGCAGGCCCGGCGCGGAGGTCCTGAGGCGGCCGAGGCGGACGACGTCCTCGACGGAGCGCAGCAGCTCAAGCTCCCACCGACCGAGCGTGGGCGCCTTCGCCATCGTCGGCGTGACAGAGGTGTCGAGGCGCATCATGATGCCGGCGCGTTCCAGCGCCGCGAAGAGCCCGTCGAGGTCCGGCGCGCGCTCCGCCTCCTCGAGCACGGTCGCCGTCATCGCCTGGAACACCGCGGCGTCCGGCTGGACGTGCGCGCGATCGAGCATCCACGGATCCCGGGGTCGCACCCAGGTGATGCGGCTCGGATCCGTCCCACGGCTCACCAGGTGGACGATGCCGTCAGTCGCCGTCTTGCCGGACCCGACGATGACGAACGGACCGGCCGGATCGTGGCTGGCGAGGTCGCCGACCGGCACCACCCGGCTGCCGTCGTCGACCTCCCATGGGGCCGGCGTGGTCGATGGCACGGTCGGGGACAGCAGTCGCGCGTCGACGATGCGAGTGGTGGGGCCGATGCGCCCTCGGGCACCCGTCGCGACGTTCACCCAGGTGCGGTCGGGCTCGACGCGCGTCGCGGGGAGGAACTCGACCCGTCCGGTGGGCTCGAGGACGTCACGCAGCACGGTGGCGTAGTACTCGAGCACCTCGGCACCGGTCGCGCGTTCGAGCAGGCCGTCCTCAGGGCCGCCGCGCTGGCGCGCGCCCCCGAGCATCGTGGACGCGACGCCGTAGAACGGCGACGCCTGATGCAGGCGCACGAACGGGTAGGCGTCGTGCCAGTGGCCCCCGGGTGCGTCCCGGGTGTCCGCGAGGGTGACGGTGGCGTCCGAGTGGGCGACGAGCGCATCGGCGAACGCCATGCCCGCGGCGCCTGCGCCGATGACGACGTAGTCGGTGTCGATCGTGGCGGTCACGGCGCGCGGGAGGGTCAGCCCACCTGGATGCCCCAGGCGAGGGTGTGCTCGCCGCCCGGCGCGATCGTGATGAGGTCGTCGCCGGTGCGGAAGGCGTCCGCGATGCAGGTCATCGGCTCGATCGCGACGCCCGCCCTCAGGACCCCGGGGACCGCGTCGCCGGTGCACACCTGCCACGCCGTCGCGCCGCTGTCCGCCCAGATGGCGATCGAGGTGCCGTCGGCGCGGGTCAGGCGCGCCCAGGATCGGCCGTCCGCGTCGTGGATCGGGTCGACCCAGGCGTGGTCGTAGGGCTGGCCGTCGAGCGACCGGGCGGCACGAAGGTCGAACTCGCCCGAGACGGGGCTGGCTCCGGTGGGCAGAAGGCGGTCGTCGACCGTCACGATCGACTGCGCGTCGAGCTGCAGCGAGCAGGCGTCCAGCGGCGCGTCGCCGGGGGAGAACCACGGGTGGAAGCCGAGACCGTACGGGAGCGCCTCGTCGCCGTCGTTGCGGGCGACCGTGGTGATGGTGAGGCCCTCGTCACCCAGCGCGTACGTCACCTCGAGGTCGAGTCGGAAGGGGTATCCGGGACTCGCCGGGAGCGCGAGCGCCAGCGTGACGGTGTCCTCGGTGTGCGAGGTCACGTTCCAGTCCATCCAGCTCACGAGCCCGTGCAGCGCCGTGCCAAGGGCCGGCTCGGACACCGGAACCTGGAGGTCCTTGCCGGCGAACGTGTACTGGCCGTCGCGCAGGCGGTTGGGCCACGGCGCCAGCACCATGCCGTGGAACGCCGGGGCGATGTCGTCCTCCGCGAACGGCACCACCACGTCGGCCCCCGACACCGTGTAGACGCGCAGGGCTGCGCCCACGCTCGCGATGGTCGCGGCGTGCTCGCCGCGGGAGATGGTGGACTGGTGACCCGACAGAGTGCTCATGCGGTGACGGTACCGCGCCCACGCTGGCCGTTCGACCAGTGAGGCGACGAGCGCATCGGCGCTCGGTTTGGCGGGCTGCCGCCGGCCCGGCAGAATGGACGGCGCTGCTCGCATCAAACGAGGCCTCGGACCCACGCCGGTGGGCATTGCGCGCGGTGCCCGAAGTCCTGTCGCACCCCGAGGAACCCGCCATGACCGATGTGACCATCCAGACCACGACCGCCGGCTCGCTGCCGCGTTCGCCCGAGCTCGTCGCCGCGACGCAGGCGCTGTCCGTCGCGGACGACGGCTTCACGCTCGTCCGCACCGACGAGTACCGCGAGCTCGCCGCTGCCGCCGTGAGCGACGTTGTCGCCCGCCAGGTCGAGGCGGGCATCACCATCGTCGGCGACGGCGAATACGGCAAGGCCATGACGACGGCCCACGACTTCGGGGCATGGTGGTCGTACGCCTTCCAGCGCGTGGAGGGCCTCGCACTGCCGCAGGGTGAGCCCGTCGCGCCGGAGCCGGTGCGTTCGGGTCCTGGCGACGTGCGGCTCACGACCATGACCGATCGCCGTGACTGGGTGACGTTCGCCGAGGCCTACAACGACCCGACCTCGGGAGTGCTGCTCGGCGAGCCGCCGTTCTGGCCCATCACGGTGGCGCCGCTGGCGTACCGCGGGCAGGACGCGGTCGCCGCCGACGTGGCGGGCCTGCGAGGAGCGCTCGACGCTCACGGACTCGCGCGCGGGTTCATCACCTCGATCGCTCCAGGATCCGGCGCGCGCACCGGTAATGCGCACTACGCGTCGGAGGAGGAGCACATCTGGGCGTGGGCGGACGTGATGCGCGAGGAGTACCGCGCGATCGTCGACGCGGGGCTCACGGTGCAGATCGACGACCCGTCGCTCGCCGAGAGCTGGGACCAGATCAATCCCGAGCCGTCCGTCGCCGACTATCGAGCCTTCCTGCGCACGCGCATCGACGCGATCAACCACGCGATCGAGGGCCTGCCCCGCGAGCAGGTGCGCCTGCACATCTGCTGGGGCTCGTGGCACGGGCCGCACACCACCGACCTCGAGCTGCGCCACATCCTCGACCTCCTGCTCGAGGTTCGCGCGGGGGAGTACTCGTTCGAGGCCGGCAACGTGCGTCACGAGCACGAGTGGAAGGTGTGGCGCGACGCCAACCTCCCCGACGGCGTGGTGCTCCAGCCTGGCGTCGTGAGCCACGCGACGAACGTGGTCGAGCACCCGGAGCTGGTGGCTGATCGCATCGAGCGCTTCGCCGACATCGTGGGTCCCGAGCGGGTCGTGGCGTCGACGGACTGCGGTCTGGGCGGTCGCGTGCACCCGCAGATCGCGTGGGCCAAGCTGCGGTCGCTCGGCGAGGGCGCGCGCCTCGCGGCGGCACGAATCAACGGCTGACGTCCTCCGGGACCCTCCGGGCTGTGTAAACTGTTCCGCGGCCCTCATCGCGCCGGTTCGCCGCCGCAGGAGGGTCACTCGGGCTGTGGCGCAGCTTGGTAGCGCACCTGACTGGGGGTCAGGGGGTCGCAGGTTCAAATCCTGTCAGCCCGACCGAGACACGAGGGCCGTTCTTCCTGGTACACGCCAGGAGGGGCGGCCCTTGTGCGTGAGCAAGCCCCGCCTGGTCAAGGCGCGGCGATGGCGGGCCGCACCCCGGTCCCGGATGTGGCGACGTCGATCACCACTTCGACGGCGCGTAGTCCTTGAGGAAGACGCCGAACAGGTCCTCGCCGGCCTCGCCGCGCACCACCGGGTCGTACACGCGCGCCGCGCCGTCGACGAGGTCCAGCGGCGCGTGGAAGCCCTCCTCGGCGAGGCGCACCTTGGTGGGATGCGGGCGCTCGTCGGTGATCCAGCCAGTGTCGACGCTGGTCATGAGAATCTGATCGGACTCGAACATCTCCCGAGCGCTGGTGCGGGTGAGCATGTTGAGTGCAGCCTTCGCCATGTTCGTGTGCGGGTGGCCCGGTCCCTTGTAGCCCCGCTCGAACACGCCCTCCATGGCGGAGACGTTCACGACGTACGAACGAGCGGAGGCCGATGCGGCGGCCGCCGCGGCCAGCGCCGGACGGAGGCGATTGATGAGGATGAACGGTGCGGTCGAGTTGCACAGCTGCACTTCGAGCAGCTCCAGAGGGGTGACATCGCCGACTGCTTGGACCCACGAGTTGGTGCCGTGGAGGTCCGGCACCAGGCCGCCCGCATCGATGGCGGTGCCATCGGCAAGCCTGGCCAGCGAAGACGAGCCGGGCGCGAGCGCTTGCTCGGTGAGTCGCTGCGCCTCACGAGCGCCCGTCTCTGCGAGATGTGCGGACGCGAGCAGCGGGTGTGTCGCCGCGGAGGCCTCGATGCTCAGGGGGTGAGTCTCCGTGGTGCGTCCGAAGGTGAGCAGGTGGGGGCCTTCGCCGTCGGCCCAGAGGCCGTGCTCCAGGGGAGCAGACTCGGCCTCGACCAGGGGCGCGTACGCGTCGGGGGAGCGGCGTACGGTCTGCGCCGCGTTGTTGATCAGGACGTCGAGGGGGCCGGCCGCCGCGACGGAGTCGGCGAGGGCCACGACCTGTGCGGGATCGCGCAGGTCGATGCCCACCACGGTGAGGCGGTTCAGCCACTGCGCGGCATCGGACATCGCCGCGAAGCGGCGCACCGCGTCGCGCGGAAAGCGCGTGGTGAGCGTGAGGTCCGCGCCGTCGCGCAGCAGACGTAGCGCGATGTGCATGCCGATCTTTGCGCGCCCACCCGTCAGCAGGGCGCGGCGTCCTCGCAGGTCCGTGCGCGCGTGCCGCTTGGCGTGGCCCGTCTGCGCGCAGGAGGGACAGAGCTGGTGGTAGAAGGAGTCGACCAGCGTGTACTTCTGCTTGCAGATGTAGCACGGCCGCGCCTTGAGGTACTCGCCCGCCGTTGGGGTCGCGGCGCGCGCCTCGAGCGTGAGGCCCCGGGTCTCGTCATCGATACGGTCCGCTGCGCCGGTCGCCGTGGCAGAGACGACGGCAGCGTCGTTGGCGGCGATGGTGGCTCGACGCTCCCGGCGCCTGCTCTGTTTGACTGCCTTGATCATGTGAGCGGTCGCGTTGCGCACCGTGACGAAGTCGGGGTCCTGCTCATCGACATCGCTCAGGGAGGCAAGAACCCGTAGGGTCACCTCGAGATCGTCGGGGGCGATGCGATGGTGGCGTTCGTCGGATGCAGGCGGCGTGGACACCCGCTCCATTCTACGGACCCGGGCCTCGGTCGAGAGCGCGCGCCGTCCCCGTCAGCGACGCGTCGACACCGTGACCGTGAACTTGGCGTTGCGCGCGACCTGCTCGGTGTCGCCGACCGCACGCTCGAGCAGTGGCCGGTACCTGAGGGCGGAGTTCCACACGCACCACAGCTGGCCGCCGGGGCGCAGGACCCTGGCGGCGTCATCGAACATGCGCGGCGCGATGAGGTCGGTCACGGCTGCGGCGGAGTGAAACGGCGGGTTCAAGGCGATGAAGGACGCGCTGGCGGACGGCCTGGTCCCCAGCATGTCGTCGCGCACCACGGCAACCCGGTCCTGGACGCCGTTCGCGCGCATGGTCGCCCGCGCCGACGCGACTGCGACAGCCGACTGATCGCAGGAATGCACATGCACGCCGGGATGTCGCGTCGCGATCCACGCGCCGACGATGCCGGTGCCGCAGGCCAGATCGATCAAGGGATCGTCCGGCGTGCCGCCCGGCAGCGCGTCGGGGAGGCTCTCGAGCATCAGGCGCGTGCCGATATCCAGCCGGGCGCCGGCGAAGGCGCCGCCGTAGGCGCGGACCTCAAGGCCCTCGACCTGTGCGGCTGCGGGACTGGGATCGCGACCATCGTGCGGCGCGCGGGCGATCAGAGCCCGCGACTTCTGCCGTGCGTGGGTCACGTCGAGCCGTCCGAAGTGCTCGCGCAGCACCGTGTTCATCGACACGGACATGTGCTTCAGTCGCCCGCCCGCGACGACCACCACGTCCGGGTCGGCGTGCGCGGCGATGAGGCCGGCGATGTCGCGCAGCGCGTCGAGGGAGCGAGGCAGACGGAGCAGGACCGTTCGCGCCCCGCTGACCAGTGAGTCGTCGAGGGGTGCCGAGCGATACCGGTCGGTGAGGCACAGCCGAGCTGCGTTGGCGTCTAGCGCGCGCTCCCCGGTGAGCGCGTCGATGTGTGTCCGTACCCCGCTCGCGCCGGCATGCGCCGCCCCGAGGGTGAGCGCACCGTAGGCGTCGTTGAAAACCACGACGTCGCCGGGCTGCGCTGACGCGCGTCGCTCCGCGGACTCATCCAGGATCAGTCGATCGGCTGCGTCGACGGCGACGAGTCCGGGCGCCTCGACATCGGGCCAGCGCCGCAGCGTGTCGAAGATCGCGTTCACCGCTCGACGTCCGCGTCCATGTCCCGCGCCGCGAGGCTCCAGGCGGGAGGGCAGGTGCGGACCCTGGTCGAGGGGATTCGCGGGTGGAGGCCGATCACCATGAAAGCCTAGTCGCGTGGTGGGCGCCATCGTCCGCGAGGGCGCGGCGGAGCGGTTCTGGGAGGATGGGGTCATGTCTGAGGAGCGCGATCGACGGGACCTCATTCGTCTGCCTGCACCCGGCGCACGGGTTGTCGTGCGCTACTTGATCCCCAGCGGTGAGGCGACGGATGCCCTCGGTGAGCTGGTGAGCGTCGACGACGACACGGTCGTGGTGGACGGCGTGCGAGGGCTCGAACGCATCCCCGCCGGCAGCATCGTCGCCGCGAAGGAGGTGCCTCCTCGGGCTGAGCGTCGACCCCACCGTCCCGAGTGACCGGGGGTGGCCCGCCGGCTGCCCAGCTTCGAGATCGACCCCGCGGTGACGCGCCCGCGCGCGTTCTAGTCGTTGAGGTAGCGACGGGGAGGTCTGCCATGGCGAGCAGGGCGCCGGTGGGGGCGACACGTGTACGGAGAGCGCTCGTGCTCTTCGCGGCCGGGGCGTCGCTGGTGCTCGCCGCATGCGTCGGTCATGGTGCTGCAGCGGACGGTGGTCTCCCGACGATGAGCGCGGTCCCCGATTCCCCGGCGCCCGTGGATCTACCGCAGAGCCCTCTCGAGAGGCTGGCAGCGGACACGCTCGTTTCTGAGCGCGGTGCGGTGGTGCTCGGCGTCTTCGACCCGAAGTCCGCCGAGGTGGTCGCGGTGGGCGGCGACGCCGACGGCGTGCCGATGGAGCCCGAGCGCCCGTGGCCAACGGCGAGCCTCTCGAAGGTGTTCGTGGCCGCCGCGGTCCTGCGCCTCGTCGATCAGGGGCTGATCGACCTCGACGCACCCATCGGTGACTATGTCGACTTCGCGGTCCCGCCGGAGGTCACCGCTCGCCTCGCGCTGCTGCACCAGGCAGCGATCCCTGAGGTCGACTTCGAGTCGTGGACGTGCACGAGCGATGCGAACGTGGCTGAGGTCGAGGAGGCCGCGGGCCGTGCTGGCGAGTTGTGGGCGCCAGGAGAGCACATCACCTACTCGAACACCGGCTACATGGTGCTCGGGCGCCTCATCGAGTCGGTGACGGGCGCGGACCCCGGCGAGCACATGCGGGACACGATCTTCGCGCCCCTCGGCATGGACTCGACCTACTTCTACGAATCGCAGGAGGGTCCTTGGCCGTGGTGGCCACGCCCGCGACAGGCTGCGGGCCAAGGGATGTTCGAGTGTGGGGTGCTCGGACCGACCGTCGGCGTCGACGGTGCGGCGATCACCTCCGCCGCAGACATGGACGCGTTCTACCGAACGCTGTTCGAGGGCGGGCTCGTGAGCGACTCCTCTCTCGAGCTCATGACGACTCCGGCGTCCAAGGTGTTCGGCTATCCGCTCGGGCTGGGGCTCGCCCAGATCCCCGTCGACGACACCGGCGACACGCTGGCGTTCGGCTTCGGCGGCGACGGGGGATCCTTCCTCACACTGGCCGTGTTCGACCCCGTGGCCAGCCGCACCGTGGTCGTGTTCACGACCGAGGGAGACACCTTCGGCGTGGTCCGCGACGCGTACGCCACCGGGGGAGGCCCTTGACCCCATCGGCCGACGTCGGTACGACTGAAGGCACGGCGTACGCGCGTCGACCTCAGCCCCGGAGCCGTCGTGAGGCCGGGCCCGTCGAGCTCTGCGCGGTGTGCGTCAGGGGCGCTGCGGCATCCCGGCAAGAGCCGTCTACCCCTTGACCCCTCGGAAGGGTTTCAGTAGGACTGGTTCTCAGGCGCGGGCCTCTCGCGCACCGTCCCCGTCCTGACGTGAAGGCGG
Source organism: Demequina sp. NBRC 110056 (assembly GCF_002090155.1). GTDB lineage: Bacteria > Actinomycetota > Actinomycetes > Actinomycetales > Demequinaceae > Demequina. Next base: position 478,726 of record NZ_BBRM01000002.1, on the reverse strand, counting down.
ATCGCATGGTTGCCGAGCAGCTCCCGCTGACCCGGGTCAGGAGCGCGCGGCTCGCGGTCCTCGGCATCTTCCTTGCTGTCGGCTCGCTCGCGGGAGGAGTGATCTCCCGGGTTCCCAGCGTGCGCGACGACCTTGCGGTGTCGCCGGGGCAACTCGGGGCCATCCTGCTCGTCGGCTCCGTGGGTGGGCTGGTGGGCTTCTCCGTGCTCGGCGGCCTGGTGGGGCGGTGGGGGTCGCGCGCGGTGCTCGGGACCACCGCCGTGTGCGCTGCGGGCGCGCTGCTGCTCATGGCTGCCGCGACGGCGCTCGGGTTCGCCCCGCTCTACGCGTTCGGGTTGTTCGTGGGGCTGGCATCCCTCGAGATGACCATGGCCATCGCGAACACGCAGGCCGCCGCGGTTGAACGCCATGTCGGCAGCGCGATCATGTCGCAGTTCCACGCGGGCTTCTCGTTGGCGATGTTGGCAGGCTTGGGGCTTGGCGCGGTGCTGTCCGGCGCTGGGGTGTCAGCTGCGGCGCACTTCGTCGGCATCGGCGTGATCGTCGGCGGCGTGGTCTCCGTGGTGGCGCGCATCGCCATCATCGACGACTCCGAGGGCTCGCCGGAGAGTGCGGCCGAGCGTCCGGGGCTGTTCGTGACCGTGCGACTGGCGACTCGGGAGCGGCGCACGATCCTGCTCGGCCTGATCATCTTGGCGGCGTTCACCACCGAGGTGGGTTCGTCGAACTGGATCCCGCTCGCGCTGGTCGATGACTATGGGCGCACCGAGGCCGTGGCTGGAATCGTGTACGCGGGGCTGGTCCTCGCCCAAAGCACCATGCGGATCGTGGGGCCCCGGTGGCTCGACAGGCTCGGGCGGGTGCGCACGCTGCGCGCGAGCGCCGTCCTGCTCGCGGTCGGCTCGCTCACGTTCGCCTTCGCGCCGCAGGTCTCGATCGCGTCGATCGCGCTTGTCGTGTGGGGCATCGGCACGGCGTTCGCCTTCCCGGTCGCGCTGTCGGCCGCGGCCGACGATCCCCACAACGCGACGGCTCGCGTCGCCGCGGTGAGCGCCTTCGGGTCCGCTGGCGGGCTCATCGTGCCGCAGGTCATTGGCCTGCTGGCCGAGGTCATGGAGATTCGCCACGCGCTGCTGCTCGCCGTGGTCGCTGCCGCCGCGATCTTCGTGCTCGCCCCGGCGGCACGTCCGCTCTCGGCGCAGGGCCACTGATCACGCAGCCTCCGGATCCTCTGCGAGGGCGACGATGCGGTTCACCATGCCGCTGAAGATCAGCCCGTGGAAGGGAAGCATCGACAGCCAGTACAGGCGACCCGTCAGTCCGCGCGGGAAGAAGACGGCGCGCTGGTGATAGTGCGATCCGCCATCGATGGGGTCGACCCCGAGCTCCAACCACGCCTTGCCAGGCACGCGCATCTCCGCACGCAGCCGCAACAAGCGCCCGCGGTCCACGCGCTCGACGCGCCACACGTCGATGGCGTCGCCCACGCGCACGCGGCCCTTGGTGCGGCGCCCGCGACGCTGGCCGACCCCGCCAGCCATGCGGTCCATGAGCCCGCGCGCGGCCCACAGGACGGACGCCGAGTACCACCCGGTCGCCCCGCCCACCTCGGAGATGACCTTCCACACCGCCTCGGGTGAGGCGGTGCTGTCCTTGGTGCGCGCGTCGGTGAACACCGTGCGGCCTGCCCAGTCGGGGTCCGACGGCATCGGGTCGCTGGGCGCACCCGCCACCCGCGCGTCCACCCAACTCGTCTCGACCTGGTCGATCTCGATGCGCCCGAGCGCGAGCTCGACGGCCTCGCGATAGCCGGTGAGGCCCTCGTGCGGCGCCGGCACCAACGCTGCGATCGCCTCGTCCTTCACGACGCACGTGTGCAGGAGCGACTCGACGAGCGGCCGCGCGATCTGCCGGGGCACGGGAGTCACGAGACCCACCCAGTGGGAGGCAAGTCGCGGGGTGAGCACCGGCAGAGCGGTGATGCCGCGGCGCGGCAGGCCCGCCACGCTCGCGTAGCCGTTCATCATCTCCGCGTAGGTCAGGACGTCCGGGCCGCCGATGTCGAAGGCGTCGTTGACCTCTCCGGGCGCGCGCGCCGTGGCGAGAAGGTAGTGCACGACGTCCCGCACGGCGATGGGCTGGATCTCGTTGCGCACCCACCGTGGGGCGGGCATGTACGGCAGCACCTCGGTCAGGTGGCGGATCATCTCGAAGGAGGCGGAGCCGGCGCCGATGACGACGCCGGCCCGGAGCACGATCGTGGGCGTCGCCGAAGCGAGCAGGATGTCTCCGACCTCCTTGCGCGAGGCGAGGTGCGGGGCGAGCTCGACGCCGTCGGGGTGGAGGGCCCCGAGGTAGATGATGCGGGACACCTGGGCGTCCGCGGCGCTGCGGGCGACGGTGAGCGCGATCGCTCGGTCGATGCGCCCGTAGTCCTTGCCTCCGGACATGGAGTGCACGAGGTAGTAGACGATGTCGACGTCCGCCATCGCGCGGTTCATCGCGTCGGCGTCGGTGGCGTCGCCCTCGACGACCTCGACGTCGTCGGCCCAGGGGAGAGCGGCGATGCGCGGTGCGGAGCGGGTGAGCGTCCGCACCGTATAGCCGCCCGCGAGGAGGCGGGGCACGAGGCGGCCCCCGATGTAGCCGGTCGCGCCGAGCACGAGCACGCGGGGCGCGGAGCCGTCCGGCCCGACCTCCGACCGCAGATCGGGCTCCGTCCCGAAGGGGGCGCTGAGGGACACGACGCCGGCGTCGCGATGCTCGCCCATGAGTGCACTCCCATCCCTGCGTCGCGCCGAGCGACACCTCGCAGGGGACAACCGGCGCGCGTCGGGCAGGTATTCCCGCGAACGTCTGCGGCGACGGACGAGCGCGTCATCGACTGTTGCCTGCTGGAAATCGGGGCGAAACGGACGCGGCGTAGCGTCGCGATCAGCACCATCTTCAGGCTGCGGCACGACCCGACAGGAGCGCGCATGTCGACCACCTCTCGCGACCTCAACACCGTCGACACCATCCCGCCGCTCGCGCGGCTGTTCCCGCTGGGGCTCCAGCACGTGCTCGCGATGTACGCGGGAGCGGTCGCCGTCCCGCTCATCGTGGGAGGGGCGCTCGGCCTGTCCGGGCCCGACCTGGCGTACCTCATCAGCGCGGACCTGTTCGTCGCGGGCCTCGCGACGATCGTCCAGTCCGTCGGGTTCTGGCGCTTCGGCGTGCGCCTGCCCCTGATGCAGGGCGTGACCTTCGCCGCCGTCGGGCCCATGATCGCGATCGGCACGCAGCACGGCATCACGGCGATCTACGGCGCGACCATCGCGTGCGGCGTGTTCATGATCGTCGTCGCGCCGTTCTTCGCCCAGCTGCTGCGGTTCTTCCCGCCGATCGTGACCGGCACCGTCATCCTCATCATCGGGCTCTCGCTCATGCGCGTGGCGGCCGGATGGATCGTCGACGGCGCCGAGGACGGCGCCGCCGACCCTGTCGACGTCGGCTTCGCCGCGGGAACGCTGCTCGTCATCATCCTCATCGAGCGCTTCGCTCCGGCTGCGCTGTCGCGCGTGTCCGTGCTGCTGGGCCTGCTCGTCGGCACCGTGGCGGCACTGCTCGTTCCCGGGATGGTCGACTGGTCGGGCGTGGGGGAGGCGTCGTGGTTCGGACTCGTGACGCCCTTCCACTTCGGCATGCCGACGTGGCAGCTCGCCTCGATCGTGTCCATGGTGATCGTCGGCATCGTGATCATGACGGAGACCACAGGCGACATGATCGCGATCGGTGAGATCGTCGAGAAGCCGGTGGGCCGGCGCCAGCTCGCCGACGGCCTGCGCGCCGACGGGCTCGGAACGGTGGTCGGCGGAGTCTTCAACACCTTCCCCTACACGGCGTTCGCGCAGAACGTGGGGCTGGTCTCGCTCACCGGCGTCCGCTCGCGCTACGTCGCGACGATGGCGGGCGGCATCCTCGTGGTGCTGGGCCTGCTGCCCAAGGTCTCCGCGATCGTCGAGGGCGTGCCGCGGGCGGTGCTCGGCGGCGCCGGCATCGCGCTGTTCGGCATGGTGGCCGCGAGCGGCATCAGGACGCTCGCGAAGGTGCGCTTCGACAATCGCAACATCCTGGTCGTGGCGATCTCCGTCGGCGTGGCCCTGCTGCCGACCGTCGCGCCCGAGATCTACGGCAACTTCCCGGACTGGTTCACGCTCATCTTCGACTCCGGCATCTCCGCGGGCGCCATCACGGCGATCCTCCTCAACCTGCTGCTCAACTCTGCGTCGCTGCGCGAGCGCTACGGCGAGGATCCGCCGATCGCGAGCTACGACGCGGTGCGTGGCCCTGCCGCCGTCGCGCTCATCCATCCCGAGGCGGTCGGCACGGGCCTGATCCCGGTCCAGCTGCTCAACGACGTGGGCGACGAGTGGCCCACCGTCGACAAGGACGGCAATCCCGTCGCCGCGCACATCGTGGTGCCCGACCGCGAAGCGTACGGCGACGAGGCGTCGCCAGCGCCGTAGCGCGCCTCAGGTGCGAGCGTCGGGAGCCTCGGCGTCGATCGCTCCCTGCCCGCGGGCGTTGTAGACCACCGACGAGGACTCTCCGTAGGCCGCGTAGACAGCCAGCGCATCGGCCCTGCCGACGTCCTGCACCACCTCGATCCCGCGGCGCTCGAACTGCTGTGCCCAGTCGGCGACCATCGGCCCCTCGTCGAAGCCGGTGAGCCGTTCGAGCTCGGGCCCGTCGCCCGCGACGACGAGGTGACGCACTCCTGACCACAGCGTCGCGCCGTAGCACTGCACGCACGGGCGCCAGTTGACCACCAGCGCGAGGTCGTGGCCGTCGCCGAGGTCCCAGGTGCCGAGGGCCTGCTGAGCGAGCGCGAGGGCCATCACCTCGGCGTGTCCGGAGCTCACGCCGGTGGACAGCACCACGTTGACTCCGACCGACACGAGCCGGCCGGTGACGTGGTCCACGACGATCGCGGCGAACGGGCCGCCGTTGCCCTCGCGCCAGTTCCGGTCAGCGAGCCGGTTCACGAGAGCCATCTGCGCCTCGTGGCGCTCGAGGCTCTCGGGCAGTGCGGGCACCTCCGCTGCGAGCCAGGGCGGCAGGGTCATCGAGTACGTGGTCGCGATCGCCATGGCTGGAGCCTAGAAGAGCGCCGATGCGCCACGCCAGCGTCCGGTACGAGCTCGCCCGAGATTCCTCCGGACATCGCACTGTGAATCGTGGTTTACTTAGCGGGCCCGTATGGAACACCGACGTCCCGAGAGGCCCGCCGATGGCATCGTCCCCACCGTCCGTGCGTGAGACGCCGACGACCGAGCGCACGCACCTCGAGCGAGCAGTCGCCGCGGTGGCGACCGTGGCGGGGCGCGAGCCCGAGCTCCGCGAGGTCGTCCTGACCCCGTTGCAGCCCGACGAGGTGCTCGTCGAGGTCGCCGCGTCCGGCGTGTGCCACACGGATCTCACGGCGCTCGACGGCGCGGTGCCGCTGGCGCTGCCCGCCGTGCTCGGCCACGAGGGCGCAGGCACGGTGGTCGCGGTCGGCGCACGCGTCACGGCTGTCGCGGTGGGGGAGCGGGTCGTCATGACGTTCGACGCGTGCGGAGCGTGCCGGCGCTGCCGAGAGGGCCATCCCGCGTCGTGCGCGGAGTTCGCCGCGCGCAACTACTCGGGTGCGCGGCCGGACGGCTCGGCCACCCTCACGGACGAGTCAGGCGCGCGGATCTCCGGATCCTGGCTCGGCCAGTCCTCCTGGGCGACGCATGCGATCGCCCGAGAGACCAACGTGGTCCCGATCGGTCCGGACCTCCCCTTCGTCCTCGCCGCTCCGCTCGGGTGCGGCGTGCTCACGGGAGCCGGAACGGTCCTCAACGTGCTGCGACCCGGCCACGACGACCGGGTGCTCGTCGTCGGAGCGGGCACCGTCGGCCTCGCCGCCGTCATGGCCGCACGCGCGGTCGGGGTCGCCACGATCACGGTCGTCGAGCCGGACGAGGCGCGGCGCGCGCTCGCCGGGGAGCTCGGAGCGGACGCAGCGATCTCGCCGGAGGAGGCGCGCGAGCTCCGCGGCACTCACGACCTCGCGCTCGACACCGTGGGCACGCAAGCCGCCATCGACCTCGCCCTCGGCGCCCTCGTCACCCCGGGGGCCTGCGCCACGGTCGCTCTGCGCGGTGGCGCCAACCGCGTGACCGTGAGCCAGACGGCGCTGCTGTGGGGGCGGAGCCTGACCGGCGTCATCGAGGGCGACGCGGAGCCCGCGGAGCTCATCCCGCGCCTCGTGGGCCTGTGGCGCGCCGGCCTGTTCCCCCTCGAGAGCCTGGTCACGCGCGTCCCGTTCGAGGACATCGGAGCAGCAGTGGCCATGACGCGCGGCGGCGAGGCCGTGAAGGCGGTGCTCGCGATGGCCGACGCGCCACCCGAGAGCACCCCGCCGCTCGCGCTGCGCGTCTCTGCCGCCGAGCGCTTGCGCCAGATCATGGCGGACGGCACGGGCCGTTCGTGGGAGCTTGCCGCGCTGTGGGACGTGCTGCCTGCCGCGCGTGCCGCAACGCTCACGGGGCTGTGGCGTGGCGTCGGCATCGACACCGGCCACCGGATCCACCGTGCACTCGTGAAGGCGTCCTGGTACGGAAAGAACTTCGTCGACGCGGCACACGTCCAGCCCATCGTGAGCCGCGACGTCGACGGGTCGCTGTGGGCCAATCTCGCCCTCAGCGGCGGCGGCGCCTGGCTGAGCGACCAGGCGCACCGCGGCAAGGTGTGCGCGACGATGACCTACGACACTCGTCCCGTGCACGACCACTTCGTCTCGGTCGACGACGACACCGTCCTTGGCGTGATGGCCGGCGCCGGGGCGCTCGACGGCGGCGAGCCGTACTACTTCGTCCTCGAGCGCGACCGTGACGCGCACCCGGGCGCCGTTCCCGAGCGGTCCCCGTGACCGCATCGGCCCTCGCTAGTCGAGGAAGATGTCAGGGAACAGCGCCTCGTCGGGCGTGCCCGGAACGGCGGCATAGCCCGACAGGTCGGTGACGCCTGCCGCCGCGAGCACGTCCTCGACGATCAGGCTCTGCCCGGTCAGCTCGCGAGGGTCCGACGTCAGCACCTCGTACGCGGCGTCCGCGTAGATCTCCGGGGTCCGGCTCGCCCGCATGATCCGCTCACCGCCGAGGATGTTCTCGACGGCTGCGGTGGCGATCGTGGTGCGCGGCCACAGCGTGTTGGCCGCGACGCCTCGCTCCGCGAACTCGGCCGCGATGCCCAGCGTCGCCATGGTCATCCCGAACTTCGCCATCGTGTAGCCCGTGTGCGCGCCCAGCCAGCGCGGGCTGGGGTTGAGCGGCGGCGACAGCGACAGCACATGCGCGTGCGCAGAGGCGAGCAGGTGGGGCAGCGCGGCCCGCGTGAGCATGACGGTGCCGCGCACGTTGACGTCCTGCATGAGGTCGTACTTCTTGGGGTCGAGCTCCTGCGTGCCCGACAGGTCGATCACGCTGGCGTTGTTCACGACGATGTCGATCCCGCCGAACCGCTCGACGGCCGTGTCCACCGCGCGGTCGATGTCGGCGTCCACGCGCACGTCGCCCACCACCGCGACCGCGCTGCCGCCGGCAGCCTCGATCGCCTCGGCGGCCGAGTGGATCGTGCCCTCGAGCCTCGGATGCGGTCGGTCGGTCTTCGCGAGCAGCACGACGTTCGCCCCGTCGCGCGCGGCGCGCAGAGCGATGGCGAGGCCGATCCCTCGGCTTCCGCCGGACATGAGCAGGGTGCGCCCCGCCAGGCCTGAGCCGGTCATCACGCCTCCGCCCGACCTGATCGGCGAGCGGAGAACGCCGCGATGCGCGCCTGCGCATCGTCGGTGTCGTACGCGCGGCCGATGCTCTCCGCCTCCTCGGCAAGGCTGCGCTCGAAGGGGCGCGTCGACGACGCCCGCACCAGCTGCTTCGCGTGCCCGAACGCCGCGGTGGCGCCGTCCCTCCACGCGCGTGCGATCTCCAGGGCGCGAGCCTCGGGATCGTCGGTCACCTCGGCGACGAAGCCCCAGTCGAGCGCGGCCGTGGCGTCGAGCTCTCGGCGGGTGAGCAGCAGCTGGAGTGCGCGGGTCTCTCCCACAGCGCGGGTCAGCAGCGTCGACACGCCGAGGTCCGGCGTGAGGCCCACGTCCGCGTATCGGCCCGCGACCCTGAGGTCGGGTCCCGCGACGACGAGGTCCGCGGCCAGCAGGACGCCGATGCCTCCGCCGGCGACCGCGCCGCGCGCCGCGGCCACGACCGGGATCGAACTGCCGTGCAGCGCGGCGATGCCTTCGTGGATCACGTGCGCGCTCGCCGTCACCTCGGAGCCAGAGACGCCGGCCGTGCTCATCGCGACGATGTCGCCGCCGGCGCAGAATGCCGGACCCTCGGCGGAGATCAGCACCGCGCTCACATCGGGATCCGCGACCGCCGCGAGGCAGGCCGTCCGGTAGGCCTCGCCCATGGCGAAGTCGAAGGCGTTGAGGCGTGCGGGGCGCGCGAAGGTCAGCTGGGCGATGCCGTCCTCGACCTCGTAGCGCAGGGGTGCCGTCATGGGTCCTCCTCGTGAATCGTCGTCGATCCGTGGGCCCATCCTGTCACGGGTGACGACGGCCCTCGTGCCGCCCGGGCTTGCCGTGTGGACTTGCAGAGGACCGATGCGCGTGTGACCATAGCGATATATCGTTCAGTGTCGTTCGGAACGGCACAGGTGTTGGGAACGGCACGGCGAGCAGGCCACGGGAGGTCCTCATGGGAGCACAGAAGCACACGGCGTTCGACCCGGCCCAGGCGGGGGAGGCGATGCGTCAGGCGTTCGACCAGATGCGGTCGACGTTCGACAGGCAGGTGGGCCAGCGCATGGGGCGTGGTGACGTCAGGGCTGCGATCCTTGCCCTGCTCCTCGAGGAGCCGATGCACGGCTACGAGCTCATCCGGCAGATCGAGAGCCGCACCAACGGACGCTGGAAGCCGAGCCCCGGCTCCGTGTACCCGACGCTGCAGATGCTCGCCGACGAGGGCCTCGTGCACGCCGAGACCACCCAGGACCGCAAGGTGTACTCGCTCACCGAGGAGGCCAAGGAGGAGGCCGAGGCCTCGGCCGCATCGGCGCCGTGGACGTCGACGTCGTTCGACGCGTCGGGCCTGGGCGTGGTGCCCAAGGCCGCGATCGACCTCGCCCAGGCGACCTCGCAGGTGTTCCGCTCGGGATCGAGCGCGCAGCAGGAGGAGGCGGCGGAGGTCCTCAGCGAGGCGCGACGTAAGATCTACTCGATCCTCGCGCAGGACTGACGGCACCCGCGTCGGACGGTCGGGATCAGGGAGGTGTGATGCCCGACACGGTCCTCGACCGCGCCCGGTACCGGAGGCTGCTGCGCTTCGCGGCGCGCCACCTCGTCGTCACGTGGTGGTACGAGGTCGTGCTGCCGCTCATCGGCCTGCGTCGCGTCGCCGACCGCACGCGCACCGACCGGATGCAGGCGTTCGCCAGGCGCTTCCGCGGCCTCGCCGTGGAGCTCGGCGGGCTGATGATCAAGATGGGACAGTTCATGTCCTCGCGGCTCGACGTGCTCCCACCGGAGATCACCAAGGAGCTCGAAGATCTCCAGGACGAGGTGCCGCCCGTCGAGTTCGGCGCCGTCCGCGAGCTCGCGGAGGCGGAGTTCGGCGTGCCCCTCGAGCGCGTCTTCGCCCGCATCGAGACGGAGCCCCTGGCCGCCGCGTCGCTCGGGCAGGCATACCGCGCCACGCTCGCCGAGCTCGACGCAGCGCAGGCGGGATTCTCCGAGGTGGTCCTCAAGATCCAGCGGCCCGGCATCGGCGCGGTCGTCGCCGTCGACCTCGCGGCGCTGCGCAAGGTGGGCGGATGGCTGCAGCGCTTCCGGCTGGTGTCCGACCGTGTCTCGATGCCGGCGCTGATCGAGGAGTTCGCCGCGGTGAGCCGCGAGGAGATCGACTACCTCCACGAGGCCAGCAACGCCGAGCGGTTCGCGGAGAACTTCGCCGACGACCCTCGAGTGCGCGTCCCGGACGTGGTGTGGGAGCGCACCTCGCGTCGCGTGCTGACCCTCGAGGACGTCTCCGCGATCAAGATCACGGACCGGTCGGCTCTGTCGGCCGTCGACATCCGTCCGGCCGAGGTCGCCAAGGTGTTCGCGGAGCTCATGTTCGACCAGCTGTTCGACCACGGCTTCTTCCACGCCGATCCCCATCCCGGGAACCTGTTCGTGGCTCCCGCGGCGCCCGGCGCCGGCGGGCCGCCGTGGACCATCGCCTTCGTCGACTTCGGGATGATGGGCTCCGTCGACCCCGCGGTGAAGTCGGCGATGCGCAAGCTCGTGGTGGCGTCGGCGGCCCGGGACGGCGCGGGTCTGGTCGCAGCGATGAACGACGCCGGGGTGCTGCTCCCGAATGCCGACGTCGCCGAGCTCGAGAAGGTGATGTCCCAGGTCTTCTCCCGGTTCGGCGGCATGGGAGTGGCCGAGCTGCGCGACGTCGACCCGCGCGAGTTCCGTGACTTCGCCGTGGAGTTCGGCGACGTCATGCTCACGTTGCCGTTCCAGCTGCCCGAGGACTTCCTGCTCGTCATCCGCGCCGTGTCGCTCGTGTCCGGCGTGTGCACGACGCTGGATCCTCGATACAACGTGTGGGACTCGATCGAGCCGTACGCGCGGACCCTCGTGCGCACCCAGGGTGCGAGCGCGGCCGCGGACCTCGGACGCGAGGCGCTCGAGATCGCAGGGGTGGCGTGGCGCCTGCCACGGCGCGTCGACGCCGTGCTCTCGCAGGTCGAGCGCGGGAAGCTGCCCGTGACCGCGCCGCGCCTCGAGCGGACCATCGCGCAGCTCGATGCCTCGGCCCGGCGGCTGATCTGGGGCATCGTCTTCGCCGGCATGATCCTCGCCGGTGCGATCGTGCGTCCCGACGCCGAGGGCCTCGGGACGACCCTCATGATCGCGTCCGTGGCGCCGTTGCTCATGGCCGTCGTCGGTGGACGGCGTCGCCCGAGGAGATGAGCCCGGCCGCCTCGCTGCGGGCGCGGTCGGGGCGACCGTGCGTTGGCGGGCGTACCGTGGGCACATGTTCGTGCTGATGTCGATCCACCACCCACGCCCTGAGCACCGCGCAGCGCTGATCGACTCGATGCATCGCTACGGCGCGGCGATTCGCGGAAGCGACGGCCTGGTGTCGATCCACACCCTGGCGGACGAGGACTCGGAACGGCTCGTGGGCCTCGCGGTCTTCTCGTCACGCGAGCACTTCGAACGGCTCGCACCCGTCGCTCGCGCGGCGGTGGCCGAGGACCCGTTCGACGAGTGGGAGAGCGTCGACATCGACGGCCTGCGCCTCACCGAGGTCTGAGAGCCCGACGCCGCCCATGCTCGCGCCTGCCGCGCCGCGCGCGCCGCTAGGGTGGAGGCCATTCAGGCGCGCGCGGGCGCGCGTGCGAGAAGGGTGACGATGGCCAAGCTGTACTTCCGCTACGGAGCGATGAACTCCTCGAAGACCGCGCTGCTGCTGACCGCCGCGTACAACTACGAGGAGCGCGCGCAGCACCCCGTCATCGTCAAGCCGGGGATCGACACGAAGGCAGGGGAGTCGGTGTCCTCGCGCATCGGCCTCGAGCGTCCCGTGGACGTGCTCCTGGCCGCCGAGGACTCCCTGCTGGAGGCGCTCACGACACACCGGCCCCTCGACCAGGTGGACGCGGTGTTCATCGACGAGGCGCAGTTCCTCACGCCGGCGCAGGTCGACGAGGCGTTCGTCGTCGCGGTCCGGCACGGTGTCCCGGTGCTGTGCTACGGGCTGCGCGGCGACTTCATGACCCGCTCGTTCCCCGGCTCCCTGCGGCTGCTCGAGATCGCCCACGCCATCGAGGAGCTCAAGACCATCTGTCGCTGTGGCTCCAAGGCGATCTTCAACGCCAGGATCGTCGGCGGCGAGTTCGTCAGCCACGGCGATCAGGTGGCGATCGACGGCCAGCAGGCCGACTACGAGTCGCTGTGCGGGCGCTGCTACCTCGACGAGGTCGGCGCCGTCGCGAACTCCTGACGCGTCCGCGACACGCCGGTCGGTGCCGGCGCTTCGAGGTGCCGCAGCCGCGGCGGTCAGTGCTTGTCGGGACCTAGGTCCCGATCCGCACGAACCCCGAGATCTAGTGTTCGAGTGCGCCGCCGACCACCAGATCTAGTGGTCGGACGGTGTATGGACACTGACATCGACCCTTGGGGAGCAGCCATGACCACCGTCGATCTGGACGCGACCGCCGCCCTCGCGACCTCACACCTCACCGTCGTCAAGCGCGACGGTCGACTGCTGCGATTCGACGGAGCGCGCATCCGCGCGGCATTGCGCAAGGCATTCGACGCGGTGGCGCTCGACGAAGTGCGGACCAGCGACCCCGAGGCGACCATCACGCGGCTGGGCGCCACGATCGATGCCGAGATCGTCGCGCGGCACCACGGCTCGGTGAAGATCTACGAGATCCGGTCCGTCGTCGAGCAGGTCCTGCTCGAGGCAGGGGAGTTCTCGGTCGCACGCGCCTACATCGACCACCGGGTCGACCGTGACTTCGCCCGCGCCCGCGCGACGGACGTCAACCACGCCGTGTCGCGGCTCGTGGAGAAGGATCACGCCGTCGTCCACGAGAACGCCAACAAGGACGCGAACGTGTTCAACACCCAACGCGACCTCACAGCGGGGATGGTGGGCAAGGCGATCGGCCTGCGCATGCTGCCCGCGCATGTCGCGAACGCCCACCAGAAGGGCGACCTGCACTTCCACGACCTCGACTATCACCCGTACTCGCCCATGACGAACTGCTGCCTCATCGACTTCGAGGGCATGCTGTCGACGGGCTTCCGGATCGGGAACGCGCAGGTCGAGCCCCCGCGGTCGATCCAGACCGCGACGGCGCAGATCTCGCAGATCATCGCGAACGTGTCATCGAGTCAGTACGGCGGCTGCACCGTCGACCGGATCGACGAGCTGCTCGCGCCCTATGCAGCGCTCAACCTTGCGAAGCACCGCGACGACGCGGAGGCCTGGGTGGAGTCAGAGGAGCGCCGCGAGCAGTTTGCGCGCGAGCACACCCGCAAGGACATCGTCGACGCGATGCAATCGCTCGAGTACGAGATCAACACCCTGTTCACGTCGAACGGTCAGACGCCCTTCACCTCGGTCGGGTTCGGTCTCGGCACGGGGTGGCTCGAGCGAGAGATCCAGCGCGCGATCCTCGAGATCCGGATCGCCGGTCTGGGCGCCGAGGGGAGGACCGCGATCTTCCCGAAGCTGCTGTTCACCCTCAGGCGCGGAGTGAACTTCGAGCCCGGCGACCCCAACTACGACATCAAGTCGCTCGCGGTCGAGTGCGCCACGCAGCGCATGTACCCCGACGTGCTGAACTACGACAAGGTCGTCGAGATCACGGGCTCGTTCAAGGCTCCGATGGGCTGCCGATCCTTCCTGCAGGGGTGGGCGGACCAGGACGGTCGCGACACGGTCGCGGGACGGATGAACCTCGGAGTGGTGACCCTCAACCTTCCGCGGATCGCCCTCGAGTCCGAGGGTGATCTCGCGCGGTTCTGGCGCATCCTGGACGAGCGCCTGGACACCGCCAAGGACGCGTTGGCGTACCGCATCGCGCGGTGCAAGGAAGCCGTGCCGGAGAACGCGCCGATCCTCTACGTGCACGGCGCGTTCGGCCGCCGGCTCGAGCCGGGTGACGAGGTCGACCTGCTGTTCCGTGACGGGCGAGCCACCGTCTCCCTCGGCTACATCGGGTTGTACGAGGTGGCTGCCGCGTTCTTCGGCGGCGCGTGGGAGCACGACGCCGACGCGAAGGCTCTCACGCTCGAGGTGCTCGGGACCCTGCAGGAGCGTGTGCGCGCGTGGACGGCGGAGACCGGCTATCACTTCTCCGTGTACGCGACGCCCTCGGAGAGCCTGACAGATCGATTCTGCCGGCTCGACGCCGAGCGGTTCGGCGAGGTCGCCGACATCACGGACAAGGGGTACTACACGAACTCCTTCCACTACGACGTGCGCAAGAGCCCCACGCCGTTCGAGAAGCTCGACTTCGAAGCGGAGTACGCGCCTCTCACCTCGGGAGGCTTCATCCACTACTGCGAGTACCCGGTGCTCCGCTCCAACCCGAGGGCGCTCGAAGCCGTGTGGGACCACGCATACGAGCGAGTGGGCTACCTCGGAACCAACACCCCGATCGACCGCTGCTACGACTGCGGGTTCGCGGGTGACTTCGACCCCACGGCGACCGGCTTCGCGTGCCCCGAGTGCGGGAATCAGGATCCGCGCACGTGCGACGTCGTGAAGCGCACCTGCGGGTACCTCGGGAACCCGCAGCAGCGGCCCATGGTTCAGGGACGCCACCGAGAGATCGCCTCGCGCGTCAAGCATCTGCCCGAGGCATAGACGTGGCGCACCGCGAACCCGTGCCGCGGACGTGGCGCGCTGACAAGGTCAGCCGGGGACACGTGGCCGACTATCAGCCATTCTCGTTCGTCGACGGCGAGGGCGTGCGCTGCAGCGTGTACTTGTCCGGGTGCCTGTTCGCATGCGAGGGCTGCTACAACGAGGCGGCGTGGAGCTTCCGCTACGGCGAGCCGTACTCGCGCGAGCTCGAGAACCGGGTCCTCGAGGACCTCTCGCACCCCGCGGTCCAAGGGCTGTCGCTGCTCGGCGGAGAGCCGTTCCTCAACACTCAGGTGTGCCTAGCGCTGGCCTCCCGCGTGCGAGCGGAGCTGGGCTACGCCAAGGACATCTGGATCTGGAGCGGGTACCGGCTCGAGACGCTCGCCGCGGACCGACGCGACAAGCGGATGCTGCTCGAGCTCGTCGACGTCCTCGTCGACGGACCGTTCGACCTGGCCAGGCGCGACGCCAGCCTCGCCTTCCGAGGCAGCGACAACCAGCGGGTGATCGACGTCCGCGCGTCACTCGCCAGCGCGGAGGCGGTCACCTGGGAACCCGCGGGGAGGTCCTGAACCACGGCGGACCGATGCGCCGAGGGCCCATGGACGTCGTGCGGCACACGGGCGGTTCGGTCTCTCGCCTCTCGTGCAGCGGGCTGCGGTCAGAGGGGCCGTGGAGGGGGCGCGGTGGTGTTCAGGCCGACCGTGCCAGGGGCGGGACGCGCGCGGACGCGACGGACCCGGCCCCCGAGGGTGTGCAGGGTGCTGCGCCGTCCTGGCGCGAGGTCTGCAGGCGCCGCGGCCGCGCCTACTCCTCGTCGCCCCCGTCGTCGTCGCTCGCGGCGTCGTCGCCACCGTCTTCATCGCTCGCATGCACGCCGAAGGACTCCTCCCCGAACGCGCTCGTCGCGCTGTCGAGGAGCGCCGGCTTGTCGGGCGCGTCGAAGTCGACGTCCGCCGCGACGAACTCGAGGTGCCACCACTCGGGGCGGGAGCCGCCCGCGCGTGCCCACGTCGGGTGCACCCAACCGTAGTCGGCGCCGTTGGCGGCCAGCCAGCGCGCCGATGCGTAGTCGAGGTCCACCGCCATGCCCCAGCCGTGGTTCGACGTGCCGGGACGCGCCGCCGTCGAGGGCTTGCGCGCCTTGGTCGTCACCTGAAGGCCGTACGAGCGGTACGAGTCGGTCATGACGAGGTGCTTGCCGGTCTGCTCGTAATAGTCGGCGTCGGCCGCCTCGATCGCCTCGGCTGCGTCGCACTGGAGGTAGTGACCATCCGCGAAGTCCACCGCACACAGGCTTCCCTTGGCGAGGCGCCCGTTCGACCCGGACACGCCAGCAGGTTGGCCGGTCCAGCCGGCCTGGCGCTGGGCCACGACGTCGCGGAGCTCGTCCTTGTGGGCCTCGCGCGCCGCGGCGAGCGCGGTGTCGTAGGCCTCCATGCGCGAGGCGTTGACCTGGTCACGGCGCGTGTTCTCGGTGGCCAGCCAGCCTTCGTGCGACGTCTGCAGCTGTCCCATCGCGGAATCGAGGGCTTCCGCTGCGGCATTGAGGTCGTCGAGCGCAGCGGCGACGAAGTCCGCGTCCGTCCGATCGACCTGCGAGGCCGCCGCGGTGGCGGCGGCGAGCGTGGACGAGGCCGAGCGCGCGGTCGTGACCGCGGACGCCGTCACCACGCGCTGGCCGACCTTGTCGATGATCGGCGTCGTCTGCTCCGCGAGCGCGGTGACGGCCTCGACGGTCGCGTCGAGGGTCAGGAGGTTCTCGGCGAGCGCGATCTCGGCTGTCGCTTCCTCGAGAGTCTGTGTCTCGGCGTCGACGTCCTGCGCCACGGCGTCGAGAGCCTCGCTCGCCGCGGTCAGGCGCTCGGTCGCGGCGCGCGCCTCGGAGGGAGACTCCACGTCGCCGCTGAGGACCCTTTCCACGTCGGCGACTGCGGCATCGACCTCTCCGAGATCGGTCTCGACGTCCGCGGCAGCGTCCTGGAACTCGTCCGACGCCTCAATCAACTCGTCGGAGATGGGGTCTGCGACGGCGACCTCGTTCGCCGCGAGGGTCGCGCCCTCGGTGACGATCTGGCTCTCGGAGAGCGACGCCTCTGCCTCGGCCGCGGCATCGGACGCCGCGGCGATCGACTCGGACAGCGCATCGGCTGCCTGGGAGATCCGCTCCTCATCCTCGAGACCCTGCGCGACGGACACGGCCTCCTCGGCCTTGAGGATCGAGTCCTCGAACTGCGCGCGGTTGTCCTCGAGGGCAACCGCTGCGGCGCGGGCCTCCGTCACGGCGCGGTGGCGGTCGAAGGCGTGGGCGCCATAGGCGCTGAACAGGCCGAGGGAGAAGCACGCGAGCGCGACGGACGCGGCGAGCTGGCGGTACGGGCGAGAGAAGAACGACATTGCACAGGGGGATCGGGACAAGGACACGCGCGCCCCGGGCGACCGGGGCACACGGCATCGCGCACCGCGCCAGAAGGGCGGTGCTGCGCGGTGCAGGGAGATGCGTGCGAACGTGACGAGCCCGGGTTTCCATGCCGGGTGGCGGCCGTACGGGCGCCGTCGAGAACGCGCGGTTCCCTGCTGTGCTGCGGCGATGCGACAGGCCGACAACGCGTGGGGCTCGCGGCGGTGTTCCCATACTCGGTGTGAGAAGGGTCACGTCGGCGTGGGCTCGTCGCTGTGCCGTCAGCCCTCGCGGTTCGTGACGGACGCGCGCAACGAGCGCTGGGCGGCGAGGAATCCGTGAAGCGCCGCGGCGACGATCATGCCGACGCCCGCGATCCCCGCCACCGTGGTGGCGACCGTGACCAGACCTCGTTCGGGGTCGAGGAACGGGTACGGCACCCAGCCGTCGATCTGGGATCGCGCGATGAGGTAGCCGAGCCACAGCGCGGGCACGGCCAGCACGCTCCACCAGGTCCGGACCGGGAGCTTGCTGGCGTGTCCGACGAGGACGAGGTCGAGCAGGAGGATCGCGCCCGAACCGCCGTGGAGGATGAGGTTCGCCCACGGGAACACGGGAGTGGCCACCCCGGACAGCAGGGACCAGTAGACGACGCCGGTGATGATGCCGTAGGTGGCGGCGTTGACGCGCAGCAGAGCGACCCAGCGAGGCTCCGACTCTCCGGAGAGGGCCGATGCGGTGAGCGCCGCGACGGCGCACACGGCCGCGAGAGGCGTGAAGTAGCCGGGGAGCTCGGCCCAGGTGAAGGTGCCGTAGGTCAGGTCCGCCCACGCCTGGACGCCGAGCGCAGCGACGATCGCTGCGGCTCCGATGAGTCGCAGGACGGCGGTTGCGGCAGCGCTGCTCACATCGGCGACTTTACCGAGACTTTGCCTATGGTGGAAGAAGACACGGCGAGCGTGTGATGAAATCCATAGACGAATGCAGAAGTGGTGGTGTGGTGTGCGAGGCTGACGGCGTGAAGCCTCACGATCCCGCCAGCCGGGTGCCGCCCGCGTTGCGCGGCGACCGCGATCCCGGCGACGCGTGGGTCGTCGCGCCCACGGGCGAGCGCTTCTGGGGCAGGTTCGGCGCTGCGGGAGTGCTGCTGCACGATGCGTCTCGAGGGGTGCTCCTGCAGCATCGCGCGCTGTGGAGCCATCACGGCGGCACCTGGGGCATCCCCGGCGGCGCGCTCCACGCGGGCGAGGACCCGATCGACGGCGCGATCCGCGAGGCGGGGGAGGAGGCGGGCATCGCCCGCGAACACGTCACGCCACGCTCGGCGATCGTCGTCGACCGAGAGGTGTGGCGCTACACGACCGTGATCGCTGGCGCCCATCCATCGTCAGACCCGCGACCGGCGGACGCCGAGAGCCTCGAGCTGCGCTGGGTGCCCGAAGGCGCCGTCGAGGAGCTCGACCTGCATCCCGCCTTCGCTACCGCCTGGCCCGAGCTGCGCGCGATGCTCCCGGTGGTCGCGTCGGTGGTGGTCGACACCGCGAACGTGCTGGGATCGCGTCCCGACGGCTGGTGGAAGGACCGAGCGGGGTCGACGTCGCGCCTCGCTCAGCGCCTGGTGCCGCTGACGCGCGGGATCGTCGCCACGGAGCTGGACCTGCCCGGCGAGCACTGGTTCCCCGAGATCGAGCTGGTCCTCGAAGGCGAGGGACGGTCAGCGACCGTGCCGAAGCCGCTCCGTGCGACGAGGGCCCCCGGCAGCGGGGACGATGCGCTCGTCACCGAGGTGGCGCGGCGTGTCGCCGACGGCGAGTCGGCCACCGCGGTGACGTCGGATGCGCTGCTCGCGCAGCGCGTGCGCGAGGCGGGCGGACACGTGCGCTCCGTCGGGTGGTTGCTCGCGCTCGTCGACACGGCCTGACCCTCACCCAGCGTCGGCGTCCAACGCGTCCACGAGGAACGCATTGAGGTCACCGAGCATGGCGGCGTTGACGCCGTGGCCCAGCCCCGCATAGGTGCGGATCGTCGGCGTGCTGATCCGTGGCACCAGCGCGTCGAGTCGCGCGATGGCGTCCGGCCAGATCACCGGGTCCTGAAGGCCCCGACCCCAGAACAGGGGAGGGCGGCTATCGCCCAAGAGCCCATCGGCCGGCTGCACGGCGTCGGTGACCAGTCCGGCCAGGACGGCGGTCGCGGCGATGCGTTCCGGCCGCGTCCTCAGCAGTTGGAGGGCCATGAGTCCGCCCTGGGAGAAGCCGATCGGCACCAGCAGGGTACCAGCGGGGAGAGCCTGATCGACCCAGTCCCAGAGGGCAACGGTGGCGTCCTCGATGGCGTCCTGACTCGGCTCGCCGGGGAGGTCGAGGGGAAACCAGGCGGCGCCTCCGCCGGGCATGGGCAGCGGGGCGCGCACGGACACCCATGGCAGCGCCGGCAGGTGCGGCGTGAGCCCCGGCAGGTCGCGTTCGTTCGAGCCGTAGCCATGGAGGAGCACCATGACCGGGCCTTCGGCGGGCGAGGCCGGGGTGACATCGGGGGAGGACAGGTGCATCAGGGCTGGCATGGGTCCAGTATGGCCGCGCCGGCGCAGCACTCGAGGCGGGCCCATGCTTCACTGGGAACGGCGCGACCGTCGCGTCGCGCGGAGCAGCATGGAGGCAGATCGACATGGCAGTGAAGAGCACAGCGAGCACCCTGTGGCGCGGCTCCTTGGGCGAGGGCTCGGGGACGACGTCGTTCGGCACCGGAGCGGCGACGCTCAACGTCAACTGGAAGGCGCGCTCCGAGGGCGCCGAGTCGACCACCACGCCCGAGGAGCTGCTCGCGGCGGCGCACGCCTCGTGCTTCGCGATGGCGCTGTCGCACGGGCTGGGAGAGGCCGGCCACGCGCCCGAGGAGCTCCAGGTCTCCGCCGAGGTGAGCTTCCAGCCCGGTGAGGGGGTGCTCGGATCGATCCTCAAGGTGTCGGGCTCCGTGCCGGGCCTGTCGCAAGAGGAGTTCGAGCGCTTCGCCAACGAGGCGAAGGCTGGGTGCCCCGTGTCCCAGGCCCTCGCGGGGATCGAGATCACGCTGGGTGCTGCGACCCTGAGCTGAATCGGCGTCGGGCGCGTCGCCCTCGGCGACCGCGCGGCCGTCGGGGCAGGCGGAGCCCCGCGCTCAGAGCGCGCGGTGCGTGAACAGTCCCGCTGTGACCGTGGCCGCCACGGGCATGCGTCGCAGCTCGTCGACGTCGCACGTGAGTGGGTCGGCGTCGACCACGACGAGGTCGGTGGCGCGCCCGTGCGCCAGGCTGAGGTCGCCTCCGACCGCGGCCTCGAGGGCTTCGCGCCGCTCGAGGCTGTGCTCGGGGTGCCACGGCTCGCGCTCGTCCGAGGTGCGGTGCACGGCCGCGGCGATGCCCCTCCAGGGGTCCAGCGGCGCGACCGGCGCGTCGGACCCGAGCAGCAGCTCGGCTCCGCTGCGACGCAGGGCGCCGAACGGGAAGGCGCGGTCGGCTCGGTCGGGCCAGAAGCGCTCGGTCGCGTCGCGGTCGTCCCAGAGATGCTCGGGCTGCACCGACGCCGCCACGCCGAGTCGCGAGAACCGCTCGAGGTCCTCGTCGCGCACCAGCTGCGCATGCTCGATCGTGCCCCTCGCCCCGGTGCGCTCGAACGCGTCGAGGGCGTGTGTCACCGCGGCGTCGCCGATGGCGTGCACGGCAGCGGTGAACCCGTGCGCCGTCGCCCGCTCGAGCAACGTCTCGCACAGCTCGGGCGACACGGTGAGCATGCCCCGCGTGTCTCGCCCGGGATAGTGGTCGTGACAGTACGCCGTGCGCGTGTTGAGCGATCCGTCCGTGATGATCTTGAGCGGGCCGATCGTGAGGCGCCCTCCGGTGCCTGCCACCGTGTCGTCCGAACGCCATCCGGACTCGATACGTTCGTCGAGCTCTGCGGGGTAGAAGCCGGATCGAACGCGGAGCGCGTGCAGGCCGCGCGTCATGCGCTCGGTCCAGCCTTCGAGGTTGCGCGCCATCTCGAGGTCGACGATGCCGACGACGCCCCGGGACGCGGCCGCGACCGCCGCCTCGGTGATCGCGAGGTCCTCGTCGCCGGGGGCGGCCTTCTCGAGCCGCATCTGCAGCCCGAACGCGTCGTCCTCGCGCAGGACACCCGCCGTGGGCAGGCCGTAGCGGTCGCGCGCGGCGGTGTTCACCCAGCAGGCATGCATGTCGCCCGAGAGGATCACGACGGGCCGAACCGTCGCGACCGCGTCCAGGACCTCGGCCGTCGCCTCGTCGTCCCACATGGCGTCGCGGTAGCCGTAGCCGATGAGCGGCTCGTGCATGGCCATCTCCGCGCGCAGGCGCGCGGCGACGATCTGAGCGGCGCCAGCGGCGCTCGTCGCGGCCGACAGGTCCAGGCGTCGGCGCACGATGGCCCACTGGGTGAAGTGCACGTGGTGGTCCCACAGGCCCGGCAGCACCCATCGTCCGTCGAGGTCGATGGCCTCGTCCGGACTGCCGGGCGAACCGGGGTCGATGAGGATCCCGTCACGGAGTCGCAGGTCGACGGGAGCATCGGCGTCGATGATGCGGGCGCCAAGGAGCAGCAGGTCGGTCACGGTCAGTCGTTCCTCCACAGGTCGGGGCGGGGGGCGAGGTCGTCGAGCAGGTTCCACAGGTCAGCGGGGATCGGCACCGCAGCGAGGGCAGCGATCTCGTCGACCTGAGCGGCTGAGCCCACGCCGCACACGGTCGACGTGATCCGCTCATCCCTGAGAGACCACTGCAAGGCGGCGGCAGCGATCGGCACGCCGGCCTCCGCACACGCACGACCCATCGCGTCGATGGTGCCCAGCAGCCGCGGGTCTCCCGCGGCGTAGCCGTACAGGCTCGACGTACGAGGGTGCGTCGCGAGGACGCCGCCGGCGAACACCGCGCCGTTGAGCACGCCCATGCCACGCTGGTGCGCCTCGGTGATGAGCGCATCGGCCGTCCTGTCGACGAGCGTGAAGCGGTTGTGCGTGAGGACGACGTCCAGCAGGTCGGTACGGACGAACTCGAGCAGCATCGACGCCGGACCGCCGCCCACGCCGATCACGTCCGTGAGTCCTTCATCGCGCAGGCTGACCAGCGCGTCGAGCGGGCCGCGCGGCCGAGCCGCCTCCGCGAACCCGAGGTGCTCGGGGTCGTGCAGCAGCAACGACGGCACCCGGTCCAGCCCGAGGCGGTCGAGGCTCTCCTCGAACGAGCGGCGCACGCGGTCGGCGTCGAACGTCCCGGTGGCCGGGTCACGGTCGACCTTGGTCTGGAGCACGAAGCCCTGCGGCAGCCCGCCCCGGGCGGCGATGGCCCGGCCGATGCGCCTCTCGGACTCGCCGCCGCCGTAGTTGTTCGAGGTGTCGAGGACGTTGAAGGGGCCATCCATCACCCGCGCGGCGGCCGCGAGCGCCTCGTCCTCGGTGACGACGACGCCGTGATCGGGCGAGCTCGGCCCCCACGAGGCCGTGCCGATGCTGACCGGCGTGACCTCGAGGTCCGTGCGGCCCAGCGCACGCCGGTCGGCGACGTCGGGTGCGTTCACGGGGCGTGCTCCAGGGAAGTCAGCGGGGATGTCCGCCCAGGATAGACGCGTCTGGCGCGGCCAGATCGCGGAGACCTCGCCCGACTAGCATGCATCCATGACCTCCTCCTCGCCTCCCGGCCGGCGAGGCGTCGTCGCGGAGGTCGCGCGCGGGTTCCGCACCGCGCTGAGCGGCCTGCGCACGTGGGGCACGAACCCGCGGCTGATGGTGGTGGGGCTGATCCCTGGCCTGATCACCGCGGTGGTCTTCGGGGCCGGCGCGGTCCTGATCGTGATGAACCTGGAGTCCTGGAGCGACGGGATCGCGGACGCGCTTGTCGCCGGCGACGGGTGGTTCTCCGACGCGCTCCAGGTGGTCGCCGCGCTCGCCATCCTCGGGGCCGCGGCGCTCGTCGGCATCTACACGTTCACCGCCGTCACGCTGGTCATCGGGCAGCCGTTCTTCGAGCGCCTCGCGCGGGAGGTGGACGCCTCGCAGGGCTTCGTGGGAGCCGATCCCGAGGAGGGTGCGTGGCGGTCGATCGTCCGAGGCATCGGGGAAGCGCTGCGGCTCGCTCTCCTCACCGTTCCGCTCGCGGTCGTCCTGTTCCTCATCGGCCTGATCCCGGTGGTGGGCGGCGTCACGGCGTTCGTGCTCGGTGCGGCCTTCGGCGGGTGGTTCCTCGCGCTGGAGCTGACCACCTCTCCGCTAGCGAGGCGCGGCGTGCTCACCTTGCACGATCGACGCGCGGTGCTGCGCGGACACCGGGCGCGCGTGGTCGGGTTCGGTGCGGCCTGCTTCCTGGCGTTCCTGCTCCCTCTGGGCGCGATCGCCTTCATGCCCGCCGCGGTCGCGGGGGCGACGCACCTCGTGCAGGGACTTGGGCTCCAGGCCCAGGTCACGCCGCCGCGACCTGCTGCGCCGCGGACGTGAGCGCTGTGAGCGTCGCGCGGATCGAGGCGTCGGTCGCGGACGCGTCGCGGAACGCGGCGAACACGGTGCGGTGCATCGCGTCGTCGAGCTCCACCCGGACGATGCCGTCCGGCGCCGAGGGCCACATCAGGCCCGGGATCAGCGCGACGGCGAGGCCCGCGCGCACGAGCGCGAGGTGGGCCTGGAGGTCGGCGGTCTCGTAGCGGACGTCCGGCTCGAAGCCCGCCACCCGGCACAGCTGCTCGGCGAAGTGCCTCGATGCGGTCCCGCGCGGCTCCATCACCCAGGCGCTGTCGCGGTGCTCGGCCAGCGAGGTCGGTGAGCCGGACGGCGTCGCGAGCGCGATGCGGTCCCGGATCAGCGTCACGCGCGTGAGCCCGTCGTAGTGCGGTGCGGAGTGGTGGGGGTACTCCTCGGCGACGACGAGGTCGAAGTCCCGAGACCAGGTGTCCTCGAGCGCCTGCGCCGGCTCGCTCTGGGTCACCTCGACGCGTACGCGAGGCGCCGTGCGCGCGACCATCGGCAGTGCTGTGGGCAGCAGCGCGAGCGCCGCCGATTGGAACACCGCCAGGCGAACGGTGCCTCCGGGGGAGTCGTCGCCAGCACGCAACCGGGTCTGCACCTCCTCCACGAGCCCCAGCACCGGGCCCGCCGCGTCCGCGAGCTCCTGACCGGCGGGCGTGAGCAGCAGGCGCCTCCCCGAGCGTCGGAGCAGGGGCACGCCGGCCTCACGCTCGAGGGCGGCGAGCTGCTGCGACACCGCTGACGGCGAGTATCCGAGAACGTCCGCGACCTCGGTGACGGTGCCCCGCAGGGCGAACTCGCGCAACGTGCGGAGGCGATGGAGATCGAGCATGCCAACAGTTAAGCAGACCTGCACGGTAATGAGGAAAAGGCTGAAATGGACGTGGAAAGTCGAGAGGTCGCACACTGAGGCCATGTCCCCGACGACGACCCCTGCGCGCACCACCGCCGCCGCCGACCGATCCGTCGCCCAGGTGCGCCGATGGCTCGACCAGGCGGCGACCGTGGAGCCCAGCTCCGGCGCCCGCCTCATGGCTCACGTCCTGACCCGCCCCGGCGGCCTCCGCTACCTGACGGAGGTCGTCGACGGCGTCGTGCGTCCCGAGGACCCGCACGTCGCCGCGGTGGAGCTGCGACGGGCCGCGACCGGCGCGCCCGAGCACCTTCCTGGGGCCCTCGCGCAGCTCGCGCGCCTCGGCGGGGTGGGCGCGCGCATCGCGCCGCGCCTCACGGTGGCGGTCGCCCGCCGCGTCATCCGTGCGATGGTCAGCCACCTCGTCGTCGACGCGCGTCCGAAGCGGCTGT
The DNA here is from genome assembly GCF_002090155.1 of Demequina sp. NBRC 110056. Lineage (GTDB taxonomy): Bacteria > Actinomycetota > Actinomycetes > Actinomycetales > Demequinaceae > Demequina. The sequence continues at coordinate 454,075 of NZ_BBRM01000002.1, read as the reverse complement.
CCAAGGCGCTGCGGCGTCTGCGCGCGTCAGGCGTGGACCTCAACGTCAACCTCCTCGGCGAGGCGGTGCTGGGCTCGGACGAGGCGGCCCGCCGCGTCGCGGCGACGCGCGCGCTCATCACCCACCCCGACGTCGACTACGTCTCGATCAAGGTCTCGGCGGCGGTCGCGCCCCATTCTGCGTGGGACTTCGACGGCGCCGTGCAGGAGATCGTGGCGACTCTCGGACCGCTGTACGAGCAGGCGCGCGACCACGGCGGCGTGTTCATCAACCTCGACATGGAGGAGTACCGCGACCTCGACCTGACGATCGCCGTCTTCGAAGCGCTGATGCGGCGCGAGGACCTGCGCGGCCTGAGCGCCGGCATCGTCCTCCAGGCCTACCTGCCCGAGTCGTCGCGCGCGCTCGCACGGCTGCAGTCGCTCGCCCGCGAGCGCGTCGACGGCGGGGGTGCGCCCCTGCGCGTCAGGGTCGTCAAGGGCGCGAACCTGTCGATGGAGCGGGTCGAGGCGGAGATCCGTGACTGGCCGCTCGCGACCTGGCACTCGAAGGTCGAGTCGGACGCTCAGTACAAGCGCGTGCTCGACGCCGCGCTCGTCCCGGACAGCGCGCACGCGCTCAAGGTCGGCATCGCGGGGCACAACCTGTTCGACATCGCGCACGCGTGGGAGCTCGCCCGCGACCGAGGGGTCGAGGACGACGTCCACTTCGAGATGCTGCTGGGCATGGGAGAGCACGTCGCGAAGGCGGTGAGCGCCGACGTCGGCCGCCTTCGGCTCTACACCCCGGTGGTGGACCCGCGCGACTTCGACGTCGCGCTGGCGTACCTCGTGCGCCGCCTCGAGGAGGTCGCGAACCCGCAGAACTTCCTCTCGCGCCTCACGACGATCGCGTCGTCGGAGGACGACTTCGCGCGCGAGGAGGGCACCTTCCGCGAGGCCCTCGAGCTCGCGTCGACGCCCGCGGGCACCGACAGCCACCGCGAGCACCCGTCCCCGCACGACGGCGCGGCCGGGTTCCGGAACGCGCCCGACTCCGACCCCGCTCGCTCAGCCACGCGGTCGTGGGGGACGGAGATCCTCGCGCGCGCCGAGGGGTCCGAGGCCGGCGTCACCACCCTCGCCGCGGCCAGGGTCGACAGCGCCGATGCGCTCGACACGGTCATCTCGCAGGCCCACCAGGCGGGCCGCGGGTGGGGAGCCGTGCCGCCCGCGCAGCGGGCGGCGATCCTCGATCGGGTGGCGGCGCGCCTTGAGGCACGCCGCGACGACCTCATCGAGGTGATGGCCGCAGAGGCGGGCAAGACCATCGACCAGTCCGACCCCGAGGTCTCGGAGGCCATCGACTTCGCGCGCTACTACGCGCAGTCTGCCCGTGCTCTCGATGGCGTCGAGGGCGCGACGCCCCGCCCGCGCCCGCTCACGGCGGTGATCCCGCCGTGGAACTTCCCGGTCGCGATCCCCGCAGGGTCGACGCTCGCGGCGCTCGCTGCCGGCTCGGCCGTCATCCTCAAGCCGGCCGGGGAGTCCGCGCGCTGTGGGGCCGTCCTCGCCGAGATCCTCTGGGAGGCCGGGGTGCCCCGCGAGGTGCTGACCTTGCTGTCGATCAGCACGCGCACCTATGGGCAGCAGCTCCTGAGCGACCCGCGCGTCGACCAGGTGATCCTCACCGGAGCGTTCGAGACGGCCGAGATGTTCCTCGGGTTCCGACCCGACCTGCGCCTGTACGCCGAGACGTCGGGCAAGAACGCCATGATCATCACGCCGAGCGCGGACCTCGACCTTGCCGCGAAGGACCTCGCTGCCTCCGCGTTCGGCCACGCCGGGCAGAAGTGCTCCGCCGCGTCGCTGGCGATCCTCGTCGGTTCGGTGGCGGACTCCCCGCGGTTCCACCGGCAGCTGCTCGACGCGGTTCGATCCCTGCGCGTCGGCCGCCCGTGGGAGCCGGGAACGCAGATGGGGCCGGTGATCGCCGAGCCACAGGACAAGCTGCTACGCGGACTGACCGAGCTCGAGCCGGGCGAGACCTGGTGGGTCGAGCCCGAGCGGCTCGGGGAAGCGCTGTGGACGCCCGGCGTGCGCGGCTGGGTCCAGCCGGGCACGTTCCTGCACACCGTCGAGTGCTTCGGTCCGGTGCTCGGCGTGATGCGCGCGCGCGACCTGGACCACGCGATCGCGCTCGTGAACGAGGTGGACTACGGCCTGACCTCAGGGCTTCACACCCTCGACGAGGGTGAGATGAGGCGTTGGCTCGACCGCATCGAGGCGGGCAACCTCTACGTGAACCGCGGCATGACGGGCGCCATCGTGCAGCGCCAACCCTTCGGCGGCTGGAAGCGCTCGGTGGTGGGCCCCACGTCGAAGGCAGGCGGTCCGCACTACGTCGCGTCGCTGACGGACTGGGTCCGCGCCGAGACCCTTCCCAGCAGGGGAGCGCGCCTCGCCGATGCCGTCGAAGGGATCGTGCGCGCGGCAGACCAGGACTGGGTTCGCGCGGCGGCCGAGAGGGACGCGGAGGCCTGGGCCGAGCGCTTCAGCGCCGGCCACGACCCGACGGGGCTGCGCGCGGAGCGCAACATCCAGCGCTATGTGCCGACGCCGGCCCTCGTGCGCTGGGATGGCGAGGACGGCGCGGCCCTCGCTCGCGTCGCGGTCGCTCTGAGCGTGGCGACGGGCCGCCGCCAGGTGCGCGAGGGCGCGACGGATGCAGCCAGCACACGCGCGCACGCGACGCCGACATCCGCTGCGCAGAGCCAGGCTCTGACGGTGTCGAGCGCGTCCGAGCTGCCTGCCACGCTGCGCGAGGCGCTTCGTGGCGCCGGCATCGACGTCGTCGTCGAGGACGACGACGCGGCGGTCGCGCGGGCGCGGGCGGTGGCCGCAGGACGGGTCCGCCTCGTGGGCGCGGTTCCCGCCGCGTGGCGCGGCGGTGCCGACCTTGCGCTGTTCGACGGGCCGGTCACGGCCGCGCCCGAGCTCGAGCTGGTGCCATTCCTGCGGGAGCAGGCGATCTCGATCACCGCGCACCGCTACGGCACGCCGTTCGAGGCCGCGGAGCGTACGGCCGACAGGGTCGTCTCCACCGGCCGTGCGTAGCGCCTGACGCGCCGCGTGTCGTCCGCGCGCCGGGACGTGCTGGAGGTACCGGCGCCTCTACTGTGGTGCCCGGAGCGGGGCGGTCCCGCGCGAGGAGAGACCATGCGAGTGCCCATTCTCGAGCGCCTGCCGAAGGCCAAGCACCAGCTCGACATCGCGGGTGCCGTCGTCGGCGTGCTCGCGTTGCTGGTGTCCCTCACGCCGTCGCTGCTGCCTCGCCCCAACTGGGCCCAGGGCCTCGTGAGCGGCCTGGCGTTCGCCGTCGGCTACGGCGTCGGCGTCGGGCTGTGGAGGCTCGCGGTCGTCATCAGCCGCGGACGGCTGCGACCGTCGGCCGAGGCGCCGTGGTGGCTGGTGACCGCCATCGGGCTCGCCGTCGCCATGGCGTTCATGCCGCTTGCGGTCGGATGGCAGAACTCGGTGAGGGAGGCCGTCGGCGAGGCCCCGACCTCGGGCTTCGACTGGTTCGTCGGCGCGATCTTCTACGCGGCGGGCGCCACGCTGGCGTTCAGCATCGGGCGCGGGGTCGCCCGCGGCTGGCGGGCCCTGCATCGGCTCTCGGTCCGTTGGATCCCGGGAGACCGTGAGCGCCGGCGTTCGCGCTTCCTGGACGGGGTCGTGACGCTGGTGGGGATGCTCGTCGTGGCCTCGCTCGCCCTCAGCGTGCTGTCGTGGCTGCTGACCGCGGTGTCGGTGCAGCGCAACCGAGCCTACGATCCTGAGTTCCCCCAGCCGACGAGCCCGCTCAGGTCCGGCAGCGATGCGAGCCTCGTCGCGTGGGACGAGGTGGGCCAGGCGGGCGCCAAGATCGTCGGCGGCGGACCCACCGTGACGCAGATCGAGGCCGTCACGGGCATGACCGCAGTGGACCCGATCCGGGTCTACGTCGGCATCGACGCCCCCGGAACGTTCGAGGAGCGTGCGCAGCTCGCCGTCGAGGAGCTCGAGCGCACGGGCGCCGCGGAGAGGTCGGTGCTGATGGTCGCGGGCACCACGGGTTCGGGCTGGCTCGATCCCGCGGCGCTGGACGGCTTCGAGTACCTGCACGCGGGGGACACCGCGATCGTCGCCCAGCAGTACGGCGCGACGGGAAGCCCCGTCTCGGCTCTGCTGACGCCGGACCTGTCGCAGGACGGCACGACGGCGCTCGTGCGTGCGGTCACGGCGTGGTGGAACGAGCTCCCCGCCGACGACCGTCCCCAGCTCCTGGTGTACGGGCTGAGCCTCGGCTCGTTCGGCATCCAGTCCGCCTACGCGTCGGGCGACGCGCTCATGAGCGAGACGCAGGGCGCCGTCCTTGCCGGAACGCCCAGCTTCACCCCGGTGTGGAGCGCCTTCCAGGACGCCCGCGATGACGGCAGCCCCTACAGCCTGCCGGTGCTCGACGGTGGCGAGCACGTGCGCTGGGCGGCGCAGTGGGGAGGCCTCGCCGAGCTCGGCGGCACCTGGTCCGAGACGCGCGTCGCGTACCTCCAGCACGGCACCGACCCGATCGTCTGGATCGGGCCGAGCGTGATCTGGTCCGAGCCCGAGTGGCTCAAGCCTGGCCAGCGGTCGCCAGAGATCTCCACGGACATGACCTGGATCCCGGTGGTCACGGCGTTCCAGGGGGTGATCGACCTGATCCTCAGCACGGCTGTGCCGGAGGATGCCGGGCACAAGTACGGCAACCTCGCCCTCGACGCCCTCCACGAGGTGACCGGCGACGCCGGCCTGGACGACGAGGCGCTGGAGCGCATCCGGACGGTCATCGAGACGTACGACACCTACGTCGTCGAGTAGCGGTCCAGCTCAGCGCTCGTCCTCGCCGGACGTCTCGCGCCCGGCATCGTCGATCACGACGTCGTTCGCGTGCTCACCGTAGAACGCGGACTGCCTCGCCATGATCTCCTCCATCGAGGACGTGCGGGTGGCGTCGTAGACCGTGCCCGGGAAGTCGAGCCCCTCCTGGATGCGCCAGATCTCGGCGTGCTCGTGGGCGGGCAGCAGCTGAGCCGGATCGCCCACCGCGATCCAGCCGATCGGCACGACGGACCGGGGCGCGAGCGCGGTGTTGACCTGGATCACGGCGTTGACACGGACCTCGCAGCGCTCACGCACGAGGCAGCCGGGGAAGAGCGACGCGCCGGTGGCGATGAAGCTCTCGGACTCGACCGTCGCTCCGTTGAGGTGGGCGTGCGGCCCGATGAGCACGTGGTCGCCCACGACGGCTGGGTGCGCGCGGCGCCCCTTGATCACTGCGTTCTCCATCACGACGACCCGCGCGCCGATCGTCACCGGCCCGTCCTCGGCAGTCAGCACCGCGCCGTGCAGGATGCGCGACCCCTCGCCGACCCTGACGTCGCCGCAGACGACGGCCGAGGGCGCGACGTACGCGCTCGGATGGATCGTCGGGGATGCACCGCGGCTCTCGATGAGCATGGCTCCCACCCTAGGGACGGGCGCGCCCGCGCGCTGAGGCGAGCCTCGAGGCGGGTCGGGCCGAAGCCCCGTCTCGCCCTGCGCCGCGCCGCCGCCCGCCCTAGTCTGGAGATGTTGGAGCAGGTCGAGCCTCGAGAGAAGGAGTCGGTCATGGGAGACGAGCACGCGGTCGACACCCGCCGCTACAAGATGGAGCAGATCAAGGCGAAGGAGCTCGCGCGCGGCGCGAGCGAGGACGAGGCCAACCGCATCGCCGCCGCCACCGTCGACAAGGTCATCGCCTCGGAGGGTGAGGACCAGTAGACTCCCCCTCCGTGGGCGACAGCGCAGAGACGACGGACGAGGGGACGACGGACGAGACGGGCACGCCCGCACACCCGGCGACGACCATCTGGACCGTGCCGAACGTGGTCTCGTTCGTGCGCATCGGCCTCATCGTCATCTTCGGCTGGCTGCTGATCGCCGGGTACGACGGCTGGGCGATCGCCGCCCTCGCCGCTGCGGGGATCAGCGACTTCTTGGACGGCTTCCTCGCGCGTCGGTGGCACCAGGTCTCGGAGCTCGGGCGGATGCTCGACCCCGCGGCAGACCGACTCCTCACGGCCGTGGTCGTGGTGGGTCTCGCGTTGCGCGACATCATCCCGTGGTGGCTGGTCGTCGTGCTCCTCGTCCGCGACGCCATGGTCGGGATCGCGCTGCTGGTGGGCCGCAGGCGCGGCGCGAAGCCGCCGCACGTCACCTTCGTCGGCAAGTGCGCGACGGCTGGCCTCTACGTCGCGCTGCCGCTGGCGTTCGTCGCGTTCGAGCGCTGGGATGCGGTCCACGTCGCGGCTGTCGTGGGAGCGTGCGCGGCGGCCGTCCTGTACTGGATCTCCGGCATCGGCTACGTGCGAGACATCGCCTCGAGGATGCATCGCGGCACCGGCGGCGAGTCTGTCGCGACCGCGCCTCAGAGCCTAGGATGATGAGGTCAGCCCGACCACGGAAGGAGGAGCGATGACGTACGACGAGAGCCCCGTGGAACGCACGATGTCCCTCGACTCGCCCATCGTCTCGGACGAGCACGCGCCGCACCGGATGTCGCCGCAGGACCAGACCGCAGTGGATGCGCTCGACGAGGCCTGCGCGCTGCTGATCGTCCACCACGGACCGAACCAGGGCGCCCGATTCCTGCTCGACGTCGACGTGACGACCGCAGGTCGCTCCGTCTCCGGCGACATCTTCCTCGACGACGTGACGGTCAGCCGCGAGCACGCGCGCTTCGTGCGCGACGGCAAGCGCTTCCTGGTCCAGGACGCTGGCTCGCTCAACGGCACGTACCTCAACCGGGAGAGCGTCACCGAGGCGGAGCTTCACGAGGGCGACGAGGTCCAGATCGGCAAGTACCGCATGACGTTCTACCCCGGTTCCGTCGGCTGATCCGATGACGGCTCTCCGGGCGCTGGTTCCCGACGAGGGGCCCGAGCGCGAGCAGGAGCGAGGCGCGGCGCAGGGTCTCCCGTGGCCGCAGCAGCTGTCCCACGACCCCGAGCTGCGGGTGAGCGACGTGCTGGCTCAGCTCGTGCACGAGTTCCCCGCCCTCACGCCGTCCAAGCTCCGCTTCCTGGACGCCAACGGCCTCGTCAGCCCTCACCGTTCCGGCGGAGGCTACCGCTTGTACTCGGCCGCTGACGTGGAGCGGCTCCGATTCGTCCTACGCCGCCAGCGGGACGAGTACCTGCCGCTCCAGGCGATCGCGACGCAGCTCGCCGACCTCGACGCCGGTCGCGTCCACCAAGCCATCGGCCCCCGCGCGGTCACGGAGTCGTCGGCGCAGCTGACGCGCGCGCAGCTCGCCGAGGCGGCGGGAGTGGAGCCGGAGGTCGTGGATGCCCTCGATGGCGCGGGTCTGATCTCCACGACCGGACCGGCGCGGTACGAGCACGACTGCGTGCCGCTCGTGACCGCCGGCGCGGCCTACCTGTCCGCGGGAGCGGACCCCCGATCGCTCACGAGCCTCGCCCGCGCCGCCGGCCGCGAGGCCGACCTCGCTCGCGACGCCGCGCGCCCGCGCCGGGGCAGGGGAGACGACGAGAGCGCCGATGCGATCGTGCGCCACCGCGCCGATGCGGCGGTCGCGCTGTTCTCGGCTTGTGTGCACGCCCAGATCGACCGATAACGACAGCAAGGACGGTCAACGGACTGCGCGCCACGTCGGCGGGGGTCGTTGACCGCGGTGGGGCCCGGCCCTACCGTTGAGGACGAGAGCTACGAGGGAGACGCGATGGCGGAGCAGGGCGGTCAGGACGTGACCCCGGTGCGCGACCAGGGCATCCTCTTCGACGACGGCCTCGCCCACCTCGACGAGAACGCCGGCTACCGCGGACCCACCGCCTGCAAGGCGGCGGGGATCACCTACCGTCAGCTCGACTACTGGGCCCGCACCGGGCTCGTCGAGCCGAGCGTCAAGTCCGCGACCGGCTCAGGCACGCAGCGCCTCTACGGGTTCCGCGACATCCTCGTCCTGAGGGTGGTCAAGCGCCTCCTCGACTCGGGCGTGTCGCTCCAGCAGATCCGCACCGCGGTGAGCACGCTGCGCGAGCGCGGCATCGAGGATCTGTCCCAGATCACCCTCATGTCCGACGGCGCCTCGGTGTACGAGTGCACCTCCGACGACGAGGTCATCGACCTGGTCCAGGGTGGCCAGGGCGTCTTCGGCATCGCGCTGGGCAAGGTCTGGCGCGAGCTCGAGGGCTCGCTGTCGGCGCTTCCCGCGGACCGCGGCGACGTCCCCGCGGCAACTTCCGATGAAGTTGACGAGCTCGCGATGCGGCGCGCGAAGCGCACCAACGCCAGCTGACCAGTATTTTCTAAGCAACTTTCGAAACCTTCCCGCCCGTCGGCGATGACGGGGCGCGTTCTGGCTGGCAGACTGAGGCGAACGTCGAAGGGAAGTCAATGTTCTCTAAAGTCCTGGTCGCCAACCGCGCCGAGATCGCGGTGCGCGCGTTCCGCGCCGCCTACGAGCTCGGCGCCCGCCACGTGGCGGTCTTCCCGCACGAGGATCGCCTGTCCGAGCACCGGGTGAAGGCGGACGAGGCATACGAGATCGGGGTCGAGGGCCATCCCGTCAAGGCCTACCTGGACATCGACGAGATGATCCGCGTCGCGAAGCTCTCCGGCGCCGACGCGATCTACCCGGGGTACGGCTTCCTGTCGGAGAACGTGGATCTCGCCCGGCGCTGCGAGGAGGAGGGGATCACCTTCATCGGCCCGCCGCCCGAGGTGCTCGCGCAGGCAGGAGACAAGGTCGCGGCGCTCAAGGCGGCGCGTGCCGCGGGGGTGCCGGTGCTCGACTCCTCCGAGCCCTCCACCGACCCTGACGAGCTCGTCGAGGCCGCGGACCGCATCGGCTTCCCGGTCTTCGTCAAGGCCGTCGCCGGAGGTGGCGGACGCGGGATGCGCCGCGTCGAGCGGCGTGAGGACCTTCCCGACGCGCTGGCTGCGGCCATGCGCGAAGCAAGCAACGCCTTCGGAGACGCGACGGTCTTCCTCGAGCAGGCCGTGCTCGGCCCCCGGCACATCGAGGTGCAGATCCTCGCCGACGGCGAGGGCAACATCGTCCACCTCTACGAGCGCGACTGCTCCGTCCAGCGGCGCCACCAGAAGGTCGTGGAGATCGCCCCGGCGCCCGCGCTCGACCCGGAGATCCGCGAGGCCCTGTGTCGGGACGCCGTGGCCTTCGCCGAGTCGATCGGCTACCGCAACGCCGGGACCGTCGAGTTCCTGCTCGCTACCGAGGGGGAGCGCGCGGGCCAGCACGTCTTCATCGAGATGAACCCCCGCATCCAGGTCGAGCACACGGTGACCGAGGAGGTCACCGACATCGACATCGTGAGCGCCCAGATGAGGATCGCCTCGGGGGAGACCCTCGAAGACATCGGCATCGTCCAGGAGGAGATCCGCACCAAGGGCTTCGCGGTGCAGACACGCATCACGACCGAGGACCCCACGAACGGCTTCCTTCCGGACACGGGCCGCATCCTGGCGTACCGCTCGCCGGGCGGTGCGGGCATCCGCCTCGACGGCGCGACCGGCATGGCGGGGCACACGGTCACAGGACACTTCGACTCGATGCTGGTCAAGCTCACGTGCCGCGGACACGACTTCGAGACCGCCGTACGACGCTCGGCGCGCGCCCTCGCCGAGTTCCGGATTCGCGGCGTCACGAGCAACATCCGCTTCCTCCGTGCCGTCGTCGACGACCCGGACTTCCGTGCCGGGGGAGTGACGACCGCGTTCATCGAGCAGCGTCCGCAGCTGCTCGAGGTGCCGGAGAGCGCCGAGAGGTCCACCAAGCTGCTCTCGTTCCTGGGCTACCAGACGGTCAACCGCCCGCACGGCGAGCCTCCGGCCGCCGCACTGCAGCCGGCCTCCAAGCTCCCGGCCATCGACCTCACCGAAGAGCCTCCGTCAGGGTCGCGCCAGCGGCTCCTCGAGCTCGGCCCCGAGGGCTTCGCCGCGGAGCTGCGCGCCGCGAAGGCTCTCCGGGTGACCGACACGACGATGCGCGATGCTCACCAGTCGCTGCTCGCCACCCGCGTGCGCACCTACGACCTCGTCAAGGCCGCCGGCCACGTCTCCCGCATGACTCCTGATCTGCTGTCGATCGAGTGCTGGGGCGGCGCCACCTACGACGTCGCGATGCGCTTCCTGTCGGAGGACCCCTGGCTGCGCCTCGAGGACCTGCGCAAGGCGGTGCCCAACGTCGCGCTCCAGATGCTGCTCCGGGGACGCAACACCGTCGGGTACACGCCGTACCCGGATGAGGTGGCGCGCGCCTTCGTCGAGGAGGCGACCGAGACCGGGATCGACATCTTCCGCATCTTCGACGCCCTGAATGACGTCGAGCAGATGCGCCCCGCCATCGAGGCCGTGCGCGCGACCGGTCAATCCGTGGCCGAGGCGACGCTGTGCTACACGGGCAACATGATCGCGCCCGACGAGGACCTCTACACGCTCGACTACTACCTTCGACTGGCGGACCAGCTGGTCGAGGCCGGCGCCCACATGCTCGCGATCAAGGACATGGCGGGACTGCTGCGCCCGGCCGCCGCGTACATGCTCGTCGACGCCCTGCGCCGTCGATTCGACCTCCCCGTGCACCTGCACACCCACGACACTGCCGGCGGCCAGATCGGCACGCTCCTCGCCGCGGCGGAGGCCGGGGTGGACGCCGTGGATGTGGCGTCCGCGGCCATGGCGGGGACCACGTCCCAGCCGCCGATGAGCGCTCTCGTGGCCGCGCTCGAGCACACGTCGCGGGACACGGGGATCTCGCTCGCCGCGGCTCAGGACCTCGAGCCCTACTGGGAGGCCGTGCGCAAGCTCTACGCGCCGTTCGAGTCCGGTCTGCCAGGACCGACGGGTCGTGTGTACCGACACGAGATCCCCGGCGGCCAGCTCTCGAACCTCCGCCAGCAGGCGATCTCGCTGGGCCTGGCCGACAAGTTCGAGCAGATCGAGGACATGTATGCGGCGGCAGACCGCATCCTGGGCCGTCTCGTCAAGGTCACGCCCTCGTCCAAGGTCGTAGGCGACCTCGCGCTGCACCTGGTGGCGGCAGGCGCGGATCCGGCGGACTTCGAGGACAACCCGGGCAGCTACGACCTTCCCGACAGCGTCATCGGGTTCCTCCAGGGCGAGCTCGGCGACCCGCCGGGCGGCTGGCCCGAGCCGTTCCGCTCCAAGGCCCTCGAGGGCAGGGGAGAGGGCCGCGCGCGAGAGGACCTCAGCGACGACGACCGGGCGGCCCTCGCATCGGCCGGTCCCGAGCGCCGCCGCCGCCTGAACCATCTGCTCTTCCCGGGACCCGCCAAGGACTTCGACGAGGCCGTCGCCCGGTACGGCGACATCTCCGTGGTCGACACGTTCCGGTACCTGTACGGCATGTCGATCGGCAGCGGCGAGGAGGTCAGCATCGACCTGCATCGCGGCGTGCGCATGATCGTGTCGCTCGAGGCGCTCGGCGAGCCCGACGACCACGGCGAACGCACGGCGATCTTCACCTACAACGGCTCGATCAGGCCGGTCCAGGTCCGAGACGAGTCGGCCGCCGTGGAGGTCGTGGCGCGCGAGAAGGCCGACCCGGCACGACAGGGGTCGATCGGCTCCCCGTTCTCGGGCGCCGTCGCGCCGACGGTCTCCGAGGGCGATGCCGTCGAGGTCGGTCAGACCGTCGCGTTGATCGAGGCCATGAAGATGGAGTCCGCGATCACCACGCCGATCGCTGGCACGGTCAAGCGAATCGCGTTCGAGGGCACCATGACGCTCGGGGGAGGGGACCTGATCCTCGAGGTGGGCTGAGCCGGTCGCGGCGCGCCCGCCGGGTCTACGATCGAGGAACTCGGTCGGCAGGGGGGTGAGTCCAGTGACGCGCGGTCCCTCGGTGCCCCGTCGGGGTCTGGCGTGGTCCGTCACCGCACTGGTTGTCGGCGTCCTCGCTGCCTGCTCGTCGGAGCCCGCTGAGGTGAGCGGCGAGGTGAGCGGCGACGGCGTCATCGTGACGCCCACGGAGCGATCGCCGACCGGCTACGAGGTGACGTTCCGCTACTGGGCACCCGACGCGGAGGCGGTGGGCCTCGTGGGCGACGCGTACTTCACGTCGCCCGACGCCATTACGCGCACCCTCGGCCACGACGCTCGCCTCGGAGACGACTGGCGTCCCGGCGATGTGTCGCACCCGCTGGTCTCCCAGCCACCGGCGGCGTTGGAGCTCCAGCCCGACGGCTGGTGGGAGCTCGCCACCGCGATGCCGGCAGGGACCTACAGCTACGGGTTCGTGGAGGGCGAGTGCGAACGCGCAGCGCTGTGCCGCGGCCATCTCGATCCGACCAACCCTCCGCCGTTCGCCGGGGAAGAGGGAGCGGGCCACCAGCGCACGAGCCAGGTGTACGTCCCCTCCGACTCCGAGCATCCCACCTACGACGTGGGCTACGAGAGCGACGCCGCCGAGGGGGAGAGGGGACGGCTCGAGCACCATACGTATGCGTCGGCGCTCTCGACGGCGCCTGAGGGCGAGCGTGCGCTCGGCGTCTACCTCCCGTCCGGGTACGACCCGGATCGCCCCGAGCCGTATCCGCTGCTCGTGCTGTCCCACGGCATGGGGGAGAACGAGACTGCTTGGTTCGCCGACGGCCGCGCAGCGCAGATCCTCGATCACGCGATCGCGGACGGGGACATCCCGGCTATCGTCGCGGTGACCACCGACTTCGGCGGACTGACGGACGAGCCGACCGGCTCCGCCGCCTTCCACGCCGCCTACGTCGACGAGCTCACCACGGGCGTGCTGCCGTACGTCGAGTCCGCGTTCCACGTCTCGTCGGAGCGCGATCACCGCGCGTTCGGTGGTCTGTCGATGGGCGGGGCGTTGGCCGTTGGGCTGCTCGAGCGGCATCCTGAGCTCTTCGCCTGGTACGGGATCTGGTCGGCCGCCCCCGTGCCCGAAGGGTGGCATGGCCTCGATGCGCAGGCGCGCAGGGCTGTCCGGCAGGCCGCCGGCATCCATGTCGGGGTGGGCGTCGACGACGGGATCGTCGGCATCGCCGACTCGTCGCCCGAGCGTGCGGCGGCCTACCGCGAGGCGGGTGGCCGGGTCACCGAGACGAACGTTCCGGGAGCGCACACCTGGCAGGTGTGGCGGGCGGAGCTGCACGCCTTCCTGACGACGACGGCGTTCGCTCAGTAGGCGCGGTCCCGCCGGGGACGTAGGTCCCTCGAGACGCGACGGCGGCGGCGGGAGACTGGGCTCATCACCCCAGGGAGGTCGTCATGAAGGTTCTGGTCACCACCGGCTCGAAGTACGGTTCGACGCGCGAGGTCGGGGACGCGATCGCGGGCGTGCTCGAGGAGAGCGGCTTCGAGGTCGACGTCCAGGACGCCTGCGACGTGCTGAGCGTCACCTACTACGACGCCGTCGTCGTCGGCAGCGCGGTCTACGGAGGCCTGTGGCGCCGGGACGCCTCGGAGCTGATCCGCGATCACCTCGTCGAGCTGCGCCGCCGCGAGGTGTACATGTTCTCGTGCGGGATGGAGACCGTGGTCCGACCGGGCCAAGGCCTCGACGAGGCGGACGCGCTCGCTCGCGACGTCGGCGCGAGGAAGCACCAGCGCTTCCCGGGTGCGCTCGACTACGAGCGGCTGAACGTGGGGGAGAAGGCCATCATCAGGGCCCTCAACCCTCCGCGCGGCGACTTCCGCGACTTCGCCGCGGCACGTGGCTGGGCGGGACGGCTCGCGACCGAGCTGAGGGCGGTCGCGGCCGTCTGACCCCAGGGGAGGGACCGCAGCGGAGGACTGACGGCGGTGCACCGTATGGCACACTGCCAGGCGTGACAGACGCATCCATCGAGCTCCGCCGCGCCGCGCCCCGCGATCTCGACGCGCTCGTGGATCTCGCTGCGGCGACCTTCCCGCTCGCGTGCCCGCCGAGCACCACCCCCGCGGCCATCGCCGAGCACGTGCGCACCAAGCTCAGCGCGGAGGTCATCCGCGGCTGGATCGACCGAGACGACTGCACGGTGCTCGTCGCGGACGGTGCGGTGGGGCTGTGCGCGTACGCGCTCGTCGTCACGGGCCCGTGCGGGGACGCGCTGGCAGCTGAGGCACTCAATGCGGTTGGCATCGACACGGCGCGCATCCACGAGCTGTCCAAGATCTACGCGCTGCCGGGCGTCCAGGGCGGTGGCCTCGCGGTGCGCCTGCTCGAGGCGACCATCGACGCTGCCGTCGCGAAGCACGGTCCGTTGCCGGTGTGGCTCGGCACGAACGACGAGAACGCCCGAGCGCAGGCGTTCTATCGCCGATGCGGGTTCGAGGTGGTCGGCTCCCGCACCTTCACCGTGGGTGGCCGGGACGAGTCCGACGTGGTGATGCTGCAGCGCTAGCCGCCCGACGACGCGCGCGGTCCCGTCCGCGCCTCGGTGCCCGGTCGCGCCGGGTCACGCCGTGCCGGGAGCGAGCAGCAGCGCACCGGCGGGGTGGTGGCGGGCACCCGTGCGGCGTGAACACGCACCTCTCGCCACCAGTCGGCGAAATGACATAATGTGCATTATCGGCGTTACGCAACCCAGACGGTCTCGCCGTCCTCGATCCGCTCGAGCGGCCTCATGCCGACCCGCGGCGCGACGCCCTCGGACGCCTCATGCCCGGGCGTGATGAGCGCCCTGATGTCGTGCACGTCCTGGCTGCGCAGCCAGCGCAGCATCGCCGCCGTTGCAGAGCTCGCGATCCCGCGACCCTGGAACGACGGCTCCACGAGCCATGCCACCGTTGCCGCCATCGCGCCGTCGTCGATGTCGAGCGTGGCCTGGACGTAGCCCACCGCCTGATCCGTCGCGTGGTCGCGAACGATCCAGTTGAGCCACCCCTGGGTGCCGTCTGGCGAATGCCCACGAGACTGCCTGACATAACGTCGCTCGAGTTCGCCCTGAGTGGGAGGCGCACCTCCGGTGAACGCGTACAGCTCGACGGGCGCGAGGACACGCGCCATCTCGCCCGTGTGCTCGGCGCTGAGCGGCTCCAGGGTCAGCCCCGGCGCCGCGAGCTCCTCAGCGGCGGGCCATGTGCGGTCGCCGCTAGGCACGTCCATCCCGCCCTCTGCGGTCCACAGACGTGACCATCGTGTCGGAGCCGCCGTTGCGTCCCACGACGACGAACCCCGACGCTTCGTAGAGATGACGCGCGGCCTCGTTGCCGTCCTCCACCGACAGGCTGATCGCGCGTACGCCTCGAGTCGTGGCCTCGTCGATCACGCGCGTGAGCAACTCTCTGCCGAGCCCGCGGCCCCTGAACTCAGGTGCGACCGCCATCGAGAGCTCCGGGACGTCGTCCGCGACGTACCCGTAGCCCGGGTCCTTGGACGTGAGCAACCGCACCCAGGCCGCGCCGGCGACCGTCGACTCGGTCTCGGCGAGGATCCCGTGGTCGCCCGCACGTCCCCACCCGCTCACGTAGTGCGCGATGTGTGGCGCGTCGCGCAGGGCCTCAAGGCTGAGGTCGCCGCGCCCCCGCCAGTCGAAGGCGTAGCCGAGCATGGTCCACAGCGCGTCCACATCGGACGCCCCGGCAACCCTGTACATCACTGTGGCACCCTAGGCGCCGCCGACGCCGAGCACGATGCGGTTGGCCCACGGGTCGTCCACCGCGAGCGTTCGCCCGTCGTCGGCCGTCTGGTGTCCGTGGTGACGCAGTCGCTCGCCGGCCTCGCCCAGCGCGTCGGCCGAGGGGACCTCGATGCGCACCAGCCCGAGCCCCAGGGCGGGCGCCCGCAGCCCGGCGCCGCGAGAGCCCCAGACGTTCATCGCCATGTGGTGGTGATACCCGCCGGCGGAGACGAACAGCGCCTGATCTCCCAGCGAGGCGGTCACGTCGAAGCCCAGGTGATCGGCGTAGAACGCACGTGCCGACGCCACGTCGCCCACCGACAGGTGCACGTGGCCCACGCGTGCCGCTGCCATGCCGGCGCGCGCATCGGCCGTCTCCACGTCGAGGTGCTCCTGCAGGAACCCGTTCGGATCCACGTACAGCGAGCTCATCTCGACCTGCCCGTGCGTCCAGGACCACGCGGTGCGCTCGCGATCCCAATACAGCTCGACGCCGTTGCCCTCCGGATCGGTCATGTAGAAGGCGATCGACACGAGGTGGTCGGCGCTGCCGGTGTACGTCCCCGGGTAGCGCAGCGCGATCGAGCGCAGCGAGCGCGCGAGCTCGCCGCGGGAGTCGAAGACGATCGCGGTGTGGAACAGTCCCGCGCTGCCGGGCCTGGGGAACGGGAGCTCCGGGGCGTGCTCGAGCACCACCACGGGCACGCCGTGCCTGCCGAGCACCGCGGCTCCCCCGCCCTCGCTCAGGACGTCGAGCAGCACGCCGTCGCGGTAGTACGCGATCATCGTGTCGAGATCGGACACCTTGAGGGTCACGGCGCCCATCGCCGTGTCGGCGGAGAGTGAAGTCGTCACTCCCCCACGATACTTGAAGCCTCAAGTAATGTCACCGGCGAGGATGCGCGGGCGGCACGTCGCCCAGCGCCTCGGCCAGCGCCTCGAGCCCGGAGCGGAGGCGCTCGAGGTCGGCGGGGCCGAGCAGGTCGAGGATCGCCCGCTCGTTCGCCATATGCGCGTCCTGGACGACGTCGCACACGCGCCGGCCCTCGTCGGTGAGGCGCACGTGCACCACTCGCCTGTCGTCCTCGTCGCGCACGCGCTCGACGAAGCCGCGCGCCTCGAGCCGGGTGATGCGGTGCGTCGTGGTGCCCGACGTGATCATCATCGTGCGATCCAGCTCGCCCGCCGTAAGCGAGTACGGCTCCCCCGACCGGCGCAGCGACGCGAGGACGTCGAACTCCCAGGACTGCAGGTCGTGCTCGGCGAACACCGCGTCGAGCTTGGTCTGCACCACGGCCGCCATGCGCGACAGCCGGCCGATGGTCGCCATAGGCGAGACGTCCAGCTCCGGACGCTCGTGCGCCCACTGCTCGACGAAGTACCCGACCGCGTCCATGTCCCCTCCGGAATATCTTGACATCAAAGGATGTGATATATCTTGACATCAAGATACAGGAGTCCCCATGAACCGCACCCGCCTCATCGCCGCCACCGCGATCGCCCCAGCGCTCTGGGGCACCACGTACCTCGTGACCACGGAGCTCCTCCCGCCCGACCGCCAGCTGCTCGCCTCGGTCCTCCGCGCGCTGCCCGCCGGTCTCGTCCTGCTGGCCTTCACCCGCACCCTCCCCCGCGGGGCGTGGTGGTGGCGGTCGGCGGTGCTCGGCGTCCTCAACATCGGCGCGTTCTTCGCGCTGCTCTTCGTGTCGGCGTACCGGCTTCCCGGGGGCGTCGCGGCGACGCTCGGCGCCGTGCACCCGCTCATCGTCGCGGTGCTCGCCGTCGTCGTGCTGCACGAGATCGCGCGTGCGCGCACCTTCGTCGCCGCCGGCGTCGGGCTCGCGGGCGTCGCGCTGCTGGTGCTCACCCCCGACGCCTCCGTCGACCTCGTGGGGGTGCTCGCCGGCCTCGCGGCGGGCGCCTCGACCGCATTCGGCGTGGTCCTCACCAAGCGGTGGGGCCGGCCGGTCGACCTGCTGTCCTTCACGGCCTGGCAGCTGGTCTGGGGCGGCGCCGTGCTCGTGGCGCCGATGCTGGTGCTGGAAGGCCTGCCGTCTCACCTCACCTGGGCGAACGTCGGTGGCTACGCCTGGCTCGGCGTCCTCGGCGGCGTGGTCGCCTATGTGCTGTGGTTCCGCGGCGTTCTCGCGCTTCCCGCGGGCCAGGTCAGCACGCTGGCCTTCCTCGCGCCCCTGGTCGCGGCGACGCTCGGGTGGGTCGCCCTCGGCCAGGCCCTGTCGTGGGTCCAGCTCGCGGGTGCCGCCGCGATCGTGGGTGCGGTCCTGCTCGGACAGCGCCGGGCTCCCGAGACTCGCGCGGCCGAGAGGGCCTCGCTAGGCTCCCGACATGGGCATCGAGACGCGTTCGATCACGGCCTCGGACGGCCGGCGCCTACGCCTGCACGACGCCGGCACCCGCGGCTCGGGCCCATCTCTCGCGGTGTTCTGGCATCACGGCACGCCGGGCATCGGCGAGCCGCCGGCGCCCCTCCTCGCGCTCGCTGACGAGCTCCACCTGCGGCTGCTGGGCGTCGATCGCCCGGGATACGGGGAGTCGGAGCGGCTGGCAGGCCGCCGCGTCGGCGACGTCGCGAGCGACACGGCGGACGCGGCCGATGCGCTCGGCCTGGACCGCTACGCCGTGCTCGGGTACTCGGGCGGTGGCCCGCACGCCTTGGCATGCGCTGGTGCCGATCCCCGTGCGGTCGCGGCGGCGGTCATCGCCGGCCTCGCGCCGCGCGACGCCGACGGGATCGACTGGTACGACGGCATGATCGCGTCGGGGCGGCGCGTCCTCACGGCCGCCGAGGCGGGCGACGCCGAACGTCGCGCCGCCGAGGACGACGGCTACGACCCCGAGTTCACGGCGGCCGACCTGCGCTCCCTCGACGAGGGCTGGGAGTGGCTGGGACGCGTCGCGGGGGCGATGGGGCCCGACGACCTCGACGGCGCGATCGACGATGACATGGCCTACGTGCGCGACTGGCGCGCCGAGGTGGACGCCATCACGGCCCCCGTGCTCGTCGTCCACGGCGAGGCCGACCGCATCGTGCCGCCCGCTCACGGTCGCTGGCTCGCCGCAAGGATGGGCGCGGAGCTGCGGCTCGTCCCCGACGCGGGACACATCTCGATCCTCGAGCACGCGCCGCAGGCGCTGTCATGGCTCGCGGCCGCGGCGCACGAGTGATCGGCGCGGCGCGCCGGACCGCGGGCGCGCCCAACCTCACGCACGTTCGACCCTTGGCCCGTCGGGCGTCAGGCGCGTTCGATGGCGCCGAGGTCCTCGGCGATCGCGCCGATCATCCCCGGTGTGACGCGGTAGAACGCCCACGTGCCCCGCTTCTCGCGCTCGACGATCCCCGCCTGGACGAGCTGGCGCAGGTGGTGCGACACGGTGGGCTGGCTGAGCCCGAGCGGCGGCTCGAGGTCGCACGCGCACACGGAGCCGTTCGCGGCCAGGATCTGGACGATGCGCAGGCGGGTCGGGTCAGCGAGCACGCGCAGCGAGCCGGCGAGCGAGGCGTCGGGCGCCTGAGGCAGCGTCAGCGGCGAACCCGGGGAGCACACGGCATCGTCCGCCAGGAGGTTCTCGCCGATCGCCATGCGCGCCACCCTAGTTCACCACATCGACACTTGTCGATATTGACAGTCGTCAATGTTTGCGGAAGCCTGGCCGCATGAGCGAGAACAAGCCTTCCGTGATCTTCGTCTGCGTCCACAACGCCGGGCGCTCCCAGATGGCGGCCGGATACATGACCCACCTCAGCCAGGGGCGCGTCGAGGTCCGGTCCGCGGGATCGATGCCAGCCGACCAGATCAACCCCACCGCCGTGGCGGCGATGCTCGAGGAGGGCATCGACATCCGTGCCGAGCAGCCGAAGGTGCTCACCCCCGAGGCGGTGCAGGCGTCCGATGCGGTCATCACCATGGGCTGCGGCGACGCCTGCCCCTACTACCCCGGCAAGCGCTACGAGGACTGGGTCCTCGAGGACCCGGCTGGGCAGGGCATCGAGTCGGTGCGGCCCATCCGAGACGAGATCCGCGGTCGCGTCGAGGCGCTGCTCGCCGACCTCCTGGCGTGACGGCAGCGACGGCCCGCCGGCTCCTCGGGGAGTACCTCGGCTCCGCGGGGCTCGCCGCAGCGGTGATCGGCTCGGGGATCGCGGCCGCCTCCCTCTCCCCCACGGACGTCGGGCTCCAGCTGCTGCAGAACTCGTATGCGACTGCGCTCGCGCTCGCGGTGCTCATCGCCGTCTTCGCCGGAATCTCCGGTGCGCACTTCAACCCGGTCGTCACCCTCGCCGAGCGGGTGCTCGCCCCCCAGGACCGCAGCGCGTCCGAGGCAGCGCTCTACATCGCGGCGCAGATCGCAGGGTGCCTCTCGGGTGCGGTCGTCGCGAACCTCATGTTCGACCTCGGCCCGGCGACCTGGTCGACCACCGAGCGAGCGACCGCGCCGCACCTGCTCGCCGAGGTCGTGGCGACGGCCGGCCTGATCGGCACGATCTTCCTCTTGGTCCGTGCGCGACGGACGGCGTGGATCGCGCCGGCCGTCGGCGCCTACATCGGCGCCGCGTACTACTTCACGAGCTCGACCTCGTTCGCCAACCCCGCGATCACGGTGGGCCGCATGATCACCGACACGTTCGCCGGGATCGCGCCGTCGTCCGTGCTGCCCTTCATCGGTGCGCAGCTCGTCGGCGCGGCGCTCGGAGCGCTCGCGGTGCGCCTTCTCGTGCCCGCTTCGGCCGTTCCCGCGACTGGGAACGCCGTCGAGGGAACATAAGCCGCACCAGGGACGTTCCTCAAGGGCGGACACCACCCCGTCCGCGACGAGAGGGAGGCTGACATGGCTGATCGAGCATTGCGTGGCATGCGACTGGGAACCCAGAGCATGGAGACCCCGGCGAATGCGGAGCTCGCGGAGCGCCGCGACGTCCACTACGACTGCCCCAACGGGCACGTCCTGACCTTTCCGTTCTCGGTCGAGGCCGACGTCCCCCTGTCGTGGGAGTGCCACTGCGGCTCGCTCGCGCTGCTGCGTGACGGCGACCGCCCCGAGGTGAAGGACGAGAAGACTCAGCGCACCCACTGGGACATGCTGCTCGAGCGCCGCTCGATCGCCGAGCTCGAGGACCTGCTCGACGAGCGCCTCGAGCTCCTGCGCGCCGGCCGCATCGGCTAGCGCGACCCTCCCCCGAACGCGCGACGCATCTGCGTCGCGCGTTCTTTCATTCCCCAGGCGGTGACCTTCACGAGGGCCTCACGGATGATCGCGCCGGACATCTTGGACTGTCCCTGCTCGCGCTCGACGAAGGTGATGGGAACCTCCACGACGGTTCCGCCGTCCTTCACGACGCGCCACGCCATGTCCACCTGGAAGCAGTAGCCCTGGGACTCGACGCCGGCGAGGTCCAGGCTCCGCAGCGCGTCGGCGCGATACGCCCGGAAGCCCGCCGTCGCGTCGTGGATGGGGACGCCGAGCATGAGCCGCACGTACGTGTTCGCCCCGGTCGACAGCAGGCGCCGATGCGCGGGCCAGTTCTCGACCGCTCCACCGGGGATCCAACGCGATCCGATGGCCAGGTCCCACGAGCCCGGCGCGCCCAGGACGCGGGGCAGGTCCTCCGCGCGGTGCGAGCCGTCCGCGTCCATCTCGACCAGCACGTCGTAGCCACGCTCGAGGCCCCACGCGAAGCCGGCGAGGTAGGCGGCTCCCAGCCCCTGCTTGCCGGGCCGATGCAGGACGGACACCTGCCCGTCCTCGGCCGCGCGCGCATCGGCCCACCGGCCGGTGCCGTCGGGAGACGCGTCGTCGACCACCAGGATGTCGGCGTCGGGCACGGCCGCGCGCACCGCGTCCACCTGGCCCGGAAGCGAGTCGCGCTCGTTGTAGGTGGGGATGATGACGAGGGTGCGCGTCACCATTCGTACCTGTTCGCGAGCCGCCGGGACACCGCGGACCCGACGAACCCAAGAGCGACCACGAGAGGCAGCCACTGCCACACGAGCCGGAAGCGCACCGCGGGCGTGATGTCCGTGCGCAGCGGCGTCTCCGCGTACATCTGGGCGGCGGTGAACAGCTCCGTCTCCTGCAGGATGCGCCCCGTCGGGTCGATGACGCCGCTCACCCCGACGGTCGAGATCTGCACCGTCGAGCGGCCCGTCTCGATGGCGCGCAGGCGGCTCATCGCGAGCTGCTGCGTCGACTCGGCGGTGTCGCCGAAGGACGCGTTGTTCGTCTGGACGATGAGCACCTCTGCGCCGGACGCCACCGAGCCGGTGACGATCGGGTCGTAGGCGACCTCGAAGCAGATGACGGTGCCGATGGTGACCGTGCGATCGAGCGCCGCGATGGGGACGTCGACGGTCGCCGGGCCCTCGCCGGGCAGCACGTCGGTCGTCACGCGGTCCACCTCGTCGCTGAAGTTGCGCGCGATGCTGCGCAGGGGGATGTACTCGGCGAAGGGCGCGGGACGCTGCTTGGCGTAGGTGTCGAGCACCATGCCGCCCGGCGTCCACACGAGCGAGGTGTTGTAGCGGCCGTCGTCCGGCGAGTAGTCGTTGGTGCCGAGCAGCACGGGAGCGCCAGCGGCCTGCGCCGCCTCGGTGACCATCGCCGCGGAGTCCGCGTCCGTGCGGGGGTCGTAGTCGACGGAGTTCTCGGGCCACACGACCAGGTCGATGGGCCCGGGGTCCGTCGCGACGAGCTCGAGGGTGCCGTCGCGATGGTTCGCCGTGACCTCGCGTGCGTTGGCGAAGGCGTCGAGCCCGGGATTCTCGACGTTGCCCTGGATGATCGCGAGGCGCAGCTCCTCCCCTTCCCCTTGCGGGCTCAGGGGGATGGCCATGCCGGACGCGACCACGGCGATGCCGGCGATCGGTGCAGCGAGGCCCGTGACCAGGTGCCGGCGCATGAGCGCCTCGAGGCCGCCTCCGAGCAGCGCCCCTGCCAGGGCGGCGGCGAACGACACGAGCGCCGCTCCCCCGACCCACGCCAGCGCGGACACGGAGGCGTCCAGCTGCGAGAACGCGATCCTGCCCCACGGGAAGCCGCCGAACGGCACCACGGAACGGAGCTGCTCCATGCCCGCCCACAGGACGGCGAACACGGGCGCCTCCGCCCAGACGCCGCCGCGCAGCATCCCCGACCGGCGCACGTGCGCCCACGCGGCGCCGAACAGTCCGTAGAAGGCGCCGGACGCGACGGACAGGGCGACCCACGGGATCGCGCCCACGGCCTCGTGCGCCCACCACACGTGCGGCAGCATGAACGCGGTGCCGAAAGCCCAGCCGTAGAGGAAGCCGCCCCAGGCCTGCGCGCGAGCGAGCGACAGCCACAGCGCCGCGAGGCCGACGTATGCGAGCGGCCACCAACCCAGGTCGGGGAACGCCGCGGCGAGGGCCAGGCCTCCGACCCCAGCGACGGACAGGCGCAGCAGAAACGTCACGCGCCTAAGCCTAGGCGAGCCTCACCCGTGGCCCGCGCAGCCGCGCAGGAGGAGCGCGACCAGCACCGCGATCAGTACGCGACGACCCCGCGGCGCATCGCGTCGATCGCCGTGTGGGCCCGTGCGCGGAGCTGGGGCTGCGGGGCTGACTGCGCGATCTGGTCGAGCACGTCGATGACCTGCTTGCACCAGCGGACCATGTCGCCCGGGGCGATCTCGGTGTCGCGCAGCACGGTGTCGAGTCCCTTGCCCTGAGCCCAGCCGTGGATCGGCCCGACGATGCCCCAGTGCGGCGGCGGCAGCTCTGGGAGGCCCTTGTCCGTCTGCAGGTCGTCGATGCGGGACCACACGCGTTGTGTCTCGGCGAGGACCTGACCGAGCACGCCGCGCGGGCCACCCGGCACCTTGGGCGTGCGCACCTCGTCCTCGCGCCTGCCGCGGTACAGCAGCGACGACACGGTGGCCGCCAGCGCCGGAGGATGCAGCTGCGCCCAGGCGCCCGTGCGCAGGCACTCGGCCATGACGAGGTCGTTCTCCGAGTAGAGCGTGCGCAGGCTCACGCCGGCGTCGGTGATCGCGGTGTCCTCTCCGGTGCCCTCGAGGTAGCCGAGCTCGCGCAGCACGTCGCACCGACGGTCGAACACCTTCGCGATGGAACCCGTCGCGCGCGAGATCTCTCCCACCACACGATCACGGTCGCGGCGGGCGCGGAAGTGGCGCTCGGCCCAGCGCGCGTGATCCTCGCGGTCGGGGCATCGGTGGCAGAGATGGCTCTGCAGCGCTCGGCGCAGGTCCTCGACCTCGCGGTCGGGGCCGGCGGGACGACGGGACCGCTTCACCTCGTCGAGCTCGAACGTGTGCCGCGCGCCATGGACGACCTGCCCGAGCTCCTTGCGGGCCCGCGCGTCTCGCGGCTCGAAGCGCCGAGGCACCTTCACGTGGCCCACGCTCTCGACGCCGTGGTGCAGCTCCGAGACCGCGAGGCGGAACTGGCGCCCGTCGACGGTGATGACGGTGGGTCTCGGCGCCACCTCGTCGGCATCCGGTGTCACGACGACGGCCAGGCCGGCTCGCTTGCCCCCGCCGATGCGCACCACCTCGCCGCGCGCGAGCCCCGCGAGCATCGACGCGGTGGCCTCGCGACGCTGGCGCGAGGCGGCCTTCGCGGCGTTCTTCTGCAGGCGGTTCAGCCGCTCCCGCAGGGCGGCGTACTCCATGAAGTCGCCCTTGTCGCAGGCAGCCGCCTCGCGGAAGCCGTCCAGGGTCGCGTCGAGCTCCCGCGCCTTGCGGGCCTTGCCGACCACCGACTGGTCCGCCTGGTACTGCGCGAAGGACAGCTCCAGGAGCTCGCGAGCCTTCGTCACGCCCGACCGGCCGACGAGGTTGATGGTCATGTTGTACGACGGCTGGAACGAGCTGATGAGCGGGTAGGTGCGACGAGACGCCAGGCGCCCCAGCTGGGCCGCGTCGAAGCCCGGGTGCTCGACCACCACGGCGTGGCCCTCGACGTCGATGCCGCGGCGTCCCGCACGGCCGGTGAGCTGGGTGTACTCCCCCGCCGTGAGGTCCTGGTGCCCCTGGCCGTCCCACTTCACGAGCTTCTCGAGGACGACGGAGCGGGCCGGCATGTTGACGCCCAGCGCGAGGGTCTCGGTCGCGTAGACGACCTTGATGAGCCCCGCCGCGAACAGCTGCTCGACGACCTCCTTGAACAACGGGATCATGCCGGCATGGTGCGCGGCGATGCCCGCCTCGAGGTGGTCGCGCCAGCGCGGGTATCCGAGCGCTCCGAGGTCCTCGGTGGGCAGCGCGGCGCAGCGTTCGTCGACGATCCGCGCGATCTCGGCCCGCTCCTCGTCCGTCGTCAAGCGCAGTCCTGCCCCGCGCACCTGCTCGACGGCGTCCTCGCAGCCGGCACGCGAGAACACGAACACGATGGCGGGCAGCAGCGCCTGACGGTCGAGCACGTCGACCACGGCGAAGCGTGGTGGGCTGCGGCGGCCCTGAGGCCGCCTGCCGCCGCGCGCGGGTCGCCGGCCGCGGTACCGCGCCTCGGACTCGTGGCGTTGGCGCTTGGTGATGGCCTCGAGCTCGGGGTTGAGGCGCGGGGTCGGCCCCGGGTCCAGCGGGTCGACGCCCGGTGCGTACAGGTCGAAGATGCCCTCGCGCACCATCACGTGCGGCCACAGCGGCACCGGACGGCGCTCGGACACGATCACCTTGGTGTCGCCGCGCACCTCGGTGAGCCAGTCTCCGAACTCCTCGGCGTTCGACACGGTGGCGGACAGCGAGATGATCGCGGTCTTGGCGTCGAGGTGGACGATGACCTCCTCCCACACCGAGCCCCGGTAGCGATCCGCGAGGTAGTGCACCTCGTCGAGCACCACGGCACCGAGGCTGTCGAGGGTGGGTGACGAGGCGTAGATCATGTTGCGCAGCACCTCGGTGGTCATGACGACGACCTGGGCCTCGGAGTTGATCGACGTGTCGCCGGTGAGCAGGCCCACGCGGTCCTCGCCGTAGACGCGGCGCAGCTCCGCGAACTTCTGGTTCGACAGCGCCTTGATGGGCGTCGTGTAGAACGCCTTCTCGCCACGCTCGACCGCGTGGCGCACGGCGAACTCGCCGACGATGGTCTTCCCGGCGCCCGTCGGCGCCGCGACGAGCACGGAGTGCCCGTCCGCGACCGCGGCGCACGCCTCACGCTGGAAGTCGTCGAGCGGGAACGACAGGCTCGACTCGAAGTCGATCAGATCCTGGTGCCGGGCCCGTGCCTTCGCCGCGGCGAAGCGCTCCGCTGGAGTGCTCATGCCCTCAGGCTATCCGGCCTTCCGCCGAGCACTCGCAGGGCGCCTGGCTCGGCGCGGATGTCGAGCGGCGCGGGCCCGACCAGCTCGCCGTCGGCGAAGGCGGCGGGCAGGGCCGCGCCGCCCGGGGCGGGGCCGGCGGGCCCGTCACCTGGGTGGCCGGCGGACGGGCCCGCAGGGCCGATGCGCACGCGGCGGGCGCGGATGACCCGCGCCTCGGGCTCGTCGATGACGGAGCCGTCGTACAGCTTGGGGAACAGCTGCAGGATGCGCCGCCGGGTCACCGCCTCCGCGACCACCACCTCGAGCATCCCGTCGACAAGTGACGAGTCGCGCGAGATGCACAGCCCTCCCCCGAACACCGGGCCGTTGGCGACCGCGATGAGGGTGCACGTCTGCTCCCACGCCTCGCCGTCCGCCTCGATGCGCACGCCGTACGGGCGGAAGCGCGGCAGCTCCTTGAGCGTCGCGACCTTGTACTTGAGCGGCCCACGCGGGTGGCGCATGCGGTTGCCCGACGCGGCGATCGCGGCGTCGATGCCCATGGACAGCACCGCGGAGAAGTAGCGACGCCCCTTGCGATCGGCCACGCCCGGGCCGTCGATGCGACCGAGATCGATGCGTGCGACGTCACCGTCGAGCCCGCGCTCGATCGCGTCCACCGCGCCCTGCACGTCGTGGATGGGAAGCCCGAGCGAGCTGGCGGCGTCGTTGCCCGACCCCGCCGCCACGATGCCGAGCGGCAGCCGCGTGCCGGCGCACGCCTGCACGCCCAGGTGCACCATCCCGTCGCCGCCGACGACCACCAGGGCGTCGAGGTCGCGATGGCGACCGCGGGCCTCCTCGAGGGAGGCGGCCCAGGTGCCGCGGGAGAGGTCGCGCACGCGGTGGCCGCGCGCGGCGAGCAGCGCGAGCGCCTCGGCGCCCCATCGCTGTCCCCTCCCCGACCCCGCTGTCGGATTGGTGATGACGCCCAGCGTCGTCACGGACGACCAGCGCTCATGTCCGGCGTCGCCTTCCGAGCCTGCCCTTGAGCGAGGCGACGCCGATGGCGCCGAAGTACAGGGCAGACATCGGCCCCGCCATCATCAGCATCGTGAAGACGTCGGGCGTGGGCGTGAGGACGGCCGCGGCGGTGAAGATGATGATGACCGCCCAGCGCCAGCCGCGCAGCCAGGTGCGCGGCTTGACGATCCCCGCCCAGGACAGGAAGACCATGACGACCGGGAACACGAAGGCGATGCCGAACGCGAGGAACAGCCGCATGGTGAAGGTCATGAACATCTGGGCATCGAGGAAGTTCGAGCCGCCCTCGGGCGTGAAGCCCGTGAGGATGTCGACCGCACGCGGGTACACCCACCAGGCGAGCGCGATGCCGCCGACGAACAGCGGGATCGCCGTGCCCAGGAAGCCGAACGTGTAGCGCTTCTCGCGCTTCTCGAGGCCCGGCGCCACGAATGCCCAGAGCTGGTAGAGCCACCACGGTGCCGACAGCACGATGCCGATGAACAGCGACACCTTGATCTGCATGTCGAGCGCCGTGACGAGGCCCGAGAAGTTGATGGACACGAGGCCCTCGGACTGCTCGGCGGCCTCGAGGACGGGCTTCTGCAGGGCGTCGAAGACAGGCTCGTAGAAGAACCAGCCGATGATCGCGCCGACCGCGATGCCGGCAGCGGCGAGGATCAGCCTGTTGCGGAACTCGCGCAGGTGTGCGGCGAGCGGCATCCGCGCGTCGCGGTCACCGCCACGCGCGCGACTACTTGCCACGCGCCTCGTCGTCGGGGAGGTCGACCGTCGACTGCGGGGCGTCGGGCGTCGAGGCCTTGGGAGCCTCGGAGGACGCGGCGCCCGGCTTGGCGGCGCCCTTGTCCTTGCCCTGGTCGTCGTCCTCGGTCAGGGACTTGGTCTCGTCCTTGAGGATGCGCATCGACTTGCCGATGCTGCGCGCGAGCTCCGGAAGCTTGGGGGCGCCGAACAGCAGCACGACGATCACGGCGATGATGATGATCTCGCGGGGTCCCATGCGTTCTCCTCAGTAGCGGGCGGACACCACAGTCTAAGCGCGCTGCGCGGTCAGGACGGCATCGGCGTGCCGCGCGAGCGCGTCGCGCAGCTCGGCGGGCTCGACGCTCACGAGCTGCGGAGCGACCGACAGCAGGCGCCCCGCGGTCCACGCGGGGTCGGTGACGCCGAACGTCACGGTCGCCGTGTCCCCGTCGTCCGTCACGGAGGCGCCGGGCAGGTCCTCGAGAGCCCATCGGGCGGCCCGGGCGAGCCGCACCGTGGCCTCGTACCGACGTTCGAGGTCGAACCCGTGCTGCTCGGAAGGCGCGTGGGACGCGGGCTCGGCGAGCGCATCGGCGCTCACCACGCGACTGAGGCGCAGGGTGCGGTGGTCGGCGGCCTTGCGGCACCAGCACTCCACGTATCCGATGCCGTCGATCGCGACCAGCCGATGCGGCTCGATCACGCGCTCGGTGCGGCGGTCGTTCGCATCGACGTAGGTGAGCCGCACGGCGGTTCCGGAGGCGATGGCGCCCGCGAGGGTGTCGCGCACCTCCGTCGCAGGGCTGTCGTCGCCGCCGAGCACGGTGACCGGGGCGACCTCGCCGAAGGCGGCGGTGATGCGCTCGAGCACGTCCTCGGCGCCGTCGGGTGCGGTGCCGGCCGCGATGAGCGTGGCCAGCGCGCCGGTGAGCGCGACGGCCTCCTGGCCGCTGAGGCGCACCTGGCTGACACCGAGCGAGTCGCGCAGCACGGCCACGCCCTCGTCCAGCGCGTCGAAGTCGAAGTCGAGCATCTCGTCCGGCAGGTAGGGCGGGATGCCGCTCATGCCGAGCGTCCACAGATCGTCGGAGGCGCGCTTGGCGGTCACGCCGAAGTGCTGGGCGAGGACGGCGACGGGGGTCCGGCCGTTCGCCTCGAGGTAGGCCACCATGCCGAGCATGCGCACCATGCGGTCGCGTGAGGTCTCAGCCACGGGCCACCTCCAGCGCGGCGGCGGCGTGGGACAGGACGGAATCCGCGAGGGTCGTCGGCTCGATCACCCGCGCGGCACCACCGAGGGCGAGCACCTCCGCGCGCAGGAGGTCCTCGTGCCGGTACGCGACGCGGAACAGCTCCCAGCCGGAGTCGACGCCCGCGGCCTCGCCGCGTCGTCGCAGGGCGTGGCCGGCCTCGGGCCGCAGCGCGATGACGGCGGTTGCGAGGGTCTCGGCGCTGTCCAGGCTCCCCAGCGGGATCGTCGCCGGCCGCTCGAAGGCGTCCGGGTCGCCGACGGCCTTGACCGCACCCAGCACGCGCACGAGCCGGAAGACCCGCTGCGCCTCGGCGTCCTCGTCCCAGGCGACCAGGTACTCGACGCCGGCGCGCAGCACGATGCCCCACGGCTGCACGGTGCGCACCCGCGTGGGCGAGCTCGCCGAGGCGTACTCGAACTGCACGCGCTGGCGCAGGCTCGCGGCCTCGGCGAGGGCGGCGGTCACGTCGCCTGAGCCCGACGTCGACATGCCGCCGAAGGGCAACGCGGGGCTGTCGGCGTGCTCGATCGCGGAGACGAGCTTGGCGTAGCCGTGGCGCGCGTCGGCGGCGAGGGACTCGCCCGACCAGTACTGCGCCGCGATCGCGAGCACGGCCGCGTCGCGGACCGACAGGTCGAGCACCGGCATGGACACGTCGCCGTCGATCCGGTAGCCGAGGTCGTCCTTGTGGGCCGGGTCCGTGACGGTGCGCAGCGGGATGCCCATGCGGCGCAGCTCGTCCTTGTCACGCTCGAACTTGCGCTCGAACGCGGCGTCGGCGCGCTTGCGCTCGCCGTCGGTCGCGCCGGACGGCACCGTGTCGTAGCCCTCGACCTGCGAGCGGATCTGCTCGCGCGTGAGGCGATGACGCGTCGCGCTGAGCGCGAGCATCAGGTTGAGCCGGCGCTGCTCGGCCGCGATCGTCTCCGCCATCTACAGCCGCACCGCGAGCAGCTCCGTGGTGAGGATGCCGCGCGCTCCCGCCGCGTGCAGGCGGTCCATGATCTGGTTGACCTCGCTGCGCGGGATCATCACCCGCACCGCGTGCCAGCTCTTGCCGTGCAGGGGCGTCACCGTGGGCGCCTCGAAGCCGGGCGTGACCGCGATCGCGTCGTCGAGCTGCTCGTCCGGCACGTCGTAGTCCACGAGCACGAACTGGCGCGCCATGAGGACGCCCCGCAGGCGGCCGGTCAGCACGGCGAGCTCGTCGTCGTCGACGTCGGGGCCCTTGATGAGGATCGCCTCGGACTTGAGGATCGGGTCGCCGAAGATCTCGAGGCCCGCCGCCCTCAGCGTGGTGCCGGTCGAGACCACGTCGGCCACCACATCGGCCACCCCGAGGCGCACCGACGACTCGACGGCGCCGTCCAGGCGCACCACGGTCGCCTCGACGCCGAAGGACTTGAGGTGGTGCTTCACGAGGCGCGGGTAGCTGGTGGCCACCCGCCTGCCCGCGATCTGGTCGATGCTCGTGACGGCGTCCGCCGGGGCGGCGTAGCGGAACGTCGAGCCGCCGAAGCCCAGCTCGAGGTGCTCCGTGGCTGCGGCGCCCGAGTCGAGCAGCAGGTCCCGGCCGGTGATGCCGGCGTGGACGGTGCCGGAGCCGACGTACACCGCGACGTCACGCGGGCGCAGGAAGAAGAACTCGACCTCGTTGCGGGCGTCGACCAGCACCAGCTCGCGGGGGTCGCGACGCTGCTTGTAGCCGGCCTCGCGCAGAAGCTGGGCGGCGGGCTCGGACAGCGAGCCCTTGTTGGGAACGGCGATGCGGAGCACGGGGGTCCTTCAGGTGCGGGGGCTGACAGGTGGTGGGGTCACGGCGACGGTGTGGCGGTGACGGGCTAGAGGTGGCGGTAGACGTCGGCAGGCGTGAGACCCTTCGCGACCATCATCACCTGGGTCCAGTACAGGAGCTGGGAGATCTCCTCGGCGGCCTCGTCCGAGCTCTGGAACTCGGCGGCCATCCAGGACTCCGCGGCCTCCTCGACGAGCTTCTTGCCAATCGCATGGACGCCCTTGTCGAGCATCGCGACCGTGCCCGATCCCTCGGGGCGCTCCTGGGCGCGCGCGGACAGCTCGTCGAACAGCTCGTCGAAGGTCTTCACGATTCCAGCCTAGGGGATGCGCGACACGGGAGGACCGGGACTCCCCGTTCCTCCCGCATCGATCCAACAGGCTGTTCTCGGACGCACCACCAGCCAGAGTCGACCGCCAGGACGGCGGAGGGCCGATGCGCTCGCCGGGGCCGCGACGTGTCGTCGCCCTTCCGGCGGCGCCGGGTCGGGCCTTGCGGGCCCGGTCAGGCGATCGAGGCGAGCGTGAGGGCCGTGGACAGGGCGGCCTCGACGGCCTCGGCGCCCTTGTCCTCCTTGGAGCCCTCGAGGCCCGCGCGGTCGAGCGCCTGCTGGACGTCGTCGACCGTGAGGACGCCGAAGCCGACCGGCACAGCGTGCTGACGGGCGACCTCGGTGAGGCCCAGCGTGACCGACTGGCACACGTACTCGAAGTGGGGCGTCTCCCCCTGCACGACCACGCCGAGGGCGACGATCGCATCGGCGCCCTTGCGGGCGAGCCGCTCGGCGACGACGGTGAGCTCGAAGGCGCCCGCGACCCGGGTGACGCGGTAGCGCGCGCCGGAGGCCTGCGCGGCGCGGACCGCGCCCGCGACGAGGCCGTCCATGACGTCGGTGTGCCACTGGCTGGCGACGATCTCGACGGTCAGCCCGCGGCCGTCGACCTCCATCTGAGGCGCTCCGGCGCCGCTCACGCGTTGTCTCCCAGCAGGTGTCCCATGCGCTCGATCTTAGTGCGCAGGTACTCGGCGTTCTCGGGGTGCTCCCCGTAGTGATGCGGGATGCGCTCCGAGACCTCGATGCCCGAGGCGCGCATGGCCTCGACCTTCGACGGGTTGTTGGTCATGAGCCGCACCTCCGTCATGTCGAGGGCGTGAAGGATCGCGGCGGCCGCGCCGTACTCGCGGCGGTCGACCGGGAAGCCGAGGTCGGTGTTGGCGTCGACCGTGTCGCGGCCGGCGTCCTGCAGCGCGTAGGCCTGGACCTTGCCGAGGATGCCGATGCCGCGGCCCTCGTGACCCCGCAGGTACACGACCGCGCCACCCTCCGCGGCGACGCGCCCGATGGCCGCGTCGAGCTGCGGGCCGCAGTCGCACCGGAGCGATCCGAAGGCGTCGCCCGTGAGGCACTCGGAGTGCACGCGCACCACCGGCGTGGCTCCGGCGGGCACCGGCGCGGTGAGCGCCACGTGCTCGTCGCCGGTGCGCGCGTCGCGGAAGGCCTTGATGGTGACCTCGCCGTGGCGGGTGGGCAGGCGCGCCTCCCCCGAGAACTCCACGCGGTGCGGCGCGGGCTCGATGGGCGCGGGCTGGTCGTCCACGTGGCGGCGGTACGCGATGAGGTCGGCGATCGTGAGGAACACGAGGCCCTCCCGGTTCGCGACGTCAGTCGCGTCGCCGGTGCGCATCATGGTGCCGTCGTCGTTGACCAGCTCGGCGATGACGCCGACGGGCTCGAGCCCGGCCAGGCGGCACAGGTCGACGGCGGCCTCGGTGTGCCCGGGCCGGTGCAGCACTCCCCCGGCGACGGCGCGCAGCGGCAGCACGTGGCCCGGACGGATGACGTCGTCGGCGGTCGCCTCTGGGTCGGCGAGCACCTGGAGGGTGCGGTGACGGTCGGCGGCGGAGATGCCTGTGGTGATGCCGGTGGTCGCGTCGACGGACACGGTGTACGCGGTGCGGCGCGGGTCCTGGCTGTTGGGCACCATGAGCGGGAGGTTGAGGGCGTCCGCACGAGGGCCGGTCATGGGCGCGCAGAGGTAGCCGGACGAGTGCCGGATGCCCCACGCGACCCACTCCGTGGTCGTGGTCTGGGCGGCCATGATGAAGTCGGCCTCGTTCTCGCGGTGGTGCGAGTCCGCGACGAGCACGGGCTTGCCCGCGCGCAGGTCCTCGAGCGCCCGCTCGACGAGCTCCACGAGCGCGGCGGTCATGAGCGCGCCGCCAGCATCGACTCGACGTACTTGCCCATCACGTCGACCTCGACGTTGACGAGGTCGCCCAGCGCGAGCGCGCCGAGCGTGGTGTCAGACAGCGTGGACGGGATGAGCGACACGGTCGCGTGGGAGCCCTCGAGCGCCGCGACGGTGAGCGACACCCCATTGAGCGCGATCGAACCCTTGGGCACGACGTAGCGCACGAGGTCGGCGGGCAGGGCGAAGGTGAAGTCGTCCCACTCGGCCTGCGAGTCGCGGGCGACCAGCTCAGCCTGGCCATCAACATGGCCCTGCATGATGTGCCCGCCCAGGCGGCCGTCTGCGCGCAGCGCGCGCTCGAGGTTGACGGTGCGGCCGGGCTGCACCTCGCCGAGCGTGGTGGTCTTGCGCGTGATGCGCATGACGTCGGCGTCCCAGGTGCCCTCGCCCTGACCTGCGACGGTGAGGCAGACGCCGTCGACGGCGATGGACTCGCCGTGCACGAGGTCGCCCCCGTAGCCCTCCGAGCGGATGGTCAGACGCGAGCGAGCGCCGTCGTCGACCACCTCTTCGATGATGCCGACGGCCTCGACGATGCCGGTGAACACTCAGACTCCTTCCGTCAGCAGCGCGGTGACAAGGGTATCCGCGCCCAGACGCTCGGATGTCACTGCTTGACCTCTCAACGAATCCGCCATGGTTCCGATTCCCAGATCGTCGACCACGCTCGGCCCCGCCCCGAGTAGCGCCGGAGCGATGTACGCGTTGAGCTCGTCCACGAGGCCGGCACGCAGGAACGCGCTGAGCAGCGTCGGCCCGCCCTCGACGATGAGCGTGCGCACCTCGCGCGCCCACAGCTGGGCCAGGATCTCGTGCGGATCGCGGGAGTCGATCGCGACCGCTCCCCCGCCCTCCCAGACCCGCTTGCCCGTGGTGTCGGTGTGGCCGACCACGACGCGCAGCGGCTGGTGATCCGCCTGCTTTCCACCCGGACGTGCGGTGAGCGACGGGTCGTCGATCATGACGGTTCCAGTGCCGACCGCGATGGCGTCGACGCTCGCGCGCACGCGGTGGGCGTGCTCGCGGGCCTCCTCGCCGGTGATCCAGAACGAGGTGCCGTCGGCGGCGGCCATGCGCCCGTCGAGGGTGGACGCCCACTTCGCGATGACGTAGGGACGATGCGCCCTCATGGCGGCGAGCCACCGTCGGTTGAGCGCGTGGGCGCCCTCGTGGGGCACGAGGGTGGCGCGGATCCCTCGCCCCCGCAGCACCTCGCCGCCGCCGCTCGAGGCGTCACCGGGGTCGGCGACGGCGTACACGACGGTGCCGATGCTCGCTTGGGTCAGCGCGTCCACGCAGGGCCCGGTGCGTCCCGTGTGCGCGCACGGCTCCAGGGTGACGACCGCGGTGGCACCGGCGATGTCGCTGCCGCGGGCGGCGGCATCGGCGATGGCTGCGACCTCGGCGTGCGGCGTTCCGGCTCCCCGGTGCCATCCCTCCCCGAGCACGGTGCCGTCCGCGGCCAGCAGCACGCAGCCCACGCGGGGGTTGGGTCCGTACGCGGGCCCGCGGCGAGCGAGCGCCACGGCGCGGTCCATGCCCTCCGCGGCGGTGAGCGGACCCGGAGACGCCTCCGTGACGGCCCCGGGGGCGTCGTCGCGTGCTCGCGCGCGTGCGTCGTCAGGCATCGGTGCGCGCCTCGCGCGCGATCGACCGCAGCGCCTCGATCTCGGCGTGCCGATCCGCAGCGCCGTAGACGGCCGAGCCGGCCACGAACACGTCGCAGCCCGCCGCGGCGACCTCCGCGATGGTGTCGCGCGCGACGCCGCCGTCGGCCTGCAGCCACAGGTCGTGGCCGAGCTCGTCTGCCCGGGCACGCAGCGAGCGCAGCTTGGGCATCATGTCGGGCATGAAGGCCTGACCGCCGAACCCGGGCTCGACCGTCATCACGAGCACCATGTCGAACTCCGTGAGCACGTCGAGTAGCGAGTCGACGGGCGTGCCTGGCTTGATCGCGACGCTCGCGCGCGCGCCGAGACGGCGCAGGTCTCGCGCGATCGCCACGGGGTTCTCCGCGGCCTCCAGGTGGAAGGTCACCGACGAGGCGCCCGCCTCGGCGTAGCGGGGTGCCCAGTGGTCGGGGTCCTCGATCATGAGGTGCGTGTCGATGGGCATCGGCGCGACCTGCGCGATGCGCTCCACGACGGGCAACCCCAACGTGAGGTTGGGCACGAAGTGCGCGTCCATGACGTCGACGTGCAGCCAGTCCGCGTTCTCGACGGCCAGGATGTCCCGCTCGAGGTTCGCGAAGTCGGCCGACAGGATGCTGGGTGCGATCTGGATGCCCATGGCGTCGAGCCTAGCCGCGAACGTGACACCCAGCGCCGTCGCACCGGCTGGCGACCGCCGCGCCTAGTGGCGCGGCGAGTACCTGACTGCAGCGGAGGTGACGCCCGTCAGGCCGGCCGCTCGAGAAGCGCGAGGAACATCGCATCGGTGCCGTGGACGTGCGGCCACAACTGCACGTGCGGACCCTTGCCCCACGCCTCGGGCCCGGTGCCGGTCACGGCCGCGACCGCCTTGCGCGCATCCAGCGTGACGAGGTCCGATCCCGCCACGACTTCTCGCGTCTCCTCGACGACGGGCGAGCAGGTGATGTACGCCAGAACTCCGCCGGGGGCGAGCAGCGTCGCCGCGCGCGCGAGCAGGTCGCGCTGCAGGGCGACGAGGTCCGGCACGTCCGCCGGTTCGCGACGCCACCGCGCCTCGGGACGGCGTCGCAGCGCGCCGAGCCCTGTGCAGGGTGCGTCGAGGACGATGCGGTCGTAGGTGCCCTCGTCGCCCCACCGCGTGGCGTCGGCCTCGTGCACGGTGACGACTCCGTCGGGGATCGCGCGCACCGAGCGGCGCACCAGGTCGGCGCGGTGGCGGTGGAGCTCGAGCGCATCGAGGAACCCGCCATTCTCCGCCGCGATGGCGCCGAGCAGCGCCGCCTTGCCGCCGGGCCCGGAACACATGTCGAGCCACCGCTCCCCCGGCACGATGTCGCGCGCCGCGGCGAGGGCGCCTGCGACGATCTGGCTGCCTTCGTCCTGCACCGCCGCCATCCCGTCGGACACCGCGGCGATGGCTCCCGGGCGGCCGCCGGCGAGGGTGACGGCCCACGGCGAGTGCTCGCCCGGAGTGCCGTCCACCTCGGCGGCGAGCGCATCGCGGTCGGCGAGCCCCGGCCGCGCCACGAGCGTCACCTTCGCGGGCTCGTTGTCCGAGGCCAGGAGCTGCTCGATCTGGCCAGCTCGGCCGTCCAATTCGAGGGCGCGCTCGAGCTCCGCCACCACCCAGTCGGGGTGCGAGTGCCGCACGCCCATCGCCTCGCGTGAAGTGCCGGCGGCGACGGTCGCGAGCCACGCGTCCCGCTCCTTCTCGGTGACGCGCCGCATGATGGCATTGGCGAACTTGGCTGCCCCGGCGCCGGCGTGACGGCGGGTCTGATCCACGGTCTCGGACACGGCTGCGTGCGCGGGGACGCGCATGGCGAGGGCCTGGTGGATGCCCAGCCACAGGCAGATGCGCACCGAGTTGTCGACCGACTCGGCGGGGCGGCGCGCGGCCGAGGCGATGATGGCGTCGTACAGGCGCTCCATCCTCAGGGCGCCGTAGGCGAGCTCGGTGGCGAAGCCCGCGTCACGGCCGTCGAGGCCCGCCTTCGCGACGATGTCGGGCATCACGAGGTTCGCGTACGCCGAGTCGTAGACCACGGACTCGATGCACGTGAAGGCAGCCTCGCGAGCCGGCGAGGGACGGCCCCCGCCCGAACCGCCTTTGCCGTGGACGCCGCCCCGCCCGGCACCACCGGTGGGCTTCCGCGGCCGCTGCTTCTTGCTCATGCCTCTCCCAGAATCGCGTCGCTGCCCAGGCGCGCGCCGCGCCACCAGGCGTCGACCGCCGTCTGTCCCTTGCCGGCCGGCTGGACCCACGACAGCTGCACGGGGTGCCCGCCCGTGCCCACGGTCACGGCGTCGCCGTGCTGCGCGAGTTGGCCAGGCACGGTCGCCGGCAGGTCGGCGCGCACCTTTACCGGTCCGAGCTTGAGGGGCGACCCGTCGGGCAGCGTGGTCCACGCGCCTGGAGCCGGCGTGCAGCCGCGGATCTGACGGTCGACGACGTGCGCCGGCCGGTCCCACCGCACGTACGCGTCCTCCCGGCTGAGCTTCGCGGCGTGGCTCACGCCGTCTGCGGGCTGCGCGACCGGCGAGGCTGCGCCGGCCCCGAGCGCCTCGATCGCCTGCACCAGGAGCGGCGCGCCAATGGTTGCCAGCCGCTCCAGGAGGACGCCCGACGTGTCTGAGCCGCGGATCGCCTCGGTGACCGTCCCGATCACGGGCCCGGTGTCCATGCCTGCGTCCAGCAGGAAGGCCGAGGCTCCGGTGACCTCGTCGCCAGCCATGATCGAGCGCTGGACGGGCGCGGCGCCGCGCCACGCGGGAAGCAGGGAGAAATGCAGGTTGACCCAGCCGTGGCGGGTGGCCTCGAGCAGCTGCGGACCCAGGATCTGCCCGTACGCGACGACGGCGGCCGCATCGGCGTCGAGGTCCGCGATCGCGGCGATGAACTCGGGATCCTTCGCCGTCTCGGGGGTGTGGACCGGGTACCCGTGCTCGAGCGCGTGCTCCTTGACGGGTGACGGGTAGAGCGTCTTGCCTCGGCGGCCGCGCGCGTCCGGCTGGGTGACCACGGCCACGATCTCGTGCCGCTCGGCCAGGGCCTCGAGACTGGGGATCGCGATCTCGGGTGTGCCGGCGAAGATCAGACGCATGCGTCCATCGTAGGGCGAGGCCGAGTCGCCTCAGCGCGGCAGGACCAGCGGTCCGTCGACCCTCATCCTCAGCTCCTTGCCCTCGGCCGATGCCTCGCGCTGCAGCGCCCGCACGGTGTCGATCGCGCCCTGCGCGACGCCGCGAGAGACGAGCAGACCGGTGCCGCCGTCGATCGGCACTTCGGTCACGGACGGAATCGCAGGGCCCGCTGCTTCGAGCGGTCGCTGCGCGTCACGAGCCACCAGTGCCACCCTCTCGGTCGCGCGGAGCACCAGGTCGGCGTCCCCCGAGAGGGCGAGGTAGCGCCGATGCGGTGGAAGACCGAGCTCGCGCCGCTCCTCCACCTCGGTCGTCGCGGCGTCCGCGGGGCTCCAGCTGCTCAGGGCGCGCTCCACCTCGGGAGGTAGGTGGCCCACGACGGAGACCATGCCGCCGTCGCGGCGCGACCGCACCAGGGACGCCGCGCCGAGCCACCATCGCAGAGCGTTGAGCTCGCCGCCGAGCGACGCGCTCGCGGCCACGCCGGCATCGATGATGACGAGGTGCGCGTATCCGCCCTCCACCGCCGGCAGCGCTCCGGGAGTGGCGAGGACCACGCCCTCGCCGACCTCGCCGTCGGCCGACACCCCAGCCGATGCCGTCGAGACGGTGAGCGGAACGTCGCCGAGCATGCGCACGAGCTGCTCGCCGATGCGGTCGGCGCCCTGCCGCACCTGCTTGAGCTCGGCGCCGTGGCACTCGGGACAGTGCCAGTCGGGCTGGAGGTGGCCGGCGTCCTGGCAGCGGGGGTCGGTGCCGTGCGCAGCGACCATCAGCAGCGAGTCGCACTCCCGGCACAGGGCCCACGCGTCGCAGCGGGCGCACGCTGCGGCGCGCACGTAGCCCGCTCGCGGCACGACGATGCCGACCGGGCCGCGCGCGAGGCCGTCGCGGACGCGCCGCCACACCGATCCGGGCATCCAGTGCCAGCCGGCGCCGCCCTCGCGGTCGCGTCGTTCGGCGGAGACGATGTCGACGGCCGGGACGGCGTCTCGTACCGAGGCAGTCGGCGCGGTGGCCAGCCGCGCCCACCCCGACGCGGTGAGCGCCACCGCATCGGCGCTCAGGGCGTAGCCGGCGAGCAGTAGCGCCGACCCGCCCTCGGCCCGCATCGCCGCCACGGTGCGCGCGTGCGGGTACGGAGCGTGGGGGTCCTCGTACACACCGTTCGCCTCGTCCCAGACGGTGATGAGACCCAGGCGCGGCACGGGCTGCATCGCCGTGGGCCGGGTCCCCAGCACGATGCGGGCGTGACCGTGCAACCCGGCGAGGTACGAGCCGAAGCGGGCCGACGGCCCATCGTCGTGGTCGAGGACGGCGACGTGGCCTCCCCCGCGGGACGTCCAGCGCCGCAGCCCGACCCGCTCGAGCTCCGCGAGCACCAGCGCGATGGCGCGGGCATCGGGAACGACGAGGATCGCCGATGCGGCAGACGGTCCGTGTGGCGCTTCTGCGGCTGACGCTTCCGTACGCGCGACGTCTGTCCGACCGGCACTTACGCCACCGGTACCCGTGCCACCGGCGCCCGTGCCACCTTCCCCAACGACGGCCTCGAGTGCGGCGCGCACCAGTGCGTGCACGGGCGCCGACGCGCGAGGCTCCGCCTCGGGCAGCGCTTGCCACACGACGCGCTCGCACGCGCCGACGAGGGACCCCCCGCTCTCGATGTCCCCGCCCGAGCCGCCCGAGCCGGCCGCCGCCTCGAGGGCCGCCGCGTAGTCTGCGCGGTCGTCCTCGGTGCGAGCCGTCCAGTCGCGGCGTTCGACCGCCGCCACCCTCGGCGGCACCGCAAGTCGCAGAACGTCCCACAGCGACCCGCCATAGCGCCGCGCCACGCGACGCGCGAGGTCGATCCCCTCGGCGCTCACCACCGGTCGCGCGCTCGCGGAACGGACGGCGCTCAGCGATCCCTTGAAGCCGCTGCCGGTTCCGAGCTCGGTGACGATCGCGCTCACGAGCTGGCCGGCGAAAGGCACGCGCACGCGCGAGCCCACGCCCACCTGGCCGCGGAGCTTCCTCGGCACGATGTAGTCGAACGGGCGGTCGAGATGCGGCAGCGGGCTGTCGATGCATACCGTCGCGACCGCGCCAGCGGCCTGCGCCTCTCGCGTCGCCTCGGCTCCGACTCCGGCTCCGGCGCGAGGGTCGGAGCCGGAGTCGGTGGCCGGAGCCGCGGCGGACGGTGCGAGCTCGAACAGCGCGTCTCCGGAGGGCGCCTGGTCGCCGCTCACGGCCGTGGTCCTAGGCGCATGCCGCGGCGAGCGCCTCCGCGCGGTCGGTGCGCTCCCACGTGAAGTCGGCCAGCTCGCGCCCGAAGTGCCCGTAGGCGGCGGTCTGGCGGTAGATGGGACGGCGCAGGTCGAGCGCGTCGATGATGGCGGCGGGGCGCAGGTCGAAGGTCTCGCGGATCGCGCCCACGATCCGCGCGGGGTCGACCGTCTCGGTGCCGAAGGTCTCGACGTAGAGCCCCACGGGACGCGCCGTGCCGATCGCGTACGCGACCTGCACCTCGCACCTGTCCGCGAGTCCCGCCGCGACCACGTTCTTGGCGACCCACCGCATCGCGTACGCCGCCGAGCGGTCCACCTTCGACGGATCCTTGCCCGAGAAGGCGCCGCCGCCGTGGCGCGCCATGCCCCCGTAGGTGTCGACGATGATCTTGCGTCCCGTCAGGCCGGCGTCGCCCTTGGGCCCGCCGATCTCGAACTTCCCGGTGGGGTTGATGAGCGATCGGTGGCCGCCGGCATCGAGGTCGAAGCCCGCGAGCACGGGCGCGATGACCTCGGACTCGAGGGCCTCGCGCAGGTCGCCCATGTCCATGCCCTCGGCGTGCTGGCTCGACAGCACGACCGTGTCGACGGTGCGCGCGACGTCGTCTTCGTAGCCAATGGTCACCTGCGCCTTGCCGTCGGGGCGCAGGCCCTCGACCGCGCCGTCGCGGCGCGCCTGGGCGAGGCGTTGGGTGAGGCGGTGCGCCATGGCGATGGGCAGAGGCATGAGCTCGGGGGTGTCGCAGCACGCGTAGCCGAACATGAGGCCCTGGTCGCCCGCGCCGATCTCTGACCCGTCCGTGTCGGTCGCGTGGCCGACGCCCTGCCAGATGTCGGGGCTCTGCTCGCCGATCGACACGGAGACGCCGCACGAGTCGCCGTCGAAGCCGTCACGCGACGAGGTGTAGCCGATGCCGGTCACCACCTCGCGGATGGTGCCGGGGATGTCGACGTACGCCTCGGTGGTCACCTCGCCGGCCACGTGCACGAGCCCGGTCGTCACCATCGTCTCGACCGCGACGCGCGAGGCGGGGTCCTGGCGCAGCATCTCGTCGAGGATCGCGTCGGAGACCTGGTCGCAGATCTTGTCCGGGTGGCCCTCGGTCACGGACTCTGAGGTGAACAGTCGAAGATTCGTCACGCACGCCAGCCTAGTCGGGACTGCTGACACCCACGCCGTCGAGCCCTGCTTGCTAGCGTCGCGAACAGGCGGCGCTCAACCGCCACTCAGGAAGCGGGAAGGGAGACGGCGATGGCACGCGTCTCGCGGATCATCTCGGGCGGCCAGACGGGCGTCGACCGGGGAGCGCTCGACGCGGCCATCCGTGCCGGCGTGATCCACGGCGGCTGGTGCCCTGCGAGGGGCTGGGCCGAGGACAAGCCGCACCACCCGGGCGTGCTCGTCGACTATCCCGGCCTCAAGCCCACGGTCGACGCCGATCCCGCCACGCGCACCCGGTTCAACGTGCGCGACTCTCACGCGACGCTCGTGCTCACCGGCGGCGCCGAGTCCGCCGGCACCGCGCTCGCCGTGGCATCGGCCCGTGAGCTCACGCGTCCGGTGCTCGTGGACGAGGACGTCCCGGGCGTGCTCGCCTGGCTCGACGGGCTCGGGTCGGAGCTCATCCTCAACGTGGCGGGTCCCCGAGCCAGCGAGTGGACGGAGGGGTACGACGCGGCGCTTCACCTCGTCGCCGCCGTGCTCGCGAGCGATCGCGACTGACCTGGTCTCAGCGACCCGCCCCAGGGATGCGGTCCGCACCGCCACTGCCGACACGTGGGGTTGCGCCTCCTCCACGCCGCCGGACTTTACGCTCCGCCACGACGGTCTGACACGCTGCCGCACCCGGCGACGGGTAGCGGGCGCGGGGACCGGTCAGTGGCGCGCCAGCAGAGCGCCGATGCGGTCGAGGACCGCGTGCGCGACCGACAGCTTGGCGCCGGGAACGGTCAGTCGCGCGACAGCAGAGCGCCGATGCGGTCGAGGACCGCGTGCGCGACCGACAGCTTGGTGCCGCTCGCCTCGCCGACGACGGTGCCGTCGGCGGACAGCAGCGTGACCGTGTTGGTCGCGGTGCCGAAGCCCTTGCCGTCGCCGACCTCGTTCAGCACCAGCAGGTCGGCGCCCTTGCGGCGGGCCTTGGCGGCGCCGTGCTCGAGGACGCTCGCCGCGTCGTCGCCGGTCTCCGCGGCGAACCCGACGATCACCTGACCGGGGCGACGGGCGGCGACCAGGCCGGCGAGCACATCGGCGGTCTGGACGAGCTCGAGCGTCATGCCGTCCGTGCCGGACTTCTTCAGCTTGACGTCGCTGGCCTGAGCCGGACGGAAGTCCGCGACCGCGGCGGCCATGACGACCGCATCGGCGCTCCCCGCGAGGCCCGTGACAGCCTCCTCGAGCTCGGCAGCGGTCTCGACGTCGACACGCTCGACGTCCTCCCCCAGCGGAAGCGAGACGTTGGCGGCGACGACGGTGACGCTCGCTCCACGCTCCCGTGCGGCCTCCGCGATGGCGAAGCCCTGATGGCCGCTCGAGCGGTTGCCCAGGTAGCGGACCGCGTCGATGGGCTCGCGGGTCCCGCCGGCCGAGACCACGAGCGACACTCCCTCGAGGTCGCCCCAGCCCGCGGCGGCGCCGGTGGCGATCTCGCCGTTCGCCGCGCGACTCCCGTCAAGCAGGGCGTACAGCGCTGCGACGATGTCCTCGGGGTCGGGCAGCCTGCCCGGCCCGGAGTCGGGGCCCGTCAGCCGGCCGACGGCCGGTTCGAGGACGTGCACGCCGCGCTCGCGCAGCGTCGCGACGTTCGCCTGGGTCGCCGGATCGCGCCACATCTCGGTGTGCATCGCCGGCGCCACCATGACGGGCGCCTCGGTGGCCAGCAGCGCGTTGCCCAGGAGGTCGGTGGCGCGCCCCGCGGCCATCTGCGCGAGGAAGTCGGCGGTCGCGGGGGCGACGAGCACCGCATCGGCCCGTTGCCCGAGCCGGACGTGCTGCACCGACGGGACGTCGTCGAACGTCTCCGTCGGTGCGGGGTTGCCCGAGAGCGCCTCCCACGTCGCGCGTCCCACGAAGTTCAGGGACGCCGCGGTGGGCAGCACCCGGACGTCATGGCCGTCCTCCGCGAGCAGGCGCAGCACGGACGCGACCTTGTAGGCCGCGATCCCACCGGTCACGCCCAGGAGGACGCGCATGGGGGTGGAGGGTTACTCGGCGGAGTCGCCGAGCTCCAGCAGGGAGCCCTCGTTGATCTCGCGCAGCG
The DNA here is from genome assembly GCF_002090155.1 of Demequina sp. NBRC 110056. GTDB lineage: Bacteria > Actinomycetota > Actinomycetes > Actinomycetales > Demequinaceae > Demequina. Next base: position 410,764 of record NZ_BBRM01000002.1, on the reverse strand, counting down.
CCACGGACAGCGGCTTGTCGGTCGAGTCGGCCTCGACGAGCGGGCCCACGTTCTCGAAGTGGCCCTCGCCCAGCGCCTCGTAGTACGAGTTGATCTGGCGGGCGCGCTTGGAGCCGTAGATGACCAGCGCGTACTTCGAGTCCACCTTCTCGAGCAGCTCGTCGATCGGGGGGTTGGTGATGCCCTCGGGCTGTGCCACGGTTCCGGCCACGGTTCACTCCAGAAGTTGTCGTATCGGGGAAAGTCCGCCGTCCAGTGTACCGCGCATGCGTCGGAGGGCGGGCGAGGCGCGCGTCAGCCGCGATTGCCGCGCGGCTTGCCGGGCTTCAGGACCAGCGCCTCGAGCTGGCTGACGGCAGTGTCGAGGTCGTCGTTGATGATGATGACGTCGAACTCCTTCGACGCCGCCATCTCGACCTCGGCGGTGCGCAGACGACGTTCGCGCTCGAGGTCGTCCTCGGTGCCGCGGCCGACGAGCCGGCGGACCAGCTCGTCCATCGACGGCGGCTCGACGAACACGTAGAGCGCCTCCGGCATGGCCGCGCGCACCTGGCGCGCGCCCTGGAGGTCGATCTCGAGGAGGGACGGGACTCCCGCGGCGAGGTTCTCCTCGACGGCCGCGCGGGGCGTCCCATAGCGGTGCGTGCCGTGGACCGTGGCCCACTCGAGCAGGTCGCCGCGCTCGATCATGCGGGAGAACTCGTCATCGCTGACGAAGTGATAGTGCTCGCCATCCACCTCCCCCGGTCGCGGCGACCGGGTGGTGGCGGAGACGGACAGCCAGATGTCGGGGTTGCGCTCACGCAGGGCTCTCACGAGAGTGCCCTTGCCCACCGCGGTGGGACCAGCGAGCACGACCAGTCGGGTCATCGATGCTCGCGCTCGACGAGCGCCTCGACCTGGTGCGTCCCCAGCCCCCGGATGCGGCGCGCGGGAGAGATGCCGATCTCCTCCATCGCGGACTCCGCACGCTTGGGCCCGATCCCCGGCAGGCACTGCAGGAGATCACGGACGCGGATGCCGGCGAGAGCCTCGTCGGCCTTGGCGCGGGAGATGGCCTCCTGAAGGCTCATCTCTCCACGCGACAGCTCCTCCTTGAAGACGCGACGTGCGCTGCGCACGGCGGTCGCCTTCACGAGGGCCGCCGCACGCTGCTCGTCGGTCAGTTCAGGTGTCGCCACGGTCCCTCCTTCCTCGCGTGCGGGTCACGCCCGCAGCGCGTGCTGCGCTGCTTGTGCGGCCGCCTGGATGGCGCCGCGCAGCTTCTCGGTGAAGGGGCCCGCCTGGAGCACACCCCTCGACTGGTTGACGAGCACGAGGTGCCGAGAGTTCCCGAATACCTGGGACAACTCCTCCGCCGTGCCGCCCTGAGCGCCCACGCCGGGCGCAAGGATGGGGCCGTTGAGACCCTCGAGGCCGATGCCGAGATCCGACACCGCCGAGCCCACCGTCGCACCGACGACGAGCCCCACATCTCCCATGGGCTCCGCGCCCGCGTTGCGCTCGGCCGCCTGCCGCACCATCGACTGGGCGACCAGCTCGCCGTCCGCGGAGCGCGCGTGCTGGACGCTCTTGCCCTCGGGGTTCGAGGTGAGCGCGAGCACGAAGACTCCCTTGCCGTGCTCGGCAGCGAGCGACAGGGCCGGCTCGAGCGAGCCGAAGCCCAGGTACGGCGACACGGTCAGGGCGTCGCACTCGAAGGGTGCGCCCGGACGCAGGAACGCGTCCGCGTAGCCCTCCATCGTCGAGCCGATGTCGCCGCGCTTGGCGTCGAGGATGGTGAGCACCTCGGCCTCGCGCGCCTTGCCGAGCACGTACTCGAGCGCGGCCATGCCCTTGGCGCCGTGGCGCTCGAAGAACGCGGCGTTGGGCTTGAGCACGGCGGCCGTCCCCTTCGCGGCGTCGACGACGGTCTCGCCGAAGGCCGCGAGGCCCGTGGGGGTGTCGTCCAGACCCCACGCCTGCAGCAGCGAGGCGTGAGGGTCGATGCCCACGCACAACGGACCGAGCCGGTCCATCGCGTCCGTGAGCTGGGCTCCGAACCGCATGCGGTCCTCCTTGGGGTACGGCCTTCTCAGGCCATGTTACCTGCGATGACGTTTCTCGCACGGGCACCGGCGGCATCCTGAAGGCTCAGGACGTCGAAGGGTCCGCGGCGGCGCGCCTCGATGGCGAGCACCGCCGCCGCGAGCTGCTGGGTGGTGGTCACGATGGCCGCGTCGGCGGCGGTGGCCGCGGCGCGGATCTCGTAGCCGTCGGCGCGCGCGCCCTGGCCCGAGGGCGTGTTGATGACGAGCGGAACCTCGCCCGCGTTGACGAGGTCCACGATGGTGGGCTCGCCGTCCGCTCCCCTGCCCTGCGAGTACTTGCGCACCACGCGGGTGGGGATGCCGTGGCGGCCGAGCACCTGCGCGGTGCCCTCGGTCGCGAGGATCTCGAAGCCCAGCTCGTGGAGGCGCGCGACGGGGAACACGATCGAACGCTTGTCGCGGTCCGCGACGGACACGAACGCCGCCCCCTCGGTGGGCAGGCCGCCGAATGCCGCGGCCTGCGACTTCGCGAAGGCGAGCGGGAAGGTGTCGTCGAAGCCCATGACCTCGCCGGTCGAGCGCATCTCGGGGCCGAGCACCGAGTCGACCACGAGGCCGTCGTGGGTGCGGAAGCGCTTGAACGGCAGGACCGCCTCCTTGACCGCGAGGCGCTGGCTCATGTCGATGTGCGCCGCGTCGATCTCGGGAAGGATGCCGTCGCGCTTGAGGTCCGCGATCGAGGTCCCGGTCATGACCAGCGAGGCCGCGGTCGCGAGCGGGACGCCCGTCGCCTTCGCCACGAACGGCACCGTGCGCGACGCGCGCGGGTTCGCCTCGAGCACGTAGAGCACGTCGCTCACGAGCGCGTACTGCACGTTCATGAGCCCGCGCACGCCGATGCCCTTCGCGAGTGCCTCGGTGGAGCGGCGGATCCGCTCGAGCTCCTCGAGGGAGAGCGTCACCGGGGGCAGCACGCAGGCCGAGTCGCCCGAGTGGATGCCGGCCTCCTCGATGTGCTCCATGACGCCGCCGAGGTAGAGCTCCTCGCCGTCGTACAGGGCGTCGACGTCGATCTCGATCGCGTCGTCGAGGAAGCGGTCGATGAGCAGCGGCGCGTCCGTGGCGTGGTCGCCGATGTCCGCCATGCGCGTGCCGTAGTCGGCGAGCTGCTCGCGGTCGTAGACGATCTCCATGCCGCGGCCGCCGAGCACGTACGACGGGCGCACGAGCACCGGGTAGCCGATGGACTCGGCGATGTCGATGGCCTCGTCGATGCCGTGGGCGGTGCCGTACGCGGGTGCCGGCACGCCGGCCTCCTCGAGCACGCGTCCGAAGGCGGCGCGGTCCTCGGCGTTGTCGATCGCCTCGGGCGAGGTGCCGAGGATCGGCACGCCCGCATCGGCGAGGCGCTTCGCGAGGCTCAGGGGGGTCTGCCCACCCAGCTGGACGAACATGCCCTTCACCGGGCCCGCGGCCTTCTCCGCCTCGTAGACCGCCATGACGTCCTCGAACGTCAGGGGCTCGAAGTACAGGCGGTTCGCGGTGTCGTAGTCGGTCGAGACCGTCTCGGGGTTGCAGTTGACCATGACGGTCTCGTAGCGGTCCTTGAGCGACAGCGCGGCGTGCACGCACGAGTAGTCGAACTCGATGCCCTGGCCGATGCGGTTGGGGCCCGAGCCGAGGATGAGGACGGCCTCGCGGTCGCGCGGGGCGACCTCGGTCTCCGCGTCGTACGAGCTGTAGTGGTACGGCGTGCGGGCCTCGAACTCGGCGGCGCAGGTGTCGACCGTCTTGTAGACGGGCAGGACGCCCAACTCGGCGCGGGCGGCGTACACGTCCTCGACGGGCAAGTGGCGCAGGTCCGCGATCTGGGCGTCGGCGAGGCCGTGGCGCTTTGCCTCCCGCAGCACCTCGGCGGTGAGCTTGGGGGCCGATGCGGTGGCCAGGGCCACCTCGTTCATCAGCAGCATCTGGTCGAGGAACCAGGGGTCGATCTTGCAGGCGTCGAAGATCGCCTCGAGCGTCGTGTCGCCGGCGAGGACCGCGCGCAGCAGCTGCTGCACCTGGATGAAGCGCTTCTCCGTGGGGACGGTGATGGCCTGCAGGAGCTCGTCGATCTGCTCCCCCGACGGCGCCTCGCCCTCCCAGTGGAAGTTGGCGGAGCGCTTGTCGATCGAGCGCAGCGCCTTGCCGAGCGCCTCGGTGAAGGACCGGCCGATGCTCATGGCCTCGCCCACGGACTTCATGGTGGTGGTGAGGACCGGGTCGGCGGCCGGGAACTTCTCGAACGCGAAGCGCGGCACCTTCACGACGACGTAGTCGAGCGTGGGCTCGAAGCTCGCGGGCGTCGAGCCCGTGATGTCGTTGGGGATCTCGTCGAGCGTGTACCCCAGGGCGAGCTTCGCGGCGATCTTGGCGATCGGGAAGCCCGTGGCCTTCGAGGCGAGCGCGGAGGACCGCGACACGCGCGGGTTCATCTCGATGACGATGAGGCGCCCGGTGTCGGGCTCGACGGCGAACTGCACGTTGCAGCCGCCGGTGTCGACGCCCACCTCGCGGATGATCGCGATGCCGACGTCGCGCATGCGCTGGTACTCGCGGTCCGTCAGGGTCATCGCGGGGGCGACGGTGACGGAGTCGCCGGTGTGGACGCCCACGGGGTCCACGTTCTCGATCGAGCACACGACCACGACGTTGTCGTTGCGGTCACGCATGAGCTCGAGCTCGAACTCCTTCCACCCCAGGATGGACTCCTCGAGGAGCACCTCGGTGGTCGGCGAGTAGTGCAGGCCGGCTCCGGCGATGCGACGCAGGTCCTCCTCGTCGTAGGCGAAGCCCGAGCCGAGGCCACCCATGGTGAACGAGGGGCGCACCACGACGGGGTAGTTGAGCTCTTCGGCCGCGGCGAGGCACTCGTCCATGGTGTGGCAGATGCGCGAGGCCGCGGAGTCCGCACCGCAGCGCTCGACGACGCCCTTGAACAGCTCGCGGTTCTCGCCCAGGTTGATGGCCTCGAGGTTGGCGCCGATGAGCTCGACGTCGTACTTCTCGAGGATCCCGGCCTCGGCTGCGGCGATGGCCGCGTTGAGCGCGGTCTGGCCGCCGAGGGTCGGCAGCAGCGCGTCGGGGCGCTCCTTGGCGATGATCGACTCGATGACCTCGGTGGTGATCGGCTCGACGTAGGTCGCGTCGGCAAACTCGGGGTCGGTCATGATCGTCGCGGGGTTCGAGTTGAGCAGCACCACGCGCACGCCCTCGGACTTGAGGACGCGGCAGGCCTGGGTGCCGGAGTAGTCGAACTCGCAGGCCTGGCCGATGACGATGGGGCCCGATCCGATGACCAGGACGGAGGTGATGTCGTCGCGCTTGGGCACGTCAGCGCGCTCCCTTCATGACGTCCACGAAGCGGTCGAACAGGTAACCGGCGTCGTGGGGGCCGGCGGCGGCCTCGGGGTGGTACTGGACGGAGAACGCGGGGATGTCGAGGCACTCGAGGCCCTCGACCACGTTGTCGTTGAGGCAGACGTGGGAGACCTTCACGCGGCCGTAGCCGGCGGGGCTCACGCTGTCGCCGTCGAGCGGGGCGTCGACCGCGAAGCCGTGGTTGTGCGCGGTGACCTCGACCTTGCCGGTGGTGCGGTCCATCACCGGCTGGTTGATGCCGCGGTGGCCGAACTGGAGCTTGTAGGTCTCGTAGCCGAGCGCGCGCCCGAGCATCTGGTTGCCGAAGCAGATCCCGAAGAACGGCACCTTGGCGTCGAGGATCTGCTTGAGCGCGGCGACCGGGCCCGCGGCGGCGCCGGGGTCGCCGGGTCCGTTCGAGTAGAAGACTCCATCGGGGTTGGTCTCGAGGATCTGCTCGGCCGTCCAGGTCGACGGCACCACGGTGACGCGGATGCCGCGCTGCGCCATCAGCTCGGGGGTCATGGCCTTGATCCCCAGGTCCACGGCGACGACCTCGGCGATCGTCTCGGTGCCCTCGGGCGGCTCGACCACGTAGGCGTCGGGAACCGAGACCTCGTCGGCGAGGTGGGCCCCCGCCATCTCCTGCCCCGCGCGCACCTGGGCGACCAGCGCATCGGCGCTCAGGCGCTCCCCGCCGGGGGCGAGCGCGTCGCCCGAGAAGATGCCGGCGCGCATGACGCCCTCGCGCAGGATGCGAGTGAGCTGGCGGGTGTCGATGCCGGAGATGCCGACGATGTCCTGATCGCGCAGGTCGTCCTCGAGGCCACGCTTGGCGCGCCAGTTGGACGCGCGGCGGGAGGGGTCGCGCACCACGTAGCCGGCGACCCAGATCTGGCGGGACTCGTTGTCCTCGTCGTTGACCCCGGTGTTGCCGATGTGCGGCGCCGTCATCACGACGATCTGGCGGTGGTAGCTCGGGTCGGTGAGCGTCTCCTGGTAGCCGGTCATGCCGGTGTTGAAGACGATCTCTCCGAGGGTCAGGCCGGTGGCGCCGTATGCGCCGCCTTCGAACGTCCGCCCGTCCTCAAGGACGAGCACTGCGGGGGTGGCGTTCACGCTGTCACTCCTTCGAAGCGCTGATCAAGATGGGTGGCGGCGCCGCGCAGGAAGGTCGCGACGGCACGGCCGGGCAGCTCGATCCCGCCGAAGGGCGAGTTGTTGCTGCGCGAGGCGGTGGCGGACGGCTCGACCGTCCACGCCGCCTGGGGGTCGACGAGGGTGACGTTGGCCGGCTCGCCCACCTCGAGGGGGCGGCCGTGGCCGTGGTCGAGGCCGATGCGCGCAGGGGTCTCGCTCATCACGCGGGCGACATCTCGCCACGACAGGGCGCCCGAGTCCACCATCGTCCTCTGGACGATGCCGAGGGCGGTCTCCAGGCCGATCATGCCCATCGCGGCAGCGCCCCACTCGCAGTCCTTGTCCTCGTCGGGGTGGGGCGCGTGGTCGGTGGCGACGATGTCGATGGTGCCGTCGGCGAGGCCCGCACGGACCGCGTCGACGTCGGCCTGGGTGCGCAACGGCGGGTTGACCTTGAACCGGGGGTCGTAGCCCCGTGCGGACTCGTCGGTCAGCAGCAGGTGGTGAGGCATGACCTCTGCGGTCACGTCGATGCCCTTGGACTTCGCCCAGCGGATGATCTCAACGGAGCCTGCGGTGCTGAGGTGGCAGATGTGCACGCGGGAGCCGACGTGGCCGGCGAGCAGCACGTCGCGGGCGATGATCGACTCCTCGGCGACGGACGGCCAGCCGGCGAGGCCGAGCTCGGCCGAGACCAGTCCCTCGTTCATCTGCGAGCCCTCGGTGAGGCGCGGGTCCTGCGCGTGCTGCGCCACCACTCCCCCGAAGGTCTTGACGTACTCGAGGGCGCGGCGCATGAGCAGCGCGTCGTGGACGCACTTGCCGTCGTCGGAGAACACGCGCACCTGGGCGCGGGAGTTGGCCATGGCGCCCATCTCGGACAGCTGGGTGCCGTTGAGTCCGACGGTGACGGCGCCGACGGGGAACACGTCCACCAGGCCGACCTCGCGGCCGCGGCTCCACACCTGCTCGACAACACCGGCGGTGTCCGCGGTGGGCGTCGTGTTCGCCATGGCATGCACCGCGGTGAAGCCGCCCCGCGCGGCGGTGCGGGAGCCGGTCTCGATGGTCTCAGCGTCCTCGCGACCGGGCTCGCGCAGGTGCGTGTGCAAGTCGACCAGGCCGGGCAGGGCGACCAGTCCGGACGCGTCGATGCGCACGGAGTCAGCGGGCGCATCGGCTGCGCTCAGAGACGCGATGACCCCGTCGACCAGGACCAGGTCCGCGGTGGTCTCGCCGTACAGCGAGGCCCCTTCGATGACATAGGCGCGGGACGCGGTGGTGGCGCTCACTCCGCGGCCTCCTCTCCAGCAAGTAGCAGGTACAGGGCGGCCATGCGCACGGCGACGCCGTTGCTGACCTGTTCGACGATGACGGACCGCGGGTGGTCGGCGGCCTCGGCAGAGATCTCGAGCCCGCGGTTCATGGGCCCGGGGTGCAGGACGATGGCGTGGTCGGGCAGGCGTCGCAGCCGCTCGCCGTCGAGGCCGAAGAGCCGGGTGTACTCCTCGGGGCTCGGGAAGAAGCCGGAGCCGCCGCCGGTCATGCGCTCGCGCTGCACGCGCAGCATCATGATGCCGTCGAGGTCGTGCGCCTCGATGGCCTCGTCGAGCGTGTAGTGCACGGCGATGTCGGAGCGGTCGGTCATGCCGTAGGGCAGCAGCGTCGGCGGAGCGACGATCACGACGTTCGCGCCGAGCGTCCGCAGCAGCGGGATGTTCGAGCCGGCGACGCGCGAGTGCAGGATGTCGCCCACGATGGCGAAGGTCAGACCCTCGAGCGCCTTGCCGTTGGCGCCGGAGTCCTTGCCGCCGCCGACCAGGTGGCGGCGCATCGTGAACGCGTCCAGAAGCGCCTGCGTGGGGTGCTGGTGGGTGCCGTCGCCGGCGTTGAGCACGTGGCCGTGCATCCAGCCGCTCTCGGCCAGGCGCTGGGCGGCGCCGGAGGCCCAGTGGCGCACCACGACGGCGTCGGCACCCATGGCCTGCAGGGTGAGGGCGGTGTCCTTGAGGGACTCGCCCTTCGACAGGCTCGAGCCCTTCGCGGAGAAGTTGATGACGTCCGCACTCAGGCGCTTGGCGGCGGCCTCGAAGCTGATGCGCGTGCGCGTCGAGTCCTCGAAGAACAGGTTGACGACGGTGCGGCCGCGCAGCGTGGGGAGCTTGCGCATCTCCCGTTCCTGCGTGGCGGCCATCTGTCCGGCAGTGTCGAGGATGCGGATGGCGTCCTCGCGGCTGAGCGAGTCGGTGTCGAGCAGGTGCCTCACGCGCTCTCCCCCTCCGTCGAGCCGGAATCCTTCGCGTCAGCGTCCTTCGAAGCAGCGTCCTTAAAACCCGCGCCGGAGATCAGCACCTCATCGACCCCGTCGATCTCTTCGAGGTGGACGTCGACGCGCTCGGACTTCGCCGTGGGGAGGTTCTTGCCCACGAAGTCGGCGCGAATGGGCAGCTCGCGGTGGCCGCGGTCGACCAGCACGGCGAGCTGGACCGCTCGCGGCCGGCCGAGGTCCTTGATCGCGTCCAGAGCGGCGCGGATGGTGCGGCCCGTGTGGAAGACGTCGTCGACCAGCACGATGGTCGCGTCGTCGATGCCGGCCTCCGGCAGCGTCGTCTCGCCGATCGCGCGCGTGGGCTGACGGTGCAGGTCGTCGCGGTACATGGTGATGTCGAGCGCGCCGGCGTTGGCGGCGGCGTCGAAGCCGGGCTCGACCTCGGCGATGCGCTGCGCGAGCCGCTGGGCGAGGGGCACTCCCCTGGTCGGGATGCCGAGAATGACGAGGGACTCGTGGCCCTCGTTGCGCTCGAGGATCTCGTGCGCGATGCGAGTGAGGGCGCGCGCCATGTCGGGCGCGCCGAGTACGGTGCCAGTCACCTGGCGACCTCCTTCCCCGCCTCTCTGGACGGTCCTTAAAGGATGTCGGTGCTTGTCTCGGGAAAGACTACCTGGACACGGGCGCCGGCGCCGACCATGTCGCCTGCCCTGACGTCGATTGCTCGTCCCAGGTGCGGCGCGAACCGCGCCTCCACGGGCGAAGCACAGCGTGGGTTCGCCGTGCGACCGCTGCCGTAAGCCCTCACCGCACTGTTCCGGGCCGGGTGGGTGCGGTCTCGCGCGCCTCGGATTCGGTCTTGGCTGGCGACGTTGGGCTTCGTAACGCCACGAACACTCCCCCGAGCGTCGCGTCGGGGAGCCGGTGCATCCGAACTATCCGCTGGGATCGAGACGATGCCCGCGTCGGCGGCGCACGAGGCTGAGCTGTGCTTGGCCGGGTGCTCGGCGTTCGGCGTGGCCGTGAGGGCGTCGAGGTCCAAGCCGTCCTGCTTGTCGTGGGTCGAGCCGTGCTGTGCTTGGGAGTCGTGGTGGGTGGAGCCGTTCTGCCCGTTGACGCCCGGCTCGGCAGAGTTCGCTTGCTGAGCGTGGGCGGAGTTCTCCTGCCCGTCGTGGGTGGGGTTGGTGCCGGCGATGGGTGTGGTGGTGTGGCGTCGGCTGGTGGCGGCACCAACACTGTCGGTGCCGGCGGCCTCGAGTTCCTCGAGCGCTTCGGGGGTGAGCGGGATGTGGTCGTGGAGCATCCGTCCGCCGGGTCGGCGTCTCTGCTCGGGGTCGATTGTTTTCGGTGGGGTGAACCACACTTCGGTGGGGGTGGCGTGCACTGTCCAGCCTTGGCGGTGCAGGTCGTGGTGACACCTCGAACACAGCAGGAGCCCGTTGTCGAGGTCGGTGGGTCCTTTGTCTTTGACCCATTCGCGGATGTGGTGGGCCTCGCAGTGGCTCGGCGGTGCACCGCACATCGCGCATCCTCCGTCGCGTTCGACCAGGGCGAGGCGTTGTGCCCGGTTGAACGGCCGCTTGGACCTGCCCAGGTTCAACACCGCACCGTCAGCAGTCAGCGACACGGGGATCAGTTCGCTGTCGCCGGTCAGGCGCCGTGCGGTGGCGGCGGTGATGGGCTGTCCGAACCCATCCACCGACGCCACACCATCGGATGCTTCTCCGCGTCCTGCAGCATCGATCGCGTCTTGAACGTCGTTGGTGGTGGTGCGGATCACCAGCGTCGCCGCTCCGCGGGGCACGACGGTGTCGTCGGCGGCGAGCATGTGGCGGGCAACCAGTGCGAGGGCGTCGGCACGCATCTGCGGCACAGTGCGCTCATCGGCGGTCACAGCAGTCTTGTCACGCTTCGCCTGCAAGCTCTTGCCGACGATCGCATCGAGTGCGGCTTTGATGGGGGCGGCGGTCTCGACATCGAGAAGTCCGATGATCTTGACCATGCCGGAGGCTTCCTCGATGACATGCAGATACCTGTCGGCGTGCTGGATCATCTCCCGCTGAGCCAGGCTCTTACGGTCCAGATCGGCTTCGACCTGACGGACCACCCGGGACAGCTGCTTGAGGTTCAGCAGCTTCGCCTTGGCCACCAGCTCACGCTCGGCGGCCACCCACGCGACCGGATCAGCAGTCTCGAACACGTTCTTCAGCATCCGGGAGATCGTGGAGGCGGCCTCGATGGACACCTCGGCTGCCTCCACCGCCGCAGGCAACACCACAAACCTCGGTCCCGCAGGCGGCTCCTCGCCCGCAGGCGCGGAACCACCACCGTCGCCAGAGCGCTCTCCGGTGGTCGGCTCTGGCGCCGGCTTGGCGGCGTCGTCAAGGATCTCGCCCACATCGATCAGCCGGCCCGCATCAAACTCCGACCCTCCCGTCTGACCCGACACCAACCCCTTCGGGCTGGGCTTGCCATTCCTACGCGCCATCCCCGCCGCACCATCCTCAGACGTGGAGCGGCGTGCCTGCGCGGCAGCAACCTTCGCCACCATCACATCCAGCTCACGCCGGGCACGCCCCAACGCCTCACCGAGTGCCCGCAAATCCGACTGCGCCAGACCGTCCAGATCCACACCAGCGAGCCCCGTGCCCGACCCCAACGCAGCCCGCACCCAGCCCAGCACATCCGTGCCAACCAGGCCGGTCGAAGGGGACGAAGAACTCATACCCTCATCACACCACCAGGGTCTGACAACGACAGAAACCCCAGGTAATGCAGTCAGTAGGCACAACCGGGGGCGACACGACAGGCCCCGGAAGGAGCGCATCGGCCCTCACAGACCGACCGCGCTCACCCGAACCAGACGCTCGAAACACCCCAGTCCCAGAAGGTGTCGTCCTCGGCCTCGCAGGGCAACTCGTCGACCTCGGCCGCCGCAGCCGGCAGCGGGTCCACGAGCACGCACTCGAGCGGACCGTCCCAGCCCAGCTGGATCCCGACCGCGACGCCTGGCTGGCCCTCAAGACCAGCGAAGGGGAAGCCGAGCGTCATCACGCCCGGCCCCGCGACGACGTACCCGGCGTAGGTCTCGTCGTCCACCTTGGCGATGTCCGCGACGGGTGTGCCGTCGACGAGCACAGGCGTCTCCGCGGAGTCGACCATCAGCGGCGTGTAGTTGATGATGTCGCGCTCGGCGAGGTCCTCCTCGTGCCACGCGGTCGGCACGGCGACCTCACCGAAGGACACCTCCATGCCCGCGTGATCCCCATCCAGAACCGTCACGGTGGCCTCCCGCCACTCGGCGTCGAGTGCGCCGCGCAGCTCCTCACGCTCGGCATCGGTCAGCGCACGCCCGGGACCGAGCGTCAGCACCATGCGCGGCGGGATGCCGAACGGGTACGCGCTCGGCTCGTCCGTCAGCGACGGGACCAGCGTGACCTCGGCCGGGTAGGAAGCCGATGCGCTCGCCAAGCCCTCCTCCGCCGTCGCCTCAGCGCTCGGCGACGGGTTCGGCGACGGGCTAGCCGAGGCACTCTGCGGAGCGCTCGGTGAGGCACTCGTCGTCACCACCCCAGCCAGGTCCTCGTCACCCGCCGACGGCGACTCCCCCGCCCCGCTACACCCGGCGAGAACCAGGACAGCAGCGGTACCCACGCCTGACACGGCACCCAGCGAGCGCATCGGCCCTCCCCCACGGCGCACGCCGAGGCTCGGCGCTGCCTACCCTCAAGACGCCTGAGGGCGGCGGGAGGTTGTACGGCCGCCTCATGCGGCCGTCGACGAGAACGTCAGTCCTCGACGTCCTCCGCGGGCACGGAGCCCAGCGCGGGCGCCTCTCGCGCGATGCGACCGAGCACGCCGTTGACGAACCGCGGCGAGTCGTCGGTCGACAGGTCGCGAGCGAGCTCGACGGCCTCGTCGATCGCCACGGCCACCGACACGTCGGCGTTGAAGAGCAGCTCCCACGCGCCGATGCGCAACAGGTTGCGGTCCACCGCGGGCATGCGCTTGAGCGGCCAGTCCGGCGAGGCGTCGGTGATCAGGGCGTTGAGCTCGCCCCACCGCGACACGACGCCGCGCACGAGCTCGGCGCTGTAGTCAGGAAGCGGCGTCTCGCGCCCGGAGTCGAGCAGGCGACGCGTCAGGACGTCCCCAGCGTTCTCCCCGCGCTGCTCGGCCTCGAAGAGGACGTCGAGAGCGCGCTTGCGGGCCTTGGTGCGTGCGCCCACTAGTCGTTGACGCGGCCCAGGTAGTCGCCGGACTCGGTGTTGACCTTGACCTTGGTGCCCTGCTCGAGGAACAGCGGGACCTGGATCTCCTTGCCGGTCTCGAGCGTGGCGGGCTTGGTGCCGCCCGACGAGCGGTCGCCCTGGAGGCCGGGCTCGGTGTAGGTCACCTCAAGGACCACGGAGGCGGGCAGCTCGAGGAAGATCGGGTTGCCGTTGTGCGAGCCGATGGTCGCGTTCTCGTTCTCGAGCAGGTAGTCCGTGGCGTTGCCCATGACCTCGGGGCTGACCGACACCTGGTCGAACGTGTCGGGGTCCATGAACACGAAGCCGGCGCCGTCGTTGTACAGGTACTGCATGGTGCGGCGGTCGACGGTCTCGAAGTCGACCTTGGTGCCAGCGTTGAAGGTCTTGTCGACGACCTTGCCCGAGAGGACGTTCTTCAGCTTGGTGCGGACGAAGGCGCCGCCCTTGCCGGGCTTCACGTGCTGGAACTCGACGACGGACCACAGGTTCCCGTCGAGGTTGAGCACGGAGCCGTTCTTGATGTCGTTCGAGGTCGCCACGGGTGAAGTCCTTGTCAGTCAGGTGTCAGCGTCAGTCCGCGCGCCGCGCGGAGGCCGTCGACAATTCTAGCGGACGGGGCCTTCGCCCTGTGTAGCGCCGATGCGCTCGCTGGCTGGGGCTGTCAGCTCACCTTGGCGGCGATGGCCTCGAGGCCCAGGCGGTACGAGTCGATGCCGAGGCCCGCGATGGTGCCGGTGGCCACGCCGGAGATCACCGACGTATGGCGGAACTCCTCGCGCGCGTGCGGGTTGGTGAGGTGCACCTCGACGAGGAGCTTGCCGGCCGTCGTCACGAGCGCACACGCGTCGCGCAGCGCGTAAGAGTAGTGCGTGAAGGCGGCGGGGTTGAGGACGACGTGCCAGCCGTTGTCGACGGCCTCGTGCATCCAGCCCACGAGCTCGGCCTCGTCGTTCGACTGCCGGACGACGACCTCGAGCCCGAGCTCGCTCCCCCACTGCATCGCGTGAGCGGCGAGCTCGTCCATGGTCGTCGAGCCGTACTTCTCGGGCTCGCGGGTGCCCAGGCGGTTGAGGTTGGGGCCGTTGGCGACGAGGACCGTAGACATGTCCGTCAGCCTAGTGCCACGGCGTTCCCGGACTCGGGAGCCTTGGACACGGCGTCGTAGGCGCCCAGCAGCAGCGCCGGGTCAGGCCCTTCGAGCCGCACCGGGTTGCCGATGCCGTTGAGCACGACGAAGCGCAGCAGCGCTCCGCGCGTCTTCTTGTCGCGGCGCATGGCGGTGTGGAGGGCGTCCCACTTGTCGCTGCGGTACGTGGTGGGCAAGCCGAGCGACGTCAGCAGCTCTCGATGCAGCGCGACGCCGTCCTCGTCGAGGCGGCCCGCGAGGTGCGCGAGCTCCGCGACGAACACCATGCCCACCGACACGGCCGCGCCGTGCCGCCACTGGTAGCGCTCGGTGTACTCGATCGCGTGACCGAAGGTGTGCCCGTAGTTGAGGATCTCGCGCAGGTGCGACTCCTTGAGGTCCTGTCCGACGACGTCTGCCTTGACCTGGACCTTGCGCGTGATGAGCTCCGCGAGGACGGCCATGGCGTCCTCGGTGAGGCTCTGCGCACGGAGGGCCGATGCGTGCTCGCCTACCAGCTCGAGGATCCGCTGGTCGCGGATGAAGCCGCCCTTGACGACCTCGGCGAGGCCGGCGACTCGATCGTTCGCAGGCAACGTTGTCAGGAAGTCAAGGTCGCACCACACGGCGAGCGGCTCGTGGAAGGCCCCGACGAGGTTCTTGCCCTCCCCGGTGTTGATGCCGGTCTTGCCGCCGACGGCGGCGTCCACCATCGCGAGCACCGTGGTGGGGATCTGCACCACGGCGACTCCGCGCAGCCACGACGCGGCCACGAAGCCCGCGAGGTCGGTCACCGCTCCCCCGCCCAGGCCGACCACGACGTCGGTGCGGGTGAACTCGGACTTGCCCAGGACCTGCCAGCAGAACGAGGCGACCTCGGCGGTCTTGCCGGCCTCCGCATCGGGAACCTCGGCCAGGACCGGGGTGCGGCCGCTCGCCTCAATGAGGGCACGCAGGCGGTCGGCCGGCTCGCGCATCGGCGCAGAGTGCACCACGAGCACGCGGACGGCGGCCTCCGGCAGGGCGTCGACCGCGGCTGGAAGCAGGCCCGAGCCAATGGTGACGGTGTACGGCGCGGCAGTGGCGACGTCGACGGTGCGGGTGTCGATGGATGCGCTCATCGCCGTGCCTCCAGCTCCTCGATCGCCTCGGCCACCTGCTCGGGAGTGAGATCGTCGGTCTTCACGGTGAGGGTCGACAGCCCTTCGTAGAGCGGACGGCGCGCGTCCATGAGCGCCTGCCACTGCTGGCGCGGATTGCCGACGAGCAGCGGCCGCGAGCGGTTGAATCCCACGCGCGGCGCGGCGGCCGCGAGCGACACGTCGAGGAAGACGACGCAGCCTCCGGCGTCGGTGTAGGCAGTGAGCACGTTCTGAGTGCTCGCGTCCAGGATCGCTCCGCCACCGAGCGACAGGACGCCGTCGTGCTCCGCCAGCGCGGTCGCCACTGCCTCCCGCTCGAGGGCGCGGAACGCGGCTTCCCCGTCCTCGATGAAGACGTCCGGGATGGACTTGCCGGCTGTCGCGGCGATGTCATCGTCTGTGTCGCGCCACGCGAGCTCGAGCGACTCGGCGAGGCGGCGCCCCACGGACGTCTTCCCCGAGCCGGGCGGGCCGATCAGGACGATGCGCGGTCCAGGCATCAGCGCAGGTGGTCCGGGATCGCGGCCTCGTAGGACGCGATGTTGCGCTTGACCTCGGCCACCGAGTCGCCGCCGAACTTCTCGAGCAGCGCGTCGGCCAGCGTGAGCGCAACCATGGCCTGGGCCACGACCGCCGCAGGCGCCACCGCGCACACGTCCGAGCGCTGGTGGATGGCCTTCGCGGCCTCGCCGGTCGCCGTGTCGATCGTGTCGAGCGCGCGAGGCACGGTGCTGATCGGCTTCATGGCGGCGGAGACGCGCAGCGGCTCGCCGTTGGTCATGCCGCCCTCGACGCCGCCCGCGCGGTTGGTGCGGCGCGTGACGCCGCCGTCCTGGTACTCGATCTCGTCGTGGGCCTGCGAGCCACGGCGCGCAGCGGTGCGGAACCCGTCGCCCAGCTCGACGCCCTTGATGGCCTGGATGCCCATGAGCGCGGCTGCGAGGCGCGCGTCGAGGCGCCGGTCGCCGTGCACGTGGCTGCCGAGGCCCACAGGCAGGCCGTAGGCCACGACCTCGACGACGCCGCCCAGGGTGTCGCCGTCCTTCTGGCACTGGTCGATCTCCACGATCATCGCTGCCGAGGTCTCGGCGTGGAAGCAGCGAATGGGGTCCTCGTCGAGCGCGGGCGTCGCGTCCGCGGGAGGCAGCGGGGCGTCGTCGGGCACGCGAATGGGGCCCACCTGGACGGTGTGCGACACGAGGCGCACCCCTGCGGCCTGCTCGAGGAAGCTCTCGGCGACCTGGCCGAGCGCGACACGCGCGGCTGTCTCGCGTGCCGAGGCGCGCTCCAGCACGGGGCGCGCGTCGTCGAAGCCGTACTTGGTCATGCCGACCAGGTCGGCGTGCCCGGGACGCGGGCGCGTGAGCGCAGCGGCGCGGGCGCCCGAGAGCTCGGCCGGGTCGACCGGGTCCGCGCTCATCACGGTCTCCCACTTGGGCCACTCGGTGTTGCCCACCTGGATCGCGACGGGGCCGCCTTGGCTGACCCCGTGGCGGATGCCACCGAGCACCGTCACCTTGTCCTGCTCAAAGCTCATGCGCGCGCCGCGGCCATAGCCGAGCCGGCGGCGTGCGAGCGCCGCCTGGATCTCTGAGCTCGTGACCTCGACCCCAGCGGGGAGGCCTTCGAGGGTGCCGACGAGCGCCGGGCCGTGCGATTCTCCTGCGGTGAGCCATCTGAGCATGGCTGTCATTCTTCCAGACCTCTCCTGCCTGGCGTGACGCAGCACAACGCCCCCACGACTCGAGTCGTGGGGGCGTCGTGTGCGATGGCTAGTTCGCGACCAGCGGGTTCTCGGAGGACTGCGGGAGCGGCGTCGGCTCAGCCGACGGCTCCTCCTCCGGCTCCGTCGTGGGCGCGTCCTCGGCGGCGAGCTCCTCGACATCGGCCAGCACGAACGTCTGCCCCTCGAGCGTGGCCACAGTCGCGTCGTCACCGGATTCGCCGTTCGCGGCAGACGTCAGGTTCACGACATTGATCAGGACGATCCGGTTCTCGCCCGTCTGGAGGTCCCTGACCGCGGCCAGCACGTCGGTGTACTCACCGTCGAACTCGATGGAGACGGCGATCGAGAACAAGCCGGAGATCCCAGTGGCGACAGGCTCAGCGGGCGCGGGTTCCTCGTCCGTGGCCTCCTCGTCGGTCTCCTCACCCTCGACGGGCTCGGCCGGAGCGGGCGGAACAGGCTGCTCGACCTCCTCGGCGGTGCCGAAGGACAAGCTCGTGACGACGACCTCGTGCTCGTCGGCGATCGCGGCAACCAGACGCTGCAGGTCCGCGTACCGCTGAGTCGTCGTGATCTGCTCCTGAAGAGCGGCGAGCTGGAGCTCGTACTCAGGCATCCTCGCGAACTCGGCCTTGAGAACCTCTACCTCCTGCCGCGAGATCTCGTTCTGAGCCTCCTGCGCCTCAGTGTCCTCGCGCGTCTCAGCCGCTGATGCGAGGACTGGTGAGATCAGCAGGAACCAAGCGGCGACAAGAAGGAGGACGGCGACGAGGATCGTCGCGATTCCCCAGGACCTTGCGGTTCCGGTGGGCTGCTTCATGCTCACTCACCACCCTCGGTGTCAGCGCTCTCTGCCTCGGCGCCATCGAGCGCCCCGTCACCGTCGTCCGCCTGGTCCGAGAACTGGCGGTTCTGGAGCGCGTCGGTCGTCACCTGGATCGTGGCAGCGACCTGGTACTCGGTGTCGCCCTCCGAGTTCTGGAGCTCGGAGCTCTGAAGGTTGGCGTCGTCGAGGCCCGGAATGGACTCAAGCGCGTCGATCCAGTCCGAGGCCACCGGCAGCGTGGGCGAGAAGGCCGAGAACGTCACGACGCCGACGGCGTTGGTCGTCAGCGGATCCGCGCCTTCCACGAGCTCCTCGCCGGCAGCAGCGGCGGTGATCGCTACAGACTCGATGACCACGTCCTCCGGGAGCACGGCGGCGATCGCGTAGATGTAGGAAGGCCAGTTGACCTCGGTCTCCAGGACGAACGTGCGTGCCTCGGTGGTCGAGTCGATGTCGTTGATCACCTGGACCACCGGCGAGTACTCGCGCTTCTGCGCAAGCAGCTGATCAGCGGTGGCGAGGGCCTCGTCCTGCTTGATCGTGGCGTCGACCTGAACGAGGTACGCGCCGCCGAAGCCCACGGCGATCACGACGAGGGTCGCGATAATGCCCCAGATCATCCGTCGCTGAGCGGCAGCGACCTGGCGGCGGTGTCCGACCTCCGGGGGAAGCAGGCTCACCTGAGGCAGGTCGGGAACTCCGAACTTGCCTCCCTTCGCCGGAATCGTCGGCTGCGGACCAGGCGCAGTGCCCGGAGCTTGAACGTTGTCGTGCGCGACGGTGGTCATGCCGCCACCCCCATTCCCAGGCCCATGGACATCGCCATGGTGGCTTCGCGGCCCTTGAGGCCCTCGAGTCCGTTGATGCGCTTGCCGAGCGTCACGCCCTCCAGCGGGTTGCCCAACAGCGTCTGCGTACGGGTCTCGGAGGCGATCGCCTGACCGAGTCCAGGTACGGTCGAGCCCCCGCCTGTCAGCACCACGTAGGAAACCGGAGCCTGGCGGTTGTTCGACGCGTAGAAGCCGATCGAGTTGCGAATGCCCTCGACCAGGTTCCTCGCGGTGTCGTTGTACTGGTCGGCGGAGATCTGGTTCTCCGGCGCGCTCGACGCCTGCAGACCGCGTGTGATCACCTGGTGCTCGGCTTCCGCCTGCGACACCGTCTTCGCCCTCGCGAGGATGTCCGCAAGACCCTGAGTGCCTACGGGAAGCGTGCGCACGAAGCGCGGTGCGCCGTCCGTTGCCACGACGATGGTGGTGATGCGCGCGCCGATGTCAACGAGCGCCACGGTTCCGTGGCCCAGCTCGCCGCGGGCCATGACGCGAAGCAGCGCGAACGCGGAAAGGTCGACCGACAGGGGCTTGAGCCCTGCGGCCTCCGCCGCGTTCACGTTCGACATCACCGTCTCGCGTGCAGCCGCGACGACCAGCCCCTCGTACACCGTGCCGCTCGGACCAGCGAGCTCGACGGTCGGGTAGAAGTCGAGCACGGCCTCATCCACCGGGATCGGCAGCGAGTCCTCGACCTGGAACGGGAGCGAGGACCGGATGTCGGCCATCGGCATCTTCGGCAACTGCATCGTGCGTACCGTCACACGCTGGTTGCCGATACCGAGGATGACCTCCTTGGAACCGAAGCCGCCCTTGGACCACAGCTGCTTCAGAGCCTGTGCCACCGCAGGCTGGTCAACGACCTCTCCGTCGCGGACCGCGCCCGCAGGAACCGGCTCCTCGGCATAGCGGACGAGCTCGACGCGTCCTCCACCTGCTGACGAGACCTCCGCGGCTCGCAGCGACTTCGCGCCGATGTCGAGCCCGATTGCTTGTGTCTTTGCCATGGCTACCGCCCCTCCCGAGAGCCGACCATTGTCATCACCGATGCTGGTGTCATCATCGGCTTCCTCCATCCAGACCTTGAAAGAGACATCACGCCCACGTCCCCGTGTACGCGTCCCATACCGAGTCGCCCCATGCGACTCCCACTGCCGCGCCCGCGATCATCCACGGGCCAAACGGAATCCTTGTGCGCCGCCCACTCTTCTTCGTGGCGATGATGACCACCCCGGCGATCGCGCCGAGCAGGAACGCGGAGAACGCGCCCACGACGAGCGGTCCCCAACCCAGCCAGCCGAGCGCGGCGCCGATGACGCCGGCGAGCTTCACATCTCCGAAGCCCATGCCACCCGGGTAGACGATCGCAGCACCGAAGTACAGCGCAAAGAGCGCCGCGCCTCCGATCACCGCGCGTGCGAACGGCCACCAATCGCCAGTGATGAACGACTGTGCGGCGAACAGCACAGCGAGAACCCCGTAGGCAGGGAGAACCAAGGCGTTGGGTAGGCGATGAACCGAGAGGTCGATGCTCGTCAACGCCACGCCGAGAGCAGCGAGGTAGGCGTAGGCGACGAACTCGATCCCGAGACCGAAGTGCCAGAGGACGAGGACGAACAACAGAGCCGTAGCGGCCTCGATCAGCGGATAACGCACGGAGATCGGCTCGCCGCAGTCGCGGCACTTTCCCCTGAGCACCATCCACGACACGACGGGCACGTTGTCGCGCGCTCGCACAGGATGCCCGCACCCCGGGCACGCGCTGCGTGGGTGCGTCACGGACTCGCCTCGAGGGACGCGCCACGCCACGACGTTGAGGAAGGAGCCGATCCCGAGCCCCAGCAGCGCGACGAGGAACACCGTCGCCCACCACAGGGCGCCAGTGTGCTCGAGCTCAAGGGTTGTCATGTCGATCTATCCCGCTCGTCCTGTCAGCTCAGAGAACTCACCGAGCGTCGCATCCACCGGGTCGGTCGGCACGTTCCACTGCTGCGTCTCCTTGCCCTCGCAGGTCGCGACGACGATCCGGCTCCACTGCGAGCCATGCAGCGGGTACTCGCTGCCACCCACCGTCAGGCAGCGCCCGGCGCTGTCCTGGATGGTGTATGCGTCCTCGTCACCTGTCTGTCCGTATCGAGTCCAGGTGCGGCTATCTCCGGTGCAGGTGGTGCCAAACCGCGGATACACCGAGCCCGAGGGCGTGTACAGGCAGTACTTGCGGTCAGTTCGGTTGTCGACCAGGACGTGAATCGTCGTCGTCACAGACTCTGTGTCGGTCGGCTCGGCGTAGAACCACTTGTGGTTCCACTTGAAGCTGCCGAAGCCACTCGGGTCCTGCTTGCAGGGGTAGGCGATCATGTAGGACTTGTTGATGTCCTCATCGGTCACGTCGAGGCAACGACCGAACTCGTGGAAGTTCACCACCTGATTGGTCGCGTAGGACGCGTTGCCCTTGCCCACGGCAGGCTCAGGTGTGACCGACTTGTTGGTCGCCGAATTCGCGGCGGACAAGGCGTCGTTCGCGTCGACTCGCGAGTCCTGATTCACGAGGTAGCTGTCGGCGTATGCCGTGTTCGCGGAGTTCTGTCCCCGCCACGTGTGCGAGCCGGTCCACGAGAACCGCTGACCGAGGTCGTCACGGGTTCCGAGTGCGCACTCCTGCAAGGTGACCGCACGTGCGGAGCCGTTCGACCATGGCCGGCCCGAGATGCACATCGGGATCACACCCGGGAGGTCAGAGGACGCGAGGTGGAGCATGTAGTCCTCGTCCCACGTCCACGAGTTCAGAGCCGTCTTCTCGTTGCAGTCGCTGTGCCCAGCCGGCCGGTAGCGGATGTTCGCTCCCTCGCCGGCATGGTCCGCGACCAGGCAGTACTGGAGGTCGTCGTCGTAGATCTGACCACCGCTCACCTTCATGGTCGTCAACTGGAACTGGTAGGTCGCCTCGACGACGCGATCCGCTCGGTCGACTTGTGCCGTCGCCGTCACGTCGAAGCCCTCAGACTCGATGACTGCGAAGCGAGGGACGTCTCTGACGCCGCCGTTGAGGCCAGTACCGGTGTAGCAACGTAGCTGGTTGGCCGCACGCCACGTCTCGTCCCTGGTGGTCGGGTCGTCCTTGTAGTACTCGACTGTCGCCCGATAGGTGGTGTCCCCCGAATTGTCGACGGTCCCCTCGACGATGCACGGCAGTCTGTGGATATCGCCCATGATGGCTCCGGTGCCATCAGGCGCCGTGGCATTCCGCACCTGTGCAGCTGTGACGTCCAAGCCCGCCTGTGCCGCGGCAAGTGTCCGGCTGTTCTTGTCGCTGAACAGTGTGGGGTTTACCTGAGTCAGCACAGCACCGAGCACGAGGATCGCGAGCACGGTGAGCACCATCATCAGCATCAGGACGGACAGCATCGCGACGCCGTCGTCACGACGCATCAGGGCACGATCGAGGATCTTCATGGCCGGTCGACTCCCCCTCCGAGGCACACAGTCTCAGCTGGCGTGCCGTTCGTGACCGAACTTGTTGACGAGTTGCGCGCCACCAGTGTCACGTCCAGCTGCCCGCCTGACGCGTCGCGTGACTCGCCGATGCCGGCGTCGAGATACACAGCAAGCCGCTGGTTCACGTAATTGGGAGCGTCTGCGCGTGCTTGGCCAGCCCGCAGCATCGTGAAGGGCTGGTCGGAAGAGTCCGTGAGGTCATTGCGGAGCTGAGTCGCCACAGTGATCCATCCCGACACGGAACTCGGAGCCTCGGGATCCCATGAACGCCGCTGCAGTTCGGCCGTGGTGCCCCGAACCCTCCATTGGACGCACTCAGCGTCTCCGGACGCCGTGTTGGCAGGGATGAGGTACTCCACGTACCAGTTGCCGTTCACGCGCGCCGGCACGTTGATGTCGCTCGCGTAGCGCACTTCCTTGTCCAGGCGCTGGAAGACCGTGCGGAACTGCGTGGTGTTGTCAGAGACGGCCTGAGTGCGCACCGCGGTCGCCGTCATGCTGGACACCGCAGCCATGATCACGATCATCACGATGGTGAAGATGATCATCGACACCATGAGCTCGATGACTGTGAACCCGTCATCCGCGCCCTCACGCGCAGCGCGAACCCGGCGGCGAAGCGCCACGCCCCTGTTCAGCGCGGCCGTCATCACCTGCGAACCCTCACGCTCACCGTTGCTTCATCTGAGACGAGGGTGGGGTCCGTCAACGACACCAATCGATACGTGAAGCTGCAGTTGCGCGTCTGCGAGCCGCCATTCCAATACGGTGCCTGGTACCGGACGAAGTCATTGGACACCGCAGTTGCCGACCCGCACTGTGATGTCGGCTGGCCCGCGACCACCACGCGCATGCCGCTCGCGGGCACCCCCACGTTGGAGAGCCGCATATCGGTCGTGGTCGACCTGCGGACCTCCGGATGAGTGACGTTGGATGCCGTGGGCACGACACGGATCGTGATCGTCGCGGTGTCGTCGCTCGCGCGGTCGCCCGGCGACACCACCTCGTACTCGATCTCGTAGGTACCGATCGTCGAGGCCGCCGCCAGGAACTCAAGTTCCTCGCCAGGCGCAGGGTCCGACCCCGTCCCGGGTGCGGATCCATCGAGGTCGAGCAGTCCTGCGAGGTCAGCGTCATCCGCGTTCAGGATGCGAATGCGGATGTCATCTTCGTTGCCGGTCTCGTCCCGCCAGTCGATGGGATGCCAGACATCGCCGGTGGCGGCGTCGAACTCAAGCTCGAAGTCGTTGACTTCCAAAGGACGAACCTGCGTGGTGAGCGTCACCTCGACCGGAGTACGGCTGGGGAGCACGTTGTCCGCAGACTCGTTGACCAAGTAGTAGTAGAAGCGGGTTGTGACATTCTCGGTGTCGGGAGCCGCGAAGGACACGTTGCCGGCCCCATCGACGCTGACGCCGATGTCGCGGAGATCCTGAGCATCCTGCTCGCGCGCAGCGACAGTCTCAGGTTCGGGCTCGAGCCCGAACATGTCTACGCTGGTATCGAGTACTGGCACGATGCGGATCGACTCGCCCGCGCTCATCGTGTTGACGCCGCGGTCACCGTCGAGAAGTTCGTCGTTGATGACGGTGGTGGTGCTGGGCTCGACGAAGAGCGCATCCGCATCAGGGTTCGGCAGGACGCGGACGGTGACGGTCGCCGGCACGGCCGACTCCTCTCCCGCCGAACTCCGCACGCCGTAGGTGAAGGTCATCGTTCCCGAGTGGTCGTTCGGCGGGTCGAAGACGACGCCGTCGATGCCGCGCGCAGTCTGCACCCCCACCGAGGCGCCGAAGCCACCGGGTGACACCGACGAGAGTCCCCGAATCGGGCTGCTGGAACCGGTCTCGTCGTACTCGACCGTGTCGTTCGAGACGATCGCATGGAACGAAGGAGTGGCGTTCGCGTCGACGCTGAACTCATCGTCGTAGGCGAAGGGACCCACAACGGTGTTCCATGTCGGATCGCCGCTCGGGTCGACCAGCGAGGTGAGCCGGTACGACTGCTCTCCGCTCCCCGTGTCCCAGCTGACGACGACGCGCACACGGTACATCTGGATGTAGTTGGTGCCGCCGGGGTTTGCCTTGACACAGTCCTGGGAGATCGTCGAAGCGGCGCGCAGGCGGTAGCACGAGCCGATCAGCGTGTCGATGGTGTACTCCTGACCGTCGACGAAAGCGGTGTCGCGCACCGGAACCCACTGCTCAAGGCCAGGATCAGGGTCGGACACAGGGTTCATGTCGACGGTGTCGGCCGGGTCGGCCGCGTCCCACACCGTCTGGACCGCGGAGTACGAACGGCCCTTCACGATGCCGGCGGTCCCGGTGGCATTTACGGCCCCGCCAGCAACGGAGCGGACTGAGTCCATGGCCGAGTTGGCGATGCCCACCGCAGCCTGCTGGCGCTGGAGGTCGGAAGTCTTGCTGACGCCGCTGAGGAACAGGGCAAGGAAGGCGAGGGAGACCAGGCTCAGAATGAAGAGAGCCGCCATCACCTCGACGAGGGTGAAGCCTGCGTCGTGTTCGGGCGCGTCGAAGTCGCGCTGTCGCTCTGCGTTTGGCTTAGCCACGTTCCGCGCTCCCCTCAGCTGATTCTCGACCTCGTTGACGATGTGCGGATTGCTGACGACGATCGTCGCGCCGTGGGTGAAAACTGCTGCGGGTCGGTGGGAGAGGACTCGCATCCTCTCCCACCGACCGTTGGCTGACCGGTGCCGCGCTGAATCTAGGCGCTCACCAGATCTGAGCCGCCTGAATTAGCCCAGACCGCCCGTGGTGCTGTCGTAGCTGATTCCGCCGTCGTCGGCCGGGTCAGCATCGTCACCATTGGCGTTGGTGCCGAGGAGCTGGAAGCCTCCGTCGATCGCCGTGTAGGTAACCGTCGTCTCGTTGGCCGAGAACTGAATCGTGTTGGCCTCGGAGTCATCCGTCGCGGCGATCGTGATCGAACCCGTACCCTCCGGAACCTCGGCCGTAGTGGGGTAGCGCTGGTTGTCGACGAAGAACGTCTCCACGTTGGTGGCGATGTTTCGCAGGTCGGACTCGACACCCGAGTCGACCGCGCGCTCGCGCTGGTTAAGGAACACCGGGATCGCGATGGCCGCGAGGATGCCGATGATGATGATGACGACGAGGAGCTCGATCAGGGTGAAGCCCTGGTCCTTCTCCTTCATGGACTGCTGAATGCGAGCGATCATGCTCGTCCCCTCCAGTTTTCTTCTTCGATTTCAAATACCACGGCGTGGCATTCAGGTGCCGACCAGTGATTACCCTCAACTAGCCAGGACTACTGCCCTTCTGGCACGGTTTGTCGAGAGATTTCCGTTTCCCTCGATGACACTTTTCTACCGGATCTGCCTGGGGTCACCTAGTACTCTGTGACACATTCCACTTGGCATGTCTACTGGATCTGATCGTAGATCGAGAACATGGGCAGATACATCGTGATGACCATTCCACCGACGATGATGCCGACGAACATGATCAAAAGCGGCTCGATAAGGCTCGTCAGTTGTTCGGTCGTGGACTCGACCTCCTGGTCGTAGAAATCCGCGACCTTGGTCAGCATGGTGTCGAGCGCGCCCGTATCCTCTCCGACCGCCATCATCTGGGCAACCATGGGCGGGAAGACCGCGCTGCCCGCCATGTTGGATGTGATGGACTGACCCTTCCGCACAGCATCCTGAAGATCGAGGGTGGCCTTCTCGACCACGGTGTTGCCGCTCGCCTCTCCGACGATGCTCAGCGCCTGGAGGATAGGCACGCCGGCCTTGAGCATGGCTGAGAGATTCCTTGAGAAGCGCGCAAGCGCGATCTTCTTGACGAGCGCACCGAAGACCGGCGCCTTGAGCTTGAGCGGGTCGAGCTTCTCCCGCAGCCAGCGGTCGTTCTTGTGACGGCCCCACCACCACAAGAACACGAACACAAGGACGATGATCGGAATGATCGCGACCTTGAGCCAGTCCGACAGCGTGATCATGATCTGCGTCGGCAGGGGCAACTCTGCGCCAAGACCAGAGAACATGTCGGCGAAGACTGGGATGATGAACAGGAGCATTGCCGTAGCTGCGATGATGGCGATGCACAGCACGACGACGGGGTACGTCATCGCCGACTTCACCTTGGAGCGAAGCTTGACCTCGTCTTCGAAGTTCTCGGCGAGAGCCACCAGGGTCTCGTCGAGGAAACCGCCAACCTCGCCGGCCTTGACCATGTTGACCATGAGCGGCGGGAACACCTGCGGGTGCTTGGCAAGTGCCGCCGACAACGACCGACCAACCTCGACGTCGTTGCGGACGTCGCTGAGCACGTTGGCCAGCGCTTTGTTCTCGGTCTGCTCGACGAGGATGATGAGGGCGCGGAGTAGCGACAGCCCTGAGTCGATCATCGTCGCGAGCTGGCGGGACATCACGGCGATGTCCTTGAGCCCGATCTTGTCGCTCAAGCCCGGGATCTTGATGTCGCGGTTGAGGCCAGTCGCCATGCCGTCTTCGACCGACAGCGGCGTCAGGCCCTTGGCGCGAAGTTGCGCGGCGACGGCCTGCGACGACGTCCCCTCGACCGTGTCCTTGACCTTCTTGCCCGACGCGTCGACAGCGACGTAGCTGAACGTATTCGCCATGACCTACTCCACCCTCCCGTGCCGGCCACAGAGCCTGTTGAACTCCTCGTAGGACTGGCACATCTCGAGTGCATCGTCGTAGGCGACCACCGACGACTTCACGAGGTCCGCGAGGTGCTGGTCCATGGACTGCATACCGAGCGCGGCGCCGGCCTGAAGCGCGGTGTAGATCTGGTGCGTCTTGCCTTCGCGGATGAGGTTGCGGATGGCCGGCGTCGCGACCATGACCTCGACGGCGACCGCACGGCCGCTCGTGTCCGAGCGCGGCAGCAGCGTCTGGCAGACGACACCCTGGATCGCGGTCGCGAGCTGCACGCGCACCTGGCCCTGCTGCTCCGCCGGGAACACGTCGATCACACGGTCGATGGTCTGCGCCGCGTCCTGCGTGTGCAGCGTCGCGAAGACGAGGTGACCGGTCTCGGCCGCGGTGAGCGCGACCGAGATGGTCTCGAGGTCACGCATCTCGCCGATGAGGATGATGTCCGGGTCCTGGCGCAGCACGTGCTTGAGCGCCCGCTGGAAGGACTTGGTGTCCGCACCCACCTCGCGCTGGTTCACCAGCGAGCGCTTGTGACGGTGGAGGAACTCGATGGGATCCTCGACCGTCATGATGTGCGCGCGGCGCGCGCGGTTCGCCAGGTCCACGAGCGACGCGAGCGTCGTCGACTTGCCCGAACCCGTGGGGCCCGTCACGAGGACCAGACCACGCGGCAGCGAGGCGAAGTTCGCCACCACCTCAGGGACGCCGAGCGCCTCGAGCGGCTTGATCTCGTACGGGATCAGACGGAAGGCCGCACCGACCGACTCGCGCTGCTTGTACATGTTGACGCGGAAGCGAGCCTCGCCCACCAGCGCGTAGGAGAAGTCGAGCTCGAGCTCCTCCTCGAACTTCTCTCGCTGCGCCTGCGTCAGGATCTGGTAGAGCGCCCGCTGGAGGCCCTCCTTCTCCAGCCGCGGGAAGCCCTCGATGGGACGCAGGCCGCCGTCGACGCGCACCATGGGCGGCGCGCCCGTGGTGACGTGGAGGTCCGAGGCCTTCGCCTGAAGCATCGCGCGCAGCGCCATCGAGATGTCGAGATCGCCCTCGTGGGCGTCCTGGCTCATGCCGATGCGCTTGTGGGCGGCGGGGGCCGCCGCACCTGCACCCGCGGCACCAGCGGCCGATGCGGTCTGAGCGGGCGTCGCCGACGCCACCGGCGACGCCGCCTGGGCGGGCACCTGAGACATCGGCTGACGGACGGGCTGCTGCGGCGCCGGCGGCTGAGCGGGCTGAGCCGGTGCGAAGTGGCCCTGCGGGATCTGGCCAGAGGTCGGCTGCGGCGCCGACATGGGCTGACGCTGCGTAACACCAGGCTGCGGCGCGCCCTGCGGCGGCACGGGCTGCTGCCCCGCCGGCGGCTGAGGCGAGAATCCAGGCTGCGAGGCCATCGGCTGCGGAGCGGCGGGAACGCCGGGCCCTCCCGCCTGACCCTCAGGCATGAAGCTGGTCATGAATCCTCCCCTGCGGCCCGGGCGCTCACCCGTGCCGGCTGGTTGCTGCACTCCCTATCGGCGCGAAGACCCTGGTACTCAAGCACCATCGCCTCACGCACCGTCACGCGGTCATCACTTCGCCACACGGAACAGCTCCTCCACCGACGTGGTGCCCTCGAGCACCTTCGCCCAGCCATCCATGAGCAGCGTCTCCATGCCGTTGGCCTTCGCGGTGCGAGCGATCTCGGCCGACGAGGCGCGGGCGACGGCGAGCCGCTCGAGGTCCTCGTTCACGACCATGACCTCGTGCAGCGCAACGCGGCCGCGATAGCCCGTGTTCGAGCAGCGCTGGCAGCCCTCGGGCCGGAACACCACCGGCGGCTTTTGCGACGAGTCCCACTCGATGCTCTCGGGGATCTCGTCCGCCTCGAGCTGGTACTCGACCGCGCAGTGGTTGCACAGGCGGCGCGCGAGGCGCTGCGCCACGACGCAGTCGATCGCGGATCCCACGAGGAACGGCTCGATGTCCATCTCGATGAGTCGCGTCAGCGCGGACGGCGCGTCGTTGGTGTGCAGCGTGGACAGCACGAGGTGACCGGTGAGCGCCGCCTCGATGGCGATCTGCGCGGTCTCGTGGTCACGGATCTCACCGAGGAGCACGACGTCGGGGTCGGCACGCAGGATCGAACGCAGAGCCGACGCGAACGTCAGGCCCGCCTTGGGGTTGACCTGCACCTGGTTGATGCCGGGGATGCGGTACTCGACCGGGTCCTCGACGGTGATGACGTTGATCTCCGGCCGGGTGATCTGGTTGAGCGTCGCGTACAGCGTCGTCGACTTTCCCGAACCCGTGGGGCCGGTGACGAGGATCATGCCGTACGGCTTCGTGAACGTCTGCGAATAGGCCGTGTAGTTGGACTCGCGGATGCCCAGGTCCTCGAGCGCGAGCGTCGCGGTCGAGTTGTCGAGGATACGCATGACGACCTTCTCGCCCCACACCGTGGGAAGGGTCGCGACACGCAGGTCGACCTTGCGGCCCTGGTGGTTGACCGACAGGCGACCGTCCTGCGGCTTGCGGCGCTCGGCGATGTCGATGTCGGCCATGATCTTCAGGCGGCTGGTGACGCCGTTGGCGATCGACTTGGGCGCGGTCTGCATCTCGTGGAGCACGCCGTCGATGCGGTACCGGACGCGCAGCTCCTTCTCGCCGGGCTCGATGTGGATGTCCGAGGCGCGGTCCTGGACGGCCTGCGAGATGAGCAGGTTCACGAAGCGCACGATGGGCGCGTCGTCCTCGCCCACGCCGGCGGACAGCGGGTCCTCGTCGACCGACACCTCCGTCTCGGACAGCTCCTCCTGCAGGTGGCCGAGCTCGGCGTCGGAACGGCAGTAGCGGTCGATGGCCGAGATGACGTCGTCGTGCGTCGCGACGACCGGCACGACCTCGAGGCCGGTGATGGTGCGGAAGTCGTCGACGGCGACCACGTTGCCGGGGTTCGACATCGCGACGCGGATGATGCCGTCGGAGATGCCGATCGGCAGCGCGTTGTGGCGGCGGCACACGGCGCCGGGCACGAGAGACACGGCGGAGCGGTCCACGGGGTACTCGGCGAGCTCGACGAACTCCATGCCGACCTGCGAGGCGAGCGCCCGCACGAGCTGGCCCTCGCTGATCATGCCGAGCTCGACAAGCGTGCGTCCCAAGGACTGCCCGCTCTCCGTCTGCTCGTCGATGGCCTCCATGAGCTGCTCTTCCGAGAGCACACCATCGTCCAGCAGGATCGACCCCAGCTGCTTCACCAGTCCCCCTCCAAGGCACCAGCGCATTTAGCGCATGCCGGGCAAACTAGCACGCGTCTGAGAGGTCTCACAGATAAGTGTGACTCACTTCACTGAGGGGGCAGCGCGTCCTCCAGAACCGCCACCGGAACGGTCCTTCCCGTCATGAGTCGTACCTGTTCAGCGGCCTGATGCAGGAGCATTCGGGTGCCCGGCACGAACGTGCCTCCAGCGTCCCGCCACGCGGCGCCGAGGGGCGTGACAAGGGGGTCATACACCGCATCGAGCAGCACCGAGCCAGCGGGGACAGACCCACCCAAACCACCCGCGAGCGTCTCTCCCACCACCACGGGAACGGTGGAGACCACTGCCTGCGCATCGGCCATCAGTCCGGGCGCCTCGTCGAACGAGACGAAGCGCGGCTCGATGCCCATCTTGGTCGCGGCGCGCAGGAGTCCGCCGGCCCGCCCGCGACTGCGCACGACGACGACGGGCCGGGTCACGCCGATGCGCCCGAGGGCGGCGAGAGCGGACGTCGCCGTCGCTCCCCCGCCCACCACGACACCCCGCGTGGCGCGCGTCACACCGCCCTCGGCGAGGGCGGCGACCACGCCGTGGACGTCCGTGTTGGCGCCCACGAGCTGCAGGTGGTCGGTGACCGGCTGCACGACGATGGTGTTGATCGCGCCCACGAGCTTCGCCATCGGCTCGACGAAGTCGACCAGCGGCAGCGCCGTGACCTTGAGCGGCATCGTCAACGACAGCCCCGCCCAGGACCCGTCGAGCGCCTCGACGAACCCCGGCAGAGCCTCGGCGTCGACCTCGTACGACTCGTACTCCCAGTCGAGCCCCAGGTGGGCGTACGCTGCGCGGTGCAGCGACGGGGACAGCGAGTGCGCGATGGGGCTGCCGAGCACGCCGGCGCGGCGACTGCTCATCTGCCCGCGCTAGTCCGTGATCTCGTCTTCAGCCTCGGCGGCCTTCTCGCGCGCCCACTCCTGGCCGATGATGACGTTCTTCTGGTGCTCGTCGAAGGTCTCGGCGTAGAGCGTCTCGCCGGTGTCCGTGTTGACGGTCACGAAGAACAGGTAGTCGTGCTCGGCGGGAGCGATGGCGGCCTTTATGGATGCCTCTCCCGGCGCGGCGATCGGCCCCGGGGGCAGACCCGCGTACAGGTAGGTGTTGTACGGGCTGTCGATCGCGCGCTCCTCGTCCGAGGTGTACACGCCGTCCGACGGGCTGAGGTACTTCACCGTCGAGTCCATCTCGAGGCGCATGTCGATGTCGAGGCGGTTGTGGATGACGCCCGACACCATCGGGCGGTCCTCCTCGAGGCGCGACTCGCGCTCGATGATCGACGCGATCGTGAGCACGTCCTCGCGGTCCTCCTCGGCGACGCCGTTGCGGTCCAGCACGGTGATGGTCTGCTCGATCATCTCCGCGAGGATGTCCGCCGGCTGCACGTCGGGGTTGAACCGGTAGGTCGACGGGAACAGCCAGCCCTCGAGGTTGCCGTCGGCCTCCTCGGGCAGGCCCAGCGCCTCGGGGTTCTCCGCGACCGCCTGGACCTCCTCCAGGGACGCGTTGGTGAGGTTCGCGATGCGCTGGTAGTAGTCGTCGACCGTCTTGCCCTCGGGGATGGTGAGGGACAGCTCGTTGCGGCTGTTCGGGTCGAGCAGCGTGAGGAGCGCGTACTCCGCCTTCATCTCGCGCTGCATGTAGTAGTAGCCCGGCGTGATCGACGCCGACTCGGGGTTGTTGCGAGCCTCGGTGATGAACGCCTCGGTCGAGGCGACCACGCCAGCGTCGTACAGCGTCTGCGCGATGTCCGCGCCGGTGTCGCCCTGCTCCACGACGACCTGCACGAGGCCCTGGCCGGCGGTCTCGTAGTCCGCCGCCACGTTGGACTCCGCGGACTCGAAGGACTTCACGAAGTTCCACGCGATCGAGCCGCCGATAGCGACCAGCACCAGCGCCACGGCCGCGACGACGAGCGTCCAGCGGCGACGGGCGGCGCGGCGCTTCTGACGCTGTAGACGTCGCATGTCGAGCGACGTCGTCGTCGTCACCTCAGCCTCAAAAAGGTCAGTCATCATTCCCCTTGGGATCCGGCTCGTAGGTCACCCTATCGAGGTTCCCCTGTCGTTCAATGTCCAATGCGTTCTCCAGGATGACCACAGCGGCAGCCTGGTCGATCACCTGTCGCTGCTGCTTGGCGCTGCGTCCTGCCTGCCTCATGGCATGCTGCGCCGATGCGGTCGAGAAACGCTCGTCCACCAAACGAACCACCGCGTCGCATCGTTCCGACAGCTCCGCGGCGAATCGGTGCGCGAGTGCCGCGCTGTCGCCATCCTTCCCGGACAGTTTACGCGGTAGCCCGACGAACACCCGGATGGCACCCCGCTCGGCGACGATCGCGGCCACCTGGGCCACGTCGCCCTCGCCGCGCGGGACGGTGGTGACGGGGAACGCCATGAGTCCGTCAGGATCGGACGCCGCGACGCCGATGCGGACCGTGCCCACGTCGACGCTCAGGCGCACTCCCCTGTCCAAGCCGTCTCCCTCGCTCCGTGTGGTCTTCCGCCGTGCCGAACTCTGTCGTGCCAAACTACGCCGAGGCGACGGCGTCGCGAACGGCGACGAGCGCATCGGCGATACGACCCGCGTCCTGACCGCCGCCCTGGGCGAGGTCCGGCTTGCCCCCGCCACCTCCGCCGAGCACGGCCGATGCGGTCTTGACGAGGTCTCCGGCGCGCAGCCCCTTGTCACGCGCGCCCTGGTTGGTCGCGATGACGATCTGGGGGCGGCCATTGAACGCGGCCGATGCGGCCACGACGACGGGCTCGCCCTCGCCGAGGCGCGCACGGACGTCCGTGACGAGGGTGCGCAGGTCGTCGCCGTCGGCAGCGTTGACCGACTCGTGGGCGACCACGCGGACACCGTTCACCTCAGTCGCGGTCTCGACGAGCTGCCCAGCCACCTGCTGCATCGCCTGCTGGCGGTACGAGGTGAGCTGCTTCTCGGTCTCCGACAGGCGGGCCAGCAGCGCGCCGATGCGGTCGCTGAGCTCCTCGGGCCGCGCCTTCAGCGTGGTGGTGAGCTCGTTGACGATCGCGCGCTCCGCCGCGAGGGACTGGAACGCGTCCGCGCCGACGAGCGCCTCGATGCGGCGCGCTCCCGAGCCGACGGAGCCCTCCGACGTGACCGACAGCAGCCCGATCTGGCCCGAGTTGTCGACGTGGGTGCCCGCGCACAGCTCGCGCGAGAACGGTCCGCCGATCTCGACCACGCGCACGCGGTCGCCGTACTTCTCGCCGAACAGCGCCATGGCGCCCAGGTTGCGCGCCTCGTCGAGGCTCATCACCTGGGTGCTGACGGGCAGCTCCTCGCGGATCGCGCGGTTGGCGATGCCCTCGATCTCCTCGCGTGCGGTGAGCGAGATGCCCTGGCGCCACGCGAAGTCCAGGCGCATGTAGCCGGGCTTGTTGAACGAGCCGGCCTGCGTCGCGTCGTCGCCGAGCACCTCGTGGAGCGCCGAATGGATCAGGTGGGTCGCGGAGTGCGCCTTGCTCGCCAGGCGGCGGTTGACCGCGTCCACCTCTGCGGACACCTGGTCGCCCGCGGCGATCTCGCCCTCCTCGACCGTGACCGTGTGGACGATGACGTCCGTCACCGGGCGCTGGACGTCGATGACGTTGAGCGTCGCGTTGCCGGAGCGGATCTCGCCCGAGTCGGCGTCCTGGCCGCCCGACTCCGGGTAGAACGGCGTCTCCGCGAGGATGACCTCGACGGTGTCGCCCGCGGTCGCGACGGGAACGGACACGCCGTCCTTGATCACGGCCGCGACCGTGCTGGTCAGCGACAGCTCGTCGTAGCCGCGGAACGCCGTCGGGGTCTTCTCGCCCACCGCGTGGTAGACGCTGACGTCCGCGTGGCCGCCCTTCTTGGCCTTCGCATCGGCGCGCGCACGCTCCTTCTGCTCGGTCATGAGGGAGCGGAAGCCCGCCTCGTCTACCGTGACGCCCTGCTCGGCCGCCATCTCGAGGGTGAGGTCGATCGGGAAGCCGTACGTGTCGTGGAGCTGGAACGCGTCGGCGCCGCCGAGCGTGGTCGAGCCGGAGGACTTCGCCTTCGCCACCGCCGTGTCGAGGATCGTCGTGCCCTGTGTGAGGGTGCGGCGGAACGCGTCCTCCTCGGCGGCCGCGATGCCCTGGACCTTGGCGAAGCTGTCGCCGAGCTCGGGGTAGGACGCCTTCATCGCCTCGTACGAGGTCTCGATGAGGGTGGGCAGGCTCGGGTCCTCCACGCCCAGCAGGCGCATCGACCGCACCGTGCGGCGCATGAGGCGGCGCAGCACGTATCCGCGGCCCTCGTTGCCGGGGACGATCCCGTCGTGCATGAGCATCATCGCGCTGCGCACGTGGTCCGCGACCACGCGCATGCGGACGTCGTCGCCCTCGTCGGCCTTGTACTCCTTGCCCGAGAGCTCCTGTGCCTTCGCGATGACCGGGAAGACCTCGTCGATCTCGTACATGTTGCCCACGCCCTGCTTGAGGTACGCGATGCGCTCGAGTCCGGCGCCGGTGTCGATGGCCTTCTGGTCGAGCTCCTTGATGAGCGGGTAGTCCTTGCCCGAGCCGGGGCCGCGCAGGAACTGGTCGAACACGAGGTTCCAGATCTCGAGGTAGCGGTCGCCGCCGGGGTCGACGGTGCCGCCCACGGCCTCAGGACCGAACTCGGGGCCGCGGTCGTAATGCCACTCGGCGCACGGGCCCGCGGGGCCGGGCTGGCCGGTGTCCCAGAAGTTCTCCTCGCGCAGCAGCTTCACGATGTGCTCGTCGGGCACGCCGATGTTGCGCAGCGCCGAGTGCGCCTCGTGGTCCTCGATCCAGGTGGTCACCCACAGGCGCTCGGGGTCGAGCCCGTACTTGCCCTCGTCCTCGGACCCGGTGAGCAGGTCCCACGCGAAGTCGATCGCGCCTTCCTTGAAGTAGTCGCCGAACGAGAAGTTGCCCAGCATCTGGAAGAACGTGCCGTGCCGAGTGGTCTTGCCGACCTCCTCGATGTCCTTGGTGCGGATGCACTTCTGGACCGACGCGATGCGCGGGTGGGGCGAGTCTTCGGTCCCGATGATGTACGGGATGAAGGGCACCATGCCGGCCACGGTGAACAGCAGGCTCGGGTCGGGCGACACCAGAGATGCGCTCGGCTGGATGTGGTGGTCCTTCGACGCGAAGTAGACGATCCAGCGCTGTCGGATGTCCGCGGTGCGCATCCTGTCCTCCATGGGAAGTGGGCGTGTCATGCCAAGTCTGCCAGCGCATCGGCGCTGCTGTCGGGGGTGACCCTTGTGAGTGCCGGGGGGCACCGACCCCCAAGTATGACAAAGCCGCTGGGTCCGAGCGGACCCAGCGGCTTCGCGTGTCTGTGTTCGACCTGCTCGCTTAGCGGGCGTAGTACTCGACGACCAGCTGCACCTCGCAGGTCACGGGGACCTCGGCGCGCTTGGGGCGACGGACGAGCTTGGTCGTCAGCTTCTCGAGCTGGACGTCCAGGTAGTCCGGAACCTCGGGCAGCACGTCGCGGTGTGCACCGGCGGCGGCGGCCATGTAGGGCTCCATGGTGACGGCCTTGGGCTTGACCTGGATGGTCTGGCCCGGCTTCACGCGGAACGAGGGGCGGTCGACGATCTGACCGTCCACGAGGATGTGGCGGTGCAGAACGGCCTGGCGCGCCTGCAGGATGGTGCGGGCGAAGCCCGAGCGCAGCACGAGCGCGTCGAGACGCATCTCGAGGAGCTCGACGAACGCCTCACCGGTCAGGCCGGACTCCTTGCGAGCCTCGGCGAAGACGCGGGTCATCTGCTTCTCGCGGAGACCGTACTGCGCGCGAAGACGCTGCTTCTCGCGCAGACGAACGGCGTAGTCGCTCTCCTTGCGGCGAGCGGTACGACCGTGCTCGCCGGGCGGGTACGGGCGCTTCTCGAAGTGCTTGACGGCCTTGGGCGTCAGAGCGAGGCCCAGGGCGCGGGACAGCCGCACCTGGCGGCGTGCCTTCTGAACAGAGGTCATGATTTCCTTCACTGGTCCGCGCGCGCGGAAGCGCACGGAGAAGTTCGTGATTGCTTGATTCGCGGCGACAGCAGCCAACCGTCCGCGAGGGCTGAACTATGTTACCAGGTTGCGGGCCGCTTGTGGAGGCTGTCGTGGGTGCGCGTGGCGGCACCTAGCTCGTGAGTGCCACGATGAGCGCGCACGCGGTCAGCACCACCAGCGTAGGCGTCATCGTGAACCGCTCCGCACGCGAGCGGCTGATGGCGTTCGGGACGGTGTTGAGCGCGAGGAAGGCGATGATCACCCACAGCGCGATGCGCTCGAAGCCGTCGCCGAGCAGGTCCGTGAGGCCCGCGTTGTCCAGCACCGTGATCGCCATGAAGGCGTAGACGGGCACGGTGAGCGCCGAGGCGATCCTCAGGTGGCGTGGGAGAGCGCCGTCGTGCTGGCCGCCGAAGGCGAAGCGTCCGAGCGGCGCGCCCGCGGCGAGCGCGAGCTGGAAGATCGCCAAGAGGCCGATGATGGCGGTGAAGAGGATCGCGGCGGCGGTGGTCATGGGTCTCCCCTGGTTCGGATGCGTGCACGATCCTAGCCAGATCATCCTGCGGAGGGCCGATGCGCTTGCTGGGTTCGTGGTGGTGTTCGGCCTGGTAAGTGGGCGTCTCTAGCGATGTCAGACCCGCGTGGTGAGATGAGCTCATGGACTTCTCTCGCGTGTGTCTCGGTGCCGCTGTGGTGGTGGCTGTGGATGGCGTGCCGGTGATGTCAGTGGCTCGTGATGGAGTGTTGTCATGACCTTCACCGAGGCGGACTGGAAGCAGCTTCACGAGCTGCTGGCTGGTGCTGCCCGTGAGGATGTGTCGGCGTTGGCGAAGGCCGAGTTGTTGGACCGGTTGGAGACGGTAGGGCAGATCTCGCGCACGGTCGGTGCACTGGAGGCCCGCTATGCCGGTGAGATCGCGCGGCGCACGGATCCGGACTTGCCCGGTGGTGGTCTGGCCCGTGTCGAGGGTCATGGGGATGCGCCGACGATGTTCTCCAAGATCCAGGGTGGCTCGGTGGGGCGGGCACGCTGGTCGGTCGATGCCGGAGACGCGTTCACGCCCGTCGAGGACGACTCTCCGGAGCCGGCGCCTGGTGAGCCGGGCGTGCAGCCCGGTTCTGACACTGAGGCTGCTGGGGAGCCTGGGGTGCTGCCGGGTCTCGAAGCCGAGCCCCCTGTGCCGGTGCCGCCGGTAAAGCGGACCCGTAACAAGTATCCGCTGGTGGCGGGTGCTCAGGTGGCGGGTGATCTGGCGGTGGAGGCGGCTGCTGCGATCGTCAATGGTCTGAACCAGCTGGCCGGACGGGTGTCGGCCGAGACGCTGGTGGAGCTGGAGACCAGGTTCGTGAACAAGGCCCGCGGTATGCAGGTGAACCTGGTCAAGCGCATGGTGGCCCGCGCGATCGCGCGGATCGATGTGGAGGAGCATCAGGAGCGTGAGAGGGTCAACCACGACAAGCGGTATGTGTGGTGGAAGCAGGACCACACCGGGATGGTCGTCTTCCATGGCGAGCTCGATGCCGTCACCGCGGCACCGATCCTGACCGTTCTTGAGCAGATGACGACGCTGCAGGTCCGTAAGCAGTCCCGACCGGGAACCCCAGGACAGGTCGACCCCGACACCGGTGCGATCACCGAGGTGTGTGGCTGTCAGGTCAACCACGCGCGCCACGACTGCGACGGGCCTGGCGCTTGTTTGGAAGGGCACTGTGAGGGGTGCACGGGTGAGCCGGTCGAGCACCGCACCATCGGTCAGATCCGCGCCGACGCACTGCACGACCTCGCCCGCCACGCCCTGGGATGTTCGAACACCCATCGGTCGGGGGTGCGCACCACCATCGTGGTGCGGATGAGCCTGGCAGACCTGATGGGCGGGGTGGGGCTGGCGAAGATCGACGGGATCACCACCCCGGTGTCGGTGCGTGAGGCACGGCGCCTGGCAGGAGACGCCGGTTTCATCCCCGAAGTCCTCGCCGGCGACGGCACCGTGCTGGAGCTTGGCCGCACCCAACGCCGATTCAGCGCCGCACAGCGTTTGGCGATGCTTGAACGTGACGGCGGGTGCGCGAAGTGTCATGCCCCGCCGGAGTACTGCGAAGCCCACCACATCCAATTCTGGGAAGACGGCGGCCTAACGGACCTCGACAACGGCGTCATGTTGTGCACCCGATGTCACCACGACATCCACCGCCTGGGCTGGCGCATCACCATCAACGGTAGACACGTCACCTTCACACCACCATCGAACCTCGACCCCGACCGCACGCCTCACCCCGGTGGCGAGAGCGTGTTCGACGTCGACCTCACCGGCATCCACACCCTCAACCAGTTCATCGACCCACCCGTCCCCCCCGAGGACGAAGCCTTCATCCGCAGCCTCCCGCACCAAGGGGCGGAGCCTGACCTCATCACCGACGACCAGCTCGCCGAGATCATCGCCGAGTGGGACGCCACCCAACACGCCACCGACACCCGCGAACTCATCACCACACCCTGACCAGCCAACATTCAGCCACCCGCACACTCCACGGGAGCCCCAGGAGGAACACGCAGCGCAGCGCTGTCCTCGCCCGTGCGTCACACCCACGCCCGCGCACCACACCCGCGCCCGCGCGCTAAACCGTCGCCCGTCGTTCGACCCCGCAGGCGATGGCCGAGCGGCCGGCGACGCGGTCCTCGAGGGCTCGCCAGCCTCAGGTCGTGCGGCCGAGCATCTCGCGGATGCGCGTGAGCCGGTCCGAGAGCGTGCGCTCGAAGCCGAACTCGGTGGGCGTGTAGTAGCGGCTGCCGCGCAGCGCCTCCGGCAGGTACTCCTGGTGCGCCACGCCGCCGGGCTCGTCGTGGGAGTAGCGGTACCCCTCGCCGTGGCCGATGCGCTCGGCGCCCGAGTAGTGGGCGTCCCGCAGATGCGCGGGCACCACGCCAGCCTTGCCGGCGCGCACGTCGGCGATGGCCGCGTCGATCGCCCGGTACGCCCGGTTCGACTTGGGCGCGGTCGCGAGATACGCGGTCGCCTCCGCCAGGGGAATCCGGCCCTCGGGCATGCCGATGAACGTGACGGCGTCCGCGGCCGCCTGGGCGATGACCAGTCCCTGAGGGTCTGCGAGGCCCACGTCCTCGGCCGCGAGGATGACGAGACGTCGAGCGATGAAGCGCGGGTCCTCCCCGGCCACGACCATGCGCGCCAGATAGTGCAGCGCCGCGTCGACGTCGGAGCCGCGCACCGACTTGATGAACGCGCTGATGACGTCGTAGTGCTGGTCTCCCGACTTGTCGTAGGCGACCAGCGCCGCGTCCATGGTGCGCTCGGTGAGCTCGGAGGTGATCTCTCCCCCGCTGCCGGCGGCGTCGGCGACCGCCTCGAGGAGCGTGAGCGCCTTGCGCGCATCGGCCCCGGCGACCCGGAGGATGTGCTCACGCGCCTCCGGCGCGAGCGACACGTCGCCGCCCAGTCCGCGCTCCTCGGCGACGGCGCGGTCCAGCAGCGTCCCGAGGTCGGAGGACGCCAGCGGCTGCAGCGTCAGCAGCAGCGAGCGCGACAGCAAGGGCCCCACGACGGAGAAGCTCGGGTTCTCCGTCGTCGCGCCGATGAGCGTCACCCACCGGTTCTCGACGGCGGGCAGCAGCGCGTCCTGCTGGGTGCGCGTGAAGCGATGGATCTCGTCGACGAAGAGCACCGTCTCCCGGTCGCCGGTCGCGATGCGGCGGCGCGAGTCGTCGATGACCGCGCGCACGTCCTTGATGCCAGCGGTCACCGCCGACAGCTCGACGAACCGCCGCGCGCCCGCGACGAGGTACGCCAGCGTGGTCTTGCCCGTGCCCGGCGGCCCCCAGAGGATCACCGAGGTCGCCGGCGCGTCCTCCCCGACGAGCCGGCGCAGCGGAGAGCCGTCCGTCAGCAGATGAGCCTGTCCCACGACCTCGTCGAGCGCGCGCGGCCGCATGCGCACCGCGAGCGGCGCGTTCGGTCCCGGCTCCGGGACGCCCGTGCCCGAGCGCTCGGTCGACTCGAAGAGGTCCATGCCGCCAACTCTAGGCGGCCCGGGAGACATCGATTGCAGGGCCCAAGCGTCGGGTGCCGGCACTCGGTTCGCTCTCCTGGTTCACGCCGTGTGCCCCCTGTCGAGTGCATGTGTCCGTGCAAGCAACCAGCCCGTTGCCCGAGTACCGTTGCCGCGGGCTCTCCCTACCGCGGCGCTGCGCGGCATGACAGAGCCCCATGAGAGCAGCACGCCAGTGCTGCACGAGAGGGCTGCATCACCGTGCTGCACGGGAGGGCCGCACGAGAAGAAGGAGCCACGCCCATGGACCCCGCCGCGATCCGCCGACGGTTTGTCATCCTCACGGCGCTGCGGTGGCTGCCGACCGGCCTCGCGATCCCCGTGCTCGTCCTCATCCTCGAGCAGCGCGGCCTGTCGCTGGCCACGATCGGGCTGCTCACGGCGCTGTTCAGCCTCGCGACGCTGCTTCTCGAGCTGCCGACAGGCGGGCTCGCCGACGCGCTCGGACGGCGCCCCATCATCATCGGCGCGGCGCTCACGGGCGGCGTGGCGGTGCTGATCCTCGCGTTCGGCAGCGGCGTGGCGGCGCTCGCCACGGGTTATGTCCTGCTCGGGTGCGCCCGTGCCCTCGACTCCGGTCCGCTCAAGGCCTGGTTCGTGGACGCGACCCTCGACGCGGATTCGAATGCCGACCTGGCACCGGGACTGTCCCGCGGCGGCGTTGCCGAGTCCCTTGGCCTGGCGGCGGGCGCGCTCGCCGCCGCGCCGCTCGTGGCGCTGTCGCCCTTCCCCGCCGACGGCTCTGGCCTCATCGCGTTGTCGACGCCCTTCCTCGCCTCAGCCGCGCTCACCGTCGTGCACGCCACACTCGTCGCGGTGTGGGTGCGCGACGCGGACGTCGACCGCGTGCCGGTGCGCGAGGCAGTCCGTGGCGTGGGACCGACGATCCGCCGAGGCCTCGCCCTCGCGGCAGGCAGCCCCAGGATCCGCCGGCTGCTGCTGCTCACGGCCGGACTCGGCGTCGGGCTCTCGGGCATCGAGCTGCTCGCGCCCACGCGCGCCTCGGAGCTGCTGGGTGGCTCGGACGCCGCCGCTGGCCCCTACGCCGTGCTCGTCACGGCAGGCTTCGCGGCCTCCGCGCTGGGCGCAGCCCTGAGCCCCGTGGCCACGCGCGTCATGTCACTGGGTCGTCACGACGCAGCCAAGGCGGTCTCCGAACGTGCGCGGCCGCTCACCATCGGCCTGGCGTTCGTCACTGGCGCGGCTGCCCTCGCCGCGGTCGGGGTGCCTGTCGCGATCCTTGCGGCGGTCGCGTACCTAGGATTCTTCTTCGCGATCGGCATCGCCGGCCCCGTCTCGGAGGATCTGCTGCACCGCGCGGTCACGCGGAAGGAGCGCGCGACCCTGCTCTCGATCGAGTCGATGGCGCTCCAGACCACGGGGCTCGTGACCGCGGCGAGCGTGGGAGCGCTCGCTCAGGCCACCTCGATCCCCGCCGCCCTGGGCGTGGCCGCCGCCGTCGTGGGCGCATCGGCGCTCGCCATGGTGCGCTACCCGGCTGCCGACCAGCCGTCGTCGTGAGCCGAGCCTGCCTGCGCGGGTCAGCGACCGGACCTGGCGACCCGGCTCACGCCAACGATGTCCCTAGTGCGTGGCGTCGTAGTACGCCTGCGGGGTGAACACCGCGTCGACGACGCTGAGCGAACGCCAGCGGTGGAACACGCCGCGAGCCGACGAACCCGTGCCCGACGTGGTGTTGCCCTCGTAGAACCACGCGCCGTTGCCCGACACGCGGTCGACGATCGCCGCGTGGCTCACGCCCTGGCCGGTGCCCCAGTTGATGAGCACGACGTCTCCGGGGTCGAGGTCGGACAGGCTGACGTTCCAGTCGAGGACACCTGCGGACTGCAGGCGTCCCACGAAGGTCGAGCGACCGGCAGGCGGGTTGAAGTCCTGGTCGTAGTACGCCTCGCGCGGCACGTAGCCGGGGTATCCGGCCTTCTCGAACACCCACCCGACGTACACCTGGCACCAGGCGCTGCTGCCGCCGATCCAGTCGTTGTACTTGTTCTTGCGGAAGCTCGGCTCCTTGTAGCCCACCTGGGAGCGCGCGACCGAGAGGACCTCGCTGGCCTTGAACGGCGTGCGCGGCGCCACGTAGGTGGGCGCCTTGTAGGAGCCGCTGCCGAAGCCGCGGAACAGGAACGCCGCCGTCGCCGCACGAGACGTGCTCGCGTAGGGACGGAAGGTGCCGTCGGCGAAGCCGGTGGTGATCCCCGTCGTGCGCAGCCACGTGATCTCCTTGTAGAACTTGGAGCTGCGGTTGAGGTCCTTGAAGGGCGACCTCGACGGCGGGGAGAAGCTCGGCTTGCCCTCGTAGCGGTAGAGGAATGCCGCCATGGCGTTGCGGTCGATCGCCTGGTCGGGCCGAAACGTGCCGTCCGACCAGCCGGTGGTGATCCCCTGCTTGTCGAGCCAGACGATCTCCTTGTAGAACTGGTGGCTCTTGGGCACGTCCTTGAAGGGCGAGCGAGACGACATCGAGACGCCGGGACGGCCCGCGAGGCGGTAGAGGAACGCGGCGAATGCCTCGCGCGAGACCTCCCACTCGGGACGGAACCAGTTGCCGGCGTAGCCGGTGGTGATCCCCTTCTCCGTGAGCCAGGAGATCTCGCGATAGAACTGGTAGTGGTTCGTGACGTCGCGGAAGCCCGTGGTCGCCGCCTGCGACGGCGCCGATGTCGCCGGGACCACCGCGACCGCCGCCAGCAGCGCGAGGACCGCCGCCACGATCGTCCGCCTCATCGCGCCATGCGCTCGCGACGCCTGGGCTCCGGCCACCTGCGTTGCCACCATCGTGCTCCTCCTCCGGTGGGCGCCGCGACCGGTTCAGGCCCGCGGACGCCCTCGACTTCACGCCACCGTAACCTTCACGTTCTGAGAACGGCAGAAGGATCTCTCAGGTGTGTGACAGACCACTGTCGAGCGTGTCGCGGCGCCCGCGAACCGTCAGCGGTACGTCGGCGCGCTGCCCAACCCGAAGAACTCCTCGAGCGTGGTGACGCCCCGCGCACGCATCTCGCTCGCGAGCTCCACCCCCACGTAGCGCAGGTGCCACGGTTCGTAGATGTACCCGGTCACGTGAGTCTTGCCCTCTGGATATCGGACGATGTAGCCGTATTCATGAGCATGACGGGCGACCCAACGGCCCACAGCCGACGTGCCAAAGCATCCGCTGATGGTGCAGCCGGTGCTCGACACGTCCACCCCGAGCCCTGTCTGATGCTCCGAGTGCCCGGGCCGGGCGCTGAAGCGCTCGGCCGACGCGACGCCAAAGCGGTTCGAGTAGTTGCGGAACAGCCCCGCCTGGTAGCTGTACGAGCGGTACGAGGAGCTCACCGAGAAGCTCAGTCCGTTGCTCTTGGCCGCGCGCGACATCGCCGTGAGCTGCTGAGCGGCCTCGCGCCGGAGGCGGTGGTTCGACCCTCCCGGCACGCCGGAGACGGACACGAGGTCCGGCGGCACGTAGCGGATGGGGTCGAGCGGTCGCCGCTTGTTGACCACGACGAGCACGGACTCGGGGTCGCTGAGCATCCGGCTGACGTCCCGGTCCGGGTCCCACGTCGTCGGTGGCGCGTACGCAGGAGCCGTGTAGCCCCGCGGACCGTACCCGCGGAACAGGAACGCCGCCGTCGCCTCACGGGTGGTGCTGGCATAGGGCCGGTACGTGCCGTCGGACCATCCCGTCGAGCGCCCGCTCGCGCGCATCCAGGTGA
This sequence comes from Demequina sp. NBRC 110056, assembly GCF_002090155.1. Taxonomy (GTDB): domain Bacteria; phylum Actinomycetota; class Actinomycetes; order Actinomycetales; family Demequinaceae; genus Demequina. The sequence continues at coordinate 366,780 of NZ_BBRM01000002.1, read as the reverse complement.
TCTCCTTGTAGAACTTCGTCGCGCGCGTCACGTCCTTGAAGGGCGAGCGCGCGGGTGCAGCGAACGACGGACGACCTTCGAAGCGGTAGAGAAACGCCGCCATCGCATCCCGCGTGATCGGCTCCTTGGGGCGGAACGAGCCGTCGGCCCATCCTGTCGTGATGCCCTGCTGCGCCAGCCACACGATCTCCCGATAGAACAGCGCCGAGACGCCCACGTCTCGGAAGGGTGAGCGGGACGGGAGCCTCACGGGGGGCTTGCCTGCGAGCCGGTAGAGGTACGCGGCGAAGGCCTCGCGAGACACCTTGTTCGCGGGCCGGAAGCTGTTGTCCGCGTATCCCGTCGTGATCCCGCTCGACGACAGCCACGAGATCTCGCGGTAGAACTGGTGCTTGCCCGTGACGTCGCGAAAGCCCTCGGTGGCGGCGGATGACGGTGCGGCTGCGGCCACGATGCTGGTGACGGCCACGACCGCCATGGCGAGCACCGCGACCACGCGAGACACACCGACGCGCAAACGCCTCGTCTCCACCACGCCCGCACTGTGCACGCCGCATCTCCCCCCCAGCGTCGCGACACTCGCGCGACGGTGGAGTCAGACTAGCCCCGAGACCAGGTGAGACGGGAGACCACCCCGTGCACGCGCATCGGCGCTCCGCGAGGGCGGAACCCTCCGGCGGCGTCACCGGCACGGGCGCGTGAGCCCGCCCCGCGCCGGCTCAGGCGGTGCGCCGGCGCGTCGCGGCAGCGATAATCCCGAACCCGAGCGCGACCGCCGTCGCCGCCACCCACAGCCACAGCAGCCCCGACGCGCCCGTGTTCGACAGCCCGCTCGTCGGGGGGTTCTCGGTGGGCGTGGTCGGCGTCTGTCCCGGGTCCGGCGGGGTCGTGCCGCCCGCGGGCACCACCACCGTCACCGTGCCCTGGTGCGTGACCGGCGGGCCCAGCGGCGTGCTGGGCGTGGGCGACTGCGGGTTCACCGGGGTGCCGGTGACGGTCACGACGTTGGTGGTGGTGGCCGTCAGCACGGCCGCGCAGGTGAACTCCCAGGTCTCCGGCGGCCCCGTCTCGAAGATGTCGCCGCTGCCGGTGAGGAGGCCGTTCTCGTCGAGGTCGCCCGACACATAGGCCACGCTCGCGCACCGGTCGTCGACGATGAGGTCCCTCACGTCCGCGAGTGGCACCTCGCCCGTGTTGGTGACGGTGTACGTGTAGGTCACCTCGTCGCCGGCCCGCGCCTGCGAGCGGTCAGCGGTCTTCACGACCTCGATCCCCGCGTCGTAGGGCATCGAGCCGGCCGCCGCCGCGGCGAGCAGGATCTGCGATCCGGGGTCGCGTCCACCGATCAGCGCCACGTTGATGTGCGGATCCGTGATGACGCTCGTGCACGTGTACCCCCAGGTCTCCGTCGGATCCAGGTTCCCGTCGGTGTTCGTGTCACCCGTGGGTCCCACAACGCCGTCGCAGAGCGTGTCCTCGAAGGCGACCGCGGAGACCGGGTCAGACCCCGGGTTCGTCGCCTCGAGCGTCCACGTGACGGTGGTGCCGGTCGGCACGATCTCGCGGTCGACGACCTTGGTGAGCGTGATCTGGGCGTCGTACACGTCGACCTGTGCCGTGTCGATAGCCGTCACGGAGGTCCCCGTCGGGCTGTGGCCGACCACGGTCGCGGTGTTGAGGATCGCCGTCGGCACGCTGTCGCCGCAGGTGAACACCCACTCCTCGGTGAGGTCCAGGAGCTGGTCGCCGTTCGCGTCGCCGCTCTGATAGGTCATGGGAGAGCAGTTGTCGTCGCTCACATCGATCGAGGACAGCGGCACGTCTCCCGTGTTGGTCACGCGGGCCGTCCACTCGACGGCCGAGCCCACCGGGACGTAGTCGTCCGAGACGGACTTGACGATGTTGATCCCGGGCTGGACCACGTCCACCGTCGCCGTCGCGGTGGGCGTGAGTGGGGGTCCGGTGACCCCCGGCTCGCCAGGGATGCCTGGGATGGTGGGCACGGCCGTGATGGTGAACGTGTTCTGGACGGAGAACGGCGTCGCGGGTTCGCTCCCCGGCCCCTTCTCCAGCGTCGTGACGCATCCGAAGAGCCAGACCTCACCGGGCGGAAGCACGCCGGTGCCCGCGGGATCGACGTACAGCTCCTCGAGCGGCGTGCACAGGTCATCGTCGACGGACTCCGCGATGCCGGTGAGGCCGACCTCGCCGGTGTTCTGCACGGCGTAGAGGTATCCCGCCTCGCCGCCGCTCTCGACGGTGTCGAGCAGCGCGACCTTCTCCACGGCGACCCCGGGCGTCAGGACGCGCACGACGTCGGTCGCGATGTCGGTGAGGATGCCCCCGCCGGGTGGCGTCCCCTGGACCTGCGCGCGGTTGAGGGTGTCCGCGGTCAGCACCTGGTCGCAGCTGTAGGTCCACGTCTCCGTGGGCTGCAGGATCCCGTCGCCGTTGCCGTCACCGTCGACGAACTCCACCGGGCCGCAATGGGTGTCGGTCACCCACGTGTCGCGCGTCGCGGGCGTAGCGGGGGTGATGGGCTGGTCGCCGCCGCCCGTGGTGACCGTGTACGAGTACGTCACGGTGGCGCCGGCAAGGACCGTGTGACGGCTCGCGCTCTTCGTCAGGTCGAGCCCGGGGTGGACCACCGAGACCAGCCACGTGTCGGTCGCGGTGACGGGCGGCCCGAGGGGCGGCGTGCCGGTGACCTCCACGGTGTTGTGGGTGTCCTCCGTGATCGTGGCCGTGCACGAGTACTCCCACGTCTCGGCGGGGTCGAGCAGGCCATCGGTGTCGGTGTCGCCGCCAGCGAGCGGGCCCGTCACCGGCGCGCACATGTCATCCGTGATGGCGACCGCGAGCGGCACGTTGCCCGGGTTCGTGACGGCGTAGGTGTAGGTGACGTCGCCTGACCCGTCGACCGTGGCCACCGAGCCGACCTTGTCGACGGCGATCGCGGGTGTGTGGACCTCGACGGTGCCTGTCGCCGTTCCGGGAACCTCGGTCCCCCGAGGGTCGGTGCCGCGCACGGTGGCGGTGTTGGTGACGGAGACCGGATCGCTGGTGACGGGATGCTGCACGGTACGCGTGCACGTCGCGTTCCACGTCTCTCCCGGCGAGAGCGTGCCGTCCGCGTCGCTGTAGGTGACAGGTGTGCACAGGTCGTCGACGATGTCCGCCATCTGCAGGTCGGTGTTGCCGTCGTTGGTCACGGTGAAGCTCGACGTCACCGCGGTGCCCGCCCCGTCGCCGCGCACGACTGCTGGAGCATCCGTCTTGGTCAGCGTGACGCCGGGCGTGTAGTCGTACGAGTTCCACACCTCGCACGCGACGATGCTGTCGGACTCGAGAGCGAGATCGAACCCGCCTGTCGCGATGGGCCCCTCGTCGACCGTCACGGAGCCGTCGCTGCCGCGGATCTCGCAGCGGTATCTGTCACTCGTGAAGTCGGACTGCGCCGTCTCCTGGACGGTCACGGTGGAGGAGGCCGACGACGGCGCAGGCTCCCACTGGAACTGCGCGTTGCCGTTGGCGTTGGTCGTCACCGTCTGCGGCCCGACGGCAGCGCCAGAGGGCTGGATCCACGAGTAGGTCCCTCCCGGAACAGCGGGCGTCGCCGTGAAGTCCCAGCCTGTCGCGGGAGCGTAGGCGTCGGACGCGCCGGACTGCGCGAGCTTGCGAATGGTGAGCGAGGGCGAGCACAGCTGCGTCACCACGCTGCGCAGCACCGAGGTCAGCGTGTCGAAGTTCCGGACCAAGGCGACGTCGAAGTCGTTGAGTGTCGATACCGTTCCGACGGTGGCATCGTTGACGACCACCTCGCCCGAGATCGCCTTGAGGCGTGTCGCCGAATCCGATCCCGAGAACGCGCCACCAACGCCGATGACGAGCACTCGCGACCCGGCGAGCTTGAGCGCATCGGCCTCCGCGACCGCACGCGACAGAGCGAGCGCTTGCGCGTCACCATCCATCATGTTCATGCGCACATCCGGGTCGGACGCGCCCGTGTAGAACGGGTCGCCGGGCTGGTCCGAATCGACCGCGGTCGGGTCGCCGTCCGTGACGAACACGACCAGCTCGGGCGGCGCATCGCGTGTGAGGTGCAACGCCGCATCCCAGTTCGTGTACTGGGTGGAGTCACCTCTCGGGGTGCGGTAGCTGCTCTCGGAGCCGACGGCACCTCGGGTGAACTGATGCGGGTTCACTCCAGGCTGCGCCGGGGGCTTGGGGTGGTAGTACGCGTGCAAGGCCCTGGCGTGCACACCCCCGGGCGCGAGAGTGTCGGCCGTCACCAGCGTGGACGGCGCGCTCTCACGAGCGAACGTCGCGAAGTCCACCACCCGTGCCGTCGAGTCCGTGCCGGACATCGCCTGAAGGAACGCGGTGGCGGCCCCGCGCACCGACTCGGTCGCTCCCGCGCTGTTGATCGATCCCGAGGCATCCAGCACGAGCGTCGTGTCGAAGCCGCACTGGTCGGCGATGGTGGGATTGGGCTCGGCCGCCGCAGCCGGAGCCGCGGTCACCGTCAGAGCACTCATGGCGAGCGCGCTCACCACGAGAACCGTCAGCACTCCCCCGGCGACCAGCCCCTTCGCTCCCATGGTGCCAACCTAGGGGGATTCCGCCCGCCCTGCCATGGCAAGGTCGCCGCCCTCCGGGTCCCCAGAGGGCGTTCAGGCGCTGGCAGGCGCCTCCGCGTCCGCGTCCTCGTCCTCCGCCACGAAGTCCACGCCGGCCTCGGCGCGCTGCTCCGCGGTGATAGGTGCCGGCGCCGCCGTCAGAGGGTCGTACCCACCACCGGACTTGGGGAACGCGATGACGTCGCGGATCGAGTCCGCCTTCGCCAGCAGCGCCACGATGCGGTCCCAACCGAACGCGATGCCGCCGTGGGGCGGCGCGCCGAAGGAGAACGCCTCGAGCAGGAACCCGAACTTCTCCTGGGCCTCCTCCTCACCGATGCCCATCACCTTGAACACGCGCTCCTGCACGTCCTGGCGGTGGATTCGGATCGAGCCGCCGCCGATCTCGTTGCCGTTGCACACGATGTCGTAGGCGTAAGCAAGCGCCTCACCCGGGACGTCCTCGAAAGTGTCGAGGTATTCGGGCTTGGGCGAGGTGAAGGCGTGGTGGACGGCGGTCCAGGCGCCGGAGCCGACGGCGACATCGTCATCGTCGGAGTCGACGGCCTTGAACAGCGGCGCGTCGACCACCCACACGAACTCGAAGCGGTCCTCGTCGATCAGGCCGACGCGGCGGCCGATCTCGAGGCGCGCCGCACCCAGGAGCGCGCGCGACGCTTCCGGCTTGCCTGCGGCGAAGAACACGCAGTCTCCGGGCTGGGCGCCGACGGCCTCGGCGAGACCGGCGCGCTCCTCGTCGGAGAGGTTCTTGGCGACGGGTCCGGCGAGCTCGCCGTCCTCCTGGATGAGCACGTAGGCGAGGCCGCGCGCGCCGCGCTGCTTCGCCCAGTCCTGCCAGGCGTCGAGCGTGCGACGCGGCTGGTCGGCGCCGCCGGGCATCACCACAGCACCCACGTAGTCCGACTGGAACACGCGGAATGGTGTGTCCTTGAAGTAGTCGGTCAGCTCGGTGAGCTCGAGGCCGAACCGCAGGTCGGGCTTGTCGGAGCCGAACCGCGCCATCGCGTCGGCGTACGTGATGCGCGGGATCGGCGTCGAGATCTCGACGCCGATCAGCGACCACAGCTCGCGCACGATCTCCTCGCCGAGCGCGATGACGTCGTCCTGGTCGACGAAGCTCATCTCGATGTCGAGCTGGGTGAACTCGGGCTGGCGGTCCGCGCGGAAGTCCTCATCGCGGTAGCACCGGGCGATCTGGTAGTACCGCTCCATGCCGGCGACCATGAGCAGCTGCTTGAACAGCTGCGGCGACTGCGGCAGCGCGTACCAGGAGCCCGGCGCCAGGCGTGCCGGCACCAGGAAGTCGCGCGCGCCCTCGGGGGTCGAGCGCGTCAGCGTGGGGGTCTCGATCTCGAGGAACTCGTGGCGGTCGAGCACGCGGCGCGCGGCCTGGTTGGCCTTCGAGCGCAGCACGATGTTCGCGCGCGGCTGCGGGCGACGCAGGTCGATGTAGCGGTGCTTGAGGCGCGCCTCCTCGCCGACGGTGACGTGCTCGTCGACCGGCATGGGCAGCGGCGCGGACTCGTTGAGGATCGTCACGTCGGAGACGACGACCTCGATCTCGCCGCTCGGCAGGTTGGGGTTCGACGACCCCTCGGGGCGATCGCGCACCTCTCCGGTGACCTGGATGACGTACTCGTTGCGCAGGGAGTGGGCGACGTCCTCGCGGATGACGACCTGGGCGTAGCCCGAGGCGTCGCGCAGATCGATGAAGGCCACGCCACCGTGGTCGCGGCGGCGCCCGACCCATCCGGCGAGGGTGACGGTGGTGCCGGCGTCGGCAGCGCGGAGGTTTCCTGCGAGGTGGGTGCGGAGCACGTTCAAGCCTTTCTTGGGCGCGCTAGACGGGCGCGCCGGATAGGGGTGTCGCGACCAATTCTAGCCGCGTGGGAGGTCGTGGGTTTCAGTCACGGGCACCGACCGTACGCTCGTCGCCTCGCCCGTCGCGGAGCGCCGATGCGCGTGCTGGGTGGGTGCACGCCCAGAGCCCTCGCGTGGGCACCGCCGATCCGCGTGCAGGGTTGACACGTCCACATGTCCGTCACGTACGCAGTGCTGTCCCGTACGCAGGGCAGATGCGCGCGCGAGGTGGGTGCGCGTGCCCGGTAGGCCTCAGTCGGCAGGGACGATGCGCGGGTGAAGGTCCTCGGCCGGGGCCTCCCACGTGGCGGCATCGGCCGGGACCTGGTCACCGGAGCGGATGTCCTTCACCTCGTCGGGCGAGCCCGCCTCGGATGCCGGGAACCACACGAAGGGGATGCCACGGCGGTCCGCGTGCTGGATCTGCTTGCCGAACTTCGCCGCCGAGGGCGCGACCTCCGTGGCGATGCCGCGCGCACGCAGCGCATCGGCCACCGCGGACGACTCTCCCCGCGACTCCTCGTCCGTCACCGCGACCAGCACGGCGGTCGGCACCGCGCGCGACGCCGTCGCGAGACCCGCGCCGAGCAGGCGGCTGACGAGCCGGCTGACACCGATCGACATGCCGACGCCCGGGAAGCCTCCGCCAGCCACGAGCGAGTCGTACCGGCCGCCAGAGCAGATCGATCCCAGGTCCTCATGTCCGTCGAGGAACGTCTCGTAGACCGAGCCGGTGTAGTAGTCCAGGCCGCGGGCGATGCGCAGGTCGGCCACGGCCGTCCCCGGCACCGCGGCGTTGACGCCCTCCACGAGGGCCACGAGCTGAGCCAGCCCGTCCTGCAGCTGCGCCTGGGCCTCGGCGACGTCGGCGACGGTCGTGGTGGTCGCCCACAGGTCCTCGACCGCGCCGACGAAGGTGCCGTCCGGTGCGCTGATACGCGCGAGCTCGAGGATCGCGTCGGCCGCTGTCTCGGGCACGTCCTGCTGCACGAGCTCGGCTCGCACGCCGTCAGGCCCGATCTTGTCGAGCTTGTCCACGCTGCGCAGCGCGCCCGCCACGTCGTCGATCCCGACGCCGCGGTAGAAGCCCTCGACGAGCCGTCGGTTGTTGACGCGCATCGTCACGCCGGGCAGCGGAAGCGCGGCAAGCGCCCTCGCCATCACCACGGCGACCTCGACGTCGAGGTGCGCCGGCAGGTTCTGGCGCCCGACGACGTCGATGTCCGCCTGATAGAACTCGCGGTACCGGCCCTCCTGCGGCCGCTCGCCCCGCCAGACCTTCTGGATCTGGAAGCGCTTGAAGGGGAACGCGAGGTCGTTCTGGAACTCCTCGACGTACCGGGCGAAGGGCACGGTGAGGTCGAAGTGGAGGCCCAGGCGCGCATCGGCGTCGCCGTCGGCATTCAAACGCGTGAGGGTGTAGATCTCCTTGGCGGCCTCGGACTTGCCGGCCAAGCGCTCGACGGTCTCGACCGCCCGCGTCTCGATCTCGGCGAAGCCGTGGAGGCGGAAGACCTCCCTCAGCGCGTCGAGGACGGAGGCCTCGACCACGCGCTCCGCGGGGGTCCACTCGGGGTAGCCGGACAGGGGTCGCACACGTGCCATGCGCCCATTGTTCCATCAGCGCTGGCAGGCATCACGCACGGCCGCACTCACGCGAAGCGCCTGGCCTGAGTATTGTTGGGGGCGTTGCCCATGCCGGACTCCTGGAGGCCAGCCCTGGCGGACGCCCCGGCATCGTCCCCCGCCGCGAACGAGGTGCACTCGACATGTCCACTCCCAAGCCCAAGCCGATCCCCAAGCCCGCCCCGCCCAAGGGAGCGAGCCCCGCGGTGATCGCCGCCCACGCCACGCACCCCGTGAAGGTCCCCGTCGCGGCCGACGTGCCCGAGGCCGACCTCAAGGCCGCGGAGGCCTTCGGCTCCGTGGCGGACGATGTGGTCACGGTCGCCGACGGCGACACGACGCACGAGGTCGGACCTGCGACCGGCGACGAGCCGCTCGCGCCGTACGTGAAGGCGTACTTCGAGCTCCAGGCCTCCGTGGACCGCTTCCACGCACGCCTCGAGTCCGCAGAGCTGTCGCCCAAGGACATCGACGAGTCGCTCGCGACGCTCACCGCGGCGCTGAACGAGCCGAAGGTGGTCGGCGACCTGCCGGCGCTGCGCGAGCGGTTCGCCAAGGTGGAGTCCGAGGCGACCGAGGCTCGCGAGCGTCTCCAGGAGGAGCGCCGCGTCGCACGCGCGGAGGCAGTCGAGAAGCGCGAGTCCATCGTCGCTCGCGCGGAGGAGATCGCCGCGCGCGACGAGTCGTCGGTGCACTGGAAGAACGACACCGCGACCCTGCGCGCCCTCCTGGATGAGTGGAAGGAGGCCCAGCGGGGCCTCGCCCGCATCCCCAAGGACGCGGAGAAGGCGATGTGGAAGCGGTTCACCACTGCGCGCTCGTCCTTCGAGAAGGCGCGCAAGCACCACTTCAGCGAGCTCGACAAGTCCAACGCGGACGTCGCCGGTCGCAAGGAGGACCTCGTCGCCCAGGCCGAGCGCCTGGCCGAGTCCACCGACTGGGACCGCACCGCGCGAGCCTTCCGCGACCTCATGGGCGAGTGGAAGCAGGCCGGCCGCGGGCGCCGCAGCGTGGACGACGCGCTGTGGAAGCGATTCCAGACCGCGCAGGACGCGTTCTTCGACGCTCGCCGCTCCGCCTCCGACGCCGAGGACGAGGCTCTCGCCGAGAACGTCGCGCCCAAAGAGGCGGCGATCGCGGAGGCCGAGTCCGTGCTCCCGATCACCGACCTCAACGCCGCGAAGCAGGCCCTGCGCGCCGCCCAGGACAAGTTCGAGGCAGCCGGCCGGGTCCCGCGAGGCGACGTCGCGCGCCTCAACAAGCGCATGAGCGCGGTCGAGCAGGCCGTGCGCGACGCCGAGGACAAGGCGTGGAACTCGCGCAACCCCGAGATCGAGGCGCGTGCGACCGGTGCGGCCGCACAGCTGCTGTCCGCGATCGCCGACCTTGAGGCCGACCTCGAGGCGGCCAAGGACAAGGGCGACAAGCGCAAGATCAAGGAGGCCGAGGAGGCGCTCAAGGCGCGCCGCGCGTGGCTCGAGCAGATCCAGGGCGTGGTGTCCTAGAAGGCGTCGTCTTCGTCACCTCGTCCCCAGGCTCCCGGCTCGGCCCGCTGTCCACAGCGCGCCGGGCCGTCCTGTGCGCGGCGGCGGACGCGATGGCACGGTGAGACCCATGCTCATCGTCACTCCGGAAGCTGTTGGGCGCGTCGCCTACGGACGGATGGCGCGCGACGGTGTGATCAGATCGGTGCTGCCGGGGCGGGCACTACCCGCCGACGTCATCGACGCTCCCCCGCTGCGTCGCACGCTCCTCGCCACGCTGGTGCCGTGCGGGGCGCAGGCCACGGGCCTCGCCGCCGCGTGGGCCCACGGTTGCGGAGCGCTCCCCACGGTGCTTCAGGTGCGCACCGCGGCTGGCCGGCGGGTTCGCTCCGCCAGGCTCCCCCTGGCCCTTGAGCAGCACGCGGTCGGGCTGGCACACGTTGACGACGGGTCGCCCGCGCGCATCGCCCCGCTCGAGGTGGCACTCGTCGACGCGCTCCGGTGGTCGGGGACGGCCGATGCGCTTACCGCCGTGCGCGCCGCCGTCGCCTCAGGCGCCACCAGCCTCGCGCGCTTGGAGGCCGTCGTCGACGAGACGTGCAGGGTCCGCGTGCCCGAGGGACTCTCCGCCGCGTGGAGTGATGTGGTCAGGGCCATCGGCGCGGCCCCCTCCCTCGGAGGCGCGGATGCGGCGTGCGCTGCGCCCAAGGCCGCTCGCGAGTCTGCCGCCTGAGGTGGGACCACCGCGGTGCGGCACGACTGCACGAGCTCGGGCCGCTGGCGGTCCTGCCGCCTGACGGAGGACCACCGCGCCGCGGCGCGATTGCAGGACCTCGGGTCGCTGGCGCTCCAGCCACCTCAGCCGAACGCGCCGTCCCAGGGCACGTCCTCACGGCCTAAGGCCGCTTGGCTCCCGTGACGCGCCGGGCGTCGTAGACGCCGTCGATGCGGCGCACCGCCGCCATCACGGCACCCAGGTGCGACGGGTCCGCCATCTCGAACGTGAACGTGTTGAGCGCGACGCGGTCCTGGCTGGTCGACACGTTCGCGCCGAGGATGTTGACGTGATAGTCCGACAGCGCCTTCACCACGTCGCTCAGGAGGCGGTTGCGGTCGAGCGCCTCGACCTCGATCTGAACGAGGAACGCAGCATTCGACTGGCCCGTCCACTGGACGTCGATGAACCGCTCCTGCTGGCCGCCCAGCGAGGCCATGTTCTGGCAGTCGGCGCGGTGCACGCTGACGCCGTTGCCGCGAGTCACGAAGCCGCGGATCGCGTCGCCCGGCACCGGCGTGCAGCACTTCGCGAGCTTGACGACAACGTCGGACAGGCCGTGGACCGAGATGCCGGGGTCGCCGCGTCGAGCGCGCTGCGCCGACGTGCCGGGCCGCGTGATCTCGGTGACGTCCTCGTCGGCTCCCTCGGTGCCGCCGACGGCCTCGACCATCCTGGCGACGACGTCGCCCGGCTGCTCCTTGTGCTCGCCGATCGCGGCGTAGAGCGAGTCCACGTCGTCGTAGTGCATCTCCTTGGCGAGCGCGAGGAGCGTCGACTTGGACATGAGGCGCTGCATCGGCAGGTGCTGGCGGCGGATCGCGCGCGCGAGCATGTCGCGGCCGGTCTCGATCGACTCCTCGCGCCGCTCGCGGGTGAACCATTGGCGGATCTTGTTGCGCGCTCGCGTCGACTGGACGAAGTCGAGCCAGTCCCGCTTGGGGTGCGCGTTCTGGTCCGAGGTGGTGAGGACCTCGACGGTGTCGCCGTTGTCGAGCGTCGAGTCGAGCGGGACGAGCCGGCCGTTGACCTTGGCGCCGATGGTCTTGTGACCCACCTCGGTGTGGACCGCGTACGCGAAGTCCACGGGGGTCGCGCCCTGCGGCAGAGCGAGGAGCTTGCCGCGCGGTGTGAAGACGTACACCTCGGCGCGCGAGATCTCCCCGCGCAGCGAGTCGAGGAACTCGGTCGGGTCGGCCGTCTCCTGCTGCCAGTCGGCGATCTGACGCAGCCAGCCCATCTCGCCCTGGCCGCCGCCGGACCCTCCGCGGTCCTTGTATCGCCAGTGCGCCGCGAGCCCGTACTCCGCGCGGCGGTGCATCTCGTGCGTGCGAATCTGCAGCTCCACCGGCTTGCCGCGCGGCCCGATCACCGTCGTGTGCAGCGACTGGTAGAGGTTGAACTTGGGCATCGCGATGTAGTCCTTGAACCGGCCGGGCACCGGCTGGAAGTTCGCGTGCATCGCGCCGAGCACGGCGTAGCAGTCGCGCACCGAGTCGACGAGGATGCGGATCCCCACGAGGTCGTAGATATCGTTGAGGTCGCGGCCGCGCACGATCATCTTCTGATACACCGAGTAGTAGTGCTTCGGCCGCCCGGTGATGACACCGCGGATCTTGATGTTCTTGAGCTCGCGGTCGATCTCGGCCGTGATCTCCGCCAGCACGCGCTCACGCTCGGGGGCGCGCTCAGCGACGACGTCGACGATCTCCTGATAGATCTTCGGGTAGAGCGTCTTGAAGGACAGGTCCTCGAGCTCCCACTTGATGGCGTTGAGCCCCATGCGATGCGCGAGCGGCGCGTAGATCTCGAGCGTCTCCTGCGCCTTGCGGCGGGCGCTCTCCGGCGAGACGTGCTTCCAGGTGCGGGCGTTGTGCAGCCGGTCCGCGAGCTTGAGGACCAGGACGCGGATGTCCTTGGCCATCGCGACGACCATCTTGCGGACGGTCTCCGCCTGTGCGGCGTCCCCGTAGCTGACCTTGTCGAGCTTCGTGACGCCGTCGACGAAGGACGCCACCTCGTCGCCGAACTCCTCGCGCAGCTGGGACAGCGGGTACTCGGTGTCCTCGACCACGTCATGGAGCAGCGCGGCTGCGATCACGCTGTCGGGCAGCCCCATGTCCGCGATGATCTGCGCCACCGCGATGGGATGGATGATGTACGGTTCGCCGCTCTTGCGCTTCTGTCCCTCGTGCGCGCGGTCCGCGACCTTGTACGCCTGCTCGATGAGCGTGGTCTTGGCGCGCGGGTACATCCGCCGGTAGGTGTCGAGCAGGCCATCGATGGCCGTCGGCTCCTTGGTGGGACGTCGGAGGAACGCCAAGGGGCCGGAGGGCGCAGACGAACGCGTCTCGGTCACGCCGGTCCTCCTTCCCTTGGGGGTGGGGACCAGTCTACTGGCGGCTACTTGCGTCCCTTGCGCTTGGGCTGCGACGTCACGCCCTGGTGCTGACCCGGCTGCAGCGCGCCCACGCGGACGGTGCCGTCCTCGCGCACGGCCACGTCGGCGCCGCCCTGCTCGCGCAGCGCGAGCACCTTGGCCGTGTGCTCCTGGATCGCCTTCTCCGAGCCACGGAGCGACACCTCGAGCGGCGTCGCGACGAAGATCGAGGAGAACGTGCCCACCGCCATGCCGACGAACAGCGCAAGAGCGATGTCCTTGAGCGTTCCCGCGCCCAGCACGAACGACCCGATGAAGAGGATCGACGCCACCGGCAGCAGCGCCACCACAGACGTGTTGATCGACCGCACGAGGGTCTGGTTGATGGCGAGGTTGGCCAACTCGGCGTAGGTGTAGCGGTGCTGCGACTGCAGGTTCGCGGTGTTCTCGCGCACCTTGTCGAACACCACGACGGTGTCGTACAGCGAGTAGCCGAGGATCGTAAGGAAGCCGATGACGGTGGCCGGCGTGACCTCGAAGCCCGACAGCGCGTAGATGCCTGCCGTGAACAGCAGGTCATGCAGCAGCGCGACGATCGCCGCGGCGGCCATGCGCCAGGCGCGGAAGTACAGCGCGATGACGCCGAACACCAGCAGCAGGAAGATCACGAGGCCCTGGAGCGCGGCCTGTCCGACCGAGGCGCCCCACGTCGGGCCGATCTGGTCGAAGCTGATCGAGTCCTCGGGGACGTCGTACGACTCGGCAAGCGCGGCGTTGAGCGCGCGCTGGTCATCCTGGTCGAGCACGCCGAGCTGCACGCGGATGTCGTCCTCGCCGAGGACGGTGATGCGGGGCTCCTGGTCGGGGGCGATCTCCGCGACGGCCTCCTCCGCGGGTGCGGCGGTCGGGTTGGCGACGTCCGGCACCACGTACTGGGTGCCACCGGTGAAGTCGATGCCGGGGTTCAGGCCCTTGACGAGGAGCAGGATGATGGCGATCGCCATGAGCACGCCCGAGATTGCGAACCAGCGACGACGCTGCGCGACGATCGGGTAGGTCTTCTCACCGGAGTGGAGCTTGTTGCCCCACGTGCCAAGGTTCGCGCGCATCAGACGTCGCCCTTCCTGTCGTTCGCCGGGGCGTCGTCGGCATCGGCCTCGCTCACCTCGGCGGCGTCGTTGACGGCGGCGACCTCGGCGGCCGTGGGCTCCCCCACCTCGTCGGCCGCGACGGCGCCACCCTCGGCGGCCTTGCGCTCGGCAGCCCGGCGCTCGGCAAGCGTCAGGCCGTCCTTCGGAGCGGCGGCACCCGTGCGAACGCGGCCGCGGCCCTTGTACATCGTGTCTCGGCCCAGCTGGCGCGGGTCGAGGCCGGACCACTTGTGGCCCTCACCGAAGAACTTGGTGCGCGCGAGCAGCACCATCACCGGGTGGGTGAAGAGCATCACGACGATGACGTCGATCACGGTCGTCAGACCCAGCGTGAACGCGAAGCCGCGCACGCCGCCCACCGCGAGGATGTACAGCGTGACGGCCGCGAGCAGCGAAACCGCGTCCGAGATCAGGATCGTCCGGCGGGCACGCGTCCACGCGTGGTCCACCGCGGACTTCAGCGACCGGCCCTCGCGCAGCTCGTCGCGGATGCGCTCGAAGTACACGATGAACGAGTCCGCGGTGATGCCGATCGCGACGATGAGGCCGGCGATGCCCGCGAGCGACAGGCGGTAGCCCAAGCCCCACGAGAGCAGCGAGATCACGCCGAACGTCGTCGCACCCGCGATGATCAGGGACGCGATCGTCACGAAGCCGAGCGCGCGGTACTGGACCAGCGAGTACAGGGCGACGAGCACCAGGCCGATGAGGCCGGCGATGAGGCCCTTCTCGAGCTGGTCGGCACCGAGCGTCGACGAGATCTGCTGGTTCGACTGAACCTCGAGGCTCAGCGGCAGCGCACCGAACTTCAGCTGGTTGGCGAGCTGCTCGGCCTGCTCCTGGGTGAAGTTGCCGGAGATGGACGCCTCGCCGTTCGTGATGCGCGACTGGACCACCGGATGCGAGATGACGACGCCGTCGAGCACGATCGCGAACTGGTTGCGCGGGTCCTCGAGGCCGACGAGCCGCGTCGTGACGTCCGCGAACTTCGCCGCGCCCTCGCTGTTGAACTGGAGGCGCACCTCGTAGCCGCCGGTGAACGAGCCGGTCTGGCTCATCTCGGGGCCGCTCGACGCGGTCTCGAGGTCGTCACCGGTGACCTCGACGGGGCCCATGGCGAGCTTGGCGAAGTCAGCAGACGAGCACGCCACGTAGCCGGCGTCAGGGTCGCCCATCGTGCGGCCGCCGTAGTTCTCGACGTCGAGGCAGTCGAGCGCGGCGTAGTCGGCCATGACGTCCTCGGTGAGCCAGGCGAACGAGGATGCGTCCTCGGGCTCGGCGGCCGCTTCGTCGGTGGTCTCGGCCGACGGCGACGGGCTCGCCTCGGGGACCGCCGCGTCGAGCAGCACGGCGCTGGGGCTCGCGCTCGGCTCGGGCTCGGCGTCCGTGATCAGGTTCGCGACCTCAGAAGCGCTCGGGGTGGGCTCGGGGGTGGCCGATGCGCTCGCCGACGGTTCGGCGACAGGCGTCTCGTCGCTCTCGGTCACCGTCTCGTCGTCGGTAGTGGTGGGCGACGGGTCGCCCACGAGCAGCACAGGCCGGAACTGCAGCTGCGCGGCCTGCGCCACGAGGTCCACGGTCGCATCGTCGGGCGTTCCCGGCAGGGCGACCACGATGTTGTTGCCCTGGGTGGTGATCTCGGCCTCGGCGACGCCGGACGCGTCGACGCGCTGGCGGATCACCGACACCGCCTGGTCAAGGTCGGACTGGTCGATCTCCTGCGTGGCGCCCTCGTCGAGCACAGGCGTCAGGATGATCTGACGCCCGCCGGCGAGGTCGAGCGCGAGGCCGGGCGTCCAGGACGCGTTGCCCGTCAGGACGCCGACGGCGAGCAGCCCGTAGATCGCGACGAGGATGGCGGCGAGCCAGATCAGTGACCGACGCGCGCCCTTGGTGACTTTCGACACAGAATTCCCTTAGCTGTTCACGGAGCTCGAGACGAGCCCCCGCGATTCTAGGGCGCATCGCCGCCCAGGTCGAACCGCCTCAGTCGAACAGGCGCCGCGCCTGCTCCCCCGCCGCGGCCTCCGCAGGGGGCGTGAGCCCCAGGTGCAGCCACCCGTCCGCGGTCGCGACACGACCCCGGGGGCTGCGGCTCATGAGGCCCTCGCGCACGAGGAACGGCTCCGCCACGGTCTCCACCGTCTCGGGCTCCTCGCCCACGGACACGGCGAGCGTGGACAGGCCCACCGGACCTCCCCCGAAGCGGGTGCACAGCGCACCCAGCACTGCGCGGTCCAGGCGGTCGAGACCGCGCTCGTCGACCTCGTACACGCTCAGCGCCTCGCGAGCCGCGTGCAGGTCCGCCGTTCCGTCTCCGTGCACCTGAGCCCAATCGCGCACGCGACGCAGAAGGCGGTTGGCGATGCGCGGAGTGCCGCGCGAGCGGCCGGCGATCTCAGAGGCGGCGTCCCCGGCGACGTCGAGGCCGAGCTTGCCCGCGGAGCGCTCGATGATCGCCTGGAGCTCGTCGGGCTCGTAGAAGTCGAGGTGCGCGGTGAAGCCGAACCGGTCCCGCAGCGGTGCCGGCAACAGGCCAGCACGCGTGGTCGCGCCCACGACGGTGAACGGGGGCAGGGTGAGCGGGATCGACGTCGCGCCGGGTCCCTTGCCGACCACGACGTCGACGCGGAAGTCCTCCATGGCGAGGTACAGCATCTCCTCGGCGGGACGGGCCAGCCGGTGGATCTCGTCCAGGAACAGCACGTCGCCCTCGTCGAGCGAGCTGAGGATCGCCGCAAGGTCGCCCGCGTGCTGGATCGCGGGGCCCGAGGTGACGCGGAGAGTCGCCCCCATCTCCGCCGCCACGATCATCGCGAGCGTCGTCTTTCCCAGCCCGGGTGGTCCCGAGAGCAGGACGTGGTCGGAGACCGCTCCCCTGCTCGCCGCCGCCTTCAGCACGAGGTCGAGCTGCTCGCGCACCACCCGCTGGCCGACGAACTCGGCGAGCGATGCGGGCCGCAGCGCCGCCTCGGCCGAGCGCTCGATCGCGTCGGCGTCCGCATCGACCACGCGCTCGAACGAGCCCTCATCGAGCATCGCATCGTCCTCAGCCACGCGACGCTCCCATCGCCTGCAGCGCCGCCTTGAGGGTCGCGGGCACCTCGGACTCGGCGATGGGCGCGGTGGCGACCGCCTCGACCGCGCTCGCCGCCGCCTTCGCGTTCCATCCGAGTGCCACGAGCGCCTCCTCGACCTGGCCGCGCGCATCCGTCGTGCCGGCGGGTGCGGCCGCGTCGGGCAGCGACAGCTTCCCGCCCAGCTCGAGCAGCAGACGCGCGGCGACCTTCGCGCCGATGCCGGGCACATTCTCGAGCGCCTTGCGGTCGCCGTCGGCGACGGCACGCGACAGCGCTTCGGGAGCGTGCACCGACAGCATCGCGAGGGCAAGGCGCGGGCCCACCCCCTGGACCGACTGCAGAGCCTCGAACGCGTCGCGCTCCGACTCGGCGAGGAAGCCGAACAGCGTGAGGGACTCCTCACGCACGACGAGCGTGGTGTGGAGGCGAACCTCCTGGCGAACGCGCAGCTCAGCGAGGGTCGCCGGGGTCGACTGCACCAGCATGCCGACGCCCCCGACCTCGACCACCGTGGAGGTGCCGCGCACGGACAGGACCGTGCCGGACAGCTGTGCGATCACCGAGGGCTCCCTTCGAACATGTGTACGAACACCGTACGGGACGCCCGGAGGTCTCGAGCCTCCCGACGCGCCGATGCGCGCGACCCGTTGGTGCACGCCGCGCCACGGGCCTGCCAGCCTGCCCGCTGAACCGCGAGCATGTCGGAGCGCACGCTCAGCCGCGGGAGGGAGCGGACCTCGACCTCGGCACCGACACACGAACGCCTCAGGGCGCGGAGAGGCTCATCGCCGCGCGCCGAGCACCGCCGCGCACCTCGAACTCGTCACGGCCCGGCGAGCACTGCAGCACACGTGGAACCTCGCCACCGCCAGACGAGGCCGTCGACGTGCGCACCCATATCTCAGCCGCGCCGACGCGCGGCGCGCTCGGCCTCGGCCCAGCGCCGCTGCGCGTCCGTGGACGCGCCGGAGCCCGACGGTGCTGCTCCGCCGCGCCAGGCGTGCGCGATCGCGATGGCGAGAGCGTCCGCGGCGTCGGCCGGTCGCGGCGGCTCCGCAAGGCCGAGGATGCGCGCGACCATGAACCCCACCTGCGGCTTCGCGGCGCGGCCGTCCCCTGTGACGGCGGCCTTCACCTCCGACGGGGTGTACAGCGCCACGGGCAGACCGCGACGCTCGGCCGCGAGCATCACCACTCCCGAGATCTGCGCCGTGCCCATGACGGTCCGCACGTTGTGCTGCGCGAACACCCGCTCGAGCGCGACGGCATCGGGCCGGTGCTCGTCGAGGACGGCATCGACCGCGGCCGCCAGGCGGGCGATGCGCGCCGGCGTCGGGTCCCCCGCCGCGGACGTGGCAGCCTCGACGTGGACGAGTGCGACCTTGCGAGCGCCAGCGGCGTCGATGACACCGAGTCCGCAGCGCGTCAGGCCAGGGTCGACGCCCAGGATCCTCACGCGGGCCTCGCGCTACTCGGCCGAGGCGGCCTCGAGCACCTCGTCCGACGCGTCCATGTTCGCGAAGACGTTCTGGACGTCGTCGCAGTCCTCGAGGGCGTCGATGAGGCGCAGCATCTTGCGCGCGCCCTCCACGTCGAGATCGACCTTCATCGACGGCACCCACGCCGCCTCGGCCGACTCGTAGTCGATGCCAGCGTCCTGCAGCGCGGTGCGCACCGCGACAACGTCGGTCGCCTCGGACGTGATCTCGAACACCTCGCCGGCGTCCTCGATCTCCTCCGCGCCCGCCTCGAGGGTCGCCTCCATGAGGTCGTCCTCCGTCGCGCCGGACTCCTTCGAGACGACGACCTGGCCCTTGCGCGAGAACAGGTAGGCGACCGAACCCGGATCCGCGAGCGTGCCGTTGTTGCGCGTCAGCGCGGTGCGGACCTCCATCGCGGCGCGGTTGCGGTTGTCGGTGAGGCACTCGATGAGCATCGCGACGCCGTTAGGCCCGTAGCCCTCGTACATGATCGTCTCGTACTGCGCGCCGCCGGCATCCTCGCCGGAGCCGCGCTTGACGGCGCGGTCGATGTTGTCGTTCGGCACCGAGGACTTCTTGGCCTTCTGGATCGCGTCGAACAGCGTGGGGTTGCCGGCCGGGTCGCCACCGCCGGTACGCGCGGCGACCTCGATGTTCTTGATGAGCTTGGCGAAGAGCTTGCCTCGCTTGGCGTCGATGACCGCCTTCTTGTGCTTGGTGGTGGCCCACTTGGAGTGACCGGACACGTGTGCTCCCTCTTCGACAGACGACTGAGACTGCCGTCCAGTCTACTCAGGCGCGGCACACCGCCTCGCGCCCGCGACGCACGGCGCGCTACTGGTCGCTGCCGGCGGCATAGCGAGCCACGGCGCCGCCGTATTGGGCAAGCGTGGGGGCGAGCGTCGTGAGCGCGACCGTCACCGCCTCGTCCCCGCGTCCGAGGTCGCGCAGGACCAGCGCTCGGAAGGCCTGACCTGCCGGTGCGAGGTCCTCTCCGAGCTCGTCTCCCGCGCCGGGCGCCACCGAGTCCAGCAGCGCCAGCGCATCGGCGGGCCGTCCGACGTTGCGCAGCGAGCTCGCGAGCTGGATCACGGCCTCGTCGCGCCTTCGGCCGCTCAGCCCGGCGTCGAGCGCCTGCTCGTACAGCGGCACGGCGGCGAGCTCGTCGCCCACGTAGTCGTGCGCGGAGGCCAGCTCGAACAGGGCGGGCGCGTCGCCCGCGGGACGCTGGGCCGCGAGGGCGCGCGCACCGTCGAGCACCGCGTCGGGCTCCTCTCGCGACGCCACCTCCCAGAACGCGGCGACCTCGCGGTCCCACGCGGCGAGGATGAGCAGGGGTGCCGGCGACTGAGCCGCCGCGCGGCGCTCGGATCGGCGTCCCATGCTCGCCATCCGCCTCGCCTCCTCTGTCTGTGGTGTCGTCGACTCGGTGGTCTCGTCGACTCTCTGGTGTCGTGTTCAGTGTGCGGCCTCGCGCGTGCGCAGGCCAGGTCGCGTCAGGTCAGGTCGAGCAGTCGCCGATGCACGCGCAGCTCGTCGGAGATCTCCGGGTGGAAGGCGGTGGCGAGCCGGGCACCGTGCTGCACGGCGACCGCGTGCTCGGCGCCCTCGGCGTCCACGGCGGTCGCGAGCACCTCGACTTCCGCACCATAGGACTCGACCCACGGGGCGCGGATGAACGTCGCGCTCATGGGCGAGCCGTCCGGCAGCCAGGTGAGCGAGGCCTCCGCCGAGTCGACCTGGCGGCCGAACGCGTTGCGACGCACCGTCATGGGGATCGCCTCGAGCGTCTGCTGTCCTTCAATCCCGTCGATGAGATCCGTCGCGAGCAGGATCATCCCGGCACACGAGCCCAGCACCGGCAGCCCCGCATCGATCCGGTCGATCAGCGGCTGGCGCAGCTCGAACGCGCGCAGGAGCTTGTCGATCGTGGTCGACTCCCCGCCTGGCAGGATGATCGCGTCGACCGCGTCCAGCTCGCTCGGGCGCCTGACGAGCGTCACCCCGGCCCCCAGGCGCGTGATCGCGGCGGCGTGCTCCCGCACGTCACCCTGCAGCGCCAGCACTCCAACCGTCGTCACTCGTTCGCCTCTCCCAGGTCGATCGTTCGTCCGTCCCACCTCAGGAACGTCTGCCAGTCCCCGCGCAGTTCCGCCGGGAACACCTCGATGTCCGCGCCGGCGAGCTGCGCGTGCGTGAGCCACGTCACCTCGTCGATGGTCTCCTCCTCCGTGGAGGTCCATCGCACGTCGCTCGACACCTCGTCGTCCTCCACGCGGAGCACGAACAGCACCTCGTGCTGCACGTAGGGCCGGCTCATGAAGTCGAACAGCGCGGTGCGCTCCCACACCGGCCCCACGAGGTCCTCGGGGGCACACCGGATACCGGTCTCCTCCGCGAGCTCGCGCACGGCGGCCTCGCGTGCGCTCTCCCCCGCCTCGATGCCTCCACCCGGCGTGAACCACCACGACCGCTCGGTCTGATGGGGGTCGTGCCCGCGCAGGACGAGCATCCGTGCCTGTGCGTCGACCACGAGGACCCGGGCGCCCTCTCGGGCGATCGGCAGGACTTCGGGAACCTCGCGCCCGTCGAGCGCGGGGGCGCCCTCAGCAGGCGCCGAAGCGGGCGGGGCCGGGCGACGCTCGTCGAGGGACGAGTCGGTGACGGCCGATGCGGTGGTCACCCGCGCATCGGCCGTTCCGTCGTCAGGGGTGGCTGGGCTACCAGCCACGCTCGGCGAGGCGGTGCGGCTCGGGGACCTCGTCGACGTTGATGCCCACCATCGCCTCACCGAGTCCGCGCGAGACCTCGGCGATGACGCTCGGGTCGTCGTAGAAGGTCGTGGCCTTGACGATCGCAGCGGCGCGCGCCGCCGGGTCGCCCGACTTGAAGATGCCGGAGCCGACGAACACGCCCTCGGCACCCAGCTGCATCATCATCGCGGCGTCAGCAGGCGTCGCGATGCCGCCGGCGGTGAACGTCACGACGGGGAGCTTGCCGGTCGCGGCGACCTCCTGGACCAGGGGCAGGGGCGCCTGGAGGTCCTTGGCGGCCACGTACAGCTCGTCCTTGGGCAGCGAGGTCAGGCGCGCGATCTCAGAGCGCAGCGTGCGCATGTGGGTCGTGGCGTTCGACACGTCGCCGGTGCCGGCCTCGCCCTTGGAACGGATCATGGCCGCGCCCTCGGAGATGCGGCGCAGCGCCTCGCCCAGGTTGGTCGCGCCGCACACGAAGGGAACGGTGAACTTCCACTTGTCGATGTGGTGGGCGTAGTCGGCGGGCGTGAGGACCTCGGACTCGTCGATGTAGTCCACGCCGAGGCTCTCGAGGACCTGCGCCTCGACGAAGTGGCCGATGCGGGCCTTCGCCATCACGGGGATGGAGACGGCCTCGATGATGCCCTGGATCATGTCCGGGTCGCTCATGCGCGACACGCCGCCCTGCGCCCGGATGTCCGCGGGCACACGCTCGAGCGCCATGACCGCGACCGCGCCGGCGTCCTCGGCGATCTTCGCTTGCTCGGGGGTGACCACGTCCATGATCACGCCGCCCTTGAGCATCTCGGCCATGCCGCGCTTGACGAGGTCGGTGCCGACCTGCGGGGTGGTGCTCTCAGGGGTGTCGCTCATGCGGGGGTGTCCTTTGCGGGATGGGGGTGGAATTCTGCGTCCAGTCTAATCGCGTCGCGGTAGGTCTCCTCGATGCGAGGAGCGACCTGGCGCCAGTCAAAGGTGCCAGCGCGGCGCTGCCCTCGCGCGGCCAGCTCGCGGCGCGCGCGCGGGTCGTCGATCAGCGTCGAGACGCGAGCGGCCAGCTCGACCGAGTCGCCCACGGTGTGGAGGGCGACGCACATCTCGCCGTCCGAGTCGGTGGCCACGTCGCGGAACGCCGTGAGGCTGCTCGCGACCACCGCGGCGCCCGACGCCATCGCCTCGACCAGCACGATGCCGAAGCTCTCGCCGCCGAGGTTGGGCGCGCAGTACACGTCGACCGAGCTCATGAAGCGCGCCTTCATCCCCTCGTCGAGCTCGCCCACCACCTCGGCGCCGGCCCGCGCCGCCTTCGCGGCGATTCGGTCGGAGAACCGTCCGGCGACGAGGAAGCGCGCGCGGGGGTGCTGCCGGCGCACGTACGGGATCGCGCCCAGGAACTCGTCCAGGCCCTTGCGCGGCTCGTCCATGCGCCCGAGGATCCCGACGGTCGGGACGTGCTTGGTGCCCCGCCACTCGTCGACGGGCTCGGCCTCGACGAAGGTCGTCGTGTCGACGCCGTTGGGGATGATGTGCGTCGCGGCGACGCGCAGGTGGCGCTTGATGGTGCGGTCCGCAGAAGGCGACACGGCGATGCGCGCGTCGAGCTCCTCGTAGCCCGGCTTGATGAAGGGCTTCGCGTTGCGCATGATGCGCGAGTGCTCGTTCGAGGTGTGGAACGTCGCGACGGTGGGACCGAGCCGCGCCCACATGGCGATGACCGACAGCGACATCGTTCCCGGCTCGTGCAGGTGCACGACGTCGAAGTCCCCTTCGCGCAGCCACTTGCGCACACGCATCGCGGCGACCATCCCGAACTTGATGCGCGCGATCGAGCCGTTGTAGCGCACCGGGATCGAGCGGCCCGCGGTGGTGACGTAGTCCGGCACCTCGGTCGCGGGCGCCGCCGGCGCGAGCACGGAGACCTCGTGACCGCGAGACTGCAGGGCCTCCGCCAGGTCCATCACATGGAGCTGGACGCCGCCCGGCCGGTCGAGCGAATAGGGGCAGACGATGCCGACCCTCATGAGCTCCCGCCCGCCGACGCCCGAGCGTCCTCCGACACCCATCCGAAGCGCTGCATCATGTGCCAGTCCTCGGGATGGCCCGAGATCTGGTCCGCCATCCACGTCGCCCAGAGCTGGCTCAGGCGACCGACCCGGTCCTCGCGCTCGCCCTCCACGGTGCCCGGTTCGATGGCCTCGCCGAAGCGCAGCACGACTCCCCACGGCGACCCGGCCGCACGGCGTCGCTCCCCGCTGAGCCGCTCGTAGTGCGTGTAGACGGGCACGATCGGCACGTCGGCGGCGAGAGCAAGAGCGGCAGGGCCGGGCGCGACCTTGACCCCGTGGCCCCACATCTCCACCTCGATGCCCGAGCCTGACAGGTCACGGTCCGACAGCAGGCAGATGAGGGTGCGCTCGCGCTTGGCGATGCGGATCAGCTCCCGGAACGTCGAGCCGCCCTCGTGGCCGAGGACGTGGATCCCGACGCCCTCGCGCATCTGGACGAACTGCTCGTACATCTCCCGCGGCTTGAGGATCTCCGCGACGGCCGTGACCGGGATGATCCGCGGCGACGCGTACGCGCCGACGAGGTCCCAGTTGCCGCTGTGGGACAGGACGGCGACCACGCCCCGGTCCGTCGTCGACAGCAGGTCCTTCACGCCCTCGTAGCCCTCCATGCGCACGCGAGCGTCGACCTGGGAGGTGCTGAAGCGGTCGAGCGTGAGAGCCTCCGCGTAGTAGCGCGACACCGACTGCAGCGACTCCTTCGAGAGGGCACGCAGCGCGTCGTCCTCGAGCCCCGTGATGCGGTGAAGGTTGTCCTCCAGCCGGCGCACCGCCTTGCCGGGGCGCCGCCACGCGAACGATGCGCCCGCCGAGGCGAGCACCCTCACGGCGCCCACCGGCAGCAGTCGCGAGGCACGCCACGCGGTCAGGAGCGCATTCATCGCGTGGCCGTGTCGTCCTCGCTCGCCGCGCGCACGGCGGCGCCGTCCACCTCGGCAGAGCCAGCGCCCGGCCGCGCCTCCTCGCCCGAGCCGGAGACCGCATCGGCGCGTGCCGTGCCGCCGTGGGCGGCCTCCGAGCCGGACCCGGCGACCGCATCGGCGCGTGCCGTGCTGGCGTCGGCCTCCGACCCGGACCCGGCGACCGCATCGGCGCCTCCCACGACGGGGATCTCCGCGGTCCCCGGGCGCGACTCGGGGTGGTGCGCGAAGTCCTCGGCGTCGCGGCGGTGGTCGGTGGTGAGGTCGAAGTCCTTGCGGTTCTCACGCACGACGATCATGGTGCGCTGCACCACGGTGAAGGCGGCAGCCGCGGCGAGCAGGTAGAGGACCACGGTCAGCACCCACAGCGGCAGGCCCAGTCCCACGAACCCGGTGGCGGTCAGCCCGATCACGAGGCGGTCCGAGCGCTCGGCGATGCCGCCCTTGGCGTCGATGCCGAGCGACTCCGCCTTCGCGCGGGCGTACGGAACGAACGAGCCGAAGGTGAGGCACAGCAGCGCGGCCATCGCCGTGGCCGGGTCGTCCACGCGGAAGGTCCACACGAGCGCGCCGAAGATGGCCGCATCGGCCACGCGGTCGAGCGTCGAGTCCAGGTACGCGCCGAGCCGCGAGGTCTTGCCCGACAGGCGCGCCATGGTGCCGTCGAGCATGTCCGTCACGACGAAGAACGTGATGACCATGACGCCCCAGAACAGCATCGTCCCGCCCTGCGGGAAGAAGAAGCACGCGCCGAAGACGACGCCGATGGTGCCCACGATGGTCACGGCGTTCGGATGCACGCCGAGGCGCAGCAGCCCCTTCGCGGGCGCCGCCCACAGCTTGCCCATGAACGGGCGCAGCCAGCCGAGCATCAGCGCACCTCGTCCCAGGCGTTCGACACCTTCGACCACGTGTCGTCGAGCAGCTCCGGCAGGGCCTTGGTGCGGCCGATGATCGGCAGGAAGTTCGAGTCGCCCATCCACCGCGGCACGACGTGCTGGTGGAGGTGCTCGGATATGCCCGCTCCCCCGATCGCTCCCTGGTTCATGCCGATGTTGAAGCCCTGGGTGCCCGACACGGCGGACAGCACGCGCATCGCCTGCTGGGTCAGCACGCCCATCTCGTCGCGCTCCGCGTCCGTGGCCTCGGTGTACCAGCCGATGTGACGGTACGGGCACACCATGAGGTGGCCCGGGTTGTACGGATACAGGTTGAGCACCACGTAGCAGGTCTCGCCGCGGTGGACCACGAGCGCGTCGCGGTCGGGCATGTCGAGCTTCGCGCACAACGGGCAGTCGTGCGCGCCCTCGTAGGTCTTGCGGTCCTTGCCGTCCTCGATGTACGCCATCCGGTGCGGGGTCCACAGGCGCTCGAAGCCGTCCGGCTCCCCGCCCATGAGCTCGCCGTCGACCTGCTCGGGCATCAGACCTGTGCCTTGGTGCGCACGGCCTCGACGATGCGCGCGACCGCCTCCTCGACGGGAACCGCGTTGTCCTGGCTGCCGTCGCGGAAGCGGAACGAGACGGCGCCCGCGTCCGCGTCCTCGCCGCCGGCGATGAGCACGAAGGGGATCTTCTCCTTCGAGGCGGTGCGGATCTTCTTGGGGAACCGCTCGTCCGAGGTGTCGACCTCGACGCGGATCCCGTGCGCCTTCAACTGCCTGGCGACGTCGTCGAGGTAGTCGTTGAACGCCTCGGCCACGGGGATCGCGCGCACCTGCACCGGCGCGAGCCACACGGGGAACGCGCCGGCGTAGTGCTCGGTGAGGATCGCGAAGAAGCGCTCGATCGAGCCGAACAGGGCGCGGTGGATCATCACCGGGCGCTGGCGCGAGCCGTCGGGAGCCGTGTACTCGAGCTCGAAGCGCTCGGGCAGGTTGAAGTCGAGCTGGATGGTCGACATCTGCCAGGTGCGGCCGATCGCGTCGCGCGTCTGCACGGAGATCTTGGGTCCGTAGAACGCGGCGCCGCCCGGGTCCGGCACGAGCTCGAGCCCCGAGTCCACGGCCACCTCGCGCAGGGTCTCGGTCGCCTCCTCCCAGATCTCGTCCGAACCCACCGACTTGTCCGGGTTGCGGGTCGACAGCTCGAGGTAGAAGTCCTCGAGGCCATAATCCTTGAGCAGGCCCAGCACGAACTCGAGCGTGGTGGTGAGCTCCGCCTTCATCTGGTCGCGGCTGCAGTAGATGTGGGCATCGTCCTGCGTGAAGCCGCGCGCGCGGGTCATGCCGTGGACCACGCCCGACTTCTCGTAGCGGTACACGGTGCCGAACTCGAACAGGCGCAGCGGCAGCTCGCGGTAGGACCGCCCTCGGGAGTCGAAGACGAGGTTGTGCATGGGGCAGTTCATGGGCTTGAGGTAGTAGTCCTGGCCCTGCTTGGTGACGTTGCCGTCCGCGTCGCGCTCCTCGTCGAGGTGCATCGGCGGGTACATGCCGTCGCGGTACCAGTCGAGGTGGCCCGAGACCTCGAACAGCTGCCCCTTGGTCGCGTGGGGCGTGTAGACGAACTCGTAGCCCTCCTCGACGTGGCGCTTGCGCGAGTACTCCTCCATCTCCATGCGGATGATGCCGCCCTTGGGGTGGAAGACCGCGAGGCCCGAGCCGATCTCGTCGGGGAACGAGAACAGGTCGAGCTCGGACCCGAGCTTGCGGTGGTCGCGGCGCTCGGCCTCGGCCAGGCGCTCCTTGTACGCGGTCAGCTCCTCCTTGGTGGGCCACGCGGTGCCGTACACGCGCTGGAGCTGCGGGTTCTTCTCGGAGCCCTTCCAGTACGCGGCGGCCGAGCGCATGAGCGACCAGCCGTTCGCGATGACCTTGGTGGACGGCACGTGCGGGCCGCGGCACAGGTCGCCCCAGGCGCGGTCGCCGTTCCGGCGCACGTTGTCGTAGATGGTGATGTCGCCCTCGCCGATCTCGACGGAGGCTCCCTCCGCACCCGCGGTGTCGTGGGTCAGCAGCTCGCACTTGTAGGGCTCGTGGGAGAGCTCGGCGAGCGCCTCCTCGCGGGTCACCTCACGGCGCACGAAGGTCTGGCCCTCCTTGACGATGCGCTGCATCGCCTTCTCGAGCGCCTTGAGGTCCTGCGGGGTGAAGGGCTCGGCGACGTCGAAGTCGTAGTAGAAGCCGTTCTCGATGGGCGGGCCCACGCCAAGCTTCGCGTCGGGGTTCACCTGCTGCACCGCCTGCGCCAGCACGTGGGCGGTCGAGTGGCGCAGCACCATGAGCCCGTCCGGCTCGTC
This sequence comes from Demequina sp. NBRC 110056, assembly GCF_002090155.1. Taxonomy (GTDB): domain Bacteria; phylum Actinomycetota; class Actinomycetes; order Actinomycetales; family Demequinaceae; genus Demequina. The sequence continues at coordinate 339,321 of NZ_BBRM01000002.1, read as the reverse complement.
GATGGTCACGGCCTCGACGCTCGCACCGTCCGGGAGGGTGCGGGCGAGGTCCCACAGCGCGCCGTCGACACGCATGACGAGCACCTCGCGGCGCTCGCCGAAGAGGTCGGTGCCCGTCGTCGTCGACTCGACCTGTCGCTGGTCGCCGTCGACGGTCAGGTTGATGCTGGGCACCGGTGGACTCCTTCAGTGGTGGGTGGAGCGCGCACGTCGCGCGCGCGGGTCACCCGACGATGCTACCGACCCGTGCCGGGCGCGACCGCATCGACGCCGCGCGCGCGGTGCTCTGTCCTCGTCGATTCCCCGGCTTCCACCAGCGAGGCGGAACCCTTGCGCTGGCCTCAGGCACGAGCTCAGCCAGACTCCAGCGAGGGGACGACGGAGGGCCGATGCGCTCTCAGGTGAGCAGCCGGCGCTCGGCCACGCGCTCGGCCACGTCGAGCCACGCCTGGGCGTGGGCGGAGTCGTCCGTGCCCGCCGCGAGGGACAGCACGTTGGCCGCCACGCGGGCACGCAGCTCCCGCTCGTCGTGCCTCGCCGCGAAGGCCTCGTAGATGCGGGCAGCCTCGCGCGGGACGTGCGTGTAGCCCTTCGGATCGAGCTCAGGCAGCACGAGCAGGTGCGCCACCATGCACGCGCAGTCGTCGATCGCGCGGCCGGGTCCGAGGGTGTCGAGGTCGATGAGCGCGACCACCCTGCTCGGGTCGCTGGCGCTGTCGAGGTAGACGTTCGCCGGGTGGAGGTCGCCATGGGTCGGCACGGGCAGCGACGTCGGGACGCTCGCGAGCACCGCCTCGATGCGCGAGCACAGGGCCGTGACCCGCGGTCCGTCGAGCCCCTCGTCGATCGCCATGGCCGCGTACTCGGCCACGCGGTCCGCGACAGCTGGCCGGGACGTCAGCGCGAGGGCGTCATGCGGAAGGTTGTCCATGGCCTCGAGGATCATCCGGGGGTCGATCGACGCCGCATCGGACCCGTCGGGACGGTGGAGCGCGCGAGTCATCGGCACCCCCGACGCCTCCTGGACCACGACGATCCCGTCCCCGGCGTCGACCGCGAGCGGCGCGAGCTCGGTGAGCTGGTGCCGGCGCAGCATCGCCTCGGCGCGGTCCGGTCGGACGACCTTCACGTACCAGGTCCTGCGCCCGTCCTCCGCCGTCGTCTGGGCGCGCAGGACCGCACGCCGCATGGGCCGCAGCACGAGCATGTCGAGCGAGTCGATGACGATGTCTCGCCCGGTGGCCTCCGACAGCCGCGGCGCGAGCTCGTCCGGGACGGACGCCGCCGCGAGGCCCGGGAGGTAGGGATCCGATGGGTGGCGCCACACGTGGACCTCCCCCACCTCCGAGGACAGCCGCACGGCCTTGCACGCCGCTCGCTGCTCGTCGGTGAGGCTGACGGTACTCGCCACGAGGTACATGCGCTCGCCGCTCGCCACGACGTCGAAGCCGGCGGAGGTCTCGGCCCCCGGGCGGGCGTTGACGGCGTCGAGGCTCCAGCTCTCCAGCTCCGTGTGCGAGGTCGCCAGCGCGGCTGACAGGATCCCCTCAGCCTCGGGACCTGTCAGCATCATCGCTGCGGCGTGGTCGCCTCCCATGAGGCCATCACACCACGTAGAGCGCCGATGCGCGTGCACCTCGCGCCGCGCGCGTCACCGACGCGCGGCGCGGCTGCTCCCGGCCCCGGCGTCACGACGGAGCCCTAGCGGTCGCGCGGGGCGAGCGCCACAATGGGCGAGACGGGGCGTTGGCTCGCACGAGCCACCGCGGTCGCGCTCGGGCAAGGGGGGACGCATGGACGGGGTGCTCGGCGCCTTCGCAGTGGGCATCCTCGCCCAGTCCTCGCTCATCATCGCCGGCGTGCTGGTGTGCTGGGTGCGGTTCTCACGGCGCTTCATCGGTCTCGCGGCAGGCTTCGGAGCCGGAGCGCTGACGGCCGCGATCGCCTTCGACCTCGTCCCGGAGGCCGATGCGCTGAGCAACGTCGAGCTCATGCTCGGGATGGCCGCCGGCGTCGTGATCTTCCTCGTCGGCGACCGCCTGGTCGAACGCCGGTTCGGGGACAAGGGCGAGGGCAAGGCGATGGGCATCGTCGTCGGCTCCGTCGTGGACGGCGTCCCGGAGTCGGTGATCCTCGGGATCCAGATCGCCGCAGGCAACCCCGTGGGTGCCGCATTCGTGGCCGCCGTGTGGGTCTCGAACATCCCCCAGGCGATCGCGCCGTCGGCGGATCTCGCCCGCGCCGGGTGGCGCGTCGGGAGGCTCGCGTGGCTCTGGTCGCTCGTCGTGCTCGCATGCGGCGCGGCCGCGGGCTTGGGATATCTGGTCACCTCGTGGACGGGCACGGCCACCGGCGCGTGGATGGCGGCCATCGCGGCCGGCGGGCTGCTCGCCATGCTCACCGACTCGCTCATCCCGTTCGCGTACGAGAGGGCCAAGGACCTCGCGGGAGCGGCGACCGTGCTCGGATTCTGCCTCACGCTCGGGGGCTCCTGAGCCGCCTGGCTCGAACGCCGTCAGGGGTGTCGTCGCAGGGACAGGCTCTCGTCAAGGTGGCGGCGCTCGAACTCCGGGTGGGCAGCCATGAACGCGTCGGTGGCGTCGCGGGCCCCCTCGTAGGTCACGTAGTCGTCCACGACGATCACGCCGGCGGGGCTGACGTGCGGAGCGACCGCCTCCAGCACGAAGGCCACGGGGTCGTGCCAGTCGCAGTCCACGTGCACCAGGGCGAGGGGGCCGATCTCGTCCGCGAGGCGCGGCCACGTCTCCTCGAAGAGCCCTTGATGGAGGCTCACGCGGCCGCCGTCGGCGTCGACGCCATGGCGGGCGAACGAGGCGCGCACCGCGCCGAGCACGTCGTCCATGTAGCCGTAGTACTCCCCACCCCTGATGCCGCGGCTGTGGCCGCTCTCGATCACCTCGAAGCGCTGCTGCGCGTGCTCGCCGTCGCGCTCCGTCGGCGCCGGGATCATGCCGAACACGTCGAAGCCGTGCAGCGCGCGCTCGGGCGAGGCCGACGCGAGCGCGATCGAGACGCCGCCCAGCGCCACCCCGAACTCGGCGATCGCGCCCGGGACGCCGGCGGCGTCGACCTCACGCACGGCCTCCTCGAGGCGCCGGAGCTTGACCGGCGAGAGGTACGTCAGCCGCTCCCGGAGCATCGCACGCGCGACGGGGCTCAGCCGGGCGAACGCCGCCGCCTGCCGCGGCGCCTCGCGTGCGCGCCGCACGAAGGCCGTGGGCGAGTGTCCCGCGCTCATGAGACCCGACCCTAGTGCGCAGTCCCTCGCTTCGCGGGCCACACCCCTGCGGGGCGCGCCGAGGCATGCGCAGTGGCCCTCAGAAATGGAGGAGGCCCCAGGGGAACCTGGGGCCTCGCACTCGGGTGGGCGATACTGGGATCGAACCAGTGACCTCTTCCGTGTGAAGGAAGCGCGCTACCACTACGCCAATCGCCCTGAGCGGTGTCCATAGTAGCGCCTCCGGCGGACGTTCCGTGACCACTCGGTCGCGAATCATGACAGAAGTCTCATGTGCGCGAGTCTCGCCAGGTGGAAGACTGGCGCCATGAGCGAGGCCGACGTCAAGCAGGGACGACGCCCGCGCCTCATGCGCCGCCCGACGGTACGTACCGCCATCCTCGCGGCCGTGATCGCGCTCACCGGCCTCGCGCTGATCGTCTCCGGCTGGGTAGCCGCGCAGCTGCAGAGCCTGCGGGTCGACGCACGGATCGACGACGACCTCGCCGCATCGGCCGAGGAGTTTCGGGTGCTGGCGACCGTGGGCATCGACCCTGAGACGGGCGAGCCGTTCACCTCCCCCGAGGATCTCGTGCGCACGGCGATGGAGCGCATCATCCCGTCGCGCAACGAGGGCGTCCTTGGCGTGGTGGGCGGCGAGATCCGCTACACCTCGCGCGGCGCTCCCCTGCCGCTCGAGGACGACCCTGACCTCATCGCGCAGCTCGAGCCCTACGTCACGGCCGAAGAGGCGCAGTTCGTCACGATCACGACCGACGTCACCACCTACCGCGTGGCCATCGTCCCGGTGCGCACGGCGCCCGATGGGTCTCTCGCGGAGGGGCCGGACGATGCTGCGCCTGCCTTCGACTCCGTCGCATCGCTCGTCATGGCCTACGACGTCGACGCTGAGCGCGCCGAGTTCAACGAGGTGTTCGTCATCTATGCCTGGGTCGGCGCGGCGGCACTCCTCGTCGTGGCGGTCGTCGGATGGGTGGTCTCGGGGCGCCTGCTGCGGCCCGTGCGCGTCCTGGCCGACACCGCGCGGCGCATCGGCCGAGAGGACCTCGCCGAGCGCATCCCGGTCACCGGGAGCGACGACCTCGCGAACATGACCTCGTCCGTCAACGAGATGCTTGACCGGATCGAGATCGCATTCGACTCCCAGTCGCGCCTCGTCGGCGACGTCAGCCACGAGCTGCGCACGCCGCTCACCATCGTGCGCGGCCACCTCGAGCTGATGGACGCCGACGATCCCGCGGATGCGCGCGAGGTCCGCGCCCTCGTCCTCGATGAGGTCGCGCGCATGAATCGGGTCGTGTCGGACCTGTCGACGCTGGCTGCCGTCGAGCGCCCGGACTTCGTGCGCCGCGACGAGCTCGACCTCGGCACGCTCACCGACGACGTCTTCGACAAGGCCGTCGCGCTGGGCCACCGAGAGTGGGAGCTCGACGAGCGCGCGACGGGCAGCGCCGACATCGATCGAGAACGACTCACCCAAGCCTGGCTCCAGCTGGTCGCGAACGCGGTGAAGTTCACGCAACCCGGGACCCGGATCTCGCTCGGCTCCGCAATCTCGGCTGGCCGCGCCCGGATCTGGGTCACCGACGCCGGACCCGGCGTTCCCGAGGCGGACCACGAGCGCATCTTCGAGCGCTTCGAGCGCGCTGGACAGAATACGGTTCCCGGCTCCGGCCTCGGACTGACCATCGTGCGCGCGATCGCCCAGGCCCATGGAGGAGACGTCGCAGTCTCCTCGACGCTTGGCGAGGGCGCGACCTTCACCGTCGACTTCCCCGCACATCTTCCGCCGACGCATCCCGTCGACCAGGACCACCCCCAGGAGGCACCGTGACCCAGATCCTGATCGTCGAGGACGAGGAGCGCATCGCATCGTTCGTCTCGAAGGGCCTGAAGGCGGCGGGCTATGCGACCCTCACGGCCGCGACGGCCCGCGACGGCTTCGACGCGGCCATCGTCGCTCAGCCCGACCTCATCATCCTGGACCTGGGGCTCCCGGACGAGGACGGCATGGAGTTGCTCGCCCGCTTGCGCGGCTCGGGTGTGGGCGTTCCCGTCATCATCCTCACCGCACGCCGGTCGCTCGACGACACCGTCGCGGGGCTCGAGGGTGGGGCCGACGACTACATGGCGAAGCCCTTCGGGTTCGACGAGCTCCTCGCACGCGTCCGCCTGCGCCTCAAGGCGGACGACTCGGGCACTCCGACGATCATCGAGCAGGGACCGCTCTCGCTCGACCTGCACGGCCACCGTATGACCGTGGACGGCAAGGAGGTCGAGCTCTCGGCGCGCGAGTTCGCGCTCGCGGAGACGCTCATGCGCCACCCCCGTCAGGCGCTGACGCGCGAGCAGCTGCTCTCTCAGGTCTGGGGCTACGACTTCGATCCCGGTTCGAATGTGGTCGACGTGTACGTGCGCTACCTGCGCGCCAAGATCGGCGCGGGCCGCATCCAGACCGTGCGAGGCGTCGGCTATCGCCTGGTGCCCGAGGCGCCGAGGCTCCCGGGAGCGGAAGCTTGAGCCGCACGCACCTCGACGCCTGCTGACTGTTGCGCTGCGTCTCCCCGGTGTGGCGTCAGTCCGCCGATGCAGCCGATGCAGGGCTTGCCTGACTGACGGCGCTCACCGGAGACGCGACGCTCAGCGGTGCCGCCGGCGGAGCGGCGGGTGCGCTCGCAGCCGAAGGGGCGCTCGCGGCTGGCGCGCGCGGTGCCGCGGGCTGCTGTTGCCCGCCGGCACCAGGCGCCGAGGCGACGGAGGGCGGCGTGGCGGCGGACACGACGCTCACCTTCGGCTGCACGGCGCTCGGCTGCGGTGCGCTCACAGCGCTGACCGCGGTCACGACGCTGATGGCGACCGGCGACACCGCCGCGCCTGGGTCGACCACGTTCGCATCGCCTGCGCCGCCGACGCCATTCAGGTCGGCGTCGATCTCGATGCTCGGGCCGAGGTCTGCCTCGGCGTCGCTCGCCGCGGTGAAGGCGACGACGGCGCCCACGCCGACGATCCCCAGCGCGCCCGTGGCGGTCCACCAGCCGTTGCGATCCATGCCTCGCTCCTGACCTTGCTGTCGACGACGCCGCTGGCGCGGCCTCGATCCCTTCGCGCCAGTCTCACCACCGCGCATGAGAGTTCGAGGAGACCCCGATGAGACTCGTGGCCCTCAGAGATGCCGCGGCCGCCCCACCGTGAGGCGAGGCGGCGCGAGCGGTACGGCGCGAGCTCAGCCTGCGGAGCGAACGGACGGCGCGGAGACCGGCGACTTGGGGCTCACGGGCGACTTGGGCGTCACGGGCGACTTGGGGCTGACCGGCGACTTGGGCGTCACCGGGGACTTGATGCTCACCGGCGACTGCGCCGAGTAGACGGGCGCGGCGGGCTTCGAGGTCTTCGCCGGCGTGGTCGCCTTGGACTCGGTCGACTTGTTGGGCGTCTCCTTCGCCGTCGTCGACGTCGCGGGAGCCGCCGCCGACTGGACCGAGAGGACCGTCTTCACGGAGACCACGGTCTTCGCGCTGACCGGCGTCACCGCGGTGACCACGGACGAGGGGGTGAAGGTCGAGCTGACCTTCACGATCGCCTCCTGCGTCGCGGCGGGCGAGGTCGCCTGGTCGAGCTCGACCCCGGGGCCAGCGTTGCGGTTCGTGGCGGTGCCGGTGTCGGCGAGCGCGACGGTGCCGCCGATGGCGATGATGCCGAGGGCTCCGGTCACGGTCCACATGGTGCGCTTGTTCATGGTCTGTCTTCCATCCTTTGAGAGGTGCTGTGGCGGGAACTGATGACTACTCTCCTGGCCTTCTGTGAGGCGAACAGGAGAACCGCATGAGAGTGCTCTCATGCAGGGGCACGGGGTCGTCTCCGCGACGCAGGACGGCCGCCTCGCGTGCTGGCGAGACGGCCGTCGAGGCGCTGGTGTCAGTCCGCGGAGCCAGCCGAGGGCGCCGATGCTGCGGACGCTGCGGAGCGCGCGCTCGCGGGCGATGCCGGGCTCGCGGGCGACTTGGGGCTCACCGGCGTCTTGGGGGACGCGGGCGACTTGGCGCTGACCGGCGACTTTGCGCTCACCGGCGACTTGACGCTCACTGGCGACTTCGCACTCACGGGTGATTGCGGGCTCACTGGCGACTTCGCGCTCACCGGCGACTGCGGGCTCACTGGCGACTGCGGCGTGGTGGGCGACGCCGTGCTCACGGGCGACGGTGGCGTGACCACCGAGGACGGGCTGAACGTCGAGCTGACGTTGACGACTGTCGCGTCCGTTGCCGGGCGTCCGTCGAGCTCGACGCCCGGTCCGGCCGTCCTCTCGGTGTCGCGCCCGGCGTCTGCCAGGGCGACGGTGCCGCCGATCGCGATGATGCCGAGGGCCCCGGTCACGGTCCACATGGTGCGCTTGTTCATGATTGCCTCTCCCCTTCCGGCGCTCGCCTTGAGCGCCTAGGAACCACGCTCGGGGCGCGGGGTGAGACAGGGAGGAGAGCGTCGTGAGACTGCTCTCATCGACGTGGTCAGCGGCGGCTCGGCACCGCGGGATCCGGGTTGCGCTCGGCTGCGAGCTCGTAGGCCGCGCTGACCTTGCGCAGCAGCTGCCCGGCCGCGAGGTCGTGCCCGTCGAGGTTCGACACGTGCTGCACCCCACGGGTCGAGGAGGACACCGCAAGGTGCGCCTCACCGGCGATGATCTCGTCGAGGACGCTCATGGGGAGCTCTCCCGGAGCCGCGACGCGCATGGGGATCGCGGCTCGCACACCCCACTCGAGGGCGAGCCCTCGCGTGATGCCGGCGAGGCAGCCCGACGCGAGCGGAGGCGTCAGCACCTCACCGCCTCGTTCGACGAACACGTTGGTCGCGGTCCCCTCGCACAGGTTGCCGTAGGTGTTGGCGAGGATCGCCTCGTCCGCGCCCTTCGACCGGGCGAACTCGACCATGACGGCGTTCTCCGCGTACGAGGTCGACTTGACGCCTGCGAGGGCAGATCGCTCGTTGCGCTTCCACGGGGCTCGCACGGCGCGACACCCCCGAGGCTTCGGGGCGTCCACGCCCGTGACCACGAGCGTCCGGGGCCCCTCCCCGCGCGCCGAGCCCATCGGCCCGTCGCCCGACGTCAGCGTGACGCGCACGCGAGTCACCGCGCCACCACCGGCCTCGAGCACCGCAGCGACGCCATCGCGCACAGCGGCGCCGTCAGGCGCGGCGAGCCCGATGCGGTCGGCGGAGTACGCGAGCCGCGCGAGGTGGCGGCTGAGCGCGAAGGGCGTGCCGTCCCTGACAGCGATGGTCTCGAACACGCCATCACCCACGGTGAAGCCATGGTCTGTCGCCGCGACCACCGGTTCCCCCGGCTCCCGCAACGTCCCCCCAGCCCAGACGATCGGATTCATGGCTGCATCATTTCAGTGGATGCCAGGGCAATCAACCGACTCGCCTTGAGTTCGGTCTCCTCCCACTCCCCCTCCGGCACGGACCCCCAGGTGATGCCTGCGCCCGTCCCGAAGTGCAGCGTGTCCGACTTCCACCAGAACGTCCTGATGCCCACGGCGAGCTCGGCTCGGCGCGCGTCGGCGTCGATCCACCCGATGGCGCCGCAGTACGGGCCGCGTTGTGCGGCCTCCTCGTGGGCGATGATCCTCAGCGCAGCGGACTTGGGGGCGCCGGACACCGAGCCCGGCGGAAAGGTCCCGTCGAACAGCGCCGGCCACATAGCGGCCGTCCACCGGTGATCGGCGCCCAGACGTACCGTCACCGTCGACTGCAGATGGGTCAGCCCCGGGTGGGCGTGCTCGCCCAGCAGCTCAGGTACGGCCACCGTGCCGGGGTCTGCCACATGGGAGAGATCGTTGCGCACGAGGTCGGTGATCATGACGTTCTCGGCGAGGTCCTTGTCGAGCATCGCCACGCCGGGTGCGGCCGTTCCCTTGATGGGGCTGGAGGTCACCGCGCCGTCATCGACTTCGAGGTAGAGCTCGGGCGACGCCGACACGATCCACGTGCCCGGGGCCTGCGCGCCGCCCGCGCCGGCCGGGATCACGATCCGCGAGGCGTAGCGCGCCGGGTTGCCGATCGCGAGCCGCTCGCTCAGGGCCACGGCATCCGGCCCGGGCCCCTCCGCCACCAACGGCGCGCTGAGCACGCGGCAGAGGTTCACCTGGTAGACCTCGCCATCGCGGATGTCGGCCCTGATGGCCTCCACCCCAGCGAGGTACTCGCCTCTCGACATCGAGGAGGTCCATGCCGACGGCTGCGGTCCCACCCATGGCCGGCCACTCGCCCGGGGCGCCGCCGGCGTCGCCGTGACCTCCGCCATCCGCCACGCGTCGACGCGCCCATCAAAGTCGCCGACCACCACCCAGAACCCGCCTTCGGCGAGCCGGTGCCCGTCGCGCCGGGCGTCGATGTGCTCCTCCACGCCGCTCGCGCTCAGCCCGCGGAACTCGGCGCTGCCGAGGAGGTCCGACGGGGGGTGCGATGACATGGCTCCACGGTAGTGGGCCCCGCGCCGACCTCCCGAGAGCGCCCCGACCCCGTTTTGTGTCCCCGGCTCGGATGGGCTAGAGTTCCTATCTCGTCAGGGCATCAGCCCCGACACGCGGACGTGGCTCAGTTGGTAGAGCATCACCTTGCCAAGGTGAGGGTCGCGGGTTCGAGTCCCGTCGTCCGCTCGTAGGTTCCTTGCCAACCTCAGTTGGCGACCACGGTGGGTTGGCCGAGAGGCGAGGCAGCGGCCTGCAAAGCCGTATACACGGGTTCGAATCCCGTACCCACCTCGGGCGATTGGCGCAGCGGTAGCGCGCTTCCCTGACACGGAAGAGGTCACTGGTTCGATCCCAGTATCGCCCACCACCGAGGCCCCGACGGAGTTCTCCGCCGGGGCCTTCGTCATCCCACGACCCAGCGAGCCGGACCACGCGCGGTGGGCATATGCTCCGAGGACAGCGGCGCCACCGCCGCGCGTGTCCGAGGAGCGGCCATGAGCCACGTCGTCATGTATGCCACGGTGTCGCTCGACGGCTTCATCGCCGATGCCGCGGACCAGCCCGGCCCTCTCTTCGACTGGCTCGTCGAGGGCGACGTGCCGCTCGACGACAGCGGCGTGCTGCGAGTCTCCCAGGCGTCGTACGACCACACTCGGGCGTATTGGGACAGCATCGGGGTGACCGTGGTCGGGCGGCGCAGCTTCGACCTCGCCGACGGCTTCGGAGGCGATCCTCCGAGCGGCGTCGAGCACGTGGTCGTCGTCACCCATCGCCCGCCTCCCGAGGACTGGGATCCCGCTGCCCCGTTCCGCTTCGTCGACGGGGTCGACGCCGCCGTGGCCGCAGCCAAGGACCTGGCAGGCGACCGCGTCGTGGAGATCTCCGCGGGACACGTCGGGGGCCAGGCCCTCGCGGCCGGGCTCGTCGACGAGGTGCGCATGGACGTCGCTCCCGTGGTGCTCGGCACCGGGCGGCGCTACTTCGGCACCATCGCCGAGCCGAGGCTGATGGACGGCCCGCACACCGTGGTCCAGGGCCAACGGGTGCTGCACCTGTCGTACCGGGTGCGCCGCTGACGACGGCCGGCGTCCCGGGCGACTCGCGGCGTCGATGGCGGGTCGGCCGCCAGGAATCGGCTATCATCTTCTACGGCCCAAGACGCAAGCACGGGCCATGCGGACGTGGCTCAGTTGGTAGAGCATCACCTTGCCAAGGTGAGGGTCGCGGGTTCGAGTCCCGTCGTCCGCTCGGAGCGCCAAAGCCGGCAGGCCGCGGCACTACGGTGGAGTGGCCGAGAGGCGAGGCAGCGGCCTGCAAAGCCGTATACACGGGTTCGAATCCCGTCTCCACCTCGGGCGATTGGCGCAGCGGTAGCGCGCTTCCCTGACACGGAAGAGGTCACTGGTTCGATCCCAGTATCGCCCACCACACGAGAGCCGTCCCGAGGGACGGCTCTCGGCGTCTTCGCCACTACCCTCGAGGCATGCGCATCGACCCCATGACCGTCGTCCCCGCGAGCTACGACGCGGTGTGGGGGTTCGTGGCCCTCGCCCTCGTCGCCATCACCGTCGCGGCGGTCGTGTCGGAGCTGCGACACTCCTCCGTGCTCAGCGGTCGCGTGCTGGCCGTCTGGCTCGTGATCACGATCGTGTTCCCGCCGTTGGGTGCCATCGTGTGGTTCCTGGCGGGCCGTCCGACGGCACGCCGTGACCTCGCCGCCAGCGCCGCGCAGACGGATCCGCCGCAGCTCGATCGCTAGTCGAGGGCGACGTACCGCTCCCCCGCCTCGACCGCTGCGGTGAGGGTGTTCCCGGGGCCCGGGAGCGGGCACACCCAGTCGCTCGAGTAGGCGCACGAGGGCTGGTAGGCGAAGTTCAGGTCGACCACCAAGGCGTCTCTGGCCCCGCCAAGGTCGGCGCCCTTCACGGTGTCCAGCACGTACCTGCCGCCTCCGTACGACGTCGGCGAGGCGTCGCGCAGGGGCAGGAACACGCCCCCGCCGTAGGAGTCCAGCCACCAGACGTCGAGCCCTCCGAGCTCGGGAAGCTCCACACGGCCGATGCGCTCGAAGGGGACCACGCCGTCCGTGGGGGTCGGCACCTCGCGCCGCTCGGGCTCGGCGGCCGTGACGGGCACGACGAACCGGTACTCCGGGTCGTACGGCGCGTACTGGGCGCCGAATCCTTCCCGATGCTCGGGCGGCACCGGCGACGCCGGGTGCTTCACGAGGAGACGATCGCGCCCCATGACCCACAGCCGATGCGCTCGCTCGGGCCGCTCCTGCGCCCTCACCTCGGCGTAGAGCGCGTCGACGCGCGCCCTCCAGTCACGTACGTCCCAGGAGTCCATGGCCGGTGCAACCGCGGCGCGCTCGCCGCGATTCCTTCCACTCGCCGGTAGGCACGCCAACGTCGAGTCGCTCAGTGCGCCTCGGTGGCGTTCACGAGCGCCGCGACCCCGGCCTCGAGCTCGCGCGCGACGCCTCGGGCGTCGCCGCTCACGTACCCCTCGACGAGCGCTCCGTCGCGCAGCATCATGATGCGCCGCGCCGTCGACGAGGCGCCGGCCTCCGGCACGCCGCGCTCCGTCAGGGCTGTAGCGATCGTCGAGATCATCCAGTCGCGGAACCGCGTCACCACCGCCCGTACGGGGCTGGTCGGGTCGGGGTACTCTGCCGCCGCGTTGATGAATGGGCAGCCGCGGAAGCCCGGCCGGCAGATCTCGTCGGCGAGCGCCTGGCCGAGCGTCTCCCGCGATCCGTCGTCGCGCGCCTGGGCCACCGCGTCCTGGACACGTGCGAGCTCGTGCTCGAGGTAGGCGACCACGAGGTCGTCCTTCGTCGGGAAGTGGCGGTAGAACGTCACCTTCGACACGCCGGCCTCGTCCATCACCCTGTCGGCGCTCACCGCGCGGATGCCGTCCGCCGTGAACCGAGCCACCGCGACCGTGAGGATGGCCGCACGAGCCCGCCCGCGCATCGGCGCTGCAGCGGCACTCTCCTCAGTCCTCACCGTCATCACCTCCGCAGGAATGTTCTCGAGCCTACGTCGGTTCACGTAGACGACCTAGTCAACAAGAGAGAGCTGGAGCGATTCCCATGGCCGACAAGCCCAAGGTCTTCTACACCGCCACCGCCACCGCGACCGGGGACGGCCGCAACGGCCACGTCGCCACCGACGACGGCCTGCTCGACCTCGACCTCGCGACGCCCAAGCCCTTCAAGAAGGCAGAGCGCACCAACCCCGAGCAGCTCTTCGCCGCCGGGTACTCGGCGTGCTTCAACTCCGCGATCGGCCAGGCGGCGAAGTCCCTCAAGGCCAAGGTCGAGGACTCGCAGGTGACCGCGAAGGTCGGCATCGGTCCGATCGGCCTGCGCGGCGGCTTCGGCCTCGCCGTCACCCTGCAGGTGCGACTGGTCGGCGTCGACGAGGAGACGGCACGCAGCATCGTCGACAAGGCGCACGAGGTGTGCCCCTACTCGAACGCCACGCGCGGCAACATCGAGGTCGATCTCGAGGTCGTCGTCGCCTGAGCGTCCGTCGCGAAACGTCACCGTCACCTCCATCTGCGAGGATGATGACAACGTCACCGATGGAGGCACCGCTCGATGTCAGAGGCCAGTCATGACCGTTCGCGCAGGTACGGGCACGCGGCGGACGCCGTGGTGCCGGGATCGACGTATCGGCTGCAGCTGAGCGCCGACTTCACGTTCGCCGATGCGGCGTCCCGGCTGGACTACTTCGAGGCGCTGGGTGTGACCCACCTATACCTCTCCCCCATCCTCGAGGCCGCGCCCGGCTCGACGCACTTCTACGACGTCGTCGACCACTCCCACGTGGCGGACGCCTTGGGGGGCGAGGACGCGCTGCGCGACCTGTCCTGGAAGGCCGGTGAGCGCGGGATCGGCCTGATCGCCGACGTCGTTCCCAACCACATGGCCGTCCCGACCCCGGCGTACTTCAACAAGGCGCTGTGGTCGGTCCTCGCCGAGGGCGTCGACTCGGACCACGCGCACTGGTTCGACGTCGACTGGTCCAGCGGCGACCCAGTCCTGATGCCGGTGCTGGGCAACCGCATCGGCACCGTGCTGGCGTCGGGAGAGCTCACGCTCGATCGGATGGTCATCCCGGGGTTCGAGGACCACGGCGAGGTCCCCGTCCTGCGGTACTACGAGCACGTCTTCCCCGTGCGTGCTGGCACGGAGAACCTGCCGCTCGCCGACCTCGTCGACCAGCAGCACTACCGGCTCGCCTATTGGCGGGTCGCCAACGAGGAGCTCAACTATCGCCGCTTCTTCGACGTGGGATCGCTCGTGGCGGTGCGCGTCGAGGACGAGGACGTGTTCGAGTCGACGCATCGCGTGATCGTCGACCTCATCAAGGACGGCACGCTCCAGGGGCTGCGCATCGACCATCCCGACGGGCTCGCGGATCCGGCGGGTTACCTCGCCCGGCTGTCGGAGGCGACCGACGGCGCGTGGATCGTCGTCGAAAAGATCCTCGAGGGCGAGGAGGCGCTTCCCAAGTCCTGGCGCACCGCAGGAACCACGGGCTACGACGCCTCCTGGAGGGTGGGAGCGCTGCTGCGCGACCCCGCCGGGTCGTCGCCGCTCGCCGCCACCCTGCATCGGGTCGCCGGCGACGCGATGGGCACGCTCCCCGACCTCATCTCCGACGCCAAGCGCGAGATCGTCAAGGACTCGCTGTCGAGCGAGGTGCACCGCCTCGCCACGATCGCCCACGAGATCTGCCACTCCGACGTGCGCCTGCGCGACCACACGTGGCGCGCGCTGTACGACTGCATTCGCACCCTGCTGGTGACCTTCGAGCGCTACCGCGCATACGTCGTCGCCGGCACGCCCCCCAAGCAGCCGTCCCTCGAGGCGATCGATCATGCTGTCGAGCGCGCGCTCACCGTCCTGGACGACGAGCGCCACGAGACCCTCGAGGTGGTCGTCGACCTGCTCAAGGGTGCCGAGGTCGGCTCCGCCGGACGCACCGAGGACGCGAACCGACGCGAGCTCATCACCCGCTTCCAGCAGGCTTGCGGCGCCGTGATGGCGAAGGGCGTCGAGGACACCGCGTACTACCGGTGGACGCACCTCCTGCCGCTGTGCGAGGTCGGCTCACCAGCTGGCCGCTTCGCCCTGCCGCCCGCCGCCTTCCACGCCTGGGCGGGCGAGCAGCAGCAGTCGTTCCCGCACGCCATGACGTGCCTCACGACACATGACACCAAGCGCTCGGAGGACGTGCGTGCGCGCCTGTCGGTGCTGTCCGAGGCCGCAGAGGAGTGGGACGCGACCGTCACCCGGCTGCAGGACGCCACCGCGCGGATTCGCCCCGCCCTTCTCGACGGGCGCACCGAGAACCTCTGGTGGCAGACCCTCGCCGGCACCTCCGACGAGCACACGTTCATGGAGTGGGACCGGCTCGAGGGCTACCTCGTCAAGGCGATGCGCGAAGCCAAGACGATGACGACGTGGACCGATGTCGACGCCGACTACGAGTCGGCCGTCCTATGGTTCGCGCAGTCGACGCACGCGGACTCCGCGGTCCGCTCGATCGTGCGCGACTGGCACGAGGCGACGGCCTCCGGCGCGCGCGCCGGCATCCTGTCGATGAAGCTCGTGCAGCTCACCGTTCCAGGCGTTCCCGATGTCTACCAGGGCACCGAGCTCGTCGCGCCGTCGCTCGTCGACCCGGACAACCGGCGGCCGGTGGACTTCGAGGCACGTGCCGAGCTGCTGCGACGACTCGAGACCGGGGCCCGCGCTCGCAGCCTCGACGAGGAGAAGCTGCTCGTCACCTCACGTGCCTTGCAGGCGCGCCGCGATCATCCCGAGGCGTTCACCGGTCCCGAGAGCGGTTACCACGCGCTGCCGTCGAGCTCCGGCCACGCCGTCGTGTTCGCGCGCACGGTGGACGAGGCCCCGCGCGTCATCACCGTCGCGACGCGCCTCGGCCTCGACCTCGAGCGGCTCGGCGGGTGGCGCGATCACACCGTCACGCTGCCCGAGGGCCGATGGACGGACCTGCTGTCCGGACGCGAGTTCGACGGCGGCGCTCAAGCGCTCACGGCGCTGCTGCCGCACCTGCCCGTCGCGCTCTTGGTGGCCGCCTGATGCGCGCGCGCGTCTGGGCGCCCGCGGCCGATGCGGTGGTCGCGGTGATCGGCGCACCCGAGACCGACCGTGGTCGCGTCGGCCTGGCTCGCACCGACGACGGCTGGTGGGAGGGCCCCGACCTGCCACCCGGCACGGACTACGCGTACGAGGTCGACGGCGAGGGTCCCTGGCCCGACCCGCGCTCCGCGCAGCAGCCCTACGGGGTGCACGGGCCGTCCCGCGTGTTCGAGCCCGGGATGCACCGGTGGCAGGACGCGTCCTGGGAGGGCGTCGATGCGCTCGGCGCCGTGTTCTACGAGCTGCACGTCGGGACGTTCACCCCGACGGGGACCCTCGACGCCGCGATCGTGCAACTCCCGGACCTCAAGGCGATCGGCGTCGACATCGTCGAGCTGATGCCCCTCGCCCCGTTCCCCGGTCGCCACGGCTGGGGCTATGACGGCGTGTCTCTCATGGGCGTGCACGAGACCTACGGCGGTCCCGCGGCCCTGCAGCGCTTCGTCGACGCGGCGCACCAGGCGGGTCTCGGCGTCTGCCTCGACGTGGTGTACAACCACCTCGGTCCCGACGGGAACTACCTGTCGAAGTTCGGCCCCTACTTCACCGACGCCCACGAGACGCCGTGGGGCTGGGCCGTCAACGTCGACCAGGCCGACTCCGAGGGGATGCGGCGCCTCATCTGCGACAGCGCGTTGCGCTGGTTCCGCGACTTCCACGCCGACTGCCTGCGCCTCGACGCCGTCCACGAGATCCGCGACGATTCCTCCCGGCACATCCTCGCGCAGCTGTCCGACGAGACGGCCGCGCTGGCGCGCAGCGTCGGCCGCCCTCTCGGCCTGGTCGCGGAGTCCGACCTCAACGACGCCCGCATGGTGACCCCCACCGCGGACGGCGGCCTCGGCATGACCGCCCAGTGGAACGACGACGTCCACCACGCCCTGCACGCGTATCTGACCGGGGAGCGCCACGGCTACTACGTGGACTTCGGGTCGATCGAGGCGCTCGACAAGGTCTACCGCAGCGTGTTCTGGCACGACGGCACGCCTTCGCCGTTCCGCGGACGCGCCTGGGGCGCCCCCGTCGCGGACGACGTCGACCGGCGGCGCTTCGTCGTGTGCGCCTCGAACCACGACCAGGTGGGCAACCGTGCGATCGGAGACCGACCGGCGTCCACGCTGTCACTGGGCGCGCAGGCCGCGTCCCTCGCCCTGATCCTGCTGTCCCCGTTCACCCCGATGCTGTTCATGGGCGAGGAGTACGGCGAGACACGGCCGTTCATGTTCTTCACGGATCACGACGAGCCGCTGGGCTCCGCGGTGTCCGAGGGGCGCATGAGCGAGTTCGCGGGCCACGGCTGGGAGCAGCTGTACGGCGGCGAGGTGCAGGTGCCCGATCCGCAGGACCGCCTCACCTTCCTGCGGTCGAAGCTCGGCTCGGGCGTGGGCGCGGCCTCAGCAGCCCACGACGCTCTGCGTTCGTGGCTCGCCGACCTCATGGCGCTCAGGCCCCGCATCGCGCCCCGTGACGCGTGGCTCGCCCACCCCGCAGGCGCCTCGGAGCCTGCCCCGCGCGTGCTCGTGATGCACGGCCCGCTCGAGGTGCACGCGAACCTCTCGGCCGAGCCGGTGACCGTGAGCGGTACCCCGGTGGCGACGTTCGGCGCTGTCGCGGAGCGCGACGGCGCACTGGAGCTCGCGCCCGACGCCGTCGCTGTCGTCGAGCCCCAGGCCTGAGCGATCCCCGCGCCGGGTTGCCACTGTCCCGCGTGGCCGGTTGCCACTGACCCGCGCGCCGGGTTGCCGCTGTCCCGCGCGCCGGGTTGCCGCTGTCCCGCGCGGCGGGTCGCCGCTGACCCGCGCGCGAGCGCCGTCAAGTGACGAGGCCAGAAGAGCGCAGTCGCCGCGCCGCGCGACCGGCTACGCGCCGAGCGCGTCGAAGGCCTCGTACACCATGAAGGCGGGCCACACGAGGCCCTGGAAGATCGCGCCCACGTGCCCCCAGAAGCCCTCCGCGACCTGCCAGTAGTAGACGACGGCGCCAAAGATGCCGAGCGCGTACACCGCGCCACCGCCCGCCGCCGCCTGGTTGCCGTTGCTCATGACGCCTCCCCTGGATGCATGCGCCCGGATGCGATGGGCCGCCCACGGCACGCCTCACCTGTGTAGCAGGGTCCCTCCATTCGCGCTCGACGGGAGGGTGCGCAGTCGCTCCGCCGCCCGCACCACGGCCACACCTCGGCCGCCTCCGAGCGCGGCCCTCATCGAGGCACTAGCGTGGGAGCACCCTTGCAGGCGAGACCCGAGGAGCCGTCCATGGCCAAGCGCGACCGCTGGATCGAGCCCCCCGCCTCGGCGCTGCGCGCCGGCGAGGGCTTCTCGTTCGACGGCTTCGACGCTGGCGCCACACCAGGGTTCGACGGGGAGGAGAAACACGCCGTGAAGGTGATGCGCCGGCGCGGGGAGGACCTTGCCGACCTCCAGGAGCGACTCTTCGCCGATGGCCGCACCGGAGGGCACCGTTCCGTGTTGCTCGTCCTCCAGGGGATGGACACGGCAGGCAAGGGCGGGATCGTCCGCCACGTGCTCGGCATGGTGGACCCGCAAGGAGTGACGAGCCGCGGCTTCGGACGTCCCACGGCGGAGGAGCTCGAGCATCACTTCCTGTGGCGCATCGAGCGCGCGCTGCCGCGCGCCGGGCGGATCGGGGTGTTCGACCGCTCGCACTACGAGGATGTCCTCGTCGCTCGCGTCCACGACCTCGTGCCGCGCGCCGAGTGGGAGGGGCGCTACGACGAGATCAACGCGTGGGAGGCCCGCCGCGTCGAGGAGGGCACGACGATCGTCAAGTGCGCGCTCATCGTGTCGCTCGATGAGCAGCTCGACCGCATCGAGGGTCGCCTCGCCCGTCCGGACAAGCACTGGAAGTACGACCCCGCGGATCTCGACGAGCGCGCCCACTGGGCGGAGTACCGCGACGCCTACGAAGCCATCTTCCGGCGCACCTCCACGGACGGCGCCCCGTGGCACGTGATCCCTGCCAACCACAAGTGGTACGCGAGGCTCGCGATCACCGAGCTACTCACGAGCGCGCTCGAGTCCCTCGACCTGACGTGGCCGCCGGCGAGCTTCGACGTCGATGCGGAGAAGGAGCGCGTGGCGGCGCTACGCCGGGCCTCGCCCGACGGCCGGGCGATCACGGCCGATGGTCCGGCTCCCCCGCGACCATAGCGAGCAACCGGCTCAGCGCCCTGTAGTACTTCTTGCGGTAGCCGCCGCGCAGCATGTCCGCGGAGAAGATGTCGCCCAGGGAGTGACCGGACGCGACGATCCTCGCGTCGCGGTCGTACAGGCGGTCGACGAGCGAGACGACCCGCAGCGCCTGACCCTGATCGGCCAGCGGCTCGACGCCGCGCAGCCCGAGCACCTCGACGCCCTCGACGTAGGCCCCATATCGACTCGGGTGGACATGCGTGAGGTCCTCCATGAGGGCTGCCCAGTCCTCGCATGCCCCTGAGTCACCCGCGGTCGCGGTGAGCACCTGGTCGACCGTGGCGGGCGCCGGGAAGGTGAGGTCGCCGCGCCCCCGGTAGTCGGGCCCGTCGATCGTGATCACCTCGAACACGCTCGACAGCGCCTGGATCTCGCGCTTGAAGTCGTCCGCCGCGAACCGGCCCTGACCCAGCGATCCCGGCAGGGTGTTGGACGTCGCCGCCAGCGCGACCCCCGCATCGGCGAGCTCCCGCATGAGCCGCGCCATCAGCACCGTGTCGCCCGGATCGTCGAGCTCGAACTCGTCGATGCACACGAGCGCGAACTCCTGCAGCGCAGCGCGCGTCGCCTGGAAGCCCATGGCACCCACGAGGTGCGTGTACTCGACGAAGGTGCCGAACACCGCCCGGTCGCCGACCTCGCGCGCCAGCGACGCGAGCAGGTGGGTCTTGCCGACGCCGAAGCCGCCGTCGAGATAGATGCCCCGCCCGCCGCTCGAGCGCCGCAGCACGCCGAGCCCGCGGCGCGTCACGCCCTTGGCGAAGGTGCGCACCTCGGAGACGGCGGCCTCCTGGCTGGGGAAGTCCGGGTCCGGCACGTACGTGTCGAACGACGCCTGCGCGAAGTGCGGAGGCGGCACGAGGGCGGAGATCAGCGCCTCGGGCTCGACGTGCGGGCGGCGCCCGACGAGGTGCGCGCTCACGCGCGGCCCTTCCCCGCCGCTGGCACGGCTCAGTGCCCCGTCTCGGTCGGCTCGGGGTAGAACTCCCGGTACTTGCGGCGGTAGTTCCACGTGAGGAGCGCGATGGTGAGCCTGCGCGCCAGCGAGCCGTCCGCCGGGTTGTGCAGCGGCCGTGCGACGCCGCGCTTGGCCGCTGCGAGGACCCGCTCGCGCAGGCCGGCGTCCGGGAGGTAGCGCTTGAGCAGCCCGAGCGGCACCACCGAGTAGAGCACCTCGCGCGTCGCGCGGACCGGCGCGATCGTCGTGCCGTCCAGGTCCGCCGCGACGTGGTCGGCAGGGTTCGCGCCGGCGGCGGTGACGTACCAGTTGTTGCGGCCGATGCGCGGGTTGACCTCGAAGAACACGTGCGCCCCGGTCCTGGGGTCGCGCTTGTAGTCGGCGTTGGCGAACCCGCGGTAGTCGACCCGCTCGAGGTAGCGCACCATCGCGTCCATCGCGTCGGTGTACGGCTCCGTCAGGATCGCGGCGGGCACCCCGAGGGTGCCCGGCGTGTGCTCCTCGAGCAGCACGCGGCCGGTGCACAGCAGCGTGACCTCGCCGCGCGCGTCGCGGTACGCCGTGAGGGACCGCATCTGAGTCTCGTCTCCCGGGATGAACTCCTGGAGCAGGAAGGTCCCCGAGAACCCGCTCGCCGCGATCCGGCTCACGAGGTCCTCGACCTCGCGGCGCGTCGCGAGGTGAGCGACCTTGAGCTTGCCCGGGTAGTCGACCTTGTAGTGCTCAGCCGACGAACTCGCCTTGCCGATCACCGGGTACGTGAGCGACTCGAGCTCCCCATCCGGCTGTGCCTGGCCATCCTCGAACCGAACGGCCACGGTGCGCGGCACCGGGATGCCGAGCGCCTCGCAGTCCTCCTGGAACGCCTGCTTCGACTCGACGCGGGCGAAGGACTCGGCCGAGCACATGGGGATCTCGTAGTGCGGCTCGAGCTCGGCCCGCCGAGCGATGATGGACTCGACGTACCAGTCCGCGTTCGACAGCAACACGAGCCGCTCCCCCGCCCGCTCCTGGGCGAGCGAGACGAGGGACTCCACGAGTGCATCGGCGTCGTCGACATCGGCGATGCGCACGTCAGCGATGCGGGTGTCAGCGAACGCGCGCGTCTGCAGGCGCGACACGACGACGCCGCGCACGCCCGAGCGGTCGTGGAACGCCCTCAGCAGCGCGTAGGCGCCGATGTCTCCGCCGACCACCACCGGGATCATGGTGCCCTCCCCCTCAGCGGACGCGGACGCGGCGGTCAGGCCTCGACCTCGGAGCGGTCGCCCGACCACAGCGTGTGGAACGTGCCCTCGGCGTCGACGCGCTTGTAGGTGTGCGCGCCGAAGAAGTCGCGCTGACCCTGGATGACGGCTGCCGGCAGGCGCTCCGCTCGCAGCGAGTCGTAGTACGACAGAGAGGAGCCGAACGCGGGCACCGGGACACCGGCGAGGGCGGCCTGCGACACCACGCGGCGCCACGCCGAGACGCCGTTCGCGACCGCGCCCTGGAAGTAGTCGTCCACGAGCAGCGTGGGGAGCTCGGGGTTGCGGTCGTAGGCCTCGGTGATGCGGTCGAGGAAGCGCGCACGGATGATGCAGCCCTCGCGCCAGATCTTCGCCATCGCGCCGCGATCGATGTCCCAGCCGAACTCCTCGGAGGCGGCCTGGATCTGGTCGAAGCCCTGCGAGTACGCGACGACCTTGGACGCGTACAGCGCGAGGCGGACATCTTCGATGAAGCCCGTGCGGTTGCCGATGTGGAAGTCGCCGGCGCTCGCGGCGAGCACGCCGCGAGCGGCCTCTCGCTGAGCGGTCTGCGACGAGATCGCGCGGGCGAAGGTCGCCTCGGCGATGCCCGTGACGGGGACGCCCAGATCGAGCGCGGACTGGACGGTCCAGCGGCCCGTGCCCTTCTGGCCCGCCTGGTCGGAGATCACGTCGACGAGCGCCTTGCCGGTCTTCGCGTCGGTGTGACGCAGCACCTCGGCCGTGATCTCGATGAGGAAGGACTCGAGGTCGCCCTCGTTCCACTCGGCGAAGATGTCGCCGATCTCGGCCGGCGTCAGGCTCAGCCCGGCGCGCAGCAGGTCGTATGCCTCGCCGATGAGCTGCATGTCGGCGTACTCGATGCCGTTGTGCACCATCTTCACGAAGTGTCCGGCGCCGTCGGGGCCCACGTGCACGCAGCACGGCGTGCCGTCCTCGGCCTTCGCCGCGATCTTCTCGAGGATCGGCCCGAGCGTCACGTAGGACTCGGCCGGGCCGCCGGGCATGATGGACGGGCCGAGCAGCGCGCCTTCCTCGCCTCCCGACACGCCCGAGCCCACGAAGTGCAGGCCCTTCGCGGCGAGATCCTTCTCGCGACGCATGGTGTCGGTGTACAGCGCGTTGCCCGCGTCGACGATGATGTCGCCCTCGTCCAGCAGCGGGACCAGCGACTCGATGACGGCGTCGGTGG
Organism: Demequina sp. NBRC 110056; assembly: GCF_002090155.1. Taxonomy (GTDB): domain Bacteria; phylum Actinomycetota; class Actinomycetes; order Actinomycetales; family Demequinaceae; genus Demequina. The sequence goes on along the minus strand of NZ_BBRM01000002.1, from coordinate 316,799 downwards.
GTCCGCCCGCCTGGACCATGATGACGACCTGGCGCGGCTTCTCGAGCGAGGCCACGAAGTCCTCGAGGCTCTCGGAGCCGATGAAGGTGCCCTCGTCGCCGTGGTCCTCGATCAGCGAGTGCATCTTCTGAGGCGAACGGTTGTGCACGGCGACCGTGAATCCGTTGCGGGCGAAGTTGCGGGCCAGGTTGCGGCCCATCACCGCAAGTCCGGTCACACCGATCTGAGCAAGCGCCATTGTCGCGTCCTTACCTGGAGGGGGGTCGGGGTACGGCGTCTAGCCTAGTGGGAGGCCACCGCGTGGCGAACCGGGTGGCCCCTGAGCCCGGAACTAGGCTCGACGCATGGCCGTCGACCCATCGCAGGCGCCGCCTCGGTTCGTCGAGGCGCTGCAGTCGCTGGGACGCGCGCGGACCCGACCGGATGTGCGGCTCGTCGAGACGCCGGCGCCGTCGAGGATCGCGCCGTTCGCTGCCGCGATCGACGGCGAGGTGACTGCCCCGGCGACCGAGGCCAGCGGCCGCTTCGTGCTGCTGCACGACCCCTCGGGCCAGGACGCATGGGAAGGCGAGTTCAGGATCGTGACGCTGGTGAAGGCACAGCTCGAGGCCGAGGTGGCCGCCGACGACCTCTGGTCGGACGTCGCCTGGTCATGGCTCACCGACGCGCTCGTCGACGTCCCCCATCGGGCGCGCGGTGGCACGGTGACGCGGACGGTGTCGCGCGCGTACGGCGAGCTCGCCGGCCGCGCCGAGGAGGTCCAGGTGGAGATGCGCGCCTCGTGGACGCCGCTCGAGACCGACCTCGAGGCACACATCGGCGCCTGGACCGAGCTGCTCGCGTCGTGCGCGGGCGTCCCGCCCCTGCCCGAAGGTGTGAGCATGATCCGTGGAGGAGCTCAGTGACGACCATGCCCGAGGGCGCCGACGCGACCGCGAACGTCGAGGGCGACGCCGCCGAGGCTCCTGCGGCCACGCCGCTGCGCGAGCCCGCTGGCGGTGTGCCGGACGTCATCACGACCCCTGAGGGTCTGGCCCGCATGGCGGCGGACTTCGCCGCAGGCTCCGGACCGATCGCCGCCGACGCGGAGCGCGCCTCCGGCTTCCGCTACGGCCAGGCCACGTACCTCGCGCAGTTCAAGCGCGCAGGCGCGGGGATCGCGCTCGTCGACACCGACGCGCTCCCCGACCTCTCGATCCTCAACGAGGCGTTCGGCGACGCCGAGTGGGTGTTCCACGCCGCGAGCCAGGACCTCCCGGGCATGCGCGACCTCGGCCTGGTGCCGGCCTCGGTGTTCGACACCGAGCTCGCCGCGCGCCTGCTCGGCTGGCCCAAGGTGGGCCTCGCCGCCGTCGTGGAGCGCGAGCTCGGCCTCGCGCTCGCGAAGGAGCACTCGGCTCAGGACTGGTCCACGCGACCCCTCCCGCACTCGTGGCTGGTCTATGCCGCTCTCGACGTCGAGGTGCTCCTCGAGCTGCGCGACGCCCTGCATGGCCACCTGGTCGAGGCCGGCAAGCTCGCGTGGGCCACCGAGGAGTTCGAGGCCGTGCGCACCGCGCCGCCGCCCGAGCCACGCGTCGATCCCTGGCGCCGCACATCCGGCTCGCACCAGATCCGGGACCAGCGCGGGCTCGCCATCGTCAAGTCGCTGTGGGAGGCGCGCGACAAGGAGGCCCAGCGCCGCGACACCTCCCCGGGCCGCGTGCTGCGCGACGCCGCGATCGTGGCCGCCGCCCAGGCCAGGCCCTCCTCCCTCGAGGCTCTCGTGCAGATCCGTGAGTGGCAGTCGAAGGGCACGCGCAGGCGCGCGCCGTTCTGGTACCCGGCCATCGAGGCTGCGATGAGCCTGCCCGAGCGTCAGCTTCCGCCCAAGCGCGGTCCTCGTGGCGATGGACCGCCACAGCCGCGTGTGTGGAAGGACAAGCGCCCCGAGGCCGCGCTGCGCCTCGCCGAGGCCCGCGACGTCGTGACCACACTCACCGAACGGCACGACGTGCCCGCCGAGAACCTCCTGCAGCCCGATGCGCTGCGGCGCTGCTGCTGGGAGTATCGCGGCGGCGGCGAGCAGTGGATCCGCTCGTTCCTCGCCGGCCGCGGCGCACGCTCGTGGCAGATCGACCTCATCGCCGCGGATCTCGCCGAGGCGTTCGCTCGGGCGCACGCGGCCCACGAGTCGCACCAGGCCTCAGCCGAGCCCGCAGAGGACTGAACGACCGCATCGGCCCGATGCCCGCGACCGCCCCACCCCACCCACAGGATGAGAGTGGGTCCATCTTCATCAAGAACGGCCACCGTTGACGAAAGTGGGCCCACTTTCGCTGAGAGGAGGAGTCAGTCGAGCGCGGCGAGGGCGTCGTCGGCGATCGCCGAGGCCTCCAGGCCCACCCGCTCGATGATCTGCGCACGCGAGGCGTGGTCGAGGAACTCGCGCGGGATGCCGCGGTGGATCCACCGGGCCTCGTGCCCGGCGAGCCGCGCAAACGACGCCCACTCCTCGCCCATGCCAGCATCGGTCAGCCCGTCCTCGACGGTCACGACCAGCTCCGCCTCCCCGATGACGTCGAGCACGCCCGACGGCACGGGATGGACCCAGGTCGCGGTGGCGGCGAGGACGTCGATGCCCTGCGCGGCGATCTTCTCGGCGGTCTCGAGGGCCGTGCCGGCCATCGAGCCCAGGCCGAACACGACGACGCGGGGCGCGCCGCCGTGGCGGGCCAGCACATCGATGTCCTCGACCGACTCGAGCGCAAGCAGGTCGTCGCCGACGGGCCCCTTCGGGTAGCGCACCACCGTGGGCGCATCGGAGACGTCGAGCGCCTCCCGGAACGACCGCCGCATGGTGGTCGCGTCTCGCGGCGCGGCGATGCGCAGCCCGGGCACGTGCCGCAGCAGCGCCATGTCCCACATGCCGTTGTGGCTGGGGCCGTCGTCGCCGGTGATGCCGGCCCGGTCGAGCATGAACGTCACGCCCGCGCCGTGCAGCGCCACGTCGAGAAGCACCTGGTCGAAGGCGCGGTTGAGGAAGGTCGCGTACACCGCCACCACGGGGTGATAGCCCGCGAACGCGAGGCCTGCGGCGCTCGTGACGGCGTGCTGCTCCGCGATGCCGACGTCGATGACGCGGTCGGGGAACTCGTCGGCGAGCGGCTGCAGGCCCACCGGCGCGAGCATGGCCGCGGTCATCCCGACGACGTCGTCGCGCTCGCGCGCGACGGCGAGGATCTCCTCCGCGAACACCTTGGTCCAGCCGAAGCGGCTCGGCTCGACGGGCAGCCCGGTCTCGGGGTGGATCTTGCCCACCGCGTGGAACCGGTCGGCGACGTCCTCCTCCGCGGGCGTGTAGCCGCGGCCCTTCTCCGTGAGCACGTGGACGATCACGGGGGCGCCGAAGTCACGGGCGTGGCGCAGCGCTGCCTCGACCTGCTCGAGGTCGTGCCCGTCGACCGGGCCCACGTACTTGAGCCCGAGGTCCTCGAACATGCCCTGCTCGGCGATGAGCCCCTTGAGTGCTCGCTTGCCGTGCATGACGGAGCGGTACGTGAAGTTGCGCCACGGCCCGCGGCCCTCGAAGGTGCGCTTGCCCCAGCCGAGGAACTGCTCGTACCGCGGATCGGTCCTGATGCCGTCGAGGCGGCGCGCGAGCCCGCCGATGGTCGGCGCGTACGAGCGGCCGTTGTCGTTGACCACGATGACCACGCGGTCGTGCGAGGCCGCCAGGGAGTTCAGCGCCTCCCAGGCCATCCCGCCCGTCAGAGCGCCGTCTCCGATCACCGCGACGGTGGTGCGGTCGTCCTCGCCCCGCAGCGTGCGGCCGCGCCCGATGCCCGCGGCCCACGACACCGCCGTCGAGGCGTGGGAGTTCTCGACGACGTCGTGCTCGGACTCCGCGCGCGAGGGGTAGCCGGCGAGGCCACCGCGCTTGCGCAGCTCGGAGAAGTCACGACGCCCGGTGAGCAACTTGTGCACGTAGGACTGGTGACCCGTGTCGAACACGAGCGTGTCCCGCGGCGAGTCGAAGACCCGATGCAGGCCTAGGGTGAGCTCGACGACGCCCAGGTTGGGGCCCAGGTGGCCGCCGGTGCGGGACACCGAGGACACGAGGTAGTCGCGGATCTCCTGCGCGAGCTCGTCGAGCTCGGCAGCGGAGAGCCCACGCAGATCCTGCGGCGACTCGATGCGCTCCAGCACGGACCCTCCTTCGTCGGTCACTTCAGTCCACTGTAAAGGCAGGACGCGCGCGCCTTGCTCGGGCGCGCGCGTCCTGGGCTCGGGCGACGCTGGGGCTCAGGCCACCAGCGAGCGCAGCACGTACTGCAGGATGCCGCCGTTGCGGAAGTAGTCCGCCTCGCCGGGCGTGTCGATGCGCACGACGGCGCCGAACTCGACGACCGAGCCGTCCACCTTGGTCGCCTTCACGGTCAGCGCCTTCGGGTGCTCCCCCGCGCTGAACGCCGCGATGCCGGCGATGTCGAACGTCTCGGTGCCGTCGAGGCCCAGCGAGCCGGCGGTCTCGCCGGCCGGGAACTGCAGCGGCAGCACGCCCATGCCGATGAGATTCGAGCGGTGGATGCGCTCGAAGCTCTCCGCGATGACCACGCGCACGCCCAGCAGGCGGGTGCCCTTGGCGGCCCAGTCGCGCGACGATCCGGTGCCGTACTCCTTGCCGGCCAGCACCACGAGCGGCGTGCCCTGAGCGGCGTAGTCCTGCGCGGCGTCGTAGATCGAGTCCTGCTCGCCGGTGACGAAGTTGTGCGTGAAGCCGCCCTCGACGCCGTCGAGCAGCAGGTTCTTCAACCGGATGTTCGCGAACGTGCCGCGGATCATCACCTCGTGGTTGCCGCGACGCGAGCCGTACGAGTTGAAGTCGCGGCGCTCCACGCCGTTCTCGGCGAGGTAGCGGCCGGCCGGGCTGTCCGGCTTGATCGCGCCCGCCGGCGAGATGTGGTCGGTCGTGACCGAGTCGCCCAGCAGCGCGAGCACGCGGGCGCCCGCCACGTCCTCGACGGGCGCGGGCTCGAGGCCCATGCCCTCGAAGTACGGGGGCTTGCGCACGTAGGTCGAGTCGTCGGCCCACTCGAAGGTCTTGCCGTCCGGCGTGGGCAGGCCCTGCCAGCGCTCGTCGCCGGCGAAGACGTCCGCGTAGTCCTTGGCGAACATGTCCGCGTCGATCGACGACTGGACCACGGACTCGACCTCGGCGGCGTCGGGCCAGATGTCCGCGAGCAGCACGTCGTTGCCGTCGGCGTCCTGGCCCAGCGCGTCGGCCTCGAAGTCGAAGTCCATCGTGCCCGCGAGGGCGTAGGCGATGACCAGCGGCGGCGACGCGAGGTAGTTCATCTTCACGTCGGGGTTGATGCGTCCCTCGAAGTTGCGGTTGCCCGACAGCACCGACACGACGGCGAGGTCGTGCTCGTTGACGGTGTCCGACACCTCCTGGGGCAGCGGCCCCGAGTTGCCGATGCACGTCGCGCAGCCGTAGCCCACGAGGTGGAAGCCCAGTCCCTCGAGGTCGGGCCACAGGCCGGCCTTCTCGTAGTAGTCCGTGACGACCTGCGAGCCGGGAGCCATGGAGGTCTTGACCCACGGCTTCACCGACAGGCCCTTGGCGCGCGCGTTGCGGGCCAGCAGCGCCGCGGCGAGCATCACCGAGGGGTTCGAGGTGTTGGTGCACGAGGTGATCGAGGCGATCACGACGGCGCCGTGGTCGAGCTCGGTCTCGGTGCCGTCCGCCATGGTGAACGGCACCTTCTTGGTCGGGCGGCGCGTCGCGACGGCCGTCGGGGCCGATGCGGGCTCGGGGGCGTCGCCCGCGTGCGCTTCGGCGGCGATCGGATCGGACGCGGGGAAGGTCTCCTCGACGGACTCGTCGAGCCCGTGGAGCTCGTGCTCCTCGTGCTGGGCGTAGTCGAGGATCGAGCGGCCGAACGACTGCTTGGCGTCCGTCAGCTCGATGCGGTCCTGCGGGCGCTTGGGGCCCGCGATGGACGGCACCACGGTCGACAGGTCGAGCTCGAGGTACTCCGAGAAGGTGGGCTCAACGTACCCGTCCGCAGACGGGTCGTGCCACATGCCCTGCTCCTTCATGTAGGCCTCGACGAGGGCGACCTGCTCCTCGGAGCGGCCGGTGAGGCGCAGGTAGTCGATGGTCACGCCGTCGATCGGGAAGATCGCGGCCGTCGAGCCGAACTCGGGGCTCATGTTGCCGATCGTGGCGCGGTTCGCGAGCGGCACCGCGCCCACGCCCTCGCCGTAGAACTCGACGAACTTGCCCACGACGCCGTGCTGGCGCAACATCTGGGTGATCGTCAGCACGACGTCGGTCGCCGTGGCGCCCGCGGGGATCGCGCCGGTGAGCTTGAAGCCCACGACCTTGGGGATGAGCATCGACACGGGCTGGCCGAGCATCGCGGCCTCGGCCTCGATGCCGCCGACGCCCCAGCCGAGCACGCCCAGTCCGTTGATCATCGTGGTGTGCGAGTCCGTGCCGACGCACGAGTCGGGGTACGCCTGGACGACGTCGCCGGTGTCGCGCATCATCACGCCGCGCGCGAGGTGCTCGAGGTTCACCTGGTGCACGATGCCGGTGCCCGGGGGCACCACCTTGAAGTTGTCGAACGCCGTCTGCCCCCACCGGAGGAACTGGTAGCGCTCGCGGTTGCGCTCGTACTCGAGCTCGGTGTTGCGGCGGAGCGCGTCGTGCGTGCCGAACACGTCGATCTGCACCGAGTGGTCGATGACCATCTCGGCGGGCGCGAGCGGGTTGATCGCCGAGGGGTCACCGCCGAGGTTGACGACGGCCTCGCGCATGGTCGCGAGGTCCACGACGCAGGGCACGCCGGTGAAGTCTTGCATCACCACGCGCGCGGGGGTGAACTGGATCTCGGTGTCAGGGTCGGCCTGCGGGTCCCACTGCGCGAGGGCGCGCACGTGGTCCGCGGTGATGTTGGCGCCGTCCTCGGTGCGCAGCAGCGCCTCGGCGAGGACCTTGAGCGAGAACGGGAGCTTCTCGAGCCCTGGCACCGCGTCGAGGCGGTAGATCTCGTACTCGCGGCTGGCGACGTCCAGCGTGGCCTTGGATCCCAGGGTGTTCTCGCTCATGCACTCTCCTTCGTAGCAGTCCGCCTCCCATCCTATCGGCCCTCGGGCAGGCAAAGTCTCGGCCTAGGGCGTCAAGAACAGGCAAAAATGACGCAGGAGCGCCGATGCGCGCTCACCGACGCGCGAACGTCGCCACGGTCTCGACGTGGTGGGTCATGGGGAACAGATCGAAGGCCTCGGCGTCGACGAGCTCGTAGCCCGTCTCGGCGAGCAGCGCGGTGTCTCGTGCCAGCGCCACGGGGTCGCAGGCGACGTACACGACGCGCGCCGCTCCGGCGCCGGCCACCTGCTCGATGGTGCGCGCCCCCGCGCCCGAGCGCGGCGGGTCGAGCACGATGGCCTCGGGGGCGCCGATGCCGGCGGCAAGGGTGCGCCGGACGTCGCCGTGGACGACGGTCACCGTCGGGGCGTCGTGGACGTTGCGGCGGGCCGCCTTGGCGCCGCGGGAATCGGCCTCGACGGCCACCACCTCGCGGCCGCCGTCGGCGAGGGCGACGCTGAACAGCCCCGCGCCGGCGTAGAGGTCGGCGACCGTCGCCGCGTCGCCCACGCGACGCAGCACCTCCGCGACGAGCACGCTCGGCGCCTCCCGGTGCACCTGCCAGAACGCCCCGGCATCGAGCCGGTAGGACCACCGTCGCTCGCCCACCGCGACGGACTCGCGGACCGTGCGCGGGGCGTTCGCGCGGCGATCGGGCCTGCCGCCGCGCAGCGGAACACCGTCGGCGAGCACGCGGAGATCGGACGCGGACGGAGCCACCACCGTGACCCGCGAGCCCGCGGGGAAGCGCGAGCCGAGCAGCGCGGCCTCCACCTCCTCCGTGGCGAGCGGCATCGCCGTCAAGGGCACCAGGGCGTCCGAGCGGTGCCGGTGCATGGCGGCCCTGCCCTCCGCGTCTGCGGTGGCGGTCACGCGGGTGCGGTAGCGCAGCCCGCCGGACTCCTCGTCGCCGTTCGCGGCGGAGACGGAGCCGGGGAACTCCCGTCCCGCGAAGCGCTCGAACGCCTCGCGCAGCACCGCGAGCTTCCAGGCGCGCTGCGCCGGCAGCGCGACGTGTCCCAGCTCTCCCCCGCCCACGCCGCCGGGGCCGGCCTCGGGCCACACGTGCTCGACCCGGTCCGCGGACGCCTCGAGGACGGCGACCGCATCGGCCCTCCAGAACCGCGCATCGGCCCCACCCTCGGTGACGACGGCGTCGACGACCTCTCCCGGGAGGGCGTGACGCACGAAGACGGCGCGGCCGTCGTGGCGGGCGATGCAGTGCCCGCCGTGGGCGGGCGCACCGACGGTGAGACGAATCGTGTCGCTCACGGCAGCTGCTCGTCGGGGCTGGGCGGCGCCTCCTCGACGGCGCGCCGGTCGCGCGCGGACTCGAGGTGCCACGGCACCGCGCTCACGACCACCGAGTCGAGGCTCAGCAGCTGGCTGCGCAGGCGCTTGGTGGCCTTGTTGTGGAGCGCCCGCTCCCACCACCGGCCGACGATGTACTCCGGCACGTAGACGACCACGACGTCGCGGGGGCTCCTGCGGTGGATGGACTCGACGTAGTCCATGACGGGCCTGATGAGGTCGCGGTAGGGCGAGTCGACGATCACCAGCGGGACGCCGGAGTCGATGGTCCCCCACTCGCGCTGCAGGTCGCGCGCCGCCTGCGCGTCCATCCGCACCCCGAGCGCCTCGAGACTCGAGTGCCTCGCGGCCTTCGCGTACGCGAGCGCACGGATCGCGGGCCGGTGCAGCTGCGCGATGAGCACCACGCCGTGGGTGGCGCTCGGCAACGCGATGTGCGAGTCCTGGGGACGGAGGGTGACGTCCGAGCGGACCGCGGCGTAGTGGCGGTTGATCGAGTGCATCACGACCACCAGCGCGATGATGAGCGCGATCGCGACCCAGGCGCCGTTGATGAAGTTGAAGATCGCGACGACGAGCAGCACCACCGCGGCGACGGCTGCCGCGGTCGCGTGCAGCACCCGCTCGGAGAACAGCGAGCGGCGCTCGCGACGATCGGTGGCGAGCTGCAGCCGGTCCGTGCAGCGCCGCACCATCGCGAGCTGGCTCAGCACGATCGCCGTGAACGCGCCGACGACGTACATGTGCACGAGCTGCTCGACGTTGGCGCCGGTCGCCGCGACCATGATCGCCGCGGGCACCGCGACGGCAAGGATGCCTCCGCGCACCACGAGCCTGTCGCTCTTCATCGACAGCTGACGCGGGAGGTAGGCGTCCTTCGCGAGCGAGGACGCGAGGATCGAGAAGCGCCGGAACACGGCAGACGCGGCCGCCCACAGGATCGCGCCGGCGAACAGGGCGACGAACCACAGCACGAACGGCCTGCGGAACACCTCCTGCGCCGTCTGCAGCAGGATCGGACCGTCGGCCCAGCCGGTGATGCGGTACGACCACGCGAGCATCGACACCGTCAGGAAGCCGGCCGCCGACGCGACGACCGCGATGAGCAGCGTGCGGCCGGCGCGCTTGCCGCGCGGCTCCGCGTGGTTGGGCGCGGCGGATGCGAGGTGCTCGATGCCGGTGACCATGACGGCACCGGAGGCGATCGCGCCCGCATAGGCGAGCATGATCGTCCAGGTCGTGGGCGGGTTCGCGGGGATGGGAGCGGCGGTGTCCGCGCCGTGGCGCAGCAGACCGAAGACCAGCATCAGCGTGAGGATCGCGAGGAAGCCGAACCACACCGTCAGGATCACCCGCACGCGGTCACGGATGACGCGCAGCGCCACCATCGTCATCACGCCGATGATCGCGACCGCGATGAGGGCGGCCCACCCCCGCGCGACCGGGACCAGGTAGACGATGATCTGGGTCACCGCCGCGACGGAGACGGCGACGGTGAACAGGTAGTCGATGAGCAGCGAGGCTCCCGTGACGACTCCCCAGCGCCGGCCCAGCAGGTCGCGCACCGTGCCGTAGTCGCCCAGCCCGTCGGGCCGGGCGCGGACGTTCGCGCGGTACGCGAAGCCCAGCAGCAGCATGATGAGCACCACGCCCACGGCCATGAAGGGGATGGCTCCCTGCTGGCTGCCGCGACGCAGCGCGTCGACCACGGCGTCCGGGGCGTAGGCGACGGCCGAGAGCATGCCTGCGCCGAACACCGGCAGGGCGAGCCGGGTCCTCAAAGTCACCGGCGTCAGGGCGTCGGTAGCGATCGGCTGACCGAACAGCAGCCGGCGCAGACCCAGCAGAATACGTCGCACGTCGCACCATCCTAGGCCGGGCGGGTATAGCGTGGGGTCTCGTGCACATCGTGATCATGGGCTGCGGCCGCACCGGCGCCGCCCTCGCATCCGAATTCGAGTCCAGAGGCCACTCCGTCGCGATCATCGACCGGCTCGGCGACGCCTTTCGCAGGCTTCCCGCGGGCTTCCAGGGCCAGCGCATCACCGGCGTGGGGTTCGACAGGGACACGCTGGTGTCCGCCGGAGTCGAGGACGCGTACGCCTTCGCGGCGGTGTCGTCGGGAGACAACTCGAACATCCTCGCGGCGCGTGTCGTGCGCGAGACCTACGGCGTCGACAACGTGGTCGCGCGCATCTCCGACCCCGGGCGTGCCCAGGTGTACGACCGCCTGGGCATCCGGACCGTGGCTCCCGTGCCGTGGACCAGCGCGCAGATCGTCGCGCACCTCCTGCCCGGCGGCACGGACGCGAAGTACACGGACGAATCGGCCGGGGTGAGCCTGCGGTCGTTCGCCTACAGCGACGGGTGGCTGGGGCGCACCATGACCGACATCGAGGCGGCCACCGGGGCACGCGTCGCGTACCTGCAGCGGTTCTCCGAAGGCATCCTCCCCGACGCCAGCACTCCCCTGCAGTCGGGCGACGGCCTCCACCTCATGATGACCGTCGGATCGGTCGACCGCGTCACGCGGGTCCTGTCCCGGCCCCCGGGGGGGCAGTCATGAAGGTGCTCATCGCCGGCGCAGGCTCCGTCGGACGCTCGATCGCTCGCGACCTCCTCGAGCACGGCCACGAGGTCGTGCTCATGGACAACAACCCCACCGGCATGCGCATCGCGCAGGTGGCCGAGGCCGAGTGGATGCTCGCCGACGCCTGCGAGCTCGCGGCGCTCAGCGAGGCGCAAACCGAGACGATGGACGTCGTCGTCGCCGCGACCGGGGACGACAAGGTCAACCTCGTGGTGTCGTTCCTCGCCAAGACCGAGTTCGGCGTGCCCCGCACCGTCGCGCGCGTCAACAACCCGCGCAACGAGTGGATGTACGACGCCCAATGGGGTGTCGATGTCGCCGTGTCGACTCCGCGCATCATGACCGCGATGGTCGAGGAGGCCGTCGCGGTCGGCGACCTCGTGAAGGTGTTCACCTTCCATCAGTCGGGCGCGTCGATCGTCGAGGTGACGCTCCCCGCGGACGCGCCCGTCGTGGGCGCGACCCTACGCGAGATCGAGTGGCCGGCGGAGATCGTGCTGTCGTGCATCGTGCGCGGCGATCGAACCATCGCGCCGAGCCCCGCGGACACGCTCGAGGCTCACGACGAGCTGTTGTTCATCGTGTCGGCTGAGGCTGATCCTGAGGAGCTGAACCAGGCACTGCGTTCCGCACCAGCAGCCACACCGTCCACAGAGTGAGCGCGAACAGCGGCACGCCCATCACCAGCTTCACGGTGCCCAGCACCGCGACCTGGTCCGCGAGGTAGAGCGGCACCTGCACCACCAGGCGCAGCGCGTACATGGCGGCGAACACGGCGGTGCCGAGCTGCATCGCTCGCATCGCACGGCGGTCGGTTCGCCACGACATGCCGCTGCCCTTGAGCAGCCCCACCACCACGCCCACGAGCGGCCACCGGACCACCATCGAGACCAGGAAGCCCGCGAGATATGCGGCGTTGAGCCACAGCCCCGGCACGAAGTACTCGCCGGGGTCACCTGCCCGCCACGCCCAGATCGCGCCGATGCCGACGCCGAGCACCCCGGAGAGCGCCTGCTGGACGCTCGAGCGCTGGATCAGCCGCACGACCACGAGCACCAGGACCGTCGCGACCGACGCGATCACGGGGACGCGGAAGCCGCCCCACAGCACGAAGGCGACGACGAACACCACGCCCGGGGCGGCCGTCTCCGCGAAGCCGCGCCATCCGCCGACGGCATCCGCGACGGAGAACTGCTCGGACTGGGCCAGCGACCGCATGCCGGTGCGGGCGCCGGTCGCTGCTCCCTCGCCCGGCGAGGCGTCGTCCGGTGAGGCGTCGTCCGGTGAGGCGTCACCCTGCCGCGCGTCGTCCGGTGACGCTTCGCCCCGCGGCGCGTCGTCCGGTGACGCTTCGCCCCGCGGCGCGTCGTCCGGTGAGGCGTCGCCCTGCGGCGCGGAACGCTGAACCTGTGGCACCTGCTCCCGCGGAGCGGCGGCGGCTGCCTCAGGGCGGAGGGGGCCTCGAGACTCTGGGGTATCCGGGCCCTCTGTCATGCCGGCACCCTCAGCGCAGCTCGAAGCGAGGGTTGTAGACGCGCAGCCCCGCCTCGTCGGAGCACACGCGGCCTTCGATTGTCACGCGGGCACCGGGCTCGATGCCGGCGATCTCGCGGCGGCCCATGAAGATCGCGTCGATGCGACCGGTGCCGTCGTCGATGCGCGCGGTCAGCTGCGGCGCCGCGTCGCGCGGCTCGATGGTCACAGACACGATGCGGCCCTCGACGGCGGCGACCTCGCGAACGGTGACGGCCCCGACCGTCGTCACGGGCGCGGCGGTCACGATTGCCCCTCACTGGGGCGATCTGCGGTGCCGGTCGAGCCGAAGCCGCCCTCGCCGCGGTGGGAGCCGGGCAGCTCCTCCACCTGGATGAACTCGGCGCGCTCGACGCGCTGGAACACGAGCTGCGCGATGCGGTCCCCGCGCGACAGTCGCACGGTCTCGCGGGCATCGGTGTTCAGCAGCGTGACCGCGATCTCTCCGCGATAGCCGGCGTCGACGGTGCCGGGGGCGTTCACGATGGTGACGCCATGGCGGGCGGCGAGCCCTGAGCGCGGGTGCACCAGGGCCACGTAGCCGGGCGGCATGGCGATCCGCAGGCCCGTCGGCACCGTCGCTCGCTCGCCGGGAGCGAGCTCGACGTCGACTCGCGTCGTGACATCCGCTCCCGCGTCGCCCGGGTGGGAGTAGCTAGGCAGCGGAACGTCGGGGTCAGTCGTGCTGACGAGCACGTCCATGTCGGTCACGGTGAGCGCCTGCTAGGCCGCGCACTCCGAGCAGATCGGCTGATCCTTCTCGAACGAGGCGAGCTGGCTGCGGTGGTGCACCAGGAAGCACGACATGCACGTGAACTCGTCCTGCTGGGCAGGGAGGACACGCACCGAGAGCTCCTCGCCGGACAGGTCGGCGCCGGGCAGCTCGAATCCCTCGGCCGCCTCGGTCTCGTCCTCGTCGACCACGCCCGAAGCCTTGTCGTTCCGGCGAGCCTTCAGCTCCTCGATGGAGTCGGCCGAGATCTCGTCGTCAGTCTTGCGGGGTGCGTCGTAGTCGGTTGCCATGTGGCACTGGTCCCTTCACCGTACGTCTGTGAGTACTGAATGCGCATCGCTGGGGTTTTGTTCCCCCGAGCGCAGGCATTGTGCCCCAAAAAACGCGCGAGCGCGACTCTAGGCGCGCGGCGCGTCCCACGTGCGGTCGGCGCCCGCCGCGATGAGCGCGTCGCGCACCTCGTCCCAGCGGTCCGGCATGGCGGCGATGACCAGGCGTTCGTCGGCCGGACCGCCGTCGAGGCCCGCGACCCGAACGCCCGCCTCGCGGGCGATCAGCGACGCCGCGGCGAAGTCCCACGGACGCAGGCCGTGCTCGTAGTACGCGTCGAGCGAACCCGCCGCCACGAGGCACAGGTCCACGGCCGCCGCGCCCAGGCGCCTGATGTCGCGCACCGACCCGAGCATCTCCGCCACGATGCGGCCCTGGATCTCCCGCCGCTCGGCGACGTACTGGAAGCCCGTGGCGAGCAGGGTCTGGGACAGCGGCGGTCCTTCCGCCCTGCGGAGCTCGGCGCCGTCGCGCCACGCCCCTCGACCGCGGGCGGCGGACCAGAGCACGCCGCTGCCGTCGCAGACGGCTCCCGCCCGCACCGTCCATTCCGTGGGCGTCGGCGACCCGGTCACCGCCGCGACGGAGACAGCGAAGTGAGGCAGGCCGTAGAGATAGTTCACCGTGCCGTCGATGGGGTCGAGCACCCATGTCACCCCCGAGGTCCCCTCCCGCGTCTCGCCCTCCTCTCCCAGCACCGCGTCGTGCGGTCGGAGCTCGGCGAGCCGGGCCCGCAGATGCTCCTCCGCCGCCACGTCCATCTGGGTGACGATGTCGATGTCGCTCGACTTCGTGGCACTCACCTCTGCGTCCGCCCTGCCGTCGATGATGAGACGGCCGGTCTCGGCGGCGAGCATGCGGGCGATGGCGAGCAGGTCGTCGGGGTGGGTCATGGCCCCATCCTCCCGCACCGCCGCCCCGACCGACCGGCCGCGAGCTCCATGCCCGGCACGCCGGGCCCGTGGCGCGCGAACGGGGCACGCGCGTGGCACTCTGGGGCCATGACTCGAGTCTCCCTGGTGCGCGCCGCCGACGACGGCGAGCACCTCATCCTGGCCACGGAGGACGGCGACGAGTTCGAGCTGGAGCTCACCGACGACCTTCGCCGCACCGTCGCTCTCACGCGTCCGCGCGCCGCGCAGGACGACCAGGGCGAACCGGAGCGCGCCTCCCTCTCCCCTCGCGAGATCCAGCAGCGGATCCGTTCCGGCCTCAACGCCCACGAGCTCGCGGAGCTGACGGGCGAGCCCTTCGAGGCGCTCGAGCGCTACGAGGCACCCGTGCTCGCCGAGCGCGCGTACATCGCCGACCTCGCTCGCGGCACCCGCATCGGGCGCGACGCGGGCGCCCCCGTGCTCGCGGACCTCGTGACGGACCGCCTCGCGAGCCGCGGCGTCGACCCCGAGTCCGTGGTCTGGGACGCGTGGCGCGAGCCCGACGAGCCGTGGCACGTGGCCGCTGACTACCGCGTCGACGGCCGCAGCGTGCGTGCGCTGTGGGTGTTCGACCACTCCGCCCGCGCGGTGACCGCGCAGGACGACGAGTCACGCTGGCTGACCGAGACCGAGCTCCTCGACGTGCCGATCCCCAAGCGCCATCTCAGCGCCGTCAAGCTCGTGGACGATGCGCCGCTCGACCAGGCCCGTCCCTTGATGCCAGCGGGGCTCGAGCCCGCGCCTGAGCCGCCCGCCGAGCCGTCCGCGACCGAGCTCCTGCTCGAGGACCTGCACGAGAGGCGCGGCACGCGAGAGGACATCGACGACCTGGACCTCGAGGACGACGAGGACGATGCGTTCGAGGGCTTCGGTCCGGCGAACCGCGCACGCGAGGCGGAGGTGGGCTTCACGGCGTCGCGCGGCAGCCAGCCCACCAGCGGCCAGTCGATGCCTCATCCTGCAGGTTCGGCCCGTCGCGCCGCCGAGTCCCAGGACGGTGACGAGGGCTCTCCCGCCGAGCCCGAGGCGAGCGAGCCCAAGCCGGCGCGGCGCGGCCGTGCCTCGGTGCCGAGCTGGGACGAGATCGTCTTCGGCGCGAAGAACGACTAGTCCGCGGCGCCGGCCGCGCGTCCGAGCAGGCGCTCGAGAAGGTCGAGCCCGCCCGGCCACGCGCCAAGCCCCGAGTCGGCATTGAGGTGCCCGCGCTCCCCCGCATCCACGAGCTCTGCGCCGAGATCAGCCGCGACCGACGCGGCATGCCCGTAGGCGGCGTACGGGTCATCACGGCTGGCGATCACCGTCACCGGCACCGACGCGTGGACACGCGGTCCTCGAGTGAACCCGCGGATGACCTCCGGGGCGTCGGGCCGGGATGGATCCGGCGGTGCGACGAGCAGAGCCGCGAGGGCACGGCCGGGCCGCAGGGCCATCCACGCCGTCGCCGCGATGGTCCCGAGGCTGTGAGCGACGAGCACGGGCCTCGCGGACACGGTCTCGACCGCGCGGTCGACGGCCGCGATCCAGTCGTCGAGGTCGGGCTCGTCCACGCTCGCGGGCTCGAAGCGCACGGCGTCGGGGTGCGCGCGCTCCCAGATCGACTGCCAGTGGTCGGGGCCGGAGCCGCCCAGGCCGGGCAGGATCACCACGCGACTCCCGCGCGAGCGCGGGCCGAACGGCACGGCGCCCCGGTGGCCACCTGCGTCCGCGGACGGGAGCGCTCCGTCGCGAGGGGCGTCCCAGGTCATGCGCCCGCCAGCAGCAACGGCACCTCGAGCTCGAACGGCGTGAGCGATCCATGCATGCCGACGAGCCGCATCGACTGCTCGGCCTGCGTCCGCGAGTCGACCACGGTCGCGCGGCCCGCCATGGCCACGACCACGTCCCCGATGCGCGGCGCCAGCGCGGGGTCGATCTCGCCGAAGAGCCGAGCGTCGCGCGCCTCGTCGCGGGTCCACACGGCCGCATGGCCCTCGAGCCGGTCCCGCCACCGTGCCGCGACGATCTCCGGCTCCGCGCCGGGGACGAGGTGCACATGCACGGCTCGTGGCTCGCCCGCGACGATCGCCACGTGCTGGGCGAGACCGTCGTCGGTCCCGATGTCCCAGCGCGGGGCGCCGGGCACGTCCACCATCCCGTGGTCGGCGGTGACGACCATGAGCGCGCCCGTGGGAAGCGAGCGCGCGAGGCGGCTCAGCTCGCGGTCAGCGTCCTCCAACGCCGCGACCCATTCCTCGGACCCCCAGCCGTGCTTGTGGCCCGCCGCATCGATCTCACCCCAGTAGCAGTAGGACACGCCAGGCCGCGCCGCTGCAGCCACCGCGACGTCGATGCGGTCCGCGAGCATCTCGGCGCCGACGAACTGGCCTCCCCGCAGCACCGCCTGGGTGAGGCCGGACCCCGCGAAGCGGCGCTTGCCGAGGGTCGTCACCTGGAAGCCTGCCTCCGCTGCTGCCTCGAGCAGCGACGGTCGGGGCTGCCAGGTCTCCGCGGGCTCCGCGCCTTCCCACGACACGAGGTTCGCGAGTGCGCCCGTGCGCGGGTTGAGGGCGGTGTAGCCCGTCATGCCGGTCTGCCCGGCCGGCTGTCCAGTGCCGAACAGGCCGAGGGACGCGGCGGTGGTCGTCGGGTAGCCGGCCGTGATCACCCCTTGCTCGGCGCCCCGGAGGAACGGCGCGTGTCCGCGGCGGGCCTCGAGGTTGTGATGGCCGAGTCCGTCGAGGACCACCACGACGACGTGCCGAGCGCGCGGGATGCCTAGGCGCGCCCGATCCTCCTCGGCGCGACGGCCGCGCACCACGTGGCCCGCGCCGACGGCAGCAAGCGAGGCGGGCAGCACGGCGCCGAGCTCCCGCCCGCCGTAGTCGGGCAGGCGAAGCCCGAGCGCGTCGAGATCAGGTCTCGCGGTCACCCACGCGGCCCGATGGAGCGCTGCAACGCGGCCGCGAAGTCGCCCAGAGCACGCACCGTCTCGACACCGTCGGCGATCGCGCTCACGCGCACCAACGTGTCATCGCCGGTGATGCCGCCGCTGTACCCGTGGTCCGCTTCGCAGCTCTCGTCGCCGCAGGTGGCCGGTTCGAGCTCGATGCGCGAGTGGACGCCCCACCCCACGGCGAGCACCAACTCGCTCGGGGTGTCCCCATCGCCGAACTTCTCCGGCTCGTGCACCACGTGCGTCATCGCCATGTTCGAGATCGAGCTGAGCAGCGCGGTCTCGACGGTCGCGGACGCCTCGTGCGCGCCCTCGACGTGGCCCGACCCGTCGTCCATGTGCACGCGGATGAGGCGCGAGTCGGTGACGACCAGGACGGTCATGTGGCGGCGCACCTCGCGGTCGTCGAAGGTCGTCTCGGCATGCACGAAGTGCGCGTGGACGGCCTCGTCAGCGATCGCGGTGCGCAGCACGGAGCTCGCGAGCGCCGGGTAGTAGCCGGCGACCGCGACGGCCTGGTCGAGCGTGTGAGACATGGCGGCTATTCTTCCACTTCGCGGGCGCCGTCTCCACCTCCGCCGCGTGGGCTCCGTTCCCGCGGCGCGACACGGGAGACAATGGCGCGCAGTCCCGACACCACCGCGTCGCCCCGAGGGCGGCGGCGCGGAGACACCGACAGCGAGGAGAGACATGGCCGCCGCGCCCGACGGGCAGATCGTCGACATCGACGTCAGCGCAGAGATGGAGGCGTCGTTCCTCGAGTACGCCTACTCGGTCATCTATTCGCGTGCGCTTCCGGATGCCCGCGACGGGCTCAAGCCGGTGCAGCGCCGCATCGTCTACTCGATGGGCGACATGGGGCTGCGCCCGGACCGCGCCCACGTGAAGTCGTCCCGCGTCGTCGGCGAAGTGATGGGAAAGCTCCACCCGCACGGCGACTCCGCCATCTACGACGCGCTCGTCCGCATGGCGCAGGCCTTCTCGCTGCGGCTGCCCCTGGTCGACGGCCACGGCAACTTCGGGTCGCTCGACGACGGCCCCGCGGCCTCGCGCTACACCGAGGCGCGTCTGGCCTCCGGCGCCACCGCGATGCTCGCGGACCTCGGAGAGGACGTGGTCGACCTCGTCCCCAACTACGACAACAAGCTCACGCAGCCGGAGGTCCTGCCGGCGGCCATCCCCAACCTCCTGGTCAACGGAGCCTCGGGCATCGCGGTCGGCATGGCGACCAACATGGCGCCGCACAACCTCGTCGAGGTCGTGTCCGCGGCACGGCACCTGCTCGCCAACCCCAAGGCCGACCTCGACGAGCTCATGCGCTTCGTGCCGGGTCCCGACCTTCCCGGCGGCGGCAAGATCGTCGGCCTCGATGGCGTCAAGGAGGCCTACGCCTCCGGCCGCGGAAAGTTCGTGACCCGCGCCACGACCCGCATCGAGAAGGTGACGCCCCGACGTCAGGGCATCGTCGTCACCGAGCTGCCGTACCTCGTCGGTCCGGAGCGCGTGATCGAGAAGATCAAGGACGGGGTGTCCGCGAAGAAGCTCGAGGGCATCACCGCGGTCACGGACCTCACCGACCGCAAGCACGGCCTGCGCCTCGTCATCGAGATCAAGAACGGCTACAACCCCGAGGCGGTGCTCGAGCGGCTCTACCGCGTGACTCCGCTCGAGGAGTCGTTCTCGATGAACAACGTGGCGCTCGTGAAGGGCGAGCCCCGCACGCTCGGGCTCAAGGAGATGCTGCAGGTCTGGATCGACCACCGCATCGACGTCGTGCGCCGGCGCAGCCAGTTCCGACTGACCGCCCGCAAGGACCGGCTGCACCTGGTCGACGGCCTGCTCGTCGCCATCCTCGACATCGACGACGTCATCCAGATCATCCGCTCGTCCGAGGACGCCGGAGAGGCGCGCGAGCGCCTGCAGACGGCCTTCGACCTGTCCGAGATCCAGGCGGACTACATCCTGGAGCTGCGACTGCGTCGCCTCACCAAGTTCTCGCGCCTCGAGCTGGAGAACGAGAAGGCGCAGCTGCTCGCGGAGATCGCGGAGCTCGAGGAGATCCTCGGCTCCGACACCGTCCTGCGCGGCGTGGTCGGCCAGGAGATGGATGCCGTCGCGGCCGAGCACGGGACGGCCCGCCGCACCATCCTGCTCGCGGAGGCCGGCGCCGTCGCGTCGGCGGCCACCGTCCCCGGAGCCACATCGGGCCGCGCCGCCGCGCCGTCGCTCGAGGTCGAGGACACCCCCTGCTACGCGCTGCTGTCGGTGACCGGGCTCGTCGCGCGCACCGCCGACGACACCGAGCCCGCGCGCGACGGCCGCCGCAGCGCCCACGACGTGCTGCGCTCGGTCGTGGCCTCGTCGGCCAGGTCAGACGTCGGCGTCCTCACGAGCACTGGACGAATCCTGCGTCTGTCGCTGCTCGAGGTGCCCGCGCTCGCTCCCACGAGCGAGCCGCCGTCCCTCGGCGGCGGCAGCCCCATCGGCGAGCTCGTGCTCCTCGAGAAGGACGAGGAGGTCGTCGCGCTCGTGCCGATCGACGGCGACGCTCCCCTGGCGATCGGCACCTCGCTCGGCGTCGTCAAGCGCGTGAAGCCCGAGCCTGCGCCCAGCAAGGACGCGTGGGAGGTCATCGCGCTCAGGGACGGTGACCGCGTGATCGGCGCCGCGCCCGCCCCCGACGGCACCGAGCTCGTCTTCGTCTCCGACCAGGCGGCGCTGCTGCACTTCGAGGCGACGCAGTCCTCCGCCCGCCCGCAGGGCCGCACCGGCGGCGGCATCGCCGGGATCAAGCTGCCGGAGGGCGTGAGGGCGGTGTTCTTCGGCGTCGTCGACCAGGCGGCCGATGCGGTCGTCGTCACCATCGCAGGCTCGTCGAGCGCTCTGGCTGGCACGGTTCCCGGCGCGGCCAAGGTGACGCCGTTCGCCGAGTACCCGTCGAAGGGGCGCGCCACCGGCGGCGTGCGCGCGCACCGCTTCCTCAAGGGCGAGGACTCGCTGCTGCTGGCCTGGGTCGGCGTCGCACCCGCACGTGCGGTGTCGGGCGCCGGTCAGCCAGTGGACCTGCCCGAGGAGCACGGAAGGCGCGACGGCTCGGGAGCTCCGCTCAAGGCACCCGTCGGCGGCGTCGGCTAGCCCGAGCGGGCGCAGCCGGCAGCGCCGGGACCCACCGTCTCCCTCACCGCCGCCCCTCCCCAGCCGACGCTCCCGAACATCCGGGATGCCGGGCACCTGCGTGTCGCGCACACGCGGCCGTCATGCGCGGCGTGTCGCCCGCGCCCACGTTCGGAACTGTCGGGAGTCGCGGGGAATGGCGGGGGTGGCGCTCGTCGTGGTGTCCTTACGTGACCGTGCGGTGCGATGCGAGCGGTCCCCCGGCGCGCGCATCGGCCCTTCGTCGGTGGAGCCGAGCGGTGCGAGCGCTCCCCAGCGAGCACAACGGCGATGAGCAGGCGAGGTCGAGAGGTACGAGAGTGCCCCAGCGCGCATCGGAGCTTCGACGGGGAGCCGGGCGATGCGAGCGCTCCCCCAGCGCGCGCATCGGCTCTCCGAAGGTCGAGCAGCCTGTCCCCACGCCTCCGGTCCGCCAGCAGGCGTACGACCGGAATGCGGACGTCGGCCACATAGACAACCCTCACGCCCAGACGACGACGGCCCGCCGGCGGCTCCCCTCGAGGAGCCAGCGACGGGCCACGGCGTCGGGCCGAATCAGCCGGTGTTCTGCAGTCCGGCGGAGACTCCCGACACGGTCAGCAGCAGCACGTGGCGCAGCTGGTCGACGGTCAGCGCCTCGGCGCCCTCGTCGACGCCGTGGCGCAGCGCTGCGAGGATGCGGACCTGGATCAGCGACAGCGCGTCGACGTATGGCGAGCGCAGCTGGACCGCGCGACCGAGGACGCGACGCTGCTCGAGCGGCCACGCGGAGCCGGTGACCTTGAGGACCCACTCGCGGGTGAGGCGCATCTCGTCGAGCACCATCTGAGCGAGGTCGTCGCGGTCGCCCAGCTGCAGGTAGCGCTCGGCGATGTGCTCGTCGGACTTGGCGAGCGACATCTCGATGTTGTCCAGCAGCGTGGCGAACAGCGGCCACTCACGGTACGCGCGCTGCAGCTCCTCGAGATCTCCAGCCTCCGACAGCGCGGTGCCGAGCCCGTACCAGCCCGCGAGGTTGATGCGCGCCTGGCTCCAGGCGAACACCCACGGGATGGCGCGCAGGTCGTCCAGCGAGTTCACCGACAGGCCACGCTTGGCGGGGCGGGAGCCGATGTTGAGCAGGCCCACCTCCTCGAGCGGCGTCACCTGCGCGAACCACTGCGGGAAGCCCTCGGCCTTGACGAGCTCGTGGAAGCGCGCGCGGCTCGTCGCGTCCAGGCGCGAGGCGAGGTCAGCGAACGCCCGCGTCGCCTCGGCGTTGCGGCTCTCGACGCTCGGCGAGGCCTGCAGCAGCGTCGCCGCCGCCACCTCCTCGATGTGGCGCTCCGCGATGACGGGGTCGCCGTAGCGGGCGAGGATGACCTCACCCTGCTCGGTGAGCTTGAAGCGGCCGTCGACCGAGCCCGGGGGCTGGGCGAGCACCGCGCGGTTCGCAGGGCCGCCGCCACGGCCGAGGGCGCCTCCACGTCCGTGGAACAGCGTGAGGACGAGGTCGTGACGCGCCGCCCACTCCGCGATGCGCTCCTGCGCCGAGTGCAGCGCGAGCGTCGCGGCCACGGGGCCGACGTCCTTCGACGAGTCGGAGTAGCCGAGCATGACCTCGATGCGGCGGTCCGTCTCCGCGAGCCGCTTCTGCACCGCGGGGAACGTCAGCGCCTCCTCGAGGATGTCGACCGAGTTCTCGAGGTCGTCGAACGTCTCGAACAGCGGGATGGCATCGATCACCGGGGGCTCGGTGCCCTCGGCGAACGCGTGCTCGGCGAGCTCGTAGACGGCCGCCAGGTGCTCCGGCGCCTGCGTGAAGGACACGATGTACCGGCGGGCTGCGCGCAGCCCGTAGCGCTGCTGGACCGCGCCGACCGCGCGGAAGGTGTCGAGGACCTCGCGGGTGCGAGGCTGCAGCTCTCCGTGGATGCCGTTCTCGGCGATGTCGGCCAGCGCCTCGGCGTGCACCTGCGAGTGCTGGCGGACCTCGAGCTCGGCCAGGTGGAAGCCGAAGGTCTGCACCTGCCAGATGAGCCGCTGGAGCGAGCCGTAGGCGACGCGAGGCGCGCCTGCCGCCACGAGCGAACTCTGGACGACCACGAGGTCGGCCTCGAGCTCGTCAGGGGTCGCGTACTGCAGGTCCGCGTTGCGCTCCTGCGTCGCCGCCAGGCGCGCCGCGACCACCAGCAGGGCGGCGCGGTGCGTCTCCCCCGGCGACTCCGCCTCCGCCGCCGAGCTCACGGCGGCGTCACGCTGCGCCTGGCGCTGACGCAGCGCCAGCAGCTCGTCCGACGGCGGCGTCGAGCCGTCGTGGAGGCTCAGCTTGTCGGCCACGTCGCGGGCGGAGCCCTCGAGCGCGCGCACCGCGTGCTCCGAGGCCAGGCCCGCCGCAGCGCGCGTGACCTCCGCGGTGACGTTGGGGTTGCCGTCGCGGTCGCCGCCGATCCACGAGCTGAGGCTCACGAACGGTCGCGCGAGGGGCTCGCGCCGGCCGGCGTCGGCTCCCGCGAGGAAGTCGTCGAGGCGGTGGTAGACCCGCGGGAAGGTCTCGAACATGGTCGCCTCGAACACCTCGAGCGCGGCCTTGACCTCGTCGAGCACCTCGGGCTTCGAGGCGCGGATGAGGCTGGTGCGCCAGAGCGCGTCGATCTGCGCGAGCAGGGCGCGGTCGGACTCCGCCTCGGTGGTGCCGCCGAGCTGCGAGTGGTCGCGCTCGGTGAGCAGGTCGGAGATGCGCCGCACGGCGCCCGAGACGGCCGGACGGCGCGCCTCGGTGGGGTGCGCGGTCAGCACTGGCCGGAACTCGAGCGCCTGGACGCGGCGCAGGGCCTCTTCCTCGCCTAGCTCGGCGGCGAGCTGCTGCACCGCCTCCGACAGCGAGTCGTCCTCCGTGAGGGACTGCGCCTGGCGCTGGCGCAGGACGCGCACGCGGTGGTGCTCCTCCGCCAGGTTCGCGAGGTGGAAGTAGCACGTGAAGGCACGCGCGACCTGCTCGGCTCGCTCGAGAGAGAAGTTCTTCACGAGCTCCATGGCCTCGTCGAGGGCCGCTGAGCCCTCGGCGTCGCGTGCTTCGTGGGCTCGGATGGCGAGCTCGCGCAGTCGCTCGACGTCGTCGAGCAGCTCCTGGCCGGAGGACTCGACGATCACCTGCCCGAGGAGTCCGCCGAGAAGGCGGACATCATCGCGCAGGGGGTCGGGAACGGCATGGCGAGCGAGGTCGCGCTCCGCGGGGGCTTCGGGCGTCGGGTTCTCAGTCACGCACACGAGAGTAATGGCACTGCCCCCGACACTCCCAAAAACGCGTCCTCAGCGAGGTGGCGCGAACGCCCAGTGCCGGTCGGTCACGAGCTTCGCCGCCACGAGGCCGACCATGATCGACAGCACGACGAGGGTGACCTCGAGGATCCCCGCCGTGGCCGCCTCGTAGTCGCCGGCGTTGAGGCTCACGAGCGCCTCGTGCGCGGAGACCCCGGGGATCATCACGAGGACCGCAGGCACGGACAGCGTGATCACGGGGAACCGTCCTCCCCTGGCAGCCACGGCCGCAAGCACGCCCACGACCAGGCACGCGACGGCGGTGGCCGCCTGGATGGGCACGTCACGATCGACCGCGAGCAGCCGCCCCGAGTTGGCGATCGCGCCGATCCCGGCTGCCGTGAGCGCGATGGCCCAGGGGCTGTTGAACATGAGCGCGAACCCGAGCACGCCCACGGCGCTGGCGATCGCCCACGTCAGCACCTGGATCGCCGTCGAGACGTCGGCATCCGGGCGCACCACCGTCGACAGCGGTTCGATGAGCGACACCGCCCACACGCTCACGCCGGCAGCCATCGTGATCATCGTGCCGAAGGCGATGCGCTGGATGCCCGCCTGGAGGTCCATCTGCGCCATGTCGAGCGCTCCCGTGATGAGCGCGAACCCCGGCAGCAGGAACAGCACCGACGAGATGTAGCCGGCGGCGTGCGTCTCGAGCTGGTCGACCCCGAGGCCGATGGCCGCGATGCCCAGCACGTAGACGCCCGTGGACACGGCCGCGGCCACCAGGGTCGTCCCGAAGGCGTTGAAGTGACGATGCGCGAGCGTGCGGCGCGAAAGCTGACCGAGGGCAGCGGCCACGAACACCAGCGCCACCTCCCAGGCGAGGGCGTGGTTGAGCACCGCGAACGCCGCACACGCCACGCCGGCGAACGCGGCGTTGGCGACGCCCGGGTAGAGCGCTCCCCTCGCCTCTATAGCGTCCAGCGCACGGTGCACCTCGGTCGGTGTCGTCGCGTCCGGAAGGGTCCGGCGCATCCGGTCCAGCTGCGCCAGCCGGTCGGAGTTCACGGCGAACGACCGGTTCTCGGCCACCTCGGTGCGGAAGATCCTGCCGCGGTGCGAGGTCGCCGCGATGTCCGTCATCGAGACGTGGTTCGCGTGCTGGTCGACACCGAGCGCGCGCGCCACGTCGCGCATCGCCTGCTTCACGCGGTAGCTCGCGGTACCTGCGGCGAGCATGAGCCGTCCCGTGCGGATGATCGCGCGCGACTGCTCGATCAGCGCGACCGGCTCGAGGCTCTCCTCGAGCTCGTGTGCGGACCTCACGTGGGGGCGGTCCTGCTGGCCCTCCTGAGCTCGGCCAGCGCCGTCGCTCGGTGCTCGATCCTCGCGTTCCGCGTCGGGCTCATCGGTTTCGCTCACCAGCCCATCATGGCGCAGGCGGTCCACCGATACCCGGGACCCCGGGCGGCGCGTGCCTCACACGCTGGTGTGGGTGGCTGCGAGCACGGTGAGCCGCGCCTGAGCGATGGCCTCCCACTGCCGCGCTCGCCGCCGCGCCTCCATCACGACCGTGGCGGACAGCCCGGTGCCTACCATCGCCGCCACCGCTGCACCGCGCCTGCCGAGCGTCGCGAGGGCGACCGTTGCGGTGACACCCAGGATGACGGAGCCGCCGACGGCGAAGTACGAGCGTGCGTACGCGGCCAGCTCGGCGAGCGCGAGGGCGTCGTCGCACGCCATGATGCGGTCGACGTCGGTCGACTCGAGCGGCCGAGGACCCATCCCGCTGGCGCCCATGTCGGGCAGCCCGGCGCGCCGATCCACGTACGTGGGCCTGCCCCACATGCCAGCCGGATTCGGGATGCTCATGGTGCCTGCCTCTCGCGTCGATGCGTGGACGGGGTGGTCACCGTGGCAACGCGCGGCGTCGGGTGCGGCATTCCGCGCCGACGTCACGCTTCAACGTCACGCCTCGATGATCTGCGCGAAGACCACGACGTTGTCGTCGAAGTGGCCGGTCGACGAGTCGAACTCGCCACCGCACGTGATGAGCCGCAGCTCGGGCCCGGACGTGTTCGCGTAGACCGCCACCGTCGGGAAGTCGTCCTTTGGGTGCTGCTCGATGCGCGTGACCTCGAACGTCACGGTGGCGCCGTCCGCCTGATGGACGTCGATGCGGTCACCTGGCTCGATCTCCGTGAGCCGGAAGAACACGGACGGGTCGCCGTTCCAGCTCACGTGCCCGGCGATCACGGCGGGGCCAACGGCGCCGGGGCGGGGGCCGCCCTCGAACCATCCGGCGAGATCCGTGTCGACCGGCGTTCCGAGAGCGCCGTCGGGCAGTAGGTCGAGCTGCTCGAGCTCGGTCTCGACGCCGATCGCCGGCACGCTCAGGCGCTCAGGAAGCGCCTGCGGCCCTGGCTCGACGGCCACGGCCCCCGTCGGGGCTGAGGGACTCGCGTCGCCGCCTGCGGCGATGCTGGGCTGCTCGTCGCCGGGCGCGGACGACGCGGACGCCGAGGGCGCCGCCAGCGGCTGTGGGGTGCTGACGCGGGTGGCTTCGATGGCAAGCACGGCGAGCACCGCTGCGAGCACGACGAGCGCCACGGCCACGAGGCCCTGCTGTCGGCGGGTCATGGTGCCTCCTGTCGTGGAAGTGAGAGGGAGTTCGGGCGCGGTGGGTGCGCGCCACCGCAGGACGATGGCGCGCACCCACCATGGGGCCCGGCGCGGGTCTAGCTCTCGACCCGGCGGCGGCTGGCGACGGCGAAGCCGATGCCCGCGGCGGCGGTCACCGCGGCGGCCGACCCGAGGGCGATCGCGGCGGAGGTGTCGGTCGACGCGTCGCCGGTGTCGACGCCACCGATCGGAGCAACGGACTGCGAGGCGCCGAACGCGCCGCAGGTGGCCGGGATGGTCGCCTCGAGCGGCAGCGAGTCGTCGAGCGACGAGACTGCGTCGCCGTCGTACGTGCCGGAGCCGTCGATGTCGATGCCGTGCTGGACCAGGTGGAGGTTGCTCAGGGAGTCGGCGACCTCCTGCGACACCTCGAAGGTGCGGCTGTACTCGAGGTTGCCCTCGTCGTCAGCCACCGGGAAGCGGTCGACGGCGAGCGCCGAGTCGCCCGAGGTGTCGCCCTCGGTGGTCAGCGACACCATGACGCCGCCGTACATGACGGCTGCCTCCATGGTGTTGAGAAGGCCGTCGCCGTCCTCGTCGAGCTCCTCGACGTCAGCAGGCGTCGGGCAGGTGAAGTCGGCATCCGCAGCGCCGTGGAGGTGCTGCGCGTGGGGAGCGCCAGGCGCGAACCCGGTGCCCGAGATCTCGACGCGCACGGTCGTGCCGTCCACGGTGACCATCGCGGTCGACTCGGCTCCCGAGTCGTTGATCTCGTCGAGCGTGGCGTTGTAGCCATCCGCCGCTGCGGCGCCGGTGGCTCCCAGCCCGATGATCGTCGCCGCTCCCGCGGCCGCCAGAGTGGATCGAAGAATCCTCATGGTGCTTCCTTCCGTTGGGGACCGGCACTCTGTCGGTCCTTTCCGGAAAGCCCGCGTGAACGTCCCTGTCGACGCATCTGCAAGGTCTCTCCACCGCCGGTTCGCTCGGGGCTCGGCGGTGGATTGGTGCGCTACGTCAGGCCTGGAAGCCCACGTACTCGCGCCACTCGTACGCGCGACGCAGCCGCTCCTTGTGCACCGCGGCGGACCAGCGGTCGAGGCCGAACGCGAGCACCACGCCGCCGACCAGCCCGACCATCGCCGATCCCGTCGCCAGGTCGCCCGAGGACAGGGAGCCGCCCACGAGGGCGAGCAGGACGCCGAGGGCAGCGCCCACGAGCACCGCGACGATGGTCATCGGCCGCCCGGATCGCTCCAGCACCCACAGGTGGCGGCGCAGCTCCTCGACGCGCCCCGACGCCTCGAGCTCCGCCTCGAGCACCGGGCAGCGCCGCGCCAGGCCCACGAGGGTGCCGTCGACCACGACGCGGTCGTCGCGGCGCGCCGCGCGGGCGCGGTCATGGAAGCCGTGCGGGTGGACGCCGCACGACAGGCCTTGCTCTGCGGCCGGGCTCATGCGTCGATCCTGCTGACGTCGAGCTTCTCCGCGCCGGCGACGATGAAGTCGCGCCGCGGCGCCACCTCGTTGCCCATGAGCAGCTCGAACACGCGCTCCGCAGCCTCGGCATGCTCCGCGGTGATGCGGCGCAGGGTGCGGTGCTCCGGGTCCATGGTGGTCTCCGCGAGCTGATCCGCGTCCATCTCGCCCAAGCCCTTGTAGCGCTGGATGTCCTCGTTGTACTTGCGCCCGGAGCGTCGCAGGTCCCTCAGGGTCTCCGACAGCTCCTTCTCGGAGTACGTGTAGATGTATTCCTTCTCGCGCCGCGGGGAGCCCTTCACCTCGACGCGATGCAGCGGTGGCACCGCGGCGTACACACGGCCAGCGTCGACGAGGGGTCGCATGTACCGGAAGAACAGCGTGAGCAGCAGGGTGCGGATGTGGGCGCCGTCCACGTCGGCGTCCGTCATGAGGATGATCTTGCCGTAGCGCGCCTGCTCCAGGTCGAACGTGCGGCCCGAGCCGGCGCCGATCACCTGGATGATCGAGGCGCACTCGGCGTTGTGCAGCATGTCCGTCACGGACGCCTTCTGCACGTTGAGGATCTTGCCGCGGATGGGCAGCAGCGCCTGGAAGTCCGAGCGCCGCGCGAGCTTCGCCGTGCCCAGCGCGGAGTCGCCCTCGACGATGAACAGCTCGGACTGCTCGACGTCGTTCGAGCGGCAGTCGGCGAGCTTGGCGGGCAGCGACGAGGTCTCGAGCGCGTTCTTGCGGCGCGAGATCTCCTTCTGCTTGCGCGCGGCGACGCGCGCCCGCATCTCCGCGACGATCTTCTCCATCACGGTCGTGGCCTGGGTCTTGGCGTCCCGCTTAGGCGAGTTCAGGATTGCCGCGAGCTCCGTCTCGACGACCTTGGAGACGATCGAGCGCACGGGCGTCGTCCCGAGCACCTCCTTGGTCTGGCCCTCGAACTGCGGCTCGGGGATCCGGACCGTCACCACGGCGGTGAGCCCCGCCATGATGTCGTCCTTCTCGATGCGCTCCGCGCCGTCCTTGCCGGTGAGCTTGAGGCGGCGAGCATTGGTCTCGATGACCTTGCGCATCACCTTGGTCAGGCCGGCCTCGAAGCCCGCCTGATGCGTGCCGCCCTTGGGCGTGGCGATGATGTTCACGAACGACCGCACGTGGGTGTCGTAGCCGTTGCCCCAGCGCAGCGCGACGTCGACGACGCACTCGCGCTCGACCTCCTCGGACACGAGGGTGCCGTCGTTCTTG
The DNA here is from genome assembly GCF_002090155.1 of Demequina sp. NBRC 110056. GTDB lineage: Bacteria > Actinomycetota > Actinomycetes > Actinomycetales > Demequinaceae > Demequina. Next base: position 287,567 of record NZ_BBRM01000002.1, on the reverse strand, counting down.
AGCACGGGCACCGTCTCGCGGTAGGTCCCGGTGCCCTTGAGCTCCCATGTGTCCGTGACCGCGGCGTCGATGCCGATGAAGTCGACGAAGTCGCGCGGGCCGCCGTCGTAGCGGAACGACTCCTCGGACGGCTCGAGCGGGTTGCGCTCGTCGCGCACGGTCAGCGTCAGGCCGGGCACCAGGAACGCGGTCTGGCGCGCTCGGGTGATGAGGTCCTCGAACGTGAAGCGGGCGGACTTGTTGAAGATCTGGCGGTCGGCCCAGTACCGGATCCTCGTGCCGGTGCGGGCCTTGGCCACCTTGCCGACGACGTCGAGCGAGGAGCCGGTGACGAACGGCGTGAACTCGGAGTCAAGCCCCGGACCTGAGGCGGGGTCGCCCCAGCGTCCCGGCTCGCCCCGACGGAAGGCCATGTGATGCGTCTGGCCGCCGCGGTCCACGAAGACGTCGAGGCGCTCGCTCAGCGCGTTGACGACCGAGGCGCCGACGCCGTGGAGCCCGCCCGAGGCGGCATACGAGCCTCCGCCGAACTTGCCTCCGGCGTGCAGCTTCGTCATGACCACCTCGACGCCCGTGAGTCCCGTCTTGGGCTCGACGTCGACGGGGATGCCGCGGCCGCTGTCGCGCACCTCGACGGAGTCGTCCGGATGCAGGATGATCTCGATCGCGTCGCCGTGGCCGCCCAGGGCCTCGTCGACCGAGTTGTCGATGATCTCCCACAGGCAGTGCATGAGTCCACGCGAGTCCGTGGTGCCGATGTACATGCCCGGGCGCTTGCGCACCGCCTCGAGGCCCTCGAGGACGGACAGGTGTCGTGCGGAGTAGTCGGATGCAGCCACGGCGACAAGGATAGGCGGCCCGGCCGACACCTCCGCGCCTCCCGCGCCGCGCATCGCCCGGCCCGGCGGAACATGCCTGGCTGAGGCGGCGTTGCACCCGACGAAGGAGGCCATCGATGACCACCACGTCCACACCCGTCACCACGACCGACCGCGTCCGCCAGGTCACCGTCCTGATCGGCGCGGCGCTCGCCATCCTCGGCGCCGCCTGGGGTTCCGGAGCCTTCGGCGGCACGCCCATCGAGGAGGCCGCGGGTGGCGCGCTCGCCGCAGACGCGACGCTTCTCGCCCCAGCATCCGGCGCATTCGGCATCTGGTCAGTGATCTACCTCGGCCTCGCCGCCTTCGCGGTGGTCCAGGCGCTGCCCTCTCGTGCCGCCGATCCCCGCATGCGCGCGGTCGCATGGCCGATCCTCGTGTCGATGGTCCTCAACGCGCTATGGATCGGGACGGTGCAGGCGGGCCTGCTGTGGCTCTCGGTGATCGTGATCGCGGTCCTCGTCGCGACCCTTGCCCGAGTGGCCGTGGTCCTCGTCGCGCGTCGCCCTGAGCGCATCGCCGATGCGCTGGTCACCGACGTGACGACCGGCCTCTACCTCGGGTGGGCCTCCGTCGCGACCGCGGCGAACGTGGCCGCCTGGGGCGCCGATGCGCTCGGCGCGTCCGCCGAGGACGGCACCTGGGCTGCGGTGGCCGTGCTCGTGGTCGTCGCCGTCATCGCCGCCGCGTTCGCTCGCGCCGCGAGGAGCACCTCGTGGCTCGCGATCCCGGCCGGCGTCGCGATGGCATGGGGCCTCGGGTGGATCGCCTACGGGCGGGCCGAGGGGACTCCTCACGACCTCGTCGTGATGTGGGCCGCCGGGCTCGCGGCGTGCGTGGCCTTCGCCGCGCCCTTCCTGATGCGGGACCTGTCGCGCCCCGAGCGCGACTGACGGGCTAGAGGCCTTCGCCCTCGGGCCACGGCACGTCGTCGCGGCCGCGCACCGTCATCATGGCGATGTTGTCGCCCTTGACCCAGAAGCCGAGCTCCTCGTAGAGGTGGCGGCCCATGGGGGTCGCGTGGAGCTCGACCACCTCGATGCCACGGTCGTCCGTCTCCTTGAGGAGCGCGTCCATCACCGTGCGGGCGTAGCCCTTGCGCTGATGTTGGGGGGCTGTCGACACCCACTGGATGTAGCCCATGTGGTGCGCCTGGGCGCCGGGCTTCGGCAGTCGCGGCGCGATGTTGACGAGGCCGCAGCAGGCGAGCCCTCCCTCGGGCGCGTCGATCACCATGCCGATGAGGTCCTTGCCCAGGCGGTCCCGCACCGTCTGGGTCGCGTCGACCGCCCACGTGGGCGTGGGCTTCGCACCGACAGCCTTGTACATCAGCGCACCGAGGTGCACGATCTCCGCGGCGTCGGCCGACGTCGCGAGCCGGACGTCGGTCACGTCAGCGCCACACGACCGCGACGACGATGTTGACGATCGTCAGCAGGCCGATGAGCAGCCAGAACGTCTGCGGAGCCTCCTTCTTGCGGCCCACCTCGGCGAGGCCCGCGATCGCGAGCGCCACGACGAACTTCACGGCGATCTTGACGTGGTCGGGCTCGTAGTCGTCGCTCGCGAACGCCAGTCCCGCGAGCGCGAGGCCGGTCAGGATCTGAGCGCGGGCACCCCACACCATCGTCATCGAAATGCGCTTGGTGTCCGAGCGGAGCTGCTCGAGGAACGGGCCAAGGATGGCCGCGAGGCCGATGAAGTGCCCGATCAGCAGGGCGTAGCGCAGGGCGTCCACGGAATGACTCTCCTCAGGTGACGGATACCGCACCGATGCTACCGGCACCCGCTGGAGCGCCGATGCGCTCGTCACCACCGTGCGCTGGCTCGCCACGGCGACGGGCGCCGTGGGACCTTCGCCTATCCCTCGGCGGGACGAGGTCAGTAGCGTGTGGACCCATGGACGGCTTCGAGGAATGGATCGCCTCCACGAGCACCACGATGTGGACCTGGCTCGTGCTCCCGCTCGTCGGCGGGCTCGGCGTGTACTTCACCGTCCGGACCGGCGTGGTCCAGGTCCGCATGCTCCCCCGCATGATCTCCTCGCTCACCGATCGGACGCCCACGGACGCGGACGGCCGGCCGCAGTCGCTGTCCGCGTTCCAAGCGTTCACGGTGTCGGCGGCGTCGCGCGTGGGCATCGGCAACATCGCCGGCGTCGCCACCGCGATCGCGCTCGGCGGCCCCGGGGCGGTGCTGTGGATGTGGGCGATGGCCATCCTTGGCGCGGCCACCAGCTTCGTCGAGTCGACGCTCGGCCAGCTGTACAAGGTTCGCGATGCCGAGGGCTTCCGGGGCGGTCCGGCGTACTACATCGAGCACGGGCTGCGGTCGCGGCCGATGGGGATCGTGGTCGCGATCGTGCTGATCGTCGCGGCGCCGTTCGCCGTCACGAGCCTGCAGTCCTTCACCATCACGGAGACCGTCACGGGACAGGTGGGCACGAGCGAGCCGTGGCTCGTGTGGACGGTCGCGCTCGTCGTCACCGGGCTAGTCGCGGCCGTGGTCCTGGGCGGCATCCGCCGCATCGCCACCTTCACGCAGGCCATCGTCCCCGCGATGGCGGTGCTGTACCTGGTCCTCGGGCTCATCATCATGGGGATCAACGCCGCCGAGATCCCGGCCGTGCTCGAGGAGATCGTCGCGGATGCGTTCGGGTGGCGGGAGGTGGCCGGAGGCGCCGTCGGCACCGCGATCCTCGTGGGCGTCCAGCGGGGGATGTTCTCGAACGAGGCCGGGTTCGGCACGGCGCCGAACGCCGCGGCGAGCGCTGCCACCACGCACCCGGTGAAGCAGGGCCTCGTGCAGTCGCTCGGCGTCTACTTCGACACCCTGGTCGTCTGCTCCGTGACGGCGTTCATCGTGCTGACGACCCACCCGGACCTGTCCGACGCGTCGGCGGGCATCGCCCTCACCCAGGAGGCCGTCGTGGGGACCCTTGGGGCGTGGTCGGGTCCCGTCTTCGCTCTGATCGTGTTCCTGCTGGCCTTCAGCACCATCCTCGGGCTGTACTTCTACGGCGCGGCCAACGTGGAGTACATCACCACCAGGCCGGCGGCGCTGCGGGTCTACCAGGTGATCGCGCTCGCCTTCGTGCTGGGTGGCGCCGTGGCCTCCGCATCGCTCGTGTGGACGCTCGCCGACGCGCTGCTCGGGGTGCTGGCCATCCTCAACCTTGTGGCGATCGGCCTGCTGTCGCGCCACGTGTTCGCGCTGCTGCGCGACTACTCCGAACAGCGCCGCGAAGGCCGCGATCCGGTGTTCACCCGCGAGCGGCTGCCCTCGGCGACGGGTGTCCTGACGTGGGAGGACGAGGCAACGGTCACGGGCTCGCCTCCTCCGGCGTCGCCGGCGCCTGCGGCAGAGACCCAGCCCTGACAGCACGACGGCCGCCCAGCGCATGGAGCGCGTAAGCGGCCGTCGTGAGAGGTCAGCAGGTCAGTCGAGGTAGTCGCGCAGCACCTGCGAGCGCGACGGGTGACGGAGCTTCGACATGGTCTTCGACTCGATCTGGCGGATGCGCTCGCGGGTGACGCCGAAGACGCGACCGATCTCGTCGAGGGTCTTGGGCTGGCCGTCCGTCAGGCCGAACCGCATGCCGACCACACCGGCCTCGCGCTCGGACAGGGTGTCCATGACCTTGGTCAGCTCCTCCTGCAAGAGGGTGAAGCCCACGGCGTCGGCGGGGACCACGGCCTCGGAGTCCTCGATGAGGTCACCGAACTCCGAGTCCCCGTCCTCACCGAGCGGCGTGTGCAGCGAGATGGGCTCGCGGCCGTACTTCTGGACCTCGACGACCTTCTCCGGGGTCATGTCGAGCTCCGCGGCGAGCTCCTCGGGAGTGGGCTCGCGGCCCAGGTCCTGGAGCATCTGGCGCTGCACGCGCGCGAGCTTGTTGATGACCTCGACCATGTGCACGGGGATGCGGATGGTGCGGGCCTGGTCGGCCATGGCGCGGGTGATCGCCTGGCGGATCCACCAGGTCGCGTACGTCGAGAACTTGTAGCCCTTGGTGTAGTCGAACTTCTCCACGGCGCGGATGAGTCCGAGATTGCCCTCCTGGATGAGGTCCAGGAACAGCATGCCGCGGCCGGTGTAGCGCTTGGCCAGCGAGACGACGAGGCGCAGGTTCGCCTCGAGCAGGTGGTTCTTGGCGTGGCGTCCGTCGTTGGCGATCCACTCGAGCTCGCGACGCAGCTCCGGCTTGACCTTCTCGCCGCTCGACAGCTTCTCCTCGGCGAACAGGCCGGCCTCGATGCGCTTGGCGAGGTCGACCTCCTGCTCGGCGTTGAGGAGGGCGACCTTGCCGATCTGCTTGAGGTAGTCCTTGACCGGGTCAGCCGTGGCGCCAGCGGTCATCACCTGCTGGACGGGGGCGTCATCGTCGGCGGCGCCGATCACGAAGCCGGACTTGTCGTCCTCCTCGTCGTCCGACGACTCCTCGGTGGGCTCCTCCGGCTCGGCCTCGGCCTCGTCGGCGTCCTTCGAAGTCGCCTTGGCAGCGGCCGGCTTCTTGGCCGGGGCCTTGCGGGCGGCGGCGCGGCGCGTGGGGGCGGCGGTCTCCTCGACCTCGACCTCCTCGGTGGTGGCGGCGCTCACCTTCTTCGCGGCGGTCTTCTTTGCGGGGCTCTTGCGGGAAGAGCTGGACGCGGCTGCGGTAGTCGTGGCCTTCTCCTTACAGGTCGTCCGTCGACGCGACGGCTGCTGGACTCGTGGCGCGGCGGCATGCGCTGGCGCGCACCCCACCCTCGCGGATGGCGGATTAGTGCGCGGTTCGCGTCGCGCCGAGACGGCGCTCAGGTGAACTGGGGGGCATGCGATACCTCTCAGCTGACGTCGGGAGCGTGGGAGGCTCCTTCCGCCTCGCGCAAATCCATTCAAGTATAACGAAGAACCCCGCGGCGGTGTTCCTCCCTTGCCGTGTCTCGCGTCGCCATCACGCGCGCGTCCACGCGGGAAGCAGTCCACGATCGCACATGTCCGTCATCAGCCGGGCCAAGGAGTACTGCGGGTCGCACTCGAGTGCCGTCGTGCTCGCCGCTGCGGCCCGATCGACGTCGCCTGCCCACCACATCACCACGGCCTCCAGCGCGTGGGTGGCCGGGCAGTCGCGTCGGCGCGCGAGGCTTGACACGGCACGGCACCATCGGACGGCGGTCTCGATGTCGTCCAGCGCTGGCGCCGCATGCGTGACGTCGTGCAGGGCGCCGTCGAGGACGCGTGCGACGTCGTCGGTCGGCAGCCCCGCGAGCGTGTCGGAGATGGCGTGCGGCCCGCCGCGCAGCCAGGCAACGATCACCGCGTCCCGCACCTTGACGTCGCGAAGGCTCACCGCGGCGCGTCCGAGGTCGAGCACGCTCGCACCGTCCATCGCGCCGCGCAGCAGCCGCTGCAGCGACTGCACGCGCCACTCCTCGGCGCCGTCGCGTCGGCGAGCCCACCATCTGTCCCCCGCGCCGCTCGCGCGCCGGCGAAGATCTGCGGGCGCCTTGCGACACGGAGATCCGTACAACCGCTCGAGGCGCGCGCAGCTGTCGCCGAGTCCCAGCCGATCAGGCACCGGAACCGGCTCGGGGAGCATCGTGCCCCCGGGCGGGCAGCACGAGTCGTCGGCGCAGCCCGGAGCCCAGAACCGACGACCGTCGCACGCCCACGCGTCGGAGTCGATGGCGACCCGCAGGAGGGCCTCGCCGAGCACCTCCGCCGCCTCGCAGCCCCAGGTGACGCCCTTGGTGGTGAAGCTCACGAGGATCGCGCGCGCCACGTCCGCTCGACGGGACTGGTCGGCGATCGCCGCGGCGGCGCCGCCGTCGAGGTCGGCCAGCAGCAGCTCGTCGCGATGGACGCGCACGAGCAGCGCGATCCCGCCGCGTGCGTCGATGCCGACGGCGACGACAGACTCCTGCGGCCAGTAGCCGAGCAGGTCGGGGATGGTGGCGATGAGCTCGCCTGGGCCTCGGATGACGGATGAGTGCATGCCGCCACCCTCGCGACGCCGCGTCTCCCGCGCACGCATCCGCGGCGGGCGATGGGGACGGCGGCAACACCGTGCCGTCCTGGGGACGGGGCACCCTAGGGTGGAGCCCGTGACCACTCCCCTGCCCGCGTGGCGCGAGGCCGTCGACGCCCGCATCGTGCAGACGCTCGAGCGCACCGTCGCGGCCACCGCACCCGCGGGTCCGGGCGTCGCCGAGATCACGGATCCGATGCTCGCCTCTGCCCGTGGTGGGAAGCGGCTGCGCGCACTGCTGCTCCTCGCCTCCCACGCGGCTCACCGCGGCGACGACGTCGACGCGGCGACCGACGCGGCGACCGCGCTCGAGCTCTTCCAGACTGCGGCGCTGGTGCACGACGACGTCCTCGACGACTCCGACACGCGCCGAGGTCTGCCCTCCGTGCATCGTGCCATCGCGTCCATCCACGCGGAGCGCGCCTGGTCCGGCGACTCCCGCGCCTACGGCGACGCGGGTGCCGTGCTCGCCGGCGATCTCGCCCTGATGGCGTGCCAGCGCGCGCTCGGCCAGGCCGTGGCGCGGCTCGGCCATGACCGCGGCGAGCGCGTCAGCACCCTCTTCTCCGACATGGCCGAGCTCGTGACGGCAGGCCAGTACGCGGACATGCGCGCTGCGGCGCAGCCGCTCGGGGCGATCGCCGGTCAGCGCGACGAGATCCTCGCCGTCATGCGATCGAAGACCGCGTCCTACACCTGCGAGTTCCCGCTCGCGCTCGGCGCTGCGGCGGCGGGCGGCGACGACCAAGCGATCTCGCGGGTCCGCGCCATCGGGGTCGACCTCGGCATCGCGTTCCAGCTCCGCGACGACCTGCTGGGACTGCTGGGCTCGCCCGAGGTGACCGGAAAGCCTGCGGGCGACGATGTGCGCGAAGGCAAGCGGACATTCGTGCTGTGGCGGGCCTGGACCGAGACGGATGACACCGGCCGCGCGCGCATCGGCGCGGTCCTCGGGGACAAGGACGCGTCAGACGACGCCGTCGCGGATGTGGCGGGAATCGTGGCCGCGACGGACGCCGAGCGCTGGTGCGAGGAGCAGATCGACGAGCGATCGCGCACAGCGCTGCGCCGGCTCGACGAGGCATCGCTCGACCCGGGGGCGACGGGCACGCTGCGCGAGCTCATCGCGAAGGCGGTGTCGCGCACGAGCTGAGCCGGCGCGCTCGACGCGCCCCCGTCGGGGCCGGCGTCCGCTAGAACAGCGTCTGCGCCGCGCGGCGCACCGGGGCGCGACGGCCCTCGCGCAGCGCAGCGAGCGGCGTCGTGTCAAGCTCCTCGTTCTCGGTGAGGAGCCACTCGATGCTCTCGTCATCCGACAGGCCTGCGTCGGTCAGGACCGTGATGGTGCCGGGGAGCGTGGGCAGCACGCGGACCTCACCCTCGTGGTCGTGGATGAACCCCGCCGGGACGTGCCACGCGTCGCTCGGGCCCCGCCGTACGGCGATGATCTGCCGCTGCCGGATCATCTCCCGAACGTCGGATGCCGCGACGCCCAGCGCATCGGCGAAGTCGGGCACGGTCAGCCATGCGGTCTGCTCAGTCACGACACCAGCGTACAAAGCGCGGGCCGGCCGCTCGCACCGTCGTGCACGCCTGAACGCCACATGAACACCCTTGCGTCTGAGAGTCGGGCGGGGTTACAGTCACATCTGTCACATCTGTCACATGAGACACTTCTGTCTCAGCGAGGAGATTCCAGTGGGACGTCGAACCGTCGCGACCCGAACGCTGCGCACCGCCGCGCTCGCCGCCACCGCCGCCATGTCCGTGACCGCGTTCGCGGCCCTGCCCGCGGCGGCCGACCAGAGCCACCGGGTGCAGCCTGGGGACACCGTGAGCGCGCTCGCTCACCGCTACGACTCCTCCGTCGGTGCGATCGTGCGCGCCAACGACCTCAACGCGCGCGCCGTGATCCTCATCGGCCAGACGCTCGTCATCCCCACTCAAGGCTCCGCCGCGCCCGCGCGGACGTCGTCGGCGTCCGCCGCGACCCACACGGTGGCCCCGGGCGACACGGTGTCGAGCCTCGCGCGCGCCTACGGCACGACGGTCTCCGCGATCGTGTCCGCCAACGGGCTGTCCAACCCGTCCCTGATCCGGATCGGCGAGAAGCTGTCGATCCCGGGCGCCGGCAACGCCTCGGCCGCGAAGGCCACCACCAGCACGACGTCCACCGCCACGCACACCGTCGCGTCCGGCGACACGGTCTGGGCGCTCGCGCGCCGGTACGGCGTCTCGGTGTCGTCCATCACCCAGGCGAACGACCTCGGCTCGTCCGCGGTCATCCGCATCGGCCAGAGCCTGCGCATCCCGGGCGCGAGCAGCGCCGGGAACACCGCCGCCACGACCACGGCCTCGTCCTCGTCCTCGTCCTCGTCCTCGACCAAGCTCGCCACCGACGCGAACCTGTCCGACTTCGGAGGCGCCACGCAGACGTACACCGTCGCCGCCGGGGACACGCTCGCAGCGATCGCGAACCGCTTCGGGGTGTCGGCCTCGTCCCTCGTGTCGGCGAACGGCATCAAGAACCCGTCGCTCATCCGCGTCGGCCAGCGGCTCACGGTCCCCGGCGGCGTGCCCACCGGGCTCGTGGGCGACACCTTCGCGGGCCGCACCTACTCAGCCGGCGTCGTCGGAGCCGCCAACCAGAACAAGGCGACGCTGAACGCCACGCAGGTGCCCTCGCGCGCGCAGATGCAGGCGCTCATCGTCTCCACCGCGAAGCAGTACGGCGTGAACCCCGCGCTTGCCCAGGCGATCGCCTACCAGGAGTCCGGCTTCAACATGCGCGCCGTCTCCCCCGCCAACGCCGTGGGAGCCATGCAGGTGATCCCTTCGACCGGTGCGTGGATGTCGGAGGTCGTGGGTCGCGACCTCAACCTGCTCGACCCGCAGGACAACGTGACCGCAGGCGTCGCCCTGCTGAGGCACCTGCAGCGCGACGGACGAGCCCTCGAGACGGCGATCGCCGGCTACTACCAGGGCGAGGCTGGCGTGAAGAAGTATGGGATGCACCCCGACACGCGTCAGTACGTCGCCTCCGTCCTCGCCCTCATGAACCGCTTCTCCTGAGCGACGACGAACCCGGCGCGCGTCGCCGGATCCGCAGCCCGAGGCGCATAGAATGCTCACTGTGTCCGACACGATGACCGACCCGCTGATCGGCCGTCTCATCGACGGCCGCTACGAGGTGCGCGAACGCGTCGCCGCAGGCGGCATGGCCACGGTCTACGTCGCTCACGATCAGCGCCTCGAGCGGGACATCGCCCTCAAGGTCATGCACCCCCACCTGGCCGCCGACGCGTCCGAGGCGGACTTCGTGGCGCGCTTCCAGCGCGAGGCGAAGGCCGCGGCTCGCCTCACCCACCCCGGCATGGTGCGCGTCTACGACCAGGGCGTCGACGGCGCCGTCTCGTACCTCACGATGGAGTACGTCGAGGGCGAGAACCTGCGCGAGCGGATGCGCCAGGAGCACACGCTCGCCGTGGGCGAGGCGCTCACCATCACCGAGTGCGTGCTCGACGCGCTCGCCGCCGCACACCGCAAGGGGCTCGTCCACCGCGACGTGAAGCCGGAGAACGTCCTGCTCGACGACACCGAGCAGCCCAAGCTCGCCGACTTCGGCCTCGCTCGCGCGGTGACCGAGGTCACGAGCACCTCGACGGGGATGCTGCTCGGCACGGTCGCCTACCTCGCTCCGGAGCTCGTCGCCGATGGCGACGCGGACGCTCGCGCCGACGTCTACTCGTGCGGGATCCTCCTGTACGAGATGGTGACCGGACGTCAGCCGTTCACCGCCGAGACCGCGCTGGGCGTCGCGTCGCGCCACGTCCACGAGGACGTGCCCCCCGCATCGGCCGCGGTGCCGTGGCTGCCCGGCGAGCTCGACGACCTGATCGCCACCCTGACGGCACGGGACGCCGCGCTGCGCCCCGCCGATGCCGGCGTCGCCCTCGCGGCGATCCGCCAGACCCGCGCGCTCATCGACGACCCCACCCTCGACCGCCGGGCGGACCCGCCGAGCGGCGCGGTGCCGGTAGGGCCCGACTCGGGCGCGACCACCGTCCTCAACGACGCCCCCTCGGGCTCGACGGTCGCCCTGCCGATCGGCCTCGGGGGCGACGCGCTCGCGGTCGACGTCCTGGACGCGGAGCTGCTCGACGACGACCCGGACGCCATCGAGCCCGAGACGCCGAGCCACCGTGCCGGCTGGTGGCTCGGCGCGCTGCTCGCGACCCTCCTGGTCCTCGGCGGACTTGGCTTCTGGTGGTACCACTCCGTGGGCCCCGGAGCGTTCACGACCGTGCCCGACGTCCAGACCGAGACCGAGGAGGCGGCGACGAACACCCTGACCGCACTCGGCTTCGAGGTCGAGCCGCGGTACGAGTTCCACGACGACGTGGCGGCGGGCCTGGTGATCGGCACCGAGCCCGGAGCGCAGTCGCGCGCGCCAGACGGCTCCGAGATCGTCCTCCTCGTGTCGCAGGGCGCCCGGCAGGAGACCGTCCCCGAGGTGGTCGGGTCGACCGAGCAGGACGCGCTCGCCGCGCTGGGCGACGTCGGCTTCCCCGTCGGCGACACGGTCCTCACCTACTCGGACACCGTGCCGCAAGGCGAGGTCATGTCGTCCACGCCGGCGCAGGGCGAGACGGTCCGCCACGACACCGAGGTGATCCTCGAGGTGTCGAACGGTCCCGAGCCCATCGTCATCCCCGACCTCACGGGCATGAGCGAAGAGGCCGCGCTCGCCGCGCTGGCGGACTTCGCCATCGAGCCGCAGGTCGAGTACGGGCGCACCGACGCGGTCGAGACGGGCGAGGTGTACCTGCAGGACCCCGAGGGCGGGTCCGATGGCGTGCGCACGCAGGAGATGACCATCACCGTCTCCGAGGGGCTGCCGCTCGTCACCGTCCCCGACGTGCGCGGCCAGTCGTTCGAGAACGCGCGCGCCGAGCTGCAGGCTCTCGGGCTGACGGTGAGTGGCGACGACAACCCGTGGAACTTCTCCACCGTCGTGTTCAACATGAACCCGTCGCCCAACTCCGAGGTCGAGCCAGGAAGCAACGTCTACCTCGAGTACTGAGCTCGGCTCAGCGGGCGCGCAGGCGCGCTCTCCCCCAGTACGAGGTGAGGGCCGATGCGCTGGTCGCCCGCGCATCGGCCCTCCGCCGTGTCCGTCGTCAGGTCAGCGGGCGCTGAGCAGCTCCGAGACCTTGAACGCCAGCTCCAGCGACTGCTGGTGATTCAGGCGCGGGTCGACCTTGGTCTCGTACCGCAGCGCCAGCGACGCCTCGTCGATCTCCTCGGTGCCGCCGAGGATCTCGGTGACGTCGTCGCCCGTGAGCTCCACCAGCAGGCCGCCCGGGACGGTGCCCGCCGCCTGGTGCACCTCGAAGAAGCCCGTGACCTCGTCGAGGATGGTGTCGAAGCGGCGGGTCTTGTAGCCCGACTCCGACGTGAAGGTGTTGCCGTGCATCGGGTCGGACAGCCACGTGACCACGACGCCCGCGTCCCGCACGGCCTCGACCAGCGGCGGCAGGTTGTCACGGATCTTGTCCGCACCCTGACGCACGACGAGCGTGAGCCGGCCCGGGATGTTGTCAGGGTTGAGACGCTCGGCGAGCGCGATCGCCTCGGCCGGCTGAGCCGTCGGGCCGAGCTTCACGCCGATGGGGTTGGAGATCTTCGACATGTACTCGACGTGCGCACCGTCCAGCTGACGGGTGCGCTCGCCGATCCACACGAAGTGCGCGCTCGTGTCGTAGGCGAGGCCCGACCGCGAGTCGATGCGCGTGAGCGCACGCTCGTAGTCGAGCAGCAGCGCCTCGTGACTCGCGAACAGGTCGACGGTCCGGAGAGCGTCGAAGTCTCCCCCGGCGGCGCCCATGAAGCGCACGGCCCGGTCGATCTCCGTCGCCATCTGCTCGTACTTGGCGTACGCCGGGTTGGCGGCGAAGCCCTTGTTCCACGAGTGCACGCTGCGCAGGTCGGCGAAGCCCCCGTGGGTGAACGCCCTGATGAGGTTCAGCGTGGACGCGGACACGTGATACGCCTCGAGCATGCGCTCGGGGTCCGGCACGCGCGCCTCGGCGGTGAACGCCGAGCCGTTGACGATGTCGCCGCGGTAGGCGGGCAGGGTGACGCCGTCGCGCGTCTCGGTGTCCGAGGAGCGCGGCTTGGCGTACTGCCCCGCCATGCGCCCGATCTTCACCACCGGCGTCGAGGCGCCGTAGGTGAGGATCACCGACATCTGCAGGATGGTCTTGATCTTGTTGCGGATCCGATCGGCCGTGGCCTCTTCGAAGATCTCCGCACAGTCGCCGCCCTGCAGCACGAACGCCTCGCCACGGCCGGCGGCCGCGAGGTGCTCGCGCAGCACGTCGGCCTCGCCCGCGAACACGAGCGGCGGGACCTTCGCCAGCCTGTCCGTGACGCTGGCGAGAGCGTCGGCGTCCGGCCAGGTCGGCTGCTGGAGAGCCGTGCAGGCGCGGTACGAATCCACTCCAGCTGCCTGGAGCGCTTCCTCATTCATGCGGTCAGGCCTGGCCGATCTCGCTCAGGGTGCGGGTGTACCACGGGGTGGTGGTGTCGAACGGCTTGTGACCGGCGATGCGCGGGAACGCGATCGACTTGAGGCGGCCGCCGTCCTCCTCGTCGTGGCCGATGACGCCCGCCTCGCCCTTGAAGGCGCACTCGACGGCGTAGTCGGTCATCGACTTGATGAGGCGCAGGTCCTGCGCGTTGGCGCGCGCGGAGCGCGAGAAGTAGCCCGACTTCTGGACCATGACCTTCTCCGCGCCGATGCGCTCGGCGAACTGCTTGGCGAACCACTGCCCGGGGTTGATGTCGTCGAGGCGCACGTGGCCGAACGGGTCGCGCGCGACCTCGCCGCCGGACTCCTCGATCTCCTTGACGATCTCGGGGACGCCGGCACCCTCCGACAGGAAGATGTTGACGTTGCCCACCTCGTCCATCACGGCCTTGAGGCGGGTGGCCTCCGCGTCGAGGTCGATCGACTGCTCGGGCACGTACAGGCCGTGGATCTCCCAGCGCTCGCGCGACAGGCCGATCTCGGGCACGAACTCGAGCCCGTCGAGCCACTGGCGGTACTTGAGCGCGGACGCCGCCGTCAGCCAGCCGCACGCGCGGCCCATGACCTCGTGCACGATGAGCATGCGCGGGCCCGAGCGGTGCTCGCCGATGACGTTCTGCGCGAAGACGCTGGCCTGCTCGGCCGCGCTCCAGGCGCCGAGCGACTGCTTGATGGGCACGACGTCGTTGTCGATCGTCTTGGGCAGGCCCACGACGGTGAGGTCGTAGCCGTTGTCCTTGAGGTAGGCGGCCAGGTCGGCAGCGGTCGTGTTGGTGTCGTCGCCACCGATCGTGTGGAGGACGTCAACGCCGTCGGCCTTGAGCTGGTTGGCCGCGACCTCGAGGGGGTTCTGGCCCTCCTCGACGAGCCCGCGCTTGACGCAGTCCGCGGCGTTGGTGAGCTTGACGCGCGAGTTGCCGATGGGCGATCCGCCGAAGTCGTGGAGGATGCCGGCCTTCTCACGGACCTCCTCGGACACCGTCACGTACTTGCCCTGCAGCAGTCCCCAGTAGCCGTGCTGATACGCGATGATCTCGACCTCCGGCGCGATCTCGGTGTAGCGACCGATGAGACCGCCCACAGCGGAGGACAGGCACGGGGCGAAACCGCCTGCGGTGAGCAGAGCGACACGACGGACCGACATGGTGAACCTTTCGTGGTGGAGGGATGACCCGCCCATCATAGGGCGCGGTCGGGGGTCAGGCTCCGGGACCGGAGCCCTTGGCGCCGCGGTCGAGCTCGCGCTTGTACTGCGCAGAGTCGCGGTCGACGTACTCCTGTCCCGACAGCTCCTGAATGGCGCCCATCACGTGGTCGGTGACCTCCCGCAACGCGTCGCGGTCGTCCTGACGGCCGGCGTACGCCTCGAGGCGCACCGCCGGGCCGATGCGCACGCCGATGTCCGTGCGCTTGGGCACGACCTGGCCGATGGGCTGGGCGACGTCCGTGCCGATCATGGCCACAGGGATGATGGGCACGCCGGCCTCGATGGCCATGCGTGCGACGCCCGTCTTGCCGCGGAAGAGGCGGCCGTCGGGGCTGCGCGTGCCCTCCGGGTAGATGCCGAGCAGCTCGCCGCCCTGGAGCACCTGCAGTCCCGTGCGCAGCGCCGCCTCGGAGGCGCGGCCGCCGCCGCGGTGCACCGGGATGGTGCCGACGCCCTCCATGAACGAGCGCGTCGCGTAGCCCTTGACGCCCTTGCCGGTGAAGTACTCGGACTTGCCCAGGAAGACGACCTTGCGCTTGATCACGAGGGGAAGGAAGAAGGAGTCGGAGACCGCGAGGTGGTTCGACGCCAGGATCGCGCCGCCGGTCGGAGGCACGTGCTCCTCCCCCTCGACCCACGGGCGGTAGTAGCCCTTGAGCGGGGGTCCGATCAGCACGTGCTTGAACAGCGTGTAGTAGGCGCTCATGCCTGGACGGCTCCTCGCTTCCCTCAGCCCTGCAACGGCGCGGCCTCGCGAGCCAGCGCCGCGGCTCCCACGATTCCCGCATCGTTGCCCATGGCGGCGGCGACGATGGGCGCCACGGGCCGATGGCCGAGCGCAGGCAGATGCTCGAGGTACGACTCACGTGCCGGCGCCAGGAGCATCTCGCCCGCGCCGATGACCCCGCCGCCGACGACGAACGCCTCCGGATCGAGCACCGCGGCAAGCGAAGCCGAACCGGCGCCGATCCACTCCCCCAGCTCGGCGAGCAGCTCGATGCCGAGCTCGTCTCCGTCCTCCGCCGCTGCGGTCACGTGCGGGCCGGTGATCTTGGCCGGATCTCCGCCGGCACGCTCGATGAGGCCAGCGGCGCGCACCGACCGCTCGGCGGCGGCGCGGCGCGCCTCGCGCACGAGCGCGGAGCCCGAGGCGTACTGCTCCCAGCACCCGCGATGACCGCACCCGCACGGGTGTCCGCCGGGCTTGACGCGGAGGTGACCCAGCTCGGCGGCGAAGCCGTAGGCGCCACGCACCAGCTGCCCCTCGGCGATGATCGCCGCGCCCAGGCCCGTGCCGATCGTGAGCATGATCATGTGGCTGACATCGCGGCCGGCCCCGAAGCGGTACTCGCCCCAGCCGGCGGCGTTCGCGTCGTTCTCGACGACCACCTGGATGTCGTCACGTCCGATGAGCGCCTCGACCTTGTCCGCGAGGTCGTACTCGCGCCACGCGATGTTCGGGGCGAACAGCACTCGGCGGCGGTCCGATGAGACGAATCCCGCGGCGGCGAGTCCCACGTGGTGGAACTCGTGACGCTCGGACAGCTCGGCGACCGCGTCGGCGATGGCGGCGTCGATGCTCGCGGCGTTCTCCGGCTGCGTCTTGCGGCGCACCTTCTCGACGATGGCGCCCTCCGCGTCGACCACACCGACCGCGATCTTGGTGCCGCCGATGTCTACGCCAATCGCATGCATGAAGGGTTCTCCCAGGGTCGGTGGTGGCTCACCCAAGAGAGTATCGTGAGCGTCACCGTCCTGACTGCCAATGGAGACACCATGGGAAGCCCCGCGACCGACTATCCGCCCAGCATCATCGCGCTTGTGTCCGCCGCGTGGACCCAGCACGCCGACAGGGTGGTCATGCGCTACCCCGACGCGAACGACGCGTGGGTGGACGTGACCGGTGCGCAGGCGCAGCAGCACGTCAACGACGTCGCCAAGGGCCTCATCGCGATGGGCGTCGAGGCCGGCGATCGAGTCGCGATCCTGTCGCGCACGCGCTACGAGTGGACGGTCCTCGACTTCGCGATCATGTCCGCGGGCGCGATCCCGGTCCCGATCTACGACACGTCCTCCGAGTCGCAGATCGATTGGATCACCTCGGACGCCGAGGTGAAGGTGGTGGTCGCCGAGACGCCCGAGCACGCAGCGCGCACCCGCGCGGCGGCACAGGACGAGGAGAGCCCCATCGAGACGGTGCTCACCATCGACGAGGGCGCCGTCGACGCGCTCGCCGCACAGGGTGCATCGGTCACCGACGACGTGCTCGCCGCGCGCACCGCGACCCTCACCCACGAGTCGCTGGCGACGATCATGTACACCTCCGGCACAACAGGGCGGCCGAAGGGCGTCCGCCTCACCCACTTCTCCTACGTGCGACACATCACCGGCATCCAGGACAAGATGGGCGCCGTCCTGTTCGAGGAGGGCGCCTCGACCGTCCTGTTCCTCACGCTCGCGCACTCGCTCGCGCGCCTGGTCGAGATCGCGCTGGTCGCGTCCGGCATGGTGATCGGCTTCTGCCCCGACCCCAGCAAGCTCGTGCCCGCCATGCAGTCGTTCCACCCGACCCTCGTGCTCGCCGTGCCGCGCGTGTTCGAGAAGGTGTACAACTCCTCTGAGCAGAAGGCCGCGGAGGGCGGCAAGGTCAAGATCTTCCGCTGGGCAGCCAAGCAGGCGATCGACTACTCGAAGTCGCTGGACACCGGCGGGCCGTCGCTCCCGCTCAAGGTGCGCCACGCCGTCGCCGACCGCCTCGTGCTGTCCAAGATCCGCGAGGTGCTCGGCGGCAAGGCGCACTGGGCGATCTCCGGCTCCGCGCCGCTGGGCGACCGCCTCGGTCACTTCTACCGCGGCCTCGGGCTCACGGTGCTGGAGGGCTACGGGCTCACCGAGACCAACGCCGCGTCGCACGTCAACCTGCCCGAGCTGTCGAAGATCGGCACCGTCGGCCCGCCGCTGCCCGGCATCGAGGTCTCGATCGCCGCGGACGGCGAGGTGCTGATGCGCGGCGAGCAGCTGTTCGAGGGCTATCACCGCAACCCCGACGCGACCTCGGAGGCCATCGCCGACGGCTGGTTCCACACGGGCGACATCGGCACCCAGGACGAGGACGGCTACCTCACCATCACGGGCCGCAAGAAGGAGCTGATCGTCACCGCGGGCGGCAAGAACGTCGCTCCGGCAGAGCTCGAGGACCGGATCCGCTCCTACGTGCTGGTGAGCCAGTGCGTCGTGGTCGGAGACGCCCAGCCCTTCATCGCTGCGCTCGTGACCCTCGACGCGGAGGCCCTCCCCGGCTGGCTGAAGAGCAAGGGTCTCGAGCCGATGACCGTCGAGCAGGCGGCCACGGACGAGCGCATCCTGTCGCGTGTCCAGAAGGCGATCGATCGCGCGAACACCGCCGTGTCGAAGGCCGAGTCGGTGCGTACCTTCCGCATCCTGAGCGACGACCTCACGATCGACAACGGGATGCTCACGCCGTCCATGAAGGTCAAGCGCGGGCGCGTGCTCGAGGAGTACGCCGACGTCATCGACGGCATCTACTCGTCGAAGCACTCGCACAGCTGAGCCACGCTCAGGGCGGGTCGCCGTTGGGCGCGCCTCGGCTCGGACCCGGCGCGCCGACGTGCCCGGTCGGCGGTTGCCAAAGGGCGTGTGCCCACGGGGGCACGCCCAACAGCCGGCGCCCACACGGGCCGATGCGCGCTCAGCTGGCGCGGATGCCGCGGGTGGGGCGCTCGGATGACACCAGGCGCAGCGGCGGCACGAGGCCTCCCTGCACCAGGGCGTCGACGGCTGCTGCTTGGTCGTCGTCCATCTCGACGGGCTCGGGCTGTCGCACCGGGATCGTCAGGAAGGACACCACGCAGTCGCCGCACGCCTTGCCGCGGACCTCGCATGAATCGCAGTCGATGATCATGCGTCTCACGCTAGGGACACCCTCTGACATCGCCGCCGCCGGCGATCGCTGTCAGGGGCCGGGCGTACCGTCGTCACCATGACCGCATCCGCGCAGGCGACGCTCGCCGACATCGGCGAACCGCTCTCCGCGACCACCTTCGTGGTGGTCGACCTCGAGACCACGGGGGCGTCTCCTCGCGACTGCGGCATCACCGAGATCGGCGCGGTCAAGACGCGCGGCGGCGAGGTGATCGGCGAGTACCAGACGCTCGTCGACCCCGGCGCGGCGATCCCACCCATGATCGTCGCGCTCACGGGCATCACGGACGCGATGGTCACCGCCGCACCGCGCATCGGCGAGGTAATGCCGTCGTTCCTCGAGTTCCTCGGCGACGCGGTCCTCGTGGCGCACAACGCGCGCTTCGACGTGGGCTTCCTCAAGGCGGCGTGCGCCGCGGAGGGCTACGACTGGCCACGCCCCGAGATCGTGGACACGGTGACCCTCGCTCGGCGCGCCACCACCAAGGAGGAGGCGCCCAACAAGAAGCTGTCGACCCTCGCTCGCGTGTTCGGCACCGCAGTGACGCCCAACCACCGAGCGCTCGAGGACGCCCGAGCGACGTCCGAGGTCCTGCACGGGATGCTCGAACGGCTCGCCGCGTTCGGCATCACGCACCGCGAGGACCTCGACGCCCTGCGCAACCCCGTGCCGAGCACCCTGCGTCGCAAGGCGACCATGGCGGACAAGGTGCCCTCGAAGCCCGGCGTGTACGTGTTCCGCGGTCCGCGCGGAGAGAGCCTGTACGTCGGCACGTCGCGCAACCTGCGGTCGCGCGTCAAGTCCTACTTCACGCGCGGCGAGACCCGGCGCGGCATCCGCGAGATGCTCGAGCTCGCCGCCGACGTCGACACGACCGTGTGCGCGAGCGAGCTCGAGGCCAACGTCCTCGAGATTCGGATGATCGACCAGCTGCGCCCTCGCTACAACCGCAAGTCGACACGGCCCGAGCACGCCGCATGGGTTCGCCTGACGGACGAGCGCTACCCACGCCTGTCCATCACCAAGGCCGCCGCTGGTCGCGACGGTTGGCTCGGCCCGATGCGCTCCGGCTCCGCGGCCCGCGAGGCGATCGAGGCGCTGCAGGACGCGCTGGGGGTCCGCACCTGCACCACGCGACTCACGATCGAGCCACGCGCGCACGCCCGCGCCTGCATCCTCAAGGACACCGGGGCGTGCCTCGCTCCGTGCGTGCGCGGATCCGAGTCGGGCTACTCGGAGACGGCGGACCGAGCCCGCGCCGCTCTCGACGGAGACGTCTCCCTCGTGGTCGACGCGCTCGAGGCAGCCGTCGCCCACCACGCCGAGCGGCTCGACTACGAACGCGCCAAGGAGGTGCGCGACGCGCTGAGCGCCGTGGTGGACGCCGCAGCACGCCAGGAGCGCCTGCGCAGCCTGGCCGCCTGCAGCATCGTCGCGGTCCGGCGCATCGACGACCGCTGGGAGCTGATGGCCACCTCGGGCGGCGCGCTGACCGGCGCAGCGCGCGTCGACGAAGGCGTGTGGGCGGCCGCGGACGAGCTGCGGTCGAGCTGGCACCGCCTCGAGATCGGCGACCACGTCCTCATCGAGGAGCAGGAGCTCGTGCTGCGCTGGCTCGAGCGCCCGGGGACCCGCCTCCTCCACGTGGACGGCGAGTGGGCGTCGCCCGTGGGCAGCGCGGGCAGCCACCTGCGCTGGGTGGAGGCGCGCCGCGCCGACTCCAGCCCGCAGCGGGATGCGACGGTCTTCTGAGCGCGGAGGCTTCCAGTGCCCGCACGTCAGGACTGGAGAGCCCGCGCGTCAGGACTGGGAGGCCGCGGCCCAGCGATCGAGGGCGGCTGCGGCGTCTCCGGAGTCGATCGAACGCGCCGCGTGCACGATGGCGGCCTCGAACCGCTCGGCGATCGTCCCGGACCGCGTGCCGTCGAGCGCGGCGTCGGCGACCAGACCCGCGGCGGCGTTGAGCAGGACGGTGTCGCGCACCGGTCCCTGAGCGCCGCCCAGCACGTCGCGCGCGACGGCTGCGTTCTCGGATGCCTCCCCGCCGCGCAGGTCCTCGAGCGTGATCGCGGCCAGACCGAGATCCGCCACCGGGTCGAGGCGCATCTCGAGCACCTCGCCGCCACGGACCTCCCACAGCGTCGACGGCGCCGTCGGCGCGAGCTCGTCGAGCCCGTCGTCTCCGTGGAACACGATCGCCTCGCGTCCCTGCGAAGCGATCACGCCCGCGATGACGGGCGACACGCGCATGCTCGACGAGCCGATCGCTGTCGCCTGCGGCTGCGCGGGGTTCGTGAGCGGCCCCAGGATGTTGAACGTCGTAGGCACGCCCAGCTCCTTGCGGATGGGCATCGCGTAGCGCATCGAGGGGTGGAAGACCTGGGCGAAGCAGAAGGTGATGCCCACCTCGGTGGCCAGCTCCGCGACCCTCTCCGGCGGGAGGTCGAGGTTCACGCCCAGGGCGGCCAGCACATCGGCACTGCCCGACTTCGACGTCGCAGCGCGGTTGCCGTGCTTGACGACGGTCAGTCCCGTGCCGGCGATCACGATCGACGCCATGGTCGAGATGTTGACGGTGTGCGCGCCGTCGCCGCCCGTGCCGACGATGTCCACGGTCCGGCCCGGCACCTCGAACCGCACCGCGTGATCGAGCATCGCGGAGGCGAGACCCGCGACCTCCGCCGCGGTCTCGCGCTTGACTCGGAGCGCGGCGAGGAATCCGGCGACCTGCACCGGCGACGCCGCATCGGTGAGGACGTCATCCATGACGGCGGCCGTCTCCTCCGCGGTCAGGTCCTCATGCTCGACGAGTCGGGACAGCAGGTCCTGCAGGGTGGCCACGGCGCCTCCTCAGTGGCGGGTCAGTGATGGACGACCGCTCGCGAACCGTCTCAGGCGTTCTGGGACGCGGGCGCGAAAAACGAGTCGACCGTGTCGCGCACGGCGAACGGGTCGAGGGGGTGGGCGACGGCAGCGTCCGCCTCCGACCAGGTCGCGAGCCACGCGTCACCCGGGCGCCCGACGAGCAGCATGATGGGCGGGCAGTGGTAGATCTCGTGCTTGATCTGGCGGCAGATCCCCATGCCACCCGACTTCGCCGCCTCGCCGTCGAGGATGAGCAGGTCGAAACGCTGGTTGTCGACGGCGTCGATGACGGCGTCGTGCGTCGCGGTCTCGAGCCACTCGATCTGGCGGCCGTGCGTCGCGGACCCCACCGCGAAGCGAACCTTCTCGCGCACGTTGCGGTCGTCGCTGTAGAGAAGGATGCGGGCCTTGGCGGATCCCACGGCGCTCGCGCCGCTCTTCGCCACGTCACTGCTGCCAGTCATGACGCCCATTCTGGCACGAACTCTCCCCCGCATCGGCGCTCTCCAAGGGAACCTCTCCAAGGGCCCGCGCGTTCTGGCTCCTAGGACCAAAGTCTTAGGCAATAATGGGTGCCATGTCCCACGCGACGACGACTGTGCCGTCCCCCATTCACGCGACTCGACCGAACCAGGTCGCGGTCGGAACCATCGTCTGGCTCAGCTCGGAGCTGATGTTCTTCGCGGGATTGTTCGCGATGTACTTCACGCTCCGCGCCCAGGTGCCGGAGGTCTGGGCCGAGCAGACCGAGCTGCTGAACGTCCCCTTCGCGCTGGCGAACACCACCGTCCTGGTGCTGTCGTCGTTCACGGCGCAGGCGGGCGTGTTCGCGGCCGAGCGCTATCAGCGCCGACGCGAGGGATCGATCTGGAACGTCCGCGCCTGGGGCATGCATGAGTGGTTCGTGCTGACGTACATCATGGGCTCGATCTTCATCGCCGGCCAGGTGTTCGAGTACGCGGAGCTCGTCTCCCACGGACTGACCATCTCGTCCAGCCCGTACGGCTCGGTGTTCTACCTCACCACCGGCTTCCACGGCCTCCACGTGATCGGCGGACTCATCGCCATGCTGTTCGTCCTGGGGCGTTCGTTCGCCGCCAAGAAGTTCGGCACTCATGAGGCCACCACCACCATCGTCGTGTCGTACTACTGGCACTTCGTCGACGTGGTGTGGATCGCCCTGTTCGCCGTGATCTACCTGGTTCAGTAGGGATACAACGCACGATGCACGCAATCGCCCGCAGGCGTCACCACCGCGCAGCGCCCCTGCTGCTGGTCTTGGCGCTGCTCGCACTCATCACTGGCGTGGCCGCCGTCGCTGCCCCCAGTGCCGCCACCGCCTCGACCGAGGCGTCTGCCGACGACGTCGCCGCCGGTGAGCGCCTTTTCGCCGCCAACTGCGCGTCCTGCCACGGACTCGATGCCCAGGGTCAGGACGGCGTCGCGCCGTCGCTCGTGGGCGTCGGCGCCGCGGCGGTCGACTTCCAGGTCGGCACGGGCCGCATGCCGATGCAGGCGTCCGGCCCGCAGGCGCCCGCCAAGCCCGTCCAGTTCGACCAGGACGAGATCAACCAGCTGGCCGCCTGGGTCGCCTCGCTGGGCGCCGGACCGGCGATCCCCACCCCGGAGCAGGTCGACCCCGCTCTCGGCGACGCCGCGAACGGCATGCTGGTGTTCCGCACCAACTGCGCGATGTGCCACGGCTCCATCGGTGGCGGTGGCGCGCTGACGCAGGGCAAGTTCGCGCCCTCGCTGCTCGAGACCACCCCCGAGCACATCTACGAGGCGATGCTCACCGGTCCCCAGTCGATGCCCGTGTTCAACGACGCGAACATCACCCCCGAGCACAAGCGCGACGTCATCGCCTACCTCGACTTCCAGAGCAATGGCTCGCCGGGTGGCCTCAGCCTCGGCGCCATCGGCCCCGTCTCCGAGGGACTGTGGGCGTGGCTCATCCTCCTCGGCCTGATCATCGCCAGCACCATCTGGGTAGGAGCCCGTTCCTCATGAGCGCCCCCGAACACAGCACAGGATCCGAGCTCGACCCGGCGAACGGGTTCGAGAACCCCGGCCTCGGGGAGCACCGCCCCCGCAAGGCGGACATCGACGACAAGGCGGACAAGAAGGCCGAGCGCCAGACCGCCGCCCTGTTCGGCATCTCGATCGTCGGCACGATCATCGCCCTCGTCGCCTACTTCACGCTGAACGACGCTGACCCCGGCGACATCGCCCAGATCCGCCAGGTCAACATGTGGATCGGCATCGGCATCTTCCTCGCCATGATCGGCATCGGCCTCGGCGCGATCCACTGGGCGAAGACCCTCATGCGCGACCACGAGATGGTCGAGGACCGTCACGAGCTGCGCAGCTCCGACGAGGCCCGCGAGGGCGCGATCCAGAACCTCAAGGACGGCGTCGAGGACTCCGGCCTCGGCGGGCCCAAGCGCCGCAGCGTCCTCAAGGGCTCGCTCATCACCGCGCTCGCCGTCGCCCCGCTCGCCGTGCTGGTGCCCCAGATCGGCAACATGGGCAGCGACTGGAACATCTCGAAGTTCCGCCACACCCTGTGGGGTCCCGGCGTCCGCCTCGCGCGCGACCCCGACGGCGCCCTCATCAAGGCCGCTGACGTGACGATCGGCTCCGTGTTCCACGTCATCCCCGACGGCCTCAACGACCTCGACCACCACCACCTGATCTCCGAGAAGGCCAAGGCCGTGGTGCTGCTCGTGCGCCTCGACCCTGCGGACCTGAAGGTCCAGGAGGGCCGCGAGGACTGGTCATTCGACGGCATCGTCGCGTACTCCAAGATCTGCACGCACGTCGGCTGCCCCGTGGCGCTGTACGAGCAGCAGACCCACCACCTGCTGTGCCCGTGCCACCAGTCGACCTTCGACGTGTCGGATGGCTGCAAGGTGGTCTTCGGCCCGGCCAAGCGCCCCCTGCCCCAGCTCCCCATCGCGGTGGACGACGAGGGCTACATCGTGGCGCAGGCCGACTTCGACGAGCCCATCGGCCCGTCGTACTGGGACCGCCTCAAGGGCGGCGACGACACGACCGCTGAGGAGGTCAGCCACTGATGGGCACCAAGCTGAACTCCGCTGCCGCCGGCACGGCGAACTACGTCGACGAGCGCACCTCGATCGGTGGCTTCGTCAAGTTCTTCGCACGCAAGCTGTTCCCGGACCACTGGTCCTTCATGCTGGGCGAGATCGCGCTGTACTCGTTCATCGTGCTGCTGCTGTCGGGCGTCTTCCTGACGGCCTTCTTCGTGCCGTCGATGACCGAGGTCCACTACGAGGGACCGTTCGAGACGATGCACGGCGTCGCGATGACCGAGGCGTTCGCCTCGACGCTCAAGACGTCGTTCGAGGTCCCCGGTGGACTCCTGATCCGTCAGATCCACCACTGGGCCGCGCTGCTGTTCCTCGCGGCGATCATGACGCACATGTGCCGCGTGTTCTTCACCGGCGCCTTCCGCAAGCCCCGTGAGCTCAACTGGCTCGTGGGCTTCACCCTCATG
The DNA here is from genome assembly GCF_002090155.1 of Demequina sp. NBRC 110056. Lineage (GTDB taxonomy): Bacteria > Actinomycetota > Actinomycetes > Actinomycetales > Demequinaceae > Demequina. Next base: position 262,552 of record NZ_BBRM01000002.1, on the reverse strand, counting down.
ATCCTGGGTCTCGCCGCAGGCTTCTCCGGCTACTCGCTGCCCGACGACGTGCTCTCCGGCAACGGCCTGCGCATCATCGACGGCGTGGTGAAGTCGATCCCGCTCATCGGCAGCTACATCTCGTACTGGATGTTCGGCGGCGAGTATCCGGGCGTGGACATCATCCCCCGCCTGTTCACCATGCACATCCTGCTGGTGCCCGGACTGATCCTCGCGCTCATCGCGCTGCACCTGTTCCTGGTGTTCCTGCACAAGCACACGCAGTACCCGGGCGGCGGCAAGTCCCACAAGAACGTGGTGGGCCTGCCCCTGTTCCCCGTGTACACGGCCAAGGCCGGCGGCTTCTTCTTCGTCGTCTTCGGCATCATCGCGCTGGTCGCGTCGGTGTTCACCATCAACCCGGTGTGGAACTACGGCCCCTACGACCCGTCCCCGGTGTCCGCAGGAACGCAGCCCGACTGGTACATCCTCTTCGTCGACGGTGCGCTGCGCCTCATGCCCGGATGGATCGCTGGCGTCTTCCCGCTCGAGTGGGAGCTGTGGGGCTACACGCTGTCGTGGAACATCCTCATCCCCGCCGTCATCGTCCCCGGCATCTTCTTCGCGATCATCGCGCTGTACCCGTGGCTCGAGGCGTGGGCGACGGGCGACAAGGGCGAGCGGCACGTGCTCGACCGCCCGCGCAACGTGCCTGTCCGCACCGGCATCGGCGTCGCGATGATCTCGTTCTACGTGATCCTCGTGATCGAGGGCTCGAACGACATCGTGGCGAACCTGTTCCACCTGTCGCTCAACGACATCACGATCTTCTTCCAATGGGGAATCTTCATCATCCCTCCGCTCGCGTTCTGGATCACCAAGCGCATCTGCCTGGGCCTCCAGCGCAAGGACCGGGAGCTCGTGCTGCACGGCCACGAGACCGGCACGATCGTGCGGTACGACCACGGCGAGTACGTCGAGGTCCACCGCCCGCTCGACGAGCAGGAGGTGTGGCTGCGCGTGTCCTACGACAACCACAAGCCCCTCGAGATCGAGCCCGAGCTCAACGACCACGGCGTCGCGCGCAAGGGCTACCGCTGGGATCGCTTCAAGCAGCGCCTGTCGCGCTTCTACTTCGAGGAGCGGGTCGAGCCCGTCACCCCCGAAGAGCTCGAGGAGGCGCGCCACCACCACGACAGCCACGGCGCCCACGAGGCCGCTGAGGCCGAGGAGTCCGGCGAGCGCCTCGACTCCGAGTGGGAGGAGCTGGAGGACGGCGCCAAGCGCTGACACTCCCCCCGTCGCACCTTCGAGGGCCGGCCACCGTCAGGTAGCCGGCCCTCGCTGTGTCTGCACCAGGAATCCCCTGGCATCTCTCCGTGTTGACACGCCCAGGTGCACACTGCGGGCCGAACCGCACGGCGATAGGCTCGGATGGTCACCCTGCTCAACCACCGCGTGGCTACCCCATGCCACGCCCGAACCGGGAGGAACCATGGCTGACTACACCCTGCCTGACCTGAGCTACGACTACGGCGCCCTCGACCCGCACATCGCGGGCGAGATCATGGAGCTTCACCACTCGAAGCACCACGCCGCCTACGTCGCGGGCGCGAACACCGCGCTCGAGAAGATGGCCGGCGCACGCGAGTCGGGAGACTTCGGAGCCATTGCGGGCCTCGAGAAGGCCCTCGCCTTCAACCTCGGCGGCCACACCAACCACTCGGTGTTCTGGACGAACATGTCGCCCGACGGCGGCGACAAGCCCACCGGCGAGCTCGCTGCGGCCATCGACGAGCACTTCGGCAGCTTCGACGGCTTCCAGGCCCACTTCACCAACAACGCGATGACCATCATGGGCTCGGGCTGGTCGATCCTCGCGTGGGACACCATCGGCAAGAAGCTCGTCATCGTGCAGCTGTACGACCAGCAGGGCAACGTCCCCGTCGGCCTCATCCCGCTGCTCATGCTGGACATGTGGGAGCACGCCTTCTACCTCCAGTACAAGAACGTCAAGGCGGACTACGTGAAGGCGTGGTGGAACGTCGTGGACTGGGCGAACGTCCAGGCCCGCTTCGCGACCGCATCTGCCACCACGGGCCTGATCGTCCAGTAACGACGGCGCTCACCTGTCAGGGCGGGTCCTCTCTTTGGAGGGGACCCGCCCTTGGTGTCTCCACGCCCACGCCGTCGCCGCACGCTACGTTGGGGCCATGCCCACGGAAGCCGCACGCGAACGCCGCCGACGGACCCTGCTGACGTACCACCGCCCCTCGCTGTGGGTGCTGCTCGGCTCGTTGGTGGTGCTGCAGTTCGGCTACCCCGCCGCCACCTACGGTCCCGGGCTCATGGTCCTTTACCTGTGCGTCTACGCGGGCGTGATCTGGTACGGCATGCGCATCGCGGCCGCCGACCCCCGGCGCCACTGGCCCATCGCCGTCGCCGCCGTCTTCCTCATCGGGGGTGGCGCCTGGTTCGCGATCCAGCAGGACAGCCCCAGCGCGACGGCCGGGATGCTGCTCGGCATGATGCTGCTGCAGGGCACGCTGCTCGTGACCCTGTGCGGCTCGCTGCTGAATCCGCCCGAGCGCGCGCAGACGGTCGACCTGCTCCTCGTGGCCGTGTGCGCCTATCTGCTGCTCGGAGGCTTCTTCGGCGCGGCAGCGGCGGAGATGGAGCTCGCGAGCCCGGGCAGCTTCGCCGACACCGCGCATGCCGAGGTGTCGCCCCTGCCCTGGCACGACCTCATCTACGGCAGCTACGTCACGCTGTCGACGCTGGGCTACGGGGACATCGTGCCGGTCAGCGACTGGGCGCGATCCTTGTGGACGCTCGAGGCCGTCACGGGCACGCTGTTCCTCGCGGTCGTCATCGCGCGACTCGTGGGAGTCGCCGGCTCGGCGGCACGGGACCGCCGCAAGGACCTCGCCTAGAACGGCGAGATGGATCCGAATCGCTGATCTCAGAACGTGGATCAGCGAGATGGATCCATCTCGCGGCGTTGGGGGTGGGTCAGTGGGCGTGGAGGCCCGTCGAGAACTCCATCACCCAGCCGACGAGGCCGACGACGCCGATGATGACGGCGGGGACCATGATCCACCAGCCGACGGCCATCGCGAGGAACGCCAGGGCGGCGCCCGCGGCGATGACCAGGGGCCACCAGCTCCACGGGGCGTACACGCCCTGCTCGCCCGAGAGCTCCGCGATCTCGGCGCTGTTGTCGTCCTCGGGACGGGTGCCGTGACGCTTCTCGAGCATCTTGAAGTAGATGCCGACCATCACGAACATGCCGCCGGTCAGCAGGATGCAGGTGATGCCCACCCACTCGGCCCAGCCGGTGAAGATCCCGTAGGCCGTCGCCGCCACGAAGAAGAACACCGACGGCATCCAGAAGATGTTGGACTCAAGGCGCATGGGTCAGCCCTCCTTGCCGTTGGCCGCGGTGACGGGAGCGTGGTCGCTGTCCGTGCCGTGGTGAGCGTGGTGATCGCGCGCCGCGGCCTCGGGGTGGTGGAGGTCGAAGGCGGGACGCTCGGAGCGGATCCGCGGGATCGACGTGAAGTTGTGGCGCGGCGGCGGGCAGCTGGTCGCCCACTCGAGCGAGTTGCCGTAGCCCCAGGGGTCGTCGACCGTGACCTTGGGCGCGCGCTTGGACGTGATGTACACGTTCCACAGGAACGGCAGCGTCGACAGCGCGAGGATGACCGCACCGACCGTCGACACCTGGTTCATCCACGTGAAGCCGTCCTCGGGCAGGTAGTCCACGTAGCGACGCGGCATGCCGGACGCACCCAGCCAGTGCTGGATGAGGAACGTGGTGTGGAAGCCGATGAACAGCAGCCAGAAGTGGATCTTGCCCCAGCGCTCGTTGAGCATCTTGCCGGTGAACTTGGGCCACCAGAAGTAGAAGCCGGCGAACATCGCGAACACCACGGTGCCGAAGACCACGTAGTGGAAGTGCGCGACCACGAAGTACGAGTCGGACACCGCGAAGTCCAGCGGCGGCGACGACAGGATGACGCCGGTCAGGCCACCGAAGAGGAAGGTGATGATGAAGCCGATCGACCACAGCATCGGCGTCTCGAAGGAGAGCTTCCCTCTCCACATCGTGCCGATCCAGTTGAAGAACTTCACGCCTGTCGGGACCGCGATGAGCATCGTCATGAACGCGAAGAACGGCAGGAGCACAGCTCCGGTGACGTACATGTGGTGCGCCCACACGGTCACCGACAGCGCCGCGATGGCGATGGTGGCATAGACGAGCCCGTGATAGCCGAACAGGGGCTTTCTCGAGAACACCGGGAAGATCTCGGACACGATGCCGAAGAACGGCAGCGCGATGATGTAGACCTCGGGGTGGCCGAAGAACCAGAACAGGTGCTGCCACAGCACCGCTCCCCCGTTGTCCGGGTTGAAGACCTGGGAGTGCAGCACGCGGTCGGAGCCGAGCGCGAACAGCGCGGACGCCAGCGGCGGGAACGCGAGCAGCACGAGCATCGACGTCACCAGGATGTTCCAGGTGAAGATCGGCATGCGGAACATGGTCATGCCGGGCGCGCGCATCGTCACGATGGTGGTGATGAAGTTGACCGCACCGAGGATGGTGCCGAAGCCACCGAGCGCGAGGCCGAAGACCCACAGGTTGCCGCCGACGCCGGGTGAGTACACGGAGTTCGACAGCGGCGCGTACGCGAACCAGCCGAACGACGCCGCGCCCTGCGGCGTGAAGAAGCCGGCCGACGCGATGAGGCCGCCGAACAGGTACAGCCAGTATGCGAACATGTTCAGTCGCGGGAAGGCGACGTCGGGCGCGCCGATCTGCAGCGGCGTGATCACGTTGGCGAAGCCCGCGAACAGCGGCGTCGCGAACAGCAGCAGCATGATCGTGCCGTGCATGGTGAACAGCTGGTTGTACTGCTCCGCCGACTGCACCACCTGCATGCCGGGCGCGAAGAGCTCGGCACGGATCAGCAGCGCCATCACGCCGCCGATGATGAAGAAGAAGAACGACGTGATCAGGTACATGTACCCGATGGTCTTGTGGTCGGTGGAGGTGATCCACTTCACGACCACCGAGCCGGAACGCGTGGGCGCCGCGGGAAGCGCGGGCGCCTCGCCGGTGCGGGTGTCCTCGTATGCGACGGTGGCCATCACTCAGTCTCCCCGTGCTCGTCGGCGATGCGCACGACCTGGTCGCGGCTGTACTCGAGGCCCAGCGCTCCCTCGTTGCCGCGGTCGCGCAGCTCCTGCATGTAGGCGTCGTACTCGGCGCGCTCGACGACCTCGACGTTGAACAGCATCGAGGCGTGGTACTCGCCGCACAGCTCGGCGCACTTGCCCTGGTAGGTGCCGACCTCGGTGGGCGTCACCTGCCACTCGTTCGTCTTGCCGGGGACCGTGTCCTCCTTGTAGAGGAAGGCCGGGATCCAGAAGGAGTGGATGACGTCACGCGAGTCCAGGTAGAAGTGGACCGTCTCGTCGACCGGGAGGTACAGGGTCGGGAGCGTCTCCTCGACGCCCTCCTCACCGGTGAGGTTGGCCTGGACGCCCGGGTCGTACACGTCGTCCGTCAGGTAGTTGAAGTCCCAGCTCCACTGCTTGCCCACGACCTGGATCTCGACGTCGGCATCGGCCGAGGTGTCGGTCAGGAACGCGATGTCCTCGGCGGTGTACTTGAACAGCACGCCGATGGCCATCAGCGGCACGAGCGTGTACATCAGCTCGAGCGGCAGGTGCACGCGAGTCTGGACGGGCAGCTTGGTGTCGTCCTTGCGCTTGCGGTACACCGCCACGCACCACAGGATCAGGCCCCACGTGATCACGCCGACGACGAGCGCGGCGATCCAGGAACCGTTCCACAGCGTGATGATGGGACCGGTCTGGTTGGTGATCTCGGGCGTGGACGGGAGGGCACCGTTCTCAATACCCTGCGAGCAGCCTGCTAGCAGGGCCGACGCGCCTACCGCACCAACGCCGATGAGGGCGTTTCGGGACATGGCAAAGCGTGGCTTCTTGGACACGCGGTCAGTCTAGCGCGCGATACCGTGGCGACATGCCAGCACGCCGCGTGTTCCTCGATGCCTCAGGGCGCTCTCCGGTAACGCCCCGGACGGCCGATGCGTTCCTCGCGGGCCTCGCCGACGGCTGGGCGGATCCGGCGCGGCTGACGTCCGAGTCGCGGCGCGCGCGGGCTGTCCTGGACGGCGCCAAGGAGGCGATCGCCGATGCGCTCGGCGCCTCTCCCGCGCACCTTCACCTGACCTCGGGAGCGCACCTCGCGTTCGACCGTGCCGTCGCGGGCGTGGCCCGCGCACGGCGCGGCCGGGACCGCATCGTGGCCGGCGCGATCGAGCGCCAGGCGGTGCTCGACGCCGCCGAGCACGCGGCCCCGGGCGCGGTGACCCGCATCGCCGTCGACCGCGACGGACACCTGGACGCCGAGTCCTTCGCGCGTGAGGTGGCGGACCCCGCCGTCGCCCTCGCACTGGTGCAGCACGGCAACCACGAGATCGGCACCCTCCAGCGCCTCGACGCCCTCGGCGACGCCGCCGCGGCCGCTGCGGTGCCGCTCGTCGTGGACGCGTCCGCCACCATCGGGCACATCGAGCCGCCGGAGCGCTGGGACGCGCTCGTCGCCGACCCGGCAGATTGGGGGGCACCGCTCGGGCTCGGCGTCGTCGCGATGCGGCCGCGCACGCGCTGGCTGCCCGCCTGGCCGGGAGACGCCTTCGCTCCCGGCGGCGTGTCGATTCCGCTGGCTCTCGCGGCGGCCGTCGCGCTGCAGGAGCGCCTCGAGAGCCTGGAGGCCACGCGCACGCGCCTGCACGCGCTCACGGCGAGGATCAGGGACCGGCTCGCGCAGCTCGAGGGCGTCACGATCGTGGGCGATCCGGAGGAGCGGCTCCCCCATCTCGTCACGGCCGCGTTCATGTACCTCGACGGCGAGCCGATCGTCAGCCGCCTCGACCGTGAGGGGTTCGCCGTGGGATCGGGTTCCGCGTGCGGCTCGGACACCTTCGAGCCGAGTCAGGTGCTCGCGGCCATGGGAGCGCTGACTCACGGCAACCTTCGCCTGGGGCTCACCCCGGACGTGCGCGACGACGAGGTCGACCGGTTCCTGGCCACCCTCCCCCGCGTGATGGAGGACGTGCGCCGTTCGATGACGGGGTGAAGGCCCCCAGACGCGCGAACGGGCGGCCACCGCACCCGAGAAGGTGCGAGGCCGCCCGTCGGCGTAAGTCAGTCGCTCAGCTGAACGAGTCGCCGCAGGCGCAGGAGCTCGCGGCGTTCGGGTTGTCGATGGTGAAACCCTGCTTCTCGATCGTGTCGGCGAAGTCGATGGTCGCACCGTCAAGGTACGGCACCGACATCTTGTCCACGACGACCTCGACACCGTCGAAGTCGCGGATCGCGTCGCCGTCGAGCATGCGCTCGTCGAAGTACAGCTGGTAGATCAGTCCGGAGCAGCCTCCGGGCTGGACCGCCAGTCGCAGTCGAAGGTCATCGCGACCCTCCTGCTCCAGCAGGCTCTTGACCTTCCCAGCGGCAGCATCGGTGATGACGACTCCGTGAGCAACAGTCTCAGTGGCAGTGTCCGTCATAGGCCGCCTCCTTTCCTCGTTCGTATCCTCTAGCGTACGCCCCGCCCGGGACATTCCCGCAATGCCCTTCGGGATGTCTCAGGCGCGCGGGCCCCACGTCTGCGCGATGCGGGCGATCCCGTCCGCCAGTCCGTCCCCACCGGCGGCGGCCTCGTGAGCGGAGGCGACCCCGGCGTTCATCAGGTCACGACGGCCGATGCGCGAGCGGGGGGCGAGGACCACGCAGGGGGCGCCGGTGGCCGCCGCAAGGGCGCTCGCGGCGGGGACGGCACCCTCGTCGAGCGTCCGAGGCTCCAGGGAGGGCACGACGGCGAGGATCACGGCGGCGTCCGCTGCGGCTCGCTCGGCGCCGGCGAGGCTCGCGAGGAACGGTCCCGCAGGAGCGAGCCGCGCGCCGGCCGCGGCCAGGCAGTACGCGAGGCCGCCCGCCGCACCGGAGCCGGGCTGGTCGGACAGGCGTCCTGTCGACAGCAATGACGCCGAGGCCGCGAGCGGGTCAGCGCCTCGCGCGATGGCGCTCCACCGCTCCTCCTGGCGCTGCGCCGCGATGGCGAGCGCCTCGTCCGACTCCCGCCGGTCGCGTACGGCCGCGCTCATCCCCCGCAGCCCGAGGAGCGGTCGCGAGGACGACACCGCCGCGACGACGTCGAGGCTCGCGAGGCCCGCGCGCATCTGCGCGAGCCCGCCCAGCCACAGGTCGGCGGCATCGCCCGCCGGCGCCTCGTCGCCCACGGGCACGACCACGGTGCGCGGGTGGCGCGCATCAGCGTGCTCGGCAGCGAGGCCGAGCAGGCCCGCGGCGAGCGCGTGCGACTCCCATCGCGGGGCACCTCCGGCCGGGGCCAGCACCAGCGCGCCTTCCGCCTCCGTAGCCTCGACGCCGCCCACGGGCGAGCGCGACCCGGCGAGCGCATCGGCGCTGCGCGGCCCCCCGTCGCCGACCGGGACGGCCGCGATCGCCGAGCCCGGCACAGCGTCCAGCCACGCCGCCTCCACGACGCTCGCGACGGCGCGCGGGGCGAGCCCCGACCCGTCCGGGCCGGGCCAGGACTGGGCGAGGACCGCGATGCGCATGGCCTCTAGTGTGCCGTGCGAGCCGTGCGACAATGACCGCATGACCACGACGTTCACCGAGCCGTCCGCGTCGCCCGCCCTGCTCCTCCTCGGGGAGCGCCGCGACCCGCTGTCCGAGCGCGGCGTCGACTGCCCCGGCGACCTGCCGGCGCCGTCCGATCCCGACCTCGTCGAGCGCGCGACGCGCGCGAAGGAGGCGCTGGGCGACCGCGTCTTCATCCTGGGTCACCACTACCAGCGCGACGAGGTCATCCAGTTCGCCGACGTCACGGGTGACTCGTTCAAGCTCGCGCGCGACGCGGCCGCTCGCCCCGAGGCGGAGTTCATCGTGTTCTGCGGCGTCCACTTCATGGCCGAGAGCGCCGACATCCTCACCTCGGACGACCAGACCGTCGTGCTGCCCGACATGGCCGCCGGCTGCTCGATGGCGGACATGGCGAACATCAACCAGGTCGAGGACGCGTGGGAGCAGCTGGCCGAGGCCGGCGTCGCGGACCGCACCGTGCCGGTCACCTACATGAACTCCACCGCGGCGATCAAGGCGTTCTGCGGCCGCAACGGCGGCGTGGTGTGCACCTCGTCCAACGCCGAGGTCGCCCTGCGCTGGGCCTACGACCAGGTGGGAGGGCTCGAGGCCGACGGCAAGGTGCTGTTCCTCCCCGACCAGCACCTGGGACGCAACACCGCGGTGCTGCAGCTGGGGCTCGAGCTCGAGGACTGCGTCCTGTACGACCCCCGCAAGCCCTTCGGCGGCAACACGCCCGAGGAGCTCGAGCGTGCGCGCGTCATCCTGTGGCGGGGCCACTGCTCGGTGCACGGTCGCTTCCGCAAGGAGAACGTCGAGGCGGCACGCGAGAAGGTGCCCGGCATCAACGTGCTCGTGCACCCCGAGTGCTCGCACGAGGTCGTCACCCGCGCCGACTACGTGGGCTCGACCGAGTACATCATCAAGCAGATCGAGGCGGCCGAGCCCGGGTCGAGCTGGGTCATCGGCACCGAGCTCAACCTCGTCCGCCGCCTCGCCAACGCGCACCCCGACAAGGACATCCACTTCCTCGAGGACACGGTGTGCTTCTGCTCGACCATGAACCGCATCGACCTGCCGCACCTCGTGTGGGCGCTCGAGTCGCTCGCCGCGGGCGAGGTGGTCAACCGCATCGTCGTCGACGAGCAGACCCAGGCCGAGGCCAAGGTGGCCCTCGACCGCATGCTCGCCCTGCCCGCCAAGAACACCGCCAAGGACTGAAGCCGGCCACCGCATCGGCCGCAAGGAAGCAATGAACAAGAACACCCCCGAGACCCCCGCCACGCCGGACCCCGCCGTCGAGGTCCCCGAGGACGAGGTCGCCGTCGGCAAGGGCCGGCCCACCCCCAAGCGCAAGGACCAGGAGGCCGCCAACAAGCGCGGGCTCGTGGTCGACATGAAAGCCGACGCCAAGGAGCGCAAGGCCAAGGACCGGGCCCGTCGCGAGGCGGAGTACAAGGCGATGCGCGAGGGCGACGAGCGGAACATGCCGCTCGAGCACCGCGGCCCGGAGCGTCGCTTCCTGCGCGACTACGTGGACGCGCGCACGAGCGTCGGCGAGTTCCTGCTGCCGCTCGCGATCGTGTTCGTCCTGCTGTCGCTGTTCATGAACCAGCTGGGCCCCGCGAGCTTCCTCATGGTGCTGTTCTTCTACGTGATCGTGCTCGCCGCGGGCATCGAGACCTTCATCACGGTGCGCCGGCTCAAGAAGGCGTTCATCGCGAAGTTCGGCGAGATGAAGCTACCCCGCGGTTGGACGTTCTACGTCATCTCGCGCGCGCTCAACATGCGCCGGTTCCGCGTGCCCAAGCCCAAGGTCAAGCGCGGCGAGTACCCCGCCTGACCACTCGGTAGGACAACGCGCCGCTGCGCCCCTAGGGTGGTCGGCATGATCACCTACCGCTATCTCGGCAACTCCGGGCTCAAGATCACCGAGCTCACCTACGGCAACTGGCTCACCCACGGCTCGCAGGTGGAGAACGAGCAGGCTGCGGCCTGCGTGAAGGCCGCCCTCGACGTCGGCATCACCTCGTTCGACACGGCCGACGTCTACGCGAACACCGCCGCGGAGACCGTCCTCGGAGACATCCTCAAGGGCGAGCGCCGCGAGAGCCTCGAGATCTTCACCAAGGTCTACTGGCCGACCGGCCCGAAGGGCCCCAACGACACCGGCCTGTCGCGCAAGCACATCATGGAGTCGATCAATGGCTCGCTGACCCGCCTGCAGACCGACTACGTCGACCTCTACCAGGCGCACCGCTACGACCACGAGACGCCCCTCGAGGAGACGATGACCGCGTTCGCGGACATCGTGCGCCAGGGCAAGGCGCTCTACATCGGCGTGAGCGAGTGGACGGCAGACCAGATCCGCGAGGGCGTCAAGCTCGCCGACGAGCGGAACATCCAGCTCATCTCGAACCAGCCGCAGTACTCGATGCTGTGGCGGGTCATCGAGGACGAGGTCGTGCCCGCCTCCGAGGAGTCCGGCGTCAGCCAGATCGTCTGGTCCCCCGTCGCCCAGGGCGTCCTCACCGGCAAGTACAAGCCGGGCGAGGCGCCGCCCGCCGGCTCGCGCGCCACGGACGAGAAGGGCGGTGCGAACATGATCAAGCGCTTCATGAACGACGACGTCCTCACCCGCGTCCAGGCGCTCCAGCCGATCGCCGACGAGTTGGGCCTGACGATGGCGCAGCTCGCGATCGCGTGGGTGCTGCAGAACCCCAACGTGTCCGCGGCGATCATCGGCGCGTCGCGCCCGGAGCAGGTCACCGAGAACGCCAAGGCCTCCGGCGTCGAGATCCCCGCGGAGCTCATGGGGCGCATCGACGAGGCGCTCGGCACCATCGTCGAGCGTGACCCTGCGAAGACGGTCGAGACCAACCCGCAGGAGCGCCCCGTCTGAGGCGTCGCCGCCCGTAGACACACGTCGGCCCCGGAACCGCTGAGGTTCCGGGGCCGACGCGCATCAAAGGAGAAAACAATGCGTCCGCTTGCGACAGGCGCACACTCACAGAACGCGCCGCGCTCCCGCGACGTTCCCGCGTTACGGTGACGAGATGAGCCTCGACTGGGCGGCCGTGCGCGCGACGGTGGAAGGCCTCGGCGTGGATGTCGCCGAGGTCCTCCTCGCGGGCAGCGCTCCCCTGGTCGCGGTCGGCGCGATCGACGCCGCGGGCGACGTCGACCTGGTCGCCCGCGGCGGCGCGTGGGACGCGCTGGCACGACGCGGGCAGGTGCGCTCGGGCGAGCTCGGAGACCTGGTGGTCGACCTCCCCGGAGGCGTCCAGGCGTTCTCGGGGTGGCACGGCACGCCGGCCTCCGAGGTGTTCGCGCGCGCCCGGCGCATCGACGGGCTCCTCGTGCTGTCCCTTCCCGACCTCATCGCCTACAAGCGGCGCCTGGGCCGGGACAAGGATCGGGAGCACCTCGGCGCCCTCGCCCGTTGGTCCAGCGAGATGACCGACGCCACCGTTGCCGCCGCTGCGCACCAGTCCGCTGCGCACGATGCCGGGCTGCACGGTTCCGGGCTGCACAGTTCCGGGGCGCACAGTTCGGGGGTGCACAGTTCCGGCGCACCGGTGCACGGGCGCGCGGACGCCGCAGCGGTGCCCGACACCGCAGCGCACCGCGCGGCGCTGCCGCGGCTCAGGGACCGGCGTCACGCGGGCGAGCTGCTCGCGGCCCGCCTGGGCGCGATGGACCTCGGCTCTCCCCTGGTGCTCGCGCTGCCGCGCGGCGGAGTTCCCGTCGCGGCGTCCGTGGCTCGCGCGCTCGAGGCGGACCTCGACGTCCTCGTCGTGCGCAAGCTCGGCGTGCCCGCCAATCCCGAGTACGCGTTCGGCGCGATTGGCGAGCGCGGTGTCGCCGTCGTGGACCCGAGGATCGTCGCCGCCGCGGGCCTGACGCAGGACGAGGTGGACGCTGTCGAGCACACCGAGCGCGCCGAGCTCGACCGGCGCAGCCGCGCCTACCGTCCGGGGCGCGACGAGCTCGACCTCACCGGGCGCACGGCGGTCATCGTCGACGACGGCTCGGCCACCGGCGCCACGGCGCGTGCCGCGGTCGCCGTCGCGCGGCGGCTGGGTGCCGAGCGCATCGTCGCCGCCGTCGGTGCGTGCCCGCCGGACATCCTGGCGCTCATCGGTCGCGAGGCGGACGTGGCGGTCGCCGCGCTCACCGCCGAGCCGTTCGCCGCGGTCGGCCAGTGGTACGACGACTTCGCGCAGACCTCGGACGACGAGGTGCGGGACCTGCTCGGACTCGGCTAGGCGGCGAGGTCGCGATTCAGGCGAGCCACCCAGCCCGGGCCCAGGTACACGAAGCCCGTGTAGGTCTGCAGCAGCGTCGCGCCGGCGTCCAGGAGGGCGCGCGCATCGGCCTCGGTCTCGATGCCGCCGACGCCGATGATCGTCAGCCCGTCGCCGGCCCGCGCGCGCAGTCGGGTGACCACCTCGACGGCTCGCCTGCGCACCGGCGGACCGGACAGGCCACCGGGTCCGCGGTCGTGGGCGATCGTGGTGTTGGTCGCGATGATGCCGTCGAGGCGCAGCTCGACGGCGAGATCGGCCACCGCGTCGACGTCCTCGTCCGCCAGGTCGGGAGCGATCTTCACGAGCAGCGGCACGTGCCGGCGCACCGCCTCGTCCGCCGCCTGGCGCACCGCCGTGAGGATGGGTCGCAGCGCCTCCGTCGACTGCAGGTCGCGCAGTCCGGGCGTGTTGGGCGAGCTGACGTTGACCACGAGGTAGTCCGCGAAGGGAGCCAGGGTGCGGGCCGAGTACGCGTAGTCGTCGGCGGCCTGCTCGGGCGGCGTCACCTTGGTCTTGCCGATGTTGACGCCCAGCACCACGTCGCGGCCGCGGCGCGTGCCGCGCAGGCCCGCGAGGCGGGATGCGACCGCATCGGCGCCCTCGTTGTTGAAGCCCATGCGGTTGCGCAGCCCGTGCACGTCGAGCTCGCGCCACGAGCGCGGGCGCTCGTTGCCGGGCTGACCCTGCGCGGTGATGGTGCCCACCTCGACGAACGCGAAGCCCGCGGCGGCAAGGCCCACGACCGCCTCGGCGTTCTTGTCCATGCCCGCCGCGAGGCCGACCCGTCCGGGGAAGTCGATCCCCATCGCGCTCACGCCGCTGGCGGGCCGCGGGATCACGCGCAGCGCACGCCCCAGCCGGAACGCCCAGCCGCCCCAGCGGAACGCCAGGATGCCGAAGCGATGGGCGCGCTCGGCGTCCACACGCACGACCAGGTTGTCGTAGAACAGCCGGTACACGGCACCAACGTAGCGCGGGATAGGCTCGTTTCATGACCTCACTGAACGCCACAAGCGAGACCGTCTCGACGCTCGACGCCGACGCCCTGATCCTGGGCTTCGACGGCGACGTCGCCTCCCACCCCCAGCTTCCCGAGGACGTGCGCGCCGCCATCGCGGAGACCGCATCGGCCCTCGAGCCGTCCGCGAAGGTCGGCTCGACCGTGGTCCTGCCGGGCACCGGCGTGGCCGCGACCCGCATCGTCCTGGTCGGCCTGGGCGACGCGACCGAGGGCGACCTGCGCTTCGCCGCCGGCGCCGCCGCGCGCGCGACCGGCAAGAAGCCGTCGACCGTCGTCGTCGCGATCCCCGCCGACTCGGACCTCAAGGCCGCCGCCGTCGCCGAGGGCGCGCTGCTGGGCGCCTACACCTTCACCGACTACAAGTCCTCCGAGGACGAGGCGGAGCCGCACTCGACCGCCTGGCTGGTCGCCGGCGCCTCGGACGCCGCCGTCGAGCGCGCGACCATCATCGCCGCCGCCGTCGCGTCGACTCGCGACCTCACCAACACCTCGCCGCTGGACCTGTTCCCCGCCTCGTTCGCGGAGATCGCCCACGAGTACGCCGGCCAGCTGGGCGTCGAGGCGCTGACCTGGGAGCCGCAGCAGCTCGCCGAGCAGGGCTTCGGCGGACTCCTCGCGGTGGGCATGGGCTCGTCCCGCCTGCCGCGCCTGGTGCGCCTGTCCTGGAAGCCGGAGGGCGCGACCCAGACCGTCGCGCTGGTCGGCAAGGGCATCACGTTCGACACCGGCGGCATCTCGCTCAAGCCGCCGAAGTCGATGGAGACCATGAAGTCGGACATGTCCGGCGCGGCCGCCGTGATGAACATCGTGTTCGCCGCGGCGCGCGCGAAGCTGCCCATCGCCGTGACCGGCTGGCTGTGCCTCGCGGAGAACATGCCCTCGGGCACCGCGCAGCGCCCGTCCGACGTCATCCGCCACTACGGCGGCAAGACCGTCGAGGTGCTCAACACCGACGCCGAGGGCCGGCTCGTCATGGCCGACGGCCTCGCCCGCGCGATCGAGGAGGAGCCCGACGTGGTCCTCGACATCGCGACCCTCACCGGCGCCCAGGGCGTCGCGCTCGGCACCCGCACCTCGGGCGTCATGGGCGACGAGGCGATCCGCACCGAGGTCGTGGACGCCGCCGGCGAGGTCGACGAGGCGTTCTGGCCCATGCCGCTGCCCGCGCACCTGCGCGAGGAGCTCGACTCCAAGATCGCGGACCTGCAGAACATCGCCGGGCCCGCGGGCGGCATGCTGTCGGCTGGCCTGTTCCTCCAGGAGTTCCGCGGCGACGTGCCGTGGGCGCACCTCGACATCGCCCGCCCCGCGTTCAACGAGGGCAAGCCCTACGGCTTCACCCCCGCGGGCGGCACCGGCGCCTCGGTGCGCACCATGTTCCGCTTCCTCGAGAAGCGCGCGGGCCTCTAGGCCCCGCTGCCGCGCAGGCCCGGTCCCCACGCGGGGGCCGGGCCTTCGTGCTGTCCCGGCCAGCGCATC
The DNA here is from genome assembly GCF_002090155.1 of Demequina sp. NBRC 110056. Lineage (GTDB taxonomy): Bacteria > Actinomycetota > Actinomycetes > Actinomycetales > Demequinaceae > Demequina. The sequence goes on along the minus strand of NZ_BBRM01000002.1, from coordinate 247,063 downwards.
GGCCCTCCGTCCGCTCGCCCACGCCGACAGTTCCGAACATCTCCGGCGCGACACGCCGAGCCGTGAGCGCCGATGCGGCGGACGACACCGCGTGTCGCGCCGGAGATGTTCGGAGGTGTCGGGTGGGCGTCACACCACCCACTCCTCCGACAGTGTGAACCAACTGAGGTGAGACGCGCCGGTCGAAGCGCGCCGATGCGTGGGCCGTGCCGGCGTGTCGGCGCCGGAGTGGTTCGCACTGTCAGGGCGCGGTGGGCGTACCGCTCACCACACACCTGGGACGCAGGTGACGGATGCGGCACGTGGTGCGTCACGCGAGCCCCACGCTCCCCACGAGTCACCGCTGTGTGTTGAGCGGTACGGGGCGGCAGGGTGGGTGCGGCAGGGCGAGTGCGGCCGGGCGAGGGCCGATGCGCGGGCTTGCTAGCGCTGCTTGCGCTGCTTCTCGTTCCACTCGCGCATACGCGACGGGTATCCCGACAGATTCACGTCGAATGCGGGCACCCCGAGCTGCTTCGCGACCTTGCGCGCCGTGGCGGGGTCCGGCACGCGCCGTCGCGTCCACTCGCCGGTGTCGGCGACGATCACCATGGTGGTCTGCGTGACACGGGTGGGCGGCTCGATGAACGCCTCGCAGCCCTGATGCCCGCGGACGAACTCCTTGAGGTGGGTGATGGTCTCCGAGCGCGCCTCCTTGGACGCGGCGCCGTTGGAGGATGACTCGGCGCCCTTGGAGCCGAACATCTTCGAGAAGAAGCTCATGGGCCCAGGGTAGTCACGCCCTCCGGTTCGCGTCACCGCTGACAGGTGGCAAGATGGGAGAGACCGACTTCCTCACAAGGAGAACTCATAGTGACCGAGTCCACCCCTCGCTCGTTTGACCTGCTCGTTCTCGGTGGAGGCTCCGGCGGATACGCCGCCGCGCTCCGCGCCGCCCAGCTCGGCCTCACGGTCGGCCTCGTGGAGGAGTCGAAGGTGGGTGGCACGTGCCTCCACAACGGCTGCATCCCCACCAAGGCCCTCCTCCACGCCGCCGAGCTCGCCGACAATGCTCGCGAGGGATCGAAGTTCGGCGTCAACTCGACGCTCGAGTCCATCGACATGACGGTCGTGAACTCCTACAAGCAGGGCGTCATCGACCGCCTCTACAAGGGCCTCCAGGGCCTCGTGAAGTCGCGCAAGGTGGTCGTCATCGAGGGCCACGGCACGCTCGTGGGCCCCGACGCCATCGAGGTGCGCGGCGAGCGCTACACCGCGAAGAGCATCGTCCTCGCGACCGGCTCGTACGCCCGCTCGCTGCCGGGCCTCGAGATCGGCGGTCGCGTGATGACCTCCGACCAGGCCCTCGCGATGGACTACGTCCCCAAGTCGGCCATCGTGCTCGGCGGCGGCGTCATCGGCGTCGAGTTCGCCTCGGTGTGGAAGTCCTTCGGCGCCGACGTCACGATCGTCGAGGCGCTCCCCCACCTCGTGCCCAACGAGGACGAGGCGCTGAGCAAGGGCCTCGAGCGCGCGTTCCGCAAGCGCAAGATCGACTTCAAGCTGGGCGTGCGCTTCCAGGGCGTCGAGCAGAACGACTCCGGCGTGACCGTGTCCCTCGAGGACGGCACCACCATCTCGGCCGACCTGCTGCTGGTCGCCGTCGGCCGCGGCCCGCGCACCTCGGGCCTGGGCTACGAGGAGCAGGGCATCCGCGTCGACCGCGGGTTCGTGCTGACCGACGACAAGCTCCACACCGGCGTCGCGAACATCTACGCCGTGGGCGACATCGTCCCCGGCCTGCAGCTCGCGCACCGCGGCTTCCAGCAGGGCATCTTCGTCGCCGAGACGATCGCGGGCCTCGCGCCCCAGCAGATCGAGGAGTCCGGCATCCCGCGCGTCACCTACTGCGAGCCCGAGGTCGCCTCGGTGGGTGTCACGGAGGCCAAGGCGAAGGAGCTCCACGGCGACGATGCGGTGGAGACCCTCGAGTACAACCTGGGCGGCAACGGCAAGAGCCAGATCCTCGCCACCCAGGGCTTCATCAAGCTGGTCCGGGTCAAGGACGGCCCCGTGGTCGGCGTCCACATGCTGGGTGCTCGCGTCGGCGAGCAGATCGGCGAGGCGCAGCTCATCGTCAACTGGGAGGCGCACCCCGACGACGTGGCTCCGCTGATCCACGCCCACCCCACCCAGAACGAGGCCATGGGCGAGGCGCACCTCGCGCTCGCCGGCAAGCCGCTTCACGCCCACGACTGATCATCGGAGACAATTCCCATCATGAGCAATGACGTCACACTTCCGGCCCTGGGCGAATCCGTCACCGAGGGCACCGTCACCCGCTGGCTGAAGTCCGTCGGCGACACCGTCGAGGTCGACGAGCCGCTGCTCGAGGTCTCGACCGACAAGGTCGACACCGAGATCCCCTCGCCCTTCGCCGGCACCCTGACCGAGATCCTCGTCCAGGAGGACGAGGAGGCCGAGGTCGGCGCCGTGCTCGCCCGCATCGGCGAGGCTGGTGAGGCCTCCTCCGAGCCGTCGGCTCCGGCCGAGGCGTCTGCGCCCGCCGAGGCGTCGGCTCCGGCTGAGGCGTCCGCACCTGCCGAGGCCTCCGCCCCTGCGCCGGAGTCCGCTCCCGCTCAGGAGTCGGCACCCGCATCGGCCCCCGCGCCGGCCTCAGCTCCTGCCGAGGCTTCGGCGCCCGCCCCGTCGGGCGGCGGCCAGGACGTCACGCTCCCCGCGCTCGGCGAGTCCGTGACCGAGGGCACCGTCACCCGCTGGCTGAAGTCCGTCGGCGACACCGTCGAGGTCGACGAGCCGCTGCTCGAGGTCTCGACCGACAAGGTCGACACCGAGATCCCCTCGCCCTTCGCCGGCACCCTGACCGAGATCCTCGTCCAGGAGGACGAGGAGGCCGAGGTCGGCGCCGTGCTCGCCCGCATCGGCGAGGCAGGTGCAGCGCCCGCGTCCGCGCCGGCACCGGAGTCCGCCGCGGCTCCCGAGCCCGCCTCCGCGCCTGCAGAGCCTTCCGCTCCCGCCGAGGCATCGGCGCCCGCCGAGGAGTCCGCTCCTGCGCCGCAGCCCACCGCCGAGGCCGCACCGCAGGCCGAGCCCGCGTCCTCCCCTGCCGCAGAGGCCGTCGCGCCCGCGCAGCAGGAGTCGGCGCCCGCCTCCGCACCTGCGCCTGCGTCCGCGGCAGCGTCGGCTCCGGCCGCGACGTCCGCCGAGGCGTCCACCGGCTCGGGCTACGTCACCCCGATCGTCCGCAAGCTCGCCCGTGAGCGCGGCGTCGACCTCGCCGCCGTCACCGGCACCGGCGTGGGCGGCCGCATCCGCAAGGAGGACGTGCTGAGCGCGGCGGAGGCCCCGGCCCCGGCCGCCTCCGCTCCCGCCGCGGCGCCGTCCGCCGCTGCTGCACCCGCGACGTCGGCCAACGAGGTCGAGGTCTCCGAGCTGCGCGGCCAGACCGTGAAGATGACGCGCATCCGCAAGATCACCGCGGACAAGATGATGGAGTCGCTGCACGGCATGGCGCAGCTGACGTCCGTCATCGAGGTCGACTGCACCAAGATCTGGGCGCTGCGCGCGAAGTCGAAGGCGGCGTTCTCCGAGAAGCACGGCGTGAACCTCACGTTCCTGCCGTTCTTCACTCGTGCGACGGCGATCGCGCTGCAGGAGCACGCGTTCCTCAACGCATCGGTCGACGAGGGCAGCATCGTCTACCACCCGTCGGTCAACCTGTCGCTCGCGGTGGACACCCCCAAGGGCCTGATGCTCCCGACGCTCAAGGACGCGGACTCGAAGACGATCGTCGACCACGCCAAGGGCATCGTCGACCTCGCCACGAAGGCGCGCGACGGCGGTCTGTCCTCCGACGAGATCTCCGGCGGCACCTTCTCGGTGACCAACACCGGCTCGGGCGGGACCCTGTTCGACACGCCCATCGTGCCGTCGCCTCAGGTCGGCATCCTCGCCACCTGCGCGATCGTCAAGAAGCCGGTGGTCGTCAAGGGTCCCGATGGCGAGGACGTCATCTCCGTGCGCCCCATGTGCTACCTCCCGCTGAGCTACGACCACCGCATCGTGGACGGCGCGGACGCCGCCCGCTTCCTGCAGACGGTCAAGCGCATCATCGAGGCCGGGGAGTTCGAGTCCGAGCTGGGTCTCTAAGGAGCCTGCATGCGCGTCGTGGTCGCCGGCTCGTCCGGCCTCATCGGCACGGCACTCAAGGAGTCGCTTGAGGCCGACGACCACGACGTCATCGCGCTGGTGCGCCGCGAGGCGAAGGGACCGCACGAGTCCTCGTGGGATCCCGGCGCGGGCACGGTCGATCGAGACCTCCTCTCATCCGCGGATGTCGTCGTCAACCTCGCCGGCGCATCCATCGGAGACAAGCGGCTGACGGACTCCTACGCCGAGGTCGTCCTCCAGTCGCGCCTCGACGCCACCGGCACGCTCGCGCGCGCGCTCGTCGACGTCTCCTTCGACGGCGTCCTGCTCCAGGGCTCGGCTATGGGCTTCTATGGGGACCGCGGCGAGGAGAGCCTCACGGAGCGCTCCGGCGCCGGCACGACGCTGCTGGCGTCGATCGTCTCCCAGTGGGAGGCCGCCGCTCAGCCTGCCGTGGACGCGGGGATCCGCACGGTCTTCGCGCGCACCGGCCTCGTGCTCGCACCCCACGGAGGCTTCGCCGAGCGGCTGCTTCCGCTCGTGAGCCGCGGACTGCTGCGGTCGCTCGGGCCGGGCGATGCGTGGCACGCGTGGATCACGCTGCACGACCACATCCGCGTGCTGCGCTTCCTCGTCGACAGCGACCACCGCGGACCCGTCAACGCGATCGCCCCCGCCTCGGTGCGGGACGCCCACCTCATCCGCGCGATGACGGAGGCCGCCGGCCACAAGCCGGGCCTGCCTGTTCCGGCGTGGGCGCTGCGGCTCGCGATCGGCCCCGCCGCCGAGGACCTCCTGTCGAGCCAGAAGGCGACGCCTGGGGTGCTCGCTCGCCTGGGCTTCGCGTGGGATCACCCCTACATCGACGCCGCCGCCCGCTGGGTCATGCGTCCGCAGTGACGGACGCCACGGTCCACCTCCCCTCCCACCTCAGCGCCATCAGCACGCGCTCGATGCGGCCTGCGACACGGGTGACCGCGCCATCCTCCTCGACGGTGTGGGGGCCGATGCGGTAGGTCAGGGCGACGGTCGTCTCACCCTCGTCGTGGCGCCTCACGAGTGCTGACTGGATCTCAAGGTCGAGGCCGGCGTAGCGCAGCGTCCCGGCGTCGAGCCGGGAGGCCAACGCACCGATCGTGGCCGTCAGCTCCGCTGCCGGAGGCGAGCTGCTCACGAGTCCTCGCAGCGCATCGCCATCGGCCCGCCTCAGCGCGTCGATGCGCGCCTCGGTGAGCGCGACCGCGGCCGCCATGGGGTCGTCGCGCCTCGTCACCACCGCGAGGTCGGCTGCGACGGACACCGCCGCCGGCACGGCCCAGCCGTCGGTCACCGACCGAAGATGCCCGGGGCGCTCGGGTCCGTCAGCACTCTCGGAGGCTGGCGCACCGGACCTCACGACGTCGGAGCCCGCGCCCTCGGAACCGTCGACATCGGACACCATGGCGTCGGACACCATAGCGTCGGAACCTCCCGCCGCGAAGCTCCCCGCTTCGATCGAGGCGGGCTCGGCGAGCGCCCCGTCGACCAGGCGCGGCACGCCGAGGATGATCGCCGCCGCGCCTACCGTGACGCCCAGCACGGCTCCGGCGCGCTCCACGTGGCGTCGCGCGCGCCACCATCTCCCCGCCGGGATGCGCTCCGTGCGCGGAGCCGCGCGCGCCCGGGCGGCGGCCGCGACGTCAGCCGACGCCGGTCGGGCCGGAGCGACCTCGGGCGCGAGCCGAGAGAGCGCGCGTGCCGCGACCTGCGCGGGCGGGCGCTCGGCCGGGTCGGGAACGAGGAGCGGGCTCGTCCAGGCCTCGACCAACGGCCGGTCCCGCTCGCACACGGCCCACCGCAGGAGCGCGCCGAGCGAGTACACGTCGCCGGGCAGGGTCGCTCCGCGATCACGTTCGGGGGCTCGGAACCCTGGCGTGCCGCGCTCGTCGTCGAGGCAGCCGCCGATGGTGTCCAGCAGGGCGACCCCGTGCGCGGTGAGCGCGACGTTCGCCGGCGCGATGTCACCGTGGGCGAGGCCGGCGGCATGCATGCTGGTCAGCGCGTCGCCGAGCCGGCGCGCGAGCCACGCGCACTCCGCCGCGCTCAGCGGCGCGCGAGACGTCGCGAGCTCGGCGAGGTCCATGCCGTCGACCGCGGGGAGCTCGACGACCACCCGGCCCCGCGCATCGGCCGCCACCGCCGAGGGCGCAAGGACGGTCGGCGTGCCCAAGCCAGCGAGCGCATCGGCCCTCTGCCCTACCCGAGCGAGGAGCTCCGGTCCCGTGCCGACGACGCGCCGAAGCGGCGGGCGGCTGCGCGGGGCTGACAGATCCATGCGTCCACCGTGCCCCGGATCGAGGCACGGTGGGCGTTTTCCACAGGGTCAGTCGGCGGTGTCCGCGGGGATGCGACGCGCCCACGGCCACCACACGGGACGGCCGATGTCGCCGACGAGCCCCGGCACCAGCAGCGATCGCACCACGAAGGTGTCCACGAGGACGCCCAGGCCGACGATCACGGCGATCTGCGCGAGGAAGATCAGCGGGATCACGCCGAGCGCCGCGAACGTCGCGGCGAGCACGATGCCGGCCGAGGTGATGACGCCGCCCGTGACGGCGAGCGCGCGACGCGTGCCCTCGCGCGTGCCGTGCTGCAACGACTCCTCGCGCGCCCTCGACATGAGGAAGATCGAGTAGTCGACGCCGAGGGCGACGAGGAAGACGAACCCGAGCAACGGCACCGCAGGATCCGATCCCGGGAAGTCGAAGACGTAGTTGAACAGGATCGCCGAGATGCCGATGGTCGCGGCGTACGACAGGATGTTCGCCAGCACGATCAGCGCCGGAGCCACGATCGACCGCAGCAGCATCACGAGCACCACGAAGATCACTGCGAGGATGGTCGGGATGATCACCAGGGTGTCGCGCTGCGTCGTCAGGCGCGTGTCGAGCTGCTCGGCGGCCTGACCGCCGACGAGCACGGAATCGTCGAGCGGGTGCACCGCGTCGCGGACGTCCTGCACGATGTCGGCGGCCTCCGCCGAGCTGGACGAGACCTGCGTGATCGCGACGACCTCGACCATCCCGTCGATCACGACGGGCTCCTCGGGCCCTGCCACGCCCGGAGGCGCGCCCTCGGCGACGGAGGGGGTCAGCAGGTAGGCGTCCTGGACGCCCTCGACCGCGGCGGTGGCCTCCACGGCCGCGTCAGCCTGGTCCTCGGGCACGAAGATGCGGATGGGCGACGTCGCGCCCGCATCGAAGTGGTCCTCGAGCACCGCGGTGCCCTGGACCGAGTCGACGCGTCCGGTGAACACGTCGCCCTCCCCCAGGCCGCCGGTCTTGAAGGTGGGCAGGAACGCGGCCGCGATGACGAGGCCGAGAGCCGCCAGCGCCCAGGTGCGCCGCGGGTGCGCGTCGACCCTGCGTGCGAGCCGCGGCCAGAAGCCCTTGCCCTGCGAGGGGTCGGCGTCCACCTCGGCGCTGTCGCCCGCGTAGCGCGGCATCGCGGGCCAGAACACGCCGCGGGCGTGCTTGCCGCCGATGAGCAGCAGCGCCGGCAGCAGCGTGAGCGCGGCGAGCAGCGCGCTCGCGATGCCGATCGCTCCGGCCGGGCCGAGCGCGGCGTTCGACTTCAGGTCGCTGAGCAGCAGCACCAGCAGACCCAGGATGACGGTGCCGGCCGACGCGGCGATGGGCTCGAGCGAGCGCCGCCACGCGTGAGCGAGGGCGTCGTACGGAGACTGCGTGCGCAGCAGCTCCTCGCGGTAGCGCGCGACGAGCAGCAGCGCGTAGTCGGTGGTGGCGCCGACCACGAGGATGAACATGATGCCCTGCGACTGGCCGTTGAGCGTGATGACGTCCGCGTCTGCCAGGGCGAAGACGGCGAGGATCGCGCCGGTGAGCGCGATCAACGCCGTGGACAGCACGAGGAACGGCAGCACCGGGCTGCGGTAGACGATGAGCAGGATGACGAGCACGACGGCGAGCGCGACCAGCAGCAGGATGCCGTCGATGCCCGCGAACGCCTCGAGCAGGTCCGCGAGCACGCCCAGCGCTCCCGTGAGGTGCCCGTCGAGGTCCGTGTCGACCTCGGCCCAGGTGGCGCGGATCGTCTGCGCGACGAGCTCGCCGAGCGCGTCCTCGCCGGCGGTCTCGCCCACGAGCTCGGAGTCCATGCTGAAGGCGACGAGCACAGCCTCGCCGTCCTCGGACGGCACCACCTGCGGCGCGACCTGGCTGGCGGGAGGCGACAGGACGTCCCCCACGGTGCGCCCCTGCTCGTCGCCTTCGATGGGCGTCGCCACCACGTCGGCGACGAACTCCTCGACGGTCGCGATGTCCTCCGGCCCGGAGATCCCGTCGACCACGAAGATGCCCGGCACGGCCTGCGCGGGCATGAACTCGGCTTGCAGCTCGGCCGCCTGCGTGGACTCCGCGGACGACGGCAGGAACGCCGCGGCATCGTTCTCCTGCACCTCCGAGAGCTTGCCGAAGGTCTGGCCGCCGGCGCCGCCGATGGCGAGCCAGGCGACGACGATCGCGAGGACGATGAGCGGCCGCAGCCACGTGCGTGAGGACATTCTCATATCGTGCCCTAACGCCGGGAATGCGCCGGTATTCCGCCGGGTTAGCCTGGGAGCCTATGGACATCATCGACGTCGACCTCGGCTCGCGCCTGGTGCCGTACCAGGAGGGCTGGGATCTGCAGCGTTCCCTGCACGCCCAGCGGGTCGCGGGCGAGCGCTCCGACACCGTGCTCCTGGTCGAGCACGAGGACGTCTACACCGCGGGCCGACGCACCGCGAGCTGGGACCGCCCGGTGGACGGCACGCCCGTCGTCGACGTGGACCGCGGCGGCCGCATCACCTGGCACGGCCCCGGCCAGCTCGTCGGCTACCCCATCGTCCGGCTCGCCGAGCCCATCGACGTGGTCCGCTACGTCCGCTCGCTCGAGCAGGCCGTCATGGACCTGTGCGCCACCTACGGCCTCGACACCGTGCGCGTCGAGGACCGCTCCGGCGTGTGGCTGCCGGCCACCGCGGACCGTCAGGAGCGCAAGATCTGCGCGATCGGCGTGCGCGTGGCCAAGGGCGTCACCATGCACGGCTTCGCGCTCAACTGCGACCCGGCGCTCGCGGAGTTCGACCGCATCGTGCCGTGCGGCATCTCGGACGCCGACGTGACGTCGCTGTCGCGCGAGCTCGGCCGTCCCGTGGGCATCGCGGACGTGCGCGAGGCGATGGTCGGATTCCTGGAAACCGCGCTCGCCCCCGTACGCTGGGAGACGGCGTCGCCCACAGGTGACGCCGGTCGCGTTCCCGATCACCCCAAGGAGACCGTGTGACCATCGCACCCGAGGGCCGCAGGATGCTGCGCGTCGAGGCCCGCAACGCCGAGACGCCCATCGAGCGCAAGCCCGAGTGGATCCGGACCAAGGCGACCATGGGCCCCGAGTACCGGGACATGAAGGAGCGCGTCCACGGCCAGGGCCTGCACACGGTGTGCGAGGAGGCGGGCTGCCCCAACATCTTCGAATGCTGGGAGGACCGCGAGGCCACGTTCCTCATCGGCGGCGCTCAGTGCACGCGCCGCTGCGACTTCTGCCAGATCGACACCGGCAAGCCGTCGCCGCTGGACCGCATGGAGCCCACCAAGGTGGCGAACTCGGTCAAGCAGATGGGGCTGAAGTACTCGACCGTCACGGGCGTCGCGCGCGACGACCTGGACGACGGCGGCGCCTGGCTCTACGCGGAGACCACGCGCAAGATCCACGAGCTCAACCCCGGCACCGGCGTCGAGCTGCTGATCCCCGACTTCAACGCCGAGCCCGACCAGCTCGCGGAGGTGTTCTCCTCCCGCCCCGAGGTGCTCGCGCACAACGTCGAGACGGTGCCGCGCATCTTCAAGCGCATCCGTCCCGCGTTCCGCTACGAGCGCTCGCTGCAGGTCATCACCGAGGCCCAGAAGGATGGGCTGGTCACCAAGTCGAACATCATCCTCGGCATGGGCGAGACGTTCGAGGAGGCCGTCCAGGCGCTGCAGGACCTGCACGACGCGGGCTGCGACCTCATCACCATCACCCAGTACCTGCGCCCCAGCCCCCGCCACCATCCCGTGGAGCGGTGGGTCAAGCCCGAGGAGTTCGTCGAGCTGTCCGAGGCCGCCGAGGAGATGGGCTTCCTGGGAGTCATGTCGGGCCCGCTGGTGCGCTCGAGCTACCGCGCGGGCCGTCTCTGGGGCCAGGCCATGACGAGCAAGGGCCGCCCGATCCCCGAGGCGCTCGCGCACCTGGGCGAGCCGATGGAGGCGCGCCAGGAGGCGTCGTACCTGCTCAACCGCACCGCTCGCCCGTCCTGCTGAGAGGGCCCAGCCCGCGCATCGGCGCTGCCCGTCCGAGCGACTAGACTTGGCGCCATCATGGCTAAGGAACCCGAGAAGAAGCCGCGCTGGTACAAGCTGATCGCGCAGGCGTACAAGTTCACCGCCCCCGAGGACAAGTGGCTGCTGCCGCTGCTGATCGGCATCCCGGTGGTGATCATCGCGGCGTTCGTCGTGATCGGCCTGCAGTTCTCGACCATCGTGCTGATCTACCTGATCATCTTCGGTGTGCTGTCCGCCGCGCTGGCCGCGATGTTCACGCTGACGCGCCGCTTCGAGAAGGTCATGTACCGCCGCATGGAGGGCCAGATGGGCGCATCGCTGTCCATCGCCCAGGGCATGCGCTCGGGCTGGCAGTTCCACGACGACCCGATCTCGGTGGACCCGCGCGGCAAGTCGATCGTGTTCCGCGGCGTCGGCAAGGGCGGCGTCGTCCTGCTCGCCGAGGGCGGGACGGCGGCCCAGAAGCAGGTCACCGCCGCGACCCGTCGCATCAACAAGCTGGTTCCCGGCGTGCCGGTCAACACGATCTACGTCGGCACGCGCGAGGGCGAGGTGCCCCTCAAGAACGTGCCCAAGGCGATCCGCAAGAACAAGAAGGCGCTGTCGAAGAGCGAGCGCGCGGCCGTCACGGCGCGCCTCGACGCGATCGGCGGCCAGCAGCTTCCCGTGCCCAAGGGCGTCGACCCCATGCGTGCGCGCCCCGACCGCAAGGCGATGCGCGGCCGCTGAGCCGTTCGGCTCTGCTCGACCTCCCGCGCCGTCGCGCGTTCGGAGCGCCGATGCGCGCGCCGGCTTCCCGCCTCAGTCCCCCGACGGCAGGGTGAGGACGATGCGCTCGCCCTCGGTGCGCGCGTGCATCTGCGTCATGTCGGCGACCCGCGGCAGCCCGGCCGTCGCCTCCGAGCGGTTCGGCCCGACCACGACGACGGTGCAGCCGGCGGCCTGACCCGCGCGCACGCCGGCGTCGGTGTCCTCGAAGACCACGCAGTCCCGGCCCTCGACGCCCAGCTCGCGCGCCGCGCGCGCGAAGCCCTCGGGATCGGGCTTGCCGGCGGCGACGTCGTCGGCGCCGATGAGGATCGACGGGGGCGTGATGCCGACGGCCTCCAGCCGAGCGCGGGCGGGCCGCGCGAGCGCGGACGTCACGACCGCCCACCGGCCCGTCGGCAACGCAGACGTGAACGCGGCCGCGCCGGCGATCTCGACGACCGCGTCGAAGCGGCTCGCCTCCATCTGGTGGATCCGGTCGAGCCATCCGTCGATCTCGCTGGGGTCAGACACGTAGCGCGCGATGGTGGCTCGCGACGGCCGGCCGTGCGCGAACGCGCGCACCTCGGTAGCGTCCAACCCGAGCTCGTCGGCGAAGCCGTTCCACATCTCGTCGACCAGGGCGTTCGAGTCCACGAGCGTGCCATCCATGTCGCACAGGACGGCACGGACCCTCAGCTCACGCATCGGCCCCTCGGCGGGTGAGGACCACCCGCGTGCCCGCTCCCCTGTCGTGGAGGCCGCGCCCCTCGTTGTCCCACACCACCGCGGGCAGCACCAGCCCGAGGAGCACGGTGCGGATCGCGGCCTTCACGACGCCCACGTACGGCGTGCCGTCCTCCCGCACCACGCGCAGGCCCATGAGGCGGTGCCCCACCGTCGTGCCGAGCGTCGCCACCAGGATGAGGTGCTGCACGGCCCAGATGCCGAGCGTCGCGATCGGCTCGCCGGCCACGAGCACCCGCTCGGGCGGCGTCAGGTCCGCGGCGCCGGGGACGGCGAAGAAGGCTGAGGAGATGAGGAGGCACAGCACCCAGTCGATGCCGACGCCGAGCAGCCTTCGACCCACCGATGCGCGTGCGCCCTGAGTGGTCGCGTCCGTCACCGTTCCATCGTAACGACGGTTCCGCTAGGGTCAGTTGCGTCGCCTGGGGACCGCCGGAGGCAGCCTCGTGCTGCGCTCGGACTTCATGAAACAGTTTCGTAACACGTCTTGAATCTGGGTGAAACTGCCGGCCCCTATGGTGGGCACTGCTATCCCTGGCACCTATCACATTGCAAGGAGCAACCGGATGTTCAAGACTGCCGAAGAGGCAATCGCGTTCGTGAAGGATGAGGCGGTCGAGTACATCGACATCCGCTTCTGCGACCTTCCTGGCGCGATGCAGCACGTCAACGTTCCCGCGGCCCAGTTCGAGACCGTCCTCGAGGACGGTGCCGCGTTCGACGGCTCCTCGATCCGTGGCTTCCAGGCCATCAACGAGTCCGACATGAAGCTGATCGCGGACCTCGCGACCTCGTACGTCGACCCGTTCCGCAAGGCGAAGACCCTCGTCATCAACTTCTCGGTGGTCGACCCGTTCACCGACGAGCCCTACTCCCGTGACCCGCGCAACGTCGCGATGAAGGCCCAGGAGTACCTCAAGTCGACCGGCATCGGCGACACCGCGTTCTTCGCGCCCGAGGCCGAGTTCTTCATCTTCGACTCGGTGCGCTTCGACACCAACCAGCACGAGGGCTACTACCACATCGAGTCCTCCGAGGGCTGGTGGAACACCGGCGCCGAGACCGAGCTCGACGGCTCGCCGAACCTCGGCTACAAGACCCGCTACAAGGGCGGCTACTTCCCCGTCTCGCCCGGCGACCAGATGGCCGACCTGCGCGACGAGATCTGCACCGTGCTCGGCCAGGTGGGCCTCGAGCTCGAGCGTGCGCACCACGAGGTCGGCACCGCCGGCCAGATGGAGATCAACTACCGCTTCAACACGCTGCTGCACGCGGCGGACGACATCATGAAGTTCAAGTACGTCGTCAAGAACGTGGCCTGGAACGCGGGCAAGACCGCGACCTTCATGCCCAAGCCCCTCTTCGGCGACAACGGCTCGGGCATGCACGTGCACCAGTCGGTGTGGAAGGACGGCTCGCCGCTGTTCTACGACGAGGCCGGCTACGGCGGCCTGTCGGACGTCGCCCGCTGGTACATCGGCGGCATCCTCAAGCACGCACCCTCGCTGCTCGCGTTCACCAACCCCACGGTGAACTCGTACCACCGCCTGGTGCCCGGCTACGAGGCCCCCGTCAACCTGGTGTACTCGGCTCGCAACCGCTCCGCCGCGGTCCGCATCCCGATCACCGGCACCAACCCCAAGGCCAAGCGCATCGAGTTCCGCGCGCCTGACTCCTCGGGCAACCCCTACCTCGCATTCGCGGCGCTGCTCATGGCGGGCCTCGACGGCATCAAGAACAAGATCGAGCCGCCGGCCCCGATCGACAAGGACCTGTACGAGCTGCCCCCCGAGGAGCACGCCCAGATCCCGCAGGTGCCGGACAGCCTCTCCAAGGTGCTCGACAAGCTCGAGGAGGACCACGCGTTCCTCACCGAGGGCGGCGTGTTCACCGAGGACCTGATCGCCGAGTGGATCGACTACAAGCGCTCCAACGAGATCGACCCGCTGCGCTTCCGTCCGCACCCGCACGAGTTCGAGCTGTACTACGACGTCTAAGCCGTAGCGCAGACACACGAAGGGCCGTCCCCGCGAGGGGGCGGCCCTTCGTCGTTCGTACGCAACCGCGCGCCTCCCGCATGGCTCCTCCCAGAGCGCGCTGGAAGGCACTGAGTGCCGTTCTCGGCGCGGAATCGGCACTCAGTGCCTCACAGGACGCAGGCCGTGTGTCAGGAATGTGGCGCGTCCTTCCTCCTGGGAGTCGCGCCACGTTCGGTACCGTGTCTCCATTCGCGACGCCCGAGCGCGAGGCACGAGGCACGAAGGGGAATCGTGAAGCGCGCAATCGCCATCGCAATCCTGGCCATCGCTGTGGCAGGGTGCTCAGCCGACGCGACACGCGAGAACGGCGAAGCAACATTCTGGGACGACGCCCCCACTCGCGACGGCGAAGTCCTCAAGGACTCCATCGACCAGGCCGCCGCCGAGCGTGACTGCAAGTCGCTCCAGAAGGCCTTCGACCTCTACGCGGATGCTGCCCTCGATCAGGACCTGACGCTCGACGACCGCACTCGAGACTTCACGGCGGAGGTGCTCACCTACATCCACGCCGCGCTGTCGGACGCCGGCTGCTACGGCGGCTAGGTCGTAGCGCAGACGCACGAAGCGTCGTTCCCGCGAGGGGGCGGCCCTTCGTCGTTCGCTCGCGCCTTGCATGGTGCGCGAGTCCCGCCTGGCTCCTCACACTGCGCGCTGGAAGGCACTGAGTGCCGTTCTCGGTTCGGAATCGGCACTCAGTGCCTCACGGGACGCAGGCCGAGCGACGCGCGCAGGTCAGCGCAGCGCGTCGATCAGCAACGCCGCCGTCGAGCTCAGGCGCTTGTCGTCGGCCTCCGGGGTGAAGCCCAGGCGAGCCATCACGAGGTCCTCCGACGGCACCACGAGCACCCACTGGCCGTCGTGGCCGCTGGCGCGGAACGCGTCAGCCGGAAGCGCGGGATCGATGACGGTGCCGTCTGCTCGGGTGTTCGCCCACCAGCCGGTCGCGTAGCCGTCGGAGCCGGGCTCCACCTCCGTGTCGACGGGGAGCGTCGACTGCGCGATCCATCCCTCGGGCAGCAGCCGCTCGCCGTTCCACTCGCCGTCCTGCAGCGCGAGCTGCCCGATCGACGCCCACTCCCGCGGGGTCGCCCACATGTAGGAGCTGCACACCGGCGTCCCCGTGGCGTCGGCCTCCATCACCGCGCTCGCAAGTCCCAGCGGTGCGAACAGCTCCCGACGCGGCGCGTCAGCCCCGCCGCGCCCCTCGGTCACGATGTCGCACAGCACCGTCGTGCTGCCGCTCGAGTACTGGAGGTACTCCCCTGGCGCGTGCGCGAGATCCTGCGACGCCACGTAGGCGCCCATATCCGGCTCGGCGTAGAGCATCTGGGTGATGGGCGTGCCGAGGTCGTAGGTCTCGTCCCACTCCAGGCCGCTCGTCATCTGCAGCAGGTGCCGCACGGTGATGCCGGCGCGCGCATCGGTCCACTCCTCGCGCAGGTGATCGTCGTCGAGCGACACCTCACCTTGGGCGACGTAGCGGCCCACGAGCAGGTCCGTGACGCTCTTGCTCATCGACCAGCCCAGCTGCGCAGTGGCCCGGTCGAAGCCCTCCGCGTAGCGCTCGGCGACGAGCTCGCCGCCCTTGAGCACGACGATGCCTCGCGTGCCCAGCGCCTGGCGGTCCTCCTCGCCCAGGTCGTCTCCGAACCCGTGCGCGAGCGCGTCCGTGACGGCCTCGTCGTCGCCCGGCGTCAGCGGGAGCGCCGCGTAGGGGTTCGCCTCCGTGCTGACGGCGGTGGCCTCACCCCAAGCGTCGGGACGGTCGGGTGCGAGGGTGCAGCCGAACCCTGGGATCTGCCACGCGGTCTGGCTCGCCGCGACGCCAAGGATCGATGCCCGAGCGCCATCGCTGTCGGGTGTCGTGCTCACGCGCAGCACCGGCACCAGCGGGTTCGCCGGCAGGTCCGTCTCGGGATCCGTGCGTCCCGCGATCGACTCGACGGCGCATGCGTTGTGTGCGGCGTAGCCGGTGCCTGTGATGAGGAGCGGCCGCGCGTAGATGTACGCGGCGGCGACTCCGGCGCCGAGGATGACGACCGACAGAAGGGCGATGGTGCGCTTGCGCGGCATGCGGTGGCAGCTCCAGTCACGCGGGAGGCCGTCAGCGCCGGCTCACACCGCGTCGTGTGAGGGTTGGGCGCCGGGTGGCGCCCGTGGGACCGCCCAAGGGTACGTCAGCGCAGGCGGCCCTCATGACCACGTGCGTCGCGCTCACGGGCCCCACGAGGTGCTGAGCTCACGTTGCGAGCGCGCACGTGCGCTCAGCACCTCCTGGCGCGGGCATGAGGCGCGCGGAAGGGCGCGGCCCCGCAGGACCGCGCCCTCCCCTTGCTCAGCGCCGATCACACACTGCGCCGATCACACACTGCGCCGATCGGTCAGCGCACCAGTTCTACCGTGCGCCGATGCTCGCGCTCAGTCGTCCCAGCCGCTGCGGCCGGGGCGCTGGTCGCCCTTGCCGTGACCCTTGCGCTTCCAGTCGTCGCGGCCCTTGTCCTTGCCGTCCTTGTCCTTGCCGTGGCCCCAGCCGTGGCCCTTGTCGGGCACCACGCCGTTGACGTCCTCCGTGCTGTGCGCGTAGGTGGCCAGCGCGTAGGCGATCGCGTCGACGTTGGTGTCGAGTGCCTCGAGGTTGAGGTTGCTGAGGTCGTCGCACGCCGAGTGGTAGCACGGGTCGTACGCCTCGCCAGCGGTGCCGCCGTACAGCGCGGCCTCCTCCTCGGTCTTGATGCCCTCGGCTCCGGTGAACAGACCGCCGGCGGGGATGCCGACGTCGATGAACCCGGCGTAGTCGGAGCGTCCGGAGAACTCGGTGCCCTGGAACGGCTCGCCCGCGGACTCGTAGAACTCCTCGAAGGTGGCCTCGACGTCCGCCGAGCCCTCGGGACCGGTCAGGCCGAAGTCCGACCCGTCGCCGTCGTAGATGCCGAAGATGTGGTTGGGCGAGGCGACCATGTCGAAGTTGAGGTACAGAGCGATCTGGTCGATCTCCTCCTCCGTCAGGGCGCCGGTGTACTCGTAGGAGCCGATGAGGCCCGACTCCTCGGCACCCCACCAGGCGAAGCGCACCTGGTTGTTGCCCTTCTTGGACTTGCCCAGGGCCTCCGCGACCTCGAGCAGCGCCGCAGAGCCAGAGCCGTTGTCGTTGATGCCGGACCCTTCCGCCACGGAGTCGAGGTGGGCGCCGGCCATGACGACGTTGTCCTCGTCGCCCCAGCGCGACTCGGCGATGACGTTGGACGTCTCGCGGGTCTCGGTCTGGGCGTCGACGGACACGCGGACCTCGACGCCGCCCGCGGCGAGCTCGGCTCCCACGGCGTAGGACGCGCCTACGACCGGGATGGTGATGCCGGTGCCGCCCAGGGTGCCGGCGAAGTTGTCCGTGCGGCCCTCCTGGCCCTCGTTGAAGATGACGACGCCCACGGCGCCCGCCGCCTCGGCGTTGGCGGCCTTGTCGGCGAAGCCGCAGGTGCCGCGCTGGACGACGGCGATGTTGCCCGCGGTGAAGCCAGCGAAGTCCTCGGCCTCGCACCCGGAGGACGACGTGTTCGCCTCGGTGCCCGCGGGGTCGATGATGTCGACGGCCTCGGCGGTCGCGGTGACGTCGCCCGAGCCCGAGTACTCCATGGTCGCGAAGCCCGGCTCGCCCAGGTTCTCGTAGACGGTGGGCACCGGCGAGACCTGCTCGAGCTCGGCCTCCGAGAGCTCCTCGAAGGAGTCGAAGGTGAACTCCTCGACGCTCACGCGGTAGCCCGCCTTGCGCATGCGCTCGGCGACGTAGTCGGCGGACGCGTCGTAGCCGGCGAAGCCCGACGCGCGGTTGCCGCCGTTGGCCTCGGCGATCTCCTGGAAGGCTTCGAGGTGCTCGTAGGCGCCCTCGGCGTCGACGCGGTCGAGGAGCCGCTCGATGGACGAGCCACCGCGGCCCTCACGGTCCTTGCCGCCATGATCCTGGCCGGCGGCTGCGACCGGCGCAGTCAGCGCGATGGCGCCGCACGCGAGTGCGACCGCGCCGATGGACTTCTTCAGCATGCTGTCTCCTGTCCTCGTGGTCGTGGCCGGCCACCCGCAATCGGGCGACTGCGGCCGGTATGCATCTCCCAGCCTGACTCGCGTTCTATGAGACTTTCTGAGAGTTCGCGGCCTCCTCGCGCGCCCCCGCGCGAGGGGCGCGGCGCGTCGCCGGCGAAGCACGCGGAGGGCCGATGCGCGGGCTGGCACGCGCTCCCAGGTCAGCGCTCCTTGGTCACGGGAGCACCCTGGTGAGTGCGGCCGCGGTGCTGTATCGTGCCTGGCACATGCCGCTGCCTCAGCACCGGCGCGAACGTCCATGGGGGTGGGCATGGCAGAGCCGACGACCACGCGAGGGGTGCGAGGCTTCATCGCCCGCAATCGCGACGATCTGTGGCTGGAGGTCATCGGCGGCGTGGTGCTCGCGTTCGCGGTCTCCGGCGTGATGTTCGGGCTCGACGCACGCCGCACGGACGCCCAGAACGCTCACAGCGAGGCCCTGTCGAACTCGCTGTTCGTGCGTCAGGCGGTGATGGCCGAGACTTCCACCCTGCCGTTCTCGGGGCTCTTGCTCGACGGGGCGCAGCTGAGCGGGCTGCCGCTCGACGATGCCGACTTCGCGGACGCCTCTCTGCGCGGCGCCGAGCTCAAGCGCTCGAGCCTCGTGACCGCCTCGCTCGCCGAGGCCGACCTCACCGGCGCTGACCTCACCGCCGCGGATCTCACGGGCGCCGACCTGACCGAGGCCACGCTCGCCGGGGTGGACCTGTCGGACGCCGTCCTGACCGACGCCGACCTCACCGGGACCACCTTCGAGGGTGCCTGGTACGACGAGGAGCGGCCGCCCGCGACGGACGCCGGCGTGCTCGCCCTGCTGTCGTCGGTCCCAGCCGCGGAGGCGGACGTCGACGACGACTGAGCGCGCATCGGCCGTGTGCACGCTCCCTTGGGGTCGACACCCTCCGCCCACCCCTCACTGCGGCGTCAGTGCACGCTCTCGGCCTCCCGTGCCGCGGCGGCGAGGTGCGCCTCGTCGGGCACGTAGCCCTCGATGTGTCGCTCGGCGGGTCCGTCGTAGACGCTCAGCGGGCGGATCAGCGCGTTCGACGCCAGCTGCTCGCGAATATGCGCGGTCCACCCGGTGACGCGCGCTGCGACGAACAGCGGCGTGAAGATCTCCGTGTCGAAGCCGATGAGGTGGTACGCCGGTCCGGAGGGGTAGTCGAGGTTCGGGTAGATGCCCTTGCGCGACACGAACTCGGACTCGAGCGTGTCGTACAGCGCCGCGAGGTCGGGCCGCTCGTAGTGGTCGACGAGGGTGTCGAGCGCGGCCTTCATGGTGGGAACGCGAGAGTCGCCGCGCTTGTACACGCGGTGGCCGAAGCCCATGATCTTGCGCTTGTCGGCGAGAGCCTCGTCCAGCCACGGCGCGACGGCCTCGGCGGAGCCGATCTCCTCGAAGGTGCGCATCACGGCCTCGTTGGCGCCGCCGTGGAGGGGCCCCTTGAGCGCGCCGATCGCCGCCACGATCGCGCTGTAGTAGTCCGACAGCGTCGAGGTCACCACGCGCGCGGTGAACGTCGAGGCGTTGAACGAGTGCTCGGCGTAGAGAGTCATCGACACGTCGAAGGCCTTGCGCACCACCTCGGGCTGCTCCTCCTCGAACGTCATCCACAGGAAGTTCGCGGCGTAGCCGAGGTCACGGCGGGGCTCGACGAGCCCGAGACCGCGGCTGCGGCGCTGGCTGTAGGCGACGATCGCCGGCAGCTTCGCGAACAGGATCAACGCCTTGTCGAGGATGTCGTCGGGGTCGGAGCTCCAGGCCGTCGCGTCCTCGGCACCCAAGATGCTGACGGCCGTGCGCACCATGTCCATGGGGTGCGTCGTGCTGGGCAGCCCGTCGATGAGGCGCTTCGCTCCCGGGTCGAGGGCCCGATGCGCCCGCTCGAGGGCGACGAACCTCGCCAGCTGCTCGGGCGTGGGCAGCTCCCCATGCCACAGGAGGTACGCGACCTCCTCGAAGTCCTTGGTCGCCGCGAGCTCCTGGACCGGGTAGCCGCGGTACAGCAGCGAGTTCGTCTCGGCGTTCACCTTCGAGACGGCGGTGTAGTCGACCTTGACGCCTGCCAGGCCCTTCTTGATCTCGGTGTCCTCGCTCATGATCACTCCCTTGTGATGGTGCGGTGGTGGTCGTTCCTGTGGTGGGGTCGTCAGTCCTTGGTGACGTCGAACGTGAAGATGTCGCTGTCGAAGTGGGCGTAGCCCTCGTAGTCGATGAGGTCGTAGAGGTCCGCACGGTGCTGCATCTCGCCCAGCTTCGCGGTGAGCCTTCCCTCCCCGGTGAGCTCCTGGAGCCCACGCTCGGCGGCTCCCATCGCCAGGCGCAGCAGCGACACCGGCCAGATGACGATGCTCACGCCGACGTCACGCAGCTGGTCGACCGTGAACAGCTCGGACTTCCCGAACTCGGTCATGTTCGCGAGGATCGGGACGTCGACCGCCGCACGGATCGCGGCGAACTCCTCGAGGGTCGCCATCGCCTCGGGGAAGATCGCGTCAGCGCCGGCGTCGACCAGCGCCCTCGCGCGGTCCGCTGCGGCGTCGAAGCCCTCCACGCCGCGCACGTCGGTGCGGGCCATGATGAGGAAGTTGGGGTCGCGCCGGCCGTCGACGGCCGCGCGGATGCGTCGCGCGGCCGTGGCCTCGTCGACCACGTCCTTGCCGTCGAGGTGACCGCATCGCTTGGGGTTGACCTGGTCCTCGATGTGGAGCCCGGCGAGACCGGCGTCCTCCATCTCCTGGACCGTGCGGGCGACGTTCATCGGTTCGCCGAACCCCGTGTCCGCGTCCACGATCGCCGGCAGCTCGGTCATCCGCGCGATCTGCCGCGAACGGCCCGCGACCTCCGACAACGTCGTGAGGCCGATGTCCGGCAGGCCCAGGTCCGCCGAGAGCACCGCTCCCGAGATGTAGACCCCCTCGAAGCCGTGGCGCTCGATGATGCGTGCGCTGAGCGGGTTGAACGCGCCCGGGAAGCGCAGCAGCTCGCCCGAGGCGAGGCGCGCGCGAAACGCGGCGCGCTTGTCGGCGGGGGTCGCGGTCGAGTACAGCACGTGCGCCTCCTAGAGCAGTCCGGCGGGGCGGGGGGCGGCAGCGCGAGCCTCGGCGCTCACCGCGACGCCGAGACCGACGAGCTCGCCGCCGGCGAGCTCGGGCAGACGCTGCACGGCGTCGAGGAAGCGCTCGGCCTCACCGGGCTCGACGATGCCGTCGGCGAGGGTGCGGAACTTGGCGATGTACTGCTCGCGGCCGAAGGGCCGCGCGCCGAGCGGGTGCGCGTCTGCCACCGCGATCTCGTCGCGCACGACGGATCCGTCGGACAGGTGGATCTCGATGGAGCCGCCGAACGCCTTCTCCGCCGGGTCGTTCGAGTGGTATCGGCGGGTCCACTCGGGGTCCTCGACGGTGCTGATGCGCTGCCACAGGTCGACGGTGTCCTGCCGCGCTGCGCGCTCGGGGAGGTAGGACCTGTCGTGGTCGAAGCCGCCGTCCTGAAGCGCGACGGTGAAGATGTACGGCAGCGAGTGGTCGAGCGTCTCCCGCGAGGCGCGAGGGTCGAACTTCTCCGGGTCCTCCGAGCCGTTGCCGATCACGTAGTGGGTGTGGTGCGACGTCGCGAGCACGATCCGCTCGACGTTGGCGGGGTCGGCGACGTCGGGGCGTTCGCGGTGCAGCTTGCGCGCCAGGTCGATCCACGCCTGCGACTGGTACTCCGCCGAGTGCTCCTTGGTGTACGAGTCGAGGATCGCCCGGCGGGTCTCGCCGCGCTCGGGCAGCGGCACCTCGTAGCGGGCGTCGAAGCCGCCGAGCAACCACGCGATGACTCCGTCCTCGCCCTCGTAGATGGGAGTCGGCGAGGTCTGCCCGCGCATCGCGCGGTCGATCGCCTCCACCGCGAGCTTGCCCGCGAGTGCCGGCGCGTGCGCCTTCCACGACGAGATCTCGCCCTTGCGGGACTGTCGGGTCGCGGTCGTGGTGTGCAGTGCCTGGCCGATCGCCTGGAAGATCACCTCGGTCGGAAGGCCGAGCATCGTGCCGATGCCCGCCGCCGCGCTGGGCCCCAGGTGAGCGACGTGGTCGATCTTGTGGCGATGCAGGCTGATCGCCTTCACGAGGTCGATCTGGATCTCGTACCCGGTGACGAGGCCGTGGAGCAGGTCCGCGCCGCTGAGGCCGCGAGCGGCGGCGTGCTGCGCGACGGCGAGCAGCGGCGGGATGTTGTCCCCGGGGTGGGAGTACTCCTCGGCAAGGAAGGTGTCGTGGTAGTCGAGCTCGCGCACGGCGACGCCGTTGGCCCACGCCGCCCACTCGGCGCTCACGCGCGTTCCCTGCGGCTCGCCGAACACCGTGGCGCCGGCGCCGCCGGTGGAGGGCCGATGCGCGAGCGCCTGGGTGCGCGCGGCGCTAGGAGCCTCGCGTCCGTACGAGGCGACGGCGACGGCCGCGTTGTCGATCATCCGGTTGATGACCATGTCCTCGACCTCGGGCGTGACCTCGACACGCTCGCTGGCGACCTCGGCGATCCGCCAGGCGAGCTGCTCCTCACGAGGAAGCGCCTCCGCGGACTTGTGGGCTCGGACGGTGTGGGTGATCACGGACGGCTCTCCTCGAGGACGGGGACGGGGACGGTGGACGCAGCCATCGCGGACAGGACCGCCGCAAGGCTGCGATGCAGGTGAAGCTCGGTGGCGTGCGCCGCCATGGACTCGTTGCCCTCGACGATCGCGTCGAGGATCATCAGGTGCTCGTGCGCCGCGCTGCGCAGCCGCTCCGCGTCGTCCTGGGCGAGACGGCGGACACGGGCGACGTGCACGCGCACGCCGCGCAGGGCGGCGAGCAGGTGTGGGCTCGCCGCTGCTGCGTCGATCGCGGCATCCATCCGCCCGACGGTCTCGTAGAACGCGGCGCGTCCGCCGGCAGTGTCGAGGTCGCGCGCGGATTCGCGGACCTGAGCTCGCAGGTCGTCGAAGACCTCCGGGTCGCGGCGCAGCGCGGCGAGCCGAGCTGCCTTGACCTCGAGCGCCTCGCGCACCTCGTGCAGCTCGCGCACGTTCTGAGGGCTCAGCGCGGCGACGATCAGCCCTCGCCCCCCCCGCGCGACGACGAGGCCTTCGGCCTGCAGCCGCGCGAGCGCCTCCCGCAGCGGCGTGCGTGACACTCCCAGCCGCTCGGCCTGCTCGACCTCCGCGAGGACCGCGCCGGGAGCGAGCGTGCCGTCGAGGATCTCGTCGCACAGCTGCCGGTAGACCCGCTCGCTGGTTCTCACGCCCGTCACTCCCTCGTGTGCATACATTGAAGCGCCTCTGCTGGAGATAGTACGCCCAATCTGGGTGCTGTGTATACATTGCGATGCGATCATCGCCCGCTCACGTTCCCGAAGCGTCGCGCCACGGGGGCGACCAGAAGCGGTCGCAGCGCGATCGCGGCACCGGCGATCACGACCGTCGAGGCGACGAACAGGGCGAAGCCCAGCCAGCCGCCGCCGGTGCGCGCCGCGTAGATGTGATTGAGGTTCTCCTGTGCGCCCGTCGCGAGGACCAGCGCCACGTGGCCGACGACGAAGGCGACGAAGTAGATCATCACCGGGAAGTGCAGCCGACGCGCCCACTCGAGCGGGTAGATCCGGTCCCGACGCGGCCCTGAGCGCCACGCGAGGCTCATGCGCACGCCCGTCGCGATCGCGAGAGGGGCCGCGATGAACACGGTGGTGAAGTAGGCGAGCTGCTGGAGCCCGTTGTAGTGCACCCAGCCGTCCTCGGCGGGCCACTCGAGGGACAGGTACTGCAGCACCGACGAGAGCGCGTTGGGCACCACCTCCCAGCTGGTGGGCACGATCCGCATCCACTGACCCGTCGCGAACAAGAGCGCGACGTACACGACGCCGTTGACGATCCAGAGCACGTCGACCGCCTGGTGCGTCCATGCCATGAGGCTGATCCGCGCGCGCGGATCCTCCCGCGGCGCCCAGTAGGCCTCCGGCCGCTGCTGGGTGCGCACGAGCAGGCCCGTCCGCACGATCGTCACCATGAGGAAGACGTTGAACAGGTGCGTCCAGGACAGCCACGGCGGGATGCCCACGGGAGCGTCCTCAGGCATGGGCGCGGCGCCCGGATAGGACGCGACGAAGTCCGCGACTCCAGGAACGGTCATCAACCACCGCGCGAGCAGCACCAGCGCGGCGAGCGCCACCGCCGCGAGAACGCCGATGCGCGTGAGCACCACCCACCGAGGAGTGGGCGCCGGCGCCGCGGGAGAGGGCTGGGCGCTCGGCTGGGCACTGGACTGGGCGCTCGGCTCGGCGATGGGGTCAGCGATGGATGGCGTCGGCCCACCGGACGCTGCGCCGGGCTCGGCGCTGGGAGCTCCGACGGGCGGGGCGATGGCGTCGGCGATGGGGTCGGCGCTGGACTCGGCGCGACGCTCGACGCCGACGCTGGCGGGCACCGCCGCTGCGGACACGCGCGCCATCGCCGTTCCCTCGGGCGGCCACGGGTCTCCCCCGGCTTCCCGCGGCAGGCCGCGCCGGAGCGCCACCTCCACGCGGTCGGCCGTCGGTGCCCGTCCTCCGGAGCCGAGCGCGGGCAGCGCTGCCCCGCCGGGCTCGAGCACCGCGTCCCCCGACGCTGGCGCAGCCTTGAGAGCCGATGCCGTGGCTGGCCCGGCACCTGCGGAGCCCTCGGACGCCCCGCCCGACTGTTCCCGCGCGGCGGCCGCCGGCGGCCACGGCTCGCCGCCGGCGACGCGCGGCAGCCCGCGCCGCAGCTGCCGAGTCACGAGGATCCCTCCGAGCGGAGCGCCTCGATGAGCTGCGGCACGACGGTGAAGACGTCGCCGACGACGCCGAAGTCGGCGATCTCGAACAGCGGCGCCTTGTCGTCCGTGTTGATCACGACGATGGTGCTCGCCGTCTGCATGCCCGCGAGGTGCTGGATCGCGCCGGAGATCCCGAGCGCGACGTACAGCTGGGGCGAGACGGACACGCCGGTCTGCCCCACCTGATGCGAGGCAGGCACGAAGCCCGCGTCGACCGCCGCGCGGGAGGCACCGACCGCGGCGCCGAGCGCATCGGCGAGCTCCTCGACCAGCGCGAACTGCTCGGCGCTGCCCAGGCCACGTCCTCCGGAGACCACCTTGGCAGCGCTGCGCAGGTCGGGCCGGTCCGACGCCTCTCGGGCCGGCTCGACCGACTCGACGCGCGCCGCCGGAGCCTCCGACGGTGTCACGTCGAGCACCTCGGGCGCGATGTCGCCACCGGCGCCGTCGCCGGGAGGTGGCGCGTCCACGCTGCCCTCGCGCAGGGTGATCACCGGCGCGCCGAACGTCGCTGCGGAGGTCACGAGGTAGTCCCCGCCGTAGGCGGCATGGCGCGCGACGATGCCCTCCTCGTCGCGCTCCACCGCGACGGCGTCCAGCGCGAGCGCGGCGCCTGTGCGCAGCGCGAAGCGAGCCGCGACCTCTCGCCCCTCCACGGAGTGCGCGGCGATCACCGCGGCGGGGGTCACGTGCCCGGCCGCCGCCTGCAGGGCGTCCACGGCGGGCACGGTGAGCGCATCCTGGTCGCCCGGTGCGGTCAGGACCCGCGCGGCCCCGAGCGCTGCCGCCCGCTCTGCGAGCGCATCGGCGTCCTCGCCCACGATCAACGCCACGGGCGTGCCGAGCGCGACCGCGGCTGCCAGCAGGCCCGCGGCCGACGCCGCGAGCTGCCCGTCCGGGCCGCGGTCGAGGAGCACGAGGATGGTCTGGTCCTGGGGCGTCGACATGGCGTCCTCCTCAGGCGAGCCGGTTGGCGACGAGGAAACGTGCGAGCTGAGTGCCGGCGTCTCCGGTGTCCGTGATGATGGTCCCGGCCTCGCGCGGTGGCCTCTCGCTCGCCTCGACCATGATCGAGCGCGCGACGTCGTCGGGCAGGGCCTCGACGCCGAGGTCGCCGAGCCTCAACGTCTCGATCTCCTTCTTCTTCGCGGCCATGATCCCCTTGAAGTTGGGCATGCGCGGGTCCGGCAACGCCTCCGTGATCGAGATGACGGCGGGCAGCGCGGCGCAGACCGTCAGCGTCGCCCCGTCCGAGGCACGCTCGCCCCGCACCTCGCCATCGGCGATGCTTGCGCTCGATAGTGAGGTCGCGCAGGCGATGCCAAGCCGCTCGGCGATCATCGCCGGCACCACGCCGCCGGAACCGTCGGTCGAGGCGTTGCCAGCGACGATGAGGTCGAAGCCGGTCCGCTGAGCCGCGGCGGCCAGCACCTCGGCGGTGAGCACCGCATCGGCGCCGACGAGCGCGTCGTCCACCACCTGCACCGCGTCGTGGGCTCCCATCGCGAGCGCCTTGCGCAAGGACGCCTGCAGCGACTGCGGCGCCATCGCGAGCACGACGACCTCGGTGCCGTCATGGTCGCCCGCATGCGCCAACGCGACCTCGAGGGCACGCTCCGAGATCTCGTCGAGCACCGCGACGTCGGCATCGCGATCGGCGAGCCCCGTCTCCAGCGACAGCGTGCGCTGTCCATACGTGTCGGGCACGGGCTTGGCGAGCACGAGGATTCTCATGACCTGCTCCTAGCGTTCCTGTCGAGTGCGTCGTGGGCGGCGGCGGCGAGCGCGGGCACGCCCTCCACCAGTGTCGGGGCGAAGGTGTCGCCGGGCCGCTCCCCCGCCCTCCAGCGGGTGAGCATGGCCTCGCAGAAGACGGCGGCCTTCCACAGGGCGAGGGCCTCGTACCAGGCGAGCGCGTCGATGGGCAGCGACGAGCGGGAGGCGTAGCGCGCGGCCAGCTCCTCGCGCGACGGGAAGCCAGGCCCCGCCGTCACCGGCGTGAGGTCCATCACCGTGGACGGCCATGCCGGGTCCGAATAGGTCGCGAGCAGGTAGCCGAGGTCGGCGAGCGGGTCGCCGAGCGTCGCCATCTCCCAGTCGAGGATCGCCGCGAGTCGGTCGGGCGCCGCGTACATGAGGTTGCCGATGCGGTAGTCGCCGTGGACGATCGCGCGACCGCTGGTGGCGTCGGGCTTGGTCGCCGCGAGTCGCGTCGCGAGACGGTCCATCTCCGGGAGCTCGCGGCGGGTGTTGAGCGGCCACAGCTCCCGGAAGCGGCGGATCTGGCGCTCGAGGTAGCCCTCGGGCCGGCCGAGCGTGGCCACGTCGCCCTCGAGCGGCACCGCGTGCAGCGCCGCCAACGCGTCCACGGCCGTCAACACGAGCTCACCCCGAGCGCGGCCGGTGTCGAAGCCGGGAGGCAACGCGTCCGTGACCACATGCCCGTCGACGAAGTCCATGAGATAGAAGGGCGACCCGATCACGTCGGCGTCGTCGCACACGGCGACGACCCGCGCCGCCGGCACGCCGTGCGCGCCCACTGTCCCGACGATGCGCGCCTCGCGCACCATGTCGTGCGCGGACGGCGGGAAGGGCGGCCGCGGGCCGCGCCGAAGGACCACGCGGTGCGGGCCCCTCCGCAGCTCGTAGGTGACGTTGGCCTGGCCGTCGCCGATGCGCCTCCACGCGAGGTCTCCGCCGTCGAGTCCTCGGCGGTCCAGATAGGCGGTGAGGGCGTCGACGACGAGCAACGGCGGACGCTCGGGGTCCGCGTCGTGGCGCGTGCGCACGACATCGACGTCGTCGGGGGTGGTGAGCAGAGCCGTCATCGGCCGCCCTCCGGGATGTCGAGCGCCGGTGCGCCGCCCTCACGGTCACGAGCTCGCCGCTTGACCGCGCGGCGCGCGATGGCCCACCGGTGCGTCTCGCTCGACCCGTCGTAGACGCGGAAGGGGCGCACCTCGTTGGCGAACGCGAGCAGCGGCAGCTCGAGCGTGACGCCATCCCCACCGCACAGCTGCATCGCTCGGTCGATGACCCGCGAGACCGCCTCGGAGCAGTGCACCTTGGCGATCGAGGACGCGTTCGCGCCCTCGCGGGGGTCACGCTCGAGCGCCTCGACCGCCCAGTCGATGGTGGCCGATGCGGTGGCCAGGTCGATCTCCGAGTCGGCGAGCTGCGCCTGCGCGATGCCGAGCTCCCCGAGGGGCTGGCCGAACAGCTCGCGCGAGCGGACCCGGTCCAGCGCGGTGTCGTGCGCACGCCGTGCGAGGCCGAGCCATCGCATGCAGTGCGTGAGCCGGGCGGGTCCGAGGCGCACCTGCACGTGGCGGAAGGCCTCGCCCGGCGCGCCGAGCACGTCCACGTCGGGCACGAAGCACGACTCGAAGCTGACGTGGGGGTGACCGCCGGCGATCGCCGTCTCCAGGGTGCGGATGGCGTGGCCCACGACCACGCCGTCGGCGCTCAGCGGCACGAGGAACAGCGACGCGGCGGCCTCGCCAAGCTCCGGGGTGCGAGCCATGACGATCGCGACGTCGGCCTCGTCGGCACCCGAGATGAAGCGCTTCTCGCCGTCGATGACCCACCCCCCGGTGACGCGCCGCGCGGTCGTGGCGAGCGCGGCCGGATCGGAGCCCGCGCCGGGGTGCGGCTCGGTCATCGCGAAGCATGACCGAAAGCGACCCGCGACCAGCGGGGCGAGGTAGCGCTCGTGCTGGAGCGGGCTGCCGATGCGCTCGAGGAGGTGCATGTTGCCCTCGTCGGGCGCCATGCAGTTGAGGACAGCGGGTCCGATCACGGAGTAGCCGGCCTCCTGCAGCACCGGCGACCACTCGCGCAGCGGCAGCCCCTGGCCGCCGAGTCCAGCAGGGCCGAGCGGGGCGAAGACCCCCGCCTGACGTGCCTGCTCCTGCAGGGCCGCTCGCGCATCGGCCCCCAAGCCGACGCCCGCGGGGGGCTCGGCGGGCATCACCGCGTCGCGGACGAAGGCGCGTGTGCGTGCGACCAACGCGGCCGTCATGCCGTGCCTCCCGCCGCGAGCAGGCCGCCGTCGATGCCGAGCACCTGACCGCTCACCCATGCGGCATCGTCCGAGCACAGGTACGCGGCTGCCGCGCCCACGTCCTCGGGCCGGCCCAGCCTGCCCATGGGGTACGCCGCCGCGACCTCCTCCTCGCGTCCCTCGTACAGCGCCTTCGCGAAGCGCGTCGTGATGACCGCGGGCGCGAGTGCGTTGACGCGGACCCGCGGCCCGAGCTCCGCCGCGAGGGTCACCGCCAGGTGGGCGACCGCCGCCTTCGTCACCCCGTACCAGCCGATCCCGGGCGACGGCACGGACCCCGTCACGGACGACATCACGAGGACGTTCGCGCCGGGCCTGTCTCCCAGGCCCGCACGCCAAGCCTCTTGCACCCAGCCGAGCGTCGCGAGGACGTTGACGTCGTGGACCTTGCTCGCCGCCTGGAGGTCGAGGTCGACGAGCGGTCCGTAGACGGGATTGATGCCCGCGTTCGCGACGAGCACGTCCACGGCGCCGAAGCGCTCCACGGCGGTCGCGACCGCGGTCGCCCGATGCTCTGGGTCCTGCGAGCGGCCCGCGACGGCCACCGCTCTTCCGTCGGGCATCTGAGCGACGGCCTCCACGAGCGCGTCCTCGGTGCGACCGGTGATCACGACGTTCGCCCCCTCCTCGACGAGGCGCTCCGCGACGGCCCGCCCGATGCCGCGGCTGGCCCCAGTGACGATGGCGACCTTGCCCTCGAGTCGGCGGCCAGCGGCGGCGAGCGCCGGCGCGGGAAGCTCCTGTTCCGGGCGCCTCTTCAGCGGCTCGCCCAGTGCCGACGCGGACCTCGAGTTCATGCCACGCTCCTTTGCGCGATCGCTTAATCCAGGTTCAAGACCTGAGCCCAGCGAACACCGATCACTACTTTCGATCAAGTTCTCGCCACGGCGATTTCTAATATGGTATAAAAAATCTGTCGGCAAGATCAAGGACGATCGGAGGCGCGATGACCGCGACCACAACCGCGACCCGGGCGCTCGGAGGCGTCGTCGGGCCGCGCGACCTGTATGACGAGGAGCACGGCCAGTTCCGCGAGATGGTGGCCGCCTTCGTCGAGGAGCACGCACGCCCTCACGCGGACCGCTGGGACGAGGAGGGCAAGGTCGACCGCTCGCTGTTCGAACGGGCCGCCGAGGCCGGCATCCTCGGGTTCGGCATCCCCGAGGAGTACGGCGGCGGCGGCTCCGACGACTTCCGCTTCAACGCCGTCATGGGCGAGGAGCTCGCGCGCAACCCCGTGTCCTCCGGGATGGCCGGGATCGCGCTGTCCAACGACATCGTCATCCCCTACTTCACCGAGCTCACGAACGACGAGCAGAAGGCGCGCTGGCTGCCCGGCATCGCGGCAGGCACGAGCATCGTCGCCGTGGCCATGTCCGAGCCGGGAACCGGGTCCGATCTGTCCGCCATCCGCACCAGCGCGGTGCGCGACGGCGACGAGTACGTGGTGAACGGCTCGAAGATCTTCATCTCGAACGGGCAGAACGCCGACCTGGTCGTCACGGCCGTGCGCACCGCCGAGCACCCCCATCGCGGGCTCAGCCTGCTGGTGATACCCGCGGACGCGGCGGGGTACTCGCGGGGCCGCAAGCTCGACAAGATCGGGCTCCACGCGCAGGACACGAGCGAGCTGGCGTTCCAGAACGTGCGGGTGCCCGTGGCCAACCTGCTCGGCGCGGAAGGCGAGGGCTTCGCGGGCCTCATGCGCAACCTCCCGCAGGAGCGCATCTCGATCGCGGCCGCGGCGGTCGCCTCGAGCGAGGGCGTGCTCGAGCGCACGCTTGCGTACGTCAAGGAGCGCCACGCGTTCGGCCAGCCCATCGGCGCCTTCCAGAACACACGCTTCGAGATGGCGCAGATGGTCACGGCCGTCCGCGCCAGCCGCGCCTACATCGACGCATGCCTGCGGCTGCACAACGACGGCGTGCTCACTCCGGAGGACGCTGCGGCAGCGAAGTTCCACACCACGGAGCAGTACGTCGAGGTCGTGAACCGTTGCCTCCAGCTGCACGGCGGCTACGGGTACATGCGCGAGTACCGGATCGCGCGCGACTACGAGGACGCACGCATCACGACAATCTACGGCGGCACGACGGAGATCATGAAGGAGATCGTCGGCCGAGGACTCGGACTCTGAGAGGAACCCATGCCTGACGCATACATCTACGACGCCGTCCGCACCCCCCGCGGGAAGAACCGCGGCGGCGCCCTGCACGGCACGAAGCCCGTCGATCTCGTGGTGGGGCTGATCCACGCGCTCGAGGCGCGCAACCCGACCCTCGAGCCCGCCGAGGTCGACGACGTCGTCCTCGGCGTCGTGTCCCCCATCGGCGAGCAGGGCGGCGACATCGCCCGCACCGCGGCGCTCGTCGCGGGCCTTCCCGAGTCCGTGCCCGGCGTGCAGCTCAACCGTTTCTGCGCCTCCGGGCTCGAGGCCGTCAACACCGCGGCGCAGAAGGTCGCCAGCGGCTTCGACGACCTGGTGATCGCCGGCGGCGTCGAGTCCATGTCCAAGATCCCGCTCGGCTCCGACGGCGGCGCCTACGTCCAGGACCCGACGACGAACTACGATCTCCACTTCGTGCCGCAGGGCATCAGCGCGGACCTGATCGCGACCATCGAGGGCTTCTCTCGCGAGGATGTCGACGCGTACGCGGTCGAGTCGCAGCGGCGCGCGGACGTCGCCTGGAGCGAGGGCCGCTTCGACCGCTCGGTCGTGCCCGTGCGCGACCTCAACGGCGTGACGGTGCTGGATCACGACGAGCACCGCAGGCCCGGCTCGACCGTCGAGTCCCTCGGCGCCCTCACGCCGTCCTTCGCCGCGATGGGCGCCGACGCGGGCTACGACGCCGTCGCGCTCCAGAAGTACCACCAGCTCGAGGCGATCGAGCACGTCCACACGGCCGCCAACTCGTCGGGCATCGTGGACGGCGCCGCACTCGTGCTGATCGGGTCCCGGGAGGTGGGCGAACGCATGGGGCTCACGCCCCGCGCGCGCATCGTCTGCGCTGCCGCGACGGGCTCCGAGCCCACGATCATGCTGACGGGTCCGACTCTGGCCACCCGCAAGGTCCTCGACCGTGCTGGGCTGACCGTCGAGGACATCGACCTCTTCGAGCTCAACGAGGCGTTCGCGTCGGTGGTCCTCAAGTGGGAGAAGGAGCTGTCGATCCCTCACGACAAGGTCAACGTCAACGGCGGCGCGATCGCCATGGGCCACCCCCTCGGCGCGACCGGCGCCATGATCCTCGGCACCCTGCTCGACGAGCTCGAGCGCCGCGATCTCCAGCGCGGCCTGGCCACCCTGTGCGTCGGGGCGGGCATGGGCGTCGCCACCATCATCGAGCGAGTCTAGGAAGGCCACACCATGAGCGTGATCGAGCACACCGCAGCAGCCGCCCGCTACGCGTGGGACGAGGACGACGACAGCGTCGTCACCATCACCATGGACGACCCCGCGAGCGGGGCCAACACGATGAACGCGCACTTCGTCGCCGCCCTCGAGGACACGGTCGAACGCCTGGAGTCCGAGCGCGAGCGCATCGCAGGCGTCATCCTCGCCTCGGCGAAGAAGAGCTGGTTCGCCGGCGGAGACCTCAACCTGCTGCGCGCCGCCGACCCCTCGCGCGCCGCGGAGGAGATGGCGCACATCGAGCACGTCAAGGCGCTGCTGCGCAGGCTCGAGCAGCTCGGCAAGCCCGTCGTGGCCATGCTCACCGGCACGGCGCTCGGTGGCGGCCTCGAGGTGGCGCTCGCGACCCACTACCGGATCGCCGCGAGCGATGCGAAGGGCGCCCGCTTCGGCCTGCCGGAGGTGTCCCTCGGGCTCCTGCCCGGTGGAGGCGGGGTCACCCGCACCGTGCGCATGCTCGGCCTGACGAAGGCGCTGTCGGAGGTGATCCTGCCGGCCACCAAGTTCTCGGCGGAGGACGCGCTCGCGATCGGCCTGATCGACGAGGTGGTCCCCGCCGAGCGTGTGCGTGAGCGCGCGAAGGCGTGGATCGCTGCCAACCCCTCGCCCGTGAAGGCCTGGGACGAGAAGGGCTTCCGGCTGCCGGGCGGCTCGCCTTCGTCGCCATCCATGGCGGCCGTGCTGGGCGCCATGCCCGCGATGCTGCGCAAGCAGATCAAGGGATCGCCCCTGCCCGCTCCCCGCGCCGCGATGGCGGCAGCCGTCGAGGGAGCGCTCGTCGACTTCGACACCGCGTCGACCATCGAGTCGCGCTACCTGGTGAGCCTCACCCACTCGCAGGTGGCCAAGAACATGATCAAGGCATTCTTCTTCGACCTCCAGGAGATCAACGCCGGAGCGAGCCGTCCCTCCGGACCCGCGCCCTTCCAGGCCTCCAAGCTGGGAGTCATCGGGGCCGGCATGATGGGCGCGGCGATCGCCTACGTCGCCGCGCGCAGCGGGATCGACGTGGTCCTCAAGGACATGTCCCTCGAGGCGGCAGAGAAGGGCAAGGACTACGCCCGCGCGCTCGAGGCCAAGGCGCTCGACCGCGGCAAGGCCACGCCGGACCGTAGCGAGCAGCTGCTCGCGCGCATCACCCCGACGGCCGAGCCCGCCGACTTCGCGGGAGTCGACATCGTGATCGAGGCGGTGTTCGAGTCGGCCGAGGTGAAGCGCACGGTGTTCGGAGAGATCCAGGACATCGTCGAACCCGATGCGGTGCTCGGGTCGAACACCTCGACGCTGCCCATCACCCTGCTCGCCGAGGGGGTGAAGCGCTCCGAGGACTTCATCGGCATCCACTTCTTCTCCCCCGTCGACAAGATGCCGCTGGTCGAGATCGTGCGCGGCGAGCGCACCAGCGACGAGGTGCTCGCCAAGGTGTTCGACTTCGTCCTGCAGATCCGCAAGACGCCGATCGTCGTGAACGACGCCCGCGGCTTCTTCACCTCACGGGTGATCGGGCGCTTCATCGACGAGGCCGTCGCCGCCGTCGGCGAAGGCGTCGAGCCCTCGTCCGTGGAGCAGGCGGCGCTCCAGGCCGGGTACCCGGCCGGCCCCCTCCAGCTGCTCGACGAGCTCACCCTGTCCCTCACCCAGAAGATCCGCAACGAGACGCGCGACGCCGCGCTCGCGGAGGGCGGAGGCTGGGATGCCCATCCCGCCGAGCCGGTGGTCGACTGGATGGTGGACGAGCAGGGGCGCACGGGCCGCAAGGCTCGCGCCGGCTTCTACGACTACGGCGAGGATGGACGCCGCACGCGGCTGTGGCCGGGGCTGCGCGACCGGTACGCCTCCGGGACCCTCGACCTTCCCCTGATCGACCTGCAGGAGCGCATGCTGTTCGCGGAGGCGCTCGACACGATCGCCTGCCTCGATGCGGGCGTGCTCACCAGCGTCGCGGACGCGAACATCGGGTCCATCTACGGCATCGGCTTCCCGGCATGGACCGGCGGCGTCCTGCAGTACGTCAACCAGTACGAGGGCGGACTTCCCGGCTTCGTCGCACGGTCCCGAGAGCTCGCCGCAGCCTACGGCGACCGCTTCGACCCCCCGGCGTCGCTCGTGGCGCGCGCCGAGTCCGGCGAGATCTACGAGTAAGGGAGCGCTCCGATGCTCACGACGAGGTTCACGCAGGCGCTGGGGATCGACCACCCGATCGTCCAGGGCGGGATGATGTGGGTGGGTCGCGCCGAGCTCGCGGCGGCGGTGTCGGAGGCCGGCGGGCTCGGCATCATCACCGCGCTCACGCAGCCCACACCGCAGGATCTGGTCAGGGAGATCGAGCGAGCGCGAACGCTGACGGACAAGCCGTTCGGCGTGAACCTGACGATCCTGCCTTCGATCAACCCGCCGCCGTACGACGAGTACCGTCGAGCGATCGTGGATGCCGGGGTGACCATCGTCGAGACCGCCGGCTCGAACCCGGAGCCCCACATGGAGATGTTCCATGAGCACGGGGTCCGAGTGATCCACAAGTGCACGAGCGTGAGGCACGCCCTCAAGGCGGAGAAGGTGGGCGTGACCGCAGTCTCGATCGACGGCTTCGAGTGCGCCGGACACCCCGGCGAGGACGACGTCCCGGGTCTCGTGCTCATCCCCGCCGCTGCGGACCAGCTGACCATCCCCTTCATCGCGTCCGGCGGCTTCGGCGACGGTCGTGGCCTCGCCGCCGCGCTCGCCCTCGGCGCGGACGGGATCAACATGGGCTCTCGCTTCATGTGCACCCAGGAGTCACCGATCTCGCAGGTGGTCAAGGACCGGATCGTCGAGGCGAGCGAGCTCGACACCAACCTCATCTTCCGGTCGTTGCGCAACACCGCGCGGGTCGCGAAGAACGCCGTCAGCGACGAGGTGGTCCAGATCCTCGCCGAGGGCGGCGAGTTCGAGGACGTGCGACCCCTGGTCGCCGGCGCGCGTGGCCGCAAGGTCTTCGAGGATGGCGACCTCGACGCCGGGATCTGGACGGTGGGCCTCGTCCAGGGGCTCATCCATGACGTCCCACCGGCGGGCGACGTCGTCCGGCGCATCGTCGCCGAGGCCGAGGACGTGCTGCGCAGCCGCATGGCGCTGGTGGACGCCGCACCCCTGCCCGCGTAGCCACCGAGCGCGCGTCCGTGGGCGCCGCTCCGCGTAGTCACACCTACGTGAATCCGGGATCACTTTTTGATAACGGCGCGTTGTCTTGAACCTGGACTCGCCGTTGCCGATCGTAGATCTACCAGGCACGAAGTCGCAACCTCTGCACCGTCCCACATCACATCCAGGTGCGACGACAGCCTTGCGTCACCTTCAGCGTCGCATTAGTCTGTGAACTGCCATTCACTTATCTGCTCAATGAGGAGTAGGAGCGCGGCGATGAACCATCGCAGTCGACCGTCCAACGGTCCTCTCGCCTTGCCACCGCATGACCACGCGCTCGGCACCACGACGGAGGGCGAGCCCGTCGCCCCCGATCACGATGCGCGCACCCGTGAAGGAACGCGCTCATCGGCTCACCCGACCGCGGCCGCGCGCGAACGCACGGCGCCGCACGCACTCACCTGAGGAGCGACCATGCCCACGCCCACACCCACCCCATCTCGCCTGACCCGCCCCGGCACCGTGGCCGGCCTTGCACTCGGCGCGCTCGTGCTCGCCGGATGCGCGGGACGGGACGCCATCGAGGAGACGCCCGCGGCGGAGCCCGAGACCACCGGCTCCGCCACGGCGGAGGCGAGCGGGCCTCCGGTCTTCGAGGCATGCGACCCCGGCTTCACGGACACCGAGGTGCTGATCGGCAACTCGATCCCGCTGTCCGGCCCTGCCGCTGCGTACGGCGCGATCGGTCAGACGCTCCAGATCTACTTCGACGACATCAACGCCGCGGGTGGGCTCGAGTTCGCGGACGGCATCAAGCGGACGGTCACCGTCAACGTGGTCGACGATGGCTACGACCCCGCGAAGACGGCCGCCAACGTGCGCACCCTCGTCGAGCAGGACCAGGTGTTCGCCCTCGCGGGCGTGCTCGGGACCGGCGCCGCGATCTCGGTCGCTCCCTACATCGAGGAGGCCGGGGTGCCGAACCTCTACGTGGGCACGGGTACCGACGCGATCCTCGCGCTCCACGAGACGGATCCGTGGACCATCGGCTTCATGCCCCAGTACGGCTTCGAGGTGCAGGCGCTCGCGGAGTACCTCATCGAGAATCACCCGGACTCGACGGCCGCCATCCTGTACCAGAACGACGACTTCGGCGAGAGCGTGGTGGCCGGCTTCGAGGCCGCCTTCGAGGGCACCGGCATCGAGATCGTGGCGTCCGAGCCCTACGAGCTCGCGAGCGCGTCGGTGGACAGCCAGGTGACCTCGCTCGCGTCGTCCGACGCCGACATCTTCCTCAACTGGGCGGTGGGCGCGTTCGCGACGCAGTCGCTCAAGAAGAAGCTCGAGCTGGGGTGGGACGCCACCACCGTCATCAACGCCCCCGCGGCGGACGCGACGTTCTTCCTCAAGCCCGCGGGCGAAGGCGCCGCCGACGGCACCGTGTCGGTGTCCTACACCAAGGACATCACCGACCCGTCGCTCGCCGGCGACGCGGGCTTCGATGCCTGGACGACGTTCGCGGCCGCGCACCCCGACGAGGTGAACGCCGCCTTCGCCCCCGCGGCGGCGGGCTACCAGACGGCCCAGCTGCTCGAGCTCGCGCTCCAAGGGATGCAGGGCTGCACGCGCGCCGACCTGCTCGCCTCGGCGACGTCGTTCGATGCGGTCGAGCTCGACCTGGCCCCGGTGCCGATCACCACGACTCCCGACTACCCGTACGTGTTCACCGAGCTCAAGGTGCAGGTGTTCAACGGCGAGACCTGGGACGTCGCCGAGGGCACGTACACCGTCAACTGACCGCGGCGCCCTGGGCCGGGAGCCCGGCCCAGGGCCCGCATCGACACGTCCGCGAAGGAGCGACGATGGCGAAGCTGCTCGAGGTGCACGAGGTGCGCCTGTCCTTCGGAGGCCTCACGGCGCTCGACGGCCCGAGCCTCGCGGTGGGCGACGGCGAGGTCGTCGGCCTCATCGGCCCCAACGGGGCGGGCAAGACCAGCCTGTTCAACTGCATCAGCGGGCTCTACCGCCCGCAGTCGGGCACGATCACCGTGGCCGGCGAGCGCATCGTCGGCCTCCCCCGCCATCGCATCGCAAGCCTCGGCGTGGGCCGCACCTTCCAGAACATCGGGCTGCTCCAGAGCCAGACGGTCCTCGCGAACGTCATGGCCGGGGCGTATCACGCCAGCCGCGGGGGCTGGTGGGCCACCGCCGCCGCGGCTCCTCACGTCAGACGCTCCGAGGACGAGACGCGCGCCGCCGCGCTCGCGCTGCTCGAGGAGCTCGACCTCGCCTCGGTCGCGGGTCGCATCGTCGGCACGCTTCCCTTCGGCACCCTCAAGCGGATCGAGCTCGCGCGGGCTCTGCTCGGCTCTCCTCGGCTGCTGCTCATCGACGAGCCGGCGAACGGCCTCGTGCACGGCGAGGTGATCGAGCTCGGCGAGACGCTGCGCCGCCTCGCCGCAGAGCGGGGCGCGGCGATCCTGCTCGTCGAGCACCACATGGGGCTCGTGACGTCTGTCTGCGATCGCGTCGCGGTGCTCGACTTCGGCAGGCTGATCGCCGAGGGGGATCCCCGCGAGGTCGCGCAGGACCCCGCGGTGATCGCGGCATACCTGGGGCGAGCGGCATGAGCCGTCTCGCCGTCGAGATCTCGGAGGCCGGCTACGGGCCCGTCACCGTGCTGCGCGACGTGGAGCTCGAGGTGCCGGAGGGCGGCCGCCTGGTGATCCTCGGAGCGAACGGCGCGGGCAAGACGTCGATCCTGCGGACGATCTCCGGCCTGTGCCGTGTCAGCGGGTCGATCCGGTGGGGCGACGCCGAGCTCGTCGGCGCCCCGCCGTACCGCGTCGCGGCGGCGGGCATCGCGCACGTTCCGCAGGGGCGCGGCACCTTCGGAGACCTGACCGTGCGCGAGAACCTCCTCGTCGGAGGCGCGACGCGCCAGCGGCGCACCGCGCTCGCCGATGCCGACCGGTGGCTCGAGCGCTTCCCTCGGCTGGGCGAGCGCGCCTCACGCGCCGCCTCGGGGCTGAGCGGCGGCGAGCAACAGCTGCTCGCGATCGCGCGCGCCCTCATGTCGGCTCCGCGGCTGCTCCTGCTCGACGAGCCGTCGCTCGGCCTTGCGCCGAAGATCACCGTCGAGCTCTTCGCGACTCTGGACGAGCTGTGCGCAGAGACCGGCACGGCCATGCTGCTGGTCGAGCAGAACGCGGAGCTCGCCCTCGGCATCGCCGAGCAGGCCGTGATCCTGGAGAGCGGCCGCATCACGATCCGGGGACCCGCCGCCGAGCTCCGGGACAACGACGACGTCCGACGCGCCTACCTCGGCGTCTGAGAGGGATCACCGATGCTCCTGCAACAGCTGGCCGACGGCGTCGCGACGGGCGCCATCTACGGCGCCCTCGCGCTGGCGATCGTCCTCGTCTACCGGGCGTCGCGCACGCTCAACTTCGCTCAGGGGGAGCTCGCGCTGCTGGGCGCCTACGTATCGTGGCAGCTGGTCGCCTGGGGAGTGCCGATCTGGGCCGCGGTGATCGTGTCCATGGCAGCGCTCGCGGTACTGTCCGTCGCTGCCGAGAAGGTGCTGGTCCGGCCGCTGGTCAAGCGTCACCAGGCGCTGCCGCTGATCATCGTGACGTTGGGACTCATGATCGCGATCAACGCCCTCATCGGCTGGGCCTGGACGTACCAGACCAAGGAGGTCCCGCCGCTGTTCGGTTCGGGCACGATCGACCTCCTTGGGGTCGCGGTGTCGCGGCAGGACGTCGGCATCGTGCTCACCGTCCTCGCCGTGGCGATCGGGCTCGGCATCCTGTTCGAGTACACCCCGTTGGGGCTCAGGATGCGCGCCGCCATCTCGAATCCGGAGTCGGCCGAGCTGTCGGGCATCTCGACGGGACGCACCATGTCGATCGGATGGGCCATCGCCGGCGGCGTGGGAGCCCTGGCCGGCACGCTCATCGCGCCGGAGCTGTTCCTCCATCCGGGGATGATGGCGCCGGTCCTCATCTACGCGTTCGCGGCGGCGACCCTCGGCGGGCTCGACTCGCCGCCGGGCGCCCTCGTCGGAGGCATCGTCGTGGGCGTCGTCGAGAACCTCGCGGGCACCTACCTGCCGCACGGCTCCGACTTCAAGCAGGTGGTCGCGCTCGTCATCATCGTCGGGGTCCTGCTGCTGCGGCCTCAAGGGATCTTCGGACGCCGGGAGGTGGTGCGGGTATGAGCACGGACGTGACGGCAGCCCCCAAGGCACGGGGCGAGGCACCCCGGCGCGAGTCCGTCGCGGCGTGGCTGCGGCGCCCCCGCGCGCCCCTGTCCCCGCCCCGGTGGCTCGCGATCACGTCGGTGGTCGTCGGCGCCGCGGCGCTCGTCGCCGTGCCACTCGTCAATCCCAGCTACATCAACCTGACCGTGACCCTCGTGATGATCTGGACCATCGTCGGCCTCGGGCTCAACCTGCTCGTCGGCTTCGGCGGCCAGGTGTCGCTCGGTCACTCCGCGTTCTTCGCGATCGGCGCCTACGCCGTCGCCGTCGGCGGCGAGGCCGGGTGGGGCCAGGGCCTGTCGCTGCTCGCGGCAGCCGTGGTGCCCTTCGTCGTGGGCTATGTCGTGGGCCTTCCGGCGCTGCGGCTGCATGGCCTGCAGCTGGGTCTGGTGACCCTCGCGCTCGCGATGGCCACTCCCGCGGCCATTCGCGCGCTCGAGCCGCTGACGCACGGGAGCCGAGGCATCAGCATCGACGGCGACCCGCCCTCGTGGATGCCCCTCGCGCACGACCAGTGGGTCTACTACCTCGCGCTCGCGCTTGCCGCGGTGGCGTACGTCATCACCCGCCGCCTCGCGAAGGGCCGGCTCGGCCGCTCCTTCGTGGCCGTGCGCGATGCCGAGCTCGTCGCCGAGACGCTGGGAGTGAACGTCTGGCAGACCAAGACGCGGCTCTTCGCGACGTCCGCGGCGTACGCCGGCGTGGCAGGCGGGCTCTACGCCATGCTGCTGGAGTTCGTGGGGCCCGAGAACTTCAACCTTGCGCTGTCGATCTCCTTCGTGACCCTCATCGTGGTCGGCGGCCTCGCATCGGTGCCAGGTGCCGTGCTCGGCGCGCTGTTCGTCCAGTACGTCCCGACGCTGACCTCCGACATCAGCGCCGCCGCGACGGGCGCCACCTACGGCGTGGTGCTGATCCTGTTCGCGTTCTTCCTGCCCTACGGCCTCGTCGGACTCGTGCGAGGGTCCCTCGGCCGACTGGTGGCCCGCATCCCGGGCCGGCGCACCTGAGCCTCGCGATAGGACCGCCGGCGCCGGGCCGGCGCAGCGGCGGGGCCGGGCTCACCGGCACCACCGCGACCGCGTGGCGAGCTCGCATCGCGCCGCCGCGGCGGGCTCAGGGTTGGCCCGCGCCGTGCCTGACCATCGCCTGCGCGGTCGCCACGAGCTCGTCGAGCGAGCGGGTGCGCGGGTTCCACCACTCGACCACCCAGTTCATCGCGCCGAGCAGCAGGAGACGGAACACGTTGATGTCGAGGTCTGCTCGGATCTCCCCCGCCTGCTGGGCGGCGACGAACAGGTCGCGCCAGAGGCGGCTGTAGAGCGCCTCCTCCGCCGCGGGCCGGACGCGGAGCTGCTCCGGCACGTGGCCGGCGTTGCGGATCGAAGCCGTCGCGTAGTCGGACAGCTGCAGCTCAAAGCGGAGATGCGCGTCGACGGCGACCATCATGCGGTCCATGTACGTCGCGCCTTCGGGCACCGCGGCGAGGACCTCCTCGACGTGCAGGCGCACGCGGTGCGCACCCACCCACATGACCTCCTCGACGAGCTCGTCGCGGGAGCCGAAGTAGTAGTAGATGGCGGGGGCCTGGACGCCCGCGACGGCCGCCACGTCGCCGAGCCGGGTGCCCGCGTAGCCCTTGCGCGACAGCACCTCCGCTGCGGCGTCGAGGATCCGCTGGCGGGTCTGAGCCGATTTTGACGTCGGCGGCGTCGTGGCCGTGTCGCTCATCCTCCTCATTCTAAACCAGATTAGAATTTCTACTGCAAGCGACTCGCCTCCGCCATAGGATGTGACTCGTCATTCACAAAAATCCACTCAACGAGGAGTAGGAGACAGCACGATGACGCTGATGGAGCAGGCCTCGCCGCAGACGCAGGTCACCACCCGCAACCCCCACGACGGCTCCCCCGTCGCCAGCTACCCGGTCGCCACGCCCGGCGACGTGGACGCCATCGTCGCGCGCGCCCGTGCCGGCGCCCGCTGGTGGAACGGCCAGGGCTTCGATGGCCGCAAGGCGCACCTGCTGCGGTGGAAGTCGCGCATCGCCCAGCAGGCGGACGAGCTCGCGACGCTCATCGCCTCGGAGACCGGCAAGCCGCACGGCGACGCCGTCCTCGAGGTCATGCTGACGCTGGGCCACCTCGACTGGGCGGCCAAGAACGCGAAGCGGGTCCTCAAGCGACGCAAGGTCAAGGCAGGGCTCATCAACTACAACCAGCACGCCACCGTGGGCTACGAGCCGTACGGCGTGGTGGGTGTCATCGGCCCGTGGAACTACCCGCTCTACACGCCGATGGGCTCGATCTCGTACGCGCTCGCCGCCGGCAACGCCGTGGTCTTCAAGCCGAGCGAGCTCGCGCCTGGGCCTGCCGCGTGGCTGGCCGAGCGCTGGGCCGAGGCGGTCGGGCACGATGTGCTCGTCGCCGCGACCGGCGACCGCGCCACCGGAGCCGCGCTCGTCGCGGCCGACGTCGACAAGATCGCGTTCACCGGCTCCACCGCCACCGCGAAGAAGGTGATGGCGGCAGCCGCGGAGCGCCTGACGCCCATCGTGGCGGAGTGCGGCGGCAAGGACGCGCTGCTGGTCGCCGCCGACGCAGACCTCGACGCGGCCGCGAGCTTCATCGTGTTCGGCGGCATGGGAAACGCGGGCCAGACGTGCGTGGGAGTCGAGCGTGTCTACGCGGTGTCCTCCATCCACGACGCCCTCGTGACCAAGGTCGTCGAGCGCGCGTCGCGACTGCGCACCACCGGCGACGACGCCCAGTACGGCCCCATGACGCTGCCGACCCAGGTCGACGTCGTCCGGCGCCACGTCGACAGCGCGAGCGAGTCCGGCACCCTGGTGCTCGGCGGCCCCGCCAGCATCGACGGCCGCGTGATCTCCCCGGTCGTCGCCGTGGACGTGCCCGAGTCGGCGGAGGCCATGCAGGAGGAGACCTTCGGCCCCCTCGTCGTCATCAATCCCGTCGCCTCGCTCGACGAGGCCGTCGATCGCGCCAACGCCTCTCGCTACGGGCTCGGCGCGGCCGTGTTCACCAAGGACAGGCGAGCGGGCGAGCGTGCCGCCGCACGGCTGCAGGCCGGCGCCGTCACCATCAACTCGGTGCTGGGGTTCGCGGGCGTCGCGGCCCTGCCCTTCGGCGGCGTGAAGGACTCAGGCTTCGGTCGCATCCATGGAGCCGACGGGCTGCGCGAGTTCTCGACGGTCAAGTCGATCGCACGCCAGACCCGCAAGGCGGCGCTGAACCTCCTGACGATGGATCGCTCCGAGAAGGACATCCACACCGCGGCCAAGATGATCCCGATGCTGCACGGTCGTTCGAAGTAGCGATCTCGACCCCGGCCGCCGCGTGAGGGAGCCCTCCACGCGGCGGCCGTGCCTTCTGCAGCGCCGATGCGCAGGCTGGGGGCGCCTGCCGAGCGCACCCCACGAGGGGTGACGACGGCACGCGGGCGTGCCTAGTCCGCGGCGGGCGCCCCGACGCCGAGCACGGCGTCGAGCACCGGCGCGATCCAGGCGCGCGCATCGGCGCCGGTGCTGTGGCGCAGCGCGACGCTCAGGTCGGCGACGGCGGTGAAGCCCGCGTGGACGAGCACGCGCAGCTCGCGCTGGTCGAGGTCCGTCCGGACGCGACCGAGCAGGTCCACCCAGTCGTCGACGTGGGCACGCTGGAGGCGGCGCAGGCGCTTCTGATCTTCGT
This sequence comes from Demequina sp. NBRC 110056, assembly GCF_002090155.1. Lineage (GTDB taxonomy): Bacteria > Actinomycetota > Actinomycetes > Actinomycetales > Demequinaceae > Demequina. The sequence goes on along the minus strand of NZ_BBRM01000002.1, from coordinate 203,563 downwards.
CATCGAGCGCGCCCACGTCTGCGGTGTAGACCTCCATGAGCGCGCGATCGTCGACGGCGAAGCCGATGTACGCCGCGGCGAGCGCGTGCAGCCCGTCGCGCGCATCGGGCGCGGCGAGGGCGTCGCCCGCAGCCTGCTCGAGCACCGTCGAGGCGCGCGCGCACGCGTCGAGGAGGATGTCGGCCTTCCCGCTGAAGTGACGGTAGACGCCCGACGGCGTGAGGCCGACGGCGGTGGCCACCTCCTCGATCGACACGTCGTGGTACCCGCGCTCCGCGAACAGCGCGATGCTCGCGTGCGCCAACTGTGGCTTGCGGCGGCGCGGCGTCGGTGCCGCCTCGGCCGTGTCCGGCGCCGGAGCCGGCTCCGGCACCGGTCCGCGGACGCGCTCGAGGACGCGGATCGCGGCATCGTGCACGAGGGAGCGCAGCTGCCCGGGGGACACGGCGACGCGATGTAGGGTGACCGAGGCGATGACGCTCAGAGCCGCCAGGCACGCGAGGTCGAGCGTCGCCTCGTCCAGGTCCGGACGGAGCACGCCCACCGGGCCCGCGAGCCGGCGCCGCAGGCTGGCGAAGGACTCGCGCAGCGCGAGGCGATCGTCGGACTCGAGGTAGCGGCTCTCCCACCGATAGATGCCGCCTGCGGCACGCATCGACACCGTCGCGGCCGTGATCGCCTCGATCACGGCGTCGAGGTCGGCGCGCGCGGACGCCTCGTCGGGGTCCTCAGGCTCGTGGACCGCGACCGCCGAGGCCTCGAGGCGCGTCGCGAGCCCCATGACCACGCCACGGAACAGGTCGTACTTGGTGTCGAAGTGGCGGTAGAGCGCCGCCGCCGTGATCCCGACGGACTCGGCGACGTCCTGCATCGACACCATGTGGTACCCACGCTGGGCGAACGCGACACCAGCGGCCGCCTCGATCGTCTCTCGTCGATCGCGCGGCCGGCGCCTCACCGGCGCAGACGCCGTCGCCTCACTCACGTCAGTCACCCTAATGCTCTGCGACTCTCGCGACAATCGCTGGCGCGATTTTGTGAATCGTGAGTAACATATGGAGCATCGGCCGGCGCCGCCGGTCGACCACCGTGGGCGGGAAGGGCAATGAGGCCCTCCCGTCGGAGCTCGACGTACGAAGAGGTGCATGTCATGAGCAGCGAGACCCCCGTCATCCCCCCCGCCGTCCGCCGCAACCACTGGATGAACCAGGTGCTGACCCAGGCGGAGATGAAGCCCGGAGCCCCAGCGTTCAAGTTCCAGGGCACCGTGACGACCTGGAGCGAGGCCGCGTCGCACATGGACACGATCGCGGCGGCGCTGCAGCGCCGCGGTGTCGGGTTCGGCGACCGCGTGCTCATGCTGACCCTCAACCACCCGTTGGTGGTCGAGTCCGTGTTCGCGATCAACCGACTCGGCGCCATGGCGGTCCCCATGAACATCCGGCTGTCCCCCGTCGAGCTCGCGTACATCATCGACGACGCGGACGCGGACATCGTCATGGTCGACCAGCCGCTCGCGCCGCTCATCGCGGCCGCGTCCCAGGCCACGGACCGCATCAAGCGGGTGATCGTGTTCGGCGAGGCCGGCGAGGGCCAGGAGTCGATCGCGTCGCTGCTCGCAGAGCCGCTCGACGGCTTCGAGGCACCCGACGTGCCGGAGTCCACGCCCTGCCTGATCATGTACACGTCCGGGACCACGGGAAAGCCCAAGGGCGCCGTGCTCGACCACGGCAACATCGCCGCGCAGGCGCTGACGTGCATCCGCGCGAACGGCATCATCACCGAGGACGACATCGCCTTCATGACGGCCCCGCTGTTCCACATCGCCGGGCTCGGCTCGATCGCGCCGAACTTCGTCGTGGGCATCCCGACGGTCATCCACCCGCTCGGCGCGTTCGACCCCGTCGCGCTCATCGACGCGTGGGAGGAGGAGCAGGCGACCGTCGTGTTCAACGTGCCTCAGCAGTGGCAGGTCATCTGCGCCGTCCCGGGCGTGCGCGAGCGCAACCTTCCCCTGCGCATCATCGCGTGGGGCGCGGCCCCGGCATCGGACACCCTGCTGCGCACGATGTCCGAGACCTTCCCTGGAGCGCTGAACGTCGCGGTCTTCGGCCAGACCGAGATGTCCCCGATCACCTGCGCGCTCAGCGGCGAGGACTCGTTCACCAAGCTCGGCTCCGTGGGTCGCCCCGTCCCCACCGTGCAGGCGCGCATCGTGGATGCGTCGATGAAGGACGTCGAGCCGGGGCAGGTGGGCGAGATCATCTACCGCGGCCCAAGCCTCATGCAGGGCTACTGGCGCAAGCCTGCTGAGACAGCGGAGGCCTTCGAGGGCGGGTGGTTCCACTCGGGCGACCTCGTCCGTCAGGACGAGGACGGGTTCGTGTGGGTGGTCGACCGCCTCAAGGACATGATCATCTCGGGCGGCGAGAACGTCTATTGCGCCGAGGTGGAGAACGCGTTGTTCGCCCACCCGTCCGTGGTCGAGGCCGCCGTGTACGGGCGCGCCGACGACAGGTGGGGCGAGGTGCCCGTGGCGGCGGTCGTCCTCCGCGAGGGCACCTCCCTCGACGTGGCCGAGCTGCACGAGTGGCTGGGAGACAAGCTCGCGCGCTTCAAGCAGCCCAAGGACGTGGTCGTGGTCGAGGCCCTGCCGCGCAACGCCGCCGGGAAGGTCAACAAGGTCGCCCTGAGGGCGGCCGATGCACCCGTACCGGTCGCGCACTAGGGCTGACGCCACGACGGCCGGGCTCGGCGGTGACCGCCGCCGAGCCCGTGTGGCCCCACCTCCCCGAGCGCGCCGCAGGCGGCCCGACCCCCGCGCGCTCCGTGCCGCTCGACGTGCTTAGGATGGCAGGCATGGCTGCCTCGACGACGACAGAATGGTGGCGCACCGCCGTCATCTACCAGATCTACCCGCGCTCGTTCGCTGACGCGTCCGGCGACGGCATCGGGGACCTCGCCGGCGTCACGGCACGGCTCGACAGCCTCGCAGCCCTCGGCGTGGACGCGATCTGGCTGTCCCCGTTCTACCGGTCGCCTCAAAAGGACGCGGGCTACGACGTCGCGGACTTCACCGACGTCGACCCCCTGTTCGGCACCCTCGAGGACTTCGACGCGATGGCCTCGAAGGCCCACGAGCTGGGCCTGCGCGTCATCGTCGACATCGTCCCCAACCACACGTCCGACGCCCACGCGTGGTTCCAGGCCGCGCGCGCATCGGCGCCGGGAAGCGTCGAGCGCGCGCGCTACATCTTCCGCGACGGCCGCGGCCCGAACGGCGAGCAGCCCCCCAACAACTGGGAGTCCGTGTTCGGCGGCTCGGCGTGGACGCGCCTGACGGAGCCCGACGGCACCCCCGGACAGTGGTACCTCCACCTGTTCGACTCCTCCCAGCCCGACGTGGACTGGACCAACGAGGAGGTGCGTGCAGAGTTCGACCGCGTGCTGCGCTTCTGGCTCGACCGGGGCGTCGACGGCTTCCGCGTCGACGTCGCCCATGGCCTCGCGAAGCACCCCGACCTTCCCGACTTCGTCATCGACGAGCTGATCGACTCGATGGGCGCGGCGCAGATGGGCCACCCCGCGTGGGCGCAGGACGGCGTGCACGACATCTGGCGCCGCTGGCGAGCAGTCGTCGACGATTACGACGGCGACCGCATCCTCACCGCCGAGGCCTGGGTGGAGCCGCTGTCGCGCATGGCCGCCTGGGTGCGTCCCGACGAGATGCACCAGGCCTTCAACTTCCCGTACCTCATGACGCCGTGGGACGGGACAGCCGTCAAGGAGGTCATCGACGACTCGCTCGAGGCCTTCTCCTCCGTGGGCGCTCCGGCGACGTGGGTGCTGTCCAACCACGACGTCGTGCGCCACCCCAGCCGCCTCGCTCTGACGGCTCCCAATCCCCAAGGCGTGGGCATCGGCCCCGACTCCCCCGGCCTGCCGCGCCCCGAGGTCGCGCGTGCCCGAGGCCGCGCCGCGACGCTGCTCATGCTCGGGCTGCCGGGCTCGGCCTACCTGTTCCAGGGAGAGGAGCTGGGCCTGCCCGAGGTGCTCGACATCCCCGCCGACCGCCGCCAGGACCCCACCTTCCACCGCACCGCGGGCGAGCGCTACGGACGCGACGGCTGCCGCGTGCCGATCCCCTGGGAGGCCGACGCCCCCGCGTGCGGCTTCTCGCCGACGGGCGAGGCCTGGCTCCCTCAGCCGTCGTGGTGGGGCGAGTTCGCTCGCGACCGCCAGGAGGGCGATCCCGGCAGCTCCCTCGAGATGTACCGAGCGGCGCTCGCTGCGCGGCGCGAGCACGGCCTCGCCGCGGCCCCGCTGACCTGGGTCTCGGGCACGGACGACGTGCTCGTCGCGCGGATCGGCGATGTCACCGTGGCGTGCAACATGTCCACGGAAGCTGCAGCGCTCCCCGCCGGCCGCGTGATCGTCTCCTCCGAGGCGCTCGACGGCACCCTGCCGCCCAACGCCACCGCCTGGATCCTCGACGCTTGACGCGCTGACGAGGGGCCGTTCGCGACGTCCTCGCCACGTCGGCTCCGATCGCTCGACCGTGCCGACCCACGCGGCGGCGCGCAGTCCGCGACGCGCCGGGCCGTGCGAGCCCGCACACGCCACGCGCCGACGCGGCGACAGGGCGACCGACGTGACGGCGCGCCGACCGACTTGAACCGAGCGGTGCAAGCGTTTACATTGGGGCTCTCGCACACGCGAGCGCACCCGCCGTCGCCGCCGGCTGCCGCGCCCGAAGGGGACGGTCCGCGCGGCACCCGCCGAGAGGATCCCCGTCCCCATGAGCGCCACCGTCGTCAGCGACGCCCACGCCACCGCTGCCCCCACGTCCGACGCGACCCGATCCGAGTGGTGGCGCACCGCCGTCATCTACCAGATCTACCCGCGCTCGTTCGCCGATGCGTCTGGGGACGGCATCGGCGACCTCGCCGGCATCACGGCGCGTCTCGATAGCCTCGCCGCCCTGGGGGTGGACGCCATCTGGCTGTCGCCGTTCTACACGAGCCCGCAGAAGGATGCCGGCTACGACGTCGCGGACTTCACCGACGTCGACCCCCTCTTCGGCACGATCGAGGACTTCGACGCGATGACGGCCCGCGCCCACGAGCTGGGCCTGCGCGTCATCGTCGACATCGTCCCCAACCACACCTCCGACGCCCACGCCTGGTTCCAGGCAGCGCGCGCATCGGCGCCGGGAAGCCTGGAGCGCGATCGCTACGTGTTCCGCGACGGCCGCGGAGCGGGCGGCGACGAGCCGCCCAACAACTGGCAGTCGATCTTCGGCGGTCCCGCGTGGACCCGCCTGACCGAGCCCGACGGCACCCCCGGACAGTGGTACCTGCACCTCTTCGACACCTCCCAGCCGGACCTCAACTGGGCCAACGACGAGGTCCTGGTCGAGTTCGACCGGGTGCTGCGCTTCTGGCTCGACCGGGGCGTCGACGGCTTCCGCGTCGACGTCGCCCACGGCCTCATCAAGGCCGAGGGCCTGCCCGACTTCATCGCCGAGGACGACGGCGACTCGATGGGCGGCGGCGCCGGCCCCATCCCGCCGTGGTGGGCGCAGGACGGCGTGCACGCGATCTGGCGGCGCTGGCGCCGCGTCGTCGACGCCTACCCCGGCGAGCGGATCCTCGCCGCCGAGGCCTGGGTGTCGCCGCTATCCCTCATGGCGCGGTGGGTGCGGCCCGACGAGATGCACCAGGCCTTCAACTTCTCCTACCTCTCGACGGACTGGCACGCCGCGGACCTGCGCGCGGTCATCGACGAGTCGATCGCCGAGTTCGGCGCGGTGGGCGCACCCTCGACCTGGGTGCTGTCCAACCACGACGTGGTGCGCCACGCGAGCCGCATGGCCCTGTCCGCGGAGAACCCTCAGGGCCACGGCATCGGCCCCCGCTCCGCGGGCCTGCCCGACCCCGTGGTCGGCCTCCAGCGCGGCCGTGCCGCGACCCTGCTGATGCTCGCGCTGCCCGGCTCCGCGTACATCTACCAGGGCGAGGAGCTGGGGCTGCCCGAGGCGATCCACATCCCTGACGAGGCGCGCCAGGACCCCACGTGGCACCGCACCGAGGGCGAGCGCTACGGACGCGATGGCTGCCGAGTGCCGCTGCCGTGGGAGGCGGACGCGCCCGCGCACGGCTTCTCGCCCACCGGCCACACCTGGCTCCCGCAGCCCGAGGAGTGGGCGCGGTTCGCGCGCGACGCCCAGGAGGGCGTGGCCACCTCCACGCTCACCATGTACTCGGAGGCCCTGCGCCTGCGCCGCGGGCACGGCCTCGCTGCGGCCGAGCTGACCTGGCTCGAGACGCCGGAGGGAGTACTGGGGCTCCGGGTCGGCGACATCACCGTGCTGGCGAACGTCGATGGGGCGGACTTCCCGTTGCCGTCCGGCGAGGTCATCGTCGCGTCCGCGCCCGTGACCGATAGCATTCCGGCAGACACCTGCGTCTGGATGGTCCTCTAGCCACGGCGCTCGAGGAGGAGACGATGGCGAAGATCCAGAAGGTCGCGGAGCTCGCCGGCGTGTCCACGGCGACGGTCTCGCGCGCCCTCGCGGGCAAGCCCTCCGTCTCCCCCACCACCCGCGCGCGGGTCGAGAAGGCCGCCAAGGAGCTCGGCTACGTCGTGTCCGCCAGCGCGTCGAGCCTCGCCTCGGGACGCACGCGCAACATCGGCGTCGTCACTCCGCTGCTCGACACCTGGTTCTACATGAAGGTGCTCAGCGGCGCCCAGCACGCGCTGCTGGACGCCGGGTACGACCTCACGCTGTACCACCTCGACGCCAACCTCGGCATGGACCTGCCCGCGCAGGCGAACCCGCGCAGGCGTCGCCTCTTCGAGGAGTTCCTGCGCCGCAAGCGCGTCGACGCGCTCATCGCGGTGAGCCTCGAGCTCGACGCCGCCGAGCTCGACAGCATGCGCGGCCTCGGCAAGCCGGTCGTGTGCGTCGGCGGACCGCTGCCGGGAGTCCCGACCCTGTCGATCGACGACCACGCCATCGCGCGTCTCGCGACGGACCACCTGCTGTCGCTCGGGCACCGCCACATCGCGCACATCGCCGGAGACCCGGACTTCGAGCTCGACTTCCATCTGCCCGCGACGCGTCGCGCCGGCTACGAGGAGGCGCTCGCCGAGTCCGGGGTCGAGGCCGACCCGCTGCTCGTGAGGTCAGCCGACTTCACCATCGCGGGCGGCTACGACGCGACGCTGCAGCTGCTCGGCGATCCGCGAGTCCACCCGACCGCGATCTTCGCCGCCTCGGACGAGATGGCGATCGGCGCGATCCTCGCCGCGCGCGACCTCGGCAAGGAGGTCCCCGGGGACCTGTCGGTGGTCGGCATCGACGGCCACGACCTCGCGGACTTCTTCGCGCTCACCACGGTCGATCAGTTCCCGGAGGTGCAGGGCCGACGAGCCGTCGAGCGCGTGCTCCACGAGCTCGACGGCGACTCCTCCGAGCCCGCCAACGAGGAGCTGCCGTACGAGCTCGTGGTGCGCAAGTCCACGGCCGCGCCGCGGGCCCCCCGCGAAGGCTGACATGGGCAGCGCGCCGCGCGTCGTGGTGATCGGCCCCTCGAGCTGGAACCACATCGTGGTGCTCGACGCCCTCCCAGAGCCGCACCCACACATGCAGGCGGCCGTGGACGCGTGGTGGACCGTCGGCGGCACGTCCGCGGGAAAGGCGCTGCATCTTCTCGACTTCGGCGTCGACGTCACCTTGGTGACGCCGCTCGCCTCCGACGCGGACGGTGACCGCGTCCGCACCGCGCTCGCGGCGACGGGCCTTGACGTCGAGGCGGTGGCCGCGGACCGCACCGAGTCCCACACCAACCTCATGACGGCCGCGGGACAACGCGTGTCCCTCTACACGCGGACCCCCTCGGAGCCCGGCGCCGAGGCCGTCGCGACCGCTCTCGAGTGCGCCCGCGGCGCCGATGCGGTGGTCGCCGACCTGTCCGCGCTCGGGGCGGCGACGCTCGACGGACTCGCTGAGCTGGGGGTTCCCGTCTGGACCGATCTGCACGACTGGGACGGCCGCGAGGCCTTCCACTCCGCGTTCGCGCGCGCGGCGCGCGCCATCGTGCTCTCGGACGACGGCGCCGGCGACCACGCGGCCGTGGACGCCTCGCTCCTCGCCGCGGGAGCCGAGCTCGTCATCAGGACGCGCGGCGCCGCAGGCGCCTCCGTGCGCATGGCGGACGGGCGCACCGCGTCGGCGTCAGCGAGGCGTGCGGACATCGTCGACACCAACGGTGCCGGAGACGCCTTCTGCGCCGGGGCGCTGGTCGCGTCGCTCGCCGGAGCGGAGCCGTCCGACGTGCTGGAGGCAGGCGCGGCGCAGGCGGTGCACGCCCTCGAGTCGCGCCACCTCAGCCGGCTCCTCGGCTGACGCGCGGCGGTCGGTGCCGCCGTCACACGTGCCGTCTGGCCGCTCGGGTGTCAGGGCGCTCGGGTGTCAGGGCGCTCGGGTGTCAGCGTGCTCGCCGTCGGCACCGTCGTACTCCTCGAGCTCGAGAGTGTCCGCCTCCGGCTCGACCTCCGGCCCGCGCGAGGACGGCTCGCGATCGCGCAACGCCGGGACGAAGCGCACGAGCAGCCAGAACAGCGCCGCGATGCCGAGCGCGACGATCCCGAGGACCATCAGGACGTCGACGATCGGGCCGAGCGCGGTCGTCGCGACCACGTCCTCCACGAGCACGCCCGCGCCGCCGTCGGCCCCGCCGGGCATGAAGGAGGCGAGCGTGCTCGGCCCGACGGCACCCAGCGCGAACGCGATCGCGAGACCGAGCGCGCCCGCGCCCACGAGAGCGCGAGGAAGGAACCACCGCCAGCGTGGTGCGGCGGCGATGCCGCCGACGATGAGCGCCAGCCCGATCCACACGAACCACGTCGCGGCGAACGTGAGCGCGGAGTAGCCGGTGCGCACGTCCTCGAAGGTCGCCGCGTCGATCACCTCGACCTCGTACTCGGGGAGATCGATGTCGGGGATCAGCGGGCCGACGACCGGCACCTCGTCGATGCGGCCGTTGACCCGCTCTCCCAGGTCGACCGCGATCACGAACGGGCCGGGCGTGCGCTCGGGGTCCGAGACCTCGTCGAACAGGCGATTCTGGACGCGATCCGCCCCGGCGCTCAACGCGCCTGTCACGAGGTCCGAGCCGACGACGCTCACGACGAGCTCGCGGATCTCCTCGTCGAGGAGCTCCAGGGCGATGCCGCCGACCTGTCCCTCGATCCGCTCCTCGAGCATCCGCTGGACCTGGTCCGCGACCAGGTCCGCGGTCGCGGGCGACTCGAGCACGCGCGCCGTGAGCTGGTCCGCGGCGCTGCCGTCCTCGATGCTGGCGACGGTGTTCACGGCGAGCGCCCACACCACCATCATCATCGACCCCAGGAGCACCAGGAAGGCCGAGGTGATCACCCGCAGCGCGCGCATGGACCCTCCCTCTCGTTGGGGTCAGACTAGCGGCGACGTCCGCCAGCCATCGAGGCGACGAGCCCCGCGATCGCGGCGCCCACGAGGGCGGCTCCGGCGATCCAGAACGAGCGTTCCATCACCACGGGCGCTGCCTCGTCGGCCAGCACGTCGTGCCAGAGGGAACCGAGCGCGCCGTCGCGGCCCCCGGGCACCAGCGTCGCGACCGTCTCGGGTCCGAGCAGCGCGATCGCCGCGCCGACGGCGAGGCAGATCACGCCGAGCAGCACGAGCACCTTCGCGACGAACCACCTGCGGCGGTGGGACACGACGATGCCGAGGGCGAGCAGGCCGAGCCCTACCCAGAGGCCCCAGGCGGCGACCCAGGCGACCCTGGCGTACCCCTCTCGCGCGGAGTCGAAGGTCGCGGCGTCCATCACCTCGATGCCCACCAGGGGCACGTCGACATCCGGGATGGCCCCGCCCACGGCCGGGATGTCATCGATGCGCGCGTTGACCGCCCCCGACACGTCCACGTCGAGCACCAACGGGGCCGACTCGCGCGCCGGGTCGGCGAGCGCGTCCGCGAACTGCGCGTGCGCGGCATCCGCCTCGTCGAGCACCGCGTCGCGGAACGCCGGGGACGCGACGGCGGAGTCGAGTGCGCCCTCGACCGCCTGCTCGATGAGGGTGCCGCCGACGGTGATGCCGGCGTCGGCGAGCGCGTCGAGCACCTGGGCGGTGACCTGTGCTGCGACCTCGCTTCGAACCGCGGCCGAGTCCATCGCGTGCTCGGTGATACCCCGCAACGCGGTGCCGTCCTCCACGGCGCGCACCACGACGGAGCTCACGGCCCAGCCCGCGATCAGCAGGGTTCCCGCCAGGATGCACAGCGCTGACAGGAGGGTTCTGAGCCCTCTCACGCTCCGTCCTCCCAGCCGAAGAACACGCGCTCGGTGACGGCGCGAGCGTGACGCGTCGCGCGCCCGTGGCGCTCGAGGAGCTCGGCCCCCGTGTCGCGGACGTTCATGATCTCGGCGAGCACGCGCAGCTCGCGGGTGTCGCCCGGCAGGACGTCCGGCGTGCGCGAGCGGCCACGCAGCGCCAAGGCGCCCCGCAGGTCGGTCGCCAGCACCCACGCGGCCTCGAGCTCACCGGCGTCGGTCGAGGAGATGAGGCCCTCGTCCGTCGCGACCCGCAACGCGTCGAGCGTGCGGGTGGTCCGCAACCCTGGGAGCCGATGCGCGTGCTGGAGCTGCAGGAGCTGCACCGTCCATTCGACGTCCGACAGCCCGCCAGGTCCGAGCTTGAGGTGGCGCTGCGGATCCACGCCGCGCGGGAGGCGCTCGGACTCCATGCGCGCCTTGAGCGTGCGCATCTGCTTGAGCGCGCTCGCCGGCAGCTCGGTCGGGTAGCGCACGGCGTCGATCATCGCCGTGAACCGCTCGATGAGCTCCGGATCGCCCGCGCAGGGCCGCGCCCGCAGCAGTGCCTGAGCCTCCCACGGGTCCGACCACCGGCCGTAGTACTCGGTGGTGGACGCCAGCGAGCGTGCCAGGGGTCCGTTGCGTCCCTCGGGCCGCAGGTCGGCGTCGATCTCGAGCGCGGGCTGAGCCATCGGCGCCTTCAGCAGACGCTGCACGGTCTGGGCGACCTTGACCGCGAGCGTCGCGGCGCGCGGGTCGTCACCATCGAACACGAACTGCACATCGGCGTCCGACGTGTAGCCCATCTCCTGGCCGCCGTAGCGACCCATCGCGATGATCGCCATCGACAGCGGGAGCTCGTCGAGCCCCTCGGCCCGCGCGACCACGACGCGCGCGATGCGCAGGGCGCCGGCGATCAGCACGTCCGCGGCGTTCGTCACCGAGCCCGCGGCTTGGACGGAGTCGATGAGTCCCAGCACGTCCGCCGCAGCCGACCGTGCGAGCTCGCGACGCCGCAGTCCACGCAAGGCCGTGATGCACTGGTCGGCGTCGTCGGAGCGGGTGAGGATCGCATCGGCCTCGCGCTCGAGACGCTCGGGGGGCCGCGGCGCGAGGGCGGCCGGGTCGCCGAGCCACGTGACGTCCTCGGCCGACCTGAGCAGCGCCTCCGTGACGTAGACCGAGGTCGACAGCAGGCGAGCCAGGCTCTCCGCGGCGGTGCCCGTGTCGCGCAACATCTTCAGGTACCACTGGGCATCCTTCAGTTGCTCCGACAGCTTACGGAACGCGAGGAGACCGGCATCGGGGTCGGCGCCCTGGGCGAACCACCCGATCATCGCCGGCATCAGCTGCCGTTGGATCGATGCGCGCCGGGACACGCCCTCCGTGAGCGCCACGATGTGCCGCAGCGCCGCCTGCGGGTCGTCGAAGCCCACGGCCGACAGCCGATCGCGCGCCGCCGCGTCGTCGAGGCTCGCCTCGTCAGCGCTGAGCGACGCGACCACCGGCAGGATGGGTCGGTAGAACATGTCGAGGTGCATGGTGCGCACGTCGCGGCGAGTGTCCTGCCAGACCTCGTCCATGTACTCGACGGTCGCGAATCCCGATGCGCGGGCCAGGACGCGCTTGGCGTCCTCGTCCTCGGGCATGAGGTGCGTGCGCTGCAGCTTGCGCAGCTGAAGCCGGTGCTCCCACACGCGGAGCTGGCGGTACGAGCGGTCCATCTTCGCCGCGTCCGGCCGCCCGACGTAGCCGCCGCGACGGAGCGCAGCGAGCGCCTCGAGCGTCGTGCGCGAGCGCAGGCTCTCGTCGTGACGTCCGTGCACCAGCTGGAGCAGCTGCACCGTGAACTCCACGTCCCGCAGCCCACCGGGTCCCAGCTTGATCTGGCGGTCGGCCTCCTTCGCAGGCACGTGCTCCTCGACGCGCTTGCGCATCGCCTGGGCGCTCTGGACGAACCCCTCGCGCTCGACCGCCTTCCACACGAGCGGGCTCATCGCCTCGACGTACGCCTCGCCCACCTCGGGGTCTCCGGCGATGGGTCTGGCCTTGAGCAGGGCTTGGAACTCCCACGTCTCCGCCCACCGCTCGTAGTACGCGCGGTGGGACGCGACGCCTCGCACGAGCGCGCCGTCCTTGCCTTCGGGGCGCAGGTTCGCGTCCACCTCCCACAGCGCGGGCTCGGCCCCGGCTCGGTCGCACGCGCGCGCCGCGGCGTTGGCCAGCTTCGTGGCGACCTTCAAGGCGCGCGTCTCGTCGGCCCCCTCCGCGGGCTCCGCGGCGAAGATCACGTCGACGTCCGAGACATAGTTGAGCTCCCGGCCGCCGCACTTGCCCATGCCGATGATCGCGAGCCGCGTCAGGGCATGGTCGGGCTCGTCCGCTCGCGCGATGGCGAGGCCCGCCTCGAGCGCAGCGCCCGCGAGGTCGGCGAGCGCCGCGGCGACCTCGGGGAGCATCGCGGGTGGCTGTGCGGAGAACAGGTCGTCCGCCGCGATGCGCATCAGCTGGCGGCGGTACGCGACGCGCATGGCCGCGACCGCGTCGCCCTCGACCGTCGCCACCGGCGCCGCGGAGGCGGGGTCCGCACCCACCGCCTCGAGCAGCACCCGGCGCTGGTCGACGTCGGCGAAGCTCTCGGCCTCGGGCCAGGCGGCGAAGTCCGCGATGTGCTCGGGATGACGCACGAGGAAGTCGCCCAGCGCGATCGAGGCGCCGAGGAGCACGCCGAGCTTCGCGCCCGCGCGGGTGTCACGCAGCGCGAGCAGGGAGTCGAGCACCCCGGCGTCGCGGGCGGCCTCCGCGACGCGCAGCAGCTGGAGCAGCCCGCTGTCGGGATCCGCGAGGTACGACATCGCGGTCGCGGGATCCTCCATCGAGGCGCCCGTGACGTCGCGCAGGTGACCCAGCAGTGCCTCGGCGCGCGCGGTGTCGGCGACTCCGGCGCGTCGCAGCTGCGTCGCGAAGGAGATCTCGCGCTGGCTCACGACGTCTAGAGGACAGGCAGGTACTGCTCGAGCTCGAACGGCGTCACCTGGGCGCGGTACGCCTCCCACTCGGCACGCTTGTTGCGGAGCACGAAGTTGAAGACGCGCTCGCCGAGAGTGTCGGCCACGAGCTCGGAGCGCTCCATCACCTCGATCGCCTGCGACAGCGACGCCGGCAGCGGCTCGTAGCCCATCGCGCGGCGCTCGGCGGGGCTGAGCTCCCACACGTCGTCCTCGGCGCCCTCGGGCAGCTCGAGGCTCTCCTCGATGCCCTTCATGCCTGCGGCGAGCAGCACGGAGAACGCGAGGTACGGGTTCGCCGCCGAGTCCATCGCCCGGTACTCGACGCGCGTCGACTGGCCCTTGCCCGGCTTGTGGATGGGGATGCGCACCAACGCCGAGCGGTTGTTGGACCCCCAGCACACGAACGACGGAGCCTCGGCGCCGCCCCACAGGCGCTTGTACGAGTTGACGTACTGGTTGGTGATCGCGGTGATCTCCGGCGCGTACTTGAGCAGCCCGGCGATGAACTGCCGCGCGACGGGCGACAGGTTGTGATCGGCACCTGCCTCGTAGAACGCGTTGCGGTCGCCCTCGAACAGGCTCATGTGGGTGTGCATGCCCGAGCCCGGCCCGTTGACGAGCGGCTTGGGCATGAAGGAGGCGAAGACGCCCTGCTCGAGCGCCACCTCCTTGATGACGGTGCGGAACGTCATGATGTTGTCCGCTGTCGTCAGCGCGTCGGCGTACCGCAGGTCGATCTCGTTCTGGCCGGGGCCCGCCTCGTGGTGGCTGAACTCGACGGAGATGCCCATGGACTCGAGCATCGTGATCGCCTCGCGGCGGAAGTTGTGCGCCGTGCCGCGCGGCACGTTGTCGAAGTACCCCGCCTGGTCGACGGGCTTCGGCAGCTTGCCGGCCTCGGGCTTCTCGAGAAGGTAGAACTCGATCTCGGGGTGCGTGTAGAACGTGAAGCCCTGCTCGGACGCGCGGTCGAGGTTGCGCTTGAGCACCTGACGCGGGTCGGACAGCGCGGGCTCGCCGTCCGGCGTCGAGATGTCGCAGAACATGCGCGCCACGCCCTGGCTCGCGCCGCGCCACGGCAGGATCTGGAAGGTCGACGGGTCAGGCTCGGCGAGCATGTCCGCCTCGGACACACGCGTCAGGCCCTCGACGGCCGAGCCGTCGAAGCCGATGCCCTCCGCGAACGCGTTCTCGAGCTCCGCGGGCGCGATGGCGACCGACTTGAGCACGCCCAGCACGTCCGTGAACCACAGGCGGATGAAACGGATGTCACGCTCCTCGACGCTGCGGAGCACGTATTCCTGCTGCTTGTCCATGAGCCCATCCTGCCGCAACTGTGTGCCATGCGGGTAACGTGACCGGCCCTGGCGCGCCGACTACGCTGACGGCATGCCCGACCTGCGCCTCGCCCTCGCCCAGATCAACACGTGCGTGGGTGACATCGCTGGTAACGCGGCGCTCATCATGGACCGCAGCCGCGCGGCCGCGGCGCTCGGCGCGCACGTCGTGGTGTTCCCCGAGATGACCACCACCGGCTACCCCATCGAGGACCTGGCGCTGCGCGAGAGCTTCCAGCGGGCGGCGGAGGCCTCGGTCACCCGCATCGCGGACGATCTCGCCGCAGAGGGACTCGGCGATCTCGTCGTGATCCTCGGCACCCTGGGCGTGAGCCGCGCCGGCCGGCCGTTCAACCAGGCCGTGGTGATCCGTGGCGGCCGCGTCGAGGCCCGCTACAACAAGCATCACCTCCCCAACTACGGCGTCTTCGACGAGCACCGCATCTTCGCGTCGGGCGAGGACCGCTGCGTGCTCGAGGTGCGCGGCCGGCGCGTGGGCGTCGTCATCTGCGAGGACATCTGGCAGGACGGCGGGCCGGTCGCGGCGATGGACGATGCCGACATCGAGCTGCTCGCCGTCCTCAACGGATCGCCGTTCGAGGAGGGCAAGGGGCACGTCCGCACCGAGCTCGCGCAGCGCCGCGCCGCGGAGGTGGGCGCACCGGTCGCCTACGTCAACATGTGGGGCGGACAGGACGACCTGGTCTTCGACGGCCACAGCTTCATCGTCGGCGCGGACGGTCGCCTTCTCGCCTCGGCTCCGGGATTCACCGACGCGCTCATGGTGTGGGACGTCCCCGAGGTCGTCGACACCGCCGAGCCGTCGGACATCGCAGAAGCCGCGGGCGACGACGAGCAGGTCTACTGGGCGTGCGTGACCGGCCTGCGCGACTACGTCGTGAAGAATCGCTTCTCCTCCGTCGTGCTCGGCCTGTCGGGCGGCATCGACTCGGCGCTCACGGCGGCGATCGCCGCGGACGCCATCGGCGGCGAGAACGTCGTCGGCGTCTCGATGCCGTCCGTCCACTCCTCCGAGCACTCGAAGGACGACGCCGCCGACCTCGCCAAGCGGATCGGCGCCGACTACCGCGTCGAGCCCATCGCGCGCATGGTGGACGCCTTCCAGGATCAGCTCGCGCTCGACGGCGTCGCCGAGGAGAACCTCCAGGCGCGCGTGCGGGGCGTCATCCTCATGGGGCTGTCGAACCGCGAAGGGCACCTGGTCATCGCCCCCGGCAACAAGTCGGAGCTCGCCACCGGCTACGCGACCATCTACGACGCGGGCTCGATCGGCGGATTCGCCCCCCTCAAGGACGTCGACAAGTCTCGGGTCTGGGAGCTCGCGCGGTGGCGCAACGCGTACGCCGAGGCGCGCGGCGAGGTGCCGCCGATCCCCGTGAGCTCGATCGAGAAGGCCCCCAGCGCGGAGCTGCGACCCGGGCAGACCGATCAGGACTCGCTGCCCCCGTACGAGCTGCTCGACGAGGTGCTCGATGCGTACGTCGAGCACGCCGAGGGCCGCGAGGAGCTGCTCGCGCGCGGCTTCGACGCCGAGGTGGTCGACACGGTGCTGCGGCTCGTCGACCGCGCCGAGTGGAAGCGTCGCCAGTACCCGCTCGGCCCCAAGGTGACGGCCCTCGCGTTCGGGCGCGACCGCCGCCTGCCCGTCACCAGCAGGTGGCGAGAGAACGCGTAGCCAGCGCGCGCATCGGCCCCTCCCAGGCACGAGAAGGGGCCCACTTTCATGACGGAGGCGCAAGAAACGCGAAAGTGGGCCCACTTTCGCGGGGAGGCCGGGTGGCGGGGCCCGCCTAGAGTGGAGCCCATGAAGACGGTTCGCATCCACCACTTCAAGGACATGAAGGCGCGTGGCGAGAAGATCACCATGCTCACGGCCTACGACTACCCCACCGCTCGGGCCTTCGACGCCGCCGGCGTGGACATGCTCCTCGTGGGCGACTCGCTGGGCGACAACGTGCTCGGCTACGACTCGACCGTGCCGCTCACGCTCGACGAGATGATCCCGTTCGCGCGCGCCGTCGCCAAGGGCGCGCCGCACTCGTTCGTCGTCGCCGACCTCCCGTTCGGCACGTACGAGGTCTCGCCCGAGCAGGCCGTCGAGTCGTCCATCCGGATGATGAAGCTATCCGGAGCCCAGGCGATCAAGTTCGAGGGCGGGCGGCGCATCGCTCGTCAGGTCAAGGCCGTCACGGATGCCGGCATCCCCTTCTGCGGTCACCTCGGATTCACCCCGCAGTCCGAGAACGCGCTCGGCGGGCGGCGCATCCAGGGTCGCGGCCACGGCGCCTACGACGAGCTGCTGGCCGACGCCCTGGCGCTGCAGGAGGCCGGAGCCTTCGCCGTCGTGCTCGAGATGGTCATCGCTCCGGTCGCCGAGAAGGTGACGGCGGCTCTCGACATCCCCACGATCGGCATCGGCGCCGGCTCGGGCACCGACGGCCAGGTGCTGGTGTGGCTCGACGCGCTCGGCGTGGGCGACTGGCACCCGAGCTTCTCGCACCAGTTCGCCCAGGTGGGCGAGCAGATGGCCGCCGGCGCGGCCGGCTACGTCGAGGCCGTCAAGGGCGGCGCGTTCCCCACGGCGGACCACACCTTCGACGAGTAGCACCCGCTCGCCCGAGAAGGCGAGAGTGGCCCCACCCTCGGCGCCACGTCGCCCATGGTGATGATCGTGGGCCCCTCGTCATCTCGGCGGAAGGGCCGATGCGCGGGCTGGGCTCAGCCCTTGTCTCCCCGCCACTCGGCGTCGTCGTCGTCCCACGCCTCGGTGCGCTCCTGCGCCTTCTCGAGCGCCCGGGAGGCCTCGGCCTCCGAGTCGTAGGGGCCCATGAGGTGCTCCCACGAGCTCTGCCGACCCTTCTCGACCGTGCGCGTGCGCGTGTTGAACCAGTACTGCGTTGACTCACCGGACTCAGATGACATGGGCCTCGCCTCCATGAATAGACTGCCAGGCATGAGCGCGGTACGCGAGAGGATCACCAAGGGCGCCGTGTCGCCGTGGCGCGACGTCCCCAAGACCGTCGCCCGTCCCGACTACGTGGGCCGCAAGCGCGCGCCGCAGTGGTCGGGCGGCGACGTCCACAGCGAGGAGACCGTCGAGCGCATCCGCATCAGCGCCCGCATCGCCGCCCAGGCCCTCGCCGAGGTCGGACGCCACGTCCGGCCGGGCGTCACCACGGACGAGCTCGACCGCATCGGCCACGAGTTCGTCCTCGACCACGGCGCCTACCCGTCGACGCTCGGCTACCCCGGCTCCGCCGGCCGCCCGCCGTTCCCCAAGGCGCTGTGCACCTCCGTCAACGAGGTCATCTGCCACGGCATCCCCGACTCGACCGTCGTCGAGGACGGCGACGTCGTCAAGGTGGACATCACGGCGTACCTCAACGGCGTCCACGGCGACAACTGCGGCACGTTCATCGCCGGAGAGGGGTCCGAGCAGGCGCGCAGCCTGGTCGAGGTCACGCACGAGGCGATGATGCGCGGCATCAAGGCGGCCCGGCCCGGCCGCGAGGTGAACGTCATCGGCCGCGTCATCGAGAAGTACGCGGCGCGCCACGGCTTCGAGTCGGTGCGCAGCTACACCGGCCACGGCGTCGGTCCGGCGTTCCACACCGGGCTGGTCATCCCCCACTACGACGCCGCGCCGCACCACGACGACGTCATCGAGCCCGGCATGGTCTTCACCGTGGAGCCGATGCTGTGCGCCGGGTCGGAGGCCAACCACGAGTGGGACGACGGCTGGACGGTCGTCACCGACGACGGCTCGTGGGTCGCGCAGTTCGAGCACACCATCCTCATCACCGACGACGGCCCGGAGGTCCTGACCCTGCCATGAGCAAGCACATCGCCATCGGAGTCGATATCGGAGGGTCGGGCATCAAGGCGGCGCCCGTCGACCTCAAGACCGGAGAGTTCACCGAGGAGCGCTACCGGATCCCCACGCCTGACCCGTCCACGCCGGACGCCGTCGCGCGGACGGTCGCGAAGTGCATCGCGCGCTTCTCCCCCGGCCGCAAGACCGCCATCGGCGTCGCGTTCCCGGGCGTGGTGCAGCGCGGCGTCGTGAAGACCGCCGCGAACGTCGACGACGCGTGGATCGGCACCAACATGCGCGAGCTGATCCGCGACTACGCCGGCCACGACGTCTACGTCATGAACGACGCGGACGCCGCCGGCTACGGCGAGTACAAGCACGGCGCCGCGCACGGCCGCGACGGCGTGATCCTCATGACGACGCTCGGGACCGGCATCGGCACCGCGATGATCGTCGACGGCCAGCTGGTGCCCAATCTCGAGATGGGGCACATCGAGATCGACGGCCAGGACGCGGAGATCGCCGCGGCCGAGTCCGCGCGAGAGCGCCTGGGGCTCGACTGGGACGGCTGGATCAAGAACCTGCAGCGGTACTACTCCGAGATCGAGAAGCTGCTGTGGCCCGACCTCATCATCGTGGGCGGCGGCGTGTCGAAGTCCCACCACATGTTCCTGCCGCACCTGACCCTGCGTGCGCCGATCATCCCTGCCGAACTCCTCAACGGTGCTGGCATCGTCGGTGCCGCCGCCTGGGCGGCCTCCGAGCACAAGAAGGCGGAGAAGGCCCGCAAGGACGACGAGAAGAAGGCGGCGCGCAAGGCCAAGCACCACTGAGCGCGGACCCGCCGACCGCCGCCGAGGGCGGACGCTCCGAGGGTCCCGCACGCCGGTCCTCGTGCCGTGATTCGATGGGGTCATGGACAGCGACACCTCAGCACCCGGGACCACGACGGTCGGCGCCTACCTCGCCGCCCGCCTCAGGCAGCTGGGCGTCAGCCACCTGTTCGGGCTGCCCGGCGACTTCAACCTGACGCTGCTCGACCTCATGCTCGCCGACGGGTCGCTCACGTGGGTCGGCACCGCCAACGAGCTCAACGCCGCCTACGCCGCCGACGGCGACGCGCGCGTGCGACGCGGCGTGGCCGCCGTGGTCACCACGCTCGGCGTCGGCGAGCTATCCGCGATCAACGGCATCGCCGGCGCGTTCGCCGAGGACGTCCCCGTGGTGCAGATCACGGGCACCGCCTCGACCGCGGCGCTCGACGGCAGCGCCCTCCTGCATCACACCCTCGCCGACGGCCGGTCCGACCACTTCGAGGCCATGTACCGGGAGGTGACGGCTGCCGCCGCCACCCTGCGGACGGCCGATGCGGGCGTCACCATCGACCGCATCCTCACCGAGGCGCTGCGCACCTCCAAGCCGGTCTACCTGGCCGTTCCCACGGACGTCGCGACGGCGCCCATCGACGCGGCGCCGCTGGCGGCGCCGCTCGAGCGGCCCGCGTCCGACGCGGCTGGTCTCGCGCAGTTCGAGCAGGCCCTCGCCCAGGCGCTCGCCGGCGCGCGCGCCGTCACCGTGCTCGCCGGGCCCAAGCTGCACCGCCGCCACCTCGAGCCGCAGCTGCGCCGCATCGCGGACGTCCCCGGCGTGCGGGTCGCGTCGCAGTCGGGCTCGAAGGCGATCATCGACGAGGCTCACCCGCACAGCCTCGGCACGTACGTGGGAGCCTTCACCCCCAACGAGGCCACCCGCGTCGCGGTGGACGACGCCGCTCCCCTGGTGCTCGCCGGCACGGTGCTGTCCGACCTCCTCACCGGCGGCTTCAGCCACCGCTTCGATGCCGCCGGCGCGATCGAGCTGAGCCTGCGCAGCGCGCGAATCGGGCGCGCGCACTACGACGACATCGACCTGTCCGACTCTCTCGCGGCGCTCGCGCGGGTCGTCTCCGGGCTGGGTCTGCCCGACGAGTCCTACGACCACCCGCGGCCTCCGCGGCCCGCCGCCGGCGACGGCGGCGACCTCACGCACGCGCAGCTGTGGCCCGCTCTCGAGGCCTGGATCCCGGAGGACACCCTCGTGATCGCGGAGGCCGGCACGGCCTTCTACGGGGCGCTCGAGCTCGACCTGCCGCGTGGATGCGACCTGCTGGGCCAGCCGATCTGGTCCTCGATCGGCTTCACGCTCCCGGCGACGCTCGGCGCGGGGCTCGGGCGGCCCGACCAGCGCGCGGTGCTCCTCATCGGCGACGGATCGGCCCAGCTCACCATCCAGGAGCTCGGCACCATCCTTGCGCGCGGCCTCGCTCCCGTGATCGTCGTGATCAACAACGGCGGCTACACGGTCGAGCGGGCGATCCAGAGCCCCGACGCCGTCTACCAGGACATCGCGGCGTGGGACTGGGGCGCGGTCTGCGCCGCGCTCGGCCCCGAGACCCCGGTCGAGGTGTGCCGCGCCTCGACGATCGCCGAGCTGGACGAGGCGCTCGCGACGGCTACGGTCGCCACCGATCGCGCGGTGCTGATCGAGGCCGTCGTGCCGCGCGACGACACGCCCCGGCTGCTCGCGCAGATCGCCCAGGGTCTCGCCGCCGCCAACCGGTCGGGCGACTGACCAGAGCGACTGACTCGAGCGACTGACTCGAGCGTCCCACCCGCGCATCGGCGCCGCTACGGCCGCGCGGGCCGCCCTGCGGCCCTCATGGAGCTACGCCTGCTGGAACTCGAGCCGGTTGCCGAAGATGTCGCGGGTGTGGAAGCGCTCGATGCCCGGGTGCGCGCTCTCCGAACGGCGGCACGCGTAGCCGTGCTCCTCGAGGGCGGCCTGCAGCGCGTCGAGGTCCTCGACCATGATCGCGGGATGCGCCATGGTCGCCGGCACGAAGTCGTCAGCGGCTCCCAGGTGCAGCACCACGTCACCCGTCTCGAAGCAGCACCCGCCCTGCGAGCGCATCGGCTCCGGGCAGTCCATCTCCACCATGCCCAGCACCTCGCCATAGAACTGGCGAGCCGAGTCCTGAGAACCCGGAGGCATCGCGAGCATGACGTGGTCGACTCCCGAGAACACCGTCACCTTGCCGGCGATGCGGCGGTCCTTGCGGCGCACGCCTGAGTGCACCATCTCCGGGTCGACGATCGTGAGCCTGAACACGGGCGGCCCGAGGCAGTACAGCGCCACGAGCAGGTACCAGCCGCTCTCGACCAGCAGCCGGGACTCGGTGAGCGCCTGCATCGACAGGAAGACGGTGAGCAGCGCCCAGCCCAGCGGGATGTAGGTGTCCCCGGTGCCGGCGCGCTCCACCAATCGCCAGGTGCTGCCGAACAGCAGCAGCACCATCGCGACGAGCAGGACGAGGCCGATGAGCCCGAGCTGCAGCCAGACGTCGAGGAAGGCGTTGTGGGCGTGGGTGGGCCGCACCCACTTCACCTCGGTGCCGATCTCGGAGTACGGGTACTGCCAGATCGGCCAGTAGCCGACGAAGCCCCAGCCCTCGGGGCGTTGCACCGCGTAGTCGAGGACGTCCTCCCAGATCTCGGTACGGCTCGTGAGGTCGGAGTCGCGCCCGAGCGCGGTGAAGATCGCCTCGGAGAACCGGATCGTCAGGATCGCGCCCACGGCGCTGACCGCGAGGATCGAGAAGGACAGGACGCGCTTCCAGCGGAACGACACCCTCCTGATGGCGAGCGCGCCGAGCGTCAGGGCGACGAGGTAGACCGCCGCGGCCGTGACGGTCGCGGACTGCGTGAACAGGTGCACGAAGATCGCGGCACCGAGGGTGATCCAGCCCTCGACCTTGCCGATGCGCCGCTCCATCATGAGGATGAACGTCACGATCGCCAGGGTGATCGCGATCGCGCCGAACGGGTTGCGGTTGCCGACGAAGCCCTGGATGGGCCCGCCCTGGAACAGCAGCCCATCGGACCACGCGACGAACTTGACGCCGCCCGCGTCGCCGCCGAGCGCGACGAGGTCGTTGACGGCGGGCGACACCGTGCCGAGGAACAGCACGGCGATGAACAGCTCGAAGACGATGCCGATCGCGAGGCTGATCTGGAGGCCGCGGAACAGCCGCACCATGAACTCGGTCGCGGTCGAGCCTCGTGCCGTGACGATCGCGACGAAGGTCGTGGCGGCCATGAGCAGCGCCGCGACGAGGGTGACGAGGCGGGACGAGGACCACAGCACCGACAGGGTCGCGAGGCCCACGAACGCGCCGACGAGCAGGGGTGGCCGCAGGTCGCGCCAGGTGGGGCGGAAGCTCACGCCGACGGCGACGATCGTGAGCACCGCGAGCACCGCGAAGGCCGGCAGGCCGATGAGGTAGCGGAAGCCCTGGCCTGAGACCAGCAGCACCACCAGCCACACCGTGATCGCGGACTGGCCGCGCGGCGCGGCGAGCCGGCGCGCGGCTGCTCGGAACAGGGGCTTCATGGGGGTGCTGGATCTCCTCGGGGCGGGGCGCGACGCGGCGCAGGGCGCCGACGGTGCGTCACGGTCCTGGCATCCGAGCGGCGCCGCGATTCTATCGCGCGGGACCCGTGACGGCCGCGTCGACTGAAGTTACGGAACCGTAGGTTGGCCCCTAGACTGGTGTCATGCGCACCGAGACGCACACTCCCGCCATCGTCACCATCGACGACACGACCACGCTCGCCACGTTCCTCGCCGAGCGCGCCGCCGAGTTCCCCGACCGCGCCTACTCCGCCTTCAAGGGCGACGGCGATGCATGGACCGAGGTGTCGCTCCAGGACTTCCACGCGCAGGTGGTCACCCTCGCCAAGGGGCTCGTCGCCCAGGGCGTGGCTCCCGGCGCCCGTGTAGGGCTGCAGGCCTCCACGCGCCACGAATGGGCCGCGCTCGACTTCGCGATCCAGACGGCAGGAGCGGTCACGGTGCCGATCTACCCCACCGCGTCCGCCGCGCAGGTCGCAGGCATCCACCGGGACGCCACGCTCGCCCTCGCGATCGGCGAGACCGACGAGCAGGTGCGGGTGCTGTCGGAGCTGGACGACGCCCCTCAAGTTCTCCACCTGGACGCCGCGGAGCGCGGTGCGATCGACGTCCTGACCAGCGCGGGCGCGTCCGTGTCCGACGCCGACCTGGCGTCGCGCGGCGCCGACGTCCGTGCCGACGACATCGCGACCATCGTGTACACCTCGGGCACCACCGGAGAGCCGCGCGGCGTCGCGCTGACGCACCGCAACTTCGTCGAGCACGCGCTCAACGCCTCGGCCCACCCCGACTTCGGCACCCTCGCGCACGGCGAGCCGCGGATCCTGCTCTTCCTCCCGCTCGCGCACGTGCTCGCGCGACACATCCAGATCCTCGGCCTCGCGTGCGGGGCTGTCGTGGGCTTCGCGCCCTCGACCAAGACGCTGGCCGAGGACCTGCGCACCTTCCGGCCCACGTGGATGATGGCGGTGCCGCGGGTGCTCGAGACCTTCTACAACGTGGTCGAGCAGCGCGCGGACAGCAAGATCAAGCACCGGCTGTTCTCCTTCGCGACGGGCATGTCGCGGCGGACGTCCGACCTGCGTCTGGCCGGCGAGCCGCCCACGTCCTGGCACGCCATCAAGGCACGCGCCGCCGACCTGCTGATCCTCGACAAGGTCCGCGAGGCGCTCGGCGGCAACTTGAGGTACGTCGTCTGCGGCGGCTCGCGGCTCGACCCCGAGCTGGCCCGCTTCTACCTGGGCCTGGGCGTGACGGTCATGGAGGGCTATGGCGCGACGGAGACCGCCGCGCCGCTCACCTGCAACCCGCCGTCGCAGCCGCGCCCCGGCACCGTCGGCATCCCCTATCCCGGCTGCTCGGCACGCATCGCCGAGGACGGCGAGGTGCTCGCGAAGGGACCCAACGTCTTCGCCGGCTACTACGGGCGCCCCGAGGACACAGCCGCCGTCATGGACGACGGCTGGTACCGGACCGGAGACCTCGGCGCGATCGACGAGGACGGCTACCTCGCCATCACGGGCCGCAAGAAGGAGATCCTCATCACCGCGGGCGGCAAGAACGTCCAGCCGGCGACCCTCGAGGATGCGATCCGCCCCGACGCCCTGGTGCAGGAGGTCGTGGTGGTCGGGGACGACAAGCCGTTCATCGGCGCGCTCATCGCGCTGGACGAGGCGATGCTGCCCGCGTGGCTCCAGGCCCGCGGCCTGCCCAGCCTCACGCTGCCCGAGGCGATCCGCCACCCCGACGTGCGCGCCCACCTCCAGGCTGCGGTGGACCGCGCCAACGCGCTCGTGTCCAGGGCCGAGTCGATCCGCGAGTGGCGCGTGCTGCCCCACGAGCTCACCGAGCAGGCCGGCGAGCTCTCGGCGGCGCTCAAGGTGCGCCGCCGGGTGGTCGCAGAGCACTTCAAGGACGTCATCGCGGACATCTACCAGCGCCGCTGACTCGTCTCGCGGCCGTGGCGGGTGGACTTTCCCACGTCCGCTTGGGGCCGATGCGATAACCGGGTTACGGTCGACCGTTCTCAGCTCTGAGGGGAGTGGTCGTGGCAGCAGCACGCACATGGTGGACGAGCTGGCCCGCCATCATCGTCGGCTTCATGCTGTGCCTGGTGCCAGGCGTCGTCCTCCTGTGGCTGCGCCGCGGAGCACCCGTCTGGCTCAAGGTGGTCGCGACCGCCGTCGCGATCCCCGCGTTCCTCGGGGTGCTCGCGCCCAGCCTGGCCGCCGGGGTCGACGGCCGCGAGGATCAGGCAGCCGTCGCCGCTGCCATGGCGACGCCAGCGCCCGCGGTCTCCCCCACCCCGACGGCCGTCCCCAGCGCCGCTCCGAGCGCCACAGGTGCGACGCCCTCAGCGAGCGCATCGGCGCTCCCCGGTCCCAGCGCCGAGCAGGCCGCGGACACCGATCGCCCCGCCTACGGCTCGGCCCACGCGGCCGCGCTGCGGCTCGAGGTCAAGGGACGCGCCCCGCGCACAGGCTACGACCGCGACGAGTTCGGCTCGGGGTGGATCGACGTGGATCGCAACGGGTGCGACACGCGCAACGACATGCTGCGCCTGCGCCTGACCGACCGCGAGATGTCCGGCTCCTGCACGGTGCTGTCGGGCGAGCTCGCGGACCCGTTCACGGGCTCCGTGATCCGCGTCGAACGCGGCGGCGCGAGCGAGGTCGACGTCGACCACCTTGTCGCGCTGTCGGACGCGTGGGTCAAGGGAGCCGCGTCGTGGGAGTTCGCCAAGCGCGTCGCCTTCGCGAACGACCCTCTCAACCTCGAGCCCGTCGACGCGGGCGCGAACCGCGCCAAGGGAGACGGCGATGCCGCCACCTGGCTCCCGTCGCATCGGGCCTTCCGCTGCGACTACGTCGCGCGTCAGGTCGCCGTGAAGGCCAAGTACGAGGTGTGGGTCACCCAGGCGGAGCTCGACGCGATCCTCCGCGTGCTCGACACGTGCCCGGCACAGGAGCTGCCGGGCCCCGGCGACCAGCCGGTGATCGCCTCGAACGTGGGATCGGCTCCCGAGCGCTCCTCGGAGCGCGTTCCGGCGAACACGACCGGGGGCACCACGGCCGACGTCGACGAGCGCTACCCGTACTGCAAGGACCTCCCGAGCGGGCTCGGGCCCTACTACCGGGACCAGGACCCGGAGTACGCGTGGTACTCGGACCGCGACGGCGACGGCGTGGTGTGCGAGTGAGCCTGAGCGCGCATCGGCTCGCCTGACGGCGCTCCGCGGCGAGCCCGCGCTACTCGATGCCGCCCACGGCGCTGCCGGGCTCGAAGGCGCCGTCGGCGATGTCGTCCCAGAACTGGTCGATCTGGTCGGGGTCGAGCAGCACCGTCGACCCTACGCCCTGGACCCGGTAGCCGAGGTTCGCGATGGGCGGCGTGCCCGTCACTGCCTGGTCGCCGAGGCCGGAGCGCAGCGCGAGCGCCATCTGGCCGAGGTCGAACGCCGTGGTGCCCTCGTTGAAGGTGAACGCGTCGAAGGCGGCGTTGGCGACGGGGACGAGCTTGGTGGGGTTGAGCAGCGTCGAGGGCTTGAGGACCTCCTCGGCGACCGCGCCGACCACCTGCCGCTGACGCTGGGCTCGCCCGATGTCGCCCAGCGGGTCGCTGTAGCGCATGCGCGAGAACGCGAGCGCCGTGTCGCCGTCGGCCATGTGGCAGCCGGCCTCCCACTCGAGCTGGCTGCGCCAGTCGCTCACGTCCTGGTCGTAGCAGAGCTCCACTCCTCCGAGGGCGTCCACGATCTCGCCCACGCCCGTGAAGCCCACCTCCATGTAGGTGTCGACTGTGAGGCCGGTGAGGTCCTCGACGGTCTCGACGAGCAGCTCCGGCCCGCCGAACACGTACGCGGCGTTGATCTTGTTCGAGCCGTTGCCCGGGATCTCGACGTACGAGTCGCGAGGGATGCTGATGAGCGCGGTCGGGCCCTCCTCGGGGCGGTGGAGCACCATGATCGTGTCCGTCCGCTGACCCTCGACCGTGTCAGGGCCGTCCCAGCCCTCGCGTGAGTCGCCGCCGACGATGAGGTAGGTGTCGCCGGGAGTGTCCGGCGCGCCGCTCAGCGCGGGCACCGTCTGCAGGTTGGAGTTGATCCACACCACGAGCGCGATGAGGCCAGCGACGATGAGCGCGAGGATGACCAGAAACGCCGTGAGGCACGGGCGGTGGCGCTTGCGGCGACGAGGCGCGGGCGGCGGCGCCTGGACCTGGGAGGCACCGTCCGGCCGCGCCCCGCGCTGGGATGGCGGGATCGAGCCGGGGCGCGACCCTGGCTGCGACCGCTCGCCGTTCTGGGGCTGCTGCGGCGCTCGCTGCGGGGCGGGCGGTCGCCCTGAGCCGGATGACGGCTGCCCGCTGGTGCGCGGCTGGCCCTGAGCGGGCGGGATGACGCTACGCCGTGACGGCGAGGGCTGGTCGGAGCGCTGCTGGCTGCCCCGTGCTCGTCCGGCCGCGTCGCGCTGTCCGGGCTGGATCGAGGGCGGCATCGGCCTGCGCGCGCCGGGCGCGCCGTCACCATTGCCAGACCGGCCGCTGCTGTCGCTCACCCGGCGAGGGTACCGCCGCGGCCCCCTATCGGGCGGGAGGCTCCGCTACGCGCGCAGCACCTTGTCCATCGCCTTGCCCCGAGCGAGCTCGTCGACGAGCTTGTCGAGGTAGCGCACCTTCTGCATGAGCGGGTCCTCGATCTCCTCCACCCGCACCCCGCAGATCACGCCCGTGATGAGGCCGGCGTTCGCGTTGAGGGTCGCGTCCTCGAAGAAGTCCTCGAACGTGGTCTCCGCGTCGAGATGGGACTGCAACCGCGCCTCGTCGAACCCGGTGAGCCACTCGATGGCCTCCTGGAGCTCGGCGACCGTCCTGCCCTTCTTCTCCATCTTCGTGACGTAGTGCGGGTAGACCGACGCGACGGGCACGCGGTAGATGCGGTGGCTCATGGCGACAAGGCTACGCCGAGCCGCTCAGTCGTCGTCCTTGGTCTCGCCCTTCTCGCGACGAGTCTTGTTGACCGTCGCAGCGGCGATCTCCTCGGCGCGGTCCTCCGACCGGCCTCGATCCAGCTCCGACTCCTTGATGTGCTCGTACTGGCGCTCACGCTTCTTCGACCATGCATCCTGGGGCATGGGGATCACCTCCGCATGGGACAACCCGGCGTGCGGACGCGATGTTCCGCCGGGAGCGCATCCGGACAGCACCCGGATGCACCCGGCGGGCGGCTCACACGGTGCCGGTCAGGCGAGGCCCTCCGCCTCGAGCGCGTCGACGAGGAGCCCGACGAGGGCCTCGACCTGCGCGTCCGCCGACGGGTCCGCGTCGTCGATCACGGCGCCGTCGAGAGCACGCGCAGCGAGCCCGGACTTGCTGTCGATCAGCTGGGCGATCCTGGAATCGACGGTCTGCGCCGCGATGATGCGCCACGCGGTGACCGGCTCTTCCTGCCCGATGCGGTGGATGCGGTCGATCGCCTGCGTCTGCTCGGCATCGGTCCACGACAGCTCGGCGAGCACAAGGTTCGACGCGACCTGGAGGTTCACGCCCACCCCGGCCGCCATGAGCGAGCACACGATGATCTGCACGTCGGGCTCGTCCGTGAAGGCCGCGATGTTCTGCTCGCGCACCTTGGCCGACTGGTCCCCGCGAATGGAGGTGTAGCGGATGCCGCGGTCGGCGAACAGCTGCTCGGCCTCGTCCATGACGTCGAGGTGCTTGGCGAAGAACACCACCTTGCCGACGTTGCGCGCGAGCTGAGCGGCGTAGTCGGCAGCCAGGCCGGCCTTCGCCTGGCCGATGCGCCGGACGAGGGTGAAGATGTTCTCCCCCGTCTTCTTGGAGCTCGCGTCCTTGAGCTCCGCCGCGGCGATGCGGCGGGCGAGGTCGAGGTCGACGCCCGCGTCGGGCAGCGCCTCCGCGGGGCGCGCCTGCATCGCGCGCCGGTACTGGCCCACCATGCGCTCTGCGAGCGCGGCCTCCGCGGCGCGGATCGTGCGGCCCACCGGCCCGTCGAGCTCGACGGGCAGGTCGGCGACGCGGCGCGCGGGGATGTCCGCGGCGACGTCGACCTTGCGCCGGCGCACGATGCCCTGGTCGATCACGGCGCCGCGGGCGGCGGCGTAGAAGCCACGGTCGAGGGGGTTGAGGCCGTTGTCCTCGAGGGCGTTCATGAGGCCGCCGAGCGGCCGCTCGTCGTCGATCCAGCCGAGGAACTGCCAGATGGCGCGGAAGTCCTCGATGTCGTTGATGAGCGGCGTGCCGGTCAGCGCCATGAGGAACGGCTTCGCCGTGCGCTGCTGGATGCGCTCCGACAGCGCGAGCACGTGCTGGGAGCGCTGCGAGGTCTTGTTCTTGATGAAGTGCGCCTCGTCCACCACCATGCCGCGGAACCCGTGGTCGCCAAACCACCCGACGTGGCGGTCGAGGATGGCGTAGTTGACGATGACGACGTCGGCGAAGGCGTCCACCTCGTCGCCGTCGCCGTGGACCACCGTCGCGCGGCGGCTCGGCGTCCACATCTCGACCTCGCGCGCCCAGTTCATCTTGACGACGTTGGGCACGACCACGAGCAGCGGGTACGCGTCCGCGGCCTGCGCGGCGAGCAGCGCCTGCGCCGTCTTGCCGAGACCGGGCTCGTCCGCCAGGAGGAACGTCCGGTGGCCTCGCGAGGCCGCGGCGACCACCTGGGCCTGGTGCGGCATCAGCGATCGACCGAGCGGGACCCGCGCCGCCTCCATCGCGGCGCCGGACTCCGGCAGCGGCATGCACGCCGCGACCCCGGGGGCGTCCTGCTCGAACGAGCGGAACAGCGGGTCGAGGAGCTCCCAGCCGGCGAGCCGGCGCGGCTGGGCCGCCTGGCGCTCGCGGACGGCTTCGAAGTCCGGCGCGAGGAACGGATTGGCGAGCTGGCGCGCGATGGCCGACTGCGGGACCACGCGTCTCGCGGCGTCGGGAGACGGGGAGGACGGCGGCGTGGGCTCGGGCTCTGGCTCGTCGGGCACCTCGCGGCCGGCCTCGCGCAGCACGTCGTGCTTGTAGCGGCGGGCGGAGTCGGTCACGCGGGCGTCCTCGGCAAGCAGCGACAGCAGTGTGGTGTCTCGAGCTGCGGTCTTCGCGAGCAGGGTGCCGACCCCATCGAGGCGCTTGATCAGCTCGTCACGGGCGGTCGTGGTGAGCGAGTCATCGTTCTTGACGTTCGCGCGCTCCTCGCGCACGAGCAGGGCGACCACCTGGAACTTGGTGCGCACGCTCTGCTTGATCGGCGGACGCTGCAGGGCCCGGTCCACCTCGTTCGCGAGCGCCGCGAGCAGGGGGATCAGACCGGGTTCGCGCGGTCGCGTCGGCTTGCGGCGCTTGCCGCCGCCTCCCGACCGTGCTCGGTCGGACCGCCTCTGGGCTGGTCGAGCCACTGTGCCTCCTCGAGACCTCCGTGCCGCACCTGCGACACGCCGTTCCGCCGGGTCGTCCCCGGACCTTCTCAGGCCGCCGGTGCCGGCGGCTCCTTGCATCCCCCAGACGTCTGCCTAAGGGCGGATGAGCTGGCCGATACGCCGGGTTCTGTCACTCGCTCGCGTCACCGCTCGCGAGGGGCGACCATCCATCTAGGCCCTGGGTTGCCCCAGGGCTCCAGCGACCTACCCGAGAGCTCGGGCGGGCAGCCCTCGAACGCTCTCTGTCTGGCCTTGCTCCAGGTGGGGTTTACCGTGCCGCTCCTGTCACCAGTCGCGCGGTGAGCTCTTACCTCACCCTTTCACCCTTACCTCGCCTCCGAGGAGGCGCGGCGGTCTGCTCTCTGTGGCACTGTCCCGCGGGTCACCCCGGGTGGCCGTTAGCCATCACCCTGCCCTGCGGAGCCCGGACGTTCCTCGGGATCCCGAAGGACCACGCGGTCGCCTGGCCAGCTCATCCGCGAGTCCAGAGTACCGGTACGAGGCACGACGGCAATGCTCATTCGCCATGTCGTGGTCCGCCGTGGCGCCAGCCAGGCCGATCGTGGCAGGTCGGATGCCCGGTCCGTCGCCGCATTGGACGGCTCGATCGCGACGACGTCCTCACCCGCCCACAGTCTCCGGTCCCACAGCAGACCGATCGCGGGGTCGGCCAGGCCGCCAGCGCTCACCACCAGCTGGGAACCGCCAGGGCGCGTGATCCTCGCCTGGCGCGCTCCTCGGGCGAAGCACTTCAGCGCGGTGCCCGGCGCGAGGCTGTCGATCCCCGCGGGCAGCCGCGCCACCGACGAGCCGGGCCTCGGCCATTCACCGATCAACGATCCAGGCGCATCGTCCACCTCGACGGACGTCCCGGCGGGTGCCGCGAACAGCATGTGGGCGGTCCAGAGCCACGGCACCGCAGTGGCGCTGCGGTTGGTCAGCTCGTAGTCGACGGTGAGCCCCGTGGAACCGAGGGTGAGGGTGCGCAAGAGAGCCAGCTCGGGCCGGTCGAGCTCGATGGTGGTCGCGAGCGCGTGAGCGTCGCGACGCCGCACCTCCCACGGCGCGTGCCACGCCTGACCGTGGTCGCCGAGCCTGCCCCAGGGCGCGACGGCGCAGTCGGCGACGGTGGGGACGACCTCGTCCCACCCTCCGAGCCCGGGACGGACGAATGCGCCCTCGCCGTCGCGCTCCGGGCTCGACGTGCTCAGCCACTCCTCGCCGTCGACGCTCAGGGACACCACGCGCGCGCCGTGCTCCGGATCCACGGCGACGTGCCAGGCCCCCGCGTCGAGGTGGAGCATCACGGGCCCCACCACCCACACGAACGGCACGATGTGGCCAGCGCACCGCTCGCGAGCCTCACCACCCGCTCGTGTCCGTGGCGTCGGTTGCCTCGAGCGCACGGAGGTCCGCGGCCTCGAGGTCGGCGAGGATCGTCGCGACCAACCGGTCGCGAGCATCGCTCGGATCGTCGTCGAAGAGCAGCATGGTCGGCAACGACGTCGCGAAGTAGTCGATCTCCGCGGGAACGCGCGCGTGCTCGGCAACCGCCGAGCGTGTGCGTGCGAGAACCTCTCGCGCCTCGTCCTCGCGTCCGAGATCCCGCAGCGCGCGCACCGTCGACGCCACCTGCGAGCCGAAGGATCGCTCGCTCATGCCCGCGAAGTCTCGTGTGGTCTGAGCGGCGACGTCCCACGCCTGACGAGCACCGTCGTGGTCGCCCACCGCGACCATCGCCCGCCCGAGCTCCCAGTGGAGCTCGGCGGTGTTGGCGAGCGGGTGGCGCGCCTCGCCCAGGCTCGCAGGAGGCTCGAGCGCCGCACGCAGGTGCTGCACAGCGTCGCGCCACCGTCCGGCGTCCGCGGAACGCCGGGCCAATGCCAGATGACAGCGATCCCACTGCGCCAGGACCAGGCCCTCGCCGCCCTCCCATGGCTGGAAGCGGCGGGCCGAGAGCGCGGCCTGCGCCTCGTCGAGTCGGCCCGCGTCGACCAGCAGGCCGATCCACGAGGTGACGAGGTCGTCACGCTCGGACACGGCGTCGAGATGCGCCTCGAGCTCGCCGAGTCGCACCGTGGCGGGGACGCCACGACGCGCGCGCAGCTGGTCGCGCTCGTGCAGCAGTCGCGGGTCGGCGGGCGCGGCGGCGAGCGCCTGCTCGTAGAGGTCGTCCGCGAGCTCCGGCTCGCGGTGGACGTTGTAGGCCGCGATGGCGAGGTTCCTCAGGACGACCGCCCGGTCCGTGCTGTCGAGACCCTTCGCGAGCGCGGCTCGCCACCAGCTCTCCGCGGCGCCATGACACCGGTGGTGGTACCACCAGTGGCCGAGCAGCAGCGACGCCACCGCGCCGCCGGGCTGAGCTGCCGCAAGGGCGAGGGCGTCCGCGTCCTCGGCGCGTGCTGGGAGGCACCAGCGCGCGTCGGAGGCCTCGAGGCGCGCCCATGCCTTCCGCGCGGCGGGCTCGTCTCCGAGCGCGCGGTGCGCTGCGGCCAGGTGCGCCAGGGCAACCGGCGCCACGCGCACCTGGCCGAGCGGGGCCTCGGGGT
Source organism: Demequina sp. NBRC 110056 (assembly GCF_002090155.1). Taxonomy (GTDB): domain Bacteria; phylum Actinomycetota; class Actinomycetes; order Actinomycetales; family Demequinaceae; genus Demequina. The sequence continues at coordinate 170,590 of NZ_BBRM01000002.1, read as the reverse complement.
CGAGCGCCACGGCCCGTTCCAGCCAGGCGACGGCGTCGTCCTCCTCGCCCACGCGGCGGAACTCGAGGGCGATGTCGAGCACCATCGTCGCGTCGGCTGGCCCGTCCTCGCCACGCAGCACCCGGCCCCACGCGTCCATCGGGTCCTCGGCGAAGAGGTCGTCGAGGACGTCCTGCGCGGCATCGTCGTCGCCGAGCCGCCAGAGCGCGACGGCGAGCGCGCACCGAGCCTGCGCGTGAGAGGCGTTGGCTGCCAGCACCTCGGTGAGGAGGTCTGCCGCGCGACGCGGATCGCCCTCTCGCAGCGCGGCACACGCCAGCTCGTAGCCTGCGGGCGCCCTCCAGGCCGCGCTCCACATCGCCTTGCCCCAGGCGTCTCGTGCGCCTCCGAGGTCGCCCGTGCGCTCGAGCGCGAGCCCGAGAAGGTAGTGCGCCTCGCCGTCGGAGGGATTGGGGACGTACTGCGTGACGCGGGCGACGGCCTCCCTCGCATGCGCCGCGGCCTCCGCCCAACGCCCTCGGGCGAGCTCTCGGCGCGCAAGCGCGACGTGCGACCGTGCATCTCCCGCGTCGCGCGAGAGCGCCTCGGCCCAGTAGTCCTCGGGCGAACGGGCCGCGTGGCGGTACTGGTCGAGGTACGAGGCGATCACGGTGAGCTCGTCAGCCGACTGCACGTCCGCCGGGGCCGGGGGGACGTGGGCGAGCGCCGGCTGCGGCTGCCCACCGTCGCGGGGGCGCCACCGGAGCAGGACGCTCGAGCCGTCGCGGACGACGAGCTCGACCGTCGTCGGCTCCACCTCGCCCTCGAGGCTGACCTCCCGCAGCAAGGGCTCGCCGGGCCGCAAGGCACCGGGCCACCGCTCGACCACAGCGCCGTCCACCGAGAGCTCCACGACGCCGCCGGTCCTCTCCCGCGTCACGCAGACGCCCACCCGCACCGCGGTGCGGGCGCCGTCGGGCGTCACGTCGAGCGACACCGCCGCCTCGGTGCTCGCCTGGTGCGCGGGCCCGATCCCCTGGATCGGGTACCAGAACTGGCTGAAGGCGCGCGTCTCCCCCGGCGCGAGGAAGGAGAAGTCCGGCTGGTTGTCCGTGAACACCCCGGCCATGAGCTCCACATACGGACCGTCGGTGTCGGTGAGGTTCGCGTCCCATGCCCATCCGAAGGGCGCGTTGCCCCACGTCCACTGCTTCTTGCCGGGCGCGATGCGGCGGTCGGCGACGTGGACGAAGCCCGCCCGACGGCCGTGGTCGTACCCGCCGAAGAAGTCGTCGGCGGTGTCCGTCACCATGTACGACGTCGGGACGAGGATGTTCTTGTACCAGTCGATGCGGTCAGCGCCTTCCGCCTCGGCGGCGCGCGCGGCGTAGTCGATGCCGTAGTACGGCGTCCTCGCGGCGGGGAACTCGGTGAGCGCCCGCCTGGCGTGATCGGCGACGTAGGCGACATCCGTGGGGAAGAACGACTGATAGTCGTCGTTCACCGCCGCGGCGACGTTGGCCCACCACAGGAACGTCTGGGTGGTCGTCGTCCTGTTGTACAGCCGGACCCGCAGCTCGATGAGCGACGAGTCCGGCCGCAGCCGGATCCCGTGCGTGCCGCGCATGCGACGCATGGGGTCATGGTCGGACATCCACACGGTGACGGCTCCGTCCACCTCGCGCTCGATGTCGACCTCGGTCGGCAGGAACGTCGCTGGCCGGTGGTGCTGCGGCCAGTTGAACTCGACGCCGCCCGACACCCACGGGCCCGCGAGTCCCACGAGCGCTGGCTTGATGACGTTGTTGCGGTAGAAGAAGTCGTACTCCGCCGCCTTGTCGTAGCCGACGTATATCCGTCCGCCGAGCTCGGGCAGCAGCACGAGGCGAATCCACCGGTTCTCGAGGTGGACGGCGTCCCAGGCGCGGGGCGACTTGGTCTGGCTGATCCGCTCGTGGAACGGCAGGGGGAACACCGCACCGGAGGAGCCCTGGTAGACGCGCTTGTCGAAGAACGTCGGGTATCCGTCGGGCTCCTCCGGCTCGTACGTGTCGATGTCGATCGGCTCACGCCACACCTTGAGCGCGTCCCCTGCCACAGCGGCCGGAGCGGGAGGCAGGAGGACCTCGGAGACATGGTCGTCGTCGATCACCATGCCGACGATACGCTCCTGAGCGTTCGACGCCTCAGCACAGTTCGACGCCGTTCCTGGACTTTTCGCTGATCGGTCGCGACCATGACCTCGTGGTCATCGCCGAAGGCTTCCCCGGCCAGCGCATCCTCGTCCAGACGCCGAGCGCCATCGCAGGAGCGCTCGGTCGACCTGGCACGCGGCACCTGGTCGTCACCGACATCGGGCACTTTCCCCGCGCGCACCGGCACGGATACGCGCGTGACCGCCCCATCGACCAAGCGGTCGTGCTGCTGTGCACGCAGGGACGCGGGACAGTCCAGACCAGCGCGGGGAGCTTCGCCGTGACACCCGGGCACGCGGCCGTGCTGCCGGCCGGCCACCCGCACGCGTACGCCGCCGACGACGACGAGCCGTGGACGCTGTGGTGGATGCACGTCGTGGGCAGGGACCTCGACGAGTTCCTCGCCGCCGCCGACCTCACGATCCGCTCCCCCGTGCGCGCGGTGCGCGACATCGTGCACTGTGCGGCGTTGGTCAGCGAGATCCTGCGCGCGGTGGAACGTGAGGTCACCGACGCCGCTCAGCTCGCCGCGTCCGGTGCGGCTTGGCATGTGATGGCGCTGCTCGCCTCGGGGCACAGCCCCCGCGATCGGAGATCCGCGGCGATCGATGCCGCCGCCGAGACCATCCGCCTGGCACCGGAGCAGCGACTGGACATCGACGCGCTCGCGGCACGGTGTCACCTCAGCCGATCGCACTTCACCGCGTTGTTCAGGCGCCAGCTCGGGTCGTCGCCGCTCCAGTTCCAGACCCAGCTGCGCATGTCCCGCGCGCGGGAGCTGCTCGACACGACCGAGCTGCCGATCGCCCGCATCGCGGAGGCCGTGGGGTACGGCGACGCGTACTACTTCTCGCGTCAGTTCCGCCGAGTCCAGGGCACGACGCCAACGCTCTATCGCGAGCGCGAGGCGTGACGCGCACGCCGAAGGCGCGACGCGTGGGGGTCGACTCCCGTCGAGCCCGTGCGCCGCACCTTCAGCAGCTCACCTCGTGAGGATCAGTCCTCGGCGAGCACCCGATAGAGGTCCTTGCGCGCGGAGGCGAGGATCTCCGTGGCCCGGGCGGTCGCCTCGGGCGTGTCCACCGAGCGGATGACGTGCGTGACGGCCTCGCTGAGAGCGCGCAGCTCGACCATCACCTCGCGGTGGGCGGCCCTGCCGCGCTCGACGGCGAACAGGCGCTCCTGGTCGGGGGCGTTGTCCTCGATCCACGCGCGTCCCTCGTCGGTGAGCGAGGCGGTGCGCCGGCCGTCGACCTCCTCGACCTGGACCAGCCCCTCGTCCTGCAGCGACTGCAGGGTGGGGTAGATCGATCCCGGGCTCGGGGCCCACGCACCGTCGGTGCGCTCCTCGATCGCACGGATCAGGTCGTAGCCGTGGCGGGGCTCCTCGGCGAGCAGGACCAGGACCGCGGCCCTCACGTCGCCTCGTCCGCGCCCACGGCCGCCGCCGCGATGACCGCGGCCGCCGGGGCCACCGGGCCCGCCGGGGCCGAACGGAGGCCCACCGCGTCCGCGGCGGCCGCGAGCCGGGCCGCCGCCCTCGATGGGCCAGGCACTCATGTCGTGGTTGTGCTTCATGTCGAACTCCCTTCGATATGTTCCGACTCGCTCACGATATATCGAGTAACAGTCGATGTCAACCCGACGGGCGCATCGGCCCAGCACGGCCCCGCCGCCCCGTACCCTGGTGCGCGTGCTGATCCTGCTCCCGCCCTCCGAGGGCAAGACCGCCCCTGCCGACGGCACTGCCGTCGAGCTGGACGCCCTCACGCACCCCGACCTCGCCTCCGCGCGGCGGCGCGTCGGCGACGCGCTCGTCAAGGTCAGCGGCCAGCGCAATGCGCTCACCGCCCTCGGCGTCGGCCCGAGCCTCGCCTCCGAGGTCGAGCGCAACACGCGCCTGTGGGATCAGCCGGCCGACGCGGCAGCGCGCGTCTACACCGGCGTGCTGTTCGAGGCCGCGCAAGCCTCCACCTGGAGCGACGGGACCCTGGAACGAGCCGCCGAGCGGGTGCGCATCATCTCCGCGCTCTGGGGCGCCGTCTCCCCCGCCGACCGCATCCCCGCGTACCGCTTGTCGATGTCGACGAGCCTGGGGCGCATCGGTCCGCTCGCCTCGTATTGGCGCCAGCATCTCGCCAGCGAGCTGTCACACGTCGCCGACGGCCGCGTCATCGTGGACTGCCGCAGCTCCTCCTATGTCGCCGCGTGGCGCCCCTCCGGCGCTCCCCTGCTGTCGGTGCGTGTCGAGCGCGAGCTGAACGGCAAGCGCACCGTCGTGAGCCACATGGCCAAGCACACCCGCGGCTTGCTCACCGGAGCGCTCGTGACGGCCGATGCGGTCGCCGAGTCCCCCTCGGACGTCGCCGATGCGGCCCGCACCCTGGACGGCGTCGTGGACGTCGCGCTCGCACCGGCAGAGCTCACAATCGTCGTGGGTGGCTGAGCTCAGCCCTCGGGCTCGGCAGGACCTGGCGGCGGCTCGACCACGGTGAGGCGCGGCCCCCTGGCGGCGAGGGACGCATTGGCCTGCGCGACGAAGTCGCCTGCAGCCATGCCCCACAGCGGCACCTCGGAGATCCTTCCGTCGCCGGCCACGAGGGTCACGCGCGGGTCCGAGCCGGGAGACACGACGGACAGGATCGCGGTGGTGACCTCGACCTCCGGGCCCTCGACCCGCTCCGCCGCGCGCCCGAGCCAGCCCTCCTGCACCGACGCGGGCCGCTCGATCACGCCCGGAGCCGGCGACGCCAGCAGCACCCGGCGGTTCCGCGCGACATTCGCTGCGGTCAGGCCCAGGAACAGCAGCCCCACGAGCGCGAGGACCACGCCGAGGACGCGCAGCGCGGGCCACACCCCCGGCAGCGCGACCAGCAGGACCCCGGCCGCGAGGATGCTCGTGCGCACCGCGAGACGGCGCGCCACGGCGGGCCACGGCTCGCGCAGGAGCACCACCGTCGCATCAGCCATGCGGCCAGAGTAGCGAGCGAGAGGTGCGTCAACGGACGCGTCGCGCGGGGCGCTCAGGGGCACGCCGTGCCAGGCTGGGCCCATGAGCGATCCGAGCCAGCTCTTCCCCGGCAAGCACTTCATCTCGACGGTCCTCGACGCGCTCGAGACCAAGACGGCGATGAGCGGCGGACTTGCGCGGGTGTACCTCATGCGGGCCGCCATGGCGGGGATGCTCATCGGGCTGATGTACGTCGTGAACTACACCATCCTGGCGACGTTCGCCCAGCTCGCGGACGGCAGCCTCGTCGGCCTCGGGTCGCTCGTCGGCGCGCTCGCGTTCGGCTTCGCGCTCGTGTTCATCTACTACAGCAAGTCCGAGCTGCTGACGTCGAACATGATGATCGTGTCGATCGGCCTGTACTACCGCGCGACGACCGCGCTGCGCTCGCTGCGCATCCTCGCGCTGTGCTACCTCGGCAACATCCTCGGCGGCCTCGTGGTCGCGCTGCTGGTCTTCGCGTCGAGCCTCGGCGACGGCGCCGTCGGCGAGCAGATGCAGCACTCGGTGGACCACAAGCTCGCCTACGTCAGCGGCGGGCTCGCCGGATGGACCGACCTGTTCGTGCGCGCGATCCTGTGCAACTTCATGATCAACCTCGCGATGCTGCTGGTCTACAACGGCCTCATCAAGGACGACCTCACCAAGTCCCTCGCCATGGTGATGAGCGTGTTCGTCTTCGCGTTCGTCGGGTTCGAGCACTCGGTCGCCAACACGGTGCTGTTCACGATCGTCGGGCTCCACGACGGCATCGACGTGGGGCTCGCACTCGGCAACCTCGGCATCGTCCTGGTCGGCAACTTCGTGGGTGGGGGCCTGCTCATCGGCTGGTACTACGCCTACGCCAACGACGACCGGAAGTTCCTGCGGCGCCGCGCCACGCGCGGCGAGTCCTGACGCGGGAACCTCCGGCTCCCCGCGCACGTCACTCTCCTAGAAGGCGTCGTCCGGCGCCCCACCGAGCGACAGGGATCCGATGACCGACCAGCTGAGCGTCCCCATGGCCATGCTGGGCGGAGTCGATCCCGCCAGCATCGACCGCGAGCGGCTGCTGTCCATGCGCCGCGAGGTCCAGCGCTTCCTGCTCCAGTACGAGTTCGGCCTGCGCGAGATCGGCACCAAGATCGACATCCTGCGCGACGAGTTCCTCGAGCTGCACGACTACAACCCCATCGAGCACGTGTCGAGCCGGGTGAAGTCGCCCGAGAGCCTCGTGGACAAGGTCGCGCGCAAGGGCCTCGGCGCTGACCTCGAGTCCATCCGCGAGCACGTGACGGACATCGCGGGCGTGCGTGTGACGTGCTCCTTCGAGTCGGACGTGTACCGCCTGTTCGACCTGCTCACGCTCCAGGACGACGTGTCGGTGCGGCTCGTCAAGGACTACATCGCGAACCCCAAGCCCAACGGCTACCAGAGCCTTCACGCGGTGGTCGAGATCCCGGTGTTCCTGTCCTCGGGGCCCGTCTCAGTGCCCGTCGAGGTGCAGTTCCGCACCATCGCGATGGACTTCTGGGCGAGCCTGGAGCACAAGATCCACTACAAGTACGCGGGCGACGTCCCCGAGCGCCTCACCGAGGAGCTGCGGGAGGCCGCGGCCACCGCGACCGAGCTCGACGCGCGCATGGCGCGCCTGCACCGCGAGATCCACGGCGAGGTTCCGCGCGAGGACCCCTGAGGCGAACCCTCAGTCACACGCAGCACGCGCCGACCCCGCGAAGGTGGGCGACGTCGACACGAACCCAGGGCTGTTCGTCGAAACGGCGGTCGGTCAGCCGGTCGGGGCGCCCACGCACAGCACGTGACGCTCCGCGATCTCGCCGTCGGTCCGCACGCGAAGCTGCAGGATCGTCAGGGACGCCGGCTGCGGCCAGATCGACCCCCAGTGCGCCGTGCCCATGCCCAGCGAGATGCCGACGGCGGACTTGATCGCCACCGCGTGCGACGCGACGGCCCACGCGCGGGGAACGTCATCCTCGCGACTCAGCTGTGCGTGCTCGCGGGCGGCGTCGCGCAGGAACTCGTCGAAGCGGGCACCGACGTCGGGGATCGACTCCCCGCCAGGAGCCGCGATCTCGCCGAAGCGCCACCGGTGGATGGCGTCGCCGTGACGCTCGGCGACCTCGTCGCTCGTGAGGCCCTCCCACGCGCCGAAGTGCACCTCGCGCACCCGGTCCTCCGTCTCGACGTGGGCGCCGATGCGCCTGCCGATCGCCCCGCCCGTCTCCTGGGTGCGGGTCATGGGAGAGGCGAGCACGCGGGTCACGTGCGGGACGCGGTCCCAGGTCCGGCGCCCGATGCTGTAGACCGCATCGGCGGCCTTGGCGACCTGGACGCGTCCCTGCGCGTTGAGCGACGGCCCCAGCTCGCCCGAGCCGGACAGCGCGTGGGTGACGGTCATGTCCGTCACGCCGTGGCGCACGAGGACCATCGTGAGGGGGCTGACGAGGTCGCCGCCCCTCACCGCGAAGAGTGACCGGTCGCGCGTCTGCGCCGTCTCGACCGGCGTGTCGTCGCCGTCGACGGAGTCGTCGTACTCGGGGCCGGCCGCCGGGCCGGTGTCGTGGTCGTGTCCCGTCACGCTCAGTCCTTGCGCACGAGGATCCGGCCGCACTCCTCGCACCGCACGACCTGATCGGGCGCGGCCGCCTCGATCGCACGCAGGTCCGCCGGGTTGAGCGACATGTGGCAGCCCAGGCACTGGGAGCCCTGGAGCGCGGCCGCTCCGACGCCGCCGTGCTGGTCGCGCAGGCGCTCGTAGAGCGAGACGAGGGCCGCATCGATGCCTTCGGCGGCGCGCACGCGCTCGGCCTTGGCGTCGGCCACCTGCTCATCGATCGCCTGCTCCTCGACGGCGAGCTCCTGCTCGAGCTCGCCGCGGCGCGTGGCGATCTCGGCGCGGCGCGCTTTCACCGCGTCCTCGACGCGCTCGGCGTTCTCGAGTCGCTCCATGACCTCGAGCTCGATGTCCTCGAGGTCGCTCAGGCGCCGCGTCAGCACCTCGAGCTCTCCCTGCAGCGCCTGGAGATCCTTCGCGTTCGAGCCACCGGCCGCGAGCCGGCCCTCGTCGCGCTCCTTGCGGGATCGCACCGCCTGGACGTCATCCTCGGCCTTCGTCACCTCGCGGCGCAGGTCCGAGGCCTCGGTGCCGCGCGCGATCGCCTCGACCTCAAGCTCGGCGTCCTCGGCCGCGAGCGCCTCGAGCTGCGCGAGCACCGGCAGCGTGGCGCGGCGGTGCTCGGCCTGCTGGATGCGCAGGTCGGCATCCTGGACGTCGAGGAGTCGCAGCTGGTCGGCGGCGGGAGCGGTGGGCACAGGGTCCTCCGTAGGGATCAGGGGTTCACGCGGTGAAGCGCGCGGTCCAGGGGTCGGTCGAGAGCGTCGAGACGGTGGCGTCGACGCCGGCGGCGTCGGCCACGTGCTCCGCGGCGTCCGCGAGCCAGAGCCACTCCGAAGCGTAGTGCGAGACGTCCACCAGGTAGGGCCGCCCGTCGCCCAACTCGGCGAGCTCGCGAGCCTCGGACGCGGGGTGGTGACGCAGGTCGGCGGTGACGTAGACGTCGGCACCGGAGCCGCGCACCGCATCGAAGAAGCCGTCGCCGGCTCCGCCGACGACCGCCACGGTGGACACGAGGCCGTCGAGCTCTCCCGCCACCCGGACGCCGTGCTCGGTGGGCGGCAGGGCACGCGCCACAGCCTTTGCGAACTCGCCCAACGTGACGGGCCCCGGCAGCAGACCGATGCGCCCGGTCCCCTCCGCTCCCCCGGGCTCCGCGGGGATCAGGGGCACCGGGTCCGTGATGCCGACCGCCGCCGCGAGCGCGTCGCACACGCCCCCGGCGGCCGCATCGGCGTTCGTGTGGGCGTTGTAGAGAGCGATCCCGTGGGAGATGAGCCGGTGCACCACGGCGCCCTTGGGCGTCGACGCGGAGACGGTGGTCACGCCCCGCAGCAGCAGGGGGTGGTGGGTGACGACGAGGTCGGCTCCCACCTCGATCGCCTCGTCGACCACGGCGAGCGTGGGGTCGACCGCGAAGAGCACGCGCCGCACCGGGGCGGACGGGTCGCCGACGGTGAGGCCGTTGACGTCCCAGGACTCCGCGAGCTCCGGTCGGAACCGTGATTCGAGGATCTCCGCGATGTCAGCGACCGTGGCCATGCGACAACGCTACTGCGGTTCGGAGCGGTCCCGCTCCGTGACGGCGTCGAGCTTCTCCTCGAGGCGGGCGATGCGCTCCATGAGCTCGTCGTGGCGCAGCTGCTCGCGCTGCTCGTCGTCCAGCTCGTCGCCGGCCGACGTCAGGCGCACGAACGCGGCGGCGACGGACGCCGTGACGACACCGATGAGAGCGATGCCCAGCAGCATCATGATCACGGCGATGATGCGGCCCTCCACGCTTACCGGCGCGAAGTCGCCGTAGCCGACGGTGGTGACGGTGACGATCGCCCACCACAGGGCGTCGCCGAAGGTGTTGATCGCCGAGTCGTCGACGTTGCGCTCGGCGGACAGCACCGCGACCGAGCCGATCCACAGCAGCAGCACCACGGACATGCCGACAGCCTGCATGGTCTGCATGCGCCCCTTGGTGGTCGCGAACGCTGCGGACTGCGTGAACGTCGTGAGGACCTTGAGCGGTCGAGCCGCCGGCACCAGCACGGCGATCACGTCGATCGGGTGGGTCCACAGGTAGCGCCACGACTTCTTCGAGATCACCGTGCGGATGATGATGTCGACGAGGAAGACGAGCCAGATCCAGAACTGGACGGCGAGCAGGGTGTTGTTGAGTCCGACGGGAATCGAGTTCGCGAAGATGATGCGACCCGACCACACGAACAGGAACACGAGCGCGAGCGCCGCCAGCCATCGGTCGGTGCGCATCGCGTACCGGTCGTACTTCTCGCCCATCGGCTCGGCCACGTCGGCTTCCCTCCATCGACGGCTCGTGGTCAGCGTGGGCCCTGCCGGACTCGAACCGACGACACCTGCGGTGTAAACGCAGTGCTCTAACCAGCTGAGCTAAGGGCCCGCGGCCCCATTGTTGCGCATGTGCCGGTCGGCAGCGGCCAGGCGGGCCGCTCTACAGCGCCGCGATGGCCGCGCGGTAGTCCTCGATGTCGCGAGCCTCTCCCACGGGGTTGACCACGGACCACGCGACGACGCCCTGGGGGTCGATGAGGAACGTGCCGCGCGTCGCGAGGCCCTTCTGCGGGTTGAACACGCCGTAGTCGCGCGACGCCTCCCCATGGGGCCAGAAGTCGCTCAGCAGCTCGCCGCCATAGCCGTGGGCGTCGGCCCAGGCCTTCAACGTATAGATGGAGTCACACGAGATGACGATGACCTCGAGCGCTCGGCCCTCGGTGAGATCCGGGGCATCCCGCAGCTCGATCAGCTCGTTGGTGCAGGTGTCGGAGAACGCGAACGGCACGAACACCAGCAGCACCGCGGCGCCCCGGTAGTCGCTCAGCGTCACGCGTCGGCCGTGCTGATCGGTGAGCGTGAAGTCTGGAGCGGTGCGGCCGATCTGGGCCTCGGTCACTTGGACCGGCCCTTCTCGACGAGCTGCGTGCAGGACCAGCCCTCGCCCACCACGAACGTCGAGGTGGCGTGAAGGCCCGCAAGCGAGCTCGACTCCTGCACCTCTCCGGGCAGCACGTGGCCCGTGGTGCCCGCCTTGGGCGTCAACAGCCACACGCTCGCTCCGTCGTCCAGCAGGGACTGCACGTCCATCAGCATGTCGGCGAGATCCTCGTCACCGTCGCGGAACCACACGAGGGCGCCGTCGGTGACGTCGCCGAAGTCCTCGTCCGCGAGATCCTCGCCGGTGAGGTCCTCGATCGCGGTGCGCAACGCCTCGTCCGCATCGTCGTCGTAGCCAAACTCCTGGATGATCATCCCGCGTTCGAATCCGAACCGGTCGATGACGCCAGCATCGATGGTGCTGGCACCGTCCTCAGTCGCCACGGCGGCGATGCTCCCTTCGTCGGTGATGCGGGTCAGTGCCCGCTCGCTCACGTCTCACAGTAGAGGCCACCGCACGACCGTGGCAACGCCCAGCGTGCGCGTGCCAGACCCGTCACACCCGACACGCTGGCGTGACATTCCCGCGAGATGTGGGAACAATGGCGGGAGCGGCGGCACACCCCGCCCCCACCCACACGCATTGACGGCGCATCACCCCTGCGCCCAGACGAAAGGCCACCGGTGGCAGAGCACGGCGATGTTGACAAGGACCCGAACGAGACCGGCGAGTGGCTCGAGTCGCTGGATGGGCTGATCGAGAGCAGCGGGGAGTCGCGCGCCGAGTACGTCCTCGACCGCCTGGTCGACCACGCCGCCTCCAAGCAGCTGTCGGTCCCGCTGAGCCTCAACACCCCGTACGTCAACACCATCCACGTCGACGACGAGCCCGCCTTCCCCGGTGACGAGGAGATCGAGCGTCGCTACCGCGGCTGGATCCGCTGGAACGCGGCCGTCATGGTGACCCGCGCCCAGGCCGGCAACAAAGGCGTCGGCGGGCACATCTCCTCCTACGCGTCGGTCGCGACGCTGTACGAGGTGGGCCTCAACCACTTCTTCCGCGGCAAGGACCACCCCGGCGGCGGCGACCAGGTGTACTTCCAGGGCCACGCAGCGCCCGGCGTGTACGCCCGTGGCTTCGTCGAGGGCCGCCTGAGCGAGCAGGACCTCGACTCCTTCCGCCAGGAGAAGTCCGGCGCGGGCCGCGGACTGTCGTCCTACCCCCACCCCCGCCTCATGCCCGAGCTGTGGGAGTTCCCCACGGTGTCGATGGGCCTCGGCCCCGCATCGGCGATCTACCAGGCGTGGACCAACCGCTACCTGCAGCTGCGCGGCATCAAGGACACCTCCCAGCAGCACGTGTGGGCCTTCCTGGGCGACGGCGAGATGGACGAGCCGGAGAGCCGCGGCATGCTGCAGCTCGCGGCCAACCAGAACCTCGACAACCTGACCTTCGTCGTCAACTGCAACCTCCAGCGCCTCGACGGCCCGGTCCGCGGCAACGGCAAGATCATCCAGGAGCTCGAGGCGTACTTCCGCGGCGCCGGCTGGAACGTCATCAAGGTCGTGTGGGGTCGCAACTGGGACCCGCTGCTGGAGCGCGACGAGGATGGCGCCCTGGTCAACCTCATGAACACCGTCCCCGACGGCGACTTCCAGACCTTCCGCGCCGAGTCCGGCGCGTTCATCCGCGATCAGTTCTTCGGCGGCGACCCGCGCGCCAAGGAGCTCGTCAAGGACATGACGGACGACGAGATCTGGGCGCTCAAGCGCGGCGGCCACGACTACCGCAAGCTCTACGCGGCCTACCTCAAGGCCACGACCGAGGCCAACGGCAAGCCCACCGTCATCCTCGCGAAGACCATCAAGGGCTACGGCCTGGGCTCGAACTTCGCCGCCCGCAACTCCACGCACCAGATGAAGAAGCTCGCCGCAGCCGACCTCAAGGTCCTGCGCGACACCTTCGACATCCCGTTCACGGACGAGCAGCTCGAGGAAGACCCGTACAACCCGCCGTACTTCCACCCCGGCGCCGACGACCCGGCGATCCAGTACATGCTGGGCCGGCGCAAGGAGCTCGGCGGCTTCGTGCCCGAGCGTCGCGACCCGGGCAAGCAGATCAAGCTTCCCGAGGACAAGGCCTACGAGCTGCTGGCGAAGGGCTCGGGCAAGCAGGAGGTCGCCACGACGATGGCGCTCGTGCGTCTGTTCAAGGACCTGGTGAAGGACAAGGAGTTCGGCCACCGCCTGGTGCCGATCATCCCCGACGAGGCCCGCACCTTCGGCCTCGACTCGATCTTCCCGTCGGCCAAGATCTTCAACACCAACGGCCAGAACTACCTGCCGGTGGACCGCGAGCTCATGCTGAGCTACAAGGAGTCCGAGGCCGGGCAGATCATGCACACCGGCATCAACGAGGCGGGCTCCGCGGCCGCGTTCCAGGCCGTCGGCACCTCGTACGCGACGCACGGCGAGCCGCTGGTGCCGTTCTACATCTTCTACTCGATGTTCGGCTTCCAGCGCACGGGTGACCAGTTCTGGGCCGCTGGCGACCAGCTCACCCGTGGCTTCATCATCGGCGCGACGGCCGGTCGCACGACGCTCGCGGGCGAGGGCCTGCAGCACGGCGACGGCCACTCCCCGATCCTCGCGGGCACCAACACCGCCGTCGTCCAGTACGACCCGGCGTTCGGCTACGAGATCCGTCACATCATGAAGGACGGCATCGAGCGGATGTACGGTCCCGAGGACGGCCGTGACAAGAACGTCATGTACTACCTCACGGTGTACAACGAGCCCATCCAGCAGCCGGCCGAGCCGGAGGACGTGGACGTCGAGGGCATCCTCAAGGGCATCTACAAGTACGCCGCCGCTCCCGAGGGCGACGGACCCGAGGCGCAGATCCTCGCGTCCGGCGTGGGCGTGCCGTGGGCGCTCGAGGCGCAGGAGCTCCTCGCTGCTCACTACGGCGTTCGTGCCACCGTGTGGTCGGTGACCTCGTGGAACGAGCTGCGTCGCGACGCGCTCGACGCGGAGAAGCACGCCTTCCTCAACCCCGAGGACCAGCCGCGCGTACCGTACGTCACGCAGAAGCTGCAGGGCGCCGCCGGGCCGTTCGTCGCGACGAGCGACTACGACCACCTGGTCCCCGACCAGATCCGCGCGTGGGTCCCCGGCCAGTACGCGACGCTCGGCGCGGACGGCTTCGGCTTCTCCGACACGCGTGCCGCGGCTCGTCGCTACTTCAAGATCGACGGCCCGTCGACCGCGGTCCGCGTGCTTCAGCAGCTCGCGCAGCGCGGCGACATCCCCGCGCACCTCGTGCGCGACGCGATCGACCGCTACCAGCTGCACGACGTCACCAAGGGCACGTCGGGCAACGCCGGCGGCGACGCGTAGACCGCACCGCACCCTGACGACGAGGGCCGCTCACCTGATCAGGTGAGCGGCCCTCGCGCTTGTGCCCTGGCACAGCGCCGATGCGCTGGCTGGGTAGCACCGTGACGTCGCCCGCACGCGGTGCCGCCGCGACGCTGCCACCGCCGATGCCCTGGGTGATGCCTTGGGTGATGCCGTCGCGGCGTCAGATCCCTCCGCCGCGCGGGGGCTCCCCCTCGCCGGTGGGAGCCTGCGGCTCGTCCGCTGGTGCATCGTCGACCGGCGCTGGCGTCGGCGCCTCGGGCTCGCCGCCCGTCTCTGGCGCGACCTCGGGGTCGGGGTCCGCGGCGGCGTCGCCGGACGAGCCCTCGCTATCGTGCTCCGGCTCGTGAGCCGCCTCCGGGGTCGGCTCCTCGACGTGCTCAGTCTCGGGAGCGTGGTCATGGTTCGGCTCGGTGTCATGGCTCGGCGCGGTGTCATGGGTTTGCTCGGTGTCGTGGACGGGCTCGGCGTGGTGCACCGGCTCCCCGTCGTGGACGGGCTGACCCGCCGCCGCGGCCGTGGCCGCGCCATCGTCGGCCGGAACACCGCCCGACCGAGCGCCGTCCCCAGCGCCACCCGACCCCGTTGACCCACTCGACCCCGTCGACCCGCTCGACGCGGCGCCCGCGTCGCGGCGCGACTCCGACGTGCGGTCCGCATCGTCCCTGCTCGCTGCCGCGGTCGCGCCGGCAGCGCCTGCAGCAGCGCCCGCGGCGGCTCCGGCCGGAGCCTCGCTCTTCGGCGTCGATCGTGCCGCATCTGCCGCGGCGGCGCCGTCCGCATCCGTGCGGGGCGCGAAGGCGCTCGGCGGGGTCGTGCTCGTCTCGCCGGCGACCGCCGACGTGCCGACCATCGCGAGGGCGCCGTCCGCGTCCTTGATGGAACGACGGACGCCTACGGCGAGGATCACGATGACGACGAGGAGCACCACCAAGATCGCCCAGAGCGCCGCCAGCAGCAGGCCGCTGAAGGCGCCGTCGGGCTGGACCCGCAGGTACCCATCACCCTCGCACGAGCCCTCGGCCGCGCTGACGCTGGTGGTGACGTGGTAGGTGCCCGTCGGCACGATCGCCGAGGCGTCCTCGACGTCGGACAGGAACGCTGCCACGTCGGCCGAGCCCGACCACTCGGTCGCGCCGGCGCCGTTGGTCATCGTCGCGGAGTCGATGGGGATGGCGAAGCCTCCCACGAGGAGGCTGACGTCGGCGGTGGCCTCGGGCGCGTCGGCGCCGACCGACCCCGTCCACTCGATGGTGTCCGTGGTGGTCACGTCGAAGGGGTCGAGCGCGGACGTCTGCCCGACGGCGACGGGCTCAGACTCGACCGACGACGTGCCCTCGAGGGTGCAGCCCTCCGAGAGCGACCCTCCGCCGACGAACTCGGGGATGCCCGTGAGCGCGACACCGCCGAGCATCGCCGACAGCACCACGACGGTGATGAACTTCCCGCGCGCGAGGCTCATGCGCTGCGTGAGGATCCACCCCACGAGGATGATGCCGATCGCGACGATGCCGAACAGCGGCAGGCGGTCCGGTGGCACGATGCCCAGGATCCACAGCAATGCCATCACGTCGAGCCCGAGCAGGGCTCCCAGCAGCGCGCCCACCAGGGGCTTGGGTCGAGCATCCGTCATCGGTTTCTCCCTCCACCTTCTTGCACCGTAGCGTCTCGACCCGCACTGCACCAGGACGGATGCCGTGTTTCGCGCGAGGAGGCGCGGCCGCGTCGACTGTGGATCCCGACATCTGACGGCGCGACCTCGGCCGGACTTGAGGCCTTCTGCGGGCCTCGCGTTGTTGACCTTCGACAACGCGCCCTATGCTGGCGCGCATGGCATCAGCACAGGCGCGCTCGGAGACGCTGCGCCGGCTGCGGTCGGCCACGGGCCGTCTCTCGACCGCGGCGCTGAAGAGCCTCGACACCGAGTACAGCTGGTTTCGCGAGCTGCCGGCGCAGGAGCGCTCGTGGGTCGGCACGGTGGCCCAGGCCGGCATCGACTCGTTCGTCGCCTGGTACGCGGACCCGCAGCACAGCCACCGCTCGGCGACCGAGGTCTTCGCCGCGGCTCCGCCCGAGCTGACCCGCTCCGTGTCGCTGCAGCACACCCTGTCGATCGTCCGCACCGTCGTGCGCGTGGTGGAGGAGCATGCCGAGGAGTTCGCCTCCCCCGGCTCCGAGCGCGAGGTGCGCGAGGCGATTCTGATGTATTCACGCGAGATCGCGTTCTCCGCGGCCGAGGTCTACGCCCGCGCCGCCGAGTCGCGCGGCGCCTGGGACGCGCGGCTCGAGGCGCTCGTGGTCGACGCCCTCGTGCGCGGTGAGGTCGACGAGGACCTGCCGTCCCGAGCCGCCGCGCTCGGCTGGAAGCCCGGTCCGACCCTCGTCATGGTGGGGCTGACAGACGGCACGCTCGGCGAGGTCCAGTCCGCCGAGCTCCGCCGCACCATTCGCCGCGCGACCCCCGGGGCCCTGGTGGGGATCCACGGCGAGGACCTCGTGGTCATCGCCCGCACGGACGACGATCACGAGCGCTTGTCGCGCCACCTGCTTCCCTCGTTCGGTCCGGGCCCCGTGGTCATCGGCCCCGCGGCGATCACGCTGGTCGAGGTCGCGCGTGCGACCCGCGCTGCCCTGTCGGGCGTCGTCGCGGCCCCGGCGTGGTCCCTCACGCCCCGACCGGCCGCCGCGGACGACCTGCTGCCCGAGCGCGTGCTCGTAGGCGACACCGCGGCGCGCGACCGGCTCATCGCCATCGCCTACGACCCCATCCAGAACGCCGGCGGCTCGCTCGGCGACACCATCGCGACCTACCTCGACTGCGGCCGCTCGCTGGAGACCGCGGCGCGCACGATGTTCGTCCACGCCAACACGGTCCGCTACCGCCTCAAGAAGGTCGCTCAGCTCACCGGCTGGGACGTCCTGTCGACGCGCGACGCCCATGTGCTCGAGACGGCGTTCGCCCTCGGGCGCCTGCGCGACTCCAGCCACACGCCTTTGTAGACCACCGACAAATCTGGGCGGGCGAAACCGTGAGCGATATCCGCGCACCCGCCCGCGGGATGGGAGATGCTAGACGCATGATCGCCGTACTGTTCCCCGGCCAGGGCGCCCAGGCGCCCGGGATGCTGGACGCTTGGCTCGAGGTCGACGAGGTCGCCAGCCACCTGCGCGCATTGTCGGATGCCACAGCGACCGACGTGATCGCGCACGGCACCACCTCGGATGCCGACACCATCCGCGACACGGCCATCGCGCAGCCGCTGCTGGTCGCGACGGGCATCGCGACCGCCCGCGCCGTGCTCGGCGGCGTCACCCCCGGAGTCGTGGCGGGCCACAGCGTCGGCGAGCTTGGGGCCGCCGCGCTCGCGGGCGTCATCGACGACGCGACGGCCATGAGCCTCGTGACCGTGCGTGCCAACGCGATGGCGCAGGCCGCCACCGCGGCCGAGCCCACCTCGATGGCCGCGGTGCTCGGCGGCGTCGAGCAGGAGGTCCTCGACCGCCTCGAGCAGCTGGGCCTGACGCCCGCGAACATGAACGGCGGCGGCCAGATCGTCGCAGCCGGGGCCAAGGCCGGGATCGAGGCGCTCGTCGCCGAGCCGCCCACCCGCGCCCGCGTGATCGAGCTGCAGGTCGCCGGTGCGTTCCACACCTCCTACATGGAGCCCGCGGTCGCGAGCCTCGCGGCGGCAGCCGCGGAGGTGACGGCTGCGGACCCCACCGCCGCCCTCCTGTCGAACGCCGACGGCGCGACCGTGGCGTCGGGCGCGGACGCCCTCGAGCGCATCGTCCGTCAGGTCGCGAGCCCCGTCCGTTGGGACCTGTGCCAGGAGCGTATGCTCGCCCTCGGAGTGACCGGCATCATCGAGGTCGCGCCCGGAGGTGTGCTCACCGGACTGGCCAAGCGCTCGCTCAAGGGTGTTCCCGCGGTGGCGCTCAAGTCCCCCGATGACCTCCCCGCCGCCCGAGAGCTCCTGGAGCAGCACGCGTGACGACACTGAACATCAGCCGGGGCCCCGAGTTCTCCCGCATCGCCGGACTCGGCGTCGCGCGCGGCGAGAACGCCGTGCCCAACGAGGACATCATCGAGCCGATCAACTCGTCCGACGAGTGGATCCGCAAGATGACCGGCATCGCGACCCGCGTGCGCGCGAACGCCGACACCTCGGTCATCGACCTCGCTGAGTCCGCGTCGCGGGATGCGCTCGCCGCGGCGGGCATCGACGGAGGCGACGTCGACGCCGTGATCCTGTCGACCATCACCTACCCACACATGACGCCAGGCGGCGCCCCTGTCCTCGCGGACCGGCTGGGCTCGACCGGCGCCGCCTTCGACATCTCCGCCGCGTGCGCTGGCTACTGCTACGGCATCGGCCAGGCGGACGCGCTCGTGAGGTCGGGCTCGGCCCGCAACGTCCTCGTCGTGGGTGCGGAGAAGATGAGCGACTTCGTCGATCCGGCGGACCGCACCATCTCCTACCTCCTCGGCGACGCCGCTGGCGCGGTCGTCATCAGCGCCTCCGACGAGCCGCGCATCGGCCCCACGGTGTGGGGCTCCGACGGGTCGGGCGCCCAGCTGATCCGCCAGACGTCGTCGTGGCTCGAGGTCCGTGACGGCGAGGCCGAGGCGTTCCCCACGCTCTACCAGGAGGGTCCGAGCGTCTTCAAGTGGGCGTCGTTCAAGATGGCACCCGTCGCGCTGCAGGCCATCGAGGCCGCGGGCGTGACACCTGACGACATCACGGCCTTCATCCCCCACCAGGCCAACATCAGGATCATCGACCAGATGGTCAAGCAGATCGGCCTGCCCAAGCACGTCGCGGTCGGCCGCGACATCGTCGACTCCGGCAACACCTCGGCGGCGTCGATCCCGCTGGCCACCGAGCGGCTCATCCGCGACGGCAAGGCCGCGAGCGGCGACCTCGCCCTGCAGATCGGCTTCGGCGCCGGCCTGGTGTACGCCGCGCAGGTCGTCGTCCTGCCGTAGCGCAGGTCCCACAACTAGAGTTCCAAAGGTCCGAACCCCGATGCGCGTGCATCACCACCACAAGGAGAACCCCATGGCAGACAAGAACGAGATCCTCGCCGGCCTTGCCGAGATCGTGGCCGAGGAGACCGGCCTCGACACCGCCGAGGTGCAGCTCGACAAGTCCTTCACCGACGACCTCGACATCGACTCGCTGTCGATGATGACGATCGTCACCCTCGCCGAGGAGAAGTTCGACGTGCGCATCCCCGACGAGAAGGTCAAGGACCTCACCACCGTGGGCGACGCCGTCGACTTCATCGAGGCAGCGCAGTCCTGATCCACCTGGGGTGAGCGCACCCGGCTTCCAGGCCCACGGGCGCCCATCCCGCAGCACACGTCCCCACCCCGACAGGAGCACCACATGACCACCGTCGTCGTCACCGGACTCGGCACCACCAACCCGCTCGGCGGGGACGTGGCGAGCACGTGGGACGCCGCCCTCGCCGGCCGTTCCGGCGTGCGGACTCTCGACAACGACTGGGCGGAGACCTACGGCATGGCCGTGAACTTCGCCGGCCAGCTCGTGGTGCCCACCTCCGAGGTGCTGTCACGGCCCGAGGCCAAGCGCATGGACCCGAGCGCCCAGATGGCGATCGTGGCCACGCGCGAGGCGTGGGCGGATGCCGGATCTCCCGAGGTCGACCACGAGCGCCTGGGCGCCGTGGTCTCCTCGGGGATCGGCGGCGTGTGGACGCTGCTGAGCGCGTGGGACACGATGAAGGAGAAGGGCGCCGCGCGCGTCCTGCCCCTCACGGTCCCGATGCTCATGCCGAACTCGCCCACCGCGTACGTGTCGCTCGAGCTCACCGCCCGTGCGGGAGCGCACTCCCCCGTGTCGGCCTGCGCCTCGGGCGCCGAGGCGATCGGCATGGGCTTCGAGATGATCCAGTCGGGCCGCGCGGACGTCGTCGTCGCCGGCGGCACCGAGGCAGCGATCCACCCGCTGCCGATCTCCGCCTTCGCCGCCATGGCGGCGCTGTCCAAGCGCAACGACGACCCGGCGGGCGCCTCGCGCCCGTACGACACCTCGCGCGACGGCTTCGTGCTCGGCGAGGGCGCGGGCGTGGTGGTCCTCGAGTCCGAGGAGCACGCCAAGGCGCGCGGCGCGAAGATCTACGCCCGACTGCTCGGCGTGGGCATGACCGCCGACGGCCACCACATCGCCGCGCCTGAGCCCAACGGAGCCGGGCAGACGCGCGCCATGCAGCTCAGCCTCGAGCGTGCGGGGCTCACGACGCGCGACGTGGCCCACGTCAACGCGCACGCCACCTCCACCCCCGTGGGCGACATGATCGAGGCCCGCGGCATCCGCGGCCTGCTCGGCGAGCACGCCGACGAGGTGCTGCTGAGCGCCACGAAGTCGATGACCGGCCACCTGCTGGGAGGCGCCGGCGCGCTCGAGTCGGTGTTCACCATCAAGGCCCTGCAGGAGCGCACCGCTCCCCCGACCATCAACGTCACGGACCCCGATCCCGAGCTCCAGGTGGACCTCGTGCGCGACACGCCTCGCGCGCTGCCCGCCGACGGCGACCTCGCCGCGATCAACAACTCGTTCGGCTTCGGCGGCCACAACGTCGCGCTGACCTTCGCGACCGCCTAGCGACCACTCGCCACGAAGGCCCGTGCCCCACCAAGGGGCACGGGCCTTCGTGCTGAAGCGCGCATCGGCGCTGCGAAACCGCTCATGCCGGGTCGCAGTCCCTCGCCACGCACGTACCGCTCAACACACGGCCGTGACGCGTGGGGCCACAGCGTCTGATGGGGATCACCGGGGGCCACATCCGCCTCGCCTGCACCAGCTGTGTGTTGACCGGTACGCCGATCAGGGACGGAGCGGGCGCCGAGAGGTAGCGCCGGGTAGCGCTCATGGGGCGACCACGGCCGCACAGCAGGCGCCGATGCGCGGGCTCAGAGGTCGGTCGGCGTCGCCTGGTGGAACCGCAGCCGCCAGCGCCCATCGTTGGTCCAGACGCTCGAGCGGTGGGTCGCGCCGCGGGTGCCGTGCGCGGGGATGGACACGTAGGTGACCAGCGCGACGTCCTCGCAGATGGCGACAGCGCTGAACTCGGTCAGGGGCAGCTGGACGTCGATGTCGATCGGCTGGAGCTCGAGCGTGTCCTCGCGGGTGAAGACCCTCCCGGAACGGCCCACCTCGGAGAAGTTCTCGGCGAGCACGGCCTCCATGTAGGCGCGATCGAAGCGCGTCTCCGGGCGCCACATCGCCTCCTCCATGGCCTGGAGGGTCAGCGCCTCGTCCCTGTTCAGCTCCTGCATGGTCCCCGTTCCTCAGGCGCCCTCGCGGGCGCCATCCGCGTCAGCCGACGCGGTGGAGCCACCGTACAGGAGCGCCCGATCCGGCGTAGCGGAACGGCTCGAGCTCCTCATCCCAGGCGGCGCCGAGGGCGAGGTCCATCGCGCGCTTGAACTCCGCGACGGAGGCGCCAGCCTCGAGCACCGCGCGAATGCGGTCCTCGGGCACCACGATGTTGCCGTGGACGTCGGTGACGGCGTGGAAGATGCCCAGCGACGGGGTGTGCGACCAGCGGCCGCCGTCCGAGCCGAAGGACGGATCCTCGGTGACCTCGTAGCGCACGTGCTCCCAGCCGCGCAGCGCGGACGCGAGGCGCGCGCCGGTGCCGGGGGTGCCCTGCCAGGCGACCTCCGCGCGGTAGAGGCTCGTGCCAGCGGGCTGATCCGTCCACTCGAACGAGGCGCGCGGACCCAGCACCGACTGGGCGGCCCACTCGATGTGAGGACACATCGCTCGGGTCGCCGAGTGCACGAAAAGGACACCTCGGGTGATCGCAGCCATGGCCCATTCCTTCCTGTTGAGGTGCGTCTTCCCCTACGACCTCGAAGGAGCGCCCAGCTGCACCGGGTGTTCTCCCGACTATCGTGCCTCATCCGGCGCGGATGCGCCAGCAACCGGCCCGCGTGTGTGGAAGCCTGGGCCCATGCCGGCCCGAGTGATGACAGCAGCGCAGATCCGCGCGGCCGAGGAGATCGCGATGCGCGCCGTCCCCGAGCACGTGCTGATGGCCCGCGCGGCCGATGCGGTGGCCGCCGAGGCGGAGGCGGTGCTGGCCGAGCGCACCGGGCGGATCCGTGGTGCGCGCGTGGTCGTCCTCGCCGGCAGCGGCAACAACGGCGGGGACGCGCTGCTCGCCGGAGCGCGGCTGCACTACCGCGGCGCCGAGGTCACCGTGGTCCTCGTCGGCTCCCGCTCGCACGACCACGGTGTGGGCGAGTGCCAGGCTGCGGGCGCCGCGGTCGTCGACGCGACAGCAAGCCTGGACCCCGCGCTGGCCGCAGTCGCCGGCGCCGCTCTCGTCATCGACGGGATCGTCGGCGTGGGCGCCCGCCCCGGCCTGCGCTCCCCCGCCGATGCGCTGGTCGCGGCGATCCCCTCCGGCGCCGCCGTGCTGGCAGTGGATGTGCCGAGCGGGCTCGACGTCGACTCGGGCGCCGCCGCGGCGGCTCACGTCACCGCCGACGTCACCGTCACCTTCACCGCTGCCAAGCCGTGCCTGGTCGAGCAGCCAGCAGCCGCATCGGCCGGGCGGGTGGTCGTCGCGGACGTGGGAGTGCCGCGCAGCTGAGCGCTCCGCCTGCTCGGGCGAGCTAGGCGTTCTCGAGGGACTCGCGCAGCTCGCGCATCGCCGCCTTGCGCGCCTCGCGCGAGAGTCGGTCGAGGTAGAGCTTGCCGTCGAGGTGGTCCACCTCGTGGTTGATGAGGCGGGCCCAGATCTCCTCGCCCTCGACGACGACCTCGTTGCCGTCCAGGTCGGTGCCGACGGCCTTGGCGTACGCCGGGCGCTCGCACGGGTACCACAGGCCCGGGACGGAGAGGCAACCCTCGTCGCCCAGCTCCTGCATCTCGTCGGAGTTCTCGACGATCTCCGGGTTGAGGATGTAGCCGATGTTGCCGTCGATGTTCCACGAGAAGGCCCGCAGCGAGACGCCGATCTGGTTCGCGGCGAGGCCCGCGCGGCCGTCGTAGTCGACCGTCTCGAGCAGGTCCTCGACGAGGGTCCGCACGCGGTCGTCGATGACGGTGATGGGCTCGCAGACGGTGCGCAGGACAGGGTCGCCGGTCGTTCGGATCTCTCGCATGGCCATGCCCGGCATTCTCTCACGGACGGCTCCTTCGACGGCGTTCGTGCTGGAAATGCGCCGATGCGCGGGCTGGCTGTGCGACGCTGGTCGCGTGAGCGGGGCGACACAGGTGGACGCGGCGCGGGTGCGCGCGTCCTGGCCCGTGCCCGTCGAAGGCGACGACAAGTACTCGCGCGGGGTGGTGGGAGTCGTCGCCGGCTCCGACGCCTACCCCGGCGCCGCGGCCCTCGTCGTGTCCGGCGCGGTCAGGGCCGGCGCGGGCATGGTGCGGTACGTCGGTCCGCGGCGCGCGCAGGATCTGGTGCTGGCGCACCGTCCGGAGTGCGTGGTGCACGACAGCGGTGACGCCGCGGAGTCGCTGCCGCGCGCCCAGGCCTGGGTGGTCGGGCCGGGAGTCGCCGACTATCCCGAGCAGGACGCGGCGATCGGCTCCGTCATGGCCTCCGGCGCACCGATGGTCGTCGACGCGGGCGCGCTCGAGGCGGTCGCGCGAGCGCGTGCGACCGGCTCGCGGGAGGCGCCGTCCGACCGCGTGCTGCTCACCCCGCACGTGGAGGAGCTCATGCGGACCCTCGGCGCCCTGCGCCACGACGTCACGGTCCATGACATCGCCTCCGACCGCGCGGGTCACGCCCGGCTCCTCGCCGAGGCCGCGCGCGCCACCGTGCTGCTCAAGGGCTCGCAGACCCTCATCACCTCCCCCGGCGGCGCTCTCCTTGCGCTCCCGCCAGCGCCAGCGTGGCTCGCCACCGCGGGCAGCGGCGACGTCCTCGCCGGGATCGCCGGCGCGCTGCTCGCGGCGGGGTTGAGCGCCGTGGACGCGGGCGCCGGAGCGGCGTGGGTGCACGCTCGTGCCGCCGCGAGCCTCCGCGGGCCGGTCGCGGCATTGGACCTCGCCGAGGCGCTGCCGGGCGTCGTCAGCGACCTCCTCGCCGACCCCTCCTGACGCCACTCCCGGGGTCGTCGCCAGGAATGCGGCCGGACCCTACAGGTGTTCTCTCTGGCGTAGGACCACACCGAGAGCAAAGGAGCATCACCGTGAGCAACGCCGACCGACTGAGCAACGCCGCAGAGGACGCCCAGGGCAAGATGAAGGAAGGCTTGGGCAAGGCGACTGACGACGAGCAGCTCGAGGCCGAGGGCAAGTGGGACCAGACCAAGGCCGACGTCAAGGACAAGGTCGAGGACGCCAAGGACGCGGTCGCGGAGAAGTACAACGATCTCACCGACCGCGACAAGGACGCCTGAGCCTCACCACCTCAGCCACGCCGACGGCGGGCTCCCCAGCAGGGGGCCCGCCGTCGTGCTGTGCGGTCTCAGCATGGCGCACAGACCGCGCTGCTGTGGCGTGACGCTGACCCGTCAGCCCTCTCGCGGCGGCTCGGCCTCGCGTCCGGGATCGGCGTCGCGCGCCTGCTGAGCATCGCGTGCCTGCTGGGCATCGCGCGGCTCCTGGGCGTCCCGCGCCTCCTGAGCCATGCGGGGCGGCTGAGCCTCCCTCGCGGCCTGCGCGTTGCGCGGACCCATGGCCTCGCGGACCACCGCGTGCGACGCGCGCTCGTGGGAGTTGTCGTCGTTGCGGCCGTCGATCTTGCTGTTGCGCATGCGCTTCTTCTCGCGCACGAAGGTGTCCCAGCGCTGCAGCTGCAGGCGCTCGGCCGCCGTCGTGTGCTCGAACTGGTAGCGCTCGTGCTGGTTGCGGTAGCGCTTGTAGAGGGTCGCGTAGGTGAACCAGCCCGCGACGAAGGGCACGGCGAACAGGATGAGCGCGAAGAAGGCGACGCCTCCCTCGCCGCTCGAGGCGAGCACGACCGCATCGGCGCTGTGAAGGATCTCGTTCATGGTCACCCCGCCAGCATCGCCGCGGCGCCGATGGGCCACGCGACGAGCGCGGTGAGCCCCGTCACCAGCGCGGTCACGCCCCATAGCCGGGACTTGTTGATCGGGACCGAGCCCATGACGTTGCCGTAGCGGCCGTTGACGGCGATGTAGTGGATCATCATGCGGCCGTTGTCGAGTCGCTCGGCGTAGCTGTAGAGCCACACGGGGACGAACACGGAGGCCCACCGGCTGCCGTGCACCTCGAGGTCCTCGTGGGTCCACTGCACGCCGCGGTCGTACCCGCGGATGTCGTCGCGGATCGACTCGCGCGCCATGGTGAGGAACTGGGCGTGCGCCTTGCGCGTGACGTCGTCGATGTTGAGGTCGCGCTTCTCGGCCGTCATCTCCCCCATGTAGTTGGAGTCGAAGGCGACCATGTTCTTGACGTCGTACGGCAGCAGCGAGTTGATGATGTTGTTGGTGTTCTCGCGGTTGTCGATGTTCGAGCGGCCGGCCGAGGACTCGATGATGAGGTCGTCGATGTGGAGGTCGAAGTCGCGGATCACGTCGAACTGGTTGGCGTCGTAGTACGTCGTGTGGGTGTTCTCGCCCGTCTTCACGGTGTAGCGGCGGGTCTGGACCTCGCCCTTGCCGTGGAAGCGCGCGGAGACGTTGCCGTCCACCGTCATGTACGGCATGTAGACACCCAGCACGTTGTCCGGCTTGAACTCGTCGCGGAACTTCTTGAGCGCGAAGAAGCGCCTGGCGCCGGCGAACTCGCCGATGCGCGCGATGGCCTCCTCCTTGGTGATGTGGAACGGGAGGATGCCGTCCGGCACGGCGCCGTTGGGGATCTTGTCGTTGATCGACAGGATCGAGCGGCACCAGTGGCAGCGAGACTCGAGCGAACGCGCGGTGTCGATC
This sequence comes from Demequina sp. NBRC 110056, assembly GCF_002090155.1. GTDB lineage: Bacteria > Actinomycetota > Actinomycetes > Actinomycetales > Demequinaceae > Demequina. Next base: position 144,581 of record NZ_BBRM01000002.1, on the reverse strand, counting down.
ACGACCTCGGAGCCGCACCCTTGGCACTTGAGCGTGACGAGGTCCTCCCCGCTCGAGATGTCCGCGGCTCCCGACGTGAACGTGCGGCCCTCGAGTTCGCCGATGCCCTCGCCGAGCCCGTGGGTGTCCTCCAGACGGCTGCCCACCCACTCGTAGCGGCAGAAGCCGCAGATCAGGCTCAGGGTGTTGCCCTTGCGCGATACCTCGGTCGAGCCGCACTGCGGGCAGTCGTCGTGGCCGTGAGCACGTCCCGTGGACGTGTCGATGAGGTGCTGGTCGGCCGATGCTGCCGCAGGCTCGGCCTGCGCGCTCGCCTCGGGCTCGGAGGGCACCCCGTGCTGGTCGGGCTGCGTCATGACGGTCCTTCGCTGCGAATGCAGGGCCTACAGGCCCAGGGCCTTGCGCTTGAGGGCGTCGAAGTCCTCCTGCGTGATGAGCCCCTCGTCGAGCATGGACTTCGCCTCGCGGATCTGGTCCGCGGTGCTCGGCGCGGCGGGCTCGGCCGCAGCGGCGCCCTGCTGGGGCACGCCCTGCTGCGGCACCTGCTGCTGCCCGGGCTGGTTCTGCATGAGGCCACCGAGGGCTCCGCCCGCGGCGTTCATGCCCATGCCCATGAAGGCGAGGCCGTCTCCGCCGCCGGTCTCGCCCGCAGCCTGGATGCCGCGCGCCGCCGACTGGCGCAGGAAGGAGTCGCCGCGACCGCCGGACAGCGCGTCGGCCTTCTGCACGTCTTCCAGGAGCTTCGCGGTGGGCGCGTCGTACTCGATCGCGAGCAGTGCCGCGGCGTGGATCGTCAGGCCGCGCTCGTCGGTCCAGTGGTAGTTCTCCTCGACGACCTCGGACAGCGACTTCGCGAAGCCCAGCGCGTCGCCCTGGATCTTCGAGATGCGGTTGCCGCGCTCGACGTCGTTCGTGTAGCGCGAGAAGGCCGCCGCCAGCGAGCCGACGACCTCGTTGAACAGCTGCTCGGAGACGGGGTTGTCCACGGCCGAGAGGTCGAAGATCCCCGCATTGGCCGAGATGTAGGACGAGGGCAGCAGCGCCTTGGTGAACAGGATCGGATCGACGACCTTGAGCGTGTAAGAGCCGCGCGTGACCGCGCCCGCCTGGGTGCCGAGGTAGCGGTCGTCCCAGTAGATGGGGCCCTGGGTGCCGAACCGGTTGTTCGGGATCTCCTTGAGGTTCACGTAGAACGCGAGGTGCTGGACGCCGGGCTGGCCGCCGTACTTGAAGCGCTCCCACGACGACTGCAGCGTCGAGGACAGGAAGCCGCCGCCCGTGAACAGCGACTTCGCCTGCTGATCGTCGTCGGAGAAGATGTAGCCGCCTGCCTCGGCGACGAAGTTCGTGATCCGGCCGTCCTGGAACGTGATCAGGCCCATGCCCTCGGGCACGACGATCTTGGAGCCGTTGGTGATGACGTTCTCGGAGCCGCGCACGTTCGAGCCGCGGCCCGCGTTCTGACCCTTGGGCACCGCGGGGAACACCACCGCAGTCTGGGGCACGTTGTCAGGCGGGAGCAGGAAGTCGATCCACTGGTCAGCCAGCGTGCCGCCGATGGCCCCGACTGCTGCCTGAATGAAACCCATGCCTGCCCCCTCGTCGTGGTGTGTGGCGCCAGGCTATCGCACGCATGTGACGCCCGCGCGGGCGGAGGCGACGCCGTTCGCGGCGGGCGAAGGACCCCTGCTCAGGGTGCGACGAGCGTGATCGCGACGGTGGCCGTGTCCCCCGCCGTGATGCCCTCCGAGCGGCGCACCGAGGCCTTGATCGGGAGGATGTACGAGGCGTGCTCCTTCGAGGGGAACATCGACGTCCTCCACGTGCTCGACCCGATCACGACCTCGACCTTGACGGCGCCGAAGCCGCGCTCCGGACCGGTCTGCGCCGCCTCGACCTCGTCGGCCACGTCCTCGGGCACCGTGAGGAACACCCACTGCGCGCCCTCGCCCGTCCAGTTCCACAGCTCGGCGTCGAAGGCGTAGGCCGTCATGGCGCCTCGCCCTGGTCGCGCTGCCAGAGGCCGTGGGTCTCCAGAAGGTCGCGCATCGCTGGCGAAGGCTCACCCTCGAGGACGACGTGCTCGGGTCCGATGCGCGTGGAGCCGACTGGACTCATCGCCTTCACGACGTAGCGCCGCGCCTCGTCCGCCGAGGGCGTGACCATGATGACGCCCTCGACGCGAGCGATCTCGTCCGTGTTCCAGCGAGCGGTCTCCGTGTACAGGCAGACCGTCGCTCCGTCATCGCTCACCGTCCATGCCTCGGTCCAGGTGAAGGGCGATACCTCCGGCGGCGATCCGTCCATCGGATAGTAGGTCTCCTGGGCGTGGTTCTCGACGACGATGTCGGCGCACCCCGCCTCCACGGCGAGGTCCGGCATCGCCCGCCGCAGCACACGCACCCAGGCCCCCATCTCCATCCCGTCCTCCGATGCGCGCCCGCCGGGCGCTGCGACCTCGTGGTCGTCAACCGCAGCGTCGCCCTGGAGCGCGGCCGACCGCAGCTGGCTCAGTCCCAGCTCGATGTCGACGAGGGGCGCCAGCGTTCGGGCGTCGCCCAGATGCGCCGCGCAGAACCACGCCGAGTCGGGAGCCTGGCCGACGAAGCCCTGCTCGGCAGCGCGCTCTCGCCACGCGACGTCCGAAGGTCGCGGAAGGAACTGCACGAGGCCCGCCGCGGTGGGGGCCTCCGTATCGCACACGTCGCATCGAGGAGGGCGCATGAGCCCACAGTAGAACCGTGAGCTGACATCGGTCGCGATGATGCGCGCCGAGCTCGGCACGCCACCACGGCGGCGAGGTGGACCCGGCATCCGCACGACGGAATCGGCGCCGCTCGCGAGGGTGGGCCAGGTGGGGCTCGAACCCACGACCGACGGATTATGAGTCCGCTGCTCTGACCGGCTGAGCTACTGGCCCGGGGCCGCCCGCGCGACCGCGGGCCAGTCTAGCCGCGCGGCTCTCGTCGACGGTTCGGCGCGGCTCGCCCGGCCCGATCCGGTGTCCGCCGGCTCCCTCAGATCATGTAAACTCGTGGATCGCGATCCTCCATAGCTCAATTGGCAGAGCATTCGACTGTTAATCGAAGGGTTGTTGGTTCGAGTCCAACTGGAGGAGCTCACGCAGGCCGGTCCGCAAGGGCCGGCCTTTCGCGTCTCACGAGGCCGCTCAGGACTCCGGCAGGTGGTCGGGGATCGTCACCGAGCCGTCCTCGGCGAGGTCCCAGTACGGGTTCACGGCGAGCTCCCACACGTGCCCGTCGGGGTCCGCGACGTAGCCGCTGTAGCCGCCCCACTCCGCCGCCACCGGTCGCTTGAGCTCCGCGGCGCCCGCGTCCAGCGCGGCGGCGAAGCGCTCGTCGACCTCAGCCTGGGTCGCGTAGTTCTGCGCGAGCGTCATCGCGCCCACCCCGAGCGCGGCATCGGGCCTGCCTTGGTCCTCCGCGAGCATCGGCAGCGGGAAGAGCGCCAGCACCAGACCGTTCATCTGGAAGAACACGACCTCCTGCGCGTCCTGGCGCTTGACCCAGCCCCACGCCTCGTAGAAGGCGCGCGAGCGACCCAGGTCGCTCACGCCCAAGGTCACCAGGGACACCCGCTGCGTCGTCATGGACCCAGGGTAGACAGGGTCCCTGACGGGCACATCGGCGCTACCGCCCGGACGTGCACGCTAGACCGCGGCCTCCGCCTTCTCCTCCGTCGTCACCTTCTGACCCGATCCGGCGATGATCCGGTGACGGATCGCTCCGGACACGGAGTCGACCGCGATGGTGACGATGATGATCACCACGAGGGTGATGCCGATCTGCTCCCACTCGCGCCGGCTGAACAGCTGGCCGAGCAGCGAGCCGATGCCGCCGGCGCCGATGACGCCCAGCACCGCAGAGGCACGGATGTTGATCTCGAAGCGGTACAGCCAGAACGCGATCACCTCAGGCAGCACCTGCGACCAGTACGCCCAGCGCAGGATCGAGAACCGCCCCGCGCCCGAGGCCTTGGCCGCCTCGACGGGACCGGGGTCGATGCCCTCGAGAGCCTCAGCGGTGAGCTTGCCGAGCGTGCCGATCGCGCCGACGCCGAGCGCGACCGCGCCGGCCACGGGGCCGAAGCCGAAGATCGGCAGCATCAGGATGATCGCGAACACCAGCTCCGGCACCGCGCGGATCGCGTTGAGCACGATGCGCGTGATCTGCACGGTGACCGGTCCCGCCACGTTGCGCGCCGCGAGGAAGCCCAGCGGGATCGACAGGATCGCGCCCAGCAGGGTGCCCACCCACGCCATGTAGACGGACTCGAGCATGCGGTCGAACGCGAGCGACCAGTACTCGCTGTAGGGCTCGGAGAAGGGGTTCTGGAACAGCCCCTGGCCCATGAGCTGCAGGTAGCGCCAGCCGTCGGTGAAGATGCCGGTGATCTGGCTCCAGCGGGCGTTGGACAGCACCACGGCGCCGCCGAACAGGACGAGCAGGCCGAGCCAGACCAGGGTCTCCTTGGTCTTCGAAGGCTCCGTGGGTCGCGGCGTGGCGGGCCGGGCCGATGCGGTGGTCGAGGAGGTCATCACACGAACCTCCTGCGCAGGTACTGGGAGAGCTGGTCGATGAGGAGCACCACCACGAAGATCGCGACCGTGATCGCGGCGACGTTCTCGTACTCGAAGCGCGAGAACTGCACGTTGAGCACCTGGCCGATGCCGCCACCGCCGGCGATGCCGATCACGACCGACGAGCGGATGTTCAGCTCGAAGATGTACAGGCAGTACGACAGGAAGTTGGGGAGGATCTGCGGCATGACCGCCCAGCGCGAGCGGGCGGCCGTGCCCGCGCCGGCCGCGTCGGCGGCCTCGAGCGGTCCGCGGTCGACGGCGTCGATGGTCTCCGCCGTGAGCTTCGCGGCGATGCCGATGTTGAAGATGATCAGCGCGAGGATTCCGGCGAGCGCGCCGACGCCGACGAGCGCCACGAAGATCAGCACGTAGGCGATGTCCGGCAGCGAGCGCACGATCGACAGGAAGATCTTGGTCGCGCGGTACAGCCAGCCGGAGCGGTTCGTGACGCGCGAAGCCATGAACGCGAAGATGAGGCCGAACAGCACGCCCACGCACGTGGCGATGATCGAGATCGCGATGGTCTCGACCCACGCCTCCCACACGCGCCAGATGAAGGACCAGTTGGGGCTCAGGAACTGCTCGATCACCACCCACCCGTTGGTGAAGTTGGTGAACAGGTCGCGCAGCGAGAACTCGATCTCCTTCGCGGCCCACCAGGTGAAGGCCGCGGCGAGCACCAGCCCGGCGATGACCGTCAGCGACGGCTTGGGCTTCTGTGGGCGCTCGGGGGCCGATGCGGTGGCCGGCGACGTCGCGGGTGTCGCCGTCATGCGTTCGAGGAGAGGGTGTCGTCCGCGGTCAGCGAGCGCCCGTAGATCTTCTCGAACACGGCGTCGTCGGCCTCGGCGCCGGTGCCGTCGAAGACCACCTTGCCGTCCCGCATGCCGATGACGCGGTCGCCGTAGGCGCGGGCGAGGTCCAGGAAGTGCAGGTTCACCAGCGTGGTGATGCCCAGCTCGCGGTTGATGCGCTGCAGGTCCTTCATCACCATCTGCGCCGTGGGCGGGTCGAGCGAGGCGACGGGCTCGTCAGCGAGCATCACCGACGGGTCCTGCGCGAGGGCGCGGGCGATCGCGACGCGCTGCTGCTGTCCGCCGGACAGCTCCGAGGCGCGCGTCCACGTCTTCTCGACGATGCCCACGCGCTCGAGCGCCTGGTAGCCCTTCTCCTTCTCGTCCTTGGTCCACGCCCCGAGCAGCGCCCGCCAGCCGGGGATGTGGTGCAGCTGACCCATGATGACGTTGTTCATCACCGAGGTGCGCTTGACGAGGTTGAAGGACTGGAAGATCATCCCGATCTTCGAGCGGATGGCGCGGAGCTCGCGCTTCGAGGCGCCGGAGACGTCCCTGCCGTCCACCGTGAGGGTGCCCGACGTCACGGGCACCAGGCCGTTGATGGTGCGGATCAGAGTCGACTTGCCGGCGCCCGAGAGGCCGACGACGACCACGAACTGGCCATCCGGGATCTCGAGGTCGACGCCGTCGAGGCCCACGACCCCGTTGGGGTAGCGGACGGTCACGTCCTTGAGTTCGATCATGAGGTCACTGTTTCACGAGAGTGCTGAGAGCGGGGAAAGCGGCGCGGTGGCCGCGTCCCGAGGGGACGCGGCCACCGCTCCGATCAGTCGACTCAGCCCTCGCCGAAGTTCGCGGCCACCTGGCGGGCGGCGTCGAGCGCGTCCACGTCGGCGGGCTCGAGACCCTCGATGTTGTAGACCGCGTCGAGAGCCGCGAGGCCCTCCTCGGTCCCGGCGAGCGCGACGAGCGCGTCGGTGATCTGCTGCTGAGCCTCAGCGGACAGGTCGCCGGCGAGCACCACGCCGTCGTTGGGGATGTTGGTCGAGTACGCGAAGACGACGACCTTCTCGCCGACGTCCGGGAACTCCTCGGCGATCTCGCCGCGAGCGTCGTTGAACGAGGTGCCCACCACGGCGTCGCCGTCGTAGACCGACTGCACCGACTGCGGGTGGCCGCCGGCGAAGAACGAGCCGGTGAGGTCCACGAGCGGGTCGATGCCCAGGATCTCCTCGAGCTGCGTCGCCGGGTAGTAGTAGCCCGACGCCGACGACTCGTCGACGAACGCGATCGACGAGCTCGGGTCGATGAGCGCCAGCGCGTCCTCGCCCTGGGGGCCGTCGTAGCCGGTCGCACCGTTGCAGTACGAGTAGTTGACGCCCTCGTCGTCGGCCTCGGTCGTGACCTCGTCGAGGCAGAAGGTGTCGGGGTCGTTGGTCATCCACTGGGTGACGTAGCTCGACGAGCCGTAGCGCACCGACTGCAGCACCGGCACGGCGCTCGCCTCGTCGACGGCCTGCACCATGGCGATCGGGCCGAGGAAGCCGATGTCGGCCTGGTCGGTCTGGAGGGCCACGACGACGGCCGAGTAGCTGTCGGGGATGAAGAGCTCGACGGGGACGCCCAGCTCGGCGCCCAGCAGCTCGGCGAGAGCCTCGCCATCGGTGACCAGCTGGTCGACCTCGTCCGAGGGCACGAGGCCCAGGATGAGCTCGTCGGGCAGACCCTCGCCGCCCTCCTCCATCGCGTCCTCGGTCGCGGTCGAGTCCGGCGTCGCCTCGTCCTCGGGCTCGTCCGAGGAGGAGCAGCCTGCCGCGATCAGAGCGGTGGCTCCGACCAGGGCCGCCGCTGCGAACGGCTTCTTCGTGAATCGCACTGTGTCACCTTCCGTTTGTTCTGCAGGGCCGGCGCCGAATGCCGCCGGCCGATGCCGCGCCCACGCGGCCTTCTGTCGAACCTACCCACCGTGACGCGGGTTCCGCGCGCGAAAGCCAAGATTTATCACGCCGGTAACAGGGAGTTCACGTGGTCGTGTCCGGATCGTGACCGACCGCCCCGCGACCGCGTCGAAGGACGCTCAGGACTCGCGCAGGGAGCGGCGCGAGGTCTCGAGGCGGACGATCTCGGCGAACGCCTCCTGGCCCTCGGGGGTGCCGGCTCCGGCGCGCTGCATCCGGCCGCGGACCTCGGCGATCCGGCGCGTCAGGCTCAGGTCGTGGACGCGCGCGAGCACCGTGCCCGCCCAGTGGCCGAGCGACTCTGGCTTGTCGTGCGGCAGCGGCGTCACGGCCAGCTCGGACACGATGCTGGCGAGGGTGTCGCCCGCCTGCTCGGCGACGTCGTTGGCCCAGTCGGCGCCCGCCTGCGCGGGGTCCCCGGTGGCGAGGATCGCCTCGAGCACCGCGCGGTACTGCGGCACCGAGTAGGACGCGGCGGTCAGCTCGGGCAGCACCACCTTGCCGAGCGGGTCGGCCGCCGCCTCACGCGGCGCCTGGAGGAGCACCCCCAGCGAGAGGGCCTCCGCCCGCACCACCGGGTCACGCGGGTTGGGGCGTGAGGGCGCATCGGCCCCCTGCACGGGCACCGCGCCCGTGACGGGCGGCGCCTCTCCGCCAGGCCCAGCGCTGCGGGAGCGAGCGGCGCCGATGACGGCGCGCGTCACCGCGTCGACCTCCATGCCGAGCCACCCCGCGAGGCGGCGAGAGTACTCGGGCTGGAGGGCGCGGTCCTTGATGCCGGCGACGACGGGCGCCGCGGCGCGCAGAGCGGCGACCCGCCCCTCCGCGGTCTCGAGGTCGTGGGAGGCGAGCGCCGCCTTGATGACGAACTCGAACAGCGGCACGCGGCGACCCATGAGCGCGACCACCGCTTCGTCTCCGCCGGCCTGTCGCAGGTCGCACGGGTCCTTGCCGTCGGGGTCGACGGCGACGAACGTCTGCGCGAGGAACTGCTGGTCCAGCTGGAAGGACTTCAGGGCGGCGTTCTGGCCCGCCTCGTCGCCGTCGAAGGTGAAGACCACCTTCGCGCCGGTCTCCCCCACCTTGGTCTGCGGGCCGCCGGTGTCGCCCATCAGCCGGCGGACGACCTTGACGTGGTCCGTGCCGAACGCCGTGCCGCAGGTCGCGACGGCGTTGGTCACGCCCGCGAGGTGGCACGCCATGACGTCGGTGTAGCCCTCCACGACGACGGTGGTCCGCTCCGACCGGATGGCGCCCTTCGCGAGATCCAGGCCGTAGAGGACCTGAGCCTTCTTGTACAGCGGCGTCTCGGGGGTGTTGAGGTACTTGGGGCCCTGGTCGTCCTCGTGGAGGCGGCGCGCGCCGAAGCCGATCACCTCGCCGGTGACGTCCCGGATGGGCCACACCAGGCGGCCGCGGAACCGGTCGTAGATGCCGCGAGCACCCTCCGACACGAGGCCCGAGGTGCGCAGCTCCTCCTGGGTGAAGCCCTTGCCCTGCAGGTGCTCGGTCAGGTGCGACCAGCCCTGCGGCGCGTAGCCGACGCCGAACGTCTCGGCGGCGGCACCGTCGAAGCCCCGCTCGCGCAGGAAGTCCCTGCCGATGCGAGCCTCGGGGCCGCGCAGCTGCTCGGCGTAGTACGCGGCTGCCACCCGGTGGGCCTCCAGCAGGCGCTTGCGCTGACCCGCTCCGCCCTCGCGGCGCGGGCCCGCGCCCTGCTCGTAGCGCAGCGTCACGCCCGCGCGCTCGGCGAGGTACTCGACGGCCTCGGCGAACGGCAGCCCGTCCATGCGCATGACGAACTCGATGACGTCGCCGCCCTCGCCGCAGCCGAAGCAGTGCCAGCGCCCGGCGGCCGGGCGGACGTTGAACGACGGCGATCGCTCGTCGTGGAACGGGCACAGGCCCTTGAGGGAGCCCACCCCGGCGCTCTTGAGCGCGACATGCTGGCCGATGATGTCCTCGATCGGGGCGCGTTCGCGGACGGCCGCGATGTCGTCCCGATTGATGGTGCCTGCCACGGCATCACCCTACTCGCGCGACACCCGGCGCTGAGCACGTTCCCCAGCCCGCGCATCGGCTCGTCGCGAACACGTCCGAGGCGTCGCGCGCGGGTCGCTAGTCTTGACGGCAGAGTTCTCCACGAAAGGACACACAGTGAGAGTCGACGCCTTCCTCGCGGATTCGGCCGAGGTCGTCCAGGGCAAGATCTACGCGCTCGGCGCCGGATGGAACACCATCTACGTGCGCTCGTTCCCCGCCGCGCACCGACGCCTGGCGGTCGCCGCGACGGTGCACGTGCCGTTCACCGACACCAACGTGAGCCACCAGTTCGAGCTCAAGCTCCTGACCGAGGACGGCAAGGAGTACCCCATCGGCGTGCGCGCCGATGCCGAGGGCAAGCCCGCTCCCGTGCGCGCCATGGGCGGCGAGTTCACGCTCGGCCGTCCGCCGCAGCTGGTCGACGGCGACGAGCAGGTCGCCTGCTTCGCCTTCACCATCGACGGCCTGCGCTTCTCCGAGGCCGGCATGTTCACCTGGGTCGTGTCGATCGACGGCGAAGAGGTGTCGCGCCTGCCGATGCGCGTCAAGCAGGCTCAGCAGCAGTAGCGCGGGTGGCGCTGTATGCCGGGGTGATCTACCCCGCGACGCTCGGCTGGTGCCTCGTGCTCCTCGTCGTCGGCGTCGCCACGCTCGTCCAGGTGCGGCTCCACCGCATCCTCGAATGGGTCGTGACGGGCATGTGGATCGTCACCGGCATCCAGGCCATCGCGATCGTGGTGCTGCTGCTCAGCGGCAACGACGCCGGCATCGTGCTGACGCTCGGGTACCTCCTCGCGACCATCGCGGTGCTGCCGCTGCTCGGGATCGGGCGGCTCGGCGCCCCCGATGCCGCCGCGGCGGACCCGGACCCCAACCGTCCCGTGCTGCAGCCCGACCAGATCGCCCGGGTGGACGCTGGCGCGGCCGTCATCATCGCCATCACGGCCGCCGTGCTCGCGTGGCGGATCGCCATCATCCTGGGGGCAGCGTGAATCCCATCGGCCGGATCCTGCTCATCGTCGCGTACGCCGTGCTCGGCCTCGCCGCCACCGGACGCTCGGTCGTGCAGATCACCACCAAGCTCGACCAGGCTCCCCTGCCCTACCTCGTCTCGGGCGCATCGGCGCTGCTCTACGTCGTCATCGCCGTCGCGCTGTGGCGGGGCTGGCGTCGGGTCGCGATCGTCGGCACCGCACTCGAGCTCGCCGGCGTGCTGATCGTCGGCACCCTGGGCTACGTCGCGCCCGAGCTGTGGCCCGACGAGACCGTGTGGACGGGCTACGGCTCCGCGTACGGGTGGGTGCCGCTCGCGCTGCCCGTCATCGCCCTCGTGGTGCTCCTGAGGGGACGTTCGAGCGCCGATGCGGTCGCCGGTGGCGTCGTCTCTGCCGGGGGCGACGAGTCGTCCTCAGACGCGTAGCAGCTGGCTGGTCGAGCCCACCCTCGTCGGGATCAGTCGAGCTCGCGCTTGCTCGCCACGTACCGGTGGTGCCAGTTGTACGCGGACGTGTCGGTGAGCGACGCGACCTGGTCGATCGCGACGCGGAGCCGGTCCGCATCCGTGGAGGCGTCCACGTAGTCCACGGCGAACTGCGGCTCCATCGCCTCCGCGCCGCGCTCGGCGAGCGCCCCGACGAGCTCGCGCAGCACCTTGCGCTGCTTGCCGTAGGTGGGGCTGGTCTCGCGGGGCGCCATGAGGAAGTGCACGGCGACGCCCTTGAGGATCATGATCTCGTCGCGGGTCTCCTGCGGGACCACGAGGCCCGCGTGATGCCGCGTGAGCGGGCCGTCGCCGTGCTCCGCCCGCGTGGCGACGATGATCGCCTGCGCGAAGCGCCCGATGAGCTGGCTGGTCATGTCCTTCAAGGCAGCGAGCGACTCGCGCGTGCCGTCGTAGGCCTCGGCCCACCACCGGAAGGCCTGCAGCCGCTCGAGGGCGCCCAGCAGGGCCTCCTCCTCGATCGCGTCGCCGTACCACTGGCGCGCGTGCTCGACCACGGCTCGCGCCTGGCCGGGGTCGCGCAGCACGCTCATGCTGACCGCCCGGTAGACCACCGAGTCCTCGAGGTCGTGCACCGAGTAGGAGATGTCGTCCGCGACGTCCATCACCTGCGCCTCGAAGCTCTGCTGCGTGCCCTCGGTGCCCTCGCGCACCCACTCGAACACGGGCAGGTCGTCGTCGTAGACGCCGAACTTGCGGGTGGGGGTGCCGTCCGGACGGACCGGGGCGGCGGGCTCCCGCCACGGGTACTTCACCGCGGCGTCGAGGCTCGCGCGGGTGAGGTTCAGCCCCACGGACTCCCCCGTGTCCGGGTTGACCGACTTGGGCTCGAGGCGGGTGAGCAGCCGGAGCGTCTGGGCGTTGCCCTCGAAACCGCCGATGTCGCGCGCCACCTGGTCGAGCGCCCGCTCGCCGTTGTGGCCGAACGGCGGGTGGCCCAGGTCGTGCGCGAGGCACGCCGCGTCCACGATGTCCGGCGAGCAGCCGAGCGCCTTGCCGAGCTCACGGCCCACCTGCGCGACCTCGAGCGAATGGGTCAGGCGGGTGCGCACGAAGTCGCCCGAGCCGAGCCCCAGCACCTGCGTCTTCGCTCCCAGCCGTCGCAGCGCGCTCGAGTGCACGATACGCGCACGGTCACGCTCGAACGGGGTGCGCTGGGCCGCCTTGGGCGGCTCGGCCACGAAGCGCTCGGTGTCGTGCGGCTCGTAGCCTGGCGGGAGGGCGGTCACGATTCGATGCTATCCGCACCGCATCCAGGCACGTCACCCCCGCACCCGGCGCGCGCGATTCTCACGGAGGTCGCGCCGCGCGTACGCGAGAACCGGCTCGCGCGACCGAGGCGCCCGCCGCGCGGCGTCGCGACTGGCGGTGGCGCCGACCGTCCGTGCGGAACGCACGCCGGCATCGTCCCCACCCACGCAGGGACCCGGCGTCAGCCTGGAGGACACGGGCGGCACCCGCCCGCGCAGCGCCGATGCGCACGCCGGGTGAGTGCGCGCGCGTCACAGGTGCGGCGTACGGTGAGAGCCATGGGACGGGTCCGCGTGTACATCGCCAGCTCGCTCGACGGGTTCATCGCCGGGCCGCACGACGACATCGCGTGGCTCGAGGCCCCGCGGCCGGCGTGGGCGCCCATGGCGGCGGGCCCGTGGGCCGACGCGGAGCCGGACGCGCTCGGCTTCGAGGGCTTCATGGCCGACGTGGGTGCGATGCTCATGGGACGGCGTACCTACGACGTCGTGAGCGCGATGGGGGGCGAGTGGCCCTACGGCAATACGCCCATCCTCGTGGCGACCGGGCGCCCGCTGCCGGACGCGCCTGCCACGGTGACGGGCGCATCGGCTCCCATCGCGAACCTGCTCGACGAGGCCCGCACGCTTGCCGCGGGCCGCGACGTCTACCTCGACGGCGGAAGCGTCATCCGCCAGGCGCTCGACGCGGACCTCATCGACGAGCTGACGGTCACGCTCCACCCGACCGTCCTCGGGTCGGGTCATCCGCTGTTCGCCGGGGTGGAGCACCGCCGGCACATCACGGTGACGGACGTCCGCCGCTACGGCGACGGGATGGTGCAGCTCACGCTCACGCCCGCGCGCCCTCCGCGGGACGCGTCGCCCGTGCCGGAGGGTGGCGGGCCGGCCCGCGACCAGGACCCCGGCGAGCCACCGCTGGGTCTCGCCTAGGCACAAGCGAGTCGACTACCTTTGTCGTGTGCCAAGCCCGCGAAGCATCGCGACAACACTGGTAGAGCGCGTGTCCGAGCTCAGCCGCCGGAGACGCTGAGCTCCGCCTCGCGCAGCCGCGCCTCGAGGTCTGGGGTGATGTCCTGCGTGTCGAGCCAACCCTCGGGGCAGGCCGGACGCTTGGGCGTTCCCTGCCGCCCACGGGCGCCCTCGGCGGCCTCACCCGGATAGGGGGTGTCGAGCGGGAGCGCGTCGAGCAGCTCGCGCAGCTGCGCGAGGGTCTCCACCAGCCCGAGCGCACGACGCAGGTCGCCGCCGACCGGGTATCCCTTGAGGTACCAGGCCATGTGCTTGCGGATCTCCCGCATCGCCTTCTGCTCGTCGTCGCCGAAGAAGGACACCATGAGCTCACCGTGCCGGTAGATCGTGTCCGCGACGGCGCGCAGCCCGGGGTGCACGCGGTCGGCACGCCCCTCGAAGGCCGCCTGGAGGTCGTGGAAGAGCCACGGCCTGCCCTGGCACCCGCGGCCGACGACCACGCCGTCGCACCCCGTCTGCTCGACCATCGCGAGCGCGTCCTCGGCGGACCAGATGTCGCCGTTGCCGAGCACCGGCACCGACGTCACCGTCTCCTTGAGGCGGGCGATCGCCGACCAGTCGGCCGTCCCCGAATAGAAGTCGGCAGCCGTGCGCGCGTGCAGCGCGACCGAGGCCGCCCCCTCGGACTCCGCGATGCGGCCCGCGTCGAGGTACGTGAGGTGGTCGTCGTCGATGCCCTTGCGCATCTTCACCGTGACGGGGATGTCGTACGGCGCGGCCTCGCGGACCGCCGCGCGCACGATGTCGCGGAACAGGTCGCGCTTCCACGGCAGCACCGCTCCCCCGCCCTTGCGCGTCACCTTGGGCACCGGGCAGCCGAAGTTCATGTCGATGTGGTCGGCGCGGTCCTCCTGCGCGAGCATGCGCACCGCCACGCCGATGGTGGCGGGGTCGACGCCGTAGACCTGCACCGAGCGCGGCGTCTCGTCAGGGTCATGGTGGATGATGCGCAGACTCTCCGGCGTGCGCTCGACGAGCGCGCGGGAGGTCACCATCTCCGCGACGTACAGCCCTCCGCCGTGCTCCCGGCACAGCCGCCGGAACGCCGCGTTGGTGATGCCCGCCATCGGCGCCAGCACCACCGGGGTGTCAACCTCGAGAGGGCCGATGCGCAGTGGCGGCAGGACGCGGTCGATCGCCGATGCGGGGGTGGTCATGGCTCCATTGTCCCCGATCGCACGGTCGGCTCGGGGACGCCAAGACGCCCGCCCGGGCGCTGAGGGGGACCCGGGCGGGCGCTCGTGCGGCGTGACGTCAGGCCTGAACCGTCACCAGAACCCCCAGCGACCTCGCCGGGCGCACGTCCTCGGAACTGTGGAGCCGTCGTCGACATCGCGCGAGCTGCGAGTCCGCGGCGCCTCGCTGGGAGGTCGACAGCCGCGGCACACCCCCGAGCCAGGTGCGAGCCGGACATTCGGCACTCTAGAGGCGGCTCCCAGCCACCGCAATACCCTCGTCAAGACTTCACCAAGGCCCGCCAGCCCGTCACCCAGAGCCTTTACTGCCCGCGCGCGAGGGGACGCGTTTCCACCACGAGTCCGAGAGAAGTATTTAACGCAGACTTAACGTTCGTCCCATTTCTCCCGGCGACCGCCGTCGCTAATGTGACATACGTCACACTGGACCGGGGGCGGTTCCGGTGGGGCAGGGATCAAGGCTGAACCCGCAGACACCACCATGGCACATGGCGGGCTGGCGCCTTGATCGGGTCAGCAATCCTCTGACGGGTCCACGCTTTTCACGACCGGGGGGATTCGTGTCCTGCGAGCCACCCTCGAAACGCACCATCCGAGCATCGGATGGCAGCAGCGACCGGGCTCGACAGTTCACGACGAAGGACCACGGCCATGGCACTTGCGCCTACCGAGACCGTCCACCCCAGCAACCCGCAGGCACCCCGGCGCACCGCGCTGATGGTGGTGCCCACCTACAACGAGGCCGGCAACATCGCCGCCCTTCTGCACAAGCTCTTCGCCCTGCCCGCCCGGGAGACCACCGGCTGGGACCTGCACGTCCTCGTCAGGGACGACCGCTCCCCTGACGGCACCGGCGAGATCGTCGAGTCGCTCGCGACGGTCCGCTACCGCGGTCGCCTGCTCCTGTCACAGGGCACCAAGCAGGGACTTGGCAAGGCGCTCGAGCTCGCGTTCGGCGAGGCGCTCGACCTCGGCTACGAGGTCGTCATGACGATGGATGCGGACTTCTCGCACGCTCCGGAGGACGTCCTTCCGCTGCTCGCGGCGATCGACGCCGGCGCGGACGTCGCCGTGGGGTCGCGCTACACGCCGGGCGGCCTCATCCCCGGCGACTGGCCGCTCAGCCAGATCGTCCGCACCCGAGTCGCGGGCACGGTGGCGCGCGAGGTTGGCGGCATCAACCCTGGCCTGCGTGAGCTCACCACCAACTTTCGCGCGATGCGCCGAGAGGTGCTCGAGGCGATCGACTTCTCCCGCGTCAAGGCGCGCGGCTACGGATTCCAGATCTTCCTCGCGAACGCCTTCTCGAGCGGCGCGTGGAACGTCACGGAGGTGCCTATCAGCTTCCACACCCGCGCCCACGGCGTCTCGAAGGCGAGCGTCAAGGACGTCCTCGAGTTCATCCGCATCGCCCTGCAGCTCAACGACGACTCGCCGTTCAAGCAGCTGGTCCGGTTCCTGCTCGTGGGCGCCTCGGGCACCGTGCTGAACCTCGCCTCGCTGTGGGCGCTGCGCCAGGTGTTCTACCCGGAGGATCCGGTGGGCGACAACGTCTGGGTGCTGTCCGCCGCGGCGATCCAGATCTCGATCCTGTGGAACTTCGTGTGGCACACGGCCTTCACCTTCAAGCGCTACCGGCGCGCAGGAGGCCGGCTCGGGGCTCGGCAGGTCGCGATCAACCTGCTCAAGTTCGAGGGCGCGAGCGCGCTGACGCAGACGGTGATCTTCTCCGCGTTCGTCATCTTCTCGAATCTCGGCGTCTTCTATCTGCTCGCGCAGGCGCTGGGCATCGCGATCGCCGTGGCCGTCAACTACTGGGTCAGCAGCCACTACATCTGGGACTGGCGCCGACGCATGGCAGGCGCCTCGGCGCCCATCCTCGCTCACGCGAGGGGCGTCAGCCATGTCGCTTGAGCTGCTCACCGGCGTCGTGCTGGTGGTCGCGCTGGTGCTGCTCGTGCAGGCCGTCGCGAGCCTCATCCAGACGCTGTACATCTGGGACTCCCCTGAGCGCATCCGCGCCGCGGGAAGGCCCGACACCTACGAGGAGCCCCGCCACGGCTTCACCGTCCTGCTGCCCGCGCGCCACGAGGCGGCGGTCATCGGCGAGACGCTACGGCGACTCGGTGAGGCCCAGTACCCCACCGAGCTGGTCGAGCTCATGGTCATCTGCACCGCCGACGACACCGCCACCATCCAAGCTGCCGAGGCCGCGAAGGAGGAGCACGGCCTGGACCACGTCACCGTGCTGATGTTCGACGGCACCCCGGGAAAGTCGCGCGCGATGAACCTCGGGCTCGCTGCCGCCAAGCACGAGCTGATCACCATCTTCGACTCCGAGGACGACGTGAGCCCGGAGATCTTCTCGATCGTCGACACGCTCTACCAACGCCGAGAGGTTGACGTCCTGCAGTGCGGCGTCCAGCTCATGGACCACGACAGCCACTGGTTCAGCGCGCACAACGTGCTCGAGTACTTCTTCTGGTTCAAGTCGCGCATGCACTACTTCGCCAAGGAGGGCGCCGTCCCCCTCGGCGGGAACACAGTGTTCTTTCGCGCCGACGACCTGCGAGAGGTGGGCGGCTGGGACGAGCACGGGCTCACGGAGGACGCCGACCTCGGGATCCGCCTCAGCATCCGCGGCAAGCGCTTCGACGTCATGTACGACGCCGAGCACGTCACGCGCGAGGAGGTGCCCCACTCGACTCGCGCCTTCGTCAAGCAGCGCACGCGCTGGAACCAGGGCTTCCTCCAGATCCTTCGCAAGGGCGAGTGGCTGCACCTGCCGAGCCTGCGCAAGATCGTGCTCATCGGCTCGGTGCTCACCGCGCCCACGTTCATGGCGATCGTGATCGCCTGCGCGCCGCTGTTCATCCTCATCGGCGTGACGACCAAGCTCCCGGTGCTGGTGAGCCTGCTGAGCTTCGTCCCTCTCATCCTCGCGGCGATCATGCTCATGACGAGCGTGCTCGGGCTGTACGAGTTCGGCAAGGACCAGGGACTGCGGATCACGCCCTACCGCTACCTGGCGCTGGTCGTCAGCTTCATCCCGTACCAGGGCCTGCTGATGTTCAGCGCGGTGCGCGCGTCGCTCCGCGAGCTCACGGGCAAGCGCGGGTGGGAGAAGACCGTCCACACGGGCAGCCACCGCCAGGGCGCGCACCAGCCGAAGCCTGCGCTCGTGCCCGTGATGGCCTCGGAGCGCGCATGACGACGGTGGCCGTGAAGCCGGTCTCCACGTCCACGCCGCGGCGCACCCCGCGGCGCACCGAGGCGCTGCTGGTCGCGGCGGTGGTGCTGCTGAGCGGTCTGGTGCACGCGTGGAACATGTTCGACTACCCGTACATCGAGAACGACGAGGCCACGTACCTGTCGCGCGGCTGGTCCTTCGTCACGGAGGGTCAGCTCGACGTCAACACCTATCGGTACGACCACGCGCCGGTGGGATGGATGATCATCGGTGGCTGGCTCGGGCTCACGGGCGGCGGCGACATGTTCGGCGGCATGGTCGAGGCCGGCCGCGTCCTGATGCTGCTCATCCATCTCGCCAACACCGTGCTGGTCTACGTGATCGCCAAGCGGATGTCGGGCGGCCGCATGTCGGCTGGCCTGATCGCCGCGCTGGTGTTCGCCCTAACCCCCCTCGGCATCTACTTCCATCGCCGCGTCCTGCTCGACAACCTCATGACGGTCCTGGTGCTGCTGGCCATCCTGCTCCTGCTGCGCCGGCCGCTCACGCTGGGCGCCACGGTGGGCAGCGGCGTCGCGTTCGGCCTCGCGGTGCTGGCGAAGCTCAATGCAGCCTTCTTCGGCGTCGGCTTCCTCATCCTGCTCTGGGTCGGGTCCGTCGGGGCGCAGCGCAAGCACGCGTTCCTCAACTGGCTCGCGAGCGCCGGCGGCACGGTGCTGCTGTTCTTCGTGTACGCGCTCCTGAACAACGAGTTCTTCCCCGCTCCCCTCGATGACGAGGGCCAACCGACCCACGTCAGCCTCATCGACACGTTCGAGCTTCAGCTGGGCCGCGGCGACTTCGCATGGCCGTGGGACCCCGCCTCGAGCTTCCGCATGGCGTTCGACTCGTGGCTCGTCAAGGACCAGGTGACGCTGCTGCTGGGGGCGGCGGCGATCGTGGGCCTCACCCTCTTCCTGGTCGCGAGGCGCTTCAGGGACGCGCACATCCTCGCGCTGCTGGCCTTCGTCGTCGGCTACGTGGCGTTCCTCGCTCGCGGCGGCATCGTGATCGACCTCTACATCGCCCCGCTGCTGCCCTTCCTCGCCATCGGCGTCGGCATGCTGGGCGCCCGGCTCACGGGCCTGCTGCGCCCCGGTGCGCTTCGCTCCGCCACCGCCGCCGCGATGCTCGTCACCATTGGCGGGGCCTACGTCGTGTGGGGCACCAGCGCGCACCTCGAGGTCGACGAGACGCGAAACCAGGACGCAGCCGTCACCTGGATCGAGCAGCGCGTCGAGCCTGGATCGATCATCGTGGGCGACAACTACGCGTACCCGGAGCTCGCCATCGAGGGGCCGTACCCGGACACCATGTACTTCTTCAACGCGGAGTACGACCCCGAGCTGCGCGACGTCTACGGCGACGACTGGCGCAACGTCGACTACCTGGTGCTCACCCACGAGGTCGTCGAGCAGATCTCGCAGGGCACCGTCCCGCGCATGAACGACATCCTCGAGCACTCCACGCTCGTCGCGTCCTACACGGATGGCACCTCAAGCTTCATCGACCTCGACAAGCGCATCTCGACCAACGGCGACTGGGCGCAGGTGTGGCAGGTCAAGAGCCGCAACCAGATCGTGCTCCAGGACGCGTGGGAGCGCTTCCGCGACGACTGGGTCGTGTCCTACGGCCAGGTGCTCGAGCTGCAGCCAGGGTCGACCACCTCGCTCGACCAGGCTCTCGCCCTCGAGCAGGCCCTCGCGCAGGACGACGAGGTGCTCTTCGACGGGATCTGGCAGTGGACCAGCGACCATCTGCGCCACCGTGACGGCGACAGGCTGACGTCGTGGCACTGGGCCGTCGACGACCTCGGACGCGGCGAGCTCGGCAGCTCGGACACCGTGTGCGCCGCCGACCAGCGACTCATGGGGCTGCTGCTGGACGCGGCCACGGCGTGGGACGACGAGAGCCTGCGTCGCGAGGCCTACTCGATCGCGGTGGACTGGTGGGAGCAGTGCACCTTCACGTATGACGGCATGACGCTCGTGGACTCGTCAGCGGACGGCTCGATCGACGACCGCCTCGTGAACCCGTCCTACTTCGACCCCGTGCTGTACCGGCGCCTCGCGGACGAGATGCCGGTGTTCGCGTGGGACGAGCTCATCGACGACGGGTACGCGCTGCTCGCCCGCCTCGTGGACGAGCGCGGGACGGTGCCCAACTGGGTCGTGTACACCGAGTCCGGCGAGCTCGCCTCCGCCGTGTCTCTCACGGGGGACGCTGCGGACACGTTCGGCGAGGACGCGCTGCGCCTGGTGCCCACCCTCCTGCGCGACGAGCTCGGCGGCGAGGAGCGCGCATCGGCCGTCCTCGACGCCATCACCCCGGACGTCATCGCCTACGCCGACGATGCACCCGGCCTCGGGTCGGCGACGACGCTCACGATGCTCGCCCAGGTCCACGACGTCGGCGTCGACCCGATCGACCTGTACCTCGAGCACATCGCCTCCGAGCTCGACCCGGAGACCCACACGTGGGACGGCACCCTCGCCGACTTCGCGTGGCTGTACGGCTGGCATCGCTTCCAGGAGGACCTGCCCGCCTCCATGACCGTTCCCCTGATCTGACCCACGCCACCTAGGAGGCACCGATGGACGCATTGGCCACCCCACGGATCGAGCCCGCAGGCCTGCTCGGCCTGCTCTCGCGGTACCGACGGTTCCTCCTCTACGTCCTGATCGGCGGCGGCGCCGTCGTGATCGACGTGGGCCTGTACGCCCTGCTCGCCGGGCCCGCAGGCTGGCACCCGCTCGTCGCCAACACCACGTCGACGTTCCTGGGGATGGCCTTCAGCTTCACCGCCAACAGCCTCCTCAACTTCAAGGTCACGGACCGCATCGTCGCCCGCTTCCTGTCCTTCATGCTCGTCGGCGGCGTGGGCTTCGTCGTCAGCACGCTCATGCTCGCCGTCCTCATCGACGGCTTCGGGGTCGACGCGCTCGTGGCGAAGGCCGCCACGCTGCCGGTCGTCCTCCTGCTCCAGTTCACGCTCAACAAGAGAGTCACGTTCGCCACCCCGAGGGAAAGGACCGCAGCATGAACGCCACCACCACGCCCGCTCGCATCGCCATCGTCGGAGGGGGCTTCACGGGTCTCACGGCCGCCTACGAGCTCGCCAAGGCGGGCCACCACATCGAGGTCTACGAGGCTGCGCCGACGTTCGGAGGCCTCGTCGCAGGCTTCGAGCTGTCGGACGGCTTCCCGCTCGAGCGCGCCTACCACTTCCTGTACACGACCGACGAGTGGATGATCGGGATGGCCGAGGAGCTCGGCATCCGCGATCGCCTCGACTTCTACCCGAGCTCGATCAAGGCCTTCCACGAGGGCAAGCAGTACGGCTTCACGACGCCCCTCGAGCTGCTCCAGTTCAAGCCGCTGCGCTTCATCGACCGCGTGCGCACCGGACTCACCGGACTGCGCACGCTGTCCCTCAAGGACTGGCGGCCGCTGACCACCGTGACGGCCTACGACTGGCTGTGCAAGGTCAACGGCAAGCGGGCCACGGACATCGTCTGGAAGCCGCTGCTGGTGGGCAAGTTCGACGTCTACTGGGACAAGATCACGATGGCGTGGCTGTGGACGCGCATCCACGTACGCCAGACCTCGAAGATCAAGGGCGAGCGGACCGAGCGGCTCGGCTACTTCGAGGGTGGCTTCCGCGTGATGGTCGACCGGTGGATCGAGGAGCTCGAGGCGCGCGGCGCGGTGCTGCGGCCGGGCACCCCCATCCAGGCTTTCACGGAGGCAGACGGCAAGCCGGCGCTCGTGATCGACGGCGAGGAGCGCCGCTTCGACGCCGTCCTGGGTGCGATCCCCAGCAACGCGCTGGCACGTGCCGCGCAGAGCCACCCGGCGATGACACCCGAGTACTCGAAGCAGCTCACGGACATCGACTACCTGGGCGCAGCGCTCATGGTGATCACGACGAGCGAGCCGATCACCGACACCTATTGGCACCAGATCCACGACCTCGACGCCCCGTTCCTCGTGTTCCTCAGCCTCGACTCGCTGATCGGCGCGGAGAACACGGGCGGCCGGTACATCTACTACGTGGGTGACTACGTCCAGAACGACGACGAGATCATGACGATGGATGAGGATGCTCTGCGCGACCGTTGGTACGGCGGCCTCGAGCGCCTGCTGCCCGAGTTCTCGCGGGATCTCGTCACGGAGTCGCACGTGTTCCGGTTCCGCAACGCCCAGCACATCGTCGACGTGACCTTCGAGTCGCGGATCCCCGCGATGGAGACGCCGCTTCCCGGATACTTCCTCGCGAACTTCTCGCAGGTGTTCCCCGAGGACCGCGGCACCAACTACGCGGTGCGCGACGGGCTCAAGGTCGCGCGCCTCATGGAGGAGTCGCTCGCGGCGGATCCGACCAGGGTCGCGTCCGATGGCCCGGGGGCCACGGCGGGCCCGACGGCGGTGGCGACGGCGATCGCCTAGGAGGCGGTCAGCGCGGCGAGCTCGTCGGCGTAGCTCTGCGAGTACTCGCCGGCGCCGTGCTGGTCCCAGTAGTGGTGCGCCTCGTAGCGGAACGCGTCGGCGGGGTCGTCGATCCACCCGGTCGGATGGGTGCCCGCCCACCGCGCGAGGCTCGACCAGTCGTAGCCGGCCACCAGGATGAGGCGCTCGTCTCCGGCCGCCCTCAGCGCGTCGACCGCCGCCTGGGAGACGCTCTCCCAGGTGGCGGCGGCGGTCGCGGAGTCTCCGCCGATGTCGTGCGGCTCGTTCATCAGCCCGTAGCCCACGACCGCAGGGTGGTCGCCCCATGCGTCGGCGAGCCGCAGCCAGACGTCGACGAACTGGTCCTCCGTCAGCCACTCGGAGCCGAGCAGCGCGGCGCCATGAGGGGTGACGTAGGCGCCGTAGTTGTGGAGATCGAGGATCACCTCGATCCCGGCGGCTGCGGCGGCGTCGAGCTGGGCCGTGACGATCTCCACCTGGCCGGCATCGAGCTCACCGTCGAGCGCCGGCTGGAGCCTCTCCCACCTCACAGGCAGGCGCACGAGGTCGATGCCGCGCTGCGCGAGCCACGCGTAGGACGCGACCGGCTCCGCGAAGTAGTCCACGCCGAGCTCGCCCGGGGTCTCGTTCGAGAAGGCCCCGCCGGTGCCGAACTCGAGGCCCGCGAGGTTCACGCCGTGCCGGGCTCCGCCGTCGGACGCGAGCGCCTCGATCACCTCGCCCTGAGCGCTGCCGGTGTCGAGCGATCCGCTTCCGGAGTCGCCGTAGGTCACCAGAGGGTACTGGTCGGGCCACGCCGAGCCGGCGGCCCATGCCGAGGTCCACAGCCCGGCGCTGTCGGCAAGCGTGTACCAGGCCTCGCCGAGCGTGGTCCACGCGGGATCGCCGTCGCGGGGCCAGCCGACCTCGCCCACGTACCCCGTCGCCTCGTTGTCCTCGAGCCATCCGATGAACGCGCGCAGCTCCTCGACGTGGGTCTCCTGGAGCTCGTCGAGCTCGTAGCCGTCGAGGACGTCGGGTGACGGCGTCGGGCTGGGAGCGGCGCTGTGCCCGTCCTGCGAGGCCTCGGAGGTCGCCTCGACCGGGGTCGCGCGCTCGGCGGGCGCCACCGCGATCGCCACACCCACGGCCGCTCCGCCGATGCCGCACGCGACCGTCCACACGAGGGTGGTGGGCCAGCGGCCTGTGCCGCGTGGTCGTGGTGTGCTCACGCAGATCACCTCTCGGACGGTCAGGAGTCCTGACCTCGGGGATCATCGACAGACGTTGTCAGGCACCCCCGCGGCCGAGGCGTGCGCTTGGGGTTCATGATACCCAGAGGAGGTGCGAAACCCCTAGCAATCAGGCGGGTTCCGGCGACTCGCTGCGAGGCTCGTCGCGCGGCTCATCGCGAGGCTCGTCGCCCATGACGTCCTCCTCGGCGATCGCATGCTGGCCCACCACCAGCGCACCGATCCCGGTGGTCAGCGGCACCGCGAGCACGAGGCCGATCGAGGACACCAGCGTGCGGACCACCTCCTCGGCGATCTCCGCGCCCGTGAGCGTCGTTCCCAACGAGGCGTCGTAGAGGCTGATGAGCATGATCGTCGGCAACGCGGCGCCCACGTAGGCGAAGGCGATCGTGTAGACCGTCGACGCGATGTGGTCGCGGCCGATGCGCATGCCGCGCTGGAAGAGGTTCCAGCGGGAGATCTCGGGGCGCGCCGCTCGCAGCTCCCAGATGGCGGACGCCTGGGTCACGGTGACGTCGTTGAGGACGCCGAGGCCCGCGATGATGATGCCGCACAGCACGAGGCCCTGGAGGTCGACGGAGCGACCGGACAGCTCGAGGTGGCTGCCCTCCTCGGACCACAGCCCCGTGAGGCGGGACGCGTCCACGGCCCACCACGCGAGCAGCGCGGTGATGGTGAGGCCGGCGAGCGTCCCGAGGTAGGCCGTCGTGGTGCGCGCGTTGAAGCCATGCGCGAGGTACAGCAGCACCGCGAGGGCACCCGAGCCCGTGACGAGACCGGTGATGAGCGGATCGGCGCCGCCGAACAGCGCCGGCACCGTGAAGAAGATGATGATCCCGAAGGCGGCGACGAGGCCCAGCAGGGCGCCGATCCCCCGCCACCAGGCGATCGCGACGACCAGCAGCACGTACACGACGAGCAGCAGCAGCAACGGCCCGTCGCGCTCGAAGTCGCCGAAGATGAGCTCGCCGGTGTCGAGCTGGAGGGCGCGGATGTGGTCGCCGACCTCGTACGCCGAGGTGCCGAGCGCCGGCGCAGCGAGCTCCTGGGCACCGGCGTCCTCCTGGCCGTCCACGACGACCTGCGCGGCCTCCGAGGTCGGGTCGACGT
Source organism: Demequina sp. NBRC 110056 (assembly GCF_002090155.1). Classification (GTDB taxonomy): domain Bacteria; phylum Actinomycetota; class Actinomycetes; order Actinomycetales; family Demequinaceae; genus Demequina. Next base: position 120,160 of record NZ_BBRM01000002.1, on the reverse strand, counting down.
CGACGACCTCGACGGACACCCAGGTCGCTCCCTCGTACGTCGTCGGCACCGACCGCATGAACGACCAGTCCGTCGGCCACACCGCCATCGCGCCGAGCACGGTGAGGAACAGCACCGCGCCGACGATGGACGACAGGATGATCGTCGTGCGCTCGGACGCCTGGGGCGCCCGTTCGAGCCCGTGCGAGTGACCCGCCCCCATCAGCTCACCCCCACGAGGGCCACCGCGGTCGCCGCCCGGCCGGCACGCGCATCGGCCCTGCGGCGTCGGTCGACCGTCATCGAGCTGCTAGGCCCCGATCAGGCGGGTCGCGAGGTACGCCTGCACCTGCGACAGCGCGACGCGCTCCTGCTGCATGGTGTCTCGGTCGCGAATCGTGACCGCCTGGTCATCCTTCGTGTCGAAGTCGACCGTGATGCAGAACGGCGTGCCGATCTCGTCCTGGCGGCGGTAGCGCTTGCCGATGGCCTGGGTCACGTCGAGCTCGACGTTCCAGGCGCCGCGCAGCTCCTTCGCGAGCGCGTCGGCGGTCGGCAGCAGCTCGTCGGACTTGGACAGCGGCAGCACCGCAGCCTTGACGGGCGCGATGCGCGGGTCGAGGTGGAGGACCGTGCGCTTGTCGACGCCGCCCTTGGTGTTGGGCGCCTCGTCCTCGTCGTAGGCCTCCACGAGGAACGCCATGAGCGAACGCGTGAGGCCCGCCGCGGGCTCGATGACGTACGGCGTGTAGCGCTCGTTGGTCGCGGGATCGAGGTACGACAGGTCCTTGCCGGAGTGCTCCGAGTGCGTCGACAGGTCGAAGTCGGTGCGGTTGGCGATGCCCTCGAGCTCGCCCCACTCGGAGCCGGTGAAGCCGAACCGGTACTCGATGTCCGTGGTGCCCTTGGAGTAGTGCGACAGCTTCTCCTGCGGGTGCTCGTACAGGCGCAGGTTGTCGTCGGAGATGCCGAGGTCCTTGTACCAGGCCAGACGCGTGTCGATCCAGTACTGGTGCCACTCGTCGTCCGTGCCGGGCTTGACGAAGAACTCCATCTCCATCTGCTCGAACTCGCGGGTGCGGAAGATGAAGTTTCCGGGCGTGATCTCGTTGCGGAACGACTTGCCGATCTGGCCGATGCCGAATGGCACCTTCATGCGCGAGGTCCGCTGGACGTTGTCGTAGTTGACGAAGATGCCCTGCGCGGTCTCGGGACGCAGGTAGTGCAGCCCTGACTCGTCCTCGGTGACGCCGAGGTAGGTCTTCAGCAGGCCATTGAACATCTTGGGCTCGGTCCACTGGCCGCGGGTGCCGCAGTTGCCGCACGCGATGCCCGCGAGCCCGCCTTCGGGGGCGCGACCCTTCTTCTCCTCGAACTCCTCGATGAGGTGGTCCTCGCGGAAGCGCTTGTGGCACGACAGGCACTCGACCAGCGGGTCGACGAACGCCTTGAGGTGGCCGGAGGCCTCCCACACCTTGGGTGGCAGGATCACGGACGAGTCGAGCCCCACGATGTCGTCGCGGCTCGACACCATCGCGCGCCACCACTGACGCTTGATGTTCTCCTTGAGCTCCACGCCGAGCGGCCCGTAGTCCCACGCTGAGCGCGTGCCTCCGTAGATCTCGCCGCAGGGGAACACGAAGCCACGGCGCTTCGCGAGGGAGATCACGTTGTCGAGACGGGACGGCTGTGCCACTGAGGTGCTCCTCGGGGGTAGGGCTGGGTGCGCGGACAGTCTAGCGGCGCGCCGCCTCGCGGCGGGTGCGCCAGACGGCCGATGCGCGCTCGGGCGATCTCGCCGTCGCCCGACCCTCGTTTTGACAATGATTATCAGTAAGACTTAAAGTTGCCGTCATGACGCTCCGCACTCCCCTCATCGCCGCGGCCTCGCTCGGCACCCTCCTGCTCGCCGGCTGCTCCGGCGCCGAGGCCGACGGGGAGGCGTCGCCCGAGTCCGACGCCTCGCTCACCGTTGCCGCTGCCTTCTACCCGCTGCAGTACGTCGCGGAGCACGTGGGTGGCGAGCTCGTCGCGGTCGAGGCGCTCATGCCCCCTGGCGTCGAGCCGCACGACGCCGAGCTGTCACCCGCCGTCGTGCGGAGCCTGCAGACCATGGACACCGTCCTGTACCTCAGCGAGTTCCAGCCCGCCGTCGACGACGCGATCGCGACCACGGATGCCCGCGCGCTCGACGCCCACCACATCGTGGACGAGCACGCCGCGGCTCACGAGGACGAGGGCCACGAGGACGAGGTTCACGAGGACGAGGCGGACCACGCGGATGAGGACGGCCACGACCACGGGTCCTCGGACCCCCACTTCTGGACCGACCCGACGCTGCTCGCGGCCTACGCCGAGGACGTCGCCGCCGAGTTCGCCGAGCTCGACCCGGCGGGCGCGGACACGTACGCGGCGAACGCCGAGGCCCTCGTCGCGGAGCTCACCGCGCTCGACGAGGACTTCCAGGCGGGCCTCGCCTCGTGCGAGCGCGACGACATCTTCGTGAGCCACGAGGCGTTCGGCTACCTCGCCGAGCGCTACGACCTCCACCAGGAGGGCGTCGCGGGCCTCGACCCCGAGGCCGAGCCCTCCCCCGCGCGCATCCGCGAGATCCGCGAGCTGGTCGCGGAGACGGGCGCGACCACCGTCTACTCGGAGTCGCTGGTCGACGCGTCCGCGATCGAGGCGCTCGCCGCCGACGCGGGCGTCCAGACCGCCGTCCTCGACCCCGTCGAGGGCGTCACCGGCGACGACGACTACATTGCTGTCATGACCCGCAACCTCGACGCCCTGAAGGACGGACTTGGCTGCTCCTGACCTCCACGCCACCTCACGCGTCTCCGCGCCCGCGGTGCGGGCGCGGGACGTGCGCGTGACCCTCGGCGGCACCGAGATCCTGCACGGGGTGTCCCTCGACGCCCACGACGGCGAGGTCGTGGCGCTCATGGGCGGCAACGGCTCAGGCAAGTCGACCTTCGTGCGCTCGATCGTCGGCGCCCTCCCGCTCGCGGCCGGCGAGATCCGCATCGGCGGGGCTCCCGCGAGCGCGGCCGCCCGCACGGCGCTGGGCTACGTCCCGCAGCGCCTCAGCGCCGCCGGCGGCGTCTCCGCGACGGTCACCGAGGTGGTCGCGTCCGGCCTGCTCGGACGCTCGCACCTGCGTCCGCCGCGCCGGGCCTCGGCCCGCATCGCCGCGGCGCTCGACACGATGGGCGTGGCCGACCTCGCCGGGCGCGACGTCGCCCGGCTGTCCGGCGGCCAGCAGCAGCGCGTGCTCATCGCTCGCGCCTTGGTCCGAGAGCCTCGCATCCTCGTGCTCGACGAGCCGATGGCGGGGGTCGACCTGGAGTCGCAGGTCGCCTTCGCGCACGCGCTGAGCCACCTCAAGGAGGACGGTACGGCGATCGTCATCGTCCTCCACGAGCTCGGCGCCCTCGCCCGGCACATCGACACCGCGGTGGTCCTCGAGCACGGGTGCGTCACCTACGCCGGCAGGCCGCCCGCCGACCTCGGCGTCCATGCGCTTCCCGGCCACGACCACGAGCACGCGCACGAGGACCCCGAGCCCGCGCAGAGCACCCTCGGATTGGACTCGCTGTGATGGCACTGCTGAGCGACCCGCTGGTCCAGCGCATGCTGCTGGTCGCGCTGCTGGTCGGCGCGAGCGCGCCCATCGTCGGCACCTACCTCGTCCAGCGCCGGATGGCGCTGCTCGGAGACGGCATCGGCCATGTGGCGCTGGCGGGTGTCGCGGCCGGCTGGCTCGCGGGCTCCGTGGCGGACCTCGCGAAGCAGGACGCTCTCGCCATCCCGGGCGCCATCGTGTTCGCCATCGCGGGCGCCGTGGTGATCGAGCACATGCGCTCGCGCGGCACCGCCAGCGCGGACGTCGTCATGGCGATCATGTTCTACGGCGGCATCGCCACCGGCGTGCTGCTGATCTCGGTCGCTGGCGGCTCGAACGCCAACCTCATGGGCTACCTGTTCGGGTCGATCTCGACGGTGACGTGGACCGACGTGTGGGTCACCGTCGGGCTCTCCGCCGTGATCATGGCCGTGGGCTTGGGCCTGCGACCGGCGCTGTTCGCGGTCACGCATGATCAGGAGTTCGCGTCCTCGACCGGGCTGCCGGTGCGCGCGCTGAACATGACCGTCGCGATCCTCGCGGCGGTCACGATCACGGTGTCGATGCGCGTGGTCGGCGTGCTGCTCGTGTCCGGCCTGATGATCCTGCCCGTCGCGATCGCACAGCTCATGACGCGGTCGTTCACGCGCACCATGTCGCTCGCGATGATCACCGGCGTCCTCCTGTGCGTCACCGGAGTGGGCATCACCCTCGAGCATGACCTGCAGCCCGGCGCACTGATCATCGTGCTCGGAGTCGTGCTGTACGTGGTCGTGACAGCGATCGCCGCGATGCTCCGGGCCCGCGGCCGTCACCGCGTCACGCCCCCGCACACGCCGGCGCGCATCACCCACGACGAGACCGAGGAGAGTCACCGATGACTCCGTCCCCCGCGCCTCAGCAGCGCATGACCAAGCAGCGTGCCGCCGTGCTCGAGGCGCTCGAGGCGAGCACCGAGTTCCGGTCTGCGCAGGCGTGGCACGACCGGCTGCGGCACGACGGCTCGACCGTGGGCCTCGCCACCGTCTATCGCGCGCTGCAGGCGCTCGCGGAGTCGGGCGACGTCGACGCGGTCGTCACCGACTCCGGCGAGACGCTGTACCGGCGCTGCGAGGCCGGCGAGGAGCACCACCACCACCTGCGATGCCGTCTGTGCGGGCGTGCCGAGGACATCGACATGCCTGAGTTCGAGCGGTGGGCGGACCGGATCGCGAGCCAGCACGGCTACTCGCGGATCGACCACACCGTCGAGCTGACCGGCGTGTGCGAGGCGTGTGCCGCCGAGGGCCGAGGCTGATGCCCGGCATCCCCGACTTCGTCATGGACGGCCCCTGGTGGTGGCTGTTCCTGGCGCTCGTGCTCATCGTGTTCGTCCGCACGCAGGCGACCTACTGGCTCGCCCGGTGGGCGCGCGCCGGCGCGGATGCCGTCGCCGACCGCGCCGAGAAGCAGGACAGCAAGCGTGCGCGCATCGCGCGCCGGTTCTCGGGGCCCGGCATGACCAAGGCGCAGGCCTTTACCGAACGGTGGGGGTGGATCGCGATCCCGTTGTCGTTCCTCACGATCGGGATCCAGTCGCTCGTCAACGGCGGCGCTGGCTACGCGCGCATGCACTGGGGTCGCTACACGCTCGCGATGATCCCCGGCTGCCTGCTGTGGGCCGGCGCGTACGAGCTCGTGGGGTTCTCCGCGTGGCGTGCCTTCACCACGTCGCCGTGGGTGCTCGCAGGCAGCGTGGTGCTGGTGGGCGCGGTGGTCGCCGTGCTCGTCGTGCGCCGGCGCCGTCGCCAGGCGGCGGACGAGGCCCAGCCAGCGACCGCATCGGCCCCGGTCGTCGAGGCCTGACCGCCGCTAGGCCGCGCCGAACCGACGGTTGCGCCGCGCGTACTCCTCGATCGCCGCCCACAGGTGCGTGCGGTCGACGTCCGGCCACAGCACGTCGGAGAACACGTACTCCGCGTAGGCCGCCTGCCACGGCAGGAAGTTGGAGCTACGCTGCTCACCGCTCGAGCGCCAGAACAGGTCCACGTCCGGCATGTCGGGCTCGTCGAGGTGCGCGGCGAGCGTCTTCTCGGACACTCGCGCCGGGTCGATCTCCCCTGCCGCCGCCTTGAGCGCGATGGCGCGTGCAGCATCGGCGATCTCAGCCCGGCCGCCGTAGTTGACGCACATCGTCAGGGTGAGCACGTCGTTGTCGGCGGTCATGCGCTCGGCGCGTTCGAGCTCGTCGATGACGGACTTCCACAGCCGGGGACGCCGCCCCGCCCAGCGCACCCGCACCCCCCACTCGCCCATCTGGTCGCGGCGGCGCCGGATGACGTCGCGATTGAATCCCATGAGGAACCTGACCTCGTCGGGGCTGCGCTTCCAGTTCTCGGTGCTGAACGCGTACGCGCTGACGTGCTTGACGCCCACCTCGACGGCGCCGGCCACCACGTCGAGCAACGCGGCCTCTCCACGCTCGTGGCCCGCGGTGCGCGGCAGCCCGCGCTCCTTCGCCCAGCGGCCGTTGCCGTCCATCACCACCGCCACGTGCCGCGGCACGGCCGATGCGGGCAGGGCTGGCGGCGTCGCTCCCCCGGCATGGGGGAAGGGTCGGGCATGGCTCACGCTGGTCACCCTATCCCGCGCCGAACCTCGTTCCCCTCCCGGGTTCGTGTAGGTCTCGCCCACATTCGGGCATGCCTGGCCTCTGGCGTGTCAGTGTGGGTTCGGCGCCGTGGGAGAAGGCACGAGGCGGCGAACCCTGATCGACACGCTCGGCGCCCGAGGGGGCCGAATGTGGGCGAGACCTACACGAACCCCGCAGAGTGCGAGGTCACGCGCGGTCGACGTGCGAGAGCGACCGCACCTTGCGCTCGAGGTGGAACTGCGCGTAGGCGGCGATCAGGCCCGCCGCGTCGCGACGATGGCGCGGCTCGGATCCTTCCGCTCCCGCCCAGTCGCCCGACAGCAGCGCCTCCAGCAGCGAGAACGTCTCCGGCGCCGGAGCGGCCGCACCGGGAGGACGGCAGCTCTCGCAGACCGCGCCGCCGGCGGCGACCACGAAGGCACGATGCGGGCCCTCTCTGCCGCAGCTCGCACACAGGTCGAAGCTCGGCTCGTATCCCGCGAGCGCGAGCGAGCGCAGCAGGAAGCTGTCGAGCACGAGCCCGGGGTCATGCTCGCGGCGGCTCAACGCGCCGAGGCCGCCATGCAGGAGGCGGAACTGGTCCCAGGCGGGCTCCTTCTCGTGGTCGACGAGCTTGTCCGCCGTCTCGACCATCGCCGTCGCCGAGGTGAACAGCGCGTAGTCCTCGGCGATCCGGCGGGCGTACGGCTCCTTGGTCTCGACCTGGCTCACGATGTCGAGGTTGCGCCCCTCGTAGAGCTGCACATCCACGAGCATGAACGGCTCGACGCGCGAGCCGATCCTGCTCGAAGTGCGTCGCACTCCCTTGGCGACCGCGCGCACCTTGCCGTGGCGCTTGGTCAGCAGCGTGACGATCCGGTCCGCCTCACCCAGCTTGTGGGTGCGCAGCACGATCGCATCGTCTCGGTACAGGGGCACGGCCCCATTGTCCCCCGCGACCGGACGCGGCTGCCGCGCCTCGCCGCTCTCAGCCGCGCGGGATCGCCCGCTCGAGCCCGTCGAGCAGAAGATCGAGGCCGTACTCGAACGAGGACCCGAACGAGTAGCCGGGCTGCATGACGTGCTCGACCGTGAGCCGCACCAGCATGGGGTACTGCTCCGGGTCGAAGGCCTGGGAGATCTCCGCGGCGAGCTCGTCGCTGCCCTCTCCGCCCTGCACGGGCAGGTTGGACTCCTGGATCGCGAAGCCGTAGATGAAGCTGTCGAGGACCGCGTACGCGTGCGCCATGAGCGGCAGCGGCAGGCCGCCGCGCGCGAGCGTGGCGAGCACCGCCTCGTGGTGACGCAGCGACACGGGCCCCGGGGTCGTGCCCGACTCGAGCAGCGGCACGGCCCACGGGTGGCGCACCAGCACCGCACGCGCGCTCAGGCACCGGTCGCGCACCGCGTCCTTCCAGTCCAGTCGCTCGTCCGGCAGGCCCATCTCGTCGAAGACCGACTCGACCATGAGGCCGAGCAGCTGGTCCTTGCCAGCGACGTGGTGGTAGATCGACATCGGCTTGGTGCCGAGCTCCTCGGCGAGCGCCCGGATGGTCAGCGCGCCGATGCCGTCACGGTCGGCGAGGCCGAGTGCGGCGTCGACGATCCGCGCAGGCGACAGCCGCCCTGGCGTCCTGGTCCCGGCCATCGTGCTCCTCTCCCGCAGCGCTCCCGCGTGGAAGCGTCGAGTCATTCTGCATCAGCTCCGCCTCGGGCCCTGCGACGACGCGCACATCTCGCGCGCCGCATGAGGAGGAGCCCCTCCCCGCGAGCAGGGAGCACCTCCGTCGCGTCCGTCGGTCGCTCTGGACGAGGTCGGGACCTCACGGTAGACGTACTTAGTACGAGAAGTCAAAGTGAAAGGCCTTGACGAGACGTACTAAGTACGAATAGTCTCATGTCCACCACCAGTACTAAGTACGAACCTCAGGAGCAGACATGTCCACCACGCCGCCCGCGAAGCCTTCGCCCGCCGCCTCCACCGCCGACGCCGCAGCGCTTCCGGCCACCACCGCCGCCGCGGTCCAGCGCGAGTACGGCCCGCCGGAGACCATCACGGTCGCCACGCTGCCCCTTCCCTCCCCCGCGCCCCACGAGGTCGTCGTGCGGGTCGCCGCCGCTGGCGTCGACCGGGGCGTGTGGCACATGGCCACGGGCCGTCCGTTCATCATGCGCGCCATGGGCTTCGGGCTGCGCAGGCCCTCGCAGCCCATCCAGGGGTCCGATGTGGCCGGCACGGTCGTCGCCGTGGGCACGGAGGTGACCCGGTTCGAGGTCGGAGACGTCGTCATGGGCTCCGCGCGCGGCTCCTTCGCGGAGCACGCCATCGCGGACGCCTCGCGGCTCACCGCGGTACCGGAAGGCGTCCCGCTCGAGGTCGCCGCCGCCGCGCCCGTGTCCGGCGTTACCGCGCAGGCAGCCGTGATGGAGATCGGCCAGGTCGAGGCGGGCCAGCGCGTCCTCGTGCTCGGGGCCTCCGGCGGGGTGGGATCCAGCGCGGTCCAGCTCGCCGTCGCCGCCGGCGCCCACGTCACCGGTGTGTGCTCGTCAGCCAAGGCGCACGTCGCGACGGAGGCCGGCGCCGCCGTCGTGCTCGACTACCGCACGGTGGACGTCACCGCGCTCGACGGGCGCTTCGACCTCATCGTCGACACCGGCGGACTCACGCCGCTGCGCGCGCTGCGGCGCATCCTTGCCCCGCGCGGCACGCTCGTCATCGTCGGCGGCGAGGGCGGCGGAGGCGTCACGGGCGGGTTCGGCCGTCAGCTCAAGGCGGCCGCGCTGTCGCTGGTCGTGCGCCAGCGCCTCGCGTTCGTCATGTCCACCACGACGGAGCGGACGCTCGACGAGCTCGCTGGCAGGATCGCCCGCGGCCAGTTGCGTCCCATCGTCACCGCGACGTACCCGCTCGAGCGCACGGCGCACGCGATCAGCGACCTCGCCGCAGGCCGCGTGGCAGGCAAGGCTGTCGTGACGCTCGAGGATCAGCGATGAACGGCGCACGCCGCCGCGCCGCGATCGTCGCGGGAGTGGCCTACCTCGCGATGTTCGTCCTCGCGATCGTGGCGAACTTCGTCGTGATGGAAGGGCTGATCGACCCGGTCGATCCCGCGCAGTCCGCCCAGGCCATCGCGGCGGATCACGGCGCGTTCCGGCTGGCGACGGTCGCGTTCCTCGCCATCGCGGCGCTCGACGTCGTGATCGCGTGGGCCCTGCACGTGGTGCTGGTCGAGGTGCACGCGGCGGCGTCCCGCCTCGCCGCCTGGCTGCGCGTCGCGTACGGCGCCGTGCTCACGGTCGCGGTCGGCTTCCTCCACGTGGGCGGCATGGTCGCCGCGGGCGGGGAGCCCTTCGGCGGCCTGTCCACCGACGATCGTCACGGGCTCGTCGGCCTCTCCCTCGCCGCGTTCGACGCCATCTGGCTCGTGGGCCTCGCGCTGTTCGGGCTGCACCTGCTCGTGCTCGGCGCGGTGCTCGCGTCACGCCGCGCCGCGCCGCGCGCACTCGGCGCGCTGGTCGCCGTCGCTGGCGCCCTGTACCTGGCGGACACGCTCGCGCAGCTCGGCCTCGCGGACTACGAGGCGATCGCGCCGGCGATGCTCGTGGCCGTCGCCGCGGCGTCGATGGTGGCCGAGCTCTGGCTGGCGATCTGGCTCGTCACCGTCGCGGGCCGCACGAATGTTCATCTCGACCCCCCACAAGTGGGGATACCGCTCGCGCAGGCCCGTGGCTAGCGTGTGAAGTGCGACGGCGTCACCGTCGCGCCGGAACGTACGCGGGGGATGCGTGCCAGGCGCGATAGGTGGCGCCCAGCGCTTTCTCCGGCGCCGTCGCCACCGCAGGGCCCGCCCCGCCGCTACCGCTCAGCCCGGCTCGCCCCACGCCTCGGGCAGCACGCGTCCGAGCGACACGGACCGGTCCTCGGACCAGCCGAGCGATGCGTACATGGCGATGACCTCGGCGTTGGTCTCCCGCACCTGCAGGTTCACCTTGCGGCAGCCGAGCGCGTGGAGCTCACCTACGGCGTGCTCCACCAATGCCCGCGCGACTCCGTGCCGGCGCGCCCCCGGCGCGACGGCCAGGTGGTAGAGCCAGCCGCGGTAGCCGTCGTAGCCTGCGAGCACCGCCCCCACCACGCGCGCCTGACCTGACCCGACCCGAGACTCGGCCTCGTCGCCCGCGGACCCGGCGCGCGCATCGGCGCTCCCGACCGCGACCCAGAACAGGTCAGGGTCGCGGTCGAGCTTGCGCGAGATGACGCCGCGCGGCTCGTTGCGCGCGGGATCGCCGGGGAAGCACTCGGTCCACAGCGCGACCACGGCCTCGGTGTCGCCGCGCTGGAAGCGACGCACCGCGACCGTGCTCACGCGTGCGTCACCGCCCGGCGCGGTTGACCGCGGAGATGATCGCCTTGAGCGTCGCCGTGGTGATCGACGGGTCGATCCCGACGCCCCACAGGATCTCGTCGCCGATCGCGCACTCCACGTACGACGCCGCCTGGGCGTCGCCGCCGCCGGTCATGGCGTGCTCGTGGTAGTCGAGGACCTCGACCTTCACGCCGCGGGTGCCGAGCGCCGCGACGAACGCGTCGACGGGTCCGTTGCCCGATCCCTCGACGGTGACCGCGGCCTCGCCGTCGCGGATGTCTGCCGCGAGCGTGTCGGGCCCGCTGTCCGACGACGTGGTCCGCGTGCCGCGCAGGGCGAAGCGCCCCCAGACACGCGAGGGGTCCTCGGCGGGCAGGTACTCGTCGTGGAAGATCCGCCAGATGTCGTCAGCGGTCTGCTCCGCACCCGTCGAGTCCGCCGCTACCTGGACCACGCGGGAGAACTCGATCTGGAGGCGCCGGGGCAGGTCGAGATTACGCTCCGTCTTGAGCAGGTACGCGACGCCGCCCTTGCCGGACTGCGAGTTGACGCGGATGACCGCCTCGTAGGACCGGCCCACGTCCTTGGGGTCGATCGGCAGGTAGGGCACACCCCAGACGATGTCGTCGGTGGTGACGCCCTGCGCGTCGGCGCGCGCCTTCATGTGATCGAAGCCCTTGTTGATCGCGTCCTGGTGCGACCCCGAGAACGCCGTGAACACCAGGTCTCCGCCCCACGGGTGGCGCGGGTGGACGTCGATCTGGTTGCAGTACTCCACGGTGCGGCGGATGCCGTCGATGTCGGAGAAGTCGATCTGCGGGTCGATGCCCTGCGAGAACAGGTTCATGCCGAGCGTCACCAGGTCGACGTTGCCGGTGCGCTCGCCGTTGCCGAACAGGCAGCCTTCGATGCGGTCCGCGCCGGCCATGTAGCCCAGCTCGGCAGCCGCCACGGCGGTCCCGCGGTCGTTGTGGGGATGCAGGCTCAGCACCACGGAGTCGCGGTAGTCGAGGCGGCGGTTCATCCACTCGATGGAGTCCGCGTACACGTTCGGCGTCGCCATCTCGACCGTGGCAGGCAGGTTGATGATCACCTTGCGGTCGGGGGTGGGCTTCCACACGTCCAGCACGGCGTTGCACACCTCGACGGCGTACTCGAGCTCCGTCCCGGTGTACGACTCCGGGCTGTACTCGTAGAACACCTGGGTGTCGGGGATGGTCTCCTCGAACTTCTGGCACAGCATCGCGCCGTGGGTGGCGATGTCCTTGATCTCGTCCTTGTCCGCGCGGAAGACGACCTCGCGCTGCAGCACCGACGTCGAGTTGTACAGGTGCACGATCGCGTTCTTGGCGCCCTTGAGCGACTCGTAGGTGCGCTCGATGAGGTGCTCACGGGCCTGCGTCAGGACCTGGATGACGACGTCGTCCGGGATCCGCTCCTCCTCGATGAGGGTGCGCACGAAGTCGAAGTCGGTCTGGCTCGCCGACGGGAAGCCGACCTCGATCTCCTTGTAGCCCATACGGACCAGGAGGTCGAACATGCGCAGCTTGCGCTCGACGTTCATGGGCTCGATGAGGGCCTGGTTGCCGTCGCGCAGGTCGACGGCGCACCAGCGCGGCGCCTCGGTGATGCGCTGCGCGGGCCAGGTGCGGTCGGGCAGGTCGACGACGATCTGCTCGTGGAACGGCTGGTACTTGTGGATCGGCATCGGCGACGCGGTCTGGTCGCCGGAGGTGTAGTGCTCGCTCATGTCGTGGGGTTCCTTCGTCGGGGTCTGTGGCTGATGTCAGCCGGCGCGACAGCCTCCGCGACGAGGAGCCGGCCTCTAGGCCTCGTCGCGGCGGCGAAGGAGCAGCGAGCGTGCACGCATGCGTTCACCATAGCGGACGGCCGATGCGCGGGTCACGCCTCCCCTGGTCCGTCGACTGCCCCTTGACTTTCGTACTAAGTACGGTAGTGTCTTCCTCGTCACCAGTACTAAGTACGAAACGATCAAGGAGAGAATCATGGCGAAGAACGACCAGCTCGAGGGTCAGCCCCTGTGGACCGTCCCGGCCATCCTCGGCATCCTCATGCTCAGCGCGGGAGGCATGTTCCTGATGATCGCGCAGGGCATCGCGATCCTCTCGGGCGCGTGACGCTCCCCCACAACCGACGAAGGCCCCGATCACCGTGCGGTGATCGGGGCCTTCCTTCTGTTGGCGATGTCTCTGACCGCCGATGCGCCGCCCTCCCTGCCGCCACGGACCCGGGCGTGCTCCAGGTGTCAGCGGAGCTCGCGCCCCTCACCGTCGGCGTGGACGGTCCTCACGTCGACCCAGACCCACAGTCCCACCGCGAGCACCACCGTACCGCCGACGACCCCCAGCGCTGTGCCTGCGTCCACGGCACCTGCGCCGACTGCCACGAGGGCGCAGATGAGCAGAAGCAGCCCTGCGCCAGACGTCCACGCCTGCGCCGACGCACGGCGGTGCAAGCCGACGTACCGGTTGTGGTGTCCCCAGATCCCCGCGCGCCATGCCCGCTCGCGAAAGTCCGCCGCCGCGTACTCCGAAGCGCGACCCGCGAACGCATCTTCGGTGCGAGTCGCGGGAGAGAGGTCGGCGTGGCAGCTCGCGCACCGAGCGGCGTGGCCTGCGTTGGCGAAGCCGCACACCTGACAACGAAGACGCCGCGTCTCATCCCGGGGCGCGCCGAGCGCCTCAAGGGCATCGTCATGGGAGTCGTAGCCCACGTCAGAACCCCAGGCGCCCCAGCTGCTTGGGGTCGCGCTGCCAGTCCTTCGCGACCTTGACGTGCAGGTCCAGGTAGACCCGCCGGCCGAGCAGCCGCTCGATCCCCTCGCGCGCGGTCGCCCCGACCTCCTTGAGGCGCGATCCGGCGCGCCCGATGATGATGCCCTTCTGGGACTCACGCTCGACGAACAGCTGTGCGCGGATCTCGAGCACGTCGCGCGAGGCGGTCTCCTCGTCGGGCTCCACCATCTCCTCGATCACCACCGCGATCGAGTGCGGCAGCTCGTCGCGCACACCCTCGAGGGCGGCCTCGCGGATGAGCTCGGCGACGCGCACGTCCTCAGGCTCGTCGGTGACGGCGCCCTCCGGGTACAGGGGCGGACCCTCCGGCAAGTGCTTCGCCAGGACGTCCACCAGCGTGTCGATCTGGATGTCCTTCAGGGAGCTGACCGGGACGATGTCCGCCCACTCGCCCAGCTGCGACACGGCAAGCAGGTGCTCGGCGACCTTGTCGCGCGCGACCTTGTCCACCTTCGTCGCGATCGCCACCACCGGCGCGCGCGCGTCAGCGAGCTCACGCGCGATCCACTGATCGCCCGGCCCGACCTTCTGGTCGGCAGGCAGGCAGAAGCCGATCACGTCGACCTCTGCGAAGGTCTCGCGCACGAGGTCATTGAGGCGCTCGCCGAGCAGGGTGCGCGGCCGGTGCAGCCCCGGGGTGTCGACGATCACGAGCTGCGCGTCGTCCCGGTTCAGCACGCCGCGGATGGCGCGCCTGGTCGTCTGGGGTCGCGACGACATGATCGCGACCTTCTCCCCGACCAGCGCGTTCATCAACGTCGACTTGCCCACGTTGGGCCGGCCCACGAAGCACGCGAAGCCGCTGCGGTGCGTCGGCTCGCTGCCGTTCGACTCAGTCATCCTCATCCTCCTCATCATCCTCGCGCTCGACGATCACCGCCGTGAGACGCCGGCGCCGACCCTCGACGCGGTCAGCCGTCAGGCCAAGGCCATGCGCCGAGGCGCGTGCGCCGGGGATCGGCACCTTGCCGAGCGCCTTCGACAGCAGGCCCGCGGCGGTCTCCACGTCCTCGTCGTCGATCTCGATGTCGAACAGCTCGCCGAGCTCGTCGAGCGGGTAGCGCGCGGGCACCCGGTAGCGACCGTCGCCCAGGTCCTCGACGTCGGGCGCAGAACGGTCGTGCTCGTCGACCACCTCGCCCACGATCTCCTCGAGCGCATCCTCGATGGTCACCAGGCCGGCGACGCCGCCGTACTCGTCGACCACGATCGCCATGTGGAAGACCTCGTCCTGCATGCGCCGCAGCAGGTCGTCCACGGGGACGGACTCGGGCACGAACTCGGGCTCGCGCATGAACTCGTCGACGGGATGCTCGAGGGCCGCCGCATCGTCCCAGGTCTGCTTCACGACGTCCTTGAGGTACACGACGCCCACGGTGTCGTCGACGCCGTCGCCGATCACCGGGACGCGAGAGAAGCCCGAGCGCATGAACAGGACCATCGCCTTGCGGGCGGCGGTGCCGGAGGCGATGGTGATCATGTCGGTGCGCGGCACCATGACCTCGCGCGTCAGGGTGTCGCCGAGGCTGACGACGGAGCGCAGCAGCAGCGCATCCTCCTCCTCGAGGGCGTCCTGCGCCTGCTCGACGAGGTCCTCGGGCTCGGCGAGCGGCGGCATCTGCAGAGCGGGCACGATCGCGCGGATGGGCGTGGTCAGGCGGATGAGCAGCCACGCCACGGGCGACACGAGTCCGAGCGTCGTCAGCGGGTGCGCGCGTGCCAGCTGGCGTGGGAAGGCGCGCACGAGCAGCAGCGACGCGATGACCGCGAGCGCCGCCGCGAGCAGCACGACCGCGAGCAGCGGCCAGTCGAGGTCGACGGCGAGCTCGGCCACGATGAACGTGAGGCACACGACGCCGACCGCCTCGAGGGTGGCGTACGCCACGGACGCCGCGTCGTCCGTCTGGGACGGGATCGCGGCGATTCGCGCGGCGGAGGTGGGCTTGCCGTCGGGGCGACGGCGCGCGGCCACCTCCCGCTCCTCCGCGTGCGGCAGCTGCTCCAGCGCGGCGACCACGGCATGCAGCACCGCGGCCCCGAGCACGCTGAAGGCGCCGACCAGCGCGAGCGCGAGCAGCGTGGATCCGGTCACGGGGCCCCTAGGCCCGATCCGCGAGGAACGTGAGCAGCAGGCGGCGCTGCAGCGCGAACATCTCCTTCTCCTCCTCGGGCTCCGCGTGGTCGTAGCCCAGCAGGTGCAGGATGCCGTGCGTCGTCAGCAGGAGCATCTCCTCCTCGGCCGTGTGCCCGGCAGTCTCGGCCTGGCGCGCGGCGACGCTCGGGCACACGACGATGTCGCCCAGCAGGCCGGGCGGCGTGGGCTCGTCGGCGGTGCCCGGACGAAGCTCGTCCATGGGGAAGCTGAGGACGTCCGTGGGACCAGGCTCGTCCATCCACTGGATGTGCAGCTGCTCCATCGCGGTCTCGTCGACGAAGAGGATCGCGAGCTCGGCGCCATCGGCGACGTGCATCTCCTTCAGCACATAGGTGGCGAGCTCCGCGAACTCGACCTCGTCGATCGCGGCGTCGGTCTCGTTGTTGACGTCGATCACTCGGCATCCTCCTGGGCGGGCTTGTCGGTCCCGGGCCGGTCGCGACGCTCGCGCCCGTGGCTGTCGTGGCGGTCGCGACGCTCGAAGCGGCGCTGCTGGCCGGTGGGCGCCTCGCGGGACGCGTCCGCGCGCTCGTAGGCCGTGATGATGTCGCTCACGAGGCGGTGCCTCACGACGTCCTGGGCGCTGAGGCGACAGAACGCGATGTCGTCGACGCCCTCGAGGATGCTCGACGCCGCGCGCAGGCCCGACTGGGTCCCGCCAGGCAGGTCCACCTGCGTCACGTCGCCCGTGACCACCATGGTCGAGCCGAAGCCCAGGCGCGTGAGGAACATCTTCATCTGCTCACGCGTGGTGTTCTGGGCCTCATCGAGGATGACGAACGCGTCGTTGAGCGTGCGGCCGCGCATGTACGCGAGGGGCGCGACCTCGATGGTGCCGGCCTCCATCAGGCGCGGGATCGACTCGGGGTCGACCATGTCGTGCAGCGCGTCGTACAGCGGTCGCAGGTACGGGTCGATCTTCTCGTTAAGGCTGCCGGGGAGGAAGCCGAGCCGCTCGCCCGCCTCGACGGCCGGGCGGGTCAGGACGATGCGGTTGACCTTCTTGGCCTGCAGCGCGGCGACTGCCTGCGCCATCGCGAGGTACGTCTTGCCGGTGCCCGCGGGCCCGATCCCGAACGTCACGGTGTGCGTCTCGATCGCGGCAACGTAGTCCGCCTGGCCCTGGGTCTTGGGTCGGATGGTCCGTCCGCGGGTGGACAGGATCGAGCGCGACAGGACCTGGACGGGGCGCGCCGCCGCGCCGTTCTCCCCCGCCTCGGCCGCAGCGGCGGCCACGCCGCGGGCGGCGCCGAGCATCCGCACGGACTCCCGAGCGACGTCAGGCGTGAGCGGGACGCCGGCGGCCATGACGGACCGCAGCTCCTCGATCGCGGTGGCCGCCGCCGCCACCTCGACCTCGTCGCCGGTGAGCGAGATGCGATTGCCGCGCACGTGCAGGTCCACCTTCGGGAACGCACGCTCGATCTCCTTCATCACCGCGTCGCCGGAGCCCATGAGCTCCGGCATGCGGTCGGCGTCCTCGATGACGACGACGCGGTTCGCGCTCACACCAGGCTCCCGCTGAGGTCTCCGCCGAGCACGTGGCCGTGCGCGTGGAACACGGTCTGGCCGGCACCGGCGCCCGTGTTGAAGATCCACTTGTACTCGCCGCCGCACTCGGCGTCGGCGATCTCCTGCGCGGCGAGCGCCATCGCCGCGAGCTGCTCGGGAGCCGATGCGGCGAGCGCCGCGACGTCGGGCGCGTGGGTGCGCGGCACGACGAGCACGTGCGTCGCGGCCTTGGGCGCGATGTCGCGGAAGGCCACCACGAGGTCGTTCTCGAGGACCCTCTCCGCCGGGATGTCCCCGGCCACGATCGAGCAGAACAGGCAGTCGTCACTCATACGGCTAGCGTAGGCCCCCGCCGCGGGGCCCGTCAGCCTCCGCTGCGCCGTCGCCCCAGGTGCCGCGCGCGGCGGCGAGCGACGCGATGGCGGCGGGGCCGGCGCTCGAGGCGCGCAGCACGTGGGGGCCGAGGACGACGGCCTCAGCTCCGGCATCTGCGAGCGCGCCCACCTCGTCGTCCGCGATGCCGCCCTCGGGTCCGACGATCAGCCACACCGGCTGTCGCGCGTCGGCCCACTCGAGCGCGGTGAGCGGCCGAGAGGCGGACTCGTGCAGGACCAGCACCCGGGCCCCGTCCGCCACGGCACGCGCGACCTCGACCGCGAGCTCGCGGGTCGTCACGACGTCGTCGACGGCAGCGACGCGCGCGCGGCGCGACTGCTTGGTCGCGGCGATGACCAGCGAAGCCCACCGCTCGCGCGCCTTCGCCGCCTTGGGACCGCGCCACTGGACGATCGACCGACCCGCCTGCCAGGGGACGATGCGCGTGGCGCCGAGCTCGATCGAGGCCTCGACCGCCTGCTCGTCGCGTCCGCCCTTGGCGAGGGCCTGCACGAGCACGACCTCCGGATCGTCATCGCTGCGCACGGCGTCGATCCGGACGCGCATCACCCCGTCCGCCGCCTCGGCGATCACGCCGCTCGCACGCCGCCCGAGACCGTCCACCAGGTCGACGCGCTCGCCCACCCCGCGCCGCTGCACCGTCACGGCGTGGCGACCCTCGTCCCCGGCGACAGTCAGCACGTCGCCGGCACGCGCATCGGCCGCCTCGACGCTCAGGAAGACGGGCGCGCTCACGCGATCAGCGCGCCTTGAACGCGTCGCGCAGGCGCGAGAACACGCCGCCGCCGATGGGCGCGAGGCTGGCCGCCGGCTTCTCCTCGCCACGCAGCTCGGCGAGCTTGCGCAGCAGCTCCTCCTGATCGGAGTCGAGGTCCGTGGGGGTGTGCACGTCGAGGTGGACCATGAGGTCTCCTCGGCCCGAGCGCTGCAGGCGCCCGACGCCAAGACCCTTGAGCTTCACGGTGGTTCCGGCGTGCGTGCCCGGCCGCACCTCGACGCTCTGCTCGCCGTCGAACGTCTCCACCGCCATGACGGCGCCGAGCGCCGCCGCGGTCATGGGCACCTCGAGGTTGCAGTGCAGGTCGTCGCCGCGCCGCTCGAACGTCGGGTGCGCCTTCTCGCGGATCTCGACGTACAGGTCGCCCTTGGGGCCGCCGCCGGTGCCGGCGTCGCCGGCGCTCGCGAGCCGGATGCGGGTGCCGGTCTCGACGCCCGCGGGGATGTCGACGGTGATGGTGTGGCGCGAGTGGGTCCGGCCCTGGCCGGAGCAGTCCGAGCACGGGCTCGCGATGATGGTGCCGTAGCCGCCGCAGCCGGGGCACGGGGACTGCGTCATGACCGGGCCGAGCAGCGAGCGCGCGGTGCGCTGGATCACGCCGGAGCCATTGCACTGGCGGCACTGCTGCGGCGAGGTGCCGGGCGCGCAGCACGACCCGGAGCAGGTCGCGCAGACGTCAGCGAGGTCGACCTGCACCTCGCGACTGACGCCGAAGACGGCCTCCTCGAGGCTGACGGTGGTCTGCACGAGCGTGTCGCCGCCGCGCTGCGTGCGCGACGCGGGACCTCGCTGCGCCCCTCCGCCGAACGGCGACGCTCCTCCGCCGAAGAACTGCTCGAAGATGTCCTCGAACCCGAAGCCCTGGGCCCCGCCCTGCGCGCCGTTGCGGCTGCGCGGGTCGACGCCGCGGTCGTACTGCGAGCGCTTGTCGGCGTTCCCCAGCACCTCGTAGGCCGCCGCGACCTCCTTGAAGCGGTCCGCGGACTCGGGCCCGGCGACATCGGGGTGCAGCTCGCGCGCGAGCTTGCGGTAGGCCTTCTTGATCTCGGCCTCGGTGGCATTGCGGTCGACGCCCAGGGTGGCGTAGTAGTCCTTCACTCGTTCTCCACGACTCTCGACAGGTAGCGGGCGACGGCGCGCACGGCGGCCATCGTCCCGGGGTAGTCCATGCGGGTGGGGCCCAGGGTTCCGAGCAGCGACACAGCGTCGCCCCCCGGGCCGTAGCCCGCAGCGATCACGGACGTGCGGGCGAGCGCATCCGTTCGGGTCTCCGCGCCGATGCGCACGGCGACGTCCTGGCCTTCACCGGCCATCTCATGCAACAGCCGGAGCAGCACCACTTGTTCCTCGAGCGCGTCCAGGACCGATCCGATCGCGTCGGACTCGAAGTCCGCGCCCGCGCGCGCCAGGTTGGCGGCGCCAGCGAAGACCACGCGCTCGACCGTGCCCCCGCGCGCAGCGGCGACCACCGCCTCGGCCACGGGAGCGGCCCACGCGACCTGACCTGGGCGCGCTGCCCAGTCGGACAGCGACGCCAGCAAGGCCGCCGGCGTCCGCCCGACCGACGCCTCGTTGAGGTCGCGGGCGACCCGCTCGAACTCCTCGTCGCCCACGGCGTCGCCCAGCGCGACGGTCGACTGCTCGACCCGCGCATCGGCCGACACCACCACCACGAGGGCGCGGTCGGCGCCGATGCGCACGAGCTCGACGCGGCGCACCGCGGACTCCCGCAGGCTCGGGTACTGCACCACCGCGACCTGGCGCGTGAGCTGGCTCAGGAGGCGCACCGAGCGCTCGACCACGTCGTTGAGGTCGACCGCGTCGGACAGGAACGTCGTGATCGCCCGCTTGTGGGGGTCCTGCAGCGCCGTGGCCGCGAGGTTGTCGACGAAGGATCGGTAGCCGGCGTCGGTGGGGATCCGCCCGGCGCTGGTGTGCGGCTGCGCGATCAGCCCCTCCTCCTCGAGCACCGCCATGTCGTTGCGGATGGTCGCCGAGGACACCCCGAGGGCAGAGGCGTCGGCGAGCGCCTTCGAGCCGACGGGCTCGGAGGTCGCGACGTAGCCCTCGACGATCGCGCGCAGGACGGCGCGGCGACGGTCCTCGCTCACGGCCTCTCCTTCCGCCGGGTCTCGTATCTGGCACTCGTGGGGTCCGAGTGCTAATCCTAACGCGGGCCGCCGACAGGTAGCGTGGGCCGCGGGAGGTCCGATGACGTACGCATCGCACGAGCAGGTCGACTCGACCATGGCCGGCATCGCCCACCTGGGCGCCGTCGTGGGCCCGATCATCCCTCTCGTGGTGTGGCTCGCGCGCCGCCGCGACGACCCCTGGGTCGCACGGGAGTCCGCGAAGGCGGTGAACTTCGGGATGCTCGTGCTGGCGATCCTCGTGGTCGCCTCGCTCGTGAGGATGTTCGTGCCGTTGGTGGCCTTTGTCGGTACATTGGCACAGTTGGCAGTCCTCATTGTTGCGGTCGTCCTGTGCTACCAGGCCTTCCGCGCTGTGCGGGGTGGCTTGCCAGCGTCATATCCCTACGACATCAAAGTGGTGAGAGAACATGACTGACGACAGCACGATGCCCCCGCCTCCTCCCGAGCAGCCGTCGAACCCTCAGCCCGCGGGAGCCGGTCCGGCGCCCGTCTCGGAGTCCGACGAGCGCACGATGGGTCTCCTGACCCACCTGTCCGCGATCCTCATCGGCCTCTTCGGCCCGCTGATCTTCTGGCTGATCTACAAGGAGCGCTCCGACTTCCTCAACGACCAGGGCAAGGAGGCGCTGAACTTCAACATCACGGTCGCGATCGCGTACGTCGTCTCTTACATCCTCATGGCCGTGACGTTCGGCATCCTGTTCTTCCTGCCGTTCCTCGTGTGGGTGGTCGCCCTCGTGTTCCAGATCATGGGAGGCATGGCGGCGAACAAGCACCAGCGCTACCGCTACCCGTTCGCGCTGCGCCTGGTGAAGTGACCCCCTGAGGCGCTTCCCTGACGACGCTCAGGGCCCGTCATCGGTCGTGTGGCCGATGACGGGCCCTCGGCATGTCTGGGACTCTTGAGCCATGAGCGAGAACACGTCCCCGCAGCACGAGCAGCACGCGCCGACCGCGCCGGTCCAGCCCGCCCCCCAGCAGCCGTACGCGCCGCAGCCGATGCTCGAGTCCGAGGCCCGCATGTGGTCCATGCTGATCCACGTCGTGGCAGCGGGCGCGATGGTGCTGAGCGCAGGCTTCCTCGGCTTCGTCGTGCCCCTCGTGCTGTGGCTCATCTACCGCGAGCGCAGCGCGCTGGTCGACTTCCACGGCAAGCAGAACCTCAACCTCCAGATCACCGTGCTCGTGTCCGGCGCGGCCGCCTTCATCGTGGGGCTGCTGCTGCTGGGCGTCGGCCTGTTCGTGACGCTGCCGCTGTGGGGCCTCTACGCGCTGTACGCGCTGATCATCTCGATCGTCGCGGGCGTCAAGGCGCACGGCGGCCAGTACTACAAGGTGCCGCTCATCATCCCGTTCGTCCGCTGACGACTCTTCCCCCTGAGTTCGTGTAGACGTCGCCCACACGCGGGCGCTCGATGACTCCTGCGTGTGGATGCGGGTTCGTCAGGTGACGCGGACCAGAACCCGCATCGACGCGCTGCGCGCCGGCGCGGCCTCAGGATGGGCGACGTCTACACGAACCCAGTCGCGACCGGTCGTGGCGATCAGGTGAGCGCCCGCACGGCGGCGTCGGCCAGGAGCCGGCCTCGCAACGTGAGCCTCAGCTGGCCAGCCAGCGCCGCCCTCCCGTCGAGGACGCCGTCGCCGACCAGCGCGGCGATCGCCTCGGGGCGCGGCGCGGGCAGGTCCGCCACCGGCATGCCGTCCGCCAGGCGCAGCCGCAGCATCACGGCCTCGAGAGCGAGGTCGTCCGCGTCGAGCGGCTCCCGCTCCGCAGCCGGGCTCGCCCCCGCTGCCAGCCGCGCCGCGTAGGCACGCGGCAGCTTCACGTTCCACCAGCGCTCGGCCGGCGCCTCCTCGCCCGCGGCGCCGATGCGCGGGCCGAGGTAGCTGTGGGCGCCCGGCCCCACGCCCCACCAGTCCTGGCTCGTCCAGTAGGCGACGTTGTGGCGGCACTCCTGCTCGGGCACCCTGGCCCAGTTGGACACCTCGTACCAGGCGTAGCCCGCCGCGGCGAGGCGCGCGTCGGCCGCCTCGTACATGTCCGCCTGGGTATCGAGGTCCACAGGCTCGATCTCGCCGGAGCGCAGCTGGCGGCCCATCCTCGTGCCCGGCTCGATGACGAGGGCGTAGGCGCTCACATGGTCGGGCGCGAGCGCGATGGCCGCGTCCAGCGACGCGTGCCAGTCCTCGAGGGTCTCTCCCGGCGTGCCATAGATGAGGTCGAGACTCACCGCGAGACCGGCCTCACGCGCCCACGCGACCGCCTTGGCGACGTTCTCCGGGCGATGGGTGCGCTCGAGCGTCGCGAGCACGTGCGGCACGGCGGACTGCATTCCGAACGAGACCCGCGTGAAGCCCGCCGACGCGAGCGTCGCCAGCGACTCGCGGGTCACCGAGTCGGGATTCGCCTCGGTGGTCACCTCGGCATCCGGGGCGAGGCCCCAGGTCGCCCGCACCCCGTCGAGCATCGCGACGAGCGCAGACGCGTCGAGCATGGTCGGCGTGCCGCCACCGAAGAAGACGGTCCGCGCGGGGCGCCCGTCACCCACCATGGACTCGCGCGCGAGGCCCATCTCGGCGAGTGCCGCGCCCACGTAGTCGTCGCGCGAGGAGAACTCACCCTCGCCCGGCGCGTACGTGTTGAAGTCGCAGTACCCGCACCGCACCGCGCAGAACGGGACGTGGATGTACACGCCGAAGTCGCGCATCGGCGTGGTGACGGCCGAGGCCCGGGTCACCGCTACTTCTTCTTGCCCTTGTCCGAGCCGTCGTCGGACGTGGACAGCGCGGCGATGAACGCCTCCGGCGGCACCTCGACGGAGCCGATGTTCTTCATGCGCTTCTTGCCGGCCTTCTGCTTCTCGAGCAGCTTGCGCTTACGGGAGATGTCGCCGCCGTAGCACTTGGCCAGGACGTCCTTGCGGATGGCGCGGATGGTCTCGCGAGCGATGACGCGCGCGCCGATCGCGGCCTGGATGGGGACCTCGAACTGCTGTCGGTCGATGAGGTCCTTCAGCTTGGTCACCATCGACAACCCGTACGAGTAGGCGGCGTCCTTGTGCACCACCGCGCTGAACGCGTCGACGGGCTCGCCCTGCAGCAGGATGTCGACCTTCACGAGGTCCGCAGCCTGGTCGCCGGCGGGCTCGTAGTCGAGCGAGCCGTAGCCGCGGGTGCGCGACTTGAGCTGGTCGAAGAAGTCGAAGACGACCTCCGCGAGCGGCAGCGTGTAGTGCATCTCGACGCGCGACTCGGACAGGTAGTTCATGGTGCCCATCTGGCCCCGACGCTCCTGGCACAGCTCCATGACGGTGCCGATGAACTCGCTGGGCACGAGGATGGACGCCTTGACGACCGGCTCGCGCACCTGGGCGATCTTGCCGCCCGGGAACTCGGAGGGGTTCGTGACGGTGACGATCTTGCCGTCCTCCATCTCCACCTCGTAGACCACGTTCGGAGCGGTCGAGATCAGCTCGATGCCGAACTCCCGCTCGAGGCGGTCACGCACGATCTCCAGGTGCAGCAGGCCCAGGTAGCCGCAGCGGAAGCCGAAGCCGAGGGCGACCGAGCTCTCGGGCTCGTACACGAGGGACGCGTCGTTCAGCTGGAGCTTGTCGAGGGCGTCGCGCAGGATCGGGAAGTCCGAGCCGTCGAGCGGGAACAGGCCCGAGTAGACCATCGGCTTGGGGTCGCGGTACCCGCCAAGCGAGGTCTCGGCGCGGCGCGCGGCCGTGGTGACGGTGTCGCCCACCTTCGACAGGCGCACGTCCTTCACACCCGTGATGAGGTAGCCGACCTCGCCGACGCCGAGACCCTTGGTGGGCTTGGGCTCGGGGCTGATGACGCCGATCTCGAGCAGGTCGTGCGTCGCGAGCGTCGACATCATGGCGATCTTCTCGCGCGGCTTGAGCGAGCCGTCCACCACGCGGACGTACGTGACGACGCCGCGGTACGTGTCGTACACGGAGTCGAAGATCATCGCGCGGGTCGGCGCGGACGCGTCGCCGACGGGAGCGGGGATGTCGCGCACGACGCGGTCGAGCAGCGCCTCGACGCCCTCACCGGTCTTGCCCGACACGCGCAGCACGTCCTCAGGCTCGCAGCCGATGAGCTGCGCGAGCTCGGCGGCGTAGCGCTCGGGGTCAGCCGAGGGCAGGTCGATCTTGTTGAGGACCGGGATGATCACCAGGTCGTTCTCCATGGCGAGGTACAGGTTCGCGAGGGTCTGCGCCTCGATCCCCTGGGCGGCGTCGACCAGCAGGATCGCGCCCTCGCACGCGGCGAGCGAGCGGGACACCTCGTAGGTGAAGTCCACGTGGCCGGGGGTGTCGATCATGTTGAGCGCGTAAGGCTCGCCGTCCACGGCCCACGGCATGCGCACGGCCTGGGACTTGATGGTGATGCCGCGCTCCCGCTCGATGTCCATGCGGTCGAGGTACTGCGCCTTCTGCAGGCGCGCCTCGAGCACGCCGGTGATGCCGAGCATGCGGTCGGCAAGGGTGGACTTGCCGTGATCGATGTGCGCGATGATGCAGAAGTTGCGGATGAGGTCCGGCGCCGTCGCGGCAGGCTCGATGCGGGGGTCGGAAGACACGGGAGAGGTTCCCTCGGGGTCGGGTGACAGGGCAGGCTCCATCATCCCACGTCCCCATCCATCCTCATGCGTGCGCCGAACCTGCCGATAAAGCCTGGTGACGGCGGAGATGGCCCGCCGCAAGGCAAGGTCTCAGGAGGCGTACGACGTGACGCACGACGACGAGCTGTTCCGGCAGACGTTCAGCAGCTCCCCGATCGGCATGGCGATCGTGGACGAGCAGGGGCTGATCGTCGAGGCCAACGCACCCTTCGCCGCGATCCTCGGCTACGCGGTCCACGAGGTCGCCGGCGCGGTCGCCGAGTCCCTCATCCACCCCGACGACGCCGGCCGCGACGCCGAGCTGCGGGAGGGTCTCGCCTCCGGCGACCTCCCCTACTTCCAGCTGCAGGCACGCGTGCTGCACAAGTCCGGCGACACCGTATGGACGCGCTCGACCGTGACGCGCATCGGCGACCCGGGTGCCCCCTTCCGCTGCCTCGTGCAGATGGAGGACGTCTCCGAGGTGCGCAAGGCGAAGGACCTGCTCGAGCGCCGCGCGCAGTTCGATCACCTCACCGGCCTGCCCAACCGGTCGCTGCTGCTCGAGCGCACGCAGCACGCGCTGACGCGCCACGAGACCACCGACGCCACGATGGCGTGCCTGTTCCTCGACCTCGATCACTTCAAGCTCGTCAACGACTCGCTCGGCCACCACGCCGGCGACCGCATGCTGGTCGCGCTCGCGCAGCGCATCCGCGACGCCGTGCGGCCGGTCGACACCGTGTCGCGGCTCGGCGGCGACGAGTTCGTCGTGATCCTCGAGAACATCGCGGGCCAGAGCGCGGCGGAGGGTCTGCTCGCGGTCGTGATGGCGGCCATCCAGGCGCCGATCACGGTCGACGGCCACCGCATGGCCCCCACCGTCAGCGCCGGACTGGCCATGGCCGAGGACGGCATGACGGCCGAGACCCTCGTCCGCAACGCGGACCTCGCGATGTCGAGCGCCAAGCGCTCGGGCCGCAACCGCGTCGCGACCTTCCACCCGGGTCTGCGCGACAGCGCGCTCGTGCGCCTGTCCATCGAGACGGAGCTGCGCACCGCGATCCACGAGGGTGAGCTGGTGGTGCACTACCAGCCCGTCGTCGAGCTCGCCACGCGCGAGACGGTGGCCTTCGAGGCGCTCGTGCGCTGGCAGCACCCCCACCGCGGCCTGCTGCTGCCCCAGGACTTCATCGAGATCTGCGAGGACGCCAACCTCGTGGTGCCGCTCGGCGCGTTCGTGATCCACGAGGCGTGCCGGTTCATCGCCGCGAACCCGGTCTTCGAGGGCAAGGTCCTCGTGAACGTGTCCACGCGTCAGATCGGCGGAGCCGACCTCACGCGGGTCGTCCGGGGCGCCCTCGACGACACGGGGGTCGACCCGTCGCGTCTGGGCCTGGAGATCACCGAGTCGGGCATGCTGCTCGCGACCCAGGCGGCGTCGAGCGACCTCGAGGCGCTCGCGTCGATGGGCGTCGACCTCATCCTCGACGACTTCGGCACCGGCTACTCGGCACTGTCCTCCGTCCTCCAGAACCCGGTGGCGGGACTCAAGCTCGCGCGCGAGTTCACCCTGCGCCTCGGCGACCGGTCCACCGGCGACCGCATCTCGACCGCCATCGCGAACCTGTCGGACAGCCTCGGCATGTACGGCGTGATCGAGGGCGTCGAGACCGAGGCCCAGTACCGACGCGCACGCGAGCACGGCTGGGCGCTCGGGCAGGGCTACCTCTTCGGCCACCCGCTCCCGCCCGAGGAGATCACCTTCACCGCTCCCGGCGTCGCGCATCTCACGTCGCTGCGCCACCGCGGCGCGACGACGTCCGCCTGATCCCCTGCCCCGCTTCGCGGCTCCGCGCCGCTGCGTCGCCACGCGCTAGGGTCGCGCTGTGGAACCGCTGATACTCGCCATCCTGGCCGCCGGCGCCGTCGGCCTGGCAGCCGCCCGGGCCACCCGACGAGCCAAGCGCCGCGCGCCCGCGCGTCGGCCCGGCGCCGAACACCACTA
This sequence comes from Demequina sp. NBRC 110056, assembly GCF_002090155.1. Lineage (GTDB taxonomy): Bacteria > Actinomycetota > Actinomycetes > Actinomycetales > Demequinaceae > Demequina. Next base: position 93,142 of record NZ_BBRM01000002.1, on the reverse strand, counting down.
CCCCGGCGACTTCACCGGCCGCGTCGACGTCCGCTACGCCCCGCGCCCCGACGGCCGGCCCGATCCTGGCGAGATCGTCTGGACATGGGTCCCATTCGAGGAGGACCACTCCCGCGGCAAGGATCGGCCGGTGCTGCTCATCGGGCGCGAGGGCGACTGGCTGCTCGCGCTGCAGCTGACGAGCAAGGACCACGATCTCGACGCCGCCCAGGAGGCGCGGTGGGGTCGCTACTGGATGGACATCGGTACGGGCGCCTGGGATCGGCAGCGGCGTCCGTCAGAGGTGAGACTCGATAGAATCGTGCGTGTCGACCCCGGCGCCGTGCGCCGAGAGGGCGCCGTGCTGGATCGCCGTCGCTTCGACGAGGTCAGCCATTCGCTTTCCGAGCTCCATCACTGGTAGGATGGGAAGCCGTGTGTGAGCGCGCGCTCGCGCTCCACTGACCAACTTTCACCATCGCAGAAGGATCCCACGTGGCTAACATCAAGTCCAAGATCAAGCGCATCGGCACCAACGAGAAGGCTCGCCAGCGCAACGTCGCCGTCAAGTCCGAGCTCAAGACGAACGTCCGCAAGGTGCGCGAGGCCATCGCCGCCGGCGACAAGTCCGCCGCCGAGACCGCCCTCAAGAACGCCAGCGTCAAGCTCGACAAGGCCGTCTCGAAGGGTGTCATCCACCAGAACCAGGCCGCGAACCGCAAGTCGGCCCTCGCGAAGCAGGTCGCCGCTCTCTAAGCGCGCCTCGCTCAGCTCAAGCCCCGACACGCCGCTGGCGTGGTCGGGGCTTCTGCTTTCCCCGGTGGAGGCGGCGTGCGCGGGACTGCGTCAGCCGCTCGCGAGCTGCGCGATGGTGCGCACGGCTCGCTCCAAGGCGAAGGCCGGCGCCCGGCCCGCACCCTTGATCTCCGCATCCGCCTGGGCGACCACCTCGATCGCCTGGCCGAGCGTCTCGGCGTTCCACCGCCGCAGCTCGCGGCGGGCACGGTCGACCTGCCAGGGCGGGACCCCGAGGTCGCGTGTGGGGTCCAATCCCCTGCCGCGAGAGGCTCCCACCTTGGCCAGCGTGCGGAGCTTGGCGGCGAGCGCCGCGTTGAGCGGGACGGGATCGACGCCGGCGGCGAGGGCGTGCCTCACGAGGGACACCGCCTCCTTGGCGTCGCCAGCCACCGCGGCATCGGCGACGGAGAAGGCGGTGGCGTTGACTCGAGTCCCGTAGTAGCGCGTCACCGCGTCCGCGTCGATCGTGCCCTCGACGTCGCCGATCAGCTGCTGACAGGCGGCGGCGAGCTCGGGCAGGTCCGGGCCGACGGCGTCGACGAGGCGGCGCACCACGGCCGCCTGCACAGGGCGCTTCGCGCGCTCGAACTCCGCGGCAGCGAAGTCCGCGAACTCGCCGTCGCGCTTGACCGCCGGGCAGGTGTACTCCGGCACTCCGCCCTTGCGCAGCGTGTCCAGCAGCTTCTTGCCGCGCACCCCTCCGCCGTGGCGGATCACGACGACGACGTCCTGCTCCGGCGCCGCCGCGTACGCGAGCGCGTCGGACAGGAACGCGTCGTTCATCGCCTCGGCGCCCTCGACCACCACCAGTCCGGGCTCGTCGAACAGCGACGGGCTCGCCGCCGCGAGCAGCGCGCCAGACGTGTAGGCGCCGGCGTCGAGCGTGGTGGTCGCGATGCCCGCGCCCATCGCGTGATGGATGCGTTCGACGGCGCGCGAAGCCAGCAGCGCCTCGGGCCCGCTCACGAGGACCAGCGGGGCGGGCTTGGCGCGGTGCCAGGTGGCCTCGGGAGCGCGGGAGCGTGGCGGCATGGCACTAGCGTGCCACGTCGGTCGGACACTCGGACCACGCGATCTCGCCTGCATCACGCGCGACCGCGACGGTGCCGCACGTGTCCGTGCGGAGGATCACCGCGTCCGCGCCGTAGAGGCGGAGCGCCTCCGGGGACGGATGGCCGTAGCGGTTGTCGGCGCCGGCGCTCACGAGCGCCACCTGCGCCCGCACGAGCGACGCCAAGCGCGGGTCCTGGTCGGCCGAGCCGTGGTGCGCCACCTTCACCGCGTCGACCGTCACGCCATCCCCTAACGCGTCGGCGACCTCCGCCTGGCCCCGCGACTCGAGGTCGCCGAGAGCGAGCACCGTCGCACCTGCGGCGGTCCCGAGCACGGCGATGCTCGCGTCGTTGCCCTCGGTCCCCGCGTCGGCGTGAAGGCGGCTGACCACCGTGATCGCCACGGTGCCGCGAGTCGCCGTCGCGGCGAAACGTGGGGTGCTCACGCCCACCCCTTCCATACTCAGCAGAGCGGTCGAGCGCGCATCGCGAGAGCCGGCCCCGACCCACGCCTCGTCGACCCGTGCGACGGCGAGGACGCCAGCGACACCCCCGTCGTGGTCGGCGTGTGGGTGCGTGACGACGAGCAAGGGCACCGCCACCACACCATGCGCGTCGAGGCAGGCACGCGCGGCCGTCGCCGATGGGCCCGTGTCGATCACCACCGCGCTCGAGGGTCCGGCTCGGAGCAGCAGCATGTCCCCCTGGCCGACGTCGCACGCGACCACGTCCCAGCGAGGCAGCACAGGGTCGCCCGTCGGGCCGGCGGAGATCCCCGCCACGAGGCTCGCGCTCGCGACCACCGCCGCGACGGCCGCCAGCGCCCGACGGGTCCTCGCCGGGCCCGGCAGCTGCATCGTCGCCATGATCGCGCCCGCCAGCACGAGCCCCGCGAGTGCCGCTCCCGCGGGACCTGCGGGCCAGTCCAGGCGCGCACCGGGTGCGCTCGCCGCGACGCGAGCGACCAGATCGATCGCCCCGACCACGACCCCACCCAGGTCGGCGAGCAGCTGACCCGCTGCGAGGCTGACGGGAGCGACCAGGAGCGTCAGCAGCCCGACCAGCATCGCGGGCAGGACGGCGACGCCGGCGACGACGTTGGCGGGCACGGTGTAGGGCGCCAGTACGGGTTCGATCAGGACGAGGATCGGGTGCACCGCGAGGGATGCGGCGAGAGGGATGGAGGCGACGCGCGCGAGGCCAGGCGGCACCTTCCTCGCCATGGCTCGGGCGAGGACCGGCGCCCACAGCACGATCGCCGCGACGGCGCTCACCGACATCGCGAAGCCATACGAGGCGGCGAGCGTGGGGTCGAGGATCAGCAGCGCGATCATGCCCGCGCACAGCGCCGCGAGCCCGCGAGCCGGTCTTCCCCACGCAGCGCCGAGCGCCACGGCGCACGCCATCGCGAGAGCCCTCACCACGGAGGGCTCGTGGCCGACGATCGCGGCCAGCCCGAGGGCAACCCCGAGCAAAACCGCCGCCCGCGCCATGCCGCGCGCCCTCACGGCGCCGAGGGCCGCGGCCATCGCGCCCAGCACGACGGCGAAGTGGGCCCCGGACACGGCGGTGAGGTGCGCGAGCCCGGCGGTGCGGACGTCCGCGACCTGCGACGGCGGCATCGACGTCGTGTCTCCCACGATGATCCCGCGCAACAGCCCGCGTGTGCGCGGCTCGAGGTGCTCGGTGGCCGCGGCGAAGGAGATCCGCCAGCCCGTGAGCACGTCCGGATCCTCAGGCCGCACCTCGCGAGGCCGCCACATGACGGCCTCCTCGCCGTCGGCGCGCGACACGCTGCCGCCCACCTCGTACACGGCGCCGCGCACGGCCGCGTGGTCGAGGACGACGGAGAGCCCGCCGCCGCGTCCCGCGGCGCACGGTGCCGCGTCGCAGGCGGCTTCCCATCGCACGACCGCCACGGGGACCATCCAGCCAGCGTCGCCTCCCCGGGGTCGGGGCTCGCCGTCCACGCGCACCGTCGCGGTGATGCTCTCCGCGCCCGCCATCGCCGCGGCGCTGGCCTCGCTCACACCCGAGCGCGCGGTCGAGACCGTTGCGATCGCCGCCACGACGAGCGCCACGAGCGCGCAGGTGGGCCCCGAGAGCGCCGCCCTTCGGACGACGCGGGACCTGCCGCGGTCGCTCTCACGGCGCACCGCGGCGCGCTGCCCTTGCGCCGACGCGTGCCGCCGGTGCCGCACGGGCGCGGAACCGGCGAGGCTCAGCTTCGCGCTGGTCACAGCGCCGGCCGCCACTCCCGCCAGCACCGCCAGCGCGGCGACTGCCCACGCCAGCCACGGCGCGCCGTGGGTGGCCGCGGCGGCCCCGCACCATGCCGCCGCGGCCACGGGGACGAGGCGCGCATCGTGAAGGGTGCTCACACCTGGACGAGCCCCTCCCAGCCCGCCACCATCGCGGGACCGACGCCGCTGACGCGCTGCACGTCTTCGACGCTCTGGAAGGGGCCCTGGGCGTCACGGTCGGCGACGATGCGGCCGGCCAACACCGGACCGACGCCGGGCAGCTCCTCGAGCTCCTCGGCGCTCGCGGAGTTGAGGGACACCAGGCCTCCGCCTGCCGGCTCCTCGCCTACCGCGGGCACGCTCACGTGCTCTCCGTCGACCGCCGCTCGCGCCAGGTTCACGCCCGTCAGATCGGCCTCGGCGGTCAGTCCGCCGGCGGCCTCGACGGCGTCCGCGACCCGCGCGCCTGCGCCCACCTCGACGAGTCCGGGACTCGCGACCGCGCCGCTGACCTGGATCACCAGCGCTCCCCCGTCGGTCCCCGTCAGAGCGAACGGCGACGGCGTGGGCATCGAGGTGTGGAGCGCGGCCTCGGGCCCGCCCGGCACCGTCGCGGTGACGCGCTCCGTCATCCACAGCCCGACGCCCCCAGCCACCAGGATCGCGAGGGCCGCCGCGACCGCGGTGCGACCGCGCACGAGCAAGCGGGCGCCGCTCGCAGCGTCGGGGATCTCGCGGCCGTACGCGGCCTCGTACGCGCGAGCCGCCGCTCGCGCGGCGCTCTCACGCCAGTGGGCGCCGCCGTCCCCTGCCTCGGCGGGCTCCGGCGCCGGTGCGGGGCCCTCCCGATCGGGACCGTCCTCCGACGTCGACGCGGTGCGCGCTGTCTCGCTCATGCGCCCGACGGTAGGGACGATGCGCTCGCCGGGTCAGCGGGGTCCGTCGGGGACGTGGACGGCGATCGGGGTGTCACGTCCTGGGGACGCGGAGACCTGAAGGGTCGCTCCTAGGCGATGCCCTCGGGCAGATCCACCACGACGGCCGCGAGCGTCCCGGGTCCGGTGTGCGTCGCCAGCACCGCGCTCACTGGGGTGCGCACCAGCATCGCCAGGTGCGGATGCCTCGCCTCGAGCGCGCGGGCTGCCTCGTCGCCGTACTCTCCCTCGCCGAGCACCATGACGGCCGCCGCCGGGTTCGCCATCCTCGCGACGGCCCTCTCGGCGCGCGCGAGGACCGCCGCGCGTGCCCGGTGGGTGGAGCGCACGCGCTCGATCATCGCCACCTCGCCGCGGTCCATCTCGAGCACGGGCCGCACACCGAGCACCTTGCCGACCGCCGCGATCGCGGGAGACACCCGTCCGCCGCGGCGGAGGAACTCGAGGGTGTCGACGGTGAAGGTGACGCTCGCCGAGTCGCACACGCCTCGCGCCGCCGCGACCACGTCGTCGACGGCGCCGCCACGCCGCGCCACGGCCGCTGCGGCGAGGGCGGCGAAGCCCGTGCCCATCGCGAGCGTGCCGCTGTCGATCACGGTCACCTGCACGTCCACGGCGCTCGCGGCAGCCTCCGCACCGTTGACGGTCCCCGACATCTTCCCCGAGATGAGGATCGCGACGACGTGGTCCGCCCCGTCCCGTGCGGCATCTCCGAACGCCTGCTCGAACTGCGCGACCGACGGCTGCGACGTGGTCGCGGCGGCTCCCGAGGAGAGGACCTGCAGCACCTCCTCGGAGGTGATCTCCTCGCCCTCGAGACGCGCCTCACCCTCGACGATCACGTGCAGCGGCACCACGCGGATGCCCCACTTCGCCGCGAGCGCTGGGGGCAGCGACGCGGCGGAGTCCGTGACGACGGCGACGTGACCGGTCATACGGCCGACACTACTCACGTTGACGAGGCGCGGCCTCAGACCGTGACGATGTTCACGAGCCGGGGTGCGCGCACGATGACGGTGCGGACCGCGGCGCCGTCCATCGCGCGCACGACACCCGGCGCGGCGAGCGCCAGCTCGCGCAGCTCGTCCTCGCCGATGCCCGGAGGCACCTCGAGGCGGTCGCGCACCTTGCCCTTGACCTGCACGACGCACGTGACGGTCTCCTCGACGAGCAGGGACTCGTCCACGGCCGGCCAGCCCGCGCGCGCGACGTTCTCGTGGCCGAGCATCGACCACATGTCCTCGGCGACGTAGGGAGCGAAGAGGCTCAGGAGCACCGCGACGGCCTCCGCTGCCTCACGGACGGCGGGGTCGGCCGGGCCGGCGCCGGAGTCGATGGCCTTGCGGGTGGCGTTGACGAGCTCCATGGTGCGCGCCACGACCACGTTGAAGCGGAAGCCCTCGACCAGGTCTGCGCAGTCGTGCAGGGTGCGGTGAGTGACGGCACGCAGCGCGGCGTCGCCCGTCGCAGGGTCGACGCCAGGCGAGGAGTCGACGTCGCGAGCGAGGCGCCAGGCACGGGCGAGGAACTTCGCCGAGCCTGCGGGCGACACGTCCGCCCAGTCGATGTCGTCCTCGGGGGGACCGGCGAAGGACATCGTCAGGCGCACGGCGTCGACGCCGAACTCATCGAGCTGCTCCGACAGGCGCACCAGGTTGCCGCGCGACTTCGACATCGCGGAACCGTCCATCTGAACCATGCCCTGGTTGAGCAGCGCGCTGAAGGGCTCCTCGAAGTCGATCATGCCCATGTCGTGCAGGGCCTTGGTGAAGAACCGCGCGTACAGCAGGTGCAGGATCGCGTGGGTGACGCCGCCGACGTACTGGTCGATGGGCGCCCACCTCTTCGCCTCGTCGAGGTCGAACGGACCGTCGGTCTTGCCCGGCGACAGGAACCGCAGGAAGTACCAGGACGAGTCGACGAACGTGTCCATCGTGTCCGTGTCGCGCGTCGCGGCGCCGCCGCACGACGGGCAGGTCGTGTTGACCCACTCGGTCGCGGCGCCCAGCGGCGAGGTGCCCTTGGGCTTGAGGTCCAGGCCCTCGGCCGGGGGCAGCTCGACGGGCAGCTGGTCGTCGGGGACGGGGACCTCGCCGCACGCCTCGCAGTGCACGATCGGGATGGGCGTGCCCCAGTAGCGCTGACGCGAGATCAGCCAGTCGCGCAAGCGGTAGTTGGTCGACGCCTCGCCCACGCCGTCGCCGGCCAGTCGCTCGACGACGGCAGCGATCGCCTCGGCCTTCGACAGCCCGTCGAGGTCGCCGGAGTTGATCAGCGTGCCGTCGCCCGCGGCGGCGACGCCGGACGTCGCCGGGTCCTCCACGGGCTCGCCGTCCTCGCCACGCACGTCGAGCACCAGGCGGACCGGCAGCGACATCGCGCGAGCGAAGTCGAGGTCGCGCTGGTCGTGCGCCGGGACGGCCATGATCGCGCCGTGGCCGTAGTCGGCCAGGACGTAGTCGGATGCCCAGATCGGCAGCCGCTCGCCGTTCACCGGGTTCACGGCGTAGCGCTGCAGGAACACGCCGGTCTTGGGGCGTTCGGTGCTGAGCCGGTCGATCTCGCTCGCGGCCTTGACCTGCTCGACGTACGAGGAGAACTCGTCCTGGACGGACGCCTCGGCGCCCTCGGCCAGCTCGGCGGCGAGGTCGGAGTCCGCGGCGACCACCATGAAGGTGGCGCCGTGCAGCGTGTCCGGACGGGTCGTGTAGACGTGGACGGGCTCCTCGCGGCCTTCGATGGCGAACACCACGTCCGCGCCGGTAGAGCGCCCGATCCAGTTGCGCTGCATGGCGATGACCTTCGAGGGCCACGTGTCCGCGAGCGTGTCGAGGTCGTCGAGCAGCCGGTCGGCGTAGTCGGTGACCTTGAAGTACCACTGGTTGAGCTTCTTCTTGGTGACCGGGGTGTCGCACCGCTCGCACAGCCCGCCCACGACCTGCTCGTTCGCGAGCACGGTGAGGTCCTTGGGGCACCAGTTGACGTTCGAGTGCTTGCGGTACGCGAGGCCGCGCTCGTGCAGGCGCGTGAAGATCCACTGGTTCCAGCGGTAGTAGTCCGGACGGTGCGTGGCGAGCACGCGGTCCCAGTCGAACGAGCACGCGTAGCGCTCCATCGAGGTCCGCTGCTGCGCGATGTTGTCCTCGGTCCAGCCGCGCGGGTCGAGCCCGCGCTGGATGGCGGCGTTCTCCGCGGGCAGGCCGAACGAGTCCCACCCGATGGGGTGCAACACGTTGTAGCCGCGCTGGATCCAGTACCGCGCGATCACGTCGCCGAGCGCGTACGCCTCCGCGTGGCCCATGTGCAGGTCGCCCGAGGGGTACGGGAACATGTCCAGCACGTACTTCGTCGGGCGCTCGTCTGCGGCGTCGCCGCTGCGGAAGGGCTGCGTCTCCTGCCACACGGGGAGCCACCGCTCCTCGATCACGCGGAAGTCGTAGCGGTGCTCGTCGGTCTCGGGGCTCGCGGAAGTCACCAGAGGATTCTATCGGCGCTGGGCACGCGCGCTCCCCCGCGCGGGAGACGCGCGCGCCCGCGTCGCCGCGACGACCCCGAAGGGCCGATGCGCTCGCCGGCTTCCGTGCCGTCGTGCCTGGTGGTCGTGTCATCGGTCACACAGGCTTCAGCGCCGGTCCCGAGCGGCCGATAATCGCGGTGTACGCCCCCCGTGACCTACGCACCCGCAGCTGAGGGGCGGAGCACATCGAAGGAGTTCGCACCATCCACGCTCGCAGCCCGAAGTCCCTGGCCGCCGCGGCAGGCGCGCTCCTGCTCGCCGCGACCGTCCTGCTGGGCGCTGGGCCCGCGCACGCCGCCGACCCGGGCGACGAACCCTCGCCCACGCTCGCCGGGACCGCCTCGCCGTCTTCCGAGCCGACCGCTTCCCCGAGCACCGAGCCGAGCACTGCTCCGAGCACCGAGCCGACGCCCTCGGCGACGCCCGAGCCGAGCGTGACGCCGAGCTCGACTCCGACCGCCACACCGACTCCGGCCCCGACGCCCGAGCCCACGGTGGCTCCGAAGCCGGAGGCGACGCCCGAGGTCGAGGCTCCCCTCGACGAGCCCATCCCCTCCCTCAGGACGCTGGCCGCGCCCGTGCCCGCGACCGCATCGGCCCTGTCCACCCTCGCCGCGCCCACGATCACCTTCACGGACGTGTCGAGCCGCGTGGGAAGCGCCTCCTACACCCACTTCACCAAGGAGATCGCGTGGCTCGCCCAGTCGGGCGTGACGCGCGGCTGGCTGCTCGACAACGGCAAGCGCGAGTTCCGCCCGACCGCGTCGGTCGCGCGCGACGCGATGGCGGCGTTCCTGTACCGCTACGCCGGCCAGCCCGCCCACTACGCGCCCTCGCGGTCGCCGTTCCTCGACATCTCCTCGCGCACCGCCTTCTACCGCGAGATCACCTGGGCCTCGGAGTCCGGGATCTCGACCGGCTGGAAGGTCAGCGGCGGGCACGACTACCGCTCGCAGAGCGCGATCACCCGCGAGGCGATGGCGGCGTTCCTGTATCGCTTCGCGGGATCGCCGAAGGTGACGCTGCCCTCCCGCTCTCCCTTCCGCGACGTGCCGACGTCGTCGCAGTTCTACAAGCAGATCGTGTGGCTGGCGCAGACGGGCGTGTCCACCGGCTGGCGCACCGACCGCGGCGCGGAGTTCCGGCCGGACGAGTCGATCAGCCGGGAGGCCATGGCGGCGTTCCTGTACCGCCTGGACCGCGCGGGCATCGGCTACTCCCCCGCGGGCACCGTCGGCCCGCTGCTGCGCCACTCGACGCTGTACGTGTACGGCGCCTCGACGCTCAACGTCCGCTCCGGCCCGTCGACCGGCAACGCGGTGGTCACACGGCTGTCGTCAGGCACCGCGGTCACCCCGACGGGCAAGGTCTCCTCCGGCGGCTGGATCGAGATCGTGGTGGACGGCGCGCGTGTGTGGGCCTCGGGCCACTACCTCGCCGGCGGCGACGGCGCCGCGGTGAGCCGGATCAAGGCGACGTACTCCAACGGCGTGATCCCCACCTCGCACCTGTGCGCGCTGTCGTGGGACAAGGCCGAGCTGCTGCTGTGCTCCGCCGCGGCCGACCTCGAGCGACTCAACTCGACGTTCAAGTCCCGCTACGGGCGCAACATCCCCATCAACGACGCCTATCGCACCTACGACGAGCAGGTCGCCGCCCGCGTGGTCCACGGCAACCTCGCCGCGATCCCTGGGACGTCGAACCACGGCTGGGCGGCGGCGATCGACATCGCCGGAGCGTCCCTGCCCGGCGGGTACGACGGCGCCGCGTACCAGTGGCTGCTGCAGCAGCTGACGGGCTACAACTGGAAGCTGCCGACCTGGGCGCGGCCCGGAGGGTCCAAGCCCGAGCCGTGGCACTTCGAGTACACGGGCTGACCCGCTCGCGCTGACAAGCGCACGGCGCCGTGTGATGCTGAGTGCATGGCACCGCGCGAGTGCCATCGAGCGCCCGCGCGGCACGGCGGCGGCGTGCGCCGCCGGGACGGGAACGGCTCATGCGGTGGGGGCGACCAGGCGCGAGGCGCCGAGCGGGTGCGACGGCATCCGCGGGTGCCCTGTGCGCGCTGCTGATGCTCTCCGCGCCCGCTGCCGCGCATGCGGCCGCCGACGCTGACGGCGAAGCCGCGCCCGGTGCGCTGGCGCCCCTCGACGCGAGCGCGGATGCGACCTCCCCCGCTCCCAGCCCGAGCCCTGCGCCCGATCCCTCCGCGGTGCCGGACGAGGCGCCGAGCCCTGCGACCTCGCCGACACCCACGCCGTCAGCAGCTCCACCGACGGTGACACCCGCTCCGACACCTCCAGCACCCACGCGTCCCAGCGCCACCCCGCGTGCCGAGCCGACGTCACCGCGTGCGCCGGCCCCGGGAGACCAGGAGCCCGTCGCGAGCCCCACCGCCGAGCCGGCGACGGAAGGCGAGGAGGATCCGAGCGCATCGGCCCCTCGCCCGGACACGGCGACACCACTGCCCCCGAGGACCACCTTCCTCGACGTCTCCTCCGACCCGGAGGACGCCGCGTACTCGCCCCAGGGCGAGGCGATCGAGTGGCTCGCGTCGATCGGCGCTGGCCTCGGGTGGGGGCTCGCCGAGCAGGCCGCGCGCTTCGAGCCGGACTCGCCCGCGACCCGCGCGGACCTGGCCGCCTTCGCCTACAGGGCCGCGGGGCTGCCCGTGCACGTCCTGGCGGCGGAGCCGCCGTTCGAGGACGTCGCCCTCGAACACCCCGCGCTCACGGAGATCTCGTGGCTGGCCTCGCGGGACGCTGCTGGCGACGGCGCTACCTTCGCACCCGACGATCCGGCGTCGACAGGAGACGCCGCCGTGGCGCTGCATGCCCTCGCGGACGGGCCTCGGGTGGTGCTCGCGCCCGGGCTGAGCTTCGAGGAGGTGCCGGCGCGCTCAGAGTTCGCGGATGCCACGGAGTGGCTCGTGACGCTCGGGATCGAGGTGCCGCTGCCGGACGGCGCCGAGGACGAGGCGTTGCTCGCACCGCTGTCCCGCGGCGAGCTCGCGAGCCTGCTGTTCGAGGCGATCCAGGCGGGTGTGGTGCTCGACGTCGCGCCATCGCTGGCGGACGCGCTCGGCGTGCCGGACGCTCCCTCGACGCTCGAGGGCCAGAGCAACGGGCGCGTCGCCGACGGCTCGCTGTGCGCGCTGTCGTGGGCCCCGCAGCTCCGCCTCAACTGCCCCGCGGCGGCGGACCTCGAGACCCTCAACGCGGGGTTCGAGGAGCTCTTCTCGACGGACATCCCCGTGTCGGACGCCTATCGAGACCTCGCCGGACAGTGGCGTGCGAAGGCCGCGCACGGGCGCATGGCCGCCACCCCCGGCACCTCGATGCACGGGTGGGGCGCGGCGATCGACCTCGACGTGGGCGGGCTGCCCGGCGGCTTCTCGGGAGACGCCTACGCCTGGCTGATAGCGAACGGGCCCGCGTACGACTGGGCGCTCCCGGGCTGGGCGTCGCCGTGGGGAGCGAAGCCAGAGCCGTGGCACCTCGAGCACGGCGGGACGGTGCCCGCCGACTCCCCGGCGGTCACGACACCTGAGTGACCGACACCGTGACGTCGAGGTCCTCGGTGGACCCGGCCACGACACCCGACAGCGGCGGGATGTCCGAGTACTCGCGAGCCCGTCCCACGATGACGTGGTGGTCGCCCACCTCGCGGTCGTTCGTGGGGTCGAAGCCCGTCCACTCCCCCGTCCACCACTCGACCCACGCGTGCGACTCGCCGTTGACGGTCTCGCCGACGGCCGCGTCGCGCTTGGGGTGCAGGTAGCCGGACACGTAGCGGGCGGGGATGCCGATCTGACGCAGCGTGCCCGCGGCGAGCTGGGCGAAGTCCTGGCACACGCCCGAGCGCGCCTCCCACGCCTCGCGCGCCGCCGTGTGGACGGAGGTCGCGCCCGGCACGTAGCGCATCTGGTCGTGCAGGTGCTCGCAGAGCGCACGTGCCGTGGCGTCGGGTGACAGCTTGTGCGAGGCCTCTCGGGCGTACTCCGCGAGCTCCTCGGGCGGGTCGGTCATCGCCGAGTTGTCGAGGTACTCGCACAGCAGGTCCTGGAACTTGGGGCCCTGCAAGGTGTCCCACGAGGCGCGCTCGGCGCGAGCGGGCTGCGCGAGGATCTCGACCAGCGACGATCCCACGACCGTGAGGCTGCGGTGCGGCTGGAGGACCTCGAACGCCATGACGTCGCACTCCCAGTAGTCCCGGTACGTGGTCGACCACGTCATGGGAGACACGTCCACCTTCGAGTCGAGGACGCGCTGGCGCGGCAGCCAGGCCGGCATCAGGCGGGCCTCGTTGTACGAGGACACGACCTCCGCGTCGTAGCGGAAGTGGGTACGGTGCTCGATCTTGAGCGTGGTCACAGCGCCTCCTGGTTCCACGTGACGGTCGCCGCGGGCAGGAAGTAGCGGTCGCGGATGAGGTCCGATGCGGTCGCGCACGCCCGCTGCACCTCGTGCATCTGGGTGACGAGGTCGTCGAGGATGTCGCGCACGGGGCTGTACTCGAGGTTGGTGCGGGCACGGCCGAGCGCGAGCCGCGCGCGGCCCGCGAGCGCGCGGTTGGACTCCGAGCCCTCGATCTGGCTGAGGATGGATTCCGCGCGGTCGAGGTTGTACGCGATCGAGCGCGGGAACAGTCGGTCGATGAGCAGGAACTCCGCGGCGCGCTCCTCGGTCACGAGCGCCCGGACGGTGCGCAGGTAGGCCTCGTGCGCCGAGCAGGTGCGCAGCAGCGTGGTCCAGTTGGGTCCCGTCGTGCCCTCGAGGCTGCGGGTCATGAGCAGGCGGGCGATCATGTCGGCCCGCTCGAGCGAGCGGCCCAGCTCCATGAAGTGCCACGCGTCGTCGCGCGAGGTGGTCGCGCTCGACAGGCCCCACACGACGGCGGCACGTTCGCGCACCCAGACGAAGTACTCGTGGGGACGCGAGGCGCGGCTCCAGCGCCGCAGGTCCATGCGGGTGGTGTTCAGCGACTCCCACACCTCGGTCGAGATCACCTCGCGGGCGCGGCGCGCGTTCTCGCGCGCGGCGGCGAGCGTGCCGGCGATCGAGGTCGCGGAGTCGTCCTCGAAAGCGAGGTGGCGCAGCACGTCGCCGCGCGACACGGGGCCGTCCACCGGGCAGCTCATGACGGACAGCAGCGATGCGTTGGCGCTCGGCTCGTCGACCCACGGGTCCTCGAGCAGGACGTTGAGGTGGACGTCGAGGAGGCGGGCGGTGTTGTCCGCGCGCTCGACGTAGCGTCCGATCCAGAACAGCGACTCCGCGATGCGGCTCAGCATGACGCCTCCTCGGCCGGGCCGTCGGGATGGGTCGCGGGTTCCGCGCTTGGCTGCTCGCGCTGCTGCTGTTGCTGCTGTTGCTGCTGGCCCGCGACGTAGTCCTCGGGGTGCGCCGTCTGCGGCACCGAACCGATCCCGCCGAACTCCACACGCGCCTCGGGCGGAGGCTGCGTGGACGCCCGGTGGCGCACGCCGCCGAGCACCCACGTGTCCTTCGACCCGCCGCCCTGCGACGAGTTGACGATGAGCTGGCCGCGCTGCAGCGCGACGCGCGTGAGGCCGCCGGGCAGCACCCACACGTCGTCGCCGTCGTTGATCGCGAAGGGGCGCAGGTCGACGTGGCGAGGCTCGAGTCCGTCGTCCGTGAGCGTCGGCACGGTCGACAGCTGGATCACGGGCTGCGCGATCCACCCGCGCGGGTCCGCCGTGATCTGCGCCTTGACCTTGTCGAGCTCCTCGCGCGAGGCCTTGGGGCCGATGGTGACGCCCTTGCCGCCTGCGCCGTCGACGGGCTTGACGACGAGCTCGTCGAGCCGGTCGAGCACCTCCTCGCGCGCATCGGCCTCCTCCAGTCGCCAGGTGTCGACGTTCGGAAGGATCGGCTCCTCGTTGAGGTAGTAACGGATGAGGTCGGGCATGTACGTGTACATGAGCTTGTCGTCCGCGACGCCGTTGCCGATCGCGTTGGCGATGGTGACGTTGCCCAGGCGGGCCGCGTTGACGAGTCCAGGTGCGCCGAGCGAGCTGTCGGGGCGGAACACCACGGGGTCGAGGTAGTCGTCGTCGACGCGCCGGTAGATGACGTCCACGCGGCGGCGGCCGGCGGTGGTGCGCATGTAGACGCGGCCGTTGACGGTCTCGAGGTCGCGGCCTTCCACGAGCTCGACGCCCATGGTGCGCGCGAGCAGCGAGTGCTCGTAGTACGCCGAGTTGTAGACGCCGGGGGTGAGCACGACGATGGTCGGGTCGTCGACGCCCTCGGGCGCGCACTTGGCGAGCGAGGCGCGCAGGCGGCGGGAGTACTCGAGCACCGGGCGGATGCCCATGGCGCCGAACATCTCCGGGAACATCTGCGACATCGCCCGCCGGTTCGACAGCACGTAGCTGACGCCGGAGGGCACGCGGACGTTGTCCTCGAGCACCCGCCAGATGCCGTGCTGGTCGCGCACCAGGTCGATGCCGGACACGTGCACGCGCACGCCGTTCGCGGGCTCGACGCCGGCGACCGAGCGGTAGAAGTACTGCGACGTCGCGATGAGCCGGCGCGGCACGATGCCGTCCTGCACGCAGTGCTGCGAGCCGTAGACGTCCGCGAGGAAGGCCTCAAGAGCCTTGACGCGCTGCGAGACTCCGGGCGAGATGATCTCCCACTCGTCCGATCCGATGACCCGCGGCACGATGTCGAGCGGGAACGGCCGCTCCTCGCCGGCGTGGTCGAACGTCACGCCCTGCGCAAGGTACGTGTTCGCGAGCGCCTCGGCACGGGAGTACAGGTCGTCGCCCGACATGCGCTCGATCTCCGCGTACACCCGGGCGTAGGGATCGCGCACGCTTCCCTCGACATCCATCGCCTCGTCCCACGCGGCGACAGGCGTGTAGCCGGTCCAGGGGGTCGGATCATCCGTCGATGCCATAGGCCCACGTTAACGGGGGTTCTTTGCGGATGCGTTTCGACGGCGCATCCGCCGCGTGTCCACCCCCTCTTCCGCGAAAGTGGGCCCACTGTGCTCGCCACAAGGCGATTCACGATGAGAGTGGGCCCACTTTCGCGGAAAGGAAGAAGGGTGGCGCGGGCCCACGAGGGCTAGAGTCTGGCTATGGGCTACCCCGAGGATCTGCTCGCACCGAACGAGCGTCTGCTGCTGCACCGCCACCAGCACTGGAAGGTGCTGATCGGCGCGAGCCTGTGGCTCATCGTCATCGTCGTCGCCGCCGTGTTCGGCTTCATCTGGGCGTCCGGCCTCGAGGGCGTCGGCGGCACCGTGGCGACGGGCGCCGTGGCGATAGCCGCCGTCGCGCTGCTGGGCTGGCTGAGCCTCGCGCCGCTCGTGCGCTGGGCGACCACCCACTTCGTGATCACCAACCGAAGGATCCTGTTCCGCACCGGGGTCATCACGCGTACAGGGATCGACATCCCGATCGCCCGCATCGCGTCGATCCAGTTCCGCCACGGCATCATCGACCGCATCTTCCGCACCGGGACGCTGATCATCGAGTCCGCCTCGGACGACCCGCTCGAGTTCGACGACATCCCCGAGGTGGAGCAGGTCCACTCGATGCTCTACAACGAGCTGTGGGACGACCCGCACGACACCCGCTCGGATCGTCGCGACTCGGCCGCACCCGAGGCGCACGACGACCGCGGCACCGACGACCGTCGCGACGCCTGACTCACGCGGTCCTCACGGACGGCGCGAGCCGGCCGCAACACCTCGGAAACCCGCGCCTTCCTACACTGGTCCCGACCGACCGGAGGGAGGAACCGTGGCTGATCTGACAGGCGTCAGCGTCGCCGTCATCACGGTGTCCGACCGCCGCGCGGCCGGCGAGGCCGAGGACACCGCGGGTCCCGCGATCGCCCACTCCCTGGCCAGCGCGGGCGCGGTCGTCACGACATGGCTCGTACCTGACGGCCTCGACTCCGTCCGCACGGCGCTCGACGCGGCGCTCGCCGACGGCGCGCGCCTGGTGGTCACCACGGGCGGCACGGGCGTGGGGCCGCGCGACCTCACCCCCGAGGCGACGAGAGGCGTCATCGACCGCGATCTGCCCGGCGTGCCCGAGCTGCTGCGTCGCGAGGGCTCGACGACGACGCCAGCGGCAGCGCTGAGCCGCGGCCGCGCCGGCGTCACCGCTGGTCCGCACCCCGCGATCGTCGTCAACCTTCCCGGCTCGGAGCGCGCCGCCCGAGAAGGCGTCGCCACGCTGCTGACCGTGCTCCCCCACGCCCTGTCCCAGCTCGAGGGCGGTGACCACGCATGAGCGTCGCGTTCGCACGGATCGCCGATGCGCGCATCGGCCTGGACTCCCACGTCGCCGCCGTCTCGGGTCCCCGCGACGGCGCGGTCGCCACCTTCCTGGGTCAGGTGCGCGATCACGACCCTTCGGTCGCGGGCGAGGTCACCCACCTGGACTACAGCGCACACCCCGACGCCGCGTCAGTCCTCGAGCGCATCGCGAGCGAGGTGAGCGCAGCGGCACCCGAGGACGTCACGGTCGCCGTGTCCCACCGCGTCGGGCTCCTCGCCGTCGGCGACGCGGCGATCGTGGTCGCCGTCGCGAGCGCCCACCGGGCGGCGGCGTTCGACGTGTGCCGCGAGCTGGTCGAGCGCGTCAAGGCCGAGGCGCCCATCTGGAAGCGCGAGATCCTGCGCGACGGCACGCACACGTGGGTGGGCATCTCGTGACGGCGCCGCGGCACCCCGGGCTCACGGACCGCTTCGGCCGCGAGCACCGCGACCTGCGCATCTCGCTCACCGACCGCTGCTCCCTGCGCTGCACGTACTGCATGCCCGCCGACGGCGTGCCGTGGCTGCAACGCGACACCATGCTGTCGACCGACGAGATCGTCCGGATCGCGCGCATCGCCGTGGAGATGGGGATCGACGAGATCCGCCTCACGGGCGGCGAGCCGCTGCTGCGCGCCGACGTCGTGGACGTGGTGTCGCGTCTGGCGAGGCTCGAGGGTCCCGCGGGGCGGCCCGAGCTCTCCCTCACCACCAATGCGCTGCGCCTGCCCGCGCTCGCGGACCAGCTGCACGACGCGGGACTCGTGCGGGTCAACATCTCGCTCGACACCCTGCGCCGCGAGCGCTTCCACGAGCTCACCCGGCGCGACAAGCTCACCGAGACGCTCGCCGGGATCACCGCCGCAGACGCGTCCGGGATGGAGCCCATCAAGATCAACGCGGTGGCCATGCGCGGCGTGAACGACGACGAGATCGTCGACCTCACGCGCTTCTGCGTCGACCACGGCTACCAGATGCGCTTCATCGAGCAGATGCCGCTCGATGCCGGCCACACCTGGGACCGTCAGCAGATGGTCACCGGCGAGGAGATCCTCGCGCAGCTGCGGGCCGAGTGGACGCTGGTCGAACGCTCGGACCGCGGCGCGGCTCCCGCCCGGGTGTGGGACATCGCCGGCACCGCCGCGTCGGTCGGGGTCATCGCGTCCGTGACCGCCCCCTTCTGCGGCACCTGCGACCGCGTGCGCCTCACCGCCGACGGCCAGCTGCGCGCGTGCCTGTTCGCGCGCGAGGAGTCCGACCTGCGCGGCCTCCTGCGCGGCGGCGCCACCGACGAGGAGCTCGCCGACGCCGTCGCCGCCTGCCTGCGCCTCAAGCGCCCCGGCCACGACATCGACGACCCCGCCTTCCTGCAGCCCGACCGGCCGATGAGCGCGATCGGCGGCTGAGGCGCGCGCTCGAGCGACCCCAGGAGCACACTGGTGCGATGGAGGTCGGAGTGCCCACGCCAGGGCCGCTCCCCGCACCCGACGCGACGCGGACCGTCGCTCGGGCGCCGCGCGCTGGACTGCTGGTGGCGGTCGGAACCGTGACCGGCGTCACGTGGGCGGCCGCCCTGCGGGCGTACATGATCGAGCTCGCGGGCCCGGTGTCCACCTTCACCTGGTGGGGCACGTTCGGAGCGATCCTCCTTCCCGGCGCGGTCGCCGGCGGGCTGCTGGGCTGGGCGTGGTCGAGGGCGACACTCGGCAGGCCCAGCGCGTGGTTCGCGCTGGCACCCGCCGTCCTCGCCGTCGCGCCGATGCTCGAGCCAGGAGCGCTCGCCGACCTCCTCACGCAGGGGCTCGGCGGGGGCGCGATCGGGGTGGTGCTCGTGGGCCTCGCCGGCGGCTACGCCCTGGGCTCTCGCGGTCGGCGGTGGGTGAGGCTGCTCGTCGGCGCGCTGTGGGCGCTCGCGCTCGCCGGCTTCGCCGCGACGCCCGCCCTCATCGCCGAGATGCCCGTCACCACGCCCGACGGGGCGTGGCTCGTCGTCCTCGTGGTGGGGCTCATGGCGACGCTCAGCGTGGCCTGCGTCGCGCCCTTCGCACGACGGGCGCGGGTGCGGCCGTGAACTGATCGGGCGGACCTGCATGGCTGCGCGGCGGCGGAGAGTTTGCTGGACGAAGCCCTCGTTCTGACGCAGATGCGCCACTACAGTGGCCTTCATGCCGCATCTGCGAATCTCCGAGGCCGCCGTCCTGACCGGCGTCTCCGACGACACGGTCCGCCGCTGGGTCGACGCGGAAGGCCTCGTCACGGCGGTCGACTCGGCGGGCCGGACGCTGATCGACGGCGAGGACGTCGCACGCCTGGCGCGCGAGCGCGCCCGCGTCGCGACGGACGCGTCCGGCGTGGCCCGGTCCGCTCGCAACCAGTTCGTCGGCATCGTCACGGCCGTCACCTCGGACGCCGTGATGAGCCAGGTCGAGCTGCAGTGCGGACCGCACCGCGTGGTCTCCCTCATGAGCACCGAGGCGGTGCGTGAGCTCGGACTCGTGCCAGGCTCCGTCGCCACCGCCGTCGTGAAGGCCACGACCGTCATCGTCGAGCGCGCTGAGCGCTCGTGACGAGCGCATCGGCCCTGCTCAGGAGGAGCCCGCACACGCCACCCCCTCGTCCAGCGCGCGCGACCTCGTCCCGTCGCGCGACGGCTGGCGCGGCGGCGGTCGCCGCGATGACGCTGGTCCTCGCCGGATGCTCGACGGCGAGCGCGGGAGACGACCGGGTCCTGACCGTCTACGCGGCGGCGTCGCTCACGGACGTGTTCGCGCAGCTCGAGGAGGCCTACGAGGCCGAGCACCCGCACGTCGACGTGGTGGTGGTCCACGGCGGCTCGGCGGAGCTCGCGGCCACCATCGTCGAGGGCGCCCCGGCGGACGTGTTCGCGTCCGCGAACGAGGCACAGATGGAGGCGGTCCAGGAGCTCACCGCCGCGCCGCCGACGATCTTCGCGACCAACACCCTCACGCTCGTGGTCGAGGACGGCAACCCCCTGCGGCTCGCGGGACTCGACGACCTGGCGCGGGAGGACGTCGTGTCCGTCGTGTGCGCCCCGCAGGTGCCCTGCGGCGCGGCCACCCTCGAGCTCGCCGCCGCCGAGGGAGCCACGCTCGCCCCGTCCTCGCAGGAGAGCTCGGTCACCGACGTGCTCGGCAAGGTCGCGGCCGGCCAGGCCGATGCGGGAGTCGTCTACGTCACCGACGTCGCCCGGGCGAGCGGCGTCGAGCAGGTGGAGATCGACGGCGCGGCGGCAGTGGTGAACAGCTACCCGATCGCGCCCATGTCCGGCGGCGAGAGCCTCGACCTCGCCGCCTCCTTCGTCGACCTGGTGCTCGGCGACGCGGGCCAGCGCGTCCTCGCCGAGGCCGGATTCGGATCGCCGTGACCGGGACCATGCCGCGCTGGATGGCGCCCCTCGCGGTGCTCGCCGCGACCGTGGTGCTGCTGCCCATCGTCGCGACGGTGGCGCGCCTCGACTGGTCGCGGCTGCCCGAGCTGCTCACCGCTCCCGCGGCGCTCGACGCCCTGGGCCTGAGCCTCGCCACCGCGGCCATCTCCACGTGCCTGTGCCTGATGCTGGGACTTCCGCTCGGGTACGCGCTCGCGACGTGGCGATCACGGTTCAAGCCCGCCGTGCGGGCGCTCGTGCTCGCTCCCCTCGTGCTGCCGCCCGTGGTCGGCGGCCTCGCGCTGCTCTACGCGTTCGGGCGCCGAGGTCTGCTGGGAGGTGCGCTCGAGGACGCCGGCCTGTCCCTCGCCTTCACCACCGCCGCGGTGGTGGTCGCGCAGACGTTCGTCGCGATGCCGTTCATGGTGCTCGCGACGGAGTCGGCGCTCGGCGCCCAAGCCGGCCACCACGAGGCGCTCGCCGGGACGCTGGGCGCGTCGCGATCGACGACTCTGTGGCACGTCACTCTCCCGGCGCTGCGACCGGCCCTCATCACCGGCACCGTGCTGGCGTTCGCACGGGCGCTCGGCGAGTTCGGCGCGACGCTGACGTTCGCGGGCTCCATGCCCGGCGTGACCCGCACGCTGCCGCTCGAGATCTACCTGCAGCGCGAGACCGACGCGGATGCCGCGGTGGCGCTCGCGGTCCTGCTCGTCGCGGTCGCGGTGACGGTGGTCGCGCTCGCGTACCGGCCGCTGTCCGCACGGACGCCTGCCGGAGCGGGCCGATGAGCCTCGAGGCGCAGGTCACGGTGGCGTCGCGCGGCGTGGACGCGCGCCTCGCGATCGACGCCGGCTCGACGCTCGCGCTCCTGGGGCCGAATGGGTCCGGGAAGTCCACGGTGCTCGCGGCGATCGCGGGCACGGTGCGGCCCGACGCGGGCCGCGTCGCGCTGGACGGTCTCCCGCTCCACGACCTCGACGCGCGGCGCACCGCGTGGACGCCGCCACGTCGGCGCGGCATCGCGCTCGTGACGCAGGGCCACGACCTGTTCCCCGCGCTCACGGTGCTCGACAACGTGGCCTTCGGCGTGCGCGCACGTGGCGTGCGCAGGGCCGATGCGCGGGACGAGTCCCAGCACTGGCTCGCGAGGGCGGGGCTCGGTGACCTCGCGGAGCGGCTGCCGCGCGATCTCTCGGGAGGTCAGGCGCGGCGCGTCGCGATCGTGCGTGCCCTTGCCAGCCAGCCACGGGTGCTGTTGCTCGACGAGCCCTTCGCGGGCGTCGACGTCGAGGCTGCGACCGCGCTGCGCCTGCTCGTCGCCGAGGCTGCCGCGGACGTCACCACCGTGATCACGACCCACGACGCGCTCGACGCGCACCTGCTCGCCTCCGAGGTCGCTGTCCTCGAGACAGGCCGAGTCGTGGAGCAAGGTGTGACGGCGGAGGTGCTCACCCGCCCGCGCACGCGCTTCGCCGCCGCCGTGGCCGGGAGGGTGCTCGTGGCCGGGCGCGCGGCACCCGGCGCTCTCGTCACCGCCGACGGCCTGCGCGTGCCTGCCGACTCCTCCGGCGTACCGGACGGCTCCGAAGCCGTGGTCGCCGTGGCGCCGGCTGCGGTGGGCATGACCGCGCGCACACCGGACTCCTCCGAGCCCACGGCGCTCACCTCCCGGGCGCCGGCTGGCAGAGCGGTCGACACCGGCAAGGCGGGCGATGGCGTGGTGCACGACGTCGTGGCGGCGCTCGAGCCACGCGGCGACGTCGTCCGCGTGCGCGGGCGCCTCCTCGCGGCGGACGTCGCCGTCGCGGATCTCGCGGTCGGCGTCGGCGACGCCGTGCGCTTCACCGTGCCGCAAGGACTCGTCGCCTACCGACCCTGAGCGCCGCTCACCCTCCGGCGAAGGGCGGCAGCACGTCGACGAGCTCGTCGCCGAGGGGGTGCTCGTCGCTCACCCGCTGGCCCGACACCACGATCGCGCATTGGCGCAGCACGCGCGCGAGCTCGTCGCCGTGACGCTCGGCGAGCACCGCGCGCAGGTCGCCGACGGTGCCGGCCTTGACTGTGGTCTGCTCGGTGCCCGCGGCCTCGGCCGCGGCGGCGAACAGCCTGACGGTCGCCATCAGCCGGGCATCTCCTCGCGCCAGCGCCGCGCGAGCTCCTGGGCGGAGCCCCCCGCGTCCTCGAGGCTCGCCCCTTGGGCCACCGCGTAGCCCACGAGGAACGTCGTGACCGGGGCGGCGGGCCGCGCCACGGAGTGCGCGGCCTCGCGGGCGATGTCCAGCAGCGCCTCCACGTCCACGTCGGCCGTGTCGATCCCGAGCTCGCCGGCGAGCGCCTCCACCCATGCCTCGAGCTGCGTCGTGTCGCTCATCGCGTCCTCTCTCCCGTCACCAGTCCATCGTGGCGTGTGTCGCGCGCGGCCGCACCCTCAGGACCACTGCTCGCGCAGCCTGCGGACGTCGTCCCACGTGTCGGCGTCGAGCGACACCCCGGCCGCCACGGGCACACGCGCGATCGTGAGCCGCCGCAGCAGCGAGCGCATCGACGCTCCATCCGGAGAGCTCAGGCGGGCCAGCGCGGACTCGAGAGCCGCACGCTTGTACACCCCGAGCAGCGGCTGGTCGCGGCCGTCCTCATCGACAGCGATCGCGGCCTCGGCCGGCTCGACCGCGGCGAGCAGATCGGGGATCGCCGCCCCGCCGCGAGGCGTGTCGACCGCCAGCACGAGCACCCGGTTCACGCCCCCGGCGAGCGCCTTGAGCCCGGCCGCGATCCCCGCGACGGGACCGCCGCCGGGCGGATCCTCGCGCGTCGAGATCACGCCGAACCGCTCGACGGGCGGGCCGACCACCGCGATCGCCCTCGCCTCGGCCGCGGCGTCGAACGCGTACGACAGCAACGTCCGGCCGCCGATCTCGATGGTGCCCTTGTCGACGCCACCGAGCCGCTCGGCGCGGCCGCCGCTGAGGATGATCGCGTCGAAGGCCGTCATGGCGTGTCGCGGGTCCAGTCGCCGGACTTGCCGCCCTCCTTGGACAGCAGCCGTACCTCGCGGATGCTGGTCGCCTTGTCCAGGCCCTTGACCATGTCCACGACGTTGAGCGCCGCGACGGAGGCCGCGGTCAGCGCCTCCATCTCGACACCGGTGCGGTCGGCCGTCTGCGCGCGGGTCGTGATCCGGACGCCGTCGTCCGTGACGACGGCGTCGACCGTGACGCCGTGCACGCCGATGACGTGAGCGAGCGGCAGCAGCTCGGGGGTGCGCTTCGCCGCCGCGATCCCCGCGATGCGTGCGACGGCGAGGACGTCGCCCTTGGGGACGGAGCCGTCCCTCAGCGACTCGACGACGTGCGGCGCGCACGCCACGAACGCCTCTGCGACCGCGGCCCTCACCGTGGGCTGCTTGTGCGTCACGTCGACCATCCGGGCGTGACCCGCCTGGTCCAGGTGCGTGAACTCGCTCATCGGCTCCACCTCACGATGCTCACCGTATCTCCCGCCTGGACCTCCGCGACAGCCACGGGAACGTCAGCGAGCGCCTCCGCGGACGCCAGGCTCGCGACGAGGTGAGAGCCCGAGCCTCCCGCGGTGGCCGGCTCGACGTGACCCGGGCTCACGAAGCGCACCGGCATGAGCTGACGGCGTTCGGGCGGCGTACGCCAACCGGCGGCGACCACCGCGGTCTCGGTCTCGGGCTCGGCGGTGACGCCTCGGAGCCGCCTGATCATGGGCGCGACGATGGTCGCGAAGCTCACGAGCACGCTCACGGGGTTGCCGGGCAGGCACGCGATGGGCGTGCCGTCGAGCATCCCGAGGCCCTGCGGCTTGCCGGGCTGCATCGCCACCTTCACGAACGCGATGCCGCGGGGCGCGAGCGCCGCCTTCACCACGTCGTAGGCGCCCACCGAGACGCCGCCGGTGGTCACGAGGAGATCCGCGTCGACGTCCGCGAGGCGCTCGAGCAGCGCCGCCGGCTCGTCCGGGACCCGGTCGAGCACCACCGGCGCCGCACCGGCCTCCCGCACGAGCCCCGTGAGCAGGATCGCGTTGGAGTCGTGGATCTGGCCTGGGCCGAGCGGCGCACCGGGGTCCACCAGCTCGTCGCCGGTGGCGAGCACGGCGACCGTCGGAGCCCCGAGCGTCGCGACCTCGCCCACGCCGGCCGCCGCGAGGGACGCGAGACGGGCCGCGGTGAGCTCGACGCCCGCCGGCACCACGATGTCGCCGGCGCGGCAGTCCTCCCCTGCCCGCCGCACGTGGCGACCGGGCTCCACGGCCCGCAGCACCACGACCCGTTCGAGGCCGCCATCGGTGAGCTCCACGGGGATCACCGCGTCGGCCCCGTCGGGCAGCGGGGCTCCGGTCATGATTCGCCATGCCCTGCCCTCAGGAAGGACGGCAGGCGCGGCCCCCGCCGCGGTCTCCCCCGCCACCGTGAGCGCGACGGGACGTCGCTCGGAGGCAGCGCGCGCATCGGCTGCTCGGACGGCATAGCCGTCCATCGCGGAGTTGTCGAAGGGCGGACTGTCGCTCAGCGCCACGTGGTCCGCCGCGGTCACCGCGCCGTGCGCGGCGGCGAGCGCCATCGTGCGCGGCGCGAGCGGAGCGACCAGCGTCAGCGCGTGCGCGACGTGGTCGTCGAGATCACGCACCCGTCGCCTCGGCGGCAGCGACGGCCGGGGCGAGCACGATCTCGCGCCAGCGGCCCGTCCGGGCATCGACCACCGCGAGGGTGCCGATCAACGCGCTGCCCGTGCCGGAGACGATCTTGAGCGCCTCGGTGGCGAGCGCGGCACCCACCTGCCCGCACAGGGTGCCCAGCACTGCCCCTCCCTCGCACGTGTCGAGGTCGGGGCCCGGCTCGTCGGGAAAGAGGTCGCGCATGCGGGACGCGCGCGAGAACACCGTCACCTGTCCGTGCCATCCGCTCACCGCACCCCAGGCGACGGGGATGTCGAGGTCCTCGGCCGCGTCGGCGATCACGTGCCGCGCCGCAAAGGTGTCAGTGCCGTCCACGATCACGTCGTGACCGGCCAGCAGCTCCCGAGCATTCGCGGCGTCGAGGCGCGCGAGCACAGGGCGCACGTCGACGCCCGGCGCGATGAGGCGCAGCGCACGCACGGCCGCGTGGACCTTGGGCCGTCCGACCGCGTCCGGGCCGAAGAGGATCTGGCGGTGCAGGTTCGTCACGGAGACGTGGTCGCCGTCGATCAGGGTGAGGCGTCCGACGCCAGCGGCGGCGAGGTATTGCGCCGCCGGGCACCCGAGGCCTCCTACGCCCACCAGCGCGACCGAGGCGCCCGCGAGGGCGCGCTGGCCGCGTGCCCCGAAGCCGGTCAGCGCGCGCTGGCGCACGAACGGGTCGAGCCCCGCGATGTCGCCGGCGGCGTCGTCAGAGAGCGAGCGCGTCATGGAAACGGTCCGAGATGATCTCCAGCAGCGTGGGGTGCGGCGCGAGAGGCGCCGTCACGAAGTCCGCGCCAGCCTCGTGCAGGCGCTGCTGGAACAGCCCGGGGGCGAGGAGGTAGGACGCGACGGCCACCACCCCATCCTCGCCGTTCGCGCGCGCCGACGCGACCGCATCGGCCACCGACGGCGTCGGCCCGGCCGCGAAGCCGACCCGCACGGGTCCGCCCCACCGGGTCCGCAGCATCTCCGCGGCGGCGTCGGTGTCGGCCTGGGATCGCGGGTCGGACGAGCCTGCTGCCGCGAGCACGAGCGTCGCGTCCTCGGGCACGCCCTCCTCAGCGACGCGGTCGAGGACGATGTCGATGAGCCGGGGGTCCGGCCCGAGCGCCGGCGCTGAGGGGATGTCGACGCGGTCCTTCACCGCCCGCGCGATGTCCACATGCACGTGGTAGCCGCCGGCGAGCAGCAGCGGCACCACCACGGCCGCGGGGCCGCCGTCACGCGCGGGCACGCCGTCGACGATCTCGTCGATCGTGGGCTCCTGGACGTCGACGTAGGCCTCGCGGACCTCGATGTCCATCGCCTCGCGCACCTGGTCCAGCAGCGCACGGATGGTGTCCTGCCCCTCGGGGCTCCTGGTGCCGTGCGCGCAGCCGACGAGGATCGCGCTCATGCGACGCTCACCGCCAGCGCGTATCCGCGCTTCACGACGGTCCGCACGAGGGTCCGCGAGCCCGAGTTCTCGCGCAGGCGGTTGATGGCGGCCTCGACGGCGTGCGGGCCCGCCTGGGCTCCCGGCAGGAGCTCGCTGAGCTGTTCTCGGGTGAGCACGTTGCCTCCGGCCTTCGCGAGGGCCCGGAGGATCTCCAGCCCCGTGGGTGTGAGCGGCAGGACCCGTCCATCGAGGACTGCGGCCGATGCGCGCATGACGAGCGGACCATCGGGAGTCTGGATCCCGGTGTGGTTCTCGCTGTAGTGCTTGACGAGCTCCCTCACGAGGGCTCCCAGACGCCACCTGTCGGGATAGCACGTCGGCAGGTTCACCGCGGCGAACGGCGCGGCCGTCACCGGCCCCACCGAGGCCAGGACCAGGTCGCCGGACGCGACCCGCAGCCGGATCGCGTCGAGCAGACCTGCCTCGCGCACGCCCTCGATCCACGCCTCGGCTCCCGGTGCGGACGTGAAGAGCACGGCGTCGACCCCGCCGCAGGCGGCGTTGTCGATCCACTCGCGGTGCGGGGCCGGATCCGCGGGCGGGCCCCAGCCGTAGATCACGAGGCTCTGGACGAACGCGCCGGCGTCCATGAAGGCCTCGTCGAGGCCGTCCGAGCCGTTGCCGTGGTGCTGGACCGCGATGCGCAGCCCCTCGACGCCCTCGGCGAGCAGGTAGTCGCGCAGCTCCGCCGCGGTCTCCGACTCCGCCACCCAGTCGGCCTCGAGGCCGTTCTGCTGGATCGCGCCGCGGGCCTTCGGACCGCGTGCGATGAGACGGGCTCCTGCCATCGCCTCGAGGAGGTCGTCGGCAAGCCCCGCCGCGTCGGCGGCCTCGACCCAGCCGCGGAAGCCGATTCCCGTGGTGGCGACGACGATGTCCGGCGGGTTCGCGATGAGCGCACGGGTGTCGGCGATGAGCTGCTCGTCGTCGAGGTGCGGGACGGTCGACAGCGCGGGAGCGAAGCGCACCAGGGCTCCTCGGCGCTCGAGCGCCGACGCCAGCTCGCGCTTGCGGCGGTCCGCGGTGATGACCATCACGCACCCCGCCAGCGGCTCCCCAACGTGGCTCACGTCCGTCCTCCTATGGCTCCGGGGTCGCGGCCAGGGCACCAGCGAGGAGCCCCGGCCTCGCGACCTCACCGACGACGATAATCGCCGGAGGTTTCACCCCTGTTTCGCTACAGATACGAACGATGTCCGTCATGGCACCTCGCGTGATCCGCTCCCGTGAGGTCGTGCCGTTCTCGACGATCGCGACCGGCGTCTCAGGGTCGCATCCGCCGGCGAGCGCGGCGTCGACGATGTCGGGCAGCGCCGTCACCCCCATGAGGATCACGACGGTCGCGCCGGCCGCCATCGCCGCGACCGACGCGGCGTCGGCGCCCGCGTGCCCGGTGGTCACGAGCAGCGAGGTCGCGACGCCGCGCTGCGTCACGGGGATGCCGGCGCGTGCCGGCACGGCGAGCGCGGAGGTGATGCCGGGGACCACCTCCACGTCGATGCCGGCCTCGATGCACGCGTGGACCTCCTCGCCGCCCCGGCCGAACACGTAGGGGTCGCCGCCCTTGAGCCGGACGACGGTCTTTCCCGCGAGCGCGCGGTCCACCAGGATCCGGTTGATCTCGTGCTGCGGGACCGGGTGGTTGTCGGGCGACTTGCCGACGTTGACGACCTCGACGTCGTACGGCACGGTGACGAGCAGCTCGGTGGCGCCCAGCCGGTCGGTGACGACCACGTCGGCCTCCGACAGCGCCTGGCGGCCCCGCACCGTGATGAGCCCCGGGTCGCCGGGTCCGGAGCCCACGAGGATCACGCGTCCCGCTCCGGGACGGCGCCGGCGCAGGTCGACCTCGCCCGCGTCGAGGTGGGCGGCGATGGCGTCACGCACGGCGCGGATGCGCCCCGGGTCGGGGGCGTCCAGCGACAGCACGCCGATCGCAAGGTCCCCGTGCTTGGACATCGCCGCCTGCCGAGCGGACCCCTGCGACGCGTCCGAGGCGTCGATGCACCACACCTGACGGTCCTCCGCCCAGCCCGCGATCGCGTCGTTGAGCTCGCGATCGTCGGTGGCGGCGAGCACGAACCACGCGCCGTCGAGATCGTGCGGGGCGACGCCGCGCCGCTCGAGCACGACGTCCCCGTGCAGCGCGTGGCGCTCGAGGTCCTCGTGCATCTGCGGCGCGACGACCGTGACGAGGGCGCCCTCGGATACGAAGCGACGGACCCGACGCGCGGCGACGGCGCCGCCGCCGGCGACGAGGACGGACCTGCCGCGCAGGTCAAGTCCGAAGAGTGCGGTCAAGGGCCACCAGCCAGGTCGATGTACACCTGGCCATTGTCGACGGTCACGGGGTGGACGACCAAGTCGGGGGCGATCCCGGCCTGGGGCTCCTTGTCCATGGTCACCAGGCACGTGCCGTCGATCAGCGAGAACACCTGCTTGTAGATGGGCGACGCGATCGTCGGCACGTCTCCCCTGGTACCCGTGATCCCGCGCGAGAGCACGGACGCTCCCGAGAACGGGCACAGGTTCTGGACCGCGTGGACGGAGCCGTCGGCGAGCCGGAAGAGCGCGACCTGGGTGTCTCCGATGAGCGCGGCGACCCCCAGGTCGGGGGTGAGCCGGTCGTAGGCGCACACGAGCACGCGTGTGGCCTGATCGGTGGGCGCCGATGCGGTGGTCGTCATGACCGGACCTCCAGGGTGGACGGGGCGATGAGGACGGCACCGGACTCGCGCTCGGACGCCGTGGCCGGGCGACGCTGACCGCGCTGCTCGACGTAGGCGAGCGACGGGTCGGGCTGGTCGGGAGCGTTGACGAAGCTCGTGAACTGCGCGAGGCGCTCGGGGTCGTTGAGCACGGCCTTCCACTCGTCCTCGTACGAGTCGATGTGGCGGGCCATGTGCTCGTCGAGGTCGGCGCAGATGCCCAGCGAGTCCTCCATGATGACCTCGCGGATCGCCTCGAGGCCGCCCTCGTGCTCCTCCTGCCAGGGCGCGGTGCGCTGCAGACGGTCGGCGGTGCGGATGTAGTACATGAGGTAGCGGTCGATGACCTGGAAGACGGTCGCGCCGTCGACGTCCTCGACGAGCAGCTGCGCGTGCTTGGGGGTGAACCCGCCGTTGCCGCCCACGTAGATGTTCCAGCCCTTGTCCGTCGCGATGACGCCCACGTCCTTGCCGCGGGCCTCCGCGCACTCGCGCGCACAGCCCGAGACGCCGAGCTTGAGCTTGTGCGGGCTGCGCAGGCCCCGGTAGCGCAGCTCGAGCGCGATCGCCATGCCCACCGAGTCCTGCACGCCGTAGCGGCACCAGGTCGAGCCGACGCAGGACTTCACGGTGCGCAGGCTCTTGCCGTAGGCGTGTCCGGACTCCATCCCGGCGTCGACCAGGCGCTTCCAGATGCTCGGCAGCTGCTCGAGGCGGGCGCCGAACAGGTCGATGCGCTGGCCGCCGGTGATCTTCGTGTAGAGCCCGTAGTCCTGGGCGATCTGGCCGATGAGGATGAGGTGCTCGGGCAGGATCTCGCCGCCGGGCACGCGCGGCACGACCGAGTAGGTGCCGTCCTTCTGCATGTTCGCCATCACGCGGTCATTGGTGTCCTGCAGCGCCGCGCGGTCCTGGGCGAGCACGTGCTCGTTGTACAGGGACGCGAGGATCGACGCGATGGCGGGCTTGCACAGGTCACAGCCGCGTCCGACGCCGAACCGCTCGATGATCTCGGAGAAGGTGCGCAGCTCGGACACCTGGATCGCGCTGAAGAGCTGCGCGCGGCTCATGTCGAAGTGCTCGCACAGCGCGTTGGAGACCTCGATGCCGGCCTTCTCGAGCTCGGTGCCCATGATCTTCTTCACGAGCGGCAGGCAGGAGCCGCAGCTGGTGCCGGCCTTGGTGCAGGCCTTCACCCCGGCGATGTCCGTGCAGCCCTCATCGGTGACGGCGCAGCGGATCGCGCCGGCGGACACGTTGTTGCACGAGCACACGTTGGCCTCGTCGGGCAGCTCGACGCTCGGGCGCTCGCCCGATCCCTCGGGCAGCAGCCACGCGGCGGGGTCCTCGCCCAGGTCGGAGCCCACCATGGGCCGCAGCGACGCGTACGCGCTCGCGTCGCCCACGAGGATGCCGCCGAGCAGGGTGCGCGCGTCGTCGGTGAGCACCAGCTTCTTGTACACGCCGGCGACCGGGTCCGCGTAGACCAGCTCGAGGGCGCCGGGCGTCTGCGCGAAGGCATCGCCGAAGCTCGCGACGTCGACGCCGAGGAGCTTGAGCTTGGCCGAGGTGTCGGCTCCGGGGAAGGTCGACTGCCCGCCGAGCAGCCGGTCGACGGCGATCTCGGCCATCGTGTTGCCGGGGGCGATGAGGCCGATGCAAGCGCCCTGGATGCATGCGACCTCGCCGATCGCGGAGATCGCCGGGTCGTCGGTGAGGCACGTGTCGTCCACCACGACGCCGCCACGCTCGCCCATCGCGAGGCCCGCCTCGCGGCCCAGCTCGTCGCGGGGGCGGACACCCGTGGCGAAGATGACCACGTCGACGAGCATCTCGCCGCCGTCGGCGAAGGTGAGTCGGCCAGCACGGCCGGACTTGTCGGGCTTGATCGCCTGGGTCGCGGTGTTGCACCGCACGCTGACGCCCAGGTTCTCGATGAGACGGCTCAGGGCGTGGCCGCCGCCCTCGTCGACCTGCAGGTTCATGAGGCGGTCGGCGAACTGGATGACGGTGCTCGTCGCGCCGAGCCCCTGCAGCGCGCCCGCGGCCTCGAGCCCGAGCAGTCCGCCGCCGATCACCGCGCCGCGGACAGGCCGGCGCAGCTCCTTGGCACGGGCCTCCACGTAGAGGCGGAGCGCCGCGACGTCGTCGATGGTGCGGTAGACGAAGACACCCGGAAGGTCCGCACCCTCCATGGGAGGCGACCACGCGTACGAGCCGGTCGCCATGACCAGGTGGTCGTAGGGGAAGCGGCGTCCGGCGCCGTCCTCGACCTCGCGTGCCTCGCGGTCGATGCGGGTGACGAGCGCGTCGCGGTGCAGGGTGACGCGCGGGTCGTCCCAGAGCTCCGGCGTGCCCAGCGAGAGCTCCTCGGGGTCCTTGCCGGTGAAGTAGCTGGTGAGGGCGACGCGGTCGTACGGCGCCCGCGGCTCCTCGCCCAGCACGGTGATGTGGTGCTGGCCGTCCGCGTCGCGGTCGCGCATCGCCTCGGTGAACCGGTGCGCGACCATGCCGCCGCCCACCACCACGATCCTCTTCGTCTCGGTCATGGCCTCTCCCTTCACTTCCCCGCCAGCGCGGGAACCTTGCCCTCGGCGTCGGCGGAGGCTCCAGCCTCGGCCGCGGCACCGCAGGTACGGATGATGTCGCCGACCAGCGAGCGGCAGTCGCCGCACCCGGTGCTGGCTCGCGTCGCACGCGACACCTCATCGACGCTCGTGCAGCCGTCCGCCACGGCCGCGACGATGCGACCCTTGGGCAC
This sequence comes from Demequina sp. NBRC 110056, assembly GCF_002090155.1. GTDB lineage: Bacteria > Actinomycetota > Actinomycetes > Actinomycetales > Demequinaceae > Demequina. The sequence continues at coordinate 61,333 of NZ_BBRM01000002.1, read as the reverse complement.
GGAGTTGCACTGGCACACGGTGTGGTCGTCGGCCATGTCCTCCACGGCCACCGCGGCGGGGCGGCCAGCGCCGGCGAGTGGCCGGATGATGAGGTGGGCCGGGTCGCTCGGCACGGGCAGCATGCGCGTGTACATCGCCGACAGCTCGGACGCGCACTGCTTGTCGCCCACGATGGTCGCGCCCACGAGCAGGCCGTGGCTGACGACCACCTCGACGAAGCGGCCGATGGCCGGGTCGGCCATGCGCACGGCGCGCAGCTCGCGCTCGCCGTGGTCGAACTTGCCCGACAGCCCCATCGTCACGACCTCGAGCCCGAGAGCCTTGACGCGCACCACGTTGGTGGGGTCCAGCTCGTCGTCGTCCGCCTCGCCCAGGTCCGTCGAGGCGGCGACGGGCGCATCGGCCCTCACCCACGCGTCGACCAGGCGCTTGCCCTGATCCCAACCCTGGGCCACGAGGCCCGAGCCGCCCTCGGGCGGCTGGGCGCAGTCACCGATGGCGAACACGTGCGAGTCGATCGGCGAGCCGAGGTCGGCGCCGACGAGGATGCCGCGCTCGCACGGCAGGCCCGCGCGTCGCGCGAGCGCGGCCTCAGGGATGGTGCCGGCGCACATCACCAGCAGGTCGGTGAGCACCTCGGTGCCGTCGGTGAGGGTCACGGCGCTCAGCACGCCGCGGCGGTCGAGCACGCGAGCCACCGAGGTCTCGGTGACGACCCTGACGCCCAGGCGCTCGAGGGAGCCGGCGGCGATCTGCGACGCCGCGGAGCCGAGCTGACGCTCCATGAGCCGGTCCGCGTGGTGGACGAGGGTCACGGCCAGGCCGCGGGCGGCGAGTCCGGTGGCCACCTCGAGGCCCAGCACTCCCGCGCCGAGCACCACGGCGCGGCGTGCCTTGGGCAGCGCGCCGACGATGCCTTGGGCGTCGTCGAGGTCCTTGAGGACGCTCGCGCCGGGGAGCAGTCCGCGGTCGGTGGCCACGCCCTGGATGCTGGGGATGCGCGCCTGCGAGCCCGTCGCGAAGACGAGCCGGTCGTAGGGGTGCACGCCGCCCGCCGCGTCGGTGACGGTGCGCGCCTCGCGGTCCACGTCGATCGCAGGGACGCCGGTGAGGGTGCGCACCCGATCGGAGTCCGCGGTCGCCATCGCGAGCGACTCGGGCACGGTCTTGCCCGCCACGACGCTCGACAGCAGCACGCGGTTGTACGGGAGGTGGCGCTCCTTGCCGAGCACGGTGACCCGCGCCTCGGGGTCGCGGGCGACGAGGTCGTCGACGAAGCGCGACCCCACCATGCCGTTGCCGATCACGACGACGTTCACGAGACGCTCACCCCCAGGGGAACGGTGCTGTCAGGGACGGAGGCCCGCGCGATCGTGACCGCGGTGACCTTGAACTCGGGCATGCCGCTGATGGGGTCGGTGACGTCGTTGGTCAGCCGGTTGGCGCTGCCGGCGCCTGCCCAGTGGAACGGCATGAAGACGGTGTCTGGCCTGATCGCCTCGGTGACGCGGACGGTCGCGACGGCCTCGCCACGGGGCGTGGTGAGGATCGCGTCCTCGCCCTCTGCCAGGCCGATGCGTTCGGCGAGCAGGGGGTGGACCTCGACGAACGACTCGGGCTGGGCCGCATTGAGCTCGTCCACGCGCCGGGTCTGCGCGCCCGACTGGTAGTGCTGCAGCACCCTGCCGGTGACGAGATACGTGCGAGCGCCGGGGCGGACGTCGTCCGCCGGGGCGTGGTGATCGACGGCGATCATCCGCGCGCGTCCGTCGGGGGTGTTGAAGCGCTCGAGGAAGACACGAGGCGTCCCCGGGTGCGGCGTGCCGTCGGTGGCGGGGCACGGCCACTGGAGCTCCTCGCCGGCGTCGAGCCGCGCGTAGGTGATGCCCGAGTAGTCGGCCACACCGCCGGCCGACGCGCGCGCCATCTCGTCGAACACCGTCGCCGGGTCCTCCGGGAAGCCGCGGTCGACGCCGAGACGGCGGGCGAGCTCGCCGAGGATCCACAGCTCGGACCGGGCCTCGCCGGGCGCGTCCGTCGCCTTGCGGCGGCGGATGACGCGGCCCTCGAGGTTGGTCATCGTGCCCTCCTCCTCCGCCCATTGGGTGATGGGGAGGATGACGTCGGCGAGCAGCGCCGTCTCCGACGGCACGAGGTCGCTCACCACCAGCAGGTCGAGCCGGCGCAGGGACTCGACGACCGCATCGGCGTTGGGGGCGGAGACCACCACGTTGGAGCCGTGCACGAACAGCGCGCGCGGGCCGCCGTCGCGGCCGAGCGAGTCGAGAAGCCTCACGGCGGGGACGCCCGGTCCGGGCAGGGTCTCGGGGTCGACGCCCCAGACGCCGGCCACGTGCGCGCGGGCCGCTGGGTCGGTGATCATCCGGTAGCCCGGCAGCTGGTCCGACTTCTGGCCGTGCTCGCGGCCGCCCTGGCCGTTGCCCTGACCCGTGACGGGCCCGAACCCCGAGCCCTCGCGGCCGATGAGGCCCAGGCATAGGGCGAGATTGATCGCGGCCGTCACGCACGCGGTGCCCTGGCTCATCTGCTCCATGCCGCGCCCGGTGAGCACGTACGCGCCGCGGCCGCCGTGGACAGGCGAGGCCTGCGCCAGCAGCCTCGCGGTGCTCCGCAGCTGCTCGGCCGGGATCCCGCACACCGCCTCGGCGCGCTCGGGCCACCATCCCGCGACGGAGCGGCGCACATCGTCGAGCCCGGAGGTGCGCTTCTCGAGGTACTGGAGGTCCGCCAGGCCCTCGGCGAGCACGATGTGCGTGAGGGCGAGGAGCACCACCATGTCCGTTCCGGGCACGGGAGCGAGGTGCTCGCCCTGGTCGCCGCTCGCGAGCTTCGCGGTCACCGTCTCGCGGGGATCCACCACCACGAGCCCGCCGCGCTCGCGCGCCCCGGCGAGGTGCTGGACGAACGGCGGCATGGTCACCCCCATGTTCGAGCCCAGGATGAGCACCGCATCGGCGCCGCCCAGGTCCGCGAGGGGGAAGCCCAGGCCGCGGTCCATGCCGAACGCGCGGTTCGAGGCCGCGGCGGCCGACGACATGCAGAAGCGGCCGTTGTAGTCGATGAACGGCGTGCGCAGCACGACTCGCGCGAACTTGCCGAGGGCGTAGGCCTTCTCGTTGGTCAGTCCCCCGCCACCGAAGATCGCGATCGCCTCGCGACCCGACTCGGCTTGGAGCTGCTCGACGCGGCCCGCGATGAGGTCCAGCGCCTCGTCCCAGCCGGCCTTGCGGAAGCCGCCGTCGGCGGTGCGGATCATCGGGCTGGTGATGCGGTCGCGGGCGCGCAGCACCTCCGCCGAGGTCCAGCCCTTCTGGCACAGCCCTCCCCTGTTGGTGGGGAAGTCGCGCCCGGCGACCTCGAGCGGCAGGCGCTCGCGGGGCGTGGGGGTCAGTGTCTGCGCGCACTGCAGGGCGCAGTACGGGCAGTGCGTCGCCACGCCGGCGGGCCGCTCGGTCATCGCGGGCGCAGCTGCGCCGCCCGGGTGCTGTGACCCGGGCGACGCGGCGCCGTGCTGTGCGGGCACGATCAGACGTTCGCCATCCGGGCGCCCTTGCGCAGGTAGAACACCCACGTCAGGACGGCCATCACGAGGAACACGCCGATGTAGATCTGGAGGGCCGGCACGATCGATCCGTCGAAGGTCTCGCGGGACCACATGTAGACGAACGGGATCGCGAAGCCGCCGAAGGCGCCCACCGAGGAGATGATGCCCACGGCTCCCGCCGCCTGACGCTTGAAGTCGAGGAACGAGGCGTCGGAGCCGTCGCCCTTGTCCTCGCGCAGGCGGTTGAAGATCGACGGGATCATCCGGTAGGTCGACCCGTTGCCGATGCCGGTGAGGGCGAAGAGCGCCATGAAGCTGACGAAGAACAGCGCGAGGTTCTCGCTCTGCACACCCGTGACCGCCGCCCAGCCCGCCGCGGCCATCGACACGAAGGCGATCACGGTGATGATCGAGCCGCCGAACCTGTCGGCGAGCTTGCCGCCGTAGGGCCGTGAGATCGAACCGACTAGCGCGCCCAGGAAGCCCCAGGTCAAGGCGATGTCGGGGCGCTCGAAGACCACGGTGAGCAGCGTCGGGAACGCGGCCGAGTACCCGATGAACGAGCCGAACGTGCCGATGTAGAGGAACGCCATGAGCCACGTGTGGCCGTGTCGGAGCGACCGCGCGGTGGGCTTGGGGTCGGCCTTCGCCTCGCGCAGGTTGTCCATGAACAGGAACGCGAGGACGGCCGCGGCCAGCGCGAGCGGCACGTAGACGAGGCCCGCCATCGCGAGGCCGACGCCGCCGATGCCGATGACGATCGGCACGAGCTTCTGGGCGACCGCGACGCCGATGTTGCCGCCGGCGGCGTTGAGGCCGAGCGCCCAGCCCTTCGCCTTGTCCGGGTAGAAGAACGAGATGTTCGACATCGAGGAGGCGAAGTTGCCGCCGCCGAAGCCGGCGGTCGCGGCGATGAGGACGAGCACCGCGAAAGGGGTGTCCGGTCGGCCGACGACCCACGCGAGGCCGAGCGTCGGCACGAGCAGCAGCAGCGCGGAGATGACCGTCCAGTTGCGGCCGCCGAAGATCGGCACAGCGAAGGTGTAGGGGATGCGCAGGAAGGCGCCGACGCCCGAGGCGACGGCCAGCAGCGTGAGCCCCTGGCTCGCGGTGAGCGCCCAGCCGTTCGCGCCGGCCGCGACCAGGGCGCCCGAGTCGTCGAACGTGCCGTACATGCGGACCACGACGATGGACCACAGCAGCCAGACGGAGAAGCCGATGTGCTCGGCGACGATGGAGAAGACGAGGTTGCGGAAGGCGATCGACTTGCCCTTGGACTCCCAGAACAGCTCGTTCTCCGGGGTCCAGCGCTCGATCCATCGGCCCTTGCCGATGACACCGGGCTCGACGTCGGTGACGCCTGCTTTGTCCTGCACGGTCATGAGACCCCTCCCCAGGGTTCACTCAGTGGTTGATTCATCGCGTGGATGAAGTCCGGGCCGCCGTCGGCCTCGAGCGCCCCGCACAGCGCTCCATCGGACACCACTCACGCTAGGGAGGGGATGTTTCGCCCAGCCCGTCGCCCTGTGAAGGGTGCGCGAACTCTTTCTCACGCGGCAGGCTGGCGCAGAGTGAGAAGTCCTGCAGGGACCGTCGAGAGGGCGTGAGATCGGCGTGATCCGTGCGGGGCGCGCTGTGGGCGGCGCGGACTCTCACGGGCCGCGGCGCCCCTCCGTGATGTTTCGCGCGCCTCAGCCGCGGCCGCTGGATGCCGTGCGCGTGCGACCCCGCGACCATCAACACGGCGATCGAGTCGAACCAGTTCTTTGTCGAGCCCGAGCTCTGGGGACATGGGCCGCCGCCGTCGTTAGGTCCGGCCTGTGCGTGAGTCGTCGGTTTCCATTTCGTGAGTGCAGTGGCGAGCATAGTCGGCCGGGGCACGGTAGCCCAGGGCCGAGTGGCGTCGCACCGTGTTGTACTCGGTCTTCCAGTCGCTGATGACGACACGGGCGTGCAACAGCGAGTAGAAGCTGTTGTGGTGCGCCCCGGGTTTCGTAGAGGCCCGGTTAATTGGTTCCGGCCCCGACGGGGACGGGTGCTTCAGGGTAGTGGTCGGATCTGACGGTCGCCCAATGGAAGGCCTCGAGTTCGGCGGGCGCGACCATGCCGATCTCGCCGTGGAGGCGTCGGTGGTTGAACCAGTCGACGTACTCTGCGGTGGCGATCTCGACGTCGGTGACGGACTTCCAGCCGCCCTTGGGACGCATCACGGGATTGCGGATGCATTCGGCCTTGAATAGCGAGTTGAGCGCCTCGGCCATCGCATGGTCGAAGCTATCGCCCCTGCTACCGACCGATGCGACGGCTTCCGCCTCGGCCAATCTCTCGCTGTAGCGGATAGCTCGAAATTGGACTCCACGGTCGCTGTGATGGACCAGCCCGGAGACGTCCTGACCTGCGCGTTGGCGGGCCCACAGGCCCATGTCGAGGGCGTCGAGCGCCAGATCCGTGCGCAGACTGGTCGACACCTGCCAGCCCACGATCATCCTCGAGAAGACGTCCAGGACGAACGCGACATACGTCCAGCCGGCATGGGTGCGCACGTACGTCAGGTCCGCCACCCACAGCTGGTTCGGGCCGTCGGCCGTGAACTGGCGGTTGTCGAGGTCCAGCGGCCGGTCGGTCTCCGCACCGTCACCGAAGGTCGTCTTGCGAGTCTTCTCGCGACGGATGCCTTGCAAGCCGATCTGTCTCATCAGACGCTCGACCGTGCACCGCGCGACGGGCACGCCTTCCCGGTTGAGCTCCGCATAGATCTTGCGCGCCCCGTAGACGCCGAGGTTCGCCCGGTGGGCCGTCCTGATGTCCTCGACCAGCTCGGCGTCACGGACCGCGCGCGCGGACGGGGGACGGTTCTTCGCTGCGTAGTAGCCGCTCGGGGCGATCTGCACGCCAGCATCGCTGAGTGCTTTGCAGATCGGCTCGACCCCGACCTCACGCCCATCGACCACGTCATGGCGATGGGCGTCGAGGTAGGCGGCTACCTGATGGTGGGGCGGTCGAGCTCCGCTGCGAAAAAAACCGCTGACGTGCGCAGAATGTGGTTCGTTCGCCGCAGCTCGCGGACCTCCTGCTCGAGCTGCGCGATCCGGTCCGCGTCGGCCGTCGTGGTGCCCGGGCGGACGCCACCGTCGATCTCGGCCTGGCGGACCCAGCCGCGCAGAGTCTCGCGATGCATGCCCAGCCGGTCGGCCACGCGCGCGATCGCGCCCGTCTTGGTTGCGGGGTCCTGCCTCAGCTCGACAGCCATCCGAGTCGCCCGCTCACGCAACTCGTCGGGGTACTTCCTGGGTGCTGACATGACTCTCATCCTCCATGAGTTGAGAGCCTCCACGAAACCCGGGGCGATTCAAAGACTTCATGAACGTCGTGTGAACACGGGGACGCGACTGATGTGCGCGGCCTAGCGTGTCGATCAAGCACATGAGGGGAGTCCACCGTGGGATCATCGCTACCGACTAGATCAGGGATGCTCTTGGGCATCGCGCTGGCGGCGCTCTTCGGCACAGGGTTGGCGCCGGCAGGCGAGGGCGAATACCGCCTGCCGGACCTGGACGAACTCGACCTGCCACGTGGGGACATCACCTTCGACCCTGCGAGCATGTACACGGCGATCGAGTCGAACCTGTTCTTTGTGGAGCCCGAGCTCTGGGGCGGGGCCTACGTGGAGGGGCGTACGCTCTACGTCAACGCCGTCGGCATCTCTACGCAGGAGGCAACGCGCCGCATCAACGACCTCGGGTTCACCACGGGGTTCGAAGTGCTCGAGACGTCCACGTCACTCGCGGACTTCGATCGCGCGACTACCGCCATCGCCGAGGACATGGCGACATCCGGCACCGTGGGTAGCGTCGGGCCAGACTACTCTCAGGAACGCCTCGTGGTGGGCCTCGATGGAGCCGAGAGCACCGGCGCGATCGACGACGCCATCGATCGGTTCAGTGGGGCGACCATTGGTCTGGGCGAGTCCGGGATCGATGTCGCCTACTACGACGGCGGGCGGCCAGAGACGACCGCGAGCCGCTACTACGACACGTCGCCATACAAAGGCGGAGCAGCCGTCGAGTTCACGCGACCAGGTCACGCCTCACCTGCCCAGCCGTGCACCACGGCGTTCAGTTGGAGCAAGGGATCGAGTCAGTATCTCGTCACAGCCGCTCACTGCACCATGTCCACTTCGGGCGATTCATACGCGAACGCGAGGCGCATTGCGAGCAACCAGAGCGTTCACTACCACGGTGCCGTCACGTGGCGCAGTGGCGGCGCTCTGGGCACCTACAGTGGACTCCACGGCGACGTTGCGGTGGTCAAGGTGAACTCTGGCTCGACGAGCGCGCGAGTGTATGTTGGCACGTACAACACGGATTTGTCTCGAATCGTACGGGCTCCATCGTCGATCCCCCAAGGCATGCACCTATCGACCCTCCGTACGTCTGGAGCAGGTCCACGCATCGGCAACGGTGATGGCGAGATAGACCCCGATTGGATCTCCCTTGTCAACCAGACGGTCACGTATACATCTGGCCGAACCTACAAGAGCCTCACCTTCGCCGAACACAACGCTCAGTGCGTCAGACAAGGTGATTCTGGCGGTGCCTTCTATACACAGCGAAGCGACGGGGCGGCCAACGCCATCGGCGTGACCTCCGGGACCAATAACGGGGGTAGCGGAGCAACCAACTGCCGGAACTACTACACGCCGATCTCCTATGTTGCGCAGGACTTCGGCGGCGCGCTGAGAACTGGTTAGGGAGTTTCGATCAATGAAGCGGTGGATGTGGTGGGCGATCGGACTCGTGCTCGCGCTTGCAGCGGGCTACGTGATCTGGCACTTGTCCTACGTCGCGACACGTCACCCGGTCGAAGTGACGACGTGACGCTCGTCGGCTACGCATGTCCCGACGCTCCCGGGCCTGGCAGCCGCGGGCTCTGCCTTCCTCAGGCCTCGGTCGCGGCCCACACGGCGACCGCGTCGAGCACGCGCGCGAGGTCCTCCTCACGGTGGGCCTGGGACACGAACCAGGCCTCGAAGGCGCTCGGCGGCAGGTAGACCCCCGCCCCGTGCAGCGCGTGGAACAGCCGTGCGTAGGCCGCCGTGTCCTGACCCGACGCGTCCTCGAACGAGACGGGCGCATCGGCGAGGCCCAGGAAGAATGAGAAGAGGGTGCCCGCGCGGCCCACCGCGTGCCCGAGGCCCGCCTCGGCGAGGATCGAGCTCACGCCGCCAGCCAGGGCATCGGCGCTCTCGCTCACCCGCGCGTACACGTCCTCGGTGAGCAGGCGCATCGTCGCGAGCCCCGCCGCGGTCGCGACCGGGTTGCCCGACAGCGTGCCCGCCTGGTAGACCGCACCGAGCGGCGCGAGCTGGCTCATGACCTCCACGCGTCCGCCGAGAGCGGCGACGGGCATGCCGCCGCCGATGACCTTGCCGAACGTCACGAGGTCCGGCTGCCAGGGCTCGACGCCCGCCGCGAGGTCCTCGTCGCGCTCGACGCCCCAGTACCCGGACGGGCCCGCGCGGAAGCCGGTGAGCACCTCGTCGAGGATCATGACGGCGCCCTCGGCGGTGCACAGGTGCGAGATGAGGCGGTTGAAGCCCCGCGGCGGGGCGATCACGCCCATGTTGCACGGCGCCGCCTCGGTGATGACCGCGGCGATCGACTGGCCGTGCTCGGCGAAGGCGTCCGTGAGCGCCTCCTCGTCGCCATACGGCAGCACGATGGTGTCGACGGCGGTGCCCTTGGTCACGCCGGCGCTGTCCGGGACACCGGAGGTCGCCAGCCCCGAGCCGGCAGCCACCAGCAGCGAGTCCGAGTGGCCGTGATAGCAGCCGGCGAACTTGACGATGACGTCGCGGCCGGTCGCGCCGCGCGCGAGGCGGATGGCCGTCATGGTCGCCTCGGTGCCGGTGGACACCAGGCGCACGCGCTCGGCGGGCGCGTAGCGGGCGCGGATCTCCTCCGCGAGCTCGACCTCGCGGGTGGTGGTCGCGCCGAAGGACAGGCCGTCGGCGGCCGCCTCCTGGACGGCCTGCACGACCGTCGGGTGGGCGTGGCCCAAGATGGCAGGGCCCCACGAGCCGACCAGGTCCACATACTCCGTGCCGTCGGCGTCGGTGACGCGCGATCCCTTGGCCTTGGCCAGCGGGACGGGGTCGCCCCCGACGCCGTTCCACGCACGCACGGGAGAGTTCACGCCGCCGGGCAGGATCGCCGATGCGCGTTCGGTGAAGGTGGTCACGGATGCCTCCTGACGGGGCGCCGCGGCGCCCGAGTTATCTGGGTCAGTCCTCGCGCAGCCAGCGGGCGAGGTCGAGCGCGGCGTAGGTCAGCACGATGGACGCGCCCGCACGGACGATGCTGGTGGCGGCCTCGAGGTGGGCGGCCTTACGGTCGATCCAGCCGTTCGCGGCGGCCGCCTCGATCTGGGTGTACTCCCCCGACACGTGGTAGGCGGCGACGGGCACGGTCGCCTCGCTCGCCACGTCCGCGAGCACGTCGAGGTACGGCAGCGCGGGCTTGACCATGAGGATGTCCGCGCCCTCCGCCTCGTCGAGCGCCGCCTCGAGGGAGCCCTCGACCCGGTTCGCGGGGTCCATCTGGTAGGTCCGGCGGTCGCCCTCAAGCTCGGACTCGACCGCATCGCGGAACGGACCGTAGGCGGCCGACGCGTACTTCGCGGCATAGGCGAGGATGCTCGTGTCCTGGTGACCAGCGTCGTCGAGCGCCGCGCGCACCGCGGCCACCTGGCCGTCCATCATCCCTGACAGCCCGAGCACGGTCGCGCCGGCGTCGGCCTGCGCGACGGCCATCCGCCCGTAGATCTCGAGCGTCGCGTCGTTGTCGACCGAGCCGTCCGCTGCCAGCACGCCGCAGTGGCCGTGGTCGGTGAACTCGTCCAGGCACAGGTCAGCCATCACGACGAGGCGGCCGTCGGCCGCCTCGTCAGCGACCTCGATCGCGCGGTTGAGGATTCCGTCCGCCTCGCACGCGGCGGAGCCCGTCGCGTCTCGCTCGGCGGGGATCGCGAAGAGCATGACGCCGCCGATGCCGGCCGCGGCCGCCTCGTCGATGGCCGCGGCGAGGCCGCCGAGCGGGAGCTGGGAGACGCCCGGCATCGACGCGATCTCGCGGGGCTCGGTCAGCGACTCGTGGACGAACAGCGGCAGCACCAGCTGCGCAGGGTGGACCCGCGTCTCGCGCACGAGGCGGCGCATCGCCGGGCTCGTGCGCAGGCGTCGCGGGCGGCGGTGCGGCGTGAACGTCACCGCTTGTCCCCCGTGTTCTCCGCCGCGCCGGCCACGATGTCGTCGAAGCTGGTGTTCCCGTCAACTGTCGCGGGTGAGGCGGCGCTGGGCGTGCCGGCGATGATGTCGTCGAACGACTGCGCGGGCTCGCGCGGGGCGTCCACCGACTCGTCGGCGTCCGTGTCGGACTCGTCGGCGTCCGTGTCCGAATCGGTGGCATCGGTGTCCGCCTCGTCCACGGCGCCATCGGAGCCCTCGCTGGCGTCGTCCTCGGCGTCGTCGGCCACCTCGGGTGCGTCGGTGCCTGAGTCCTCGTCTGCGGGCTCAGGCTCAGGCTCCGCGTCGTACTCGGCCGCGTCGGTGACTTCCGCGTGCTGTCGCGCCTCGCCGTCCGTCTCCGCCGCCTCGTCGACCGGGTACTCGGCGAGGAAGGACGGGTCCTCGGCCACCGCATCGGCGCCCACAGCGGACTCTGCGGCGGCGTCCAGGTCGCCGTCGGCCGCGACCCCGGCGTCCTCAACGGCTGCGTCCTCGACCGCCGCGTCGTCGCCGTCGTACTCCTCGAGCCGATCGGGGTTCAGCGCCTCGAGCAGCCCCGCGACGATGCCGTCGTACGACGGCGCGGTGGCGACGGAGGCGAGCTCGATGCCCGCGGCGCGCGCCGTGGCGGCCGTCATGTCGCCGATCGCGACCACAAGCGTCTCGGGCGGGAGCTGAGCGCCGGAGTCGGCCAGGCGCTGCGCCACGGAGCCCGAGGTGAGCAGCACCGCGTCGAAGCGGCCTGATTCGAGCTCATCACGCAGCTGCTTGCCCACGCCCGAGCCGTCGACCGTGCGGTATGCCTCGACGGTGGTCACCGTCCAGCCCTTGCGCTCGAGGCCGCGGGCGAGCACGGGGGCCGCGAGGTTGCCCAGGGGCGCGAGCACCTTGCCGGGGCCCTCGGGGAACTCCTCGACGATGCCCCGGGCGTTCTGCCGAGCCGCCGGCACGAGGGTGGCCTCCAAGCCCAGGTCGGCGCACACGGCGCGGGTCGCCTCGCCGACGGTCGCCACCTGGGCCGCGGGCTGCGGCGCCGCGAGGCTCATCGAGTGGCGGCGGGCGATCGCGTCCATGGCGGACAGCGCGTTGCGGCTGGTGACGGCGAGCCAGTCGTAGTCGCCCGCGCACCACGCGAGGGTGGCCTCCTCGAGCGCATCGGGCTCGGAGGTCGGCTCGATCGCGATGAACTCGACCTCCTCGACGATCGCGCCGGCCTCGGCCAGGCGCTCCGCGAGGTGGCGGCGCTGGGCGGTCACGGGCACCAGCACGTGGCGTCCCTCGAGCGCTGACAGATCCATGTCAGGTCCTTCCCATCAGGCGGCCCGCGCCGCGACTCATGAGGGTCCAGCCCGTCGAGCGGCCCAGGGAGGCGGGCTCGGAGGCGGGACCGGTGGCGTGCTCGTTGAGCGCGAGCTGGCCGCTGGTGTCGATCACCCGCGCCCGCAGCGTCAGCATGCCGGCGTCGACGGTGGCGTAGGCGGCGACCGGAGCAGCACAGCCGGCGTCGAGCACGCCCAGCAGCGCGCGCTCGGCGGTCACGGCCGCGCGCGTGTCCGCGTGGTCGAGCGCGCGCACGTGGTCGGCCCAGGCGGGGTCTGCGCCTGGGACGATCTCGATCGCGAGCGCACCCTGACCGGGTGCGGGAAGCATGTCCGTCGGGTCGAGCAGCTCGGTCGCCTCATCGAGACGCCCGAGGCGCTGCAGACCTGCCGCCGCGAGGACCACGCCGTCGAGCTCCGCACCCACCTTGCCCAGACGCGTGTCGACGTTGCCTCGCAACGGCTCGACGACGACGTCGCGTCGCAGCGCGAGCAGCTGGGCTGCACGGCGGGGCGATCCCGTGCCGATGCGCGCGCCCTCGGGCAGCTCGCGCAGCGGCGCACCGCCCGTGCACAGGGCGTCGCGGACGTCGACGCGCTCCGTGATCGCAGCGACCTCGAGCTCGGGGTGCGCCTGCGTGGGCATGTCCTTGAGCGAGTGCACCGCGAGGTCGCACTCGCCGCGCAGCAGCGACTCTCGCAGCGCGGCGACGAAGACGCCCACCTCGCTGAGCCCCACCAGGGAGCCGCGGGAGATGTCGCCGTGGGTGGTGATCTCGACGAGCTCGACCTCGAGGTCCACGCCGCGTTCGCGCGCGACGGCGGTGATCTGGTCGGCGACCATGCCGGACTGGGTGCGCGCGAGCGTCGAGCCGCGGGTGCCGAGCCGGATTCTCATGGGCTCCATCGTTTCACAGTCGCGATCGCCGTCAGGTCGCCGGCCGGCGCCATCCGCCGCGCCCGCGGTAGCCGGGCCCGAGCACGACGATCACCATCGCGACGGCCGCGAGCCCGAGGGCGACCCAGGCGGGCGCCTGGTAGCCCAGTCCGGCGCCGATCACGATGGCACCTAGCCCCGTTCCGACGGCGGTGGCGGCGTTGAGCGCGGCGTGCGCGAGCGCCGAGCCGAGCGACGGGGAACCGTGCATGACGTCCATGAGGTGGACCTGAGAGGACTGCGAGAAGACCTGCATCGAGGCCGCGAGCAGCACGAGCGAACCGATGGTCAGCGCCGGCACGTCCCCGACCAGGCCGATCCCAGCGAGCGCGAGGGCCGCTCCCGCGAGCCCGAGACGGCCGGCGCCTACGTGGGACCGATCGGTGAGCCGTCCGCCCAGGTAGGCGCCGGCGGTCATCGCCGCGCCCCAGATGGCGAGGACCCAGGTCACCTGACCCGCCTCGAGGCCGTTGCTGACCTCGAGCAGCGGCACGATGTACGAGAACACCGCGCCGAGCCCCGAGAAGCCCACGGTGGTGGCGATGATGGCGGTCCACAGCCGCGCTCCTCGCAGGGCGCGCAGCTCCGCGCGCGGGGAGGCGTGCGGGTTGCCCGGGACGTCGGGCGTGAACGCCCACACGCCGACGGCGGCGATGAGCGCCACGGCGGCGACCACGCCGTAGGCGGCGCGCCAGCCGGCCGCGTTGGACATCCACTGCATGAAGGGCACGCCCACGACGAGCGAGGACGTCAGCCCCAGCATGATGATCGCGACGGCGCGTCCTCGCCGCTCCGCGCCCATGACGGTCATCGCGACGAACGACGCGGTGCCCAGCAGCGCACCGTGCGGGAGCCCCGCGAGGAAGCGGATCGCCATGAGCGCCTCGACCGTTGGCGCGAGGACCGTGGCGACGGTGGTCACGAGGAAGGTGCCTGACATCCACAGCAGCAGGGGCCGCCGGCCCATGCGGCCCAGCCCGACCATGAGCAGCGGCGCTCCGACGACGACGCCAAGCGAGTAGGCGACCATGGTCCAGCCGAGCGCGTCGACGGTGGTGCCGAGGTCGGCGACCTGGTCCTGCACCACCCCCGCGGCGCCGTTCTGGGTCAGGCCGACGCCGAACCCGACCGCCGCGAACGCAGCGAGCACGTGCCATGCGTGGGGATCGCGCGCGGAGCGGGGCAGGCGCCATCGCGGCGTGCCCGCCGGGATGAGGGACGGGAGGTCGGTCATCCGCGCCGACGTACCGCGGCGATCACCGCGGCCGCTGCCGCTCCGAGCGCCGCGACCCCGATGACCGGCCACACCCACCCGGGCGTGGCGGGCTCGGGCTCGGCGGTCGCGGGCGCGTCGAGCAGCACGGCGCTCGGGCTCGCACTGGGGGTGACGACGGCCGATGCGCTCGGCTCAGGCACCGCGGTGTCGCTCGGCTCGGTCGTGGGCTCGGCGGGCGCCACGGGCTCGGGCGCGTAGGTGAAGGTCACGGTGCCCTCGATCGGGTGGCCGTCCTCGGCGACGATGCGCCAGACGAGCGTGGTCTCGCCGGCGGCCACGGCGGCGTCGACGGGGGCCGTCACCACGGTGTCCTCTGGGAACTCCGGGACGAGCGCGTGGCTCGCGCCGTCCGCATCCTCGATCGCGAGCTCGGCGCCGATGTCGAGCAGCGCACCCGAGAACTCGAGTCGCACCTCGGTGAGCTCGTCGACCGTCGAACCCTGCTCGGGCGTCGAGGCGCGCAGCTCGGTGTGCGCGGACGCCTGAGGTGCGGGCAGCACGACCGAGACGGACAGGGCGAGCAGGACGAGGCCGACGCGAATCGACCGGGTGAGGGCGGCAGGCATGCCTCCATTGTCTCAGCGCGAGCGAGTGGCCCGGTCCCACACCTCCGCCTCCGCGAAGGTGGGCGCGCCGTCATGGCGGAGAAGGTGTTACTCGCGTGACACGCAAGGTTCACAGGACCTTTGCACGCGCCGCCGCTGGCGCCGCGGCCCGCCACGGCCACAATGGAGCCGTGAAGGTCGCCCTGATCGCGGAGTCGTTCCTGCCGCACGCCAACGGCGTGACGCACTCGCTCCTGCGCGTCATCGAGCACCTCTCCGAGCGCGGGGACGAGGCGCTCGTCATCGCACCCGAGGCGAAGGGCTCCACCGGCCCGGTGCGCTACGGCGTCGCCCAGGTGAAGCGCCTACCGGCGATGGGGTGGCCCGGCTACGACGACGTCCGCGTGTCCCTGTCCGGCAGCGCGCGCATCGGCCGCATCCTCGACGACTACTCCCCCGACGTGGTCCACCTCGCCTCGCCCTTCATGCTCGGCTGGTCCGGGATCCGAGCGGCAGACGAGCTGTCGATCCCTACGGTCGCGGTCTACCAGACCGAGGTGCCGAGCTACGCCGACCGCTACCGCGTGGGCTGGGGCGAGCCGATCCTGTGGGACCGCGTCCTCAACATCCACCGCCGCGCGGGGCTCACGCTCGCCCCGTCGACCTACGCCATGCGCCAGCTCGACTCCCTCGGGGTGCCGCGCCTGCGGCTGTGGCCGCGCGGCGTCGACACCGCACGCTTCGACCCCGCGAAGCGCGACGCCGAGCTGCGCCGCGCGTGGGCGCCGGCGGGCGAGGTGATCGTGGGCTACGCGGGCAGGCTTGCCGCGGAGAAGCGCGTCGAGGATCTCACGCGTTTGAGCGAGATCGACGGCATCCGCGTGGTCGTCATCGGGGACGGCCCGGCGCGCTCGCGCCTCGAGGCGCTGATGCCCGACGCGACGTTCACGGGGTTCCTGGGCGGCGACGACCTGCCGCGAGCCCTCGCGAGCCTCGACGTATTCCTGCACTGCGGGGAGCTCGAGACGTTCTGCCAGGGCATCCAGGAGGCCCACGCCGCAGGCGTGCCGGTGGTCGCGCCGCGGCGGGGCGGCCCGATCGACCTGGTGGACCCGGATCACACGGGGTACCTCTACGAGCCGGGCCGACTCGACCAGATGGTCGCCTCCGTCCGCACCCTCGTCGAGGAGCCCGAGCGACGCGAGCGATTCGCCGCGCAAGCGCGGGCGAGCGTCGCCGGGCGCACCTGGTCGAGCGTGTGCGAGGCCCTGATGGGCCACTACGCCGAGGCGATCGGCGCGGATCAGCGCCAGCCCGAACGACCCTGGGACGTCCTCGACCACGAGGCGATGCGGCCATGAGGATCGCGCACGTCGCCAACTTCTACGGCCCCACCTCTGGAGGGCTGCGCACCGCGATGCACGAGCTCGGCCGAGGGTACGAGGCGAGGGGCCACGAGTTCCTCATGGTCGTGCCCGGAGCCCATGACGCCGACGAGCAGACGCCGCACGGCCGGCGTGTGCAGATCGCGAGCCCCGTGCTGCCGCTGTCGGGCGGGTACCGCGTGATCTCCCGCGTCGCCGAGGTGCGCGAGGTCCTCGCCGGCTTCGACCCCGACGTGCTCGAGGTCTCCGACCGGACCACGCTGCGCGGCCTCGGGGCATGGGCACGCGAGCGCGGCGTGCCGAGCGCCTTCTTCGCCCACGAGCGCGCCGACGGCGTGATCGCCGCCAACGTGCCGTCGTGGGCCGCTCGCGTGTTGCCGGTCGAGGCCCTGGCGGACGCCCACAACCGCGGCACCCGCCGCCGCTTCACCACCCTCGTCGCCACCACGCCCTATGCGGCGCACGAGTTCGAGCGCAT
Organism: Demequina sp. NBRC 110056; assembly: GCF_002090155.1. GTDB lineage: Bacteria > Actinomycetota > Actinomycetes > Actinomycetales > Demequinaceae > Demequina. The sequence goes on along the minus strand of NZ_BBRM01000002.1, from coordinate 44,542 downwards.
CGGCGCCCCGAGCGTCACGGTGCCGCTCGGGGTCGACCTCGACACCTTTCGGCCCGGCCGGCGCGACGCTCCGACACGCCGCGCGCACGCCGCCGACGACGAGGCGCTGCTGGTGATGGCGTCCCGGCTGTCACCCGAGAAGCGACCGGACCTGGCGATCGACGCGGTCAGAGCGCTCCTCGCCCGGGGACGCCGCGTGCGGCTCGTGAGCGCTGGCACGGGTTCGCTCGAGGCACGCATGCGCGAGCGCGCAGCCGACCTTCCCGTGTCGTTCCTCGGGTTCGTCGATGGCCGCGAGGCGTTCGCACGCCTCCTCGCGAGCGCCGATGCGGTGGTCGCGCCGGGACCGATCGAGACCTTCGGCCTCGCCGCGCTCGAGGCGCTCGCCTCGGGCACGCCGGTGGTCGTCAACGCCGCGTCGGCGCTTCCGAGCGTGGTCGGCGAAGCTGGGGTCGCCGCGGCCGGGTCGGCGACGGACTTCGCCGACGCTCTGGAGGCGGTGCTCGACGACGATCCGTCCACCTCCCGGGCGCGGGCACGGCGCCGTGCGGAGACGATGCCGTGGTCCGCGACCGTCGACGCGATGCTTCAGGTCCACGCGAGCGCCCTCGCCGGCGCGTCGAGTCCGAGCCAGGCGACCTCGGCGAGCTGAGGTCGGCCGATGCACCGGGGTCCCTCCGTGGTGGCGATCGGCGACTCGCTCACGCTCGGCGTCGGGGATGGCACGCAGCATCCGCGCGGCGACGTGGGGTGGGCGGCGCACACCGCTCACGCACTCGGCGCCTCGGCCTTCGTCAACCTGGCCGCGAACGGGACGCGAGCCCGCGACCTCGCAGCGACGCAGGTCGAGCGTGCGAACGCCGCGGACCCTGGCATCATCCTCGCGAGCGCGGGCGGCAACGACGTGCTGCGCGGGGACTTCGACCCAGACGAGGTCGAACGCGAGCTGACCGCCGTGCTGCGCGCCGTGAGCCGAGCGGACCGGCGAGTGGTCGTGCTCGGCATCGACCGCATCGGCCTGTTCGACGCCCTTCCCCGAGCGGTCACCGCCGTCATGGCGCGGCGCGTCAGCGCCGCGAATGCCGCGATCGTGACGTCGGCCGCGGCCGCGGGCGCGACGCTCGTCGACGGCGGAGCCGTGTTCCGGGCCGCCGGCGCTCGCGCGTGGCACATCGACCGGATCCACCCGTCCCCGCTCGGCCACCGCCGCCTGGCCGAGGCCGCGGTGGCGAGCCTCGCGCCCGAGTGGCCGCAGGTGACGCCGATCGCCGCCGCTCCCGCTCCCCCGCGGCTGCACGCGCGCGCCTGGTGGCTGATGCGCAACGGCGCGCCCTGGGCGGTGCGACGTAGCCGCGATCTGATCCCGCAGGTGGCTCAGGTGGTCACCCACGAGCTCCTCGAGGACCGCCGGGCGCGCATGTCAGGGGCGGCACGCGCCTGACGCGGAAAGGCGGGGCCGCGCCGAGTGCGCAGCCCCGCCCGAAGAACGCGGCTAGATGAGCCAGCGGTTCTTCTCGACGACGCTGAGCCGCTTCCAGGGCTCCCCGAAGCCGACGGCCTGGTAGCGGACCTCGAGCAGGACCGCCGCGGCGATGGCGACGATCATGATGATGTGGTCGTCCACGAAGGGGTTGGTGGTGTTGCCACCCTGGTTGGGCCACGAGTGCGAGGTCCACATCATGGCGAGCATGAGGATCGCGGACCACATGCCCACGCGTGTGCCGATGCCGAGCATGAGCGCGAGGCCGATGCCGCACAGTCCGATCATGAAGGGCCAGTCGGTCCAGGCTTGGGTGCCGAGGTTGGCGTAGAAGTCGGCCATGGGGCCGCTGGACGATCCGAGGTAGCCCTCGGTGATGCGTGCGCCGCTGAGCCAGGCACGGTCGCACATGACCTCGATCGAGCCGTCGTCCTGGCGGCAGGTCGAGAACCCCAGGCCGAACAGCTTGTCGATGAAGGCCCAGAAGAAGTAGAAGCCGATCACGATGCGGGTGATGGAGAGCATCACCCAGCCCGCGCGGGACCCGACGGGCCCCTCTGTCGTCGTTGTCACCGTCTGGTCAGTGGCTGCCATGGTTCGCTCCTTGATCGACGCCCCCTGCCGGGGGGAGGGTCACCCACGACCCGCTCTCGACCGTACTCCTGTCGCGGGTGCTGCGCACGGTGAAATCGCTGGTGTCTGGCATGTTGACGGACACTACGGACCCCACGGTGAAGGCGCAGGCGGCGCGACCACCGCCGGTCGGTCCTCACACGAGATGATGTTCGGCACGTACCGCCCGAGCCACGGGTGCAGATCCGGCTCCCACGGGGTCGGCGCGAGCCCGTCGTTGCCGCCGAGGTCGACCAGCGAGAACTCCGAGCCGTTGACCCAGTCCCATCCGAACGCACCGCAGTTGTTGACGCCACGTGCGCCGACGTTCCTGGCGTCGACGTTCTCGAACGCCGCTGAGCCCATCGAGCGTGCGCTCACCACCGACGTGCCGGTGCCGTCGACGCGGACATCTCGGACGGTGACGTTCTCGATCGCGTACAGGTCCTTCACGCCCCACTCGGTCACCAGCATCAACGCGTTGTAGGTCGAGTCGAGGTAGTGATCGCCCTCAATGAGGACGTCGGCGTCGATGCTGCGGTCAAGCGCGTAGAGCCAGATGGCACCGAGCCCGATGTCCCAGTTGAGATCCAGCGGGGCGGCACGGACGACGGTGTTGTCGCGGAACGTGATGGCGCCCGCGAAGGGTTCGGCGCCGAAGCGCGCGCCCAGGTGGAGGCCGCTGCCCTCGCGCACCGGATCCGCCACCAGGTTGCCCTCTACGGTGAGGTCGCTACCGCCGTACAACGCGATGCCATTGGCGAGCACCGGTGACTGAACGGTGTTGAACGCAAAGGTGTTGCGCGCATCGGCCTCCGCTAGAGACCACATCGCGAGACCATCGTCGCCGGTGTTCCTCACGAACGTGTTCGAGACGGACGAGTCCGTGACGCCCCGGTGGAAGTTGACGGCGTCGGCGATCTGATCAGCGATGACCGTGTCGGTCACATGGGTGTTCGCAATCGGACCGTCGAACCAGATTCCGACCTTCGTGTGGTGGATGTAGAGCCCCGTGATCGTCGAGTCGCTCATCGCTCCGCCGATCCCGTTGACCTGATCGTCGTCGATGCGCTCGCGGACATCGCCCTCGATGGCGAATCCCTCAAGATGCACGTTGGAGCTGCCGCCCTCGTTCGCCGGCTTGCCGTAGAAGCCAACCCCGGTGTGCGTCGAGCCGTCGGACGCCGGCTCCGCCAGCTCCACCTCGCTGCCACGGATGATCGAGTGCCAACTGCCGGCGCCGATGATGGTCACGTCATCGACGATGATGTGGCGGTCCACTCGGAACGTGCCGGCGGGGACGTAGACGGGCACGCCGCGATCACGCGCCGCGACGATCGCGGCATCGAACGCGCCAGCGGAATCGCGCCGTCCCGTGCGGTCGGCACCGTGGTCGGTCACGCTCACCGCACCGTCGACGACGACGGGTGGGGCGACCAGCTCGGTGTCCACCAGGTCGATCACGGTCCACTCCGCGTTGGACTTGCGCGGCACCTCGAGCCGGAGGACGGACCCCGCAGCGAAGGTCTTCTTCAACTGAACGCGCTGCTCGTCATAGAAGTGGTGCGGGCGGAAGGGCGTATCGAACGCCGGCGTGGGGTCGGTCTGAGACGGCACGCACGCGCATTCGGCGATCCACCAGTCAGGCTGCAGGACACTCGCATCCGGGTCGTTGGTGAAGGGGTAGGTGTTGTAGAGCCACGAGTATTCGGAGGTGAGAGTCACCTTGTGTCGGTGCCCACCATCGACCCACAGGTCGAGCGGCGCCGTGATGCCGCCTCCGCCGGGAGCGTCCGGGATCGCGTACCGAATGGTGACCGCGTTCGCCGCCTCGGGCAGAACGAACTCGACGTGCTCGCCAGGGTCGAGCATCACTGCGGCCCGGCCGCTCGCCTCGGAGGGCAGCGTGTAGGCATCGCGCCCTGCGATCACCTCCCCCGTGGTGACGCCGTTCTCGGCCTCTTGCTCGAAGAACGCCACGTCGGCGCCACGACCCTCCACGAGTTTCGGATCGAGCGCGGCGCGGGTGACCACAGGCTCTGCAGACACACGTGACGGCGGTGCCGCGGCCGCAGCGAGGGAGCTTGTCACCACGATCGCGAATGACGCGACGAGGCCTACGACAGCACGAGCGCGCTCTCGACGGTGGTGGTGAGTGAGTGGGTTCATCGCATCGACCTCTCGTCGCCCCGGCGCGCCTTCGCACCGGCTGTCGCCTCATTGCGACAGGCGTCACCGTAGCGCGCGCGTCGAAGATTGCCAAGCCTTTAGACTCTTCTTGCGCACTTCTGTCATTTCTTTGCTCTACTTGCGCGAACGATGCGGAAACGCGACGCAAGGGGAGGGAGGGATCTCCTTTCGTCAGCTGCCGCGCGGCTCAGTGCAGCGGTTCGCGCAGCTGCGCGTCGAGGTGGGCGGTGACGATCCGCCCCATGGGCGCGGGCAGCGTGCCCAGCAGCCACTGCACCTGGAGACCGTCGAGCAGCGCGATCAGCTGCGCCGCCGCCACCTCCGGGTCGACGCCCTCCACGAGGTCCCCGGCATCGCGAGCCACCTCATAGGCGCCGATGAGGCTGGCGAGCAAGCGCTCGTACCGGCCGACGAAGTAGTCGTGCGCCGGGTGGTCGGCGTTCGTCGCCTCGGCTGAGAGCGTCGCGAACAGCTCGACGAGCGCGCGCTGGGTCTCGTTCTTCTCCGCCGCCCCGACCATGGACCGCAGCGCCTCGCGACCCAGCTCGCTGCGCACCGGGTTGTCGAGGGCGCCCATCTGGTCGCGGCGCTCGAGCACCGCCATGAGCAGCGCCTCCTTGGTCGGGAAGTGGTAGAGCACGCCGGGGTGCGTCATCCCTGCTCTGGCCGCGATGTCGCGAAGCGATCCGGCCCGGTAGCCTGACTCGCAGAACTGCTCCGTCGCAGCGGCGATGATGTGCGCGCGGGTGTCGCGCCCGCGCTGCTGGCGCCCGTCGAGGACCTCCGGTTCGGACATGCGCCGAAACTTACCATGCGGTAAGGAAACTTGGTAGCATCGATCCGGCCTCACCGCAGATCGCCTCACCGCGAAAGGACACCCGTGGACGCTCCCGCCTACCTCGACTCGTCGCTCACCACCTCCGAGCGGGTCGCCGACCTCGTGTCGCGGATGACCCTGCCGGAGAAGGTCGGGCAGATGATGCAGCTCAACGCGAAGGAGCGCGTGACGAGCCTCATCGAGGACTTCCACGTGGGCTCGATCCTGCACACCTCCCCCGAGGCCATGCTCGAGGCCGACACCGCGGTGCGCGGCTCGCGCCTGCGCATCCCGCTGCTCGTGGGCGAGGACTGCATCCACGGCCACTCCTTCTTCGAGGGCGCGGAGATCTACCCGACCCAGCTCGGCCTCGCCGCGACCTGGGATCGCGACCTCGTCCAGCGCGTGGCGCGCGCCACCGCCGTCGAGGTGTCCGCGACCGGCATCCACTGGACCTTCTCCCCCGTCCTGTGCATCACGCGCGACCTGCGCTGGGGCCGCGTGTCCGAGACGTTCGGCGAGGACCCGTACCTCATCGGCGAGCTGGCCTCCGCGATGGTCGCGGGGTACCAGGGCGACGGCCTCGGCGACGCGACGGCGATCCTCGCCACCGCGAAGCACTTCGCCGGCTACTCCGAGACCCAGGGCGGGCGTGACGCGTCCGAGGCCGACCTGTCGCGACGCAAGCTCCGCTCGTGGTTCCTGCCGCCGTTCGAGCGCGTCGCCCGCGAGGGCTGCCGCACGTTCATGCTCGGGTACCAGGCCATCGACGGCACGCCCATCACGGTCAACGACTGGCTCCTTGGCGACGTCCTGCGGGGCGAGTGGGGCTACACCGGCACCCTCATCACCGACTGGGACAACGTCGGCAACCTCGTGCGCGAGCAGCGCATGTACCCGGACTACGCGACGGCGGCGGCCGCGGCCGTCAACGCTGGCAACGACATGATCATGACGACTCCCGCCTTCTTCGAGGGCGCGCAGGAGGCCGTCTCGCTCGGACTGCTCGACGAGGCGCGCATCGACGAGGCCGTCTCCCGCATCCTGACGCTCAAGTTCGACCTGGGTCTCTTCGAGGACCCGCGCCTGCCCGACCCCGATCGTCAGCGGGAGGTCATCGGCCAGCCGGCGCACCGCGAGCTCGGACTCGAGACCTCGCGCCGCTGCCTCGTGCTGCTCGAGAACGACGGGCTGCTGCCCCTCGACGCGAGCGGCACCGCGAGGCGCATCGCCGTCGTCGGCCCGAACGCCCACGACGCGCAGACCCAGCTGGGCGACTGGGCCGGCAGCTCCGGCCAGGCGGACTGGCTCCCTGCGGGCCAGCCACGGGACATGATCCTCACCACCGTCGACGGCCTGCGCGAGCAGGTGCCCGACGGCTGGGAGGTCACCTACACCCGCGGCGCCGACATCCTCACCACCGGCCCCGACCCCGAGGGCGAGCTGTTCCCCGACGGTCAGCCCCGTCCGCACGTGGTCCACCCGGCAGCGCCCGACGCAGACGAGATCGCCACGGCGGTCGAGGCGGCCCGGGCCGCCGACGTCGTCGTCGCCGTGCTCGGCGACCGCATCGAGGTCATCGGCGAGGGTCGCTCGACGGCGACCCTTGAGCTGCTGGGCGGCCAGATCGCGCTGCTCGACGCCCTCGTCGAGACCGGCACTCCCGTGATCCTGGTCGTGCTCGCCTCCAAGCCGCACGTCCTGCCTCCCGCCGCCGAGCGCGCATCGGCCGTCATCTGGGCCGCCAACCCCGGCATGCACGGCGGCCAGGCGATCGCCGAGCTGATCCTCGGCGCGATCGAGCCGAGCGGCCGGCTGCCGATCTCGTGGCCGCGCCACGTGGGCCAGCAGCCCACCTACTACAACCAGATCGACGCCCAGCACGGCCACCGCTATGCGGACCTCTCGCAGGAGCCTCAGTGGGTGTTCGGCCAGGGCCTCAGCTACACCTCGATCGAGTACAGCGGGCTGCGCCTGCTGCCGCCCACCGAGGAGGACGTGATCCGCGCCGAGGTGACGCTGTCCAACACCGGCTCACGGCCCGCGCTCGAGACCGTGCAGGTCTACCTGCGCGACGAGGTGACGTCGGCGACCTGGGCCGACCGCGAGCTCAAGGCCCACCGCCAGGTCTCCGTCGAACCCGGCGAGTCCGTCGCGGTCGAGCTCGAGCTGCCGGTCGAGGCGTGCTCGATCGTCAACGCGCGCGGCGAGCGTGAGGTCGAGCCGGGGGCGTTCACCTTGCTCGTGGGCCCGTCGTCCCGCCTCGACGACCTGCTCTCGGTCCGGTTCCGGATCGGGTAGTCCGTGACCACCTCCGTCCCCGCCGCGAGCGTCGCCCCGGAGCTGCGCCGGGCCAGGCTCGGTGTGTCGCTGATCTTCGCGACCAACGGCGTGCTGCTCGGCAGCCTCGCGCCGCGCCTTCCCGAGCTCCGCGTGGGCCTCGACCTCTCGTACGGCCAACTGGGCGTCGCGATGGCTATGTGGCCCGTGGGAGCCCTGCTGCTCGGCCTCGTGTCGGGCGTGCTGATCCGTCGCTTCCGCTCCTCGCGCGTCGCGATCGCCGGCATGGTGCTGTGCGCCCTCGCGCTCATGGGCGCGGGCCTCGCGACGAACGTGTACGCCTTCGCGGCGGCGCTGTTCGTCGTCGGCGCGACGGACGCGTGGGTCGACGTCGCGCAGAACTCGCACGGCCTCCGCGTGCAGCGGCTGTACAAGCGTTCGATCAACAACGGCTTCCACGCGATGTGGTCGATCGGCGCCGTCACGGGCGGGCTCATCGGCGCGGCCGCTGCCGGCCTCGACATCGCCGTGCGGTGGCAGTTCGCCGGCATGGTCGCGCTCGTGATCGTGCTGAACGTCGTGAGCTACCCGATGCTGCTCAAGGGCCCCGAGCCGCAGTCCACGGCCGACGACGGCGCGGACGAGGCCGCCATGCCCCACGAGGCCCCGGGCCGCGCCGGCTCGGCCCGGATGTGGCTGCTGCTGGGCGCGCTGTCGCTCATCGCGATCGCGGGCGCGTGGGCCGAGGACGCCGCCTCCACGTGGGCGGCGAGCTACCTGCGCGACGAGCTCGCCGCGCCCGCGGCGATCGCCGCCTTCGGCTTCATCTCCTTGCAGGGCTTCCAGTTCATCGGCCGCCTCACGGGCGACCGGATGATCGATCGCTTCGGCCAGCGCGCCGTGGCGCGCGCCGGCGGCGCGCTCATGTTCCTCGGGATGGGTCTCGCGCTGGCGTTCCCGAGCGTGTGGGGCACGATCCTCGGCTTCGCCGCCGCGGGCCTCGGCATCGCGACCCTCATCCCAGGAGCCTTCCACGCTGCCGACGAGCTGCCCGGGCTCAAGTCCGGCAGCGGCCTCACCATCGTGGGATGGATGCTGCGGCTCGCGTTCCTGCTGTCGCCGCCCATCGTCGGAGCGATCGCGGACGCGACGTCCCTGCGCGTGGGCCTCGCGATCATGCCGCTCATGGGCCTGCTCGTCGTCCTGCTCGCGGGGGTGATGGAGCCCAAGCGGCTCCAGCCCGCGCCAGCGCCCGCCTCGCCCAGCACCCTGTAGGAAGGCTCTCTGCGCGCTTCGTCGTCAGGGTGCGCGCTGTGGGACCGTGGTGCGTGATGGAACCCTTCACCAAGTCACGCCCGGGCGCGCCCACCGGCTTCTTCGAGGCCGAGGCGGCCGGCTTGCAGTGGCTTGCCGAAGCGCGCGGTGCGCGCGTGGCGCGCGTCATCGACGTCTCCGCGGGGCGCATCGTCCTCGAGCGCATCGCCACTGTGCAGCCCACGGCCGACGCGGCGCGTGGCTTCGGACGCTCCCTCGCCGCCACCCACGCGGCGGGGGCTCACTCCTGGGGTACGGCGCCTACGGGGTGGGACGGGCCGCTGTTCATCGGCTCGCGCGAGATGCCTGGAGAGACAGAGGCGTCGTGGGGCGCGTTCTATGCGAAGCATCGTGTCGAGCCGTTCCTCGCGCCCGCGGTCGCGAACGGCCACCTGTCCGCCGACGAGCAGGACCTCGTGAATGAGGCGTGCGAGCTCATCGCGACAGGAGCCTTCGATGACGGCGCGACGCCCGCACGCATCCACGGCGACCTGTGGGCGGGGAACCTGCTGTTCGACGTCGATGGCGCCGTGCTGATCGACCCGGCCGCGCACGGCGGCCATCCCGAGACGGACCTCGCGATGCTGGCGCTGTTCGGGGCGCCTCACCTCGACCAGATCCTCGAGGGCTACTCCGAGGCCGGCACGCTCGAGAGCGGCTGGCGCGACCGCGTGCCCCTGCATCAACTCCATCCGCTTGCGGTGCACGCTGCGGGCCACGGCCGCGCCTACGGCGTCGAGCTCGCAGCAGCAGCGCGCGCGACCCTCCGACTCGCCTGACGCGCCGCCTCGACAGATTCTCGTCCCGCAGCGCGCACCGCCACGACGAAGCGCGCAGAGATCCTTCCTCCAGGGTGCTGGGCGGGGCCGGGGGCGACGGCGGGGCGCGAGGGCGGGGAGCCGCGGCGGGGGCCGGGCGGGAATGAAACCGTCCGGCTCGCGTTGATAGATGCAAACGCATATAATCGTCGCCAGACGATCCGCCCACCCAGGAGGCACCCCATGCAGTTCGGCATCATGTCCGTCTCGGACATCACCCGCGACCCGGTCACCGGCTACACCCCGTCGGAGGCTGAGCGCATCGACGCGATCCGGCAGATCGCCGTCAAGGCCGAGGAGGTGGGCCTCGACGTCTTCGCCATCGGCGAGCACCACAACCCGCCGTTCTTCAGCTCCTCCCCGACCACGCTGCTCGCGCACATCGGCGCGCTCACCGAGCGCCTGATCCTCACCACGAGCACCACCCTCATCACGACCAACGACCCGGTGCGCATCGCTGAGGAGTACGCGATGCTCCAGCACCTCACCAAGGGCCGTATGGACCTCATGCTCGGCCGCGGGAACACCGCTCCCGTGTACCCGTGGTTCGGTCAGGACATCCGCCAAGGGCTCCCGCTCGCGCTCGAGAACTACAACCTGCTGCACCGGCTCTGGCGCGAGGACGTCGTCGACTGGGAGGGCAACTTCCGCGGCCCGCTCCAGGGCTTCACGTCCACGCCCCGCCCCCTGGACGACGTCCCGCCGTTCGTGTGGCACGGCTCGATCCGCACCCCGGAGATCGCGGAGCAGGCCGCGTACTACGGCAACGGCTACTTCGCCAACAACATCTTCTGGCCCAAGGAGCACTACAAGCGCCTCATCGACTTCTACCGTCGCCGCTTCGAGGCCCACGGCCACGGCGCCCAGAAGGAGGCCATCGTCGGCCTGGGCGGCCAGGCGTTCATCGCCAAGAGCAGCCAGGACGCGCGCGACCAGTTCCGGCCCTACTTCAACGAGGCCCCCGTGTACGGCAACGGCCCCCGCATGGAGGACTTCGAGGAGATGACGCCGCTGTCCGTCGGCAGCCCGCAGGAGGTCATCGACAAGACCCTCACGTTCCGCGAGGCGTTCGGCGACTACCAGCGCCAGCTCTTCCTCGTCGACCACGCGGGCCTGCCGCTCAACGTCGTGCTGGAGCAGCTCGAGTTGCTCGGCGGCGAGGTGGTGCCCGTCCTGCGCAAGGAGCTCGACGCCAAGCGCGAGCCCGGCACCGCCGAGGCTCCCACGCACGCCGCCCTTGTCAAGGCCAAGTACGGCGACGCCGAGCCGCGCCAGCCACGCCCCAACGCCAACCGCGGCGACAACGTCACGGGCGGCTCCCCGTACCAGGACTCCGAGTCCAGCGTCGCCGCCTACCCGTCGATGTGAGCCGGGCCATGACCACCACGAGCGCCGATGCGCGGGTCAGGTCCCGCACGCACCTCGCCAACGATGCGTGGGAGGCCTCCCTCGCCGCGCACGCGGCGCTCATGCGCCGCTTCAGCGCCGAGGACGTGTGGCACGGGCTGTCGATGCGCGAGTACGACGTGCTCTACACGCTCTCGAAGTGCGACGCGCCGCAGCGGTTGGGCGAGGTCGGCAGGCACGTCCTGCTGAGCCAGCCCGCCCTATCCCGCCTGGTCGACCGGCTGGTCGACAAGGGCCTCGTGGGCCGATGCGCGGATCCGGCCGATGCCCGCGCGGCTCACCTCTCGCTCACCGAGGAGGGGCGCCAGCTGCAGCGTCGCGTGGGCCGCGCCCACGGGCGCGACGTCGCGGCGACCATGACCGCCGCGCTCACCGACGAGGAGCTCGCGCTCCTCGAGTCGCTCTCACGCAAGCTTGCCTTGGAGGCATCATGACCACCCCCGTCACCCCAGAGACGTACCGTCTCGTCGTCGTCAGCGCGGGCGTGTCCGACCCGTCCTCGACGCGACTGCTGGCCGACCGCGCCACCCAGCGCGCGGTCGCGATCCTCGAGTCCCGCGGCCACACCGTGACCGTCACGGCGATCGACCTGCGCGAGCTCCTGCCGGAGCTCCCCCAGGCGCTGTCGAGCCAGCTCATGGGCCCGCGGTTCACGAAGGCGATCGAGCACCTGCAGGCCGCGGACGGCATCATCGCCGCCGCCCCGGTCTACAAGGCCGCCGCGTCCGGACTGTTCTCGAGCTTCTTCCAGGTGCTCGACAACGACCTGCTCATCGGCAAGCCCGTGATCCTGGCCGCGACTGCGGGCACCGCCCGCCACGCCCTCGTGGTGGACGAGGAGATGCGCTCCCTGTTCGCGTACCTGCGCGCGCTGCCCGTTCCCACCGGCCTGTTCGCGTCGACCGAGGACTGGACCGACAAGGCGCTCGGGACCCGTATCGACCGCGCCGCGACCGAGCTCGCGATCCTGGTCGAGTCCGGCTTCGCCCGCAAGGTCCGCGACGACTCATGGGCGCGCTATCAGCACACCTACGGCTCCGCCGGCGGCACCGAGCTCGACATCGACCTCGACTCGGACATGATGCGACTGGCCACCGGAGGCTCGCTGCGGGACGCCGCCGCGGACCCGTTCGACCTGCGCGACAGCTGAGGAACACGACGCCCGGCGCCCGTGTTGGCATGGGCGACCGCACGACGAAGGGATGACCATGGCCGAGACCACGTGGAACGAGGACGCGAGCCGCTACGAGCTTCGCGTCGACGGCGAGCTCGCCGGCTGGATCGAGACGCGGACCAACGATGACGTCATCGCGCTGACGCACACGGAGGTCCGCGAGGAGTTCCAGGGCAAGGGGCTGTCCAAGCCGCTCATCAGGGCGGCCCTTGAGGACGCGACCTCCAAGGATCTGACGGTCGCTCCCCTGTGCGGCGCGGTCGCCGCCTACGTCGAGCGCAACGACGTCCCGGGGCTCCAACTCGTGGACAAGCAGGGATGACTCGCCTGGACGCGGGATCCGACGTCACCGACGAGGTGGCCGACGACGCCGCGTCCCGCGACTGCCGTCCGGGCCCCCGGGCGATCTTGCTCGAGGCCCGCGACGTGCCGCTCGGCGGCCTGCGCGCGATGACGGTGAGGCGCGCGCTGCCGCAGCGCGCGCTGCCGACCATCGGCGCGTGGTGCTTCGTGGACCGATTCGGGCCACAGGTGACGACCATGACGGTCGACTCCCACCCGCACACCGGGCTGCAGACCGTGACGTGGCCGCTCACCGGCGAGGCCCGTCACCGCGACTCGCTGGGATCACACGTCGTGCTGCAGCCCGGCGCCCTCAACCTCATGACGGCGGGGCACGGCATCGCCCACACCGAGCACTCCGTCACGCCGGACTCGCTGCTCGACGCCATCCAGCTCTGGGTCGCGCTTCCCGAACAGACGCGCCACGGCGACGCGGCCTTCGAGACTCACCCCGCGCTGCCTCAGCTCACGCTGCCCGGTGACGGCTCCGATGCGCACGTCACGGTGGTGCTCGGCGAGCTCGCCGGCGTGCGCTCCCCCGCGACCGTCCACACGCCCATCGTCGGAGCGCAGGTCGAGCTGCCGCCGGGTGCGGCGGTGCCCCTGCCGCTCGACAGCGCCTGGGAGCACGGCATCCTCCACATCGACGGCGACGTCGAGGTGATCGACCACGACGGCACGCCGCTGGGCTCCCCGCGCGACAGCGCCATCCTCTACCTCGGCACCGACCGGTCCGCGGTGACGCTGCGGACGGTCGACGGTGCCCGCGTCTTCGTCCTCGGCGGGGAGCCGTTCCCCGACGACCTCGTGATGTGGTGGAACTTCGTGGGACGCAGCCACGACGAGATCGCCGAGGCGCGGGCGGGCTGGGAGTCGCACGACGAACGGTTCGGGATCGTTCCCGAGGCCCACGGCGTGCGCATCCCGGCTCCCCCATTGCCGGCGGTGCGCCTGACGCCTCGACGACGGCGCGCGCTCGACTGACGCCGAGCACCCTCCGCGCGGCACCCTGGGGCGCCTGGGCTGCGCGGACGTGACACGCCGCCGGCCGTGGCGCCCGTCGTCAGGCGACGCGTACGGTCGCCGTGACCGCGAGCGCGCGAGAGGCCCTCGGGACCTTGCCCTCGGCGTCCCACCGGCGCGATCCGTCCGCCGCGACCCAGTCGTCCCGATTCGCCCCGAGCGTACCCAGGAGCCGCCCCTCGACGACCACCTCGCCGGGCTCCGCGACGTCGAGCCCATCGAGGTTCCACGCGACCTCGAAGTCATTCTCGCCCCCGCCGTGGAGCCGCGCCCGCGCGGTGGCGGGCAGCGCCGCTCGCACAGACGCCTCGTCCGCGCCCACCTCGACCCGCACGGTGGCGACGTGCACCTGCACCACGGCCGCCGCATCGGCGCGGCGGAGGGCGTCGTAGCGCTCGCGGGTGAGCGGGATGACCCCGCCATGCTTGGTGGCCGGCGCAAGGTCGAAGTCCGCCTGCGCCACCTCGGACCAGGGCTCGGGCGCGTCGAGATCGGTGGCGACCATGGGCCGGTACCCGACGTCGGGGATCACGTCGACGAGCAGGTACCAGAGGTCCTCGCGGTGGACGCGAAAAAGCGCGGGCCCCTCGACGAGTCCCGGGTCGCCGCCCACGTAGCCCGCGCCAAGGTGGATCTGCGTCTGCGTCCAGGTCGCCTCGGGAAGCCACCAGCGCGCATCGTCGCTGTGCTCCATGAACAGGCCGCGCGCGGTCCCGTTGTCCTTGGTGACGCGGTACGTCCGGCCCCCTTCGCGGATCATCGTCGTGTCGATGACGTCGCCCGGGGCGTCGATGAGCACCCCGCCGGTGAGCCACCCCGACTGCGTGAAGTCCCTGGTCGCTCCCCAGATGATCCGCTGCCGCCCGTCGGCGCCCGCAGAGGCCCAGTAGACGACGAAGGCTCCGCCGTCGGCGTCGTACTCGTCCACCCACAGCGCCTCGGGCGCCCACATCATGCCCATGTGCGGCGCCGCAGGGTCCGGCATCCCGTCGGGTCCGAGCGCGACGTCGATCTGACGCTGCTCGCCCCAGGTGACGAGGTCCTCCGACTCCCAGACGTTCATCCTCGTGGAGTACTCCGAGCCCCACACGGACCAGCCCGCCTCGTCAGCTCCGAAGACCCGCAGGTCCGTCGCGATGAGGTAGTAGCGGCCCGTGTCGGGGCGGTGCAGCAGGAACGGGTCGCGCACGCCCGTGGTCGACATGCTTGAGGCGAGGATGGGCTCGCCGCCGTTCAGCCGGTCCCAGGCGGTCGGGTCGTCGCCGCGCGAGATCGACAGGTGCACCTTCTCGCGATACCCGTGCGAATCCTCGACGAAGTGCACCATGAGGTACCCGTAGCGCTCGGTCATCCGTCCACCTCCGTCACGCGCACGACCACCGCGACGTGACGCCGCTCCGGCGCGAGCTCCTCCTCGGTCTCCATGTCGAGGCGCGGCAGCCCGTCGGCCGTCCAGTGGACGCGGCGCACGAACGTGTCGCGTCCGGTGAGGCCCAGGTGGTCGGTGCGGGCGTGGAACACGTACAGCTGGTTGCCGTCCTCGTCCCAGGACCACATCCCGTGCCCGGTGCCCAGCTGCATCTCGCCGTTGAAGGGGCCCGACTTCTGCAGGGGCATGCCGAGTCGCGTCCACACGGCCGGGTCCGTGAGGTCCGCTCCTGACGGCGCGGTCGCGAGGCCCGTCGTGTAGGTGTCGCCCACGGTCGATCCCGAGTACAGCAGGTGCACACGGCCGTCGCGCACGTGAAAGTTCGGGCCCTCCGCGATGGTGTTGTCCCACGCGTACTCCGGCGCGATGATCCGCACCGGCTCGCTCGTGAGCCGGGTCGGATCCCCGGGGTCCATGGTCGCGATGAACACAGATCCGAGCATCTGCCAGGCGTAGTGGTGCCGCCCACCGTCCTCGAGGTAGGTCATGTCGAGCGAGATCCCGGACCGGTCGTTCAGCGCCGAGCCGTCCGCGCGGGTCACGTGGCGCGTGGGCGTCCAGCTCGCGGGGTCCGTCGGGTCGAGATGACGTCCATCGGCGTCGCGCCGCAGCTGGATGATGCTCGCCCGCCCGGTCCACATGTCCGGCCGCCCGTCCGCCCCGTCGTAGCAGGGCATGAAGAGGATCGACAGCTCGCCGCCGATCGTGTGGATCTCGGGCGCCCAGAAGCAGCCCGTCATGACGTCGTCGTCCGCGTCGCGGTCGCCCGCGACGAGCAGGTCCCGCTCGAGCGCGGCGCCGCCGTTCGCGTCCGCGAGGGCGGCGATGGTGTCCGCCATGCGAACAGGCATCCCGATCGGGTCGCCGCTGTTCGCGATCGGGTCCATGCGGAGATCCTTGGTCGCGATCATGAGGAAGACCCGACGGCCGTTCCAGTCGAAGGGCACGATGCTCGGATCCGCGCGCTCGTCGGCGAACGGTGTGGGGTAGACCGGCTGGCGGACCGTCGCCGTCACCACGTGATCGCCCGGCGCGCCGGTGTCGACAGCGGCCACCGCGGCGGCGTCCCACGCCAGCGCGAGCGACCCACGCGAGCCGTCCGAGTACTCGAGGCCGACGCGCCCGGGGAGCAGGTCCTCGGTCAGGCGGGCTCCGCGCGGCACCTCGACCGCGGGCAGGTCCGCCGTGCCGGTGTTGGTCACCGGCCCGAACCGCTCGCGCAGCGCCGATGCCGTGGCCGGGTCGATCTCGACCGTGCTGCCCGTGTTGAGGTCGGGCAGCGCCGATGCGTCCGCAGCGTTCGCATCGAGCTCACCGGGGATGGCGATGTCACCACGCACGGGCTCGCCGACGGTCGCGTCGGCGGCGAAGCGGTCGAGGGTCGCGTGCCACGGTGCGCCCTCGTCGTCGCGCCACCGCACGATGCACGCGCCGTCAGCCACGGCGAAGGCGGGATCGTTGACACCGTGGGCGACGCCGAGGTCGAGCATGCCGAGCTCCGCGAACTCCACGAGGTCCTCGCTGCGGGCGAGCAGCACGCACGAGGCTCGCGTGCCGTCGTCACCGCCGCCGCGCGCCGTGCGCGTCGCCATGAGGCCGAACGACCCGTCCGCGAGCCGCGCGAGGTGAGGGTCCTTGAGCGAGCGCAGGTCTGGGTCGAACGTGCCGTCGGGGCCAGGAACCGCGGCGACGCGTGCGAAGTGCACGCCATAGCCGTCGAACAGCGGCACGCCGTCGAGCGCGAGGTGGAGGCTGAGCGCGATGTCCGCGTTGTTGGCCTCGGCTTCGGTGGTCGGCTTGCGGTCGTAGGCGACCAGCATGTGGCCGGCCGGGGCTGGATCTACATCGTTGTAATCGGGCACGGAAGGAGCCTACAGCGCGGCCCTTGCACGGGCCACCACGCGCCCGCGCTGCGAGTCCCAGAACCTGTCGAGCATCGCCCGCGCCTCGGCGGCGTCGCCCTCGGCACCGAACAGCTCCGTCCCCGGCTCGAACCGCATGCCCTCCGCCAACGAACCCGCGACCACGGGGTCGTAGCCGAGCGCATCGACGAGCCCCGCCACCGCGTCGACGTCGTCCGCGCCGTCGCCCGCGACGGCGACGGCGATGCGGGCGGGGTCGCCGGGCGGCGCGTGAAGCTCCTCGAGCACATAGGCGCCCACGTGGTTGAGCGACTTGACGATCCGGGCCCCCGCCAGGTGCCGGCCGACCTGCTCGGAGGTCGAGGTCGTGAGGTCCTCGAACTGCGGCAGGCGGCCGTCGATCTCCCACCAGTGGTTGCTGGCGTCGATCACCAGGGCGCCGGCGAACAGCGCGGCGTCGAGGGACGCGATCTTGCCGAGCGGCAGCGCGAGCAGCACGGCGTCCCTGCGCGCCGCGTCGGCGACCGAGATCGAGCTCGCGCCGGGCGCGCCCGCCTCGATGACCGCGCGCATCTCCTCCGGCGGGCGCCGTGCCGCGACGCCGACGTCGAGGCCCGCCGCGACCGCGCGCCTCGCGATCGCCAGACCTACTCGCCCGGCGCCCACGATGCCGAGCGTGCGAAGGGAGGGCGGGGGCGCGGGGCTCACGCCCGTACCGTACGTCAGGTGACGGCCCGGGCGGGAGCCCCTGCGCGCATCGGCCCTACTCGCTGACCTTCATCGCGCGGATGCCGACCACCAGCCCGACCGCAGCGGTCGCGGCCGCGGCCAGCACGCCCCACCCGACCGCGGCTGCCGCGAAGTCGCCCGCCATCAGGTGGCGCTCGGCCTGCACGACCCAGTTGACCGGGTTGAAGGTGGACACCACGGTCATCCACCGCGGTCCGGCGTCGAGCGGCAGCAGCATCCCCGACAGGATCAGCAGCGGGAAGATCAGCGTCTGCTGGACCGCCCAGAACGCCCACTCGCGATCCTTGGTCTTGAGGGCAAGCGCGTAGGACAACGAGCCGAGTCCCACACCGAACGCCGCGAGGATCACGAGGCCCGCGAGCAGGCCCAGCAGGTTCGGCCGGAAGCCGAAGGGCCACGCGATCGCGACGATGACGAGCACCTGGACGACGATGGGCACGACCTCCTTGAGGGCGCGCCCGGCGAGCAGCGAGGCGCGCGACAGGGGCGCGACCAGGGTGCGCTCGTGCGAGCCGGTCATCATCTCGTACTGCAGGTTCGAGCCCGTCGCGCCGGTGCCGAACAGCACGATCATCGCGAGGACGCCGGGGACGAACCACGCCAGGGTGTCCGCGGTGGACTCCCCCGAGGTGCCGATGAGCAGCGGCGTGAACAGGCCCAGGAACACGAGCGGCTGGACGAGCGAGAAGATCACCGAGAACGGGTCGCGGACCACGGGCCGCAGCTCGCGGATCATCACGTTGACGGTGTCGCGGGCGCCGGAGCGCCCAGCGGCCCGGCTCGATGCGGCGGTGGTGTCGACGGCGCTCATGACGGGGCTCCTTCGGTCGCGGCGGCCGGTTCGGCGGCCGGGGTGGTGTCGTGGGCGGCGTCGGCCTCCCGCAGGGTGCGCCCGGTGAGCGCGAGGAACACGTCGTCGAGGGTGGGCGGCACGCCGGTCGCCCGCTCCACGGCGAGGCCCTGGGCGTCGAGCTCGCGGATCAGTCGCGGCAGCAAGCTCTCGCCGTCCTCCACGTTCGCCGCGACGGTGGTCGGGTCGGGCCGGGTGGTCGCACGGTCGGCCAGGCGCGCGATCGCCGGCTCCGCGGCGTCGGCGTCGGCCGCCGACCCGAACCCCAGGGTGATGGCGTCGCCCGCGAGCGTCGCCTTGAGCGCGGACGCCGTGTCGTCGGCGATGACGCGGCCGGCGTCCATGACCATGACGCGCTCGGCGTACCGGTCCGCCTCATCGAGGTAGTGCGTGGTGAGGAACACCGTCGTGCCGTGCTGGGTGCGCAGGTCGAGGATGTGCTCCCAGAGGTTCGCGCGGCTCTGCGGGTCGAGGCCCGTCGACGGCTCGTCGAGGAAGATCAGCGGCGGCGCGTGCATGAGCCCCAGCGCGATGTCGAGGCGCCGCTTCTGGCCGCCCGACAGCTGCTGCACGGTGCGCGAGGCGAACCCCGCGAGGTCGAGCGACTCGATGAGCGACTCCGCGCGCTGCTTGGCCTCGCGGGCGGGCACGCCGTAGAACGCGCCTTGGCTGAGCAGCTCGTCACGCACGCGCTGCGCGAACGAGCCCGAGGTGCCCTGGCCGACGTAGCCGATGCGGGCCCTCACCTCGTGCGGCGCTCGCGCGATGTCGTGCCCGACCACCCGCGCTCCGCCCGAGGTGGGCGGGATCAGGGTGGTGAGCATCCGGATGGTGGTGGACTTTCCAGCGCCATTGGGCCCGAGGAAGGCGACGAGCCCTCCAGGGTCGACGGAGAAGGACACGTCGGTGACGGCATCGACCGTGGTCTTGCCGCGACTGAACTGCTTGGTGAGGCCCTCGGCCTCGATGATCGGGTTGGTCATGCCGGCCACGTTACGACCCTTTGCGGACAGTTTCCGTCCGCAATGGATGAGAATGTGGAGTCATGGCCGACACCACCGCACGAACCCTCGCGCTCCTCGACCTGCTGCAGCGCCACCGGCACTGGAGCGGGCCCGAGCTCGCCGAACGCCTCGGCACCACCGAGCGCACCATCCGCCGCGACGTGGAGCGCCTGCGAGAGCTCGGCTACCGCATCGGCTCCTCCACGGGACGCGAAGGCGGCTACCGGCTCGAGTCCGGCGGCACCCTGCCCCCGCTGCTGCTGAGCGAGGACGAGGCCGTCGCCATCGCGGTCGGGCTGCGCGTCGCGGCCGCCGAGCAGCTGGTCGACGGCACGGCGACGGCGCTGTCGGCGATCGCGAAGCTCGAGCAGGTGCTCGAGCCCCAGCTGCGCCGCAAGGTGACCGCGCTCGCGCAGGCGATGA
Organism: Demequina sp. NBRC 110056; assembly: GCF_002090155.1. Taxonomy (GTDB): domain Bacteria; phylum Actinomycetota; class Actinomycetes; order Actinomycetales; family Demequinaceae; genus Demequina. Next base: position 24,767 of record NZ_BBRM01000002.1, on the reverse strand, counting down.
CGGCGCCGTCCCAGGGTCGCGGCGCGGACGTGCTTCCCGCCGTGCTCGGCCAGGTGGCGCTCGCCTGCCGCGATCGAGAGCGTGTGCGCTTCGCCTACGAGGATGCGCAGGGACGGGCGTCACGCCGACGCGTCGAGCCCCACGCCCTCGCCCCCGCGCGCGGACGCTGGTACCTGGTCGCCTGGGACCTCGAGCGCGAGGACTGGCGCACCTTCCGGCTCGACCGCCTCAGCGAGCTGACGGCGACGGGCGTGCGCTTCGCGCCCCGGCCGCTCACCCGCGAGGAGATCGACGAGCGCGTGTTCGTCGCGAGCTCCGCCCAGCGTCAGCCGGTGGAGGCGTTCGCCGTCCTCGAGACCTCGATCGCCGCGTTCGAGGCGCACATGGGCGTGTGGGCAGACGGCTCGACCGAGCCCTCCCCCGGACGCACCCGCTGGGGCTTCGGCGGCACGGACGTGCGCGACCTCATGTACGCCATGTCCTGGCTGCCGCAGGACGTCGACTGGTCCGTCGAGCTCGACGAGGCTCACCGCGCCGAGCTCGCCGCGATGCTGACGGTCATGCTGCGCGGGCTCGAGCGCGCATCGGCCGTCTCCGATCCCTCCTAGGCTGGGGCGCATGCCCAGCCCCCGCCTCGTCTTCCTCGACATCGACGGCACCTACGCGTTCCACGGCGCGGTGCCGCCCGAGCACGTGGACGCCGTCCGCGCCGCGCGCTCGAACGGCCACCGGGTGCTGCTGTGCACCGGGCGTCCCCGCGCCACGGTCTCCGATCGGCTGCTCGCGGCGGGATTCGACGGGGTGGTGGCCGGCGCCGGCGCCTACGCCGAGCTCGATGGCGAGGTGCTGCGCGACGAGACCTTCCCCGCGGACGTCGCCGCCAAGTCCATCGCGGCGCTCGACCGCCACCATGCCGTGAGCCTCGTCGAGGCGACCGAGGCGATGTACGTGCGCACCGAGGGTCGCGAGGCGATGGACTCCCGCGCCCCGGGCTCGGGTTCGAGCCAGGAGGAGGTGTGGCGGGATCTGCTCGCCGGGCGCCGCGTCGTCGAGACCTTCGACGGGCTCGCGTTCTGCAAGGTCGTCACGCTCAGCGCGGACGTGCCGCTGTCGGAGATCGCGGCCGAGATCGGCCCCGAGGTCGCCGCCGTCGACACCTCCATCCGCGACCTGGGCCGCGGTGCGGGAGAGCTCTACCTCGCCCACATCACCAAGGAGGTGGGCATGCGCGCCGTCGTCGACCGCCTGGGGCTCACCGCCGCTGACGTGGTGGCCGCGGGAGACGGGCCCAACGACATCGAGATGATCCGCTATGCCGGCACGGCCATCGGCATCGAGGGCGGACACTCGGACGTGCTCGCGAACGCCGATGTCGTCGTCCCGGGCCCCGACCACGCGGGCCTCGTCCAGGGGTTCGAGCGCGTCGGACTCATCTGACCGCCCGGTAGGGAATCTCCGCCCGGACCGCGCGGTTGCCCTTTCCGGACCGCTCGCGAGGTGCGACAATGGTCCGTCCCCGCGTGTGCACCGCGCCGTCCCGCCGCGAGGGTTCTGTTCGTCTGACGCGCACCCCCGGAGGCATCATGTCCGATAGCACTGCGCCCAAGACGACCACCGTCGCGACCGATTCCGCGACCGAGGCGGAGACCACGAGCCGGCGCGACAACATCGTCATCCTCGTGCTCATCGTGTCCGCGTTCACGGTGATCCTCAACGAGACGATCATGGGCGTCGCGATCCCCCACCTGATGGAGGACCTCGACATCACGGCGGTGGACGCGCAGTGGCTCACCGCCGCGTTCCTGCTGACCATGGCGGTGGTCATCCCCATCACCGGCTGGCTGCTGCAGCGGTTCCCGACCCGCCCGCTCTACCTCGCGGCGATGTCGACGTTCGTGGCCGGCACCGCGCTCGCCGCGGTGGCGCCGGGCTTCGAGGTCCTGCTCGGCGCGCGCGTCATCCAGGCGTCCGGCACGGCCGTGATGCTGCCGCTGCTGATGACGACCGTCATCAGCCTGGTGCCCGAGAACGAGCGTGGCAAGCGCATGGGCACCATCGGCCTCGTCATCTCCGTCGCGCCCGCGCTCGGGCCGACGATCTCCGGGATCATCCTGCAGTTCCTGCCGTGGCGCTACCTGTTCGTCTTCGTCCTTCCCGTCGCCATCACGGTGCTGGTCTTCGGCTTCCTGAAGATGCGCTCGACGAACGAGACGCGCCCCGCGCCGCTCGACGGCTGGTCGGTGCTCCTGGCCGCGCTCGGCTTCGGGTCGCTCGTGTTCGGGCTGTCGCAGATCGGCGAGTCCGCCGAGGGCTCGATCGCCGCGGCGCTCACCTACGTGATCATCGGCGTGGTCGGGACTGCCGCGTTCGCCTGGCGCCAGATCGCCCTGCAGCGCCGCGACGCTCCCCTGCTGGACCTGCGAGTGTTCCGCGAGCGCACCTTCTCCGTCGCGACCGCCATGTTCGTCGTGGCCATGATGGCGCTGTTCGGCACCATCATCCTGGTCCCGCTGTTCACGCAGGGCGTGCTCGAGCTGAGCGTGCTGCAGACCGGCCTGATGCTGCTGCCCGGGGGCCTGCTCATGGGCCTCATGGCGCGGCCGGTGGGACGGCTGTACGACCGCATCGGCCCGCGCCCGCTGCTGATCCCCGGAACGGCGCTCGTCGCGACCGCGCTGTGGGTCCTGGCGCTCACGCTGTCGCAGTCGACGCAGCCGTGGATGATCCTCGCGTGCCACATGACGCTCAGCGCGGGCCTCGCGCTGATCTTCACGCCGCTGTTCACCGCGAGCCTGGGCTCCCTGCCCCGGCACCTGTACTCGCACGGCTCCGCGACCATCTCGACGCTGCAGCAGGTCGCGGCGGCGGCCGGCACCGCGTTGTTCGTGTCGACCATGACGGCGGTGGCCATCACCGAGGTCGACGCCGGCGCCACCGAGGTGGCGGCCGAGGCCGCGGGCATCCGCACCGCGTTCCTGGTGGGAGCCGTGCTCGCGACGCTCGGGATCGGCCTCGCGACGCTGGTCCGCCAGCCCGCGAAGGTCGACGGGGCGGCCCCGGTGGCTGCTCACTGACCCTCCCCGCCCCCTCCCCGTCCACGAAAGTGGGCCCACTCTCATCGCCTACGGTGCGCAGAGGATGAAAGTGGGTCCACTTTCGCGGTCTAGGCGGGAAGGAAGTCCGCTCGGTCGTCGCCCCTGAGCGCCGCGCCGATGCGCTCGGCCATCTCGGCGCTCATGTCGGGCAGGTCCGTGGTCGGGAACCACCGAGCCTCGGTGTTCTCGCCGTCGGCGGGGTGGGGCTCGCCGCTGACCCAGCGGAAGCGATAGGTCAGGTCGAGGTACTGCGACCGGTCGCCGTTGTCGTAGGTGATGGGCTCGAGCGCCCGCACCCGCACGAGCGCCTCCGGCACCGCGACGACATCTGCCTCCTCGAGCGCCTCGCGCGCGCCCGCGCCCGCGGGCTCCTCGCCGGGGTCGATGATGCCCGTGACCGGCGTCCACGCACCGTTGTCGGCGCGCTTGACGAGAAGCACCTCCTGGCCGTCGCTCGCGTCGCGAAGGATCACCGCGGTCACGCCAGGAAGCCACAGCAGGTCGGTGCCGATGCGCTCACGCAGCGCGAGGACGAAGTCAGGGGTGGGCATGCCTCCAGGCTAGCGAGCCGAGTCGGCAGCCTCGTGCACGGCGGTCGGGTCGATGCGCACCCAGTCCGGGTGCTTGGCCGTGCGGCCGTCGCCGGACGAGCGGCGCGTCAGGCGCCGCCCGATCCAGGGCAGGACGTAGCGGCCGTAGTAGCGCGCCTCGACGAGCGCGCCGCGCGCCTCGGGGCTCGTGTCCGAGGACGTCGGCAGCGCCGTCTCCACGCCGAGCGCGGTGAGCACGCGTGCCGCGACCCGCTCGTGACCCAGCGGCCCGAGGTGCAGCCGATCGGCCGACCAGTACGGCGCCCGACGCAGCTCCTGATCCGACCAGTTGTCGACGAACAGCTGTCCGGGGCGACGCTCGAACACGCCGTCCATGGCGTCGAGGTAGATCCTCCCGCGCTCGGACATCATCGCCCCTCGTGGCAAGCGCATGGTGGGGTCGCCGCCCGACAGCAGCAGCAACCCGACGCCAGACTCGGCGCACCGGTCGATCGCGTGCTCGATCAGCCCGACGATGCGGTCGAGGTCGAAGCCTGGCCGCATCATGTCGTTGCCGCCGCCGTTGAAGCTGATGAGCGTAGGCAGCGGGTCCAACGCCAGCGCTGCCTCGAGCTGGTCGCGGACGATCGGCTCGATGAGTCGGCCGCGGATGGCGAGGTTGACATAGTCGACGGGCTCGTCGAGCCCTGCCGCCAGGCCGGCGGCCACCAGGTCCGCCCATCCGCGCACGGAGCCGTCGGGCAGGTCGTCGCCAACACCCTCCGTGAAGCTGTCACCGATCGCCGCGAAACGCATGAGAGCGAGCCTAACCCCGGCGTCGCCTGAGATCCTCCATGTCGCGGCGCAGCCGGGCAGGCTCGTCGGCCAGGGCGGGCTCTCGCGGGTCGAGAGCGGCGTCGAGCGACCCGGGCTCGTCGCGCACCAGGCCCGCGAGGCGCGCGCACCAGTCGCGCTCGGGCTCGCCGGGCGCGGCGAACAGCTCGAAGGTGACCCCGACGACGGCGGGACAGGCGAGCGACGCCACCACCGCATCGGCGATCTGCGCCCGCGCCACGGGCCGGCGCGAGTCCACCGGCGTGCGGTCACCCTGCTCGAGCGCGACAGCGCGGTGCCCCTCGGGCTCGAGGTCGAACCACCCGGGCCGAATCACCGTCGCGGGCAGGCCGCTCGCGCGCAGCAGGCGCTCCCCCCGTCGCTTCCAGTGCATCGCCTCCCGCCAGCTGCCGGACGCATGGGTCACCGCCATCGAGGTCATGAGCACCACGTGCGGTCGCGCAGCGCCGACGGCCCGCAGCACCGCGGGCACGGCCCCGTAGTCGACCTCCTCGGGAGGGGTGGAGCCCGCCGCGCCGTGGACCATGACCACCGCATCGGCCCCACCCACGGCCGCGGCCAGCGCCGGCTGGTCGTCGAGGTCGCCCACGGCGACCGTCACCTCCCCCAGCAGCGCCGATGCGCGGGCCGGGTCGCGCACGTACGCGACCACGTGGTGGCCGGCCGCGGTGAGCGCGGGCACGACGACGCGCCCGACGGAGCCCGTCGCCCCGATCACCACCACGCGCGCCATGAGCCCATGGTGCACCACACGTCGACCGTGTCAGGATGGAGGGATGACGACGATCTCCGACTTCACCGCGGCCACCCTCCAGGGCGAGGAGCGCGAGTTGTCCGCCTACGCGGGTCAGGTGGCCCTCGTGGTGAACACGGCGTCCAAGTGCGGCTTCACGCCCCAGTTCGAGGGGCTCGAGGCGCTCTACGGGCAGTTCAAGGAGGACGGCTTCGTGGTGCTGGGCTTCCCCTCGAACCAGTTCAAGCAGGAGCTCGCGGACGCGGAGGACATCGGCGACTTCTGCCAGGCCAACTACGGCGTGACGTTCCCGATGTTCGCGAAGGTGGACGTCAACGGCAAGCACGCGCACCCGTTGTTCTCGTGGCTCAAGAAGGAGGCGCCCACGCCGCTGGGCAAGGCGGTGAAGTGGAACTTCACCAAGTTCCTCGTGGGCCGCGACGGTCGCGTGATCCGGCGCTACGGCTCCAACACCGAGCCCGCGGACATCGCGGACGACGTGCGCGCGGCGCTCGCCGCCTGAGTCGCCGGTCCCGCGCGGGAATACTCACGGCATCCCGTACGCTACTTCGTTGACGCTTCAATGAATTGGAGCCTACGAAGGAGCACCCCATGACAGACGTGACGTTCGGCATCGAGACGTTCGGCGACCTGCCGTTGCACGACTCGGGCGAGCCGATGTCGCACGCCGCCTCGCTGCGTCAGGTGGTCGACGAGGCAGCGCTGGCCGACCAGATCGGCATCGACGCGGTCGCGCTCGGCGAGCACCACCGCGCGGACTTCGCCATCTCCTCCCCCGAGATGGTCCTTGCGGCGATCGCCTCGCGCACCGAGCACGTGACCCTCGGGTCCGCCGTCACCGTGCTCAGCTCCGACGACCCCGTGCGCGTCTTCCAGCGCTTCTCGACCCTCGACGCGGTCAGCGGCGGGCGCGCCGAGGTGATCCTCGGCCGCGGCTCGTTCACCGAGTCCTTCCCCCTGTTCGGCTTCGACCTCGCCGACTACGAGGTGCTGTTCGAGGAGAAGATCGAGCTGTTCTCTCGCCTGCTGACCGAGCAGCCCGTCACGTGGGAGGGCACGACCCGAGCGCCGCTCACCAACGCGGACGTCTACCCCAAGACCGACTCGGGCTCCCTCACGACCTGGGTGGGCGTGGGCGGCTCGCCGCAGTCGGTGATCCGCACCGCGCACTACGGCTTCCGCCTCATGCTCGCGATCATCGGCGGTGCACCCGAGCGCTTCGCCCCCTACGTCGACCTCTACCGCCGCGCGACCGAGCAGCTCGGCACCACGGCCCACCCCGTCGGCATGCACAGCCACGGCTTCATCGCCCCGACCGACGAGGAGGCCCGGGAGGTCTACTTCCCCGGCTACAAGGCGATGCGCGACCGGATCGGAGCGGAGCGCGGGTGGCCTCCCATGTCTCGCGCCGACTACGACGGCGAGATCGACCACGGGTCGCTGTACGTCGGCTCGCCCGAGACCGTCGCGGCCAAGATGGCCGCCGGGATCACGGCCGTCGACGCCGGGCGCTTCGACCTGGTCTACACCGGAGGCGGGGCCATGCCCGCGAGCGCGCGCATGCGCGCCGTCGAGCTGTTCGGCACCGAGGTGATCCCCCGAGTCAAGGACATCCTCGCGGACGGAGGCGCGCGATGACCCCGCAGACCGTGCGGACCGTCGGCATCCTCGGCGCCGGCAAGCTGGGCACCGTGCTCGCGCGTATCGCCGTCGCCGCGGGCTACGACGTCGTCGTCGCCGGCTCGGGCGACCCGCAGCGCATCGCTCTCACCGTCGACGTCCTGGCCCCCGGGGCGCGCGTGGCGACGGGCGAGGATGTCGCCCGCGACGCCGACCTCGTCATCCTGGCGCTGCCGCTCGGCCGGCACCTCGAGCTTCCCGCGGAGGCCTTCCGCGACACGGTCGTGGTCGATGCGATGAACTACTGGTGGGAGGTCGACGGCGAGCGCGACGACCTCACGGACGAGCGCACGACGTCCTCCGAGATCGTCGCGCGCCACCTCGTGGGCGCCCGACTCGTCAAGGCCTTCAACCACATGGGCTACCACGACCTCGATGAGGGCGGCCTGCCCGCCGGAGCGCAGGGCCGCCGCGCGATCGCCATCGCGTCGGACGACGACGGCGCGGCTGCGACCGTGGCGCGCGTCGTCGACGCCCTCGGCTTCGACCCCGTGCACATCGGCGGCCTGCGATCGGGACGGCACCTACAGCCGGGCACCCCGGCCTTCGGCGCGAACGTCGGCGACGCGGAGCTCGTCGCCCTCGTATCCCGGTCCCGCGAGGGACGCTCCGTCGCGGCCTGACGACGCCGCCTACCGACACGACCTGACGACACGACCTGACGACACAAGCTGGCGACACCGCCTCGCCGCACCCGCGGTGAGGCGGGCGCGGCGCCTGAGCGCGCATCGGCGCTCCGCGGTCACGCGTCCGTGCTGACCCCCAGCACGGGCGCGTCGAGCTCGAGGAAGTCCGCCTCCTGCGTCGCCGCCCAGGACCCGAGCATCGCGAGCGCGTCGAACGTCGGCGAGCCCGCGGGTGCCACGTACACGTTGAGCGTGAGCCCAGGCGAGCTGGCGAGCGGCAGCGACTCGTAGGTCAGGTCGAGGTCGCCGACCACGGGGTGGCGCAGGCGCTTGAGCCCGCTGCGGTGCAGGCTCACGTCGCGCGTCGCCCAGTACTGGCGGAAGGTCTCGGAGCGCATCGACAGCTCGCCCACGAGGGCCGTGAGGGCCTTGTCGTGAGGATGGCGGCCCGCCTCCATCTGCAGCATCGCGACGCCGTCGTGCGCGATCTGGTCGTAGTCGCGCCAGAACTCCCGCGCGGCGGGATCGAGGAACGTGAAGCGCGTGGTGTTGACGGGTCTCACGTCCGAGCCGTCGAACACCGGCGAGTAGAGCGCGCGGCCCAGCAGGTTCGCGGCCACGATGTCGTGGCGATCGTTGCGCACCCACGCGGGGACCGCGGTCATGCCGTCGAGCAGGCTCCGGACGGACCACGGCACTGACGCGGGCGCGCGGCGTGCCGATGCGCGGGCGGGGCCCGCGGCCCGGGCGAGGTCGAACAGGTGCTCCCGCTCCGCCTCGTTGAGCCTCAGCGCGGTCGCGAGCGCGTCGAGCACGCTGTCCGAGGCGCCCGAGAGGTTGCCGCGCTCTAGGCGCACGTAGTAGTCGACCGAGACGCCCGCGAGCATCGCCACCTCCTCGCGACGCAGGCCCTTCACACGCCGACGCGAGCCGTACGCGGGCAAACCCGCCTCGTCCGGCGTCACCCGTTCGCGGCGGGACGACAGGAAGGCCTTGACCTCATCGGCATTGCGCGGGCTCATGACTCCACCGTAGGCCCGGACGGATACTCGTCATCGGTCAGCAGCTCGCCCCATTCGGTCTCCGGCTCGTCGTCGTCGGGCCCATTGCCCTCCCACAGTGCGAGGTGGCACATGAACTGGTCGGCAGTCGCGCCGTGCCAGTGCCACTCCCCTGCGGGTGTGTGCACGGTGTCGCCGGGTTGCAGGACGATGAGCTCCTCGCCGCGGGACTGGACGTAGCCGAGCCCCTCGGTCACATGGAGCGTCTGCCCTACCGCGTGGCGGTGCCAGGCGGTGTGCGCGCCGGGCGTGAAGCGCACCAGGTTGAGCCTCGCGCGCGAGGGCTCCTGGCCCGCGTAGTACGCGTTGAAGTACACGTCCCCGGTGAACCACTCGGCCGGACCCTTCACGGTCGGCCCCTGCTGCTGGCGTTCAGTGCTCATGACGTGCTCCTCTCGGCCGCGTCGCGGCCCACCGATCTCATCAGCGTCTCGTTGTAGCGGTCGCCCGCGACGCCCAGGCGGTCGACGATCCCGTCGAGGTCGGCGACCTCGTCCGCGCTGAGGGCGAGCGCCGTGGCGCCCGCGTTCTCGTCGATCCGCTCGCGCTTGCGGGTGCCCGGGATGGGGACGATGCGCGCGTCCTGGGCGAGCAGCCAGGCCAGGGCGACCTGGGCGGGGGTGCCGCCCTTGGACTCCGCGAGCGCCGTCACGTGCTCGACGAGGCCGTAGTTCGCTGCCAGGTTCGCCTCGCTGAAGCGCGGCACGTTCGCACGGATCTCGCCCGAGCCGAAGGTGTCGCCGGGCTTGACCGTGCCGGTGAAGAAACCCTTGCCGAGCGGGCTGAACGGCACGAGGCCGATCCCCAGCTCGCGGCAGGCGGGCAGGATCTCCGCCTCGGGGTCGCGGGTCCAGAGGGAGTACTCGTTCTGGACCGCCGTCACCGGCGTGACGCCGTGGGCCCGACGCAGCGTCGCCACGCCCGGCTCGGACAGACCGAAGTGCCTCGCCTTGCCCTCTGCGATGAGCTCGCCGACGGTGCCGGCGACGTCCTCGATGGGCACGTCGGGGTCGACGCGGTGCTGATAGAGCAGGTCGATCGCGTCGACCTTCAAGCGGCGCAGCGAGCCCTCCACCGCGGCACGAATGGTTGCCGGGCGCGAGTCGGTGCCGCCCATCGAACCGCTGCTCACGTCGAAGCCGAACTTGGTCGCGAGCACCACCTGCTCGCGGACCGGCGCGATGGCCTCGCCCACGAGCTCCTCGTTGACGAACGGCCCGTAGACCTCCGCGGTGTCGATGAACGTCGTGCCGTGATCGATCGCGTGGCGCAGCACGCCGATCATGTCGTCCCGGTCGCCGGGGTTGGGGCCGTAGCTCATGGACATGCCCATGGCTCCGAGCCCGATGGCCGAGACCTCGAGCCCCTGGCCCAGGGTCCTGGTGTGCATGATGCCTCCTGCGGTCGATCCGTGTGGTGAGCCTGCACAGAGGTCGCCTCCCGGCGAGCTCGTGTGCGCGGCTCGATGTGGTTAAGCGCGCAGCCGCGTGATGTCTGCCAGCACCTCGGCTGGCTCGTCCGCGAGCACGATGCCGGCGTCGTGAGCACCAGCGTTCGCGTCGATGTCGTCCTTGTCGAGGCGGCCGAACGCGGCCGCCCAGTCGGCTGGCATGTCTCCAGGAGCCGCGAAGAGCTCAAGGGTCACGCGCGTTGCGGCCTCCTGCTCGAGTGCCGCGACGAGCGTCGCGGCGATCTGGGTCCGCGCCACTCCGCGGTGCTCGCTGAAGGCCGTCGCGTCGCCCTGCTCGAGCACCACCCCGGTGTCGCCGGGAGCCTCGTTGTCGAACCAGCCCGGCCGCACGATGGTCCACTCGGCTCCGTGGGCGCGCACCAGCCGCTCGGCTCGCCGCTTCCAGTGCAGCACGCCTCCGAAGGCATCCGAGCCGCGCGACGTGGTCATCGACGTCATCAGGACGATGCGCGGCCGGCTCCCGCCGAGCGCCTCGAGGAGGTTCCTCACCCCCTCGTAGTCGACGGTACGGCCGTCGCCCCCGTGAGTGAGGACGATGCCGTCGACTCCGGCCACCGCGTCGGCGAGACCAGCGCCGGCGGCGAGGTCGCCCTTGACGAGGTCGACCGCTTCGGGAAGCGTCGCGCGCGCTCGCGCCGCGTCCCGCACGAGCGCGCGAACGGTGTAGCCGCGCACGAGAAGCTCGTCCACGACGAGGCGTCCGATCGAGCCTGTGGCGCCGACGGCCAGAACCGTGTCACCGCGCTTCAACTCCTGTGCCATGTGGTTCTCCTCTCTTCGACCCGCCGCGTGGCGGTCGCCTCCCGGCGAGCTGCGGCGGCGCCTGTCACAGGCTCGGGTCGATCATCACCTTGAGCGCCTCGCGGTCGTCCATGGCCTTGTATCCGTCCGGGACGCCGTCGAAGCCCACCGTCAGGTCGAACACCTTGCCGGGGTTGATCTCACCCGAGAGCACCTGCTCGATCGCGCCCTCGAGGTACGCGCGCACCGGTGCCGGGCCACCCGCGAGTCGCGCGTTCTTGCCGAACAGGGATCGGAAGCCGACAGGAGCGTTCTCGTACTGCGGCACGCCCACACGCGAGATGACTCCGCCGGGACGCACGACGCCATAGGACTGCTCGTACGCGGGCATGTGGCCCACCGCCTCGAGCACGGCGTGCGAGCCGAGCCCACCGGTGAGCTCGAGGACCTTGGCGATGCCCTCGTCGCCGCGCTCGGCGACCACGTCGGTGGCGCCGAACTCCCGCCCCAGGTCGGTGCGCGACTGGTGGCGGCCCATGAGGACGATCTGCTCGGCACCCATCTGCTTCGCGGCGAGGACGGCGCCGAGGCCGACCGCGCCGTCACCGACCACGGTCACCGACTGGCCGGGCTTCACGTCAGCCATGAAGGCCGCGTGGTATCCCGTGAGGTACACGTCGGACAGGGTCAGCAGAGAGGCCAACAGCTCATCGGAGGCGTCCGCGGGGTTCACGTCCGGGACCTTCACCAGAGAGCCGTCCGCCTGAGGAATGAGCGAGTACTCGCCTTGCAGGGCGCTGCGGTCACCCACGTTGCCGTAGAACCCACCGTGCGGGCACGCGGTCTGGAACCCGTCGAGGCAGATCGCGCAGGTGTTGTCGGAGAAGGCGAAGGGAACGATGACGAAGTCGCCCGGCTTGACTCGGGCGACATCCGCGCCCACCTCCTCGACCACGCCGATGGCCTCGTGGCCCATGGGGTTGCCGCCATCGATCTCGGGCAGCCCGTGATACGGGTGCAGGTCCGACCCGCAGATGCAGGCGCGCACGGTGCGGATGATCGCGTCCGTGGGCAGCTCGACGCGCGGGGCGGGACGGTCCTCGATGCGGACATCTCCTGCCTTGTACATGATGGTGCTCTTCACTGCGTCTCCTCGGAGATCGGGGTTCGGTACCTCGCCATCGTGTCAACCGCACAGCCGCCGCGGGAGTTCCGCGTGAGACAGGTACCAGCGCTACCTGTCTCCGGCGGGCGAGCCGTGCCTACGGTGCTTGCATGACCACCACCATCACCCTGAACAACGGCGTCACCATGCCCTCCGTGGGCTACGGCGTCTTCCAGACCCCGCCCGACGAGACGGCGACCGCGGTGCACACCGCGCTCGATGCCGGCTACCGCATGATCGACACGGCCGCGGCCTACGCGAACGAGGCAGGCGTGGGCGAGGGCCTGCGCCGCTCCGGCGTCGCGCGCGAGGACGTGTTCCTCGAGACCAAGGTGTGGATCACCGACTACGGCTACGACGCGACCCTCCACGCGTTCGACAAGGCAGCCGGCAAGCTCGGAGTGGACCAACTCGACCTGCTGATCCTGCATCAGCCGCTCAACGGCGACGAGGAGTCCATCGCTCTCGAGGCCTACCGCGCCCTTGAGACGCTGCTCGCGGACGGCAAGGTCCGGGCGATCGGAGTCTCCAACTTCCTCCCGCACCACCTCGACCGCCTGCTCGACCTTCGCGACGTCGTCCCCGCCGTCAACCAGGTCGAGATCCACCCCTACTTCCGCAACACCGAGCTGCTGTCCAAGCACGACGCCCTGGGCATCGTGTCGCAGGCGTGGTCGCCGCTTGGCGGCATCACCTTCTACCCCGGCTGGGGCGACAAGGGCCGCAGCACCCTCGACGACGCGACCATCGGCGAGATCGCCCGCGCCCACGACGCGACGCCGGCCCAGGTCATGCTGCGCTGGCACGTGCAGCAGGGGCGCCAGGTGATCCCCAAGTCCGTGACGCCCGCGCGCATCGCGGAGAACATCGCCGTCTTCGGATTCGAGCTGTCGGAGCGCGAGCTCGAGGCCATCGACGCTCTCGACACGGGCACGCGCGGCGGCCCGGACCCGTCCACGGTGAACCGCACCGACTGGGCGCGCGAGATCCCCGAGGCCTGACCACACGCCGAGGAGGGCCGATGCGCGGGCCGGCTCGCGCATCGGCCCTCCTCAGTCGTCACTCCCGGAAGGCGACGCCCCGGCGCTCGCACTCCTCCTCGAGGAGGCGCACGGCCTTGGGCCCGACGCCATGCAGAGCGAGCAGACGCGTCCTGCCGAGGGACGCGACGCCCTCGAGCGTCGTCACGCCCAGCGCCATGAGCGCACTGTTCGCCGGGCGTCCGATGGGCGGCAGGTCGCCCACCTGGGCGGGGACGTCGCGCGTGCTCATGCCCGCCACGGTACGCCGTGGCTCGAGTCGCACGCGACTGCTCTTGCGTCCTCTGTTGCGCATGCCGTTTACATCGTTGTACAGTCGCTCGCGAGGAACTCAGGTGAACGTTCACCTCGTCCTCATCTCTGTCCAACGACGAACAGGAGATTTCCGTGGCACCCCTCTCGCCGCGCACGCGCCGCGTCACCGCCGCCTCAGCGGTCGCAGCGCTCGCCCTCACCGCCGGCATCACCGGCGCGACCGCCGCCCAGGCAGGCGACGACTCCCGCGATTCCCGAGCCAAGGACGCGATCAGCCGCTGGCTCGACCCCTACCGCACCCCCGCAGACCCCACCTTCGAGGACGTGACGGTGCACGACCCCTCTGTGGTGGCCGACGGCGACGACGTGTGGGTGTTCGGCTCGCACGGCGCCTCAGCACACACCGAGGACCTCGTGAGCTGGACCCAGCACTCGGTCGACCTCTCCCAGCAGTCCGACAACCCGCTGTTCGAGGACATCTACACCGAGCTCGCGGAGACGTTCGCGTGGGCACAGACCTCCACGCTGTGGGCCGCCGACGTGGTCCAGCTGCCGAACGGCCAGTTCGCGATGTACTACAACGCCTGCAAGGGCGACTCTCCGCGCAGCGCGCTCGGCCTCGCGACCTCCGCTGACGTCGACGGCCCGTACGAGGACCAGGGCATCCTGCTTAAGTCCGGCATGTGGGACGAGGAGTCCGAGAACCCTGGCGAGATCTACGACGCGACCGTCCACCCGAACGCCGTCGACCCCGACGCGTTCTACGACGCCGAGGGCGACCTCTGGATGGTCTACGGCTCCTACTCGGGCGGCATCTTCATCCTCGAGATGGACGAGGCCACGGGTGAGCCGCTGCCCGGCCAGGGCTACGGCACCCACCTCGTCGGCGGCAACCACTCGCGCATCGAGGCGCCCTCGATCCGGTACGACGAGGAGACCGGCTACTACTACCTGTTCCTGTCCTTCGGGGGGCTCGACGCGAACGGCGGCTACGACGTCCGCGTCGCGCGGGCGACGAGCCCCGAGGGGCCGTACCTCGACGCCGAGGGCAACGACATGGCCGACGTGAAGGGCGCGCCCGGCACGATCTTCGACGACGCCTCGATCCAGCCGTACGGCGTCAAGCTCATGGGCGGCTACCAGTTCCCCCGCGAGCTCGGCGACCCCGGGTCCGGCGCCGGCACCGGCTACGTCTCCCCCGGCCACACCTCCTGGTACGACGACCCCGACACCGGGCAGTCCTTCATGGTGCTGCACTCGCGATTCCCCGGCACGGGCGAGATGCACGAGGTGCGCGTCCACCGGATGGAGATGACACGCGACGGCTGGCCTGTCGTCCTTCCCACGCGCTACGCGGGCGAGGGCGAGCTGCGCGCGCGCCTGACGCAGATGATCGGCGACTGGCAGCTGGTCGACCTCGGCAAGGACATCACCGCCGAGCCCGCGCTGCCCGTGGACGTGCGCCTCACGGCGCTCGGCAAGGTCATCGGCGAGGTCTCAGGCACGTGGCGCCTGCGCGGGGCCGATGCGGTCGAGCTGAGGATCGACGGCGTCACCTACGAGGGGGTCATCTCCCGCGGCTGGGACGAGCAGACGCAGGACTGGACCGCCACGCTCTCGGTCGTGTCGGACGGCGGGGTCACCCTGTGGGGACGTGCCGTCGACGTGCTGGCGCCGAAGAAGGCCGTCGAGGCCGTCGTGGACGAGCTCGACCTTGGGGACACCTCGTCGGTCACCGCGAACCTCGCGCTGCCGACGACCGGCACCTCGGGCACGACGATCGCGTGGGAGTCGAGCGACCCGTCGGTGCTCGCGACCGACGGGTCGGTCACCCGTCCGATCGCCGGCGAGGCCGATGCGACGGTCACCCTGACCGCGACCGTCGCGAACGGCAAGCGTTCCGAGCAGGTCGCTTTCGAGGTGACGGTCGTCGCGCGGCCGATCGGTGGCCTCGTCGGCTCGTGGTCGTTCGAGGACACGCTCGCGGACGACGCGGGCGCGCTCGCGACGCCCACCGTCACGGGCAACCGTGCCGACACCACGGGCGGGGCCGTCTCCTACGTCCCCGACGGCGCAGTGGGCTCTGCCGTCCGGCTCGACGGCGCCTCGGGCATCCGACTGCCCAACGGCCTCGTCCAGGGCGACACGTACTCGGTGAGCATGTGGCTGCGCCCCTCGGCGATCACGCAGTTCACGACGGCGTTCTTCGCGGCGTCCGACGCGAACACCTGGCTCAGCGTGGTGCCGCGCGGCTGGAACGGCGACACGATGCTGTGGGCGACCGGCAGCCACTGGTACGACGGCCTCTCCGGGACCACCCTGCCGCTCGACGAATGGACCCACGTGGCATTCACGGTCGACGAGGGCGACGTGACGCTGTACCTCGACGGAGCAGCCGTCCACAGCGGCACCGGGTTCCCCGACGTCCTCACGAGCCCGGCGGCCACCTTCGCGCTGGGCGTGAACTACTGGGACGCCCCGTTCCAAGGCGACGTCGACGAGCTCCTCATCTCCACCGCGGTGCTCACCCCCGACGAGGTGGCGGCGCTCGCCGCGCCGTGAGCGCTGCCACGCCCCACCCCCACTGAGAAGGAGGGCCGATGCGGTCGTCGCGACCGCATCGGCCCTCCGTCGTCAGGTCGTGACGTCGTCAGGTCGTCCGGTCGTTGCGGTCGTCGCGGTTTCCCGGCGGCGCAGGGTGAGAGTGGCGGCGAGGCCGAGCATCAGGAAGCCGCCGGCCGTCCACGCCGCGAAGCGTGTCCCGTCCGTGAGCGCCTCACGCGCGGCGTCGGCCGCCTCTGCCGTGGCGGGATCGCCGTCGAGTCCGGCGATCGCTCCCCCGGCGGAGTCCACGACCGCCGTCACCACCTGGTCACGTTGCTCTGCGGGGACGCCCTGCGTCTCCAGCCGCGAGTCGAGCACCTGCGCGGTCGACACGAACAGGACCGTGCCGAGGATCGCGATGCCGAGCGCCGAGCCCACCTGGCGCGCCGTGCTCTGCGTCCCGGACGCAGCGCCCGACTCCTGGACGGGCACCTCGGCAAGCACCACCCCGGTCAGCTGCGCGGTAGCCAGGCCCACACCGAAGCCGTACACGACCAGCAGCGCGACGATCGACGGCCACGTCGAGTCGGGCCGCGCGACGACGCCGATGCCCACCACGCCGACGATCTCCGCCGCGATGCCGATGCGGACCACGGTGATCGCTCCCCAGCGGGTCGTCAGCGCGTGCGCGGCGCCGCTCGCGACGAAGGATCCGGCGGCGAGCCCGACGAGGATCCACCCCGTCGCGAGCGCGTCATAGCCGAGCACGTTCTGGAGCCAGATCGGCAGGGACAGCAGCAGCCCGAACTCCCCCAGAGACACGACGAGGGCGGCGACGTTGCCGTTGCGGAAGGACGCGATGGTGAACAGGTCGAGCGGGATCAGGGTGGGGCGCTGGCGACGCGCCCGCACGAGGCTGCGACGGATGAACCACGCGCCGGCGCCCACACCGACGGCGATGGCGACCGGCACCGGCGAGATGGGCAACGGCCACCATGACGCCGCATCATCGAGGGTCGCCCACCAGCCGAGCGACCGCCCCTCGATGAGCCCGAACACGATGCCGCCGAACGTGATCACGGACAGCACGGCGGCGACGGGGTCGGTGCCGCGGCGGTGCTCGGCGCGGGACTCGTCGATCACCAGCAGGCCGGCGATGAGGATCGCCACCGCGATGGGCGGGTTGATGCCGAACGCCCACCGCCACGAGAAGTCCGTCGTGAGCCATCCGCCCAGCAGTGGACCGATGGCGGCCATGCCGCCGATGGTCGATCCCCAGACGGCGAACGCGATTCCCCGCTCGCGACCGCGGAACGTCGCGTTGATGATCGACAGCGTGGTCGGCAGGATCATCGCGCCGCCGAGTCCCTGGAGCAGGCGCGCGAGGATCAGCATGCCGCCGTTCGGGGACAGCGCCGCGAGGACGGAGGCCACCGCGAAGATGACGACGCCGATGAGCATGATGCGGCGCCTGCCCACGCGGTCGGCGAGGACGCCGAAGACGAGCAGGAGCGACGCGAAGACGAGGGTGTAGGACTCCTGCACCCACTGCACCTGGGTCGAGTTGATGCCCAGGTCGTCGACGATCGACGGGATCGCGACGTTGACGATGGTCGAGTCCACGATGATGAGCGAGACCGCGACCGACACGGTGATGAGGGCGAACCAGCGACGCCGACCGGACACAGGAACTCCTCAACGCTCGGGGCAGGGCCTCTGCGACCCGACGCGAACGACGCCCGGAAAGGCCGAAAGCCGCCCCCTCAGGAGCGGCTTTCGTGATGCTGTCTCAACACATCGTGGAGCTGAGGGGACTCGAACCCCTGACCCCCTGCATGCCATGCAGGTGCGCTACCAGCTGCGCCACAGCCCCATGCTCTGACGAGCATCGGTGCTCCGAAGAGCGACTGACAGCATAACCCACTCGGGCCCCGTCACGCTAATCCGCCCCGAGCCCGAAGGCGTCGACGTGCCAGGCTTTCGAGTCCACCTGACGCACCTCGTGCCAGGCCGCGTGCGCGAGCGACCCGAACGTGCGCGACAGCGGGTCGAGCCCGAGGACGTCGAGCAGGCCCAGCTGGATGGCGCTGCCGTGGCTGACGATCACCGTCACCGCCTCGTCGTCCCAGTGAGCGCACAGCGAAGCACCGACCCGGGCGGCGACGTCGGCCGATCGACCCCAGCCGGGGATGTCGGGGTCGAGGCCCTGCCGGCGGACCGCGAACTCGTCGGGCCAGCGCGCCTGCACGTCGGCCCAGGTGAGGCCCTCCCAGACGCCGTAGGGACGCTGCGTGAGGCCTGGGTCGACGGTGACGTCCGTGCCCACGAGCGTCGCGAGCTCGTCCGCCGTGTCCACGGCGCGAGACAGCGGCGACGAGACGATGCGCAGCTGATCACCGTGACGCGCGACGATCCTGCGGGCGGCGCGCTCGGCCTGCGAACGCCCCTCCTCCCCCAGCGGGACGTCGAGGGACCCCTGGAGGCGCCCGTCGGCGTTGTACTCGGTGTGGGCGTGGCGCCACAGCAGCATGGCGCTCATGCGGCCGTGCCCACCAGGTCCGGCGTCACGTTGTGACGCTCCAAGGTCCACTCCCCGCGCCCGCGCCGCGCGAGCCGCGACCAGGCGGCGTTGCCGAGGTTGCCGAGCGTGCGGTGCTCAAGGGACAGCCCGAGCAGCCCCTGGAGCCCCACGCGGCCGGAGCTGCCGTGCGTGACGATGACCAGGGGGCCCGTGGCGGCATCGGCCCACTCCTCGATCGCCTCGACCATGCGGGCGCGGACGCTGTCGTGCTGCTCGAAGCCCTCGAGGTGCGGGTTGCCATGCGCGCGCCACTCGCGCACCTCGTCGGGCCACCCCGCGAGGCGCGCCTCGGGCGTGATCCCCTCCCACACCCCGTACGCGCGCTCCCGCAGCCGGTCGTCCGGCACCGGCGCGACTCCGAGCACCTGGCCGATGGCCTCCGCGGTGTGCAGAGCGCGCGTGAGCGGCGAGGAGGCGATCGTCGCGCCCGGGCCGACGATGCGGCCGAGGACCTTCGCGCTCGCGACGGCCTGGGAGTGGCCGAGCGCCGTCAGGGGGACGTCCGAGGACCCTTGGAGGAGGCCTTCCACGTTCCACGTGGTCTGACCGTGGCGGACCACGAAGACGCGCATGGGGACCTCCTAGTCGAGAGCGACGACGGGGCAATCCTTCCACAGGCGCTCGAGCTCGTAGTAGGCCCGATCCTCCTGGTGCATGACGTGAACGATGACGTCGTTGAAGTCGAGCAGCGCCCAGCGTCCCTCGCGGACGCCCTCGCGGCGCAGCGCCTTGGCTCCCTGCTCGTGCAGGGCCTCCTCGACGGCCTCCGCGATCGCGACGACCTGTCGCTCGTTCGAGCCCGACAGGACCAGGAAGACATCCGCGAGCGGCATGCGGGCGCTCACGTCGAGGGCCACGGGCTCGGTGGCCTTCTTGTCATCGGCGGCGCGGGCCGCGACCCTCGTCAGCTCGACGGCGTGCTCTGATGCGCTCATGATCCCTGCCAGACGTTCCACACGACGACGCCGATGAGGAAGGCGACGGCGCCGATCACCATGACGTGGACCCAGCGGAAGTGCTTGGCTCCACCGGCCGGATTGAGCTCCGGCTTCTCTCGCGGGGGCACCTCGATCTGGCCCGTGGGCACCGGCTCGACGTTCTGCGGCGAGAAGGTGTGCCGGCCGACGGAGCTGAGGTCGGGGTGCTCGATGTCGTCCTGCGGCGCCACCTCGGGGAGCTCACGCGCGGCGTGGTCGACCTGGCTGAGCGGCAGCGCGCTCCAGTCGGCGCCCCCGGTGGCGGTCGTCGCGGCGGAGGACGCTGCCTCGGCGGCGGGCTCCGAGGTCTGGTCGACGGCGTCGAAGTCGATGCCGGTCGAGTCGACGCTCTCGAGGGATGCCTCGTCCAGCAGAGCAGTCTGCTCGTGGTCCGCGGTGCCGAGGATCGCGTCGAACGAAGGCTGGCGCGCAGCGGCACGCTCGTGGAAGTCCGCCGCGTCGAGCTGGATCGGTCCGCTGAACGGCGCAGGATCGGCACCAGCCGAGGTCGCGCTGGGTGCGGTGCGCCACGTCATCGGGGATGCCGACGGAGCACTCGGGGCGCTGCCAGCGTCGGACGACGGGGCCGATCCGGGGGCCTCGGTAGCGCTGGCGGCCGAGGGCGCGCGGTCCCACGGCTGGGAGGCCCACACCGAGGGACGCTCCACCGAGGTGGCGGACGGCTCGGACTGCTCGGGCGCCGGGGGCGCCTCGGGCAGCGGCACGCTCGGCGCCGAGACCTGGTCCCAGGGCGAGGCGGGCGGCTCGGGCTCGGGCTCCTGGTCGGGCTGAGGTGCGGCCTCGGCCTCGGCCTCCGGGGTGGAGGGCGCGGCTGCCACCGAGTCGATGCCCGCGGCCGCCTCCTGGCTCAGGCGACGGATCTCGTCGTCGTCGACGTCCTCGTCGGTCGCCGCGGCCTCCGCCTCCTGCGCGGCAGCGTTCTGCTGCTCCATGAGGCGGCGCTGCAGAGAACCCGGGGGGAACAGCGCGGCGAACATCTCGGGCGACATGCCAGGCGGCATGCCCATCGGCGAGGGCTGGTCGGATGCCTCAGGCTCAGCGGCGGCCGGCTCAGCGTCGGTCACATCAGTGTCGTCGTCGGCCTGCGCGTCGGCCGCCGGCTCGGGCTCGGTCGCCTGCTCGTCCTCGGCGGCGTCAGCCTCGACGACGTCGATCTGCGCGACGTCCGGCTCGGCGACGGCGACGGGCGTGGCATCAGCGGCGTCTGCTGCGGCTTCAACCTGCTCGTCGACGTCTGCGGCGGACTCGACCACCGGGCTCGGCTGGGCCTCCGCAGCATCCGCAGGCGCGCTCGCTGCGGCTCCCGCAGCCGCGCCGACGCCCGGAGCGAAGATCGGCGCCCATCCCTGCGTCGCGGGCGCTGCCGGCTCCGCAGGCGCGTCGACCGCATCGGCCGGGCCGAAGCCGTCAGTCTCGGGAGCGTCCTCTGAGACGTCTGTGGTCTCCTGGGCGCTGTCCGCGCTGACATCGAGACCTTCGGCAGGGCCGGGCTCGGGCTCGGGCTCGGGCTCGGGCTCGAACGCAGTGTCCGCCTCGGGCGCGTCGGCCTCCGGCTTCGCGGTCGCGGCACCGGGAATGAGCGAGGCACGCTGCGGCACGCTCGGCGCGGACGGCTCGTCCTGCGGCTCGACCACCCCGGCGTCCTCAGCGGCCGTCGCGGGCGCATCGGCCCCTGCGGGCTCCTCGGCGACGGTCGGGAGCTGCTGGCTCGCGCTCATCGCGTCCCGCTGCGCCTCTTCGGCCTTCTCGCGAGCGATCTGCTCCTGCTCGGCGATCCGAGCGGGGGTCATCGCGGGGATCTGCCCGGTGGCGAGCATCTCCTCCTCGGCGGTCCACGTCTCCATGGGCCGCTCGGACCGCTCGATGCGGCGCCGCTCGCGGCGGCTGAGGGCGCGACCGTCGGGCCCGATGGTCGGGATCGAGTCCGAGATCGGCCCGAGGTCGAGAGAGGCCGTGTCCTCGGCCTGGCGGCTGGCGTCGCGCTCGGCGCGAACGCGGCGCTCCCGGCGCGAGAGCGGCTGGCTCTCGTCAGTCATCCCATCCTCCGGCGTAGAGATCGTGCTGCGCGATGTAGTCGGCGACGGCGCGAGGTACCAGGTAGCGGACAGGCGCTCCGGCCCTCACCCGGCGGCGGACATCGGTTGAGGATACCGCCATGGCGGGAACTTCCACCAACGCGTGTGCGGTATCCAACTGGGGTAACGCGTGGCCCGGCCGAGTCACTCCCACGAACCGGGCGAGCTCGGTGAGCCGCTCGGAGTCCTTCCACTCGGGAAGCCTCGCGAGCGCATCGGCGCCTGTGATGAAGTACAGCTCGGCGCCCGGCAGCTGACCACGGAGATCGGTCAGGGTGTCCACGGTGTAGGTGATGCCGCCACGTTCGACGTCGACCGGCGTCACCGCGAGCCGCTCGTCCCCGGCGACCGCCAGGCGGCACATCTCGAGGCGATGCTCCGCGGGCGCGGAGTCGAAGCCGTCCTTGAAGGGCTGCACGTTCGTGGGCGCGAGCAGCACCTGGTCGAGACCGAGGGCCGCGCACACCTCCGACGCGGCCGCGAGGTGGCCGTGGTGGACCGGGTCGAACGTGCCACCGAGCACGCCGATCCGCGACAGCGGTGCGCTCACGTCAGTGGCGGCTGCCGATGCTCCGGAACGCGTAGGTGACGAACAGCAGCGCCATGAGGCCGGTGAAGGCCAGCAGGCCGAAGGCCTCGGCGGGGATGGGCAGCTCGTTGACCACGTGGGTCGTGGTCTCAGCGGCTTCGGTGATCACGCGGGATCCTCTCCTCGGACTTGGTTGACGATTATTCCACGCTCGGGGGCGCGTCAGTCGCGGACGTGGCCGTCGCCGTAGGCGATCCACTTGGTGGTGGTCAGCTCACCCAGCCCCATCGGGCCGCGCGCGTGCAACTTCTGGGTAGAGATGCCGATCTCCGCGCCCAGCCCGAACTGAGCGCCGTCCGTGAAGCGCGTCGAGGCGTTCACGAGCACCGCGGCGGTGTCGAGGCGCGCGACGAACTCGTCCGCGGCTGCGAGCGACTCGGTGACGATCGCCTCGGTGTGGCCCGTGCTGTAGCGCTGGATGTGCTCGATCGCCTCGTCGAGCGAGTCGACGACGCGCACCGCCAGGTCGAGGCTGAGGTACTCGGTCGCCCAGTCCTCCTCAGTCGCCTGGACCGTCGTCGAGCCTTCCGGAGCGAGGGCCGATGCGCGCGCATCGGCGTGCAAGGTCACGCCGGCCCCGCTCAGGGCGGCGAGCACCGCGGGCAGCACCGTCGCCGCCGCGTCGCGGTGCACGAGCAGCGTCTCGGCCGCGTTGCACACCCCGACGCGCTGCGTCTTGGAGTTCATGACGATCTCGACGGACCGCTCGACGGGTGCGGAGGCGTCGAGGTAGACGTGGCAGTTGCCCTCCCCCGTCTCGATCGCGGGCACCGTCGAGTCGCGCACGACCGCCTGGATCAGCTCACGGCCACCGCGAGGGACGAGCACGTCCACGAGCCCGCGCGCGTTCATCAGCACGCGGGCGCCTTCGCGGCCGTAGGCGTCGATCGACTGCACCACATCGCGCGGCAGGCCCGCGGTCTCGAGGGCATCCTGCAGGACGGCGACGATCACCTCGTTCGAGCTCGCCGCCGCGGAGCCGCCGCGCAGCACCGCGGCGTTCCCGGACTTCAGCGCGAGACCAGCAGCGTCGACCGTGACATTCGGGCGTGCCTCGTAGATCATGCCGACGACGCCCATCGGGGTCGCCTTCTGCACCAGGCGCAGTCCGTTGGGCAGCGTCGATCCCCGTCGCACCTCGCCCACGGGGTCGGGCAGCGTCGCGAGGAAGCGCAGCGCGTCGGCGATGGCGCCGATGCGCTCGGCGGTCAGCTCGAGCCGGTCCAGCAGCCCGGGCGACATGTCGTTCGCTCGTCCGCGCTCGAGGTCCGCGGCGTTCGCGGCGACGATGCGGTCGGACTGGGCGACCAGCGCGTCCGCCATCGCGTGCAGCGCCTGATCCTTGGTGGCTCGGGTCGCGGTCGCGAGCGCGCGCGAGGCGACCTTGGCGCGGCGGCAGGCCTCGAGGACGGCGGCCTCGACATCGGTGGCGTGGACGGTGTCGGTCATGGTCCCGAGTCTACGCGTGAGCCCGTGAGGCTCCCCGCGCCGCCCTCGAGCGCTGCGAGTGCGCGCTCGAGGGCCACGAGCACCTACCGGCGCGGAGGTTCGCGCGCGCAGGTCGCCCAAACACCCCCGCGCGAAGGTGCACTCGCGCAGGTCGCCTGCACTTCCCCGCGAGGCACAGCACGCACGCAGGTCGCCACCTCTTTCCCGCCTTAGCTGTTCTTCCCTGGGAGGTTGTGAACGCGTGAAGTAAGCGAAGACCTCCGGGACGATGTGGGTTACCACACTCACTTCGTTCCACGGAGGCCTTCGTGACCCACGCTAACGCTCCCTTGACGCCCGAGGGGCGTCGCAGGCTTGCTTCACTGATCGTTGATGACCATTGGACGGTGCGGCGAGCGGCTGAACGGTTCCAGGTGTCACCGGCCACCGCGTCGCGGTGGGCTGGCAGGTATCGTGCCGGGCTGGCACTGATTGACCGGTCGTCGCGGCCCGGCCATTGTCCGGGCCGGTTGTCGCTCAGGCGCGAGCGACGCATCATTGCACTGCGGTTCAACCGCCGTTGGGGTCCCCACCGCATCAGCTATCACCTGGGGATCCCCCGCTCGACCGTGGGGCGGGTGCTGGCCCGCTATCGGATGCCGCTGCTGCATCACCTGGACCAGGCCACCGGGCTGGCGGTGCGCAAGCCCAAGCCCGTCCACTACGTCAAGGACACCCCGGGCGAACTCGTGCATGTCGACATCAAGAAGCTCGGTCGGATCCCCGACGGTGGAGGCTGGCGCAAGGTCGGCAAGAAGACCGGCCGGCACAACAGTGGCAAACGCGGCATCGGCTACGCCTACCTCCACCACGCCGTTGATGACTGCAGCCGGTTGGTCTACTCCGAACAGCTCGCCGACGAACGCAAGGAGACCGCGGCCGCGTTCTGGCATCGAGCGAACGCGTTCTTCGCCGACCATGGCATCACCGTCACCGCCGTGATGACAGACAACGGCTCGTGCTACCGCTCGAGAGTGTTTGCTCAAGCCCTCGGTGACAACATCACCCATGTCCGCATTCGGCCCTACCGGCCGCAAACCAACGGCAAGGTCGAACGGTTCAACCGGACCCTTGCCGCCGAATGGGCCTACGCCCAGACCTACCGCTCAGACGCCGCCCGCGCAGCCACCTACGACGACTGGCTCCATCACTACAATCACCATCGCGCCCACACCGCACTCGACGGATCAACGCCCGCCGACCGCGTTCACAACCTCAC
>NZ_BBRM01000001.1 GCF_002090155.1 Demequina sp. NBRC 110056 | reverse complement strand
GCGCCGCGAGTCGCGCTGAGGATCGCGTCCTTGGTGGTCGCGGTGGCGGGAACGCTCATACGGCGGACGGCCGTCCGTGGTCGAGCGCATCGGCCCAGCGACGGGTGTGCGTCGAGACTGCGTTCAGCGCGACCTGGCCGGCACGGCGCAGGCGATCGAGGGGGCTGCGGTGGCGAGGCGTGTCGTGGTGCTGGACATGGTCGGCGGTCATCTCGCGACTCAGGCGTTCGCCCACATCGCGCGCGGCGAGGTAGGCGAGCGAGGCAAAGCGGGCGCGCGCCGGGACGACGGCGGGGGAGCGAGGGTGCGGTGAGGTCATCGTGGGGGCGACCATGACGTCGCGGCCGGTCTTCATCTGGCCGTCGACCTGCACGACGATGCGGTCGCGCAGGTCGTTGAGCACGAGGGTCTGCTGGGTGTCGGCGAGGCCGATCTCCCAGGGCGCACCCGCGTGCTTGAGCGAGTTGAGCGGGCTCGCGCCCGTGCCGCCGTCCTGACCCGAGATGAGCACGACGTCCGACTTGCACTTCGCGACGCCTGCCGCGATGGTGCCGACGCCCACCTCCGACACCAGCTTGGTGTGGATGCGCGCCTGCGGGTTGGCGTTCTTGAGATCGTGGATGAGCTGCTTGAGGTCCTCGATCGAGTAGATGTCGTGGTGCGGCGGCGGCGAGATGAGGCCGACGCCCGGGGTCGAGTGACGGGTCTCGGCGACCCACGGGTACACCTTGTTGCCGGGCAGCTGACCGCCCTCGCCGGGCTTGGCGCCCTGAGCGAGCTTGATCTGGATGTCGTCGGCGTTCACGAG